>NZ_JBBOWY010000001.1:1737500-2622500 GCF_038007325.1 Paenibacillus sp. FSL P4-0127 | reverse complement strand
ACTGACGGAATCACTATTGTTTTCTCTTCCTCAGGGTACTTAGATGTTTCAGTTCCCCTGGTATGCCTCTTCACCACCTATGGATTCAGTGATGAGTGACTAGGTATTACCCCAGCCGGGTTTCCCCATTCGGACATCCCCGGATCGATGCTTGCTTACAGCTCCCCGAGGCAGTTTCGTTGTTCGCCACGTCCTTCTTCGGCTCCTAGCGCCTAGGCATCCTCCGTGTGCTCTTAGTAGCTTAACCATGATTTTTCCCGAAGGAAAATATCAAACCACTAATATCTTCACTTGTGTTGACACAAGTTCAGCTAAAAGGATTGTTCTAAAACGCAAATTTCGTTTCGTTATCCAGTTTTCAAGGATCAAGTTTCTTCGCCGTTTTACCGGCGGAAGAATATCTTATCATCTCCTGCCTTACCGTTCAACCGGCAAGTGTTGGAAGGATAAGCTTGAGAGTTGAACTCTCAAAACTGACCAACGAGTGAGTAACAGGCCTAAGACCTGATTTT
Organism: Paenibacillus sp. FSL P4-0127; assembly: GCF_038007325.1. NCBI lineage: Bacteria > Bacillati > Bacillota > Bacilli > Caryophanales > Paenibacillaceae > Paenibacillus > Paenibacillus sp. FSL P4-0127. The sequence goes on along the minus strand of NZ_JBBOWY010000001.1, from coordinate 2,621,988 downwards.
GTATTTGTACCGTTCCGTAACAGGAACGAGGTACTCCATAGAAAGGAGGTGATCCAGCCGCACCTTCCGATACGGCTACCTTGTTACGACTTCACCCCAATCATCTACCCCACCTTCGGCGGCTGGCCCCTTGCGGTTACCTCACCGACTTCGGGTGTTGTAAACTCTCGTGGTGTGACGGGCGGTGTGTACAAGACCCGGGAACGTATTCACCGCGGCATGCTGATCCGCGATTACTAGCAATTCCGACTTCATGCAGGCGAGTTGCAGCCTGCAATCCGAACTGAGACCGGCTTTTCTAGGATTCGCTCCATCTCACGACTTCGCTTCCCGTTGTACCGGCCATTGTAGTACGTGTGTAGCCCAGGTCATAAGGGGCATGATGATTTGACGTCATCCCCACCTTCCTCCGGTTTGTCACCGGCAGTCACTCTAGAGTGCCCAACTTCACTTGCTGGCAACTAAAGTCAAGGGTTGCGCTCGTTGCGGGACTTAACCCAACATCTCACGACACGAGCTGACGACAACCATGCACCACCTGTCTCCTCTGTCCCGAAGGAAAGCCATATCTCTACAGCGGTCAGAGGGATGTCAAGACCTGGTAAGGTTCTTCGCGTTGCTTCGAATTAAACCACATACTCCACTGCTTGTGCGGGTCCCCGTCAATTCCTTTGAGTTTCAGCCTTGCGGCCGTACTCCCCAGGCGGAGTGCTTAATGTGTTTACTTCGGCACCAAGGGTATCGAAACCCCTAACACCTAGCACTCATCGTTTACGGCGTGGACTACCAGGGTATCTAATCCTGTTTGCTCCCCACGCTTTCGCGCCTCAGCGTCAGTTACAGCCCAGAGAGTCGCCTTCGCCACTGGTGTTCCTCCACATCTCTACGCATTTCACCGCTACACGTGGAATTCCACTCTCCTCTTCTGCACTCAAGCCGTCCAGTTTCCAGTGCGACCCGGAGTTGAGCCCCAGGATTATACACCAGACTTAAACAGCCGCCTGCGCGCGCTTTACGCCCAATAATTCCGGACAACGCTTGCCCCCTACGTATTACCGCGGCTGCTGGCACGTAGTTAGCCGGGGCTTTCTTCTCAGGTACCGTCACTCTCCTGGCAGTTACTCCAGAAGACGTTCTTCCCTGGCAACAGAGCTTTACGATCCGAAAACCTTCATCACTCACGCGGCGTTGCTCCGTCAGACTTTCGTCCATTGCGGAAGATTCCCTACTGCTGCCTCCCGTAGGAGTCTGGGCCGTGTCTCAGTCCCAGTGTGGCCGTTCACCCTCTCAGGTCGGCTACGCATCGTCGCCTTGGTGAGCCGTTACCCCACCAACTAGCTAATGCGCCGCAGGCCCATCCGTAAGTGACAGCCCTGAATAAATTCAGAACCGCCTTTCCCAAGCCTCTCATGCGAGAAGCTTGATTATCCGGTATTAGCTACCGTTTCCGGTAGTTATCCCGGTCTTACGGGCAGGTTGCCTACGTGTTACTCACCCGTCCGCCGCTAAGTTAATCAGGAGCAAGCTCCCGATTAACTCCGCTCGACTTGCATGTATTAGGCACGCCGCCAGCGTTCGTCCTGAGCCAGGATCAAACTCTCCAATAAAGGTTGTTTGACTTGCTCATTTAGAAAAACTGACGAGAATTTTAATTCTCATTTATACTCACTCGTTGTTCAGTTTTCAAAGATCAACTTCGCTTTTCGTTCATCACCGTTGTTTCAGCGGCGACTTAAATAATATAACACACTGCCGAAAGTAATGCAAGCTTTTTTTAAAAATAATCTTAAATCAAATGCTTTCCCTGCGAGATTAATATTATCGCATTTCGCGGGGACATTTAATATAGCACATTACTAGGTTATACTCAAGCTATTAAGCATGTTAATTTTCGGAAATAAGAAAAAATAAAGAAGAGCGAGGGATTACCGCCCTCGCTCCATAAATCTTTAAGCATTAATCCACGGATTCCGGCGGCCGGACGTTTTGAGTTTGCCCGAGCTTTTTTTTCCGGCCCCATCTGATCTGGACTTGCCTTGCTTTTTGCGAGGTTTTACCGAATCCGGGCCGCCCGAGATTTTAACATTTTTAGCGGGGCCTGCTTGCTGGATTTCCGATGTTCCTGCCGGTTCGGCTTCCGCCTGGATTTCCGCCGTATGCGCCTCCCTCTGAGAATAACCTTTCATACTTTCCAGCGGGCTAACTTCGCCTTTAAGCGGTTCATTCCCCCAGGACGCCCCTTGAGTCAAAGGAGCCGGATAGTTTAAAGGATACCCCGGCATAAACGGCGCCGCTTGGGCCAAGGGTGAAACCGCAGACGGGTATGCCGGCATCGGCTGTCCATAATACGGCAGAGTTCCTGGGCCATGATGCCAGGGCGCTCCTTGAGAAAACGGCGCATTGGCATAGGATTCGGGAGACACATACTGCGGTTCAGGTGTCGGATAATGGTGCATGCTAAACATAGGATAATTGTTTTCTGCCGGGCTGGTATTCCCGCCTGCTTCCGGCATCGTGTACATCGGTGCGCCTGCATTCGATAACCCCGGATACTCCCCTTCCGGAATATGCCCCATTGCAGCCTGCACCTGCGGAAACTGCGGAATATTGGAGGAAGATACGGCTTCCGCGGGTACATTGTATTGGTAAAAAGGATGGTAGCTCTCCGGCTGCTGGTAGGTATGCGGGACATTCCCCGAACATCCGCATGGGGATTGAGTTGGATAAGCCATTGCGGGGAATACGGACGTAGGCTGAAGCGGTTGATAGTGCGGATATTGAGGGTTTGCATATTCAGGCAGCTGTGCCGTCGGATATTGGGCAGTTAAAGGTGCGTATGCCTGTGGCTCTGACTTCATCGGTTCATAGGCAGATGGACTTACCGGCCCATAACCGTACGGTTCCGATTTCATTGGCTCGTAAGAGATCGGGCCAAGGCCGGTCGACTCCGATTTCATCGGCTCGTAAGAGATCGGGGCGAGATTGGCCGGTTCGGATTTCATCGGCGTGTAAGCTACAGGCTCATACTTGGCGGGTTCATAATGCATGGGCTCATATTTTGCCGGCTCATACTTGATGGGTTCATACTTGATCGGCTCGTGTTTGATCGGCTCGTGTTTGATCGGCTCAACCTTCATAGGCTCCAGTTTGGTCGTTTCGTATTGGATCTGCTCGACCTCGATTTTAATCTCCATCGGCACCGTCTTCGGCTGCTCCGCCTGTATCGGCTGCAAATTTACAGGCTCCACATTCATCGGCTTAGGAACCTCCTCCTTCGGAGCTTCCTTGGGGGCGGGCTTAACGGCTTCCGGCGCGATATTGGTTTTGGGTGCCATTTCCGCCCCGGTAATAGGAGCCGTGCTCTTTTTGCCGGCCATGCCTGCGATGGGCGCCGTGTTTTTCTTGCCGGTTTGGGCCGGCATTGTCCCGATATTCTCCGGATTGGGATTCGGATTCGGATTGCCGTGCTCTCCCCAGGCCTGGCCTGCCCCCGCGGGAATGTTGACGATTTCGCCAACCGTCAGCTGGTTCGGATCTTTCAATTGCGGATTCGCGGCGATCAATGTCTGCAAGGAAAGTCCCCATGCATTCGCCAGCTTCCACAACGTATCGCCCTGCTTGACGACATGCTTATAAATTTTGCCCGTCTCCCCGCCGATCGGCACCGCCTCGGCAGGAATCTTCACCTTGTCGCCTACGTTCAATACGTCGGGATTTGCGATTTGCGGGTTGGCATCGATCAATTTCTGCAGAGGCACATTATACTTTTTTGAAAGCTCAAACAAAGTATCGCCTTTCTTGACAATATGAATTTTCACGCGCTAAAGACCTCCTAGGTATCTTCTCCGGAACGTGATTATCGCCCGGGGCCCATTTATAACATCCTATGCAGGAGCCCGGTTTTTGACATCCAACAAAAAGAAAAAATCCTACCTCCCTCTAAAAAAAGGAAATAGGATCGAAACGCTCCAAACGGAGCCGCGATTACCAGACTTTCAAACCGTCCTGATCGACGATCGCCCGGAACTCCTCCAGGAGCTTCAACGTCACCGGACCGGCATGTCCCTCGCCGATGATCCGGCCGTCCACTTCGCGAACGGCGATGACTTCCGCCGCGGTGCCGGTCAGGAACACTTCGTCGGCCACATACACGTCATGCAGCGTAAACGGTTCTTCTTTGAGTTTATAGCCTTTTCTTTCGCAAATTTCGATGATCGCCTGGCGGGTAATCCCTTCCAATGCGCCCAAATAACATGGAGGCGTTGTGATAACCCCGTTTTTGACGATGAAAATATTGTCGCCCGAGCCCTCCGTTACGTAACCTTGAGCGTTCATCATAATAGCCTCGCCCGCCCCGGCCAGGTTCGACTGGATTTTCACCAGCACATTGTTCAAATAGTTCAGCGATTTGATTTTCGGGTTCAGCGCGTCGGGCACGTTTCTGCGCGTGGAGACCGAGACGGCTTTCAAGCCGGTTTTGTAAGCTTCCTCCGAATAAATCGCCAGCTGCTCCACAATGATGACGACCGTTGCTTTGGGGCAGCGGTTCGGATCCAGGCCCAAATTGCCCGCCCCGCGGGAAACGATGAGCCGTATGTAGCCGCTCCGCAGCTCATTGCGGCGCAGCGTCTCCACCAGAGCATCCTCCATTTCTTGATAAGTCAGCGGAATGTCCAGCATGATCGATTTCGCGGAATCGTAAAGGCGATCCAAGTGCTCTTTGCACTTGAAAATATTGCCGTTATAAATCCGAATCCCCTCGAAAATCCCGTCCCCGTACAAAAAGCCATGGTCAAACACGGAAACCTTTGCTTGATCCTTTGTTACGAATTCTCCATCCAAGTAAATAACTTGTTCTGCCATTAATTTTGCACCTCCGCTGTTTGCTCTTCAAAAGAATAACTGGGGTAGCTCCCCAGCACGCGCACTCCACACCCCAAAGCCTCGATTTCGCCGATCGCCGAGCTGAGCAGCACCGATTCCAGCGGTTCAAGCACATCCATTAAAAAATAATAATTTCCCAATTTCTTTTTTGTTGGACGCGACTCGATCCGCGACAAATTCAGTTTGCGCCAAGCAAACGCAGACAATACCTGATGCAATGCCCCTGGAAAATCCTCAGGCAACGCAATCATCAAGCTTGTTTTGCTTTGGGCGGTTTTTCTGTTCCCGCCGATCTTCAGCGGCTGCGGGCCGATCAGGACAAAACGGGTATAGTTGTTGTCATGGTCCGTCACTTTGCCGGCCAGTACATCCAACCCGTGATGCTGCGCTCCCAATCTCGTACCGATGGCGGTCCATCCCAGGCCGGGATGCTGCTTGACCACCTCTACCGCCTCCGACGTGCTGCCGACGTGCTCCAATTCCGCCTGAGGCATGCGGGAGCGGATAAACTGCAGGCATTGGGCCATCGCCACAGGGTGGGAAAGCACTTTGGTTACTTTGGAAAAATCGATGCCGTCGCCATCCGGTGTCCCGGCGCCGAATTCTTCCCGCCGGCCGATCAAGTTCTGAATCGACGGATATACCCATTCCACCTGCATCGGAATATCCACTTCGTGGACAAGCCAATCCATATGCAGGCTGACCGATCCTTCGATCGTATTTTCCACCGGAATGACGCTATAATCGCTTTTTCCGCTGGCCGTGGCTAAAAAAACATCGGAAATTTGCTTGAAATGAAGCAGTTCCACCGGCTCTTCCCCAAACAGGTGCAGCGCCGCTTCGTGGGAAACCGATCCTTCAGGCAGCAATGCTATACGTTTCATGTCCTGACTTCCCCTTTGATGTAATCCATAAATGAACCTTCCTTATCCATAGTAAGCTCCATCGCCCCGAATGTGCAAGGTTCGAGCCAGATCGTCCTAGCCCGGATTCCGTGCCCGGCAAGAACGTCCAAAAGGAAAACCTCCAGGTTCTGCCCCGTACGCTGCCGCCGATCGGCCAATGCCAGCAGAGTTGGCCCGGCGCCGCTCAAAGCGGCCCCGAGCGCTCCGTGTTCGGTCGCTTCCGCCAAAATCCGCGCCATGCCGGGAACCAGTTGAGCCCGGTAAGGCTGGTGAAGGCGGTCGCGCATCGCGGCCGGAATCAGATCGAGCCGGCCCGCGGCCAAAGCCGCGGTAAGCAGCGAAGTGCGGCTGACGTTATATACCGCGTCCTGCAAACTTACCTCGCGGGGAAGCGCTTCGCGAGCCTTGGAAGTGGACAGCTGAAAATCAGGAATTGCCACCAGCACCTCGAGATCGGCCGGAGGTTCAATCCGCAGCACATCCGCGTGGCTGCCGTCCCATACGGCCGTGATAATGCCGCCAAACAAGGAGGCCCCGACATTGTCGGGATGCTTCTCCATTGCTGTAGCCATGTCAAACAGCTTGGCCCGGTCGAGCGGCGAGCCGATCAGCAGATTGGCGGCGAACAGCGCCCCGACGATGGCCGAAGCGCTGCTCCCAAGCCCGCGGGTCAGGGGAATTTCCGAGTACATCGAAATATCCAGTTCAGGCAGCTCCACGCCGGCTTCGGCAAACACCGTTTGCGCAACTTGATACACCAGATTGCTTTTGTCTTTCGGCAGCCCGCCCATCTCGTCGCCGTAAAGATGAAACACGGTCGTCTCCGCCGGCTTCATTTCAATCCAGGAATACAGGGAAAGCGCCATGCCCAGCGTGTCGAATCCGGGACCCAGGTTGGCGGTGCTGGCCGGCACCTTGACCCGGACCCCGCCCTCACGAATCATGCGCGCGCCCCTTGCAGCTTGGCGATCGCATCCATGACCGCTTCCTCCGTATCCTGTACGACAAGCGGTTCACTGCCGATGCTCTTGATCGCGATATTCGGGTCCTTCAAGCCGTGGCCGGTAAGGACGCAAACTACGGTTTCGCCGCCTTTGAAATAACCTTCGCGCTTTAGCTTGTATACGCCGGCGATGGAAGCCGCCGAAGCCGGTTCGGCGAAGATGCCTTCACGGGCGGCAATGGTCCGGTACGCTTCGAGAATTTCGTCGTCCGTCACGTAATTGATTTGCCCGCCCGACTCTTCGGCTGCCGCTACCGCGGTTTTCCAGCTTGCCGGGTTGCCGATCCGGATCGCGGTGGCGATCGTTTCCGGCTCCAAAATCGGCTCGCCCTTGACGATGGCCATGGCGCCTTCGGCCTCAAAGCCGACCATGCGCGGCAGCGAAGATGATTTTCCGCGTTCGTGGTATTCCTTAAAGCCTCTCCAGTACGCGGAGATGTTGCCGGCGTTGCCTACCGGAATCGCCAGCACGTCCGGCGCCTTGCCAAGCTGATCGCAAACTTCGAAAGCAGCGGTTTTTTGCCCCTCGATGCGGTACGGGTTCACGGAGTTTACCAGCGTAATCGGATGTTTGGCGGTAATGTCGCGGACGATTTCGAGCGCCCGGTCGAAGTTGCCTTCGATGGCGATCACTTTTGCGCCATAAATCATCGCCTGCGCCAGTTTCCCCAGCGCGATGTTGTTGTTGGGAATCAGCACGATGCAGTCGATACCCGCGCGAGCGGCATAAGCGGCTGCGGCCGCCGAGGTATTGCCCGTGGAGGCGCACATGATCGTACGGCTGCCCTCTTCGATCGCTTTGGCGACGGCCATCACCATGCCGCGGTCTTTAAACGACCCGGTCGGGTTCAGCCCCTCATATTTGAAATATAGATCAAGCCCGAGCTCCCGCGACAAATTTTCCGCCCGCGTGAGCGGCGTATTCCCCTCCTGCAGCGTAAGCTTCGGCGTTTTGTCGGTAACGGGTAAATATTCTTTGTAGGTTTCCAGCAGTCCGAGGTATCTCATGGGATGAACTCCTTTTTTAAAAATAATTTTATCCTTCAACGCGGTAAACGCTTTTGATCCGATGAATCACATCAAGCGACTCGAAATGGTTGATCACCTTATCCATGCTCGCTTTGCTGGCGTAATGAGTAACGATCATGATCTCCGCCCCGTTCACGTTCGTGTTCGGCGACTGAACGACCGAATCCAGGCTGACCTCGTATTCGGCAAACACCTGGGTGATCCGGGCCAGCACGCCCGCTTTGTCGTCGACATGGAGCAGCAAGAAGTTTTTATAGGCGATCTGCTCGTCGGTTTTCAGCTTCTTCGGCTTGTAAGGTACGATTTGCTTCAGACCGTTGACGCCCAGCTTCAAGTTTTTGACGACGGCGACCAAATCGGCGACGACGGAGGTGGCCGTCGGCATCTCGCCGGCTCCGGCGCCGTAAAACATCGTCTCTCCCACGGCTTCGCCGTATACATAGACGGCGTTGTAGACTCCGCCCACCGCAGCGATCGGATGCGTATTTTTGACCATCGTCGGCTGCACGGTGATGCTGAATTCGTCATCCTGCCGCTCGGCGATCCCCAGCAGCTTCATTTCATAGCCAAGCCGTTTGGCATACAAAATATCCTCCCGCGTTACCGAAGAAATACCGCGGACATGAACGTCGCTGAGCTCGACATTGGTCCTGAAACCCAACGTGGCGAGAATCGCCATCTTTCGGGCGGCGTCAAGCCCCTCCACATCGGAGGTCGGGTCAACTTCCGCATACCCAAGCTGCTGCGCTTCCGTCAGCACATCCTCGTAAGAAGCGCCTTCTTGGCTCATTTTGCTCAAAATGTAGTTGGTCGTCCCGTTCACGATCCCCATAATTTTCATGATCCGGTCGGAGGAAAAGCCTTCGATCAGCGTCCGGATAATCGGAATGCCGCCGGCTACGCTGGCCTCGTAAAACACGTCGCATTGATTATCCAACGCTTTGGCCAAAATTTCCGAACCGTACAGCGCCATCAGATCCTTATTGGCCGTAACGATATGTTTGCCGCGCTCCAGCGCTTCTAAAATGTAAGTTTTCGTCTGTTCGACGCCGCCCATCACTTCCACGATGACATCGATCTCCGGATCGCGGATCACTTCCCACGGATCCTCCGTCAGCTTGGCCCGATCGATCGCGATGCTGCGGGGTTTCTCCAGATTTTTCACCGCAATCTTCTCGATCCGTATCGGAGACCCCACTTGACTGCTCAGATCCTCCTGATGCCCTTCCACGATCCGAACCACGCCGGTTCCCACCGTGCCAAGCCCAAGCAATCCAACTTTCACTGGTTTCACTTCCGATCCCCTCCTGTTATCCAATGCGCCTTAGGCACAAGCATTTTCTATGGTTTCGCTTCGCCCTCCCGCGCTCGTCAGCCTTAGCTTTGTCCGACGATTTGCGTTCTCCTGACGCCGGAAATGGTCTGAAGCGACTGCAGCATCGCATCCAGTTCCTCGGTGAGCCGGGAGGTCTCCACGGAAATCACGACATTGGCCCTGCCCTGGAGAGGAATGCTTTGGTTAATCGTCAGCACGTTGCCTCCGGAGCCCGCAATCGACGCAAGCACCTTCGACAAAATTCCCGAGCGGTGCTCAAGGTCAAAGGAGATGGTCACAATGCTTTCCCGATCAATTTGATTCAATTGATGAATGCCGTCTTTATACTTATAAAAAGCGCTGCGGCTCAACCCCACCTGCGCCACCGCCTCGTGAACCGTCCTGGCTTCGCCGGCGGCGAGCAATTGCTTGACTTGGAGCGTCTTGACCACCGCTTCGGGCAAAATGTCCTCGCGAACCAAATAATAATGCTCTTTCACAAAACGTCCTCTCCTTAGAGACTTTTGTTTTTACATAGTGGACATTATACCGGAAAGTCGAACAGGTGGCAATGCTTTTACCGTAAATACCGCGAATTTCCGCAGGTGCCGCTGATAGCAAGAAAAGCACCCCAAAGGTGCTTTCTTGATCAATAATAATAACTGCTGCCTTCCACAAACTCGAATTCGAAGTCGCCGATGCGTACAGGCGTACCGTCCTTGGCGCCGCGCTTGCGCAGCTCCTCGTCGACGCCCATGTGGCGCAGCGTCCGGGCCAGCTTTAAAATCGCGTCATGCGAATTGAGCTGCATCCGCTTCATCATCCGCTCGATTTTTACGCTTTCCACAATAAAAGTCTCGTTTTCCCGCCGGATCGTGAACCCTTCGTCCTCGCGCTTGTCGAGCTTGTAGATTTTCCGCTCCTCAAGCTCAGTCACTTCTTCGATCGCCGGAGCTTCCGGAATTTGGTCGAGCAAATCGGCCGCGCGATAAACAAGCTCCTGCACCCCTTGGCGGGTTAACGAAGAGATCGGCATAATTTCCAGGTCCCCGCGAACCTCGCTGACCTGCTTGCGGAATTTCTCCAAATTTTCCGCCGATTCCGGCATATCCATTTTGTTGGCGGCGACGATTTGCGGACGATGCTCCAGATCGGCGTTATATTGTCTGAGCTCGTCGTTGATCTTCTGCCAATCGTCAAACGGATCGCGCCCTTCCGAGCCCGCCATGTCGACGACGTGGATAATGAGACGCGTCCGCTCCACATGGCGCAAAAATTCATGCCCCAGACCGACCCCTTCATGGGCTCCCTCAATCAGTCCCGGCAGGTCGGCCATCACGAAGCTGCGCCCTTCGCCGACTTCGACCACTCCGAGATTCGGCGTGATCGTCGTAAAATGGTAGGCTCCGATTTTCGGCTTGGCCGCCGACACGACCGACAGCAGCGTCGACTTTCCGACGCTCGGAAAACCGACCAGCCCAACGTCGGCCATCACCTTCAGCTCCAGCACCACCCAGCGCTCTTCGCCTTCTTCGCCGTGCTCGGCCAGCTCCGGCGCCGGATTGTTTGGCGTGGCGAAGCGAATATTGCCGCGCCCTCCGCGCCCCCCGCGGGCCACGATAATCTGCTGGCCATGGCGCGTCAAATCGGCGAGCACCTCCTGCGTATCGTCGTCGATCACGACCGTACCCGGTGGCACGCGGACGATCATGTTTTCCGCATTGGCCCCGTGCTGGCTTTTGTTCCGCCCTTTCTCCCCGCGCTGCGCCTTGAAATGGCGCTGGTAGCGGAAATCCATCAGCGTTCTTAAGCCTTCGTCCACCCGGAAAATGACGTCCCCGCCTTTGCCGCCGTCGCCGCCGGCCGGACCGCCCTCGGGCACGTATTTCTCCCGCCGGAAGGCGACGATCCCGTCGCCGCCGTCGCCTCCCTTGACATATATCTTCGCTTTATCTACAAACATGCATTCACCTCATTTAAGTTCCCGCAGGAAATCCGCAGCCGAAAAGCGGAAAATTCCGATTCAATCTGTTCGGCCCGAACCCGTTTGCCCTCTGCCCATTCCTCAATATGGCGCCTTAACGCTTCCTTGTTCCCCGATGCGCTCAGCGGATCGAAGCGGACCAGCACCTCACCGTTTTCCCTGGCGATGGACATTTTCAACTGAAGTATTTCTCCCCACGAAGACCGGCCGGCATACTGATAAGCTCTGACCGTTTCCACGATGGCTTCCGTCAGTTCCTCCGCGTCATCCGCCGTAAGCAGGCAGCCGAGCTGCAGGTCGTCCTCGATATCAACCTCCAACTGCACCGATCCGTTCACTTCGCGGAACGACTGCAAATAAAACACGAGCGACGGAATGCCGAGCCGCGATATTTTGCTCTCCACGGCCATTCGTCCTTTTATTCTTTCCACGCAGCCCGCCATTTTATCAATTTTGCCCATCTTGATATATCCGTACAAAATCTGCAGATCGTTCATCCAATCATGGCGATGGTGGCTAAGCGTCGCCGCAGCCGTCCGCTGCACGGATTCCAGCAAATGCTTCCGCTCGCTCTCCGCCTGTTTGCGGATATGCCGGACATACATCCAAAACAAGACGAAAAGACAACCGCTTATTACCGCATGTCCGATCGGCGACTTCACGAAATAATGGAGGGCCAGACTCGCGATCGCAAGCAGCACGCCGATCGTCGGCACCGTGAACCGATGTTTCATCATTTCCCCGTTCCCCTAACGAATTGGGTGAGCTTGCCACCCTGGCATCATAACCCAGTATAACATAAACCCGGCCTGAAAATCGCTCGACTTATGTCGTCCATGACATCAAAATACCGATATTTAAAAAAGCCCTGGCACTTGATTGTGCCAGGGCTTTGCAGCTGCGTTCCGTACGGTCTTCGCCGCTTAGGCTTCAACCGTAGCCGCTACCGGAGCGGTTTCTACAGGGTAGACGCTCACTTTCTTGCGATCGCGACCCCAACGCTCGAATTTCACAACGCCGTCGACTTTGGCGAACAGCGTATCGTCGGAACCGATGCCTACGTTCGTTCCCGGATGAATTTTCGTACCGCGTTGACGAACGAGGATGCTTCCGCCCGTCACGACTTGACCGTCAGCACGTTTCACGCCAAGGCGTTTCGCGATGCTGTCGCGTCCGTTTTTCGTGGAGCCTACGCCCTTCTTCGAAGCGAACAACTGGAGATCCAATTTCAACATTGTAGTCTACCTCCTTCTTTAAATGATGACGTCCTGTATCTGAATATACTTCCCGTATGATTCTTCGATACTCTTCAGCATAACGACAAGGGAAGCAAGCAGCAATTGCACCTGTTCCTCGGCTTCCGGCCGAACCACGGAAGGAAGATTCGCGCTGAGAAAGCCGTTCTTCATCCGGGAATCCATCACGACCGCCGTCAGCTCCTCAATGGAGTTGACCGTACCTACGGTAACCGCCGATACGCCGGCGCATACGATGTCCTCCCCGGCCTTCGCGTAGCCGGCATGGCCTTCCACTTCAAAGCCTGCAATGCCGTTATCCTGCCTGCGCAAAATGGAGACGATAATCAATTACCGCACCTTCTTACGCCTGGATTTTCTCGATCGTTACTTTCGTGTACGGCTGGCGATGACCTTGTTTTTTGTGGTAGTTCTTTTTCGGTTTGTATTTGTAAACGACCACTTTTTGGCCTTTGCCGTGTTTTTCGACTTTCGCCGTAACAGTAGCGCCGGATACGAGCGGAGTTCCCGCCACCAAACCTTCGCCTTTGGATACTGCCAATACACGGTCGAACGTTACGCTCGTGCCGTCCTCTGCGTTCAATTTCTCGATGTAAAGCACATCGCCTTCTTGAACACGGTATTGTTTACCGCCGGTTTCGATAATTGCGTACATTTGCTTGCACCTCCTCATGTCTCAGACTCGCCTGATTCAGGTGCCGCCGTCCGAAGGAAAGCGGACTTGTCGACCCGACCGGAGCGGTTACAGCATGTGCACAAGACTGTACTTAGTGACACATACCTTACTATAATAGCATGTGATGCGAACAATATCAATTTGTTTTTCAGCCAAGATCATAACGAATTTTCCGCACGAATCCTTTTTCGCGTCATCTCCAACAGTCCGAGCCGCGTCCAGCCCAAAATATGATGCTGCGTCCGGTCGCCATACATCGATTCCTCCAGCCGCTCCCAAACGGCCGCACGATGCTCATCGCGGTCCATGTCGATGAAATCGATGATAATGATCCCGCCGGTGTCCCGCAGACGGACAAGCCGGGCGATTTCCTGGGCCGCCTCCAAATTCGTCCGATACACCGTGTCTTCCAAATCGGCGCCCCCGATGTATTTCCCCGTATTCACATCGATGACAGTTAGAGCTTCGGTCGTGTCCCAAACGAGATAACCTCCGCCGGGCAGCCAAACTTTCCGCTGGAAATCCTTGTCAAGCTGCGGCTTGACCCCGTAATGCTCAAACAGAGGCGGTTCGCCTTCGTATACGATGATCCGCGGCGATTCTCCGGGCAGCATTTTGCGCAAAAAAGCCAGCGCTTCGTCGGCCTGTTCCGGACAATCCACAATGAGCTCGTCCGTTTCCGGGCTGTAGACATCTCGCATCAACCGCTGCACGACGCTTAAATCCTGATGCAGCAAAGCGGGAGCCACAGCGTCCCCGGCTTCCTGCAGGATCGAGGTCCACTGCCCCCGCAGCAGGTCCAGGTCTTCACCGATTACCTCGCCGGCTTCGTCCTCGGCCACCGTCCGCAGAATGAGTCCTTCCTCCTCTTTCCTTAGTTCCTCGCCAACCGTTTTCAGCCGGAATCTTTCTTCCTCGCGGCCGATTTTTTTGGAAACGGCGACGTAACCGGCGGTCGGCATATAAACCAGCCAGCGTCCGGGCAAGGAATAATGGGTCGTCACTCGCGCCCCCTTATTGCCGATCGCTTCTTTTACGACCTGAACGACCAGCTCGTGGCCGGGCTTCAACAGCTCGGTAATGGCCGGCTTCGGTTTTGGCTGTTTTTCCAAATGCGGATGAAGCACGTCATCAATATACAGAAACGCGTTTTTTTTCTGTCCTATATCCACAAAAGCGGCCTGCATGCCGGGAATGACATTAACGACTTTTCCTTTAATAAAGCTGCCGACCAGTCCTCTGTTCTGAGAACGCTCCGCCGCATACTCCACCAGCTTGCCGTTTTCCAGAAGCGCCACCTCGGTAGAGCCGGATCCGCAGTGAACAATCATCCTTTTCATGATCTCACCTTTCTAACGTTCTAGCAGAATCATACCTGTATCATTATATCAAAGAATCATTCAGCCGCGCTGAGACTAAAGATTCTTTAATCTTAAAAAGGAGGAAATGACGCGCTGTTCCGGTACAACGGCAACGATATTCCCTTGATGATTCATGACGTATATAAAATGGTATTTTTCCCGTTTAAATAGACGCAAGATATGGTCCAAAGGTTTCGCTTTTTCGGCAACAATCGGCTGGGCTAAAGTCCCGTTCATCAGATGCCTGGAAAAGCTCCGGTCCCGGTTCACGAGAAAGCGCAAAAACCGGTAAGGAATGTTCCGGTAATCGACGGCATTCGAATAGAACAAAAAAATGCCGATCATCAGCATGTTAAGCTGCGGTCCTTCCTTAAGCAGCAGGAGCGGCAGCAGCGCGTAGGCGATCAGCATGGCGCTGAACAGCAGGCTGATGCGGTGCGACCAGACCAGCGTGGCGTGGTAAGGAAGCAGGAGGCTGCAGAGGGCTTGGCTGATTTTTCCGCCGTCCAGCGGCAATATCGGCAGCAAATTGAATAAAGCGATCAATATATTGCTTTGGATAAAATAGTCCAGAAAAGGCCCGTCCCACAAACCGGCCGCGTGCAGGAGCAAAGACGCGAGGATGAGCAGCGCGTTTTGCAAGGGCCCCGCCAAGGCGATGGCGATTTCCCGCCCGGCCGTCAGGTCTCCCGCATCCTCCATGACGGCAACGCCGCCGAAAGGAAGCATTTGCACGGACAGCACGCGGATTCCGTACATTCGCGCCGCGGTCACGTGGCCGAGCTCATGGATAAAAACGATCGCGAACAAGGAAAGAAGCTCCAAGAAATGACCGGTCAATACCGACATGAGCATAATGATGACAAACAGGGGATGAAAGGAAATCGTCATTCCGCTCCATTTAATCAAACGGGATCACATCCGCCGGATCAATATACCGGTCATCTTTTTGCAGTGCAAAATAGAGGGTAGGAAGCGGCGGTACCGTTCCCGTTGGAAGCGTGCCGACGATATCGCCCCCTTCCAGCCAATCCCCTTGTTCGACGGCAACCTGCTCCAGGCGGCCGTAGACGGAGATGAATCCATCGGCATGCTGGACCGTGACGGTCTCGCCCGTCGCCGGATCCCGGGTTACGCTGAGAACCCGGCCGGTTCCTATGCTTTTTACCTGAACCACCCCGTTCTCCGCCCGCTCGGGAATAATTTCCACCCCCTTCAAGCTGAGCGCAAACGAGCCGGCAGGGCTCCCGGAGACAGGAGCAACGAATCCGCTCGCTGCCCCGACCTTAACCCCGTTGTCTTCATGGTGCTTAAAAATCGGAATAAACGACGGCGCGCCGCCGAAATAACGTTCATACCAGGCTTCTGCCGCCGAAAAATCCATCTCCACGGTAAGCGATTGCGCGACAAACGCCCGAATCGGAAGCGACCAGGAAGGTTCGTACCGTTCTATTCCCCAAATTCCCAGAAACAGCAGCGCGCTGATCACAAGCCGAGCAAACATCGTCGTCCAAAAAGAAGAACGGCCCCCTGCAGGGGACGGAGGGTCCTCTTTGCCGCCAAAACCGCCGTAAAGCTCCTCCCAGCGCCCTTGCCCGCGTTTCCACAGCAATTCGGGATCGCGTTCGGGGCCGAATCCTGAAGTCCCGGTTGTCCCGGTTGTCCCGGTTGTCCCGGTTGTTCCGATTGTTCCGGTTGTTCCGGTTTCGCCGCTCTGCGGATGTCCTCCAGGACGGGCTCCTGCTTTGCCTCCCATCGAGCCCCCCGGCCCAAGCCGTGCCGTGCTGTAACTGCCGGAGTCCCGTCCCCCATCCGGGAGGAGAGGACCGGCCTCCATCGTCAGCTGTCTAATCCGCTCCGCTCTCCGTTTTTTCACATTTGATTTCACGTCCATCTCTTCAGTCCCCCCGGTCAAGTCAGGCGTTTCGTTGGGTGGCGTCCCCGAACCGCAGTAGCCCGCTCGAAATATCTGGTACTAGTATTTTTATGAAGGGCTTGGCCGGAATATGAACAAGAGACTATACGAAACGCAAAAGTGCAGGCGGTTCTTGTCGAAACCTAGCGAAACAGGCGGTTCAAATGCAGAAGTGCATTTCATATCCAGTCAAAGGATGCTTTTTTAGCGGAAGGCCGTAAATAAGATGCACTTTTGCATTTCGCCAGCTCGAAAATGGGGTTTGGGCGGAAATTCAAATGCATTTTTGCAGTTGATTATTCACTCCAGGGCGTGCACAGCAAAAAAACCGGCGCCAGGCACCGGTTTGTTCACTCCACCTTATACTTTTCCTGATGCAGCATAATGCTGAACACCAGCCCGATACACAGCATGTTGATCAACAGCGAGGTCCCCCCGTAGCTGATAAACGGCAGCGTAATGCCGGTAATCGGCATCAGACCGATCATCATGCCGACGTTTTCGAAGATTTGGAACAGGAACATCGCCACGATCCCGACGATGATATAGGCTCCTCTTTTGTCGATGCAGCGCAGCGCGATGAGGATCATCCTGTAAATAAACAAAAAATAAAGCAACAGCAGCAGCGAAGAACCCAGGAAACCGAACTCCTCGCCCACCACGACAAAAATCGAATCCGAGTAAGGATAGGGCACGAACTTTTTGTTCTTCAGTTCGCCCTTCATGTACCCGTCGCCGAGCAATCCCCCGGAACCGATGGCGATCTTGGCATAGTTCGATTGGTGTTTGTCGTCGTTTGAAGCCTGGTCCGGATTGATAAACGTATTGATCCGCTGGTACCAATGCACCTTCTTATGGCTTTCCAAATAATCGCGGATCTGTTCATTGTAGGCGTTAAACAGCGTCACAAACACAATCAAGGCCGCAACGGCGGCCGTCAGGGCGATCAGCACGTGGCTGTATTTTGCATTGCCGATCCACAGCATGCCAACCAATACCACCAGATAGATAATCGCGTTGCCGAGGTCCGGCTGAATAAGCACCAGAAAAAATGGGACCAGCGAGATTACTGAAATCGGCACGATATCGCCGCGGAAGCGTAAGGCCTGACCCTGCCTCTGGCCAAGCAGATACGCCGTGACCAGAATCAGGATGACCTTAACCAGCTCGGCCGGCTGAAACAGCAGGCTGCCGATCCGAAACCAGCTTCGCGCCCCGTTGATTTCCGGCGCAAGCAAATACACCAAAATAAGCAGCAGACAACCTGCCCCGTAACCATACCAACTGTAACGAAGCAGGAAACGATAATCGACCAGCGCCATCCCGAACACGACAATAAAGCCGAGGATATAAAAAATAACGGTTCTTAAATCATAGCCTTGAAATTCCGAATCGTACGGAGCAATGGCACTGCGGACCAAGAGGGTGCTGAATACCATGAACAAGGCCAAAATTCCGACCATCACCCAGTCCAGCTTTTTCAGTTTAAACAACAACGGAGATCAACCCATTCCGAAAAACTTCTTGAAGCGCGTAAATACGCCCTTCTTTTGATCGAGCAGCATCAGGGGCACCGTATCTCCCAAAATGCGCCGCGCGATGTTGCGATAGGCGATGGCCGCCGTCGAATCGGGGTTCATGACCGTCGGTTCGCCGCTGTTGGCCGCTTTGATGACTTTCTCGTCATCCGGTACGATGCCGATCAGATCGATGTTCAGCACCTGCAAAATCCCTTCGATATCCAGCATATCCCCGGCCTTCATCATGTTCACCTTGATCCGGTTGACGATGAGCTTGGGCGCGCCGATATGCGAATTTTCCAGCAGGCCGATAATCCGGTCCGCGTCGCGGACGGCGGCGTGCTCCGGCGTCGTCACCACGATCGCCTGATCCGCTCCGGCAATCGCGTTTTTGAAGCCCTGCTCAATGCCGGCCGGGCAGTCGATAATGACGTATTCGAAGTCCTTCTTCAGCTCAAGCACGATGTCTTTAACCTGCTCGGGCGAGATGGCGTTTTTGTCTTTCGTCTGGGCGGCAGGCAGCATGTACAGCTCGTCGAACCGCTTGTCCTTCACTAGTGCCTGGTTCAACCGGCAGCGGCCTTCGGCTACGTCGATCAAATCGTAGATGATCCGGTTCTCCAGCCCCATGACCACGTCCAAATTGCGCAGCCCGATGTCCGTATCGACCAGACACACTTTTTTGCCCAGCAGCGCCAGCGCGGTTCCGATATTGGCCGAGGTCGTCGTTTTGCCGACGCCGCCTTTGCCGGACGTAATTACGATAGCTTCTCCCATCATTCACACCCCTTTAAACACGTTAAAATCCGGTCTGATCCGGGTCATATTGACGATTTTGTCGATTTGCATTTTCCCGTCCCGCAAAAAAGCGAACTCCATACTCGTCTCCCGGTTTTCCCATTCGTCCGGAGGCCGGCTGATCGTTTCGGCGATCCTCAGCTGCGTAGGGGCCAAAAAGGAAGCGGCGATAACCGCTTTCTCGTTGCCGGTAAAGCCGGCGTGGGCCATCCCCCGCAGGGCGCCGAGGATCAAAATGTCTCCGGTAGCGCAAATCGTCCCGCCGGGATTTACGTCTCCGATAAACAGCAAATTCCCGTCATGGTGAAGCACCTGCCCCGACCGGACGATCCCGGCGAGCGTCTTCACCGCGTTTTCGTCTTTTTCCTGTGCGATCGCGGGCATTTCGATGGAACGGACAAGCAAATTGCCTTTTTGCTTCAATATATCAAGAATCATTTCTTTCTGATCTTCGGTAACGAGCCTCATGCCAAGCTTCACGTCCACGTGGATGATCGGCCCCGTCAAAATATGCTGATGGCTAAACTCCAATTTATAGCGGAGTTCCTCCAGAAGACTTGAGAAATCGCACTTGTCGTCCAGCAGGAAAACCAGGCCATCCTTGATTCCTTTGATCGTCACGTGGTTCGATTTCACCGTCATTAGCCTGTCCCTCCCTCCTAATCAATTCGTGCAGGAGCGGAAAAGTTCCTGCTTGGGCGGCAAGGAAAAGTACGCGGGCGTCAAGCCTTCTCCTCGGGGGAACGCCGTTTGGCCATTAGTTCGAGCTGCTTGCGCAGGGGGACGTAAATCGCCAGCGCAAACAGGAACTGAACGAACAGATTGGGAATGATATGGTTCTGGAGCGCCCAGGTATACGGCCGATGCGTTAATTCGAACAGGGAATAAGTGCCGAACAGAATGGAATCAAACAGCAGGCTGCCGAAGATTACGATAATCATCATAAGCGGCATAGGCGCCCGCTGCGAACGGGATAAAAGGCCCATCAAATAGCACGACAATCCCATGGCGAAGGAATACGCCCCGATCAGTGCCCCGTAATAAACGACATCGTGAAGCAGCCCGAAAATGAGCCCCATAACCATTCCCGCATGCCGATGGTCATACACCGAAATGAACAAAAGGCAGATATAAACCAAATGGGGGACGATCCGCGCATGCCATGGGCCGGGAATCAGCCAAGGCACGATGGTTCCTTCCACGATAAACAAAACGAAGAGCAGCAGGATCAAAATATACTTTCGTTTATTCACTTGCCTTCACCTTCCGGCATTTCCGGCATTTCCGGCGTGAACACGACGAACAGCTCCTTCCAGTCGGTAAAGCTGGCCGCCGGCTTAACGGTCGCCGTATATGTCAGGCCGTATTCGCCAACCTGAATCTCCTTCACCGTGCCGATGATCATGCCGCGGGGAAAAGCGCCGCCGACGCCCGAAGATACGATAAGATCCTCTTTTTTAAGCGGAGTCCCGTCCTCAATCCGGGTCATGAGAAACATGCCTTTCTCCTTGTCATATGTCTCAATCATCCCGAACACGTCGTTTTCTTTACCTTGCGCCGTCACGGCGATTCCGTTCGAATTCGGGTCTTTGGCGTCCATCGAAGTCGCCAGCCTTACGGTGGAAGTAAAGTTACTCACACGGCTGATTACGCCGACCAGCCCTTGATCCGAGTGAACAGCCATCCCTTCTTTAACGCCTTCGCGGGCGCCGATATCCAATACGATCGTGTTGTTCACCGGATCATCGTTGACACTGATAACATGGGCGATTTTCCAGTCATAGTTGTAAAGCTCTTTTTGCGCATTTGTAAAATCGAGTTCTTTCTGTAACCGCTTGTTCTCTTGATCAATCCAGTTATAAGTTGCCTTATCCCGGGTATAATGGGCTAATGCAATTTTAAGCTGCTCGTTTTCTTCCTGCAGCGCGCGCAGGTTCGCGATATCTTCAAACAAGCCCGCTATGTAGCTAGCGGGCTTGTAGAACACGTATTGCACGAAGCCAACCGTGTCTTTGACGAATTTTTCCGGCCAGGACAAGGAGGTTCTCGGCCCCAGCGTAAAACCCATAACCGCAATAAACAAAATAAGTCCCATGAGCAAAATAAACAATCTTTTATTGCCTAGCAGCTTAAACAGTTTCAGCACCCTCCAACCTTACGTTTTCTTGATTAAAACGGCATAGGCCGCCCAATTTTACAAGGACGGCGCCGCTTCGTGATAAGGGGTGTTTGCATCGTTATGGCGATGGATCAGCGTCTGGAGCGAAGAGCGGAGCTGCTCTTGGATTTGAACAAGTGGATGTTGTCCAAAGCGCGGCCTGTGCCGATCGCTACACAATCCAGCGGATTTTCGGCCACGATGACGGGCATTCCCGTTTCTCCGGCCAGCAGTTTGTCCAGATTGCGGAGCAAGGCGCCGCCGCCGGTTAACACGATACCCCGATCCATAATATCGGCGGCAAGCTCCGGCGGGCATTTCTCAAGCGTAACCTTGACGGCTTCGACAATCGCGCCGACCGTATCGCCGAGCGCTTCGGAGATTTCGTCCGAGGTGATCGTGATCGTCTTCGGAAGCCCGCTCACAAGATCGCGACCGCGAATTTCCATCGTCTCCACCTGCTCGAGGGGCATAGCCGAACCGATGTCCATCTTCAGTTGTTCCGCGGTTCTTTCCCCGATCATTAAATTATATTGACGTTTGATGTATTGGATGATCGCTTCATCCATTTCATCCCCGGCCACACGCACCGATTTGCTCGTGACGATGCCGCCGAGCGAAATAACCGCCACTTCGGTCGTGCCTCCGCCGATATCGACCACCATGCTCCCGGTCGGTTCCCAAACCGGCAGATCGGCCCCGATCGCCGCGGCAAAAGGCTCCTCGATCGTATAGGCTTCGCGGGCTCCGGCCTGCTTCGTCGCGTCCTCGACGGCGCGCTGCTCAACCGCCGTAATTCCCGACGGCACGCAAACCATTACATTCGGATGGCGTTGGAACAGCGAACGCTGCTTCTGCGCCTGGTTGATAAAGTATTTAATCATCGTCGCCGTCGTATCGAAATCGGCGATAACCCCGTCTTTCATCGGTCGAATCGCCCGAATGTTGCCGGGTGTCCGGCCGATCATCTTTTTGGCGGATTCACCGACGGCGACGATATTTTTCGTGTCGGTATGTATCGCCACTACCGAAGGTTCTCTTACGATAATTCCTTTACCGCGCGTATAAACGAGCGTGTTCGCCGTCCCCAAATCGATTCCCAAGTCTTTCGTAAAGCCACCCAACATGCTGTTTTCTTCCTTTCCTTCTGTATCTAAACTATTATATTACATCAAGCCCTGCTCCTTCAAACTGACAAATTTTCCATCTCCGATAACGATATGATCCAGCACGTCGATGCCTACGATCTCTCCGGCTTCGCAAAGCCGGTTGGTCATCCGGATATCCTCGGCGCTCGGGGTCGGATCGCCGCTCGGGTGATTGTGTGCGCAGACGACCGAGGCGCTGCCGCATTTGATCGCGGCGCGAAACACCTCGCGCGGATGAACGATGGAAGCGTTAAGGCTTCCGATGGAAAGCGTCTCTTGAGCAATGATATGATTTTTCGTATTCAAAAAAAGACAAACAAAATGTTCCTTCTGCAAATAACGCATCTGTTCCATCAGCAGCTCCGCCGCAATATGCGGGCTGCGGATCGTTTCGGACTCCGGCAGCCTTGATTTGGCCAGCCGCCGTCCCAGTTCGATGCCCGCTTTAAGCTCGATCGCTTTCGCCGGGCCAATTCCCTTGAGTTGGACCATTTCGTCCAAGCTAAGATCAACAAGACCGCGAATGCCGCCGATTTCCGACAACACGCGCTGGGCCATGTGAATCGCCGATTCGCTGCGCGTGCCCGTTCGAAGCAATATCGCCAGCAGTTCCGCGTTGCTGAGCGCTCCCGGGCCAAACTCCATCATGCGTTCTCTTGGCCGTTCCTCCATGGGAAGGTCCCGGAGCATGTAAGAAGTGGATTTCATGCATAATCCCTCGCTTCCGATAGTTTATAAGCTAAGCCCGGGATTTCCCGGGCATGGCTTCAAAGCGTCTCGCGGAAGGATATGCTTTACCACTTCCAGGCGGCCTTTCGGCAAGAGTACGGTTGACCGCCGATCTCATTTAAATAAGTGTTCAAAAAGTCAGGTTTTCAGCACCGAAGCGTATGCTTCCGAAGTGCGTTTTTTCAAAACGCTTTAGGTCGGATGAAGCTAGAGACGTAAGGAGCGGAGCTAAACGTTTTCGGAGAAAACGGCTTCGAAAGCATAGGCTTGTGGGGGTACGTGAGCACCGGAAATGTTTCCGCGAGGAAACATGCTTCGGAAGCATATGCTTAGGCCCGGCCGAATTCAAGATTCGATGCCGAATACGCTCCATGTTCTTGCTTCGTGATCAAAAACTGACTTTTTAAACTTCCTCATGAAGTACGCGAATACCGAAATCCGCCAGCATGTTTACTAGCAAAGATAAAGGTAAACCAACGACATTAAAGTAGCATCCCTCAATGCCGGTCACGATCGTGGCCCCCAGGCCTTGAATGGCGTAAGCCCCGGCTTTGTCCAGACCTTCCCCGCTACGGGCGTAGGCTTGGATCTCCGCTTCGGTCAACGCCTTCATCGTCACCAGGGTCGAACGGTATTCGACCTTCCTTCTGCCGGTTAAACCGTCCACGCAAGCCACGCCGGTAAATACGGTATGGCTGCGGCCCTGCAGGGAATGCAGCATCTCGGCCGCCTCGGCTTCATCCTTGGGCTTGCCAAGAACAGCCCCGTCGCGGACGACGATCGTGTCACTTCCGACAATCACCGCATCCCGTTCGGACGATTCCAGCGCATGATAAACCGCATCCGCCTTTCGGCCGGCAAGCTCCATAACGATTTGCTCCGGAGCCCATTCCGGCGGCGTCGATTCGTCCGCATGGCTGGGTACGACTTGAAACGGGATTTGCAAGGAAGAGATCAATTCACGCCTGCGGGGTGATGTGGAAGCGAGAATAATCCGGCGTAATTGTGCGGTTTCCAATAGCGGACTCTCCTTCAAGGTTTCACAGGGCGGGGACAATCGACAACTTCCCGTTGTCAACCTCGCCATTTTTTGACACTTCCTTATTATAAGATTATTTCATGCTCAATACAAACAGAAAAAAGGCAGGGGAAAGTATTTCCATCCCTCGCCTCGAAAATGCTTCAGCGGTTCTCCCCAGGGTTTACGCCGTGAATGATAACCTGTTCCGCCATGATGAAGCGCATCATCTCGTTTTGCACTTCCCAAAGCAGCGTTTTCGCTCCGCTTTTATTGAATTCTCCCAGGGCTTCGACCGCCCCGTTCATCGCCTTTTCCATCTCCCCGGCATAAGTTTCCAGAGCCGCCGGCCATTTGCCCCGCACCGCGGCCGCGCTCTCAGTCCAGGATTGGTGCATGCGGCCCAATTGCCTAACCTCCTCGTCGCTAAGCGGCTGCGGACTCGCTTCGCTCAGCAAGGATGCCGACGCGGTGCTCAGCAAACGCACGAGCTCGGCGCTTTGCGCCATATACCCTTCGAGCGCTTCCCGGTCGCCCGCAAACTCCGCGCTGGCTGTAGCGGGCAGAGCCACCTCATGCAAAATCAGGTGTACGCCGGCAGCTTTCAATTGGCCGCTCAGCAGTTTGGATTGTTCCCGGTCCGTCGATACGCCCGCGTAGACCCTCTTCTCATCAACCGTATCGCGCGCGGCCGCCAGCCCGGAAGCCTGCAGTTCCTCCTGCGCCAGCTGCACCCCTTGGGCCGTGCTGAACACCCCGTATTGGAGAAAATAATACGTCTGCTCCGGAAGCGCAAAGCTGATCCGAGGAAGCGATTCCTCTATTTTCTCTTCCTCCGCTCCGGTTTGGGCCATCGCCGGAACGCTGGCCGTCTGATCGGCCGCGCTTTGCTCCGGCGTGCCGATCCCTGGCAGCGGGAGCTGCATTTCCTGGTTAAACAGGGACAATACGACATAGCCGAATAAAGCGCCGGTAATGATCGCTCCGGTTAAGGAGCCCGCCACCTTCCAGCCGGACGATCTTGGGGGGCGGGTGTAATAGGGCGTGTCCTCATACCGAGGGCCCCATGGATCGTCACCGTCTTCCCGTATGTTGTATGGCTCCGCCGCCTCTCCTCGCTCAAAATCGTCCGCTTCCCTCAGCAAATCGCCCTTGGCCCGCCCCCCCGGAAAAACCGTCAATCCCATGCCGGTATGATCGGTAAAAGGGTCGCCCCACGAATCCACGGTCTCCACCGCGCGGTATCGGGCAGGTCTCTCCGGCGGTACGACCTCGGGTTCTTTGTCCCATAGCGCATCCTCTGTCGGCGCATCTTCTGTTAACGTATCCCTTGTTGGCATATCTCTTGTTGGCATATCTCTTGTTGGCGTATCTATTGCCGGGAGTTCAACCGTATGCCGCCACGCGGCCCCATCGGTTTTTGCATTGTCTTGATCCGGGAGTACGGCACGAACCTCCCGCCCGTTTTGGTCAAACCGGAATGTCATTTTCGCTTTGTTCACGGTCCGCACGCTCCTTGTCCATTCATCTATCCTACTTTATGAGAAAAGAAAGAATGATATGCCTTGGAGTTTGCTAAGACCTCCGTGGATCAAGTCAAGAAAAACCGCCGCCGATAATTCTTTGTCCGAAGAGTGTTTGACGTTTCGGCACGAGGCGGTGCTCTCATTGTATTGATGCCGAATAAATAGCTCCAAAAAGCCAGTTAGCCTGAGAATCTACTGCGAAAAAAATAGGAGCAAAAAATGCCGTTATTCCGGCGATATCAGTCATCTGAGAAATAGTGGGGATTTTTATCGCTATTTCCCTCGTGGCAAGAAAATTCCCGCTTTCCGGACCATTCTCAACCATTCACAGGAAAATAAGTACATAAATTGTCCTTATTCCAGCGATACCAGTACATTTGGGAGAAATAGAAGCATTTTATGCCGCTATATTCCCTCGTCGCAAAGAAATACCCGTTTTTCGGTCCATTTATTAGGAAATAAGGACACAAAATGCCGCTAATGGAGATAACATGCCTGGCCCCGCACAATAAGTATATAAAATGCCGCTATTTTGATGGCCGACGGTCGATCGTTCCAGTAAGCTCATTCCAGCAATTCCATAATGTAAAAATGCTCCCCTAAGGGAGCACTTCTAGTGTTTTACGGTATTGCATGATGTTCCGCTTGGCCCAGCTTGGCCGTTAGCTGGACAATCCTTTGGCCAGCTCGTAGCCAACCTTATAAATATCCCCGGCGCCCATCGTGAGCACCAGATCGCCGGGTTGCAGCCGGCCCTGCAGATCCTCAAGCACGTCCTGCTTCGTCGGCAGGTAGCGGGCACCGGAGTTGCTGTTCTCCTTGATCAATTCCACCAGCTTCGCGGAATGCACCCCTTCAATCTGCTTCTCCCCGGCCGGGGAGTAGATGTCGGTGATGATCACTTCATCCGCGTCGCCAAACGCCCGGCTGAACGCATCGAGCAGGAAGAAGGTCCGCGTATAGCGCTGCGGCTGAAAGACGGCGATAATCCGTTTGCCCGTCGCTTTGGCCGCCGCGATCGTGGCCTGAATCTCCGTTGGATGGTGGGCGTAATCGTCGATGATGAGGATGCCGTCCATTTCCCCCAGCACCTGAAAACGCCGCTTCGCCCCATGGAATTTCTGCAGCGCCTCGGTAATATCCGCGAACGGAATCCCCGCTTCCAGGCAGACGATGATTGTAGCCATCGCATTATACGCATTATGCCGGCCAGGAACGGACAATTCGACCGTGCCCAACTCCTCGCTGCCGCGTCTCATCTTGAACGTGACACAGCGATCGCCCAGCTCAATGTCATGGGCCGAATAATCGCAGTCCGTTTCGATGCCGTAAGTGATCATGCCGCACGAAAGGCTTGGCATCAGCTCCTGCACATTCCGGTCATCGCCGCAAACGACCGCCCTGCCTCCCGGTTTGATCTGGTTCAGAAATTGAACATATGCTTCCTTAAGACGGCCGAAATCGCCGCCGTAATTTTCCAAATGGTCGGCCTCAATGTTGGTCACAACGCCAATCCAAGGATGATACTGCAGGAAGGAGCCATCGCTCTCGTCCGCTTCGGCGACGACGAACTTGCCCTGCCCCGCTTTGGCGTTCGTACCGACATCCATCAGTTCGCCGCCGATAATGTAAGTGGGGTCCGCCCCGCAACTCTCCATCACCAGCGCAATCATCGACGAGGTCGTCGTTTTGCCGTGCGTCCCGGCAACCGCGATCCCGCTCCGTTCATTCAGCAGCCGGGCGAGCATTTGCGAGCGATGCAGGATCGGGATTCCCTGCTCCTGCGCTTCGACCCGCTCCACGTTGTCCTGCGGCAGCGCCGTCGAGTAGACGACCAGGTCTGCTCCGTGCACCTGCTCGGCCGTATGGCCGATATAGATTTTCGCTCCTTTGGCGGCGAGCTTCTCCGTTAACTCCTGGGCTGCGACATCCGATCCGGTGACGGTATAGCCCATTTCCAGCATGACGCGGGCAATGGCGCTCATACCATAGCCGCCGATGCCGATAAAATGTACATGTTGTTCCGTAGTATTTAACAAAATGGTCACCAGCCTTTTTCAGAATCGGTTTGATGCAAAAGGGCCGCCCGCACGTCCGAAATCAAATACAACGTGCCCGTCACTACCCCAAGATCCTCCCGTTCCGTCCGTGACTCCAAAAGCGAAAGGGCCTTTTTCCAGTCACGTTCCACGATGATTTCCAACTCCGCTTTCGCTTCCGATCCCTTAAGTTCGGTCACGAGCTCATTTAACGCGTCGGCATCCATTTTTCGGCGAAAATCGGGCTCGGTCAGAATAAGCGTATCCACTATTGGTAATATATGCTTGAAGTAGCCGAGATGATGCTTGTTGGCTAACATCCCCATCATCATATGCAGCTTGCGGTAGCGGTAAACTTCCGGAAGGCTTTTCGCCAGCGCCTCCGCGCCTTCCGGATTATGGGCTCCATCCAGCACGATGCGCGGCTCTTCCTTTACCAGCTCAAGACGTCCCGCCCAAAAAGCGGTGCGAAAGCCGTCCAACAGCGGCTCGTCTTCCAAAATGAAGGCCAGGTACTGCCGCAGCACTTCGAGGACCATCATCACCCCGGCCGCATTTTTGCATTGATGCTCCCCCTGCATGCCGATGGCGATGTCCAGCTCGCGAAATGGGCCGCAGAAACGCACGGTTTGCGCAGCCGCCCCGACATCCAGACGCTCAAACTTGAACTGTTCGCCAAGCAAATATAGATTCGCCCGCTTGCCAAGGGCCGTTTCCCTCAGCACGGCAATCGCTTCCGGCTGCTCCACGCAGCTTACCACCGGAACCCCGGGTTTGATGATGCCCGCCTTCTCGCGGGCGATCTGCTCGATGGTATCGCCAAGCACGTCCATATGATCATAACCGATATTCGTAATCAGCGAAACAATCGGCGTGACGATATTGGTAACATCCATCCTTCCCCCAAGGCCGGTCTCCCATACCACGACATCAGGATAACAGACCTCGGCGAAATAAAGGATCGCAATGGCCGTGCTGACCTCAAACATCGTCGGCGAGCCGAGCTCGGTTTCGGCAATTTCCCGCACGAGCGGCAACACCCGGCGCGCCAGCTCAAGGAGCGTCTCTTCGGGAATATCCGCTTCGTCATATTGAAAACGGTTCGTAAATTTCGTGATATAAGGGGACGTAAACGTCCCGACATGGTATCCGCATTCGCGCAGCGTCCGGGTGAGAAAAGCGCAGGACGAACCTTTGCCGTTTGTCCCGGCGACATGTATAAATTTCAGTCTCCGCTCGGGATTTCCCAAACGCTCCATCATCAGCTCGATGCGTTCCAGTCCCGGGCGGATTCCGAACGGAATCAGCCCGTTTATCCAGTCGACCGCTTCTTCATAGCTGCCCAGCGCAAGCGGCCGTATATCTTCGTCTGTAAGATCCCCCATGGTCTTCACCTTCATTTTGAATTAGTTTGCCTATATAAGCTGAACGAACTATTGATTGTACGGATCAGGGCAGCCGTGTGAAATGTTCTTACGATCGCTGCCCGCCCCAGATTTCTATGATTAAGTAGATTCATACATAGTAGAAATCTGGTCACAAAGGCGACCACTGCCGTTTCTAGAATCATTTCACACTCTTGCCTAACCTTCACATTTCATTAGTTCAACTTATATAGCCCTAGCCCTTCAGTTCCTCGATCCGGGCCAGCACCTTATCGCGTTTTTCGGCATAATCGGCCATTTTGGCGCGTTCCTCTTCGATGACTTTTGCCGGCGCTTTGGATACGAACCCTTCGTTGGCGAGCTTCTTCTCCACCCGTTCCACTTCCTTGTTCAGGTGATCGAGCTCTTTGTTCAAACGTTCGATTTCCTGCTGAATATCAATCAGCCCGGACAGCGGCAAATACAGGTCTGCTCCGGTCACGACGGCGGTCATCGCCTTGCCGGGTACGGCCGCGGTCAAGGACGCTTCGTATTCCGAAGTGTTGCAGAACCGGCGGATATAATGTTCGTTGCGGGCGATCACTTCGAGCGTTTCGGAACTGCCGGGCTTAACCACAAGTTCGATCTTTTTGCTCATCGGCACGTTCACTTCGGCGCGGATATTGCGCACGGCGCGAATGATGTCGATCAGCAGATTCATTTCTTGAACGGCGTCCGGAGCTTCCAGAGCCGGATCGTACTCAGGCCATGCAGCCAGCGTAATCGTCTCGCCTTTATGCGGCAAATGCTGCCATATTTCCTCGGAAATAAACGGCATGAACGGATGGATCATCCGCAGCGTACGATCCAGCACAAAGGCCAGCACGCCTTGCGTTTTCCGCTTAGCCGCGGCATCTTCGCCGTAAAGGGACAGCTTGGCGAATTCGATGTACCAGTCGCAAAGATCGTCCCAAATAAAATTATACAGCAGGCGTCCGGTTTCCCCGAACTCGTATGCATCGATCAAACGGGTAATCTCTTTGGCCGTCTCGTTGAAACGGTGCAAAATCCAGCGATCGGCCGTCGCCAATTCTCCGCTGATATCGATATCTTCGTAAGCCACGCCGTCCAGATTCATCAAAGCGAACCGGGAGGCGTTCCAGATTTTGTTCGCGAAATTGCGCGCCTGTTCGACGCGTTCCCAACGGAAGCGCAAATCCTGCCCCGGCGTGCTGCTTGTCGAAATCATGTAGCGCATCGCATCCGCGCCGTATTTCTCGATCACTTCGAGCGGATCGACGCCGTTGCCCAGCGATTTGGACATTTTCCGCCCTTCGCTGTCGCGCACGAGCCCGTGAATAAGCACGTCCTTAAACGGAATTTCGCCTTTAAATTCGAGCGACGTAAAAATCATCCGCGCTACCCAGAAATAGATGATGTCGTATCCGGTCACAAGCACATCGGTCGGGAAATACCGCTTCAGGTCCTCGCTGGATTCGTCCGGCCAGCCCAGCGTCGAAAACGGCCACAAGGCCGAGCTGAACCACGTGTCGAGCACGTCCTCGTCCTGCTTCAGATCGTCGCGGCCAAGTTTGGCGCGGGCTTCCTCCTCGCTGCGGGCCACGACCATCTCGCCCGTCGCCTCGCAGTACCAGGCCGGAATCCGGTGCCCCCACCACAGCTGACGGGAAATACACCAGTCGCGTACGTTTTCGATCCAGTGCAAATAAATTTTTTCGAAGCGGTCCGGTACGAAATTGACGCCTTTCCCGGATTTTTGCGCGGCGATGGCCGCTTCCGCGAGAGGTTTCATTTTCACGAACCACTGCGTCGACAAATACGGCTCGACCACCGCGCCCGTACGTTCGCTGTGTCCGACCTGATGCACGTGATCCTCGATTTTGACGAGAACGCCGAGTTCCTGCAAGTCCTTAACGATTTGCTTGCGGCATTCGCTGCGGTCCAGCCCCTGGTATTTGCCGGCTTCCCCATTCATCGTGCCGCTTTCGTCCATGACGCTTATTTGCGGCAGATTATGGCGGAGACCTACCTCGAAGTCGTTCGGGTCATGCGCCGGTGTAATTTTAACCGCGCCGCTGCCGAACTCCTTCTCGACATATTCATCCGCGATAATCGGGATTTCCCGGCCGACGATCGGCAGGCGCAGCGTTTTGCCGACCAGCTGCCGGTACCGTTCGTCCTCCGGATGGACCGCTACGGCCGTATCGCCGAGCATCGTCTCCGGACGCGTAGTCGCTACGGTGATGAAGCCGCTGCCGTCGCTGAGCGGATACTGCAGGTGATATAGGTGTCCGTTAACTTCTTTATATTCAACCTCGATGTCGGACAGCGCGGTGCGCGCGGCCGGATCCCAGTTGATGATATATTTGCCGCGGTAGATCAAGCCTTTTTCGTACAGCTTCACGAACACTTCGCGAACTGCTTGGGAAAGCCCCTCGTCCAGTGTAAAGCGCTCGCGCGAATAGTCAAGCGAAAAGCCCATTTTCGCCCATTGCTCGTGGATCGTGGCGGCGTATTGGTCCTTCCATTCCCAGACGCGTTCCAGGAACTTCTCGCGCCCCAAATCGTAACGGCTGACGCCTTGCTCGCGTAGTTTTTGCTCCACTTTCGTTTGCGTGGCGATCCCCGCATGGTCCGATCCCGGCAGCCATAATGCGTCATAACCCTGCATCCGTTTTGTCCGGATCAAAATATCCTGCAGCGTGAAATCCAGCGCATGGCCGATATGCAGCATGCCGGTCACGTTTGGCGGCGGGATTACGATCGTGTACGGCTGCGCGTCCTGACGCTGGCCGGCTTTGAAAAAGCCCCCCTCCATCCAATAACGGTACCACTTCTGTTCGGCCGATTTCGGGTCGTACGTCGTTGGCATTTCCGTTTGACTTTGTTGACCTTGGTTTTCCGTCATACCATTCAACCTCCGTTACAAATAAGCATCGCCTTCGCTTGCCGAAGATAATCCGCGTCCCATGAGACCGCGAGTATTCCCGGCAGCTTCCTGCAAAGCGCCCTTTGCGGCGGGACCTCGCTTTCTTCGGACCTTCGCCGCAAAAAACAAAAAAAGCCTTTCGTCTCAAAGGACGAAAGGCTTTACTTTCGCGGTACCACCTTTGTTTCGCGGCATTCAACCTTCCTTCGCCGGCCCCATTGATCCGGCAAAAAAGTTGACTCCGCGACACTCAAGCAGATAACGGCTGCTACCGGTCCGTTCTAACGGCTATCTCCGCTCAAACGGACGACTCCCGGGCGACTTCGGCCAGCTAACATCCTGCGGAATCTTTCAGCGTGTGGGTTCCGCTCTCTGAAGGGTTCACTGCCCTACTCTTCCCATTCCAAGTCGTTGACGCAATCATTTTGCTTGAATCTATATTATCATAACTTGGAAACCCGCGGGAGTCAATATTTAGCCCTGCATAACGGATCAAACGCCTACGGAATGTACAAAATTTGCCCTTCGGCCAAGTGGTTTTCGGACAGGCGATTGTACAACTGCAGTTCGCGGGAGCTCAGGTGATAGCGCTCAGCGATGTCATCCAGCGTTTCTTCCCGCTGTACGATCACCAGCTTGACCTTGCGGAACGGGGTTTGTTCCTCGCCTCCGTGAACAAAAAGATTTTTCCACAAGAGCTCCTCGCCATCGCCAATCTCCGCCTCGTCAGACGCCGCCGGGGAATACGCCGCTTGCGACTGCAGATCGTTCTGCGGCCGCGAAGAAATCAGTTTCTTGAGGCCAAAAGGCTCGCTTTCTTTTTCTTCGGTGCTTTTTTTGCTGCCTAGCGCGATCTTCAGTTCTTTTTTCTCCTCCTGGTGCTGCAGCAAAGAATTTTCCGCTTCGGCCTGCGCCAGACTTTCCGACAACACGTTTTCCGGTTCCTGGACGGCCTCGGCTGCGGCTTTATCCGGCCCGGCCGCAGCTTTTTCCTCTACGGCTTCGGAGAACGAAGGAAAGGCAGCTTCTTGCGGTTCCGCCTCGCTTGCCGCTACGTTTGCCGGCTCGTTTTCCGGCGCTTCGAAATGCAGCGGTTCTTTTTTCGCTTCCTTTTTGGCGGCGTCGATTTTTGCGGCTTCGCTTTTCACCGGTTCTTTTTCGGCGGCTTGGACGGGGGCGGCTTCGGGTTTCGCCGGTTCGCTCAAACGGTCCGCGGATTCCGGCTCGATAAAGGGGAGCATTTCCTGTTTGAACCATGCGTCATTAAACTGCTCAAACTCCGTTTGCTGCAGTATGCCTTGAACCGGGAGGGCGTATTCCTTGTCCGTCCACGGCCCGGCAGACGGTTCTGCGCTTTCCTCCTCCAACCATAGAGAGGTCGGCTCCGGCTCTGGCTCGGGGGCCGGCTTCGGTTTCGGCTCGTCCGGGCTCCGCTTCTCTTTCAGCGCTTCCTCCGGAAACGCCTGCCATTCCGTAAGTTTCGGGACTTCGGGTTCGAAACGGATCTCTTCTTGCTCCGCAAAAGAGAGGCCGCCCGCCTCCTCCTCGGGACTAACGCCCGGAACGACGTGTGCGGTCGTAAATTCCCGATCCTTCCAGCTATCGGCTTCCACCGCCAGCGAAGATGTCTCGACGCCCTTGAGCGACAAGACGCCGGTAATGTTCAAGCTGCGCGCGCTAAGCAGATCCACATCGAAGTTTTCAATTTCCACCGTGATATCCTCCAACCGGTTCACCCGGCTGAGCGGAATCGTAATTTCTACGGGGATCCAATGCTCCAGGCTGCGGGTCTCTCCTCCCCCCCGATACAAACCGGCCAGTAGCAAATGACCTCTTAATGAAGCATAGTCCTGTCCGGGAATGACCTGAATTTTCGGGAAAAGTTCAATTTCCTCCAGCTCTTCAATGCCGATCACATCTTCCGATAAATGAACGCGCTCGTAAATATCGAAACGAAGACCATAGGATTGATCAGCCAAAACGCTACCTCCTTTCAGCATATCCAAACATGATTCAGCATGCATATGTCATGATCCAAATCATCCTCGTTTTATCTATATGCCTTCGAAAAAGAGTGCATGCCAGCTTTTTGCTACCCGCGGTTTCTGCTCCTGGCCGCATTCATTAGCGTGTACTGCCCCTCACTGACCGCCCGAAAAACTCTTTTTGCCTGTTAACCTATAGAGTACGGGAATCAAGGCCAGCCCGATTGCGGCTACGGCCGTTATGCTAACCGCCTGTTCCGCCGTGAATCCTGCCTTGAAGTTATGAAGCACGGGATTAAACCATTGAAACACCCGCGAGACAATCCAGTACCGGGCAAACGTTTGAGATGCTTCCGGAAGCACGCTGACGCCGATAAATCCTCCGGTTCCGAAAAAGGTTGCGATCGACAACACGATGACGGTCGGTTGCAGCACCCGGTAATTTTTCAAAACATGAGCCAACCATAGCCCGGCGCAAGCGCAAGCGATCATCACCGGAATCATCATCAGATAAACCTGAAGCAGCGGCGAGGTGTATATTTTCATTTTAAAGGCGAAAACCGCAAGCAACAAGGAAGGGATCGAACAGATAACGGCGGTGGTTACGGCCGCAGCTACATTCCCCAGACCAGCCAACCATAACGGCTGCGGGGTCAGAAGGATTTCCTTCTTCGTTCTGTTCTCGTTTTCAAAAGCATGCAGATTGCCCGCCGTTATCGTCGCCCCCATAAAGAGAGAAAGCAGCAGGCAGCTTCCGGCGATGTAAGATACTCTCCAAACATCATGCGGTTTTTCCGTGATCAGTTTCGGCACTACTCTGAGACCGCCGTTTAAAGCCAACTCATCCAAAATACTGTGCTCCAATCGCAGCCGTACATTTTTCATCATATCGCTATTGATGTTAAACGTCTCAATATAAACGTCTTTTGATTTCGCGTAGTCGGAAGGGATCCGTATCAGCAGTTGCAGGCGTCCTTCTCTGACTTTGGCTCTCGCTTTCTCCAAATCCCTCTCCACCACATTGTAATACTTCGTTATATTGGAATGACTTTGCTCAATGCTCCGCACAAGGGACTTCGATTCCGCGTTATTGGCCTCATCGACTAGCCCTACAGGCCACTGATCGCCCCCCGCTCCCATAATAACCGCCGTCAGGTACATTAAAATCAGCGGCAGTAGTATAGGAGCGATGATTAGCTGTTTCTGCCTGCTTAAAATCTTCAAATTACGTACAAACATTCCGACTGCCGCATATAAAGAAGTTTTCATTTTTCTAAGCCGCCTCTCCTACTGTCCTTGAGAATAAGACAAGTTTCTCTTTAACCGGAACACCGCCATGAAAACGAACAGCGCCGTGAGCGCAAGCATGAACAGCAAACCCTTAAACTCATACGCTGCCGCAGATGCAAGAAAGGTACTCCGCATATTTTCCACCACATCGGAAACCGGAATCCGGCTCGATAATCGCCACAACCATTCGACCGGTCCGCCGTAAGCGAACCCGCGAATGGAGGATTCATTGCCGCAAACCAAATAGAGAAAAATTCCAATCACGGCGGACAGAGTGATGATCGGCATCGACTTGCGCAGCCACACCCCGAGCATACTGCCGACCGCTCCGCCGAACAGGAACAACAGGGCAATCCAAAACCACAAAACGGGGGCCATTCGGGTAACCGGAAAAGACAGCGTAACACTCATAATCCCCAATACGAACAGGACGCTGATGAGCGTCTGCAAAAAGGCGGTAATCCATTTTCCCAGTACAAAAGGAAGAAAGCCGATGGAAGTAAGCACGATTTCCTTGCTCGTCCTTTCCTCCCATTCCCGCGCAATGAGCATTCCGGTATTGACCATGGATGTATACGATACGGCGAACATGAGCAGCCCGATGGAAATGTACAGTTTCATCGACACGTCCCGGGGAAACTTCGCGTATTGCTGGACGATCTCGATGTTATGTTCCGGGGCCGTTGCCTGTTGAAACAGATAGATGGCGTGCGACAACCGGATTTGAAAGTTTTTGGTGGCGTCCGAGTTGATATTATGAACATAGAGTTTAACTTCCGGAGCCGAGGTTCGCTGCTTGAGATCTTGGTCAAAAGCCGCCGGGATCTCGATCAGCGCTTCCGCTTCCCCGTTTTCATACCGCCGGAAAGCTTCGTCCGGGTCGGTCGTTTGGACAATAAAGTAGGGTCCGTCGACCGAACTCATGTCCGTCAACATCCGCACAAACCGGTCGCTGAACTCCCCTTCCGATTCCCGGGCGATCACGACGGGATTGGTAGCGGACACTTGAGTAATCAACGAATAAAGAAAAACGAATACAACGGGCACGATAATGCTAAGTACCATTAACGAAGGATTCCTCCAGGTCATTTTGAGATCCTTCCAAACGATCGCCTTGGTTCCTTTCAACATGGCTTTGCCCTCCGATCAGTTCCTTAATTGGCGTCCGGTAAAATGCAGAAAGACGTCGTTTAATGTCGGTTCCTTCCACTCAAAGCTGATGAGCCCGTCGTTCTCGGCATCAAACGATTTCAACATGCGCAGAGCGGTCTTTTTATCGGCAACGTTGACCAGCACCTTATTCGCTTCGAGCACCGCCGAGCATTTTCCGCCCAGCCGCACAAAGGTAGTCCGGGCATCATTTTCCCGTTCGAAAATCAATGCCATGGAATTATCGGTGATCCTCTCTTTCAACTGCTGTGGTGAACCGGAAGCCACGACGCTTCCCCGATCGATAATAACAATCCGGTCAGCCAGCGAATCCGCTTCCTCCATGTAATTTGTAGTCAAAAATACGGTTTTGCCTTCCCCGGTCAACTCCCGGATGCGGGTCCATATCGAGTTCCGCGACTGAACGTCAACGCCTAAGGTGGGCTCATCAAGCAAAATCAGATCGGGCGAGGTCAGAAGGGCCCGGGCTAACGCGAGCCGCCGCTGCATTCCCCCCGAATACGTTCCCACACGGTCATTCTGCCTTTCGCTCAGGCCGACCAATTCCAGCAGCTTGCCGATTTGCGAGGTCCACATCCGTTTTTCGATCCCGTAATACTGAGCGTGAAACAGCAGATTTTCTTTGGCCGTCAGATCATTGTACAGTGCAGTCTCCTGGGGGACGACGGACAGTTTGCGGCGGACGGTCCGCATCTCTTTCGCGGGATCGAGCCCAAACACTCGGACGTCCCCCCGGGTCGGCCGGGAGAGTCCATTGATGAGATTAATGGTCGTCGTCTTGCCGGAACCGTTCGGACCGAGCAAGCAGAAAACTTCACCCTGATTAACTTCAATGGATAACTGCTCCAGGGCGTAGAAGCGCTCCCGATTTTTTCGGGGATAGGACATTTCGACATGATTCAATGCAACAATACTCACAAAAGCTCATCCTTTCCATTTTACTTACTAAGTACTCACTCAATAATATAATTAAAAAAAATTAACCCAAGATCTTTAAAAACTGCTGGACCGTCGTACGAATATAAATTTCTCTTGTCTCTGCGTTCCGGGTAAACCGGTCATACAGCAGGAAATACATGACCATGGCCGTTTGGATGTTTCTTACCGCCAAACGCAGTTCTTCTTCATCCATGGCGGTACGGTCTTTTAACAGAAAATACAGCGGTTTGAGCCCCTCTTCAATCAGGCTGACAAGATATTCCCGGATTTGCGGTTTGCGCTGCGCCTCTCCGAAGAACATTACGATCAGGTCGGTCTTCTCATTCAGCCTGTGCAGGAGTTGTCCGAAGTATTTCGTTAGCAGCGATTCGAGCGGCACATCGGAATCCGCCTGAGCGGCGGTGTCTCTTAGGTCCGGGATCAGCGAATGTTTGTCGACGACAGCCCACAGCAGCTCTTCCTTCGATTTGAAATAGTGATAAATCAACCCGTCCGTAGTTCCCGCTTCCTTGGCTATATCCTTCGTCGTGCTTGCATCGAAGCCTTTTGCGGAAAAAACTTTTAAAGCGGAATCAATTAATCTGTTTTTCGTTTCCAGACCTTTTTGCTGCCGTAAATTGAGTTTTTCCATTCGTTTCACCACTTCATTTCGCTTAATGATTACTCAGTAAGTTTAAATCAAATGCTTTTGCTCGTCAATCGAGTAGGAGAGGGTGACTAACCCCCGTCCTCTCACACCACCGTACATGCGGGTCCGCATACGGCGGTTCCAAAAGGTTAACAAAGCTCCAGGTAACGAGAAAGCAAACTCTTCAGCCCTTTCACTTCCCAGTAGGAAGTCGGAAGGGCGTTATTTGTGTTTCGAGACATTTCCCATGCACCCCGGCGGGAGTTTGCCATAACATAGCAGGCCCATTCTGGGACTCCGAGTGCCCGAAGTTCACGAATTCGGGTGCGTACCCGCTTCCATTGTTTCCATAGGCACATTCGAAGTCTTCTTCGAATCCACTGGTCGAATCTTTCACAGTGGCTCTTCGCCGATGCGATTCGGAAATATCCAATCCATCCCATGAGGTAACGGTTCAGTCTAGATATACGTTCCTCCATGGAGACTGATTGGGTACGGTTTGTCAACTCCCGGATCTTCTCTTTAAATCGAGAGATTGTCTTGGGAGCCAATCGAATCGTCGCCTGTTTATTCGACAGGAAACTAAAGCCAAGAAACTTCCGGTTCCATGGCCTGTCCACTGCACTTTTGTCCCGATTCACTTTCAGTTTCAACTTTCCTTCCACAAATCGTGTGACCGATTCCATGACTCGTTCACCTGCTCGCCTGCTCGCTACAAAGATGTTGCAGTCGTCCGCGTAACGAACAAACCGCAGCCCCCTCTTTGTCAGTTCTTTATCCAAATCATCGAGTAAGATGTTTGCCAGAAGCGGACTTAGCGGACCGCCTTGCGGAGTTCCCTCGTCCGTCTTCTGGCAGATGCCACCTTCCATCATTCCGGCTTCCAAGTAGGCCCGAATCAGCTTCAAGACTCGCTTGTCTGTCACTCTCCTTGCCACTCTTGCCATGAGAATGTCGTGGTTCACCCGGTCAAAGAACTTTTCCAAATCCATATCTACGACCCATCGCAGACCGCTTTGGATATATCGCTGGGCTTGCTTCACGGCATCGTGTGCTCTCTTCCCCGGTCTAAAGCCGTAGCTGTACCAAGAGAAGGGGGCATCGAAAATCGGGTTCATCACTTGCAGAAGTGCTTGTTGGAGGAAGCGGTCCATCACGGTCGGGATACCGAGCAGCCTTACACCGCCTCCGGGTTTGGGGATTTTCACCCGTCTGACAGGTATCGGTCTGTACGTTCCCGTTAGGAGTTCATCTTTCACCGTTTCCCAGCGTGTGTTCAGGTAAGCCTGTAGCCCCGCTACCGTTACTCGGTCTACACCGGGGGCACCTCCGTTTTGTACCACTCGCTTATAGGCGAGCCTGAGGTTCTCCCCTTCGAGCATTCGCTCCAACAAGTCGTTACTTGCCTCGTGAGAGGAAGGATCGATTTGTGCCGATGAAGAACTCGGCGCTCCAACATACCCTGACGGCTTCACCGCTTCTCTTTGTTGGCAGCTCCCTTTTGGGATATTCGGCTGTCTTTGCTCTTCACGCGAACGCATCGGTTTCCTCTCTCCTTTCGGTTCGGCCCTTCCGCTTTCCGGCGTCCCGTACTTGCGTACTATGGCCTCTGCTGACTCCTGCGGGTTCAGCGCAGCCTCTCGGTTGCGGTTACGAAGTGACTTCGCATTTTTTTTTTCTCCCGCAGGCCTCCCCAGATAAGAACGTCATCTTTCCGCCCACGACCACTGGAGTTTACAGGAGTGATCCTTGGCGGCTTTGGATTTCGCTGTGTTATGGCAGCTCATCCGGTTCATCCTGCCTCAAATCCAGTTTGTGTACCTTGGCCCGTGCTTTTGCCTCCGGCTTCCTTCAGATTCCACCTCGCGATGGACACCCTTGCCCTTGGCTAGCGGTAGGCGCTCGCCAGCCCCCGCTCGGGACTTTCACCCTATAGATGACGCCCATGCTGGGCGTACATAAAAAAAGCTGCGGCTAGCGAAGCTTCGCACGCAGCTTTTGCAGCCCGTCGGGCCAGGGATCTTCAACTTCCACGGTCTCTCCCGTGAGCGGATCGGGAAAGGCCAGGCGTTCCCCGTGCAGCGCCTGGTTCGGCAACCGTGCCGTGCTTCCTCCATAAAGCGCGTCGCCGATAAGCGGATGGCCTGCGGCGCTCAGGTGAACGCGGATTTGATGCGTTCGTCCCGTCTCCAGCGTAAGCCGGACCAGACTGGCGCCATGAGCCGGATACACCTCGACGAGTTCCACCCGGGTCAGCGCCGGCTTGCCGGTTGGGGAAACCCGGCGCCGCTGATTGTGGTGGCGGTCCCGGCCGATCGGCTGATCGATCACCTGTAGCTCGGGGCTGACGATGCCGTGGACGAAAGCGATATACGTCCGCCCGATCACCTTGCGGCTCATCGCCTCGTCCAGTTTGAGCTGGGCGTATTCGTTTTTGGCGAACAGCACCGGCCCGGACGTGAAATCGTCCAGGCGGTGGATATGCGCGGCCGCCACCGCTTCTCCGCGGCCAGCGTACAGCGCGGCGACCATATTGGCTAATGTGGCTCGCGGGGCCCCCGGCTTCGCAGCCGCGCCAGCTCCGCTGCCGTCCGGATGGACCTTGACCCCGGCCGGCTTATGTACGACGAGGCTAAAATCGTCCTCGTACAAAACCGCAAGCTGCTCAGCTTCCGCTTCTAGCGGAGCGAATCCGGACTCTCTTGGCGGAAATACCCGCAAGCGCAGCCGATCCCCGGCCAGCTTGACGCCGCCTTCGGCCTGCAGCCGCCGCAGCAGCTTGGGGGGAGCGCCGTAGCTCCCCTCAAGCCAGGCGAGGGCGGCGGTAAGCCGGTCCTGCCCCTCGGCTGGCACCAGCTTGCCAGGCATCAGCTCCAGCCACTCGCCCCGGCGCACGGCGGAAATCCGCGCGTTCACAGCTTTTGCAGCGCGCGGCGGTGCGCTTCGATCGTCAGCTCGATATCCTCGTCGGTATGCACGCCGGATACGAACATGCCTTCGAACTGCGAAGGCGCCACATTGATCCCTTCCTCCACCAGCGCGGCGAAATAACGGCGGAACAGATCGAGGTCGCTGCTTCTCGCCGTTTCATAGTTCACCACTTGCCGGTCCGTGAAAAACGGGCACACCATCGAGCCCACGCGATTGATCGTGCACGGAATGCCGCGCTCCTTGGCGTTTCGCTCGAATCCGTCCGCCAGCTTGGCGGAAAGCCGCTCCAGCCGCTCGTACACCTCCGGCGTCAGCAGCGACAGCGTCGTGTAGCCGGCGGCCATCGCCAGCGGGTTGCCGCTCAGCGTGCCGGCCTGATAAATCGGTCCCGTCGGGGCGATTTGCTCCATGAATTCGCGTTTGCCGCCGTAGGCGCCGACCGGCAGACCGCCCCCGATCACCTTGCCGAGGCAGGTCAAATCCGGCGTAACGCCAAAACGCCCTTGGGCGCAGTTCATATGGACGCGGAAACCCGTCATGACCTCGTCAAAAATCAGCAGGCTGCCGTACTGGCTCGTGATTTTACGCAGTCCTTCCAGGAAGCCGGGCTGCGGCGGTACAACGCCCATGTTGCCGGCAACCGGCTCCACGATCACCCCGGCGATTTCTTCGCCAAAACGCTCGAAAGCCAGCTTCACCGATGCCAGGTCGTTATAGGGCACCGCAATCGTGTTCGCGGCAACGCCTTCCGGCACGCCGGGGCTGTCCGGCAAGCCAAGCGTGGCTACGCCCGAGCCCGCCTTGATCAGCAGGCTGTCGGCATGGCCGTGATAGGAGCCTTCGAACTTCATGATTTTGCTGCGTCCGGTATAGCCGCGAGCCAGCCGGATCGCGCTCATCGTCGCTTCCGTTCCCGAATTGACCATGCGCACGACGTCGATCGAAGGCACGCGTTCCGCGACCAGTCTCGCCATCTCCGTTTCCAGCAGCGTAGGCGCCCCAAAGCTCGTCCCTTTCGCCGCCGTCTCCTGCAGCGCTTTAACGACCTCCGGGTGTGCGTGCCCCATAATCAGCGGGCCCCAGGAGCCCACATAGTCGATAAAGCTGTTTCCGTCGATATCGTACACGCGGGAGCCGATCCCGCGGTCGATGTACATCGGCGTCAAGCCGACCGATTTAAACGCCCGCACAGGGCTGTTTACGCCGCCGGGCAGCACCTTTTTCGCCTCTTCAAAAGCCTGCCGGGAACGCTCTTCGCCCCGCCGTCCGATCGTGTGATTCATGCCGAATCCCCTCCTATGGATCTTATCTTCCTAACCAACAACCATCCTGATTAACATCCGGTTAACGTTTCTCGCGCAGCCACCGCGCCATGTCTTTGGCAAAATAAGTGATAATGATGTCCGCGCCGGCGCGTTTCATCCCAAGCAGCATTTCCGTGACGATCGCGCGTTCGTCGATCCAGCCTTTTTGCGCGGCCGCTTTCACCATCGAATATTCGCCGCTGACGTTGTAGGCCACCAGCGGCAGATCAAACTCGTCCCGCAGCATGCGCAAAACGTCCATAAACGCCAGCGCCGGTTTGACCATCAGCATATCCGCACCTTCCAGCACGTCTGATTCCGCCTCGCGCAGCGCTTCCCGCGCATTGGCCGGATCCATTTGATACGTTTTGCGGTCGCCGAACTGCGGCGCGGAATCGGCCGCTTCCCGGAACGGCCCGTAAAAAGCCGAAGCGTATTTGACGGAATACGACATGATCGGCACATGGGTGAAGCCCGCTTCATCGAGCCCCGTGCGGATCGCCTGCACGAAGCCGTCCATCATGTTGGACGGAGCGATGATGTCCGCGCCCGCCTTCGCCTGCGAAACCGCCGTCTTCACGAGCAGCTCCAGCGACTCGTCATTCAACACGTCCCCGCATACATGCCCATCCCGTTCATAAGTGTGCACCATTCCGCAGTGGCCGTGATCGGTAAATTCGCAAAGGCAGGTATCGGCGACGACGAGCAGATCGGGGTAACGTTTTTTGATCACCCGCGTAGCCTCCTGCACGATGCCGTTATCGACAAATGCGGATGTGCCCACGGCGTCCTTCGTTTCCGGAATGCCGAACAGCAGCACCGCCGGAATGCCCAGGTCGACGATTTCCTTTACTTCCTCATCCAACGTATCCAGCGAAAAATGAAACACACCGGGCATAGAAGGAATCTCGTTTTTCACGCCGCTGCCGTACGTCACAAAAATCGGCTGAATAAAGTCGTCCACCGTCAGCACCGTCTCGCGCACCATTCCGCGAATGGCGGCCGATTGCCGCAAACGGCGATGTCTTACAAATGGGTAGTTCATCGCATTAACCTCCTGTATTAAAATGGGAGCCTATCCCGTCAGTGCATTAAAAGCTGGATTTGAACAAAAGAATCGGCCGGTCTTTGAACCTAGCCCGGACCGGAGCGCCGTTTTTCTGCGGAATCTTAAGAACTGGAGCGCTCCACAAAACGATTCTAACGGTTGCCACAAACGCTATTTGTTCCAGAAACGTTGATTTCAAACTCTAACGGTTGCCACAGTGCTTATTTCACTTAAAACCGGCTATTTTGGCCCAGATTAAGGCAAATAACGTCGCTCACAACCGTTAGATTTCCGGCAGGCCCAGTTCTGGCTCGAAAACCTGAACTTTTAAGTCCGATCTGCCACCGCACCAGCCATCGAGCGCATACGGCCCGATCAATCACCAGACTGGCTGGACTGGCTGTTTTCACATGCTCCCTGATCATTCACCTTACTGGCCGATTACCGGTACGCTCCCTGATCATCCACCTTACTAGTAGAATGATCCGGAAATAATATGGCTTATCTACGGACAGGGGCCATGAATCACTTCGTTCTATATTAGACTTGTGCTCAGTATCGTCCCCATAAAATAGAGGAACTTTAGGGTCTTATATTCCGAATTTAAGCCTATTCATCACCATAGGGGAACTTTTGGGTCTTATTCTTCGATGAGCAGGTCGAAAGGCGGCCTTTCGCTACTAAATCGTGAAAATAGCGCCATAAAATTCCTCTATATCACGCAACATGGAGGATATCGCTGAAATAGCGCCCTTTTTTTCCTCTATGCTGTCACCCGAGATCTTTAATAGACTAATTTTGCCGTTTTCTCAAGTCTTCACTTGCCATCATGCTAACGTTATTTCCAGAATCGTCTACTAACCGTTAACCGCACGCTTCTTGATCATCCACCTTACTGACGATTACCACATGTTCCCCGATCCTCCGCCATCATAACCGACCGATCGCTTCGTGCCGGCCGCTAGACCGAGGCGCCCCGCTCTTTCCAATCGCAAAGGGCCTCGATCAGGCTGGGGATCGTCGCCTCCTTGGCCAGGATCGACACGCGCAGCCCCGCTTCCTCCGCCGTGCGCGCGGTGACCGGCCCGATGCAGG
The DNA here is from genome assembly GCF_038007325.1 of Paenibacillus sp. FSL P4-0127. Taxonomy (NCBI): domain Bacteria; kingdom Bacillati; phylum Bacillota; class Bacilli; order Caryophanales; family Paenibacillaceae; genus Paenibacillus; species Paenibacillus sp. FSL P4-0127. The sequence continues at coordinate 2,578,020 of NZ_JBBOWY010000001.1, read as the reverse complement.
CGATTTCCGCGCCCCGCAGCGCCGCCACCGGATCGGCTACGCCCATGCCCGACAGCGCGGCCAAAAGATGGGTCACCGTCGAGGAGCTGGTGAAGGTCACGGCATGGATCCGGCCCTTCTCCAGCAGCTTGATGAGCTCTTCATCCTTTTCGCCGGCCGGAACCGTCTCATACATGACCGCCTCGGTGACGGCCAGCCCTTGATCGCGCAGCGCCTCCGGCAGCCACGCCCGGGCAAGATCCCCGCGCGGCAGCAGTACGCTTTGGCCGGGCACAAGCTCCGGGCCGTACGCTTCCAACAGGCCTTCGGCTTGAAACCGGCCCGGCAGCTCCTCGGCGGCAATGCCGCGCTCGCGCAGCGCCGCCAGCGTAGCCGGCCCTACGGCCGCAATGCGCGCCTTATGCAGCGCGCGAATGTCTTTTCCCAGTCTCTCCAGGTGCTTGAAGAAATAGTCGACGCCGTTCACGCTGGTAAAAAACGCCCAATCGTACGTCTCCAGGCGGCTTAAAGCCTCGTCCGTACGGACCAGCACAGCGCCGCTCGGCATCGAGATCTCGATGACCGGGAACTCGTACGGCTCGCCGCCCAATTCCTCGATGCCGCGGACGAGATCGCTCGCCTGGGAGCGGGAGCGCGTCACTAATATCCGCTTGCCGAACAAAGGCATGGCCTCCGCCCACATGAGCTGCTCGCGCTGATTCACCACCTCGCCGACGACAGTGACCGCCGGCGGCTTAAAGCCGGCGTCAAGCACCTTTTGCTCGATGTCGGCCAGCGTCCCGGTCAGCGTCTCCTGCTCCGCCCGGGTTCCCCAGCGCACCAGCGCCACCGGCGTCTCCGGGGGCCGGCCGTGGGCGATCAGCTGCTTGCTGATATAGCCGATATTCGCCACGCCCATCATAAACACGAGCGTGCCCGTTGCGTTCGTCACCTTTTCCCAGTTGATGGACAAGTCCAGCTTATCCGGGCTTTCATGGCCGGTGATGATCGATACGGAGGAGGCCAAATCGCGGTGGGTAACCGGGATGCCGGCATAAGCCGGAACGGATATCGCCGCGGTGATGCCCGGTACGATTTCATAAGTAATCCCGTGCTTGCGCAGCAGTTCGGCCTCCTCGCCCCCCCGCCCGAAAACGGTAGGGTCCCCGCCCTTCAGACGCACCACGGTTTTCCCCGCAAGCGCCAAATCGACCAACAGCCGGCTAATATCCTCCTGTTTCATCGTATGCCGGTCGGTCCGCTTGCCAACGTAAATTTTCTCGGCTCCCGGCTTCGCTTTTCTCAAAAGGCTTGGATTGGCCAGGCGGTCATATACGATAACATCGCCCTTTTTGATGCAATCCAGCCCCTTTAGTGTAATCAACCGCGCATCCCCCGGGCCGGCGCCGACCAAATATACTCTCCCCGTCATGTCCATTCACTCCTCGGCTTCCTTAAGTAACGCGTCCGCCCCTTGGGCCAGCAGCAGCCCGGCAATTCGCTCGCCCAAGGCCACCGGATCTTCCCCTACGGCGCTCTCCTTCAAAATAACCTGGCCGTCCGCCGAGCCGACCATGCCGGTCAGCCTGATCCGCGGAGCGCGGCCGGAGCCTGCCTCGCCGCCGCCCGCGCCGCCTTCTTCCGGCGCTTGTCCGCCCGCCCGCTCCAAAGTCGCGTAAGCGCCGATCGGCACCTGGCAGCCGCCGTTCAGCACGGCGAGAAAACGGCGCTCCGCCGCCACGGTAAGCGCGGTGTCCGGGTCGTTGTACAAGGATAACAGCTCCCGCAGCTCGGCATCGTTTTCCCGGCATTCGATCCCAAGCGCGCCCTGGCCGACCGCCGGCAAACAAACGTCAGCGGACAGGTAAGCCGTGACCCGGTTCTCCCAGCCCATCCGCTGCAGGCCCGCCGCCGCCAAAATAATCGCGTCGAACCCCTCCTCTTCAAGCTTGCGCAGGCGGGAATCGATATTTCCCCGGACCGGCTCGAGCACGAGATCCGGGCGGTAGGCCAGCAGCTGGCTGGAGCGGCGCAAGCTGCTCGTGCCGACGCGCGCGCCTTGCGGCAGCTCGTGCAAGTGAAGACCGCTGCGGGAGATAAGCGCGTCCCGCGGGTCCTTCCGCAGCGGCACTCCCCCGTTGATCAATCCTTCCGGGAGCACGGACGGCATATCTTTCATGCTGTGAACCGCCATATCGATTTCCCCGTCCAGCATCGCCTGTTCGATCTCCTTGACGAACAGCCCCTTGCCGCCGATTTTCGACAGGGTCACATCCAGGATGCGGTCGCCTTTGGTGACGATTTTTTTGACCTCAAACTCAAACGGAAGTCCATGCGCCCGGCACAGTTCCTTCAAATCATCGATCACCTGTTCCGTTTGCGTTAATGCCAGCTGGCTTTGTCTTGTCCCTACCACAATCGTACGCTTCGTCATTCGCTATTCCTCCGTTGTTCTTCTTCGATCCAGGCGGCGATCTCCGCTTCGCTCCACGGCGTGAAGCCGCCTTGCCGGATCGACGGCAAAATATCCAGCTCGCCCAGCCTGGCCAGCAGCCGTTTGCGCCGCTCTTTATCTTCAACCTGCTGCTTGACCCGAGTCCGGACCAAGCTTAGAAATTCGACATATCGTTCATATGTATCGCCAAAACGCCGGTCGATCTCGCGGCATAATTCCCGGGCCGCCGCAGGTCCCGCTCCCGAAGTGGACACCCCGATCACCAGCTTCCCGCGGCGGACGACGCTGGGGGTGATAAAACTTCCCCGCGCTCCGTCGGCGGTATCGTTTACCGGAATCCCGAGCATTTCCGCCTCCTTCACGATACTATCGTTCACCTGCCGGGAATCGGTAGCGGCAAACACGAGAAACGCCCCTTTCAGGTCCCCTTCCCGGTACTCGCGCGCCAACCAAGCGACCTCTCCTTCCCGAATGCGGTCCTGAAGCCAGGCCGTCACGCCGGGGCTAATCACCGTAACGACCGCGCCGGCCTCCGTCAAAGCGGCCGCTTTGCGCGTGGCGACAGTCCCCCCGCCGACGATCACGCAGCGGCGGCCTTCCAAATTCAACATAACGGGCATATAATGGGGCATCGTTTTATCCACTCCCGGACATTTGGTTCATCACGTTAATAGCATACCCTACCCTGCCGTATTTTGCCATTGCCAGCCTAAAAACCGAGCTTCTCCGCACAAGAAAAAGCCCCGCGCCCCCGCTTCTTTTCGAATTCCAGCCATGCAATTCGAAAAACCAAGCAGAGGGCTCAGGGCATTCCCGAGGGCCGTTTCTCTCCCTTATGCAAATGTTAAACCGGCACCTTCGCCAAAGGAAGTTCGGCTTCGCGCACAATAGGCGCTTCGGTCGGCGCGGCATCTTCGTTTTCAAGGGAGGCGGCGCTTTCCTCTCCCGACGGCGCGGCGCGGCCGCGCCCGCTTCCAGATGCTTCTCAAGCGCAAAGATCTGCGTAAACATCTCCAGCGCTTCGGCCCCCTGTTTCCCGCCGGCCATTTCCTTGATCCGGTTGATCGGATCATGCATCATCTGGTTCAGGATGCTTTTGGTCAGCCGCCGGATCACCTTGCGCTGGCGCTCATCCAGCTCAGGCAGCTTATTAAACATACTGTCCAGCGTGCTTTCATGAATATGGGCGGCCTTTTCCTGCAGGGCGCGGATCACCGGTTTGACGCCAAGCGTTTGCAGCCAGTTCGCAAACACCTGCATTTCCTCTTCGATCATCTTATCGATTTTCACCGCTTCGGCCCGGCGCATCTCCAAGTTGTTCTCCACGATACCCTCCAGATCGTCGATATCATACAAAAACACGTTCTCAAGCTCGCCGATCTCCGGCTCGATATCCCGCGGCACCGCGATATCGATCATAAAGAGAGGACGGTCCGGGCGCCGCTTCATGCTGCGCGCGACCTGCGCCGACGTGATCACGTATCCTTCCGCTCCGGTCGAGCTGATCAGAATATCCACGTCCGCCAGCCGCTCCATCGCTTCCTGCATCGTGCACGGCGTGCCGTCAAACTTGGCGGCGAGCTCCTGGGCGCGGGCATAGGTCCGGTTGGCGACGATAACTTCGTCCGCTCCGCCCCCGCTTAAGTGCTTCGCGGTCAGCTCGCTCATTTTGCCGGCGCCGAGGATCAGCACCCGCTTGCCGCTAAAGCTGCCGAAGATCCGTTTGCCCAGTTCCACCGCCGCATAGCTGATGGAAACGGCGCTTTCGCCGATGGCGGTTTCCGAATGGGCGCGTTTCCCGAGCGTCACGGCTTGCTTAAACAGCATGTTGAACCAGGTCCCCGTCCCCTTCTCGCGCTGCGACAGCAAAAACGCGCTTTTAACCTGGCCAAGGATCTGCGTTTCGCCCAGCACCATCGAATCCAGGCCGCAGGCGACCCGGAACAGATGGCGTACGGCTTGTTCATCCTCATACATATATAAATGGCGGGTAAATTCTTCGCGCGGAACCCCAAACCAGCGTTCCATAAAGCTGCGGATAAAATACCCGCACATGTGCAGTCGATCGACCACCACATAAATTTCCGTCCGATTGCAGGTCGCGATAATAACGCCTTCCAATACACTTTTGGTGCGTAAGAGCTCCTGCAGCGCTTGCGGCATGTCTTTCTCCGCGAAGGAGAAGCGTTCTCTGACTTCCACAGGCGCCGTACGATAGTTTAACCCGACTACGACAATGTGCATTGCAAGTTCACCTGCCTTCTTTTTGATGTTCAATCACCAACCGTAAACAAACTATGTTAATTATATCACAGAGGACGTCCATAACTCGTTCATTTCCGTGAGTTTTTTATGAATTATTTATGAAGTCGGCGATAACAAAACAAATAACCATGGAATTGTTCCATGGTTATCTTATTTTTCCCATATTTCCAAAATCTATGATGGATTACGCAAATTCCGCTTTTTTGGCAGGCGAATCTTCGACTTCCAGTTCGCCCAGCCCGCGAACCAGCTGCTTTGCGTAAATTTTCTCCGGTTGCAAAACGGACACCAGGTAATCGACGGCCAACCCGGGCTCCACCATTTCTCCGCAAGTGTAGCAATCGATGGCGGCAAACCCTCTCTCAGGATACGTATGGATCGAGAGATGGCTCTCCGACAGCATCACAAGCACCGTAGCGCCTTGTGGTTCGAACTGTCTCGATTGTATGGACAGCACCGTGGCTCCGCAAGCTTCGGCGGCTTCCACCAAATGAGCTTCGAGGAGATCCGCGTTGTTCAGTACATCGAAGTCGACTCCCCAAACATCAGCAGCAACGTGTCTTCCGAAAGTTGAATGTTCCATCTTCCGGTTCCCCCTTCCTAGGAATAAAATGTTTGGAAAAATTTCATCCGCTAGGACCTACGTCATTCACTTCCCGAGGGAAAAATCTCTCGCAACATCTCCATGTCCTGAGTGAATCCTGGTTCCTATATTCTTTTCAACGAGATTAAAAATAACATCTCCCGGGGACAATTGCAACCTTTTTTTAAAAAAAGCGCCGCGCTCCCTCCTCCCCGCCCTTACCTGAGAAAAAGCTACCCATTAATCCGGGTAGCTTTCCCTAGTACTTTATGCCGTTTTCAGATCAAGGGTGACTTGCCGCCGCACCGGCGAATCGAAAAAATTCAAGCCTCCAGCACAAACAATCTCCGGGAGCAGTCCCGCAATTCCGCGTCGATCCGCTCCACTTCCCCCGCGTCCTGCGCGATAAAGCGGGCATCCAGCAAAGCGTTGATATTCCTGCGGATTCGGTCGATCTCGATCTCCGCCTCATTGCTGCGATAGATGCGCGCCAGCTCTCCCGCCGTATCCTTGAGTTCAAAAACAAGCTTGTAGGAATCCCGGGAATATTCGACGATTTTGCGAACTCGGCCTTCCTGATAATAATACATCATCATGAATCCATTATAAATTCTCGTTACCATACCGCTGCCTTTGAAAGCCGCGAACAGCAGTCTCATCACGTTCGTGAGATGGGGTTGTTCCAAGCGGAAAGACAATTCACAGACGTAATATCCGTCTTTACGGTCAAAAGGCAGATGCACTTCCTCCCCGCCGTCATCCTCCAGCACCACCTCTTGCCCGCCGTTTTCGAGCACCTTCACCCGCTGGCGCACATGAGGATCGTACACTTTGTGAATAAACTGCGACATCTGAACTTCCGACAAACGCAAACTGGCGTTAACATACTCTGTGGCTAACCGCTGAGCCATAAAAATCTCCTCAATTCTTTTACAATCGCTTTATCATAATTATACACTACGATCAAAAGGGTTTGCTCAGCGGCCAAAACGTGAATTCACGCCATTTTTCAGAAAAAACCGGATTCAGCCGTTTTTAACCGTAAAAATCCCGCTTCATGCTCACTTTCCTGCGGAAACTGCTTCAAATCCCTTCCATATCCGTTGATTTGTTTATCAGCCCCCACAGCTCATCTTTCCCGGTGCCTTCCTCCGAAGAGAACAGGATGACGGGATCGCCCGCCCGCAGGACCAGCGCTTCCTTAATGATTTTCAGATGCTTCGGCCAGCGCGTTTTCGGCACCTTGTCCGCTTTGGTGGCCACAACGCAAACCGGGAGCTCGTACGCCTTCAGCCAATCGTACATCAGCTCGTCGTCCTTGGAAGGCGGATGCCTCATATCGACGATCAGGAGAACGAGTTTCAGCGTTTCCCGCTCCATTAAATACTTTTCGATCATTTTGCCCCAGGCTTCACGCTGCGATTTCGATACTTTGGCGTAGCCGTAACCGGGGACGTCCACGAAATAGAGCCCGTCGTTGATCCGATAGTAATTCAAATGCTGCGTTTTTCCGGGAGTCGAACTTGTGCGGGCCAAATTTTTACGTCCGATCATGCGGTTGATCAGCGATGATTTGCCGACATTGGAACGCCCTGCCAGAGCGATTTCCGGCAAGGCGTCGTCGGGATATTGGTTTGGACCCACGGCACTGATCACAAATTCTGCTTTTGTCACTTTCATCGTTCCAAATCCTCTCTACAAGCGCGGTGATAAGCTGTGGATTAAATCTATAACCCAGGATCTCAACCCAGCATCTTTAATCTTAAGCCGCGTTAATGCACTTCGGGATGCTCCACAAGGGCGTGCTCAAGCACTTGATCCATGTGGGACACCGGCACGAACTCTACCTCTTCCTTGACGCTTTCGGGGATATCCCGCAGATCGCGCTCATTGTCTTTGGGAAGCAGGATTTTCCGGTAGCCGGCCCGGTGGGCGGCCAGCGATTTCTCCTTCAGCCCCCCGATCGGCAGCACGCGGCCGCGCAGCGTAATTTCTCCGGTCATGGCCACGTCCTTAGAGACATGACGGTTCGTCAGCGCGGAAATGAGCGCCGTGGCGATCGTAATCCCGGCCGACGGGCCGTCTTTGGGGATCGCGCCTTCGGGAATATGGATATGGATATCGTTTTTCTCGTGAAAATCCAGCGGGATGCCGAGCTCCGCCGCTTTGGAGCGGGTATAGCTGAACGCGGCCTGCGCCGACTCCTTCATAACGTCGCCCAGCTTGCCGGTCAAGGTCAGCTTGCCGCTGCCCGGAACGACCGTGACTTCGATCATCAGCGTTTCCCCGCCGACCTCCGTCCAGGCCAGCCCGGTGACCGTGCCGATCTGATCCTCCAGTTCGGCGACGCCGTAACGGTATTTCGGCACGCCCAAATAATCTTTGATATCGTCGGGTCCGATCGCGATCTTCTCCTTGCCCTCGGACACGATTTGCTTGGCCGCTTTGCGGCACAGCGCCGCGACCTGCTGCTCGAGACCCCGCACCCCCGATTCGCGCGTGTATTCGCGGATCGTCTTAAGCAGCGCATCCTCCCCGATTTCCAGCTGTTCGGCCGCAAGGCCGTGCTCTTTCTTCTGCTTCGGCAGCAGGTAGCGGGTGGCGATCTGCAGCTTCTCCAGCTCCGTATACCCCGGTATGAACAGCGTTTCCATCCGGTCGAGCAGCGGGCGCGGAATATTGTGCACCGCGTTGGCCGTCGTAATAAACATCACGTTCGACAAGTCGAACGGCACCTCGATAAAATGATCGCTGAACGTGTTGTTCTGCTCGGGATCAAGCACTTCCAGCAGCGCCGCGGAAGGATCGCCGCGAAAATCGGAGGCCATCTTGTCGATCTCGTCCAGCAGGAACACCGGATTCAGCGTCCCCGCCGACTTCATGCCCTGGATGATGCGTCCCGGCATGGCGCCGACATACGTGCGCCGGTGGCCGCGGATCTCCGCTTCGTCCCGCACGCCGCCGAGCGAAATGCGGACGAACTCACGCCCTAGCGAACGGGCGATCGAACGGGCCAGCGAGGTTTTGCCCACCCCGGGCGGCCCGACAAGGCAGAGGATGGGACCCTTAAGCTTTTTGACGAGCTTTTGCACGGCCAGATATTCCAGCACCCGCTCCTTCGGCTTATCCAGCCCGTAATGATCCTCGTTCAGCACCTGCTCGGCTTTGGCCAAGTCCAGGTCGTCTTCCGTTTTTTCATGCCACGGCAGGCTCAGCAGCCAATCGACGTAATTGCGGATTACGCCGCCCTCCGCCGAACTCGCGGGCATTTTCTCCAGCCGGTCGATTTCTTTCTCGGCCTTTTCCCTGACCTTTTCCGGAAGCCGCTTCTCCTCCATTTGCGCGCGCAGTTCCTCGGCCTCTCCGGCCCGGCCTTCTTTCTCGCCAAGCTCCTTTTGGATCGCTTTCATCTGCTCGCGCAAGTAGTATTCCTTCTGCGTCTTCTCCATCTGTTTCTTGACGCGTTGGCTGATCTTCCGTTCCAGTTCAAGCACTTCGCGTTCATTATTCAAAATGTCCAGCAGCTTCTCCAGCCGTTTCCGGACATCGATCGTTTCCAAAATTTCTTGCTTGTCCTTAATCTTCAAGGACAGGTGGCTGGTGATCACATCGGCGAGGCGCCCCGCCTCTTCGATATCCGATACCGCGGCGAGCGTCTCCGGCGTGACCTTCTTGGACAGATTGATATAATGTTCAAATTGGGTTAAAACCGTGCGCATCAGCGCGTCGATTTCCGGATCGACCGTTTCCTCCTCCGGACGCTCCTTGGCGATAACCTCGTAATATTCGTCATTATCCAGGTATTCGATAATTTCGGCGCGCTCCATTCCTTCCACCAACACTCGAATCGTGCCATTGGGCAGCTTCAGCATTTGGCGGACTTTCGCAACGGTCCCGATACGAAAAATATCTTCTTGCGTTGGTTCTTCAATGTTCACTTCGGACTGAGAACAGAGGAGAATCAGGTTATCTTCGACCATCGCTTTTTCCAGAGCTTTTACGGATTTCTCGCGGCCCACGTCCAAATGCAGAACCATGCTCGGGTAGACGAGAAGGCCCCGTAAGGGTAGCAAAGGAAAGCGCCGGCCTTTTGATTTATGCGGTCCCATCGCTTATGCACCTCCAAACGTTCTCGTTAGATATCATTGCTATTTTAGCAAATGTTACATAAAAACACCAACGAGGAGCGGCCGCTTAAGCAGCAGCCGCCCCCCGGAGCGCCATTCCCGGCAAGCCGCGGACGCGCGCCTACATCGTCCCGCCTTGCGACGGGGATTCCGCGTGCAAAAACGGCGCGGGCGCCGGAGTCGGGGCGAACAGCTCCCCGCCGGTCGAAAATCCCAAGTTTTTCTCGGCTTCCGGACCGAACACATGGCGGAACACCTCGGCCACCGTCTCGACGGGGATGACGCTTAGGCCTTCCAGCCCCTCGAACAGCGACTGCCAGTTGTCCTTCGGGATCAGTACGGTCGTCGCTCCCGCCTGGAACGCCGCTTCCACTTTGGCCACGACCCCGCCGACGGGCTTCACCTTGCCGTGGATTCCCAGCTCGCCGGTCATGGCGATCTGATGGTTCACCGGCACCCGCTTGATCGCCGAGGCGATGGCGGTGGCGATGGCGAGGCCCGCGGACGGTCCGTCGATCGGCGTTCCGCCCGGGAAATTAATATGAAGATCGTAATTGGAAGGGTGCAAGCCCATGCGCTGCAGAACGGTCAGCACGTTCTCCACCGATCCCTTGGCCATGCTCTTGCGCCGCAGCGTCCGGCTGCCCCCGCCGATTTCCTCTTCGTCCACCATACCGGTGATATTGTAGGTGCCCCTTCCTTTTTCCGCCGGTACCGCCGTCGCTTCGATTTCCAGCAGCGTTCCCATATTCGCGCCGTACACCGCCAGCCCGTTGACGACGCCAACTTCCGAACGCTCGGGGATTTTGCGGTCCGGCCGGGGCGCAAGCTGACTGCTGGTGGCCACCCACTCCAGATCCGAAGCGAGCAGGTGATCGCGTTTCTCCGTCAAGGCCAGCCCGGCGGCGAGCTGCACCATATTGACGGCTTCGCGGCCGTTGGTCGCGTACTTTTTAATGACATCCACGGCTTCGGGACAAGGCTGAAAGCCGATCCGCCCCACCGCGTCTTCGGCGATCCGGGCGATTTCCTCCGGCAGCAGCGGGCGGAAATAGATTTCCATGCAGCGCGAACGCAGGGCCGCCGGAATTTCCTGCGGCGATCTTGTCGTTGCCCCGACCAGCCGGAAATCCGCGGGCAGTCCGTTTTGAAAAATATCGTGAATATACGCCGGCGTATTCGTATCTTCGGAATTGTAATAAGCGCTCTCGAGATACACCTTGCGGTCCTCCAGCACTTTAAGCAGCTTGTTCATCTGGATGGAATGCAGTTCGCCGATCTCGTCGATGAACAAAATCCCGCCGTGCGCTTTCGTTACGGCCCCCGGTTTCGGCTGGGGGATGCCGGCGACGCCCATCGCTCCGGCCCCTTGATAAATCGGGTCGTGCACCGACCCGATCAACGGATCGGCGATGCCCCGCTCATCAAAGCGGGCGATCGTCGCGTCGATTTCCACGAATTTGGCGTCGCTCTTAAACGGGGACACCGGATTTTTTTTCGCCTCTTCCATCACGACGCGCGCTGCCGCGGTTTTGCCCACGCCCGGCGGCCCATAGATGATGACATGCTGCGGATTGGCGCTGCACAGCGCAGCTTTTAATGCCCGCAGTCCGTCCTTTTGCCCGACGATATCGTTCATCGTGGCCGGACGCGTCCGCTCCGCCAACGGCTTGGTGAGCGAAATGGCCCGCAGCTTGCGCAGCTTCTCCATCTCCTTCCGCGATTCCCGGTCCACCGCCACCCGGTTCCCTTTCTGGCTGCGCAGCTGATTCCAGAAATAGAGTCCGATCACGACGGCAAAAAACATTTGAACGGACATCAGGATGAGATTTAAATCCATAACGAACGCCTCCCTCACTTTTGACTGATACTTGGTAGTATAGCCTTTTCGCACCAAGGTAAAACGAGGTCTTTGCAGAGAGTTTGGAAAAAGGAAAAACTCCACTGAAAAATATAGAGGCAAAAAAGGCCGCTATTCCGGAGGTATCAGTCAATTTGAGAGAAATAGGGGAAGTTTATGCCGCTATTTTCCCCGTCGCAAGGAAAATGCCCAGGTTCTGAACCATTCTTAAGAAAATAAGTACAAAAAATTCCGCTAATGAGGATGAACATGCCAGGCTAAGGGTAATAAGAACATAAAGTTCCGCTATTATGAAGGTTGGCCAATAAGAAAAACGTAAGTTATACTTTCTGATATCCAAAAAAACCGCAAACCGCCTTATCATCGGCAGCTTGCGGGTGGATTGTTATGATTTCACGCGGGCACGGTGTTCTTTGCGTCCGGGAATTTCTCCGGTCGCTTCGTACACTTCCACGATATGATCGATTTCTTTCTTCAATTCGTTAAGCAGTTCGGCTTCCGGCACCTTGCGGATCATTTCGCCGTAACGAAACAAAAGGCCTTCGCCCCGGGCGCCGGCGATGCCGATGTCGGCTTCGCGCGCTTCGCCCGGTCCGTTGACGGCGCAGCCGAGCACGGATACCTTGATCGGAACCTTCAGATTGGCAATGTAGGCTTCCACTTCGTTGGCGATGGAAAACAGATCGATATCCAGCCGGCCGCAGGTCGGGCAGGACACCAATGTAGCCGCATTGGAAATCAGACCAAACGTTTTGAGCAGTTCGCGGGCGACCTTCACTTCCTCCACCGGATCGGCGCTCAGCGAGATGCGCAGCGTCGAGCCGATGCCCATCGACAGCAGCGCGCCGATGCCGGCCGCGCTCTTCACGGTTCCCGAGAACAGCGTTCCGGCTTCCGTGATCCCCAAATGCAGCGGATAAGGAATCACTTCCGCCGCTTTCGTATAAGCCGCGATCGCCATCGGGACGTCGGAGGCTTTAAGCGACACGATGATGTCGTGGAAGTCCAAGTCCTCCAGAATGCCGATATGGAACAAGGCGCTTTCCACCATCGCTTCCGGTGTCGGATAGCCGTATTTCTCCAGCAGGTGATTCTCCAACGACCCGGCGTTGACGCCGATCCGGATCGGGATCCCCCGCTCCTTGCAGGCCTTCACCACGGCCTCCACCTTCTCGCGGCGGCCGATATTGCCCGGATTGATCCGCACCTTGTCGATACCGTTCTCAATCGCCATAAGCGCCAGCTTGTAGTTGAAATGGATATCGGCGACGAGCGGGATGTGGATTTGCTTCTTGATTTCCTTGATCGCCGCAGCCGCTTCCTCATTATTCACCGTCACGCGCACCAGTTGGCAGCCCGCTTCTTCCAAACGGTGGATCTCGGCTACCGTAGCGGCCACATCCGCCGTTTTGGTCGTGCACATGCTTTGGATGATGACTTCGTTGCTGCCGCCGATCGTCAGGTTTCCGACTTTGACCGGCCGCGTATCTTGTCTCAAGAATGTCATTTCAGGTCTCTCCCAAACGATCAAAGCTCCACCCCTGCAAAGGGGCGCTCATAGAAGCGACCCTTAACGCAAAGGTGGAGAACCTTGACATCTATTTTGTCGCGCTATCCGGCCGCATCAGCCTTATGCGCTCTCTTCCTGCTTTTTGTTTTTCTTCTTGGCCAGTTCCGGGCTGGTTTTCTCCACAACGACTTTTTCGGTGATGACGCAGTCCGCAATATCGTCGCGGGACGGCACTTCGTACATCACGTCCAGCATAATGCCTTCGATGATGGCGCGAAGTCCGCGCGCGCCGGTATTGCGTTTGATCGCTTCGCGCGCAATCGCCTCAAGCGCTTTGGGCTCAAACGTCAAGTTGACGTTGTCGAGCTCAAGCAGCTTCTGGTACTGTTTGACCAGCGCGTTTTTCGGTTCGGACAAAATCCGTACAAGCGTTTTTTCATCCAGCGGCTCGAGCGTCGAGATGACCGGCAAACGCCCTACGAATTCCGGGATCAACCCGAATTTGAGCAAATCCTCCGGCAGCACCATCGACAAATATTCGCCCGGCTTCAATTCTTTTTGACCGTCGTTCATCGCGTTAAAGCCGATCACTTTTTTGCCGATCCGGCGTTTGATCATCTGCTCCAGGCCGTCAAACGCGCCGCCGCAAATGAACAAAATGTTCGTCGTATCGATTTGGATAAATTCCTGATGCGGATGCTTGCGTCCGCCTTGCGGAGGAACCGAAGCCACGGTGCCCTCCAAAATTTTCAGCAGCGCCTGCTGAACGCCTTCGCCGGAGACGTCGCGGGTAATGGACGGATTCTCCGATTTGCGCGCCACTTTATCGATTTCGTCGATATAAATGATGCCGCGTTCCGCTTTTTCCACATCATAATCGGCCGCTTGAATCAGCTTCAGCAAAATGTTCTCCACGTCTTCGCCGACGTATCCCGCTTCCGTCAGGGACGTCGCATCGGCGATCGCGAACGGAACGTTCAAAATTTTCGCCATCGTTTGCGCGAGCAGCGTTTTGCCGGAACCGGTCGGCCCGAGCAGCAGGATGTTGCTCTTTTGCAGCTCCACGTCTTCGATCTTGCTTTGCGTGTTGATCCGTTTGTAATGATTGTAAACCGCTACGGACAACGATTTCTTCGCTTGCTCCTGGCCGATGACATACTGGTCCAAAATATCGCGGATTTCCTTCGGTTTCGGGATTTCCTTGAGGTCCAGTTCCTCTTCGTGCCCGAGCTCCTCCTCCACGATCTCCGTGCACAGCTCGATGCATTCGTCGCATATATAAACGCCCGGTCCGGCTACAAGCTTGCGTACCTGCTCCTGCGATTTGCCGCAGAACGAGCATTTCAATTGTCCTTTTTCGTCATTGAATTTAAACATGTAAACACCCCTTTATGATTTAATGGGCTGATGTGATGACCTTGTCGATAATCCCGTAGTCCTTAGCCTCTTCCGCGCTCATGAAGAAGTCACGGTCTGTATCGCGCTCGATTTTCTCAAGGGGCTGACCCGTCCGCTCCACATAAATCTGGTTGAGCTTCTGTCTCGTCTTGATAATCCAGTCGGCATGAATTTTAATATCCGTCGCCTGACCGCGAACGCCTCCAAGCGGCTGATGAATCATGACTTCACTGTTGGGCAGGGCAAAACGTTTGCCAGGCGCCCCGGCCGTAAGGAGCAGCGATCCCATGCTCGCAGCCATTCCTACGCAGATCGTGGACACGTCAGGCTTGATGTATTGCATCGTATCATATATACCCATCCCGGCAGTGACAGAACCACCCGGCGAATTAATGTACAGGTGAATATCTTTCTCAGGGTCTTCGGCCGCCAAAAACAACAGTTGGGCAATCACGAGATTGGCAACTTCATCATCAATAGCGTTGCTGAGAAAAATGATGCGATCTTTAAGAAGTCTTGAATAGATGTCGTAAGATCGTTCTCCCCGATTCGTTTGTTCTACGACCATAGGTACCAGACTCATGCGACCAACCTCTTTTCTTTTTCAGATTCACTTTCGGTTTACAGAAACATTCTACCATGTTCAAAGCCTCATGTCATTTTTCACACGATACAGTTTATGTTGATTTCTACACATTATATAACCGCCGGCTTGTCCGGTGCCAATTGGAAATAAATGTATCGGTAAATGATGAAAAATTAAGGCACGCATTTGTATACGTGCCCTAACGTTTATCTTGATGTATCTCATGGGAGGCTTGTCTGTCTATAACCGAGAACGCCTCGCGGCGAGACTATTCCTCGTCCTTAGCCTCTTCCGCTTCTATTTTGTCGGCGTCAGCTTTCGATTCGGCCGCCTTCGTCGATTTTTTCGCCGTTTTCTTGGCTGCCGGTTTGCTTCCTTCTTTCGCTTTCGGCGCTTCCGCTTGATCGGCCGGAACTTCTTTGCTGTTCTCCAGCAGGAAATCGATCGTCTTGCGGATCAGAATTTCATCATTCAAGCTGTCCAGCGAACGATTGGCCGCCAAAATGTTGCGGATTTCTTCCGGCGTGCGTTTGTAAGCTTCGGCCATTTCCGCCAGCTCTTTATCAACGTCTTCTTCCGTCACTTTGATCTCTTCGGCTTTGGCGATTTGCTCCAGCACCAAATTGTTGCGAACGCGTTTTTGAGCGTCGTCTTTCATTTGCGCTCTCATATCGTCAACCGTTTGACCAGAGAAACTCAGGTACATCTCCAGATTCATGCCCTGGGAACGAAGACGGTTGTCGAAATCGCGCAACATGTTCTCCACTTCATTGTTAATCATCGCTTCCGGAATTTCCACTTCCGCACTTTCGCCGACTTTGTCGACGAGAGCCGCTTCACGGGCGCCCTTGGCTTCTTGTTCCTTGCGGGTTTGCAGCTGTTTCTTCAAGTCCTCTTTGAACTCGTCCAGCGTATCGAATTCGCTGACATCCTTCGCAAATTCATCGTCAAGCTCTGGGAGCTGTTTGCGTTTGATCTCATGGACTTTAACTTTAAATACAGCTTCCTTGCCGGCCAATTCTTCAGTATGGTAAGCTTCCGGGAAAGTCACGGTAATGTCCTTGAAATCGCCGGTAGCCATGCCCACGACTTGATCCTCGAAGCCAGGGATAAACGAATTGCTTCCAAGCTCCAGGGAATGACGCTCTGCCTGGCCGCCTTCAAACGGAACGCCGTCAACGAAACCCTCGAAGTCGATAACAGCGATATCGCCATTCTTCGCAGCTTCTTCGTCGATGACAATCAGTTCGGCATGGCGCTGTTGCAGACGCTCAAGCTCTTCGTTCAGCTCATCTTCGGTAACTTCCGCGTTGACCGAAGGTACTTCGACGCCTTTGTAATCGCCAAGCTTCACTTCCGGTTTAACCGTCACTTTCGCTTTAAACTTGAACGGCTGCCCTTTGGCAAACTGCTCAACGTCCACTTCCGGGCGATCCACCGGGAAAATCTCCGCTTGATCGACGGCTTCGCTGTATACTTCAGGAAGCAAAATGTCGATAGCGTCCTGATACAGACTTTCCACGCCGAAACGTGCTTCAAAGATCGGGCGAGGCACCTTGCCTTTACGGAAGCCAGGTACATTCGTTCTTTTCACCACTTTTTGAAACGCTTTATCGAGTGCGGCGGCTACACGTTCCGCTTCCACTTCGACCTCGAGAACGCCGAGGTTCTTCTCTATCTTTTCCCAGGTTGCTTTCATTTTATGCCTTCCCCTCCAAATTTCACAATATACTAAAATACTGAAACCGAATCGCGTATAAAACAGCTATCATGGTTCCAGTATAGCTGTCCCTATGAACACGATCAGAATAACCATTATATTATAAACAACAATACATCTTTTTACAAGAGCCGATCGTAAAGCCGATCGTAGAGCCGGTCATTCGCCCGCGCCTATCTTTCCTGAACACCGCTCACCGCCACAACCTGGCGGATAGACCGGCTAACCTGCTCAAACCGAAGCCTATGTTCATCGGTAATCCCGTACAACGCGCGGATTTCCTCGTCGGTTTTGCCGTCCGGCAGGCTGTCCGCGACCAGTTGGTGAAGCGCCGCCGCCCAAATGTCGATAACCGTATCGTCACCGTCGATCAGCGAACGATAGTCCCTTCCGCCGTACAAACCCATCACAATTTGCGACCACAGCTCCTGGGCAAAATAAAACAATGTTGGATCGTGCACCTGAGTCTGCTCACCCACCCTTTCGGGCACTTCCTGCACGGCCGGAGGGAAATCATCGGGTTTCAGCGGAACCGACTCGATGTCAATCTCCACCTTTTCCCCTGCGCGCTCGATGGCAAGCGTCCCCACCGTGCCGCGGCGGCGCAGCGTCTGCAGCACCCGATACTGAAGCAGCGGATGGAGCTCCTCTTGATGCAACCATTCGGTCAGCGCCTCGTCCACTTCCGGACGATCCAAATAAGCAAGCTGGTCCAAAGCCAAAAGGGTTTGCTCGGACAACGGCTTATCTATTACCGCGCTCAGCAGTTTACCGGCATATTCCTGATCCTGTTCGAGCTTTGCCTCGACATGACGTCTGGCCAACGCTTCTTCCGTCTCATAGCCGTCATCCTCCGCGGCCGGGGAACCGTTCTGAAGCTCGGGAAAAGCGTCGGTAAGCCACTCCAGCAGTGCCCGCCATTCTTCATAGTGGCGCGGATCTTCCCCCTGGCACTGCAGCAGAAACCGCAAAAGATCCGCGGCTTCCCCGTATCTCTCGGTTTCCAGCATCCGGGTCAGTTCGATTTGGTAGTAATCGAGCGTTTTCGGAAACAATACGATGTTGTCCTTCTCATCGGGTCGAAAATGGCTGATAAGGGCACCTCCTTTCTTCCGCACTGCATTAATTGAGATTATAGCATAGACCCGGTCCAAGGCAAAAATCCCGGAGTTAAACTCGCCGCCGCCCCCCTCGTCCAACAAATTCATCGGGTAAACCGAGGGGGCGATAAACAACAGGTTGCTGAAAAAGTTGGGTCCGAAACAATGGGGGATGATACGGGAAGGCGCAGCTTCTCGAGTGGCCCTCTCAAGCGGATAACTAGCGAACATTTCGAGTGGATCGTATTTCTAACGGTTGCATTCACCGTTATTTCTATTAAATCAAGAATGGATTGGTCACCAGGTCTTGTGGTCAACACCGATTTATCGAGGTTGAGCCAAAAAACTGCGATCAAGTGCAAAATTTATATTGCTAACCCAAGCATCCTGTGATACAATAAATTTTGCTTGTAAATTTTATTTTATTTTGTCTCAGTAGCTCAGCTGGATAGAGCAACGGCCTTCTAAGCCGTCGGTCGGGGGTTCGAATCCCTCCTGGGACGTATAAAAGCTCTCTTCGGAGAGCTTTTTTGTCGTACAAAGGGATAAGAACTTCTTGAGAAGGTTCGCCGTAGTAAACCAACCGCGTTAGCTGGTGGAGTCTTGATCGGCAGCGAGAGCACACCAAATGGGACAATAATCATATTACGAGTGTATGTTCCTGTCCGGTACACTATTCATGTTGCCGTAACGAGGAATTGTCCGCGCGTTTCTTCATATATATCCTGGCGTTGAAGCCCGCCTGCTTCCGAAACCACCTTTGCGGTTTTCTTTTAAATTCGGCATATCCCAATTTCTCATACAAACGTACCGCTGCCGTGTTGGTGTCTACAACCTCCAAAATATATTCATCAAAATCCAGAACAGCGTGAAGGTGGTCATGCAAACGGGTGGCAACCCCCTTGCCTCTGGCCGCTTCCGCAGTTGCCACCGCTTCGAAATAGCACTGCCGGTCCTTCAAGCCCAGCGGCTTTTCCAGCTCCTGCCGGACGAAAGCATGGAACAGGCTTCCTTTCAGCCAGCCTAGTTCTTTGCGCAAAACGTCCCGATCCAACCGAAACGCCCGCAGCCGGCCCGCGGAAAACGCAAAAATACCCAACACTTTCCCATCCATTAACGCCACAAAAAAACGCTCCTTGACCAAAGCGTGCTCCAGCGCCCTAACCAACCTCGCCCGATCCTTGGAAAAAAACTGCAGAGATTGAAAAAAGCCGTCCACGAAAACTTCCGTCGCCTGCCTTAAACCGTCCTGTCCAAGCTCGGCCAGATTCCGGATGACAATTCCATCCATGATCCCATCGCTCCCATTTATTTTTTCTAACTATATAACAGGGAGCAAAAAGGTAGAACCGCCGCAGGAAGGAGCGAGCCATCCACCGTCGGGCTTACGCCGACCGGCTGACTTGCGCACTTGCTTAGTCAAAAAAACAACCGCCTCAAAACTAAGGCGGATGTCCCAAAAGTTAAACCGGCTTATAAGTGATTACCGCCGCTGCAAACTTTGGATCGCAGATTTAAGTATGCCGCAGGAATGCTCGAATTTATGCCGCTCCTCCTCCGCCAAATTCAGCTCCAAAATCTCCACAATACCGCCACCGCCGATAATGGCCGGCACCCCGGCGCATACCCCGGATTGCCCGTATTCGCCATCAAGGACCGCGGACACGGCGATAATTTTGTGCTCGTCGTTCAGAATCGAACGGACGATAAAGCTAAGCGCGTTGCCGATGCCGAATTGTGTATTGCCTTTACGGGTAAAAATCTCCCAGCCGGCATCCTTCGTTTTCTTGGCGATTTCGTCCAAATCGACATGGCGAAAACGCTCTTTGTGCTGGTCGAGAATGTGCAGCAACGGTTTGCCGCCGATCGTCACATGCGACCATGCCACAAACTGCGAATCGCCGTGCTCACCCAACACATAGCCGTTAACGCTGCGCGGATCGATGGAAAACACTTCCGACAGCAGCGTTTTAAGCCGGGCCGAATCGATCGAAGTGCCGGTGCCGATCACCCGGTTCCGCAGAAAACCTGACACCTGGCGTACAATATACGTAACAATATCAACCGGGTTGGCTGCGACGACAAAAATGCCGTCAAACCCTCCGTCCACAAGCCGGCTAACGATATCCCGAGTAATTTTTTCCGCGTCCCCAAGCACGTCCAGCCTCGTTTGCCCCGGCTTCGGATTAGCTCCGGCCGTAAGTACCACCACATCAACGTCACGACAGTCCTCCAAACGCCCGGCAACGACCTTCGTGCGCGTCGAGGTAAAATCCATGCAATGAGACAAATCGAGCGCATGCGCCACCGCGCGGTCATAGGTCCGGTCGATCATCATAATTTCCTCGCTGATGGATTGGTTAATCATGGAATAGGCACAAGCCGTGCCGACCAATCCGGAACCCACAATGGCCACCTTTCTGAACTTTTTTTCCATCTCGCCGCCTCCTGCCCTTCTCTTTGCTATATCTTATTCTCTAAACTATAACTGGAAGCCCAATATATGTGAAAATAATTGACATCATATTATCTTCCCTCAAATGCTCTTCAAAATGATGGGGGAAAGTTGACATAGAGTAGCCAAGCATCAGGAGAGTATAAGAAAAACGCCTGACGGCGCCCTTTTATGGCTCTGATTTCTACTTTGGAACGACTGGAGGCTCTTCCTAAGCTTTGGAGGCCGCTCTAACGGACACCAGCGACCTTATCAGCTCATTTCCCCGGTATTTCCCAGCCTGACGGTATCACATGACCCTGATCGGCTTTTTGGGCTGCTTCGTTGGTCAAGTCGAGCAGCTGTTGTAAGTCAACCAGCCAATCAAGTAGGCACCAGGTGAGGGGCTGTCTAAAGGGTCCGTGTCTTGGTGGTACCCCTGACTGCTGCCTGCCTTTGCACGATTATCCCTTTCGTCCAGGGAGCAGGGAGCAAGGGGACTAGAGTAAGGGTTCCAAAAAAAGAGAGAAGAAAAAAACAAAAAAGATGAGGAAAAAATGAGGCGGTTCAGGTGAGATTTTCGGCTTGATAAGGGAACATACGTTTGGTATAATGAAATAAATGGAACCTATGTTCGTATATTCTTGATTTGGGGGCGAGCCGATATGGAAGCCAATACGGGAACGGAACTTCAGCCATTCAGCAGCCGTTTTAACAGCGAACAGGACTGCATGGAGGCGCTGATCGCGATGAAGTGGCCAAACGGCTTTGTCTGCCCGCGTTGCGCTCACACCCGGTGCAGCCGTCTGACCTCCCGGCATATCCCCTTGTTCGAGTGCGGAAAATGCAAGCATCAAACATCGCCTTTGGTCGGCACGATTTTTGAAGGAACGCATCTGCCCTTGCTCAAGTGGTTCGAGGCCCTGGATTTATTCCTGCTGGAGGGCGGCATCTCGGCGCTGCGGCTGCGCCAGGTGATCCGGGTCGCCTACAAGACCGCCTGGTCGATGCTGCACAAAATACGCCATGCCGTGGGGGAGTTCGATGCCCGGGAACTGCTCTCCGGAGACGTGAAGGTGAACAGCGATCAGTATGGGCGTAATCCGTCCCGGTGTCAGCTTTCGCATCCGTACGCCTCGGCGGTCGTAGCCGGCTGCACGGTCACGGAGTCGGGCGAGCCGGAGCAGGTCAAAATCCGCCTGGTGCCGCATAAGCGGGGAGGTGAAAAAAGGGCAGACCGTCAAGAGCTAACCGAGTTCATCAACGGGCATGTGGATGTCCGTACATCGGCGGTACAGTTGTTCCCTCAGGCCTTTCGGCTGTATGCGCCCTTGCGGAGAGTGGTGAGAGAGGCGTGGGAATCGCTGAAGAGTACGTATGGAGCCTTGGGGCTGAAGCATCTGCAGGCGTACCTGGAACGAATACACCGGACGCCGCCGGCTGCGCCTGCCCGGAGGACTGCCCGGAGCGGAAGAAACGATGCGGCAGAAGTTACTGCGCATGTGTGTGGCGATTCCGGCGATCCCTTACCGCCGGCTGATCGCACGCCAACCGAACCAGCCCCTTGCGGCTGCGGCCTGATCGTGATGTTTGAACGGTGGGGGTTACTTGATGCGGATCAACTTAATTGGGTGTTGATTAGCATGAACAGTGCGGGCGTTGCTGCAGGCGGAAGAGTTCAGGCTATAGCAACATCACGGTCTTTTCGTTTCCCTCGCGTCCTGTCCTTGATCTCCTGTCTCGATCTCCTTCCGGTCTGCTTCACCTTCTATAAACCTGATTTCTTCTACCTGTCTAAATTATCTCGAACCTATCTACTTCTCCACGGATATTTTTTTCTCCCGAGCTTGCCTGTTTCTCTGCTGCCTGATCAAAAGGGATAATCGTGCAAAGCACCCGGACAAGGAGTGCTGATCTGCCGCCCACCTCACTTCCCTATCCTCAAGCTTTCAACGCAGGGGCCTAAGCTGATTTTTGCTCTACGAAAGTTGAGTTATGAATCTATAATGTCAAAAAAAACCGCCGGGATCCCTCCCGGCAGTTAAGCTAAATGATCAAGATTCCTATTAATTTTTCATCCGCGGGTCCAAGGCGTCGCGCAAACCGTCGCCCATCAAGTTGAAGGCAAGCACGGTGAGCATGATCGACACCCCCGGGAAAATAACCGTCCACGGAGCCGTGGCGATAAATTGCCGCGAGTCGGACAGCATTTTACCCCATTCCGGTGCCGGCGGCTGCGCGCCGAGGCCAAGGAAGCCAAGTGCGGCGGCTTCAATAATCGCCGTGGCGATGCCGAGCGTGCCCTGCACGATGATCGGCGTTAAGCTGTTCGGCAGGATGTGCCGCAGCAGAATGCCGCTGTTCTTCATCCCGATCGCCCGCGCGGCCGTAATGTACTCTTCGTTTTTCAAGCTGAGCACCTTGGCGCGGACCAGGCGGCCGTACGTCGGAATGTTGACGATCGCGATCGCGTACAGCGCGTTTTGCAGCGACGGGCCGAGGATGGCGACGATGGCGATCGCCAGCAGAATGCTCGGAAACGCGAGCAGGATATCAAACAGGCGCGAGATGATCATATCGATCCATTTCCCGTAAAACCCGGCGAGAATCCCGAGAATCGTGCCGAGGATAATCGATCCGATAACGGAAAACGTGCCAACCCACAGGGAAATCCGCGCCCCGTACAGTACCCGGGTGAACAGGTCGCGCCCCAGGTCGTCCGTGCCGAACCAATGCTCGGAAGACGGGGGTTTTAAGCGGTTCCCCAACTCCTGGGCCTTAAAATCATAAGGCGCGACCACGGGAGCCAGCAGCGCGATGATGACAAACAGCACAATCATGATCAGACCGATCATGGCGATTTTATTTTTGCGGAACGTTCTCCACGCATCGCGCCAAGGCCCGGAAACCTTTTCGGCCTGAATGGCGGAGTTGCCGCCTGTGCTTGCAGTGATTTGAGCCATGGTTTCCCTCCTTTACCGATAGCGAATGCGTGGATCGACCGCGGCGTACAGCAAATCCACAATCAGATTGATGAAGACGAAAATAAAAGCGATGATCAGAATGCCGGATTGAATGACCGGATAATCGCGCGAGCTGATCGCATCGTAGATATAACGTCCTACGCCCGGCCAGGCGAAAATCGTTTCCGTCAACACCGCGCCGCCGAGCAGTGCCCCGGTTTGCAGGCCGATGACCGTCAGCACCGGAATAAACGCATTTTTAAGCGCATGCTTGTAAACGACGACGAATTGCGATAACCCCTTGGCTTTCGCCGTGCGGACAAAATCCGAATTCATGACCTCCAGCATGCTCGAGCGCGTCATCCGGGCGATCACCGCCATCGGAATCGTGCCCAGCGCCACGCTCGGCAAAACCAAGTGCTTGATCACCGTCCACAGCTGATCCCAACGGCCGGCTATAATCGTGTCGAGCACATACAGATTCGTCACGGTTTCCACCGGATCACGCTGATTCATGCGGCCGATCGAAGGGAGCCAGTGGAGCTTCAAGGAGAAGATCCACTGTTCCATCAGACCGAGCCAGAAAATCGGCATCGACACCCCGATGAGTGCAATCAGCATGCAAATGTAGTCAAACCAGGAGTTTTGCTTCCACGCGCTAATGATCCCGGCGTTTACCCCAACGATGATGGCGAACAGCATCGCCGAAATGGTCAGCTCCGCGGTGGCGGCCAAATACGGCATGATCTCTTGGGAAATCGGCACTCTCGTGCGGATCGATTGCCCCAGGTCGCCCTGCAGCAAATCTCCCATATACGTAAAGTACTGCTGATACCACGGATTGTTTAAACCCAGTTGTTCCCGAAGCGCCTCTTTGGACTGCTCCGTCGCTTTCTGCCCCAGAATGGTTTCCGCAGGATCACCGGGAATCGCATGGATAATGGAGAATACGATAATCGTCATTCCGATCAGGACAGGAACCATGATTAACAATCGTTTAAAAATATAGGCTTTCAAGTTAAGGCTCACCTGCCAGAGGCGTTAACAAAAACGCCCGTTATTCGAAATAAATGTTGCTGTAGTACTCTGTCCCTGTCGGAGACGGAACGTATCCTTTTACATTGGCTTTGGCTGCAAGCAGCGGCGTCGTATGCACGAGCGGAATCCACGGTGCATCGGCTTTGATGATTTCCTGGGCTTTTTTGTACAGCTCTTCGCGTTTCGATTGCTCGGTTTCAACTTGCGCCTGCTTCAAAATCTCGTGCAGCTCATCGTTGGCGTAATAGCTGTAGTTGTTGGACGGAATGGCGTCTTTGTCCAGCAGCGTGTACAGGAAGTTGTCCGGGTCGCCGTTGTCGCCTTGCCATCCGAGCATGTAGATGTCGTCTTTGTCACCGGCTTGCGCATCGTCAATATAAGTCGCCCATTCCGGAGATTCGATGTTCACTTTAACGCCGATTTTTTCGAAATCCGCTTGAATAACTTCGGCTACTTTCTTGCCGTCAGGCATGTAAGGACGGGATACCGGCATCGCGTAGAACGTATACTCGCCCGGCAGGCCGTTCGGGTAGCCGGCTTCCGCCAGCAGTTGCTTCGCTTTTTCCAAATCGTATTCGTAATCCTGAATGCTGTCGTTGTAGCCCCATAGGGACGGCGGCATCGGGTTTTTGGCCGGCTGGGCCTGGCCCGCGAAGAAAGCGTCGATGATTCCTTGTTTATTTACGGCATAGCTAAGCGCTTGTCTTACTTTTACGTTGTTAAACGGTTCTTTCTTCAGGTTGAAGCCGACGTAACCCACGTTGTTGGACGGACGTTCGATTTTTTGCAGATCCGGGTTGCTTTGCAGCGTAGCCAGATCGTCTGGGGTCAAGTCTTCCATCAGGTCGATTTCACCGCTTTGCAGTGCATTAAAGCGCGCGGAGTTGTCCGGGATCGAACGAACGATAACTTTGTTCAGCTTCGGAAGCCCTTCCTTCCAGTAGTTCGGGTTCTTTTCCAAGGTAATCGAATCGTTGCGTTTCCACTCTTTGAACACAAACGGCCCTGTGCCGACCGGTTCGTTTTTGAAGTTTTCCTTCTTCTCTTTAATTGCCGTTGGGCTGGCAATCCCGAACGAGGTCATGGCCAGATTTTGCAGGAAAGGCGCCTGCGGCTGATTCAGCGTGAATTCCACCGTATTGTCGTCGATAGCTTTGACTTCTTTAATGACGCGTTTGCCGTCCGGACCAAACATCGAGTCATAATAATCGAAAGAGTCCCCTTCAAACTTGTATTCGCTTTTCGGATCGGACCAACGCGTGAAGTTAAAGACGACAGCTTCGGCGTTGAAGTCGGTTCCATCATGGAACTTGACGCCTTGGCGCAGCTTGAACGTGTATTTGAGGCCGTCTTCGGAAACCGTCCAGCTTTCGGCGAGGGACGGCTGCACTTCCGTTGTTCCTTCCTTGTACTCCAGCAAGGAATCAAACACCTGGTGCGTAATTTTAAGCGATTCGCCGTCGGTGACGATCGAAGGATCCAGGGATGCGGAATCGCCGCCGCGTCCGACGATCAATGTATCCTGCGCGGATCCTGCCGGAGCTTCCGCTCCCGTGTTCGCCCCCGTATTTGTGCCCGCGGCTTTGTTGCCTCCGCCGCCGTTGCCGCCGCAGCCCGTCAAGGCAACGGCCATGCTCAGCATCAATAGCAAAATGACACTGCTCCATCTCTTTGCTTTCATAAGTGTGGCTCCCTTCTTGACATTGAATATATATGGGTTTGTTTATATGAAGCCGGACGTTTATGCCGGCTATAAACCATTTATGCCTCTTGAGTAAACAGGTGGCAGGCCGTCAGATGGCCGGCTTCCGTTTCCGCGAGGTCGGGCCGTTTCGAACGGCAAACGTCCATCGCCATCGGACAGCGCGTATGAAAGGCGCAGCCGACCGGGGCATTCGCCGGACTTGGCACTTCTCCCTGCAAAATAATCCGCTCGGGCTTTTTGTCCGGATCCGGTTCCGGCACCGCGGACAACAGCGCCTGGGTATATGGATGCTGCGGCGCGGAATACAGCTTGTTTTTCTCGGCGATCTCCACAATCCGTCCGAGATACATCACCGCGACCCGATCGCAAATATGCTTCACCACGCTGAGATCATGCGCGATAAAAATGTAGGTCAGGCCGAATTCCTCCTGCAAATCCTGCAGCAGGTTGATCACCTGCGACTGAATCGAAACATCCAGCGCCGAGACCGGTTCGTCCGCGACGATCAGCTTCGGCTGGAGCGAAAGCGCCCGGGCGATGCCGATCCGCTGCCGCTGTCCGCCGGAAAATTGGTGCGGATACCGCTGCAGATGGCCTTGCGTCAAACCGACGACATCGATCAGCCGGTCGATGATGTTCCGGCGTTCTTTCGCGTCGCCGACGCCATGCACAATGAGCGGCTCCTCCAAAATGCGCTGTACGGTGTGGCGGGGATCCAGCGACGAAAACGGATCCTGGAACACGATTTGCATATCTTTGCGTTTTTTGCGCAGTTCCTCCGGGGAAAGCGCGGTGATATCCTCGCCGTTAAAAATGACGCGCCCGTCCGTCGGTTCGATCAGCCGCAGCAGCGAGCGGCCGGTGGTTGATTTGCCGCAGCCGCTTTCGCCGACAAGCCCAAACGTTTCGCCTTTTTGCACCGTAAACGAAATATCGTCGACCGCTTTGACGAACTGCTGTTTGGACTTACCGAACATCCCCCCGCCGATCGGGTAATATTTTTTCAGATGCTCTACTTGCAGTAATGGTTCGCTCATACGACATCCTCCTGTGGCGTTTCATGCAGCCAGCACCGGCAGCTGTGGGCCGTTTCGTATTCCCGCAGCTCGGGAAGCTGCGTGAGGCATGCCGGCATTGCATGCGGGCAGCGATCGGCGAAGCGGCAGCCCTGCATTTGCGTGCTAAGCACAGGAACGTTGCCGGGAATCGAAAACAGCCGTTTCCGCTGCTCATCCATGCGCGGCACCGATTTGATGAGCCCTTGCGTGTACGGGTGCAGCGGGTTTTTGAAAATATCGTGCACGCTGCCTTCCTCGACGACCTTCCCCGCGTACATGACGGCCACGCGATGGCACATCTCGGCCACGACGCCGAGGTCGTGGGTAATCATCATCACAGCCGTTCCGTTTTCCTCGTTCAGGCGCCGGATCAGGTCCAGAATCTGCGCTTGGATCGTCACGTCCAGCGCTGTCGTCGGTTCATCGGCGATCAGCAGCTCCGGGCTGCAGGAAATCGCCATGGCGATCATCACCCGCTGGCGCATCCCCCCTGACAACTGATGGGGATATTCGTCGATAATCGCTTCCGGCCTTGGAATGCCGACCTTTTTCAGCATATCGATCGTATGCGCCCGGGCTTCCTTTTTGCTGAGCCCCTTGTGCAGGCGAACCGCTTCCCCGATTTGCTGCCCGATCGTATACAGCGGATTCAGGGACGTCATCGGCTCTTGAAAGATCATCGAGATCGCGTTGCCGCGGATCGAACGCATTTCACGCTCCTTTAGCGGAACGATATCCCGGCCTTTGAAAAAAATCGATCCTCCGACGATTTTGCCCGGAGGTTGCGGAATCAGTTTGAGCACAGACAACGAGGTCACGCTTTTTCCGCAGCCCGATTCGCCGACGACCCCCAGCACTTCGCCGGGATTCACATACAAATTCACACCGTCCACAGCGGGGATTTCGCCGCGGTCGGTGAAAAAATGAGTATGCAAATCCTCAATTTGCAAAATGGGTTGAATCATGTAATAGCCTCTTTTCATGAAAAATTAAAGCTTGCAGCTACTTGAAAAATTTTGCGGAGCTTCATGAATATTTTTCATAATGTCCACATATAAAGGACTAGTGTTTATGTACCCTAACTTGCTGCAATTCGTTAAAGTAGCAGGATGCCCCTTCCCGATAGCTGCTTGTTTGACAGCAAAAACCACCGCCGATAAGTCCTTCATTGGTGGACACATGTTTACGGATACTTCTTCGCTGCATTCAAGTAAAGCGAAATTGTGACAAACAATCGAACTATGGTCAATTGAAGGTTAAAAAAATCCGCTAAACGAACAAAAAAACGGCTTGTTTAGTAACTTTACAGTATTTTTACATGATAGACAATAGAAAATTTATAAGATGTCAAGTCTGTGGAAGGTTTTTTCTATCGAAGCTATAATCGTTGGTGACGTAAATTGAGTTGTCCGCCCCATTTAGGTAGAATAAAGAAGAATGCTGTTTTGGCGTATGTTTCGCCATATTTTACGGAGGAAGGTGAGAAGATGAACATCTATGATTTTGAAGTTCGGACGATTGACGGCAAAGCCATGACCCTTAAAGCTTTCGAAGGGAAAGTGCTGCTGATCGTAAACACGGCCAGCGCCTGCGGTTTGACTCCGCATTACGAGGGCCTGCAGCGCCTTTATGACACGTATAAAGACCAGGGGTTTGTTGTGCTCGGTTTTCCTTGCAATCAATTTGCCGAACAGGAGCCGGGGACGGAGGAAGAAATCAAAGCTTTCTGTGAGACCCGATACCAAGTCACCTTTCCGCTTTTCAGCAAAATCGACGTTAAGGGAGAGCAAGCCCACCCGTTGTACCGATACTTGGTCGAAAATACACCGGAGCCTTACAAAACCGGAGATATCGAATGGAATTTCGTTAAATTTTTGATCGACCCAAAAGGCCGAATCGTCAAGCAATACAGCGCACGCACCGAACCGGCCGCGGTCGAACCGGATATCCGCGGGCTGCTGGGCGCCGCTGAGACCGAGTAACTTCGACGCCGAATCCACTTCTTGACCTGCCTCGTGATAAGAAGATGGCTTTTTGAACAATCTCTAAAATTTATAAGAAGACAATCCGCCCGGATTTCGATATAATTTGAGATATATCGACAGAGCTGGGGGCCATCATTTTGATGTCTACAAAAAGAACTGATCCTTTTCGCTACACTTTGACGCCGCCTTTGGCCTGTAAGATGGAGATTACGCATATCGACGATATGCCTCTTCAAAGCAAGCCGGCAACGGTCGATCTCATCGACATCAACAAATCGGGATGCCGAATCGGGACCGGCCTTAATTTGCACGCTTCCACCCACCATATCCGGGCGGCCGTTCACGTTCAACTGAACGAGCACCTATGCGTGTACAACGGCGAAATTCGCTGGCAGGAGGAGATCGAGCCGGCCGTGTTCCATTATGGACTGTCTCTGGAGCTAAGTCCTGACGAGAAGGAGCAGTTAAACATCGAACTGCGCTCGCTGGCTGCTTCCGGACGGATTGTCGTTCTCTAAACGCGCCTGGCGGATGCTGTGGGAGGATATACTTGATCTTCCCACGGCAAAGGTGTATAATACTTATAGCTCGGCAAAATGCGGGTGTAGTTCAATGGTAGAATGCCAGCTTCCCAAGCTTGAGGCGAGGGTTCGATTCCCTTCACCCGCTCCATAATTGACTAAAGATAAGCACACTAACTGATGGTTACTCAACTATTAGAAGGTGTGCTTTTTTGGTACGCTTGCAAACCTGTTAGCGGCACCATGCTGCTTCTATGGGAAAATATGCTATAATCCATAATAAGAGTGATAGAAAAGGCTTGCAAGGGCGGTCGGCGCATCTTCCGGAAAGGGAGGTGAGGCCATGGAGGTGTAGCTTTGCTGACTTACCTCAAAAAGAAATTGACCGCCCTAGGGGAAGGTTGCGGTCTAATTTTCTAAATCATCCCTATTTAATCTGCCGCCCTTAAAAGCGGCTACTGCACGAAGGAGTCGTATCGCAAGTACGGCTCCTTTTAATGTCTTCATTTTTGCATTTCATGTAGTGTCTTTCAATGACACATGATATTTTTTACCTAGTTTATATAAATAAGGAGAGCGACGATGGAGCAACGCATTCTTCTGGTGGACGATGAAACCGGCATTCTCGATATGTTGGAAACGATCTTGAACAAAGAAGGGTTCCGATCCATTGAACGGGCGGAAACAGGGCAAAGGGCGCTGCAATTAGTTGAAGAGTTTGAGCCGCAACTGATTGTCCTTGATGTGATGCTGCCCGATATGAGCGGGCTGGAGCTTTGTATGGAACTGCGCAAGAAAACGGAGGCGCCCGTGCTTTTTTTGACGGCGAGAACCTCGGACTACGATAAACTCGTGGGATTTGCCATGGGCGGCGATGACTATATCACCAAACCTTTTAACGCCCTGGAGGTTGTTGCGCGGATTAAGGTCCAGTTAAAACGCTGGCAGATGTGTTTGAGCCAGGGACGGCCAAAAACATTGGAATTTGCGGATTTTGGCATCAACACCGAGTCGTGCGAAGTGATCCGAAACGGACAGCCTTTGGAAATGACGGCATTGGAATATTCGCTGCTGCTCTTTTTTGCCGAGCATCCGAACCGGATTTTTACCGCGGCCCAATTATATGAAAACGTATGGGGACAGCTGAATATGGGCGATGACAAAACCGTCGTGATGCATATTTCCAAGATCCGCAAAAAAATCGAGCCCGACGCCCAGGTGCCGAAATATATCAAGAACATTCGCGGACTAGGGTATAAATTCATCCCGCATAAACAGGGAGAGACCAGACAATGAAAACCTCGCTGAAAATGAGCATAAAAATCCTTGCCTTGATGGTAATCCCATTGATGGTTTATTTCCTTAGCTTAGGTTTGCTTACCAATCTTTTTAGTTTTGTCAAGCAAGCGGTCCCCGTACTCCGGGCTATGGACTGGGGAATTTTTCGCCACACCGCAACGCTTCTTTCCGGGGCGGCTGTGGCTTACTTGTTTTTTCTGTTAATCATAAAGCCTATTCTGCACATTGTTCATTGGATTCAGGCGCTGTCGCAAGGAACTTTTCAGGAACCTGCCGCAACCGGTTTTTTATTTAGCGGAACCCCGATTTTTCAGAAAAGCAAACAGTTTTTATACAAAGACCTCCTCATCCAGATGCAGATTTTGACGGACAAATTAAAACAAAGCGAAACGGACCGAAGGACGCTGGAAAAAAGCCGCCGCGACTGGCTGGCCGGGATCACGCACGATCTGAAGACGCCGCTGTCCTATATTCAGGGGTATGCTTCGATGATTGCCGCCGAGCGGTACAACTGGTCCGAACGCGAAGTGAAAACGTTTGGCGCCAAGATCGAACAAAAATCCATGCATATTCAAAAGCTGATCGACGATTTAAACGCATCCTTCCAATCCGAAAACGGGAAAATCGCTTTGCAAAAAACGCGCACGGAAATGGTTGAATTTCTGCGGCGCATAACGTTGGATACGGCCAATTCTCCGCGCTCCGCAGAGTATGCTTTTGCTTATGAAACCGAGTTGGACACATGTTTTCTGGAAGCGGACACCGCGCTGCTGCAAAGGGCAATGCAAAACATCCTTGTCAATGCCGTCATTCATAATCCTCCGGGCACGGAAATTCGCGTATCGGTGAGCAAGAAGCCCCTTGTTTTTTGTATCCAGGTTGCCGACAATGGGACGGGAATGGACGAGCAAACCCGGAACAATCTGTTTGAAAGCTATTATCGGGGAATGCCAACGCACCAGCCGGCGGAGGGGTCGGGGCTCGGTATGGCGATCGCCCGCCAATTGATCGAGCTGCATGGCGGTTCGATCCGCGCGGAAAGCGCGCCGGAGCGCGGAACCTCCATTCTGATCGAATTGCCGCCGCCATAATACGATTTTACTTAGATTTTACTTTCGTTTACTTGAGAAAAAGACTCATGCGCAATACTCCTGCTATAACAAGAAAAACAGGAGGAGAAGCTTGTGTCCGGATATATCATTGAAACAGGCGGCCTGACGCGGCGTTTCGGCGAACGCGTTTCCGTCGATCAGCTTAACTTGCGTGTTCCGGAAGGGAAAATCTACGGATTTTTAGGGGCGAACGGCGCCGGGAAAACAACGACCATTCGCATGCTGCTCAGCTTGATCCGGCCGGACGAAGGCACGATTCAAATCATGGGGCGCTCGCTTTCGCATCACCGCGAAGCCATTTTGCGAAATATCGGTTCATTGGTTGAAGCGCCTTCCTATTACGGGCATTTATCGGCCTATCAAAATCTTAAATTGATTGCGAAGCTGTTGGACTTGCCGGAAAGCAACATTCGCGAAGCCCTGGATACCGTTCGGCTCACTCCCTATGCCAAGCAGACGGTCAAAGGATATTCGCTTGGGATGAAGCAGCGGTTAGGCATCGCGCAAGCCTTGATCCGCAAGCCGCGGATATTAATACTGGACGAGCCGATCAACGGCCTTGATCCGGCCGGGATTCAAGAAATCCGCCATTTGCTGCTGTCGTTATCCCGCGAACAGGGGATAACCATTTTTTTGTCCAGCCATATTTTGAGCGAGATCCAAGCCGTATCCGACTACGTGGGGATTATCCAGAACGGGAAATTGATTTTTCAAGACCGGATTCAGGAGCTTGAAAAGAGAAATAAGGTACGGCTGGCGATTATTGCGGACCGGACCGATGAAGCGTACCGGGTGCTTGCCGGCGGCGGGGCGGAAATCGAGCGCTACGGGAGCCAGCTGCTGATTACGGTTACCGAGCGGATGAGCCAAGCTGACATCTTCAAGCTGCTTCAACCGTTCACCTTACACCAGGTCAAGGAAGTCACCGCATCCCTGGAGGAAATCTTTTTGCAGCTGACGGGGAGAGGGGAAAGCTTATGATGCAAAGGGCGCTTTCCGCCGAGTATCTGAAGATGAAAAAAATCTGCCTATGGATTCCGGTCATCAGCGCGGTAATTTTGCTGTTGTTCAGCTGCATGGAGTGGTACCTGTATTTTCGTCAGGGAGAAGCTGGCGTCTATACGGGGTTTAATGTGCTGTATATGTTTTTGTCCTTTACGATGCTGCTGACCATCTCCTTGTTGTGCAGCACCATGTCCGAACCGGAGCATCAAGCGCAAGGATTAAAGCTGCTGTTTTCCCTGCCCGTCAACCGAACGGCTTTCTATTTTGCCAAGGCGATCTGGATCGGGGCCTTGATGCTGGGATGCTGCGCGCTCATTATTGGCGGAACGGCAGGGATATGGCTCGCTTACACCGATTTGACACTTCCCTTCCCGTTTTTGGTTAAGCAGGTCCTGGGCTGCTTTGGCGCGTCCCTGCCGGT
Organism: Paenibacillus sp. FSL P4-0127; assembly: GCF_038007325.1. Lineage (NCBI taxonomy): Bacteria > Bacillati > Bacillota > Bacilli > Caryophanales > Paenibacillaceae > Paenibacillus > Paenibacillus sp. FSL P4-0127. The sequence continues at coordinate 2,544,895 of NZ_JBBOWY010000001.1, read as the reverse complement.
CCTGGGAATACAATTATTTCTGTCGCTACGCTTCTCCAATCAGACATTCCCGCTGGCGGTCGGCGTGCTTGGCGCCATCTCCAGTCTGTTTATCGCCAGATTCGGCGGAACACTCTTATATGTCCTGCCGTGGGCCTACCCTTCCATGGCCAGCCCTTTTATCGGCGGGTATACCCATTGGATCATGCTGGGAGCCGGGTTAGGATTGGTTTTGCTTTGGGGCGGAGCCGTAGGCTTTCGCGCCATGGAGATCAAATAGGAGGAAGATGGATATGCTAAGTTTATTTTTTGCGGAAGCCGGAAAAGTCAGATGGCTGTTGATTTTATTGTTGGTTCTCATGGACATAACGGCAAGCTTTGCGCTGGCCGCGGAACATGTCGCGTCTTTGACCGATTACTTTGCGCCCGATTGGACCACCCTTTATTTTCAAGCGGTTTCCTTACACGGGATGTTTATTCTGCCTCTGTTCGCCGGCATATTTGCGGCATTCCTCTGCTTCTATGAACATAAAAACGGAGCGTGGAAGCAGCTGCTCACCCTGCCGTTTCCGCGCTGGAAAATCTATTTGTCCAAGTTTTTGATGCTGGTCGTTTTATTGGCGATCGCACAGCTTGCCTTTTTGGCCGGGTACCTGGCAACCGGAAACCTCATTCATGTAGAGGGCGTTATTCCCTGGAAAACCGTGCTGACCGGCGTGACCGGCGGATGGCTGGCAGCTTTTCCCCTGGCCATGCTGCAGATTTACCTGTCGACCCGTTTCAAATCTTTCGGAATCGCCCTGTTGTTCAGCATCTCGGCGGTGATCCCGAATATCGTCATTACGGGTTTCGAAGGATTTATCGGGGCATGGTTCCCCTTCGCCCCGCCGTATTATGCCATGTTTCCGCAAGGACTGCCTCTCTCTCCAAGGCTGGAGCCCGGTTCGTTTGTCCTGATTCTCGCCTTCACCTTCCTCGTCTATCTTGCGGCCGGTCTGCGGCATTTTGTGCGCAGGGATTGGATGTGAGCAACTATAAGCTAAAAAGAGGCCCGTATCTACGGGCCTCGAGAAATATCGAAGGAAACGTCCCAGGAACGATTCGAACGCTCGACCGACGGCTTAGAAGGCCGTTGCTCTATCCAGCTGAGCTACTGGGACACAAATATGAATAAAAAAGGATGCGTTAATTATTATAGCGCATCCTTTTTATTTTTTCAAAGCCGTTTGTACAAAAAAATCCGTCATTTGGGAGGAAGCTCATTAATCTTTGCCGCGATCGCCTCGTGGGCAAGCAAATTTTCCAGGAATAGCCGGCGCTGCTTAGCTGGCTCAGGCCAGCCGGTATCCCCGAAGTTTTCTTCGGCCACTTCCGCATAAGCCTGATGCATGTTGTTGTCGTACCAATCGATTTCCGGCTGGGCGTCGCTTCGGATCATGCGGATGATTTCCCAGCCAGCGCCTTGATCGGAACGGGCAATATAGACGAACAGATCGGGATCGCCTACCGCCCCCGGCCGCACCTGGATGACGGCGCAAGGACGCCCCAAATGCTCGTCCATCCGTCTGAATTCCGCGTCTTTGATGTAATACATGCTCGGTATCGTTCCTTTCCCGGAGCTTTAAATGGGCCAGAGCTTGCCCGGGTACCCCGCCCGCTCCAGCTGCTCCCTGGTCTCCGCCGTGCCCAGCCGGTAAATTTCCCGAAACAGGCCGCTCACAACGCTTTGATAGCTTTGGTTGACATCGCCTTCCGGCGTATCCGGCCAAGGAAAGGTGAAGGCCAAAAAAGTGCTTTCTTCCTTCTCGTCAAGCTGACCGAGCAGGTGCTTTAACGTATCGGCTTCCTCCGAGGTTGCCTCGACCGCCCATTCATAGGCCGCCGCGCCGGGATCGTCGAGCACCGAACGACCCTGCACGGAAACGTAGTACCGTTTCTTTTCCAACGCCATATCTCCCCTTTCTCCTGCTTGACGGTCATAGTTTTCCATGATGGACAGACATTTTATGCCTTTGTTCGGCATAATTTGTTAATACTTTTCGCCCGGTCGGCAAGCGGGGAACGTAAAGCAATGCAGAAAGGAGATTGCAAAAATGTGCGGAATAACCGGCTTTATCGAATGGAACCGGGATTTGACCAAAGAATCGGACCTTGTACAGACCATGACATCCTGTCTGGAAAAACGGGGCCCCGATGCGCAGGGAACCTGGATTTCGGGCCCTTGCGCTTTTGGCCATCGGCGCCTTAGCGTCATGGATCCCGAGAACGGAGCCCAGCCGATGATCATCCATGAAGAAGACGCGGTGTTCACCATCGTATACAACGGGGAGATTTATAACGCGCCGGAATTAAAGGCCGAGCTGCAGCGGCGGGGCCGCAAGTTCCAAACGACCTGCGATACGGAGGTGCTGCTGCAATCGTATATCGAATGGGGGCCGGATTGCGTATACCGGCTTAACGGCATTTTCGCCTTTGCCGTCTGGGACAGCGTTAGACAGCATGTTTTTTTCGCCCGCGACCGCCTTGGCGTCAAGCCGCTGTTCTACAGCGAGGTGGACGGAACGTTGATTTTCGGCTCCGAACCTAAAGCCATTTTGCAGCACCCCAAAGTCAGACCGGTCGTGGGAGCGGAAGGGCTTGCCGAAATTTTCGTCATCGGGCCGGCCCGAACCCCCGGCCATGGCGTCTACAAGGATCTCAAGGAGCTGCGCCCCGGCCACGTCATGATTTACAACCGGTCCGGACTGCGGAAATACGCCTACTGGAAGCTGGAGGCGGAGCCTCATACCGATGACGTGGAAACGACGGCCGCCGCCATCCGCCGGCTGCTGCAGGATACGCTGGAGCGGCAGCTGATTTCCGACGTGCCGGTCTGCACGCTGCTGTCGGGAGGCCTGGATTCCAGCGCGCTGACCGCGCTTGCCGTCGATTACTACAAGCGGACCGGCCAAGGCCGGGTGCACACCTACTCGATCGACTATGTGGATAACGACAAACATTTTAAAGCCCACAGCTACCAGCCGGGCGCGGATGGCCCGTGGATCAAGCGGATGGTCGAGGAACTGGGCACGGAGCATCACGCGATTACGTTCGACACTCCCGAGCTTGTCGCCGCCCTGCCCGACTCGACCGTCGCCCGCGACATGCCGGGCATGACCGATATCGACGCGTCGCTGCTGCTGTTTTGCCGGGAAATCAAAAAGGGGGCCACGGTGGCCATTTCCGGCGAAGCGGCGGATGAAGTATTTGGCGGCTACCCCTGGTTCCACCGCGAGGAGCTGCTGAACTCCGGGACGTTCCCCTGGTCGGTGGCGACCGGGCTGCGCGCGGATCTGCTGGCCCCGGAAATCCGCGAGTGGATCAAACCGGAGCAGTATATCGCGGACCGCTACAGCGAAGCCGTGGCCGAAGCCCCGAAGCTGGAAGGCGAATCCGGGGAGCGGGCCCGCATGCGCATCATGTCCTATTTGAACATCACCCGCTTCATGCCGACGCTGCTCGACCGCAAGGACCGCATGAGCATGGCCGCCGGCCTGGAGGTTCGCGTCCCTTACTGCGACCACCGGCTCGTGCAGTACGTATGGAATATCCCCTGGGAGATCAAGACGACCGGAGGCCGGGAAAAAGGCATCCTGCGCAAAGCGCTCGAGGGCATTTTGCCGGAAGACGTACTGTACCGCAAAAAAAGCCCATATCCCAAAACCCATAATCCGAACTATTTAACCGCCGTCCGCAGCGAAATGCTGTCCATTTTGGATGATCCGTCATCGCCGATTCTGCCGCTGATCGATAGCGGCAAAATCCGCTCCATCGCCGCTTCCGAGGAATCTTCCTCGAACCTGCCGTGGTTCGGCCAACTCATGTCCGGACCGCAGCTGTTCGCTTATTTGTCCCAGGTTAACCACTGGTTAAAAACTTATGGCATCGAGTTCCGCTAACGGAACTGACTGGATATCCGGATGAATAAGTGTACCTTTTACAACTACTGACCAGTAACCTCAAAAAAGAACGGGTCACGGGGGCAATTCCCCGTGAATCCCGTTCTTTTTCCCTTAAAATCCGTTTTTCCCGGTTTAGCGGGCTCGGACGTCAAATCAAGCCAAGTCAAATTTTTCCCACGGATTCGCCTTTGATCAAAGTAACGTAAATCCGTTCGTGTTCAACCTGCTCACCCGCCAAAATTTTGATTAACTGCTCGGCGGCGAGCGCCCCCCATTTGCGTTTCGAGTAATTGATCGTGGCCAGGCGCGGCTGCATATAGTTCGTCAGCTCGATATTGTCGAAGCCGATCAGATGAATATGCTCGCCGATCCGGTAGCCGGTTCCCTCCAAACGGTTCCAGAAGCCGATCGCCATTTCGTCGTTCAGGCAAAAAACGGCCGCCGGTCCGGAGTATTCCCGGATCACCTGCTCGGCGGCCCGCTCCCCGCCGCTTTTTTTGAAATCGCCGGCGATTTCGATCCATTCCGCTTCCCGGGCGCGGTCCGCCACCATTTTAACCGCCTTCATCCGCTGAGTCGAGTCGAACGAACCCTCCGGACCGGACACCACATATATCTTCCGGTGCCCTTGCTCCAGCAAATATTCGGCAGCCAACGCGGCGCCCGCTTTGTTGTCCAGCAGCACCTGATTGATGTTGGGATGGTCCAGCTCCCGGTCGAGCACGACGATTTTATGGTTGCGGTCCGCATACTTGAGCAGCTCTTCATTTTTAAACGTCTGGTCCAAAATAACGGCCCCGTCGATCATCCGCTCGGGAAGCATCCGGTGCGCCCTTTTGCCGCTGCATACGATCAGATCGTAACCCCGGCCGTTGCATACCTCTTTCATTCCGTCCAGCAGGTCGCCGTAAACATCCCCCTTGAAATCCGTTAAAAACACGCCCAAAATTCCGGACTCCCGCTTCTTTAACGTTCTCGCCGCCGCATTCGGCACATAATTCAGTTCCTTGGCAACCGCCAAAATTTTCGAGCGGGTCTCATCCGTCACCTTGCTGCTGCCGTTTAGGGCGTATGACACGGTTGATATGGAAACCCCGGCTTTTTTCGCGATATCCTTAATGCTTACCAATGCTCCTCGCTCCTTACGTTGTCACACCCTGTCTTGCGCCATTAGACTCGTTGATTTGTGCCAAAAAGTTCCGTTATCCTAACCTTAAATATTTTACATAAAAATCTCAACTATATTGTTATTTCTTCAGCCCTGGTCGGATCTTTTGCCGCGGCTTTCCCGTTGAACTGCCGGAGGACCTTCAGTTCAGCCGCCACAAGCGCATCCGTAACGTTAAAGTCCCCGGCCAACAACCACGGCGCCCCCGGCGATCTCCCGGATGCGTTTTTTGATCAAAACGCGCTTTGCTCAGAGGCAATTTTATACAACAACCCTAGCCGTATTGTCCCCTCATGTTCATATGAAAAAGAAGCACAGCACCGGTTTACCCGATTACTGTGCTTCTAAAACATCTGCCGCTCACGGGACCAGCTTGGCCGCCAGGTTGCGCAGCGCAGCGCCGCGGTGGCTGACGGCCTGCTTCTCCTCCAGGCTGAGCTCCGCGAACGTCTTCTCGTAGGCGGGCAGGTAAAACAGCGGATCGTACCCGAACCCGCCGCCTCCGGCCGGCTCGGACGTGATCCAGCCCTCCGCTTCGCCGGAGGCCTCCACGAACCGCCCGGTGGCCGGGTCGTACAGCGCCAGATGGCAGACGAACCGCGCCGGACTGAGCAGCGGCTGCTCGGTATCTTCCCCGAGCCGCTCCTTCTCCAGCTCCGCCAGCAGCTTTTCGTTGTTGTCCTCGTCGGAAGCGCGCTCGCCGGCATAACGGGCCGAATAAACGCCCGGCGCCCCGCCCAGCCGGTCAACGCATAACCCCGAGTCGTCCGCCAGCACCGGACGTCCCAGGTGATCGCCCACCGTTTTGGCCTTCTTGCGGGCATTTTCGGCAAACGTCTCGCCATCCTCGACGATTTCCGGAATATCCGGGTAATCGGCCAGGCTCCGCACCTGCTTGTTCAAGGCCTCCAAAGCATGGGCGAATTCCCGGACCTTGCCCGGATTCCGCGTGGCCACGACGATAACCGGTCCTTCAATCATCGTTTACACCGCCGATCCAGGCTGGCCGCTTTGAATGTGCAGGGCGACGGGGCCAAGCGCTTCGCGCTGCTGCTCGATCATCTCCCGGATTCCTTTTTCGGCCAGCGCCAGCATCCGGTCCAGGTCCTCCCGGGAGAACGGGTTTTCTTCCCCGGTCCCCTGCACCTCGACAAATTGGCCGCGGCCCGTCATTACGACGTTCATGTCGACCATCGCCTTGGAATCCTCGTCATAATTCAGGTCAAGAAGCGTCTCCTGCCCGACGATGCCTACGCTGACGGAAGCGATATAGTCGGTGATCGGAAAGACCGGCAGCGCATGCTTTTGGACGATCTTGTGCATCGCCAGCGCCATCGCTACGAAAGCCCCGGTAATCGACGTCGTCCGCGTCCCTCCGTCCGCCTGAATCACGTCGCAGTCAATCGTGACGGAGCGCTCGCCCAGCGCCTGCAAATCGACAACTGAACGGAGCGAGCGCCCGATCAGGCGCTGGATCTCCATCGTCCGTCCGCTCAGCTTTCCCCTTGCCGATTCACGCTGATTCCGGGTCTGGGTCGCCCGGGGGAGCATCGAATATTCGGCCGTCACCCAGCCTTTGCCTTGCCCCTTCATAAACATCGGGACTTTCTCTTCCACGGTCGCCGTACACATCACTTTCGTGTCGCCGACCTCAATATATACGGAGCCCTCCGCATATTTGTTGACGTTTACGGTCAACTTCATCGGGCGGCGCTCGTTCGCTTCACGTCCGTTACTTCTCATTCTGATGGCCTCCTACATTTTCTTGCTGTCCATATGCTTTTCCTATTCTACCAAAGTGTGGTCATAAAAGCATCATTCCATTCCTCCGGACGTGGTCCGCGCATGCCTTTCGCCATATAAAAAAACCCTGCGCCGCAGGGTTTTTCGTTCATGTTTTCATCCTCAAATCAGGCTGGAGTCTACAGCGGAATGGCGTTAATCGTTTCGGGCCGCATGACGGGTTCGCTGTATTTTTGGTTGTCCATGCCAACGACTTCCTTTTGCCCGTTGACCCAAATGCGCACTTTGCTGTCCTCGGCGTTTTGCGCCACGGTCAGCACGAGCGACTGCATCATCTGCGCCGGAAGCTTCTCGCCGGCTTCAAACATATCGTCCTGCAGCGATATCGTCACGACTCCATCCTGGGATTTTTCCACGCTTTCCAGTTTGGTATTGTCCGTCACGACTCTTTCCAGGCCATCGCCCCGCTGCGGACCTTGGAGCAGTTCGCCAAGCGCCGCCTTCACCGGGTCGTTCCCGGCGGGAACAAAACGTGTGACCGGCACAAAATACTGCACCCCGTCCGGCGTCGCCGCGGAAAAATACACGACCACCGGGCTCGATTGCGACAAGCTGGAGCCGTCGTTCAGCTGCAAATTGATGCCGATGCTGCGGCTGAGCGGGCGATCCAGCGGTGTGCCGCCGACCGGCATTTCGTTCAGCTTTTCCCCGTCCACCCAGAGCTGGACCTTCTCGACGCCGGGAGTTTCGGTTAACGTCCAGGTCAAAGCTTCGAGGATTTTCCGTTCATCCTCCTTCGCATAATCGGCAAACGCCCCGTTGAATTCGACGACAGCCAGCTTTTCGTCTTGCTTGACGGTCACGGCTTTGACCTCGGTCCCCGCCGGAAGCACCCCGGCAAAACCAGCCGGAATCAGGCTGTCGTACGGCCCTTCCTGTACGATCGTTTCCAGCATCCGGTTCAGTCTCAAGGATGCGTCGCCTTCCGGCAAATGCAGCGCCACCGGGGCAATCAGGCCGTGCTCGTTCTCCAAATAAACCGTCGAAAGCTCCTTCTCCGTCATGAAGCTTGTCTGCTCCGAGCTTGCCTTCTCGGCGCCGATCGACTCCAGCATTTGCGCCTCCACGTCCGCGGGCGGCGGATCGATTTGTGCGGATGAGCTGGCTCCGAACAGACTGCATCCCGACAGCAGCAGCGGGAACGCTAATACGCTGACGGCGGCCGTGTTCCGAAAACGGCGGTTCCTATTCATCGTCTTATTGGCTCCTCCCTAACATTTTTCTTAGGTTTGTATTACTATATATACGAGCCCTTCTTTGAAAAATAACTATATTTTTCCGGGAAGTGGACAAACTGCTTCATATCTGTGCCAAGAAGAACCAGATAGCGAGGGATATTATATGGGGATGGAACAACCAAAACAAAAAGCGCCTTATAGCCTGAACAGCAAAAAAGTCGCCGACGCCACCAAGGCATGGCTGCACAAACGGGGCGTTACGACCGAACAAATCGCGGAACTCGTGATGTTCCTGCAGCAGAAATATTATCCGAACCTGACGATGGAAGAATGCGTACACAACGTGGAGCAGGTGCTGACCAAAAGGGAAGTGCAAAACGCGGTATTAACCGGCATTCAGCTTGATGTCCTGGCGGAACAGGGGCTGCTTATCCCCGAACTTCAGGAGATGATCGCGAACGACGAAAGTTTGTACGGCGTCGATGAAATTTTGGCTTTTTCGATCGTTAACGTATACGGCAGCATCGGATTTACCAATTACGGTTATGTGGACAAGCTGAAGCCGGGCATTTTGGAAAAGCTGAACGATAAAACCCTCGGGCCGATAAACACATTTCTGGACGACATCGTCGGCGCCATCGCCGCTTCAGCCAGCAGCCGGATCGCCCACCGCAAGCAGGCCGAACGGGAGCACGGCGAGGACACGCTTGATGACGAGCGTTGATGCGGAGAATTCGCGAGCCTTATGTAGTTGAAAAAAGCCGCCGCAATCCATTGCCGGAGTTGACGCTGAATCGGAGGCAAACAGTGTCTTCCCGGCTTTTGGGGCTGCTTCGTTGATCAATCAAGCAACTGTTGTAAGGCAACCAGCCAATCGAGTGCGCCAACTTCGTCGCATAGCAAATAAAACAAGCCGCTATAAGGAACGTGCGTTGGACTTTACCGGGTTCGTGTCTTAATGTTCCTACCTGCTGCCTGCTGCCTGCTGCCTACCTTTGCACGATTATCCCTTTCTTTCAGGGAACAGGGGACGGAGGCTAGAACAAGGGTTCCAAAAAAAGTGAGAAGAAAAAAACAAAAAAGATGAGGAAAAAATGAGGCGGTTCAGGTGAGATTTTCGGCTTGATAAGGGAACATACGTTTGGTATAATGAAATAAATGGAACCTATGTTCGTATATTTTTAATTCGGAGGCGAGCGAATATGGAAGTCAATACGGGAACGGAACTTCAGCCATTCAGCAGCCGTTTTAACAGCGAACAGGACTGCATGGAGGCGCTAATCGCGATGAAGTGGCCAAGCGGCTTCGTCTGCCCGCGATGCGCTCATACCCGGTGCAGCCGTCTGACCTCCCGGCATATCCCCTTGTTCGAGTGCGGAAAGTGCAAGCATCAAACATCGCCTTTGGTCGGCACGATTTTTGAAGGAACGCATCTGCCCTTGCTCAAGTGGTTCGAGGCCCTGGATTTATTCCTGCTGGAGGGCGGCATCTCGGCGCTGCGGCTGAGCAAGGTGATCCGGGTCGCCTACAAAACCGCCTGGTCGATGCTGCACAAAATACGTCATGCCGTGGGGGAGTTTGATGCCCGGGAGCTGCTCTCCGGAGACGTGAAGGTGAACAGCGATCAGTATGGGCGTAATCCGTCCCGGTGTCAGCTTTCGCATCCGTACGCCTCGGCGGTCGTAGCCGGCTGCACGGTCAAGGATTCGGGCGAGCCGGAGCGGGTCAAAATCCGCCTGGTACCGCATAAGCGGGGAGGCGAAAAAAGGGCAAACCGTCACGATCTAAACACGTTTATCAATGGGCATGTGGATGTCTGTACATCGGAGGTGCAGTTGTTCCCTCAGGCCTTTCGGCTGTATGCGCCCTTGCGGAGAGTGGTGAGAGAGGCGTGGGAATCGCTGAAGAGTACGTATGGAGCCTTGGGGCTGAAGCATCTGCAGGCGTACCTAAACGAATACGCCGGACGCCGCCGGTTGCGCCTGCAAGGAGGACGGCCCGGAGCGGCAGAAACGATGCGGCAGAAGTTGCTGCGCATGTGTGTGGCGATACCGGCGATTCCTTACCGCCGGCTGATCGCGCGCCAACCGAACCAGCCCCTTGCGGCTGCGGCTTGATCGAGACGCTGAAACGATGGGGAGGGAGTTTGATGCAGATCAACTTAATGGGTCCTTGATCTCTTGTTTTGATCTCTTGTCCTGTCTGTTTCATCTTCCCTAAACCTGATTCCTTTCCTAAGCCCGTTTAAATTATCTCGAACCTATCTGCTACTCCACTAAGTATTTTCTTCTCCCAAGCTTGTCTTTCTCTCTGCTGCCTGATTAAAAGGGATAATTGTGCAAAGTCTCCGGACAACAAGTGTTGATCTACGAAAGTTGAGTTATAAATTAAATTAAAAAACGGCCATAGGCCGCTTTTTGTATGTTTATCGCATCGTAAGATGAAATTCCACCGCGGCTTCCCCGCTTGTCAACCGCTCCCTGGCACGCCCGCGGCGTACCAGTTCGACCAGATGGGCCAGCGTTTCGGCCATGGCAAAGCGCATTTGGTGGATGCCAAGGTCGGTGCCGAACAGCGCGGCGCAAACCTCGAACCCGGTCTGCGGCCGCGGCCGCAGCAGCCCTTCGATCCGCGCCAGCCGCTCCTCGTGATGCTCCAGCAGCATGTGGACGCGTTCAGGGAAATGCTCGAACGGATGGCGATGCCCCGGAAAAGCGATCCTCACCTCATAGCTCGCAAACCGTTCGAGTGATGTGAGGAACGATTGCAGCGGCTGCGGGTCGCTGCCGGGCAAAAAGCTGATATTGGGGGAAATTTGCGGCAGTACGGCGTCGCCGCAAAACATCAGCTTGCGCTCAGGGTCATAGAAGGACAAATGCCCCGGGGCATGTCCCGCGCTTTCGAGCGGCAGCCAGCATCGCCCGCCCATCACCACCGCCTCCCCTTCCCGGATAAAGTCAACCTCGGGCGCCGGGGTCACCTGCGAAAAAAAGCTCCGCAGATGCGGCGGCAACTGGCCGCTCCAAACAGGCGGCATGCCGTGGCGCCGGAATAGGCGGGGCAATTCCTCGTTCATGACGCTGTCCTTCCCCCACATCAGCTGTGTCTCTTCGTAAGCGCGCCGGGACATGCGGACGGCCGCCCCGGTTATAGACTGCAAATATCCCGCCAGTCCGTAATGGTCGGGATGGTGATGGGTCACCATGATTTGCGCCACATCGCCCGGAGCGATGTCAAGCTGGCGCAGGGCGAGCGACCATTCCCGCTCGGTCTCGGCGGTCCTCGGCCCCGGATCGATGATTGTGATCCCCTCCGGACCGCGCAGCATATAGCTGTTCACCCAGCGCAGCGGAGGAGCCATCGGCAAGGGTACCCGGATAACGCCTTCTTTGTCCCAGGTTTGAATTTCCGCAAGCATCGTCTTCATGGGCGGCTACCCGCCAAAATCATCCGAGGCGACGTTTCGGGGTCATAGCCGTCTTCGCCATAATCCCCATGGATTTGCTCCAAAACCAGTCCGGCCTCTTCCAGCATAACGGCAAATTCCTCTTTCGAGTACAGTTTGATCCGTTCCATGTATTCCCTTGCCCAGGCTCCGTCCGCTCCCGCTCCCGGGCCATTCTCCTTTGTAATCGTGATGTGCTTTTTGACATAACCGTCTTCGATGACGCGGCGTTCGGTGATGAGCTGACCCTCGTCCATTCGTTCGGACCGGGGCACGAGATGCACCGCCGTATAAGCCGGGTTCAAATAATCGATGACAAAGCGGCCCCCGGGCTTCAACATCCGCGCCACCTCCCGCAGCACCTGGATATGTTCATGATCGTCGTGAAAATAACCGAAGGAAGTAAATAAGTTCAAGACGGCGTCAAAACCTCCCGCGAGCGGCAGGTTCCGCATATCGGCCCGCACCCAGCGCACGATCCGCTTGGCATCGTTCCGCTTCGCCTCCCGCAGCAGCACCTCCGACAAATCGACCCCGGTGACCTCATAACCCGCCTCCGCGAAGACGAGGGAATGCCGCCCCATGCCGCAGCATAAATCAAGCACTTTAGCGCCGGGCGGCAGGTTCAGCCAAAAGATCAGCTTTTCCGCCTCGCGCCGGGCTCCCCACTGATCCCGATGCTTGTAGACGAGCAGATAATCTTCCCCGAAGCTCCGTTCATACCAATCCGACATGTCTTTTGCCTCCCATACAGCACCAGCCGATACTGCATTGCTCTATCCTTATTATACTCGAAAAAAACCGCCGAAACGTTATTGCTTCGGCGGCTCCATCCAACAAACTTGCGACATTTTCATATTATTGCGCTGCAGCGGCGCCGTTCGCGTCCGTGAGCGTATTCGTAATCTTCGATTTGCTGTGAAGGTTTTGCAGCCAGGCGTCCGACATTTGCGAAACCTGCTGGCTTACCAGCATTTTGCGGATTTTTTCCTTCTCCTCTGCCAGCGTAGCCGTGTGCGCTTCCTTGCGGTCGGTTACCTTGATAACCTGATAACCCCCGCTTGTTTTCACCGGATCGCTGATTTCGCCCTTGGCCAGCTTAAAAGCCGCATCCTCGATGGCCGTTTCTTGCTGCCCGCGGGCAAAGAAGTCGATATCCCCGCCTTTGTCCTTCGTCGCCGTATCCAGCGATTTGCTCTTCGCCAGTTCCGCGAAGTCCGCGCCTCCATTCAACTGTTTGATGATGTTCTTCGCTTCGTCTTCCGTTTTCACAAGAATGATCGATGCCCGAACCTGCTCCGGAGTATTGAAGGATTCTTTATATGTCTCAAACATCTGCTTGATTTGGTCGTCGGTGACTTTCACTTGCGGCTCGAGCAGTTTGGTCAGCTTCAGCTGATTGGCAATCTCGCTCCGCAAATTGTCCATCGTCATCCCGTATTGAACGAGCGCCTGTTTCAGCGCTTCCTCGGAACCGAACTGAGCGATATAGGTATCTTTGATTTCCGCGTCGATATCGGCGTCGGTGATCGTAATATTCTGTTTCTTGGCTTCCTGGTCGATCAGTTCCTGGTCGATCATGCCGGAAAGCACCTGCTCGCCGCCTTGCGCCGCCATTTTGTTATACAATTGGTCTTTCGTAATTTCTACGCCGTTGACCGTAGCGACCGCTTCGGCTTTTTTCGCCGCGAACGGTGGCTTGATCAGTACGACGACGAGCAAAACGGCCAGCACCAGCGAAACGATCGGCCAAAGCTTGCCCCCATTTGACGTCTGCACTGGCGTTCCCTGCTCCGAAAAATCCTCGGCCTCCATCACCGGAACGTCTCCGCCATCGCGCCCGCCGGCATCCTCGGCGGTATGCTGCAAGCCGAGAGCCGGGTCGTATTCCGCTTTCGTCAGCTCTACGGCGCCGCCCGTTGTTTGGCCCTCGCCTTCTTGCTCACGCTGCCCAGCCGGTTCATCCGCGCCGCGGGCTTGTCCTTCAGCCTTATCGGCTGTATCCGCTGTTTTTGCAGTTTCTGCAGTTTCCGCCGTTTCGTCCTCCGGCCTTGGCGCCGCCTCGTCGGCCGCTTCCAGCTCCTTCTTCTCTTTGTCTTCCATATGTTCTTTACTCCCTTCTTCAAATAGCAGACTTTTTAACCATATTCTTGACTTTAACAGAAATCGTTGGGGTATACCTTAAATAAGGATAAAAAAACAGAGAGCGATTTTTAAGTTATTTTTAAGCTATCCGCCAAAAACCCCCCAAAATCCTGTTTCCGTCATTCGTGTTCTTGGCGAAAAAGGTGTAGAATATACTGGTAAATCCAGTTCGGGAGGAACAAAAAACGATGGACTACCAATCTTACTTTAGCAAGCATCGAGAACAACATTTGAATGAGCTGGGGGAATTGCTGAAAATCCCCAGTGTTTCGGCGCTGTCCGAACATAAAGGCGATGTGCTGAAAGCGGCCGAATGGATCGCCGACGCGCTTCGCCGGGCCGGCATGGAAGGCGTGGAAATCCACCCGACCGCCGGGCATCCGGTAGTTTACGCCGAGCATTTGCACGCTCCGGGCAAGCCGACCATCCTGGTCTACGGGCATTACGACGTCCAGCCGGTAGACCCGCTGAATCTGTGGGAGACGCCTCCGTTCGAGCCTTCGATCCGGAACGGCAAGCTGTACGCCCGGGGCGCCACCGATGACAAAGGGCAGGTATTCATGCACATCAAAGCGGTGGAAGCGCTCCTCAAACAGGAGCAGCAACTGCCGGTCAATATCAAGTTTTGCATCGAAGGCGAAGAGGAGATCACCAGCCCCAACTTGCCTTCCTTCCTGGAAGCGAATCAGGAGAAGCTGGCGGCCGATTGCATTCTGATTTCCGATACCGCGCTCTTGGCCCCGGGCAAACCGGCGATCTGCATCGGCCTGCGCGGATTGTGCGCACTGGAGATTTCCCTTTATACGGCCAACACCGATTTGCATTCCGGCACATTTGGCGGCGGCGTACCAAACGCCTTGCATGCGATGGCCTCTCTGCTCGCCTCTCTCCATGACGAGAAAGGCCGCATTACGGTAGAAGGGTTTTATGAAGGGGTGCCCGAGCTGACCCCGGAATTGCGGGAAGAATTCGCCAAGCAGCAGTTTGACGAAGAGAAGTTGAAACATGACCTCGGCTTGGAGACCCTGTACGGAGAAGAAGGCTATTCCTTCGTGGAACGGACAGGCGCCCGTCCGACGCTGGAGCTGAACGGGGTGTGGGGCGGATTCCAAGGAGAGGGCACCAAAACGGTGCTGCCGAAGGAAGCCCACGCCAAAATCACCTGCCGGCTCGTAGGAGATCAGGACCCGCAGGCCACGATTGACCGGATCGAACGCCACCTGCGCGCGCATTTGCAGCCTGGCGCGACCTTGAGCGTCAAGGCTACCGAAAAAGCCCGCGCCTTCTCGATCGATCCGTCGGACCCGATGCTGCAAAAAGCGGCAGACGCCTACGCCGCCGTATACGGGACCCGCGCCTTGTTCACCAAAGACGGCGGCTCGATTCCGATCGTCGAAACGCTGTCGCGCGTGTTGTCCGCCCCGGCCGTCATGATGGGCTTTGGGCTGCCGGATGAAAACCTGCACGCCCCGAACGAACATTTCAACCTGGAGAACTTCGACAAAGGGCTGCTGACGATCGTCCATTACCTCAAGTCGCTGTAAGCCAAATATCCAACAAAAGCTGTCCGGACCTGGACGGCTTTTTTGTTTGCGACAATATGTCGGTTCAAAGGGAGGGCTAGCGGCCACCCCCGACAAAACAAAAAAACCTCCTCTCCCTCCCGCTTCAAAGACGGAATGAAAAAGAAGGTTTACGGTTTTCTGTTCAGCCATATAGAATACCGTTAGATTTTTAGCTCCCCAAGCTTGATCAGCTCGACAACCGCCTGCGCACGACCTTTGACATTCAACTTTTGCATGACATTCGAAATGTGATTACGTACGGTTTTTTCGCTGATAAACAGCTGCCCCGCGATGTCGCGCGTCGTTTTATCCTGCACGAGAAGCTCGAAAACCTCCCGCTCACGATGAGTCAACAGAAATTTGCTGTTACGATCGCTGCTCTTCATAATGCGTCACCCCTCCTTGCTCGGGTTTTATGGTTTAACAAGGTTAAGGGATACAGTCAACACATCTTATGAAGAAACCGTAGTAATGGTGCGGTGCTGCGGCAAAATGGGCGATGCCCTACTTGAACGCCATGGTACATGGTATATAACATCATAACCCGGCGGCCCGAAGCGCGCCAGACCGGCGATGCCCCATTTAATTAAAATTTTTATTGACGCCGAAATCGCTTCTGATTAAGATGTTAGTTGGTGAAAGTGATAATCATTATCATTCGTAGTTTTGATGGCTTTTTCTCATAGCCATTCGACTAAGAAACTTTAGGTTAACCGATAAGGGGGCATTTTTGATCATGAATTATCGTTATACGGTTTCCACCGCTTTGATCTTATCCGCGGCATTGCTTTTGTCCGGCTGCGGGGACGGAAAACAAGCCGAAAACGGCAGCCTTGCCCAGACGGCGAGCGGCGGTGCGGCGAGCGGCGGCGCGGCCGGCGGGAATGGCGCCGACAGCCATAACGTCGCAAACGGAAACGGCGCGGAGTCCGCCAAGCCGGATTTTCAAACGGCCATCGGGCAATACCGGGAATACGTCATTCAGGAATGCGACGCTTTCGTTACCGAAACGGGTAAATTCGTTGAAGCCGTAAATGGCGGGGACATCGAAACGGCCAAAGCGCTGTATGCGCCGGCCCGCATGCATTATGAACGCATTGAGCCGATCGCCGAGGCGCTGGGCGACCTCGATCCAAACATTGACGCGCGCGACGGTGATGTCGACGCCGCGGAATGGCGCGGCTTCCACCGTATCGAAAAAGCGCTGTGGGAAGACGGATCGACGGACGGGCAGAAGGAGTTTGCCGACCGCCTGCTCAGCGACGCCAAACAGCTGCGGGCTTTGGTGGAGACGGTCGATATCCAGGCTCCCCTGCTCGTTACCGGAGCCGTCGAACTGTTGAACGAAGTGTCCACATCCAAAGTAACGGGCGAAGAGGAGCGGTACTCCCGCACCGACTTGTACGATTTCGCCGCCAACGTGGAAGGCGCGAAAAAAATCTACGAGCTGCTGTCGCCGCAGCTGGCGAAGCAGGACGCCGAACTGGATAAGCAAATCGCCGAACGGTTTGCCGCCCTGGAGCAAGAGCTCGCCCAGTTCAAAGAGGGTAAAGGATATATGAACTACGATCAGCTCAAGGAAGAGGATGTCCGCAAGTTAAGCCAAAATCTAGACGCCCTGGCCGAACCTTTGTCCAACATGGGCACGCTTTTGGGAGTTTAGAACGATGAAGAAAACGGACCTGAAAATAGACGTCCGGCAAGGCGCCCAAAAAAGCTCGGACGATCCTGCCGGCGGCTCCGGAAGCGGCGGCCTGCTTAACGAGCGGCTTAGCCGCCGCGATGTGTTGAAGCTGGCCGGTGCGGGCGGACTGGGCCTGCTGCTCGGAGGCGGCGGCGCGTACGGCGTGATGGCGGCCCAAAAAGCGCTGGCCCGCAAAGGCGGATCGTCAGCCGCGGCGGCGGGCGGCCGGGTGCCTTTTTACGGGAGCCGCCAGGCAGGCATCGTCACGCCGGCTCAAAACTTCCTTTGTCTAGCCGCCTTCGACCTGACGACCGGCTCACCCGCCGACGTGCGCAAGCTGCTTCAGGCTTGGACGAAAGCCGCGGCGGCGATGGCCAAAGGCGCGATGATCGGCGACAGCAACAACAAGCTCAACCTGCCCCCGTCCGACACCGGCGAGGCGGCCGGCCTATCCCCATCCAGGCTAACGCTGACGTTTGGCGTCGGCCCTTCCTTTTTTGACGGGCGCTTCGGCCTGGCCGTTAAACGCCCGGCCGCCTTCGCCGACTTGCCGGCGTTTAACGGCGACGCCCTGCAGCCGGAGTGGTGCGGCGGCGATTTGGCCGTGCAGGTGTGCGCCGACGATATGCAGGTGGCGTTCCACGCCGTTCGCAACCTTGCCCGGATCGGGCGGGGCACCGCCGTGCTGCGCTGGATGCAGGAAGGCTTCCAGCGAACGGTCGCGGTGGATCCGTCCGGTGGGACGCCGCGCAACCTGATGGGATTCAAGGACGGGACCGGCAATCCCGACGCTTCGGATGCCGCGGCGATGAACGAATCCGTTTGGGTGCAGCCCGGGGACGGCGCCGGCTGGATGGAAGGCGGCAGTTATATGGCCGTCCGCCGCATCCGGATGCGCATCGAGATCTGGGACCGCTCGTCTCTCGCCGACCAGGAGCAAACCTTCGGACGGTACCGGGATACAGGTGCGCCGCTGGGCTCGGCCGACGAATTCGCCCCGCTTGATCTTGCGGCCAAAGACGCCTCCGGACAACCGCTCCTGCCGATGACTTCCCACACGCGCCTGGCGCATATGGATGGGAAGATCAAAATATTGCGCCGGTCGTACTCCTACACCGGGGGGATCGACGCCAAAACCGGGCAGCTCGACGCCGGGCTTATTTTCATCAGCTTTCAAAGAAACCTGCTGCAGCAATTCGTCCCGATCCAGCAAACGCTGGCGCAGAGCGATAAATTAAACGAATATATCCTGCATATCGGCAGCGCCGTATTCGCCTGCTTCCCCGGCATCCGCGAAGGCGGATACATCGGGGAACAGCTGATCTAGGAAAGGAGGGCCATGTTTTATGTCAATTACACCGTACGCGCCGCAGCCTAGTCCGGTACGTTTTCGGGGCGATCGCCGGCTTTCTTCCCGTGCGCTGCGCCTCGCGGTATGCCTTATGGTGCTCGCAACCGTCTGCGCCTGCCTCGCGTCCGGGGCCGGGGCCGCCGCCGAAACGCCGAAGTCCGCCGCATCAGATTCGCTGCTACCGCTGGTCGGCGGCGCCCTCGTCGAAGCCGGCGGCGGCAATTGGGACGAGGCTTCCGCCGAACTGGAGAAGTTCGATGCAGCGTGGGGACAAATCGATTCCGCTCCGGCAGGCGAGGCGGCAGCGGCGGTTTCCGAGGCGTTGACCGCAGCCAAGGAGGCGGTCCGGAACGAGGACGCGGACGACGCCAAAACCCGGCTCTCCACGTTAGCCAAGCAGGTTAACGAGTTTATCCAAAGCGGCGGGGATCGGGCGGAAACGGACGCTATGGGAAAAGAAGCCGCCGGGCGGCTGCTGAAGATGGTCAATAACACGTTAAAGCCGCTGGAAAACGGGAATCCCGACGAAGCCCAAAGCCGCTTCAAGCAAATTTTGGACGGCTGGAGCAAAATGGAGGGCCCGATCCGCAGCGGGCATTTCGGCGTGTACAGTGATGTGGAGACGCATATGAGCCTGGTCCGCATCGCGCTGCAAGCAGACCCTGTGAAAACGGAGCAGGCGGCTGGCGAATTGCAAAAGCTGGCGGATCTGCTGCAAAACTATATCGGCGGCAAGCTGGACGATTCGGCAGCCACAGCCCTCCCCGCGGCCGGACAAACCGGCCTTGAGGATGCGATCGCTTTGCTTAAGGCGGCGGCCCAGGCGGCCGCTGCCGGCGATGCCGCGGGGGCGGCGGAGCAAATGCAGGCCTTCATCGTCATGTGGCCCCGCGTTGAAGGCGAGGTTTCGATTTCCTCGCCGGCGGCATACACGGCTACGGAAAACCGTATGACCGAAGCGCAAAGCTATCTGCTGTCCAGCCCTCCCGATTTTATGCGCGCCGCGAACATCATCAGCCAAATGCTGAGCGATCTGGAGCCTCTGGCCGCTAAAACCTCCTATACCGCCTGGGACGCAGCGCTCGTTCTGCTGCGGGAAGGGCTGGAGGCCATCCTTGTGCTGGCCGCGCTCCTCGCTTTTGCGAAGCGGGCGAACCAGCCGGCCGCACGCCGGTTTATTTGGGCGGGGGCCGGGTCGGGCCTGGCGTTGTCCGCCGCGTTGGCAGTTGTGCTTACCTATGCCGTCGCCCAGGCGGTGTCGGGAGGCGCGCGCGAACTGCTGGAAGGGTTCATCGGCCTGGCGGCCGTCGTCATGATGCTGGCGGTCGGGCATTTTTTGCACAGCAAATCCAGCGCGCAGGCCTGGAACCAATACATCGCCAAACAATTCGGGGGCGCGATGGAGCGCGGAAGCTTGTGGTCGCTGTTTGTTTTGTCGGGGCTGGCGATCTTGCGCGAAGGCGCGGAAACCGCCGTCTTTTATATCGGAATGGCCCCCTCCATCGAGCTGTCCCAATTGCTGATCGGCATGCTTGGCGCGTTGGCCGCGCTTGCGGTGCTCGGCTTTGCGCTTATTCGGTTTAGCGTCAGGCTGCCGATCAAGCCTTTTATGCTGATGGCCAGCCTGTTCATCTATTTCCTGGTCATTCGCTTCACGGGAGAAAGTTTGCACGCCCTGCAGGTGGCGGGGGTGCTCCCCGCGCACAGCCGGAGCTGGCTGCCGGCCGCCGGATGGGTCGGCGCCTACCCGACCTGGGAAACGTTTTTGCCGCAAAGCGTTTTGCTGCTGTTTGTGCTTTGGCGTTTGCTGGCCGGGGAGAAGCAGGAGAAGCAGAAACATAAAAGAAACGTCTACCAACACACTCCTTAAGAGAAACAGACCGGGCTTTGGCGGCAGTTTTTCCCTGCGATTGAAAGAAACTGCCGCACCTGCTTTACCGAAAAGACCGCCGCGCTTGCCAGCGCATGCAAAAGACCGCCGGATCAACCTTCCGGCGGTCTTTTGCATCTCCTCTTCTTACTCCCTTACTTGCCTTTTGTTCTTGCTGAATTTCTCCAGAATCCCCACCAGCACGTCCAGCTCATGCCGGTCCAATACGGACAAATGGGCTTTCAGCACCTCCCGGGACCTCTTCCGGGCTTCTTCGCATACCTCGGCGCCCCGCGTTGTCACCGACAGCAGAACCGACCTCCGGTCTTTTTCGTCATGCCGGCGTTCGACATATCCGTTTTGCACGAGCCGGTCGATCATCACCGTAATGGCGCTGGGCTTCACCTCGAGCTTGTCCGCCAAATAGCTGACGTTGCACGTTTTTTGCCGGTCGATCAGCGCCAGCATGTGAAATTGCGGTCCGGTCAGCCCCAGCTCCTGATGATGCATCAGCTCGCTTTTCATTTTGCGGAACGTGCTCGACCAAGCGGCTTCGATACGCTCGATGTACGTGTCGAGATCATCTTTTGACACAGGATTCCTTCCTCCCCCCACAGGGTCCAACCTAATTTAAGTGTATTATGCGGCCAGGCAGAATTCAAGGAAACTCTCCAGCTTTCGTCAACAAACGGCCTTGAAAACCGGTGAAGAATCCATTATGATGGAATCGAAATGATTTTCATGTATTATGTATGATATTTAAAAATAATTTTCACACTATCTACAGGAGGGGGTCTTTTTGACGCCAATACTGCACGCACTCTCCAGCCATTTGGACACGCTGCCGCCGCAGGAGCGCAAACTCGGGGAATATATTCTGGAATCGCCGGCGGCCGTTCTTCATTTGGGCATTACGGAATTGGCCAATACGTGCGGAGTCAGCCCTTCGACCATAACGCGTTTTTGCAAGACGTTTCATTTTAAAGGGTTCCCCGATTTTAAGATGAAGCTGGCCGGAGAGCTGGCGCATAAACCGGCGGACACGCAATATCAGGACATTATTGCCGGCAATGACCTGCAAAAAATCGTCGAGGCCATGGAAGCGAACCACCTCGCCTCCATTACCGACACCACCCGCTTGCTGGACATGAACCAGCTGGCTCAGGCGGTAAAGGCGTTGTGCGGGGCCAAGCGCATCGATTTGTACGGCGTGGCCACCTCATCGGTGGTGGCTCAGGACTTCTATCAAAAACTGATCCGCATCGGCAAAAACTGCACCGCTTTCGCCGATTCCCATATGCAGATCACCTCCGCGTCTTCGCTGGGAACGGGCGATGCCGCGCTGGCGATTTCCTATTCCGGGGAAACGCCGGAGACGATCGATGCGCTGCGCTGCGCCAAAGACAGCGGGGCGGTGACGCTGTCCTTGACGCAATACGGGCAAAACCGCCTGGCGTCTTTGGCAGACATCGCGTTATTTTCTTCCTCCTTGGAGGAAGGAATGCGAAGGGGCGACATGGCATCGCGGATCGCCCAACTTCATGTCATCGATATTTTATTTACGGGAATGGTTAGCCTGGAGTTTGAAGACTATATTCCCAAGCTGGAAAGTTCATATCAAAACGTGCAGATTTACCGCAAAACACAAGGAGGGCAAAACTTATGCTGAACATCATCAAAACAAGCAGCGAGGACCATTTTAACGAAACCGGCGCAGGCATTATCGCCAGCCTGCTGCAATCCAATCCGCGGGCGATTCTCGGCCTGGCGACCGGTAGCACGCCGGTCGGCGTTTACGGGAAATTGATCGAGCTTTACCGGAAGGGCAGCGTAAGCTTCAAGCAGGCCACGACCTACAATCTCGACGAATACATCGGCCTTCCGGCCGATCATCCGGAAAGCTACCGCCGGTTCATGGACGAGAAGCTGTTTAACCATATCGATATTTTGCCCGAAAACACCCATGTTCCATCCGGCGTGGAAGCCGATCCGCAAAAAGCGGCCGAAGATTACTCGCGTCTGCTGGATGAAGCCGGCCAGATCGATTTGCAGCTGCTCGGTCTGGGCCACAACGGTCATATCGGCTTCAATGAACCGGGCGAGGAGCTGCAGGGACCGCCGCATATCGTCAAGCTAGATGAACGGACCCGCCTGGCCAATGCGCGTTTTTTCAACTCCATCGAAGAGGTGCCGACGCACGCGATCACGATGGGGATCGGCTCCATTTTGCATGCCAAGCAAATTTTGCTGATGGCCAAAGGCGAAGACAAAGCGGAAGTGATCGCCCGGGCGCTGAAAGGACCGATTACGACGAAATGCCCGGCTACGTTCCTGCAAACCCACTCCAATGTCGTTGTCGTCGTAGATCAAGCTGCAGGGAAGTGGCTATAATGAGCGGCCGGAATTTTATCCTGACCCATGCCGAAGTCGTTACGCCCCGGGGAATCATTCACGACGGAGCGGTTGCCGTAGAGAACGGACTCATCGTTTATGTCGGCTCCGCATCCGGCGCGCCGCTTTCGCTCCCGGCCGAATGTGAAACGATCGACGCAAGCGGCCATTACGTGCTGCCCGGTTTTATCGATGTTCATGTGCACGGCGGCATGCTCGAGGATTTCTCCGCACCCAGCCAGCGCGGCTTTGATGCGATTACGAAGCTTCATTGCAGCCAGGGCACGACCTCGATGCTGGCCACCACGATGACGATGCCGAAGCACGTAATCGAACACGTACTCGAGGAAGTGCATCAATATATGCAGGGCGATATGCCTTATGCCCAACTCGTCGGCGTCCATTTGGAAGGGCCGTTTATCAGCCCGAAATGGCCTGGAGCGCAAAATCCGGAGCATATCGTGCCGCCGAACCGGGAATGGATCGAAGCATGGGATACGCGCTATCCCGGGCTGATCAAACAGGTGACGTTCGCGCCGGAACGGGAAGGCTCGCACGAGCTGATCCGCTATTTGCGCAAGCGGGGCATCGTGGCGGCCGCCGGACATACGGACGCAACCTACGAGCAAATGATGGCCGCGTATGAAGTCGGGCTAAACCACTCCGTGCATATGTTCAACGCCATGACGCCGCTCCATCACCGGAAGCCCGGCACCGCCGGCACGATTTTAAGCACGCCCGGCATCAGCGCGGAAATTATCGCCGACGGCATCCATGTGCACCCCGCCGCAATCCGGCTGCTCGCCAGCGTGAAAACCGGCAGCAACCTGATGCTGATCACGGACGCGATGTCGGCAGCCGGTCTTGGGGACGGCGAATATATGCTCGGCGATCTGCCGGTCGTTGTGAAGGACCGGGTTTGCACCCTCAAAGATAGCGAAGGCACATTGGCCGGCAGCACGCTGACAATGATCCGCGGCTTCCGTTATCTGGTGCAGGAAGTTGGCTTGTCCGTGGAGCGTGCCTCCGAACTGGCCAGCGGCAACCCGGCCAAGCTGATCCGGATCGATCATTTGACCGGCGCGGTGGAAACCGGAAAACAAGCCGACCTGCTGCTTGTAAGCGGCGATCTGGAGCTGCAGCGGGTTTGGGTGAAAGGGCGGCTGCTAAACGGCGAAGCCGAAGAAGCCGAATAAGTCTTTAAAATCGTGATGGAGAGGGCTGTCTGACTACAAGTCGCATATTATAACTAATCAGAACTGCAAATATAGTAAACAACCCTTTTATTACCTGTACGGGTCGAAGGGCTTCCTGCCACATTCCTATATAGGGAAGGGGTATCCCACCATGAAATGCAAAAGTGCAGGCGAATTTCGTCGAAACTCCCTGAAACAGGCGGTTCAAATGCAAATGTGCAGTTCATTTCCGGTTAAAAGTCACTTTTTTATCAAATCGCGGATATTCAGATGCATTTTTGCATTTCAAACGCTCTAAAAGGATGAACTACGGAAAATAGAATGCACTTTTGCAGTTGATCTCAACGACCCGTCCTAGCAAACGACGAATCACCTTCAGTCTTGATGTCTTAATGTAATGGAAATACTTATGAGCAAACCACATAGTACATCAGCATAAAAATGAAGCCGCCTGGTTTTTAACAACCATTAGCGCGCTGGCGGTACGATTAGATTACGTTAGATTTCGTTAGCTTCGTTAGATTACGTAAAATTCCATCTGCGGGTTCTCGGCTACAATAATTAGGCCCCCTTCTGGCGAGAAAGGGGGCCTAGCCTGCATTGCTTTAATTTAGCCGGTTTCTCCGTTAACGGGTCGTGCCGCCCGAAAAACCGCCGTTGGTGCCGGTGCGAAGACCTCCACCGGTTCCCGTCATGCCTCTCGTACCGTTGCCCATGCCGGCATTCGGGCCGGTAGGCGTATACCCGTTCGGGCCGGTCATCGTCCCGGTGCGCCCCGGGAAAATCCGGTTGATCAACGTTTGGAAATCGCCGATGACGTTGTTCAGCGTCCCGCCTCCGCGCGTTTGGGTAGCATAGTTCCCCATGCTGGTTACGAAGTCGGGATTCCCGGAAACATACACGTTGCGGATATGAGGGGCCGTTTGCTTCACGACATGGGCAATACGGTCCTTAACGTCCTGAGGGACGTTATCGGTAACCGCGCCGTTGACATTAAAGCGGCCTGCGCCTACACCGTCATAAGTTCCGGCTCCGCTGCGCGTGCCGGTACCGTAAATCGTAGTGCCGCGGTTTACGCTGCTCATCCCCATATTCCCGGCGCCATTGTACATGGTCCCGGTTCCGGTTGTCCCATAACCTGTCGTTCCATAGCCGGCCGGACCATTTCCGGCGGTGCCGTATCCGGGTGTCCCGGTGCCGGTCGTGTTCGTTCCACCCATGCCGAACAAATTGTTGCCGCGAGTTCCGAAAAGACCGCCGGCTCCGTTAGGGGCCGTCAGCCCGCGGCCAAGCCCGTTGTCATAGGCGCCGCGCGTTCCGTAGCCGGCACCGTAAGGTCCGCCGAGATTCGTCGTTCCCGTACCGATGCCGGTGGAACGCATGCCGTAAGTGTTTGTCCGGCCCGCCGTATTCCCCGTGGCGGCGTTGTTGTTACCGTGGAGCGTAACAGCCACATATGCGTCGCGGTCCGTCACGACGACATGAGCCGTCTGCACATCGCCCAGCTGGGCGACTTTATTGCTTAGCGCAGGACTGTATCTCAAGGAGCGAATCCGCTGATCCTGACCGTTCCCCGCGCTACGCGAAAACAGACGGTTCCCGTTGGGAAGGGAGTTGACATCATAGTTCCGGTTGTTGTTGTTCCGAACGCTTTGCGTCCGTACGTTGTTCTTGGCTGTGCCGTCACCGCAGCCCGCAATGCCGATCACGCTGGCCAGCAATGCGGCGGACAACGACAAATTCACGATTTTGCTTTTGGCTCCAGGCATGTAGTCATCCCCCATCAAAGATTTTAATGTGTATGATTACATGCGTTAGAGTGCGCCGCATCCGTGAACGACATTCAGGGAAGTTTCACCGCAGCGGGAAAAAAAGAACTGTTCCCGAAAGCGTCCGTTTTAACGCAGGGAACAGTTTTTCTTGACGGTATGGTATATTAAATGGTTTGCAGCATGTTCATAAATTCCCGGCTGTATTTATCCGGATGAAATTCGCTTTTTACAAGCTGTAAAGCTTGGGTTTGTATCCCGTTTCGCAGCGGTTTGTTCAGCATCAGCTCGCGCCCTTCCCGAACGGCCTGGCCGATATCGCCAAGGACATAGCTTTTCCCCGTTTTATTATGCTTAATGCAGGAGACGACGCCGTCCGAACCGCTTGCCAGCACGGGGCAGCGGCAGCTCATCGCTTCGATGATGGACATCGGCGCTCCTTCGACTTTGGAGGTGCTGCACAGGAATCCGCCGGAATCGCCGATGGAGGAATAATAATGGATCATTTCCCGATTGGGCACATTGGAGCAAACCTTTAAACGGCTGCGAAGCTGCAGCCGGTCCACCAAACTTTCGAATTTTCCGCGCTCCGCGGGGCTCGATAAATAATGGTCTTCAAACATCCAGATTTGAATGCTCCGGTCATAAAAAAGCAAGGAATGGGCAATATAAAGAAACTCCCGCCAGTTTTTATTGTCCTCAATCCGTCCGACCCAGGCGACTACGGGTTCCTTTTGTTTTTGCGAAGGACGGTACGAAAAAGCTTTGGCGTCAAAACAATTATTTAAATAAAATTGCGGAATGGCCGGGTACAATTGCTGAAACAAGGCCGTAATATGAGGCGTTTTCGGATTCATTAAAGCGGCGGCATGCTGACGGACGATCGGGACTGCGGCGCGAAGCTCTTTTTCGGCGGTATCCACGGATCCGAATCCTTGGATTTCCAGCACGAGCTTGCCCTCGTAACCGAGTCTGCGAAAGCGGGGAAAGCTGGCGTAATCCGTCGTCACCACGATGCAATCGTAGCGGCGCGTTTGGATAAGCCGGCGAATTTCATCGTCTTCATCCGTGACATAAACCGGAAAGTCCGTTTTGTTTTGCAGCCCGGCTCCCCACCTGTAGTACAAGCATTCCGCCTCAATTCCAAAACGCCGCAATGCCCTGCACCGCTGGCGATTTACGGTTTCCATCCCCCCGCTCGGCACGTAAAACACGAACAGCACACGTTTATTCATACACCATCATTCCTGACTTATAGAGGTTTACCCGCGTTCACAACTCGCATAAGCGCTTGATTAATCCGGTGTCCGGGATGCGGTATTCCGGAGGCAGCTTGGCGGGAAGAGACGCCCGGAAAGCCTCGTCCCCTTTGGTTATGTCCGGGGTCAGGCACGAGAGGTTCATGACATAAGGCAGGCTGGAGAGCTCCGGATCGATCGTTCGCAGAAAGCAAGGATCGGGGTAGTTGTAGCCTTCCGGAAGCTTGACCGCCAGCTTCTGCCAGAAAACGGGATCCGGCTTTTCGTATACGGTAAAGGAAAAAATCATCATGTTCTCACCCTTTGCAGCGCCAAATCATAAACCGCCAGGGTCCGCTCCAGCAGGGTGTCAGGGGACCATTGCCGATTCGCCCATTCCTTGGCCCGTTTAGCCAAAGATCGTCTCAGCGGCTGATCCTCCATCAGGCGGGTCAACTGCTGGGCAAGCTCCCGATCGTTGCCGGTTTCGAACAGCAATCCGGTTTCCTCATGCCGGATCATCTCCGGAATTCCGCCGGCATTCGAGGCGACGATAGGGGTGCCGGACAGCTGCGCCTCCATGATGGAAAACGGCAGGTTATCCTGCAAGGAAGGCAACACCATACAGTCGCTTTGCCGCAGAATCGCCGGCACGTCCCGGCGGTCGCCGAGCAGGGTGACGCGGTCAGTCAAGCCGGCTTCGGAAATCCAGCGTTCCACGTCGGCGCGAAGAACTCCGTCGCCGAGCAGCCAGCAATGCCAACGCGGATCGGAGCTTATTCGGCTTAGCGCCCCGATCAGGGTACGATGGCCTTTGACCGGGACGAGCCGGGCCGGGCAGCTGATCGTGAATTCCGCTGCTTGCGGAAGCGGCTCCGTAAGCGGCGCTTGCGATCTTTGCTCGAATTCGGCGAAATCCATACCATAAGGTATGACGCTGAAGATGTCCGGGGGCACGGAGAACCGGACCATTTCACGGCGAAGCCATTCGGTAGGCAAAATGGCGGCGTTCGCCGACACGCATCCGTAATACTCTTCATCGGCCACGTATTTCCAAGCCAAACTGTCCTTGCTTTCAATATCTCCGGCAATCATATGCTCCTTGGCCAGCAAGCCGTGAATGGTGGCGACCAGGGCGGTGCGGGACGGCTTGACGCGGGACAACGCCCGGGTGGAAATGATGTCCTGCGTATGAATGATGTCGTATTGATCCAAATCAAACAAGGCGGCGGCCAGTTCGTAGCAATAGCGCTCGACGTCGCGATAACGCACCCAAGGGTCGACATGGGCCAAATACTTCTGGTAGAACCGGATGACTTGATCGTAAACCAGGTTTTTGATCTTCCATTTATTGATCTTTTTGTTTCCGTCCACAAGATAGTAGTGGGCCATATCCGGATGATGGGCCAGCACGTCGACTTGATGCCCTTTGCGCTCCAGCTCTTTTTTCAGCAGACGCACATAGACATCGACCCCGCCGACATGAGGCAAATACCAGTAGGTCGCCAGCAAAATCCGCTTCGGCGAAGCCGCGGCCGCAGCCGGAATATCACCCGCGGGGAAGGCCGGATGTGAATGAGCCTGTAAAGCTGCGCCGGAATCGGCCGCAGCGGCTTCAGGCAACGCAGGCGCATCCCGTTTACTGGCGGCTGGCGGCTCGGTGGACAGGAAATACACGCATCCGGACATAAACCGGTTTTGGTTCAAGCCCGAAACGGCGCCCACCGCAATTTGCGCTTCGTCCGTCCCGTACATAACCGCTAGGGAATGGCCGAACACCTCTGCTTCGTCGCCGTTAAACTCGTGAATCAGCTTGCCGTCCCGGCCCAGCAGATAGGCGGCCCCGACCCGCGATCCGGCAAGCACGGCCGGCTCCTGCCCGCGTTGGGCAAACGGGACAATATCGGTCCCCAGCTCTTGAAGGCCAAACCAGCCTTCCTTTTCCATCACCAGCTCTCCTGAGACCAGATTGTAGGCAGCCACCGCCCCGCCGCGGGTAAATTCGCCCCCAGCTTTGGGCGAGCCGATGACCAAATCGGCGATGCCGTCCCCGTCAAGGTCGAACGCGGCCACTTTGCGTCCGTGTTCGTCATAGCTTCGCTTTCCTCTGGACTCGAACATCGGCGCCGCCCCGCCGCGAAACACCAAGACGCGTCCGTTGCGGGTCATATCCGCGCCGGAATATAGCGGCGCGCTTACGATAAGCTCGGGTTTGCCGTCGCCGTCCACATCGCCGGAAGCGAGCGAACGCCCCAAACCTTCCCCGTTCTTGCCCTCCCAGCTCTCCAGGATCGAATGATCCCGGCCGGAGTAAACGGTCACCCGTCCATCCCGGTCGGCCCCGTTCGGGTCCAAGTTATGCGAAGACACCGCCACATCCGGGATGCCGTCCTGGTTCCAATCCAAAACAGTCAGCGCCGCTCCCAAACGAGCGTAATTTTCTTCGCCGCTCCACTTCCCAAGCAAGTTCCCGGTACGTCCGGAGTAAACCGATACGGTTCCGCATTCCAGCAGGGAACCGGCGCTTGCCCGCGGGGCCCCGACGATAATTTCCGGGTTGCCGTCGCCGTTGATGTCCCCCAAAGCGACCGAAGCCCCGAAACAGTCGCCGTAGCGTTCGCCCTGCAGCGTGAAAAGCGGCTTCAGATCATGCGAGTATACATAAACTTTTCCCCGGTAATAATGGGGGATCGGATTCACACCGTCTTCGTCTTCGACAAAGGTTGCCGTGCTGGCGGCAATGATCCATTCGTCCATCCCGTCCCCATTGATGTCTCCGGCAAGCACCACATCGCCAAAGCGGTCATGCTCCCGTTCACCCTCCAGTCGCTTCCATAAATAAAAAGGCAGCCGATTGCTCACCTCATCCCCTCCTCTATAGCGAAATGTCGATCCGGGTTGATTCGGCCGAAAGAACGGCGATTTTTCGCGTCTTCAGCCCAGCCTGGGGGTGGGACAGCGCTAATTCATAGGTTCCGGGCTGAAGATCGCAAATTTCAAACTGCCCGCCGCTGCCGCTCGCCGTACTCCGAAGGACGACGCCGGCCGTATCCAGCAAATGAATTGGGGTGTCCGGCAGCGGGAGACCCGTTTCGGCGTCGGCCACCGTTCCGGATAGGATGGAAAAATTCCGTATATGGCCGGCTGCCAGGCGTGCATTCGCCCAGTAATCATCGCTTAACCTGGAAACAAAGTCCTGCCTCAGCAGCGGCAGCGGCCGGCTGACGGTTGCCTGCCCGTAAACCTCGAACGTTTGCCCGAGCATGGCCATGTCGTTCCATACGGTTAAGGCATGTTTTCGCGCTTCGGCGGACTGCTTTTCCCGGAGCCGGTCATCCTCCACAAGCCTTAGCAGCTTTTCGTACAAATCAACGGCATTGCCCGGTTCCGCCAGCAATCCGTTGACCCAGTCCTGGACCATCTCCACGATTCCGCCGGTTCGGGAAGCGACGACCGGTTTGCCCAGGCTATGCGCTTCGATGATCGTAAACGGCAAGTTATCCTGCAGCGAAGGGAGCACCACGACGTCGGCGCCTTCAATCAACTCCGGAACATCATGACGTTTGCCCCAAAAGATGACATGCTTCTCAAGACCAAGCTCCTTCGTTTGCCGCTCCAGATCCTGGCGCATCATCCCGTCCCCAATCAGCCAGCAGACGACGTCGCTGCGCTTCTGCACAAGCAGCTTCATCGCGTCGATCAGGTATTTTTGTCCTTTGATGGCGACGAGGCGCGCAGGGCAGGCAATGATTTTGTTTGGCCGGACCGAGGAAGACACTCTTAAGTTCATTTGCTGCTTGTCTTGCCTGTCCCGGTACGCTTCCTGGTTCAAGCCGTAAGGAATAATGTAAGCGCGTGGATGCCGGATTCCGAACGTCGATAGTCTGCCCGACAACCAGCGGCTGGGCAAAATCAGACCGTCCGGGGACATGGAGCCGTAGTATTCTTCCAAAGACAGATAATGCTGTTCCAACGGAGAGCGAGCCTGAATCTCGTTACTTGCCGCCCATTCGGTAGCCAGACAACCGTGAATCGTCGCTACCAGGGGAACACGCCCCGGCTTGGCCTTGCGGAGTACAAAGGTTGAGATAATATCTTGCGTATGAATCAAATCATAGTCTTGCAAAGGAAGCCCTCGGCAGGCCAGCTCGAAAGCGTATTTTTCGCTTTCCCTCCAGAGCATCCATGGACTTAGCGGGATTTTACGCCGCCGGAACCGGGCTTTCACCGCCTCCTCCGCCTGCGGAAGAAAGTCTTGTTTCCAGAGCCGGAGCCCGCCGCGAACAAGATAGTAGTGTGCGAGGCCGGGATGCTGGGCAAGGATTTCCACCTCATGCCCGGCTTCCGCAAGCCGGGAACGAAGGATGTTCAGGTAGGTCGACACGCCGCCGATATGCGGAAACGGCCAATAGGTGGCCAACAAAATGTTCAAGCAAGACCTCCTCCTTCTATAAGAGGTAGTTCAAAAAGTCATCTTTTGATCACGAAGCAAGAACAAGGAGCGTATTCGGCATCGAATCTTGAATTCACCCGGGCCTATAGCGTATGCTTCCGAAGTATGTTTCCTGCGGAAACATTTCAGTTGCTCACGTAGGATCATCCTACGCTTTCGCTCCTTTCGTCCCTGGCTTCATCCAACCTTCTCGGTGCTGAAAACCTGACTTTTTGAACTTTCACTAAAACTGAAACCGCGCTGTTTAAAGAAAAACCACTAGACATCATGTCCGGTGGTTAGATTAAACTCCCGTTTATTTTTGCAGGCTTTCTTCCTCGTTGTCCTCGTCTTCCTCCAACAGGTCTTCGAGGTCCATCTCCTCATCCAGCTCGTCAATCAATTCTTTATCCACTTCCACTTCATAGACGGGTGGCTGAACTTGTACGGGGGCCGGCTTAATGACCACAGGGTCGGGAAGTTCGTGGAAATATACGCCGGTGTATTCCTCCTGATACGCCTGGCGTTGACCAAAAGGAATGTACGGGGTAATATTGTCGCCCAGCAGCCCGGTTCCGGGGCCCGTTCCCGGGCCTGTTCCCGGACCGGTGAACAGCCCCGAACCCGGAGCTTTGTTCAGCCACATAAAAAACGGCTTCGTTCTAAAAATTCCCCGCTGCTCCTGTTCTTCGAGATAAGCTACTTTTTCTTCATCCGACAGGTCGGAAGGAATCATCCCGTGATAGACAGGCGGAATTTTGGCCAGCATTTTTTGAAGAACCTGACTTGCGTCTTCGCCTTTGTTTCTTGTGAACACGACATTCAACTCCTCTGCAAAATAATCTGCTTCAAAATCTTGCTTGCTACGCTAGTCAGTATATTCCGAGGAAAAATAGAATGGCAGGGACATCCGTTCGAATCAAAAAAAGAGGCGGTTCGATTAGTCTATAAGTTGAATTGTTGATAGAACGGATCAGGGCAGCCGTGTGAAATGTTCTTTCGACTTCAGAATCATTTCACACTTTTGCCTAACTCGCTTTTTTCAGTTGTTCAACTTATATATAAGAACCAGCCTCAAGGGGAAATATATAGTTTTAGAATAATAGTCTTCTACGATTCTTCGTTCGCGGCGCCGCTGCCAGGATTCGCAGTTTCGCTTCCTCCATCCGCAGGCTCGGAAATGGACGGAGGCGAAACCTCGGCGGCCAACGCCTGAACCGTCTCCGGACGAAGGACCGAGCCGATCGACTCATCCGATTCAACCTGTCTCCATTCATTGCCCAGTTCGACCGGTTCGGTGCCGGACTGCAAAATATGAATGAAGGCGGGATCGGGAATCATGGTTTCTTCCAGCACGATGTTTAGCTCCGGCGCGGCCGGTGCAATCTGCGCCGGGGCCTGCTCCTGCACCGCCGCATGTTCGGCCGGGTGAACCGCAACAGGTTCCGGGGCGGCCCGTTCGGCCGGAGCGATTACGGCTACGGGAGCGGGTGTGAAATCAACTTCGCTCTCCGGTCCCGGTCGACTTGGCACAAGCGGCTCCGCGACGGCGACCACTTCGGCCGCAGTGAACATTTCCTCCGGAACCGCCGTCCCTGCCGGGTCTGCCGCAATAGCGGGTTCCGCCGGCTCCGGTCCGGGCGGCAGGACCTGCCCGATCGCCGTATCCACGGCAACCCCTGCGGCAGCCGGGTCACCTCCTGTTCTAAACGGATCCGGCAGGTGGATCAAGCCGCGATGCGCTTCTGCGGCAAAAGGATGTTTTAACGTGCCGGGATGTTCGGCCGGCGGTGTCAAAGCCGCTCCACCTCCGATATTCCCCGCGGCCGGATTCCCGGCGGGCCGAATTCCGGCAGGTGCCCCGGATTCTCCCGCAGGTTTCGCTAGGTTTTGCGGCGAAGCTCCCGCCGCCTGATCCGGCGCCGCGGCCGGATTCGCCGACGCATTATGCCGGCGGCTCCCTGCCGCAGGCCGGCGGACGACAACACGCGCTAATCTCCGGTGAACTTTCCCCCGCTGCCCTTTGGCCCATCTTTTCCGTCTAGCCTTTCTTTTTCTCCATGCCGCAAGTTTCCGCGCCCTGAGCGACTTCCGTTTGGGCCGCTGCGCCGCGGATTTCCGGCGTGGCTTCTCTTCTTGAATTTTCTCGGTGGTTGCGATCTTTTTGACTGCTTCGAGATGAATCAACCTTACCTGATTGCTTCGCCCTGCCGCAGGTTTTCCCCGCTGCGGCACAACCCTTCCCCGTCTCGGAACGGAGACTGCGCTTACCTCCATGCTTTATGCTCCCTCCCTATTCACAAGCCGCCGTTTCATCACCGTTTCGTACACCTTCAATGTTTTTTTCATCATCGTTTCGATGGACCAATGCTCCAGCGCCCACCGTTTGGCTTGCTCGCCAAGCCGGATTCGCAGTCTTTCGCTCTCCAGCACTCTGAGGAGATTTTGGAAAAGCGCTTCGCTATTTCCGGCCGGCGATACGAGCCCGGTTTTGCCATGCTTCACCATTTCCGGAATCCCGCCCGCATCCGATACGACGGCGGGTTTTCCGGCGATTTGCGCCTCCATTATGGAAAAAGGAAGATTATCCTGAAGGCTCGGCAGCACAAACACGTCAGCTTGGCTCAGCAGTTCCGGAACGTCCTGCCTTGGACCCCAAAACTGCACATGCGCTTCCAATCCCAAGCTCCGGACCTGCTCCTTCAGCTGGCTCTCCAGCGGCCCGTCGCCCAACAGCCAGCATTCCCAATCCTCGCGAACCCCTTTGAGCATGGCCAACGCTTCAATCAGATGCTTGTGACCCTTCACCGGAACGAGTCTGGCGGGGCAGATCAGAACTTTTTTTTCGGAGCGCGCCGGGGCGGGAGCGGATGCCAGCCGCTTCTGGAACGTCTCAACATCCATTCCGTAGGGAATGACCTGCAAATGCTTGCCGGGAACGGCAAATTCGCTCATGGATAGCGCTTTGAGCCAATCGGTCGGAACGATCGTGGCATCGCTGGAAGTCGCTCCGTAAAACTCCTCCGCCGCGGCATATTTCCAGGCCAGCGTGTCTTTCCCGGCAATTTCGCCGGAATGTATAAATTCAGTAGCCAAACAGCCGTGAATCGTGGCGACGAGCGGCGTCGTCTTGCTTTTGACGCGCCACAGCGCCCGGGTCGACACAATGTCCTGGGTGTGGATCAGATCGTATTTCTGAAGTCCGAATATCGACGCCGCCGCCTCGAAGCAGTACCTTTCGATATCCCTCCACCGGATCCACGGATCGACATGTTTCATCTGCTGCTCGTAGTAAGCGTACATCTTCTCGTAGATGCGGTCTTTCACTTTCGATTTCACCAGCGTTCGCCCGTTGTTCGGCATGTAGTAATGCTGCATATCCGGATGATGGGCGAAAACGTCCACCCGGTGGCCGAGCCGCTCCAGCTCGCGCTTCAGCGTGTCCACGTACGTCGAAACCCCGCCGACGTGCGGCAGATAAAAATAAGTCGTTAACAAAATATTCATGTCCCCAGCCCTTCCTTGTGGAACTCCGTATATCCTATGTACTTACCTAATCCGCCGTAAGGGACATTCGACCAAATTGCCGAAGGACAAGCACCGTTATTTACTTCTATACGAATCTATTGACCCGGCAGGATATTCTACCATTTTTTCTATTACGGGTACTTCTATCTATATCAATGGAAGACTCGCTTGAGTAGGATATATCATCTACGAGAAAAGGAGTGAAACCCTATGAATCAGGCAAAAGCGAGCATCGCCGTCATCGGCCTCGGTTACGTCGGTCTTCCGTTAGCTTCTCTTTTTCTGCAAAATGGCCATACCGTTTACGGGATCGACGTGGATGCTAGTAAAATTGCCAAATTGACAAACCTGCAAAGCTATCTATCCGATTTTACGTCCAAAGAGATAAGAACTATGTTCGCAGGAGGACGGTTCCATGTTAGCGGTTCTTTCAGCGCCATCAGCAAGGCGGATGCGGTTATTTTGTGCGTCCCCACCCCGCTGGACCGAAACTTTCAACCGGATTTGACCTATGTACACGGTGCCATGAAAAACGCCTTGCCCTATCTGCGAAAAGGCCAACTGGTCGTTTTGGAAAGCTCCACCTACCCCGGTACAACGGAGGAGGAACTGCTGCCGATGATTGAATCGACGGGATTCGTCGTCGGCCAAACCATATTTCTCGCCTATTCGCCGGAACGGATCGATCCCGGCCCCGATCAGAAGGAGCTGCATCTGATCCCGAAGGTGCTCGGAGGAGTCACCGAAAAATGCACGGAAACGGCAAAAGCCGTATACGAAAGCATCTTTGACCGCGTCGTCATCGTTTCTTCCCCGCGCGTCGCCGAGTTTACCAAATTGCTCGAGAACTGCCAAAGACTGATCAACATTTCCTTCATGAACGAATTGGCCGTCTTGTGTGAAAAAATGAACATCAACCTCTGGGAAGCCATTGAAGCGGCCAGCACGAAACCTTACGGATTTACGCCTTATTATCCCGGACCGGGAATCGGCGGCCACTGTATTCCGGTCGACCCGCTTTATTTGCAATGGAAGGCGAAGCAGTATGGGGAAGATTCGAAATTTATCGAGTTGGCCCACAAGGTAAACGAGTCGATGCCGGAATATGTCGTGCAAAAAGTAATCCAGCGCCTGTCCGCCAACAAACCGCTCGCCGAATGCAAGGTCTTTGTGTTTGGGGTGACCTATAAGAAAGACGTCAACGATCTGCGCGAATCGTCGGCGCTGCCGATTGTTCAAAAGCTGATGGAAGCCGGCATGACGGTCAATTTCCACGATCCTTACATCGACCGGATTGAAATCGGCGGACGTATCTTCGACGGCGTAGCTTTGACCAAACGGAATATTCAGAAGCATGACTGCGTGCTCATTCTAACGGACCACTCTTCGATCTCCTACGAGTCTCTTGCATCTTTCTCCCCTCTGGTATTCGACACCCGGAACGCCACGAAAAATATCGAGGATCGCGGGAATATCATTTCAATCTAAATTCAGAGCAAACGAGGTGTATATCCACTATGAATATATTAGTGACCGGGGGGGCCGGATTTATCGGGTCCCATCTGGTAGAGCGGCTGCTCGAGCAGGGACATTACGTTTGGACGCTGGACGATATGTCCACGGGAAAGCTGCAATTTTTGAATGACGCGACGGAAAATAACCGGCACTCGATGATCTACGGTTCGGTAACGGACAAATATTTGCTGCGCGGTCTGATGGAGCGCTGCGATGTCGTATTCCACATGGCTGCCGTGCTGGGGGTCAAAAATACGGTGGAAAATCCG
Source organism: Paenibacillus sp. FSL P4-0127 (assembly GCF_038007325.1). Classification (NCBI taxonomy): domain Bacteria; kingdom Bacillati; phylum Bacillota; class Bacilli; order Caryophanales; family Paenibacillaceae; genus Paenibacillus; species Paenibacillus sp. FSL P4-0127. Next base: position 2,508,428 of record NZ_JBBOWY010000001.1, on the reverse strand, counting down.
CTGAAAGTGATCGAAGGCAACATCGACGGCACGCGCAATATTTTGGAACTGGCCCACCAAAACGGCGTCAAGGTCGTTTTTGCCTCCACCTCGGAAATTTACGGCAAAAACAACCAACTCCCGTTCAGCGAGGATTCGGACCGGGTGCTCGGCGCCCCGTCCATCCACCGCTGGTGTTACGCCACGGCCAAAGCGATCGACGAGCATCTCTGCTTCGCCTATGCGGAGAAGGGGCTGCGGGTCGCCGTCGTGCGTTACTTCAACGCTTACGGACCAAGACAGACGTCGTCGCAGTACGGCGGCGTGGTCGCCCGGTTCATCCGGGCCGCGCTGCAAAACCAGCCGCTTGAGGTGTATCATGACGGGTCGCAAATCCGCTGCTTTACGTACATTCGCGATACGGTGGAGGGTACGTTAGCCGCCATGGGCAGCCATGCCAATGGACAGGCGTTTAATATCGGCTCCGAAAACGCGATTACGATCCGCGATCTGGCTCATAAAATCCGCGATTTGGCCGGGTCCGCCTCGCCGATCGTTTACGTGCCTTACGCTAAGGCGTACGGCCCCGGCTATGAGGATATGCCCGTGCGCATGCCGGATTTATCCCGTTCCCGGAGCGTCCTGAATTACGAGCCTTCCGTCTCCCTGGACGAAGGGCTGAAGCAGTCGATCGACTGGTTCCGCCAGCAGCTGAAGGACGGGAACTTGCTATGAAGGCGCTCGTTACCGGCGGCGCCGGCTTTATCGGCTCCCATCTGGTCGAAGCTCTGATCGCGCAGGGAGCCGACGTTCACGTGATCGACAACCTTTCGACGGGAAACCGTGATTATTTGCCTCAAAATATCCCTTTGTACACCCTGGATATCCAAAGCGAGGAGGCCGCCGGGCTGATCAAACGGCTGCAGCCGGACGTCGTCTTCCATGAGGCGGCCCAGGTCGACGTCCAGCGCTCCGTCAAGGATCCCGCCTATGACGCGATCATAAACATCATAGGAGCGGCGAATACTTTGCAGGCATGCTGTGAAGCCGGGGTCAAAAAGGTCGTGTATGCTTCCTCCTGCGCCGTTTACGGGGAGCTGACGACGGCACTGATTCACGAGCAGGATCCGGCCCGCCCCATTTCCTTCTACGGCATCTCCAAACGCACGCCAGAATTGTATTTGCGCGTATTCCACAAACTGTACGGCTTAAATTATACCATCCTCCGTTACGCCAATGTGTTCGGGCCCCGGCAAACGCCGAAAGGCGAGGGGGGCGTCATCTCCATCTATATGGACCGGATCAAAAAAGGAACACCCCTGGTCGTTTTCGGAGACGGCGAACAAACCCGGGATTTCGTTTACGTCAAGGATGTCGTCAGAGCCAACCTTGCCGCCGTCCGGCAGGGAGACGGCGAGATCATTCAGATCGGCACGGCCCTGCCCACTTCGATTAAGGAACTGCTCATGATACTGCAGGATATTCACGGCGAGCCTTTGCCGGCCGTGCACCAGCCCGAACGGCCCGGCGATATCCGGCACAGCTGCTTAAGCAACATCCGGGCGTTCGAATCGCTTGGCTGGAAGCCGACGTACGACCTGTACCGCGGATTGCAGGAAACGTACCAGTATGTGATGAATCAAGGCTGAAATATCGACAAGCCGGGCTAAGATATTATCTAGGCCCGGCTTTTTTCATTGGACAGCCAATATCCTATTTTCGAATAAACCCGCGCAAATAATTGCTTCCGTCCGGCTGGGGCACCCAATCGGCTTTGTACTCGCCCCCCCATTCCCGCAAGATTTGGTTATACAATTCATAGCGGTATTGGCGCCGCAGCGGCCGCGATTGCTCGAATTTTTTCCAGTTATCCGTGTCTCTCCTCCGATGGTACAGGAATTCGTTGATCCAGACCAAACGGTATTTTCCGGCAAGCCTTAAAGCGATTTGGACATCGTCGGCTATCCGGTCACCGTATACCTGCGCCATCCAGCCGCCGACATCCCGAACGGCTTCCGTCCGGTAAAAACGCGGCACCATCGCGTTGCTCATTTTAAGCATCAAGTCATAGCGGTCTTGGTATTGTTCAAGGATGATCGGTTCCTTCCTGACGACGCGTTCCTGGTCATCCAGCCAATAAGTGAGATGATTGCCGTAAAAAAGCGCAGCATGCGGATTCGCCTCAGCCGCTTTTACCATTATCCGGAGCGTGTCTTTGTCCAGCCAGTCATCGGCGTCAAGCTGCATGAAATAGGGAGAGGTTATCATCGTAAGCGCGTAGTTCAAAACATGGCATTGCCCGAGATTCTCAGCCAGAGGGACGATTCGGATCCGCGGGTCCCTGAATTGGCGCGCCTTGGCCACAGACCCGTCGGTGGATGCGTCGTCGATAATCAGAAGTTCCCAGTCCGAATACGTTTGTCGCAGCACGCTGCCGATCGCTTGATCAATGTAGCGTTCTTTATTATACAATGTGATGACAACGGTCACTTTTCCCATAAAGGACTACTCCTTTCCTTGATTTGTAGGGGTGAGGACAACGGTTTGCCAAAGGTGGGGCGGGCCGATCATTTCGGCCCGGTAGCGGTCCCCCCAGCGTTTTAACGCTTTGTCCGTAAACATTTTGATTAACAAGTTATACGTTGCGGCGTTTCGGAATTGACTCAAATTATTGTGATGATAGCGAAATTGATACAAGTCACGGTCGACATGGACAAAATTGTACTGATCCAGCAGGCGAAGCAGCATTCGCCGATCCTCCAGCATTCTGCCGCCCGTCAGTTCATCGATCTCCCAACCGCCGACGTTTTTGACGCAGCTCGTTCTATAAAATCTAGGCTGCACCATCGAGGGGTATACTACGAAATCATACCGGTCCTTAAACGGCCGATGCTTCATGGTTTTGAAATAATGGAGGACCCCGTTCTTCTCGTGCCAATGGCAAGTATTCGCATAAGCCAGGGCAACGTTCTCCGATTGGCGTTCCATTTCGTTCAGGAGAACCTCAATTGTTTCGGGGACGACCCAATCGTCTCCGTCCACCTGAATGAAATATTTCGTCCGGATTGCCTGCAGCGCCTGATTTAGCGCATGGCAAATGCCTTGATTCTGTTTACGCTCGATCACTTGCGTTCGGGAAGGATCCATGACCCGTTTCACGATGGATACCGTATTGTCCGTTGAGCCGTCATCGACAACCAGCAGCCTCCAGTCCCGATAGGTCTGATTTTCGATGGATTTCAGCGCTTCCTCGATATAAGCGGCTTTATTGTAGGTGGGTACAACAACGGTAACAAGGCTCATTTCTCATCCCTCCTATAATGTAGCCAGCCCTGTTCCCGGGCCGGTTCCCGGCGCGGTGCCGGGACCTGTATATGGCGCCGTACCGGGTCCTGTATACGGTGCAGTACCGGGACCTGTATACGGCCCCGTTCCCGGGCCGGCATTGATATATGGATATTGCGGCACGGGTACCGCTTCGAAAGCGGGGGCGGCGAATACAGGCTGCAGTGCCGGGACGGCAGGTTGGTCCTGAAGTTGGGGTACCGGAAGCGGCGAAACCGAAGGTGTGGCGGATCGGGCTTGCCAAGCTGGTTTGGCTTCGGGAGTCGTTACAGGTAATGCTGGAGTTTTCGTTGGCGATTCGGAAGCTTTTACTGGAGATTCGGGAGCGTTTGCTGGAGATTCGGGAGCGTTTGCTGGCGACTCGGGAACTTTTACGGATGAATCCAATTTCGGCGGCGCCGAGCCCGGCTGCGGCTTGGAAGAAACGGGGAGAACGGGGGATATTGGAATCAACCGCTCGACCGTTTTCCATCCGGTGGCCGCGTTTTGAGCGAACACCGGTTTATATCTTCCTCCCAAGCGTTCCAAAGCGTCACGAGTAGTCCATTCCGTCATTTCCGCGTAACGTTCGGTTTGAAGGGCAGTGTGGTTTTTGCCGTGTTTGCGGTGAATATAAAGCATCTGATCTACCCAGTGGAAGCGGTATTTTTCCATAAGCCGCAGCAGGATCCGTCTATCTTCCATTACCCTGCCTTCGTACGGATCGTCGGTCGGCCACCCGCCGATGGAACGGACGGCGCTGACCCGGTAAAACCGGGGCCAGACGGAAGTATTGGCCAAGAGAAAATCGTATATATTCTTAAACTTGCGGCCTTTGTAAACCGCCGTTTTGATTCGGTTTCCGGAAGCGTCCTCGTACACGTACTGAATATTGCCGGATACCACCGCGATGTCCTCCGGCAGTTTCGAAGCTTCATCCAGCAGCACGGTTAAAGTGTGCGGGTAAAACCAGTCGTCGCTGTCCAGTTGTATCATATACGGGGTGTTTACCAATTCCAGGCCTTTGTTCAGCGCTTGGGACTGGCCGGCGTTTCGGGGCAGGCGAATTAATTCCACCCGCGAATCCGATAAGTACTTCTCGATTTGCGGCAGGTAGTTTTCCGTGGAGGCGTCATCGATCAACAGCAGCCTCCAGTCTTTGCGGATTTGCTTAAAAACACTCTCCACGGCATCCTTAAGGAAGCCGGCGGCAGGATTATAAAATGGAATCAAGACCGTTACCAAGCTACTCATCTATTAGAAACCACCTTTCTATACAGCTTTGTGCGATAAACTCAGGTCCCCGGTCCGGTGCCTGGCGCTGTCCCGGGACCCGTATAAGGCCCGGTGCCGGGTCCGGCATTTTGCGTTCCATAGGGAGAAATGTTCGCCGGGGGTGTTCGCGGCTTCTTCGCAGGACGCGGCCCCGTGCCCTGCGCCGGTGAAGCCGGCGGCTTGGCTGGTGCGGCCTGCGGTTTGGCTGGCGGTTTGGCTGGCGAAACCGCAGGCCGGGCTGCCGGCACCGGTTTGCTTTGCCCGCCGGGCGAGACGGGAATCAACCGTTCCAGCCTTTTCCACCCGATTCCGTAAGTAACAAACACGGGCTCGTAGGTTCCTCCCCATCGTTTCAAAGCTTGGCGGATGGACCATTCCACCATCTCGGCGTACAAGGCGATCTGATTCGTATGGTTGTTGGGATGCCGGCGGTGGATATACAGCGTTTGATCGACCCAATGGAACCGGTAGCGTTCAATGAGCCGCAGCAATACCTGCTTATCCTCCATCACCCGTCCGCCGTACGGGTCGTCCGTCGGCCACCCTCCGACCAAGCGGATCGCGCTCGTCCGGTAAAAGCGGGGCCACAAGGACGTGTTGGCCAAAATAAAGTCGTATTTGTCGGTAAATGGACGGCCTTGGTTCGTCGTGGTAAACATCAGGTTGCCCCGATCGTCCTCATGGATCACCTGCATGTTTCCCGAGAATACCGCGACGTCTTCCGGCTGCTTCCGCGCTTCGTTGACCAGGACCCCAAGCGTGTGAGGGAAAAACTTGTCATCGCTGTCCAATTGAACGATAAACGGCGTATCCACCAATTCAAGCCCCCGGTTCAGCGCCTGGGATTGGCCGACGTTCTTCTCCAGTTTAAGCAGCTTGATCCGGGAATCCTGAAGATATTTTTGGATTTGCGAATGAACATTTTGCGTGGAGCCGTCATCGATCAAAATTAGCTTCCAGTCCGTAAACGTCTGTCCGATGACGCTTTCGACAGCTTCGCGCAAAAACCGCCCGGGGTTGTAAAAAGGCATTAATACCGTTACGGGCGTACTCATAAACGGACCCCCTTTTATTTACTGTAATGATCGCGGCATTTGCGAATAAATGCATACCAAAGCTTGGCAATTTCCTGGGGTTCCCCCCGCAAGCTTTCCTGGATCGCCGCTTCCGACAGGCGTTTCGCTTTAGCGGAGTCGTTGAGGAGCACGGACAAAGCGTCGGCGTACTTGTTCAACGACGGCTCCGTCCATTCGTACGGCCTGCTCGTGGCCGGCGGATGCCCCCATTTCATTTCGTCCAACAGCATTTGGCTTCCGGCGACTTCAGGCAGCGCCGCTACTTTAGCCGCGATAACCGGCACGCCGCAGGCCATGGCCTCCCGCACGTGAGTGGCTCCGGTCTCCCACTTGCTGCCGCATACCAACGCATGCCAGCGGCGTATGATTTCCGGCATTCTGGAGTGCGGAACGGCGGTCAAAATTTTAACGTTAGGCAACGGTTCCTTCATCCATTCATGTTTGAATTTTGGGGGTTCGGCATGGACCATCTCAAAGGTGACCTCCGGGAAGCGTTTGGCCAAATAGGGGATAACTTCAGCCCCCTTCGTATATTTGCTGGGGTGATCGTATCCGATCCAACCGACCACGGGATGGCCCGCTCGCTGGCCCGGATAAAACAACGTACGATCAATTATATTGGGGATGATTGTGACGAGATTCGGATCATACCCCTTCCAACGGTCGAGCAAATTCTTTTTCTGGAACTCTGAATATACCACCACGGGAACCATGGCTTTCGGCGGTTTGGATAACTCGATATTAGGTCCCACGCTCCAGCCGCGGCTTCGTGTTTCTTGATCGTACTGCCACGAATTGAAGAAATAGTGATTCCAATAACCGGGTTCGTTCATGGCAACCAGATTAACATGCTCCATTCCCTGCGGCCGAGTATCTTCCTTCCGCAAAGTGAAAGCGATATTCAAATCAGCAGGACATAGGAGGGATAACCACTTTGCGCGAATCTTGGCTTCGATCACAGGGCCTTTGGCGGCTTCAAGCTTAATAAAATCGGTAACGAATTTGAAGGAAAACACCGCGGGATCGCCCTTTATTCCGGTTTGTTTCATACTGCCCCTCCTTTTTCTTGGGATTTCGGTTCAAACCTGAAGAATATCGGTAAACTTTAAAATCGCGAAGCGAAAATTTTTGAATTCTATGAATTGCCACCGCCAACCTCCTCTCAGATTTTTTAAGTTTCGTAGTTTACTATATTCTCTTAAAAAGTAAGAGGTTTGAGCCAAGCGCGTAATTCCGAACCCAGGCGCAAAAAAACGCGAGGGCCGGAAGCGTCAGCCTCCTGCTCTCGCGCTGAAATCTCTATATGTCATTAGAATGGTTAAAGTCCGGGATCACATGTTCATCAAGGACAAAATCCGGATTACCCGCTCCCGGTATCGGTTTTGAGTATGGACGATCTCCTGCTGGATCTGCTCGCGGTGCCGCAGCGTTCCCATTCCATCGTGCCAGCGGTAGCCGGTCAAAGATTCGTTCAGAAACGGAAAATACGTTCCGCTCAGAATCGCCCGGTACCAGAAATCGAGATCATGCGTATACGGCAGCGACTCGTCAAACAAACCAACGGCCGCGAACAGATCCCGCCGGATCATCACCGTGCAGCCGTTAACCGGATTCGCGTGCAGAAAACACCGGTATAAATCGGCGTTGTTCCGCAGCATACCGGGCGGGACGGCATGATGCCGCGTCACATTGCCCGCGCTGTCGATGCAATGAAAATTCGTATGGGATATGGCGGCGTTTTGCCGCTGCATGAAAGCGACTTGCCGGCTGATTTTATCCGGATAAAAAACGTCGTCCGAGCTGAGCCACGCAATATATTCCCCGCTGGCATGGCGGATGCCGTGATTGAGCGCCGAGGCCGTTCCGCCGTTTGCTTTTCCCAGATAATGAATATGCGGACGGTAGGTCGCAAGCCGCTCCGCATGACTGGTTGAGCCGTCGTCGACCACGATCACCTCCAGCGGACGGTAGGTCTGGTTCAAGGCGCTTTTAACCGCTTGCTCCACGTACGGGCAGTTATAGAACGGTATGATGACCGAAACCGTCGGTGTCATCGAAACTCTCCTTTCGTGCCGCGAAAATAACCAATGACGTCGGTTAGCGAGGCGGAAAACGGAATGAGCGGCTTCCAGCCCAGCCGGGACAGAAACTCCGGTTCGGCCGGTTTGGCCTCCCCGCCGGAGGGCTGCGGATCGGAATCCCCCCATAGCAGGGGAATCCGTGTCCCCGCGAGCTGCTGCACGGCTTCCGCCACCTCCAAAAGGCTCCGCTCCTGCCCCGAGCATACCGGATATTCCTCGCCGCTGCGGCCGTAAGCGAGCAAATATCCGTAAGCCCGGACCGCGTCGCGGACATCGAGGAAATCGCGCCGGACGAGCCGGGACGACAGCCGGAACGGTTCGTCCGTGAAACCGAGTTCCGCCCGGGCGACCCGCCGGGCGAGCAGGGAGCAAATCCCCGTCGACGGTCCCGGCCCGGTCAAATTGGACGGCTCCGCCACCATGATGAACTGGTTGAACAGCGCTTGCCAGGTTAGGGCGATCGCCTTCTGCAGGCTTTTGCTCAAGCTGTAGGGATGAGGCGGACGGTAAGGGGGCGCAAGCGGAACCGATAAGCGCGACCCCGCGATAAGCACGCGGCAGTCCGGAAACGGGCGCAGCGCTTCAAGCAGGGACAGCAGGGAAAATACGTTGGTTTGCATGTATAGCAGCGGGTCGTCCCAGGATTCGGGGACGGAATTTTTCCCTCCGAGATGCAGCACGTAATCGGGGGCCGCTTCGCGAACGATCGCCGGCAATTGCCGCGAGTCCAGCAGATCGCAGGAGTAATACCGGATCCTCGCGTCCGCGCCGGACGTATCCGGGATCCGGTTGTGAACGAGCCCGGCGACCTTCATGCCGAGCCCGGCAAAATACCGGCAGGCGTGAGCGCCGGTAAACCCTGCCGCGCCCGTGACGAGAATAGCGCGGCCTAGCAGTGCTTCTCCTTCGTCCATCGTTCCAACTCCTCCAGCATCTCGCGGTAATGAGGCACCTCGTATTTCCAATCGCTGCGGGTCTGGATCAGCGTCCGATCCTGAACCGGCTCGCCGCTGGGCACGACGGCGATATCCGTCCGCCCCCAAATCTCCCGGAACAGCAGCAGCAAATCATGTTTGCTGATCGGCTCCGGATAGGCGAGATGGATCAGGCCCGAAACCGGAGAGTCCAGCAGCGCGTCGACGGCTTTGGCCAGTTCGAGCGTCGTCACGCCGTTCCACAGCACCCTCCGGTATCCGGAAACCGTCCCTTTGCTGTTCATAAACCAATGCATCAGCCCGATGCCGCCTGGGCGGATTTCCGGGCCGATGATAGAGGTGCGGATCGTCACGTGGCCGGGCGCCCGGACTTCGCCGAGCGCTTTCGTCAGCGCGTAAACGCTTGTGCCGTCCGGCTCGTCATCCTCGCGGTAGCCGCCGCGCGTGCCGGAAAACACACAGTCCGTGCTGATATGGATCAGCCGGGCGCCGGCAATATCGGCCGCCCGGGCAAGGCGGTGCGGCAGGAAGCCGTTGATGTGATACGCGGCGATCTTGTCTTGCTCGGCAAACTGGTTCAGTACGCCGATCGCGTTGACGATGACGTCCGGCCGCACCGCTTCGACCAGCTTCTCGACGGCTACACAGTCGGCGGCGTCCATGATCAGCCCGTGCGGATCCCTGTGATCCCGCGTCGTGTAAAACACGCTGTGCCGCCCCTGCCGCCGGAAATAGTCCACCAAAATGTGGCCGGCCATCCCGTTCCCGCCCAAAATCAGCAGCTTCATGACAGGAACCCCCCGCGCCGCAGGATGTTCCGAATCTCCTCTTTCGACATCAGATTGTCGGCGGAACTGAAGCTCGTGAAGGAAACCGGCGGGCAATGCTTGTAGCGCTCCTTCAATTCGGGCATGTTAATCGTCGGCAAAATGACGAGATATTGCTCGTCGTAGACGACCGTCGACAGGCTTTCGAATTCGCTCATCAAAATTTCATGGATCTTCTCGCCCGGACGGATTCCCCGCTCCACCAGCTTGACGTCCGGCAAACCGGAATCCTCGATCAGCACCTCGGCGAGGTCGACGATCCGGCAAGTCGGCATCGTCATGACGAAAATTTCCCCGCCGACGCTTTCGATCGACGCTTTGAACAGCAGGGAAATGGCGTCGGGAAGCGTAAGGAAAAAACGCGTCATATTCATATCGGTGATCGAGACTTCGCCCTTTTGGCGGATTTGATCCTTGAACAGGTGCACGACGCTGCCGTTCGTTCCCAGCACGTTGCCGCCCCGCACCGTAACGAAGCGGGTTCTGCCGCGCAGCAAATTGGCGTAAACGATCAGCTTCTCGCCGATGGCCTTCGTCATCCCGTAAAAATTGGACGGATTGGCGGCTTTATCCGTTGAAATGTAAATCACTTTGTCCACGTCGTTTTCAAGCGCGGCCTCGATGACGTTTTGCGTGCCGATCACATTGGTCTTGAGCGCCTCGTAGGGCTGATCCTCGCAAACCGGCACGTGCTTCAACGCCGCCAGGTGAAACACGTAGTCCACGCCCTGGCAGGCGGTCGACAACGCTTCTTTGTCGCGGATGTCGCCGATGCAGAAGCTGAGCCGATGATCCTCGAATTGCCGGTTCATGGCGACCTGGGCGGATTCGCTTCGAGAATAGATGATGACTTCCCGGGGGTGCTGCGGAAGCAGCTGCTGGATGAGCTCGTGTCCCCAGGAACCGGTCCCCCCGGTGACCAAAATACGTTTATTCTCAAACATGCCGTTTCCCTCCAAGCAGAAATTTGACAACCTTTACCGATACATCCTTCGCCAAATAGCCCTGCGGGGGCTCCCAATCCCGAGGCAGCTCGATCATCGCCGCCGCCGACCGCAGGATGCTTTCGGCGTCCAGTCCGGAGACGATATTGCTTCCGCAATCGACCGTTTCCGGCCGTTCCGTCGTCCGGCGCAACGTTACGGTCGGCACCCCCATAATGCAGCATTCTTCCTGGACGGTGCCGCTGTCGGTCAAGGCGCAGCAGGTGTGGCGTTCCAGCTTGACGAAATCGAAAAAACCAAACGGCTCGTGGAACTCGACGAGGGGATGCATGCTCATCCGCAATTCCTCCGTCATCTTGGAGCGGGTGCGCGGGTGAAGGCTGCATATGAGGCGTCTTCCGTACGTTTCGGCGACCTTGTTCAGGCCGTTCAGGATTTCGCGCAAATGTGCGGGGCGATCCACGTTTTCGGCGCGGTGCGCCGTCACCAGAAAATAATCGCCCCCCGTCAGATTCAGCCGCTGCAGAATGTCGCTGCTTGAGATTTCACGTTCATAATGCTGAAGCACTTCGTAAATCGGGTTGCCCGTGAGCACGATGCTGCGGCTGGGGATCCCTTCGGCGAGCAGATGCTGCTTGCTTTGCTGTGTATAAGGCATGTTGATCGAAGAGACGGCATCGATGATTTTGCGGTTTTTCTCCTCCGGAACCTCCAGGTCGAAGCAGCGGTTGCCCGCTTCCATGTGCGCGACCGGAATCCCCATCCGTTCGGCCAAAATCGCGCATAAGGCGCTGTTCGTATCCCCCAGCAGCAGCACCCGGTCCGGCTTCTCGTCCTCCAAAATCCGCTCCATTTGCGAGAACATGACGGCAAGCTGGCCGCCGAGCGTCGTTTGGCGGTCCTGTAGGCAGTAGTCCGGTTCCCTTAAACCAAGCTGCCGAAAAAAAATACCGCTTAAACTGGAGGTGAAGTTCTGACCGGTATGCACCAAGACGTGGCGATCCGCGTACCGGTCGAGCAGCGGGATGATCAGGCTGAGGCGAATGATTTCCGGGCGGGTGCCCAGTATCGTCATGATTTTCACATTCTCACTCCCTGTTGTAGAATCGTTAAGGATGACGGCGTACGGGAGCGGAACGCCGGCGCTGCCGCCCGGGCTTCCGCGAACGAACGCTTCCCGCGGAGGAACGCGCGGGCCGGGTCCGGCGCCGATGTTTTCGCGCCGCCGGACCCGGCCTGCGCTTGCCGGCGGAACGGCTAACGCCCGTCCGCTTCTTGACCCCGGCAGGCCGCGGGCGGCGTTTGGCTTTGGCGGGGCGTGCACGGCGTTTTGCGCCAGGAGCGGGCCGGGGCGGCGCGCCATGCCCGGAAGGCGCAGGCTCCGCGGCCGCCGGCAACAGCGAAGGCGGGGGCGCCGCTTGCTCCCCCTCCTCCGCGGCGGCAGCCGGGGGCGAAGCCTCCCCCGCCGTCCGGTCTCCATCCGCAGGAGTATTTCCCGGAGCGTAGGTCAGGCGATGCAGCTGCTCCAAAAACTCGTGAAACCGGCCCATATAGGCGGCCGGGCCAAAAACCTCCTCCACCCGAATGCGATTGGCCTGGCCGACTGCCGCAATCGTGTCGGGAGAGGCCAGCAAACCGGATATTTTGGCCGACAGGCCGGCGATGTCCCCGGCCGTAACCAGATAATCCCCGTTGCCCGTACCATTTAAAATTTCCTGCAAACCGCCGGAGGCGTAAGCCACTACCGGTTTGCCGAAGATCATCGCTTCCATCGCGGTCATCCCGAACCCTTCGTTGATCAGGCTCGGAATGACCGTAATGTCCATGGCGCTGTAAGCCGCCTCGATTCTGTCCTCGTGGTCGACGAAGACGATGCGGCCGCTTCCCGCCTGAGCCGCCAGCTTGCGCAGAGAACGGTGGAAGGCGCGGTCCGCCTCCCCGCCGATGACGACGAATCGGGCATGCGGAAACGCTTTTTCCAACCCCAGGGCGGCTTGGATAAAATGATCGGGGCCTTTTTCGCGGATGAGAAATGAGGAGATATACCCAACCACCGTCTCCTCCGGCCGGACTCCCCATGCCCGCCGTTTGCCCAGCCGCAGCTGCGGCCAACTCCCGGGGGGCTGAAACTCCCCACTCTCCCAGGAAGGGAACAGCAGGTTCAGCTTATCGGCCGCTATCTGCCTGCGGAAGGGGCTTAACACCGCTTCGGATATGCCGACGATCCGGTCGCTGTAACAGTCGATCAGGCGAACCGGCTCTTCGGCATAGCCGTTATCCCGCACGACCTCGGTGATATGCCACACCACCGGAATGCCAAGCCGTTTGGCCGCGACCGGCGGGACGATATTGACGCAGGTATTGACGAATACGCCGTCCGGCCGATGTGCGGCAAGCAGGCCGGCGATCTGCTCGGCGGCCTTGCCGCCCATCAACCCCTCAGCGTCCCGGTTCAGTCCTTCATATGGGGAGCACATCCCGTACAGCAGCGGGATATCGCAAACCAGGACGCCGATTCCGCTGCGCCGGGCCAAATAGGTTAACCGGCCTTCCCCGGGGACGACCAGCGTGCAGTCAAAGCTGGCGGACAGCCTCTTGGCCAAAAACAACAACAGTTTTTCGGCCCCCGTAATGTTGCGGACATTGCTCACATGCGAGAACAAAAACAGCTTTTTTCGCTCCGGCAACGCCGTCACCTCCGTTTATGAAGATCCCGGACCTTGCCGTCATCCGAAAATGTGACGCAGCATTTCGTCCAGGCGATTAGCGTACGTATGATCGCGGTACGTTCTTTCCAGAGCGTTCAGCGCTATCTCTCGTCTTTCTTTTTCATGGTTCAGATAGAAGTGGATCTTATCCAGCATCTCTTGAGGGGAAGAGAACGTTTCGATTTCTTTGCCCGGCTCGTAAAAAAGCGCCAGATCATCGCGGGCATCCACCAGCTGCAGCGTGCCGCAGGCCGAGATTTCAAACGTCCGCGGATTCGGCGACACCGCCTGGACGCCGGCCGTATTGTTGTTGACCGATTCCTCGAACGGAGAGCGGTGCAGGTTCAGAACGATTTTCGTCCCGCTATAGGCTTCGGCCGTTTCCACCGGCCCCATCCATTTGTCGAGTTCGATCCGGTCGGCATACTGCGCATATTCCGGCAGGCGATCCCACCAGATGCCGTTTATAACCAAGCCATAATTCATCAAATCGCCGATCACCGGCTGCAGGTAAGTCACCCTGTTCCAGTAGGCCGAGCCGATAAAGCTGAGGTTCCGGCGGATCGGCGACGGCGTCAGCGTTGGACGGTAATGCTCCGTATGCGCTGCAAAAGGCAAATAATGCACGCGGCTGCAGCCGGCCGAGCGGTATAAATCGATGCAGTTGCGCTCGAGTGTAAACACGAAATCATAATGAGAGGAAAGTTCGACGGTCATATCCGTATAATAAGGATCGTCCGTGAACCAGACGGCCGTGGCAATGCCCATGGCCCGCACCGCGTCGATTTGTTCGGTCGGCATTTCCATGCCGTCGAGCACGAGTACGAGATCCGGTCGCAATGCGTTTGCGAGATCCGGGAGAAGCTGCCCCGGCTCGAAAACGATCACCTCGGTAACCAATGTCCGAAGCGTCGCCGTAATCGCTTCGTCGATCGGAGCATAGGGGAACCCTTTCCCGGAAGCGACATATACCACCTTGGCGTTGCGCACCGCAAAAGGAGGCCGTTCCCGCTGCATGATAACGCTGGCCCGGCCGCGCAAATATCCTTCGTGGTATCCGTCCTGCAGCCCGGAGCTTCTCCCGAGCTGCGCCGGATCGGCAGGGTTGCTTACAGGGGCAAAGATCACGGACTCTGGCGATTGTACTGTCAACATAATGTCACTCCTTCAAAAATTTGATCGTTAACGGCTGCCGTCGGCGAAGACGGCTTCGAGAAGACGTCCGATCCGGTCGCCGAATGTATGGTCGCGCCGCGTCGTCCAGAGAGCACGCCAGGCGATCTGCTGACGCTCCTGTTCACGCTCAAGATAATACGCGATTTTATCCCTAAGCTCGGCGGCATCGCGAAACGTCTCGATGTCGTCACCGGGATGATAATAGGAGGTCAAGTCGGATCGGACATCCGTGATTTGGAACGCACCGCAGGCGGCGATCTCATACGTCCTCGGATTGATGGACCCTCCCGTGATATTCAGGCCGTTCCGATTGTCCTGCCCCGTCAAGGTGGGGCGGTGAATATTTATGACGATTTTGGAGCCGTTGTAGTAAGGGACCGTCTCCTCGGGGGGGATCCAGCCGGGACGAATGAACCGGGCCAGCCGGTCGTAATTCGTCAGCCGCTCCCAATACCCTCCGGCGATCAGCACTTTTTTGTCCTGCAAAAACTCCGTTAAATGATCAAACAGCTCCACGCGGTTCCAAAAGGCGTTGCCGATAAAACAAACGTCAAACCGATGCTCCGGACCCGTCCGCACCGGTCTGAACACCTGCGGATTCGCCGCCAGGGGCAAATAATGAACCTCCCGGCAGCCGGCGTCCCGATAAAGGGACACGCATTCCATCTCATGAGTGAATACAACGTCGTAAAATAGCGACAAATTGCGGGTATCATCCGTAAAATAAGGATCATCGACGAACCAGACGGCCGTGCGCATACCCATCTCGCGGATCCGGGAAATCTGCTCGGCATGATCGGCGGGGAACACATGCAGCGCGTTCATCACCAGCACCAGATCGGGTCGGAACTGCTCCGCCTCCTGCAGCATCGTTTCCGGAGATGCGACCCTGCTCTCGTGCACCGCTTCCTGCAGGGCAGCCGCCACTCCGCCGTCGATCGCCTCAAATCCTTGAGGCACATAAAGTACGCGCCAGCCGCGTTTTTCCCGGGAAACCGCCGGAATGCGGTCCAGAACGGCCCGGCATCCTCCAAAACGGTATCCCTCATTATATCCGGCCTGATAAGCTTCGCCGGGAGCATTTGCCATCTCGTTCATCAAACTCTTCATCCTATCTTTGTGGGATTCCTGGGTCTTAATAAATATATGCCGAGGGGACACGTGCATCATGGACGACTACCCGGAAGCCTTAGAAATTGGCGAATGCCGCCCGTGAAATAACCTAGCCTCATTCCGTTTTTCCCGGGAAAATCCGCCTTTTCCCGGATACGGACGACGGGCGTTCGCTTATTTTGGCGTTTGCACTTTTGCGCAGATGTCCCCGAGGGCGGCTTGTCCAGGCAGATTTGAGGTAAGTAGGGTCATCTGTGCCGTTACATTTTGCAAACCTCCGTTTTTCCGCAAATAACGGTTAATTCGAAAACCGATCATGGCAAGAAACGCGGAAGGGAGTTGAAAGCTTGAGGATAAGGAAGTGGGGGGAAGGGCGGCAGATCAACACTTGTTTCCGGAGTCTTTGCACGATTATTCCGTTTAATCAGGTAGCAGAGAGAAAGACAAGCTCGGGAGATAAAAATATTTGTGGAGAAGCAGATAGGTTCGAGATAATTTAAACGGGCTTAGGAGAAGAAATCAGGTTTAAAGGAAGTAAAACATACCGAAAGGGAATCAAGACAGGGGATCAAGGACAAGACGCGAAGGAAACGAAAAGACCGTGATTTTGCTGTAACCTGAGCCCTTCCATCTGCAGCAATGCCTGTACTGTTCATGCTAATCCACACCCAATTAAGTTGTTTTGCATCAAGTAACCCTACCCGTTCAAGCGCCACAATCAGGCTGCGGCTGCAAGGGGCTGGTTCGGTTGGCGCGCGATCAGCCGGCGGTAAGGGATCGCCGGAATCGCCACACACATGCGCAGTAACTTCTGCCGCATCGTTTCTTCCGCTCCGGACAGGCGCAGCCGGCGGCGTCCGGTGTATTCGTTCAGGTACGCCTGCAGATGCTTCAGTCCCAAGGCTCCATACGTACTCTTCAGCGATTCCCACGCCTCTCTCACCACTTTCCGCAAGGGCGCATACAGCCGAAAGGCCTGAGGAAACAACTGTACCGCCGATGTATGGACATCCACATGCCCATTGATGAACGCATCGAGTTCGTGACGGTTTGCCCTCTTTTCGCCTCCCCGCTTATGCGGCACCAGGCGGATTTTGACCTGCTCCGGCTCGCCCGACTCCGTGACCGTGCAGCCGGCTACGACCGCCGAGGCGTACGGATGCGAAAGCTGACACCGGGACGGATTACGCCCATACTGATCGCTGTTCACCTTCACGTCTCCGGAGAGCAGTTCCCGGGCATCGAACTCCCCCACGGCATGGCGTATTTTGTGCAGCATCGACCAGGCTGTTTTGTAGGCGACCCGGATCACCTTGCTCAGCCGCAGCGCCGAGATGCCGCCCTCAAGCAGGAACAACTCCAGGGCCTGAAACCACTTCACCAGGGGGAGATGCGTTCCTTCAAAAATCGTACCGACCAAAGGCGATGTTTGATGCTTGCACTTTCCGCACTCGAACAAGGGGATATGCCGGGAAGTCAGACGGCTGCACCGGGTGTGAGCGCAGCGCGGGCAGACGAAGCCGTTTGGCCACTTCATCGCGATTAGCGCTTCCATTCAGTCCTGCTCGCTGTTAAAACGGCTGCTGAATAGCTGAAGTTCCGTTCCCGTATTGACTTCCACGCCCGCTCACCCCCGAATCAAGAATACACGAACATAAGTTCCGTTTATTTCATTATAGCAAACACACGTTCTCTAATCAAGCTAAAAATCTCACCCAAGCCGCCTTATTTTTTCCTCATCTTTTTTGGTTTTTCATCTCTCTTTTTTTGGAACCCTTGCTCTAGCCCCCACCCCCTGCTCCCTGCTCCTTAACGAAGG
The DNA here is from genome assembly GCF_038007325.1 of Paenibacillus sp. FSL P4-0127. Classification (NCBI taxonomy): domain Bacteria; kingdom Bacillati; phylum Bacillota; class Bacilli; order Caryophanales; family Paenibacillaceae; genus Paenibacillus; species Paenibacillus sp. FSL P4-0127. Next base: position 2,491,171 of record NZ_JBBOWY010000001.1, on the reverse strand, counting down.
GGATAATCGTGCAAAGGCAGGCAGCAGGCAGGGACACCACCAAGACACGGACCCTTTAGACAGCCCCTCACCTGGCGTCGATTTGGGACACGGCTCGAAACGGCTACGGTGCAGAAAGTAGATCCGCTGACCCCGTCGGATCGTGACGCCTCTACATCGTTGGCGCTTCTTCTATGACTCCTTGCTTCCATGTTTGAGCGAAATCGCAGCAAGGCGGTCGAGTTGCTTGTCCGATTTAGAGATCATGCCACCGGCACGTTTTACAAAGGATCTCCTATGCTCACGATGGGCGGGTTGAGCGGCTACACCTTTTTGCCCCTCCACTTCACGCTACTTTAGCCCCAGCTGCCTCAAGGCTTGTCTGCCGATTTTTTGCTGCGAAAGTTGAGTTGTAAATTCTATAATGTAAAAAACCCCGCTACCTTAGACAGGCAGCGGGGGTTCAGACTCAGCCTTCACCGTTTTAAATTTGGTTTTTGTAAGTCAGCTTATGTCCATCCTCATACCCTTGCGCAAAACCGGCATTAAACCCTTCCTGATAAGCCCCGTTATATGCCTGTTCATAAGCGGCTGCTCCTTCCGGAGTCGTTATTGGAGGCGGCGCCGGCGCTGGTTCGGACGCCGGTTCGGGGGCCGGCTCCGGCGCGGGAGGAAGCGGCAGCGCGGCCACGCGCCGCCGGCGTCTCAGCCTTTTACGCCGAGGGCTCACTCTCCTGATCGTTTTTTTGCGGGCCCGTTTGCGGACGGCTCCCCGCCCCCGCTTTAACGTCAATTTACGCTTTTTTCTTAACCGGGCTTTTCTGAGCGCTGCGGATTTGACCCGGCGGCTGCGCCGGACTTTCGTTTTTGCCATCACTTCAATCCTCCTGTTCTCCTCGGGCGGCATCTTTTGCGGCAAAACATGAATCCGATATCCAGGGCAACGAAGGAGTTCCATAATAAACGCAATGGAAGGACAGCCCGCAGACGGTCCGGGCCATCGCTTCCTGATATTTCGTCAGCTTCTCGACGTTTTGAGCCAAATGCCTGGCGGTATCGCCGGACAATTCCGTCACATCGGCCAGGCTGCCAAGGATCCGGGCCATGGCCTGCTGGCTTTGGCTGATGGAATCGATAAGCCGAAGCTTGGCTTCCTCTCCGGCCTTTAGCGCGGATCTCATTTGTCGGAATCCTCCATATCAAAACCGCCGCCAAACAGGCCGCTGAACCCGCCGCCGCTCCCGGACAAGGAATCCTCCTCTTCTTCGGGCAATAAGCTCTTTAAATTGCTGCACAGCCCGTTTTGCAGCTTGGTTAAACCTTCGATCACTTCCACGAGCTGATCATGGACATCAAGCGGGTCGGACAACTGCTTCTCATGATCCTCAAAGCTGCTTTCCAGCACGTGGTTGAGTACCCAATTCCGGACCTTCTCCGCTTCAACCGCCTTGGCCTCCAAAATCATCGCGACATTCCACTGAATTTTGGCGGCCGCATCCAACATATTCAGATATGCCTGCTCCCTGCTCATGCCATCATTCCCCGCTCCCGCGCTTCTTCACTCTTCATCTTGGCTTTTCATTTCCTTAATCACAACACCCAAATTCTCAGCCATAGCCTCTTCCAAATCGGCGATGGCATTTAAATAAGAGATCACGCTTTTGTTGATCCGTCCCGCATTTTCAAGAATCCCGGACGTTCCCTCAAACGCGGGTTCGGCATCTGGAATGGCGTGCACGATCTGAGCCATCCGCACGGCAACCTGCCGTTCAGCGTCAATCACCCGCGCCATTTGCTGGTGGGAGTGGGACATATGGGCGATGATCTCCGTAATTTTCTGCTCCACCCTCATTCCTCCCTCATCAATGGGCTACCCGCATCCTCAACATAGCCGAGGATCTGCCCGCCTGTGCCCTGCATTAGCATATGCCGGTACGGATTTGCACGTTCCAAGCAGGATGAGTTTGCAAATCTTCATTACAAATCTTCGCTGATGATGCGGGGCGGGGGCGTAATGGGGAGGCCGGCCGGATATTGCTGCAGAATATGGGACGGAACCATTTCCGGAAAAAAGCGCAGATTCCATACACGGCAGGCGTATTCCGACATGATTTCCCGCCGCTGGCCGCGGTCGATCTGATATAAGCGTCCATCGGTGCTGCGGGCCACCGCCCCTTCAGGCAGGCCGGCGGTTTCTTCAGCCCGCGGTTCCGCCGGGGTTTGCGGCGCGCCAACCGGAATTTGCAGCAGATCGACAACCGACAGACGGACCGGGGGCGGGCCGCCCCCCGTCACTCCCGGCAGGGCTGCGGAAACCGGATGCCTTACCCCGTGCTCCAGCCAATACACCGTATCGGACCACCCTTTTACGTACGTATGCGTAGGATAAAAATCAACCGCCCTCTGCCCGTGCCCCGTCCGGGACTCGGGTTTGCGAAGGAGAAGTCCGTGCAGATCCCCCCACTTTTCGGCAAAATAGTCGTGATTACGGGCATTCACTTGCTCAAAGCCTTGCGCTCCAAGCGCTTTCATCGTGGAACTTCCGTAATGGTGAACAAACGTATCGCCGGCCATCACCATCCTTTTGCCCTGCAAAAGCAGTCTGGCCCCCCAATCGTCATCCTCATAATTGCCGATAACATATCCCTCATCAAAATAACCGGCTTGCTCCAGCGTACTGCGCGGAAACAGCAGGCAAAAGCCGACCAGGCGGTTTACCTCCCGCCATTTCCGGGGATCGGGGGCGTTATAGGCAGCGGCGAAAGCCGGCACTTCGGCGACGTCCTCATAGGGCACGTCGATCTGCTGGTCACCGCCGATGTAATTCGTAACCGGCCCGACGGCCGCCGCCCCGGTCAGCTTCAGACAGCCCAGCAGCTGATCCAGCCAGCGCTCAGTTACGAGCACATCGTTGTTGAGCAGCACGATCGTTTGTCCTTTGGCCATCATCAGCCCCGTATTCACCGCTCGCGCAAAACCGAGGTTTTGCGGATGAACGGCCAAACGGACCCGGTTTCGGCGCCGGCGCACTTCATCTACCGTGCCGTCGTCCGATCCGTTGTCCACGACGATCACTTCATAGGGCGGAGCGGTATGGGCCTCGATCCGGTCCAGGCATTCGGCCAGCAAGTCTTTGCGGTTGTAAGTCGGTATGATGATGCTCGTTCCTTCAAAGCCCGCGCCGAACGAACGTTTTCCTTCCACAATCCCGTGCGCGTAACCGGCGGCATACCCGTGTTCATAAGCGCGCCGGGAGTCTTCCTTGCGGTTAACATCGGGGCCGCTTAGCCCCTGGCATTTACCCGGTTTGCGGTTTCTTCCGAGCGCCAAGCGTCTACACCTCCTGAATCGGCGGCATAACCGCCTCTCCACTGATCAATTTGTTGGCCAGATGCCCAAGGTCAAGCGTCACCTTGCCGTGCTCTCTAGCGAGGCGTTCACAGAGAATGACGGCGGCGATTCCTGCGGCGGCGAGGGCAAGGTCAAACGGGATGCCGCGCGCAAGCTCCATTACCCGCGGCACGTCGCCCACCCCGTTGACCGGGGCGATGCTGCCGGCAATATCGGCTCCCCAAAGCCTCAAGACTCTCGCAAGGGCGAAAGCCTTATCGCCGATCAAAAGCACGCGGCGGCCTTTAAGCAGCCTGGCGAAATACCCCTCCTCGTTCAACTCGTAATTGATCGTAGAGGTGGTGAGCTGCAGCGTGCGGTAATCGATGCCGTAATGGCGAAACACCGGAAACAGCAAGCCCTGATAGGAGGGATGGCGAGATTGGGGGATACCGATGATGCCGGCGGCGCGGACGGCGGCGACAAGCGCCTCGCGCGCGGCCGGATCCGGCAGCTGTACGCCCGCATAGGGCAAAAAAGCGCCCCAGCGCATCGCCTCCTCCACCGGGAGGACGGTGTCATGGGCGAGCGTCAGCATTTCGCCGTCGCCAAGGCGCACGATGGACAGCGGCCGACCTTCGCTAAGGGCCCGCTCGGCGGCCGCAAACACGTCGGCAGCCCGCAGCAAAGGGGACAACGCCCCGGCGACGGCATGGAATCCGGCGGCGATGACATCGTCCACCGTCAGTTCGGGCAGCATCATATGGCGGGGAATAAGCCGCTCCAGCTTCGCCTCCCCGCCCGCGAACAGCCCCTCGCGGTACCCGGCGGCATAGGCCTCCTCGCGGGTTGCGAACTCCGCCGATCCGGGAGCGGGGGAAAGCTCGGCCGCCGATTCGGCGGCCGGGAAAGGCACGGCCGGGAAAGACGCCGCCGCTTTCGGCGAAGGCGAGGGCGGCGGGGGAGCCGTTGCCTTGGCTGGCTGCGGCGCGTAAGCACCCTGGCCCGCCGCCGTCCGCCGCGCCGCCGCGTTGCCCCGTCCGGCGGTACGGCGGCGCTTTCCGCTGGCGTACCGGCCGTAGCCGCCGCGCCTTCCGGCAGGGCGGGGGCGCTTCGCCCCCGCCGCTCTTCTCGCCGCTGTCCGCGTTTTGCGGGACAGGCCGGCTTTTTGAGCGCGATGTGCCATCCTCATAACGCCCCTTTCGCGTCCAATAACGGTCAGGGAAGGACGCCACGCATCCGGATGCTTGCCTCCTGCAGCGATTCCGGCGTTCCGGCGTCCCCCCACCACAGCTGAAGGACGTCGTATTCCAGCTTGCCCGCCTTGGCATAGCGGTTATTGACGTCCGTAATCTCAAGCTCGCCGCGGGCCGACCGGCCGATGCCGCGGATAATCCCGAAAACGGCATCATCATACATATAAATGCCGGTGACCGAAAAGTTCGATTTCGGCTTTTTCGGTTTTTCCTCGATGTAGGCGATCAAGCTCGGATCGGCCACGTCGAACACCGGAACGCCGTATCTGCGGGGATCGTCCACCGGCTTCAGCATCACCCGGGCGCTTCCCGGCGGTTGTTGCTTAAACTTTTCCACGTACGGGGTCAAATCGTCCAAAAACAAGTTATCGCCCAGCAGTACGACGAATTTGTCTCCGGGCGGAATAAATCCTTCGGCGAGTTCCAGCGCTTCGGCGATGCCTCCCGCCGACTCCTGTACGCGATACGTCAGGTTTACGCCAAAATTTTCGCCGCTGCCGAGATAATCCGCGTACAATCCGGCGGACTGCTTGCCGATGACTATGAGAATGTCGGTGATTCCGGCTTGACGCAGCCGTTCTATGCCGTAACAGACCATCGGATGATTCCCGACAGGAAGCAGATGCTTGTTGATTAACCGGGTCAGCGGGTATAGACGCGTTCCTGTGCCTCCCGCCAAAATCACACCTTTCATGAACTCTCCTCCCCAAAAAAAGTGATATAAGCTAGATAAACTGCCAGGGATCCACTCCCCATTTATCGATGAACTTTTTGCGGTTTTGCTCGATGATCCCGTTCCATCCTCCCGGATGACAGGCTCTGAAGCTTGCGCTGCCGGCATGGTAGACCAGCGTATCCCCGCAGATCAGCAGCCGGTAACCCTGCCGCCGCGCCCGGTAACAGTAGTCGTCGTCTTCATAATGGCCCGGCGAAAACCGCTCATCCAACAGCCCTACCCGGTCCAGCACTTCCCGCTTGAACAGCAGGCACATGCCCACCAGGCGCCGGACGTCCTGCCATTTGCCGGGATCGGACCGGTTGAACCGCTCGGCGGCCCGGAGGAAATCGTCCCGATCCTTCCAAGGGACGGCGACCTGCTGCCGGCCGCTGGCGTAATTCGTCACCGGGCCGACCAGGCCGACATCGTCCGCGCTGCCGAGGGCGGCCAGCATATTGGACAGCCATCCCGGGGCCACAATGACGTCGTTGTTCATTACGAGAAGCTGCTCGCCGGATGCGATCAATAGTCCCCGATTCACGGCAGCCGGAAAACCTTCGTTTCGCGGCAATGCCGCCAAAATAAGCTTTTCCCGTAGGCAGAATTGCGCGGTTTCGTCATCTGAACCGTTATCCACAACGATAATTTCATACGGTACCTCCGTATGCCTACGAATCGCTTCCACGCAGGGCCGAAGCAAATGCAGCCCGTTGTAGGTCGGTATGATAATGCTGGTTAATCCGCCTCCGCTCACAGCGCATTCCTCGCTTTCGCCAGCTCGTTCCTGGGCAGCGTAGTATGGCGCAGGCGTACGCCTTCCGTCTGCATCACCGCGCCCAGCGCTTCGATATGGTCGCCGATGATCATTTGGGCAACGTCGTTTCCGGCCCCGGTATTGCCCCTGCGAATCCGGTTTTTCCGCACGACGTCGACGGAATGCGGAGCGCCGACCGTGAGGCCGCGGGCGAGCGCCAGCGCCTGGGCCTTCGGAGGGACGATCAACGCCCCGGCTCCCACCGTCTGCAGCGTCCGGCGAGAAATCGCATGCGGTACCGCCGTTAGCGAGTTGGCTTGCAAATCGGGCCGCCCCAAGGCGTGGTTCAGGAACGTTTTGCAGCGCGTCACCTCATCCTGCTGCGGAAACGGAGGCAAATACGGCGACAGATTGTTCAGCGCGAGGTCCATTCCCTGGTCGACGGCGATCAGAAAAGCCGCCAAATCCTCCGCAGGCAAAACCATATCTCCGTCGGTAAACAGCAAAATAGGCTCCGAGGCTGCCGCAGCGCCTATCGCCCGTCCAATATCATGACCCAGCCGCTCCGGAAAATTCAGCTTCGTCACCCGGGGATCCCGTTCCACCGCGGCAAAGCTGCCATCGCTGCAGCCGTTAAGCACGACGATGATTTCCTTAAGCGGCAGCTTGCGCAGCTCCGCTAACACGGCGGGCAGCGTTCGTTCTTCGTTGCTTGCGGTGACGATCGCGGCTGCGCCCTCCTTTATCGGCAGTGGAATCCACGGGTCCGCGAGCCCGGATGCGTCTGCGTAACCCTTGCGGAAAGCGAGGGCGATCGGCAGTATTTCACGATAGGACAAACCTGCCGGGGCATGATCAAGATACCAGCTTTGAAAGCCCTGCTGCATCCGCTCCGGATTCGCGGGGCCCTGGGCCCCGTCCAATATGGCGGCACGGGTCCCCGCTTCCGCTGCCGCCAGCTCCAGCCGGTGGTTCTCGCCGGCCATAGGGGCCGCCCCGCCGGTTTGGGCGTGGCCTGGGCCGTCCCGCCGAACGCCAGGGCGGCGGCCAAAGCGATAGCCGCTTGAAGGCCGTCCGGCTGCGCGGCCCGGCTGCGCCTGCTTAGGGCGGCGTCTTTTGCGCGTCCGTCCCGGCAGGGGCCATGTGCGGCTGCGGCGGCGCTTTACCTGTTTTCTCGCATTCATTCCATCCACCTCACCCTGCCGCGCATACGGCCGAGATCGCCGTAACCGCCGCGCGGCCCTTTTTGGAGGGTCAGCCAATGCACGGCCGCCAAATGATCGCCGACAACCAGAGAGGTCAGCGGATCCTCACGTCTTCCTCCAGCTCGCCGCCGGGCCCTGACCGGATTTAATCTGCCCACGGGCACGGTGTGGACGGCCTGCACGTTTAAGCCGAGAAGCACCGCCTTGGCCTGGGCCAGCGGAGGGATCTCCAGCGTTTGAAGTCCAATGAGTTCCGCCCCCCGCCTGCTTAAAGCATGCGGAACGGCGGTTAATGATGCTCCTTTCAGATCGGTTCGCGACAGCATGCCGTTCAGTACATGCTTCGCCAGCACGACCGGGTGGGTCTTTTTGCTGGCAACCGGACCGGAATATCCGTTCAGCGCCACGTCCACCCCGGATAACACCGCCTCCGCAAAAGGGCGCAGCTCCTTTACCGGGATGACCATGTCGGCGTCGATGAACAGGAGCACCGACCCGCGGGCCGCCTCCGCACCGACGCGTCTGCCGACATCGTGCCCAAGCGGCTTTGCCGATCGGATCACGCGGGCTCCGCTTTTTTTGGCCAGCTCCGCCGTTCCGTCCGTCGAGCCGTTTGCGACGACGATCGTTTCGCTGCGGGGATGCAATCGTCCGGCTTCGCGCAGAACGTCCCGCAGCGTGGCTCTTTCGTTCATCGCCGGGATGATGATCGAAACAATCGGGTCCTGATGATTGACCAAACGCGGCATCGCCGGCTTGCTCTGAATCTTTTTACGGTTCAGGCGGCCTTGAATTTTGCGTTTATTGACCATGTCTCTTTCCTCCCAGATCGTGATATACCGGAGCATATACAACAGTGTATGTGATGCTGTCGGCGTTGTAACGGCAAACGTACAGCTGTCCTCCGGACCGAACTTGCCACTCCGCCCCTGCCGCTTCCGCCGCTATCACGGCTCTTCAGACAAGAAAAACCCCGGCCGGCGGCCGGGTCCTTATATGTTGCCCCTACGTTGATACAGAGATAGAACAGGTTAGGGAGCTATTTCAAAATACGGGTTTACGCACATTTGTACATTGCATTTCCGCTCAAAAGCAAAACGTACAACTAGATTACCGCGAACAAGCGCATCAGCACGTTTTATTGCATTTCCGGCAACTACTACCATACATTATTGCCGGACCCTGCGAACCGTGCTTGTTTAAATGCAGGATTTGCATTTAAACAAGCGCCCCGCTCCATTTGCGAACAATAGCTGTATCTTTTGCGATTATTCGGCGGTACGTACGCGATATCATAGAAAAAGCCTGGCCGGCGGCCAGGTCTTTTCTAGTTCACCTGCATCAAGCTTTTTCCCGCTAAGGCTGCTGTTTCCATTGCGGGGCGTTTGCCGGAATGACCCTGCCGGCGCAGATCATCTCGACCCACCGCTCGGCCGTATGCTGCCAGCGGAAGCGGCTGCGGGCAAGCTCGTATCCGGCCAGACCCATCGTTTTGCACAGCGCTTCATCCTGCAGCAGCCGGATGATCCGGTCCGCCAACTCGCCAACCCTCCCTGCCGCGGGCACCAGAAACCCGGAATAACCGTCCGCGACGATTTCGGGATTTCCGCCCGTACGGGCCGCTACGACCGGCACGGCCGAGGCCATCGCCTCGATGTTGACCAGGCCGAACGCTTCTTCTTCGCTAGGCGGAACGACCAGGCAATCGGCGGTATTGTACCAGTCGGCGATTTTGGGATAAGGCGTAAACGGCAAAAAAACAACCCGGTCCTTAAAGGGCTCCGCCATCGCTTGGAGCTTGCAGACATAGTCCGTTTCCCGGTTGGCGCCGTAACAACTGCCGCCCACGATGATCAGCATGGCTTCGGGCACCTGACGCAGCACGCCCGGAAACGCGGCCAGCAAATGGTGCGCGCCTTTGGCCGGAAGCAGACGGCCGACGAACAGGACCACCTTCCGGTTTTCCCACCCGCCTTCGGCCAGCCGCGCCCTGCGCAGCGCTTCTCCGTCCGGCGTCCAGCGCGGAACGAAATCCTCCGGGCTGACGCCCGGCGGATTGACCCAAATCGGCGTGAAAAGACCGGGGAAGCGGAATAGCAGCTCCTGCTTCAAATACTCGCTGCCCACGACAATCCCGTCTACGCTTTCGAGCATTTGCTGCATGCGGGGTTTGGGGTGGCAGGAAGGGGAAATAAACGCGGTGGAATGAAGGGTAAGCAGCACCCGGGCCAGCGGCAGGCGGCTTTTTAACTGAAAAGCAAACAGCGGCCGATTGTGAACGTCAACGGTTCCGGGCCGCCATTTTCGCAAATGGCGCAAAATCGACTCCAGATAGAGCCGCCCGCCGGGCAAACGGTAAATCGGAACGTTTCCGATCCAGCCCTGGGAAGGCAAATGTCCGTCCGCCATGCCAAAAATGCGGATTTTTACATGTTCCGCCGCGAGCGGGACCATTTTTTCAATCATCCGTTCCACCGAACTGCTTTTGCCTGAAGGCGCGGCGAACGATCCGGGCGTGATCACCGCTGTCTTTTCCCGTTCCATGAACGATCCCCTCCTTCCTTTCGCTACCCTAAATATACGATACCCGCCCGGTAAATGTGACTGCCGGCCAGAAAGCGGGGTTTCGGGAAGCCTGCCCGAAAACAGGCGGCTGACGCAGAACAGTCGTCCACTCTTTTTGAACGGGACAACATAGATTAGAGGAAGAAGCAAGGGAGGAGGAACTACCTTTGAAGCAGGACTATGTAGGAATACTGCTGAACTCCGGGATGTTCCGGGGAATTCCGCAGCGAAAAACCGGCCAGGAGTCGATCTCCAATTATGAAGAGGCGGCCCGGGAACACGGCCTGATTCCCTGCTTTCTCCGCTTGGGCGATATCGACCTGTTCCGGGGAACCTGCTCCGGCTACGTATCGAATGGCAAAGAATACGTGATCACCGACCTTCCCCTGCCGCCGGTCATTCATAACCGGGCCTTGTATCCCGAGCCTGCAGCGCACCAACAGATCCGCAACCTGATCTCCCGGGGCATCGCGATTTTCAACGTCAACAACCGTTATGGCAAAGATGTCATCCACCGGCTGCTGTGGAACGCTCCGCATCTGCGCGGCTATTTGCCCGAGGCCGCTCCGGCCAAGCCGGCCGCACTGCGCGCCATGATGTCCAGATATTCCGACCTGATGCTTAAGCCGATACGCGGTTCCGTCGGATACGGAATCATGCGGCTGCGCCGCAATGAGCAAAGCTGGGAACTGATCTATGCGTCCAAAGACAAAAAAAATGAATGGCGAACCGCCAAGCTTCCCCAAGGAGACTTGCCGCTCTGGACGCGGCGCTTGCTGCAGCAGACCCCTTACCTCGTTCAGGAGCGCATTCCGCTGGCGGAATACGACTCCCGTCCGATAGATTTGCGCGTTACCGTCCAACGCGGCGGGCTCGGCGAATGGGCCGTCACGGGGCTGTTCGCCAAGGTGGCCCGCAAAGGCAGTTTTCTGTGCAACATCGCCAAGGGAGGGGAAGTGATTCCGGCGGCAGAGCTGCTGGTCCATGTTTTGTCCCCGCATTCAGCCTCCGCGGCCCTCGCCCATGCAGAGGCGCTGGCGCTGGCGATCAGCCGTTATCTCGGCAAGCAGTTGCCCCTGCTTGCCGATCTGGGTCTCGACATCGGCCTCACCATGAGCGGGCGTCCCTACTTTATTGAATGCAACGGACGCGACCAACGTTACGGATTCCGCAAAGCCGGGTTGACCGAGATATGGAAAAACACGTACCGTCAGCCGATGTCTTACGCAAGATACCTGCTCGATCATCCGCAAGGGCGGCCGGCCGCGCCAAAGCTGCCGCAGGAAAAAGCCTTATGATCGTCCTTGCTCACCTGACATCGGCAATGCCGAACAGCGGATACGTCCGTGAAAGCGCGAAGGCGGCCGCCACGGCAGCGCCTATGACGAGCAGCGCCAGCAGGTCATACCGCGAATAAGCGAAGCGGTAATAATAAGTGCGCGGCCGGCTGCCGTCGAAATCTTTGGCCTCCATGGCCACGGCCACGCGGTGCGCCCGGCGGATGCTTTGCGAGAGCAGCGGCACCGCGTAAAGCCGGGCCAGCTTGGCCCAGCCCCGCGGTCCCCGCGGCGTGCGCACGCCGCGGATGCGCAGGGCGCTCCGGCGGATCTGCAGCTCCTCCCAGACCATCGGGAGCAGCCGCACGGAAGCCATAAAGCTGTAAGCATATTTGGGCGCAAGCTTAACCTGCTGCATCAGCGAGTAAAACAGGGCGACGGACGAGGTGGTCAGCACGAAAAGCAAGCCTTCCGCCGCAAAGGTTACCGACTTAAGCCCGATGTGAACGCCGCGGTAAAAACTCTCCTCCGAAATGCGAATGAGGCCCCAGGACCACCATTCGTGCTCGCCTTTGCCGAACAAAATCATCGTAGAGGAAGACGAAATGAAGATGAGCAGAAAGGGCAGGACAAGCAGCGCGATTTTCCACGGCTCGTATCCGCTCAGCAGAAACAGGAGCAGCGTAAACAATACGGCTTGATAAAACATGAAATCGGGACGGTGCGTAAACAAGGTCACCAGAAACAGCAAAACGAACAGCGCCAGCTTGCAGGCCGGGTTGGCCCGGTGCAGCCAGCCTTTCATTTTGGGGGCCAATAGCGGCTTCATCGCAGGGTCACCGCCTTTGGGGCAGAGCCGGAGGCTGCTCTGCCGGGGGCGGAAGAAGCGAAGGAGCCGGCCAATTCGGACAGGCCCGTTCCTCCCCGCTCCGCCGCAATCCCGGCCATTGCCGCCCCGCGTTCCGTGCAGAAGCGGGAGACCAGCCGCCCTTCCCGCACTTCCCAGCGCTGGGTCGCTGCCGTGGCGGCAATCCACTCCTCGTGCGTGACCATCACGATCGCCGTCCCGCGCCGCCGCAGCTCTTCGCATAACGAAAGGATCGCAAACGCGTTTGCCGCATCCTGGCCAAAGGTCGGTTCGTCGAGCAGCAGCAGCGGCTGCTCGCGCACGGCCGCGCTGGCGACGCTGAGCCGCCGTTTTTGCCCCAGCGACAACTGGTAGGGATGCCGCCCCTCGTACCCTTCCAGGCCGAATTGCCGCAAAATCCGCGCCGTACGCTCGTGAATCCCTTCTGCGGAAAGCCCATCTTCCCTGAGGGAAAAGGTCACTTCCTCGTCCACCCGGTCGGCGACAAATTGAAATTCCGGGTTTTGAAAAACAAAGCCGATTTCCTGCGCCGCCCGCTCCATCTGACGCCGGCGGACGCGGCGGCCGACCTTGCCCCCCTGCAGCGGGACGCCCCGCAGAAAGTATTCGCCCTCCGTTTTCAGAAGTCCCATCAGGCTGAGCAGCAGCGAGCTTTTTCCCGCGCCGTTCGGTCCTGTGACGGCGATAAAATCGCCGGGCATCACCGCGGCATGTTCGACTTCTATAACCGGCCTCCCCATCCTCAGCCCGCGAAATCCTTTAAGTTCGACAAGCGGCGCGGGGCCGGGGATTGGGCCGGAGCACGCAGCCGCCGAGAACGGAGCGCTCGAGGGAGCGCCCAAGGGAAAGCCCGGCGTCCCGGCGGAGGAACCGCCGCCATCCCCGCTCCGCGCCGGAGCCGGCACCGGCTCCAGCAGGCGCCGCCCCTCCGGCGCGGCCAGAAACTCCGTCCAAACTCCGGGATACCAGATGCCGAACTCCTTTAACTCCCGCCGGAACTCCGCAAAAATCGTCTCCGGCGATCCCTGGCCCAGCAGGCGGCCGTCCGGTCCGAACAACGCGACCCGGTCGACGAGTCCGAGCGCCAGAATTTCCTCGATCCGGTGTTCGACGATGATCAGCGTGCGGCCCTCGGCAATGCGGCTGACGGACTGCCAAATCTGCTCGCGCCCTTCGGGATCGAGCAGCGCGGAAGGCTCGTCGAGCAGCAAAACCTCCGGATCGCCGAGCAGCACCGAAGCCAAAGCGAGCCGCTGCTTCATCCCTTGCGACAGGGCCTGGATCGGCATGTGCAGCTCGGGCAAACGCAGCCCGACGTCCTCCAGCACCGCCTCCATCCGGGCGGTCATTTCCGGCTTGGGGACCCCCAGGTTTTCCAGCGTAAAAGCCAGCTCCTCATCCACGAAAGGCATGCAAAACTGGGTATCGGGATCCTGAAACACATAGCCCCAGGAGCGGGGCAAACGCTGCGACGCACAGCGCATCGGAACCTCTACAAGCCGCGGGATAATCCCCGACAGCACCTGGAGAAGCGTGGATTTCCCGCTCCCGCTGGGGCCGAGCAGGAGCACTTTTTCCCCGCGAAAAGCCCGAAAGCTCAAATCCTTAAACACAAACCGCGTCTCCCCCGGAAATTTCAGCCTAAGATCGCAAACTTCAACGGCCGTTTCCATGGTTAATCATCCAGCGCCGCATAATCTTTGGGATCGACGGGGCGCAGCAGGGTGGTCACGCCCGTGGCCTCCACGGCTTTGGCCAGCCCGTAAGCGAAGTAGCCGGCGATCAGCGCGGAGCTGACGGCCCGCATCGCGTATTTGGCGATCAGCAGCCAGGTTTCATAGTCCTGCACATATCCGTAATAAATATCCGGAATGATGGAGCCGACCGCGGCCCCGATGCCGGCCAAAGCGGCGACGGAACCGGAAAATTTGCGGTACCGGAAAGCCGCGAATACGAGCTCCGCCCCCAAGCCTTGCAGCACACTGTACAGCACAAGCTGAACGCCCCATTCGCTGCCGAACAAAATTTCCACATGAGCTGCGGCCACTTCCGCGATCAGCGCCACCCCCGGCTTACGGATCAGCAAAAATACGAGCGTCGGAGCCAGAAACCACATTCCGTAGACGATTTCATCGGCCTGCGGAAACAGCGGCGAGAATAAGTTATACACCGAGCTCCAGAAATGATAAACTACGCCAAGCACGACCGACACGAGCACGGTTACCAGCAGATCGCTCAGCTTCAGCCCGCGGCCGCTTTGTTTTGTTGCTGCCTCTTGCATGTTTTTCTCCCCTTTTCAAAAAATATATTTTTTTCGCAAACGACAAAAAACCGCCAGAATAAGCTCAGGCGGCGCTCAGGTCACGGGTATGGACGCAGGGTATATCCCGGACATTCGATTCTCTACGCTGGCATTATCCAGATCAGATTAACGGTCCGCAGCGGAATATGCTGCCATCTCAGCCTGATTCACTCAAGCCCCCGTATCGTATGCGATTGTCTTTAACATACACCAACCGTTTTCAAGCATCAAGAACAAATTTTAAACATTCAAGTTTCAATGCGCGGGAGAAACCGCTTTCATGTTGATTTCGTCCCCGTTCTGTGTCAAGATAAGCGGAAGTGGCACATCAAGAGTAGGAGGTTGCTTTCTTGGCGGCAGCATGGATGAAGTGGATGACGGAATTGTCCTCCCGCAAATCGGTTTGCAGGCTGATGGGAAAGTTTTCCCATTCGGAAATCAGCCGGATGATGATCCCTTTGTTCGCAAAATCGTACGCAATTCCACTGCATGAAGCGGAAAAAGAACTGCGGGAATACCGGACGCTCAACGAATTTTTCACCCGCAAATTAAAGCCGGGCATGCGTCCGGTTCATGCGGAGCAGGGCGGCATGGTCAGCCCCGTGGACGCGCTGATTACGTTTATGGGGGAAATCCGCTCCGGCACGATTCTAAACGTGAAAGGCCAGGATTACTCCGTTGAGGAACTGCTCAACCGTTCCCCGCGCATCGAATCGTATAAGCATGGCTATGCTTTTGTGCTATATTTGAGCCCGACCGATTATCATCGCATCCATGCCCCCGTCACCGGCAAAAAGCTGGAAAGCGAGCATATCAAAGGCCGGGTATATCCGGTTAACGACTTCGGCATGCGCCATATAAAAAAGGTGTTATGCCGGAACGAGCGGCTGATTACGTATATTTCCCATGAGCATGGAGAGGTGGCGCTCGTCAAAGTCGGGGCGATGAACGTCAGCAGCATCAAATATACCGACGAACGGGCGAAAAGCTGGAACCAGGGAGACGATCTCGCCTATTTCGAATTCGGCTCCACCGTGGTGCTGCTGACCCAAAACGGCACATTTGCCCCGCTGCCGGGGCTCGCACCGGGACGGAAGATCCGGATGGGCGAGCCGCTCGGAAGCTTTGCAGCCGCGGGCGCCAAGGTGAAGACGCCTCCCAAGGACGCGGATTAATGCTGCAGGCAGCGTACAAAGAGGATGATTTTGACTAAGCCGATGCATAACCACAGCACGCACAGGATAAAGGCGAGATGGCCAATACCTGCTTTGAGCCGTATTGTTTCGATAACTGTTCCAGTTTGAGGCTCATTGGTTAATTGAGACATTTGATCATCTGCCGGATTTTCTCGGTCCCGATAAAAACAACGGCAGCAACGATCACAAATAATATCATATCGAGCGTGGTTTTAAATATGAACCCGGGTATGGATGTATTATTGAGTGGATGCCGAAAAAAAGCGAGCTGCCTATAGGTTAAATCGCTAACGATATGGGCCAGCAAAAATTGCAGGGCAAACTTCCAAAGCGATTTCATATGATCATGTCATTCCTTTTATGAATAAAGGTCACGTTCTTTCTAGTAGACGATTCTGGAAATAACGTCAGCATAATGGCAAGTGAAGACTTGAGAAAACGACAAAATAATCTATTGAAGATCTCGGGTGACAACATAAAGAAAAAAAAGGGCGCTATTTCAGCCGATGTCCCCCATGTTGCGTGAATTAGAGGAATTTTATGGCGC
Source organism: Paenibacillus sp. FSL P4-0127 (assembly GCF_038007325.1). Taxonomy (NCBI): domain Bacteria; kingdom Bacillati; phylum Bacillota; class Bacilli; order Caryophanales; family Paenibacillaceae; genus Paenibacillus; species Paenibacillus sp. FSL P4-0127. The sequence goes on along the minus strand of NZ_JBBOWY010000001.1, from coordinate 2,475,174 downwards.
TATTTTCATGATTTAGTGGCGAAAGGCCGCCTTTCGACCTATTCATCGAAAAATAAGACCCAAAAGTTCCCCTATGGTGATAAATAGGCTCAACTTCGGAAAATAAGACCCTAAAGTTCCTCTATTTTATGGGGACGCCATCTCCTGAGCACAAGACTAATATAGAACAAAGTGATCCATGGCCCCTGTCCGCAGATAAGCCATACTATTTCCGGATCATTCTACTAGTTCTTTTATAGCATACCTGACTATCCTTACATCCCCCTGTCGCCAACCTTAAATTAATCTTAAGAAGGTTCGCGGACAAGAGACCGGACAAGGCCTTCAAAGCGAATGGCGGCATTATCCGGCAAAAATAGCAAAGAACCCGGCATACCTTAAAAATCCTTAAGGCAACCGGGTCGCTTTCATTATCTGATTTCCGACGGACTTTTGCCGGTATACTGCTTGAATTGGCGGCTGAAAAAGAAAATGTCCCGGTATCCGAGAGCGTCGGCCACCTCCGTGACGTTCATGCCGGCATGCAGCAGCAGGTGCTGGGCGCGGTCGATCCGCGATTTGATGATGTACGATTGAACGGACATCCCGATGATTTCCTTGAACTTGATCGAAAAATAACGCGGGGACAACCCGGCGCGCGCCGCCAGGTCCTGCACTTTGTGGGGCAAGCCAGGATGCTGGAGCACGTAGTTGGCGACCTCGTGGATCACCTCATGCAGCTGGTTGCTGACTTTTTTCTCCATCGGCACCTGGCGCTCCTCGCGCAGCAACTGAATGAGCAGCTGTTTAAGGATGAGCCGCGCCTCCTCTTCGGCGGCGTAAGCCTTTACCAGAAACAGGCGGACATAACGTGACAGCATGTATTCAAAATCGAGGGTATCTTCTAGCACGCGGTAAGGTCCCGGCACTTCGGTCACCGGTTCACTGACGTCGAAATGGATATACGTGAGGACAAGCGGACGCTGCGGATTATGCGTGGCGCTCGTATGATCCCCTTTCCGGAACAGGAAGCAGCTTCCTTTGCTGACGGGAATCGGCTGGTCGTTCAGGACAACCGTTCCTTCGCCGCTCCAAACGTAAAACAGGTCGTAATTATCCAGCGGTTTTTCCCGCTTGTGCCATTTCCAACCGGGCTCGCATACGATTTTGGCAAAAGCCGGCTTCAATATAAACGAAGACGGTGAAACGTGAAGCATGTCCTTCCCTCCCGAAAAAAAATCCTTCAAAATGAATGTTTATTCTCTTATTATACCCTTAATTCCCGTTCACTTGAATATCTATCCACGCCGCTTTCATGCGGTTCACCCCTTCGAGCAGCGCTTCCTCGTCCAAATGGGCAAAACAAAAGCAAGCGGCCGGCTCGCCCGGGGTCAACCGGTAGATGGCGGCGTCGCGGAACAACACGCCCCGCCGGGTCGCCGCGGCCTGAAAAGCGCGGTATTCCTCCGGCGACTTCCGCCAAAGCGCGTACATCAGCAGCCCGGCGTCGGCCGGCTGGAGCCGGAACAGGCCGCCCAGTTCGCTTTCCAGCCGGGTGCGGAACACTTCCTGCTTGGCGCCGTAATAACGCCGCATCCGGCGCAGATGGCGGTCATAGCCGCCCGTTCGCACGAACCGGGCCAGCGCCCGCTGCTCCAGCCGCGCCGGGGGCGCCGGCTCGTAGAGCGCCTTGGCGCTCGCCAGCGCCCGCACCAGGCTGCGCGGGAGCACCGCATAGCCGATCCGCAGAGCGGCGAACATCGTCTTGGAGAAGGAGCCGATGTAAATGACGCGCTCCTCCTGGTCCAGCGCCTTCAGCGGCTCCAGCGGGCGGCCGCCCCAGCGGAACTCGCTGTCATAGTCGTCCTCGACGATGACCGCGTTCCGCCGCGACGCCCATTTCAGCAGCTCGCGCCGCCGGGCGTGGGAGAGCACGGCGCCGGTCGGGAACTGCCGCCCCGGCGTCACAAACAGCAGCCGCGCGTCCCAATCGCGCGGCACGATGCCGTGGCCGTCCAGCTGCGCCGGGACGGCCACGCCTCCGCAGGCGGCGACCGCCCGGGCAATCCCGTAGTAACACGGATCTTCCAGCACCGCCGGTTCGCCTTCCCCCAGCAGCAGCTGGGTCAGCAGCGTTATCGCCTGCATCGAGCCGTTGAACAGGCAGATTTGCTCCGCATCTGCCGAGATGCCCCGGCTGCGCCGCAAATGTGCGGCGATCGCCTGGCGCAGCTCCAGCTCGCCGAGCGGGTCCGCGCCAGTGCGGCCGGGATCAGCGCTCTCCCCGGCCGCGCCGCCCGGATCAGCGCGGTCCAGGCCCGCACGCTTTGTGTCGGCGCGGCTTCCGCCAGCTCCGGCCGCGCCGGACCCGCACGCCCCGTACGCTCCGTACGCCCCGCTCACGCCCGCGTCGCTGCCGCCGTCGCCGCCCGCGCCGCCGGACTTGCCGCGCGCCGCCCAGGCGAGCGCGCTTTTCCACTCGGCGGCCGGGAACAGCGCTTCCCACGGCCCGCCGTCGCGGTAAGAGATCACGCCGGCCGGCTCCGGCGAAGCCACGGCTGCGGCCGCCGCGCCCGGGAAACGGCCGTCGCCGTCGCCGTCCCCCGCCGTCCCGCCGTCAAGCCTGGCGTCCCTTTGGTTCCCGGTCCTGTCCATCACTGACACCACCCGCCGCCCCCATGGCGACAAAACAACCTGCGCCTTGCGATCCGAGGTCTCCTGCCGAGGCGCGAGCATCCCGGTAACGAACGTCCCGCTGCCCACGATCGTGCGGACGTAGCCTTCCGCGTGCAGCATATCGTAAGCCTGGGAGACGCTCCCGCGCGACAGGCCGTACATCGCCGCCAGCTCGCGGGTGGCCGGCAGCCGCGTTCCTTCCGCAAGCGTCCCGTTATGAATAGCGTCACGGAGTGCATGGTACAAGGCTAAATATTTATAGCGGTATTTATCGCTGAACGACTGCAAAGCTATCGTAAAATCAGGCATCTCCAAAGTCTCCTCCCGGTCGCTTAACACTCGCCAATCCTAACGGACACCAGCGCCGCTATTTCGATGAAATCAACAGTTTTCAAAATGTAACGGACACCACAGGCCTTATTCGGCATTTCTGTGCACATATCCGGCCTTTTTCGAGCAAATAGCGACTCTCCTGTCCGTTAGAAATCAAACCGGCGTTTTTTCAGGCAAATAAGGGCGCTCATGTCCGTTGTCCTCCATACAAGTCGAAGCTGACGTCACCAACGTTCGCCTTATTTCATTCAGGAGCAGTCTACTGGTTCCCTTACGCTTAAATTGGCCTACTAATTTAAATGTAAATTGGTTCTTTTTTTATGTCAATTTGCGGCGTATGCTGAATATCAAAACAAACAGGGAGCGAACCATATGCGCAGAAAAGAATTTACGATGCAGGATGAAACGGAAGTCCAAGAGTTTTTGCGGGAGATGAGCTACGGCTTTCTCGGCACCGTCGGCGAAGACGGCTGGAGCCGGGTGACTCCGCTGAATTTTGTATACGACGGACGGTTCTTTTATTTTCACGGCAGTCTGGCCGGGGAAAAAATGAAGCAGCTAGCCCGCGATCCCCGGGTCAGCTTCACCGTGGCGAAGGAGTATGCGATTATTCCGTCCTATTTTACCGATCCGCTGCTGGCTTGTCCGGCTTCGGCCTTTTTCAAAAGCGTGATGGTCCGCGGAAGGGTGGAAAAGGTCGAAAACCTTCAGGAAAAAGCGGATGCGTTCACTTTGTTTATGGAAAAGCTCCAGCCCGAAGGCGGCTATAACCCGATCGATCCGGCCGACCCCAAATATGCGGGCCAACTCAAGGCGGTGGCGCTATGCCGGATCGTCCCGGAGACGATGACCGCTAAATTCAAATTCGGGCAAAATCAGAGCGAAGCGAAGTTTGACGCCGTGGTCGAAGGGCTGCGGCAGCGGGGCGGCGAACTGGACGCGGAAACGATCGAGCATATGAAAAAATACTGCCCGTTTCACCGCGAAAAATAGACCGGTGCGGCGGTTTTAGATCGTGACTCGTTCTGACCGAAATGATATAATGTTAGGCAGTTTAAGACGGTACTGCCCTAAATTATTAAACGGATCGGAAGGATGAATGTGATGAACCCACTTGCGGAGCAGTTAAACGAGAACATCAAATCGGGGAACAGCCACGTGTACGACATGCTGTCGGGGCTGGGCAAGGAAATTTATTTTCCGAAGGAAGGCATTTTGAGCCAGTCCGCCGAAGCTTCAGCCCAAGCTAAAAAATATAACGCCACGATCGGCATCGCTACGGAAAACGGGGGACCGATGCACCTCGCGGCGATCCAGGATACGTTGTCCGCTTATAAGCCGCAGGATTTGTACCCTTACGCGCCGCCGGCGGGCAAACCGGAGCTGCGCAAAGTTTGGCGGGCCAAAATGCTGCAGGAGAACCCGTCGCTTGCGGGCAAAAGCTTCGGCAATCCGATCGCGACGAACGCGCTGACCCACGGGCTCAGCATCGTCGCCGACCTGTTCGCGGACGAGGGCGACGCGGTTATTTTTCCGGATAAAAACTGGGAGAACTACGAGCTGACTTTCGGCATCCGCCGTCATGCCCGGATCGTCAACTTCCCCTTGTTTACCGATGAGATGACGTTTAACAGCGCCGGCTTGAAAGAAGCCCTGCTCGCCCAAAAGGACAAGGGTAAAGCGGTCGTCATCCTGAACTTCCCGAACAACCCGACCGGATATACGCCGGGCGCAAAGGAAGGCGGGGAGATTGTGGACGCGATTCAGGCCGCCGCGGAAGCCGGGATTAACGTGGTCGTCGTCACCGATGACGCTTATTTCGGCTTGTTCTTCGAGGACTCGCTTACGGAATCGCTGTTCGGCAAGCTGGCCGGCCTGCATCCGCGGATTTTGCCGGTGAAGATCGACGGGGCGACCAAAGAGGAATATGTGTGGGGCTTCCGCGTCGGGTTCATCACATTCGCGGCGGACGACGAAGCGCTGCTCGCCGCCCTGGAGCAAAAGGCGCTCGGCATCATCCGCGCCACCATTTCCAGCGGGCCGCATCCGTCGCAGACATTCGTGCTGAAGGCGCTGCAGTCGCCGGAGTTCGAAGCGCAGAAGGCGGAGAAATTCAAGACGATGAAAGGCCGCGCCAACAAGGTCAAAGCGTTGCTGGACAGCGGCAAGTACGGGGACGTTTGGGAATATTACCCGTTTAACTCCGGCTATTTCATGTGCCTGAAGCTGAAGACCGTTTCGGCGGAGGCGCTGCGCCAGCATTTGATTCACCAATACGGCGTCGGCACGATCGCGCTCGGCGGAACCGACCTGCGCATTGCGTTCTCCTGCATCGCCGAGGAAAATCTGGAGGAACTGTTTGATTTGATCTACCAAGGCGTTCAGGACCTGCAATCGAAATAGTCATTTTTACGTTTAGATCATCTTATGAATCATGGCCCGTATTCCTGCTCGGCAGGAGTGCGGGCCATTTTGCTTCAAACTTTATTCGTCCAGCTCTTCTTCCCGCCATTTGCGGGACCAAACGCTGCGGAGCGCCCAAGCAAACGCCAGGCCGGCGGCGAGGCTGCCGAACGTAAGCGCCGCTTCTCCCCCGGGAGTCAGGATCATCGGCAGCCAAAGCAGCACGGCCAGCGCGAACAGCAGGCGCGAGGTGATGCGCAGTGCGGCAGCCTTTCTGGCCCCGGGCGGGAGCGGATAAAAGGAAGCCGCCGGGGAATCGCGGTGCGCATGGCGCAGGGAAGCCAGCTGGGTTCCCGTCAGAAATACGAACAGCAGGTACAAAACCGTGCCCAGCCAGGTCCGCCCGTTCCAGCCGACAAGCAAGAGGCCGAGCAGCGTCAGCCGGATCAACATGCCCAGCAGCTCGCTGCGGACGAAGGTTTTGATCAGCAGGTAGCGGTAAGCGGCCGCAGGCGTCCAGGGCGTGCGGTTGCCGGCCGCGGACAACCAGCGGCGCCGGATTACCTTTTGCCCTTCCGCCGGAACGTCCACGAACCAGCCGAGCAGCAGCAGCACCTTGGCTTCGTTCGATTTTTCCGCCGCGATCAGGTTGTCCCAGGGCACGGCATGCTTCAGCGGAAAACGCAGCACGAGCACATAGTTCAGGCCGACGAGCAGCGTAAACAACGCGCTTTTCCAGGCGGGCTGCCACAGCCAAGCCGCGACCATCAGCAGGATGAAGCACCAGCGCAGCAGGCGGTAGCCCGTTCGGGCCCGCGCCGTCGTAATGCGCAGCTCCTGCCATGCGCCATAAGCGCTTAGCGCTTTAAGCAGCAGCAGGATGAGCATCATCAGCCACAGCGGCTGTACGATTGCGGAGCTCCGTATGTAAAGCGGCCAAACGAGCAGCAGCACGATATACAACCCGATCAGCTTATAAATAATACCGCTGCGAAAGGCGGGGGACAAATATTCCTTCATCCGCGTCTCCTGCGGCAGCAGGAAAATTACGTCCGCCGGCTCAACATAGGTCCGGAACCCGGAATAAGCCGTCAGCGGGCCAAGCAAAAGCAGCATGATCCAGGAAACCGGCAGACCGGGGGGAAGATTTTGCAAAAAAGCCGTATACCAGGCGGAAAAAGCAATGATCAGCAGGAGCAGCAGCACGGCGACACCGCTTTGGAACACATAAGGCAAATACGGGAGCACCTTGCCCCAAAACGCCGCTTTGCGCCGGCTCCGCAGCGCTCGAAGTTCCATAGGCTACGCTCCGTCCTTCACTAAAGCGTAAAAAATCGATTCCAGCGCGGCTCCCGGCATTTGGGCCTGCTCCCCGATTTCGGCCAGCGTTCCTTGCGCGATCACCTTCCCGCGATGCAAAACGATAAAACGGTCGCAATAATTCTCGATGGTCGACAGGATGTGCGAGCTCAGCAAAATCGACGACCCGCTCTCCTTCATCTCCAGCATGAAGTCGAGCAGCGAGCGGATTCCCAGCGGGTCCAGCCCGAGAAAAGGCTCATCGATGATATACAGCGGCGGCCGGGCGACGAAGGCACACATAATCATCACCTTCTGCTTCATGCCTTTGGAGAGATGCATCGACAGGCTGTCCGCCTTCTCCTCCATGCGGAACAGCTTCAGCAGCCGTTCCGCCCTGTCTTGGTAATCCTCGGGGCCGACCCCGTAAGCCCTGGCGGTGAATTCCAGGTGCTCTCTCACGGTCAATTCTTCATACAGCAGCGGGGATTCCGGGACAAACGCGAGCGAGGATTGGTACGCTTCAGGCGCCTCTTCCCGCGTCTTGCCGGCGACGTAAATGCCGCCCCGTTGCGGCGCCATCAGCCCGAGAATATGCTTCATTGTCGTGCTTTTGCCGGCTCCGTTCAGGCCGATCAGCCCCACCATTTCGCCCGGCCCCACCTCAAAGCTCACCTCATGAAGCACCGGGCGGCCCAGGCTGTATCCCCCGCTCAGTTCCTCGACTTGCAGTATGGGCATTTCACTCAATTCAGAACTCCTCCCAACAAAGAAACGCGGAGCTTGGATAAGCTCACTGCGCTATCTTACTCATCGGTTCATAAAATTCGCTTTAACCGTGCGGCTTTTTGTTTTTCAGCCACCGCGGCGCGCCTTTGTTCTTACGGTCCTCCTGGCGCTCTTTCTTCCGCTCGCCCGCCGGATTCATCTTGCGCGCTCCCCCGCCGGCCGACCCGCCCAAAGCGGGGGCTGCGGCCTTGCGCCCGGATACGGGCAGGCTGCCGAAGCCGGATTTCCCCGCTGACGAACGCTCCGCGCTTCCGCGATCGTCTCGTTCCGGCAGCGCCCGCCCGGCGGTTTTGCCCCTGCGCCCTCCTTCGGCGGGATAGCGGGCGCCGGACGCAGCGCCGGGCCCTTCCGCCGCGTGGCGGCGGACAGCGCTCACCCCCGCCTTTTTGCCCGCGGACGGATGGCGGCGTCTCCCGGCCGGCGGCTGCTCCTCCAGCCCCAGCACTTCGCCCTGATACAGCGTCTTCGGCTCGATTTCAATGCCCAGCTCGCGGGAAAACTTGCGCATGATGAACTCTTCCTGCGGCGAGACGATCGAGACGGCCAGGCCGCGCTTGCCCATCCGCCCCGTGCGTCCGGCGCGGTGCACATAATGTTCGGCGTCGATCGGCGGGTCCAGATTCACGACCAGGGCGAGATCCTCGATGTCCAGACCCCTGGCGGCTACGTCACTGGCCACAAGCAGGCGGATTTTGCCTTCGCGGAATCGCCTCAGCGTAAGGCTGCGCGCCGCTTTGTCGGCATCGCCGTACAAAGCGCCGGCGCTAAGGCCGACGTAGTTCATTTTGCCTTCCACTTCGGCGATCTGGTCGGTGTGGTTGATGAACACGATCGCCCGGGCCGGATCGAAATGCCTGACGATCCGACGCAGCGTGTCGATTTTGTCGCGCGGTTCGCAGACGAAATAAATATGCTCCAGGCTTTTGGATGTCCGCTGTTCCGGTTCGATTCCGATTTCCACCGGGTTGTTCATCTCTTTGGCCGCCAGGGCCCGGATGTCCGGGGTGATCGTCGCGGACAGGAACATCAGCTGCCGGTCGCGCAGGGTCGCGCGCAAAATATGTTCCACATCGGCGGCGCCCCCGAGCTTGAACATTTGGTCGGCTTCGTCCACAACCACGGTTTTAAGCGCGTGCAGCTTCAGTTTGCGAAGGGCCAGGATCTCCCGGATCCGCCCTGGCGTTCCGACCACTAGCTGGGGATGCTGCTTCAGCCGCTCCAGCTGTCTTTTCACGGAGGCTCCGCCGATCAGCGCCTGGGACAAAATCCCGAGCGCTTCCCCGTATTTCTCCGCCTCCCGCAAAATCTGCATGGCCAGTTCCTGCGTTGGCGCAAGGATCAGGGCCTGCAGCGTTTTTGCCCCCGGATCGCTGGACTGCAGGATCGGCAGCAAATAAGCCAGCGTTTTGCCGGTGCCCGTCTGCGACTGCGCAAGCACATCGCGTCCTTCCAGCGCCGCGGGAATGCATTCCGCCTGTACCGGCGATGGTTCCGTAATGCCGTAGTCCATCAGCTTCGCGGACAACAGTTCTCCGATTCCAAGCCCGGCAAACGTCGTATTTGTCATATCCATTCATCCTTTTTCATTTATCGTTAACCACTCTTGATCATTGCTTAGAATGTTAATATTTTCATTATATGCGATATGCGGCGGTCACAACAAATAAATAACGTATGAAAAACGTCGATCGCGGTGCATTTCAGGTGGACAGAGCGCGTTAGGCGGCGGTTTTTCTTTCGATATAAGGATGCTGGTGCTCCGGGATTATGTGAAATCTGAAATTTCGTGGAATCGGACATTGTGAGTGAACCCGCCATTGTGTAAAATCCCGGTTCCACCAAACCAGGGATTATGCCAAATCCGGGTCTGCGTCCTAAGCTAATTTCTATGAAATGCAAAAGTGCAGGCGAATTTTGTCAAAACCTCCCGAAATGGTAGTGCATTTCATTCGCATGAAAATGGTGATTTACGAAAAATGAAATGCACTTTTGCATTTGATTCAGCTAATTCGCCCCCGCCATTCCAAGAAAACCCCTTCGCCATGATCGGCTCATGGCAAAGGGGCATTTTTCACTCGGTCTTCGGTTGTCTAGGCGGACAAACGGCTTACCCATGGGTCGCCGACATGAATTACGCCAGCATGGAGTACACCGCCGGGCTTGGCATCACTTAAGATTGACAATGTTTCCGGCCCCGCTTCAAAAGCGGGCGGCTCGGGAACGACCGGCGCCGGCTCGATTTCGGACGCTGGCTCCGAATCCGGTAAAATATCCGGAGGCGGTGATTCCGGCCCGGTCTGATTTTGATTGGGCTCCAAGCCGGCGGAACCCGCCGCTTCCTCGGCAGACGCAGGGACGGTCGGCGCACCCTCCCGTATATTGCCATAGCTGCTGAAAGTCCATGTCCCTATCTCAAAAAAGTAATTTTTACCGTTATTGCTGTCCCAGTGCCCGCTGCCATTGCTAAAGCAAGCTTCCAGCCTTTGCGCCGTTCCGATGTCAACCGTCAGCTTGCTATAGCCCGCTGCTTCGGACGATTCCATTCGCACGCCCGGTACGGCTGTCCATTCGCCGCCTTCCGGACGGTAGTGCATGTACGGCGTGTTGAAGCCTTCCTTATAGTAAACGGTCACTTGATTGCTAGCACTCGGGTTTGGCGCGCCCGCGGTTATCTTGCCATTCCCGGAATACGTCCAGGTGCCTACCCCGAAGAAGTAGTTCCGCTGATTGTTGCTGTCCCACTGATTATTGCCGTTGTTGAAGGCGGCCTCCAGCCTTTGCGCCGTTCCGATATCGACCGTCAGCTTGCTGTAGCCCGCTGCTTCGGACGATTCCATTCGTACGCCCGGTACGGCTGTCCATTCGCCGCCTTCCGGGCGATAGTGCATGTACGGCGTATTGAAGCCGCGCTTGTAATATACAGTGACCTGATTGCCGCCGGTTCCCGCCGGTTCGGTCGTTACTTCCAGCGGATCGCTTGGCGCGGATACATTGCCCGCGGCATCACGCGCCTTGACAGAATAAACGTAAGCGGTTTCAGACGAGAGGGCCGTATCCGTATACGCGGTTGCCTCCGTGCTTCCGATTTTCTCTGTTCCCCGGAAAATATCATAGGCGGTCACACCGACATTATCGGTTGCAGCGGTCCAGGCGAGGCTTACCGTCCGATCCGTTACCGCGATCGCGCGGAGGCCGGTCGGAGCCGTCGGCGCTTCCGTATCCCCCTGACCGTCCGGATTCGAATCATGCCACCGTCCATCATACCAGCCGTCTGCGGCCAACGGGAAGCCGGGTTGGTTCTGTCCTGGATTTTGTCGTCCTTTGTCATCCCTGAATATAACCGTAGCGCCATCCACGCCATTAATCGTATAGGAATACCAGTCTCCCGTCCCCCTCGTCATGACCGGAGCTTCCGCCCAAGCAGGCTCGGCCACCTTAGGCGAAGTTTCATAGAAATAGAGGCGAGGCGTTCCCCAGTCAGCGGGCTTTTTGAAATGAACGCTCAACCCGGCATGCGGATCCTTTTTCGTAAAAATATACTGCTGTGTGGAAACACCATCTTCATTTACGGCATGCATTCTCAAGGTTAGCTTATCGTTGAACTCCATATTTTCGCCAATTGCGATCTCCGTCTCGTCGGTGAAGGCGATCCCTCCCTGCGGATCGCTGCCGTCCAGCGTGTATTTTCCGCTGTCCGCCTTCCTCACTTGCAGCTTAATCGTGAGCGTGTCCGTCTTAAAGTTTCCTCCCGCAGGATCGGCGAACAACAGCGGCAGCGGGGATTCCCCGATCTGTTCGATTAGGATCAGTCCGTTGGCTCCTGCCGTGAAAGTCGCTGTACCGCCGCTGACGACCGCCTCGTTTCCGGTGTAAGCGTCTCGAACGAGCGTTCCGTCCGGGAACACGGGCGATACGTTGACCGCAGTAGAACCGGAGGCGTTCATAGCCACGACAACCTTGTCCTCGATCCCGTTCTTGGCGTACGTCCGGCTGAACGTATACGGGCTGTCGGCGATTTTGACGTGCCGGCCCGCTCCGACCGCCATATGTTTGTTCCGGAATTGGCCGACTTTTTGCCAATGGGACAATACGTTCTGGTTGATATTGTCCCAATTCATCGCTGAACGCGTCCCCTGCTGCGGGTCGGAGCCGGTCTCCCCAAAAGGTCTGGCGGTTTCGTCGCCATAGAAAATTTGCACGCCGCCCGGCAGCAGAAGCAGCGCCGTTCCGGCCTGGGTCAGCCGTCCCCGGTCATACAGCCGGGTGTCGTGCGAAGAAATGTAGCTGAGCACGTTGAAGTTCGGATTTGCATTTAACTTTGCGGCGTAATCGGCATAGATGCTCTCGAGGGAATTGATGTTGGAATCCTGGAAGCTGAAGTTGATGACCGAATCGAATCCGTAGTTGAAATACTCGCTTTTGCCGACGCCGTGTCCCCAGACTTCCCCGGTCATCCAGAAATCTTCGGTCCAAGCCGCGCCCGGTTTGTCAGGATTGTTCTGCCTCCATCTGTGCAAAGCCGCGCTGGCCTCGGTTTTCAGTTGCTTCCAGCGGTTTAGTTCCACATGCTTGGCCGTGTCGGCCCGAAATCCATCGATCCCGAACTCTTCAACCCAGGCGGCAAGCCATTTGACGAGGTAATCCGCCGGAGCGACGCCAAGATCTTTTCTTAAAGGTACCGCCGCCGGAACGATCCACTGCTCGTAGCCCGCCGTTTCCTTAGCCCATTTCGCTTGCAAAAGCGGAGCCAGCCCGATGTTGTTTGTCACATTCGTGCGGAAGTCCGGCAAGTTGCCGACAAGTTGCGTAAGATCGTTCGAACCACCAGGCTCATAACCGGCAATGCCGGCCCGTACCCAGGTATTCCACCATTTTGACCAGGCGGAAGCGTCGTTATAGTTAATGTAATCGTGATAGCTGTGCCAGGTTTGCCCATTGCCCGGAGCCCAGTCTGCGCCGACCGTTTTACTGCCGAAGCCGTACTCCTCCATATCCTTTAGCGTGTTGTAGCCGGGATGGTTCATCACCACGTCAAGCACAACCCGGATGCCTTGGGCATGCGCCGTGTCCACAAATTCACGCATATCCTCGATAGTCCCCATGTTGCGATCCATCATCGTGAAATCGAGGGCGTAATAGCCATGATAACCGTAATGGGCAAAATCGCCCCCATTTCCTCCGCCAACAAACCCGTGAATCTGCTCATACGGAGCCGTAATCCAGAGAGCATTGACGCCTAAGTCCGTAAAGTACCCCTCTTTCAGCTTTTGTGTAAGCCCTTTCAAATCTCCGCCACGAAAAGTTCCAATATTTTTGCCGGTCGCATCCCGGGAAGGTCTTCCGTACGAATTATTGTTGCTTGGATTCCCGTCCTTGAAGCGGTCGGTTAAGACAAAATACACGTTGGCGTTATCCCAATTGAACGTCGGGTTTTTGCCGGAATCTTCCGGAACGCCGACCGTACCCGCGCCGCCGGCAATCAGCTCCGGGTTTGCCGGATTGAAGAGGGAAGCCGGTTGTCCGGCGGATATTGTTGTTGAAGCAGCCGAATCAGCTTGTGCGGAAGGCAGCGGATGGATAAAAAAAGATGTCGCAAAAAACATGGCGGCAACGAACAGGGCCGTTATTTTCCGAACTCTCTTATTCACTGCAAGATCCTCCTTCATAATTTAGGTTCGCAAGCATCGATTTTGGCTTATCCTGATGTATTTCCACTTTGTGCAAACGTTTGAATTTCGAGCGATATTGATCCCTAGCCTCATTTAAGCGCCAAACACCTTGTGCAAACGTTTGAATTTTGGGGCGTGCTTTACTCACCTCCATAACAGAATATACAGTTCCTTAAAACAAAGTTGGTGTAAGCGTATTCAAAATGGATTAACCCTAAATATGTTTATTTATGTAAGGAACTGTAGTTAGATTGTACCAAATATTTCTTGTTTTTCAATGTTTTTTTATGCGTCTTAGATGATGTCCCGGAAAAATAGCGGTAAATTATGGCCTTATTTTGTAAATTCACCTTGTTGTTCGCCAAATAGCGGAAATTTTTGCTCCTATTTTGCAGCAATCCTTCGGAAAGTCACCTTTTCCTCTCCTTTGGCTAAGAATAGCGGTAAAAAAATCCTTTATTTTGCCCCAGCTATCTTGCTCGCCAAAAATAACGCCCTTTTTTACCGCTATGGCTGCGTCTTCGGTAGCGTCCACAGTCCGCAGCTTCCGTAACCTCCGCAACTTCTGCAGTTTCTGCAACACTTCTGCAACTTCCACAGTTTCAGCAGTTTCCGGCAGTTTCTGCAACTTCCACAGTTTCTGCGCCTTCCACGCCTTCCGTATCTTGCACAGTTTCTGCAGTTTCCGGCAATCTCCGCAGCTTCCGCGCCTTCCGCGCCACGGCAAATCATAACCGCTTAATCGGACGCTTTTCATATACACAAAAACCCGCCCTCACAGGCAGGTTATGGTCACTTCTTATTCAGCAGCCGGTAGCTGATCCGATCGGCCAAGCCGGGGAACATCTGGTACCATTTCGTCCCCACCCCGGCGATCCAGGGAAGGTTGATTTCCGTGCGGCCCTTCTCCGCGGCGGAGACGATCGCTTTCGCCACTTTCTCCGGTTTCAGCATGAACCATTTGACGTTGCGTACGTAGTCCCCGTTCGGATCGGCAAGGTCAAAAAACGGCGTATCGATCGGCCCCGGGTTAATTGTCGATACCTTGATGCCGTACGGCCGAAGCTCCTGGCGCAACGCGCTGCTGAAGCCGACCACGGCGTGTTTGCTGGCGGTGTAAGCCGTCGATTTGGCGGTGCCGATTTTGCCCGCCAGCGATGCCACGTTCACGATCGTGCCGGAGCGCGCCGATTTCATGTACGGCAAAACGGCTTTGGCGCAACGAACCATTCCTATGTAATTTACGTTCATCATTTCCGCAAATTCGGGCAAAGGCATTTGATCGAAGTATTCGAACTTGCCGTACCCGGCATTGTTCACCAGGACGTCCACCCGCCCGTACTCGGATAACACCCGCTCAAATCCCGATCGCGTCGAAGCATCGTCGCCCACATCCATTTCAAGCAGCCGATACGGCCCCTTCATGCGCGATCCGACCTGTTTCAGCTTGTCCGGCGAACGTGCCGCAAGCACGACGACGGCTCCCCGCTCCGACAGCATTTGCGCCGACAGCGCGCCGATGCCGCTGGATGCGCCGGTAACGACAACGATCCGATTGTTCAAAGACATGGTCATTCATCCCTTCAAACCAGGATGATCCTATCTTAAGAGATCATCACCTGAATGTCCAGTTCGCCGATGCCGTCCATCAGCAGCGGTATGCACAGCGCTTTGCGCGGCAGGAAACCGCCTGCCGTTTCCGTCTTGATCACCTGCGGGGGCGTAATATCTACCGCAAAACCCTGGTTGGACAACAGCGTGCTGGCATTTCCGCTGATCATATTTCCCAGCTCCGAAATCGCGCTTTGTCCCATCTCGTCCATTTCCGTAAGCACAAATCCGCCCATCATCGCCGATACGATCCGGAGGGCGACATTTTCCTGCAGGCCGAACACAACCATACCGCTGAAATGGCCGGTCATGCCAATTTGAATCCAGATATGGTCCTGTACGGGGACCACATCTTTGACGCCCATGCTCCCAGTTGAAGGAGAAACTTGAACGACCTGTTCAATGACCGAACGCGCTGATTCAAGAAAAGGATTTATCACTTCTGCTTTCAAAATTATGCGCCCCTTTTCACTAGGAGAATAACTTATTCAATACAAAAGACCCAGCTTTTAGTTATTGCTAATTATACTTTATTCCTATTCATAAGTCATTAAAAATCGAAGATTTGCGTCGAATAGCACATAATAACGGAGGATGCTTCAGGTCCCAAGGCGGCCGATCATTGATTTACTTCGGGAAAATCACCTATAATTAATAAAATCAAAAGGAAGCCTCTATAGGGAAAACAAACCTACGGGAAAGGAGGTATGCTGTTGAATATCAGCCAGTTGGAAACGTTGATCACCATTTCCAAAACCAAAAGCTTCCGCAAAGCCGGCGAACTGCTAAACCTGACCCAACCCGCCGTGTCCGCACAGATCAAAAGCCTCGAGGACGAGTTCCGGACCGTGCTGGTCGACCGCAATCAACCCGTTACGCTGACCGACCGGGGGCAGGTATTTCTTGAGCAGGCGGAACGGATACTGGATATTGTCGAGGAGCTCAAGCAGAAGCTGTCCGATATGGAGCACACGCCGCAAGGCCATATCGTACTCGGGACCACGACGTCGATCGCTATCCAGATCCTGCCGCGTATTTTGTCCTATTTTCAAGACCAGTTTCCCCTGATCAAAACGACCATCCAGTCCATGCCGTCCAGCCTGATTTATCAAAACGTGGAGCAAGGGCTCGTCGATATCGGGATCGGTTATTTGATCGAAAACAACCCGCAGGTGTTGTCTTCGGTGCTTTACTACGATACGTTCGAGCTGGTCGTTTCGCCGCTGCACCCTCTGGCCAGCCTTCCCAACCCTTCGCTGGATTCGCTTCGGGAGGTTCCGCTGATTATGCTCTCTCCCGACACTGTAGGACGGCGGTTTATCGACGAGGTGTTCAAGAGACATGACATCGAACCCCATATCGTGATGGAGCTGTCCAGCAGCGAAGAAGTCAAACGGATGGTGGAGATCAATTTGGGGGCGGCGATTATTTCCAAGCAGTCAATTTTGCGGGAGCTGAAGCAGGGTTCCCTAAAGATCGTCCCGATCCCCGAGCTGGAGGTCACTCACCCGGTCGGGGTCATCTATAAATCCAGCCGGTACGTCAATTCGGCGATGCAGCAGTTTCTCGGAGACCTGAAGGGCATGCCGGAAACGCATTTCATCAGTTCCGAATAACCGGCAGTCCCTAACTGAAAGGAGCCGACAGAATCATGAAGTTCGACCTTCATACGCACCATTTCCGCTGCGGACATGCCGACGGCAATATCCGGGATTATATCGAGGCCGGCATCGCCGCCGGCTTGGCCGTGATCGGCATCAGCGACCATACCCCGTATTTCGGCAGTCCGGAAGACAGACCGTTCCCCCGGATCTCCATGGGCAAGAAGGAGTTCGCCGGCTACGTCGACGAAGTGTTGAAGCTGAAAAAGGAATACGCTGGCAAAATCGACGTTCTGCTCGGGATCGAATCCGATTTTTTCCCGGAACATGCCGAAGTTTATCGGAATACACTAAACCAGTATCCGTTCGATTATGTGATCGGCTCGGTGCACAGCGTCGGCGAGGTGAGCATTTTCAACAAAAACCGTTGGAAAGGCCTCAGCCGGCAGGAAAAAATCGCTACGAAAGAAGCCTATTACGCTTTGATCCGGCAATCGGCGCAAAGCGGAATGTTCCAAATTCTCGGGCATATCGACGCCATGAAGGGCAACTATCCGGCGTTTTCGGACATTCCCGCCGCGGAGGCGATCGACGATACGCTCAAAACGATCGCGGAAAGCGGGGTGGCCATCGAGATCAACACCTCGGGAAAAACCAAGCTGAGCGGCGGCTGGTATCCTGCGGACGCCATTCTCGAACGCGCGCTGCATTTTGGCGTGGATGTCACATTCGGATCGGATGCCCACATCCCTCAGCGCGTCGCCGACGAATGGGACGATGTCGCCGCGCGTCTTAGGGACATCGGCTTCCGCGAGTGGGTGTATTTCAAAAACAAACAAAAGGTGTCCGTGCCGCTGTAACTTATCCGGACAAAAAAAAAGAGAATCCGCGCCGCATGCACCGGATTCCAAAAGAGAAAATATATATTCAAAAGGGGGTCATGTAATAAGTGTACCCTCTTTCTATTAGGGTTTGATCACAGCTATATTTCAATTGTGTAACAAATATCGTTCCTTTTGTTAAAGGAGCGGATTACGCTCGGCGATATACAGCAGCAAGTCTTCCCCCTGCCCCTCCCGCCCTCCGGCGGGCGGAATCTGCGTTTCACAGCGCATACCGCATTTTTGCAGCACGCGTGCCGACGCCGGGTTGCCGCTGCTGCAGCGGGCCTCGATGCTGGACAGTCCCAACGTTTCGAACCCAAAGCCCAGCACAGTCTGTGCCGCCTCGGTTGCCAGCCCCCGGTTCCAATAAGCCGGCGACAGCATATAGCCGATCCGCGCTTTTTGGCCGTCCAAGCTTAAGTATTGCAGGGAACACAGCCCGATGAACCGCCCTTCCCGTTTGTATTCCACCGCAAAATGAAGATCCCGCAAACTGCGGTAAGACTCTTCGAAATAACGGAACAAGCGCTCCGGAAACTGCAGCTTGTCCGGACGGATCGCCGCATGCCTGCGTACGGCCGGATCGGTGATGCAGTCGTATAAAGCGTCCGCGTCACGGAGCTCCAGCTTGCGCAAGACAAGCCGGTCGCTCTCCAGCACCGGAAACCGCTCCCGCAGCCTTTGCCTGATGCCGCTCAAAGTTCCCCCACCCGCTTTCGCATCGCCCCGGCCCCGTACAATACGACATAACAAAACAACGTTATGATAAATATCCACTTGCAGAACGCCAGCGCATGCGAAACATTTCCCGGATCGGCGAAGTAAGCCGCCGTCTCCCGCACCACATACATAGGGGATTTCAGCAAATCCCAGCTGTTCCAGCGGATAAAACGGCCCAGATAAATGCCGAAGCTGCTTAGCAGCAGTACCGCGATTGCAAACATCCACCCGGCGGCGGCGCCCCAGGCTTTCCGGACCAACTGGTGGACCGAGGCGAGGGAAACGGAAGCGAGCGCCAAACCGAGCAGCGCGACAAAAAACAAGGTAAACAGATGGTCCCAAAATGACATGTCAATCCAAAATTTTCCGGTTTCCGGGATCGGATACCGGTTGAAGGGATGGAGCATGTCGGTAATTAAATAAGCCGCGTTCGGATAAAAAAACAGCCAGATCAAACCGGCCGGCAGCATAAGCCCCCATCTGGCCGGACGGGACGGAATCAGGCTGATCAAATCAAGCGCAATCGCCAGCGCCAGCGGAATCCAGGCCAAAAACGTGTTCCAGATCAGAAACAGGTAGGGAGGACGACCTCCTCCGGGCAGCTGCGTGTCAACGACATATCTCATGCCGATCACGCTCGCGGCGAATAAGGCGATATACAAGTACAATTTGACGGGGTATCCCAGCTCTTTGAAAGTCTGCCGCATTTACGCACCTCCTGCTTGGTTTGCATAATCAATAAACGATGCGGGCGCGCAAATTGTTACGGCGTATCGAGGCCTGGCGGGAGGCGGGACCGGGAGACGGAGCCGGCGGGCGCCTATTCCATCGCTTCGTTTCTGAGCACCATATGGATGTGATCTTCCCACACCCCGTTGATGTACAAATATTTGTAAGCCAAGCCCTCATCGTAAAAGCCGCATTTCTCGGCGACCCGCAGGGAGGCCCGATTGCGCGGAATGATGTTGGCTTCGATCCGGTGCAGATAAAGCCCCGACTCGGCAAAAGCGTATTCCGTCACCCGGCGCACCGCTTCCGTCATATACCCTTTCCCGTGCTCTTGCCCGTCCAGCCCGTATCCCAAATGACAGGATTGGAAAGCGCCTCGCACAATATTGCTCAAAGCAACCGAACCCATGACCCGCTCCGGCTCCTCTTTCCGAAAAATCCACCACTTGCACAGGTCGCCGCTCCGTATTTTCACCGACTCCTGATGAAGCAGTTCGCGCTGGTATTCCAGCGTGTAGTATCCGGGTTCTTTTGTTCTCTCCCAGGGCGCGAGCACCTCCCTGTTCCGGAACAAATAATCGAGGACGGCTTCCGCATCCGGCGCGCCAAGCTCTTTCAAGATCAGCCTTTCGGAGTATAAAATAGATTCCATACGAACCACCTCAAGCCTTCCAAAAAATAAACAATGAATACGATGTGAAGGAGAGTATGCATCATGCAGCCGTTTACAGCCAAAGTGATTGAAGTTATCGCCGCCATCCCGCCCGGAAAGGTGATGACGTACGGCCAGATCGCCGCTTGCGCCGGAAGCCCGCGGGCCGCGCGGCAGGTCGTGCGGATTTTGCACAGCATGAGCCGCAAGCACGGGCTTCCCTGGCACCGCGTCGTCAATGGGCAAGGGCAGATTGCCTTGCAGGACGAGGAGTCCTTCCAGGAGCAGGTCTGGAATCTGGAAGCGGAGGACGTTGAGATACTGCCGCACGGCCGGATCGATTTAACCCGGTATCAATATCACCCGGATCAAGCGGCTATTTAAGCCCGTTCTCCTCCAGCAGCGAGCGGATTTCCCGGTTGATCGCCTTTACGTCCGGACCGGATGCCGGCTTTGCGTCCAGCGCGTATTTCGCTTTCAGCTTCAGCACGTTGTATACGCGGTCGTCCAGCACTTCGCCGGATATTTTTCCCGCAGCCACGGCTTCGCGAATCGCTTGAATCACCGCTTTCTCTTGATCGTAATCGTGCCCGACGAGCACGATATTGCCGCCGGCCAGCAGGAACTGCACCGCCGCCTCGCCGATGTCGTAGTTTTTGACGATCGCGCCCATCGTCATATCGTCGGAAATAATCGTCCCATCGAACTGGAGCTCCTCCCGCAGCAAACCGCGAATCACCGCTTCGGAGAAAGAAGCCGGATGGTCGGGGTCCAGCTTCGGCAGCAGCAGATGGGCGATCATGACGACGTCCGCGCCTTCCTTGACCGCCCGCGCGAACGGAACCAGCTCCAGCTTGCGCAGCCGGTTCAGATCATGCTCCACCACCGGCAAGCCCAGGTGGGAATCAACCGCCGTATCGCCGTGGCCGGGGAAATGCTTCACGACCGGGATGACGCCTTGCTCACGGATCCCGTTCATGACGGCAATGCCCATCTTGCTGACGATGTCCGGCTTCTCGCCAAACGCGCGGTCCCCGATGACCGGGTTGTCGGGATTGCTGTTGACGTCGAGCACCGGCGCAAAATCGAGGTTCAGGCC
This sequence comes from Paenibacillus sp. FSL P4-0127, assembly GCF_038007325.1. Taxonomy (NCBI): domain Bacteria; kingdom Bacillati; phylum Bacillota; class Bacilli; order Caryophanales; family Paenibacillaceae; genus Paenibacillus; species Paenibacillus sp. FSL P4-0127. Next base: position 2,454,730 of record NZ_JBBOWY010000001.1, on the reverse strand, counting down.
GAATCCGGACAGCTCCTTGCCGATGACTCCGCCGATTCGCCCGGCCAGCTCCTCGCTGCCGGTATCGCCAATCGCGCGCATCGCCGGCAGCTTCGCAAACTCCCCGGGCATCCGGCTGACGCGCCCGCCCTCTTCATCGACGCTCAGAAACAGCGGGACAGGCTGCTCCCGGTTCGCCGCTTTGAGCGCGTTAAACAACGCGAGCGCCTGAGCTTTATCCTGGATATTGTCCTTGTAAAAAATAAATCCGCCGACATGTTCCTTTTCGATCAAGTCGCGGGCGTTTTGACCGATCTCGGTGCCGTCCATGCCGACAAGCACCAACTGGCCGATTTTCTCGTCGGTGCTCAGCTTGCCGAGCTGATCGCGGACGGGATCAGCGGGCGCCGGTTCGGATTCGCCGGAGCCCGCGGCGTTCCCCGCCCCGCCCGATCCGTCCGCCGGCGGCTGCACATCCGCCCCGCCGCCCCCGGCGGAAGATTGCCCGTTCGTCCCGCCGGCGGCGCCTGACGGCGAACCGCCGCCGGGCGTCCCCGAACGGCCGGCGCACCCGGTAACGATCAGAACGAGCAGCAAAATTACGACCATGCCCCGGTAACCTGTCATCATTCCTGCCTCCACTTGGTCTCGGCGATCGCCGGCACAAAATTTTGCATTCGGGTGATCAGCTCGCCCGGGTCCTCGGCCATATTGATCAGCGACAAGTGGCCTTCATTGACAAAGCCCGCATCGATGCAGGATTCCACCAGCCCAAGCAGCGGATCGTAATAACCGGCCGCGTTCAGCACGCCTATCGGCTTGCGGTGGATTCCAATCTGCAGCCAACAGAGCGCCTCAAACAGCTCCTCCAGCGTGCCGAAGCCGCCCGGCAGGGCGATAAAGCCGTCCGCCAGCTCGCTCATCTTCGCTTTGCGGGCGTGCATATCCTTGACTTCAATGAACTCCGTCAAGCCGGGATGGGCCGCTTCGCCGTGAATTAAACCGGTAGGCATCACGCCGATGACTTCGCCGCCGCCGGCCAGCGCGGCATCGGCCACGGCGCCCATCAGCCCGTGCTTGGAGCCCCCGTAAACGAGGCGGAAGCCGTGCTCGGCCAAATAGCGCCCAAGCTGCTCGGCCGCGCCGCGATACCGTTCATCCTTGCCAAACCTTGAGCCGGCATATACGCATATCGTTTTCATCCTCTTCCCCCTCCTATTCCATCATGGCCCGCCGGCCGCTCCGGCACCGCTTCGGTTTGGCCCGCAACATCCCAGCGATGCCTGTATTTCTCTAGCTTGGGATGCGGGACGGCAAGGTTATCCGACAACAATAATCTCAGTTTGACGATCCATTCTTCGAACGAAGAAAACCCCGCAAACCGGTTCGCCATGTCCGGCGTCATGTACAAAAAATAAGGGGCCGGATATTTTTCCGTCAAATACCGAAGCGCGGCATCCGCCGGTGTATATTTCTTCCGCTTCCCCTCCCAGCCTTCCACCAGCACCTCCACATCCGCGGCGCCGCGCTCCCGCTTCCACGCGTGCAGCCGATCCTCTCTTTGGTAAAACGGGCCGGCCTGCTCATTCGACATCCGCTTCACGGTGAGCTCATGCAGCGGGTACAGCACCAGCTTGGCAAACGCCCGGCGGGTCGCCTCCGCGGCCGCAAATTCCAAGTCCTCATCCGCAATGCGCATAAAGGAATCGTAAAAAATGACCGTACCTTTCCGGCTGGGGGCCGGAGGTTCATATCCAAAGGGCACCTGAATGTTTTGTCGCAAACGTCGTTCCTCCTTGGGGCAGCCAAAATTGGGATATAAGGATAGAATGCCCTTTTTGCAAAAAAATGCGTCTACACGATGCCGCGCTCGATAAAGTTGGCGGAAACGGGAGCCCGTCCCAACTCGCGGGACCACACCGACAGCTGGCCGATATGGTGAATTTCGTGGGCGATGACGTGCCGGAGGATTTCCCCGGCGGTGAAATGGCGGGTTCCATCGGTGACCGGGAGCCCCTCCATATCGTCCGTCCACGTGTCGAGAAAGTCCGCCACTTCCTTATGAAACTCGGCCGACAACGCTTTTGCTTTTGCCAAAGTATTATACTGCTCAAGCGGCTCCTGAAAATCCGGCTTCCCCTGAATCACGCGAATCCAGCTCCATTCCACGTCGGCGATATGAAACAGCGTTTCCAGAATGCTTCCAACGCCGCCAACCCGCTTCCGCCGCAGCTCCTCCTCCGGCAGATCTTCGCACCAGGCAAACCACTCGTCCCTGACTTGCCAGTTGTAATGGAACATTTTCAGCATACATTCGTCTCCTTTCCCAAACCGGCCTGTTCTAAGCCGTAGTACCCTGATTCTACCATAAGTCCCGGGCAAAATAATCCCGCGGAATGTAAAAAGCCCTTTGGCAGGGGCCAAAGAGCAATTGAGATTGAGAATAAACTATCGTTACTGCCGCGAAGCAAAAGCTTCCGCCGCAGCGTACAGATAATACGCCAGCCCGGTCTGCTGGTTCTCCAGCATATTCCGGTGGAACTCGTCGCTTAGGAAAAACTTGGTCTGGCCCGCGAAATCGGCCGCCGTGACCGTATGCCCGTGCTCATTTAAAAAAGCCAGATGCCCTGCGATCAAACTTTGAATCGAATCGTCCAGGTGGCTTGCGTTTTCCCGCAGGCCTTTGGCCATCCGGTTCATGAACGCCGCCGCTTCGGCCGCCTGCTCGTTCATTTGCGGGACATCGATCGGGCCGTCGTCCACCAGCCGGACTCCATAATTTTGCTGCAAATGACGATCCTGCTCCCGCAGCGCCTCCTTCCATTCTTCCTCGCTCGCAAACCCTTTGAACATATCCTGACCGTTCATAGTTTCTCCTTTCTCCGCAGCGCGGATCGATTTCTCCAGCGTTTGAATCATCGTCTCCAGCCTTTGCTTGCGCTCATGCAGCAGCGCTTTTTGTTCCGACAAAATCGCCGCGCGGTCCGGCTCTCCCTCCAGCAGCAGCTTGATCCGCGCCAGCGGCAAGTCCAGCTCGCGGTAGAACAAAATTTGCTGCAAGCGCTCCAGCTCCTTCATGCCGTACAGCCGGTATCCCGCCTCGCTGATCTCACACGGCAGGAGCAAGCCGATTTTATGGTAATGATGCAGTGTTTTAACCGTTACGCCGGATAAGGCCGAAACTTCTTTGACGGTATACGGCATTTGATTCTCCCCTCCTTTCCGAATCTTGCATTTGCCGGCTCGTTTACAGCATAAAGCCTCCTCCAAGAGGAGAGTCAACGGCCTTCAAGAATAAATTGCATTAAGAAAACCCTCGCCGCTGGCGAAGTCCTTTGTCGTGCACTCCCATACCTTAGATGCGCAGGAGGGTCTAACGGACTCCAACGACCCTGATTCGTTCTAAACCAGTCCTTGAACTGAAGGTTTTCAAAGAATTAAGTTAGGCGGTTTGCAAAATAGAAAAACACTACTTCGTTTGGTAAAGCGAGTGTGACGAGCTTCTACTGCAGATCAACACTCGCTGTCCGGAGTCTTTGCACGATTATCCCGTTTGATCAGGGTAGCAGAGAAATAGACAAGCTCGGGAGAAGAAAAAATATTGGGTGGAGAAGCAGATCGGTTCGAGACAATTTAGACGGGCTTAGGAAAGGAATCAGGTTTAGGAAAGGTGAAACAGACCAGACAGGAAATCAAGACAGAGATCAAGGCAGGGGATCAAGGACCCATTAAGTTGATCTGCATCAAACTCCCCCACGGCATGGCGTATTTTGTGCAGCAGCGACCAAGCGGTCTTGTAGGCGACCCTGATCACCTGGCGCAGCCGCAGCGCTGAGATGCCGCCCTCAAGCAGGAACAACTCCAGCGCCTGAAACCACTTCACCAGAGGCAGATGCGTTCCTTCAAAAATCGTGCCGACCAAAGGCGACGTTTGATGCTTGCACTTTCCGCACTCGAACAAAGGGATATGCCGGGAAGTCAGACGGCTGCACCGGGTGTGAGCGCAGCGCGGGCAGACGAAGCCGTTTGGCCACTTCATCGCGATCAGCGCCTCCATGCAGTCCTGCTCGCTGTTAAAACGGCTGCTGAATGGTTGAAGTTCCGTTCCCGTATTGACTTCCATGCCCGCTCGCCCCCAAATCAAGAATACACGAACATAAGTTCCATTTATTTCATTATACCAAACGTACGTTCCCTCATCAAGTCAAAAATCTCACCTGAACCGCCTCATTTTTTCCCCATCTTTTTTTTGTTTTTTTCTTCTCTCTTTTTTGGAATCCTTGCTCTAGCCCCCATCCCCTGCCCTGAGCGAAAGGAATAATCGTGCAAAGGCAGGCAGCATGCAGGGACACCAAGACACGAACACCAAGATAGAACCCTTTAGACAGCCCCCTCACCTGGCGTCGATTTGTGACACGGCTCGAAACGGCTCTATGGTAAAAATAGTTAGATTCGAGTTATAAACCCTTGCGCGAAAAGAGCGAAAAAACGGCGGAACAGGCGAAGTCACTCCCCCGCCGGTTCCAACCGCCGCAGCGTTTTTAAAATGATATCCGTGTATTTATGGTGTGCCTCATGGTTCAAGACGCGAAAATACAAGCTTCTCAGAAAACATTTAACGTTCGTGCCAAGGACGTGGTCATCGGGAAACCTGCCAGGTTTCGGAGCCGTCCCGAAGCGCTCGATCCACCCCGCGATCTCATCATCGGCAAGTATGTTTCTGTCCAAGACAGTAACGACGGCGGCAACGGTGCGCTCATCTTCTTCGTTGATAAAGGTGTACTGATGGTTGCATATTTTCGCTTGAAGCGTATTTAATATTTCCACGAGCGCGGGCTGCCGCATATGTTCCGAGCGGGCCAGGTCCTCAAAGGCATCGGCGGCATGCGCCATGGCATGGGCCCAGCCCGTGTCCCCCGTGTATCCGCGGAGATCGTTTTCCATCAGGAGATAGGCCACCAACTCGTTTTTGATCATTTCCGTATCGCCGCCGCGCAAAAAAGGATTTTGCCTGTCCGCAAACAGGATCAACGGGATGAGCAGTACGGAAAACGAACGCGTAAACACGGAATCGGTGCCTTTTTCCCCGATTTTATAGAAAAGGTGATGCTTGTCGAGGCAGATGTGGAGCAATTGAAGAAGCTGGTCCGAGGTATACATCCCTTGCGTCACCCAATGCTGGAGGGTCGTATAGATCAATTCATCGCGCAAAAAAGGATCGGGAGCCCCGATATGATCCATCATTGACAAAGTAACATCAAAGACTGGGGCAAAAGACGGCGCCTGGTAGTTATTTTTCCGGATTTCTATTAACCGTTCTTTTAACGTTAAGGTATCTTCCATATTCGCACCTCATAATTTGGGATTAAAAAAAGAGAAGCCCTAAGGACTTCTCCTTTTTAACCGATTATTCCTGCCCGATCGGGGGCCGGCACGTTTCTCATTTACGGCTTGTTTGCGGCCAGCGGAGCCGGTTTGGGCAAAAGCCGCTCCACCTCGGCCGCGGCCTCCTCGACCGATGCGGCGCGGACGACCGTAAACTCCGCATCGGCGTACTGATCTTCGGTATGCGCATAACGCGGATCATAATAATACGCCAGCAGCAATTCCACTGCCCGGTCGTATTTCCCGGAGGTCAGACACGACTCGATTTCCGCGGCCACCGGGATATGAATCTTCGATTTGATTTTCCGGAAAGATTCCAGACAAGCCTCCGGGTGCTTCCAGGGCTCGTAATCTTCCAAAATAATCTTGACGCGCACCTCCAACGGCAGCTCCAGGCGAATATGGCGTCCCTGCTCTTTTTTGGCGGCGAGAAACTCCGGCATCACCGCTTTGCCGATCCGCTTGCTCTCCGCCTCCATCAGTACATACGGTTCGTCCCGGTAGCGGAGCAAATCATCGACCAGCAGGGAATCGAACATCTTCTGGTTGCGCGATTTGAGGCCGATTTGCCCAAACGCCGAGCCGCGGTGCCCGGCCATCTCCTCCAGATCGATCACCGGGTACCCTTTCTCCTTCAGCGTGCGAAGCAGCAGCGTTTTTCCGCTGCCCGTATTCCCGTGGATCACGATCATTTGCGGGGCGAAGGACATATTTTCGAGCGTGCCGACGACCCACTGCCGGTAAGCCCGGTAGCCCCCCGCGAGCCGATAGGCATGGATGTCCATCAAGGACAGCAGCGTAGCCGTTGTTTTGCTGCGCATGCCGCCGCGCCAGCAGAATACGGCTTTCCGGCCGGGAATTTCGGCGAACTTACGGATAAATCCCGGCAGCTTGGCCGAGACGATCTCCAGTCCCCGCTGCTTGGCGGCCTCCGCGCTGACTTGTTTATATAACGTCCCGATTTCGGCGCGTTCCCGGTCATCAAACAACGGGATGTTGACGCTGCCCGGAATCGTGGACTGGGCAAATTCCGAAGGCGAGCGGACGTCGATAAGCGAGAGGCCCTTCTGCCGCTGCTCTACCCATTCCTCCAGGCTCAGATCCTGAAACATGTTCAAAAACCCCTTCTTGATGTTAATCTCGGCCGCTTCATTAGACTTCGACAACGATCCGGCCGGCGGGGCCATCCGTCACTTCGCCGATCAGACTGGCCTCCACGCCTGCATCCACCAAGGCCGCGAGCAGCTTGTCCGCCTGCGCCGCGCTCACCGAGATAAGCAATCCTCCGGAGGTTACCGCATCGCACAAAATATAGCGGTCGGTCTGATCCATCGCTTCCGGGAACGAAATGTCGGCTTCCACATGAGCGTAATTATTTTTCGTGCCGCCCGGAACGAAGCCCTGCTCCGCCAGCTCTCTGACGCGCGGAAGCACGGGTACCGCGCTTTTGCGGATCGTGATCCCGGCGCCGCTGCCTTTGGCCATCTCCAGGGCGTGTCCCATCAGCCCGAAGCCGGTTACATCGGTACAGGCATGGACCTCGTATGGCTCCATGACCTCGGCCGCGGTTTTGTTCAGCGTCGTCATCACGGACGTCACCCGTTTCGTCTCCTCCTGGCTGAGCTGGTCCTTCTTGATCGAAGTCGTCATAATGCCGACTCCGATCGGTTTCGTCAGGATCAGCTTGTCCCCCGGCTTCGCGCCGGCATTCGTTCTGATCTTGTCCGGATGCACCAGCCCGGTGACGGCCAGGCCGAATTTGGGCTCCTTATCGTCGATGGAGTGGCCCCCGACCAGGGTGGCCCCAGCTTCCCTGACTTTGTCGGCCGCGCCGCGCAAAATGTCGGCCAAAATGCTTTTGTCCAGCGTGGAAATCGGAAAAGCTACTATATTAAGCACGGTAAGCGGTTTTCCGCCCATCGCGTAAATGTCGCTGAGCGCGTTCGCCGCCGCCACCTGCCCGAACGAATACGGGTCGTCCACGATCGGCGTGAAAAAATCGACCGTCTGCACCAGCGCCAAATCATCCGACAGCCGGTATACGCCGGCATCATCGCTCGTGTCCAGGCCGACGAGCAGATCGGGATTCGGTTCCGCGGGCGGCAGATTGCGGATAACCTGCATTAGGTCGGCGGGGCCGATTTTGCAGCCGCAGCCGCCTTTGCTGGATAAAGAAGTTAACTTAACGGAATCCATCGTTGACATGATCCTCACTATCCTTCCCTTGCGAGTTGGTTTCGAAAACCGTTTCTCTCTTATAAATCGTACTCCAGCTGCCGGGAAAAAGGCAACTTATCTTATTTGCCCGCCTGCCCTAGGCCAAACTCCCTTTGACCTTGCCCATCCGGCGGAGCGGAACTGTGTTATACTATAGCTTGTGCAAAATTTATGGATACTCGGAGGACATCATGACTTCTTCAAACAGCGAACACTTCCATTCGGCGCGTTCTTTCAACCGGAAGACCGTGTTTTTCGTGATTCTGTTTCTCATCGTAGCCATCGCCGGCTTAAGTTATGTCAAGTGGTGGCCCTATTATGAAAAAGCGCTCAAAAGCGCGACCAGCCACTCGATCGGCTCCTCGATTTTGGGTTCGGACACGGCGGCGGCCCCGTCGCTGGGAGCCGCGGCGGATTATGCGCTCGCCTACTTCAAGTCGGTATGGAAGGCGGCGGTGCTCGGCATCCTGCTCGGCTCGCTCGTACAGGTGCTGCTTCCGGCCCAATGGCTGTACAAGGTGCTGGGCAGCAGCCGCTTCAAAAGCACCTTCCTCGGCGGCGTCGCTTCCCTTCCGGGGATGATGTGCACCTGCTGCGCCGCCCCGATCGCCGCTGGCCTGCGCAAAAGAAACGTGTCGGTCGGCGCGAGCCTCGCTTTTTGGATCGGCAATCCGGTGCTGAATCCGGCGACGCTCATTTTTATGACGTTCGTGCTGTCGTGGAAATTCACTTTGCTCCGGCTCGTGTTCGGGATCCTGATGACGTTTGGGATCAGCTACTTGGCAAACCGGTTCGCCAGAGGCAAGGAGGTTCCCGCTCCGGCCGCAATCGAAGCCGCCGAAAGCAAGGACGAAACGCCGTTTGCGCTGCGCTGGCTGAAAAGCCTGGGGCTGATGATCCTGAACGTCGTTCCGGCCTACCTGCTGTCCGTGCTCGTGCTCGGCGCTTTTCAAAACACGCTGTTCCCGGTGGAACTGGGCGGCGGTTTCCTCGCGATCCTCGTGTTTGCGATCGTCGGCACCCTGTTCGTCATCCCGACGGCGGCCGAAATTCCGATCATTCAATCGTTTACCGCGCTGGGCCTTGGCGCCGGACCTGCGGCCGCCCTGCTGCTGACGCTGCCGGCGGTCAGCCTGCCGTCTATGCTGATGGTGGCGCGTTCGTTCCCGCGCAAAGCGCTGATGTTCGTGTTTGCGTCGGTCGTTGTGATCGGCATCGCCGCGGGCATCGTTGGGGGATTGGTGCTGTAACGGAAGCAAAGTGGCAGCGAACGGCAAACAAAAGGACATGCCTGCAGGCCTCGGCCCGGCATGTCCCTTGCAATTTGGCTATAAAGGCAGAAAATGGCGTTATTCCGGCGATATCCGTCCATTTTAGAGAAATAGAGGAAATTTATGTACCTATTTTTTCCCCGTCGCATGGAAATACCCGCGTTCTGGACCGTTCATCAGAAAATAAGGATATAAAATTCCGCTAATGGGGATGCATGCTTGAAATCCGGATAATAAGGGCATAAAATTCCGCTATTTTGAAGGTCGGCGTTGGCTGGTCGCTTTAATAGCCGGCTGCCAAGCACGATTTCGAAGTTCAGCCCTTTTTACCGCTATTGCCTGCACCCTTTTCGGGCGAAGGGCGTCGGCAAAACTTCACGCCAATGCCCTCAGGCACAGCGACACTTCCACCCCGTCCGCCGCCGCTTGTTCCGAAGCGATCACCCAATTGACGGCCAAAGCTTGCTTTAAGCGGCCAAGCTGCGCTTCCGTGAGCCGCAGCCCTTCAATCCGGCCTTCTCCCACCGTAAAATCGGACCGGGAATCGAGGCGAAACGCTTCCTCCAGCCAGATCTTCAGCCCGCTTCGGGTGTTGAACGTCATCCGGTAACCGTGCTGAAGCGCCTGCTGCAGCGGTTCCCCATGTTCCTCCGCGTAATTGAAAATATCGCCGTATGTGAAATCTTCCGTTTCCGCCTCGCGAAAAACGGCCGGATCGCGAAAGTTGACGGCGTCCAGCAGCCGGCTTTCGCTGATGCCCGCTTTTCTGGCGTGCTCGAGCCTGAGGGCGGTATACTGGGATATTTTGACTAGCTCCATCCAAAAACGTCCTTTCTTATTGATTTTCCTGATACTAACTATTATTAAACTATAAATGCACAGTGCGTGACATCACCGTTTTTTCCGGCCGGGTGTGCTATACTCACCGAGCAAAACAAAGAACAAAGGGTGATCGTTACGATAGTCATTAAACGCGACGGGTCCGAAGTGGCCTTTAACCAGCAAAAAATCATCGACGCGATTTGCGCCGCCATGAACAGCACGGAGAAGAAAATCGACATGGACGTGGCGCAAAAGGTAGCCGACAAAGTGACCGCCAGAATCTCCAAGCTGGAGAAGGTGGATATCGAGCATATTCAGGACGAAGTGCAGTCCGCCTTGATGAACAGCCGCAGAAAAGACGCGGCCGAAGCGTATATCGGCTACCGCGAAATCCGCACGCTGAAAAGACGCGAGCGCAGCAGTCTGGACAAAAAGGTGCTGGGATTGCTGGAGCTGACGAACGAAGAAGTGCTCAAGGAAAACTCCAACAAGGACGGGGCGACCATTCCGACGCAGCGGGATCTGCTGGCCGGCATCATGGCCAAGGACTTCGCCCAGACCTACATGATTCCCAAACGGGTGGTCGAAGCCCATAACAGCGGGAGCCTGCATTTTCACGACCAGGATTACAGCCCGTATTTTCCGATCTACAACTGTATGCTGATCGACCTCAAAGGCATGCTGGAAAACGGCTTTAAGCTGGGCAACGCGCAGATCGAAACGCCCCGTTCCATCACGACCGCAACGGCGATCACGGCGCAGATCATCGCCCAGGTGGCCAGCCACATTTACGGCGGGAACACGATTAACGAAATCGATAAAATTTTGGCGCCTTATGTGGCGAAGTCTTTTGCCAAACATTATAAGAACGGCCTGGAGTGGCTGTATGAACCGGATGGCGCGGCGATCGCCGGGCTCGATATTTCCTACGAAAATACGAAGCTGCACGAACGTTACCCGAAATGCTTCGACTATGCCAAAAAGCTGACGGAAAAAGAAACCTTCGACGCGTTCCAATCGCTGGAGTACGAAATCAACACGCTCGTAAGCGCCAACGGCCAAACCCCGTTCAGCACATTCGGGTTCGGGCGGGGCATAAGCTGGGAGGAACGGCAGATTCAAATCGCCATTCTGAAGAATCGCATCCGCGGGCTCGGCAAAGACGGCAAAACGCCGGTGTTCCCCAAGCTGATTTTCGCCCTGGAAGAAGGGGTGAACTTGCGGCCGGGCGATCCGAATTACGACATCAAGGAGCTCGCGCTTAAATGCAGCACGCTGCGCATGTACCCGGACATCATTTCGGTGCCGAAAGTCAAAGCGATCACCGGGTCGTTCAAGTTTCCGATGGGCTGCCGCTCCTTCCTCGGCGCTTATGAAGAGAACGGACGGGAGCTGCATGACGGCCGCTTCAACATGGGCGTGGTTACCGCCAATCTGCCGCGGCTGGCGATTCAGGCGAAGGGATCGGAGCGGACCTTCTACAAGCTGCTGGACGAGCTGCTGGAAGTCTGCAAGGAAGGCCTGATGTACCGCATCGAGCGGTTGCGGGGCGTCAAAGCCAAGGTCGCGCCCATTTTGTACATGGAAGGCGCGGCCGGCAGTCGGCTCCAGCCCGAAGACACGATCGACCATCTGCTGCAAAACGGGCGGGCCAGCATCTCGCTGGGGTATATAGGCATTCATGAGACGATCTTGGCGCTATACGGCAATCACATCTTCGACGACGCCGCGCTAAGGCAAAAAGGCCTCGACATCGTGCGGTATTTGAGTGAGAAGACCGCCGAATGGAAAAATGAAACCGGGTACGGCTTCAGCCTCTACTCCACGCCGGCGGAATCGCTGTGCTACCGCTTCTGCAAACTGGACGAGCAGCGTTTCGGCGTGCTTGAAGGAATTACGGACAAAGGCTATTACACCAACTCGTTCCATCTGGACGTGGCCAAAAAGGTAACGCCGTTCGAAAAAATCGAATTCGAAAAAGCGTATCCCGTTCACGCGAGCGGCGGCTTCATCACCTACTGCGAGTTCGACTCGCTGGTGCAAAATCCCGAGGCGCTGGAAGCGGTGTGGGACTACGCCTACGAGCGGGTGCCTTACTTCGGGACGAACACCCCGACGGACAAATGTCTGGAGTGCGGATACGAAGGGGAATTCGAAGCGACCAACACGGGGTTTGAATGCCCGAATTGCGGGAACCGCAACCCCAAAACCTCTTCGGTCATCCGGCGCTGCTGCGGCTACCTGTCCGAGCCGAGCCAGCGTCCGTTTAACGCGGGCAAGCAGCGGGAAGTGCTCGCTCGCGTCAAGCATATGTGACGGCCGCCTATGCATATCGCGGACTATAAGAAATTCGACGTGCTTAACGGAAAAGGGCTGCGCAATTCCCTGTTCACCTCCGGCTGCACCCATCATTGCAAAGGCTGCTTCAACGCGGCCACCTGGAATTTCGCTTACGGTGTCCCCTATACACGGGAATTCGAGGATCAGGTCATCGCCGATTTACAGGTGGAGGACATCCGGGTGGCGGGCCTGTCCATCCTCGGCGGCGAGCCGTTTCAGAACGTGGACGGGCTGCTCGGTTTGGTGCGGCGGGTACGGGCGGAATGCCCGGGCAAAGACATCTGGATCTGGTCGGGCTACACGTTTGAGGAGATCCTCGCCGACGCCTCCCGCACGGAGCTGCTCGCCTATTGCGATGTGCTGATCGACGGCCGGTTTATGTTGGAGCGGCGCAATCTCAAACTAAAATGGAGAGGTTCGGAAAATCAGCGGGTGCTCGATGTCCGGGAGAGCTTGCGGGAGCGGGCGGCTGTCTGGCTGAAGTCGGAACGAGACGGTTTGTGAAGCTGGGGAGTTCATGCTGTAATGCAGGGAATACATGCTGTAAAGTAGGGAAATATGTGCAAAAAACAGGCGACCCGGCCTAAGAAGAAAAAGAAGCGACTCCAGCGAAAAAATAAGAACAATTATGGCACTAGCGTTGCATAAAACCTAACGCGAATAATCAAATATTAGTTAAATATGGGTAATTATGATCATTTTTCATGGAAAAAGCATAAAAAATCTCCTATTGTAAAGAGGTAGGTACGTTGTCCATAACTCTCTACAAAAGGAGACCATCCATGGATAACGTTAAAGCTAAAACGGTCATTCGTCAACTGATTTCCTTACTGCCCATCGATGTGCATCAACGTTTACTCTTCGACCATTACACCAAGAAACTTACCACGATGAAAGCGATCATGCTCTTCATCAATGCTCAGTTGAAACAATGGTCATCTTACGGTGAAATGGAAATTGCACTTCGTGCTGAGCCGAAACTTCAGCAGCTTCTACAGTTGGAGAGTATCAGCGGCTCGCAATTATCCCGAAAACTCGATCAGATCCCAACGGAGCTGTTGGAGTGGATGTTTCAGCATCTGGCATCACAAACACAGCAACGTGCTTGCCACCAGGGCCAGAGCGGGAAATTGCACATCATTGATTCTTCCAGCATTCGACTGCCGCTTCAACTTGGAAGTTGGGCCAAGATGTCAAATAAGAGTAGCGGCGTCAAGATGCATCTGCGCCTCGTTGTTACAGCTCCCGACAAGCTATTTCCTGATGCCATGATCCCCAGTTCGCTCAATGTAGGGGATCGTGCGGGGGCCGTTGAACTGGTCGTCCCCTCGGATGCGATTTATGTGATGGATCGCGGTTATGATGATTATGCCCGGATGGATCAATGGGTCCAGGACAACATCCAGTTTGTGATCCGTATGCGAGATCGCGCGCTTGCCACCGTCATTGAGGAGTATCCTGTTCCGGAAGGCTCGAACATCACGCGGGACGCCAAGGTTTGCGTGGGCAGTTCCTTCCGATCCATGGAACATTCCGTTCGTTTGGTGGAGTTTTATGACGAGCAGGAACGGACTTATCGTATTTTTACATCGGTATGGGATAAGACCGCTGAAGAAATCGCGCAGATCTACAAAAATCGCTGGCTCATCGAGTTGTATTTTAAATGGCTGAAGCAACATTTGCGATTGAAGAAGCTGCACAGTCATAAACCACAGGCTATTTGGAACCAGTTATTCTTGGCTTTAATTACTGCCTTGCTCGTGGAGCACATCCGGCACAGCACCCAAACGGCAAAAACAAACTGGCAAGTGCTCCGGATTCTCCGCGAGTATTTGTACCGTTCATGGCGATCCTTTCGAACCGAACTGGATCGGAAACCCAGTCGAAGTAGTCCGGGGAGACGTCCGGGGTCAGGTCCCAAAGCGTTATCGGTGCGCACAATGGTTGGGATAATTAAGCCAAGCAAATTCAAGTAATAATATCCATTATATACATTTAATGGGACATCGCGACCTACGCATTAGGTAACCTTGACTTTTTGGTCTTAAGCTTAAAAAATGACTGTAAAAAAATCCATTTATAGTTTCAATAATCCAAATGTGGGTTTTGCTGAAAATTGATGTTAGTGTTCTTGCAACGCTAGTGCAATTATGGTCGTTATTTCGGCGAAAGCCGACCATTTGAGAGAAATAGGGGCATTTTATGCCGCTATTTTCCCCGGTTGCAAGGAAATGCCCTTGTTCTGGACCATCCATAGGAAAATAAGTACATAAAATGCCGCTAGTGAGGATCAATCTGCCAGGGCCCGGATAATAAGTACATTAAACGCCGCTATTTTGATGGCCGAAGACCGAAGACCGACGGCCGACGGCCCGCCTGCCGGCCGTTCCCGCAGCCGGCGGCCAAGCGCCGATTTCAAAGATAGGCGGTTTAGCGGACTATTCTTTTCCGTTTCGGCTGATCAGGCCGCGCAAAAGCTTCATGACCGCGTGGATTTCGGTATCGGTCAGCAAATAATAAGTGCTCACGGTCCAGGTTTCCTTGTTCTTAAGGTGAAAAATCAATTCCGGGAACTGAGGGAGCAACCACTTTCGGATCGAGGGACCATTGTAGCTGATGCCCGAAATGTCCGGCCAAGCGACGGTGCGCGTTCCATCCGAAATCGTTCGCTGATCATAGGTGAGCAGGCGCGGATCGGACCGCAGAGCTCTGGGGAAGCACGCAACGAAATAGCCCCCGAAAAACGGCAACCCGATTATGGCCGAAGTGATGCAAAAAAACAGGCGGACCGGGCTAACATCTATAAATATAGCCGCGTACAGCAAAAACAGACAGACGAGGACAAAAAGCAAGCTGCCCAGCGTTTTGCCCCATGCCACGGATTTCCGGTAAGAGATCGTCTTCATTGTCCAACGCCTTCCAAAGTCTTCGGGATTCTCCGTTCCCGTTCTGTCTATAGTGTCTAAAGAACCAGCCTCGTTCTTAATGACGTAATATGAGCCAGATGATGATTGCCGTGCCAGGCGTAAGTGCCGAGATTATAAGCCAGACTGGTTGTTGTGCCCGATTCGGGATGCTGGAATGTCCGCTCGTAATCCGCTTCGCTCAGCGCTTTCAGCAAAATCACCCATCGCTGGTGCAACGCCTCAAGCAGGGCCAGCGAAACCCCAATATCCGCCATGGAATCCGGCAGCTCCGCCCACCGGTCTTCGAAATAGGGGCGAATCGTCGGGTTGTCTTCCGTCAACGCCAGCTTAAACCGCGTATAAGCGTTGATATGGCTGTCGGCCACATGGTGCACGACCTGCCGCAGCGTCCAACCTCCCTCCCGGTATGGCAGGTTCAATTGATCCTCGCTAAGCCCTTCGACCGCCTGCCTCATTCTCGCGGGCAGGGTCTCGATTTCCCGGATCCATTGCTCCCGCTGGGCGGTGGAAATTTTCCCCGTAAATTCAAATTTGCCGATCGGATATCTATAGTCCATTCCTCGCTTCGCCTCCTTTATTAATGATTTTATGTATACCCTAATTTACCGCCGCTGTCGATACTATTGATGAAAAATTTGGCGTCCCTTTTTCTGATCACAAGCTCTGCCTGGACTATAGCCTGGGCTGGATTAGCGTTTGAATATAGCGGAACTTTATGTTCTTATTTTCCGAATTTGCGCACGCTTGTTACCATTAGCGGAATTTTATGGTCTTATTTTCCAACGGGTAGGGTAAACGGGGGCCATGTCCCTGCGATTCAGGGAAATAGCGCCATAAAATTCCGCTATTATATTTAAAATATATGATCGCGCCGAAATAGAAACATTTTTTTCCTTTATTTTTCGCTAAGCTAGATATCGTTGACCGGAGTATAGCCGTGCAGCCAGTTCAATTCGCTGTCCTCCATAAACCGCGACGGCCAGCTTCGTCCGTCGCTTCCCCAATCGGTAAACGTCTTGACGGACTGGTAAAACTCCTCGATATGATCGGCCGTCGGCGCTTTAAGCATCCGGTCGATTAACCCCAGCAAATCGTGCGGTTTATGCGGCGCATTTTCCAGTACTTTCAGGAACCATTTGTGATAAGGGTAGAGCATTTCGTTATGCGCCAAAATCAAACGTCCGCCGAACAGCACCAAATTGTTGACGGAATGCTGCAACAAATAAAGGTTATCATGCTTGAATGCCTCCGCGGAGTACCATTTCCACGCCTCCAGTTGGGCCAAAAAGCGGGCTATGTTTTCCTGCTTCCGTTCCACCGGATACCGGACAATCTCCGCGAGCAGTTCTTCCAGCCCGTCCACCTTCGAAAAAAAAGGGATCGCCCCCTCAAAAGCAAAGCGGGCAGGCTCGCTCCCTTTCTCCACCACCTGTTGCAGGAAGCCGTAGGAGATGTATTTTCCATCTACATAGCCGGATTCATATTCCGTCACTTCATTCTCCCAATAGGTGAGCTCGCCGGTACTCAAGCGCCGGGCGTATTCCTTGTCGGACACGACCATCATTACGTCTACGTCCGAGGAAGCTTTGGCGAATCCATGCGCAATCGAACCCGATATCAATAAAGCCAAAATGTCCTCTCTGTCGGCCAGCTTGGCTTTGAGCTTTTCGATGGACTCGGCGTGATGCTTGAACATTTCCCATTCCTCCTTTTAACTCCCGCATAAAAAATTATGAATCAAGCCTGCACCCGGTCGTTGCGCGTATTCGGCTGCGAATAGACGAGGAACTCGAGCGGGTGCTCTGATTTGTTGAACACCTGATGTGGAGTTCCCGGCCGGACCTCGATCCCTTCATGGGCTTGAAGAAGATGTTCCGTTCCGTCGACTTCAATGTGCATGTATCCGGATAATACGAAGAAAAACTGGCTTGCTTTGATATGAAAATGCCTGGTTTCACGGGTGTTTGGGGGCATTTTTTCGTGAATGACGCTCATTTCTTCCCGGTCCACCAGTCTCCATCCGTCGCAGCGTTCCCCCCAGATGTAATGCTCCGCGTTGCTTTTACTGATCATGCATACCACCCCTACTTACAAATTCGGCCAACCTCCGGTCCTCCCAATCGTACAACTCCAGCAAAGCGGCATAAGGGTCACCGGGCAACCCAAGCCAATCGGCAAACGCCGGCTCCGTTTTCATGCCCTGCCGCCTTCTCTTGCGAATTTCCCGTGGCCCAGCGGGTCCGGCCATTTCCAAAATACGATGCTCAACCACCATATGTTTATAGGCATTTTGCCCGGTGACCGGCACGGACTGGCCAAAAATTTCGAACGGGAACCCGCCGGCCGCAAAATTCGCTACCGTCCGCATCATACCGTTGACAGTTTTCGACTTGCACCGGAAATCCTCGTACCTGCCAAACATTAGCTGCACGTCTCTCTGAAACTTGCCGTGGTCGTAAACCTCGCAGATGATGTCCAGATCGCTGGCCGGCAGGTCGATGCCGAGCGGAATCGTTCCGGCCAATACGGGATGGAAGGGTGCGAGCAGGTCCATAATCTTCAGGTCCGTCATTATCTTGTAAGCCTCTCGCTGCCTTGGGTTTCCTTCCAGCAAATATGCTATCGTCGAAAAATCTCGCATCGGGCGCTGCCCTCCCTAAAAGCTAGATTCACGGAACACTTTGTACCATTTCAGTATACCATTCTCCGCCTACTCTATCTTTTCAGAAACGTACCTAGAGTGATATAGTTAATTTAGCTTACAGATGGTAGAATCTTCTTGAATTTCTACTATATTCACATATAAGAAGGGGGGGCATTGAGTTATACCCGGTCCCATCGGCTTCATGCATGTGTAATAACCGCAACGCTCGTGAGTAACCAATTTTTGTTTCTGGGAGGAGATAGAGTTGATAAGCAGAATTCGTTTTCGTATATGGCTCATCTATTTGCTTGCCCTGGGGCTGACCGCCACAGGAGCTTTCCCCGGTACAACCGCAGCTTCGGGCTCGGCGCCCTTGCCGTCAATCGGTCAGGTTTCAACGTCCGCAACAGCAACAGCTTCGGAACCTCTCATATCGCCTCATATCGATACGTCATCCAAGGAACCGGTCAGAATTATCGTTCAGCTTGACGGCCAACCTGCCGCGGCCGGAAAATTTGCAGCCAAAGCCGGCATGCGTTCCTTGGCTGCAGTAACGACGGAAGCTACGGTCAACAAAGAACAGCAGAAATTTTTACATACCGCAGCCGATCAAGGCCTGGATCTAGACGTCAACTATCAGTACGACACCGTGCTCAACGGTTTTGAAATTACGATTCCGGCCAATGAAATCCCGAAGCTGGCGGACATCCCCGGCATCAAATCGATCCATGAGAACAGCACATGGTATCCGGTTCCGCTGGAAACGGCTGCAATAGAAGAAGGCGCTCCGTTCGAAATCAATCCGATCAAGCAAATCGGAGCCGACCTTGCATGGGAAAAAGGGCTTACAGGAAAAGGCCTGAAGGTCGGGGTGATCGATACCGGCGTCGACTACCTGCATCCCGATATCGCAGGCGCTTATAAAGGCGGCTATGACTCGTTTTACAACGACAACGACCCTTATGAGGAACCGCCGATCCCCATAGAAGATGATCCGCTGGGCACAGGGTTTGAAGGGACCTCGCACGGCACCCATGTGGCCGGAACGATCGTAGGGCGGGCCGCCAATACAGAGAGCGACGTCGTGCAAAAAGGCGTTGCTTACGAGGCTGAGCTATACGCCTATAAAGTGCTGGGAAGAAGCCAGGAAAATCCTTCCCAAACCAGCGGCTCCTCCGCGCAGGTGATCGACGGCATTGAACGGGCGGTCAAGGACGGGATGGATGTGATCAACCTGTCGTTAGGCTCCGACTCCGAAAAAGACGTCAATTCGCCGGATGCCGTCGCCATCAACAACGCCGTATTGTCGGGCGTCGTGGCGGTCGTCGCCAACGGCAACGCCGGGCCGGGGTATTACAGCATGGGCTCGCCGGCTACGGCTCAGCTGGCGATTGCGGTCGGCGGCGTAGACACCGACAGTCTGCATTATTCGGGTACCCTGACTTCCAAATTTGCCGATTTATCCGAATCGCCTGATTCGCCGGGCTCCGCTTCGTCCACGGCCACTTCGGCAACTTATGCAACCTATAATTTTAACGTCATGGCATGGGAAACGATGCAGGATGATTTTCGCAACATTTTGGGTACGAAGCCACTGGAGGTCGTCTATGCCAACCTGGGCAGCGATGAAGACTACGCGGACTTGGATGTCAAAGGCAAAGTGGTTTTGGTTTCCCGCGGCGCCCAACCTTTTGCCTACAAAATCGCCAACGCCAAGGAGCACGGAGCGGTCGCTATCGCCATTTTTAACGGCACGGCTGACGCCAGCGGCAAAAATGCCGAGTTAAGCGATGCAATCCCGGATGAGTACGACGGGCATATCAACCTGCCTCAAGGCGATTCTTTTGGCTATATTCCGACCTTTGACCTCAGGGGACAGGACGGACGCGCGATGGCCCGGGCCTTGACGGAAAATGACGGACTCGCCCTGAATTTTACCTTCAGCGGAGAGTATCCGTCGGAAATCGTTCCGGGAGACTCCTTGTACGCCTATAGCTCTTGGGGGCCAAACGCCGACGGCGACCTGAGCATCAAACCGGACATCCTCGCCCCTGCCGTCAACATTAGGTCCAGTTATCCGGCCTACGGCAAACTCGTGGAGGGCGCCGCGTACGACCAGGCTTATATGCGCAGCAGCGGCACCAGCATGGCGGCTCCGCATGTGGCCGGTTTGACGCTGCTGCTCCTGCAGGAGCATCCGGATTGGACGCCTTTTGACGTTCGCGCGGCATTAGCTAATACCGCCGATGTATTGGAAAACGGCGACGGCGGCTTGTATAAGGTATATCAGCAAGGGGCCGGGCGCGCCAATGTGGCAAACGCGGTCGAGACGCCCGCTTTGCTGCAGGCCGTTGAGCCGATCACGATCCTTGATCCGAATTTCAACCGCAAAAATGTCGTGAACTATAACTCATCCGCAAGCCTCGGCGTCGTTGCTCCCGGCTCGAGCCAAACCGATGTCCTGCAGCTGAAAAATACGTCGAACCAAGAAGTCAGTTATGAAGCATCTGTTGTGTGGCACGGCGGTCATGACGGCGTGGAGGCCGCGCTTGACCTAACTGCGTTGACCGCCGCCGCCGGGGAGAACGCTACGTTCCAGTTGACCTTAACGGCGGCTTCCGATGCCGCAAGCGGATTTTATGAAGGACAGGTCAACCTGGCAAATCCGGGCTTGCCGGAGCTGCATCTGCCATTTGTGGTTTACGTCGATAAGCAGCCGCCGGCGAACGGATTCGGCATTCAGGAGGCCAAGGTTACGAACTCCATCGTTTACCCGAACCGCAGCACGCAAAAATCGACCGATTTGAGCTTTAAACTGACGGCCGCGGATACGAATTTTTTACAAATTCGCGTGTACAATGTGAATGACGAACTGCTCGGGCTGATCGGGGATCAGGTTACCGAGGACATTAACGACCGTTTTGTGCCAGGGGTTTATACCTTCGAAGGAATCGGCAGCGCGTATTACCCCGTCGACGCGAACGGCAATTTGATCCTCGATGGTCAAGGCCAGCCGGTCACCCGGCACCTGAAGGACGGCATTTATAAAATTTGGATTTACGCTCTTCAGTTGGACAGCAACTATCAAATAGCCGTGAGAAAGGATGGCACGGCAATTATGTACAACAACGTCAACTCCTTCCGGGTGGACAACTCCACGGGAAGCAACGGCGGTGGCGGTGGTGGAAACGGCGGCGGCGGTGGCGGCGGTGGCCGCGACAAAGGCAATAGTTCCGTGACGAATCCGGCTGCTCCCGCCGCACCTTCGGCAAGCTTGAGCGCCGTAGCGGAAGCTGTCATTGCCCCGGGCCATAAGCAGGTAAATCTCACCGCCAAGACGACTGCGGACGGCGGCGTCACGACAGCCACGGTGGGGGACAGCGAACTGAGCGCCGCGCTGGCTTCGGCCGGATCCGGCTCGCCGGCCGCGATCGTGCTTAGCTTGCCGGGTACAAACGTGACAAACGCCAAGGCGTCGTTCACAGCCGGGCAAGTCAAGCAGCTGGCCGCCCTGCATCCGCAAAGCGTGATCGTGTTTAGCGCAGAGGGCTCCGCTTTGGCTTTGCCGGTTAGCCTGCTGGGGCAAGCTCCGGCTTCCGCCGGGCTCGATCTGATCATCGAACCGTCCGAAGCCGGCAAAGCCGCCTTTACGGAGCATGCTCCCGGAGCAACGGTCCTCGGAACGCCGGTTCTTTTTGCAGCGAACTGGGTTGCCGAGGCCGGAAGCACGCCGCTCAAGGTGCCGGCCGGCACCTTCATCAAGCGGGCGTTCACCGTACCGGGGCAAATTGAGCCGGGCACGGCCGGAGTCCTTTATGAAGAGAACGGTGAAGTCAGACCGGTCGCTTCAGTATTCACGGCCCGGGAAGACAAGACGACGCTGGTCACGGTAAACCGCCCTGGATTTTCCATGTACGCCGCCGTCACACGTACGATTCAATTCGATGATATTGGCGGTTCGCCTGCAGCGGAGCATATTCAGGCGTTGGCAAGCAAGTTCATCATTGAAGGAACTTCCGCCGGCAAGTTTTTGCCAAACGGCAACTTGACCCGCGCGGAATTCACATCCCTGCTTGTACGGGCGCTGGGCCTTAAAGCGCATGGCACTGCCGCCCGGTTCGGCGACGTGAAGACGACCGACTGGTTCGCCGAAGATATCGCCGCCGCTAATGAAGCCGGCATCATCCACGGCAAAAGCCAAAACGTGTTTGCTCCCGGCGCAAGCGTAACGCGTCAGGAAATGGCGGCGATTCTGGCAAGAGCTTTGACGTTTACGGGAGCCAAGCTGCCGCAGGCCGATTCGCCGGCCGCCGCTTACACCGATGCGGCGGAAATTGCCGATTACGCCAAAGACAGCGTTGGGGCGTTAACGGCCGCCGGTATCATCGGCGGTGTGGACGCTGACGGCGGAACCTACTTCCGCCCGAACGTCACCGCCACGCGCGAAACTGCCGCCTCGGCGCTGTATCTGCTGCTCAGCAAGGCGGGCTTGTCCGATTAACAACCGGATTCCGGCCAGGTAAGCGGCAATAGATTAACGGGAAAAGGCGATGCAGAAAATCATCTGCATCGCCTTTTCTTTATTTTTCAAGCAAGTACTTTAGGGACGGCCTTATAACTCATAACCGGATATATCGAGATTAATGAAATCTACGCACCACCGTGTTGACCATAGGTTATGACAGTAGGTTGATGAATAAAACTTGCGTCGGAAATAGCAAAAACTAAAAATACAAGCATAGCCGCTGCGATAGCTATTTTATTCTTCATACGACCTGACGCACCTCACTAACTATGTTCTTGTACTTTAAACATAATTCTTCAGACGCTATGTGTCTAACTTGTTCAAATAAAACCATAAACTTAATAATACTATCTTCTTTATTAATCATAACTGAATTTTCCAGACCCGGCATCATATATTTGAATCCGTTTTCGTAATCACCTTTACGCACATAATAATAAGTAAGATCGTACAAAAACTTGTTAAAGTAATCAGGTATCACCTGACTCATATAAAAATCATTTGTTTGCTGACGTTCATAAGCTTCTATTTCCGAACTAAATTGTTGGAGGATATGATCCACATCCATTTGATGTCGGTTAGCTGCATACAAAATATTAAATAATCCCTGTAGAATCTCTACCGGGTGTTGACGGAGATACTCTACATATTCCGGCAAAACTCCGATATCGCCTCCCATAAGTTTATTGGCATAGGTATTGGCCTGCGACCACTTTTGAAATAAATCCAACCAGTGCTTGGTATCCGCATCCGTTTCTCTTACCCAGCTTAAATCCGCGTATTCATAAGTATATTGCAGCGCTTTTTCAAAATCATTCCTACCTTCACAAACATCAGCACATAACAGTTTGGCATAGGCAATGTATACAAACAGCGGCCTGCTTAATTTGCGCTGCATTTCCTGAAATTTTGCCGCGGATCGTTTTTCGTTAAAGTATAATATTTTTGCTTTATGCTCCATCTCATGGGCTAATGCTTCAACTCGATCCCATTGGCGAACGGAACGATACAAGTTGGCCAAATCCTTCAGGGCATCCAGCTGCCGGACTTCATCCAGCCGGTCAACGAAGGGTTCAAATTGGTAGGCAAATTTGAGATTCCGCACTTGGTCTTCCCCGATCCGGATTTTGAACAGCCGATATTCACATAAGGCCAAGCGTTCTGAATACTGCCTTTTTTCGCTCATGGCCACATTTTCATACAGTATTTCCGCTGCCGCATAGTTGCCGTTTTCGAACAACTCTTCCGCCATATCAAATAACGGGGTGGTATACGTCAAATCATCTAATAATAAACTTACTGTTTCCCGGATACAGTCCAACTTGCCTATTTCCGCACATTTACGAAGGAAGGGACCAATCCTGCGCCAGTTGGGATCGAGATCTTGGAGATATTCATGAATATAGTTTTCATAAAAGTGTCCTTTGGGGAATCCCAATACTTCCGTAATCCGATCCAAATGATCGGCGGTTAGCGTTCGAGCACCATTTAACAAATAACTGCACGTTCCTACGTTAATATCCAGTTTCAAAGCAAACTGTCTTGTGTTTAAATAATTTTGTTTCATATATAACAAAACTTCTGCAAGTATCGTAGATGAGTTCAATTTAACCACTCCTTCCTATTTGTAATGGAGGATAAAATCCACAATATTGTTCGTATTGGAATTTTATGTATATTACAATTATATGCTTTTTTTTGGATACGGTCAATTGACTCTCCGAAACTCGTAGTCTACGACAGGCCTGTTGCATTAGGAATATTTTTGGGATTTTGTTCAATCCAATTTAAAATATTCCCATATCATAATCGGCCTGTTCAAAGAAAAGGAAAAGCGTTATATCTCTTCAATTCAATATCCAAATCCACTGGTGTATCGTCTATTATTCCTGGAACATATGGCTTACTGTAAAGAAAATCTTTATTCATATATTCACCCTACTTTCTATGAGCGTTATATTCCCCACCTATTTTTTCGGCAACTCTGTCAAATAGCATTGGCTAAAGGATCATTTCTTAGTTCTTTTTAAACATTTTGCACGATTATCCCGTTTGATCCGGAAGCAGAGAAGAAAATAGGTTTGGGAGAAGCAGATATGTTCGAGATCGTTAGACAGGTTTGTGAGAAGGAGGTTTAGGAAAGTTGATGCAGACCTGACGGGAGGCATGGGGGCAAGACACCGGGAAAAATGAAAGGACGTGACTAGCCCCAACTCTCCCCCATGAGCAAAAGGGATAATCGTGCAAAGCAGCATGCAGGGATACCAAGACACGAACGCTATCATAATTTATTTTGTCAAGCACTGATCTCGGTTTTGAGCCATCTTTATACTTACTTAAGTTTATAGACTACTCGCCGGCCATTGGATCCATACAAGAGTCTTACGGTTTTGACGGCATATTTCAGTTTGCAATTTAAACAAATGCCCGACTGCACTTCCGGTTAAATAACCGTAATTATCGATATAGTCCTAAAAAACAGGCCTTCCCCTCGCCTGCAGGAAGGCCACCTCATGGTCCGCTTCTTTTTTCACCAATCAAAATCCTGTTCATACCCCAAGTAAATAAGCAGCTCGCCCGCAACCTTTTTGAATGCGGCTATCGTCTCTGGGGTGTACGCCTTTTTCCATCTCCCTGGCGGCAAATGATGTTTAGGCTTCACCAGTTTCAAGCGGCTGATCCGCTGGAGATACTGCTCCTTCGTGAACTTCCGCCCCCCCTCCTGAAGATCGGGCCACACATAATCCACGACCCGCGCAAGCTCGCCGTGCAGCAGCTTGGGATCGCCGGCGGCCTGTTCATAACGAATCGTCAAGGTACCGGGATCGTCCATCCACCGCAAATACCGGTTGTAATGCTCATTGATGTCCCCATAGCCAATCTGCACCTCTCCGTACTGCTTGGAGACGGCCCGGCTTTCCATAAAACCGTTAATCATCCGGAGCAGACGCTCATCCATCGATTTAAAATGCTGGCGGAAATATGATTGATGCGGATGTTCGGGGTTCCTCAAAATGGAGAGAAGCATGCTCAAGATCATGTCGCGCGGATCCCTCACCATAAATATCCGGCGAACTCGCTGCGCATCCAAAAACCGCTTTATCGTCTCACTGTGGTAGAGGTGCCCCGAGCGGATTTCCCCGGATTTCAATTTCAACAGCTCTTCTTGAACGTCCCCCTCCCACTGGTTCACCCATTCTCCCTTGCGCAGGGGCAGCAGCTGCGCCAGCAGGTAATTCATCTCTCCAAGACCGGACTCCGGAACCCCGATCACAAGTAATTTTACCGGCATCCCTATCGCCAACTCCTTTCTTTTCCGTGTTCTCTATTAATCTATGTTTCTATCGAACTGCCGTGCTTGTACGCTTATCTCTGAAAATCAAAAACTAGTAATTTTTTTAAAAGTTCATATGAGCACCCAAGCAGATGCAGAGAATCTTGCATTTCATAGTATCAGAAAACGATAGAGCGAGGTGAGCGTGATAGAGCGGGAAACAGATTCATAGAAAAGCAGGTTGGCAGGAGCAGAATTCACGAAACAAGGAAAGGAGATGAAGAGATGAAACTGGCAGATTTAAAAGGCGGCTACGATGCGGTTTTCAGCTTGGGAGACCTATGTTTGTCTTCGCTGCAGCTCGAGAAAAACAATCTCCGTCCCTACGCCGGCGTATTCGACTGGGTGGCTTCGCCGAATCTTGACGATGTCTGCCGGCTGATCGACACCAGGTTCAAAGGATTTATGGAGCTGGAAAATTTACGGGTAGGCGGGGTAACGGAAACCGGGATGATCTGGGTGACGGATGACGCGAATTCCATCATTTCCAGCCACGATTTCGAAGCAGGCAAAAATACGGTCGCCGACCTTGCCGCTTATCCTGAGGTGAAGGCCAAATATGACCGGCGCATCCAGCGGTTTTTGCACAAACTCTCTACGAGCCGGCGGATTTTGTTCGTGCGCACCGAAGGCACTTTGGAGGAAGCCAAGCTGCTGGAGAAGACGCTGCGCCGCGCCGTCAAACACGATTTCCGGGTGCTGCTCGTCAATCACACACAGGTAAGGGGCATCGTAGAACTCAACTGGCCGCTCGAGAAAGTCTGCGCCATTCAGCTGTCCGATCTCGATAAATGGAGCGGCAATGACCAGCAATGGAAACAGATTTTACACGGAATTCGTTACGTATCCAATTTGAACGAGGGGGGAGAACAGTGAGAGACATCATTAAAAACAGCAAAATTTTGGTGACCGGAGGAACCGGTTCATGGGGATACGGGCTGGTGAAAAAGCTTCTGACGTACGAACCGGACCAAATCATCGTATACTCCCGCAACGAATCCCATCAGGTTAAAATGCACCGCGAATTGGCTCATCCGGCATTAACCTTCAAAGTGGGGGATATTCGCGATAAGGACGCGCTTATCGAAGCGTGCGACGGGATCGACTATGTGTTTCACCTGGCGGCCCTGAAGCATGTCGACATTTGCCAGAACCAGCCGCTTGAAGCGCTGAAAACCAACGTACTGGGCGTCCAAAACCTGATCGAGGCGGCGATCCGCGGCAACGTCAAAAAAGTGATCAACGTCTCGTCGGACAAAGCCGCGAATCCGTCCAATTTTTACGGGCTCACCAAATCGATCGGGGAAAAGCTGGTGCTGTACGCCGACTCGGTCAGCACTCATACGAGATTTATCTCCGTCCGCAGCGGCAATGTGATCGGAACGAGCGAAAGTGTGGTGCTGCTGTTCAAAGACCAAATCCGCCAGAACAACTGGATCGGCATTA
The DNA here is from genome assembly GCF_038007325.1 of Paenibacillus sp. FSL P4-0127. NCBI lineage: Bacteria > Bacillati > Bacillota > Bacilli > Caryophanales > Paenibacillaceae > Paenibacillus > Paenibacillus sp. FSL P4-0127. Next base: position 2,427,840 of record NZ_JBBOWY010000001.1, on the reverse strand, counting down.
CCGACAAAGCGATGACCCGTTATTTCGTCACCGGCGACGTCACCTCGGAGCTGATGCTGGACGCTTTAACCGACGGGCTCGGCGGGGAAATCTTCCTTCCGGATATGCCGGCCTGCAAAATTACCGACCTGGCGGAAGTCATCGTGGAGAAATACGGCAAACGGGACACGGAGCTTAGGGTTGTCGGCATCCGCCCCGGCGAGAAGCTGCACGAGCACTTGATTTCCGATCATGAGGTGAAGTACACGGTTTTGTACGAAAAAGACGGCAAACGGTATTTCGTGGTCCTCCCCTCCCCGGACAACAAGGAGTTGTCCCGGCATTATGCCGCACACCCCCGGGCTCAGGAGAAGTCCTATTCTTCGAACTCTTCCGGCTTGATGACCAAGGATGAAATCGAACAGATGCTGAGAAACGGCGGATTTTTAAACTGAGGAGGCTGCGAATATGAAAATCCTGTTAGCCACTTACTGGGCCGTTCCTCACGTCGGCGGCGTTTGGCCTTTTATGCAGCAGCTGCAGAAACAACTGCAGGCCCGCGGCCACGAAGTCGATCTCCTTGGGAATGGCGGCGATCCGGGGGACCCTAACGTCTCGATCATCGGCAAAGCCAAGTTCCATAAAAGCAAAGTTCGTCCGCTGCTTGCGGAAAAATTGAGCAAAGAAACTTATCCCTTCATTCACCGGAACCAGCTCGTTTTATATACGGAGCTAGAACGGTACATGTTCGAGTTAGCTGCCGCATATTTAAACGTAGAGCGTTACGACGTCATTCACGCCCAGGACGTCATCGCCTCCGGCTGCATCCAGCGGGTCCGGTCCGGCGGCGCGGCGCTGGTCGCTTCGCTGCACGGCAGCGTGGCCCGAGAAGTGGAGCGCCAATTCGGCACCATTCACAAATCCTCCACCACCCCCGTCGCCAAAGCGTATTTTCATGCGCTTGAACATTTCGGCGCGTCTTCGCCGGAAGCGACCATCGTCGCCAACAATTGGCTCAAAAACATGCTGATCCAGGACTTCAACGTCCCCGCCCAAAAGCTAAGATTGTATCCGTACGGTTACGATCAAGCCGCTTTTACACACCGGATGAAGCAAGCCTCCGACGTTCGCAAGCCGGCAGGCAAGAAAGTGATTATGTTCGCGGGACGGCTGATCGAGCTGAAGGCGCCGCATCATCTGACCGGTGCGCTCGCCGGACTGAAGAAGCAGCGGAGCGACTGGGTGTGCTGGATCGTCGGCGAAGGGGATATGCAGGTGAAGCTGCGCGCCCAGATCAAAGCGTTGGGCCTGGAGGACGACGTCGTATTCTGGGGAAAACGCCAGGACGTGCCGCAAATGCTGCAGCAGGCCGATATTTTCGTGCAGCCGAGCCTGCTCGACAACCAGCCTTTATCGGTCATCGAGGCGCAGCTTGCCGGGTTGCCGGTGATCGTCAGCGATTCCGGCGGCTTGCCGGAGATGGTGTCCCACGGGCAGACGGGGTTGACATATCCGGTAGGAGACATAGACTCTCTAGGCAATCATTTAAAAATGCTGCTGGAAAACGACGAGCTTCGACTCCGCATGGGGGCGAACGCCAAGCAATGGGCCGCCAGACACTGGGACCTGAATCAGATGGTCGATCATTATTTGGCGGTTTACGAATACGCCATCCAAAAACGCAGAGGAGGCGCACGCGGATGAAAAAACATTCTTTTGTCAGCGGCGACAAATACAGCCGGTGGTTTGCACGCCCGGTCGGCGATACCGAGAAACTTGTGATCGTGGACGGTCAGGTTTGGGACCAAGTCGTATCCTCAGTGCCAAGCGATTACCGGCTTCCGGACCCGGTTACCATCCAGGTGCTGGAACAGGCGCTGCGGGAATTGGACGCCAATGTGAAAGACAATTGACACAGGTAGTGAAAAAAAGGCAATAGCGGCCCCCGTCCGCGAGCTCTGATCTCAGGGCGGGGGTTTCTTGTTTTTGGGGGAATTTAATCGCGGGCGAGGATGTCCAGAATCAGTTTCTTTTGTTGCGCCGGCAGACCTTGTGGCCAGCGTCCCGGGTCACAGAACATATAGTCCGAGATTTCAACGCTGGGAGTAAACGTTCCGCCAACGATGTTTCCTCTAAAGACGAGATCGACTTTTGCCGGCTTCTTGTCATAAATAGCCTTGGCTAGTCCCGTTATTTGCAGCTTGAATCGGGTTTCCTCATAAATTTCCCTGACCAGCGCGGCTTCCGGCTGCTCCAGCTCCATCCAGCCTCCCGGTATGCCCCACGGCTCATCTTCGCGGTATGCGTGCTTCAGCAGCAGCACCTGCCCTTTCTCATTGGTGATCACGCCCACGACGGCAACCATAAATTTATGCTGGGTCCGGTAAACGACCCAGTTTTTGAATTTTTTTGACGGCATGTATTTATACATATAAACGAGCCAATCCCGAGGGATGAGGTTAACGAGTCTGGATAGCAAACAAACCACCGTCCTAGCTTCAGCCTTTCATGCACCATCCCGCTTGGAAAAATCCAATAGATTGGCGGCATCGACCGCAATATTGAAGCCGTGGGGATTCTGCCGCCCGGTCACTGCCGCAGATCCGGCTTCATTTAACAGTATAGCATTCGAGGTACTCCCGATACCATCACACGGAAAAACGCCCTGACCTTAGATCATTCTCTTCTAAGGTCAAGGCGTTATAATCTTACAGCCGCGCCGCCGTTTATTTCACGTTCATATAGCGGTCGTACGCGGCGGTGCGGATTTTCATCAGTTTGTCCAGGCCCATGTCGTTCAGCTTCTTCACGTAAGCCTCCCATTCTTCATCGATGCCGCCTTTCGTAACCCACTGGGCGCGCATCGCCGCCACATAACTGTCGATATCGGTCGTCAGGGTCGGCAGCTCCTGGAATTCCTCGGCCGTATACATGACGTTCGGGAACGGCGTAGTGACGTATTCGCTGCCCATTTTGTCGATCTCCAGCTTCAGACCGTCGCCGGCTTCGGGGTTCAGGACGATGTTTTTCTCGAAGGACGGGCTGACGTATTTCGGGCCGAAATCGCGCAAAGACTGCTCCCAGTACCAGGCATCGGCGCTGGTGCCTTCGGGCGGGTCCATCAGCGTGTAGGTTCCGTCGTCGTTTTTCCGGATGACCGTGCCGATCGCGCCCCAGAAATTTTGAATGCTCGCTTCGTTAGTGTAGAACTGGTCGGCCCAGCGGGCGGCCACCTCCGGATATTTGCACGACGTCGTGATCAGCAGTTCGTTGCGGTTAAAGCTCATCCCGTTCGGATTGCCCGGATTGTAACGTTTCCCGTCCGGCCCGGCGAGCGGCGGAATGGCCGCGTATTGACCGTTCCATTTGCCGAATACCGCGTCCGGCGTCCACTGGTTCGTAAACCCGACGATCGGAACATCGGCGTTTTGCTGCTTGGCCGATGTCATCGTGGCGTCCTGGGTGAACAGCTCTTTGTCGATCAAGCCCTCCGCGTACAGTTTATGCGCGTATTTGAGGCCTTCCTTGTATTCCTCGCTGACCGGGTAAAAGACGGGTTTGCCGTCCTTCACCAGCATGCTGTTGGCGTTGATGTCGGTGATGCCGAACGGATTCAGGAAATCCGGGGCCAGCCCGGTTTCGGTATAGGGAATCTCATCCTGCTTCCCGTTGCCGTTCGGGTCCCGCTCCTTAAACGCTTTCAGCACGTTGTAAAGATCGTCGACCGTATCGGGAACCTGCAGCCCCAATTTGTCGAGCCAGACTTTGTTGATCACCGGCTGGTTTTTCGTTTTCGGGCGCGAAGGCAGCCGGGTTGGCAGGGAGTAGATTTTGCCGTCCGGGAATGTGCTGATTTTTTTCAGCTCCGGGGTCTCCTCCATCGCCGCCTTGAGGTTCGGCATGTACTGGTCGATGTAATCGTCGAGCGGGCGGAAGTAACTTAAGTTGTTGACGATATCGGAATCGGAAAAGGTCTGATCGCCCAGGATGATGTCCGGCAGCGAGCCGCTAGCCAGCATGATCGATTTCTGTTCGCCCCAGTCGTTGGAGGACACGACCTGCCATTCGATTTTAACGTTTGTGTTCGTCTCCAGGTCCTTGAGCCACTGGTTTTGGGTGAACGTATCCCCCATATTGCCCCAGCGCATGGTTAGCACCTTAAGTGTTACGGGTTCGTTTACGATCGGCAGGCCTTCCTTGTTGAAATTGCCCGCCGCGTCCGGCTTGGAGCTGCCAGCGTTCCCGGCATTGCCGCCGCCGCAGCCGGCGAGTCCGAAGGCCAGCGCAGCCGCGAGCAGCAGCGGCACCCATTTTTTCGCCGCAAATTTACCGGCTTGTTTGTTCATAGAGCATCCCCCTTAATCATTGGTTTGTACTAACTTTTTACCGCGCCGATCATGACTCCCTGGTTGAAGTATTTTTGCAGGAAGGGGTATACGCACATGATCGGCACGGTGGCGACGATGATGACGGAATAGCGCATCAGGTTGGCCAGCCGGAGCGCGATTTGCGCGGCTTCGCCGGTGCCCATGCCGGACTGCATCTGGTTCGTGATCAGAATGTTCCGCAGGATCAACTGCAGCGGATGCAGGTCGGGATTTTTCAAATAAATCAAGGCATTGAAATAAGAGTTCCAGTAGCCGACGGCGATCCAAAGTCCCAGCACCGCGATGATCGCCTTGGACAGCGGCAGCACGATTTGGACGAAATAACGGAGGTTGCCGCAGCCGTCGATTTGCGCCGCCTCCCACAAATCCTCGGGAATGCTCGACTGAAAAAAGGTCCTGGCGACGATGATGTCGTACACGATGACGGAAAACGGCAGAACCATGACCAGAAACGTATCGTACAGGTGGAAATCGCGGACCGTTAGAAAGGTAGGAATCAGCCCGCCGCTGAAAAACATCGTAAAGATAAAAAACAAAGAGAGAAATTTCCGTCCAACGAGGTCTTTGCGCGACAGCGCATAAGCCGCCGAAACGTTGACGATCAGGCCGATGGCCGTGCCAACTACAGTATACAAAATCGTGTTCCGGTAGCCGATCCAAATATTTTCGTGCTTCAGCAGCTCCTTGTACCCGTCCAGCGTGAAGCCCTTGGGATAAAACCACACCTGCCCGTTCGCCACCGCGGACGGATCGCTGAAGGAGGCGACGACGATAAAATAAAGCGGATACATCAAAATGATCAGAAACAAGACCGCGAATACATACAGCGCCACCTCCATCACCTTGTCGGAGGATCGGTTGTTGACCGGCTGCGCGGCCGGACTTGCTTCCGGATGCCCTGATTCCATGTTCTTTTCCCTCCTTTACCAAAGACTGTTCTCGCTGTATTTTTTGGAGATCTGGTTCACCAGAATGAGCAGCAAGAAATTGATCACGGTGTTGAACAGGTTAACGGCCGAGGAAAAGCTGTACTGGCTGCTCAGCAGCCCGATTTTGTAAATGTACGTGGACAAAATTTCGCTGGCGGTAATGTTCAGGTCGTTTTGCATCAGGTACACCTTTTCAAACCCGACCCCAAGCAGTCCGCCGACCCGCAAAATCAGCAGCGTAATCGCCGTCGGCATCAGCATCGGAAGATCGATGTAACGGATTTTGTGCCAGCGGCTGGCCCCGTCGACCGTGGCCGCCTCGTACAAGCTCGGATCGACCGTGGACAGCGCAGCGATAAAAATGATGCTGTCCCACCCGACATGCTGCCACACGTCCGACCAGACGTACAAGCTGCTGAACCAGGCGGCCGAGCCTATCAGATCGGGCGCTTCGGCGCCGAACAATTTGTACAGATTGCCGACGAGCCCGGTGCTTGGGGAGAGCAATATAAGCATCAGCCCGACCATAACGACCGTCGAGATGAAATGCGGCATGTACGAGACCGTCTGGAAAAAACGCCGGAACCGGTTTGGGCGCATCTGGTTAACCATCAAGGCCAGCACGATCGGAATCGGAAACGTGGCGATGCTGTACAGGCTGATCACAATTGTGTTTTTAATCGTCGTGAAAAATTGATACGAGTTGAAAAATTTCTCGAAATGCTTGAATCCCGCCCACGGACTGTCCCCGATCCCCAAAGCCGGACTGTAGTCCTTGAAGGCGATAAGCACCCCGTACATCGGTTTGTACGCAAACAGCAGCGTAAGCACAAACGCGGGCAACAGCAGCAAATAAAGTCCTCCGTTGCGTTTGACCCGGCCGAGCGTCCGCCCCAGGCCGGGAGAACCGGATTTCATGACATCCCCTCCTTACTCTTCCAACAACCTAAGTATAAAGCCCCGCCTGGCGCGTTTACCGGACCGGAAACAGGCGCTAACCGGACTTTTTTTCGCCTGATCATGCGCTCGCACAAAATCGCCCTCTCCCGGCCGGAAGAGGGCGATAACGTAAACTGGACTATTATTGTCACTATTCGGACTTTGCGAAAATGCGATATCCCCACGGCGCCAGCGTAAAGCTCTGCTCAGCCCCGATATCCGTGTAAGATTGCCCGAAAACATCATAATAGCGGCCGGCGGAAGCTCCGGCCCGAACGGCCGCCGTGCGCGCCGTCCCCGACAGGTTGAGGAGCACGAACACCTTGTTCCCGTCTTTCTCCCGCTCAAACGCCAGCACCTGCCCGTCGTCCGCCGCCAAATATTTGATCGGCCCGCCTGCATTGCCGTTCCACAGCGCCGGATTTTCCCGTTTGGTTTGAATCAGCCGCTTATAAAAATCCTGCTTGGACAGATCGCTCCAGTCGATCTCATCCTTTTCGAAAAACTGCAGCCGTTTGTTCAGGCCCGCTTCCTGGCCTGAGTAGATCAACGGCATGCCGGGCACGGTAAAGCTAAGCGCGGCCATCAGGTTCTCCGCTCCGCCGAACATTTCGGAGGCGGTGCCTTCCCACGAGTTCGCATCATGGTTGGTAATGTAATTCATCGGGTAAGCGCCTCTAGGGTATTTTTTCGCCTGGGCCTCCAAAAAAGCTTTGACATCCGCGGCGCTGACTCCCCCGCCCGGAATCTGCTTCATGATATTGTAGAACAGCCCCATATTATAGTTCGAGTTGAAGGCTTGCCGCAGCAATCCAATTTGGGTATCGTCCTCGGCCAACATGTAAACCGGCTTGATTCGATCCAGTTCCCGCCGCGCCGTCTCCCAGAAATCCTGCGGCGCGCCGGAGGCGAAATCGGCCCGGAAGCCGTCGATGTCCGCTTCCCTTACCCAATAAACCATGGCGTCGATCATCGCCGCGCGCATGTCGCGATTGTCGTAATTCAGCTCGGCGGCGTCCGACCAGCCTTCCGGAGCGACGATGTTGCCGCCGGCGTCGGTCACGTACCACGATTTATTTTGTATCCACGGGTGATCCCAGCCGGTGTGGTTGGCCACCCAATCCAGCATCACCTTAAAGCCCATGTCGTGCGCTTTGTCCACCAGGTGCTGGAAATCGTCCATCGTCCCGAACTCCGGATTCACTGCCTTATAGTCCGCGACCGAATAATACGATCCTAACGTGCCGACCCGCTTCTCCTGCGAGATCGGGTGGATCGGCATCAACCACAAAATCTCCGCGCCAAGCTCCTTAAGCCGCGGCAAATGCGCTTCGAACGCCGCGAAAGTGCCTTATTTCGTAAACTGCCGGACATTGACTTCGTAAATCACGGAATCCTGCGACCATGCGGGAAAATTAGCCTGACTGTCTTCCGGCCCGCCGGTAGGCGGCCCGGACGGCTCCTGGAGATACACCTCATCCGAACCTTCCTTGATCCATACTTCCTTCGGCCCCGACGCCGTCAACGCGACGTACTTATCGCCGCCCTCCTTGACCCCGTTCGTCTTGTCGACCACGATGAAATTAAGATGAGCGGCATTATCCTTGAGCGGGATGTCGAGATAAGCCCCGTAGCTTGTGGTTTGGTTGCCGTCAAAAGCGGCCGCCCCGCCCGGCCAGTTGCCGGCCTGCTCGGACGGCGTCTTTACGTCGCCCCACAACCACAGGCCCATATGGCCGTATTGCTGATCGGCGCGCTGATAGTGGACCCGCAGCGAGCCGTCCGGGACCGGGCCGGCGGCCTGCGTTACGCCCTCTAGGCTCGCCGCGCGGACGGGCTGAATATACGCGAAATTGCCCGCCATAAATACCGCTGCCATAAGCACCGCCACTACGGATGCCGTAAACGCCTTAAAACGTCTTGCCATTTTGACCATCTCCTTTTATTCCGCACCTATATACCGGTTGTACGCTTCGGTACGGATCTTCAGCAATTTCCAGCCCCATGTCGTTCAGCTTTTTCATGCATCATCCCCCGTTTCAGAATGAAAGCCGCCTGCTCCCATCCTCGAAAGTGTATTTTAGCCTGTGAATCCAAATGTTGTAAGTAGTTTTGGACACCTTCAGTATAAATGGTTACGGCCGGAAAAATCATAATGCAATTCAGACCTTCGTTTGCACTTTCCGGACTTTTCCCGCAAACCGCATGGACTCACGTATTCTTTTTTCGGCCAAAGGTTTTATAATAGGGTTAAACCTCCGTAAAAGCGCATTCATAGAAAAGCTAAGCGCGGGAAAGGATGCGGCGACTAGGAAGCCATGGCCAAACCAACGGAAAACAAACAGTATCCGCTCCGGCATTACGTGAACATCATGTTTCTGATTTCCTTCATCGTTCTTATCCTGGACTTTGCCATCAGCATTTCCGCGATCTCGATCGTCAAACAGCAGGCCACGCGGTATTTGCAGGATACGGCCGGCTTGTACCTGGACCGCATCAACCATGACTTTGCCTACATCAATCACTACACCGGGTGGACGCTGGCCAACGACGAAAGCCTGAAGGCGATGACTACGAGCCCGATGAACAGCCGGGAGTTTTTCGAGGCGAACGAAAATCTGCATAAACGGTTTACCGAGCTGCAAAAAAATTACGGACAGGAATACAATTTTTTCGTGTATTTAAAGAAGCAGTCGTTTTTTCTCAATTGCGCTCCGATCAGCATCTCCTATTCGGATTACCAGGCGCTGAAGGAACAGATTATCGCCAACGCCAGGCAGGATCGGAACGTTTACGAAAAGCTCTATTCCAAATGGACGCCGGTTCGGGTCAACGGTAAGTTTTACATTACGAACATTGTGCCTTATTACGACAGCTACATGATCAGCCTGGTTTCCGCGGATAACCTGATCCGCCCCCTGCGCGAGATAAATCTCGGGGAGAACGGCTTCGTGTCCCTGATCGCCGAGAACGGACAGAGCATCACCAGTCCGGTTTCCAACAGGGGCCAGGTGCTGAACGATGTTCCGCAGGCCTCTTCCTCCCCGGGCCTGTTCCAGGCCGGAACGACAGTGAATGGGCAGTTCACGAACGCTACTTTTCACGTCAAGCTGGTCATCCAGTTCGGAACCTTTGAAAAAATCATGATCGCCCAGCTGTTGATCCTGCTTTTGGCCGTGATCATTACCTGCAGCCTGGGGTTCATTTTGCTGTATTTCCGGAACAAGGTGCTGCGGCCGATCAAAAACTTTTCCTATAACCTGGCGTTTTGGACAGAAGAAGGCGAACCGCTGGAGTTTCAGGGCAGCAAAATCATTGAGCTGGAGAAAGCGAACAAGCAGTTTTTAAACCTGATCGGGCAGATCAAAAAATTCAAAATCGACCTGTACGAACGGGAGCTGGAAAAGCAGCGGATTCAGCTCGATTATATGAAGCTGCAGATCAAGCCGCATTTTTTCTTGAATTGCCTGACGTCCATCTACAGCATGGCGCAAATGCAAATGCACGAGGAAATCGAACGGATGGCGCTGTCGACCGCGAAATATTTCCGCTACATCTTCCAAAACGACGGGGACTTCGTCAAGCTGGGGGACGAAATCGAGCATGTGCGGATTTATCTCGAGATCCAGCAGCACCGTTATCAAAATGCCCTGGCCTACCGGATCGAACAGGAGGAAAATTTGGCGGAAACCGAAATCCCGCCGCTCGTTCTGCAGACATTCGTGGAGAACGCGGTCAAATATGCGGTGTCCCGGGTTGCGGAAGCGCGGATCGAGCTTGCGGCCGGCCTGCAGCTGGACGCCGGGGAAGAGCGCCTCGTGATTCGCATCTCCGATACCGGGCCCGGGTTCCCGCCGGATATTCTGGAGAAATTGCAAAGCGGGGTTTCCTTGGAACAAACGGCGGGCACCCGTATCGGGATCATGAACACGCTGCAGAGACTGGACTCCCTTTACGATAAACAAGCGGCAGTATCGTTCTTCAACAAGGAGGACGGCGGCGCCTGCGTAATTTTATCCCTCCCGGCCAACGTGGCGGCGGGAACGAACAGGAGTGTGGCCTTATGAACGCGTTGGTTGTGGACGACGACTATTATGTCGTTACTGCCTTGGAGAAGAAAATCGACTGGGGGGCGCTGGGCATCGAAACCGTATATACGGCGAACAACGTGGCCCAGGCGCGGGAAATTTTGCAAGAGCACCCGGTGCAAATTCTCATTTCCGACATCGAAATGCCGCAGGGCAGCGGGCTGGAACTGCTGGCGTGGATCCGGGAGGAGCAATACGCCGTTCAGGCCATTTTTCTGACCAATTACGCCGATTTCAACTATGCGCAAAAAGCGATCGAACTGCAGAGCTTCGAATATTTTCTCAAGCCGATCGAGTTCGACAAGCTGATGCTGATCATTCAGAAGGCGGCGGCCCGGGCGAAGGAGCAGCAGAACCAGGAAAAAGCGATTCAGGAGGGATACTTCTGGCAGAAAAACCAGGCCAAAATCGTCGAGTATTTCTGGCGCAAGCTGGTAAGCTTAAGCGTACCCGCACCCGTCAAGCCGGCGGCCGTGGCCCAGGCGATGGAGGAGCAGCCTCTCTCCTACCGTATGACCGATCTCTTTCAGCCGGTGTTGATCCAGCTGTTTCCCTTTAGCGGCAGCATGGGCCGGGAGGAGAAAGGGCTGTTCGATTTCGCCCTGCTTAATGTGCTGTATGAGCTGCTGCAGGATGATCCGCGTTTTTCCGTCGAAACTATTTTGGAATACAAAGACTACAACTGGATCGCCATCCTGAAATGGAACCGGCCGCCGGAAACGGCGGCGCTGGAGCGGTTGTGCGCTTGCTTGATTCAACGGGCCGGCCAATATCTGAAATGCGACGCTTGCTGCTGCCTTGGGTTGTCCGGGAAGTTGGAGGGTATCGGCCCGGTCCTGCATCAACTTGTGGCGATGAACGAAAATCTGGCCAAAACCCGCAATCAAATCTACCTGGCCGAACGCGATTATGCGCCAAGCAGGCCGGAATATGCTCCGCCGGATTTAGCGCGTTTGGAGCAGCTGCTTGACCAAAATGATCCCGCCGCGTTTCTGGAGGAAACGTCCCGGTATCTCCGGGACCGGCTGAATCACAGGAAGCTGGACACCGCCAGCCTGAGTTTGTTCCGGCTCGATATCGTGCAGCTGGTGTATGCTTTTCTTAAGATGAAAGGCATCGAAGCGCATAAATTGTACGCCGGGCGGGCCAATGATCAATTGCTGGCGCAATCCCTGCACTCGCTTGAGGACATGGAGGAATATGTGAAGTATTTGGTCAACACCGCCATGGCCTACCGCAATTTCGCCGCCGAGCCGAAAACCGTGGCCGAGGAAATCAAGCAGTATATTCACGCCCATTACGGGGATGAGCTGACCCGGAGCGACCTGGCGGAAGTCGTCTACCTTAACCCGGATTACCTGGCCCGGCTGTTCAAGAAAGAAACGGGCGTTTCGCTGGGAAGCTATGTCATCCAGGTCCGCATTTCGGCAGCCAAGCAGCTGCTCAAAACGACCAATCTGTCCGTTTATGCGGTGGCGAACAAGGTGGGCTACGCCAACTACTCGTATTTTTCCAAGCTGTTTAAGCAAGAAGTGGGGGTTACGCCAAATGAGTACAAGAAGAAGCCCCGGGGTTCGGAGCTGCAAGCGGCGGCGGAGCGGGGGTGATGTGCGCGCAAGAAACGTCTACCGGCGTACTTTCAAGGAAGCCGGGCAAGGCCGCTTGACAGGGAGGGCCGGTAACCGATCGTGGCAAGAAATATCGGCAGATCAATATCTGCTGTCCGGACGCTTTGCACGATTATCCCGTTTGATCCGGAAGCAGATAGGAAGGTAAATTCAGGAGAAGAAAATAGGTTTGGGAGCAGCAGACATGTTCGAGATCATTAGTTCCAGATCGTTAGACAGGTTTGTGAGAAGGAGGTTTGGAGAAGTGAAGCAGACCTGACGGGAGAAATGGGGCGAGACACCGGGAAAAATGATTGGGCCGTGATTAGCCCCCTCTCCCCCCTGAACAAGAGGGATAATCGTGCAAAGCAGCATGCAGGGATACCAAGACACGAACGCTATAGAATGAAAATTTAGAGAAAATGAAATGCACTGATTTGCACTTAAGCAAGTGTTTGGCTACATATCCGGATAAGTAAATGCATATTTTACGCAGATTCCTTGTACTCATAAATACAAAAACCCACCCTCGGTTCGAAAACCTTGGAGTGGGTTTTGACTTGCTATACTTCAAATGTGCTTTCAAAGTAGGGGCCTCTGACTTGATTTGCGTAGTTTTTAATCACTTTCCGGATGGGAGCGGGCAAAAGATGATGTAATTCCATATCATCGATAGGAATCCAATAAAATTAAATTCAACATGCCCTCCCGGCAAGAATTATTATCCATCCCGATACAATGAGCAACCAGCAAATAATTATGGGATAAGATAATTCCTCTCGCTAACACATGGTATTTTTCAGCCTCACCCATGTTCATCCCGCCCCATCCCTTCCAGGGTTAATTTAGAAATGAATCCGCAGAACCGTTTCCTCCAGCGAACCTTGAGCGATATCAATCTGTTCGATGCTCTTGACGGCCTCTTGTCCCGCGGGAACGACAACGGGCGTAATGACGGAGTATCCCTCCCGGCGGATCAAATCGATATCGAACTCAAGCAGGAGCTGTCCTTTTTTCACCCGATCGCCGCTCTTTACATGGGCTTTAAATCCCTCTCCTTTCAGCGCCACGGTATTCATGCCGACATGAATTAACAGTTGAACTCCGGATTCATGCTCAAGCAAAACGGCGTGTTTGCTTTTCTCCATGATATGGGCGATTTTGCCCGCAAATGGAGCGGCAACCTTGCCCGAATCGGGAAGAATGGCGAACCCTTCGCCCATCGCTTTGCTGGAAAAAGCTTCATCCTCCACTTGATCCAAAGGTATGATTTTCCCCGGCAGAGGGGATGGAATATCCAGGTACGGCAGGTTTTCCTCTTTTTTCTTGCGTTTAAAAAACATCTGTTTTACCTCCTGATCTAATCTATGAATCTGAGTTATACTTGAGGGGAAATCAACAGCCTTGATTCATGCGTTTAGGAGGAGCCCTTCATGAACAAGAAAGAATTTGTCATTAACGATTTGCTGAGCAAAATCTACCAGAACTATTATCCCGATTGGAAACTGCCAACCGAGCGGGAACTGGCGGCACAATACAAGGTTTCCAGATATACGATCCAAGAATCGATTAAAAAGCTTAAAGACATGGGCATGGTGAATGTCATTCAAGGCTCGGGTATTTTTTTGAATAAAAATCTGCAAACCAGTCCGTTAATTTACAATTCTTTGACCGAAAACCCCTACTCTAGTATAAAATCCAAAGTCATCGAATTGCAAAAACAACCGGCCAGTCCCGAAGACCAGCAAATTTTCGGAATTACCGGCAATGATGAAGTATGGGTGTACTGCAGGTTAAGAATCGTGAATTATCGCGCCATGCAAATTGAGAGATCCAGATTGCCGGTCGCGCTGTTCCCCACCCTTACGCCTCAGGATGCCGAACAATCGATCCAATCGTATGTGTTAAAGCACAAATATACCATCTCCCACTATCTCAACACTTACGAGGCCATCGCGCTAAATAAAGAACAAGCCATGCTCTTGCAGCAAAAAAGAAAAAGCCCGGCCATGAAAATCTCAAGCCGCGGCATCTTAAGCAACGGCAAAATTTTTGAAACCAGCGAAATTGTCGCCATCGATTATAGATGCACCTATTTTACGGCGTTTAACAATGAGCATCATAAAAGAAGAACGCAATAAGAACGGGCGCTCATCAAGGTGTCACGATCGTCCCGTCCGGTATTCTCGCCTGCGTCCATTCATGCATTCTATACTCGACGGGATATTTTCCGACCATCGGTTCATTGAAATCCACTCCGATACCCGGCAAATCGATCGGATAGATATAACCGTCTCTGGCATCAAAAATCGGCGAAAAAAGGCTGCGCGTACGCTCCTTGATCGGAATATTTTCCTGGATGGCCGCGCTGTGCAGGTGTATATTAAGATGCGTATTGACAGCGGCGCCAATCGGAGATATATCCGACGGAGTGTGCCAAGCGATCCGGACGCCGAAAGCCTCACATAAGGCTCCGAGCTTCAGCGCGGGCGTAATTCCGCCGATTTGCGAGACATGGCAGCGAAGAAAATCGATCTGCCGGTTGACAATCAGGCTTTTCCATTCCAAAGGATTGTTAAACAATTCCCCGGTGGCAATCGGCGTTGAAGTTTGCGTCCGAATCTGGCTCAGCCATTCGTTCTGATCGGGCGGCAACAGGTCCTCGATAAAGTAAGGCTTGTACCGCTCAACTTCTTTGGCAAATTGCACCGCTTGGTTAGGAAAAAGGCGCTCATGCACATCATGCAAAATGTGGAACTGATTGCCGTATTTTTGCCTTAGCAATGAAAACATCTTTATCGTTGTTTCCATATACTCGTCTTGATCAAAATAAGACCCTTCCGTGCAATTTTCCGGGACGTGCAGACGTGTCGGATTCCCTCCGTAGAAGCCAAGCTGGCAGCGGATATGTTTATACCCTTGTTCCAAGAGGCCGTCGATCTCTATATACAAGTCTTCGATGTTATCGGCAACCGCATGCGTATAAGCGGGAATCGCGTCCCTGGATTTTCCGCCAAACAGCTGGTATAAAGGCATGCCGGCAAGCTTCCCCTTGATATCCCACAAGGCCATATCCACGCCGGAAATGGCATTATTGGTGACCGGTCCATTGCGCCAATACCCGTTAACCATCATCATATGCCATAAATCCTCAATATGATTAGCGTCTTTCCCCACTAGTATGGGTTTGAGGTACTCTTCTACCATCACTTGAACGGCTTTGGGACGCTGTTGAAAAGTCGCGCAGCCATATCCGGTTATGTTTCTATCCGTGGTTACCTTAACAACTACGAGATTATGCCGGTCGGGTTTAACCACAAAACATTCAACATCGGTAATTAGGGAAGGGATCATGCTATTCCTCTTTTCTGTAATTTCTTAGTCCATTGAAACATGTTTAAAGCGGGGAATCAATTTGGTCGGCAAAAAGCGTTCAAAAATAAAATAAACCAGTCCAATTTTAATATTTACATCACAAAAACCTTGTCAAATCAACGTTTATTAGAAAAATTATTGAATTTTGGACTGCTTTTATCCAAAGAATGTTTGTGTTACTATTCAGGTTGTAAACGGAACCAAAACTTATTCCAGACAGGAGAATTTTGCATGAGTAAAGAACAAGTCGTACAGGATATCATTTCCAGGGTCGGCGGGGAGGGCAATATTGACAACGCTTGGCATTGCATGACCAGGCTCCGGTTTACTTTAAAAGATAAAAGCAAAGTGGACATCGAGAAAATCAAAGAGCTGGATCCCGTCTTGGGCGCGCAATTTAACAACGATCAATTCCAGATCGTGCTGGGTCCCAAAGTCAGCGAATATTTTAATGTTCTGGCCGGTGATTTAAAGATTTCCGACAAGGACCCCGCCGAAGCCGGACAAGCCGGAAAGAAACAAGATTTCGTTACGGTATTTATGAATATCGTATCGGGAGTGTTTGGTCCGATCGTGCCTGCGATCGCCGGGGCCGGTATGATCAAAGGGCTGCTTGCCGGATTGTCGGCGCTGGGGATCATATCGGATCAAAGCCAAACCGTGCAAATTATCAACATGATGGCCAGCGGCGTGTTTACCTTTTTACCGTTCTTCCTGGCGGCATCGGCAGCTAAAATTTTTAAAACCAATGAATATTTGGCGATCGCCATCGCCGCCACCATCATGTTCCCAACGATGGTGGACGCGGCCAAAGCCGGCGAAATATCGCAATTTCTTTTTATGGGCTTCATCCCGATCCCTGTTTTTAATTACACAGGTACGGTCATTCCGATTATTTTTGCGGTATGGTTGATGAGTTATGTTCATAAAATCGTAAACAAATTTATCCCGGAAGTGCTCAAAACGGTTGTTACGCCTACTTTGACGCTGTTTATTTCCGGTTTTCTGGCCTTGTCGGTAATCGGTCCCATCGGAATCTATTTGGGGAACGGGTTAGCTTGGGTCGTTCAAGGATTGTTTGATATCTCGCCTATTGTGGCCGGGGTTGTTGTGGGGGCGATTCGTCCGCTGGCCGTATTTACGGGGATGCACCATGCCATGACTCCCATCGCTCTGCAAAATTTCGCCACCCAGGGCTACGATATGCTGATGCCCATGATGTGTATGGCCAACTTCTCCATTGTAGGCGCTACCTTCGCCGTGTACTTCAAAGTCAATACGCCAAAAGAGAAGTCAATTATCGTCTCGGCCGCGATTTCCGGACTGCTGGGCATCACGGAGCCCGCCCTGTTCGGGGTTTTGGCAAAATATAAAAAAGCGTTTCTATCAGCAATCATCGCCAGTTCCGTCGCTTCGGCATTTATCAGTTTCTTTGGCGTCAGATTGTATGGATACGTACTTTCGAGCATCTTTAGCATTCCGGCTTACATCGGGCCATATTTCGTATATGCCATCTCCGGCATGATCATTGCGATTGTCTTGTCATTTACGTTGTGCTACCTGCTCCTAAGAAAAAGCGGTACTGGTACTGCTGCGCAATCCGCTTAATGGATTTCGGCTCGGGGAGAGTGGGGCCGCGGTTGGCTGCGGTTGGACTCCAGTTGGACTGCGGCGGATGTTGCTTGATCGCCTAACATGCAAAAACCGGACACCTTCGTCCGGTTTTTTGGCATTTTAGCCCCGGTGGACCATGGAGCGGATGACAGGCTACTCTAAACGGCAGATCCGGCCGCATGGGCGAGGCTAACGGACAGGAGCGACCTTATTTGCCTGAAAAATCGCCGCTCTGATTTCTAACGGACTGGGGAGGCGCTATTTGCTCGAAAATGGCCGGATACGTGCTCAAAAATGCCGAATAAGGTCTGTGGTGTCCGTTACACTTTGAAAACTGTTGATTTCATCGAAATAGCGGCGCTGGAGTCCGTTAGGATTCGCTTTACGGTTGCACCTGCACACTAGTGTCTCCCTAATCCCCATTTACAGAAACCAAACGTCTTAATGGATGACAATGGGGCGCGTTATTTTCGCAAAATTCAACCATACGGCGGTATTGCTCCAGTTCATTTCTCTCGTGATATCCATTCACTAACCCCCATGCGACAATCAAAGCGGGAATAAGCGGCAGCTTCTGCTGCTTTGCCTCCAAACTATGTAACATTTCGTCATGACATATCCCGGCAAGGATTTGCCCGATTTGTATGTACGCCTCATAGGTATCGATACTTTTTTGAGCCCCCGGAAACGCTGATGTCGTGGCTAAAGCTCTCGCTTGACGGGCTTCGGACAGCCCTAAATGAATGTTGCCGCTAAACAAGTGAATTAAACTCTTAATACTCCGGTCCAATGATTGAAACATCGGCTCTTTGGAGGCCCAATCCACCCTGCTCATCACGTCTTCGGCCTGCTTGTATTCTCCGTATAATACATATGAGATAGCCGTATTGTAAGCCATCAAACATTCCGCTGTTTTCTTTTGAGAATTGGAAGATTTCAATGGTTTTACGATCGTGTCTATTAACCTGGATGGATCTTCATGTTGAAGCGCTTTGGCCACACCATTTTTACTCCTAATTTTAAGTACCATAAATACAATCGCGACAACAACGGGGATCAGGATAATACCAAAATTTCCGCTTGCGAAAATACTATATATGGCTAACAAGCCGATAATAATTGCCGGTATCCAAAGCTTGATCAGATATTTATCATTTGGCTTCAAATCTTAAGTCTCCTCATTAAGGTTTATTGACATCATTTTAGCGCCAGTATCAAATCTCCATCCGCAAACGGATCATATCCCTGCACTGGATCCCGTTTTCATAAATCTCTTCATCATAATGTCTTACAAAAAAATCGCGATCCACCCCAACGATTCGAAAACCGTACTTCTGATACAAGGCCAGCTGTGAAACACTTGAATTGCCCGTGCCGATCTCAACCGTTTTGATGTTCATCTCTTTGGCGATTTGTATGGCGTGCGACAACATTTTTTTACCTAGTCCCTGACCTTGATAGTTCTCTTTCACTGCTATATTTACAATTTCAATCGTATCCGGCCGAGTCCTCAAAATAACGAATACACCAACTACCTCATCCTCTAACGAAGCCGTATAGCAAATACCTCTCGATAAATAATCATCAACTATAGCTTTAGAGGGATCTGCGAGCAACAATAAATCATAGGGCGCGGATAATTTATCTGATAGTTTTTCAATGGATACTTCCATAATATCCTCCTTCTATTGCCATTTCATCTCACTTGCAGCCTTATTCCATAGTCCGAATCCCTCGGAATATTTCTTGTCATTAAACATGGGCAGCCTTTCTCTAAACCCTTCCGCAAGGGGAAGCGAGGGTAACTCCTTAACATCTACCCAACTTAATCGGCCTTCTTCCGTTTCAGCCAATAAATCACCGCTATATTTCTCCGTTCGATAACAAAAAACCAGATACTTATCGCCGGTTTCATCATTAAACCAATGAATGATTCCGCATAGCTCCAAATCACTGATCGATAACCCTGTCTCTTCTTTAACTTCTCTGATTGTAGAATCTATAATACTTTCGCCGTCTTCGATATGTCCACCCGGAAAAGCTATCCCCTTCCATGACTTAACTCTATTCTGTACTAAAACCTTGCCTTTGTCTTTATCGTAAATCATGCACATATTTGTCATTTCAACTTTGGACAACTTCGTCATCTCCTAAAGAATGCTCGCAAAATCACTTATTTTTCAATTTATTCTTTCCAAATGAGGTTTCCCAAAATTTCATCAACGGTTTCTTCGGGTGTTAAGTTAGAGGAATCTAACCACATTCCGGTTCGCAGAGTTTCCTTCCGCAGTACGTTATCTAATGCTTCTACGGTCCAAATTCCATATCCTTTCTTCGTTCGCGCAGCTTCTCTTTGTGCCACAACTGATTTATTGGGGCAAAGAACAACCACATCCAAAGGACGGTTACGGACAAATGATATAAACTCTTGCAGCATGGGGCCAATGATAACATCTTGAACAATCACGGTAAACCCTGCTTCAAAATAAAGATCGGCAGCTTGGGCCGTTAGCCTATGCCGGAGCAGCAATTGTTCTATTTCACCTTCTTCCGGGTTCGGCGTTACCTCACTGCGGTTATTGACAATCATTTTTCGAAACATATCCCCGCGTAAATGGACCGACTTTCCAAACCGTTCAGCAAGCAGTTGAGCCACCGTCGATTTTCCGCTCGCCATAATCCCCGTAATTAAAATGATCCGAGGATGTTCCGTTATCATATATAACGTCCCCCTATTTCTTTTTAGATTTATGCAATAACGTCATCTTATTTCAATTTCATGAATAACGCCGAACATTCCCGTCATTCCGTCATGTTTATGGAAACCATATTTATTGTAGAATGGCTCTTTACCTTGGGATGCAAATAAGCCTACAAATGATTTTTCCGGTGCATTGTCCTGCAAGTATTCCCTAATGGCTGCCATGATCCTATTCCCACACCTGATCTAACTTGTTTGAATAAAATTGAATGGCTCTCCTATAGGTTTGAATCCCTTTATCGCTGCTTGTTTCAGCCAATAAACTTAATAAAATTTCCATTGCAGCATTGTGTTCCTTAAGATTGTATTTAACCATTGCCAGGAAGACTTGATACTCTTTTGATTCCGGATATTCTTTTATCGCTTCTTCAAATATTTTCTCGGACTGTTGGTACATTCCAAGTGTTCGATACGTACTTCCCAAACCCAATAATGCTCCTTGTCTTTCCTCTCCTTGGAGTCCCAACTCCAAGGCTTTCTGGTAAAACGGGACCGCTTCCCTTTCTTGTCCCGCAGCATCATGTACCCAAGCACACTGGTACCAAACGGACGGATTCTTAGGATCTTGCGCTATCAAATCAAGCAGCAATGACTTGGCTTCTTCCAATTTTCCGCTTTGCCTGAGTTCTATGGCTTTTTCCAACTCGTTCATTAATGTTCATCCTCTACGATTATTTTCCCCTTTAGTCCGGCAAGTTCAAACAATCGTTGCACAGTATCCTGTTTCTTTGCCCTTTTTAACCGCCTCGACATAACCATTAAAGTAAAAAGGGATATTATCTTCTGTTCCATTTAGAATTCTTCCCCTCACTTTATCAAAAGCTAATAATGAAATTGAAAAATCCGGTTCACCCGTAATTAGAATCGGTTGTTTTCGATCTTGCACCCAATAGTACTTCCCGCCGCAGTTCCTTCTAGCAACTTCGAAAATATAACATCCTACCATAGAAGAGACTGAATCCAAATGTTCTTCATCCAATTCAAAATCGCATAGTTCATCAAGAAGATCATCTACATCATGTAGGCTTTCAATGCTAAAATTGAAATTTCCTTTATCTTCAAAATTTTTGGTGAAGCTTTCTGATGTTGATATTATGTCTTGCTCTAATGTATTTGGCATAGATTTCTCCTTTTCACATACCGTTTTTCTTAATGTACTTTTGTATTATTTCTTCATCCCAAAGCTGAACCTCGATATACCTTTCCGGTCCCTTACTGCCATCCTTATTCCATTGCTGGGGATACCCGTACTGTTCAATAATCAAAAATATCTCACGTTTCGTATATACTTGTTCCCGGTATGGCTTCCCATCCAGAAACCTCATGGTTGGAAACAAATCACCATAGGTGAAACTAATAGTATCCTCATCGATATCATCCAATGGGATTATTACTTCTTTGGCCTCGTTATACCAACTTTTAAGCCATTCACATGGACCTAACGTCAAATAATGGGGAAAACGGCTCCTGGGTTTTCCGCCTTTCTGAATAAACATCTTGCGAGCCCTATTCTCTAAATCTCTCCTAACTGTTAAATAATCCTCCGACCTTTGGCTCGCGAATACGCCCTTCTCTTTAAGGTTTCGCATGACATCTTCAGCATCTTCCATACTTAACCCTGACAAATTCCTGAACGGTCCGTGACTTGATTCAAAATAATGATATAAGAACAACTCCACCCGGTTCCTCAATTCCATATTCTCTTTACTTCCATTAAACTGCCCTCTTCTGTAGCCGCGCAAAATTTTTGACAAAACTTCTCAAGATTTTTGGCAAAAATTACGATTGTTTTTAGGTATCCGAAGCGGATAAAACAAGAATAGCCACGGACTTAATTTCCGGGGCTATTTGTGCTTTCTTCTTTTACATATTCGATTAGCTCTTCAACGCTGTCTAAATCCAGTGCGATCATAATTCTATTCAAGTTTTCAGGCGACCAGGCTTTTGACTTATTTGCCTCCATATCCAAAATTGTCGGATAACGAATCCCTGTCAACTTTGACAGTTGGTTCGCATTCAATCGTCGATCAAACAACAGTTTATCCAATTTCAAACGAAGCAATGTCATCATCTCCTTTGATCATATTATATCCGTTAATCATAAATATATCAACGAATATCGTACATTATTTACGATATTCGTTGATAATATAACGATATTCGTATATAATTAAAGTATCGAAAGGAGGTGAGAACAAGATGGATAAACTGGTGTATGAAGCTTTTAGAAAGCTTCAAAAAAAAGAGCATCTCCTACGAGTTGCCCGGGATCGAATGGCAACGGGGCGTATCACGCGGGAGATGTTCCGAAAAGAAGAAGCCGCAATCATCGAAGCTTTTAAATTGACTACCGAAGAGCAACGAGCCTACGAGTCGTACAGCAAGATGCAACGCAAGAAAAGCTAGGCAAGAGAGGGGGGCCGTGGGGGCGGTCCCTCTTTTCTTATGCTCGGCGCTGCTTCTGCTTATGGATAATTTCCACTCGGCCCGCTGCCGACTCTCCGACTAACTTGATATAATCGTCGGAATCCATAAACAGAATTGGTACGATTAAGTTGTCGAATTTTACATAATCGAGATAGCGGCTTTTCTTCATATTTACCACCCTTTAATGGTTCTTTACACCATTATTTCAACGCTCCATTGCTTTGTCAAGGTCAAACGGTTATAAGGATAAATACGCCTATTCGTCGTCAGCATCAAGCAACTATACAAGCAACATCTTATATAGCCACAATTTTCCCGACGTCCCTCTGGCATGTATTCTTAGATAGTACCGACCAGTTAATCTTGTATATATACTAGCATCTAGCTGATATCCACTACCATGAAACTCTATATCACTTGAAGCGACGACAGTCCCTCCGCTGTAACTTCCGTGCTGCACCGGGTCAACAACCACCCTAGCGATGTCGCTACCCAATCTGTTGATTTGCTGTACGCCGAGGCAATAGATTTGTGTCACGCCAGTAAGGTCTATAGGTGTTAGGGTATATAGATAACAATCTTTAGTGTCGGCCCCGGAGCCTAAATCTAGCTCAACCCTATCATAACTTGGAGGGTAATTTGCACTTGCGTATCCAGCATTTCTTTGCATACCCCACTCCACAGACGATCCAAAACCGAAGATAGATCGTACCGCTTTCGAGCCTGTGATCTTTTGGGCTATTGTAGCCCACGGGTCACTTGTGGACGCTCCCACACCCAGCTTGGAGTTGACGGCGCCCACAATTTGATTTTTTGCGTCAACCCCAGATTGAAAAATCTCATTTATTGCGGCCACCGCACTGCCTTTTTGTGATGTGAGCAAAGATGTCAGCGGGCCTACGGCGTTGCTGGCAGCATCCGATTTGCTCTGGGCCGACGCAGCTGCTGCAGCCGCCGCATTTGCTGCGTCATAAGCCGCCTTGACCGCGCTCGGTGTAGCAGCTTGGTCCGTGGCCGTGCTGCTCGTAGATGTATTAAGCTGCACGATACCGCGAGTTTGCGTGCTGGCACTTGGCAGGTCAGATGTGGGGTGAGTGTGCGATTTGGGAGCTGCATAGTCCTTCGTATAATCCTTTGCCGTTTGCAAAGCCGTGTTAATCTGCGTCTGTGTCTCTTGCTTGTACTGATCGAAAGCCTCTTTCGGAACTACCCCATTGCCTGCCGGGTCTGAACGGATGCTTTCTACTTGGGCGGCCAGCTCTTGATCATTCTCATATAATGTCGTTATCGGGATGTTCAGCACGTCCGCATGTCCCTGGTCCGTAGGAACAAATTTTCGTGGTTCTTTGATATCCATGTTCTCCCTCCTTAATAGATATCGTCAATCTCAAAAATGAACTCCATATCTGCATCCTTTTCCTTGTTGGTCATCGTACGAACTGCGGTAAATTTGCCAGCAGTATCGACAAGCGCAAGCTCATTAATTTTTGCCCCGGCCAACTCATTCTCGGCTAGAGAACAGATGTACCGAATTGTTGCGGGAGCAATGAATTCATAGCTGGAGATGTCCTTCACAAGGAGTTCGTGCTTCAGTGTTTGTTCCGTCCCATCCACTGGCAGGGGATTACCGGCCTGATCTACTCCGCCGCTCCCAAAAGCCATTTTAACCACCTTCGTCAGGGCTGTCCCTTCTGCCCTTGCACGGGCCATTTGTTCCCGTGCATATGCCGTGGTGACGGTCCATACTTGATCTGCCATGTTCTACCTCCTATACCTCAAGTATATTTTCCTGGGAGCTCAACAGGCGGCTACCATCCAGCGTAACGCTACCGTCCAGCGTCCAGTAATTTTGCCGGACCTTCACTATTCCAGTCTGTCTGTTCTCAATGTGTCGTGATGTCCTGATTTCCAGCCGTTGGCGGTTCCGCTGTCGTTCTCCAGTCCAGCCTATCAAGCTCACGCTTCCGTCGAGTTGTTGCAGGCCATCCAAGTACCATGGCCGTCCCCCAAAAAAGGGAACTCGACAATGGAGGCGTAGGCGGGATACTTGCCGGATGGAATTATGAATTTCGAAGTGTGCAACTATATACACCAGTAAAGCAAGATGGGCTGGTTTTACCAGTTCAAAAGCAGCCTTTAGATCACCGTAGCTAATCAGGTCGCCGATTTCGTAGATTAATTGAAAAGCGTATTGCTCATATAATGGCAGATACTTAGCGTTCTTTTTTCTACTGAATGCGTTCGCGAGATTCAGAATATTTTGTTTTGTAAATGTGCCTGTGCCAATAAGTTTTGCTTTGATCCGTGAGCGACGTACTTCGTAGCTATCGGTAAGGTTAGTTTTAAGGGCAAGCTCTTCCTCCCATATATCAAGCCCCCAGGTAGCTCGATCAATGAAACATTGATCTAGGATGTCATCGAAGGTAAACCAAACACCATCTAGTTCGATCCCGACAGTGTCCAGAATCTCTAACATGCGTCTTGAGTCCCTATAAAAATGTCGCTGTAAATACCCGAGCATGATCGGACCACGTCGGCTTATCATCTCGTCAAGCCTCACGCACGTTCACCGTCCCTAGTACAGCCACATCGCCCTGGACAACCTCAATATTTTCCTGGCCGCCAGATACAAGAAAATTTTGGTAGTCTAGGATTAGTGGAATGTCCAGGATAATGTTTGCGATCCGGGCATACCGTACAATCGGATCGCGAAACGCTAGCCCCTTTAAATAATTGCGTACACCGTCTTCGATCATCCGTCTTACCTGATCGACAGTGGAGTCTGAGGCAAGCAAAACGGTCACGGAAATATCGATCAGTATTTCTTTTGCCGGAATAACCGTAACCAAGGCTACGTCCGGCGCAACAGTGGTCAGATGCTCGGCAACCGCCTCCACAACTACAGCAGGAGCCGCCTGTCCATCCTGACCAAGCAGCACCACCTTGACGGTGCCGGGACCATCCCATAATGGGATACATAGCGCGTTACCGACCCCCGGCACCGATAAGGCCCAACGCACGTAATCCGTTCGGTTACCGCTGCCTGGTGGCGTTCGTGCATCCAGAAAGTAACGCTCGCGCAACGAATCGTCGCTTTCAATGTCTGCGCCGCCTTCGATGGGTTTTAAATTGGTCACTGACTTGATACCGGGAAGCGGGTCAGACAGGTGACGGATCGCTCCCGCCGGGATGTTCCCGGACCGACCTGGCTCCACAGCCTCAACATCGGTAATCCCCTCTCGTTTGTCGGACAAGGTGATAGCCGTTAGCACCCGGTACAAAATGGCCGGGCTCGAATCCGTTGCCTCCGTTGTTACAATGTATCCCGCTGGGACAGATGCGCCGGGATCGCCAATAAATTGTACAGCACCACCTGACGACCGTGAGGCAACGGCGGGACGGCGAGAGATGCCGCGTTCCGCGCCTTTCTCATCCAGATATTCCCCGAACGTGGTGGACACGAACACACGACGCAAAACTTCTTTCGCCCAATCTGCGGCCAATGTAAGCTCGATAGCCGCAGGCTCAAGTATGTCCCAGGAGAAAGACCCTTCGGATGTATCCAAGTTTTCTGGAAGCCGCGAAAGCATCCTATCCCGGATAACCTCTTCGGTTTCGTCCTGTAAAAAAAGAGGGAGTTCCGTCATATCTTCACCTCTAAACGTTGCTCCTGCCCGATCACGGGAACCACCGTAAAGGCAACCCATACGGAATCACCTTCGAAACGAAATTCAAAATCCTGCACCGCTTGGGTGCGAGGATCGACCAGGAGCGTTTCTGTTATTGATCGTTCCATTTCCGATTGCACCGCTGCCCGCGTTGGTTGCCGTCGGGCAGCACGCGCCTCTGAACCGTAATCGGTTGAGTAGGCCAAACAGGCGAAACGATCTGTTAGCACTGCCTTTTGACACCATTGCGCCCAGGCAGTATGGCCGTCCGCCATCACATACCGTCCTGCGCCGTCGGTGACATAATCCCCGGCATCAAAGTCATATAGCGGACTTTCTGGATACTGAACCGTATTGGGGCTGTTGTCCACAACAAGGTCAGGCATGTCAAACGTCGGAAACAAGTTAGTCATCCGCTGGCACCACCTTACTGACCACGACCGGATCGTCCCGCACCCACAACACCAGGACGCGATCCCCTGTCTGAAGAGAAGGGGAAAACCGCAACTCCATGGAAGGAACATGCCCGCCATCTTCGCCTCCAAGAAAGTCCAGGCGAGCTTCTTGTGAATAGGTTGTATCCGGTGTATCCTCGCCGGTCGGTCCAATAGGCGAGGCCGTCCGATAGATTCGGGATTTGGTCGGGAAGTGAGCGTTCACCATCCATTCTGCAATCAAGTAGCCGCTGCGCGGAATGACTGGCCCGAACTGGTCCAGCTTCAACCCATCGTCTGTGATGGTGCCTAAATCCATAGACGGCGGGGCGGCGGTCCGTTTGTCTGTCCGGTTGTCAATCGCTTGTGCCAACCGGTTCACTCCTTTTCCTTTCATATCGCTTCAACCTCCATGGTCATGGTGCGGGTATCTGCATCGTGCTGGATACCCACAATAACAAAATGACCTTCGATAGTCCCGACCGAGGCAAAGATTTTATCCCCTCGGCGCAGGAACGGAAGGTCAGGGGAGACAATCGTCCGCCGTTTTCGCGGATTGCCGCGCTCCTTTATAACCTCTTGGGCGGCTGCTTTAGCTGCGGCTGCGGTATCGTACTGCTCACGATAGATCACATCTTGCAGGATGCCGAATTCTGTCTTGCCGTCCAAGGTGGCAACGACCGGAGCGCGTCCGGCCTTGTTTTCTTTGCCAATTATTTTGACACGGGTAACGAGGTCCTCAATGTCCTGTTTGTCTGTCATCCGGCGGACGATGTCTGCCTCAAATCGGTATACCGTCTTGTTTTGTCCCTGACGCAAGATATTAATTTTACCGCCGCTTGCGCGAACGACGTATTTTTGTCCGCCGCGCTTCTTTACTTGCTCCAGCACCTTATCAAGCATCGCTCCGAGGGTATCCCCTCGGAATACCTGTTTCGATAGTGCCGTGTCCGGCAAATCGTTCTGCCCGATGGGGATGTTCCAGGCTTTGGCGATGTCCTCGACGATAACACGGGCCTTCGTACCGTTTGGATAGTATCGGTCATCCTTGCTGCGCAGGAGATAGATCAGTATGTCGTATGACTTGACGTTAAGAGAGCCGACTGAATCGTTTTCATATTCCCAGTCGAAAATGATCCCCTGGTTAATCTCTTGCCAGCCCTCGCCCCAATCGGCCCGCAGTAGCGTCCTAGCTCCAAGGGGGAGCTTTTTGTGAAGCCAGCCATCACCTAGCTTTTGGTTTAATATTCGGAATTGCAGGCTTACTGCCAGTTCACCGGGCTGCTCTGACCAACTTAATCCATTAGCGACGTTGGTTAAAGAAAGCCGCTCTCCCTGGGGTAGAAGAACGGCAATATCGTACTTGATTTTCGAAATATTGATCATGTAGCACCACCCTAACCAGGCAGGCGCAACACTTGACCGGGCTTGATCTTGTTAGGATCAGGACCGATCAACGCCTTGTTCAAATTATAAATTTCCGTGTACCGCGCACCGTCACGGAGATGCTTCTTAGCGATCCCCCAAAGTGTGTCACCGGCCACAACGGTATGCGTTTTGGCCGATGCAGGTAGGGAGCGAGAGGGCGAGAGAGCTTTCGCCATGGACTTTGATTTGGTTTGTCCTTCGGTACGGATCAAGATATCCCTTGCCTGCACCAGCTCCAGCGAATAACGCATATCCCCATGACCGCCCGCCCAGGTGTGTTCAAACGTCTGGATGTACACATCATGATTGAACGGGGTTTCCGTCACTAGCAGCCGCAGCTTCGTTCCCGCGTTTCGCCAACCGGACAACTCCCCGGCAATGATCCGAGGATCGCGCCACGACTTAACCAGTGACGTATCCTTCCGAGTCGCACCGGGCAGAAGACCCTCAAATGTTATACGCACCAACATGGAGCCGCGCGGCAAAGCATACTCGCCTAGCTCAATGGCTTCAAACGTTTGAATACGGGCAGTGGTGGCGGCGGTTATGCGTTCCGGGTTCATTGGGAAATGCAGCCGCTTGCCAGTTTCATCTTTCAAATAGAAGTCCATGATATCACCACCTACACGCTGTTATTCGTCGATTCGTCCAGACGTGCGCCGATCTTCTCCGCAATCTCGTCGGCGATCTCATCACCGTGTTCGCGAATGGCTTCAATAATACCCTGACCGTTTCCATTCTCCACTGTAATTGAGAACTGGATGCCACCCAGGTTAATGGTCTGCCCCGACGTAGCCCCACCCGGGGCCATCGGAGCAACCGGGGCGAAGACAGGCGCACCAGGCGCAGTTACAGGGCCAACGATCCCTCCGAAAGCGTATGGACGAACGCCCAACATGCGCCCAGCGCGCTCCCAAAGGTCAAGACCTCGATCCCGCTTTCCAGACGAAAGGGGGATGATGGCTTCCGGCCCGGCTTCGCCGACCAGTCCGAAATGCGGCTGGGTGATAAAGCCGCCACGCGCATATTTTTTATGCTTGTTTCGACGGCCAAAAATGCTGTCATAAAGCCCTGTCGCGAGTTTTTCGCCTGCCATTGCACCAATCAGGCCGCCGATCGCGCCGCCGATGGCCGTTCCGACACCCGGCATTAAGAATGTGCCGAGCAAAGCACCAGCAGCGGCTCCACCTGCGATACCACCACCAATTCCACCGGCTACTTTTGCAATCTGACGACCGCGATCCTTTGGCGCGGCGGTAACAATATCCCAGGCATCCATCGCGTATCCAACAGGTCGAACGAATTTGCCCACCAACTTGGTAACTCGGGTAAATTTCTTAGCTTGCTTAATGGCACGACGCAGTTCATGGCCTTCGCTACGTCTTGCAATCTTTTCGGCTTCGGATGTGGCCGAAGTCATCCGCTTTTCGTACCTTTTTTGTCGTTGATTGCTCACGGATTTAAAAGATGAATGAATGCCTTCGGCGTATCCGGCACCATAACCGATGGTGTCATTATTTTTATCAATGAAGTTTTTAGCCCCAGAAAGACTTGATCCTACAATCCCACCGTTGGCATACGGACGAACGCCGAGCATTTGCCCGGCACGTTCCCAAAGATCAAGCCCCCGGTCGCGCTTGCCTGCCGAAAGGGGAATGATCGCTTCCGGGCCAGCTTCACCGACAAGGCCGATATGGGGCCGGGTAACGAACCCGCCACGGGCATAGGCTTTCGCACCGCCTCCGGCGGCTTGCTGACCGGCTTCCTTACCTTCCTCAAAGGCACCGCCGATCTTGTCCCAAAACTTGCCCCAGCCGCCTTTGATACTCTCCCAGGCGCTGGAGGCCCAGCCTTTGACGTTGTCCCATTTCGATTGCCACCATTCGCCATTGAACAGCGTGTTATTTATGGCATTGAGGGCGCTGTTCCAAATCTCTTGAGCGCCCTCCCAGGAGTTTGCTGCCCAGGTCTGCACGCCTTGCCATTTTTCGGACCACCATTCGCCGGAAAAGATTGTCGCTTCAATAGCTGAAATAGCATTGTTCCAGGTTTGTTTTGCCCCTTCCCACGATGCATCGGACCAGGCTTCCACCGCGCTCCATTTCTCATTCCACCATTCACCATTGAACAAGGTCTCACCGATATAGCCAACAGCAAAGCCGACGCCTTTGGCGATGGATTTCGGACCAGTATCTGAAATCCAAGTCCAAGTCGCACTCGCACCATCTTTCAGTGACGGCCACAGCGTAGAGCTGAACCAATTTGAAATCTCTTCGCCCTTGCTGCCGATCCAGTCGCCAATCGCACCGCCGCCCAAGCCACCGATGATGCCGCCGATCAAGCCGCCGACCGCAGTTCCAAGGCCAGGCACCACCGAACCAACAGCAGCACCTCCCGCAGCTCCAGCCGCAAAACCGCCCCAGCCGCCAACCGCTCCGCCAATGGCACGATTCCGTTCGGTCCCAGGGGCAGCGGTCGCGATACTCGCCACGTCCAGGCCGATAGATAACGGAAGCGCCAGCTTGCCCGCTGTTCGGGATAAGAGACCAAGCCCCTTGCCACCACCTTTAAACAAGCTTTTCCACCAGCTCGTTTTGGGGGTTGGGACAGAACCGAACGCCTTTTCCAATTCATTGAAGCGTTGAAGTTGGCCGCTGTTCGCCATGCTTACAACTTCGTCGCGGCTATACGTGCGATCCAGCGGGATGTTATTCCAAAACTGTTTGCCTGCCGGACGGTAGTTCTCCGGTAGGTTTGCCGCCGGTCCTGCCGGAACAGTCGAAGGTGTCGAGGTCGTGCCTTTAGAGCCACCGAACCAACGTTTATACCACGGTGAGCGCGTGGCAGTCTCGGCAGCGGTGGCGGTCGTCCGGGTGGCCGCTGCGGTTGTGGCTGCTGCTGTGGTAGCTGTCTCGGCAACGGAAGAGCCTCCTTTAAACCACCGCGTAATTGTTTGGGCTCCTTTTGACATCCCTTTAACAGCTGTCGCCGGTCCTTTGAGTATCTTTCCGATTTTCGATATCATCCAAGCGTCAAATAGCAAGGCTAACGCTTGGCCCATTGGACTGCTTGTTTCGCCGCCTAGCCATGTCGGTTGTATATTCAAGAATGCTTCTTTGGCTTTTTCCGCAATCTTCCCGGCGTCAAACGCTTCGAGGAACGCTTCAAGAAAAGAGTGTCCTGCCGTCGCGCCCGCTTGGATAAACGGTGATTCATTCAATTTATCAGGATCAGCGACTCCCAAAGCAGCCATAATAAACCCGCCAAGCCCGCCGCCAATCGCAGCTCCGATTTTCCCCGAAATCTTTTCAACTTGAGCCTGGCCCTTGCTTTGCCACCATTCCATGAAAAGACTGTTCAAGTCATTGAAAATGAATCGGATTTTACCGGCAAAGTCCAGTCGGTTGAATTCCGGGTTATCCAAGTATCGCCGCTGGATGTAGCCGAAGGCATTTTCCAAGCGCCGCAAAACCCAGTCCGCGCCTTCCTTGGCGGTTTTCTCCAAAGTATCGCCCCAGCGTTCGAGCTTGTCCTGGTTGTTACCCAGCCATTCATTGACCTTTTGAAGTCGGGGGATAACTGCACTTTGCAATCCCTTACCCCAGCGCATCAAGATTTGAATACTGAAAGCATCCATAATTTGACCCGCCAAGCCTCGGGCGGTCAGATTAGCGGTTTTGCTCATCATGCCGTCAAATTCGCCCATACCTTTGAGAATGAGCTGAATAGCCTTATCAGCGGGTAGTAAGCCTTGTTCGGAGAGCTTGCGAACCTGAGCAATGGACATCCCCATACCTTCGGCGATATACTTCCACGCTTGCACGCCCGCGTCGGTAAGTTGATTCATATCCTCGGCAGAAACCCGACCAAGGGCACGCATTTGACCGAGCGCATAAACGATCCGCTCTATCGATTCTGTACCCCCACCCATTGCCGCAGAAACGTTACCGATCTGCGTCAGCATCGGGATAATTTCATCTGCACCGAATCCGCGTACAAGCAGCCCTTTAGCCTGCTCAATGACTTCCTTTTGGCCGAATGGCGTATCCTTCGCAAATTGCTGCACTTCCGCCATCAGCTTCTGAGCTTTACCCACGCTCTTTAGCATGGTTTCAAAGCCAATCTGTGCCTGGGAAAAATCATCGGCAAGGCTAATGGGTATAACGATCCCACCAACGCCGCTAGCGCCAAGGCCGAGTAAACCAAGTGTCGAGGTCATTCCTCGGACAATCGCGCGCAAGGGGCGCGTGGCAAGGTCAAGTACTCGTACAGTAATGCGGTATGTCCCGCCGACCATGCGCCGGGCATATGATCCAACTTGCCGGATCACATTAGAAGCCCGATCCAAGGCATAGATCGCGAGCTGCCAGCGGCTTCGGTTCATACCATCAAGCCGCTTTTTTGTTTTCTCAACAATTTTGTCAAAACGACTGACTTTTTTCTCCGCATTAGATAAACCGGGTTCGGAATGATCTTCGACCGTTACCGGTATTTCTATGCGATATACTTCTTCAGCCATGCGATCACCCCTTTTGTTTCGCCAGTATAGCTCGCCGTTCTTCGGCTTCGGCTTCCAAGGTCATCGACATGGAGGCAAAACAAAAAAGCCGCTCACCTTCGGGCAGCTTCATGATTTCGCTCGGGAGCTTTCCCTGGCGCTGAAAGATGTGGTGCAGGAGGGTTGCTTTTCCTCCTGCCCGAATCAGTTTTTTACAACTTCTTCAGCCTCGTTGTCCTCTTCATCATCAAGGTCATACCCGGAGAGCCGGTCGATCTGTTCGATGATCGCTTCCTTTTCGCCAGGTAGCAAAACTTTGTCGATCAGTTGCACCCCGCTAAGGACATTGAGCTGCTCCCAAGCTTTTTTATTGTCCCAGACCTTTTTGCGGTCTTCGGAATCGGTTGCTTCATAGATCAGGTTAGACCGATAACGAGCGGCATCTGTGTCTTCCGGCATTTTGATTCCGCCCAGGCGACGATTCTTTTTGTACTTCGTGGCCTTGTCCCGGCAAGCATTGTATTCTTCTTCGGATAACGGACGAATACGAAAGCGGAAAAGGACCTTGCCTTTGCGGGAAACTTCAATAGTTTTCCGATCTTCGACCGTGTCGCTTGCGGCCTCCAGCAGCCCACGCAAGATGTCGGTTTCGTTCTCCAACAGTTCTTCTGGCTGCAATTGCTTTTCTTTATCCATTGTTATTACCTCCGTTTTTTAATGTTGAATATCGGGGTTTATTATTTGGGAATCCGCAGAACGCCGGTAAAGTTGAATACCGCGTCCGGTGCTTGCGACCGCAAGCTATCAACCAGCTTTTGCAATAAGATAGCATCTCGGATAACCGTCTCTGTAAAGGTAAGAGTCATGGTATAGCTTTGCATGAGCGCCCAGGTATGCTTTTGCCCGGCGGGCTGATAATCGCTGTTGGTGATGTTAAACTGCGCCTGCCAGGTGTTAATCTCCGCCAAAAAGTTTCCGTCGCCGTCATACAACTCGCCGCTGTAGCCACGAAGGATGTTGCGAAAATCCAACATGCCGTTATCGAGCGTCTGTTGAAGTTCCGGCGGTGTATTGACGCGGAAGGACCACGACCGCTGAATGATCTCGCCAGGTTGTACATTTGCTAAGTCAATACTCCCGTCCGGGACACAATCCCGGAAAATATATCTTGCATCAGTTGCCATCGCTGTTTAAGCCTCCTTATGCCGATTGCGGCGAGAATTGGAACCCGAAATCCATGTACAGCTTTTCGATGCTGTCCAAGTCCACGAGGTCCGTAAACCGGAACCAAGCCGAATCACCTTGCGGGGGGGTGTCCGGGTCCACGATCAATTGCCCGCTTTCCAGCCCACCCTCACGGATCATCATTTGGATAATCCCGTTTGCTATGGTGATCACAAAAGCGCGGCCATCATCATTGTTTGTCCAATTGCCAAGGTACGGGTGGAGCGTCAAAATGATCCGGTCAATCAGTTCGTACCGGGTCCGGGTCCGGCGGATTTTCTTCCAACCTTCGTCCTCGTCGGCCAGCAGCGTGACTTTGGTATTAATGCCATAGTCAATTTGCGCCAAGCCGTCGGGGTTGAGCGAGAAGGTCAGCATGCCGGATAGAATCGCTTCTTTGTACTGCGCATTTGTCAGCTCGCCGATGACGCCAATCGAACCGGTCATTGGAACATGGGTCAAGCTGGCATTGTATGCGCTGGAGGCAATCACCCCAGCGACGCGAGCCGCCGCTTTTGCGCCTTCCAATTTGCCGCTTGCGGTCGAAAATCCATTTCCAACATAAACCATGGCAAAGTCGTTAAATGCCTTAGCGTTCTGCTTCCGCGTCTCAAAGGCAACGCTGGTCGGCTCGCCAACCACGCCGATTAAACGCCCTCCGCCCTCGGAAAGCATTCGTTTAACGAACGAATGGAGGGAGGCATGTACACCCACGTCCTCTGAATCGACGGTGATCGTATCAAAAAACTTGCGCTCCAGTAATACAAATGCATCCGCATAGTCAATGCCGGTGACGGTTGGATCAGCGCCGTCCTTAAGCGGCACGTCCAGCAGTTCGTCCAGCTCGCTGCCGTCGGCCAGCTTGATGGCCGTCAAAAACTTACTGCCGGAATTAACCGCCTCGACAAGGTGAGCCGCCTCGTTTGCTCCTTTGGCAAACAGCAGCCGTTCAAGCTGTCGGGTTTCCTCGTGCAGCAGCAACTCGCGGGATGCCGGGTCTTCCAGCGTATCGCGAATCGTCGCGGTAAGCCGCCTTGTCGTCGGGTACTTGGTGAGCAACCGGACGACTTTGACTCCCGGATCGGCGGTGTTTTCCAGCTCAAGCTTGGCCTGCGAACCACCCGTACCAACACGTACCGCCAGTACGGTGCTGGCTCCACCTATAAACATCTCATTAACCGTATCTGGCCCGTAGCCGCTACCGAGTTTTTCCGCGACATTCCCGGCCTCGATGGTGATCACTTCGCCCAGCGGTCCCCAATTTGACTTGACCACCGCAGCGGCTACGCCGACTGTACCGGTCACGATACGGGCACCGCCAGCGTTGTGCCAACGGATGTAAACGTCCGGGCGAACCTTTTGCTCGCCTAATACAAAAGTAGCTCCTGGCATGGGTTACACCTGCTTCCCTTTAAAGTTCTGTATAGCCTTTTCGATTTCGGCGCGGGTGAGCTGTTCTTTGTCCACCCGCCGAAGCGCACCGGCCATCACATCCACGGTTACCCCAAATACATGGGCCGCGGCTAAAATTTCTGTTTTGGTGTACGCCGGTTCAGCTTTCTTCTTTAGCACTTTGTTATCCTGTTTTTCCTTTGTGGAATCTGACATGCTATGCACCTCCAATATGGATATGGTTGAGGCGTTCAGCGTGCATGGCGGGGCGGAGGATGCCAAACCGCACGTCGAGCGCGATTTGTCCGGCGCGAAACGGGTCCAGGGAACTGTCCGCATTGACGCGCTGGATCATCATGCGGGACTGATCCTGCATGGTGACCTGGCCGTCAAGCGCGAGTTGCCGCACGGTCCGATCCAGCCATCCATTGCGGGCGGGAGCGTTGGGCACGAGCATATGCCCACGCATGGTCGCGTCGATCCACGCCCCCCAGGGCATCGTTTGAACGCTGCGGGTTGCATCAAGTCTCCAATACAGGGCGGGCGTCTCGTCCGACGGATTCCAACTTCGCGGGTCCGTCTGCATGCTCGGAAACCGTTGCGCCGTCCAGGCCGATAATGCTGATGCGGGATCTGGCTCCACCGGAACATGCAGCAGCCAGCCGAGGGAAAACACCTCAAACTGGACACCCCGTGTTATGGCGTCGAACTTTTCGTCCAGCATGTCCGCGCTGGTCGAGCCGGTAAACCGGCACAAGATCACTTCGCCGGTGATGCTGTCCGTTAGTAGCCGGTGATCGAGGGCGTCAATCACAGCAGAGACGAGGCTATCCACATGCTTGAAT
Source organism: Paenibacillus sp. FSL P4-0127 (assembly GCF_038007325.1). Classification (NCBI taxonomy): domain Bacteria; kingdom Bacillati; phylum Bacillota; class Bacilli; order Caryophanales; family Paenibacillaceae; genus Paenibacillus; species Paenibacillus sp. FSL P4-0127. Next base: position 2,392,244 of record NZ_JBBOWY010000001.1, on the reverse strand, counting down.
TGCGTGTGTGCCACATACGGCCAAACCTCGATTAGCGTACTGTTTCCCGCCCAGTCGTTTTCATCCGATTCAGACCCTTTGGTCATGACCAGATATGGCTTTTCCTCGTCCGCCGCTGCCGCATCCGTCTCAAAAATGCGGCCACCGATTACGGGGATTTGATCAATGAGCTGTTGACGAATCAATCCGCGCATCATGTATCCCTCCAGACATCACGCACCGCTTTGCGCAGCGTACCGATATGACGCTGCACGGTCGGTTTAATGATCGGCCTTGGTTTCATCCCTTTGACCGACCTGGCGATCACGTATTGACCGCCGCCAACTGGGAAGCGGAGAGCCTTTTTGTTCTTCGGCTTGATCACACGTTTCTTCGGGCCGTATAAGCCGGTTCCGGTTTCGAGATACCCGCCGGAACGCATCGTATGTGCCAAATAAACAACCACCATTCGGTCTTTTTGGCCGACCTGACGCACATCTGCACCACCTTGGATTCCTTGCCGGGTGTGGCCGGTGCGATCCTCCCAGGACGCTTTTTGCTTCGCGTCGCCTTCCATGATCTTACCGACATGCTTGGCAACAAGCAGCGTCGCCACCTTACGGCGTTCGATTTTAGCCCGAACTTCATCCAGGATCGACATCACTTCGTCCTTTCTAGGTCACATACATAGCCGCATATTTCGTTTTGCACAATCTGCGGATGAACAGATGTGATCCGAAATTTCCCGTGCGGATAGGCTTCGAATTCCTGGGTAACATCTGGCCCGCTCGGTAGGTTGGCCGTGTAGTCGGCAAGCAGGGAGTAGCTATCACTTACCTCTTTTCGGCCCGCCTTTTCAGAGACGATTTCCGCCCGTTCCCGCGATTCTACGAAAATGCGCGCGGTTAGTGGACCGATCTGTGATTTGATTTCCTCGAACCCGCCGCCCGACTTCACCTTTTGGGTAACGCCAATGGTGACTTCCGTTGGGTTTTGACGGATATTCCAGCCGATATGGGCCTTTCTGACTGCCGCGTCGATCATTTAAAACACCTCCGGGCGCTTGACGGATAGCATAAAACTTCCTGCCGCATTAGACGGGGGAGCTTGCGCCATACCATCGAATGTCTCGGCCATCTTGAGGGCCGCAGCAAGTGCCTTAGAAAGATCGACCCGTTCGTATTGTTCTGCACCTGTCGTATAGGAAGCAATGTCACCAAGCCGTTTTTGAATCTTAGCTGCTTTGCGCCGCCATCCTTCAGCGGCTGCGGCATAAAGGTTTGACGCCGACTGGATCAGCCGGTCCAACCGGGCGTCGGTAAAGGCGGTATCCTTATCGGTACCGCCCTTAGGTATTTCCTCATCGAGCAACTCACGGAGTTCCTCGCGAACCTCTTTGGACGGTGTCACATGCAACCCCCCACGCCAAAGAGAGCCGAGCAAACCCGGCTCCTTTGTCAATTATTTTGATAATTTTTGATAATGGCGCTATTGCAGCGCGATCTCCTGAACATTTTCTTCGATGGCTGCATACACGCCGCGATAAGCGTAGCCGATCATTTGAGCTTGCACCAGGCGGGATAAATCGCCTTGCGTCGTTTCGATCTGTAAATCCCGTTTTAAAAGCTCTTTGAAACCACGCTTGCCGCGAATCAGGTACGCCTTTCCAGGCGCTACGCCCGCATAGGTATGTTCCTTCTTGCCGACCGTGACCGAATAGCCGTCATAGTAAATGACCGTCGTGATACCGCTGATTGCTGCGTAGGTTGTCCCGTTATAAGTGAAGCCCTTCAGCGCCGTTTCGATGGCGTTCCGGTCTGCACTATTGGCAAGCAGGATGCTGCCTTGACGCTTTGCGGTTCCTGCCGAACTGGTGGCAGCATCCAACGTCCGCCAGATGGACACCCAGCGCTCTTCGCCCTCCTTACCCTGAAACGCCGTTTTGTTCGCCGGTTTGTACGTGAACGAAACGATAGGAGAAAGGTGGATATGATTTAGCAGGGCATTGTAACCTTCGCCCATCGCCCGGTTCATGATGTCAATTTCAAATGTACGGTTGAAGTCGATCATTTGCTTGGTGTATTCAAAGGCCGCGCTATACGTCACGATCCGAGCGGTCGGACCTTGTTCCGCGCGCACCGAGCCGAATTTCACTTCCTGGCCCTCCATATGTTCGGCAAAGATGACCGCGCCGGACAATGCCCATTTGGCATCCAGCAACTCCGGCAAGTTAGCATCGGAAATCAGTTCATAGATTTCCTTGTACAGCAAAGGAACCTTTTCGCGGCCCAGCTCCACATCAAGGGCCACTTTGCCCAGCAGCTCCTTGAAGCTTTCGGCGCTGCCCAAGGACAGCATTTCGCCCACCGGCTTGGCCCAGCGGGGGATTGACATTTCCCCGTTGACGATCTTCTTGATCGCTTCGAACCGCTGGCCGTCCAGTACGAAAGGAACTCGGCTTTCAATGGTTCCCTGCCGACGCTTCGCCTTTTCACTCTCAAACGATATGACTTTGAACATGATTGATTACCCTCCTTATGCCTGCGGACCGAGTAGGAACCAAATGACATTGTTCGCATCTTTGCCATTGGTCACGCGGCCAACAAGCCGATTATCCGTCGCGGTTTCGGTGATTTTTTTAGTCGTGGCGTTCCAGTAGAGGGCCGCTCCCTTCGCAAACGTCTGACTGGTGCTGATCTGATCGGTTTCAAATTCCGCTTGCTCAATCGTCAGCACCAACTCTTTGGTTTCGCCTGCACCAGTTACGACATTTTGCATCGCCAGGCCGAAAAAGCCATCCAACAAAACCCATTCCCCGGCGGTGACGGTCGTGTTCTGCGGCACTGTCACTGTAACGGACTTGCCGTCGCTAACCTTCGAGCGGGCCAGCGCGTGAGCCGTGACCGGAGCCGGATTGCCTTGGTATCTTGTATCCATCGCGTTTTCCCTCCTTAGATCGGCACGCTATCCGTTTGCACGGACGAGCTGCCAGGTTGTTGGCGGTTATCCTTGGCGGAACCACCGATAAACGACGGCGTCCCGACTTGCATCTGGCTGACCATCGCCTTGATAGAATCGTCTGCCAGCAGGCTGTCGATCTCGCCGACAATCGTTTCTTTCGTTTGTCCTTGCTTCGGCGTGATCATTCTTGCAATCAAGGTTTGCGCCATTTCACCGGAAACTTTTTCCCGGACCGCGTCTTTCACTTCTTGACCCAACGCGGCCTGCTGGTTGTCCTTGAGCGCCTTCACGGCTTGCTCCACGCTTGCCAGCAATTGCCCGTCCTCGGTCACGCCAAGCGCTTGCTTCACTTTGTCGAGCAGCTCCAGTTTGGCGGCGGTGTCCGCATCCAACGCGGCGATGATGTCTTGTAGGGTCACCTCGCCAGCGGCCAGTTTCACCTTGAGCTGTGCAAGCAATTCTTTCCAACCCATGTCGGTTCCTCCTTCGTCAAATTCGTCCATTTCACCCAGGGCCACGATCCGCGTCGGCATGCCGGAGCGGTCAAGCGGCGTCCAGTCAATGGACAGCGGTTTGTAGTCGATTACCTCGGTTTCCCCGGCAACTGTTTGAAGCTTGGGCAATCCGTAAATGCTGACTTGTTTAATCCTGCCGGAACGAATCCAGCGCTTCAGGTCCTTGGCTGCGGCATCCACCACGCCCCGGAATAAAGCCCGCGTTCCTTCCATGCGCGCCCCGACCCAATGCGTGACGGGTGGGTCAAATTTGTTCGCGACTTCTTCCGGCTTTTGATGTCCCAAAAAGCCTGAAAGGGTGTATCGGTTAACGTGATCGACAATCGCCTGCAAGGACTCGGGCTTGTAATTCCAGCCTCGGGTTGATTTGCCTGCGGGGACTTCGACCACAACTTCGAGCGGGTCCTCGTCGCCGGACTTGATCGCTTCCAGGTTAACGCCAGGGGCGAGCGGAATGTCCTGGGGCTGCATCTCGCCAGCAATCAGCGCCGGGAGCAAAACCAGTTTATTTTTCGCTTTTCCCATCCTTTTCTCACCTCCTTGTCAGGGTCAACCTGTTCAATAGCCCCGGAAACGGCGTTATAACGCGTTATAACGGGGGTATAAGCTGTTCGGTATAGATTCGGACGGGGCACACCGACAAATCGCACAGACGGTGATTTAGGACGCCCCCAGATATTCGGTAGCGTACCAGTCGTTTAACCCCGGTTGACTGGCCGGATCGTCGATCCATGACCGGAGCTGACGGACGAAGTTGTCCACCTGCTGATGTATCTCGACGAGATAGGACAGCGTATTCGGGTGCGCAGGGTAGGGAGGGGGATCGTCCAGTGGGTAGACACCTGGGCCCATTCCGAAATCCTGCCTCGCCAGTTCGTCGCATTTATCCCTTATCCGGTGAGCGGTGGATAAACAAAATTTGATCCCCGTACAGCTCGGTGATGCCCTCGCCGACCGGATGCTGCCTTGCCCCAAGGCTGCGGTTGTTTCCGTCCGCGCCGTTCGAAGCGCCTGGTAACTTAAATCATCCGGCACCCGGCCTTTCATGCGTTCTTGCATGCCTTCGTAATATTTGGACATCACGTTTGCGTCACTCCGAACATATCCCTCCAGAGCGCGGGCCGTTTCGATGGCGTCGCGCCCGCTGGCGATGCCGTCCTGGATGATGTTGCGGATCACTTCGCCTGCGCCGTTTGACGTGTCCCATATGCGATCTGACAGCTTCATGCCGTAGCTGGTTCGCTCGATGTGGGCGCGGACCGCTGCTTCATTTACCCGTACAAACATTTGTTCCAGGCCGCTTTTGGTGATACGGGGGATGGAAATTTTTTGCGTCATCAAATCGATGGTAACGGCTCTGTTGAATCGGCTTCCGATCTCCACCGCAGCCGCGATATGGCCGTGCAGCGTCTTCGTAAGGTTTTCTCGCAGTTCGGTAATCAGATAACGGAGTTGGCCTTCGATGGCACCAAGCAGCCAGTCGTCCGCCGGGCCAGAACCTCCTTGCCGCAGCGTGTCGGCAATCGCGTCGGCCAGCCGGGTGAACAACTTGCGAATTTCCGGGTCTTGGCGCAGCCGCAGCTCTAGCCACGCTTGCCGGGCCTTGAGCGCTTCGGGCGCATATTCACCTGTAATTCGTTTGATTTGATTGATCTCGTTGCGATTCATTCCCGTTTCGCTCCCTGCCTGGCCTGTGCCTCAAACAGTGCCTTATTGCCGGTCACCAGCGCGAAGTCAATCAAGGCGTCGCGGATCACGTTGTCACTTTCCTTGGCGATCCAGTCAGCGGCAGGCTCAAGGTCGCATTCCGGCGACCAGTATTCCTTTTGCTCAGACGGCACCCGGATAAAGTAGGGCGTCCCGAAGAAGCCGCGTGGCTCGATCATGACCACGTAGGCCAGCGATCCGACAGGCAGACCGTAATTGAGCGTGTCCGAAATAATCATAACCGGCTGCATCAGATGGTATTTCATGCGGCACCGCCTTTCTTAAGCTCCTTTTTGATCGCATTGATTTCGCCGAGTCCCAGCGCACCGTCGGCCAGGCGTTCACGTTCCACAAGGTTCTTGATGATCCGCTGACGCTCGGTATCCGCTTTGGGATCGTCGGAATCATACTCCTGCATGGTCGGGATGTAGGCCCGCAGGAATTCGGCGGCAGAATCGGCGCTCAAGAACCGGCCTTGAATGGCCGTGTTCAGCCCTTGCGTCAGGGCGTTGATCGTGTCGGCCAGCTCCTTCTCGTCGCGTGGGTCAATCTCTTCCCATTCAAGCGACGTGGCGAACGTTTCGAATTCCTGGCCGGTGTCTGCTTTGGTCATCGCTAGCACCACGCGGGCAAGCCGCTGCCAGTTGCTCGCAAAGTCAGCTCGCTTGCGGCTGATATTGCGGACGAATACCGGCATTTGCTCCTGGACGCTGGACAAGCTGCTGGGCGTGTGTACGCCCAGGACGAATTCCGGTGTCTCCGACACAGCCACGATGCAATAATAAATCAGCTTCAGCAGGCTTGCCGCATCGCCGGTGGAGCTGCGAACTTCGATGAAGCCCGCGTCCTCGCCCTCGGTCATAATCAAAAATTCTTTACCATCCAGGGAGATGGTGCCTCCCTCCTGGGCGTACTTGGCCGGGTCTTCGATCCCAAAGTTATTTCGAAGGAACGCGGCCACGTCCTTGAGGTTGAATTTCAAGCGCGGCGTGGAATGCATCTTGCTTCCTTGCAGCGCATGCAGCATAACATCGTGATACGCCTTTAAAAATGGCTCGATGGCTTCCAGCTCACTTTGCCCAAACAGGCGCGTTTCGTCCTTTTCATTGGCAAAGTGTTCGATTGGGATGAAGCCGAGTAAATTTGGCTCTTCGTGTTCTGAAGGAAAGCCAGGGATCGTATCGCCTTCCAGGCGAATCCTCCGCCGTTCGGCGCTGATCCATTGCGTGACCTTTGTGTTCCTGCGGTTCCCGTTTTCGTCTGTCCATTCCATGTTGGACACCAGGACGTATTCCTCGATCTGGCCCGTCATCGGGTTACGGTTAATCGAATTCACTTCCTCGTTCGGAATGATCGTATATACAAGACGCGACCCGGTTTCGGGATACAGAGCTGCATCCGTCGTTTCACGCCTGATCCAGACAAAACAGTCACCTTCAAGCAGCGCCTTTTTGTGCGTCCGGTTCATTTTAGAGGTTTGCTCGGAGAAAAATTTGTTCACAACCTCTTTCGCCTCCCCATCTTCCGAGTGGAAAGAGGGGACCCCCATAAAACCAGCCTTGACGTTGATGATCGGCCTACAAAAACCCGCACCAAGTTTGTACTGCTCGGCATCATTGTCGTAAAGGCTGCGAGCTAGGGCGTAATCGACCCGGCGACTATCCAGCTTGTAGCTGGAGAAACCCAGGCCAACCATTGCGCTAACCCGGCTGCGCAGCTTGGAGATTTCGCCAACAGCGTGCCGCCACCATGCGCCTAACCCCATATTCTCAACCTCCTAAACACGCCAAGCAGCTTGTTATCCAGGACGCCCGTGCTTTTCGCAATCGTCCGGCAAGCTTCCAAAGCGTCCGGCCCGTCGTCGTGTGCGCCCATCGGGAATTGTTTAAGCTGCTCCAGCAGCCGCTTATGACGTGCATCAAATTTGATGTACTTGTTCTTCACATCCGGCTGGAGTGTTTGAATGCGCATCGTTTTATCGGTGTTCTGATTCACTTCCTCGATAGGGAGATACAGCCCCAGCTCGGCGGACTTCTCCGCGATCTTCTCTTTCAAAAACCATTGGAACTGGTTCGTCTCACAACCCAGCTTGGTGTAGCCGCGCCCGAAACTCATGCGCAGCCAGCGCTCCTTTTCCATGACATCGGTTATGATAGCGTCGGGGTGCCGCCGTTCGATGTCGGCGTCCAGCACGTACATGTAGCCGGTCCGTGTATGTTTGGCAAGCGTCAGGATCGTCGAGAAGTCGCTTTTTTTGGTCTTGCCCAGGGACGGATCGACAAACCCGAAAAACTCGAAGCCGACCGTAAAGTCCAGGGCCAGCGGGTTGTAAAAGTCGAGCCATTCTTCGTTGAACAGGCAATCCTCCGGGTTGATCGGTTCGTTCTGTTCCTCGGAGTTGAACGACGCTTCGCCCTCGACGACCTTCATCACCATGAGGTCGTAATAGGAGAGCTTCGCTTCCCAAAGGACTTGTGTTCCAGCCAGCATATCCTCCCGGTGATCCTGGAAGTAGGCAAGAGCGTCTTGCTCCCGGCTTTCGTTATCCAGGTCGGTCAGGATCAATTCCCACGCGTCCCACAAGTCTTTGCGAGGCGAGAAGGAGAGGACAGCCTTATATTTTCGCGTCTTATAGCCTGGATTGCGCAGGATGTTCGCCAGCAAGCTGTCATAGTGCAAGATAGTGCCGATATAAAACACGTCCGTATATGTATCCCCGGACTTGCTAACCGCCTTGAAAAACCAGTTTGACAGCTTTTTCCGTTGCTGTGGCGTCAGGACGTTTTCGTCGTTCTCAATGTCGTCGAGCAGAATTAAGTCAGGACGCCAATTCTTATGCTTCCGGCCCCGGACTTTTTTGCCGCTGCCGATGGCTTCGATCTTGATTCCGGTGCTGGTCAGGATGACATCGTTCCGCCAAACTTTGCCCTTGAGGTCGCCGAAGTCCTCCCGGATCGCGGCGTTTTCCTCGAATTCATCGCGGATCAGTTCCAAGAATCCCTCGGCCTGATCGGAGCTGTCGGAGAGGATCAGCACATACCGCTTGTATTCATAGAGCGTTGCATGGGCAGCGTCTTTGAATGTGACGTTCGTTGACTTGGCGTGACCACGCGGGGCGGCGATGGCTTGTTTGCTGCCCGGTTGCTGGTTGACCTTCTTGGCCGCTTCGCTGTCAATAGGGACAACGCCCTTCAGGACGCCTTTCGTCCATAGCTCGTCTAACTCGCGGTGAAACTCCGGCGTTTCCCGGTTAAAGTAGTGACCAAAATACGCCTTGCCGAAATACTCCAGGTCGAGCGCTCCGAGCTTCCGGCGCAAACCCTGCTTCCCGGTCAGCGGCTTGCCGTCCCGGAACTGCTTGCGCAGTTCCAGGCGCTCGGGCGACTCGTCCCGATATAAATACACCTCCAAGAGCTGCCGAATGGCTTTCGTCTCCTGGAGGGCGGCGTTATCCGTTTTTTTGGCAAAATCCTTTAGAATACTCATGCGTCACCTCCGGCGGGCATGCTTCGCCACCCGGCTGCCTTATTGGGCGCTGGTTGTGGCTTGCATGTGTTCCCGGCGATCAGTCCGGCCCTGCCGTAACAAGGTGCCGCTTCATTCCGGTGCCTGTTCAATCATTTCGATACCAAAATCAATTTCCTTCGGTTCCCCGAACAACGTCAGCCGCACCCGCGCCCGGCCCTTGCGCCGATCCACACGCACGATCTGTCCTTCCATACTCTTCAGCGGTCCGTCGATGACAGTGATCCGGTCGCCGTCGTGTACCTTGGACACCCCGATCAGCTGGCTATCCTCGCACCATTTGAGGACGTGGGCCATTTCCTTGAACGGCACAGCGGCGGGGTCCGGTCTGCCCAGGACTTCGATCACGCCGTCCGGGCCGATCATTTTGTAATAGCTTTCATTGTCTAGCAATGTGTAAGCGAACACGTACCCCGGAAACAAAAGACGAGACACTTCCTTCATACTGCCTTGTCGTCGTTCCATCAGCTTCCGCCGAGGGACCAGCGTTCGGATATGCGGCGCGGTACGGGCGAGCCTCTTCTGGACGTTCAGCTCTTCGCCGGTCAGGACGTGGAGGACGTACCAGTTCATTCTTCATCCGCCTCCAAACGTTCGGCCACCCGATTGGCAACCTGGATCAATCGTTCGCACAGCTCTGGCTCGACGCCCTCCAGCTCTGCGTAAACCTCTTTCTTAAATTCATCCAGCGCTATTTTCGTTTTCTCGGCCAAGTCGGCCTTGATCTTGTCCTTGTATATTTTAGTGCGAGACAGGGCAACCATGACGCGGGCCGCTTTGTCCAGTGGCATGTCGTCCCATTCTTCTTGGGCCTGGGCGAATTTCTTCGTCAACTCTCCGGCCATGATCTGCAAGCCGCCCTCGGTGTAATCCGCGTCCGGGTTTTTCTTGATCAGCTCGATCAGCGCCTTGGTCTGTTCCTGGGCTTCCTGAAGCCGCTGGGTCGCCCGGCCCACACGGAGGGCATAGCGACCGACAGAGCTTTTCGAGACTTCAAAGCCCTGATCATACAGGAATTCAGCGATTTCGTAATACGTGTATTTGGTGTCCAGCAGCATGGCGTCCACCTGGTCCTTTAAATGGATCGGTAATTCGTCCACCTTAGAGCGCACACGCCGCTTTTTATGTTGGTCGCCCATCTCAGATCGCCACTCCCGGATCGTCGGGAACGGAGCCTTCCAGGAGGTCAATGCCTTCTACCGTCAAGCGGATCACAGCATCATTGGCATAGGCGTTGTAGCTGTTGATACGGTCGTTTGTAAATTCGATGTATCCCTTGCCGACCAGATAATCCAAGTGCTTGGATATGTCCGGGCTGATAATGACGCCATCGTTCACCATCACATTTACAAGCTGGCGGCACAACAAAGAATTGTTGTGCCCTTTTGCCAGGCTCCGCATGATGTATCCGCGAACCGCTTTGTTGTGCTGAACGCCGCGATAAGTCTGTTCATCCATTGCGGCCACCTCCGATCATGCTGTCGTGTATTTTGTCGAGCTTTTTGTCCACGTTGTTCATGGTCCTGATGAAATCTTCCCTAGTTGTATAGATAAAGGGAAGATCAGAGCGGAGGTCGTCCAGCTCTTTTTCAAGGTTATCCACGCGCTGGGCATTTTCTTTGATTTGCCCTTTGATCTCGGTCATCGACGTTTTCAAAAAATAACCTATGACGCCGATCCCTAGTGTCGTAGCCAATTGCAACAACCAATTGAACTCCACGCTTTTATACCTCCCGCATCTCCAGCGCTTCGGATATGACAGCGTTTTGCTTTAGCTCCAAAACCTTCGCCTCAATTGTCGTTTTGATGTATTTTTCGAAATCGCCGAGCGTGGACTTAAGCGCGTTGAGATAGTCCGGCTCCATCGTGCGTACGATTTCGCCGTAGGCTTGCTTGGCGAGAGCGGTAAGGTCTTCCTTCGTTGCCTGGCCGTTTTTCACGGCGCGCCGCAGCTCCTTGGCTGTCGTCTGCTCGATGGTCTTGACCGTTTTCGTCGCCACGTCATCAAGTCGGGCTATTGCCGCCTGGGCGAGCGCCCGCTGATCGTCGTTCGCGATTTTCGCCGCTTCGGCAGAAACCTTGGCCTTCGCCTTACGGAGGTAATACAGAGCATAGGACGACAACAACGTCAAAACCGCCAAAGCCAGATTTAACAATATGTCTTGCGCCATTTCTTGCATGCGATCCTCTCCTTGAATGAAATAAAAAAAGCTACCGAGTGGTTTTCACCTACTGGTAGCTTATAACAACGCTTATGATCATTTTAGACGGGGAACCCCTTAGTTTCACCGCCGCATTACAGTAATTCAAAAAGGTCTAACTGATTTTCATCTCTTTCCGGCTCGGGGGTTAACCCTTCGCAAATTTCCCGAACACGTTTCTCGCTCAAATTATACTTTTTGGCGAGATGATGGGAGTTGCTGACCTTATATTCCTCTCTGATCCGCCGATCCCGAATCGGTCTTAGAAAGAAGTCGGATGATGGAATATAGAGGATGTCCCCCTTGGAATAATTCGCTAGCTTAATGAGGTTTTCGAGGCCAATTAAATCGGCAATAGGCCGGTATCGTTCTGGGATCAAGTCCGGCGTAAGCTCTTTAACCCAATCCTCCAAAGGGTACTCACCTCCCCATTATAGCAGATTTGAAAAAATGTCAACTCAAACGGTGATCCCTTTTTCCTTGCGGTATTGGATCACTAACGTGCGCCAAAAATCCATGCTACCGGTCTTGGTGTCCATGTGGTCAGCGTAATATTTCGCTGCCTCTTTAGCCCATTCCGGGGCGGGAATATCTCGTTGTTTCTCCAGTTCCTCGATGCGTTCGGCTTGCTTTTTGACAGTGGCTTGCAGTTCCGTAAATGCTTTCTTTTCAGTTGCTGTCATGGGTTGATCTTCCTCCTTAATATCGTATTGATATAAATTCCAGTCGTTCATGAGACGGATCAGCTTATCGGCATAAGTCGGATCAGTGGCGTAACCGGCTTCGGCGATCTCACACGCCGCCGTCCGTCCATCGGCGCCCAATACCTTCCGATATTTGTTCCTGTCCCAGCTCACGCCGTTCACGATCAGGGCCGAGTGGTCGGCGACCGATTCGCCCCAATTGTTGTATTTACGAAATGGGGCGTTGACAGTAATCCACTTTCCACCGGAAAATTCCTTCGTCGGCATGGTGACGCTACCTGCCGTTCCTTTACCCTTGATACCGAACAGGTTATTCGCTTGGACAGTCAAGCTGCTATTGCCATCGGCGGATTCGAGTATCCCTTGGGCAATGGTCAGGGAGGCGGGAACCCCACTGATATGCATATCCGCAATAGCGAAAGGTGCAAGTTTACGTATAAATTCAGCTCGCGTTAATTTTGCCACTTTCCGATCCCTCCTTGGTGAATGTAAAGCCATACATGAGCAAAATTTGCCGGTCTGTCGGAACGCTCTCGAAAAATTCCGAATTTGCGGAGATTGGCGTGTCCCGGATCAGGCCGACCAGGCGCTTGATATTGGCCTGGGTAACAGCGATCCCGCGCGCCTTTAAGGTCGCTTCAATGTCCTTTAGCTTAAGCACCACTTCCAACTTCGTCTTGATGATCGGTTCCATTGCTAACACCGCCTTTTGAATTCAATATGTTTCGTACTTCCTGCACCAGCTCGGACCGGCTCATGGTGGAGTACCCTTTGACCTTATTTTTCTGGCAAGCCCGGCGTAAATGTGTGATCGGCCAGTCTTCCAACTTGCCCATGTCGATGATTACAGGCGAACCTTCTGGCTTGCGTGGTTCGGCGAGAAAGGCGACCATATCCGCAAAGGATGCCGTGATCAGGTCTGCAAAACCATACATCACGTCAAATTCACCAGTAGGGAACCGGCCCGGCTGATAGATTACCAGGCGCTTTCCGCAACCTTTAGCATATCCCGCTTCAAGGTGCGCCGATCTTCCGGCAGGCAGCAGCAGGACCACCGCATCCGCCCAATCCAGCCACTTTTTATCCTCGTTAAACGCCCTACGTGCCTGGTCGTGCTGCAAGAAACTAATCGCGTCCAGTTCTTCCAAGCCTGCAAACTCGGAATAATGAAACACAAATCGCCCGCGTGAATCGTCGGTAAAATCATCTACTTGAAATCCGACTTCCCGCAATTGAGCGGCAAGTGTCTGGACCTGCTCGGCATTCTTCCAAGAAGATGCGATATAGATTTTGTTCATGCTTCTCACCGTCCTTTATTCGTTGGCATTGGTGACCACCATCTCGATCACCTTGTTATTCTTGATAAGATGGCTTTTCAACAAGCGGAATGAAGACCAGTAGGGTTCATAATGGGTGTATTTGCTCTTAGCCTCCATTTCCTTCAGCATCTTTTTGGAGATTTTCTTCAAATCCGCTTTGTCCTTTTTGGTCATCATGTCCTTGGTTCGCGGGCAGAAGAATCGGCGACGTTCCTCGCAATCCTCAATCCACCATTTGCCTTCTATGACACCGTTCACGTAAACGGCAATCACATTTCGGAACTGGCCGTACCTTCGCAAAACGAGTGATACATAATAGCCGTCACAAATCAACTCAACCCGGTCGTAAAAATCATGTAGCTTTTTTTCAATGTCCTTCCAGTCTTGCGGAGTGATGGGGCGATTTATCCGCTCCCCTTGAGTTGTTTCTTCCATTATTTGCAACACTCCCTTGTCATTTATTTTGAGAACTTGGCACGAAGTGAATATCGATTCGTCGCGCCTGGGGATCATAACTGATCGTCTCGATCTGACGAGCAGCGGGCTGCTGCCGCACCTGTAGCAGCAGGCTTTCCAGGCTAACCGCAGCGCTTAAGGCCGTAAGGTTGGCCGAAGGGAATAGGACGAAACATAAGTCCGGGTCCCTTTGCTGCGCGAATAAAATCGGATCACTTTTCTGTTGGCGCGTTTCTTGTTTCCCCCAAGGCATAGTGAGACCTCCTTTTAATCGGATGTTTCTTCCATTGATGCAAAGAATACGCCATCATGCTCGATCTTCGGGTCTCCACAGAAAGGGCAATAATGAGGTTCAGAAAAACGCTTTACATAAAACGTTTCCTCACAGTCTACACATTCGTATTTTTCATACATCCCCAGTTGCATGCGCAAGTAAATCGCCTCCTTTGCCATTTATTTTGAGAAACCGAAGAACGGCCCGTTTGTTTTCAGTGCGAACGACTAGCACGTAACATCGCAGGTCATAGCTCCAGCGGATCAACCGACGTTCCAATTTCAACTGGTCGCAAATATTGAATAAATGATGACGCCTAACGGCTATGATATGGGCTGCTCCAGTCGTATCCGTCAACACCGAGGGGGTCATCATGACAGCAGCTCCTTGAAACGATAATTCAGCGCCAGCGGGTCTTCGCCTTCGGCTAGCAGCATTTTGCCCAGATACTTCTTGCCCTTCGGGCTTTTCGTCTTCTCGAACAACCGGCCTGCCGTCGCTTCAGAAAGGAAGCCAATCAATTCATGGAAGTATTCGCTGGTGTACACGATGGGAAGCTGCTTGCGATAACGGTAATCAACAATGCCATAAAATTCCCTGATCCAATTGTCCTTTTGGCTCTCCTTGCAAACGTCGTCCACGACGAGCAAATCGCAGTTGTATATTTTCTGGCGGATGTCCTCCACCATGTATGCCTCGTCCTCTTTGCTGTAATAAGCGAACCATTCCGTGAAGCTTTGCACCCAATTGAAAAAGAGGGGATGAACGCCCAGTTCAATAAGCGGGGCGACCATCGCCGTTACCAGGTGCGTTTTCCCGCTACCGGAGGTTCCCAGCAGCCCAAACCAAGGGACACCTTTCAAGCCCTGTCCCTTCTTGATCCGGGCGACTAGGCCGTCCGAATATTCGCGGGCCAACTCGTAGGCATTCAAGACGCGGGGGTCCGCGCCGTCCAGGACAAAGTTGTCAAATGTCTTGTACAGCGCGTCCTCACTCATATTCGTTGACTTCATGAGCCGTTGCAGCTTCTTGCGTTCCATGCATTCGCACTGATACCAGACGTTTCGTTCGGCGTTGAAGACGATCCCTTCGTCCCGGCACTTCGGGCAATCAAAGACCGGAGAGTCTTCGACGGAAGGCTTCTTGGGCGTCTGCGTCGCGCCCTGGGCTCGCAGCGCCTCGATTCTTTGCAGCAGGTCGGGGAGGTATTGGCCGATTGCTTCCATGAGCTACGCCTCCTTTTTGGTTCCGCTTGTTCCGCATGATACCCCGAGTGTAATCCTCCCGGTGGGTTGGATATTTCTCGATATGTGTTGACAGGGATTGGATTACGACATCAGCATCGAATTTGTCCCAATATTCATATTCGCGTTGCTTAATGTTCTCGGAGATTTTCCCCGAGCGACGGGTGAAGCGTATCGTTTCCCAATACACTTCAATAACTAACTTCTGCGCTGGCGTGTATCTATCAAGTAGGTTCGACACTTGGGCGTTCCTCCTTTCGTGTGTCGTTGATTTTCCAAAAATAGAGGCGGGAAAACAACTCCATTTCCCGCGTCCATGTGGCTGCTGATCCGTCTTTCAGGCGCTCATATAAAACCTGGTAATCAATGATGTTGGATTTCGCTTTATCCATGATGACGGTTCTGCTCCGTGCGCAGAACGCCTTTCAAGGATTCGATCAGCGTCGTCGCCTGGCCGAATTGCAGCCATTCCAGGCGGGCGACGCCGCAGTACTTTTTCATGAATGCCTGAAGGCGTTTCGGATTGTCCGCCCAGCCTAAATCACGCTCCAGGGTTCGAATTTTGTGGAGCTGCTCCGGTGTCGCCATACCAGGACGACGGGTGGAAGTGGTTGGTGGCTGCGGCTTTCCGGCGATCCGGTTTAGCTCGTCGATCAGCCGGTTAGCCTGGACAACGGTCAGGGCAGACGTGCTGCGCTGGCCTGTCAGGCGCTCCACCACATCGCGTAGCAACCCTTCATCAAAACCCAACTCGCCCGCCAGCGCCCATATTTTGCGGTTTTGCTCGGGAGTCCGCTTCTCCAAGCCCGCCCGGCTCATTGCTCATACTCCAGTCCGACGCCGATCTGATCTTCAACAAACACGGATTTTCGAACCCGTGCGAGCTGCTCCGGTGTCAATTTGGAGAAGAAACGGTCAATCAACTGCGTATTTTTGATCTGACGGATCACGTCAAGCTCTTCCTCGCATTCGCCGGTGATGCCCACACTCTCCAAAACTCTTTTGTCCTTGAGGTAATCGCCTTTAAGCTTCTTTTTCACGGACTTAATCGTCGTCGCATCCAATCCCAATCCTGCCAGCACATCATCCAGGGTTTGGCCGTCGGTAGAAAAATCATCTTTGAATAGGGCAATCAGTGCCGCCTTAAACCTCGTTTCCGTTGTGTATTTGATTTTCTCTTCGCGAACGATCTTCGACTTAGCCTTTTCGCCCATGACTTCGATCAGCGTGGTATAATCATCGATCTCGAATTTCTCCTTTTGCGCCACGTTGAAATGTCCGTCGTTGCCGAAGATTTGCAGCCACTTCAAATTTTTGTTGTCCATGACTTCGACCGCTGCCGCCTGTAATTCGGCTTTGATCGCGTCCAGCCGCTTTTCGTCTTCCTTGATTTTCCTATCAAGCTGGATGCCTTCGTCCACCAGTTCGGCCAGTCCGGCTAGGCGTTCATTCGTCATTCCGCCGCGCCTCCTTGCAGCGCCCCAGCCAGCCGGGCATCGAAGACTTGGGCGACCATGTTTTCCGCGCATGTCGCACAGACGAAGCGACCGTAATAGACGACCAGTTCCTTGTCGGATTGGCAGAAGAGGCAACTTCCTTCCGTGCGTTGCAGCAGGATCGAGCCGTCCTCGCTATCGACGATGATCTTGAACCGCTCGCCGCCTGCCAGGCCGTACTCCCTGCGGAGTGCCGCCGGAAGGGTGACGGAGCCGCCTTTGCTGATTTTCTTGTTGAATTCTTTCATTCAGAAATTCCTCCTTTTGTCATTATGCGAAACCCCGTCGATATTCCCTAGGTAAACAAATGCTTCCGCACCTGTTAGACTGATGAAGAGAAAGGAGGGGAAACGCTTTGGATTTTGAGAAAATCAGGCTTGAATCGCTTCAAGAGGTTTCCAGCGCCTTGAAGGATGTCGAACCCGGTATTGCCAAGCTTGCAAACTCGATGATGAACCTGTCATCCAAGGTAACGAAGCTCATGCTAATCAAGTACCACGAAGAGCTGAAGAAGCAGGAACAAGAATAACCGTGCTCCCGAAGCCGTCGTTTGGCAGAACGGCGGCTTTTTACTTCATGGATCGCTCAAGGGCGTCAGCTAGTTCCCCGGCCAATTTATCAACCGACCGCCTCAAACGCTCTTCTGGGAAAATCTGCTGATGCAGGACATAGATCACGCCCGTTCCTTTGTCGATCCCAGCAACAGTTATGCCACATTCATCACGCGAAACGGCCATATCCAGCGTCTTTCCGTCAAGATCGGACCACTCAAAACTTGGCATGTCATTCAGGTTGCCGAAAACCTTATGATGACTGGATTCGAGTTGATCGCTCATTCATTCCCCTCCCTTGGTGTGATCTCGCCCCGGAGCAATCCGGGGCTATATAGTAAGCGGCGGGAATTAGATGCCGCGAAACCTTATTGATTGTCAAAGCGCCTTAAAGCATCATCTTTCGTCCACGGTTTATAAGGATCACTCGATCCGTCCAGCGCTGCACCGAGCCACCAGGCCAACATGTCCAGGCGCAAATTGCTCCTGTCCTCGTAACCATCCACAAACAACCAAGCCGGTCGCCCGTCCTTTACATATGACGCTACGCCATTAGTGCGATAGAGGAAGTCCGCGTCGACGATGGTTACGCTCTCCAGATGTTTCATGGCATTGATGTGCTGAATGTGGTCGTCAATCACGGTGTATAGACTGGGGGCGATTAAGTCGCGTATGTCGTCCTCGTCGATACCAGCCATGATAGCGACCGGCTTGATTGGAGTCGGGAAGCTCTTGATGTGTGCGAGGACTTCATACAAGCGGGCAACCCTGCTAATCGGTAATGCGTTATTCATTGAAATTCCTCCTTGGTCACAGCATCATCATGCTGCTGGCTTTAATAATCGTGTCCAGCGAAATGGTGCCTCCGCCGTCCTCTCGATGGACACGCAGCACGTTGTCGAGTGTTCGGGCGAGCAGCCGGAAGCAGCCGGTTTTGCTGTTGGTGCCGCGAACGACCATTTCTTCCAGGGCGTCCGCTTCGAACGGGAAGCCCTCCAGGTAGTCGCGGACTTCTTTTTCTGTGAGGCCGACAAGCGCCGTCCGGGCATCCACCCGGTTCGCGAAGCGCTCCAGATAGCCTTTAATCAGCGACTCCAGCTTTGGCTCCCCGGCGATAACCAGGCCGACGCGGGCGTCGCCGTAAATGGAGCGGAGAATTTCCATTTTTTTCTGCGTGTACTTATTGATCAACTTGTCGGCCTCATCCACAATCAGCAGATACCCCTTATTGACTTCAAAAAATTGAATGATTCCCTGTTTCTTGCGGTAAATGCTGCCGGGGGTGGGCGGGATGCCGAGAGCGGCTTCGATGGAATCGATCAGGTCCTTGCAACCCATGGAATCGTCGCATTCGATGTAAGCGACACGTTGCATTTTTGCGTAATGCTTGAGCACGTGGCTTTTGCCGAAGCCGGTTTTACCCGTAACGACGCCAAGCTTGCTGTACTCCTGGCATTCGGTGCATAAACCGAGGATATCGCGGGCATCGTGACCAGCAAAAAACCTAGGGGCGACCATCGGAATTGCAGACCTTGCAGTTACCTGACTATGTTCGTTCAAAAACTTGGCAACCGCCGGTTCCAGCTTTGTGTTTTCGGCATCGTACTTACCCGATAAAAAGCGGGATAGGGCCGGTCTGGATACGCCCATAGCCTTTGCCAATTCCGTGATGGTGTTTTGGGTCTGGCTCATGTATTCATTCATGCGGACAACAAGGTCCGTCTTGATCGTGTACAGCTTCGTGGCTTCCATTGCCATTTTAAAATCCCTCCGTCAGCCGAGTTCCTTCAGCTTCGCCAAGGCTTTCTCGGCACGTTTTTGGTAAAAATCGTTCTCTACAGCAGCGGGACGAGCCTTTTTGCTGCGAATTTCTTCCTTATATTGTTTATCCTGCGGCAGTGCCACCACTTTGGACGATTTCCCTGTAGGTTGACCAATAAACATGCCTGCAAGGTTTCCCTGGGCGTCGATATGCTGCCCGATCCGCTCTTCCAGTGGGGTGGTCAGCTCCTTCAGGCGTTGTTTGTCCGCCTTGAGTTGCTGACTTTGCGCCCGCTTGTGTTCTTCCAGCGCCTTTTGCGGTGCGCGCGGGGCGATCTGGAGCAACTCTTGGCTTTCGGCCTCGCAAATTTTGTCACCGGTGATCCGGTCGTACACATACAGCCGGGTAACATCGTTAGCGTCCCATTTGATATTCACGTAATCGTCGATATAGGCGTCAAGTTCAGGCGCGCGATATTCGTATCCGAACCGGCGAATACCAACTTGATAGACGCGGACCCTTTCTTCAGCCTGCATCAGCCATGTGGCGGCGACCGATCTTGGCGGAACCGCTGTGAAGTACCGCTCGGCGTTCTGGAACACTTCCAGCGGCGTATGCCATTGTTCGCCCTGATCCTTCAGGCCCCGGTGCTGCCGGGTGTGATATTCCTCGTCGCGCCATTTACGCCAGAGGGTGCAAAGTTCATCCATCGTGATCAGTTCGCCGCGCTCCAGCATTCCCGGAATGTCCTTCTTGATCTTGCTGGATGTGCGCGATCCGGTCAGGGTGCCGGTGTAACTAAGCAGCCACTTCTCGAACCGGTTGACCAGTGTCAGGAAGAAACGCTCGATAGCCGCCTTGCCCCAAGGTTGATAGGGCAAGGAACGAAAATCGTCCTGGATACCGATGCTGCGGTAGAAGCCGATGGCTTCACTGTCTAGGCTAATCCGCTCGGTCCGCTTGCGGCCTGTCAGGGTCTCGGCAGTGAAATCCTTGCCGTTGTCGATCTTGATCCATTGCGGAACGCCGCCGACTTCGTTATAAATCATGTTGAGCAAGGACTGCTTAATGGCCTGGGCGCTCGGCGTGTGACAAATGATATCGCCGACGATGCAGCGGCTTCGCGTGTCAATCCAGGCGACCAGGATCGGCTTAATCGCGGTTTTCTTGCCGTTAGGGTGCGTATACTCGACCCAAACGTCAAACGTGTGACCATCGCCTTGCACCAAGCCCATAACAGGCACGGATTGCATATCTTGCAGCGCCTTGCGCAGCTTTTTATTCCGATACATTCGTTCGCCTTTTTCGGCCAGGAAATGCGCGTTTTTATAGCGTTTGACTTCCATCAAATAACCGATGTAACGCGCTACCGTTGGGTAACTAGGATAGTCCCACCCATTGGCCGAGGCTACTTGCTTCAGCTTGGTGTATAGCATGTCAATTGTGCCCTGGTTCTCCGCAAAGCGTTTGTCAAACCATAGGTTTTCGATCCAGGCTTTCATCGCATCGGAGAGCGACGGAAACGTGAAAGTCTCCTTCGGCTTTCGGCATAGCGCCAGGACCTTTAAATAATCGTAGTTTTTGCCGTCCTGCTTCCCGAGTTTGAGCGCCCAAGCGCTTGCTTCAAGGTAAGCTTGTGAATACCGGTAAAGCGTGCGCTGGCTCATGCCGAGCTTGGCGGCAAATTCTTCGGAAAACCCCGTCCGGTCGCGGTCGGCATAGTTCAAAAATTCCTGGATGTTCTTTGCCAGCTCGACCGCTTCATAGTACCTTTTGCCAAATTTCTTGATATAGCCATCCAGATCGGCGTCGATGTACCATGGCACATCTTCCGAGCTAGTTCGTTCCTTGATCACAACGTCCTCTCCCTCGATGCTTTGCCTTTCCTTGCAGGTTCTACGCGCCTTTTTCGAGAGAGAGGATAGCGAGATAAGGACTCGAGGCTTTCCACCGCTTGGAGTCTGTTCGTATTTTGTCTTGAAGGCATCGGGGTTACGTTGAATTTTCTTCTTTATAGCTTCGTAACTTGCACCCTCAAGCCCGGCGGCTTCTTCCAACGTGATGAAGGTTTCGGCCAAATCTCTCCCTCCTTTCCAGAATTGAGCGCACATGCTAGAATGGAGGGGAATAGTTTTCTAACTATTCAAGGTACGGGGGGAGCGTCCAACTTTGAGCGGTGGGAGCGCCCCTTTTCCATGTCCGCAAACCTCGTTTTGTCTTCCTCTCCTTACTGATGTGCTCGTCATCGTGTCAAACCTCCTGTTGCTCTTCCTCCAGCGACTTCCGCGCCTCTTCGGCCATCCGTTCCGCTTTCGCCTTCTGCTCCAGCAAGAACGCCTCCACTTCATTCAGGTAATTCATTTTGCTATTGGCGTAAGCCAGGAATTCCTTGATGTCGATTTCGAGCTGTGTCCGTTGTTGCTGGATGTTGCCGAGCTGCTCTTCATTCGCTTTGATAATTGTTTCAATGAAGATGCCAGTCGAATGACGTGTGAAGCGGTCAATGCCGTTCACCATCTCGCCGATCTGTTGAAATCCATTCTTATAGGCGCTCAACATTTCAGCATTCTCGACGAATTTCACTTTATTCGTCAAAGCTTTTCACTCCTTATGCGATGTGCTGACGGACAATTTCGGGGTCAATATCCAACACTGCAAGGATTCGAGGAAGGTATTTTTTGCCCGGTCGCTCACCGTGAAGAATATAGTTCAAATAGACCTTGGTTGTTCCGACCTCTTGCGCAAGTTGCAACTGAGTCATTCCTTTATCCAGCAGTCGTTTTCTGATAATCACCCCGAGTGGAGTCAGCTTCCTTTTTTCCAACTGCTATCACTCCTTCCATGCTGCATTGTCGTGATGTGATGACGCCTCCTACTATTACCTGGTTTGCGCCCCCCCTTTCCAGGGCAGAATAAATCTATGTCAAGCAACAAGCTGTTTGCTTGCTGCGTAAACAATCAGTGATATTCGGTTTTCAAAGAGCAGTAAGCGCCGAACATACTTGCGCTGTTTGGGAATCGTGATGTCTGCTATAATTTCTTAGATGATTAATTTGTTAATCTAACTTAATTATAGTTGCGATATCGAAACAAGTCAACCTTTTTCGATTCGTTTTCGCAACTGACTAAGTAATTTTATATGGGAGAGGTTCGATATGGAAACAATCGGTCAAAGACTGCGTTTTTTGCGAAATAAACACAATTTAACCCAAGAAAAGGTCGCGGAGATGATCGGTAAAAAGAAAGGGAATATAAGCAATTATGAGAGTGATAGCTACGAGCCTTCCGCACAAACAATAATTGCTATCTGCCGACTCTTTAACGTTTCTTCGGACTGGTTTTTAACAGGAGAAGAAAGTGTTTCGAAATCAGAACAAACCTCTGGATTCGATATCGAAACATCCGATGTCGATTATCAGCTAATCAATAAAATTCAGCAACTATCCGAAAAAGAGAAACTGAAAGTCGAAGGGTATATTGACGCTATTCTCGGAGGAAGCCCCCAACACCAAAGAGTGGGGATGTCATCCAAATTGATGAATGGAGAAGAAGCCGCCGCTAAGGATGTGGGCTAATTTTTTCGCCTGTTTTGATTAACTTGTTAATCTTTTTTTTAGTCGCAAAGACCCTGTTTTTGTAGTAAAATAGTTCCAGTTACATAGCAAAATTGGCATCAAAGAAGTATAGTAAATCGTCAATGCGAGGGAGGTGTTTTTTTGAAAGGTGAAGTTCAAGTTAGACGCGGCGTGACACAAGCTAAGTTTAACGATACTGCTTCAAATTGGTTGTATGGTGAAATATTCGTAATATCTGTCGCCATCATCATTTTCACCGGATCGTGGGTTTTGTTCGGAATCTCCTTGATCGGAATGATTGTCTTGACTGTAATTCGACGACTCGCGGTCGTTCTTATGGTTCTACTCTCACTGTTTTGGGCAATTATCGGTGGTGTTATAGGCTTGCATCTAGGAGGAATTGCCGCTGCGATTGTCATTGGAGTAATCGCGCTGCTTGTTACTGGGGGGTTACATATAAGGGCACTCGAATGGATAGATGACATGGACAAAAAAAAGGGCGTATAACAACGCCTTTTTTAACTTCTTTTTTCAGGATAATTTGTTAGTTTTTTTGTGCAGAATTGTGTCCCATTGCTCAAGGCTGATTTTAGGCGGTGAAAAACGCCGAAAACCCGCGTCATTACTGCAATGGGACCAATTCTTCAACATTCGGCGTTTTGTCCCATTCATTTCTGCAACTTTTCCAGTGGATCGGAGACAAAACGTTACTAAACGCCTTGAATGTTGTAACGCCAAAAACCCTTTGACATAGCGGTTTTTTAAGTTTTTACATATCGTAAGAACGACTTTTAACCCTTGATAACGCAACGTTCTAACGCGGCGGCGTTTTTGATCTAGCAATTCTGTTCGATCAACTCTCGACGAAATCACGAAACGCCCGAATCCCATTATGCAGCAAGGGTTTCTGGCGTTTTTGTGGCAAATCCGTTTTTTTTATTTTCCGTGTTCGATGTTCTCAAGATAGTTGTCACGCTCATTCGTTCTTCATCCCACCTAAACCCGCATAGAATCAGGATTTCCCGCCATTTCCCACGCCTTTTTTGGATATCTCATGTTTGTCATTTATTCTGATAACGTACATCTTCAAACTCCATCCGGTAGATATCCGGTTTCGTTGTGCTTAACAAAAAATCGAAATCGTACTTACTGTTGAAATATCTCATCATTAATGTCATGACCAGTCCATGTGTGCCAATTACGATCTTTTTTCCTTGGTTTTCCTCTATTATCTTCTTCAAAACACCAATAGCCCGGTTCATACACATCGCACTGGACTCTCCTCCAGGCAATGAATAGTCGGGATCACCAATCATCTTTTTTACTTCGGGATATAATTCCTGATCAGTCATTATCCGATTTTCGTTTGAAAATTCCAATTCCCTTAACTCTTCAAAAAGTAATATTTCTTTATCATAACACTTCGCTAATTCCTCGATGGTTAACACGGCTCTCCTATAAGGACTCGATACAAATACATCTATTCCTTCATTTTTAAGTATTTCCGTGATTCTTTTTGCATCAGACCATCCTTTGTCCGTCAGCCCGCGAGTTCTCTCATTATTTTCCGTTTTTGGGGACTCTCCATGTCTCACCATATAAATATATGTTTTCATACAACCTCCGACTTGAAATATTTGAAATATCTTCTTCACTTAAACGTACCCTTTAAGAAAAATGTTTTCTATATCCTTCAACCTTTTCATCTTTAAATCCTAATTTCTCATAAAAAGCATGTGCTTCTTTTCTATGTCCACCAGACACAAAAATTATATAATAACAGCTTCTTTCCTTAGCTATTGTTTCAATATTTGTCATCAATTTTTTCCCGATTCCTTGTTTACGAACACGATTGGAAACTACGACATTCTCAATTACCATAAAAGGTCTGCATTCCCCTGCTATATCCTGGAAAATAATCCCCATAACTGACCCTACTAATTCATTTTTTTTAAAAGCTCCAAGTATATAATAATTATCGTTACTTTTAATGCTTTCAAATGCTTCAACCAATTTCTCAAAATTGGTCTGTCTATCAATAAGTTCCTCGTAGAGCATACACAAATCCTTTAAGTCATCTCTAGTGATTTGTCTTATTGTTATCATTGAATCAGTCCCTTCTTCCTGATTATACCATTCTAAGTAGCAGGTCTAGTTTAAAAAATTCAAAGAGCAGCCCTCATCAGAGAGCTGCTCTTTGTTGATATCATAACAGAAATCTAATAGAAAGTGCACCAAAAAACCTTATCTGCCTGATCTTTTATTTCAGAAATTTCCGTTATAATCATCCTAATGTCAGTATCGTTTCTGCCAATAAACTTGTTTTCATCTACATTATAATACTGATAAAAAGTTACTTTATATGTCCCGTTGTTGATATTTATTTGATTTTTCGCGCAATTATGATCCGGGACCTGTTCATCTTCAAATTGCGCGGACATTGTTAAACAATCATAGTCCACAATATAAAGTTTGTTGTCTGTTACTTTTATGTATCCTTCTGCCTTCCTGAAGCACTCTTCATCGGCTATTTCCGTTTCCGGACCTATGATTACATCTATATTCCATGAATGTTCAATTCCTTCGTTTGTCATTTGGTACACTAATATATTTTCGTTTATCATTTCACTACTAAAATGCTGCAGCAGTTCTACCAACTCCCAGTCTTCATTTACAAAGGACTTGTAATTCTGAGCGTTGACTAACCCTATAAAGCTTGTATCACCGTACTCTAAGTAAATATTCATGAAAGGCCCCCTCCCTAGTTCTTTGATTTTTAATGCTCAAATGCTCAAATCACCGATGAGCAAGAATATTTACTAATTTCCCAAATGGGTCTCGAACATAAAATCGCCTAACCCCCCAAGGTTCATCCGCAGGCCCGTACTCTATTGGAAATCCAGATTCCTTCATTCGTTTATATGCAAAATCGACATCATCAACTTCAACGGATAAATCAGGTGTGGGAGTCCCAGAACCTCCCTCTGAAGCAAAAGAGATTTGTACTTTCATTGCTTCATCAGATCCGTATGTTGCAATCCAACCCTGATCCATTAATAAATTTAGTCCCAACACTTCCTGGTAAAAGTATTTAGCTTTTTCAATCTGCTCTGTATGGATGTTGGTCACTATCCTTTTGACGATCATCATCATTAGCCTCCATTTACACTTATAAGCTTCTTAAATAGTCTTTAGTTCTTGTTAATTCCGACCATCTAGCCGAAAGAAATTTTGCATAGTTTAAAGGGCTGATGCCATAAGTTCCAAGAGAATGCCCGTCGTTGATCTCGACCAATTTCATATTTCCTTCCCGATCCATTCCAAAGTCCATGCCATAAGCAACCGGCGCATCGGTAAAATCTCTAACCGCACTTTTTACAACACTTAAATCTAATTTTGAATCCCAAGCGCCTTTATAATATCTGATATCCAGTATTTGGCCGTAGCGAATAAAACAACGCCACTCCGTTATAAAATCAACAATTTCCGAACACCAAATATTCGTAACCTCGTTTTCTTCCATTAATCCTATAAAATCTCTATATTCTTTGACAACTTTTCCAGCAAACTTCTTTGTTGTGTCCTTCGGTTTTATAAAAACATTCCAATTCTCTTTGTTCTCAAAAAGTTCCTGAATCGTTGTAGTCCAAATTTTTCTGCCAAAATAACCGGATAAGGAAGTTGGATAATCGATCTCCCCATGATTTCTTTCAAATCCCAAAATTTCGAGACGTTTTCTCACGTTGCCAATTCCGCCAACTACGATATCTTCAGGATTATGTTCTTTAATTTCTTGGACGTCATAAAACTTAATTGTCTCCCACCCGAAAGAAGTGAAGCCTTCATTAGCGATAAATGCATTTACATTGTAGAAGTCCCCATTCTTGTCTGCCTGTATGTATGCTCTCATCCATTGATACCTCTCAATTCTCCATATAACTAATCAAATACAAAATACATATGCACGGCTTCTATTTTTTCATTCTCATCAACAACAAAATCCGCAAAAAATCCAAGCTCGCCTTGGCGAAATCCGTATACCTTCGAATTTGGTTTGTTTTCCAGTACAGTAGTATCCAAATATTTAATATTGGGGTAAGCATTTAGTAAAGTATTTAAAGAATCCCCGACTTTAATTCCTTCCGACGTTGCATATTTGTTACTGCTTAATTCAATTTCAGATAACCAAAGTTCTTCAGCCGATTTTCCCAACAATTTCAATGTTAGCCCATCATATTCAAGGGTCTTGCTATACATCCCGCTAAAAGTATCCGCCCCGTCTCCGAGCGGCTCTGGTGTGGTTTCCTTTAATGGTTTGCCCAAAACCTCTCGAACCGATTTTTCATCATTCCGCAACTGAATTAAAGAAGATTCATCCGTCTTAATGGAATAATAATTGTCTTCTTGAATAGAAGGCACCGGGTCATTGGAGGGGGCAGTAATTTCAGAAGTTGGTACAGTACGATTGGAGGTTTCTTCATTAGACGAGCAACTTGTCAATGTAATGACTGTTACCATAAATCCAAAGATTATGAAATTCTTCATAAGAGACCTCCTTTAGTTGTATTTGCCGGAAAAATATTCTTTAGTAAAGCAACTGTGCTACTTCATTATATTCCAAAGTGTATAACACATTGATTAGTTTCTAAGGCGGTGTTTATTACCTCTATTAATTTGCTTAATGATTCGATTAATTCATTTCGTGTAACTGATATCTTTTCGTAGTGCCCTTCATCTGACCCTGCTTCCCAACCGTAATTTCCGGTAATAATAAACTCTGGAGGAGCGTTCAAAAAAAGTTCCTTCCAAGATGAAATAATATTCTTAAAAGTATTCAGACTCTCTTTATCCCGGATTATCGTATACCCATATAAATCCAATCCAAATCCATGAAAGGCATCACTTGGTCCCCTAGATTTAATCCATGCCAGAGAATCACTAATATAATTAATAAAATCATCATTTATTGAAACCTGAGGCAAAACTTCAATTCCATTAATAACAATTCTTTTTTTATCCCATGTCACATTTTCTAAAGTTGCTCGTTCATCCCCAACTATAAATTCATGATATGGCATGCAATTATTCCTCCTTTCAGGTTAACTCTCGTAATCTTATTCTTGTACAAACCAATTCTTCATTTTAATTATCATTTCACTTGCTATATCACTGTCTCTTTGGTTAAGCCATCTAAATAGCGGTCCTTCAATAAAATCCAACAATTCTACACGGGTCTCTTTGAGACATTTGTATATTTCCTCGTAAGTATAATCGATAAAAATTACGGGATGATTTGAACTTGGATCGTACGAACATACTCTAATATAATTATCATAATAAATAATGCCTCAATCTTTTCACTTATCCATGTAGGACACTCAATACGCGGTTCGACAATTACAGCTTTGGTGAATAATTTATTCATAAAGCTTCACTTCCTTTCTGCACGCTGTAAGCCCAATGCCTTAGATTCACTCATTACTAACACAATAGGCTGCCTTAAACGGCAGCCTATTTCTGGTTATGGCAATTTATTTACTTGCGGAGAGAATGAACTTCTCCAGTGATCCTGTGTTGGTAATGCTGTGATTGCATCCTTGGTTATCCAGACATACGTAATGCCCAAAAATAGAAATATTATCCGGTGAGGCATTGGCAGGTTTGGTCTTGACCGAGAAAAAGGCAAGCTCTTGATGCCGATTGCAGAACAGGCAATATCCTTTCTTGTTGGTCGGCGTAATTCTGCCCTCGATGCCGATGAACCGACCTTCGAACGGATATACAATGAATAACTTGTTCGTGGCGATATCCACCCAACCCAGATACGTCACAAAACGAAAGTCGATGGATTGTAAATCCGGCACTTTCAGCTTCTTATTTTTAGGGAATAACTTCTGAATTTGCTTCGGCGTAATCGGTGGAAAAGGCTCCAGGTACGCTTCCAAGGCGCTAAGATATCTCTGAAAATCATATGCCGTCTCGAAGGTCGAGATTTGTCCCAGCATCTTCTTTTGATCCTCTGTCAGAACCGGAAATGCTTCAACAATGTTCGCTACGGCACTATACCTTACGGTTTCCAAGACACTCCGATCCGCAACGGTCCGCAAAGTTTTCTGAAGAAATTCCGCTTGTTTCTTAATCACGTTAAATTGGTGGTTTCTAATAAATGGTGTACTCATAGCTTTCAGCCCCTTATTTATTTTGAAAGATAATCAATAAGGTGCAAAGCCTGTTATTAGAAACGATAAAGTTTAAGTTTGGGCGATCCAATTCATCCTATCACGCCCCACGCAAAGTATCGCCCCAAATCAGGCTTTGCATGAGGACTCCCTAGCTAATGAGCAATTCAGTATTGCCACCGGTCCTACCCCCAATCACATATCATACGCAAAGTATAGCAGCAAGTCCCGGGAGGCGCAATTTTTTTCGGTGGATGGATTAAATGTATCTCCTCAGACCAACATTCTTCCTAATTTTCACAATAACTTGATCTTTAGAAGTGTGGTAAACCAAGGTTTTATCTGTACTATTTTGACCGGCCGTGTCATGAATACTTTCTTTCTAGTGCATCCTTGAATACTTTAATGGGTTTTTGATAATCAATGGGCTTGTAGATCAATGAGTTTAGCCAGGCACTCAGATCAAAAGTGTAATCAAACTCTGCATTTCTACTATAGCGTAACATTTCTGTCATCGTTGCCAAAACACTTTTATCATTGGTAATACCTATCCTAACTTCTCCGGCTTCAAACAAATATTGTTCAACCACACTTTTCTTTATCCCCTCTAGCTGTAAATACTCTTTAAGTTCGGATTTGAATTTTTCCTGCAGTTTGCTTAATTGCGAACTCCGAATCCCATCGAGGATCAAACATAATCGACTTGAGTTATTGACAAAGATGATATGTTTTCTTTTTAGCTGCAATATATTAACATGCCAACAAAATAGCGGATCAACCTCACCTATGTCAACTGGATCTACCTTCATATCTTTTAATAGTTTTTGAGTGAATCTAAATGCTAGCACAACGTTCCCTCCTCGTTATTTTGAACCGGTATCCCATAACGTTGTTGCATTCCCGATACATCTATCAATAAGTTCATTCCATTCATTCAATAATCAGTTTGATGAGTTCTTCTTCTTCAAACATCTTCAATACTCTCTCACGATTTCAGTGAATTCTTCCAATCCTCGAACGATTGCCATGATTCAATTTGCGGCACTCTGATATAGCGCTCTCCAAATTCTTCCTCAATTCTTTCTTCAAGCTCAGGATCATTGTCAATGTAATCTCCCAACATCTCTACTTCCCCGGTCTGCAAATCAAAATAATATTTCATTTCATGTCCCGTATGCTCACTGGCAAAGACTATTTCTTCAAACTGATGCGCTGTTAATTTGATTTCTCCCACTTCAAATTCCACCTTAGTTCTCGCCCCCATTCATTTTCTTAAAAAATGCAGTAATGGGCGGTTTCGCCCAAAAAGAGGAAGAGGGGGAAATCCCACGAAATGCAAAAGTGCATGCGATTTTCGTCGAAATGCCTCGAAAGGAGCGGCTCAACTGCAAAAATATGCAGTTCATTTCCGATTATAAGCTGCTTTTTTTATCCAATAGTCGCAAATGAGATGTATTTTTGCACTTCAACCGCTCAAAAGCAGAAATTTGCGGAAATTCAAATGTACTTTTGCATTTGATCCCATCGAACCTTCCTTCTTCCCATGAAAAACGAGCAAACTATTGAAACTGATTCATGAAGTCGCTGTCAAAGTCGGGAAGTTTCCCACTCTGACACAACGTTCTGATTGGAAATATCCAATTGAATTGGAAACTCAATGGCAGATACGGAAGTTAGATTGGAAATTTCCAATTGATCTGGCTCTGCACCGTGCAAAATAGGCGATTGGAGCAAATTCTATTGGATATTCTCCAATGAGAGTACCAAATTGCAATTGATACCGTCAATCTATTGGATTTTTTCCAATGAGAGGTGGCATCATGCATATGACGATCCGGTATTCACAAAACACCCCAGCCCTAGAAAACTCTTATCTTAGGCTGGGGTATTATACATTGCTTAAGACATATTCGGATAGATCATCACCTTTATACTGGTCTCTTTCGCCGTACGCGCCGTTTCCACCGCTTCTTTAATGTCCGTAAGCGCATAGCGGTGGGTGATGATTTTCTCCATCTCGGCGGAGGAATGCTGCAGCGCCTGAATCGCCGGCTTGTACGTGTTGGCGTAGCGGAAAACGCCATAGGCATCGATCTCGCCGTCGATCAGTTGGCCCATATCCATCGGCACCGTGTCCGAAGCGGGCAAGCCGACGAAGACGATTCTTCCGCCGCGCCGGACCAGCTTGATCGTATCGGCCATCGCTTTGGCATTGCCCGACGATTCGACGATGAGGGTGATCCCCTCTCCTCCCGTCAGCTCGGCAAGCCGCTCCCGTACATCCTCGCCGGCCGGATCAAGCGCTGCGGTAAAGCCCAGGTCGAGGGCCATTTGCCGCCGCAGCGGCACCATATCCGTTCCGTAGATTTCGGATACGCCGAACAGCTTCGCCGCCTGCCCCGCAAGCAGGCCGATCGGGCCGAGGCCGGTGATCAGCAGCCGGTCAAACGGCTTGGCCCGGCCGCGAAGCAAGGCGTGAAAGCCGACGGACAGCGGCTCAAGCAGCGCGCCCTCCTCGTAGCTCATCGTATCCGGCAGCTTAAACAGGTAATCGCTGGGCATCACAATGTATTCCGCCCACGCGCCGTTCACGGGAGGCGTCGCCAGGAAAGCGACATCCGGGCACAAATTGTAGCGCCCGCTTTTGCAATAATCGCAATGGCCGCAGGCCCCCCCCGGCTCCACCGCCACCCGGTCGCCCACCGCTACATTCGTTACGTTAACGCCTACTTCCACCACCTCGCCGGCCAATTCATGGCCCAGCACGATCGGCTCCTTGACCACGTAACGGCCGATTTTGCCGTGCTCGTAATAATGCACGTCCGATCCGCATATGCCGATGCAATACACTTTGATCAGCGCTTCGTTTTCCTTGGGAACGGGAATTTCCATCTCCTTGACGGCGATGGACAACGGTTTGTCCATGATCGCCGCTTTCATTGTACCTGCCGCCATAAGTGCTCACCTCTTATACAATAGTGGGATATATGCCGAACTCAATCTCCAAACTCCCGGTACGCAAAATAATCAAAATCCCCATGGAGCCTGCGCCCGCTTAAATCGTGCACACAAACGCCGATAAACGCGCCGGTGAACCCCTGATCCAGCAAGACGCCCCCGCGCTTTGTCTCCGCGTTCTCGTCAGACATGCGTCCGGCATCCAGCACCGGCCCGGCAGCGGTCCAAGCGGAACCGTCAAGCGAGTAGTAAAATTGAGCCTGCTCATAATGAAGCGTTAGCTTCAGATAAACCCGTTCGCATCCGTCCACGGATATTTCCTGATCCAGCGGCTCATCGTATACCCCCTGGTCGCTCGTCAGGATAGCGAGGCTTTTGCCCAACGTTTCGTCCCAGCTGATTCGCAAATAATACCAGTTCCGGGCGTTATAATAGTAGACCAGCCCGGCCATTTGCTGATACGTCTCGGGCTCGAACTCTACCGCTGTCTCCGCTTCCGCGGTGAACGCCTGCTGCCGGCGGGCCACCAGGCTCTGGCCATGGGCGGAAGAGAAGGACTCTCGTCCGCGAAGGCGCAGATACCCCGGTCGCTCCCGCAGCGTAAGCCACGATTCGTCCGCCGGTACGCGCAGGGTATTGAAATGGACGGCAAGCGTCTCGCCATCAAAATGATCGATGCCCGTACCGTGCGGCGGCTGCTCGGGAAAAGGATGCTCCGGCAAATCCGCAGGGGCGGCGGCCGTAAGCTCCGGCTCACAACCTCCGCTCACCGGCCGCAGCCAGCCATCCTCCGTCCACTCCACTTGCTGAATCGCCGTCTCCCGGCCCAGATTACACATACGGGACGTCTTTAAGGGCCGGCCGCATAAATGAACCATATACCATTCGCCCGCGGCCGTTTCCACCAGATCCGCGTGTCCCGCCCGCTGCAGCGGGAGCCCGGGATTGAACTTTGAGGTCAGAACCGGATTGGCCGGATCGATCTCATACGGTCCCAGGATGGACTCCGAACGGGCCATCGTAACGGCATGCTCATAGCGGGTGCCGCCTTCCGCGGTCAGCAGATAATAATAGCGGCCGCGGCGGTAAAGATGCGGTCCCTCCGTCAGGCCAAGCGAAGTCCCGCGGAAAATGTTATGCACCGGCCCAACCAGCTTTCGCTGCCGCTCATCGTACTCCTGGATCACGATCCCGCCGAAGCGATTTCGTCCTTTCCGGTGGTCCCACACCATGTTGAGCAGCCATTTCCGGCCGTCCGTGTCGTGGAATAACGACGGATCAAAGCCGCTGCTGTTCAGATAGACCGGCTCCGACCAAGGTCCCTCAATATCCGAAGCATACACCAGATAATTGTGCGTATCCTTAAACGGTCCGATATGGCTTTTTACATCGGTATATACGAGATAAAAGATCCCGTCGCTGTAACTTAGACACGGCGCCCACACGCCGCCGGAGCTGGGATTGCCCAGCATGTTCAACTGGCTGGTCCGCGTCAGCGGATGCGGCAATAACCGCCAGTGCTTGAGATCGCGGGAATGGTGAAGCTGAACGCCGGGAAACCATTCAAACGTTGACGTGGCGATATAATAATCGTCACCGGCGCGGATGATCGAAGGATCGGGATTAAAACCGGGCAAGATCGGGTTAACAATCGTCTTCATTTTTGGAGCTCTCTCCTCTCCGAATTACCGTTCAAACCGGAACCAGCCAAAGTCGAAACGGCTCCCCGGCAAAAAGATAAACGTCACATTCTGCACGCCGGTCACCTTGTCCAAAGGAAACTCCTTCACCTCGTAACCGTCGGTGTGCGCAAACTCGATCAGCTGCTGCCGGCTTTCGCCGTCCTGACCGGAGAACCGCACGTGAAGCGTATTTTTATCGATCGGCGAATGTCCGTAAACGGCCAACTTTGCGGCGCCTTCCGCCGTAAAGTCCATCTCCTTGATCTCCAGGGAGACATTATTGCCGATGCCTTCGACGCGGCTGTCCACGATCTTGAAGGAATCGCCATAGATGTGATCGCAGTCCGCGGCGGCGTTTTGCGCAAAGGCCCGATTCTGACGGGTAAAATAAAAACCTTTGATATGAACCTTCTGCCTGAGCACAAAACAAATCGAAGTAATGCCGCGGAGCCGCTTGTTTAGGCGGAACGTTTCCTCCTGGTACACGTTCCATTTCGTTTCTTTTTGGTACACGGCATCGGCCAGCAGCTCGCTGCCCGCTTCGCCCGGCATGCCTTCCCAAATCTGCAGCGGGTAAGGTTCGCTGGTTAAGGCAAAGATGGGGATGGTAATCTCATTCGAGCCATGGGAACCGAAATCGAGATTCCGGAATCCGACCCGGGTTTCCCCATCCCTGCTGGTGGCTACGCCTCTTTCGTTGCCGTTGCCGAGTTCGCCTTGGCTGTAGTCGTACAGCCCGGCGGAGATAAAGCCGTAAGGGTCCTTACCCGCCATGCCTAGTCCGGAGGCCGTAAACTCCAGCTCGGAGATCAGCTTGATTTTGTCGCTGCCGTTTTTGCTGGTGCACCGAACGCGAAAATTTCCATCCCCTAACGCCGTAATTCGCGCCATATGGCCATTGTCCTCCATTTGCGCCAGATTGGAAGGAATGCCGGCATCGTTGACCACGCTCCATTCCACTTCCGTATAGGTAGTGTTGTGAGGGTACAGTTTCGCTTCAACCTCAACCATCGATTTCGTATCGTCCAAATGCTGTCCCGAGCGGCTGAGCAATTCGATTTTACGCAGCGGAATTTCGTCCGGGTTTCCCATTACGATAGGCAGTTCCCGATTACTCTGTTGAGCGGAGATTCCCTGCAGTTCTTCCGCCGCACAAGGCAGGGCGGCAAATTCCAGTTCCCGGCTGTCCATGCCGATTGAACTTACCTTCATCCGGATCGTGCCCGGCTCAGTACCGGCCGCAATGATTGCCATCAATTTTCCGCTGAACAATCTTCGGCTTAAGCCTTTGTACGGATCGTAATCCGTGCTGTCCCCGTTATCGAGCCCCACCAGCCGTCCCGCTCCCGTCACTTCTACGAACACCCGGTTATTCGCGTTCTCCACGGGCCGCCCGTCCTCATCCTCCATTGAAATTTCCACGAAGATGAGATCCGTGCCGTTTGCGATCAGCGACTCCTTATCCGGCGTCAGTTTGATTTGTCTCGCGTCTTTGAAGGAGGTGCGGACATCGGCCGCAATCACCCGGCCGTTCTCGTCGTAAGCGATGGCTTTGATTTCCCCTTCCCGATAAGGAATCTTCCACCATCCGGCCAGCTCCTGCCCATGCTTGTGATCGATCTCATGGCTTCCGACGGTCACGCCGTTACAAATCAGCTCCACCCGAGGAGCGTTCGAGCATACGCGGACATCGATCATTTGCCCGGGATTGAAATCCCAGTACGGAAAAAGATGCACCATCGGCCGCTCTTTGTAATTCGTCCATTCCGCCTGATAGATGTAATACGAGTCTTTGGGGAACGTAGCCGTGTCAATTTGCCCAAAATAGGCGTTTTTCGTATGATACGGGGTCGGCTCCCCGATATAGTCAAACCCGGTCCAAATGAACTGCCCCAAGGAGAACGGAGTATCCCTTTCCGCCAAAATGCAAGCTTCCGCCGACTTCGCCCCCCAGCTGGTGGAGCTGTTCCCGAGCGCCGAGCACTGCTCATCGTCATCGGCCAGAATGGACTGCTCGAACGGGAAATGGTACACGCCCCGGCTCTGCACGACCGAAGCCGTTTCACTGCCGTAGATGATCCAGTCCGGATGCTCGGCATGATGCTGGCGGTAGTATTTTTCCGCATAATTGTAGCCTGCGACCTTGACGAGATCCGCGCATTTCCGGGCATTTTCCCAAGGCATGTAATTGGAGCCGATCGTCACCCGGGCGTTCTGCTTCGGATCGGATTTGCGCACTTCCGCCATCAGCAGCCTGGTGATTTCCTGCCCTCTTTCATCTGCATGAGTATCATAGATTTCATTCCCGATGCTCCACAGCAAAAGGCTGGGGTGGTTGCGGTCCCGCCTGACCCAGCTCTTTACGTCCACAGCGGCCCAATCTTTGAAAAAGCGTGCGTAATCGTAAGCGGTTTTTGGTCTTTCCCACATGTCAAAAGCTTCGGACACGACCAGCAACCCCATCTCATCCGCCAAATCCATCAGCTCAGGCGCCGGCATATTGTGGGCCGTCCGGATCGCATTGACGCCCATCTCCCGCAAAATCCGCAATCTCCGCCGCAAGGCTTCTTTGTTGAACGCCGCTCCCAAAGCGCCGAGATCGTGGTGTTCGCAAACGCCGTTCAATTTCATGTGTTTCCCGTTCAAAAAGAAACCTGCGTTCGGATCAAGGCGGATCTCCCGGAATCCGACGGATTGGGCAACGGTTTCAATAACCGGGCCGCCGGCGGAGCCGCCCGCTCCCGCCGCAGCCGGCCGCAGCTCGGTCACGAGCGTATACAAATGCGGCGCTTCCGTGCTCCAAAGCTGCGGGTCAGGAACCGTCAGCTTTTGCAGGTTCAGAATGACGGCGGAATCGTTGTGTCCTGCCCCTGGCGAGACCTGTTCCGCACTGGACTGAATGATCTCCCCTTTGTACAAAAGCGTATGAGTGAGCACCGCATCCCGATCAAGCTTTAACTCGGTTTCGATATCCGCCTGCCATTCGTCTCCGTCCCGCGCGGCTGAAACATAGATCCCATCCGTGACAATATGGCTGCGGCCCCGCGTTTTCAGCCACACATTGCGGTAAATCCCGGCGCCGGAATACCACCTGCTGTTGGGACTTCGAAACACAACCTTGAGCACAATTTCGTTTTCCCCGGCTGCCAGCGCCTCCGTGATTTCATGCTCGAAGGAGGAATAGCCGTATTTCCACTCCCCGATCTGCTGCCCGTTCACATACAAAGTAGAGTCCATGTAAACCCCGTCGAAGGCCAACAATACCTGCTCATCGCTGCCTGTATACGTGAACGTTTTCCTATACCAGCCGATGCTGTTTTCGTACAGATCCAGCGTATTGTAGATCAGCCAGTCATGAGGAATATCGACCGGTTTAAAGCTCAGTTCGCCCGGACTTGCGGTCTCCAGACCGCTTTTGGCAAATTCCCAACCGTCGTTAAACCGTCTCTTCTTATTCATCGCCTCTCGCCCTCTTTCCGTTCCTAATAATAGTGCGACCTCTAATAGATCGTACGCCCGTGTTCGTCGGCAATACCGGACTTACGGAAAAAATACGTATTGATTTGATCCCGCCATTCCAAGGCGTGCTGTGCTTGTTGCTGAAGACGGCCGCGCACATTCTCGAACTGCCGGGCGTCCATGCTTCCTTCCAGGGTCAGCCACGATTCCAGAAAGTCCGCCGCCTGCTCCGCCCCGGCAAAATGCGTGTCGTAAATATGTTGAATAACCGTTTTGCCGGAATGCAGCTTATGGGTATACGGAACATGGTGGAAAAACAGCAGCAATTCGTCCGGGCACGTATCCGGCGATTCATAACGGTCCGCATGCGGTTTATAATATTGGGCGGCGTATCCGGTTCCCGTCTTCACGGTCCGGTCCACGCCGATGCCGTCCCTGTCGGCAAAATGATAGGTGCCCCACCTGGAATATTCGTAGCCATCCACGTTCGGCCCGTAATGATGATCCGGATTCACCATCCAGCCGACGCCAAGCGGGGCGGTGTAGTTTTCATAGGCCCGCCAGGAGTTTAAGAGGATGTTCAGAATGGTCTCCACCAGCCTCGGCTCGGTGCCGAACGTTAAATAAATCCACTCTCTGGCAATCTGTTCCGCGGTCAGCCGCGGGTTCCAGCTCAAACGGCCAAATCCGTATAAATTCGCCTGGGCCAAAACATGTCCCGTCCAGTTCGCGTCGTTCCCGATATTGGATACGGCCGCGATCCCGCCAAGCCTTCGGCCAAACAGCGAGCCGGACACTGCCTTGGCCACGGTGGAGCCTTCGCCGCGGGCAAACGTGTCGAACTCAAGCGCTTCCTTCCACTGCGGCACCAGATAGCAGACATGCCTCGCTTGCCCCGTATATTCCTGAGCGATTTGCAGCTCCAGCACTTGGTTCGTCGAAGGCAAAGCCCCGAACAATGGCGATACCGGCTCGCGGACCTGAAAATCCAGCGGCCCGTTTTTGATCTGCAAAATCACATTGTCGTGGAAATGACCGTCGAGCGGCGTGAAATGATCGTAGGCGGCTCGGGCCCGGTCCGTGCTGCGGTCGCGCCAGTCCTGCTGACAGTTGTAAACGAAGCAGCGCCATATCACGGTGCCGCCGTAAGGCTGCAGCGCTTCCGCCAGCATGTTCGCCCCGTCGACATGGTTGCGGCCATAGGTGAACGGCCCGGGGCGGGATTCGGAATCCGCCTTGACCAAAAAACCGCCGAATTCGGGAATAGCCCGGTAAATTTCCTTCACCGCATTCTTCCACCACGCTCTGACCTCTTCATCCAGAGGATCGGCTGTGAGCAAATCTCCAACCTGCATCGGGCTTGCGAAATTGACGCTTAGAAACGTCACGATGCCATACTTGCGGAATACGCCGGCGACCCGGGCCACCTCGGACAACTGCGGCTGCGTGATGAGCAGCGTCTCGTGATGATGAACATTGACATTGTTGATGGAGATGGCGTTGATTCCCGTTGAGGACAAAAGCCGGGCATAATCCTTGATCCGGGAAAGATCGCTAACGATGCGGTTATTTTCGTAAAAAATCGATTGCCCCGCGTACCCGCGTTCAATGCTGCCGTCCATGTTGTCCCACTGGTTGATCATCCTTAGTCCGTCCATGGGAGCTTCCTGAATATCCAGGTCCTCGAGCGCGCTTCCCATTTGCATAAGCCTAAGCAGATGAAAAGCCGCGTATAAAGTTCCGCGGTCCGATCGCCCGGCGACGAGCAGGCACTTCCGCCCGTCCAAAGGCAAAGTTTTGAGTATGTAACTATCCGCGGATGAAGTGGATAGCGAGGATAAAGCTTCGTCGATCGCATCCGACTGCCCCCAGGTGCCCAGCAAAATATAATGGGCTGCGGTGGGGGACTGTCGATCCTGCGGACTCGAACCGGTTATCGCGAGAATGCCAAGGTGAAGCTCCTCAATTGCCGATTCAAGCACGATGCCGGCGGCGGCCGGGGAGACAAGCTCCCCGCACCACTTTCGGTATTCATTCAGTTTTTCCGGATCGTTGACCGCCGGGTACCGCAGCCAGCATTTGTAAACCTCACTGTGATGGCTTAGCCGTTGCATGGAAATACCTCCGCTTTTGCTATTTCGATTTGGCCAATGCGGCGGCATACTCTTCGGCCACCTTGTCGCCGCCCGCTTGCTTAAATTTCTCCAGCTGCTGCTTCCAGCCGTTCTCATCCAACTTGCCCATGATAAATTTCACTTTGGCGTCAATCAGGATTTGCGTCAGTTCCGCGCCGCGTTCCGCCCATGTATCGGAGACCAGGCTCATCGTAGGGTCCTTGACCGCGAATTGCTCGTTTTCCTTCTCGACCTGAAGCACTTTCTCGGAGATCGGATCAAGGTCGCCCGGCGTTTTGATCGCAGTTAAAGGCACCGTCACAAGAGGTTTGTTGTAGGGGAAGGAAACCTCATTATCGTAAAGCTCCTGGTTGAGGCGAACCGCCTTCCCGTCTTTGATTTCGTAGTGCTTGCCTGCGATCCCCCACTCCAGCAGGTCCGCCATTTCCTTGTCGGCCAGCTTGTCAAAGAAAGCCAGCAGCTGCTTCAGCTCCGCTTCGCTTTTCACGCTCGATTTCGGGAACATGAGAATGCCGTTGGAGCCGCGGTCCGCCGCCACCCGCCGTCCCTGCGGCCCTTCCAGGGCGCTGACGAAATCCAGCTTCGCCGCGGGGTTCACTTTCTCGACGCGGGTTTGAAAGCCGAGCACGTTGTTGGTCGTGGCGTTAATCACGCCGGCTTTGCCGTTCTCCAGGTTGCCTTCGTTTTGTCCGACATCGATCGAGGCAAAATCTTTGTTCATCAGCCCTTCATCGTAGAGCTTTTTCATAAATTTGAGATATTCCAGGTATTCCGGCGTCTCCTCCGCTTTCACGAATTTTCCGTCCGTTTCGCTCCAATTGTTGGGCGCGCCGAAAGCGGAGCTAAGGTCAAAGGAGATATTGTTGTTGCTGATCATGATCGTAACCCCTACGGTATCGTTTTTGCCGTTTTTGTCGGGGTCCTGCTCTGTAAACGCTTTTAACATTTGGTATAGATCATCAAGCGTTTGAGGCGGCTGCATGCCGAGATGATCGAGCCAGTCCTGACGGTAAACCGAAGTATACCGGGAGACGGGACGGAACCGCGGAATCCCGTAAACCCTACCTTCGATGGATACGTTGTCGTAGACAAGCTGAGGCATGGAGGCCAGATTTTTATAATCTTTGATCAGATCCGTAATATCCCAGAAGGCCCCGTTTTTGGCGGCCGTGATCAGATAGGACTGGTTGGGCGCGCCACAGCTCGCCAGCACCTGCGGCAGCTCGCCGGAGGCGATCATGACCGGCAGCTTGGTGCAGAAGTCGTTGCTGGAAATGTGGGTAAGATCAAGTTCGGTGTTCGTATATTGCTCCATCGCCTGCTCGACTTCGTTATCTTTTTGCGGAACTTCTTTCCCGTCAAAGTTCAAGGTCATCTTGATTTTGAGCGGCTGATCAGCCGAACCGGAACCGGAGTCCGCGCCGGAGCCTGCTTGGTTTGTCTTGTCGGAGCCGCACCCGGCCAGCAGCGAGCCGGCCAGAACCAAAATGAGCGCTGCGGCTCCCGACTTTTTCCATATACTATTTCTACGTGTCATACCTAATGCCTCCCTTTTTAGAGGTTGTTCAAAAAGTCGTCTTCCCATGACGAAGTAGTTCAGGGAGTGGATCGGGCGTCGAATCTTGAATTCAGCCGGGCCAAGCATATGCTTTCGAAGCATGTTTCCTTCGGAAACATTTCCGTTGCTCACGTAGATCTGTCTACGCTCCGCTACTCAGTCCCTAGCTTCATTCAACCTTCTCGGTCCTGAAAACTCAACTTTTTGAACACGCACTTTTAAATAAAATAATCTCGTCATCCTTTCACGGAGCCCATCAAAGCGCCTTTGGCGAAATGCTTTTGCAGAAACGGATAGACGATCATAATCGGCAGCGTGGAAACGACGATCACGGCCATTTTGACCCCTTGCCCATAGTAGGCCACGCTCTCTCCACCGTCTCCCGAACCGAGTCCGGCGGAAGCCAGAATTACGATCTGTCTGAGGATCACCTGGACCGGCCATAAATCCGGCTTATTGATATACAGAATCGCATTGAAATATTGGTTCCAGATACCCACCGCATAAAATAATCCAAACGCGGCCAGAGCCGGAAGCGACAGCGGAAACACGATCCGGACCAATACCGTCAGCTCATGGGCGCCGTCGATTTTCGCGGATTCGAGCAGTTCGGGCGGCACGCTGGAGAAGAAATCGCGCATCACGATCAAATAGAACGCGCTGATCATCCCCGGAATGATCAGGGACCAGGTCGTATCCAGCATGTGCAGGTTCTTGACGACGAAATACGTAGGAATCATCCCTCCCTGGAACACCATCGTGAACAGGACCATCAGGAGGATGCCGCTCCGCCCGGGCAGAACCTTATAGGACAGCGAATACGCCATCAGCGCGGTTGTCAGCAAGCTGAGAAACGTTCCCACCAGCGTAATGTATACGGATACTCCGATGCTCTGCATGAAAGTATGGGTGGAGAAAATATAGCGGTAGGGCTCCAGGGAAAATTCCGTGGGCCACACGGTGTTCTGATTCGAAAATGAAGTGATCACCACATAAACAAACGGTAAAAACATGGCCAACCCCACAAGGCTCAGCAGCACATAGTTAAAGGCGTCAAACAGCCGGCTTAATAGGGTAGGATGCGTATGCATGGGCCGCCCCTCCTTTCTAGTAGATCCCCTCTTCGCCAAACATTTTGGCGATTTTATTGGCGAAAATGACCAAGATAAAACCGATCGCGGATTTGAACAGGCCCACGGCGGTGCTGTAGCTGAATTGTCCCTGCAGCAGCCCTACCCGGTACACATACGTATCAAACACCTCGCCGACCTCGCGGTTGATCGCGTTCAGCATCAGGAAGATCTGTTCAAAGCCAAGATCCAGGAAGGTGCCCATCCGGAGAATAAACAGCACCACAATCACGCTGCGAATGGACGGGAGCGTAATATGCCACAGCAGCCTGAACCGGCTGGCGCCGTCCATTCTGGCCGCTTCATACAGCTGCGTGTTCACGCCCGCAAGCGCCGCCAGAAAAATAATCGTTCCCCATCCGGCATCTTTCCAAATGAGCTGAAGGATAATGAGCGGGCGGAACCATGCGGTGCTGGTCAGAAACTCAACCGGCTGCCCGCTCAGAGCCGTAATTCCGCTGTTGATGATACCGTTTTCAGTGGACAGCAGCACATAGGAGATCCCGGCGATCACGACCCATGACAGGAAATGCGGCACATAAACGAGCGTTTGCACGACTCTTTTGAAGGCCTCTTTTCTTATTTCGTTCAAAAGCAGGGCGAGCACAATCGTGATCGGGAAGTAGATAATCGTGTTGTATAACCCGAGCAGGAGCGTATTCCGAAACAATTGCCAGAATTCATCCATGCCGAAGAAACGCTGGAAATGCGCGAATCCCACCCACTCGCTTCCCATAAGCCCCGCGTAAGGCTGGTAATTTTTGAAGGCCATAATCAAGCCCCAAAGCGGAACATACTTAAAAATAATAAAATAGAGGATGCCCGGAAGCATAAACGCATACAGCCAGCGGTATTTCCAGACGGCAGCGAAGCGGGGACGTGTTCCCAGTTCAGGCTTTGCCGCCCTCGCCGCGATTTTCGCTACGTTCACAAACCACACCCCTTACGGTTTAAATAAAATGCGAGTTCATAAAGCCGGGTTTTCGGCTCAATCTTTCATATTCCGGTAGTCTCCGGGGGTAACCCCGCTTTCTTGTTTAAACACTTTGTAGAAATGCGCCTGGCTCCTAAAGCCTATCGCCTTCGCGACCTGTTCCAGCGGAAGATTCGGCAGCTCGCGCAAGAGCTTTTTGCCTTTGTTGATCCGAAATCCGCGTAAATATTGCACAAAGGTTTGATGGGTCTCCCGCTTCAGCAGACTGCACACATAGCTCGGATGCAGGTTCAAATAGTCGGCCACATCTTCCAGCGAAATGTCTCTCATATAGTTGCCGTGAATAAAATCTTTGAATCTACGAATGTTATGATTGCTGTCTTGATCCTCAGGAGGCTCTTCCGCATCCGTTGCCGCTTGCCCCCGGCTTCGCTCCTCTACAATCTCCATCGACAACCGGTTCAGCAGGCCGGATAACTCCTGCGGGTCCACCGGCTTGAGCAAATAATCCGCAACCTGAAGACGTATCGCCTTCCTCGCATAATCAAACGTTTCGTAACCGGTCAAAATAATAAATTTGGAAGCGGCTTTCTTTTCCGAAACCGATTGGATTAAATCCAGTCCGCTCAGCTCCGGCATTTGAATATCCGTAATCAACAGATCCGGCTTGAATTCCTCGGCCATGCGCAGCGCCTCCACACTGTCGCTGACCCCGACGATATCCGTAAACGGCGTCTTCATCCTGCGGATGACATGCTGCAATCCTTTGACAATGATGGCTTCGTCGTCAACGATCATAAGCTTAAGCATGGCGGCGCCCTCCTTTGGCCAGATAAGACGTTATCACGGTTCCCTGTCCTTCGATGCTTTGGACATTCAATTTTGCCTCGCTGCCAAAAAAAGCCTTAAGCCGTTCATTCACATTGTGCAACCCAATCCCCCCGGAGGCTGAGATTTCCGCCAAGGGCAGCCGCCCTTCGAGCACCTCGCGGATCATGGTCAGCCGCTCAGCCGGAATGCCGGACCCGCTGTCGGATACCCTCAGCAGAACCCCCGACTCCTCGGCCAGCAGCTCCAGCCGCAACTCCGCCGGTCCGCGAACGTTCTTGAATCCGTGAAGAATGCTGTTCTCCACAAGCGGTTGAAGGATAAACCTCGGGCAAGGAAGCAGCAGCGTTTCCTCATGGATCATAAAATCGGCGATCAGCTTATCGCCCATCCGGACCCGGTGGATATCGAGGTAATGCCTGACGTTTTCGAGCTCTGCGCCCAGCGTGCTTTCATCTTTGGTTTTGGACAAGCTGTACCTGAGCAGCTTCCCCAGCTTCCAGCCGATGTCGGCGACTTCGTTGTCGTCGTTCATGGCCGCCAGCATGCACATCGTTTCCAGCGTGTTGTACAAGAAATGCGGGTTGATTTGCGCTTGCAGCATTTTGATCTCGGCTTCTTTCTTAAGCAGCTCCGTTTGCGTAACCACCTGCTTCAATTCGTCAACCCGGCGGATCATTGAGTTGTATGCCGAAATCAGATAGCCAATTTCATCGGCGCCGCCTTCGTCGACCGGGTAAATCGCGTTTTTCGGATCATCGACCCTTCTCATATGGCGCGAAAAACGCACAATCCGCAATGTGATCGACGAAGCGATCGTAAAATAGAGGACGGACAACAGCGTCAGCAGCAGCAGGCCAATACCGACGGCTAACCCGGCTTCTTTTCCGATATTCAGCGCATCCCGCGTTTTGTAAACCTCCACCAGCGTAAGGTTAAAGCGTTCGATTCGCGCCGCGCCGATCAGATAACGACGGTCCTTGGTGTAAAAGCTGGCCATGCCGGCCTGGGGA
Organism: Paenibacillus sp. FSL P4-0127; assembly: GCF_038007325.1. Classification (NCBI taxonomy): domain Bacteria; kingdom Bacillati; phylum Bacillota; class Bacilli; order Caryophanales; family Paenibacillaceae; genus Paenibacillus; species Paenibacillus sp. FSL P4-0127. Next base: position 2,348,099 of record NZ_JBBOWY010000001.1, on the reverse strand, counting down.
ACCCGGGACAGAAGTTCGCTTTTGGCTTGTTCATCAAGCTCCACAGCCGGGTCCTCGTACAGTACACGGCCGCTGGCGTCCGCAACCATCCGCCATACCTCATCCTTGCTTTGCTGTGTATTAAAAAACTGCTTGATCAGCCCGTCGTTCAAGGTCAATTGCAGCAAGCCGACGGTGCGCGTGTAGCTGGTGTTATACATTTTGTGCAAGTAGCGAATGGACGGCAAAAGATCGCGGTCGCCGGACGCTCCGTACACCCACAGCCCCTTGTTCGGAGGCAGCCCATCCACGGCCTCCGCTTCCGCGTGCTGCTGATCCGAAAATCTGGCGATATCCTCCACTTCGGGAGCAAGGATAGGCACTTTGGGATCGGCTTTATACATCGTTATCTTATCGACTAGCTGATTGGATATATAAGCAAATGAAAAAGTAGGGCCGATTTCTTTTTTATAAATGTACGCCTGGTCCCAATCCCCGGCGCTGAAGCCTCCCAAATAGTCAATGAGACTGGTGTTGTTTTGAAACAGCGGGTACATCGCCTCAATTTTGGTAAGATCCACCTCCAGATTCCGGTAGGCCTGCTCCATCATTTGCGTTTTGCCGCTTTTAAAGTGATCCAACTGGTTCATGTACATTTGTCTGTAGAAGACGAACCCAAACACGGCAAAAGGAATACAAATGAGCAGGATATATCCGATAAACAGTTTGTGAACAAGACGCAGACTTCGAAGACGCGTTGCAATCGCTCGCAAAATAGAATTCATAGCTCACACCTTCAGGCTTCAAAATGGGATTCGGCTATTTATTATAGCACGTTGTTTTGGAAGCCATCGGCATTTTGTATTCGCTTTCAAAAGCTTAATTTAATTATAGGAGCGCCCTCTCGAATTCGATACTTATGATTTATAATGTTTGACTCCTCATTTTTAAGGGGAGGTTCCCTCCCCCTGCGATACGCATCTACCACGCGGCAATTAACGAAAGGCTAGATTTAGATTCACGTTGAGTTGGTAAAATTCAAACTACTCCCCTGCTCTATTTGTCTATACCATTCTTAAAAACTGCAATACACTATATCAACCTTAAAAAAGGAGTGATATAGTTGGCAAACAGTGATGTACGCCTTGCACTTTGGTCAGGTACCAATTTTTCTGGCCGCCGGATCCTTTTCAGACGTGGAGGGGTTGCGGTTCGTGATCTTGGAGCGTTTCGGTTTGACAATGCGCTTTCAAGCTTCCGGCTCAGAAATGTTGTGCAAAGCACCCAAGTAACACTTGTACTGTTTTCGGGAATTAACTTTCAGGGGTCATTCCGAGTGTTCCGTGGCAGTCAAAATGTGGCTAACTTGGGTAATTTCAATTTCAACAACGTCACATCTTCTCTAATTTTGGTAGGCCGCAATCTTACTAACACCGAAATATCGCAAATTCAAAGAACTGGAAGACCGCCTCGCGACATTCTTATTATTAGACAATAGGCTAAATAAAATGGTCTTTTGTAAATAAGGAAACGATAGTCTGCTAAACCAGCGGCAGCCTAGGACTTATTTATCGTCCAAGGCTGCCGGATTTATTTAATGCAACAAAGGACCTGGGTTGCTTTTTCTACGCCCCAAGCCTTTCTTCAAACCGACTATGTTATTTTCTCCGAATTACATATCGATAAGTAACAAGCGTCTTCGGGGCGCTTATTACGGTGAAACGGACGTTAAATGAGTCTTTATCAAGTTTCTAAGTTCAACTTTCGAAATAATAGTTGACCAAGTCAACTATATATTTTATATTATGGATAGGTCGGCGATTTGTGGAAAGATTGGTACTTCATATGGAAGTTCATGAAAAGTTCGAAAAGCGCAGGAACCGACTTTGTATAAAAACGCTGCCGTGAAGGAGTTTGCTATGAAGCCGAAACTACAAATCCACTATGCGTGGGTCATCGTCTCGATCACATTTTTAACATTATTGGCCGTACAGGGGGTCCGCCTGTCCTTTGGCGCTTTTATTGAACCTTGGGAACAAGATTTTGCAATGGATCGGGGAACCGTTTCGCTTATATCTACTCTAAGCTTTATTATTTATGGAGTATCCCAACCCATCGCGGGGAAGCTGATCGATCGCTGGGGCGCCCGGATGATTTTGTCCGTCAGCACTTTCCTTGTTGGAATCTGCATCTTCCTCACCGCTTTTATCCAATATTCATGGCAGCTGTTTATTCTGTACGGCTTGATCTCCGTTGGTGTAGGGGGAGCGTCCAATGTGGCGGCAACGGTTGTCGTGACGAATTGGTTCAATGAAAAACGGGGATTTGCTTTCGGGTTGATGGAAGCAGGCTTCGGGGCCGGTCAGATGCTGCTTGTCCCTGGTTCGCTGATGCTGATTCATTGGTTGGATTGGAAGTCGGCCGTCAGTATTCTGGGGGCTTTCTTAGTCGTTGTTGTCTTCCCTACCGTAGGTTTGTTCTTGCGGAACCGTCCCCAAGAGAAAGGGATGACCCCGCTTGGCAGATCGGGGAAAGAAGAAGGCGCAGCCGATGAAAACAAGCCTTCCGCCACGTTTTCTATATGGACGGCTTTCCGGATGAGGAAGTTTTGGCTGCTGATTTTGCCGTTTGCTATCTGCGGTTTTACTACAACAGGCTTGATGGACACCCATCTGATTCCGATCGCTCATGATCACGGATTTTCAACGACCGTTACAAGCGCTGCCGTCAGTATACTTGCAGGCTTTAACATCATCGGTATTTTGATATCCGGCGTAGTCGCCGATCACTGGAGCAGCCGCAAAATGCTGTTCATCTTATATGCCGTGCGGGCAATATCGATTGGTATACTCTTGTTTAGCCATAACACGGTGCTGCTGCTCATCTTTGCCGTCTTGTTCGGATTGGTCGATTTTGCGACCGTCGCACCGACGCAACTCTTGGCCACGAAGTATTTTAAAAATTATTCCGTCGGCCTTATTCTTGGCTGGTTATTCCTGAGCCACCAAATCGGCTCTGCCCTGGGAGCTTATTTGCCCGGATTGTTTTATAGCGAAACGGGAAATTACAGTCCGTCGTTCTATCTTTCGCTCGTTCTTTTGGCCGGAGCGGCCGTCTTCACCTTAATGCTTCCTGAATCCGAGAGACCGCATCGCTCGCCGGTTGCTAGCAGCGCTGATATATGAAAAAACTTGCCCTGAAAAAAAGAGCGGGAGCTCAGTTCACGCATGTTGTGCATTCCTAAACAACGGCATCTTCCTTAATTACTAAAGAATATTTTTCTTCGCACTTATAACTCAACTTTCGCAGCAAAAAATCGGCAGACAAGCCTTGATGTAGCTGGGGAAAGCAGCAATCCATTGCCGGAGTTGACGCTGAATCAAAGGCGGACAGTGTCTTCCCGGCTTTTTTGGGCTGCTTCGTTAAGGAAGCGTCAACGATGTAGAGGCGCCACGATCCGGCGGGGTCAGCGTATCTACCTTTTACACCGTAGCCGTTTCGATCCGTGTCCCAAATCGACGCCAGGTGAGGGAGTTGTCTAAAGAGGTTGTGTCGTGGTGTCCCTGCTTGCTGCCTGCCTTTGCACGATTATCCCCTTCGTTAAGGAGCAGAGAGCAGGGGTGGGGGCTAGAGCAAGGATTCAAAAAAAGAGGGAAGAAAAAAACAAAAAAGATGAGGAAAAAATAAGGCGGTTCGGGTGTGATTTTTAGCTTGATTAGAGAACGTGTGTTTGGTATAATGAAATAAATGGAACTTATGTTCGTGTATTCTTGATTCGGGGGTGAGCGGGCATGGAAGTCAATACGGGAACGGAACTTCAGCCATTCAGCAGCCGTTTTAACAGCGAGCAGGACTGTATGGAGGCGTTGATTGCGATGAAGTGGCCAAATGGCTTTGTCTGCCCGCGGTGCGCTCACACCCGGTGCAGCCGTCTGACCTCCCGGCATATCCCCTTGTTCGAGTGCGGAAAGTGCAAGCATCAAACATCGCCTTTGGTCGGTACGATTTTTGAAGGAACGCATCTGCCCCTAGTGAAGTGGTTCCAGGCCCTAGAGTTGTTCCTGCTCCCTGACGGCATCTCGGCGCTGCGGCTGCGCCAAGTGATCCGGGTCGCCTACAAGACCGCCTGGTCGATGCTGCACAAAATACGTCATGCCGTGGGGGAGTTCGATGCCCGGGAGCTGCTCTCCGGAGACGTGAAGGTGAACAGCGATCAGTATGGGCGTAATCCGTCCCGGTGTCAGCTTTCGCATCCGTACGCCTCGGCGGTCGTAGCCGGCTGCACGGTCACGGAGTCGGGCGAGCCGGAGCAGGTCAAAATCCGCCTGGTGCCGCATAAGCGGGGAGGCGAAAAGAGGGCAAACCGTCACGATCTAAACACGTTTATCAATGGGCATGTGGATGTCTGTACATCGGAGGTGCAGTTGTTCCCTCAGGCCTTTCGGCTGTATGCTCCCTTGCGGAGAGTGGTGAGAGAGGCGTGGGAATCGCTGAAGGGTACGTATGGAGCCTTGGGACTGAAACATCTGCAGGCGTACCTGAACGAGTACACCGGACGCCGCCGGCTGCGCCTGTCCGGAGGACTGCCCGGAGCGGAAGAAACGATGCGGCAGAAGTTACTGCGCATGTGTGTAGCGATTCCGGCGATCCCTTACCGTAAGCTGATCGCGCGCCAACCGAACCAGCCCCTTGCGGCTGCGGCCTGATCGAGACGCTGGAACGGTGGGGGAGTTTGATACAGATCAACTTAATGGGTAAAGGTTAGCATAAACTGTGCGGGCGTTGCTGCAGACGGAAGGGTTCAGGCTACAGCAAAATCACGGTCTTTTCGTTTCCTTCGCGTCTTGTCCTTGATCTCCTGTCTTGATCTCCTGTCCAGTCTGTTTCACCTCCTTTAAACCTGATTCCTTCTCCTAAGCCCGTCTAAATTATCTCGAACCTATCTGCTTTCCCACCAAATATTTTTTCTCTCGAGCTTGTCTTTCTCTCTGCTACCTGATCAAACGAGATAATCGTGTAAAGTCTCCGGACAACGAGTGTTTACCTGCCGCTCCCCTTACCCATAGCGTAAAATGTTATGTTTACCGTATCAGTAGTATCCGAGTTCAACACCCACCAATGATATCCATATGCCGGACCGTCTAATGTAGCAACATTTGTTGACTTCTCAATCCATTCAGCGGGGATGACTTGGCTTGAATTCCGTTTTCCTTTATTTAAATACAATCAGTGTCCACACTGGTTGCCTTCTGCAATATAGCGCTTAATAGATGTGAATTGCCGCAGCTATATTTCATTTTGTCTCTCTTTTTCCGATTTCTATAGACTCAGCGCCACTATGTTTTGTATGACAGACTGAACTTCATTCGAATCTCTGATTACAAATAAATAATTGGCCTCTCCCTCTCAGGGATCAGAAATGCTTCCTTGTTCGGATTCCGCAGTTTGTCTGTTAAGTACTTCTATAAAGTTTGAGGTAGTTCGAAATATAGATTTACTACGCTGACTCGCATGAACGCGCTCTTGAAGAATGTAGTCAGGCAGATCGAAATGAACCAGCACACTTTCAAAATCTTTATCATGAAAATAAGTGATCAAGATACGTTTCTATCCATTCTTCCGCCATCCCATCCTCATAGGGGTGTGGGAGCTCAATCATCTCCACTATCTACATCATCATCATCATATCCATCCCTTCCATCATCTCCTGAATTTTTCTTCTTATTGCTTGAAAACCTAGCACCAAAAACAATGATGGCAACAATAAATAACCAAAATAAAGTTTCGGACACAGTTGTATTCACATCCAAAAATATCCATATTCGTTTCTATCAAGCATTTTTAATTGCTTTTCAAAGTCTTCAATCGGTTTTATATCTTCCACGAAATGCCACTTATCTTTACTGTCCTTCCAATAGATCTTCCACTTGTTTTCTTCATATCTAAATTGAGCAATCGGTAATTCAATGCGTTGTCCGGGCCTAAACGAGGGTCTATCTTGTGAAAGAGTAACCGTGTTCCCTCTAAATTTATAAATGATCTTAAATTCACCCTTGAGGTGTTGGGGGATTTTTTCCTCAATATATCGATCGAGAATTTTTTCCAGCCTCTTCTTTGTAAAAGCATCAAATCCAGCCATATCGATCCGCTCCATTGTTTTAGATTGTTTTAGATTTTTTTGGTTTTGCATTGCTTGATTAGGTTTTAGTCAGCAAACTTTTTTATGAAATTTTTTTGATCCTTTGTAAAAGTATTCTCTATAATGATTTGAATCTTCTTTTTTACTTTCTCTTCGGAAAATAGGTGCAAATTCGGATTAAAATCTTGATTAAGCAAATAAATATCATGATAATCAGTTGCCTTAATTTCCCTGACATTGTTCCCCAGCACACCTAAACGCCTCTTTTCGCTATAGAATCTGCCTAATCGTTGAGTATCTACCAAGGTATAACTTTTAATTCAGGCCATTTTCTTTTCCATTTAGTTTTTTATTAGCTCTTACTTTTAATTGAAAAAGATCCTCAAGACCGTAAGGTGAATAAACTTTCCAACCTGCATTCTCATCAAGTCTAACTCCTATAGAAGTGCTGGTTGTTGGCCATGAATCAATAGCGTCCTCTAATGTTAAATACGGTTTAAGGTCAATTCCAAATTTATCTTTCTTGACCTAATTTTATGACTCCATCTTCTTTTTGATAGGTTAGGTCAATATCGAAATATACAATATCAATATCTTTAATCGCATATTCTAAAGGGTTCCCTATCAAATAGTTCCATACTGTCTGTGCAATACAGCCGGCACCTATGTAATACTCCCTTAAATTTAATTTATGAGTCAGTTCAAATACCTCGACTAAAATCGGAGATAATTTGATGATTTCTATTAACCTCTTTTCGAGAGTGGATAAATCCATAGTCATTTATATTGCTCCTAAGTTTTATCAGTATTGTTTACATTCTTGCATCGCTCGTTCTTCATTTGGGTACATACATTCTGACAGTTAACTTACTGGCTCCTTCCGCCACTCATTATCGAATTCAGTCAATCATCAGCTAAAAAATCATCTGCCAAAAAGCCTGCTCAACATGCCTTGTCTGCCTTCTTCCTCCCTTACTTCTTCAATCGTTATGTACTTCTTGCCATATGTGTTTTGAATACTGTGGATCCCCATCTCCAATGACTTCAAAAGAACTTTTGATTCGGCCGAACCTTTATTTCTATACAATGCGTCAACAATACACTTCAACATTCTTTGGATCACCTTTGTAGGTTAATTTTCCATGTCCTCGCAAAACTTTATTGGGCGAGACTATGATTTTGTAATCGGTAATGTCCCACAATTCCCCTGTACCACGAAGATCGTACACTTGAACACTAATATTTGACGGTGCATCAATTCTCTTAAAATACATAAAACCCCAAACGACATTAGAAATAATAAAGATTGCCGATAATAAAAAGATTATTTTTTTCATTTTTCACTCCTTAAATCCGGCACTCATTATTTGCACGAATTTCAACATAAAGTTCCCGCGTCTACGACGCGACCCGGCCTTAGACAGTGCTAATCTTAGGTCGGGTCGTGTGTTGATTGAATATTCTTCTTTGTCTTACTTGTATGTGCCACATAAAGTTCTCGATTTGGCTCTTTCTTATGGATTAATTTATATTCTTGTAAGGCCTTTTTACCTTCATCATAGGTATTAATTACCGATACACGATCAACAATTCTTTTTCCATCGGTCGAATGAACTTCTATGGCTTCCAATAAAACCCACTGGTCCGGAAACTTGTTTCTAACTGTCGCCCAATTCATAAAAACACCTCATTTCATGAGCTTTTAATGAAAGTATATCATAGTTCCTATACTTTATTTCTTTGTGAATTTTCGTATAAACGTATTAAGTAGAATCTCGAACAATAAGTTCAAAATTGAGATTTTGCGACACAAAAATATTTCTCAATCGTTTTCCAATCTATCAAACGTCTCAAAATCATGATTCCGCTGTTAGCTCGTTGCGATAAAAAGCAGCGGGCTTTTTTCGCCAACCAGCCAGCCAATTACAAAAAGGACACGTACCTTTGTACGTGCCTTAATTAAAGCTTCTCTCGGACTCTTCCCACCGTTTTATATCTTCCAGCAACTTCGAATAATTCACTTTCGTATAATCCGTTACGTCTACTTCATATAACTTCCCCAGTTCAAACGTGTCATATCCTCTTGTCGTACATCTTTTTATAAATTCTTCATAAGTCAGTAAATGATCCGCTTTGCTTCTATCGGCCAGATGCTGCCCCTTTTTGTATGAAGTTACAATATGGCTTAAATGCCTGGCCGGGTCCAAGTCCCGCTTTTTTTGGCGTTCATACAAAACATCCAGATCGGCAGTCAATCGAATGGTCAGCACCCTGTAACCGTATCCTTCCGCCAATTTCTGAATATGGGGTTTCTGCTTCCGGCTAAAAGGATAATCAGAGATGATATTGCTTCCTGCTTGCATTTGCTGTTCCATGATTTCATAGTAGTTTGCCCAGGCTGTCCGTTCTACTTCCCGCTTTTCTTCTAAATTATGAAAGCCAAGCAAATCGGAATAATATTCCTTCAGACCATCCTGGGAAAGCAGATAAAATGAACCAAAGAAATTTTGCAAGATATGGCTGAGATAGGTTTTTCCCGTTCCCGGCAGTCCCGCCAATAAGATCAGAACCCTATCCATACCGATCACCTCATTGTATTGAGATGACCCTCTTTATTCATAAAGATACCTATTTTATGTTTTACAATTTCTTTCACCGCCTGATTGCACGGGATAATATTGTGACGCAATGACTTATTGACTTTCGTGTCTCTAAAAGTTTCCTTTGCCGTTTGCGTCCATGTTACCAACAACTCGGTACCTACATTAAATTTACGGATTCCATTATCGATTAATTCGTGAATATCCTTTTCGTCAACCCCCGTACCCCCATGAATAACCAAAGGCACATCGACTGCCGCATGGATCTCTTTTAACAGCGGTATATTTACTTCGGTTTTGGATTTATATTGACCGTGATTAGTACCGATGGCAATGGCCAAGGCATCCACCCCTGTTGCTTTAACAAACTCTGCGGCATCTTTGGGATCCGTATAAATCTGCTTATCTTCATCTACATGGATTCCTTCTTCAGTACCGCCAATCGTCCCTAATTCACCCTCTACCGACACACCATATCGGTGCGCATAATCCACTACCGCCCTGGTTTTCATAATATTCTCTTTAAAGGGCAAATGAGAACCATCGTACATCACCGATGTATACCCTTTGTCAATGGCCTCTTTAATATCATTGAAATCTCTTGCGTGGTCCAAGTGCAGCACCACATCCACCATTTCTGTTGTGGCCATGGACTTGCATACGGCAACGAAATTTTCATGACCGACATATTTCGCGGTATCTATGCTGGTTTGAATAATAATAGGGGCCCCTTGCTCTTTGGCCGCACGGATCATATCGGGCAACATCTCTAAATTATGGGCGTTAAATGCGCCAACCGTGTAATTTAATGCTTCCGCTCTGCGTGTCGCTTCTTTTAATGTGATATACATAAATCGTTTTCCTCCCCATCTTATCGCAAACCGCGCGCAACATCTTTGGAAAGCTGCATCATTTGATCCATCTTCTTTAAATAGATCTGCAACGATGCCTCATCATTAATTTTTGCCGCTTCCGCACGTTTCTTGTTATATAGTTTTAATAAAATCTTATAGCCGGCTCCAACCGATTTTTTCGCTTGCAGACTTTTTTCCAACGCCTCCACCGCCTGATCCTCTTCACCAAGCTCATGAAAGGCTAAGCCGATCTCTTCATAAACTTTTGCTTGTTGCTCTCCGGTGATTTGATTGACTTCTTCCTTCTTCAAGGAGATAGTGCGAAATAATTCTTCCTTACGTTCTGTGGTTAATACCGCTTCTGCCGCCACTGGCTTTTTCGGTTCTTTATCCTTCTTTTTGCCAAATCCAAACATCACGCAAACCTCCCGCTGTCTCTTGCTCGAATCCTAAAATGCTTTTAGAATCGGACCAATGATCCAGGCATATAGTAAAGCAGCCGCTACGGTATCCACATCTGTCGCCGTTGCATTGACAAAGCCCATATTATTGAAAATGGTAACCAACAGCGCCGGCAGCAGCGTAATGAAGAAACCATGGACAATACCGCCAATAATCGCCCCGCGGCGTCCGCCGCTTAAGTTGCCGAAGATCCCGGCGGTACCGCCCGCGAAGAAGTTCGTTAGTATACCCGGCAAGATCATAGCCCAGCCAAAGACCGGCAATACGAACATGGCAATAATTGAACCTATCGTAGTTGTAATGAACCCTACAATGACTGCATTAGGGCTGTACGGAAACAATACCGGGCAATCCAGCGCAGGCACCGCATTGGGAACCAGGCGCATGGCGATCCCTCTAAATGCCGGAACAATTTCACCCAGCAATAAGCGAACCCCGGCTAATAAGACGTACACCCCTACTACGAACTGAATGGACTGTAAGAACGCAAACATGAGATAGTTGGTACTTCCCGATAAGGTAGAACCAAATTCTTGACCCGCAAACACTGCCGTAATGATATAAAGAGGAACCATCACTACCATCAATGACAGATACGTGTCTTGCAAAAACTCGAATTGCGCAGGTAATTTCAAATCTTCAACCGATTTTTTGTTTTCGCCTTTTTCACCGAATAGTTTCGCTACACCGGCTTCCAGCACATAACCAATCGTACAAAAATGCCCCAGAGCAATTTCATCCATCCCGGTAATTTTGCGAACAAACGGTTGTGCGATCGCCGGCATAGCTACGGCAAAGACGCCCCCAATGAAGCCGCCGACCAATATCAATGCGGCGCCGCGCAAACCTGCAAAGTAACCAAACACCGTTGTCATCGTCGACATCCAAAGAATCGCCTGACCGGTTAAAAAGATATATTTCCATTTCGTAAACCGGGCAATTAAAATGTTAAATACAAAGATCGCCAAAAAGGTTAATGCGATATCCCGGCCTAGACCTAATTCATTCATCGCTTGACCGTTAATCGCTTCAATCGAAGGAATTATCCCTTGCATGTGGAAGCCTTTGGTAAAGATCTTGCCAAAATAGGTTAAGCTTACGACGATAATGCTGGAACCCGCCGACAGTACCATAAACCCTAACAACGTCTTTAACGAACCTGAAATCACTTGTCCTACCGACTTCTTTTGCAAAATCAACCCTAACATGGCAATCAACGCCACGGTGATGGATGCTTGTGTCAAAATATTCTGGATAATAAAGTTGACTACTCCCATATTCCCCCTCCTTCTTTTTGGAATGGATTAAGCTATAGCACCCTTTTCCTGTAATACCGGGGTGATTTTTTCTTCAATTTCCTGTTTGGATACAATATTTTTCAAATAAATAATTGTCGTCTGTTTGGGATCAATGGAGAATTTCTCAAATTGAGTTTGGAAGTTTTGCGCGGTCATGATAATATCCGGTTTCATCGATACGGCGGACGAGATATCGCTATGATCCAGCTTGGCGTCAACCCCCAACTTTCTTAAAACGTCCTCAGCCGCCATTTGACAAGCAAAACTGCTTCCCAAGCCTGCTCCACAGACAAACAAAATATTTACTTTTTGCATTCCGCTCTCCCCTTTTTTCAAATCATTTTGGCTGCTGTATATCCTGAATTGGGGTATCCCCATGCAGCGCCTGATTAAATGTCTTCACATCTTTTGCGGCAAATAACTTGTCTAATTTTTCTGTATCGTCAATCAACTCAACCAAACTTTTCATCACTTTTATATGCGAATGAGAATTCACTGCGGCTAAGCAAAAAACGATTTTCACAGGGTCATTATCCGGATGGCCGAAATTCACCGGTTCCTTTAACGTCATGACGCTGATGCCTAATTTATTCACCCCGTCTTCCGGCCGCGCGTGGGCTAACGCTAAGTGCTTCCCTACCACGATATAGGGCCCGAATTCTTCAATAGACTTGATCATGGCGGTTATATATCGTTCTTCAATGACCTCCTCTTTTACTAGAGGCAATGCAACCTTCGTGATCACCTCCTTCCAGTCTTGGCCTTCTTGATTTAATAAGATGTTGGAATCCTTCAAAACATCCTGCAGCATTGGTTGTATCTCCCTTGTATTAATTTTCAAATAATGTTGTTTAAAAGTTTCTTCTACTTTCTGATAGCTTTCAGGAGTTATCGTGCCGCCGCTGTCTACAATCAACTCCAGAACATCCTGCATCAGCTTCGTAGCATCCAGTTTATTGGAAATTGTTCTTCTTTTATCCTTATATTCAAATAAAAACGCTTTCACTTCTTTCTTGTCACTTTCCCTTAAAATCGGGTTCAGCAGCAAAACCGGTTTTTTGGGGTACTCAATCGGAATCGAAGTAAAGATCAAATCTACATCCAACTTGTCAATAAAAGCTAATTCATACGAACTCAAAACCGCTACAATCTCGATATTGAATTGCTTTTTTAAATTTGCGGCCAACAACTTTCCGGTTGAAATTCCATGATTGCAAATGACGACCGCCTGATAAACATATTGTTCTTCCTGGTTCATCCGGCTTGCCGAAGTGGAAAAGTATACCGTCAAAAAGCCGATCTCGTCTTCCGATAATGTTTTCTTGGTATAATCCTCTATACGCTTGCTAAAGCAAGCTACTGCATTATAAATGACCGCATAAGACTCTTTAATCGTGTCTTTTAATGGATTAACGACCTGTAAATCATTTTTCGCCCGGCTTAACAACCCTGTGATGTGCTTATACAACCCTTCATACAAATCTTCTTCTTCCTGAGAAAAGGGAATGCCCGTTACTTTCTCCACATGCTCTATTAATTGGATCGTTAACAATTGTGCTGCAACCCAATCCAATGAACTATTCATATCTTTGGGATTAAACGATTCGATCGTGAATGTAATATATTTAATTTCATTTAACGATGGATTTAAGGAAAAACCCGTACAAATCGCATCTACGAAATTTCTTACCGGACCTGCTTCGATCTCCGCTCTTGCTTTTGTTAATTCACTAACGGTACTTCCTTCCCGCACACGTCTTACCCATATCCCTAAAAATAAAATGATCTGGTTACGGTACAGATGATTAATCTCCACTCTGGACTTTTTCAACACTTCATCATAATGCTCCCCAAGAATCCGCAATACCCTTTTGTCCAAATAATCCAATACGAATTTATTTACGGTATCTGTCTCTTTATACCGCATCAGTTGGTCAATATCCGTCATACGATTAATCACATCGTACAGCATAGATCGTACGGACCGCTCATCCCCTTGCAATACTATACCTTGCTTCGGCAAACTCACTACTGAAATGGCATATCGTTTTAAATATTGACGAAGTTTGCGCATATCCTCATCCAACGTGCTTTTGGATACCTGCAGCTTCTCTTCCATTTCGTATAACAGTGTAGTTTTTGCGGTATCCGCAATATCCAAAAGCAAGGCAAGGAAACGTTCATCCGGCCGGTAATAATCTTTTTCCCTGTTGCCGCCGACTTGCGCCAATAACTTTTCGGATTCTTGATCAGGCAGGATCAATTTCATCCCTTTGCCTCTGGCAGTAGTAACCATTGGATATTGATGTTCAGCCAAAAATTCATTAATCAGCGCCAGTTCGTTTCGTAAAGTACGTTCACTAATGCGGAATTCTTTGCTCAAGTCCTCAAAAGTCAAAGGTGTATTTACTCTTAAAAATCTCGCAAATATTCGTTGTGTACGTTCCTTCATGAAATGTAACCCCTTTCGTATTTTGATTATAGTTTTTTGCATTAAAAAAGTTTAGTACATCTTTTTGCAACTTCAATCCGCAAAAATGTAAGCGCTGCAAATTCTATGCGCTATAAGGGCACAGGCGACTCCGTCCGCCTTTTGTTTGGCAGCCGTAATCGCCTGCTGTTTGTCAGCTACACGTTATTGAAGCCCTTCCTCGGAAACCGCCCGCTCAAAATCAGCCACGATCAACATATCGATCCAGCGGGCCCGGCGAAGCATGAAATGGACAACCGTTTCCTTAACCAGCGAATACCATAGGGGCCTGCGGGATTGCCCGATGATCAGTTGGGTGGCCCGCACTTCACCCATTCGTTGCAGCAACGCTTCACCGATATTTCTATGCCTCCCGAGCGCGGACACCTCCATCCTTCCGCCAAGCCGTTCGCATAAATGGCGCAACTTCTCCAACCTCCGGTCATCGGCATCGGATATGGCCGCGCCGCGATGTACATAATGGACGTACCATTCCGCCTTGAGCCGATGGGCGATGCGGAAGCCGCGGCGAATTAATCGTTCAGCTCTTGGACCAGTGTCTACACAGACGAAGATGACCTCCTGCCTATGCCCCGGTCCGCGCTGCGTGGTGTTGCGATCCCATGATTCTAAGCGTTCGTCTACATCGTCGGCGATTTCCCGGAGCGCCAGTTCACGCAAGGCAATCAAATTGCCGATTTTAAAAAACGCCCCCAGCGCCAGACCCACTTTTTCGAAAGCATAGATTTTCCCGTCCCGCATGCGTTGTTGCAGCATTTGCGGCGTCACATCGATCAGTTCGACCTCATCCGCCATTTTCAGTATCGCATCCGGCACCGTCTCCCGCACGCGGACGCCGGTTAACTGCTCCACCGCGTCGTTCAGGCTTTCCAGGTGCTGCACGTTAAGCGTAGAAATAACGGAAATACCGCTTTCCAATATACGGATGACATCCTCGTATCTTTTCTTGGTCCGGCTGCCCGGCACGTTCGTATGCGCGAGTTCATCGACCAGCACGACTTCGGGATGGCGGGCGATCACGGCTTCCGTGTCCATCTCCTCCAATTGCGCCGACCGATAGGCGATTTTCGCCCTTGGCACAAGCGGCAATTCACCTATCTGTTCCGCCGTTTCTTTTCGGCCGTGCGTCTCCAATAAGCCGATGACAACGTCGATTCCTTTGCATTGCAAACTGTTGCCTTCTTGCAGCATTTTATAGGTCTTGCCCGCACCTGGAGCGGCACCGATATATATTTTAAACGTTCCGCGGCGGATCGTTTCAATTTTCCTCTCTATCTCTTTGGAGCTAAGTCTGCGGAACGGCTCTGCCCCGCCGCTTGATTTCGCTTTGATCGGCAGTATCCGCTCTCCCTCATGCTTAGCGCGATCCGCCATTAAAAACACGTCCACATTCCGCATCTTTCTCAGCACCCTGCCTGCGATGGAACCTTGCCAGCGCTCCTGCCGGCGGCTTTTCTGGGAATGCCCCATCACAATTCGCGTGACATTATTTTGAATGGCATAGCGTACGAGCATGGACGGAAGCTTGCGCAGATGCGGCAGGGGAAGTTCTTTGCATCCGGCGTTTATCTTCTCCGCCAGCTTCCGGATCGAACGCTTGAACATTTGCTGATCCTTCGATAATTTCCGTCCGGACAAGACAAACGTAACTACAAGCAAGTCGCCATTCAAGCGTTTGGCGATTTGCTGCCCTCTGCGCACATAAAGCGATCCGTTCCAGTGGTATTGCGCCGAAACAAGGATCCGCTCCGCCGCCCCCGACGGACCGACCAACCCGAGCTCCTGGCGATGCTTCTCAAGCGAATCGTTAACCCCTTCCGCCATCAGCCGCAGCGAAATTTCCCGCAAGATGCCGAGATTGCCGCGCCGGGCCAGCGCCGGAAGCGTTTGATCGCCAAGCACCCCCTCGTCAATCCGCTTCAACATCGTCTCCGGCGAAACATCGATAAGCCGCACTTCATCAGCCAGTTCCAGCGTATCCGCAGGCACCGTTTCTTCCGCCCGAATTCCCGTCCGCTTATAAACAATCTCGTCCACTCCATCCAGCTCATATACGTTAATCGTCGTAATAATGCTGATCCCGCGCTCCATCAAGTAGCGAATGTCTTCCAGGCGCGTCTTAAACTTCGCTTCCTTGCGATTGCGATGAGCGAGGCCGTCAACCAGCAGCACTTCCGGATTGCGGGCCAGGATCGCTTCAAGCGGCAAGTCCTTGAACTCCTTGCCATCCTTCCGCCAGTGGATGCTCGGCACACGCTCCAGCTCCATCGTCTGTTGCACGGTTTCCGATCGCTGCATGGTCGATATCGCGCAAATAACCACATCGAGCCCCTGCTGCTTTAACAGCTTGCCTTCGTTCAGCATATGATACGTTTTGCCCGAACCGCTAACCGGACCGATTATGATTTTGAGCCGTCCCTTCCGCAGCTGCGAAATCGATCGTAAAATTTCTTCCGGCGATTTTCGCCTAAACCCGCTCACTCATTGGCCACCTCCCGAGCTGGAATCAACGACCGCTCCACCATCAATTAATCCTCTGTCGTATCGTTATTTCTTCAGCATCTCTTTCAAAGCCAAGTTTAGTTTGAGCACGTTGACCCGTCTATCGCCGAATACCCCAAGATCGCGATTCTCCGTATATTGGCCCACCAGCGTTTCCAGCTCAGCCGTAGAAATCCCGGTTAGCTTGCTGATCCGCGGCACCTGTACCAGCGCCGATTGCGGTGTAATGTGCGGATCAAGTCCCGAACCCGAGTTGGTGACAAGGGCAATCGGCAATTGATCGATCGGTACATCCGGGTTGTCCCGGCGCCATTGCTCGATTGACGCTTGCGTCCGCGCAAGCATATCCGGATTGGAAGGCGCGTAGTTGTTTGAACCGGACGCCTCCGCCTTGTAATCGATGCTCGATACACGTCCCTGGAAATAACTTGGGTCGGTGAACGGCTGCCCGATCAATTCGGAGCCGACCACGTTGCCGTCCTTATCTTTTAATAAACTGCCGTTCGCCTGATCAGGGAACAGCAGTTGCGCGAGGCCTGTGCTGACAAGCGGATATACGATACCGCAAAGGATGATGAACAACAGACTGGCGCGCAGGGCAATCCAGAAAACCGCTCCCCCGGAGCGCTCGTCCCGCCCCTCTTGCGCAATATTATTCATAGCCGGTTCCTTCTTTCTTCATTAAAGATATTGTTCAAAAAGCCATCTTAAATCCACAAATGAACGAGCAAATCAATCAACTTGATGCCGATGAACGGGGCAATAACACCGCCGCAGCCGTATACGAGCAAGTTGCGGCTAAGCAGGCGCGAGGCGCTCATCGGCCGGTAGGCGACGCCCTTCATCGCCAGCGGAACCAGCAGCGGGATGATAACGGCGTTAAAGATTAAAGCCGATAACACCGCCGAAAGCGGCGAGCCAAGCTTCATGATGTTCAAGGCGGCCATTTCCGGAATGGCCAGCATGAACATGGCCGGAATGATCGCAAAATATTTGGCGATGTCGTTGGCGATGCTGAACGTGGTTAAAGCGCCGCGCGTCATGAGCAGCTGCTTGCCGATCGCCACCACCTCGATAATCTTCGACGGGTCGGAATCGAGATCGACCATATTGGCCGCTTCCTTAGCCGCGGTTGTGCCGCTGTTCATCGCCAGCCCGACATCCGCTTGCGCCAATGCCGGCGCATCGTTCGTGCCGTCGCCGGTCATTGCGACCAGCTTGCCTTCGGCCTGCTCGCGGCGGATCACGGCGATTTTATCCTCCGGCTTGCTCTCGGCGATAAAATCGTCGACGCCCGCCTCCCGGGCGATGGTCGCTGCCGTCAGCGGATTGTCGCCGGTGCACATGATCGTCTTGATGCCCATCGCGCGCAGCTGATCGAACCGTTCCCGCATGCCGGGCTTCACCGTGTCCTTCAAATAAATGACGCCGAACACCTGTTTGTCGACCGCCACGGCTAGTGGGGTCCCGCCCTCCGAGGCGATGCGATGGGCCTGTCTCTCCAACTCCTCCGGAATCAATCCGCCTTGGGAAGCCACCCATTTGCGAATGGCGTCAACCGCCCCTTTGCGCACTTGGCGTCCGTCCTTCAGATCGACGCCGCTCATCCGCGTTTCCGCCTTGAATTCAACAAAGCCGCCCCCCTCGCCAAGCGAGGCGTCATAGGACTTCCCGTTTTTCTTCATCCATTCCAGCACCGAGCGGCCTTCCGGGGTTTCGTCCTGCACGGAAGATACCGCCGCCCAGGCAGCCGCCTCATCGATGCCCGCGCCTCCAACCGGTATGATTTCGCTGGCCATCCGGTTCCCGAAGGTAATCGTTCCGGTTTTGTCGAGAATCATCGTGTTGATATCGCCCGCAGCCTCAACCGCTTTGCCGGACAACGCCAGCACATTGAACTGCGTCACCCGGTCCATGCCGGCAATGCCGATGGCCGACAGCAGGCCCCCGATCGTCGTCGGGATCAAACAAACAAGCAAGGCGATCAGTACCGGAATCTCCAAATGAATACCCGCATAAGAAGCGATCGGCCCAAGCGTCACGACGACGATCAGAAAAATAAGCGTCAGGCTGATCAACAGCGTATTTAGGGCGATTTCATTCGGCGTCTTCTGCCGTTTCGCGCCTTCGACAAGCGCAATCATCCGGTCGATGAACGTCTCGCCGGGATCGCTGGTAATTCTCACCTTAATCCGGTCGCTAATGACGCGCGTTCCGCCGGTGACGGAATTGAAATCGCCGCCCGCTTCCTTGATCACCGGCGCCGATTCGCCGGTAATCGCCGACTCGTCGACGGAGGCGAGCCCTTCGATCACTTCGCCGTCGCCGGGAATCATCTCCCCTTGGAAAACGACGACGATATCCCCCTTGCGCAGCTCCGTCGAAGGCACCGTTTTAACGCCATTGCCAACCACTTTGTTCGCGGTAATCTCTTTCTTCGTCCGCTTCAACGTATCGGCTTGCGCCTTGCCCCTGCCCTCCGCCAAGGCTTCGGCGAAATTGGCGAACAGTACCGTAAACAACAAGATCACGAACACGGCGAGATTAAAGCCGGTGCGGTCCTTCGCGTCGAAGTAACCGGGAAACACCGTCATCAGCAGTACGATGACCGTGCCGGCCTCGACGACAAACATCACCGGATTTTTCATCATAACGGCCGGATTCAGCTTGATGACGCTGGCCTTCAAAGCTTGTGCGACAAGCGGACCGGAGAACATGCTTTTTTTACGTTTATCGTTCATGGCAGCTTCACCTCATATTCTTACTTAACGAATCGTCAGATGCTCAGCGACTGGCCCTAGGGCAATCACCGGCAGAAAAGTCAGCGCCCCGATCAAAATGACGGTGCCGATCAGCAGGAAGCTGAACAGCGCATTGTCCGTACGGAACGTGCCGATCGTCTCCGGCACCCATTGCTTGCGCGTCAACGATCCGGCGACGGCGAGCATCGCAATCATCGATATATACCGCCCGAAAAACATCACCAGGCCGGTCGTTATGTTCCAAAACGGCGTATTGTCCGCCAGCCCCTCGAAGCCGGAGCCGTTGTTGGCGGCCGCCGATGTATATTCGTACAGCACCTGCGTGATGCCGTGGAAGCCGGGATTCGAAATCGCTCCCTTGCCGAGATCGGTCAGGAAGGCGATCGCCGCCGGCGCCAGGATTATGAACGGGTGCGCCAGAATCGCAATCGCGATCAGCTTCATCTCGCGCGGCTCGATCTTGCGGCCAAGGAACTCCGGCGTACGGCCGACCATCAGTCCGCAGATGAATACGGCGAGTATCGCGTACATCAGCATATTGACCAGCCCGACGCCTTTTCCGCCGAATACGACGTTCAGCATCATCTCCGCCAGCGGCACCAGCCCCCCAAGCGGGGTCAGCGTATCGTGCATATTGTTGACCGTGCCGGTCGTCGCCGCCGTCGTCACGGCAGTGAACAGCGCGGATTGCGCGATGCCGAAGCGTACCTCTTTCCCCTCCATGCTGCCCTGCGAAGCGTCGATGCCCAGCGCGTTTATCACCGGGTTGCCGCTCTTTTCCGCGGTATAGACAACGGTCAGGAACACCAGGAACAAAACCATCATCGCCGAAAAAATGACCCAACCCTGCTTGCGGCTCTTCGCAAATCTGCCGTACATGAAGGGCAGCGCCGCGGACAATGACCACATCGACAGGATCTCGATCACATTGGTCAGCGGGCTCGGATTCTCAAACGGATGCGCCGAGTTGGCGCCGAAAAAGCCGCCGCCGTTGGTGCCCAGATGCTTGATCGACTCCAGCGAAGCGACAGGCCCGATCGCAATCTGCTGCGTCGCCCCTTGCAAGGTCGTTACCGAGAGCGTAGACCCAAGCGTCTGCGGCACCTGCAGCGCGACCAGCACGAGCGTGACGATCAACGCCAGCGGAAAGAAAATCCGCGTATGCGCCTTGACGAAATCCTCAAAGAAGTTGCCCAAGCTTTTTCCCTTGCTCGTAACGCCCCGGACAAACGCGACCGCGACCGAAAGACCCGTAGCCGCCGACGTAAACATCATCATCATGATCACAGCCATTTGCGAGAAGTACGAAAGCCCCGTCTCGCCGCTGTAATGCTGCAGATTTGTGTTCGTAATAAAGCTGATCACCGTGTTCATCACCAGCGTCGGCTCCATATTGCCGATACCGTTCGGGTTCAACGGCAAGCCGCTCTGCACCCGCAGCAGCAAGTAACTTACCGCGGCGAGCACGAAGTTGGTTGCGATGAAGCTGATCGCGTACCGCTTCCAGCTCATGCCTGCGCGATGCTTCAGCCCGATGACCGCATAAATGGGTTTCTCGGCCCAACAGAATATTTTATCCGTGCGATTGGGCTCGTTAGAGAAAACGTGGTACAAATAATTACCGAGCGGTTTGGCGATCAGCATCAAAATACCGATCACAATTACGATTTGCAGTATATCCATGACTGTTCCTCCCACTATTAGAGGTTGTTCAAAAAGCCATCTTTCCTTTTTGAACTCGCACTATAAACAAAACTCGTTAAAACTTTTCCGGATGAAGCAACGCATAGATTAGATAGACCAGCAATCCACACGTAAAAATCAACACGATAGTCATTCGCGTTCGCCTCCCGTATCCTCCACCGTTTTACCGCACCAAACGACAAATCCAACTATAAGCGCTAAGGCAACGGTCAACGTTAGCACCATCCAAATATCCAGCATCACGACACTCCTCCAATGGTTAATCAGTCAGGCGGCTGAGCAGAAACCCAACTTCCCCGTTTTTTGTGTGTACCACGTAGGAAGCACCGAGTGTTTTATAAATCACATCGGGGTACCACGCGGTCGTCACGACAGTTACCGCTTTGCAGGGCCATCGGGCAATGAATTGCAAATACTGGCAACTCAGCGGCAAGCTGGTCTCAAAAATAAACACGCGCCCGATCGGAAATGCAGGTACCCCGCTCACTTTATTACGGGTGGTATTTACACGTAAAATCTCATCCACTCCGAGTTCCTTCAGCAACTTTTCTTCCCTTTTGTTATTGGTTAGGGCAGCTACCGGGACTTTTCGGTACAGCAGCAATTGAACGAAGTTTCTCCCCGCTTTATTTGAAGCGGCCACTAAAATACGACTCTTCTCCATACACTCCTCCCCCGGATCAAGAAAGAAGGCAACAAAAAAGAAGCCTTGGAAAAGAGGAACCTTTTCCGCGGCTTCTTGCAGTCATCCTGACCGGCCCGCGACAAAATGTTGCCTCTCCACACGCTTACGAGGTTAGCTGACGGATTCGGGCGTGAGAGTCGCCCTACACCCGGCATTTGAAAGTGCCGGGTGATTCACCCCATGAAGCCGGCTAACGGCTTCCGTTGGTTCCCCCGTTCCTTGTGTCTTTCAAGGATTCAGCGTTTAATGAAATCATCATTCAATAAATATTACAGTTAGCTGACGATTCAGGCGGTGAGAGTCGCCCTCGTCTTCGCCGAATGAGTCATGACCGATGATTCCGCTCCAACCGTTCCGATCGTTCTGCTCTCACACAAGCTTCGGCACGTTGGTTTCGTCGATCGGCATATCCATTTAGAATCGAATGGCCATTCAATTCATGGATCGTATCTTACTCCTTAGCTAAATGGTTGTAAAACGACGCAGCCGGCATATCCGTAAAAAAAAGAAACTTTAAGATGAAGTTAGCGCTCTCAAAATATTAGAGCTTCATTTTCCTCGCAAATACTCGTGATTATATGGCATTTCGTGGATTTTTACGGAATTTTTACGCCTATAAACGGTTTATTTTATTCCTTTTTTACATTACCCTGAACTATAGTAGTAACGGGAGCATAGACGGACAGGAGTGGTTTAATGGATAAGTTGAAATCGATGTGGATGCTATGGAAGCCTTATGCAAGCATCACTTTGCTCATCGCAATCATGACCGCCGCCATGCACCCGTTCGGACTAGCGTTTGATTCGGTCAATATAGCACTTCTCTATCTGCTGCCCGTGCTTTGGAGTTCCGTCGTCTGGGGCCTGCGCCCTGCTCTTTATGCAGCAATGATGGGGGTCCTGGCCTTTGATTTCTTTTTCGTTTCTCCAATTCTGAGTTTTACGATCGCGGACTTGCGCTATCTGATCTCGTTCGGCGTTTTTTTGGCGGTAGCCGCGTTAACGGCCAGCCTGGCGGTAAAGCTGAAACGGCAGTTGCTATACGCCAAGCAGAGGGAGGAGCATACCGCCGCGCTCTACGTGCTCAGCCGGCAAATGAGCGATATCGCGGACATTCACTCCCTGCTCAATAATGTTTCCCGGCAAGTTTCGCAAACCATCGGTACGGAAATTGCGATTTTTTTGCCGGATCAACGGAATAATTTAGTGCTAGCCCACTGCTCTTCGGTTCATAGCGATTGGGGACAGGGCGAAACGGAAAAAGTGATGGCGAAGCTGGCGTTTGATCATGGCGAAGCTGTCGGAAATGGAACCCGTACCTTAAGAGACTCTCCAGCCCATTACCTGCCGCTCAGAACCGAGGACCGCGTGCATGGGGTATTGGCGCTCAATCTGCAGGATCGGAAAAGCGGGCTCACCACCGAGCAACAGCGGATGCTGGACGCACTGGGCGGTCTGGCGGCCACCGCCATCGCCCGCATGAAGCTGGCGGAGGAAGCCAAAATCGCTCATTTGACGGCCGAATCGGAACGGCTTCGCACCGCGATTCTAGATTCTGTTTCTCATGAGTTGCGTACTCCGTTAGCGGCCATTATCGGCTCGGCGACCAGCCTTATTGAAGGCAATTCTCTTTTTTCTTCGGAGGATCGCATGGAATTGCTGCTTACCATTCGGGACGGTGCCCTCCGTATGAATCGGTTGGTCAAAAACCTGCTCAGCATGGTGCAATTGGAAAGCGGCATGCTGCGTCTTAGAAAAAATTGGTGCGATGTGGAAGATCTGATCGGCGTCACCTTGGCTCAGGTCAAAGATTTTCAGCAGCATCGAAAACTGCGGGTAAACCTGCCGGCGTCCGTTCCTATGGTAATGGGGGATGAAGTTTTGCTCGAGCAAGTGCTGGTTAATGTGGTCAGCAACGCGATCAAATACAGTCCGGATTACAGCGAGATTTTCATAACGGTAAGGCCCGAGGACGACAAGCTTGTTATCCTTGTTTCCGATACGGGAATCGGACTTGCCGGTGACGATTACGGCCGGATCTTCGAAAAGTTTTACCGTTCGGCCGCCGCCAAGCAAGTGACGGGCACGGGATTGGGACTTGCCATTTGCAAGGGAATCGTGGAGCTGCACAATGGAACCATTACGGCCAAGCCGAATCAGCCGCAAGGCACCGTCATTACAATTACACTTCCCCTTAGCAAGCCGCGCGAAGGGCATTTTGAAGAAATGGAGGAGGATGACCATAAGTAAGCTTGGAGCTCGTATCCTAATTGTCGATGACGAACCCCAAATTCGCAAGCTGCTGACGGTGACTTTACTGGCTCATCAGTATTCAACTTATGAAGCGTCCACGGGGGAGGAAGGAGTGCTGCAAGCCTCATTGATTCATTCGGACCTGATCGTGCTGGATCTCGGATTGCCGGACATCTCCGGTATGGAGGTGTTGCATCGCATACGAGACTGGTCAAACGTGCCAATCATTGTACTAACGGCTAAAGACAGAGAAGAAGACAAAATCGCGGCCTTGGACAGCGGTGCCGACGATTATGTTACCAAACCGTTCAGCATGGGAGAACTGGTGGCCAGAATTCGCGTGGCGCTGCGCCATGCCGCCAAATCGGCAAACGAACCCGTGCTTCGGATTGGTGGACTAACCATCGATTTGGCACAACGGATTGTGGAAATGAATGGAGAGCGGGTAAAATTGACCCCAACAGAATATGACCTGCTGAAAGTCCTCGCCTCGAATGCCGGGAGGATCGTAACGCAGCGGCAGCTGCTTCAAGAAGTATGGGGCAGCCATCATGATGAGTCCGAAAGTCACTACCTGAGAATCTATATCGGACATTTGCGCAAGAAACTAGAAGAAGATTCGACCCAGCCCAAGTTAATCGTTACGGAGCCGGGAATCGGATATCGCCTGCTTTCCGGGGAATAATTCACCCGTATCTGCCCCTGAAAAAAACAGGAAACGCCCCGCAAGCTACTGGCCTGCAGGGCGTTTCTTCCACTGGAAAAGAGTTATTCCAATGAAATGGCTTCTCTGCTTTTAATAAGATAATTGTAAATGACCTGCGCCGCCATCGCCCGGTTAGTAAAGCGCTGCGGAGAAAGACGGCCGTCGCCGGTTCCCTGCATCAGGCCGGTCCCCAGCATATCGTTGATGGCTGATTGCGCATAATCGGCAATATCTCCGGCATCGCTAAAGCTCCGAGCCGTACTTGGGTTATCCGCCGGCAGCTCGGTTCCCGCCGCTGCCATGATAGAATGAAGAATCACGGCCATATCCTGGCGGGTAATTTTCGCTTCCGGCCTGAACCGGTTATCCCCTGTTCCCTTAACCAGTCCCATGCTCTTTGCAGCCGCCAAATACGGGCTGTAATACCGGTTGCCTGCGTCCGCGAAATTGCTTGCGTCCTCGCCTGCCGCCGGCTCCATTCCGAAAGCGTTCATGGTCATCACGAGAAACTCCGCGCGGCTAATGTCGCTTCGCGGCAGAAAACGTCCTTCCCCGCTTCCCTTGACGACGTCCCTTGCCGACAGGTAATTAACGGCTTGGGCATACCAGCTTGAAGGGCTCACATCCTGATAGGATACCGTCTTGCCCCCAAGGACAAAATGGCCCAACCGGCCGGTATGAAATACTGCCGCCTGCAAATCCTTGTTGTAATGACTGTTCAGCACCGCTTTTGCCGGGCCTCCTGCGTCAATTTCCCACACCGCAAGACCGTCGGTCTGCTCGTGTTCACCAGGAGTATAAGGAACGGACACCGCAACATCCGCCACGCTCCCTTGCCAGTCGATGTCCTTGCCGTCCATGCGCAGCGCCAGCTCGATGGCCGGTCTGCCGCCGATCAGCCCCAGCATTTCCGGCGATAATCCGGCCGGAACGCCGGGACGGACAACCAGTTCCACGATCGGACCGGCCGTACCGGTACGGCTCAGCATCCCCGCGGGCAGAGTCACGCGGGCATGCGGCGTAACAAGCTCAATCCGGCTCCGTCCATCCGTTTCGCTGAAGAAGGCGGACGGAAGCTGCGTGATAAATTCGCCGTCGAAACGGTTGCCGCTGTCGCTCAGTACAACGGACACCTTTTTAACCCCTCTTGCGTCTGCGCCGGCATTGGAAAAGGCTGCGCTGAGCTCCTCTTCAGTGATGGAGACAACAGCCTTGTTTCCGTCGATAGCCGCTTGAGCAATGATCGTGCCGGAGCCGGATGGAGCAGGCTTGACATTGCCCGCTGAGCTAACGGCCCCACCGCTGCCCGTGCTTCCGGAACTTTTTCCGTGATTTCCGTTTCCACTACCGCCGTTGCCTCTGTCGTCATCATCGTCGTCGTCATCATCGTTGTTGCCGCCCGGAACCGTTGGGGTAGTTCCATTATTGACTGTAGTAAAGCGGTAAATCGGGCTGCGCGTCGAGGCGCCGTATTCGTCCGTAATGTCCATGTACCAATAATAGGTTTTGCCTGGCGCAAGCCCGTTCCACGGCACGGAAGCAACATCGCCGGAGATTACTCCCTTTTGCTCCCCGATCAGCGCATCTTTGTACACATTAACCGCAAAATAATCGGTAGCCACCCGTTTTTGGATATCCCTGAACGCAAATGGCTCCGTAAAGTCCTCGGTCGCATCATCGAAGAAATTATAGTCATCCAGATACGGCGAATAGGTATCCACATCCAGCGTACCCGCTGCCGGATCAAACTTCAGAAGCCGGAGATAGCCGTTGCCGCCGTTTGGCCCTCCCTGATAGTCCGCCAGCATCTCGATCACCTGTCTGCTTGTACCGTCCGGATGCGTCACCGTCTTCACGACCCGTTTAGCCGCATGATAATGTCCGCTCAGCACAAGCTGTACATTTTTATTGGGCGCGATCACCTGATCGAATACATTTTGCGCCATATTGGATAAGGTACCGTTGGATTCCAGATAAGCATGCATGCCGACGACCGCAATCCGGTCCGCATGCTTTCGCAGTACTTCGTTGGCCCACGCCACGGTCTCCGGCGTATCCTCCAAGCCAAAGCCAATGTAAAGGAAAATAAAATCATGGCCGCCGAACGAAAACAGGTCATAGTGATTCCGGTTGTTGTCCATTTCCCCGCCGTACCAAGGATTATCCTTATACCGGTCGGCTCCTGCATATTTGCCGTAATAAGAATAATTGACACCGTCGATGATGACATCGTGATTGCCTGCAAGGACTCCGTACGGCACGCCCGCGTCATCCAGCTTTTTCAGGTTGCGGTCGGCTACCGCCCACTGCCGCTCATCGTTCGCAACGTTGACGATATCGCCCGTATGAATGGCGTAAGCAAAAGTGCCTTTTTTATACTCTTCGGAAATCCAGTCGCCCAGCCTGTCAAAAATTTCGGGGTAGGACTCGGCATAATACTGCGTATCCGTAAACCACAGCATCGTAAAAGGATCGTTGGCGCCCTTGACCTCATCCTGCACCATGGCCTGAATCCGCCCGTCACGGACATACCGTCCGGCCTCAATTTCGGCGGTCAGGATGATATCGGCCTCGGCGTTCTGGCCGGTCTCCGCTTTCAGCGCAGTCCACTTGCCCGCATCGTAATCCCAGGCATACAAGGTTACAATGCGTCCGGGCAGAGTCCGGCCCTTCCAATAGACCTCCACCTTGTCCGCGGGTTGAATCTCTTCCTTCAATTCAATTTCAAAGCGGTGGTACGGAAATCCGGAGTCGGTGTCCGTTACGAGATACTCTCCGTCCGCAAAGGCGATCTCACCGGCCTCGGCCGCTCCGATTTCAGTCTCGCCGTCCGGGTTCAGCACCAACGGAGGCTCACGGTCCGCAACATCGGTATAGCCGCTGATTCCCTCCGGTCTGGCAAAATCGTATTTGTCCCCTTGAAGGAAGCGGACATCCATGGCATCGCCGCCAGGATCGCTGACATTGGCCCGGAGTCTGGCGTTCGTCGGCACTTTGTCCGTAAAGTCAACCGGCGATACCTCGCCGGGCGCAAGCGGCTTCTCGTCCTCGATTTGGAATGATTTTTCCAGGACGGCCGTGTTCCCCGCTCCATCGTAGACAGTCACCTTCAGCCGATGCTCGCCTGCGCTCAGCAGAGTCGA
This sequence comes from Paenibacillus sp. FSL P4-0127, assembly GCF_038007325.1. Taxonomy (NCBI): domain Bacteria; kingdom Bacillati; phylum Bacillota; class Bacilli; order Caryophanales; family Paenibacillaceae; genus Paenibacillus; species Paenibacillus sp. FSL P4-0127. The sequence continues at coordinate 2,320,521 of NZ_JBBOWY010000001.1, read as the reverse complement.
GGATGAATCATACGGCAATTCAACGGCTTTTCCGTCAAGTTCGGCTTCAATTTTGCCTACGCCGCTCAAATTGTCCGAAGCCAGCACATTCAGCGTAAACGGCCCTTTGAGAAACATGGAGTTTTCCAGCAGCTGTCCGTCACCGTAAGAAATCCCCTCAATCACCGGCGCCGTGTTGTCCACCATAACCTGAACAGCGTCGATCTCCTGTCCGCCGATCGTCATCGTCAACGGATAAACTCCGTCCTGGACGGCTGCAGTGTCCAATTCGGCATACCGGGCCGTGAATTTGTCGTCCGGGACCGGGAAATGAAAATCGCTGATCATCGGTTTGTTGGGGTTGCTCCCATAATCCGCGTCGCCGAAGCCGTAATACGTGTCTTCTCTGTAATCCACGGTGGTTTGCGTCAGGTTCCCCAAATAGTTCAATACCTTATCGGGCTTAACAACGCTGCCGTCCGGCAGCACCAGGTGAACATTTTTCACCTCAAAGTCATCATGATTGTTGCTGCCGAACACCTTGTCATGATCCTTTAATTGATAAGGCGCGTTTTCGTTGCCGGTATGCACCGAAACGACGGTGCCGGTCACAAACAGATCCGCCGGCATGTCGAACATGGACCAGGCGTCATTGGTGTATTTCGGCAGAATGCGGCTGAAGAAGCTCGGTTCCCCTGCCGGGTCCAGCGCGCTGACCGAAGCCTGATAGATTTGGTCGACGCCGCGGGTCTGCATGCCTAGGCTTGCTTTGCCCGGCAATGTTTTGCGCAGGGGCACCGGCTGGCCGTTAAAAAGGACCTCGATGCTCTCGGCAGCCTGACGGCCGTACGCATAGAAGGAAGCTTTTCCTTTCAGCATGCTTCCGCCCTCTATGGATAAGCCCGGGTCCGGAAGCTCAGTGCCTGTCCCGCTCTCATTTACGGTCAGCATGCCGCCTCTGGAATTATAAGGCACTCTTGTCCGGTTGCCCGCAGCATCCGCCGCATCGATGATATAACGGTAAACGCCCGGCTCATCGAACGACAGACTGCCTTTATAGATATACTTGCCTCCGTCCTCTCCTGTCAGCGTAAGAGGCTGCGTGCCCGTGAACAGCATCGGCTCCTCCGTTGACGCTCCATACAAGATTTGGGCGGAAGCCAGCGGTTCGTCGCTCGTTACCGTAGCGTTGTAGGCCTGTCCTTTTCCCAGATTGTATACGGTCTGCTCGTGCTGCAGCGTAGGCGCGACCATATCCACACCGTCCACGGCCGGCACTTGACCAGGATCAATGCTGCCGGGATTGGCGTACATCCGGTTATCCAACCTCACCATAGCCGTTCCGGTTAGCGGGTACGCATAGCGGATCACCGCATTGCGGACATCGTTTACGAGACGGTCCGGGCTGCCGGTGGCGGTTGAATCATACCAGGCTTCCACTATGTACTGGTCCGGAGCGTCCGGGGATGACAGGGCCAGCCCGCGGTGCGTAGCGTTCGGAAGATTGAAGTCCGAAGGCTGCGAATTGTCGTAAAAAATAATGTCGCTGTCCGCCAGCGTACTGTTGAAATGCAGGTTGAAATCGGCGGTTGTGGTATAGCCTTTGCCGTTGGCCACCGCTTCCTTGGCAAACCAGATGACGGCCGCGCTGTAGGGCTCAATGCTGGTGTGCTGCGGAATGACCCATTTCTTCGGAGCCGTCGTTCCCGGATAAAGGTACCATATCGTGTAATCTTTCAAGTCAAGAGTTTGAGCGGAATTATTGTATAACTCCAGATACTCGTACTGGTTCCCGCTTCCATACCGGTAATCGCCGGCAGGATTCGGCAGAAGCTCGGTGATCAAAATGCGGGGAATATCCGCATCGGACACTTCTCCGGTAAGGACGGTCTCATATTCCGGAGATCTGGCCCACTCGATGCCGTCGCCCGCCTCCAGCACATAGTACAGCTTGTCCCCTCCAAGGCGGGCCGAAGGAATTTCGCCGGCAAACAAGCCGCTCCCCCGGTCTTCCATCGGCAGCTCGCTGTAAGAACCGTTCGCCGCCGTTTTATAATACAGCTTGACGGTAAGCGAATCCCCATCCTCATCGTACACGCCGGCCGTCACGGTTAAGGGCCGGGACCGGTCCGCCGTTGCGATTGGCGTATGATCGATTTGGGGAATGCGATTGTTTGTTGCCGTGAGCTGCGCAGGCTCGACCCGGCCGGCCGATGGAGCCGCTTCCCGGGCCAACGGGACCATCGCCGTTCCGCGCGAAGGAAGCTGCAGATGCACGCTCTTTCCGTCACCGACATCGTCGGCGGTGTAGTAATACTCACTGATGACCACGGAGGCATCCCCTTTGCGGGTAATGAGAAGTCCCCGGTCCGTATTGTTTAATCCGTCCTGCCCCTTGAGCACATAAACCGGCACGTTATCCGGCACGGAATGATACTGCCTGAAATCGGCTGCGGTCAGATTGGCGGCCGCCCCGGTAATGGAGGAGCTTGTCCGCTTCACCCACAGTACCGCCGGGCTATCTGCCGGAATAACTACGGTATTCGGATCATCGTATACCGTATCGGTTACCGTCAGATTTTTGACGCCGCTGTTGTAGTTATACCGAATTGCATATTCCTCGTTGAAGGCCAGAGGCTGACCGGAGCGATTGTAGATCTCTACATACTCGAACAGGTCCGCCCCGCCCGCTCCCTCAATTACATTCTGATTGGATTTGTCATCCGGGTAAATCTCGGAGATAAATATTTTCATTTCATCTGATGCATCCGCCTTCGCCGGCACAATGATACCGGTAAAGTTAAAGCTGGACATCAGCATGCCGCACGCTAAAACAGCGGCTATCACCTTCTTTTTCATGAGTTCCTCCTTGTTAGTCTTTATCCTAATAAAGACTAAAGGCAAAAGGTAAGCTGAATATGAAATGTATTCATAGGTTTTGTAAATATACAGATTGAAATACGAAAAACGCCTTATGATAAAATTGTTCAGTTACGCTGAAAATTTATCTCGTTCAGTAGTTATAGTAAAGGGGGCTCCCCACCCGAGTGTACCTGCTGCCTGCTCCGGCTTTCTTTGTCCATTGTTGAATGAAATAGCTGCAAAATGTACATTTACTTATCCGGAAATGCTGCCACAGCACTTGATTAAGTGTAAAACCCGCAGTTATTCTGCTATCTTTTACAGAAGAGGCAAAGAAGCGAGGAAAACATTGTATGAAATGCAATTAAACGAATGATTGAGTAAAGAATGTAAAGTTAGTTGTATGATTTGCAATTAGTGGTTAGTGCCAAGCGGTCAAGCACACTTTTACCACCCATCCGGCCAAATCTGCGGACGCTAACGGCACTAGCGTTGCATCAAATCCGATCTGACAAGATATATTTTCTAGCCACACCAATAATCTAGCGGATGCCACAAGCGCTATTTGTTCCAAAAACGCGGATTTAAAATTGTAACGGTTGCCATCGTGCTTATTTCACTGAAATCCGGCTATTTTTGCTTAGATTCAGGCAAATAACGACGCTCATAACCGTTAGAATTTAGAAAGGGCCTTTTTTCGGAAAATAGCCGCTGCTGCAACCGTTAGATTTCCGGGAAGCTTGCACGGGAAGCTTCTACGGGATGCTTTTACGGGAAAGCTTCCCGGAATCTTGGAAATATTATTAATAATAAAGCAGGGGAACCACTCTCATGGCTCCCCTGCTTTATTATAATACCTATAAATAATTCCCCTATTCCGTCAGCCAACGCTTAAACATACGCTTCGTGGTGTCCCGGTTCATCTCGGCGATCGAAGTGGTCAGCGGGATGCCTTTCGGGCAGGCGCGAACGCAGTTTTGCGAGTTGCCGCAGCCTTCGATGCCGCCGTCTTCCATCAGCGCGTCCAAGCGCTCGTCGGCGTTCATGGCGCCGGTCGGGTGCGCGTTGAACAGGCGTACTTGGGAAATGGCCGCCGGGCCGATGAAGTCCGTTTTCTCGTTGACGTTCGGACAAGCCTCCAGGCAGACGCCGCAGGTCATGCACTTCGACAGCTCATACGCCCATTGGCGTTTTTTCTCCGGCATGCGCGGACCCGGCCCCAAATCGTACGTACCGTCGATCGGAATCCACGCTTTCACCCGCTTCAGAGCGTTAAACATCCGGCTGCGGTCGATCACCAAATCGCGCACGACCGGGAACGTCCGCATCGGTTCGATGCGCACCGGCTGCTCCAGTTGATCGATCAGCGCCGCGCATGCCTGGCGCGGTTTGCCGTTGATGACCATCGAGCAGGCGCCGCAAACCTCCTCCAGACAGTTCGACTCCCAGCATACCGGAGCGGTGTGCTCGCCCTTCTGGTTTACCGGGTTGCGCTGAATTTCCATCAAAGCGCTGATCACGTTCATGTTCGGCCGATAGTCCAGCTCAAACTCCTCGGTATAAGGCTGGGAGTTCGGGTCGTCCTGGCGCGTAATGATGAATTTGACTTTTTTGCCTGACTTTTGTTTTACGGCTGCTTCCGTTTCCGCCATCGCCATGGCTATCCCCTCCTATTTATCCTTCGAGTAATCGCGAATCCGCGGCGGGATCAAAGAGACGTCCACGTCCTCATACGAGATTTGCGGGCCGTCCGGCGTCCATGTCGCTTTCGTCGTCTTCAAAAATTCCTCGTCGTTCCGGTTCGGGAAATCCGGTTTATAATGCGCGCCCCGGCTTTCGTTGCGCAGCAGCGCGCCCAGCGTCATCGCTTCGGCCAGCTCCAGCATGTTCCACAGCTGACGGGTAAACGCGGCCCCGGCATTGTTCCAGCGAGACGTATCGTTGATGTTGATTTTCTTGTAGCGTTCCTTCAGTTCCTTAATCTTGTTGATCGTCGCTTCGAGCCGGTCGTTGTAACGGACGACCGTCATGTTGTCCGTCATCCATTCGCCCAGCTCTTTATGAAGAACGTAGGCGTTCTCCGACCCGTTCATGTTCAGCAGGCCTTCGAATTTGTCCTCCTGCGCTTTGCGATAGCGATCGAACACGTCCGGACGGATGTCGTCGGCCGATTTTTTCAAGCCGCGGATATATTCCACCGCTTTCGGTCCGGCCACCATGCCGCCGTAGATGGCGGAGACCAGCGAATTGGCCCCGAGCCGGTTCGCGCCGTGGTATTGATATTCGCATTCCCCTGCCGCAAACAACCCGGGAATGTTGGTCATTTGATTGTAATCGACCCACATGCCGCCCATCGAGTAATGGACCGCCGGGAAGATTTTCATCGGAATTTTGCGCGGATCGTCGCCCATGAATTTTTCATAGATTTCAATGATGCCGCCGAGCTTGACGTCCAGTTCCTTCGGGTCCTTATGCGACAAATCGAGATACACCATGTTTTCGCCGTTAATGCCCAGCTTCTGATCAACGCAAACGTGGAAAATTTCCCGGGTGGCGATGTCGCGGGGCACCAGGTTGCCGTAAGCCGGGTATTTTTCCTCGAGGAAGTACCACGGTTTGCCGTCTTTGTACGTCCAAATCCGTCCGCCTTCGCCCCGCGCCGACTCCGACATCAGCCGCAGCTTGTCGTCCCCCGGAATCGCCGTCGGGTGAATTTGGATGAACTCGCCGTTGGCGTAATGGACACCCTGCTGGTATACCGCGCTGGCGGCCGTGCCGGTGTTGATCACCGAGTTGGTCGTTTTGCCGAAAATAATCCCCGGTCCGCCCGTCGCCAAAATCACCGCGTCGGAAGCGAACGTTACGATTTCCATGGAACGCAGGTTTTGCGCGGTAATGCCGCGGCATACGCCATCATCGTCCAGCACGACCGAAAGGAATTCCCAGTTCTCGTATTTCGTGACCAGCCCCGCCGCTTCATGACGGCGCACCTGCTCGTCGAGGGCGTACAGCAACTGCTGTCCCGTCGTCGCTCCGGCAAAAGCGGTCCGGTGATGCTTGGTCCCGCCGAACCGGCGGAAATCCAGCAAGCCTTCCGGGGTGCGGTTGAACATAACGCCCATCCGGTCCATCAGGTGAATGATGCCGGGCGCCGCTTCGCACATCGCTTTGACCGGCGGCTGGTTGGCCAGAAAGTCTCCGCCGTATACCGTATCGTCGAAATGCTCCCATGGGGAGTCGCCTTCGCCTTTCGTGTTCACGGCCCCGTTAATGCCGCCCTGCGCGCACACCGAGTGGGAACGTTTCACCGGCACAAGCGAAAACAGATGCACCGGCACGCCCGCCTCGGCCGATTTGATCGTAGCCATCAGCCCGGCCAGACCGCCGCCAACGACAATTACGCTTTGTTTAGCCATTGTATTTCAACTCCTAAAAGTTTTGTATAGCGTTACGATTTGCTATGCTCCCCAAAATATCGCGATATCGCCGCCAAAAATCATAATCTTCGTCCTTACGCCAGCAGTTACGCCAGCAGCGCCTTCGCCGACTCCAGCAAAGCCGTTCCTTCCGCCTGGAATTCGGCCCCGCGGAAAGCGAACAGCGAGCCGACGAACATCAGCGCAACGATCACGAACAGCCCCATGCAGATGTATGAGGAAACGCGCTGCGCGCGCGGGCCGACGGTGATGCCCCAGCTGACCATAAACGACCATAACCCGTTGGCGAAATGGAAGGACGCCGCCACGACCGAAATCAGATACAATAGGAAGAAAACCGGCTGGGTAACGATGCTGTGCATAACCCCGCCAAGCTCTTCATGAGTGACATTGCCCAGCGCCACTTGAACGCGGGTTTCCCACAAATGCCAAATCACGAAGGCAAAGACGATTACACCCGAAATCCGCTGGAGCAAATACCGCAGATTCCGTTCCGTCGGGAACCGCCCGTTATTCGGCTTCGCCTGGAAGGCGATATACAATCCGTAGACACCGTGGTACAGCAGCGGCAGCCAGATGCCGAAGATCTCCAGCACCAGCACGAGCGGCAGGCTGTTCAGGAAAGCCACGCTTTCCTTAAATCCCTGGCTTCCGCCTTCCACCGCCGAAAAGTTGGTGATCATGTGTTCCAGAATGAAAAACCCCAGCGGAATGACTCCGAGCAGCGAATGAAGTTTTCTGGAATAAAACCCTTTCATAAGTGCGCGTACCCCTTTCTAGTTTCCATCTTCCCTTGAACTTGCGCATTTTCAACAATAATCGACGAATCGATTAATACAGCCCTACAGTTTGGATATGATATATCCCACAACATCAAGGCTACTTTACTATGTTACAAAAGTAACATGTGAACATCTTGTGTCACTTTTCATGTTACTCCTTTTTATCTTATAATGGAATTGCAATATAGTTATTAATAGTTATACAAAAAGCACATAAGCAGCTTTTCACATATAGCCCGGTATAGTCCGGTATAGTCCGGTATAGTCCGATCACTTGTCCGTCAATAATCCGCGCCAATTGTCGAGCCCTATTTTTTTCTTCCCGAAAAAAGGAGGTTACCCCATGTTAGAAGAACTGCTTGTATTTACCACCGTCGTGGAGCAATCCAGTTTAAACAAAGCGTCGAAGCTGCTCAATTTGTCGCAGCCCGCACTTTCCCGAAAAATCGCAAAATTGGAGGATGAATGGGGGGTTGCGCTGTTTCACCGCAAAGGAAAACGCCTGGAGTTGACCCGTGTCGGTCAAGAGGCTTATTTGTACGCCCTGGAACAGCGGCAGCGCCATCAAAACTTTCTGCAGGCCGTCTCCCGTTTCAAAAAGGCGGAACGCACCGTCGTTACGCTGGGCGCCAGTCTGACGACCATCCAGACAACGCTGCCCCCGCTGGTCAAGGCGATGATGGACAAATTCCCGGACATCGAGCTCAAGCTCGTCACCGGGAAAACGCATGAGATCGTCTCCCACGTCCGCGACAAAAAAGTGGACATCGGCGTCGTCGCCTCCTCGATCAGCGAAGCCGGGTTAAAATGCATCCCGCTGTTTCAGGACCACCTGGAGCTTGTGGTCCCCAAGGGACATGAACTCGCATCCCCAACCCAAGACGGCCATCCCTCGATGGACGATCTGAACGGCCGGTCCATGATTATTTTCTCCAAAGGAACCTGGTACCGCCGGCTGGTCGACGACCTGTTCGGCCGCTACGGCATCGTCCCCGATGTCCGCATGGAGATCGACTCTTTCGAAGCGATCGTCCGGCTGCTGCCGATCTGCAAAGCGGCTTCCCTGCTCCCCAGATCGTACCTGCGCAGGCCGCTGCTGCGGGACAACGGGCTGGTGTCCGTGCCGATCCCCGAACTGGAGCAGACCCGTAGAGAAACTTGCCTGATTTACGGAGAGAAATCGGAGCTGACCAGCGAAACGAAAGAGTGGTTTACGCAAATTAGGGAAAGTCTGGTGGAGGAGCTGTCGCTGTAATTTTATGCGGAGAATTAACAAGTGCACAATATTTCAAATCCTTCGCAACAAGGAAGGGCAAATAGCCGATAATATAGAGTGCAGGTTATTTTTGAGAGGAGAAACGCAAAATGGAGAGAAAGCTATCAACGGGGATCATTGCAATCTTAGTACTGAATTTACTGCTTGGGGTCGCGGCGCCGACATCAATGATACACGCCGCCGGCAGTGCTAGCGGAATTCGGATTACGATGAATCCGCAAAATGGGGCCAGCAATGTTGACCCAGCCGCAACTAAATCTATTAAGCTGCAATTTGACCGCAAGGTACAGATCAATAAGGATTCGCTTAAAGTGTCCGAAAAAGGTAAGGAACCCTTGTCCAATATCGAGACGGTCCTTAGTGATGGGAGCCCGGGGAAGGGTACGAATGAAGTTACACTGCTGCTGCCGCAGTTAAAGTATAACACGACATACGTTGTACAAGCTGAAGAAGGCAATTTTGTGGATGCGGAGAACCGGAGCATTGCCTCCCCTGCTGTTCAGTATTTTTTCACAACAAAAACCGAGACAGCCGCCGGCAGCACTAACAATACCGTCAATGCTGGTGCGGCGGAAGAGACTTCGCCATTGCAAATGTTAGGTGTGACACCACTTGGGGGAAGTACGAACATTCCCGTGGATACCGAGTTTACGATGATTTTTAATCGCAACATTAAGATTAATAACGAATCCGCCATAGTTTTTAAGAAAAAAGAAAATGATGCGCAACTGGCTGTTCAGGTTAGAGCCTCCGGTTCAGGTTTGTTTATAAAGCCTGTTCATGAGTTGGACAAGGGAAGCAGGTATTATCTGTACATTGGTGCGGGTGCCGCAGCGGATGCTCAGACAGGGGCTGTATATATGAACGGCTGGGAGGGTTTATACGAGACGGAGACGGACAAGAATAGCAGCGAGGCTCCTGTCCTTCAAAGTGGAGAGATTACGAATAATACGATTATTTTAAAATATAGCAAGCCGCTTGGCACAAATAACAGCATCGCAACGACAGGCTTCAAGGTGGTGGTTAACCAGCGGGAAAGAGAAATTTCCAAGGTATACTCTTCCGGAAGCTATCTGTATATCGAATTAGTGACAGCTATTGAAGCAAGTGATTTGGTGGAATTATCGTACACCCCGAAAGCGAGTAATAAGCTAGTCCTTAGCTCTGGGCAGGCGCTTGCGGAAATCAGCAGCTATAAGGTGAGCAATACCAGCAGTAAGTCAACATTATCATTGATAGGTATTGAGGGCAAAGGGAACACAATTACCATTACTTATAATAAAACGCTAAAAAGCAAAAAATTGAATCCAAATCAATTCATTGTGCGTGTAAATCAGTCAGAGCTGCGGATCACCCGAGTTGAAATTGCCGGCAGCCAGGTTATTTTGACTTTGGCTTCATCGCTGGCGGAGAACGATAATGTTACCGTTTCTTTTGTCGATGGTGCGGATTCAATTGAGGACTTGGACGGCATTTATGGGAGCTATTACATTGATTATGTTGTAAAAGGCAAGGCTAGCACAGGATCAGAGCCGCCAGCTGCACAAGGCATGCCGTCCTTTGTAACGGCGATTTCCAGCTCTAACTTCGGACTTGGCGGTTATCTGCTAAATCTAAGTACGGCTAAGTCATCAAGCAGTGTATCGGTTGGCGGGCAAAATATCTCAAGATATACAATCGGCGCAGCACAACTGCAAGAAGCCATTAAATTCTTGATCTCCATAAATACGAATAAAAGCAAACGCGAACCGTTAATTTTTGAGGTGCCGGCGACGGAGAAAGCCGCTGAGGTGGCTATCCCGCTTGGCGCACTGTATGAAGGTTACAATCGCGGTAAGCTTGTTTCATTTTCAATTAAATACAATGAAACGATGTATGAGCTGCCGGTCGAGGAGATTCCGTTTGCGCAAATTGCCAAGTCCTTGAATAACGGGACACTAAGTGTAGATTCTTTAAATACGCTGTACTTGATTATTCAACTGGAATTTGTTTCGCCTGACCAGATTTCCATACCGATGACTATAAATGGGGTTTACGTGAACCAGGCAAGCAATCCTATACGCATTAGAATCATTGTGGTTTCTGAATCAGATGCGTCTAATCTTAACGCGGCTGCCCATTTGTTTAATATTTCTCATGCAGGGAAGCTTTATTTGCGCATTACCGGCAGTAAGGTAACATCTGCAAATGCAACGTTAGTGAAATACGACACAGTCAACAAGACGATCATTCCAATTCCGTCTAAAATTTCCGCAAGCAACGGGACGCTGGTATTTAGCGGAAATCCTGGCGGCAATCCAGCGAATAGCGGAGCCGGGGCATCCGGTTCGGGATCTGCCTCCGGACAAGCGGGGTCAGGATCGTCCAATGCGGGGGCGGAATCAGCAGCTTCAGGCGGCCTGATCGTTGGCCCAGCTTCAGGTACTGCTAATTATGGGGACACCGGGAAGCATTGGGCAAAAGCGGATATTGATGAGCTGACCTCGAAATTTGTAGTCAGTCCACGTAAAAGCGATTCTAACGCATTTGAGCCTGACCGGAATATTACGCGTGCAGAGTTCGCGGAGTACATCGCCAAAGCGCTGGGACTAGGCACAGATATAAAGGAAGCGCAGGTTTATCCGGACGTGAAGCTCGATACGCGCGGGGGCTACATAGGCGCTGCCAGCAAGGCCGGGATCATTACAGGATACCCTGACGGGAAATTCAGACCGGATCAGTATATTACCCGTGAGGAAATGGCTTTGATGATGGTGCGTGCCCTGAATTATGGCAAATATGAGCCTACCTTAAACGGCACACCGGCACAGGCTTTGACGAAGTTTAAGGATGCCTCCAAGATTCGTTATCAAGAAGCTGTAGCCAAAACAGTAAAGGCCGGCGTTATCCAGGGGGTGACGACAAATACCTTCCAGCCTCAGGGGAACGCAACACGCTCTCAAGCGACGGTAATGATCAAGCGGGTGTTGGATAAGCTGAATTTGGAATAGCTGAATCTGACGAGCTAATTTAGAGCCTTCAAGTTAGACTATTGAAAACTAAAACCGCCACCCAAGCCTTACGGCTTTCCGGTGGCGGTTTCTTTGACTTCCAAACCGAGTTTTTTGGCGACCCAGCCGGTGGTGCTCGCTTGAATGATGATCGTCAGCACAATCGCCATAAAAGCCAGCCCGGTAATCACGTTGGAATGAGCGATTCCCATCCCCGCAATCATGCCGGACAAGGCGGCCGGGATCACCCCGGTTTCGCGCACCCAGCACATGAACAGCAGCTCGCGCCACGTCCACTTCACCTTGCGGTCGGGCCAGGCGCACAGCAGCACCGACAGCGGGCGGGCCACAAACATCAAGATCAGCACCGCCGCCAGGCTTGGCCAGAAAAATTGCCCGAGCGTGGCAAAATTCACTTGGCTGCCCAGCAGCACAAAGATCAGCATGCGCAGCATAACCGTCATATTTTCAGCGAAAGAGCTCATTTCCACATGATTGTCTTTCAGGGACAAACCGAACGTTTCGGCATTTCCCCAGATCACCCCGGCGACAAACGTAGCCATAAACCCGCTGACATGCAGCAAATCGGCGATCAAGTATGAGGATAACGCGCAGACCGTCATGACGATTGTGGAATAGTCGCGAAAATAGCCGTGGCGGGCATGTCCCGCCAAATAAGTCAGTATGCCCGAGATAATCAGTCCGGCAAGAATTCCGCCGAGCGCGGTTTGGACAAACTCCCAGGACATGGCGCCAACGTCCAGCGCCCCGCCGCCGGCCACCGCGGCCAGCAGCGAAAACGTCAAGATCGAGCCGGTAGCGTCGTTAAACGCCGATTCGCTCTCCACCGTCTCGCGGACCCGCTCCTTGATTTTTACCTGCTTGAATACCGGAATGATCGAAGCCGGATCGGTGGAGGCGATGACCGCCGCGGCCAAAAAAGCAAAAATCCAATCAACGCCGAACAAGTAATGAACACCCACGCCCATGACGATCGTCGAAATCACCACGCCCGGTACGCTGAGCAGCGATAACGTAATCCATACGTTGCGAAGCCCGCTCAGCCGCAAATTCCGCCCGCCGTCAAACAAAATCAGCGCCGACCCGACCGTTAATATCAATTGATTGATCAGCGATCCGCTTTGTTCATGAATCAGCCCAAGCCCCGGACCGAGCAGCATCCCGACGGCGATGAACACCGCCACATCCGGCAGCCTTAGCCATGCCGCCAGTTTGCCCGATACTACGCCAACGCTGATAACGAATAAAATTAAGATCAGAAAATGATGTATCGCTTCGGTTACAGCCGATTCCATTCCGCCACATCCCAACCATCCAAAGTGAACCAACTCTTTTTTCTTAATAACCCGATAATAATTACTCGTTAATGACTTCCTCGAACTCTTCGATATTTCTCTTCGATCCGATGATGACCATAATGTCCCCTTCTTGCAGCTGATCCATGGCGGTAGGCGCCACCAGGATGCTTCCGTCGCGATGAATGGCCACGATGCTGCAGCCGAAACGGGCGCGCGGGTTAATGTCGCCCAGGTTTTTCCGGTCAAGGCAAGCGGGAACGTTCATTTCCACGATGCTGTATTCCTTGGACAATTCGATGTAATCCAGCAGATTTGGAGTCACGAGCTGATGCGCCACGCGGACGCCCATATCCCGTTCCGGAAAAATAACCCGGTCCACGCCAAGCTTTTGCAGCGCGCGGCCGTGCAAGACGGAGAGCGCCTTGGCGACCACGGTTTTGATCCCCAAGTCCTTGAGCAAAATCGCCGCCAAAATACTCATCTGAATATCGTTACCGATCGCGACGATCCCGCAGTCGAAGTTGCGGACGCCCAGCGATTTCAGCACTTCCTCGTCCGTGGCGTCCGCCACGACGGCATGCGTCAGCTGGTCGCTCAATTCGTTTACCACCTCTTCGTCCCGGTCGATCCCGAGCACCTCATACCCGAGGTCCATCAACTCCAGAGCCAGGCTGGAGCCGAACCGGCCCAGTCCGATGACTACAAACTGCTGCATTTTCATGTTTAATCTCAAGTCCCCTTATCTTATCCTATAATCATTTTGCCTTCCGGATGGCGGTACAATTCCTTGCCTTTCTTCGGTCCAAGCGCATAAGCTAGCGTAAGCGGCCCGAGTCTTCCGGCGAACATCGTAAAGCTGATGAGGATTTTGCCGATTACCGTTAGTTTCCCGGTAAGCCCCATCGTAAGCCCGACGGTGCCGAACGCGGAGGTCGTCTCGAACAGAATGCTCAGGAAGCTGGCGTCCTCGGTCGTGGACAGCACCATGGCGACGGCCACCACAAGAAATAAAGCGAGCATCGTGATGGTGACCGCTTTGAAAATACGTTCCTGGGCCATCCGGTAGCGGAACAGGACGAGGTCCGACTGTCCGCGGATCATGGAGATGACCGCGCCGACGAGAATGGTGAAGGTCGTCGTTTTGATCCCGCCGCCGGTCGAGCTGGGCGAAGCCCCGATAAACATCAGGATGATCATAAAAAATTGCGAAGCCTGCCGCAGCTCGCCGATATCGACCGTGTTGGCCCCGGCCGTCCGCGGCGTCACCGACTGGAACAGCGCGGCCCAAAATTTCCCGCCCCAGCCGAGCGGGGCTAGCGTCCGCGGATTGGTGAATTCGAATATAAATATGACCAGGGCCCCGACCACGATCAGCGCCGACGTCATCGACAGCACCACCTTGGAATGCAGCGACAGCTTGCGGCGGCGCCGGAAATCAATGATGTCCGACAGCACGATAAACCCGATGCCCCCGGACACGATGAGAAACATCGCCACGAAGTTGACGAGCGGATCGGCCACGTACAACGTCAAGCTCCGGTATTCGCCAAACAGGTCAAACCCGGCGTTGTTGAACATGGATACCGCGTGAAAAACGCCGAAGTACAGCGCCCGGCCCAGCGGCATGTCAAACGCCCAGCGAATCGCGAACAGCAGCGCCGCGCAGGATTCAATGACCAGCGAATACAGCAGCACCTTGCGGATCAGCCGGACGATCCCCTCCATCGTGTTCTGGTTCATCGCCTCCTGCAGGATCAGCCGGTCCTTCAGCGAGATTTTCCGTTTCAACACGAGCGAAAACAAGGTGGCCATGGTCATGAACCCAAGTCCGCCGACCTGAATCAGCAGCATGATTACGATTTGGCCAAACGTGGAAAAATAGGTCCCGGTGTCGACGACGACCAGTCCCGTTACGCATGTCGCCGAAGTCGCCGTAAACAGCGCGTCGACGAACGGCAGCGTCTCCCCGGCCGCACTGGAAATCGGCAGCATCAGCAGCAGCGATCCCAGCAAAATGATGAGCGCAAAACCCAACACCAAAATTTGCGGCGGGGAAAAGCTGATTTTTTTGAAAGACAATTCATTCACCCCATTGTTGTCGTGAAAAAAGAACAAAAGAAAAAAGCACTGGAAATCCAATGCCTTTCGGTGTTTGGTTCCTGTTGCAGGAGGCCTACGAGGTTAGCTGACGGATTCGGGCATGCACAGTTGCCCTAATCGCCCGACCAAGGCAGCCATACCGGCTGCCGCCACAATCGCGCGAAATTCACCCCAAAAAAATCGGTTCCCCCGTTTTCGAAATCGAAATTAGGCCTTAATATTTTTTCAATTGTTTTCATTCCGTTTTCGTCAAATGGATTATAATCCTTATTGGCTTCCACTACAAAGGTTCATTTTGATTAAAAACAGTGAAAAAGGGCTGGAAACGGCAAATCCCCGATCTTCTTGCCGTCCAATCTGAGCCATGCTAGGGTATAACGGGATTATTGCATCTTTTCATCATTTTTGCCTTCAACTGGCGTTGGAAATTCCACTATGTTATCTTTACTGTGATGTACTTCGCGCAAAATCATACTTGAGAACAAAAAATTTTAAAGGAGTTTTGTAATGTTTTCACCTATGAAACCGTCCAGCCGCAGGCTGAAGACAAAAACGCTTTGGCTGATGGCCCTGATCGGGTTGGTCATTTTCTTCATCGTCCAGATTTTTCCGACAACCGCTTCCGACACGCTGCAGATGGAACAGTCGGATGACGTCATCGCCAAATCGCAGGCCAGAACGAAAGCTATCGAATTTGCAAAGTCGGTGCTGAACATCGAGTTGGCCGGTCATCCCGAAAAAGCGCTCGTTACCTATGAATCGCGCTCCGATCTGTACGGTTATTTAACGAAGGCGGATTTGCTCGCCCCTTTCCTGAAGACGTATGACAAGCAATTTCCGTACGACGTATTTCGCGTCCGTTTCAACGAACCAAACGATGTGTTTAGCGCTTTGACCGTCGACGTTCACATGACCACCGGCAAAGTGGTCGGGTTCGAGGAAATCGTTTCCTCGAGCAATGCGAAAAAGCAGATGATGCTGGACTACGGTACCGAAACGCCAGACTCGCTGCGCACCTGGGAGGGCGATTTGACGCTGGAGGAGAAGGAGCGGCTGGCCGCGCCTTATCTGGCCGCGTTCGGCTTTGACCCAGCCCGCCTTGAGCGCGTGTCGGGCGAGGGCGATGTCGGTCTGCTCTATCACATCAAGGGGGATGAGCTCGGGGAGTCGCAAGCGACGATCGATATCCGCTACGAATACGGCGCCGTATCGTCATTCGAAAGCTACTTCTCCGTTCCTGAGTCGCATGCCGATTACGTCGCCGGGCAGACGCGGCTGGCCAACTGGCTTACCTTTGCCGGATACGCCCTGTTCACATTTGTGCTCGGCATCCTGGCCATCGTATACAGCGCGCTGACGCGGGCGCATACCACTTTTAAACGCGGGATTTTTCTGGCCGGCGCCTACTTCGTCTTGTCCGTCATCGGGACGGTCAACATGCTGCCTGTGTTTGAAAAGGACGGGCTCGATCCGATCGTGCTGACGGTAGGGTTCGTGATTCAAGGACTCGTCACCCTGATTCTTGCCGCCTCGGTATATTTCTCGCTCGTCGGCGGGGACGGACTGTGGCGGAAAAACGGCATCAATCTGTGGGCGCGGTCCAGGGAGGAAGGTTACGGCCGCCATGTGCTGACCGCGGTGGCCGACGGTTATGCGTGGGCTTTAATTTTGCTCGGGGTGCAGTCGGTTGTCTTCTTCATTCTGGAAAGAACGATTCATACCTGGTCGACGACCGATGCGACACAATCGCCGTACAACATGGTCTACCCGCTCCTGTTCCCGCTGCTCGCCTGGGTGGCCGGGATCGGCGAGGAAGCCGTTTACCGGCTGTTCGGCATTCCGATGCTGAAAAAGCTGTTCCGCAGCACGTTCATCGCCAGTCTTTTGACGACCTTGATCTGGGCTTTCGGCCATACGCTGTATCCGATCTATCCGGTCATTTCACGGCCGATCGAGTTGACCTTTATCGGACTGCTGTTCAGCTTCATTTTCCTGCGCTACGGCTTTCCGACCGTCGTTTTCTCGCACGTGATCTTTGACAGCATCCTTATGGCGCTGAGCCTGATGTTTATGGGCGGAGCGGTGAACATCGCCGCCGGTCTGGTCTACATCGCCCTGCCGGCGATCGTCGCTTACGTCATCTATCTGTTCAACCCGCCGGGCAAGGAGCGGCAGGGTCCGCCGCAGGGTCCACCGCCACTGCATCCGCTGCAGCCGCAGCAGCCGGAGCCCCCGCAATCTCCGCAGCTGCTGCAGCAGCCTTAGGCGGCTGTGAAGAGGGTTGACCCTGCAGAACGCAAAAAACCGTCGAAGCAATTTTTGCTTCGACGGTTTTTTGGTTTAAGGAGCAGAGAGGAGTGAGCGTTGCATTTGTTTCCGCAAAATAGCGGCAATTGGCACTAGCGCTGCATTTAAATCTGTGGAAAGTTACCTTTTCTGGGCAAACCAATATTCTAACGGTTGCCACAAGCGCTATTTGTTCCAATCCCGTTGATTTCAAATTGTAACGGTTGCCATGGAGCTTATTTCGCTGAAAACCGGTAATTTCTGCTTGGATTCAGGCAAATAACGGCGCTCATAACCGTTAGAATTTAGAAAAGGTCTTTTTTCGGCAAATAGCCGCTGCTGCAACCGTTAGATTTCGGATAGCTTTTACGGGAAAGCTTGAGCAAAAGTTAATGCAACGCCGCCAGTGACTTTGGATCCCTATCACGCTCCCGCTCCTTGCGATCATGGTAAGCCATGGCTCCAAAACTGGCCGTAGTTTACAATTCTTCCGGCACGTCCTCGTCCCGCAGGGCGTCGATAATTTGGCGGGCGAGCTTGTCGCCGATCGAAAGCGGCCGGAAGTCTTCGACTGAAGCCTCTTTGATTTTTTTCAGCGAGCCGAAATGCTTCAGCAGCGCCTTGCGCCGTTTCTCCCCGATGCCGGGGATCGCGTCGAGCCGCGAAACGACCATCGACTTGCCGCGCTGCTCGCGGTGGAACGTGATGGCGAAGCGGTGAACCTCATCCTGAATCCGCTGCAGCAGGTAGAACTCCTGGCTGTCGCGCGGCAGATGAATCGGCTCGGGCGGGTCAAAAGCCATCAGCTGCGCCGTTTTATGCTTGGCGTCCTTGACCAGGCCGCACACCGGGATATAGAGGCCCAGCTCGTTTTCCAATACGTCGGTCGCGGCGGAGATCTGCCCTTTGCCCCCGTCGACTACGACCACGTCGGGAAGCGGCAGGTTCTCTTTCAGCACCCGTTCGTACCTGCGGCGGATCACCTCGCGCATCGTTTCGTAGTCGTCCGGTCCCTGTACGGTCCGCACCTTGTATTTGCGGTACTCCTTCTTGGCCGGCTTGCCGTCGATAAACACGACCATCGCCGATACCGGGTTCGTCCCTTGGATGTTGGAGTTGTCGAACGCCTCGATGCGCGACGCCTTCTCCAGGCCGATCGCCCGCGCGAGGTTTTCCGCCGCCTTCGAAGTCCGCTCCTCATCCCGTTCGATCAGGCGGAATTTCTCGTCGAGCGCCACGCGCGCATTTTCCAAGGCCATCGTCACCATCTGCTTCTTCAGGCCGCGCTGCGGCACCAGCGTTTTGACGCCAAGCCATTCCTGCAGCGCCGCCGCTCCGGAGGCCGAATCCAGCGCCGCCGGCTGCTCCGCGGACCGGGTTTCCGGGCCGGCTTGAGCTTCCGGGCCGTTCTCGCCACGCAGCGCTGGTACCGGGCCAGCCTCGCCTTCCAGTTGCATGGCTTCCCCCGCTTGCGCCCCTGGCGTCGGCACCGGGCCGTTCTCGCCTTCCGGCGCTGGGGCCGGCACGGCCTGGACTCCCGGACTCAGCACCGGACTGTCCGCGCCTTCCGTTGCCGGAGCCAGCCCCGCCAGTGCAGCCAGCGCCGGTACCGCACCGTCCGCGCCTTCCTGCCCCGCAGCTTGCCCAGCCGCGGCCTCCGGCCCCAGGCCTACCGGCTCTGGCTCCGCTCCGTCTTCGCCGCGACGCTCAGCCGCAGCCCCGAACGGCTCAGCTCCGCGCTTCGGATCCCCCTCAGCCCGAGCGGCCTCAGCCTCCGCATCCTCCTTCATCTCCGGCAGCAAAATCTCCTGCGGCAAGGCCGGATTTTCACTGTAATACTGCGTGACGAACGACAGAAAATCTCCGTATGCATCGCCGTAAAACGGGAATACCGACGCATGCCGCTCGATCATTTTCCCCTGCCGCATGTACAGGATCTGCACGCACATCCAGCCTTTGTCGACGGCAAAGCCGAAGACGTCGCGGTCTTTGGCGTCTTTCATCGTGATCTTCTGCTTCTCCATCAGCGCGTTGATATTGATGATCTGGTCGCGCAGTTCCTTGGCCCGCTCGAATTGCAGCTCCTCGGCCGCCTCATGCATTTTGCGCTCCAGCTCTTTTTTGATCTCCTCGTGCCCACCGCTCAGAAACGACGTTATTTCCTGGGTCATATCGTCGTAGGTCGATTGCGGAACCTCCTGCACGCATGGCGCCAGGCATTGCCCCATATGGTAATAAAGGCACACCTCTTTGGGCATCACGTTGCATTTGCGCAGCGGATACATGCGGTCGAGCAGCTTTTTCGTTTGCTGGGCCGCATACGCGTTCGGGTACGGACCGAAATATTTCGCTTTATCTTTAAGCACCCGCCGGGTCACCTCGAGCCGGGGATGCGGTTCATTCGTAATTTTGATATAAGGGAAGGTTTTGTCGTCCTTCAAAAGCACGTTATAACGCGGATGATGCTGCTTAATGAGGTTGCACTCCAAAATGAGCGCCTCCATGTTGCTTCCGGTTACGATATATTCGAAATCGCGGATTTCCGAGACCAGCCGCTGCGTTTTTCCGTTATGGCTGCCGGTAAAATACGAACGGACCCGGTTTTTCAGCACTTTGGCTTTGCCGACATAGATGATTTTGCCGTCTTTGTTTTTCATTAAATAACAGCCCGGCAAATCCGGCAGCAACGCCAGCTTGTGGCGAATCGCCTCCAACGCCTTCTCCTGCTCCTGCCCCTGCGCTTCGTTGACAAATGAGTCCACGCCCTTCATCCTCCTCCCGCATGGAATTTAGAAAAACATCCGCGCCGCCCGAAGGCGTACACCGCTTACACAGAAAACGCCCCCGGACGAAACCGGAGGCGTAATCCAAGGCGCGCAGCAAAAGTCCCTATCGCCTTATCCCTGTCTTATTGATGCTTGGCGATCAGGTTTTTCAGCGTGTCTTTCGAGTTCAACCCGACGATTTTGTCGACCGGTTGACCGTCTTTGAACAGGATCAGGGTAGGAATGCTCATTACGCCAAAACGGGAAGCCGTTTCCGGATTGTCATCCACGTTGAGCTTGGCGATTTTCACCGAGTCCCCCACTTCTGCCGACAACTCCTCCAAAATCGGAGCGATCATTTTGCAGGGACCGCACCAGGGAGCCCAGAAATCAACTAGAACCGGACCTTGTCCTTCAATTTCGCTATTGAAAGACTGATCGGATACATTAACAATGGCCATGATATTCTCCTCCTTATAGGTTTGCTTGGGAGCGCGTCAAATACCTGCTGCTTCAGCCCAGCAATTGGATTGAATGTGAGAATGATGCAGACCGTTCGCCGGTAAAACGTTCCAAGATGAACATTTTCAGGGATCTCTCCCTGAGCGACAGCTGCCGAACCAATTATACCACATCCCACTAAAAAAAAGAAAGTGCTCGGCCCATCCCTTCTTCTTTACAAAGTGAAAAGCGATTGGTTATACTAAGAATAACCTGAAAACGAATTGTCTATGACAAATGTAGTTGACGACACGATAAATTCGCGAGGAGGCCCCATCGCTATGGATGCAAACACGCATGCGAACGATCCACGGCAGCATATTAACGAAGAACCGCGCAACGACCTGTTCGATCTGATGAACGGTTTCTTCGGCATGCTGACGTTAATGATCGTGATCTTTTTCGGGATGGTTATCATTAAATTTATTGCCGGTTAATTGAAGCGCCTACATACCTCCGGCATTGACGCTCGCTACGGCACGGCACGGCGGCAAAAAAACCGGACTTCCTTCGGGAAGTCCGGTTTTTTGCCGATGTTCGGGAAGGCACCGGCCCCTCCCGGAAATAGCGGTAATTTATGTCGTTATTTCTGCGGTGCTGCCCTTCGCTTAGAAAATAGCGGAACTTTCGGTCCCTATTTTCTAATTAAGCTTGAAAAAAACGCCTTTCTCCCCCCATCCGGCAACAATAGAGGTAAAAAATTCCGTTATTTTATGCCAAGCCCTTACCTTGGAGAAAATAGCGGAATTTTTTACCGTTATCTCCGCGGCCTCAGCAAACGTGGACCGCCCCCCACGGCGGCGGCAAGCTAAGTGCACTTGGCGGATGGAAGCCCCAGCCGTTTTATGGCGCGTCCGGCGCTTAGAGGGCAGGCATCCGGTCCGGAGTTGACAAGGTTACTTCCAAGGATGCGGCCAAAATGCGGCCGTTCACCTCACGCTCGGCCCCAAGCCGCAGCCGTTTAATCCGCGCCCCCTGCCAAGCTTCCTGTCAAGACCGCCCGCGCTTATTCGTCCCGCGAACCTGGACGACCTCCACAAACGGCGCGATCCGGTCCATCAGCCGCTGGCCTTTATGGGCCTCTTCCCCGTCCTTGCTCGTGAAGCTTAAATGCTTCTCCAGCGCGTTCAGCGAATAATTCGACGTGTAAAAAGTCGGCTTGCGGTTCATCCGGTAATTCAAAATCGAACCCAGAACATGATCGCGCACCCAAGGGTTCAAATTTTCCGCTCCGATATCGTCAAAAATGAGCAGATCCACCTGCTTCATCATCTCCACCGTTTCACGCAGCTTGTCGCTGTCCTGCAGCATCGACTTCAGCTCTTCCACGAATTCGGGCATATACACGATCGCCCCGGAATATCCCTCTTTGGCGAGCTCGTGCAAAAGATAGCACATCAGGAACGTTTTGCCCGTGCCAAAATGCCCTTCCAGGTACAGCCCCCTAGGCTTCAGGCCTTGTTCCCTAATCTCGTTGATGTAACGGAACACTTGGGCAACGGCCGGAGCCCGCAAGCTGTCCTTCGACATAATTTCCACTTCGCTGTAGCCTTCCTCCAGCGCCCGTTCATCCACATAAAAACTGTGGATCCGCTTTTTCACGGAAAGTTCCCGCTCATACTGCAGCTGCTTGCCGCAGGGCACCTGCAGATCCACCAGCTCCGGCTTGCCGCCCAGCTGCTCCACCGCCAGCTTCGTATAATGCCCGGGAAAATCGTTCGGGCAATTCGCGAGCCCGGGGCAGTTTTCGCAGTGCCGGCGGTCGTTCACATATTGATACAGCTTGGCCATGCCGCGCATCAGCTGCTGCTGTTCAAGCTCCGGATGGCTGCTGCGCAGCTCCCAGACCAGCGGATCGTTCATGAGTCTCGCGGCCAGTTCCTCCGAGCGCTGCCTTAGCTGCGAGCTTTTCATTTGCGACAGCAGTTCCCCCAGCGATTCCATGTCGCATTCACCTTCCCCGGCCCC
Source organism: Paenibacillus sp. FSL P4-0127 (assembly GCF_038007325.1). Classification (NCBI taxonomy): domain Bacteria; kingdom Bacillati; phylum Bacillota; class Bacilli; order Caryophanales; family Paenibacillaceae; genus Paenibacillus; species Paenibacillus sp. FSL P4-0127. The sequence goes on along the minus strand of NZ_JBBOWY010000001.1, from coordinate 2,298,256 downwards.
CATGGCCCGTTATGATTCATATCCCTTTTTGCTTTTTGGCTTGCATCTGCTCCGCCATCTTGATCAGCTCGGCAAATTCCTCTTCGGACAAAGCCTGGTCATCCCCGGACTGCTGTACGATCGGAATCTCCGGCTTCGGCTTCGCGCTCCGGCCGGCGTAGGATCTTCCCCGTTTGGCGCCCCCGGCCGCCGCCGCGTTGCCGGCCGCTTTATCCTTGACCTTGGCCTGGTCCCTAATGTATTGAACCGCCTTCTCATAGGTGTCGACCTGTTTCAGCAGCATGTTCGCCGCGATCGCATCGATGAAATTGCGGTTGATCCGCTGCTCCCCGCCGGAGGTTAACAGCGACATCAAATAATGGATAAGTACGTTGATCACTTCGCCGGGCAGCTTATAGTTCAAATCGACTTTTTCAAAAATATCGAGCAGGTTGTCCGGCACCGTCCCCGGAAAAAACGTCTTCAATAGCCGGGTATACGGCTCGTTGCGCAGCATCATATTGTATTGATGAACATCGCATTTGCTCTGGAACTGCGGCGGAACATCCACGTAATACTCCATCTGCACCGCCACCTCTTCCGGATGGCTGATGGACTGGGCCGCCGAACCCGCCGCTTCTCCCCCGCGCAGCGAGACGATTTTGCCGTACGCAACCTCGCGCGCCTCCTTGCGCCGTTTTCCCTGCCGGAACTGCAAATTGGCCCTGTACTGCAATTCGTCCAGCAGGATGGCTCCGGCCGGATCAAACACGCCGTCCTCGTCGAGCAGCCGGCAGATGTCCTGCACGCCTAAATCGTACTTGCGGGCGATGTAATTCACGATCCCCATGCTTTCCGGGTCAAAGCGCAGCGCCTCCACAAACGGGCGGTTGCGCGACTCCCGGGGAAACCGGAGAATAATGTCGGCGTAATTGATCGCCTCTTCCTCCGGCCCCAGCAGCACGCCCGGCTGCCGGGCGATCGACGTCTCGGCGATCGCCTGCTCCAGCTCGTAATCGATCGAGTGCGTATTCAACTCAAAAATATCGTAAAACGGTACGGAAATATTTTCTTTGTTATAAGTTACGCCTGCCCAAGCCTCCGGTTCATTGCTGAACAGCTGTTCCCGCAGCGCCAGGACGGCAAATTTGCCGATTTTGTCGCGCAGCAGCAGCGTCAGATGCTGGGTTCTGAAAAACTCTGCAGGCGACAGCGGCGCCTGCAGCTCGTATTCGTACATATAATCGTCGCTGTCCGGTACGTACAGGCGGCAGGTCTGCAGCAGGCCGACGGCCTCCAGCTTGGAAGCCTGCTCGATCAGGAACTTCCTCCCCTTTTCGCTCGGGTCCACCCCCAGCGTCAGGAACAGCCTCCGCTGCTGCTCGACCCTGGAATAACCGACCTGCTCCAGCGGAACCTGTTCCGCCAGCAGCCGGTACAACGCCACGGCAAACGCCCCGACCATCGGCTGGTAGATCATGGCCAGCATCTTTCCGTCCACCGGGCTGAGACTGAAGTCGCGGTATACGCAATAACGGTGATTTTCGGTAAAATGCAGCATGTTGTTCATGCGCACGGCTTTATCGCCCCTTCCCTCTCACGCACAAATAGACTTTATCTATTTTAGCATAAAAGGCTTCGCCCTGAATCGCCTTTGGCATACAAAAATCGCCGTTTTTCCCCTCACACCGCGCTGGCGCCGCGTTTTACGCCCCTTTTTGCCTCCGAACAAAAATCGCCGAAAAAAAAAGAACCGTCCCGCTCCGCTCGGGGGACGATTCGCCAGCTCTCTATTCAGAGCTATTTATGATATAAATGCCATTGTGCATAATTTGATCGTTCCCCCGACAAAAAGCGCCGAACCTCCTCGATGGATATCCCCGCATCCTTGGCCATGGCGAGCAGAACCACCCATTCAGGGTCGATTTCCCCGGGGCACCGGTCACGAACAATAACCTGGGCGGATTTTTTCAACAACAATCCCCTCCTAAGATCATTATTTAGGCTTGTCCCCGGACAGACCAGCCATTTTAGTGTCCCTACCTTAGATCTGAGACTTTGTGCCAATGGATTACGGGCTTTCAGCCAGAAAGCTTCCTTAGTTCTTATTATAATGTCCCCGATCTGAAAAGTATGTCGTTCCGCGTAGGCCAAGCACGTAAATTTGATGGAAAAAGCTATATTTTATTGTTTAATTGTTACATTTGTTGTCAATTTTAGTAAATTCACTGATGCAAGTCACAAAACAAAGTTCTGTTCTTAACAAAGAACGAAATTTATAAATAATAAACGTAAACGGGCATAATACCAAGATAATTCAAGATATTTGTTCATTATTGAGAACAATCGAGCGAATTCGCGGGTTTCCTTTCTTTGGGAATTTCGTGTATATTTGAGTCACGGAATTCGTTCTTAATAAAGAACATATTAACGAACGAGCCGACCCCCTTGGAAAGGAGGAACCTTTTCTGCGAAGATCCCGAACCGGCGCGATCCGCAAACGGCGCAAAAACCGGAAGAAACAAAAGATGGTGAAAACGCTGCAATCCGGATTGATTTTTTCTACCTTGTTATTGTGGACCTCGCAGCAAGTCGGCACCACCTTCGGGGAATTCACCAGCGTACGCGAGGATCATTCGGAAATTAAGGCATGCCGGGTATTCCCCAGCCAAATTGAAAACCAACTGTCGCTGTTGGCTGAACACCTTGAACGGGCCGCTTCATTAAAAGGAAGATTGCTAGGCTCTGCCGTGACCCCTCCTGCCTATAATCCATCCGCTACCGATTTGGTTTACGATGGCGGCGAAGGAACAAACGAATTCGAGGCCGGCAGCCGGTTGGGGCCGGCCGCGGCCGGCCTGTCGGCGCGAATCGGCGAACTGAACGCCATGATTCAGCAGTTGGAGCAGCAAAAGGCCTTGAATCAGTCCATTTGGCAGGAGCTGCAGCGGGAACTTGCCGCCGCCTCCGCGCCGGTTCATGAACTGCTAACCTCGCTGAACGAGCTGGAGCCGAATTGCGCCGAACTGTCGCAAACGACGCTGCTGGACCGGATCACCGACCTTTTGGAGCGCAGTGGATTACATTCAGGCTCGTTAAGCCGGACGCTGCAAGAAATCCTAAGCTACTTGCGTTCCGTCCACCAATTAGGATCGCTGACGTCCGACGGCTTTGCGGCCGATAGCTATGCAACCGCTGCCTTTTTCGATGGCCGGGTCGCTATCGATGGGGATCCCGCCGGAGAAGAGTTGCTCGCTTATTTTGAAAGCGTACAAGCTTCCCTGCAGTCGGCCATAGCCGGTCTGACCGCCGGCATCTCCAGTCTGGAGGCACAGAGAGCGCAGCTGTTGCCGGAGGCGGAAGCGCAGCGGCCGGCGGAAATCGAGCGGCAGAAGCAGCTGCAGGAAGAGCAGGCCAAACAAGAAGAGCAAGCCGGTGAGAAGGAACCGGCCGCCCCGGACGGGTCCGGGAACCCGAGCGATGGCGAAACGCCTCCGCCGGGAGACAAACAAGCGGTAAAGGATAAAACGCCGGCCGAGGGAGATATCCCAACAGTTAGCGAGACCGGCGATGGGGAGACTCCGACGGCTGGAGAGAGCGGCGGCGGGGATGTACGGATTCCTGCGGATAGCGAAGGCGGCGACGGGGACGAACCTCCCTCCTCCGCTGAACAATCCGCCGATCCTAACGATTCGCATGCGAACAAACCATCGCCGCCTCAACCGGAACGGTCTGCCGCCGGCCCAAGTCCTGCTCAGCCCGAAGAACCCCCGGCTTCCGAAGATGGCGCGCCGGCCGAAGGCGGGCAACCCGGCGGCCAAAATTTGGATCAAGATGGGCCTGGCCAGGCAGATTCCGCGGATTCCGCGGATTCCGCAGATGCCGGTGCCGATGCCTCTCCCTCTCCCGCAAATGATCAGAAAGGCGGTGAATGAGTCATGCGGATTCGAAAATGGTTGGCAAATGCGCTGACGGTTCTGATGGCGGCTGCCTTTTTTACCGTGGCCGGCTCAGCCGTCATGTCGAAAATGTCCGGCAATGAACCGAATTTCTACGGTTATCAGTTGAAAACGGTACTGTCCGGCTCAATGGAACCCTCCATACCCACCGGTTCCATCGTGGCCATTAAGCCCGGAGGCGACATGACCCGATTTACCGCCGGCGATGTTATCACCTTCCGGGCGGACGAACAGAAACTGATCACCCACCGCATCGTCGAAGTCGCCCGCAATGAGCTAACCGGTCAGGTCCTTTACCGGACCAAAGGAGACAACAACGATGCCCCCGACCTGGAGCCGGTTGATCCGGCCAATGTCACCGGCGTTTACACCGGCTTTAACGTCCCTTATGCAGGATACGTTCTCAATTTCGCCGGGACAAAATTGGGGAATGTCACGCTGTTGATCGTCCCGGGGGCGCTTTTGTTCCTGTATGCCTTAGCCTCCTTATGGAAAGCCATTTCGGCGCTGGAAGACAAGAAGCCGGACCCGAACGCATCCCAACCGGACGCCAAGGCCCCATAACACAGTAAGTCGCTTGTTTCTAACTTTCGGTTGCTCTCCTTATGACTTCATAAGGATGCAATATAAAAAATCATTTAAAATAAGGGAGGAATTTTGTATGGGTATCAAAAAGACATTAGGTTTCGGAGTAGCCACCGCAGCGCTTGGATTGACTTTGATCGGCGGAGGAACGTTCGCTTATTTTAGCGATTCCGTGGAAACGACCGGTACGTTCGCCGCAGGCACCTTGGATCTCAACTCCGATCCGACGGCGATCATCGACGTGGGCAATCTTAAGCCGGGGGATACCGCCACCCGTACGTTCAAGCTGAAAAACGACGGCACGCTCGACATCGCCAAGGTATTGCTGAAAACGACCTATACGGTTGTGAATAAGCCGGGGGCTCCTGAAAACACGGATGACTTCGGCAAACATATCGTCGTTAGATTTTTAAAGAACATCGACAAAAAAGAAACCGTCATTTACCAAACCACGCTGTATGACCTGCAAAATCAAGCTCCTGACGCCGTGGAAAACAAATGGGTGGCCTGGTTCGAAGAGCATGGTGGCTTGAAAGCCGGCGATACCGACGACCTGATCGTTAACTTCGAATTCAAGGATAACGGCCAGGATCAAAACGAATTCCAAGGTGACGCTTTGAACCTGAAATGGACGTTCGAAGCGAAGCAGGGCGCAGGAGAAGTCAAATAATTCAGCCGTCAAACCGAAGCAGAACACCTTGGCCCGCTCCTCGGGTTAAGGTGTTCTTTACTTAACGTAATTCCGACTATACGCCTTTGTCCTATCACGTATATTTTGATATAATGGCATCAAATTATTCTGATAGAAGGGCGACGGCTACATGGCAGAACGTATTGGCGAACGCATTCAGAAAATCCGCCAGGATCGGGGATATTCCTTGTCCGAGCTTGCGGATAAAGCGGATGTAGCAAAATCCTACCTGAGCAATGTCGAACGAAATATTCAAACGAATCCTTCCATTTCCTTCATCGAGAAGATCGCCGATGCTTTAAACGTTTCGATCCACCTGCTCTTGTACGGCGACCGCCCTGCGGAGGACTTGCTTGACCCGGAATGGTGGGAGCTGGTGCAGGAAGCGATGACTTCGGGCGTCAGCAAAAAAGAGTTCAAGGACTTCCTCGAATACCAGAAATGGAAAATGGGACAGAAGAACTAACGGCCAGCGCAAAAAGCGCAAAAAACCTCACTGCCGGCGAGGTCCTTTGCATGCGCAATCCCATACGTTGGATTCGCGAGGGGAATAGGTATGGGTTTCCCCCCCACATCCATTCCCCTTTTCGGTTTTTACCCCGAGAACCCTTTCCTCCTTTTATCAGCCATCAGCAGAAGCATCGAGAATTTCGGCTTCATCTTCCAAACTTTGGACAGACGCTCTAACGGTTGCCACAAGCGTTATTTGTGCCAAAAACGTTGATTTCAAATTGTAACGGTTGTCATAGCGCTTATTCCACTGATATCCGGCTATTTTGGCTTAGATTCAGGCAAATAACGACGCTTACAACCGTTAGAATTTAGAAAAGGTCTTTTTTCGGAAAATAGCCGCTGCTGCAACCGTTAAATTTCCGGGTAGCTTTTTTTGGGAAATGTTTAGCAAAAGTTAATGCAACGCTAGTGAGGTAAATAAGGTCAGCTGTGTACAGCTGTGTCCGTTATATTTTGCAAACCTCCGTTTTTCCGCAAATAACGACTCTGGTGTCCCTTACCTGCAGATTCCTCTTCCCCTCTCTCCTGCGTATCGTCCGCCATACTTTTCAAGGAAGCCCGGCCCGCGTTTAGAGGTAGTTTTTCTTGCCTTAAAACATTTTATATCCGGCCTGCCGAAGCTTGCGGATCGTCCACCCGCTGAGGATAGCTCCGCCAAGCCCGGCCAGCGCCGTCAAGTAATCGACCAGCCGGAACGAGGCCAAATAAACGCCGAAGCTTTTATCATGGTTCCACAAGGTGTACACGACGATCGGCAAAATGACCAAAATGAAAATATATGCGGGAAACCACGTCGTTTTCATCAGCATGTTCAAGATAAAACCGATGCCGAACATCATGACGAAAAACAAAACCATCAGAATTAATACGATGAGCCAGCCCATCGTTCTCCCACCCTTCTAAGAGGTAGTTCAAAAAGTCATCTTTCGATCACGAAGCAATAGCAGGGAGCCTATTCGACATCGAATCTTGAATTCAGTCGGTCGCTCCGTTGCTCACGTAGGTTCTCCTACGCTCCGCTACTCACTCCCTCCTTCATCCAACCTTCTCGGTGCTCCAAACCTGACTGTCTGAACCTTTATTGAAACGGTAGTTCAAAAAGTCATCTTTCGATCACGAAGCAATAGCAGGGAGCCTATTCGACATCGAATCTTGAATTCAGTCGGTCGCTCCGTTGCTCACGTAGGTTCTCCTACGCTCCGCTACTCACTCCCTCCTTCATCCAACCTTCTCGGTGCTCCAAACCTGACTGTCTGAACCTTTATTGAAACGGTAGTTCAAAAAGTCATCTTTCGATCACGAAGCAATAGCAGGGAGCCTATTCGACATCGAATCTTGAATTCAGTCGGTCGCTCCGTTGCTCCAAACCTGACTGTTCGAACCTTTATTGAAACGGTAGTTCAAAATGTGAACTATAAAATAAATCACACGAATTCAAGCTAGTAGTTAGTTTACTAGAAAAAATGTAACGAAGCAATGAACTTTGGATGAAATATCGATGAACTGATTTGCCCCGTCTGCCAACCATGCGCTACAATAAGGGGAGTGTAATTTCCATACTTTTGATAGCGTTTAGAAATTGATCTGGGAGTGATTATAAATGAACGAAGCGGCATTAACCCTGGATGGTTGGTATGCCCTCCACGATTTCCGCACGATCGACTGGAAAGCCTGGAAAGCGGCGGACGACGAAGAACGCGCCGGCGCCCTGGAGGAACTGCATCATTTTCTGCAGGAATGGAACGACATGGAGCAAAATAAAACGGGCAGCACCGCGGTCTACTCGATCGTCGGCCAGAAAGCGGACATCGTGTTTATGCATCTCCGGGAAACGATGGAGGAACTGAACGCGCTGGAAACGGCCTTTAATAAAACGACGTTCGCGGAATATACGACAAAGGCTTATTCCTACGTCAGCGTCGTCGAGCTCAGCAACTATTTGGGCTCCGGCGACGGCGACCCTAAAGCCAATCCGGAAGTGATGGCCCGCCTGCAGCCGATTCTGCCCAAAGCGAAGCATATTTGCTTCTATCCGATGAACAAAAAACGCGACCTCAGCGATAACTGGTACATGCTGTCGATGGAGGAGCGCCGCGCCATGATGCGCAGCCACGGCATGATCGGGCGAGGTTATGCCGGCAAAGTGAAGCAGATCATCACCGGCTCCGTCGGCTTCGATGATTGGGAATGGGGCGTTACGCTGTTCTCCGACGACCCGCTGCAGTTCAAAAAGCTGGTGTACGAAATGCGCTTCGACGAAGTGAGCGCACGCTTCGGCGAATTCGGCAGCTTTTTCGTCGGCAATCTGCTCAACGCCGAGCTGCTTGACGAAATGCTGAAGATGTAACAAGCAATTTATAAAAAGGAATACTGGGGGATATGGGGCTTTGCGGGCGGTTTCGCCGTTACGTCCCATATCCCTTTTCCTTTATCCTCGTCGTACCAGCCGCTATCTCCCTCCATTGCCACTACGAACTGCAAAAGTGCAGTCCCTTCTCACCAAAAATGCCGCAAAATAGCCGATCAAATGCAAAAAGCCCCGGACGAAAAAAAGGCGCGCCCTTTAACATCATGAGCACGCCCTCCTTCTATTCATCTTCATCCCCGGATTTCAGCGATTCGAGAAATTCCGCCGTCGCCCGGTCGCGGTCCCGGCTTTTCTCCTTCAGCCGCTCGATCGCCGGAAGGATCAGGATATCGACTTCCTTCTGAATCGTATACGACAAGTCGTAGCGCTGCTGCGACTCGAGGAAGGAGCCGACCTCCATCAGCGCATTGTACCGGTCCAGCTCCTCCCGGGTCAACAGTCCGCGCACCTGCACGCTGCAGTGGCGCATTTTAGAAAAATCTGCCTTTTCTCAGCACGAGCGGAATGCCGCCGATAATAAACAGGTAACGCATATCCACCAGTTTCTTCAACTGGGCCGCCACCCAGCCTTTATATTTCTTGCCGAACGCCGAAGCGATCGCTTCGCCTTTGCCGAGGGAAGCCACCGTTCCTTTGTGGCTGAATACGAATTTCTTCATCTCCTTGCCGCGGATTGAAGCTACGACGTTTTGCGCGCAAGTGACGCCCTGCTGCATGGCGATTTGCGCCGTCGGAGGATACGGCCGGCCCTCCGGATTAAAAAACAGCGAGTTGTCGCCGATAATATAAATGTTGTCATGTCCCGGCGCCCGCAAATACTCGTCGACTTTTACGCGCCCGCGGGCCGTTTCGAAGCCTGCCGCTTCAATCAGCCGGTTGCCGCGGATACCGCCGGTCCAAACCACCGTGGCCGACTTGATCTCTTCGCCCGTGGCCAGAACCACGCCGTCTTGCGTGCATTCCTTGATCGCCAGGCCGATTTTGAACTGGACGCCTTTCTTGCGGAGCACTTCCATCGCGTAATCGACCAGTTCGGGATCAAAACCGGGAAGCGCCGTCGGTGCCGCTTCCACATTGTATACATTGACCAGGTTCGGATCGACGTCGTATTCTTTGCACAGCCGCGGGATGCGGTCGGCCAGCTCGGCCACGAATTCGATGCCGCTGAACCCGGCGCCGCCCACCACGAAATTCAAACGATCGGTGCGGGTTTCATCCAATTTGTACAGCGCAAACTGATATTCGATATGCTGCCGGATCAAGCGCACGGAGTTGATGCTGCGGATCGTCATCGCATATTCCGTCAGCCCCGGAATGCCAAACGATTCCGGTTCGCCGCCCAGCGCAATAATAAGGTAATCGTATGACAACGTGCCGTCCTGAAGCACGACTTTCTTATCGGCCAGGCGGATTTCCTGAACATTGGATTTTACCAAATCGATTTTGAATTCATCGATCAGCTTGGAAATCGCCACGCGGGTGCGATCGATCGAATCGGTTCCCGCCGCGGGCATATGCAGATGGGTCGTAAAATAATGATAATCGTGACGGTTGACCAGGGTAACGTCCGCTTCGTTGTAGTTCAATTCCTTCTGCAGACGCTGCGCGGTTAGAATACCGCCGTAACCCGCCCCAAGAATCACGATCTTCGGTATGGTACTCATGAACTTGTTCTCCTTCCAAATGTAAGCACTCTATATTTGTTTATTAACCCAATGATGTTAATGTGAAAATTCACACATAAGAAAAGCTTCTATCCACGTATATTCAAATAAAAAAATAGCCTCTATCTAATTTTGGCCGTTTTATTTGTAAATTTTGCGACATTTGTCACAATAAGTTTAAACGTTGTCTGTATGAATATCAAAACAATGGAGCAGTATTTTTCATAAATGTACTTTTTTCGTCACATATAAATGTACATACATTTGAATAATATCGGCTTTTACATAAAAGATCAAGTCTTAATTTGCGCGCCATTGCGGGACTTTCCGCCTTTTTCTTGACGTTTTTCGGCCTGCCCGCCCTTTCCTTTGCAAGTCCAAGCGGGGCGTTTATAATAAAGTAGAAATGACATTTATAAAAGAGAAACCATCTGGAGGTGTTTGATCCGTGTCATCCCAAAGCAATAGCGGTGATTTTACCGACCTGCTGATCATCGGCGGGGGTCCTGCAGGCATGTTCGCCGCCTTTTACGGAGGAATGAGAAAGGCTTCCGTCAAACTTATCGAAAGTATGCCTCAACTGGGGGGGCAGGTTGCTGCCCTTTACCCTGAGAAATATATTTATGATATCGCCGGCTTCCCCAAGATCACCGGTCAGGAGCTGATCAACAACCTGAACGAGCAGCTCAAGCTGTTTCAGCCGGATATCCGGCTGGAGGAGAAAGTGCTCCAAATCGAAAAGAAGGACGAACGCCATTTCGTGGTAACGACCGATAAAGACGTGCATCAGGCGCGCGCCATCATTATTACCGCTGGCGTCGGCGCCTTCGAACCGCGCCGGCTGGAGCTCGAAAACGCCGAAGCGTTCGAGAAAACGAACCTTCATTATTTCGTCAGCGACATGAACCGGTTCCGCGGCAAAAAAGTGCTGATCAGCGGCGGCGGCGACTCCGCCGTGGACTGGGCGCTCATGCTTGAACCGATCGCCGAGCAAGTGACGCTCATTCACCGCCGGGACAAATTCCGCGCTCATGAACACAGCGTGGAGCAGCTCATGAACTCCCGCGTGCATGTGATCACGCCGACGGAAATCGCCGCGCTGCACGGCGGAGAGCGTATCGAACGCGTCACTCTGGCCGACGTCAAAACCAAGGAAACCCAGGAGATCGCCGTCGATGACGTCATCGTCAATTTCGGCTTCGTTTCCTCACTCGGGCCGATCGCCGAATGGGGGCTCGACATCGAAAGCAACGCGATCGTCGTCGATTCGCGGATGGAAAGCTCGATTCCCGGTATTTTTGCCGCCGGAGACATTACGACATATCCCGGCAAACTCGATCTGATCGCCGTCGGCTTCGGCGAAGCGCCAACCGCGGTCAACAACGCCAAGGTGTATATCGACCCGGACGCCAAACTGTCTCCGGGCCACAGCAGCAACATGAAACTGTAATCCGTACATGAGATTGCAAACAAAAGGGTATCTTACCTATACGGAATATTCTGCCGTAAAGGAGAGATACCCTTTGCCATTTATATGCCCGCTATGCAACGGCTTGGCGCCATTAACCGCCACCTGTCCCGATTGCGGACACGTACTGGAGAACGCCGGACGGAAAGAAGACTACGTCGGGCCTTACAGCCCTTACGGTTCGGCGGATCAATACACCTCCGCGATTTCCGCGAGCATTCCGTCCGGCTGCGAACATGTCGTTCAATGTCCGCATTGTCATGAAGCTTATATTTATCATGTGAACGCTTGGCAAGCGCCTTAAAAGTTGTGGATAACTCGGGGTACATCCAAGCTGTGAATAAGTTGTCCCATTTTAATGCACGACGGACGACACGGCCAGCTCCAATTCGCGTTTGTGGATTTCTGCTAACAGCAATGCGATAAACTCCCGATCCAACTGCAACTCCGTCGCTTTTTGGTAGGATTCCAGGAGCAGCTCATCCGTTAACAGCGCCATTAGTCACACATCCTTTCTATATTTTTCCTCATCATAACAGGAAAAGTTTAGTAGAACAAGTGTTCCTGTTATCCACAAAAGCTTGTGGAAATCCTGTGAATAACATGTTATTAATCGGCGAAAAGCGTTGAAAAATGTATTGGGATAATGTGGATAAAAGTTATTCACAGGATAGCCGCACCGTTTTTTCTACCAAAAATTTTTTTTGAGAATCATAGATTTTCGATTCTTTTCTTACTGCGGTCGTGTATTCACCTCAAAAATCCATATCTTGCCGCTGTGGTCCAGGCCGTAATCAAACCCGAGCGACCCGATGCCCGGAAAAGCATTTTCCAAAATGCGCACACAGGTATTGGTCAGCGATCGCATTTCCCGGCGTTTGCGGACGGACGCTTTCCGGCCCAACGACCGTCCCAGCCCTTCGCGCGCGCTTAACATCGTTCCGCCTTTGCAGAGATTGGTGACAAACAGTCCCGGCCGGGCGAGGCGTCCCACCATGGCGCGATAAACCCAAGTTCCGTTGCTTTTGACGACTTTGACCCGGTAGTCGATCGGCCGTCCGGAGATCGTGGCCAGATGAATGCCTTGCTGAATGATATATTTCCGCCCGGCTTTGGCGCGGTTCAACGCCCGATACATGGCCTCGAAACTGGAAAATGCTCTCCGCTTTGACATATAGGTAAAAGCGTAAATCCCACCTGCATAAGTGACCTTGATTACGCCGTATCCCCCGCCGCCGCGAATCGGTTTGATCACGACCATGCCAAACTGATGCAGCATTTGCTTCAGGGAGTCGGCGCTGTACAATCGGGTAAGCGGTATGTGGGGGGCCACGTCCGCGTTGCTAAGTAGCGCCTCGGTTTTCAGCCATTTATTGGCCAGCTGTCTTCCCGCCATTACACCATCCCCTTTCTCGCACTATACGATATACTACTCAAAGAAAGAGAGATATTCTTGGATGTTTGTCCGAGGCTTCCCGCCTCTTTTCCCGTCCGCCCTTCAGAAACGCGCGGGCGGCCGCTTGCGGAAGCATTTTTTGCAATTTTGGGGAATTAGCGTATATGATGAGGAAAACAATGGATTACACCCTATCAAGAGAGGAGAATGAAAGTTTTGGATGCGGGGCAATCGTTTGAGGCTAAATTTTTTCAAGTATTGTACTGGTTTGCGATGATCGCGATGTCGCTGATCCTGGCGGCGATTACCGTCGCCTTGTTCCTGACCGGGTTCAAAATGATCAAAAGCTCGCGCAAAGGACTGGGCATCGGCTGCATCGTCTTTTCGCTGGTCGCCGCCGGCATGATCGTAATGATGGTTAACCGTCAATTTTTCTAGCATGCAAGCTGGCCCCCCCGGCCGCGAATCATGGATTCAGGACGTTACCGGCGCCATTTTTTTTGGAACCAAATCGTTCTGATACGTATTACTCTACATAAATAAAATTTTAATGTTAGTTTGAGTCAGGATTACAGGGGGTTAAAATTGCATGGGAACCACTCAGCTTTGGAGCGAACGGTTCAAAAAGTTATTCATCAACAATCGTTTTGTGCTGTTTCTGCTAATTTTGCTGCTTATCGGCTTGAATATTTTCGTATTCACCAAAATCTCGTTTGTGTTCAAACCGGTCACGGTGCTGCTCAAAACGGTACTGCTGCCGATCCTGCTGACAGGGGCGATCTACTACCTGCTGAATCCGCTTGTGGATTGGCTGGAGGGCAAAAGAGTCCGGCGGGTTTACACCATTACCGCCTTATATCTTTTCATCGCGGGGATCATCACGGTGGTCATCATGAGCGTCGTTCCTCTGGTGAAGCAGCAAGTGACCGGCCTGATTGAAAATATTCCGCAATACAGCACCGAAATTCAGGGGCAATTCGAGGATCTGATCGGGGGCGATTTCTTTTATCAGCTCCAGGAATCGACGGGATTCAACCCGAACGACCTCGGCAACACGTTATCCGAACGGGCTACCGCGCTGCTCAATAGCGCCTGGTCCGGCATCGGCGGCTTCCTGGGGGCAGTCAAAAACGTCGTGCTGGCGATCGTCACCGTACCGTTTATTTTGTTTTACCTGCTGAAGGACGGCAAAAAGCTGCCGCATTTTATTTTACGATTCGTACCCGTCCGTTTGCGCCAGCAAACCCACCATGTCATGACGGAAATGAACGGCCAGATCAGCTCCTATATCCGCGGGCAAATTATCGTCAGCTTCTGCATCGGGGCGCTGATGTACGTCGGCTTCCTGATTATCGGGCTCGACTATTCGCTTGTGCTGGCCATCATCGCCGCGTTTACGAGCATCGTGCCGTACTTGGGGCCGGCGATTGCGATTACGCCCGCGTTGATCATCGCCCTGGTCACGTCGCCGATCATGCTGGTGAAGCTGATTGTCGTCTGGACGGTCGTGCAGTTGATCGAAGGCAAATTTATTTCGCCGCAAATTATGGGCAAGTCGCTGAAAATCCATCCGATTACGATCATTTTCGTTATCCTGACCGCCGGCAATCTGTTTGGGGTGCTCGGCATCATTTTAGCCGTCCCGGGATACGCCGTGCTCAAGGTCATTTGCACGCATCTGTTCCAATGGTTCGAACGGCGTTCGGGGCTGTACGAGCCGGAGGCGAACGCCGCGGCCGCGGGTCATGAGGAAAGCGTAAACGGATCATCCAAAGAATAGTCCTGCGGGAGGGATTCGATATGTGCGGGCGGTTTACGATTACACTGCCGATCGATGAATTAATGCTGCATTACCTTATCCAGGAATCGGCAATCTTCAATTATATGCCGAGGTACAATGCCGCTCCCATGCAGTTTATCCCCGCGATCATCCAGGGCAAAACGGGCAACCGGCTGGGGGAACTGCGCTGGGGGCTGGTGCCTTCCTGGGCGAAGGACGATAAAATCGGCAGCAAAATGATCAATGCCCGGGCCGAGACGTTAACCGAAAAGCCTTCCTTCGCCCGCCTGCTGGCTTCCCGCCGCTGCATCATCCCGGCCGACGGTTTTTACGAATGGCAGCAGCGGGAGGGGGTTAAGCAGCCGTACCGGATCGTCCTGCAGGACGGCGGCCCGTTCTCCCTGGCCGGGCTTTACGATATTTGGGCGGACGCGGACGGGAACAAACTCGCCACCTGCACGATCATCACTACGGAGCCCAATGCGCTGATGGCCGAAATCCATAACCGTATGCCGGTCATCCTCCACCGGGAAGACGAGGCCGAGTGGCTGGCCCGCGACCATGCGGACGTCCCTGCCCTGCTCCGCTTGCTCAGGCCCTACGATGCCGACCAAATGCGCGCCTATCCGGTCTCGCCGAAGGTCGGCAACGTCCGGAACGATTCGCCCGAGCTAATGGTGGAAGTGAAGTAGGGGGGCCGTCGCTCCAGTAGCTTCGCTTCTCATTGGCTCCATCTTTAATTGGAAATATCCAATAGATCGATTGAAATCGCCCGCAATTTTGAACTCTCATTGGAAAAATCCAATAGAATTCACGCAACCCGCCTGTTTTGCCCTCTGCCGAACCTAATCTATTGGAATTATCCAATCAGCCGGATGGCTTATAAGTCATTTTCCCAATCAATTGGATAATTCCAATCAGAACGTTGTGCCAGGCCGGTAAACGCATGGATTAAATTGAGACTAGGAGGATTACATTGGACAAGCTGAACATTATACCTGGGCAATCCAGGCGAATACTATTAAGTCAAAAGGCGCGGTGTTCTCAACTAAAGAACCCGCGCCTTTATTTTAGTTATTCAGCCGCATGCCGAAACGGCGGAGACGCAGCATAAAGAAGATGGTATACTTGGCTATGCACGAAAAAATACGAAAGGTTAGGTGAGGCCGCTTGATCCGGGTCATCTTGTATTTATTGGCCATTATCAGTGCAAACGTAATAACGGCGGCCTTTTCTCCCCTGGCTTGGGGACCGTTTATCGTTCCGATGGGGACGTTTCTGATAGGTGCGACGTTTATTCTTCGGGACCTGGTGCAAAAACGGATTGGACGCCGCGCAACATATTTGGTAATTTTAGCTGCTCTAGTCTTGTCCGCAATTTCGTCGGCCCTGCTTGGCGACACGCTGCTCATCACCGTGGCCAGCGCGATTACTTTTGCGCTATCCGAAACGATTGATACCGAGATATTTACGCGTCTGAAAGCCAGTCTGGCAAAACGTGTGCTATACAGCGGTTTGGTTGGCGGCGCGGTCGATAGTGCGGTTTTTGTCATCATCGGACTCTCTCCGCTGGGGGCCGGAATCCTTCCGTGGTCTGCGGTTCCGGCAGCCATTCTCGGCCAGTACCTCGTAAAATCGGCTATGCAGGCGATTGGAGCCGGTATTGTCTCGCGTATATTGCAACATAAAGAAAGCGCCGTTTAATCGCGGCGCTTTTCTGCGTTTATCCCAATAAAATTTCCCGATTAAACTGAGCCAATCGGCGGTTGGACAGTTTGGTTACGCTAAGTACATATAGTCACGGTCGTGCGTCTAGTTTTGCGTTTATCACCTCTTGTCCTTCACGTAAAGCGCGGAGTATTGCTGCCATTTAAACATAACCCGTTTTACCTGGTGAAACTAACCCAGGGGATATTAATAATCCAGTAGGCGACCATTATCATTCCATTGACCGTACATTTTATTTTCTCTCGTGTTTGTTATGAATTTGTCTAATCTACTCATAAATAATTCCGGCTGATTTCTAACGCTCTGGATTGTGTCGATCCGAACTCTTTTATAAAGATCAGGAAAAGCCATAAAATTCTCATATACTTGCCTTTCCTCTTTTAGCCTTTGCTCTATCCCCTTATCTATTCTAAAAGAATCCGGATTCATATCAGGAAGAACCTTTCTTCCCTCATCTCTTATTAACCCCAACTTTTCAAGGCGGCGGACACGTTCTTTATTTAATTCAGTCCACGAACTTTTTTTACTTCTAGGAGACAGTCTCTGCGCCAGCTCCGTTTCAGATATTTTCTTTTTGACCCCATCAATCCATCCAAAGCACAACGCTTCCTCTACGGCGTCCAAATATAACAACATATCAGGGGTGGGCTTCATACTAACCAACACCCAGCAGAACTTTTCAATCTTGCAATTTTCCTGCAGCCAGATCCTTAAATCTCCTCTCGATTTTACTTGAATTAAATTTTCAATTTCCATCATTAAAATCCCTTTTCCTTTCTAATTTGATGATCCATATATACCTGTTTAAGTTAATGGGTACATAAAAAAATGGTCTTCAGCTGCAAGACCATTTTTAGAATGAGTTACTGTTTGTTTGAAATTACGTTATCAAGGAACTGATCTGCGTCACTATTAAATTTCCAGGAAACTCCGAACTGATCAACCAGCATTCCAAAGCACGAAGACCAAGGCGTATTGGATAACGGCATCACAACATGGCCGCCAACAGATAAATGGTTAAAGTATTCTTCCAATGTTGGTTTATCATCATTGACCAAACTAATAAGTACATTATTTCCTTTCACTAGTTCCCCCATTACCGCCGTCATGGAAGGCAAAATGTCCGATATCATGATTTTCCCGCCTGCAAATTCGACGGAAGACTCCATGATCATATTTAATTCATTTTCCGGCAATGGATAGTTTGGATCTTGCGGGAAATCCTTAAATTTTACTTTTTTAACTTCTTTCGCATTTAAAGCCTTCGAATAAAAATCAATCGCTTGTTCTGCAACTCCATCAAAGTTTAAATATACAATAGCTGACATAAAGCAAAACCCTCCTTCTTGTTATGAATGTAGTATAATGAATAAGAGGTGACATATGTATGTCACCATTTATAAATAAAATACACCGATCATGGTAAGAAATATCGGCAGTTCAACATCCGCTGTCCGGACGCTTTGCACGATTATCCCGTTTGATCCGGAAACAGAGAGGAAGATAAATTCTTCAGGAGAAGTAAATGATGTTGGGAGAAGCAGACATGTTCGAATCGTTAGACAGGTTTGTGGAAGGAGGTTTAGGAGAAGTGAAGCAGACCTGACGAAGACACCGTGAAAAATGAAAGGACCGTGATTAGCCCCCACCTTCTCCCCCCCTGAACAAAGGAGATAATCGTGCAAAGCAGCATGCAGGGATACCAAGACACAAACGCTATCATAATTTATTTTGTCAAGCACAGATCTCGGTTTTGAACCAAAAAAGAAGGAGAAAATATGGAAAAGGTTGAGCGATTAATATCCATCATCATGATATTGCTGAAAAAGGATGTGGTTTCAACCAAAGAATTCACACAATTATTTAACGTTTCCAAAAGAACGATTCTTCGTGATATGGAAACACTGAGTTTATCAAACATTCCCATCTATTCTGTCAACGGGGTTCATGGCGGCTATGGTATTATGGATGAATACAAGTTTGATAAACGTCTTTTAAGCAGCTCCGACTTGGAGAATATATTGACTGCGCTCGGCGGATTGGAACAAATTCTTATTAGCGAAGAAGTTGCAGTGACTATAAAAAAAATAGAAGCCATGGTTAGCCCATTGTCGCCGAAAGGTTCAATCCAACTGTCATTTTATGATTGGGAGGGCCGGTCTGAAATTCTTCAAACCTTGAAGAAGTGTCAAGAAGCAATTTTAGCGAGAAGGTTAATTACTTTTAATTATATCGATAAAAATGGCATGAAAACGAATAGAATGGTCGAGCCATACCAGCTTCATTTTAGCGAAACGAGTTGGTATTTGAAAGGCTTCTGTTTGCATCGCATGAGATATAGAACATTTAAATTATCTCGGATCGATCATCTTCATATGGATGAAAAAACATTTAACCCTAGAGATTTTTCATTAGAACAGGAACATGAAGCCAGTTATCAACCGGAACTAGTCGCTGTAAAAGCGTTGATTTCGCCCAGCATAAAAGATCATTTCATGGAAAGGTATGGTCGAAAGAGTATTGAAAACTATAGTTCTGAACTTTTTTTGGCAACCGTTCATGTTCCTCAAAACAGTATTGGATTTCAATTTTTAGCAAGCTTCGGTACAAATTTAGAAATCGTAGAGCCCAAATCCTATGTTGAAGAATTTCGAAATTATTTGCTTAAAATGGTGGATAAATATTCCTAAAAGGTCCCTTGCGGTGTTGGCGCACCTTGAGCCGTTGCAGCCGCGTAGGTTCATCAGGTAGCGCAGCCCTATTGTACAACTCTGAACTCTTCCCCGGCGTCCGGATCGTTCATAACACATTCGACAAGAAAGTCGAGTGCCGACATCCTTAGCAGGCAGGCGGCAACTTCCGTGACAATCTCGTCCGTCTGCTCGATCCCCTTCGCGACCCGAACGGAATACTTGATCTCGCGTGAAATGTAAAGGCGCGGATGGTTTGCGGTGTCGGCATAACGCGTGACACAGCGCAAAACAAGATAGTTACCGCTAAAATATAGCGCCAGGTCGTCGCGGATTAGCCACGCCCGGTGCAGATCATAATCGAGCGGATCGCTGCAGAAATAGCCATCGACGACCAAAACGCGTTCAAGATCAATGGTTGCCGGCATGTGCAAGCACCTCCAATAATTCGAGCGCGGTCATAGCAGCGATTTCCAGAATCGTTAGCTTTTGCGGCAGATTGGCGTCAAACAATACGCTGCCGGGATCGCTGACCGTCCGCAGCCCGCTCTCCGTTTCAATGACTCTCTCAACAACGAGATACGTGCCTGTGCCGGATCGATCCACGTAGGCCGCGATATTTCCGCTTAATTTGACCCCATCGTAGACAAGTACGCTCGTTTCGCCTAAACCGTCAGGGTCTTCGCAAACCTCCGTTACTTTTACGAAGTTCACTCGAATCATCCCTCCAATGCCGCTACGTCCTTCTTAAATTCGAAATAATTAACCGTAAATCAATCCAGTTTCCGCCGCGTGTCCGAACGTATAGCCGCCCGTTTATCCGTCGGCCTCCGCGATACATGGCCTTCGCCTCCTAAATCTATAAATGGGTGCGACAAAGTAGCGCAAAACTATGTTTTTTTGCGAAATAACAATGTATACTATTGATTGTACGTTAATACGTACAACTCTTAGTTTGATTATACTGTACGCATAAACGTACAGTCAAGACTTTTGAGGAGGCAATTTTATGGCATTGAAAGTAAAGGTCACTTTTGGGGAACTTCTCGCAGAAAGAGGTATGTCATTAAATGAACTTTCGACGCGGTCAAACGTGCGGCGAGCTGCTCTTTCGGAATTAGTCAACGGAAAGCGGGAAAACATCAATTTTGAACATATTGTTAAAATAGCTGAAGCATTGGGGACTAACGATATAAGCAAGATCATAATGCTGGTTGATAGTGAAAAATGATCTATTTCACTAAAGTGAATAAATGAACCTATTAAGTGCAATTTCGTACATACCATCCACCGACCATCTAGTATAATTAGGTCAATTTAATTTTAAAAAGCGCAGACCTTCGGAGCAAAATCCCTTGCATTGAGTCTGCGCTTTTTTGTTTCTGAAAAAGCGGATAACCGATGATGTTAAGTTTAATTTATTCCCTCACGGATTCGCCCGACCGAATCTCCCGACAAATCACGGCCGAAAATATCAATATCAGAAACCGCAACAACTCCGATATGCGAAGCCAGCTGTCTAAAACGTCACGATTCCGACGTAATTCTGGAAACCTACGAAATCGTGGCGGTTCGTCTGCGCCAATATCGCTTTGACTTTGAGAGGGCGAAAAAAATCTAACGGTTGCGGGCAACGCTATTTGGCTAAAAACGAGCGAGTACAAATTGTAACGGTTGCCAGCGAGCCTATTTCCCGTATTATCGGCAGTAATGGGGCAGTTTTGCCTAAATAAGTGCAATGACAACCGTTAAATATAGAAACCACTGCTTTTTCGCTCGAATAAGCCCGATGACAACCGTTAGCGTAGAAAATGTTCCGAATAGCTTAATCATTCAAGATTAACCCGTTAATCAAGCACCGATTTTTAGGTTAGGCGTAATCAACAAGCGTCCTTTCGCACAGCCCCTCAGCCCTTTTAGCGCTTATCACAAAGTCCAGCGGGTCCAGTGTGATTCGTGGGTACTCGCGGCTGTCCAGGCCCCTGGGAACGCGTCTCTCCCGTTTTTTTAACGACATAATAAAACGACCTCCAAAGCGTGTATTTACGCAGTAGAGGCCGTGATCTTCAACCCTAAAACACTGATTTCGAGGTTGTTAATGTACAGAGTTAATCGGGGTCGATAACGCTCAATTTAGCACCGCGAGCCGCATCCCCAAACGTTCATTTGAGCAATGGTTTCCGTTTCGGCTTGCGCTTGGATCAACAAATGGAAACCGCGCCGCTACGCCTTTCCTCAATCACAAGGCTGCGGCTGCCCCTCCTCATCTTTAAAGCGGAACGACTGTCCGCAGCCGCAGGTGGCGATGGCGTTTGGGTTGTGGATGGTGAAGCCGCCGCTCATGCCGGATTCCTTGAAATCGATCTCCAGCCCGTTCAGATAACGGATGCTCTCCTTATCGACCACCACTTTAAGCCCTTTGACATCCATGTACACGTCGTCTTCGCTTTCCTGATCGTCGAGTCCCATGCCATATGAAAAACCGCTGCAGCCGCCGGGATTGACCCCGACGCGAAGGAACATGTTCGGCGTTTCCTCCTCAGCGAGCATATCTTTAATCCGCGCCAATGCGCTGTCGCTAATCGTAATCATGTTTTTCACACTCCTTTATAAGAAATTATACTCCACAACCCGAATCCGCTCAACAAATCCAATAAATCCGATAAATGCGATATTTCTCATTGCCGAATCATTTTCCAAGGGGGAGGCTTATTGCCCCCTTAAAAAGTGAGGTTTATAATAGGATGGTGGTTTCATTGTCAGAATCGTTGGAAACGGAGGGAATGTCATGTCCACAGTCGTCACCCCCAACACGGAGCAAAAAATGGCGGAAATTGCCGATAAAGTACGCCGCGGGGAACGCCTCACTCTGGAGGACGGGGTCTATCTATATGAAAGCGACGATATATTGACTATTGGGCAATTAGCCAATGAGGTCAATTTGCGGAAAAACGGCAAAAAGGTCTATTTTATCGAAAATATGAGCCTGTACTTTACGAATGTATGCGAGTCGCACTGCGCGTTTTGCAGCTTCCGCAAAGATCAGGGCGAAGAAGGAGCATACACACTGTCCGGCGAGGAAATGGTTGCTTTCGTGGAGCAGCACATTACCCCCGGCGTTCGAGAATTCCATATCGTAGGTGGGCATAATAATCATGTTCCTTTTCAATATTATGTGGATTCGCTCAAAGCGCTGAAGGAGCGTTTTCCGGATGTGACGCTCAAGGCGTATACGGCGGCGGAAATCGAGTTTTTCACCCGGCTTAGCGGCCTCAGCACCAAGGAAGTGCTGGTGGAGCTGCAAAAAGCCGGCCTGCAGTCGTTAACCGGCGGCGGCGCGGAAATTTTATCCGACCAATACCGGGAAAAAATGAAGGTGGAGAAAGCGAATGTCCAGCAGTATTTGGACGTTCACCGGACCGCTCACGAGCTAGGCATGAAAACGCCTACGACGATGCTGTACGGATCGATCGAATCGTATGAGGACCGGATTCGCCACATGATTCAAATCCGCGAGCTTCAGGACGAGACCGGCGGATTCAGCGTGTTTATTCCGCTGTCCATGCAGCCGCGCAACAAAAACGCCAGCATTATGCGCCGGAATTCCGCGTACGAGGATCTCAAAACGATCGCGATCAGCCGGCTGATGCTCGACAATATCCAGCATATCAAGGCGTATTTCATCAATATCGGCGTGCAGCTGACGCAAGTCGCTCTCACGTTCGGAGCCTCCGACGTGCACGGCACGATTTTGAAGGAGCAAATCAGCCACGCGGCCGGAGCGCAAACGCCGGAAGGGCTCACGCTGAAAGAGCTGATCTGGCTCGTCAAAGGGGCCGGGCGCATCCCGGTGGAGCGGGACACGTTCTACAACGAAATCAAAGTTTACGAATAAAGACCGGATCAAGCCTTGCGCCTAAAGTTCCGGCAAAAGGGGAATTCGAATGAAGAAGCAGTTCGTTGTTCTTGGCGGAGGGTACGGCGGAACGACCGTGATTCACGAGCTGTTCAAAGGCCGCCGCATCCCTTCGGACATACAAGTCGTCCTCGTTGATCGAATGCCCTTTCAAAGCTTAAAAACCGAATACTACGCCCTGGCGGCAGGAACCGCCTCGGACCATGAATTGCGGGTTTCTTTTCCCGATTATCCCGGGCTTACGATCAAATTCGGGGAAGTCGCCTCGGTGGATTTGGAGCAGCGGCGCATTTTATTTCAAGACGGCGAACCGTTGGAATATGACCAGTTGGTGATCGCCCTGGGATGCACCGACAATTTCCACGGGATTCCCGGAGCGGCGGAGTATTCTTACACCATCCAGTCGTTCGCCGCGGTTCGCGAAACGTATTTGCGGCTGAACAACGCGAAGCCGTACAGTAAAATCAACATCGTCGGCGGCGGACTCAGCGGCGTCGAAGTCGCCGCCGAGCTGCGGGAAAGCCGGCCGGACCTGAACATCGCCATCATTGACCACGGTTCGCGCGTGCTCTCCGCTTTTCCGCCGAAGCTTTCGGAATATGTGGAGAAATGGTTCCATGAGCATGAGGTTGAAACGCTGTCCCATATAGCGATTCAATCCCTCGAACCCGGGGTCATTCACCATGAACAAGGCGACATCCTTTCCGATGTCACCGTCTGGACGGCCGGCATCCGCCCCGTCGACATCGTACAGGCGCTGGATGTGGCCAAGGATCGCCAGGGCCGCGTGCTGCTGAACGAATACCATCAAATTCCGGAGCATCCGGAAGTGTTCGTGTGCGGCGACTGCGCCAGCCTGCCGTTTTCGCCCAGCGCGCAGGCGGCCGAAGGACAAGGCCATCAAATCGCTCAAGTCGCCTCCGCGTTGTGGCCCGGCGAACAGCCCCGGCTGCACCCGATCAAGCTGAAAGGGACGCTGGGCTCCTTGGGCAAAAAAGCCGGTTTCGGCCTCATGGGCAAAACGCAGGTGAAGGGCCGCGTCCCGCGCCTGCTCAAAAGCGGCGTGCTGTGGATGTCCAAGCATCATATTGGATAAACCCGGAATGTGCCTGATGTAATTTGCGTTAGTCCGCGGACGCGGATTCCTTAATTTTCAGCAGAATCCGCTCATACAGCCGGTCGGCGTTTTCCGCCTCCACCGGCTCCCCGTCGACCAGCACGTATGGGAACATAAAGCAGGTACCGCAGTTGGTCAGGCAGCCGTATTCGTAAACATCGCAATCCTGCAATTCACGCACTTTGCGGATCGCCTCGCCGGTCCCAAAACCGGCATTGTTTGCACAAAATTCAATAATCGGCTTCACTTTTCGGCCTCCCGCTTAAGAAGCATTTAAATTTTATCTATTCTGTATTATAATAAGTCAAGAAAGGAGTTGAACATAGATGAGCGAAAATGTACAAGATAGATTGTATGACGAAGTTTCCGAAGTGCTCGACAAACTGCGTCCTTTCCTGCAACGCGATGGCGGCGACGTTGAATTGGTCGACGTGGAGGACGGTATCGTCAAACTGAAACTGATGGGTGCCTGCGGCAGCTGCCCAAGCTCCACCATCACGCTCAAAGCGGGGATCGAACGCGCCCTGTTTGAAGAAGTGGAAGGCGTGGAAGAGGTAGTCCAAGTATTCTAAGACCATCATGATGCAATAATAAACTCGGCCCGACCGGTTTTAGCCGGCGAGGCCGAGTTTTTTTTATTTGCCGCTATGCATTACATAGGTTTGATCCACGGGCGGATCGGGTCCAGCCCGCCGGAAATGTCCATAATGTTCCCGGTGATGAAATCGGAATCCGGATGGCACAAAAAAGCGATGACGCGAGCGATGTCCTCGCCGCTGCCGGGCCGGCCGAGCGGCGTTTCGCCGTCCTGCTTCTCCCTCGCCTCGCGGATCGAAATCTCCTTGTTCCGCCCGCGAATGTCGCCGGGGCATACCATATTGACGGTAATCCCGTACGGCGCTTCTTCGACAGCGAGCGTCTTCGTAAAGGAGACGAGTCCCGTTTTGGCGGCGGCATACACCGCGCGGTGCGGCCAGGCCCGGGATTCCGCCGCGTGCCCGAAGCCGAAGTGAATGATCCGTCCCCAGCTTTTTTCCCGCATGCCCTGTAGCACCTGATGATCCAGCAGCATCGTTCCGACAAGATTGCCGTTGATCATCTCCAGAATTTCCCCCTGGCTGTATTCGGCGAACAGCTTGCGCTCCCGGATGAAAGGACCGGCGTTGTTGACGAGGATGTCGATCGTCCCCAAGCTTTCGTTCACCTGCCGGGCCAGATCTTCGATTTGCTCTCCATGCGATATGTCCGCCTGCACCGCGATGCAGCGCACGCCCATCCGCTCGATTTCGGAACGAAGGGAGAGCGCTTCCGATTCGCTATGTACGTAATTCAGCGCGATATTGCAGCCTTGCGCGGCCAGCGTCAGCGCCGTCTTTTTTCCGAGACCTTTGGCGCTCCCGGTGATTAGGGCAACCTTACCCAGCAACGTTCCTACTCCTCCTCCCAAACTGCACGTTTACTTCAAGTATAAAAGATTTGGCGTGTTCCTACAAACGGCCAAAGACTTTACATTGTTTTGAGCTTGTACAGACTATGGTACAATTTCGCCAATAAATTGAAGCCGGACGCAAGATCCCGGACCAACCCGGAACTGAACAGCTTGTCGTTAACGACCTCGTTATGGACCAAATACAAGTTTTTACGCTGATACCAGTTCAGCACTTCAGCGGATTTTGCCGGATCAAGAATTCGCTTGTAACGCTCCCCTTCGATCACAAACGTATTTTGCGAGTTGAAAAATGAAGTGACTCGTTGAAACTGCTCAGGCTCAGCATCGATCCATTCGCGCAGCTTGTCCATCGTTTCTTTGGTTGCGCCGTAATATCCCATGCCGTAACGATAAGAATCGGGATGCAGCTCGAAGAAAAACGCCGGAGCGTCCCTCCATTCCTTGGAAGGCCGTTTAAACGCAATCCACATGGTGTTGCGGTACAAGAGCTTATCCTTCGAAAAACGGGTGTCGCAATGGATGCGCGAGATCGTTTTATTGACGGCCGGCCGGGTTTCCAGCAGCGGATCGATGTCCAGCATACCTTCGCTTAAATCCGCCACCAACGACTGCATCGGCTCCAGCAAAAACCGCGTATATACCGCTCTATTTTCCTCAAACCACGGCTTGGAATTGTTGCGCTGCACTTCCTCCAGGAACGTCAATGTTTCGGGGAAAAAACCTTGAAAAGCTCCGGGTTGAACCGAACCCATGGACAACAACCTCCTTTTAAGAACTAGTTCCGGCAAAACCGTTCTGCGTTTTGTGCAAAGCCAGTCATCCCGCTTAGATAAATATCATCGGTTAACTTTGTTTCCGGTTGAGCATGTTATTCTGCAAACTCATCCCTTTCCCCTTTATTTTGGAGGGTGTACAAATGTTGGACAAATTTAAAATCACGTGAAAGACACGTCTATCGGTACACGTATTTGAACGGTTAGTTGTAAAAGTTACAACTAGATTTAACTAAAGTTACTGAGTCATATGCTTTAATTGCATATCATGCAACTACACCCAAACAATTCCGTCGTCCCTTGGGATTACACAGATTTAAGTGCAGGATTTGCATTTAACACTCATATAACCACATATCCTAGTAGATAAGTGTACATTCTACAATTATTCAACAATGTACCAGACAGGTACGTGCAGGAGTCGCCAATAACAGAAAAATCCCGCTGCTCTCGCAGCGGGATAACTATAACAATGGCTTAAAATACCGGCACAAGCGCGCCTTTGTACGTATCGTTGATGAACGTTCTGACCTCGTCGGATGTCAACGCTTTGGCCAGCTTTTGGATCGCCTCGGAATCTTTGTTGTCCGGACGGGCTACCAAAAGGTTGGTGTACGGCGAGTCTTTGTCCTCAATGAACAAAGCGTCCTTCGTCGGGTTCAAAGCGGCTTTCAGCGCAAAGTTCGTGTTGATCAGCGCCAGATCCACTTCAGGCAGCAGGCGAGGCAACATAGCGGCCTCGTTCTCTGTGATCTCCAGGTTTTTCGGATTTTCCGCAATGTCCTTTTTCGTGGCGGTAATGCCCGCGCCCTCTTTCAGCTTGATCAAGCCTTGTTTCTGCAGCAGCAGCAGCGCGCGTCCGCCGTTCGTCGGGTCGTTCGGGATGGCCACTTTCGCGCCGTCCGGAATTTCGTCCACGGATTTGTATTTGTTCGAATAAGCGCCAAACGGCTCAACGTGAACGCCTACCACCGGAACGAGATTAAAGCCGTTTTGCTTGTTTTGCTCGTCAAGATAAGGCTGATGCTGGAAATAGTTCGCATCGAGTTCTTTTTCGAAAAGCTGTACGTTAGGCTGCACATAATCGGTGAACTCTTTAACTTCAAGCTCAACGCCTTCCTCTTTCAACTTCGGAGCGATAAATTTTAAAATGTCGGCGTGGGGCGACGTTGCGCCTACCACCAGTTTTACCGCAGTATTCGTGTCTCCGCCTTCCGCACTGCCTTGAGCAGCCCCGGCATTCGCCCCGCCGGAGTTACCGCCAGCGGCGCTGCCCGCACCGCTGTTTGCCGCGTTGTTGCTGCCGCAAGCCGAAAGCACCAATACAAGCGCCAGCGTAAGCAAAGATAAAGTCCATTTTTTCATTGCAGTTCTTCCCCCTTAAAATGTGTTTTGAATAAGGATTCATATCTATTTGAGTCATTCCTTATTTCCGCGTAAAAAAGATAACCAGCCGGTCGCCCAGCATTTGCAGCACCTGCACCAGAATAACCATGAATACGACAGAGACAATCATCACGCCCGATTCATAACGGTAATAGCCGTAACGGATGGCCAGGTCGCCGAGTCCGCCCCCGCCGACCATGCCCGACATCGCCGTGTAGGACACGAGCGTAACGACGGTGATCGTCATCCCCGCGATCAGGCCGGGCAGCGATTCCGGCAGCAGCACCTTGCGGATGATTTGAACAGGCGAGGCGCCCATCGCCTGTGACGCCTCAATCACCCCGCGATCAACTTCGCGCAACGCCGTTTCCACCAAGCGGGCGAAAAACGGAGCGGCCCCGATCACCAGCGGCGGAATCGTCCCTTCCACGCCGGTCGAAACGCCCATGATCGCCCGGGTCACCGGAATCAAGGCGACGATCAAAATGATAAACGGCACCGAGCGCAGGATATTGACGATAAACGAGACAATCCGGTAAATCCAAGCGAGCACTGCGGACGACGAACGGGAACAGGTATACAGCAGCACCCCAAGCGGAAGCCCGATCAAAAACGTAAACAGGGAGGCATATCCCAGCATTTTCAGCGTATCGATCGTGGCCGTGCCCATTTCGGGCCAATCCAACCCGGCGAAATCCACGTTCCACATTATCCGATCACCTCCACATCAAGATCCCGTGCTTTCAGGAGCGCCAGCGTCCGGTCGACATCGGCGTCCGCGCCCTCAAAAGATACGGTAAGCTGCCCATAAGGCACTTCCTTGATCGTCGAGATCGTCCCCTGCAGGATGGCGAAATTCACACCGGTCTCCCGGACGACCTGGGACAATACCGACTCATACGTCTTTGCCCCGAGGAACGTGATCTTCACCAGCCGGGACCATGCCGGACGGGGCACCGAAGCGGCCAGCTTGACGCCTTCCTCCCCGGCGGCGTCCCGGTGGATAAACTCGCGCGTGACCGGATGCTTCGGCTTCAGAAACACCTCGGTTACCGGCCCTTCCTCGACGATGCCGCCCTCATGAATGACCGCCACCCGGTCGCAGATGCTTTGAATGACGTGCATCTCGTGCGTAATGAGCAAAATCGTTAAATGGAACTTCTTATTGATGTCCAGCAGCAGCTTCAAAATCGAATCCGTCGTTTGCGGATCGAGCGCCGAGGTCGCTTCGTCGCACAGCAGGACATCGGGATCGCTCGCCAGCGCCCGGGCGATGCCGACCCGCTGCTTCTGGCCCCCGGACAGCTGCGCCGGATATTTATGGCGGTGCTCTTCCAGACCGACCAATGTTAGCAAGCTGTTCACCTTTTCCGCAATGACCGCCTTCGGCGTTCCGATCAGCGTCAGTGGAAAAGCGATGTTATCATAAACGGTAGCCGACGACAGCAGGTTAAAATGCTGAAAAATCATGCCGATTTTGCGCCGCTGCTGCTGCAGCTCGCGTTTGCCCAGCTTCGTCAGCTCCACGCCGCCGACCCATACCTCGCCTTGCGTCGGACGTTCCAGCAAATTGATGCAGCGGATCAGCGTGCTTTTGCCGGCGCCCGAGTGGCCGATGACGCCGAAGATTTCCCCTTTTTGCACGCTCATATTGAGGCCCGACAACGCGGTGGTCGACGTTTTTTTGCCGCTGTAAATTTTGGTGATGCCTTTGAGTTCAATCAAGCTCCTAACCCCCTTTTCCATGCCGTTTCCGCTTATAGAGGTTGTTCAAAAAGTCGTCTTTCCATGACGAAGTAGTTCAGGGAGTAAATCGGGCATCGAATCTTGAATTCAGCCGGGCCTTCCAAGCGGATGCTTCCGAAGCATGTTTCCTTCGGAAACATTTGACTCACGTAGATCTGTCTACGCTCCGCTACTTTCGTCCCTGGCTTCATCCAACTCAAGCGTTTTGAAAAAACGCACTTCGGAAGCATACGCTTCGGTCCTGAAAACCCGACTTTTTGAACACGCACTTATATAAATAAAGAGCCCCTGACAGAATCAAAGGGCTCTCTTTACGTAAAGACAATGCCTTCTCATCTGCCAAAACCAATCTGCCACTGCAGCCATCGGTTTTGAAGGAATTAGCACCATGACATCCGCCAAGCTCCGCGGTTACCCGCGAAAACACCCTGGTCGAATCGGTTGCTGGGCTTCATCGGGCCTTTCCCTCCGCCTCTCTCGATAAGAAAAATATTAAATTGGATGAAACTATTTCACGCTTTCTGAAACTATTGTTGAGTATAAAGACTTTCTCGCATTTTGTCAAAGGAAAAATAGCTCATTTGAAGTCAGCTTGTTGTGACCTTTTTCCACCGCCGGTTCGTATAATCGAAAACGGTCCAAAAGGTTTCGCAAACCATGCGGTAACCCTGCTCCAAATCCCGCAGATGCCGGTCGAGATCCTCCAGTTCGATCTTCCCGTAAAGGGCCTGGTGCCGCTGCCACAGATCGTCCTTCATTTCCGAGTTCATGTAATGGATTTCCGTGTTCCGCCGGCGCCTGAGCACCCCCAGCACCTCACCGTACTCCTCCTTGATCGCCGTCAGCTTGCCGCCCAGCTCGGGATGTACCTTTAGATGAGCAAATTGGCGCAGCACCGTAAAGTAGGAAAAATGCGTCTTGACCTTGGACGTGTTCAAATCGAACAGCTCGTTCAGCACCGTGCCCAGCTTGTCCAGAGAGGAAAACACCCGAATAAACCCGTCCTTGTAAAAAAAGACGTACCGCGCATAATTCTCCCGTTCGTCCGAGCCCATATCGTCCACGAAACCGGTCCGCACTTTTTTGCGGAAAAAAGCCGCGGCAAACAGACACTGTTCCAACTCGTCCAACGAGGTAATCAGGCCGTGCATCCAAACTTCCAGCTTGCGGAAATCATGGGTTGGATCTTGATGCCGCTTCATTTCCCGCTGCAGCAGCTTCACGGTTTGCGCCATCGCGCCCAACGTCTCGGCCAGCCGGCCTTCATTTCGTCTCGGCGGTTCGCCAAGTAAGCTTCGCAGCATTCGTTAGTCCCCGTTTCACGAAAAATAAGATTTCCAGCGCTCATCCACCAAAGACACGATATCTTCCCGCGGAAACAGTTCGTCGGGATACCCCGGCTTCATCCGGGCATCGACGACCAGCGGCAGCGTATAGGCCAGATGATGCTGGCGCACCTCGGCCGCGGCAAAAATATCGTCCGCCGGATTAAAGCGCGTAAACACCGTCCATAAAAAGGCGGTCTGGTTCCGGGTCGCCGCGTCGGCGTCATCGACCAGGACGACCAGCGGCCAGCTCGTGCCGCGTTCGCGCAGCCGGCCAAGCAGCCGTTCCGCAAGCTTAGGCTCCTTCTCGTAAGACGCCCCGGACACGACCAGGCATCCGTCATGAAACACGCGGATCCGCTCGATCTCGGCAATCTCGCCCTCGTCGTAAGCCTGCGGCAGCTCGCGCACCGGGTCTCCGACCCCGATCAGAATCGCCTTGCTGCCGTGGTTCAGCTTGCGCCCGGTATAATCCAGCGTATCATGCGAGGTATTGTTTAGGATAAACAAGTCCGTACGCGGATCGAAGCGCTCCAGCACCGTCTTAAGCAGCAGGCGGAAATCGGCCAGATCCACCGGCTTGTCCGTCAGCATCAAAATCTTCGTCAACGACAGCTGCCCTTCCCCCAAAATCCGCAGCGCCGAGACAAGCGCTTCGCGGGAATAGCTCTCCCGGACGACCGCCGAGCTGAGCGCGTGAAATCCGCTTTCCGCATAGGTCCAGAGCGAGCGGACGCCCGGCATGACGATCGGGAAAGCCGGGGACAGCAGCTTTTGCAGAAAGTCGCCCAAATAATAATCTTCCTGGCGCGGCTTGCCGACGATCGTCGCCGGATAAATCGCGTCCTTGCGGTGCCACATATGGTTTACGTGCAGCACCGGAAATTCATGCTGCAGGGAATAATACCCGAAATGATCGCCGAACGGGCCCTCCAGCCGGCGCTCATGCGGCGGCACCAGCCCGGTGATGGCGAATTCGGATTCCGCCGGAATCCGGTGGCCGCCGAGCGGATTGTCGACCATCGGCAGCTTTTCGCCGAGAATAAACGAAGCGACGAGCAGTTCGGACAAATGCTCGGGCACCGGGGAAATCGCCGAAGCGATCATCGCCGGCGGGCCGCCCAGAAACACCGAAACCGGAAGCGGCTCGCCCCGTTTCTCGGCCTCATGGTAATGAAAGCCGCCGCCTTTTTGAATTTGCCAGTGCACCCCTGTCGTCTGATCGTCGTACAGCTGAATCCGGTACATGCCGAGGTTGTTCTCCTTAGGCTGCAGCGGGTTCTCCGTATATACGAGCGGTAAAGTGATGAAAGGGCCGCCATCCTCCTGCCAGCTGGTCACCTTCGGCAAATCCTTGAGCGGAGCTTCGGTCCGGCACACCTCCAAAATCGGGGCATCGCTTTTGGTGACGGTTTTCATCCCTACTTTTAGCACTTCCCGGATTAATCCCCGCTCATTCCACAGCGCCTTCGGCGAAGGCGGCAAAAGCTTATGTATCGCGTCGACCAGCCGGTTCGCCAGCATTTCCGGACGGGTGCCAAACGCCATTTCCACACGGCGCACCGTGCCGAACAAATTGGTCGCCACCGGGAACGGGGTTCCTTTCACGTTCGTGAACAGCAGCGCCGGACCGCCTTCCTCAATGACCCGGCGGTGGATTTCCGCCAGCTCCAGATAAGGATCGACCGGAACATCGATAACCGCCAGCTGGTTTTCTTTTTTCAGCGCATCGATCCATTGACGCAAGTTCTTATAACTCATGGTTGATCAATCCTCCTATACCGCTTTGCGCGCATCGGCCAGGGCCGAGTTCCTCCCGCTTAGCTGCCAAGTGCGGACGCTAAGGTAACAAAGCACACCGAACAACGCAGCCAGCACGATAATGTGCGCCAGCGAAGTAAACAAGTAGACATGATAGTTGTTCAGCGTAAACACGATGCTCGCCCCGGTGAACACTTGAACGATGACCAGCAGCGTCGCGGCCAGCCCCAGCTTGCGTATCTCGGGAAGATCGGGATGCTTCCAGAAGGCCAAATGTCCAAGCGCGGCGATGACGAGCAGCAGCAGGAAGGCGGCCACCCGGTGGGTAAAGGCGATCCCCTCTCCCCCCGCGAGTCCCGGGATCAACTGTCCGTTGCATAACGGCCAGCCGCTGCAGCCTCCCGCCGAATCGGTATGGCTGACGTAGGCGCCGAGATAAACGACGATATAGGTGTAACCGGTTGCGATCCAGGTCAGGTTGCGGAAGGCTTTGGACACCCTGGCCTTTGGCGCGAATCCCGCCTGCCTGCGTTCCTCCTGGCGGATGCCCAGCACCAGCATAATCGAGCTGGCGAAAGCGATCAGCGAAAAACCGAAATGCAGCGCCATTACGTAGGAGGAGGTCGGATAGATGACGGCCATCGCTCCCATGAACGCCTGCACCATCACGAAAATCAAAGCCAGGAGAGAAAAGAGCTGGAGATCCCTGCGGTTTTTCCGGTACAGCCAGAAAGCGACGAACACCGCCAGCGACAACAGCCCGGCGGCTCCGCTCACGGCCCGGTGCGAATACTCGATCAGCGAAGCGATCGTATGGGCAGGCACGAATTTGCCGTGACAAAGCGGCCACTCATTGCCGCAGCCCAGTCCGGACTCCGTTTTGGTGACGACGCTGCCCCCCAAGGTAGCCAGAAACATCACCAAGCAGGAAGCATAACTGAGCCATTTTAATTGTCTCGTATTCAAATGGTTCACACCTTTGTATCTTCATTATCTTCATTCGGTTGACATATCCTTCTCATTATAACCGATAAAGCAACCTCTTTCATAGGCAACCTGCGTAAAAAGTTACAAAAAAGAAGCCACCGCCCCGGTTGGCCGGGGCGGTGGCTTGATTAAGCACGTATGCAATAGGCGTGCTGCTTTAAAACCGGCTTTGAAGGCGGCTTTACCTCTTCACAGATCTCTTCTCTCCGGCGTATCATGCAGCGTATGGTAAACATCCAGCGCCCGCCCGATGAACTGCTCGATCTCCTCGCGCGATTTGCGCAGCTTGTTGACGAAGCGAACGAGCTCGCGGCCGTCGGTATAGGCCACGAAGCTCGGAATGCCGAGAATGTTTTGCTCCTGGCTCACTTCGCCGACCTGATCCACATCCACTTCGATGAAGGTTAGCCGGTCCGCGTATTTTTCCTCGACCTCCGGCATAAAAGGATCTATAAATTTGCAATCGCCGCACCAGTCCGCTTTAAAAACCGCGATCACCAGGCTGCTGGATTGGATGCTGACCTGAAATTCTCCGGGAGATGTAACTTTTTTCATCTAAGCTTCCCTTCCTTTCTGTTCCTCTCTCCCCTTAAGTCAACCAAATCCGGGAGTGGAAGTCAATTTTTTGGGCATACTTGCAAGTAAATAACCATTGTCTGGCTGGGCGCTCCGGTAATGAAGCCGGAAGCGGCGAAACAGGATATGACTAAGGCGAAATACCATATGGCTATGGAGAAGCACGATATGGCTATAGAGAAACACGATATGGCTATATAGTTGAACCAAGCGATCAATCTCCATGGGACTATGCTGCTGCGCCGGAACAGATTAACGCCATGACGCGCTCGGCTTAGGCTTAGGATTAGGCTTATTTTCGCTCATTCCATTGGATTTATCCAGTCAAATTGCTTGAATCAAGCCGAAAATAATCGGGTGACGGGATTCCACGCTGGGCACCAGGTCGGGTAACACGTTAGGCAAAATGTCGGATAACACATTAGGTAACACTTTAGGCAACACTTTAGGCAACACAGCGGGTGTCAGGTCGGATACCCGCTCGTGTGTATCACGTCGGGCAGTACGTCAGGCAACACGTCGGGTACCCGGTCGTGTATCACGTCAGGCAGCACGTTCTGATTGGAAATATCCAATAGAATGGAAATGGGGCAGCAAATGCGGCAGCTTGATTGGATATTTCCAATAGAATAGGCACGGTAGGGTGCAAAACGGAGATTTGAGCGAATTCTATTGGATTTTTGCGGGTGAGAGCTCAATATTGCGGTCGATGTCGGTCAATCTATTGGATTTTTCCAATGAGGGGTGGAGGAACGGAGCGGGTTATGGGGATGATCAGTAATTCCGACTATCCTTAGCCGCTGCTGCGGCCCGCAGTCCAGCGTTTCCGTCAGAATCCGGATACCGGATGAATAAATTTGAAATAAGGGGAGGGAGCCCTCCGCCATGAGTTCGCAGCCTCGCCGCCACAACGCGTTGCCCGAAAGCGCCAAAAAGCTGATCAACCGGCTGCCCGCGATCGTCAAAAGCCTCGTCAAAAATAAAACCGCCCAATTCGCCGATTCCTCACGGATGCGCGAAGAAGCGCTGGCTTTGGACTGGAACGAGTCGGCCGCCCGCACCGTCATCGCCGACATCGAGGACATGCTGCGGCGCGGCGTAACCTCCCGGCCGGCGGAGAAGCCGTTTTGGAGCCCCGAGGATCTGGCTTTGGCCGAGGAGATCGCCGCCGAGACGAGCCGGGCCGGTGTCAGCAATATCACCCGCACCGCGGCATACCTGGCCTGCTATGAGGCGTATCCCGAATTGCATTGGGCGTTCCTCGCCCATATGGTATCCCGCAATGCGGGATGGAATATGACCGATTTAAGCGGCAGCCGCATGGCCGACATCATCGATGCCGAGGAGATACGGTTGAACTACCGGTTTTTGGAGAGAAACAATGCGCTTATTTTCCAGGACGCTTACCCCCAACTGCTGCTTTATATGAAGAGCCGGGAACGCGGGGCCAGCCACTTCCATCTGCTTCCGTATTTTCATGTATCGCGGTTTATGCGGCCGTTTTGGGAGCGTTTTTGGATTGACCGGGGCAGCGCTTTGCTCACCGTCGGACTGATCATCAACGAGCAAAATTACATCGAAAAGCGGGTTGTGCGCCATCCGTATTTTCAAAAGTACGTGACGGGCAAAACCAAGTTTCATCTGTTTAGCCTGGCCGGGTTGAATCAAGTCGTGTTTCCGCTGCTGGAACGGGAAGAAGGAGGGAATGGTGGCGCGGCTGAGACCGCCGGAACGGCTTCCGGTGCTCAGGAGGGCGGGCCTGTGGCTGCGCCCGCCGCTGCCGGAGCGAAGGCCGGACTAGCTCGGGGTGAAACCGCCGAAGAAGGCCCGGGGCCGGACGCTGAAGCGGCTGAGGGAGCGGCTGAAGGAGCGGCTGCCGCATGCGGAGCGAAGGAGGCCGGAACAGTTCAGGGCGAGATCGCCGAAGAAAGCCTGGAGCCGGATGCTGGAGCGACTGAGGGAGCGGCTGCCGCACGCGGAGCGAAGGAGGCCGGAACAGTTCAGGGCGAGATCGCCGGAGAAAACCTGGGGCAGGTCGCTGGTGCGGCTGAGGGAGCGGCTGCCGTACGCGGAGCGAAGGAGGCCGGAACAGTTCAGGGCGAGATCGCCGGAGAAAACCTGGGGCAGGTCGCTGGTGCGGCTGAGGGAGCGGCTGCCGTACGCGGAGCGAAGGCCGAAGCCAGCCGAGGCGAAGGCGACGGAGAAGCCGGAAACACCGCTCTGAGGGGTTCTGGTGCTGGTGGGGCCACGTCGGGTGGGGCCGGCGCGAATACTTCCGCCGCGGGATACGGGACGGACGCCGGTGGCGAGGGCGGAGCGGCAGCGTACTGTTCCAACGCCGGCGAGGGCGCTCCGCAAGCGCGCTGTTCCGGCGGGGACAGTGCGGAAGGCGCGGCTTTGCCTGGACGCGCCGGCGCGGGGAGCGGCGCTGCGGAAGCGCAAGGCGCCGCGCCGCAGCCGGGGCCGGCTGCCGGGTGGGAGGTGCGCCGCCTTGCGGGGCGCGTCGTCTCCGACTTCGGCAGCCTGCCCGCCCGCATCGCGTTAGGCAAAAGCCTATACGCGATGCTGATGGGCTACCGCGCCGTACGCTGCGGCGCGGAGCGGTTCGCCGCGAGCGTGCCGCACAGCGGCTCGCGGGCGGATTATTGGCCGGACTTGTTCACGGCCAATAAGGAAGAAGCTCTGACCGCCGCAAGGCAGGCGTCAGAGCTTCTTCAAAGCGAGACGCTGCCGGCGGGCGAGCGTCTCTACAGCCCCAAGCTGCTGAGCGCTTGGGGCGATACGCCCTATGAGCCAATATCCCGGGAGGATTGGCTCAAGGACCACAGCGCGCTGGACGGGATCAGCGCGCCGAAGCGGCCGTTTCTGTGCGACATCAGCCGCGAGCACCGGGGCGGCATCCTCGAAACGGCGCTGCTCCACGATGCGCTCGGCGACTCCTAAAAGTTGGCGCGGCTCATTAAGATGAACAAACTCCCAATTTGCGCAATTTGCGTGCAACACTTCTATCATAAACAAAACTAGTTGGCATTGCTCCTAAACGCGACATAGGTAATTTACATCTGCACAGTTGCTCGAGATCACCATAGTCGCAGGTTGCACACCAACACGCTTAAGTTCAAATAATACGCTATTAAATAGCGGTAAATTATGGTCTTATTTCGCCAAAGTTTGCCCGCCATAAAGAAATAGCGGAATAAAAAGGCGTTATTTGAGGGGCCGCCTGCTAAAACAGGTCCTTTCATAGCCAATCCCACAAAAATAACGCCCAAAAATTCCGCTAACTTCCTGTTAACACGCAAAACTCTATCAATAGCGCCCTTTTTTACCGCTAGCGGGACGCCCAGGTTCGGCTAGCGGGACGCCCGGGTTCGGCTAGCGGGACAAGGTTCGGCTAGCGGGACGCCCAGGCTCGGCTAACGGGACACCCAGGTTCGGCTGGCGGGACGCCTAGGTTCGGCTAACGGGACGCCCAGGTTCGGCCGTAGGTCGGCAACGCGGCCGCAGGTCGGTCCGTTCCAGCGCGGCCGCGTTCAATGCTGCCTCGCACCGCCAGGTGGTAAAAGTTTGTCCAAAGGCAGCGCACGGTCTAACCAGCCCCCCTGCAGCACGGGAACGCGCACCTGGAAAAGGCGCGTTAGCAGCGCCCGAACCCTGCCCGCCGCCACTACTTATTTCCCCACGGCGGTTTCGCCGCCGCGCTGCAGGCGCATGAGCGGGGACAGCAGTTTCCGCAGCGGCTTCGGATAACCGGCCAGTTCATCCTTGCGGACCACCCGCAGCAGGATCAGCATGACCGGGTACAAAGCGACCACGGCCGCTCCGACGATGCAGCAGGTCAGGAAGAAGGCGATCCGCGCCGGCATCAGCGCCTCCATTTGGATGCCGGCCTGATTCAGGCCGTAGCCCACGCCGGACAGCACGGCCACCGTCGCCAGAAAACCCGGCCAACGGCCGCCCATCAGCGAGAACGGAACGATCCGCTTCATCGCCCGTACATTGAGCAGTGTAATGACCAGGAAACATAGTCCTGTCGCCGTAACGATGCCGTAAATTCCCCAAAATTGCGCGAGGATATAGCTCGCCGCCAGCTTCAAGGCAACCCCGATCGCGACGTGAACCATCGACTGGTTCGCTTTGCCCACGCCGAGCAGGATCGAGTTGCTGGTCATCATCGTAATTTGAAAAATCGTCATAAACGTCAGCAAGGCCACGATACCGCTGCCGTCCCGCGTACTGAACAGCAAGCCGTTCACGGAATAAGCCGCCGAACCGAGCGCGACGATGATCGGCATGCCGGTCAGCACCGAAATCCGCATCGCCAGCGTAACCTGGCGCTGCAAATGCTCCTGGTCTTTCCGGGCGTAGGCCGCAGAAATAATCGGCACCAGCGATTGGCTAAGCGCAATGGCCAAAATCGGCGGAATGCCGGCGATCATTTGCGCCCGGGTACCCAATATCCCTAGGATATAGGTGGCTTGTTCAGAACCGATTTGGCCTCTTAACAACGGCTCCACAATTGAGCTATCGATAAAATTGACGGCCGAAACCGCCAGCGAAGTCAACACGATCGGGATCGACAATTTGAAAATTTCCGCATAAATCCGCTTAAACGGCAGCTTTTCTTCCGGTTTGGCATCCTGTGCCCGTTCGGTCCGGTCCTGCCGCAGCATTTTTACGCTGAAATACAACATAACGATCAAAGCGGCAACGCCGCCAAGCACCGCGCCGAAGGTTGCCCCTGCGGCGATATCCTTTCCGGAGAACCCCCAGTTGTATAACATAAACGCCAAAACAATGCCTGTCGTCACACGAACGATCTGCTCAATGACTTGAGAGATGCCGCCGGCGATCATAATGTTCCGCCCCTGCAAATAACCGCGGATGATGGCGATCAGCGGAAACAGCAGCAGCGCCGGGGCAAGCGCCCGAATCGCCACCACCGACTCAGGAACACCGGAAGCTTTCGCATAATAAGGCGCCATAGCAAACAGCAGCGCAAACATGATGACGCCGGCGGCTGCGGCAAAGATCAGCGCGGCGTGATACACGCGGCGGGCCTCGTCGGGCCGGTTTAAGGCGTGGCGTTCGGAAACCATTTTGCTTAACGTGCTGGGAATGCCGGCCGTGGCCAAGGTGAGCAGCATGAAATAAGCATTGTTCGCCTGCGAATAGGAGGCGTTCCCGACGCTGCCGAGAATGTGTTCCAGCGGCACGCGCTGAAACAATCCGAGCACCCTCGCGATCAGCGCCGCCCCCGCTAAAATCAAAGTGCCTTTAATAAACGATTCTTTTTTGGACAACAACGATTCCTTCTTTCGCTCCCCTGAATAAGTCCATTTCTGCGATGATTATAACGTTCTAAAAGCAAGAAGCCTGGCGCCGGCCTATCCGCCGCAAAGCTAAGCCGCCATGATCCAGATAATAAACGCGACGATCATGACCAGCTGCAAAATCACCTTGACGACGATGCTGCTGAACAGGCCAACGACCGAGCCGATCCCGACTTTAAACGCCTTGGAAAGCGACTCGCCCCTAATGAGCTCCCCGAGCATCGCCCCGACTAGCGGCCCGATCACAAGCCCAAACGCCGGGATAACAAACGGTCCGATGATGATGCCGATCGTGCTGAGCCAGACGGACAGCTTGCTGCCGCCGAATTTTTTCACGCCCCAGGCTCCGACCGCATAGTCCGCGACCAGCAGCACAACGACGATCAACGTCTGCACGATCCAGAAAAGCGGCCCGAACGGCTCGAAGGAGAAAAACCAGCCGTACACAAAAAAGGCGAAATAGATGGCGATGACGCCGGGAAGCACGGGATATACCGCCCCCGCCATACCGATGGCAAACAGCAATATCACCAAAATCCATCCGAGCACGGTCATGGTCATCACGACAGCTTCACTCTCCCGTTAAAATATAATCGCGGATAATCAGCGCGATGCCGTCCTCGTTGTTCGTGGCCGTTACCACGTCCGCCTTGGCCTTTACGGCTTCCTGGGCGTTGCCCATAGCGACGCCGAGCCCGGCCGCTTCGATCGCGGCGAGGTCGTTCAGGCTGTCCCCAACCGCCACGACTTCGGACAAATCGAGGCCAAACCAATCGCAAACGGTGCGAATGCCGCTCGCTTTGCTGATTCCCGCGGGATTGATCTCCAAATTGTACGGCGACGAATTGGTGACTTCCAGACCGCCCAGCTCCTGGAGCTGCCGCTTGATATCCTGGCGCGCCTCGTCGTCCTTGGTAAAA
Organism: Paenibacillus sp. FSL P4-0127; assembly: GCF_038007325.1. Taxonomy (NCBI): domain Bacteria; kingdom Bacillati; phylum Bacillota; class Bacilli; order Caryophanales; family Paenibacillaceae; genus Paenibacillus; species Paenibacillus sp. FSL P4-0127. The sequence goes on along the minus strand of NZ_JBBOWY010000001.1, from coordinate 2,258,145 downwards.
TAGCCGAACTTCATCCACTGGTTGCGCTCCAGCACCTCAGGGACCCAATTCGTTTCATTATAGCTGCCTTCCACCGAGTAGGCCCAAAACCATACCTTCTTTTCCTCGGCAATGGCATGCATCCGGGCGACAAGCGACCGGTCAAGCAATACCCGGCTGTGCAGCTCTTTCGGCGTTCTCCATATTTCGCTCCCGTTCACGGTGATCATCGGCGTGCCCAGATCAAGCTGCTCCCCGTACGCGATCGCCTCATGATATCCCCGCCCCGTCGACAGGCAGACATGTACCCCGGCCGCCGCCGCCTTGCGAATCCATTTTTCCGTTTCCGGCGTAATTTGCTGCTCATCGTTCAACAACGTTCCGTCCATATCGAGCGCCAACAATTTGTACTTCAAAAAAAAGCTCCTCCCATCTTCGGGTCATCCTATATTAGTACACCGCCATTTTACCATAATCCCGGAATCCCAACAAAGCTTCGGCAAAACAGGCAGGCTAACCGGAGACTCGCCGGTCGCAGCTTCCGAGCCGTTATTGCATCATATCCAGCCATCAAAGTCAAAGAGTCTTGTGATGCTGCGTTCCTTCCGGCATTCCCGGCATCTTTTGGGCGGGTCCCACCCTCTCATGCGGAAACTGTCCTGCTCTTCTACGGTCCAGTCAAAACGCGCGCCGCAGTCCCGACATTTCAATCGTTCGCTCTTCCGTTCCCCGATAATCGGCTTTCCGTCGCCCACCCCTGCATCCACCGGCGCGCCTTCCAGCACGAGCGGTTGGTTTGTCCCTTGCTGCAGGTGGACGATAACTTGACCAATGGCATGCCGCACCTTCCTGTAATCCACAAGCTCCCACTGTTTCAGCAAAGGAATGTAGCGGGCGTCCCGCGAATTCGCGATTTTTTGCAAAAACAGTAAGATCATGCTCCGGTCGCGGTCCTTGAGGTAGGTCATATCCACGACGGGAATCCCGGCTTCCACCCAAGCCTTCCACTGCGACAGCAGCAGGTCCGCCAACTGCTCCCGCTGGATTTCCCGCCCCCGCTCCGTAAACACCAGCACCGGCATTTCGCCAACCCAACTGAATGACAGAAAATCGTTTTTAATCATCCAGTCTACACGCTCAGTGATGTTTGCGATCGTTAGCCGCCGATAATATCCGTATGCTATACTATCGTTCAGTCCTAGCGCCAACAGTTTTTTGTCGCGGGAACCCTTCAATATTTTGGCCAGCATCGTTCTTCCCGCGCAACCGGCGATGCTGTCGGCGGCATGAAGCATGTAACGAACTTCCTCTTCCGTCAACATGAGTTTATCGGATGTATCGTTCACTTTCTTCCCTTCCCGTTCCGTTTTTTGAAACATATCTCTAATTCAATTAAATTCAGATGTTGTATAAATCCTTTTGCCTAACTCCCGCATTTCTTTAGTTCAACTTATATACTCAACTTTCGCCGAACCAAAATCGGCTAAACTGCCGATGCTGTACAGACAGAGTACACCGTTGCCTATTTATTCGTCTGGTCGGATGGCGGGCAAAAGTGTGCTTGACCGGCCCCTCTCTGACCATTAATTGCAAATCATACAACCAACTTTACATCCATTTATCAATCATCCGTTTAATTGTATTTCATACATCGATTTCCTCGTTTCTGTGTCTCTTCTTCAAAAAGGCAGCGGAGTAATTGCAGGTTTTACACTTATTCAGGTGCTGTGGCAGCATTTCCCGATAAGTAACTGTACATTCTGCAACTATTCCATTATAACAATGGACCAAGAAAGCTGGAGAATGAAGCAGGTACGCTCGGGTGGGGCGATCGCTTTGCAACAACCGCTTCGCTTAATTGCCAATTTCATGTTGATCGCACCGACAGTTGATTTATATAGTATAAACTATATCATTACTCGCAAATATCCAAACAAAAACAGAGCTCCCAAGCGGAAGAAACCTTCTCCGCTATTCGGGAGCCCTTAAACGATCCGGCCGCGGCAGCTAAAAATCCAGAAGCATCATGGCGCGCCGGTATCCGCCACTCGCCATTTTTGCCGGTCCAGCGCCGGATCCGGTTCGTTCAAGTACAAGGAGCCGCCGTCCGCCGAAGCTTCAAGCGCTTGCTGGTTGTGAAGCGACAGAATGGCTACCGTGCCGTCGCCATTGTCGCGAAGCAGCCAGCGCTGATTGTCGTAGCCGAGATAATCGTACAGCTGGAGTTTGTTTTGGCCGGTATCGAGGTCCAAAGCTTTGCCTCCCGCGGCGGTGCGGATCGAATATGAGCCCGACTCGTCTCCGGTCGGCACCAAAACCCAAGTCTGGGAGGACGCCTCCCCAGCCCCGGCCGGGAGCAGCGCGACCGGCTCGCCGTTTTCCGCTTTCGCTGCATACAGCGACGCGTTCGCGCCGGCGTTAACGAACCTTGTCTTCCGCAGCTTGGCCTGCTCCGCCCGGCTGGCGTTGACGTTTTGGTAATAAGCCGCGCCGCCGAAGACGTGAACGCCGAAATGCCCTTCCGCGAACGTTCCGTCGGTAATGTCAATGATCCCGGCACCGTCCACGGAAATCCGGATACGCGGCCCGTCCGCTTCGATGACGATGGCGTATTTCTTCCCCGGCTGGATGAATGCCGGCACGTTCGCCAGCACCTGGCGTTCGGCAAATGCGCCATCGATTTTGTAGAACAAACGGAAAGCTTTCATATTCGGATCGAGATTAAAATAGTACCCGCTTCGCCCGTCCCGGCTGGCCCGAAACAGGATAGAGCCCGCACCGCCCGTTTCGGCCAGCGTCATTTCGGCCTCATACACAAAATCCCCGGCCGTCTCCTCCGCCACATAATGAGCGTCGCTCCCGTAGCTGCCGCGGATGCCCTTCTCCGTCGCCACCCAGGAGGATGCCGCCAAATCGGGAGTCCAGCCGGTCAGATTCGTATGGAACTCCCCGGCAAACACCTTCACCGGAACGCTGGCCGACGCTTTCCCGTTCGGGGTGGAGGCGGTGATCACCGCCTCTCCTTGGCCGGCCGCGCGAATCACCGCCTGCCGCTGATCGGACGAGGCGATGGCCACGACTTGCGGATCGCTTGTCTCCCAGCGGATCGGCTGATTTCGGTTGCCGTCCGAACCGCCGCTGCGCCCGCCTTTGGCGCCGCCGTTCACCGCCGCATACAAGGTCCGGGTATCTCCCAGCCCCATTTGCTGCGGACTCGTGTCCATCACGATGGAGGTTTGGCTCTCCGCCGCCTCGTTCCATACGTTTGTTAGTGCGTGCACTTTCAAGGAAACCACGTTCACCTCTCCACCTACAGTAAAAAGGCTCATTTCACGGTGCGCAGGATCGGGAAAAATCACCTCCGAAAATACTACGCGGCCATCCCCTCCGAATACCTCCAGCGAGGAATCGTCCACGAAAATCCGCAGCTTCACACGCCGGTTGTCCGGCTGAAGCGGCGCCTGATGAAGCGTGGTGAACCGCTCGGAGAAGCCGGTGTCGCCGGAAAGGGAGCGATCCACGTAGATCTCGTTCTCTTTTGTTTTGTACCCGACGACCGTCCGCTTTCCGGCTCCCTCGCGGAGGCGGAAACCGAATTCGCTCACGTTGCTGGCCTGAGGAATTTCAATTTCGGCTTCAATTTCATAGACTCCTGAGGACACGCCTTTCAGTAAATTCTCCCTATCCGCTTGGACGCGGCGGTCCGACGCCGCAAACAGCAGCTGGCCGCGCAGCGATTCCAGCTCGCGGATCGGCGTCTGTGCCAGGCGGATTCCCTCGTCCGTCTTCTGCAGCGTTAACTCGCGCGGAATGCTTAGAACCCCCTTCCAACCCTCGGTCGGAAAAGCAAACGGGTAATCCCAGTTCGTCATCCAGGCCAGCATCACCCTGCGTCCGTCCGGCATACCGGCAAAAGACATAGAGGCGTAGTACTCTTTTCCGTAATCGGTCGCCAGCACCTTGCCGGCAGGGTTGTCGTTAACGAACTTACCTTCCGGAGTAAGCTCCCCAATAAAATACTCCGCGGCCGAACCCTGCGTATTCGGGTTGGCCCCCGTGCTGATCATGAGCACCCATTTTTTCTCGCCCGTGTCGTCCACGGCCAGTTGGAATAAATCGGGGCACTCCCACACGCCGCCGCGGACATAAGCCCCGTATCCGAAGCTGTCGGTCAGCGTCCAGTCGATCAGGTTGGTCGAAGTGAAAAAGCGGATATGGTCGCCGCCGGACACAACCATAACCCAGCGGTTATGCTCTTCATCCCGCACGACCTTGGGATCGCGAAAATCCCAGCCTCCCGGATCGTCCCCCTGCTTGCCCGGATTTTCGATCACGATCGGGCGCTCTGCGGCGTACTCCCAGGTGCGGCCGCGATCCTTGCTGTACGCCAGCCCAATGCGCTGGTTGCCGTTCGGGCGGTCCGGATTATAGGAAGTATAATAGGCGATCAGGCCTTTGCCCCCGGAATCCGCGAACAAGCCGGAGGCATTATGGAGATCGGCGACGGCCGAACCCGACCAGACATGGCCCAAATCGTTCCAGGGCAAAGCGATAGGCAAGCGCTTCCAATGAACGAGATCGGTGCTGACCGCGTGCGCCCAAGTTCCGCCGTCCTGATGAAACAGATGGTATTCCCCTTCGTAATAGACCAGTCCGTTCGGATCGCTTGCCGACCCGCGGGCGGGCGAATAATGGTAGTCGGGGCGGTATTTTTCCGTATAATAATCATTGGCCGCAGTCAAATAGACGTCCTGAAAATATGCCGCTCCCCCGGATACCGCAAATCCCGCGTGACCGTCCGCGTAGCTATTGTCAACGGCATCCACGGCCGGTTCGGCGTATCCGTCCACATAGACCTGAATCCGGCTCCCGAGCGCATGGATTTCCAGATGGTGCCTTGCTTTGGAAGCCGACGGGTAAGCACGTTCCGAGGCCGCGATGACGCGGCCGTCCGCTTTTCTCAGCTCCGCCCAAACCTGGCCGCCGTCTTTTCGCAAAGCCGCCTCGTAGCCGTCCGTCCCCTGCCCGTTCGCTCTGAACCGCAAACCGGCTTCCCCCTGGTCTGCGGCAAAAGACACGTTTCCTTCCAGCACGAGATCCCGCTCAGCCCCCTGATAAAGCCGCAGCGCCCGCCCGGTACCGTCCGCCGTTCCCAGCTCCCCCCGCAGGTCCGGCTGCCAGACTCCAAAACTCGCGATCGCCGCGCCTAAATTGCTGTTCAGTTCGCTGACCTTCACGTTCTGAAACAGCGCGGAGCCGTCCCAAACGTTCAGGCCCAAATAGCCGGAAGCATAAGCCCCGTCATGGACGTCGATCAACGGTTTATAACGGTCCCCCCAAAATACCTGAAGCCGGGTTCCTTCGGCTTTGACTTTCAGATGATAGATTTCCCCTTCGGCCAAGTCCACCCGCCGTTCTTCCCGCAGCTTGCCGTCTTCGCTTGCATCCTTTAGCCGGATCAATCCCGCGTTCGGCACGAGCTGAAGCATGTAGGAGGACCACCCATCCTGATTGGAGCGGAATACCAACGTGGCGTCCGCCTGCCTCTCCGTTATCATGACGTCGGCTTCATAGATAAAATCGGCCGCCCGGGTTTCCGTCAGGGCCATCACGTTCTCCCTCGGCTCCGAGACGAGCAGAAGCCCCTGCTCCACCGTCTCCATTCGGCCTTTTCCCTCGATTCGCCAGCCGGTCAAATTCGTCTCCAATTTGGTTGCGCTTTCAAAAATGGCCTTTGCCCCCTTTCCCGTTTCCGTCTCCGCGCCTGCCGCCCGGACCATCCCAGCATCAAGCCCGGCAAAAATAAGCGCGGAGGACAAAAGGATGGATAATACGGATTTTCCTTTGCCCATGATACACCCTCTTTTCCTGTAAGAGATACAAACTTGTTTTGGCTTCCGGCGCAGGAGGCCATGGATCACGGCCACCGCCTCCCTCCGGCACGCTCTCTTCGCCGCTTTCTTCGCTTTCGCTTAAGAAGAAAGAAGCGGCCCGGTTAACGCCTTCAGCCCCAATGCCAAAGCGCCGCAAAGCCCTGCATGCTGCCCAAGGCCGGGAGGCACGATATACTCCTCCATGCGCTCCAAAATCTCGCCGGCGTTTATGTATCCGTTCAGATTTCGGCGCACCGCCTCCCGGATCAACGGGAAGAGTTGGGGCTGCTGCATGACCCCGCCGCCCAGGATGACCTTTTCCGGCGAAACCAAGAGCACCGCCCCCGTAATCGACTGGGCAAGATAAAACGCCTCGATTTCCCAAGCGGGATGATTCCCTGGCAGCTCATGCCCTTTGGCTTTCCAGCGGGCTTCGATCGCCGGTCCCGCCGCCATGCCTTCCAGGCAATCGCCGTGATACGGGCAGCGGCCCGCGAAATCATCGTCCGGGTGCCGCCTTACCGGCACATGGCCGCCCTCCGGGTGAACCAGCCCATGCACCAGCCGGCCTTCCAGATAAACGCCGATCCCCACGCCCGTTCCCACCGTATAATACAGGCAGCTGTTCAGGCCCCGGGCGGCCCCCCACGCCGCTTCCCCCAGCGCGGCCGCGTTCACGTCGGTATCCCAGCCCAAGGGGACCGGGAATTCGCGGCGCAGCGCGCCGAGGAAATCGAACCGGCTCCAACCGGGTTTCGGCGTTGTGGTCACATAGCCGTAGGTGGGGCTGTCTTGCCGAAGATCGATGGGGCCAAATGAACCGACCCCAATCGCCTCCACCCGTTTGTCCTTCAAATAAGCAATCGCTTTGCCAAGCGTGATCTCCGGACTTTCCGTCGGAAAACTGATGCTGTCCTCAATCACGCCGTGCTCATTGCCGATGCCGCAGACGAATTTCGTCCCGCCGGCTTCAATCGCTCCTATGCGCATGTTGATGATCTCCTTTTTTTTCGATACAGTCCAAGGCGGTCCCGCATCTTGTATGTTTCATCGGCCGATGGCCGCATTCATCGGCCGCAGCGCCGCCGATCGTAACGGATACCAGCGCCGTACCCTGGCATCGCTGCCTCCATCTAAATTACGGCGCCAGCTCATAAATCGTCAGCGACTTCAGCGCCAAGTCCGTTTCCGCCGCCAGGGATAGGCCGGTGGCCTCCGGGCCAGGGAAGATCAGATCGGTAATAACCGCTTCCCCGTCATTGGCAAACACTTCGACGGAGGCGCGGTCCACGAAAATGCGCAGCTCGAGCTTTTCTCCCGCGGAATGCAGCTTGGCCGCGTGTACGCCGCGAAACTGCTCGTGGAACTCATGCTGCCCCGACTTCGTGCGGTCCACATAGACCTCCCCGGAAGCCGCGTTCACGCCGACAACCGTCTCCTGGCCGGCCCCCGTTCTGACCTTAAAGGCAAAGGACGCGCCGGGCGCGGCTTCCGCAACCAGCTCGCAGCTGTCCAGCCGCAGGGAACGCAGCGCGGCTTCCGCTTCCCCGGCGGCGACATTCGCCAGGCTGAGCACCGGCCGGCGCACACGCGCCAGTTCCCGCGCCGGTCTCTGCGTCAGAACGGTCGCACCGTTCCGGGATTCCAGAGCAAGTTCCCGCGGTACCGTCATTGCGCCGCGAAACTCCTCCGCCGGCGTAAGCTGCGCATACTTCCAGTTGCTCATCCAGCCGATCAGCAGCCGTCTGCCATCCTCCGCCGGAATATCGGACCAACTGACGCCCGCGTAATTGTCCCGGCCATAATCCAGCCAGCGGACCGCGCGCGAGTCTTCATCGGGCGTGAACGTCACGCCGTCGAATTCCCCGGTAAAATACTGCGTTCTCGACCCTTCCGCATAAGCGGGATGATCGCCCACGCTGACCAGCATCACCCATTTTTGCCGGGAGGCATCGCCGTCGACCGCCAGCCGGAACAAATCGGGACACTCCCAAACCGCCTCATGGAAGCCGATCCCGCTGCCGAATTCGCTGGCGAACGTCCATGTTTTTAAATCGGGAGAATGATACAGGCATACCGTCTGCCCGCAAGCGATGATCATAACCCAACGCCGGGTACCTTCATGCCAAAACACCTTGGGATCGCGAAAATCAACGAAGCGTTCATGTCTCAACACCGGATTTCCCGCGTATTTCGTCCAAGTTCTGCCTTTGTCCTTGCTGTAGGCGATGCTTTGCGTTTGCACGGGAGGTTTTCCTTCCGCTTCGAGGTGATGGGTGAAAATCGCGACCAGCCCCGGTTCCTCCTCGAAAAAGCCGGTCGTATTGCCCCAGTCCACTACCGCGCTTCCCGAGAAAATCGTGCCGTTCTCGTCGGGGAAGAGCGCAATGTCAAGCTCCTCCCAATGAACCAGGTCTTCGCTTACGGCGTGGCCCCAGTGCATCGGCCCATGGGTCGTTCCGTGAGGATAATATTGATAGAATAGATGGTATTCTCCGGCAAAATAAACCAATCCGTTCGGATCGTTCATCCAGTTCTTCTCCGGCGAGAAATGATACCTGCCTCTGTAGTTTTGCTTGGCGATTGTCGACATTCCAGCGTCTCTCCTTTTTGCCTCCGTAATAAAATCGGCTATCTCTGTAAATACCTATCATTTTCTATTTCTCGGAATTTTCGTTGAATACGGATGCTTTGTGCGATGCCGCTTTACTTCCCGATTACTTCTTCATGGCCCGATCATATCCGCCCTGCTTGATTTTCAGCCATTCCTGCAGCCCAAGCCGATCCAGCTCCTGCAAATAGCCGCTCCACTCTTCATCGATTTTGCCGTTCTGATACCACTCGGTGCGCTTTCTCAGCACATAAGCGAATAGGTCCGTTTCGATCGTCGTCAGCCGGTCCAGCTCATCGATTGAATGGAATACATTGGGCATTGCCTGCTCCGCCTTCATATGAGGAGCCATGACCTCCTTGACGATTTGCATTCTTTCTTTGGCGTCGTCCGGCACGGTGGTATATTTGCCGAAATAGCTGTCCAGGATCGCCAGCGGGCCGCCAACGCTCGTTTTTTCGCGCAGTTCCACCGGAGCGGTTCCGTTCAGCGGCAGGTGCTTCAGGCTGTTGCTCGCTTCGTCGTATTCGAAGATGTTTTGCTGCGACTCGTCGCCGTAAGTGCCCCAGTTGTTCTGCACGGATTGGATCGGATCGTACATCTGATCCACCCATTTCGCCGTCGCTTCCAGGTTTTTGTTGGTGCTCGTAACGACCATCCGGCCGCGATGGAAGCCCAGCGCGTTCGTTTGGGCCACATTGATTTCACCGTCCGGCCCGGCTACCGGCGGCATGACCTCGTAGCTGTCATTAGCGCCCGTAATGTTGCTCTTGTCCCAGGTGAAGTAGAGGCCGTATCTATGGTCCTTGCCTTTGGCCAGATACGTGCTCCAGTCCTGCGTGTACGCTTCGACATCGATGAGTCCTTCCTTGTATAACTCGTTGATATATTTGACGGCATTTTTGTAGCCTTCCTCGGCAGGCGCAAACACGACTTTGCCGTCGTTCGTAACTACCGCGTGATCGGGATTTTCCCCTAAGCCAAACGCGGCGAACAGGAACACCAAATCCTCGGCCCCCGGCTTGTTGATAAAAGACAGCGGAATTTCGTCGGCCTGCCCGTTTCCGTTGGGATCCTGGGTTTTGAAGGCGATCAGCACCTGCTTCAATTCCTCCGTCGTTTTCGGCATCTCCAGACCGAGCTTATTCAGCCATTCCACATTGATCCACGGAACGGCGTCGACGGATTGAATCCGCTCCTTACCCTTGCCGAGCTCTTCGATCCACGGAAAAGCGTAGATGTTGCCGTCCGGCGCAGTAATCATCGCCTTGTATTCCGGAGCTTCTTCCAGCACCTTTTTGAAATTCGGCATATACTGCTCAATCAGATCGTTCAGCGGAATGATCGCCCCGTCCTTGGCCAGCTTGAGCAGCTCGTAATCGGTGTAACCGGCGTCGAAGATGGCGTCGGGAAGATCGCCGCTGGCCATGGCGAGATTTCTTTTTTCCACGAACACGTCCTTGGTGAAATTCTTCCAATTGATATGGACGTTCGTTTTTTCCTCCAGCCGTTTGAAAATCAGCTTGTCGTTGGGATCCGCGGGCGCCAGCGGCGAGCTTTGCGTCATCATGTTCAGCGTGATCTTCCCGCTCGGATCCTGTTCGTTGGCGGCCGAATTTTTGCTTCCCCCGTTGCCGCAGGCGGACAGCAGAAGCGCGGAAGCAAGTACGGAGACGGATAAGGCTTTGCAGGCGAATTTCACTTTTTGGCTTTTTTCCATTGTCTTTTGACCTCCCAGGTTTGTGCTTTAGGCAAATCATTTATGTGCAGCCGGCATTATTTCAGGGAGCCGACCATAACACCTTTCTCGAAATATTTCTGGAAAAACGGATACATCACGACGAGCGGCAGGCTCGAAATCACGATCGCCGCGTATTTGATCATCTCGGACAGCCGCTTCATTTCCGCCATGGCCAGTTGATCGGCGATCATGCTGGGATCGACCTGGTTCTGGATCAGAATCGACCGGAGCACGAGCTGCAGCGGGTGCAAGTTCGGATTGTCCAGGTAAATCATCGCGTCGAAATAGGCGTTCCATTGGCCGACGAAAGCGTACAGCGCCAACACGAAAACGATCGGTTTGGACAGCGGCAGCACGATGCGGAAGAAAATCATCGCCTCGGAAGCGCCGTCGACGTTGGCGGCCTCCCTCAGCTCGTTCGGCACGCCTTTGAAAAACGTCCGCGACAAGATGATGTTCCATACGTTGACCGCGCCGGGAATGATCACCGCCCAGACCGTATCGATCATGCCAAGCTCTTTGACCAGCAGGTAAGTCGGCACCAGCCCGCCGCCGAAAAACATCGTGATCAAAAACAAGGTCATAAAAATGCGGCGGCCGACAAGCCTATGATCCGACAGGGCGTAGCCCGCGAAAACCGACACCGTCACGGTGATCAGGGCAAATGAAGTCGAGTACAGCACCGCGTTGCCGAACCCCCGGACCATCGCCGGATTCGTCAGGATTTTCTCGTAACCGTCCAGGGTCCAATCCTTAACGTTGAAGGACAAGCCGCGGCTAAGCAGTACTGAGGGGTCCATAAACGAGGCCACGACGACATAAATCAGCGGGACGACCACGATCAAGACGGCAAACGCTAGCCCGATGGCATTTAAAACCAGCAGAAAACGGTCGAATTTCGAATGTTTGATGGGCATGGCAGTTTTGCTCCTTTCAATACAGTTGCGAGTTCAATAAGTCAGGTTTTCAGCACCGAGAAGGTTGAATGAAGCTAGGAACTGAGTAGCGCAGCGTACGCTTTGGGTACGTGAGCAACGGAAGGCCCGGCTGAATTCAAGATTCGACGCCGAATCCGCTTCTTGACCTGCTTCGTGATTAAAGATGACTCAATAAAGGCCTTCGCCTTCGTTCAGCTTCTTAACCACAAAATTCACGGTCACAAGCAGGATGACGTTGATGACGGAGTTGAACAGCCCGACGGCGGCGGAGTAAGCGTAGTCTCCGGACTGCAAGCCGATTTTGTACACGTAGGTCGGAATGATCTCCGAGGTCGGCAGGTTCATGGCCGTCTGCATCAAGTAAGCCTTCTCGAAGCCGATCGACATGATCCCGCCGGCGGCGAGAATGAACACGATCGCCATAATCGGGCGGATCGTCGGCAGATCGATGTGGCGAATCCGCTGCAGCAGGTTGGCGCCGTCCAGGTGGGCCGCATGGTGCAGCTCCGGGTCCACGTTGGCCAGCGCGGCCACATAGATGATCGAGGACCAGCCCGCTCCCGTCCAAATATCCGACAAAATATAAATCCACCTGAAATACTCGGGGCGGGACATGAACATGATCGGCTCATCCGTAAACCAGATGAACAGCTGGTTGACGGGCCCTGTCGGCGACAGGAAGATGAACAGCATTCCGACGACAACCACGACGGAAATGAAGTTGGGGGCGTACAGAAACAACTGGATGTTCTTTTTCACGCCGGCCCGGCGGATCTGATTGAGCATCAGCGCCAGCAGGATCGGCACGGGAAAGCTGAGCACAAGCCCAAGCAAGCTCAATTTAAGCGTATTCATAAAGATGACTTCAAAATTGGGCGAGGACAGAAACTTGTCGAAATTTTTGAGTCCGATCCAATCGCTGCCGAGGATGCCTTTGATCGGACTGAAATCCTTAAACGCAATCACCGCCCCGTACATCGGCCCGTATTTGAAGATCAAGGTGAGGATCAGGGCCGGGGCAAGCAGCAGGTAGAGGAAGCCGTATTTCCGCAAATATTCGAAGGGGCTTTGTCCATGGGATCTCCTAAGCACCGTTCTTCTTTGTCCGGCTTTTATAGTGCTTTGCAATTTTGTTACCTCCGTTCTCCCGTTGAATTTACAGCTCTTTTGAAGTAAGGGCTTTCACTAACACTAATCCTTTATTGTCTGCACCCTGTTGCATTTACAATTTAACAAACGAAACTTTCATAGTCAATATATTTTGTAAAATTATTTTTGTGCATTTGTTAAGAAAAATTTCTGAAATTTGCACAAAAACATATTTCAAACCGCACAAAACACTCTAGAATCAAACAATCTCGGTTAAATGAGCTGTATAAAACAGCGTTTTCCGGATCGCACATGTTTTAAATCGATTAACAAATTAGCATAATAATTTGACAAATGTAATCATGCAAAATTGTAAATATCAATTGTTCATTTGTAAAGTTGATGTTGCTATTTTTCTCGTTTTATTATACATTTGAGATAGGAAATCTTTGCAAATACTCGCTTTTTATGCATCGTGACCCGAGGATCTTATAGAGGTGAAATGATGGCGAAGGAAAAAGTAACGATTCAGGATATCGCCGACGCTTTGGGCATCTCCCGCAACACGGCCTCCAAAGCGCTGAACGGAAGCGAAAGCATCCCGGCGGAAACGCGCAATAAAGTAATCAGAAAAGCCATTGAGCTGAAATACAAGCAATTTGCCTTTATGGACAGCGACAGCTTTTTGTCGAAAAGTTCGGGCAACATCGCTTTGCTGACGGAGAATTTGCCGAACACCTCCCATTTCGGTTCAACCCTGATCAGCGGCCTGGAAAAAAGAATCAGCGCCGAAGGCTACAACCTGTCCATTCATATCGTCAGGGACATCGAGCAAAAATCGCTGTCGCTGCCGAACAACTTCGACGCGTCCAATGTGGACGGCATCATCTGCATCGAGCTGTTTGATCTGGAATACAGCAAGCTTATCACCGGGCTCGGCATCCCGACTATCTTTATCGATTGCTCGGCTTACGTTTGCTACCCGGAATTTCAAGCCGACGTGCTGCTGATGGAGAACGACCACAGCACCTATCAGCTTACCAGGAAATTAATTGATGGCGGTTACAAAAGCTTCGGCTTTATCGGCGACTACAACCATTGCCGCAGCTTCAACGAAAGATGGGCCGGGTTTAACCGCGCGCTGACCGAGGCCGGCATCGTCCTTGACTTGTCCCAGTGCATCGTCGACGACGACCGGCTGTTCTTCTCCGAACCCGAGTGGATGGGCGAGCGCTTGGCCGCGATTCGGGAGCTTCCTTCCGTTTTCGTCTGCGCCAACGATTACATTGCCGTTAGCGTAATGAAAGCGCTGAGAAACCGCAACCTGTCGATTCCCCAAAATATCGTCATCTGCGGCTTCGACAACAGCCCCGAGTCCGTGATCGTCGAACCGCATTTGACGACGGTCCATATTTTCAGCAACGAAATGGGCGTCAAAGCCGCCGAAATGCTGCTTTCGCGCATCAAAGACCCGAATCAGCCCTACCAGGTGTCCCATATCTACACCAAACCGGTCATTCGGGAGTCCACGCCGAACATCCGGTAAGTCCAGTCGGGAGATAATGCCTGACGGCGTCCTTTAAACAGAACGCGCGTAGTGCCACACCCATCAAAAATAGCAGTAATTTTTACCGCTATTTTCGATATTCTCCCCCACTTTGGAGGAATAGCGGAATTTTATGTACTTATTTTGTTGCCGGCCCTGGAAAAAGTGTACATCTGCCTCCATCCGTCGAGCATAGCGGTAAACAATTCCCTTATTTGGGCCGAAGTCCCTCACACGTCCGAAATAGAGCCCTTTTTTACCGCTAATCCCGTGGCCCGCGCAAACATGAACGCCAACAACCACCTCCGCTCTCTCTTAAAGAGATGGAAGGTGGTTGTTGGCGTTGACGGCGCGCAAAAAATCCGGGAGTCGCCGCCATCCTAAGCGGCCGCGGCCGACTTCAACCGCCGGCGCCGGCTCAGCCGGGCCGCAAGGCCGTGCGACGGCGAACACAGAAACGCCAGCACGAACAGCAGCCCGGCCACGGCGACCATGCAGCCGGCGATCGAAGCGTCCAGCCATTTGGCGGCGTAATATCCGCCGGCGGCGCTGGCCGCGCCGATCAGCACGCTGAGGAGCAGCATTACGCTGAGCCTGTCGGTCAGCAAATAAGCCGCGGAAGCCGGGACGATCAGCATGCCGACGACCAGGATCGCCCCGACGCTTTCGAACGAAGCGACCGTGGACAAGGATACCAGTCCCATCAGCAGATAATGGAACAGCGCCACCGGAATGCCCACGGCGGCTGCAAGCGCCGGGTCGAACGCGCACAGCTTGAACTGCTTGTAGAACAGCAGGATCGCCGCCAGCACGACAAGCAGCGTACCGCCCAGCATCCAGACGGCCGCCGGCCCCATGTCGTAGCCGTTCCAGACCCAAGTGTCCCACTGCACGTAGGCGATTTCGCCAAACAGCACGCAGTCGAGATCGAGGTCGATATGGGCGGCGTTGCGGCTGATGAGAATGACGCCCACCGCGAACAGCGCCGTAAATACGATGCCGATTGAGGCGTCCGACTGCAGTCCGCTGTGCTGAAGCGCCTGAATCAGGAAAACGGTAATCAGGCCAAGCGCGGCCGCTCCGATCAGCATCAGCAGCGAATCCCGCGAGCTGCTCACCAGAAACGCGATCGCGATCCCCGGCAACACGGAGTGGCTGATCGCATCGCCCACCATCGCCATTTTGCGTAAAATCAGAAAACATCCCAGGATGCCGCAGGCAGCGGCGACCAGCGTGCCGGTCACAATAATCCATACATCGGCCATATTACTCCGCCCCCCTTTCCATGGCGCCTGCGTTTTGGCGGATAACCGCCCCTTCCACGTGCTGCCGTACTTCGCTGCGGTTCCGCCAGTGCCGGACCCATTTTGCCAGCAGCCCGCGGTTTGGCGCGAACAGCGCCGAGACCAAAAACAGCGAGGTGGCGGCCAGCACCGTCACCGGCCCGGTCGGCAGGTTGGACAACGCCCCGCTGATCAGCGTCCCCGTTACGCCCGACAGCGCTCCAAACAATCCGGCCAATATTACCATGAAGCCCAGGGCATCCGTCCAATACCTGGCGGCCACGGCCGGGGTGATCAAGAGAGCCGCCACGAGCACGACGCCAACCGCCTGGATGCCGATGACGACGGCCACCACGGTCATGAACAGCAGCAGCTGTTCCAGAAAAGCCGCGTTCATCCCCATCCCCCGGGCGAAGCCGGGATCGAAGCTGACCAGCTTGAACTCCTTGAACAACAAGGTGCTGACGAGGATCAAGAGCACCGCCACCGCCCCCATCATATACACATCGGACAGCATCATGGAAGCCGCCTGGCCGAACATATATTTATCCAGCCCGCTTTGGTTGCCGTTGCCGCTGTGCTGGATCTTCGTCAGCATGACGATGCCGATCCCGAAAAAGACCGACAACACGATGCCGAGCGCCGCGTCCTGCTTAATGCGCGAATACCGGGTGATCGCGGAGATGCCGAACGTCGCCAGCATCCCGGCCAGGGCCGCTCCGATGATGAACAAGCCCACCGATTTGACGCCGCTCAGCATGAAGGCGATGCAGATGCCGGGCAGCGCGGCATGGGCCAGCGCGTCGCCCAGCAGGCTTTGTTTGCGCAGATAAGCAAACGATCCGATCACACCGCTCCCGAGCCCCAGCAGCAGCGATCCGGCCAAAATCCACCGCATGTTCGGATCCGTGATCCAAGAGATCAGGTTCACCAGCATGTTCATCACACCGTCCCCGCCGGTACGGCCGCGAGATCCTGCAGCATGGCGATCCGTCCGCCGTACGTTTTTTGCAAATTTTCCGGGGTGAATGTCTCCGCGGTCGGGCCGGCGGCGATCAGCTCGCCGTTCAGCAGCAGCACGTGGTCGAAATATTCCCTCACCGTGGCCAAATCATGATGCACGACGAGCACGGTTTTGCCCTGTTCCTTTAATTCATGCAAAAGGCCGATAATCGCTTTTTCGGTCGTGGCGTCCACCCCGGCAAACGGCTCATCCATAAAATAGAGCTGCGCGTTTTGCGCCAGCGCCCGGGCGAGGAACACCCGCTGCTGCTGTCCGCCGGACAACTGGCTGATTTGCCGGCCGGCGTAGTCGGCCATGCCGACCTTTGCCAGACACTCCATGGCGATCTGCCGCTCTTTCGCGCCGGGCCGGCGGAACCAGCCCAAATGACCATAGCGGCCCATCATCACCACATCCAGCGCGTTCGTCGGAAAATCCCAATCCACCGATTCCCGCTGGGGCACGTACCCTACGATTTTCCGCTGCTCCCGGTAAGGTTTGCCGTAAATACTCACTTTCCCCTGCACTTTCGGGATAAGCCCGAGCACCGCTTTGAGCAGGGTTGACTTGCCCGCTCCGTTCGGGCCCAGCACGCCGATCAGCTTCCCCTCGGGAATCTGAAACGATACCGATCTTAACACCGGTTTCTTCTGATAAGCGATCGTTAGTTGATCAACTTCAAGCGGAACCACTTTCATTTTAATCGCCTCATTTCTTCGGGCAGCGCTGGCCGCCGCTTCATTTGAAATAAATATGCCGTCCGGTTGACGTTTCTTATTTCAACGCTTCCACGATGGTGTTTACGTTGTGGCGGACCATCTTGATGTACGTATCCGCTTCGCCGCCGGGTTCGCCCAGCGAATCGGAGTACAATTCCCCGCCGATCTTCACCGTATGCCCTTTTTCCTTGGCGCCGGCGATCACGGCTTCCATCGATTTGGTCGGAATGCTCGATTCCACGAACACCGCTTTAATTTGATTCTCCACCAAAAAATCCCGCAGCTTGCTGACATCCCTCGAACCGTATTCCGCCGCCGTGCTGATGCCCTGCAGCCCCATCACCTTAATCCCGTAAGCGTCCCCGAAGTACCCGAACGCGTCGTGCGCCGTCACCAGGACCCGGTCCTGTTCGGGGATTTCCGCGATCCGTTGTTTAACTTCGGCATCCAGTTGCTCCAGCTCCCCTATGTAGGCCTCCGCGTTCTGCCGGTATACCTCGGCGTGCTTTGGATCGTACTCCATCAGCGTGTCGCGGATCGTTTCGGTCGCGGTTATCCAGTGCTGGACGTTGAACCAGATGTGCGGATCGTATTGCGAGCCCCCCGCATCCTCGCCCGATCTAAGCAGCGCAGGGTCGATATTTTGGGAAACGGCGACCGTCCGCTTCTTTTGCTCCAGCTTCTCGAAAATCTCCGTCATTTTCCCTTCCAGGTGCAGCCCGCCGTAAAAAATAATCTCCGCCTCATCCAGCTTCTTCACGTCACCTTGCGACGCTTTATATAAGTGGGGGTCGACGCCCGGGCCCATCAGCCCGGCTGCGTCCACTTCCTCCCCGCCGACCTCCCGAACCACATCGGTTATCATCCCGATCGTCGACACGACCTGAATCGGCGTCCCGTCATCGTGCCGATGCGTTAGATCGGCTTGTCCCTCTACTTTCGAACATGCCGCCAGAATGATTAAAGCCAGCATCCCCAGCGTCATTTTGGCCCGCTGAAACGGGCTTTTTTTGATCTTCCATTCGTCCTTTTCGCTCATTTCCCCAATTCATCCCCTTATTTTGGATTAGTTGTTTCCCCAGTGAACACTTGTTTTCCTGATGCCTGTTTTTTAGCTAGATATAAAAATGTTTCCCTAATGCAAATTTTACACGCAGCGCATACAAAAAAGCAAGAGGATTTTTCCTCTTGCTTTTCGGTTTAGATGAATCATAGTTTTCTGCCTAAATTAATTGAGTATACAGGATCGATGTTTCGAAACTCGCGGCATTTGTATCGAAGTTGTAAATTTTTGCTCTGACCTCTGTTCAATTGTTCGCCTTGGCTTCAAAATATATAAGAAGACGAATTGCAAGAGCAGGGGAGATTTAAAAGGAATATGAGACATAAGCAATTATTAATCATTGAGGACGAAGATTCCATCCGTGACATATTGTCTTATTCTTTGCGAAAGGAAGGGTTCGTGATCCACGAAGCGGCGACGGGGACGGAAGGGCTTGAGATGTTAAGCCGGCACCATCCCGACCTGGTGCTGCTGGATTTGATGCTGCCCGATATGAGCGGGTTCGATATTTGCAGGCATCTGTCAGCCGATGCGAAAACGCCGGTCATTATGATTACGGCCAAGTCGGATATGCTGGACAAGGTGCTGGGCATGGAGCTGGGAGCGGACGATTACATCACCAAGCCGTTCGATATTCGGGAGGTCGTGGCGCGTATCCGGGCGATATTCCGCCGAATCGATCTGATCAGCGAGACGCTGGAAATTGAATCGTTAGAGGTTATTCGCTTGGGGAAGCACATCGAGATTCGCAAGGACGAGCGGGAGGTTTGGAAGGACGGAAAACGCACAGGACTGACAAACAAGGAGTACGACTTACTGCTCTTTCTCGCAAGCCATAACCGCAAGGTGTTTACGCGATCCGAACTGCTGGACAAAGTATGGGGATACGACTTTGCCGGCGACACCCGTACAGTGGACATACACGTGCAGCGCATCCGCAAGAAACTGGACGGCGACGGTCAAGGAGCTTCCATTATCGAGACGGTGTTCGGCGTCGGTTACAGATTGGACACCCAGGTGCGGACATGAAGTGGACGATCCAGTTCAAAATGGTTTCCCTTTTTTCGGTCATCGTATTTATCGGCTTCTCTTCCCTGCTCATCCTTTCAAACAAAGTGGGCGAAGAGAACATGTACCGGGAAGTGCACGAAGACATGATTCAGGTCAAAAAAAATCTGGACATTGCGCTCAATCAATATTTCCTGATTCATAACAAACGATTGAACGAAAAGTCGCTGGAGGCGGGAAGCCGGGACCTGGAGGAGCAGATCGGGGCCGCGGCGGGCGGCAAGGTTACGCTTTATCACCCGGATGCTTCTCCGTATAACGCGTCTTCCAGCCCTGCCGTAATTGCCTCCGAACGGCCGGATATACAGTCTGCCGCCAATTCGCAGATCGCGTACTCCACATCGATGCAGAAAGGTAAGCTCATCTCCAGCCTGTCCTTTCCCGTCATGTCCGGCCGGCAAGTCATCGGCATTATTCAATTGGAGAAAAATTATACGGAGCTGTTCAAACGGCATTTACGCTTTCAAAATACGGTCAAATATTTGGCGGCGGTCATTTTTGTATTTGTATTTATCGCATCCGTCTTCATTTCCCGGCAAATTACCAGACCGGTTCGCGTGCTCACTAAACGCGCGGTACAAGTGGCGCAGGGCAACCTGAATGCGGACGTCAACATCTCCACGAAAGACGAGATTGGCGAACTGGCTTCCAGCTTCAATGTCATGATCAACCGCGTGCGGGAGCAGATCGACGTGATTGAACGTGAACGAGATGAGGTAAAACAGGTGCAGGCGCGCAGCAAATTATTTTTTGACAATGTGACCCATGAATTAAAAACGCCGTTGACCACCATTTTGGGGTATGCCCAAATATTGCGGGATAATGGATTTACGGACAAAGCGTTTTTCGACAAGGGCTTGGACTACATTATTAATGAAAGCAGGCGCCTGAACGCGATGGTTGCGGATATTTTGGAATTTTCCGTAGCGTCCGCCGCGATGCAGGCCTATCGGTTCGAACGGATCGATGTGTCGAAGGTCGTTCGGGAAGCCTGCGAGGACATGGCGATCAAGGCGGGCAAATATAATATCGCCATCCATTATGAACTGGAGGAGAACCTCCATATCCAGGGCGATCGTCATAAGCTCAAGGAAGCGTTCCTAAATGTGCTCGATAACTCTGTTAAGTACGGATATGTTAATTCGATGATCGAAGTCCGGTCGTTCCGGTCGGGCAATTCGGCTTATATCGTGATCAGCGATCAGGGGGAAGGCATCAGTGAAGAGGCGTTGAAACATGTGCTTGAGCCGTTTTACCGGGTGAACGGGGTGAACAGAAAAGAGAGAGGAAGCGCAGGCCTCGGCTTGTCCATCGTAAAAAATACAATAGAACAGCATGGAGGAACCATCCAAATGTTAAGTGCAGTGAACCTAGGGACACAGGTACACATCCATCTTCCGGGAGAATGGCCGGCATGAAGAACCGGGAATTCTGGACAAAACATCGCGATGTGCTCCTATTGACCATTTTGCTGGCCGCCTTTGTCGGCGGCATATTCGGGGTCGGCGGTTTGTTCGACATGAACGGTTCCAAACTGAGGACGGTCATTCTCCCGGAAGCGCAATTCAGCAGCCGTCTCGCCCCTCCGCCAAACAGTACGGTTCAGATTGAGGCCGCAATCAAGCTGCCCAATGATTTTGCCATCTACGATTTTGAAGTCGCTGATCAAAACACCTTGATCCTGAACCGGCCGGAAAACTCTTATACCGGCATCAAAATTTCCATGCTTAAACTGGATGACAACCATGTGAGGGATCTCGCGACGAACACCGATTACGGCGTAGTCTTGAGCCCCGATCGGAAGAAGATGATCTTTTCCGAATATCGCTCACCGCAAGCACAGCAAACAACCTATGAGTACAATATGAAATCCGGACAGCGGCGGAAACTGGCTGATGACAATTCTTTTTACCGGGAGTATATCGGCAACGACGCCTACATCGGGCACGATAATCTCGTATTCAAAATGATCGATTTAAATTCAGACAAGAAACGCTTAATATACAGCGATGAAGAAATCATAAAGCTGGTTGCCAAGGAGAATCATATCCGGAATCCGGATGACGTGTGGATTCTCTTCAATATTGAGTTCAGCCGGGATTTGCAGTACTTTTATACTCTTGTCGGCTGGAATAACACGACCATGGTATACCGCTTTCCCGTGAATGGCCGGAACAATCCAGTTGCGTGCACCCCCGCGGAGGCTATACAGCAATTCAGAGTGCTCAAGAACGGCGATATACTGGTTCAGGGCACTGTGAACAAGGTGCCGGGGCTATTCATATACCAAGCCGCCTCAAAGCGGTTCGATCTTCTGATGAAAGGCAACATCTGGAGCTTCGACCTAAATGAAGATGAATCCCGGATTGCTTATTTTACGGCGCTTGAAAACCAAAAAAATGAGCTGCACATGGCTTATCTTGACGGCGACAAGTTATTGTCGGACACGGTGGTGTATCGTAATATCGATAATTTTGTCAATCTGAAATGGAACGGCGACAATCTCTTTGTTGTGAGCAGCTCTATGGAAAAAAGCGAGATTTACCGCTTCACGTTCCGCGCCTGGTAACACGGCATAACATACTCATATTTTACAACTTGGATACAATTGCGACCGAGACGGATACAACTGCCAATTATAATATTTTAGGTTATAATGCAAGTTCATCCTCTTATACTTCTCCATCTTGAAAGGAGCATCTCCATGAAACATCAAGCAGCCGCAGCCGTGCTGTTTCTGTCGTTGTCCGCTGTCTTTAGTGCGCCGTCAGCTGCCGCGTCTAACATAGAAGATATAGCACAGACAGCCAATATAAGCGACAGCGCTCAGCAGCAGGAGCTTACTCTCGACCAAGCCAACGCATGGGCTCAGGCCAACAGCTACACCTTGAAGACAGCCGCTCAGGACCTCGAACGCAAAGATCTGGAGCTAAAAAAGAGCACCAATGCCCTGGGCTACTTACAACTTCCGTCGAATTTGGAAGAATCGGATTCTACAGCCAACAACGCTGCTTGGAGAGACTACACCTCCGCTAATCTGTCCTACCTGTCCGCCAAGAAGCAGACTGAATTTGCCAAAGATAAGGTTTATTTTCAGACCATAAAGGCCTATTACGCCATTATCACAGCCGAGAATCAGGTCAATGTCGCTCAGGAGTCCGCTCAAATCGCCAAGCTGGAGGAGCGCATTGCGATCGCCAAGCTATCCCGGGGACTCATCTCGGAGAAGGGCAAGATCGAAAGCACGAAGGCGCGTTCGGATGCCGAGCGGACATTGGAGGAGCGCAAAACCGATCTGCAAAAGGCCAGGGACGAGCTGAACACCTTGATGAACAAGCCGAAGGGGACGGTTTTTCATCTTGTGGATTATCCGGTTTACCAGGAGCCCGAGCCCATGAATATCGAGGCGCATATTACAGGCTTGCTTCAAAACAATCCAACCATCTGGCAGCTGCAGGACGCTGTCAAAAATGCAAAGATTAGTCTGCATTATTATAATTTCCAAGGAACATCCGAAGATTATGAAATGGTCAAGCTGGATTTGAAAAATGCTAATGAGGCGCTGACCAACGGCAAGGACGAATTTGCCGAATCGGTAAGATCTCTCTATACCGCGCTGCAAGAAGAACAGAAAAAATACGTACAACTGCACGAAGATCTGAAGATTGCCCAGGCTGACCTAGAACTGGCTCAGAAGAAGTGGGAACGCGGCCTGATCGTAGAACTAGAGTTGATCAAAGCTCGCCTGAGCGTCGATCAATTGAAGCAGCAAATTAGCGAGCTTGCCACGAGACTGATCCAGTCCAATTATACCTTGAACAAACCTTGGAGCAGTTAGCCAATGCTTCCGAAGCGAGTTTTGGTACGGAGCCGGTTCAGGAAGCAACGCTCACAAAACTGAGTTTATGCTTTCGATGCGAGTTTTGTACGAAGCCGATTCAAGAAGCAATGCTCACAAAACTTTCAGGAGGAAGTTACATGTCGCAGAACCAAATGAACAACGCGCTACAGCAATTACGCAAGAAACGCCGCAAAAAATGGATAATCAGCCTCGCCGTGCTGCTCGCGCTCGGTGGCGGCGGAGCTGCCATATATAGCTCAATGCATAAATCCGCGCCAGAGATGGCAGCGATCCCTAACGAAGCGATCGTCGTGAAGCGCGGGGACATCACCGAGACGCTGTCCGTCACCGGAACAGTCAAAGCCTCCAAAGAGGTGAATCTGAACTTCAACAGCACCAGCACGGACAAGCTGGCCGAGGTGAATGTCAAGGTCGGAGATCAGGTGAAAAAGGGACAACTCCTGGCCCGGTTGAACGATACGGAAGCAAAGCTGCAAATTCAGAATGCCGAGGACACGCTGCGTATGGCCCGTTCCAAGCTGGCCGAGGCGACCAAAGGACCAAAGGAAACCGAAGTGGAACTGCAGGAATTGAATGTGCAAAAAGCCGCGAAAGCACTGGAAAATGCCAAGAAAAGCTATGATCTTCAGGAGGCCGAGGAGCGGCTCAAGACGGCCAAAAGCGATCTGGAACTGGCAAGGAAAACCTATGAAGATCAAAAATTCCTAAACGAGTCCGGGGCCGTCTCCGCCAAGGAGATGGCGGAAGCGGAGCAAGCGTGGGAGAAGGCGCAAGCCAGTTATGACGCTACGGAGCTGCAGGTACGCAAGACCCGCGATCAGATTGAGAGCAGCATTGAGGATGCGGAGTTGTCCTACCGTACCGCCCAATTAGAGCTTAAAAAGCTCAAGGCCCCGCCGGAGGCGGATACACTGGAGAATCTGCGCATCGACATTAGCCGTGCTGAGACCGATCTGGAGCAAAAGCGCAGTGAGCTGAACAAACTTCAGATTACAGCTCCCTGGGATGGTGTCATCCTCAAGGTCAATGGCGACGTGGGGACAAGCCCCACGGCTCCGTTCATCGTAATGAACAACTCCAATTCCAATGACCTGAAGATTGCGACCAAGATCAACCAGAGTGACATTGTTAAGGTAAAAACCGGACAGAAAGCCATTCTGACTACTACGGCTTATCCTGGCGAGGAATTCGCGGGCACCGTCACCTTCATCTCTCCCGAAGTCGCTACAGAGGAGGGTGTAAATGCCTATCCGGCGGAGATATCTATCTCTAATTTGGACAACAAGCTGAAGACGGGAATGATTATGAATATCGCGATCGAGCTCAGCAAGCGTGAAAATGTCTTGTTCGTCCCCGTGACCGCCATCCAATCGGACGGGGGAGCAGACGGAGTCTATGTCGCCGCCGATCCTTCCAATACGTCTGTCTTTGAATTTAAGCCTGTCGAGCTGGGACTCTACACTACAGACCGCGTAGAGCTGAAGTCGGGGGTCAATGAGGGCGACACCGTTGTCATCCCTGCTCCGGGAGGCGCCGGAATGATGGATGCCTCGGGAGGAGCTGTCTTCCCATGAATTATGTAATGGAGATTAAAAATCTGAAAAAGATATATCATGTAGGCGATCAGGAAATTCATGCGCTCCGGGACGTTAGTCTGTCCATTACGGAAGGAGAATTCGTCGCTGTCATGGGTCCGTCGGGTTCAGGCAAATCCAGCATGATGAATGTGATGGGCTGCCTGGATTCGCCTACCTCTGGCGAGTTCTATCTGGACGGATACTCCATTCTGGACGCTCGTGAAAATGAGCTGGCGTATATCCGCAATGAGAAGATCGGCTTCGTGTTCCAAAAATTTCATCTGCTCCCGCGATCTACGGCACTTGCCAATGTAGAATTACCCATGCTTTATGCGGGCGTACCGGCCCGGGAGCGGCGTGAACGTGCGATGGAGGCGCTGGCGAATGTCGGATTGGCAGAGCGGATGTACAATAAGCCTAACGAGCTGTCAGGCGGACAGCAGCAGCGTGTTTCTATTGCCAGAGCGCTTGTCACCAATCCCGTGATCCTGCTGGCGGATGAACCGACAGGGGCGCTGGACTCGCGGACCAGCCAAGAAATTATGGAGATCTTTCAGGATCTGAATGACAACGGCAAGACTATCGTACTGGTTACCCATGATATTGAGGTGTCGGAGTACGCCAAGCGGCTGATTCACTTTCGCGACGGCCAAATAGAACAGGATCATCCGGTGGAGAACCGGAGAATCGCGCGAAGGGAAGTGGCAGAGGAATGAATATGCTGGAGACGATTCGTGTAGCGCTGAGCAGTCTGCGCGGCAATCTGCTCCGTACGGTCCTGACGATGCTAGGGATTATCATCGGGATCGGGGCCGTTATTGCTATTATGGCGATTGGCCGCGGAACGACCGCCAGCATCACGAAAGAAATTAACGGCTTGGGCAGCAACCTGCTCATGATTTACCCATATATACCTTATGATGAGGACAATTGGATGACGATGGCCCAGCCGAAGGATTTCACGCTGGAGGACGTCAAAGCCATGAAGAAGCTCCCCTCCGTCGCCGATGTAGCGCCCAGTGCCATGAGTTCAGCGAAAGTCACGTGGAATCGGCAGGTGCTCAATGCGCAGATTGAGGGGACCTCGGGAGCCTTTTACCGCGTCAAAAAGCAGTCGCTGGCCTATGGGCGTACTTTCACATCTATTGAGGAAGACAACCGTGTTAACGTGGCCATTCTCGGCTCCGATGCGGCTCAAACTCTTTTTGGCCAGTCATCGGCCAAGACCATAGGAGAGACCATCCAAATCAAGGATATCCCGTTTAAGGTCGTAGGGATTATGAGTCCCGCGGATGCGATGCGCAGCTACACGAACAAACAGATTTATATCCCGATCACGACGGGGATGAATATGTTCGGGCAAATGGATATTCAGGAAATGAATGCGTCTGCCGTGACATTTGATAAAATAGATCAGGCTCGGGCGGAGATTCAGCAGCTTCTGCGCAGCAGTCACAAGCTGAAACCTGCGGACCAGGATGATTTCCAAATCATGACCCAATCCGAGATTATGCAAATGTCCACCGGAGTGAATGATACTATGAATCTGCTCCTGCTTGGGGTTGCCATAATTTCTCTCATCATCGGCGGGGTCGGCATTATGAACATTATGCTCGTCTCGGTAACCGAACGGACGCGGGAGATTGGAATCCGCAAAGCGATTGGCGCCCAGCGCAGCAATATTTTGACCCAATTCCTGACCGAATCGGTATTCATCAGTCTGATTGGCGGGATCATCGGCATTTTTGTCGGAATCGGCGGAGCCAAACTGCTGGAGAAGTTCGCGAGCATGCCGATAGAATTCTCCTATGAGCCGATTATCTATTCCTTCACCAGCAGTGTGCTGGTCGGGATAATCTTTGGAGTATATCCGGCACTCAAGGCCTCCAAGCTCAAACCGATTGATGCCCTGCGTTATGAATAAGATTTGTAGCGGAACGGAAACTAAAACCCGTCAAAGGCCTTGTAAAATCAAGGCTTTTGACGGGTACTTATTATCTTGATCTATTCACCTTTATAAGATCGGTATATATCTTGAATGTCCATAGCATTACTCGTCCTTTCCAATCGCCTGACTCTCCAAGCCCTTTAGTTCGGGCACAGTGACAAAGACATAGCCATTTGATTTATAGTAATCGATAATCTCTGGAAGCGCCTTGATCGTGTTACTCAGGTCTCCGCCTCTCCCTCCTGAAGAATGCATCAGGATAGTGACCTCCTCCTCAGGACCGGACTTGACGGTCTCAAGTATGTCAGAGGCGGAGGCGCCGTCCCAATCACGCGGATCGACATTCCATAAGGCCATGGCATGCCCCAATAGGTCGATTTCCTCCTCTACTCGATCCGACTTGGCTCCATAAGGAGGGCGCATAAGCACCGGTACAAATCCGACAACCTCATTAATGGCTTCATCCGTTTTTGTAATTTCCTCGCGCATTTCTTTTTCACTGATCTTGGCTAAATTCCGGTGACTCCAGGAATGGTTGCCCAGGGCATGCCCTTCACTAACGATGCGCTCTAAGACCTCAGGATATTGCTTGACTCTTTCACCTATAACAAAAAATGTACCTTTTACTTTTTGTTCTCTTAAAATATCAAGTACTTTTCCGGTATATTTTCCGTCCGGTCCGTCATCAAAGGTCAAGGCCACTACTTTTTTGGATTTGGGAGCCGAAGCAGGAGCAGGAACCGGCAGGTAAACAGGTTGTTTTTGTTCTATAGGATTGGCCACTAAAGAAGGAACGGCAGTTTCTACTGTTGATTTGCCGGACAAGTGGGTGGGAATAGCCGCATAGATCAGAGCAATTACAAATCCGGCCAAAACTAGGAGTCTAAACAAAAGATGATTTCTACGCATGATTTTCTCCTCAACGCTTTTTGTTTCGTTGGATTTTATTATAGAGGGATCTTGTTTCGGATTTCAGAAGACTTGTATCGAGATTGTAACTTCTAAAAATATTGATCCAAAGAGGGGAAGGAGGCCTATCCCATATTTGTTGCTTCCCGTTCGTACGGATCTTCCGGATAAACTCCTAAGCATGCAAAAAAATCAGCGACCTGCTCCCAAACGATGTTGTGAAAAGATCGCTGATCCATGTATTTTTCAATTTTGGGGTGCTTACTCCGCCTTGTTGCTCTCAACTGCCTGGCCGTTCGTCTGCTGATTTTTCGTTTTCTTCGGCACTCCGTCGAGGCCATATTCCTGATCGTAGGCATCGAAAATTTTACGGGCCACCGGCGCGGCGCTGTAAGCGCCAAAGCCGCCTTCCGGTATCACTACAGCGACAGCGAGCTTCGGATTTTCGCGCGGCGCAAAGGCGATAAATACGCCGTTATCTCTATTTCTTCCGGCACCCCATTGCTCCGAGGTTCCTGTTTTTCTGGCAAAGTCATACGGGAAGCCGGAAAATGCGAAGTTCACGTCAGTGCTCATCCCAGCGATAACTTCTTTCCAGTATGCATTATTAAATTTAACTTCGTTGAGTACTTTCGGTTCAAATTCCTTAACAACATTTCCTGCGGAATCGGTAATTTTACTGACCAGATGGGGTTCCATCCGCTTGCCTCTAGTGGCAAGCGTCGCCGTATACTGCGCCAGCTGCAGCGTGGTATATTTCCCCTGCTGCCCAAAGGAAGCATACGCCAGCCGGGACAAGGCGGTTTCCTTATCGTTCATATACTCCAGCTTGCCCAGATACTCCTGCGGAAGATCCACGCCCGTGGATACGCCAAGGCCAAACTGCTTCATATAGCCGTCCCATACATCGATTCCTTTGGCGCCGTACTTATTGTAAAGTCTCTCCCCAACCATATTGACCATAAAGGTGTTGGAGGAATGCTTGATTGCCGCTCGCGGATCAATTAAGCCGTATGCGCTTCTATGTGAATTTTTGACGCTCGACGAATTGTTTTTCCCGAAATAGGCAATCCCCGTGTCATTATAATAAGAGTCCGTCGAAAACAAGTTTTCGTTCAAGCCGAGTAACACGGACAACGGTTTAATCGTGGATCCAAGCAAGACGGTAGATTCGAAATCATGTCCCGACCGTCCCGAACTAAATGGGGTAATTGTCCCATTCATATAATTGCTTGAAATCTTCTTCCAAGCATCAGGCGAAACCCCGCCCGACTGCCAGACGTTCGTATCGTAATCCGGCATGCTGGCCATCGCCACCACATTTCCGGTATCCACTTCCATGGCGACGGCATACCCGGTTTTGGCGTTGGGATGAACTTCACCGGACACCGGGTGCGTATGCACCCACGCAATTTGGTCCAAAATCGCTTGTTCGGCCACAAGCTGAATGTTTTTGTTGATGGTCGTGTGCAGGTCGTTTCCTTTCACCGGCGGCGTGATCTCCGGGATGCCCGTGGCCATGTTCCGCGGATCGATCGGGACGCTTTTGTACCCGTTTTTGCCGCGCAGCTCGCTCTGATAATACAATTCCAACCCGTCGTAACCAACGTCTTCGTTTTCCGTGTACTGCATATCCGGCGGCGCATCTTTTTGCGCGCGGATCTGTTTATAAAAATCGAGGTTCGTCGAGGCATTGGAGTACTTCCGGATATACCCGATCGTCTGCACGGCTACCGTATCCGGATCGTAATGCCGGATGCTCTCTTCGACGATATCAATCCCCGGGAACTGATCCTTCCGCTCCAGAAAATATGCGACCTCTTCCTTGGTCAAATCCATTTTGATCCGGCGCGGCGAAAATCCGTTTTGCTTCCGGTAATCCAGGTCCATGGCTTCGATGATGGCGTCCTTCGTCATCTTGGAATCCGCTTTGCCGTATTTGTCGAACACTTCTTTTAATTTATCCGCCAAGGCCAGCGCTTCCGGACGGTTCTTTTTCCCCTTGTCCGTCGTATTGCTGTAATCCTTCTGCAAAGTAATATAGAGAGACTGGACGGGCGTGGAATACGCCAGCTTCTCCCCGCCGGCCGCATAGATCGTGCCCCGCGTGGGCGCCAGCGGCACATCCTTCACCCGCAGACTGCTTTCCTGCTTGGACAGGGTTGGGCCTTCCACAAACTGCAAAATCGCCAGCCGCACGATAATGACGGTAAAAATGGCAAATGCGCTGAAGAAAAACATGTTCAGCCGTATATTAAAATGTCTCTGCATCGACGCTTCTTGTTCGCGCGGATCTTCACTGTAGACGCGTTTCACTGCGATTCCCCTACTTTCTTCCCCTGATGAGTCGTTTATCGGCATGATCGAGGCAACCGTCGGCCTTATCTATATTAACATAACGCAAGAATCGTAGCGAAGTTACAGCATGATTTCTTTTTACCTGCTCTTATTTGCTTGTTTGATTTTCCGCTTTCTTCG
Source organism: Paenibacillus sp. FSL P4-0127 (assembly GCF_038007325.1). Taxonomy (NCBI): domain Bacteria; kingdom Bacillati; phylum Bacillota; class Bacilli; order Caryophanales; family Paenibacillaceae; genus Paenibacillus; species Paenibacillus sp. FSL P4-0127. The sequence goes on along the minus strand of NZ_JBBOWY010000001.1, from coordinate 2,228,458 downwards.
GCACCCCGTCGAGGCCGTACTCCCGATCGTAAGCGTCGAAAATTTTGCGGGCCACCGGGGCGGCGCTGTTTGCGCCAAAACCGCCTTCAGGAATGACGACGGCGACGGCAAGCTTCGGATTTTCGCGCGGGGCAAAGGCAATGAATACGCCGTTATCTCTCTTTTCTTTGCCCCCCACTTGCTCCGAGGTCCCCGTTTTACGGGCAAAGTCATACGGGAAGCCGGAAAAAGCGGACGACACGTTGGTGCTCATCCCGGCAATTACTTCTTTCCAGTATGCGTCATTAAATTTCACCTCGTTTAGCACCTTCGGTTTGATCTCCTTGACGACATTTCCTTCGGAATCGGTAATTTTGCTGACCAGGTGCGGCTCCATCCGCTTCCCCCGGGTGGCAAGCGTGGTCGTATACTGGGCAAGCTGCAATGTGGTGTATTTGGCTTGCTGCCCAAAGGAAGAGTACACCAACCGCGCCAAGGAGGTTTCCGACTCGTCGGTATAATCCAGCCTGCCCCGGAATTCCTCAGGCAGATCCACGCCCGTGGGTACGCCAAGGCCAAACTGCTTCATATAGCCGTCCCAAATGCCAATCCCTTTGTCGCGATATTTCTTCCACAGCTTTTCTCCCACCATATCGACCATAAACGTATTGGAGGATTTAATGATCGCCTCTCTAGGGGTAATTCGGCCGTACACATGTCTTGAGGAATTTCGCACGCTTGACGAATCATTTCTCCCGAAATAGGCAATCCCCGTATCGTTGTATCGATCACTCGTCGTAAACAGGCCTTCGTTTAAGCCAACTAACACGGACAAAGGTTTGATCGTCGAACCAAGGTAAACGGTGGAGTCGAAATTATGTCCCGAACGTCCCGAACTGTTTGGCGTTATCGTCCCGTTTCGGTAATTATCCATAATTTTGTTCCAATCTTCCGTCGAAACCCCGCCCGACTGCCATAAGTTCGTATCGTAATCCGGCATGCTGGCCATCGCCACCACATTGCCGGTATCCACTTCCATCGCGACGGCATAACCGGTTTTGGCATGGGGATGCACTTTTCCGGACACCGTATGCGTGTGTACCCATTTGATTTGGTCCATGATGGCTTGCTGGGCGGCGAGCTGTACATTTTTATTGATCGTTGTATGCAAATCATAACCTTTTTCCGGCGGCGTCAGCTCCGGAATCCCGTTTGCCATATTGCGCGGATCGATCGGGACGCTCTTAAATCCGTTTTTGCCCCGCAATTCATTTTGATAGTACAATTCCAAGCCGTCGAAACCGACAAGCTCTTCCTCCGTATACTGCAGGGAAGGATCCTCTTTTTTTGCTTCCCTGATCGGGTCATACCAATCCAAATCCCTTGTTGATTGAAACTTTTTAAGATAACCGATCGTTTGCACGGCTACTCTGTCCTTGTCGTAGTGGCGGATGCTCTCCTCAACGATGTCAATCCCCGAAAATTCGCTTTTGCGTTCAATAAAGTACGCAACTTCTTTAGGGGTCAATTCCGCTTTGATTCGCCTTGGAACAAAACCGTTATTGGTCTGGAAATTAAGGTCCATCGCTTTAAGGATGTCCTCTTCGGACATGGCCTTGTCCGGGGCTCCGTATCTGGCAAACGCATTTTTCAATTTCCGGGCTAAAGCCACCGCTTCCTCGTAATTCTTCTTTCCCGATTCACTGTCCTGGCTGTAACTGCTCTTTTGCAAAGTCAAATACAAAGATTGAACCGGTGTCGAATAAGCCAGCTTTTCTCCACCGGCAGCCAATATAGAACCTCTCATCGGAGGCATTGGCACATCCTTTACCCGCAGATTGCTTTCCTGCCTGGACAACGTCGGGCCTTCCACGAACTGCAAAATCGCCAGGCGAACGATAATCACGGTAAAAATCGCAAAAGCGCTAAAGAAAAACAGGTTTAGCCGAATATTAAAATGTCTCTGCATCGCCGCTTCTTGCTTGCGCGGATCGTCCATGTAGACACTTTTCATTGCGTTTCCCCTACCTTCTTCCTTTCAAAAATCGGATCGATAAGTCTACACTCTTCTATACTTGCATAAGAAAAACGTCTATCGATGTATTTTCTGGGAAGGCAGACCGCGTTTAACGGCAGTTTTTCTCCACGATTATAGAATTGTTCGGCTCCGCCGGAAACTTATTATTATATAACTTTAACGAAATAGGGCCCGTCGAAGTTACGGCCCGGTTCCAACTTTTTTCGCCCGCCTCCGGAAAAAAATTTTAGATGCGTACTTCCTAGTTAGATTAATTTATCCGGGATATGGGTTTCGCTGAAGGCCGGAGGATTAAACCAGTCCCCGCTTTGGGCCCAGGTCGCGTCGAGCGGAATCCAGGCGTTTTGCGCAGGCAAAAACACTTCGTTCCAGGCATGCGGGCCGTATCCGCCCTGCCCGTCATAACCGAGCCCGGTGATGACCTTGACGTCCAGGCCCTGCGACCTCGCCATCACCGCGTACAGGCGGGCGTAATCGATGCAGACGCCTTTTTTCGTCTCAAACGTCATTTGCGGCGTCTGCTCGTGCCAGATCCCCTTCTCCTCATAGTCCTTCACTTTATCGTAATCGTAGCTGACTCTCGTGCCGATCCAGTCGTACAACCGGCGGGCCTTCTCCTCGTCGCTATCCGCGCCTTTCGTAATCTCGGCCGCCGCCAGCTCGATATCCTGCGGGATATGGGCGTCGATCAGCTCGTATTTTTGCTGCAGAATTCCGCTGAGCTCCGCCTCCACACTGCGGGTGAACACCGGCAGCTTCTCCTTGATCAGGTTGCCGGTCAGCGGTTCAATGATGGTGCGGGCCCCCTGCTGGTATACCGGGGACGCCTCGACATAACGGCTGAAGCCGCTGTTCGGAAACAACGTCACGGCGATAAAAAGCACGGCGATAACCATCAGGCAGCGCGCCGCCCCGATCACACCGCCGATGCATGCTCCGGCCAAACGGCTCAGCAGCGAAGCCGGGCGGTCTCCGCCCGAGAACAGCCGCCCGAACCAGGAGCCGCCGCCGAAAAGCGCGGCAGCCAGCCCGGCAATCGTCCGGATCAGCCAGTACATCAGGATGAACACGACGGCAAAACGCATCAGCGGAAAGTCCCTTACCGCCATGATGAACGTATAAAACACCTGCTCCCAAAGCGCCAGCTCACGCTGCGGTATCTCCAGCATAGCCAGCCACCCCTGCACCTTGGGAGAAATCCACAACGTAAGCGGGATGGCGGCGGCAATCCCGAGCAGCGACAGCACGCCCCCGCTGAGCAGCGAAAACAAGCGGCCGGCCGACCGCGATGCCCCGCGCAGCAAGCCCTGAAGTATCGATCCCAGCAGGATGAACAGCAGCAGCAACGATATGAAGTTGTATTCCCGCACACTTTGCAGCAAATCCTCCATCATGTCACCCCCCGATCCTGATGATTTGCCGGCGCGGCATATATATTAACGATAAATTTTCCGAAAAATGCAGATGCAATTCGAACCGCCGCTTACTTGGAATTGCGCTGCGCCTCTTGAATAAAGGCCTTCAGCGTATCGTTCACCGACCATTCTCCCATGGACACGCCGTGGAACGAAACCTTCACTTTATCGCTCCCCTCGGTGCCGGTCACTTCCAAATTCGGCGTGGAAATCGTAAACGATCCGTCCGAGTTTTGCGTCAGCTTGGCTTCCTTGGCTTCTTTTTTCATCATATTCAAAACTTCGCTTTGGCTGATATTCACGGCCTGTTCCTTCACAGTGGCTACCGCGTTGCCGATGTCCTTAAGGGAAATGCCGCTGTAAATAATGATAAAAGCCGCGATCACCAATACAAGCGCCCATTTGACGACGGTTCTGACGAAATTCAGCACCAGAAAAAGGATGACCAGGGCCACGACGATGACCAGCCAGTTCTCTTTCAAAAATTCAGTCCATACTTGCACGTCCATCATTTGCAAACACTCCTACACGTTTTTGCCGGCGGAGTTCTTCCCTGGCCGGCCCGGTTATTTCGGCAACAACACGGTTGCCTTACCATTATACATGATGGCCCAGGCCGGTGTCAGCTTAACCCCTTTGCCATCATAATACAGGGGCTGAAGAAGACGTGCCTTTAGTCCCTGTGGGGCCGTACATGTTTGCCATACATTTTTATACAGGGAGAGCAATCAGGCTACATTTACCTCCTAACCCGTTCAACCTGCCAACACGCTGGCAGGACGAATGAGGAGGAACTCCAGCGGAAAACATAAGAACAAAAAATGTCGTTATTCCGGCGATATCCATCCATTTGAGAGAAATAGAGGTATTTTATGCAGCTATTTTCCCCCGTTGCAAGGAAATGCCCGCGTTCCGGACCCTTCATAAGAAAATAAGGACCAAAAATGCCGTTAATGGGGATGAATATGCCTCGCTCCGGATAATAAGTACATAAAGTGCCGTTATTTTGAAGGACGACGGTTCGTCGTCCCGGTTGGCCGTTCCGGTTGGTCGTTCCGGTAATTCTATCCTTCGATTATAACCTTATCCCGTTTCCGGGCAGCTAACGAACATAAGAAAAACGTCTATCGACGTACTTTCAAGCAAGCCAGACCGCGTTTATCAGGTAGTTTTTTTCCTCAATTTTCACAGAACGAAAAGCAGCTTAAAAGCAGGAAGCTTTCCGCCATTTAGACATAACTTCATCCCTTCAGGCGTACAAGTAGTACAAGTAGAGCATCGTTACTATCCAAGAGAGGAGGGCTAACGCATGAAAATCGCGTTCTGGCTGTATTTCTTTATGTTTCTCGCTTTCTTCGACCTGCACGCCCAGTATCCGATTCTGACTCCGTTTGCGTTGTCCCTCGGCGCGGCGCCGACGTTTATCGGCTGGATGATGGGGATCTACTCCTTAACGCATTTGCCCGGCAACCTGATCGCCGGCCAAGGCGTAGACCGGCACGGCAGCCGGAGATACATGATTTTCAGCTTGCTTACCGCCGGTGTACTATTGCTGCTTCAGGCGCATGTGACGGAGCCGTGGCAGCTGCTCGTCATACGCTCGATCAGCGGCTTTGTGCTGGCCTTTTTGTCGCCGGCCTGCCTGGCGATGCTTGCTTCGCTGTCCAATAATCCGGTGCAGCAGGGGAAACTGATGGCCGGCCACGGGGTGATGCACACGATCGCTTCCGTCGTCTCGCCGGCGGTCGGCGCGTTCCTTGTGGCCCAGTCGGGCTTCTCGCTCGCGTTTCAAATGCTGGGCTGGCTGCTCATCACAACAAGCGTCATCGCCATGATCACCATTCACGAGCCCGCGAAAACGAGCAAACCAGCCGCTCTGGAGCCGAAAACGGCCTCCTCCGGGATCCCGCTCAAGCTCAACGTCATTCCGCTCCGCTACTACCTTCTGTCGCTGGCCGTCGCCTGCTCCCAGGGTATTCTGTTTTTCGAACTGCCGCTGCAAACCGGCGGGGCTTCCGAAATCATGCACACCGGCCTCTATTTTTCGATCATCAGCCTGGGGGCGCTTGTCACCCTTTCGATGCTGTTTCTTAGCAAACTGTCGCCTTACAAACGGGCGAGCTTCGGCATCCTGGGTGTTGCGCTCTGTTTTTTTGCGCTGGCCGCACTCGATTTCATCCCGCTGCCGGCGATTCTGTTCGTCCTGGGCATGGCCAAAGGCATCGTCTTTCCGGCGCTCTCTTCCCTGTTTATCGACCTGAGCGGGGGACAAAGGCTTGGCACCGTATTTTCCCTTCAGTCGATCGCGACGTCGCTAGGTTCCTTTATCGGGCCGATCGCCGCCGGGGCGATGCACGGGTCGTATTCTCCCTACTTCCTGGCCTTTTTCCTGCTGATGCTGGCGCTCATTTTGGCGCCGCCGAGGAAACATCCCGGCGTATTTACGCCGCCGATCGGCGCCGAAGCCGGCCGGCCGTAAGCCCATTTTATAGTTTTTTCGCCCTCTGGGCCGCCGCACAGGACAGAGACGAACGCCCGACATAAGATAACGTGAAATCAGCTGATAACCAAATATATCGAGGTGAACCAAAAATGAGCTCCTTAAACAATGTTTGGCCCGGCGCGGTTGGACCCGCCAATATTGGTCCCGCTAATATCGGTCCCGCTAATGTTGGACCCGTCAATGTTGCGCCTGTTAATGTCGCGCCTGTGCATATTGCACCGGTCCATGTTGCACCTGTTCATGGCCTTTACGGCTTCTGGACGTCAACAGGCACGATTCTCGTATTGTACATTTTGCTGGTGATCATTCTTCGCTCTACTTTTCATTAATGGGCTTTGCCAATAACCGCAAGCCAAACAGTCTGCCGTGCGGCAGGCTGTTTTTTTTCATAGATTTAACGAACGGCAAAGCTTATACTGGATAGAAAAAACCAGATAAGATATCCGCGGAAAGGACTGGTCCACTTGGCATATTTGCAAATTACGAAGCAAAATATCGACGAACAACACATTTGCTGCGCATTGGGCGCCAAGCAGTATGAAGCGGCCGTCAATGAGAAAAAGCACTGGCTGAAGGAACGAATGGACGAGGGCCTCGTTTTTTACCGTCTGGACGACCGGGCCAAAGTTTTCATCGAATATTTGCCGGCCGATCAGGCCTGGATCCCCATCGATGCTCCCAATTATATGTTCATCAATTGTCTTTGGGTGTCGGGCAGGCATAAGGGGCAGGGGCATGCCGCAAAGCTGCTGGAGCGGTGCAAGGAGGACGCGGCGGCCCGGGGCATGGACGGCATTGTGCATATCGCCGGAAGCAAAAAGCTGCCTTATCTGAGCGACAAGGCTTTTTTTGAGCATATGGGGTTTATAGTGGCGGATGAGGCCGAGCCTTATTTTCAGTTGCTGGCTTTAACCTGGAACGAAACCGCCGCTTCTCCTGCGTTCAAACCGCACGTCAAGCAGGCATCCGTTCCGGAAGAAGGAGTTTCGATCTATTACACGGCCCAATGCCCGTTTGCGGCCGGCATGCTTGAGGAGCTGCGGGAAGCGGCCCGCGCCAAAGGCGTCCCCTTCCGCGCCCGCCGGATCACATCCAAAGAACAGGCCCAGCAGGCCCCCGCGGTTTGGACAACCTTTGCCCTGTACTATGACGGGAAGTTCGTCACGCATGAAATCTTGAGCGTCAATAAATTCGATAAGCTGCTGGAGCGGTTGCTTCCGGCTTAACGGGCTTTCGATCCGACAGGTACACCCCGGCGCTACAATAACGGCGGAATGCATATTAAGACGGAGGATGAACCGCCCGCTCAATCCGGCTCCAGATTCATATCCCACTTGGCCTTCCTGTAAAGCAGCGAGCTTCCCTCCATTAGGGAAACCATGCCCGTCACCAACAATGTTTCTTTGAGCTTCGGATTAGGCTGAGAAAAGAGAGAACCGATGGAGTGAGCGATAAAGAACTCTCCCCAGCTATCGTAGCAGCTTTGGGCAAAGCGGGCTGCCGCGAGCTTGTACTGCCAGGCTTCCTCGGCCGTCAGCCAGCCTTTGGCCCGGCCGATTCGGCTTAAGGCGACCGCCCAGGCGGCCCCATACCCGGCAATGTTGCCCGAGGGCAGTTGGTGCAGACAGTGATTCACCAGCACCAGCTTGGCATGATCGCCGCCGCCTTGCCGGGCTTCGATATATTTGCTGCGCGCCGCCTCCGGTAAAACGAACAGGATTCTATGAATCCGGCGGTATTCCCGGTAAAGGTCGGCATCCGCATCCAGCAGCGTACGAATCCTGTCCTTCAACTGTTCCGCATTGGCAACCTCATTTTTTTTGAGAGATAGGGTTATCACACCTTTACGTAACCAGCGGTTAAGCCAGGTGAATTCATAAAAATTAAAATAATCTGCCATAATCCCATCAAAGCAATTAGCCGACAAACAGCGAAAGTACTGATTCAGCCGTCTGCGCCTAAAAAAACTGTACTTGGGTAACATCTAAAAACGCCCTCCTTCGGTCAGATGCGCCGCATCCAGGCGATTTTGGCCGTCTTCCAGGTATTCCACAACATGACTGCCAGCCAAATCGCGGCGATAGCGGAACCGGCGCCAAACGTAAACCGGCAGACGAGATAGAGCAGAATGTACAGCCAATTTAGCCCCAGGAACAGAAACAGCATCATTAGGAGTTCAAACTGCCACATCCGCAGCCGAACCTTGAACGGCAGCCTGCTATATTTTTGGGGGAATAGATGCCGGTTTTTAAAACGCGACCACACCGCATAGAAACGATAGTGTATAGAGTTCCGCTCAAACTCCCAGCGCTTCCTGCCGTCCTCCCAGGCCTGTTCAACCTGACCGAGAACCTCCCGGCATTCCAAAGCCAAGCAGTACGCATCCTGCGGCGTGGGAGAAAACTGCAGCAAATACTCCGCATCCTGCAGCGCTTCACGGTACTGCCGCCGATCAAATAACAATCTCCCGCGCAGCAGATAAGCTTCCCGCGCCTCCGGGTTCAAACGGACGACCTGATGGAGAACAGCCAGCGCTGCGCCGGAATCCCCGGCCATAATAGCATGCTTGGCCCGCATTAACTCCAGGTCCGGGTCCTCCCGGAACAGCGCATGGGCGGCGGCAAGCTCCCGCCCGGCGTCTTCCAGCCGGCCATCCATCAGACTGAGCTGCGCCTCTTGTCTTAAGCCGAGATATGCCTCCAAGTCGATCGCCAGCTCCCGGTTCAAGAAGCATTCGTAGCCCATCGCCAGGCCTCCGCTAATCTGTCCGGTCACAAATTCCATCAATTCATCGTCAAAGTAGTCATACCCGTGCTCAAAGTTTTCTCTGATCAAAAACAGTTCATCCAATACTTTCCACACGTTCGCCGGCATATGCCGATGTTCGTCCAGAAACCGGATCAGCGCGTCGAATCGCTCGCCTTGCGCCCCTACGTCCCATATGTAATCCTGGTTCGCTAGCATTTTCCATTCCTGCGGATCGACGCGGCGCTTGAAATCCGTGTAAAGTTCATGCAGGTGTTGTTCAAAAAGCGCCAACGAATCGGGGGCCGGTTCCCCCTCCTGCTTCGTCCCGATCGCGACTCCGGTCTTCAGGTCCTGGCCGTATCCGGGAAAATCATGCTCCTCCGGCATGCCGGCCTGCTTTATGGCCGCGTCAAAAGCCTCCCTGAGCCGCTGATAGCCTCTTGGGTCGTTCTCTGGGTGAGCCATCCGCAGTTTCTTGGCATAGGCCTTCTTGATCTGCTGCTTGTCTTGCGTCGGTTCGATCCCCAATATGCTCCAAATCGTCGTCAAAAGTAACTTTCACTCCTCAAGTCAGGTTGCTTAACTTTCAGACAGCTTACGCTTGCAAGCAAAAACAGGGCGTCTCCCGCTGTAAGATCGCTTCCGGGAGCAAACACCCTGTTCTTATTTAAAAAGCCCGTCGGCTTAGAAATTGAAATCTTCGTCGGTCAGCGGCTCGACGTTCAGCGCCCGTACGTAGCCGTTGCCTTTTTTGGAGAAAAAGTCGTGCTGCTTCGTGTCGGTACGGATCCCGTTGAACACGATCGGGTTAACCTCTTCCTCCTCGAACGGCGGCTCAAAGCCGAGGTTCATAAACGCCTTGTTGGCGTTATACCGCAGGAAGACTTTCACTTCGTCCACCAGTCCGATTTTCGTGTAAATCTGCTCCGTATACCGCTCTTCGTTGGCGTGCAGGTAGTGCAGCAGCCCTTCCAGCGTTTCGTATACGTCTTTTTGCTCGTCTTCGCTCATTTGCGCGTAGATTTCCTGGGCCAGCACGCCCACGTACACGCCGTGAATGCTCTCATCGCGCAGAATCAGGTCGATGATTTCGCCGCTGCAGGTCATTTTGCCCTGGCCGGCCAAATACAGCGGGTAGAAGAATCCGCTATAGAACAAGTAGCTCTCCAGCAGGACGGAGGCCGCCATCGCCAAATACAGCTCTCTCGGGGAGCGGATGTTGGTGTAGTACTGGCGGATCGTCTCCGCTTTCGTCTGCAGCATCGGGTTCTGCTCCACCCAGCGGAAGATCTCGTCAATCTCCTCATTGGAAGCGAGCGTAGTGAAAATGCTGCTGTACGATTTGGCATGGATCTGCTCCATCATGCCCATAAAGCCGAGCACGGCTTTGCGCTGCAGGCCCTCCACATGCTCCATGATCTGCGGCATGCCGACGCCGCCCTGTACCGTATCAAGCAGCGTCAGACCGCCGAGGACCTTCATATATGCGTCTTTTTCATCATCGTTTAACGTCATCCAGGACATTTTGTCGTCGGACAACGGGATTTCGTCATCCGTCCAGAACTGCATGATGTTCTGGTTCCAGAACATCATCGTAAAATCGTCGTCCGGACGGTTCCAGTTTACAGCTCGTAATGCGCACATCGCCGATCTTTCATCCCTTTCTAAGTCTTTCGTTATAGTGCAAGTTCAAAAAGACCTCTTATACCGAGCAGGTCAGGCATTCTTCCACGGACAGCTTCTTCGTCCGGGTATAATACAGCGACTTCAGCCCTTTATGCGCGGCATACAGATAGCAACGCGCCAACTGGCGGGTCGTCACGTTGCTGTTGACGTGAAGGATCGTCGAGATGCCCTGGTCGACATGCGGCACGATTTCCGCGATCAGGTCGATCACCTTGAACTGGTCCATCTGATAAGCGGATTTATAGAAGAAAATATTTTCCCGGCTCAGATACGGCATCGGATAATACGTCGTCGAGTTCGCGTAGGTCCGGGTTTCGATTTGCTCCACGACCGGCATCACGCTCGAGGTGGCGTTCTGAATGTACGAAATGCTGGCGGTCGGCGCAATCGCCAGACGGTAAGCATGGTACAAGCCGTTTTTCATCACCTGCTGCTTCAGTTCGGCCCAGTCCTGCGGGGACGGGATGTGCATGCCTTCGAACAGAGCGGCCGCTTTGCCGGTGCGCGGACGGTAGTCCGTATTCAGATACCGTTCGAAATACTCCCCTGTAGCGTAGTCGGATTGTTCGAATCCGGCGAAGGTTTCTCCGGTTTGCACGGCGATCTCCATGCTTTTTTCCAGGGAATAATAGTTCATCATCATAAAGAACGTACGGGCAAAATCGCGCGCCTCTTCGCTTTCGTAGGCGATTTTGTTTTTTGCGAAAAATCCATGCAGATTCATCACGCCGAGCCCGACGGAATGCATTTCCCGGTTCGCTTTGGCAACGCCGGGAGCGTTGGAAATATGCGTCATGTCGCTGACGGACGTGAGCGCCACCATGCCTTCGTGCACGGATTCGCGAACCATCTTCCGCTCCATCACGTTCACGATGTTCAGGGAAGCCAGGTTGCAGCTGATGTCGCGGCGGATCGCATCCGCTTGCCCGTAATCGGCGATTTCCGACGTCTCCTGCAGCTGGAAGATCTCCGTGCACAGGTTGGACATTTTGATCTTCCCGACCTTGTTCAGCGCATGCTGGTTGTTGGCGTTGCTCTTGTTCATGATGTACGGGTAACCGGATTCCAGCTGGACCGTGGCGATCTTGGTCAGCATGTCGCGCGCGCTCATCAGCTTTCTTTTCTTAACCCGCTCGTCGGCGAGCAGCTTGTCGTACATCACGTCCAGGTCCATGTCGTCCAAATGAGTGCCGTAAGCTTTATATACACTGTAAGGACCGAACACGTAAAGCGGTTCGTTGTCCTTGGCCAGTTGATAAAAACGGTTCGGCACGATCAGCCCGATCGACAAGGTTTTCAAGCGAATCCGTTCGTCGGCGTTGATTTTTTTGCTGTCCAAAAATTCCGCAACGTCCCAGCCGAAAATGTTGTAGTACCCCGCGCCCGATCCTTTGCGCTGACCCATCTGGTCGGCATAGGAAAAAGCGTCCTCCATCAGCTTCAGCACCGGCATGATCCCTTTGGCCGCGCCTTCCACGCCTTTGATCGGCTCGCCGCGTCCGCGCAGCTTCGACAGGTTTACCGCTACGCCGCCGCCGATTTTGGACAGCTGCATGCAGGTGTTCAGCACGTAGTTGATCGAGTTCAGCGAGTCGTCCATTTCCAGCAGGAAACAGGACACCATCTCGCCGCGCCGGCTTTTGCCCGCGTTCAGGAACGTCGGCGTCGCCGGCTGCAGCCGCTGCTCCATCATGGAACGGGCCAGCAGGCTGGCGGTCTCCGCGTTGCCGCGGCCGAGGTGCAGCGCCACCGCCGCTACCCGGTCCGGGTAATGCTCCAGATACTTGGACTTATCGTTCGTCTTCAGCGCGTAGTCGGTATAAAACTTCGACGCCGCCATATAAGACGGAAACTCAAAATGATAGCCGTGGGTAATGGCATATACGCGTTCGACCTCGGCTTCCGTATACTGCTCGTACACGTTCTCGTAATAATCGTTTTCGATCATGTACCGCACTTTATCGGTCGTACTCGAAAAGGTCACGCTTTTGCGTTCGACTTCTTGCATAAATTCGGCGACGGCTTCCCGGTCCTTCTCCAGTTGGAAGAACCCGCTCTCGTCCCGCTTCATCAACATGTTGTTCAGTTCAATATGCCGCAACCCGGCTCACCTCCTGCTTAAATCTTTCCGCATCCTGTTTCGTGCCCGACAGCTCGAATTTGGCCACCACGGGAACATGGTAGCGCTGGGCGATCAAATCGGCGCTCAGGGCAAAACGCTCGCCCCAGTTGCGGTTTCCGCTGGCCGCTACACCGAGCAGCCGCTGATGGTTATGCTCGAGAAAAGCGGAGACCTTTGCCGGCACCTGTCCAAACCCCGTCGTATATGTAATCAGCACAAACGGCTCCTCCAGCGTCATATTCTCGTCAATTTGCACGGCGGGCAAATCGAGCTTCTGGATGAACCGTTTCACGTTTCCGGTTTTGGAATCATAGGCAATCAGCATTGTTACTCCCCCACTTTTCTTCTATTACCCGGTAAGTATTTGATATAATGAGATAAACACCAAAATTCGCTTCACAACAACATATTGGTGTACTTGTTTAATTTAATACCTATATATTGTGTTGTCAACCTGGTAAACGTCCCAAACCGCACCCAAATCCCCTGTGGATAATGTGGAAAATCGATGCAATCCCGCATCATACCAGGGCCCGCTGGGGGACAAGCTGTTGATAAAAATTTTTTAAAAATTTTTCTATCAAAAAAAGATAGATTGCTGTGCGTGGAAACTACTTTGTTTTGCTTTCCCTTTTGCGGTTTAATTAAGAGTTCGGCAGTTGAGCCCTGGCTTGGCTAGTAGGCTGTTCCTGAAATAATGGAGCATGGTGGCGGCTTCTCTTGAACTGCAAAAGTTAGCTTGCTAAAAAACTCAGCCGGAAACATAAGGGAAAAAAATGGCTCTATTTCGGCGAAATCCCATTTCGGAGAGAAATAAAGGAAAATTATGGCGCTATTTTCTCAAATCACAGGGGAATGGCCGCCTTTCGCAGCACCCATTGAAAAATAGGGCCAAAAAATTCCGCTAATCAGGACGAACAGGCTCCATTCGGAAAATAAGACCATAAAGTTCCGCTATTTTTTTGGATAGTACCTCCACCCGACCCGTAGATTAACACGTTTTTTCTGGATCATTTACTAGGCGTGCAAAAAACCTTGTCATACCGGCAAACAACCGTTATGACAAGGTTTTTTGACAATGGCCGCATCACATTGGGACAGACCGGTGCACGGCCGCAGAAGCAGCACGCTGTTGGACGAGCCGCTGTGTATCGCGCGCAATCATCAGCTCTTCGTTGGTGGGGATGATATGCACCGCCACACGGGAGGCGGGGGTGCTGATCTTGCGCTCGCCGGGCGAGCGGGACCGGTTCAGTTCCGGGTCCAGCTCCAGCCCCAGATAGGTCAGACTCTCGCACACCTTGGCGCGAATATAATCGGAATTCTCGCCGACCCCGTCGGTAAAGATCAGCGTATCCAGACCGTTCAGCACGGCGCAGTAGGAGCCGATGTATTTGCGAATGCGCTGTACATACATATTCAGCGCCAGCCTGGCTCCCTCATGGCCTTCATCGGCGCAGCGGATGATCTCGCGCAAATCGGAGCCCTGGCCGGAGACGCCGGCCAGCCCGCTATGTTTGTTCAGCAGCGAGTTGATCTCGCCAAGACCCAGATTCTCTTTGGCCATCACAAAGGGAATGATCGCCGGGTCGATATCGCCGCAGCGGGTTCCCATCAGGCCTTCCAGCGGGGTCATGCCCATACTGGTATCTACAGACTTCCCGTCCCGAATGGCGGTAATGCTGGCTCCGTTGCCGATATGGCAGGAGATTACACGGGTTCCCTGGAGGGGTCGGCCGGTAATTTCGCCAAGGCGCAAGCTGACATATTTATGCGAGGTTCCGTGGAACCCGTATCTTCTGATTTTATGGCGGTCATACAAGACTCTTGGCAGTGGATACATGTAGCTCTCCTGCGGCATCGTCTGGTGAAAAGCGGTATCGAACACGCACACCATCGGCGTCTCCTCGCCCAGCAGCTGGCGGAACGCTTCGATCCCCTTCAGATTGGCCGGATTGTGCAGCGGCGCCAGCTCGATATTGCGCCTTACCGCCTGCAGCACCTCATTGTCCACCAGTGCCGAATCCGAAAAGAATTCGCCGCCATGGGCAATCCGGTGCCCTACTGCCGCGATTTCCCGCACCGAGGCGATGCACCCGTTGCCCGGATCCATCAGCGCCGCAAGCATATGGGTGATGGACTCCTTATGCTCCAGGATCCGCAGACCGGTCTGCGGAGGCAGCGGCGGTGTATTATCCTGACGATGAATCGCCTGCTCCGTTCCAATCTCTTCAATAATTCCCTTCGCAAGCACCGATTCATCCTTCATATCAAACAGCTGATATTTCAAGGACGAGCTGCCGCTGTTAATGACCAGCACCTTCATAAACGGCTCTTCCTTTCATACGTACTTCTTTTTTAATTCAACCTCCGATTTGGCAGCGCAAGCCATAACCTTCCGCCACATGGCGCAGGCTCTCCATCTCGTCGCTTGGAGGTGGCGTCTGATGCTTCATATGGTATTCCGTACCCAGATAGGTGTATTTATTCTCGCCCAGCCGGTGAAAAGGCAGCAGATGCAGTTCCCGCACCCCCGGCAGTTCCGCGGCGAACGAGGCGATGGCGGCGATCTCATGGATGGTGTCGTTGAAGCCCGGAACGACGGGAACGCGAATGATCATCTGCGCCCCCTGCCCGGCAATCCGCCGGGCGTTCTCCAGAATCAGCGAGTTGGACTGCTGCACATATTCATAGTGTTTGCTGTCCTCCATGTGCTTGATGTCCAGCAAAACCGTATCGAGCAGCGGCAGCACGTTATCCAGCACGGCCGGATTACAGAAGGCCGTGGTTTCAATCGCTGTGTTCCAGCCTTGATCCTTGCAGGCGCGAAGGAGGTTCAGAACGAAGTCGCTCTGATAAAGCGGTTCACCGCCGGAGAGGGTAATCCCCCCGCCGGAACGCCGGTAATAAGCCTCGTCCTTGCGCAGAATGGACACAATCTCAGAGGTGCTCATCTCTTTGCCGTTCATAGTCAGCGCCCCGCTGCCGCATTCGGCGCTGCAAAGTCCGCAGGATACGCAGCTTAGGCGGTTAACCGTCACCTTCGGCTGATAGCTGATGGCCCCCGCTGGACAGACATTGGCGCAGCGTCCGCAGCTGACGCAGTTGTCCTCCTGAACCATCAGCTGGCTGCCGGGAGCCTGGGTTTCGGGATTGCTGCACCAGCTGCAGCGCAGCGGGCAGCCCTTCAGAAATACGATTGTGCGGATACCTGGACCGTCATGGAGCGAGAAGCGCTGAATTTCGCTGACCATCCCCCTGGCTTCCCAAATGACTTCATTCATGGTGGGCCTCCTGATCTATATAGTTACATCGTCTGCTCCGTCCGGTTAATAATGTCATCCTGCAGTTTCTTGTCGAGTGTGGTGAAATGGGCGCTGTAGCCAGCCACACGGACGACGAGGTTCTTGTATTTCTCGGGGTTGCGCTGAGCCTCCAGCAGTGTATCGCGGCTGATCACATTAAACTGCACATGCATCCCCTTCTGGTCAAAAAATCCTCTGACCAACGCCGCCAGCTTCTCCAGTCCCGCCGGTCCGCTCAGCGCGGACGGATGGAACTTCTGATTGAACAGCGTACCGTTGGAGGCGATGTGATGATCCAACTTCGCGACCGAGTTGGCCGAAGCCGTAGGTCCGCTGGTATCCCGGCCGGATACCGGCGATACGCCATCGGCCAGCGGTTCGCCCGCCAGCCGTCCGTCCGCCGTTGCACCGGTAGCGGCTCCCAGCGGCACATTGGCCGAGGCCGGATACAGTCCGGGCTGGAAGGTGCCGCCGCGCGGATTGACATGCTTCTGCACTTCACGGCAGTAGACAAGTCCTACCTGGCGGGCCAATTCATCGACCTCCTCAATGTCGTTGCCGTATTTCGGCGCGGCGATCAGCCACTCGCGCAGGCGGGCGTCATTGCCTTGGCCCTGGCTCCGGCTGTTGCCGAGATCCACCTTTACATCCGCTTGCGCGCCCAACTGGGCTAACGATATTTGGTTGCCTTCCAGGAGGAACTTTTTGATCAATTCAATAATATGCTCCTGGGTTAACGTATCCGGCGAGACGGGAGCGGGGGCTGTAGCAGCAGCCGGCCGGGCCAGGCCAAAATTGCGTTCAAGCGCTGCCTGCAGCTCCGACAACGTTGTTTTGCGCTCTTCGAAAACCACCTTCTGGATGGCGTACATGGCATCCGCTACATTGGCAATACCTACGCCCTGCGGTCCGGTGAAGTTATAGAAGGCGCCGCCTTCCTGCAGCGATTTGCCTCTGCCGATGCAGTCATACACCATGGAGGACAGGAACGGCAGCGGCGCTCTTTCCGCATGAGCATAATCCACCGCATTATCCGCTTGAGCCAATAGATTGACGAAATGTTCCATCTGCTTGCGGTAAGCCTCCATAATCTCATCCAGGGAGGTGAAGGAGGTGAAGTCTCCGGTGGTGATCCCGGCTTTTTTGCCATTGACGGTACCGTTGCCGATGACAAACTCCATCACCTTCGGCAGATTGAAAAATGCGGCGTCATGCCAGCCTTCGGTTTTTCCGCCCTTTTGCGGCTCGACGCAGCCGATAATGCCGTAGTCGCGCGCATCCGCCAGACTTACGGAACGGCTGACCAGCGCGGGGATGATGACCTCATCGTTGTAATAAGCCGGGAGTCCAAGCCCCAGACGGCTTACCTCCGCTGCCTTCAGCAGCAGTTCATCCGGTGTGCGGTTCCAGACGCGGATCGAGACGGAAGGCTGCGGCAGCTTCACATGGGCCGTCGCCTCCAAGCAGGCGAAGGACAGCTCGTTGGTGGCGTCCAGCCCCTCCTCATTCTGACCGCCGACCACCAGATTCTGAAACATCGGGTATCCGCCAAAAGCTTTGCTTGAGGCTTCGTCGCGGATTTTGTTAACCTCGTTCAGCTTCACCCACAGGCAGTCCAGCAGTTCCTGGGCTTCTTCATGGCGAAGGGTACCGCGCTCGATATCCTGTTTGTAATACGGATACATGTATTGGTCAAAACGCATCGGAGACACGGAGTGCCCGTTGGATTCCACCTGGATCAGCATGTGCACGAACCAGAAGCACTGTACCGCTTCGCTGAAGCTGGATGCCGGATTCGCCGGAACCCGCTCACAATTGCGGGCAATCTGCAGCAGTTCCCGCTGGCGGACACCGTCGCTGCAGGCTGCGGCCTGATTCTTGGCCAGCTCCGCGAACCGTTTACCGAACTGGATGGCCGCTTCCGCCGAGATGATCACCGCGTTCAGAAACTGTTCTTTTTTGATATAATCCGGCAACGAACGGTCCGCCTCCGCTTTGGCCTGCTGCGCCTCCTCGATGATGCCCTTGAAGCCCTTGGACAGCACCTTTCCATAATCCACAGAAATATGGCCAACGCCGTTATTATAATAATTGCCTACCGTAAAAACTTCCGCATCCAGCGCCGTCAGCGCTTCGGGAGACATGAAGGAGGTTGCCAGCTCCTGCACCGTGCGGCCGTTCCAATATTCAAAGGATTGCTTCAGCTTGCCGACCGTATCATCCGAGATCGTAAACACGTCGCCCGTTCTGCGGGCCACCGTGTCGAATTCGCTCAGCAGCCAACGGTTCGAAAATTCGGGAAAGATCTGGCAGCCTCTTGGTTTGACGGTCAAATTGCCCACGATCAGCTCTTTGTCCCGGATCACCAGCGTCATGTTCCGCAAAATATGCTCCAGCGCTTTGGCGCGGCGGATAATCATCGGAAGGTGCTCGGTTTGCTTAAAAGATTCCGTAATCAGGACCGCTCTTTCGGCTTCGATCTCCGGCGTGCCGGACATCAGGTTGTCGATCAGATGGCCGATCCGGCCGGTCACTGGTGCTGATTTGGGCATATCATACACTTTTGTCATCGTATAGCTTCCCCCTTCAGTTTGCTTTCATAATGCTTGATAAGCTGTTCATGAAACACCCGGTTAGGATGCCGGCTGGTCCTGATCCTTCGCTGACAGCACCACGGCCGGCATCGCCGGATAAAAGGGCGCGATCAGCTTATGATACACCGCGCCGCCGGCCAGTGCGCCCGCAATCGGGCCAAATACCGGCACGATCAGTCCGTAAAGATTCGGACCGAGGGCGTTCGTTCCCCAGCCGGAGAGCAGCAGCAACAAGCGCGGACCCAGGTCACGCGCCGGGTTCATCGCGAAGCCGGTGAGGCGCCCGAAGCCGATACCCAGAACGGCCACAGTCAGCCCGATGGACACAGCGGCCAGTCCCGCCCGGGGTGCGGCGCCATTGCGGCCGTCGGTTACGGCCAGGATCACCAGCATAAGAACGGCAGTAATGATGAGTTCGATCAGACCGGCTTGCAGCAGGGACAGCCCGCTTTGCGGGAAGGTACTGAACATACTGGCCGTGGCCCGGCCGCCGGCCGTACTACGAACAATCCCCGCCCCCTGCTCATAAGCAAGGATCATATTGCGGTAGATCGCATACACAGTCGCTGCCCCGGCAAATGCGCCGAGGATCTGCGCAGCAATATAAGGAATCACTTTGCTGCGCCGAAATCCGCTCCAGACGGCCAGACTGATCGTCACCGCCGGATTGAGGTGCGCACCCGAGATATGACCGGCAATATAAACACCGAGCATGACCGCGAACCCCCAGGTTAGCGTCAGTTCCGCCCAGGTGATGTCCGAACCCCCAGCAACCAGCGAGACCACAGCCGCGAGGCCGATAAATAGAAAGATGAATGTTCCAATGAACTCGCGAGGCATTCGCCGAGCAGCGTCTTTTTCATGGCTCACTCTCCTGCAAGTTTTGTTAGCATCACTTCTTAGCATCACTATGGTAAAACTCTCATTGAACAGACTTCGGTAAAACTCGCTTTACTAAGCGCTAATACACTTTACGAAACAGCTGCTCCAGTTGCTGAACATTGACCTCGCGCGAATTGGCCGCGGTGCATTTGTCCTTCAGCGCCGCCTGGCTCATCGCGGACAGCAGTGCTTCATAAGCCTCCCGGTCGATGCCGGCCGCCTCCAGCGATGCCGGTGTGCCGGTGAGCTTCTGCAGCGCCCGCACCGCCGAAACGAG
Organism: Paenibacillus sp. FSL P4-0127; assembly: GCF_038007325.1. NCBI lineage: Bacteria > Bacillati > Bacillota > Bacilli > Caryophanales > Paenibacillaceae > Paenibacillus > Paenibacillus sp. FSL P4-0127. The sequence continues at coordinate 2,208,909 of NZ_JBBOWY010000001.1, read as the reverse complement.
GCTGGCCACGCCCTCCGCCACCGTTGACGCCGGAAGATGCAGGCGACGGGCCAGCTTGCAATAACGCGTCGCCGCCCGGCTCTCACCGCCGCTCTCCAGGTCAGCGTTGTATTCGATAATGTGGGGCAGCAGCACGGCGTTCGCCCGTCCATGCGGCAGATGAAAATGCCCGCCCAGCGTATGTGCCATGCTGTGGGTAATGCCCAGCGCCGCGTTCGTAAACGCCATGCCTGCCAGACAGGAGGCATTGTGCAGGCGCTCCCGCGCCTCCAGATCGTCGCCGCTGCGATAGGCGCGCAGCAGATAGTCAAAGATCAGCTCGACGGTCTTCTCGCAAAGCGCATCCGTATAATCGGAATGCTCGCTCGACACATAAGCTTCGATGGCATGCGTTAGCGCATCAATGGCGGTATCGGCGGTAATCTGCGGCGGCACGGTTCTCAGAAAGGCGGCGTCCAGGATCGCCACATCCGGGATGATGTCCTGTGAGACGAGCGGAATCTTCGTGTCGCCCAGCGTCATGACCGAATAGGAGGTCACTTCCGATCCGGTGCCGCTTGTCGTCGGAATGGCGATGAACAGCGGCTTGCCGCCGTCATCCGCATTACCGGCATGCTGGCGGGCAAACAGCAGAATGCTTTTTGCCGCGTCAATGGTAGATCCTCCGCCCAGGGCAATGATCAGATCGGGACGGAAAGCCAGGTACTCCTTCACTCCGGCGGCCACCGCCTCAACAGGCGGATCAGGCTGTACGCCGGTGAAGAGCCGGTAATCCTCCACACTGGTTTTCAGAATATGAATTAATGTATCCGCGAACCCGGCCTGCACCATAAAAGGATCGGTAATGACCAGTGCCCGGCGGTTATCGAGCAGTGTTAAATATTCAAGCGCGCCTGAATCAAAATAGACCTCCGTCTTTACACAAAAACGCTTCATTCCTCTGCCTCCGTTCCACGTCATTCGTCGGTCTGCAAATCGTCCACAATTCCGACAATGGACATATCTGCGGATAAGCGGATGTCCTCATACATGGAACTGCCCCAGTCAATCAGCACCAGGTCACCGATTCCCGCGCCAACCATATCAATGGCAACGAACACATCATCACCGGTCATTCTGCGCTTCTCGTCCACTGATTTGATCATAAGCAGCTTGGCGCCGATCAGCTTCTCACATTTCTGGGTAGAGACGACCTTGCCGATGACTGTAGCCAGATGCATGCTGTGATTCCTCCCTTATCCCATTAGTTGCCGCAGCAGCTGCTGTACGATCGCTTCCAGTTGGGCCTCATTCATTGCTGCCGGCGCCGCCGGTGCTGCCGATGCCGCCGCTGCCTCAGCCGTCACCTGTTTTGCCGCACACATCGGCACAGGCTCCCGCAAATCCTCCATCTCGCGCACACCATAGGCTAAGCGGCGGATGTTCAGCAGGTTCATCGGGCCGATGTTATCCGATGTGGAGCTGCCGCCAACCGCACCGCACCCCAACGTCATGGCCGGAGGAAGATTCGTGGTTGCCCCAATGCCGCCCAGCGCCGCCGGAGTATTAACAAGCAGGCGTGACACCTGCTTGTGGAGCGCAAACTCCCGGATCACCGCTTCATTGCGCGAATGGATCGTCATGGTATGGCCTTTGCCCTCCCCTTCCAGCAGCTCCATGCAGCGCTCGCAGGCCGATTGCCAATCCTCTGCCTCATAAAAAGCCAGCACAGGCGCCAGCTTCTCCCGGGAATAAGGATTGCTGCGGGAAACGGTCGCCTGCTCCGAGATCAGCACCCGGCTTCCGGCCGGAATGCTGAAGCCGGCCATCGCCGCCAGCCTCTCCGGCGACTTGCCGACCGCTTGCGGATTAATTGTGCCATTGCCCCGCAGCAGGAAGGAGCCCAACTGGGCCGATTGCTCGCTGTTCAGGAAGTAGGCTCCTTGCCGCAGCAGTTCTTGTACAACCTGCTGTCTGCTCTCCTTCTCCACCACAATCGATTGCTCGGAAGCGCAGATAACCCCGTAATCAAACGTCTTGCTGTCGATAATCTGCTTAACCGCGCGCGGGATATCCGCCGACCGCTCTATGAAGGCCGGGCCATTGCCCGGGCCGACACCGATGGCAGGCGTGCCGGAGCTGTAAGCCGCCTTCACCATCGCTTCCCCGCCGGTGGCCAGGATAAGCGAGGTGTCGCGGTGCTTCATCAGCTCGTTGGTGCCCGGCATGCTGAGAATAGACAGGCAGCCCAGAATGCCTTCAGGCGCTCCCGCCTGCACCGCCGCAGAGGAGAGAAGGGCCACCGTCTCGCTAATGCAGCGGCGTGCGGACGGATGAGGCGAAAAGACGATAGCGTTGCCTGTCTTCAGTGCCAGCAAGCTTTTGTAAATCACCGTCGAAGTTGGATTGGTCGATGGAATCAGCCCGGCGATCACACCGACCGGTACGGCGATATCCACGATCTGATCAGTTTCATGGATGGCAATTACACCGACGGTCTTCATGTCCTTAATATGCCGGTACAGCTGTCTGCTGGCGAATGTATTCTTAATGACCTTGTCTTCCCAGCGGCCAAATCCGGTCTCCTCGTGGGCCATTTGGGCGAGCTTGACGGCGGACTGTTCCGCAGCCGCGGCCACCTGCGCTACAATGTGATCAATTTGCTCCTGACTGTAGCTTTGCAAAACCTTCTGGGCTTGCTTGGCGGCTGCGAGAATGACGCGAACCTCCTGTATGGATTGCAGATCATGATCCAGAATCTTCATTGCCGTTTCCTCCTGCTTCTTATGCTTGTTGCTCACTTACTTTTTCAGAAAACGGAGCTCTATCCTGCGAGCTTCCAGCAGCTCACGGGCCAACGGTGTGATGATGGCATCCTCCCGCGCGCTCAGCGTCCCCCCTGAAATATGTTGCACATCGGCCAGAGTAATGACCGAATCCGGCAGATGGATGGCGTTCGGCGGGTTTAGATCGGCTGGCCTTCCGCTGCCTGGCGAAATGTCGGCTGCAGGGGCTCCCTCCGGCTGAAATCCATGCGTGCTCAGCGTTTCGCGGAACTCCGCGAGTGTGACTACCTTGACGCCAAAGTCCTGCAATGTACGCTCATAACCCAGCAGCATCCTGTTGTACGCCCCGTTTCCGCCCAGCCCGGCAGCGGCCTGCACGGTATGTAGCGGATCATAGCCGTCACGGACCGCGACGATCTCCTTGCGCTGCATGATCGCCGCGGCGATGCCGGCGGTAAGCGGGCTGTCGGCGATGCCAAGCGCGATCTTGCTTAATGTGCCCCGGGTGGCGAGCGGAATCAGCACCAGTTCCGCCTCGCGCAAGGCTTGCTCGATTTCGGCCAGCCCGTTTAATCTGCGTGCGGACAACCGGGACAGCAGCGTCTCATCCAGCGGGGGCAGGCCGGGGCTGTCATCGATGACGAGACTGTAGCGGTACAGCGGATAATCCGCCAGTATCCTGGCTACACAACCTTCGTTCACTGTGCCTCCGCTGAGGAACACAACGACTCTCCTGCTCAGTGCGGGCAGCAGCGACTCCAGCATCCGGCGGATTAAGGCTTCGGCGGGCAACATAGGCCGTCTCCTTTCGCACTCATGGCGATGCCGATCGGGGTAACCAGCAGCGGATTGTCCGGCTTCCTTACGTTGAGCGAGGTGTATTTGGCGAAAACCTTCTCGATCCCCTGCAGGCAGCAGCTGCCTCCTGCCAGATAGACCGTTTCGATATCCTGCGGAATGTAGCTCATCGCAATATTGGCCATTTTCTCAATCACCGGCTGCACGATGGGGGAGAGCATGCGGTGCTGCTCAGGGTCATGCTTCAACTGCTCCGCCGTGGCGAAATCCACATTCAGGTTCCCGGAGATCACGAGCGTCATATGCACGCCGCCTGTGGGTTCATCGGCGGAAGCCGCAACCTCGCCGTTCCTGATAATGGAGATGCCGGTTGTGCCGCCCCCGATGTCCACCACTGCGCCACTTCTTACCCGCAGCACCTTCGCTGCCGCCTCAGGCTCATCAATCACTTGAATCAACCGGAAGCCGGCAGCCTCGACCACATTCGTAATCACCTTTACGTTGCCGGGCGATATTCCCGGCGGAATAGCCGTAGCCGCTTCGTGCAGCACCGTGCCGAGGCGCCGCTCCAAACGCTTCTTCATTTCTTGCAGCAGCGTAACCGCACGGACGTATTCAACCACAATTCCATCTCTGACCACATGGGCTTTCTCCAAAGCCCCGCCTACCGGCCGGTCATCCTGGTCAAGCACCGTTATCACGATATTCGAAGTACCCAGGTCTACGCCGACCTTATAGGGCAGCTTAAAAACTTTATCTTCAAAAGGCCGTGCACCGTCCATCGCCAGCTCCATTTCACGCACCAGTAGATTGACCCGCTCCATGCCGTGCTCAGCGCCCATAGGCTTCACCCTTGCCGCACTGCGGTGATCCGAACGGTGTCTCCGTTCTTCACCTCCGCCGCATTTGCCTCGTCGGTATCGATATGCATCTCCAGCACGAACTCGCGGCCCGCGCGGATACGTACATCATGAAACATAATTTTCTTGCCTGAGCCCGCCGACTCTACAGTGACTGAATCGCCGTTCTTCACCCCAAACCGGGCTGCATCCTCTTCGCTCATATGAATATGGCGTTTGGCGCAGATCGTCTTACTGTTCATCACCAGCATGCCTTTGGGTCCTATCACACACAAGCTCGCAGAGCCTGCCGTATCTCCCGAGTCGCGGACGGGAGGGTTGATTCCGAGCGCAAAAGCATCGCTGCGCGAGATTTCGATCTGGCTGGACGGCCGCAGCGGCCCCAGCACACGAACGCACGGAAAGCAACCTTTGGGTCCGGCGATACAGACAGTTTCCGAAGCAGCGAATTGACCAGGCTGCTTCAGATTGCTTTTGACCGTCAGCTCGTGGCCGGCTCCAAACAGCACCTCCATATCCTGGCGGTCCAGATGGATATGGCGGGCGGAGATTCCAACCGGAATGCTATAGCTGCGGTCCTTTACTTTAAGCGTACTCGCGATTTCCGCCGCAAGACTTTGTACCAGCTGATTATTCATGTCCATTATGGTTGACCATCCTTGTTTCTTTTGACTGGGCGCGGCCGGTGATGCAGACAGAGAGCGGCCGGCTGGCCTTTCATTCTCCCGCATAGCGGATCGCCGCACAGATTGCAGCTGACCTCAGCCCGGTCTAATCGCTCCGCTTGCTGCTCTTGCTGTGGTACTGGCGGCTCTGACTGCGGTTCCTGCTGCAACTCCCGATCCGCAGCTTCGACCCATGGCGCCTGTTCCGTCGGATCCGCTACAGTTTCCCCGCCTGCAGACTCATCCGCATTGGGTTCTTCAGCACCAGACTCGTTAAATTTCGTTACTTCTTCCTCTGCAACAGGGCTGTCAGCATCGCGCCGACCGGCAGCAGACTCTGCTGTCTCTTTCTCCCCGCCCGCCGTTTCCTCCAGCGGCTCTCCAGGCATCTGTTCCGCTCCCGGCTTGGTGAATACGGTTTCAGGAGAATGGACCAGCCGGCTGATCCCATCCGCCGGGCGGGCAATGACAATCGCCGCTATAACCGCCCCCAGCTTGCCGGCGCTGCTCTTAGCCCCCTCTACCGCAGCCTTGACCGCACCCACATCTCCGGTAATTTTGACCACGACCCGCCCGTCCTTCGCTTTCTCGTACCCCAGCAGCTTGACATAGGACGATTTCACACAGGTATCGGCAGCCTCCAGCGCCGCCGGATAACCGACCACCTCAATCAGACCAAGGGCATTCCCATTCACGGTAGCCACTCCTTCAACATTTTACATGTATGCTTGTGCTGCCCTACAGATTGGACTGTGTCATCGATACCGGGTTATGGCCCATCGATCTCAATACGCTTACGCCCACATCGCGAGCGGAGATCACCGCTTGGCGGACCGCGCCGGAATCGCCTGTAATCGTGGCGATAATTTCATTCGAGCGGGCTGTACCTTTATCCGGGCTGGCATAGGTTACAATCTCCACATTGGCTGTTTTGAGCGCGGTGTCGGCCATCAGCAGGCCGATCGCAGCCGGAGCACCAACCAGAATGCCGAAGGATTTGCCCGCCGGTGCGCCAAAAGCTTTCTCCAACGCCAGACTCGCACGTGCTGTATAATGGAGCTCCACATGCCCGGCATCACAAGGGTAGACATTGCCGAAGGTGCGCGGCAGCTCTTTGAGCGCCACTTCCACCGCCCGGCGGGAGTCGGAGACATCCTCAGAGGCAAAAATAATGGTGCAGCCGTGTCCGGCCCCGCCCTTGGTGTCCCGCGCCAACTCAATCGAGACCACTTCCGTGTTGGTCGCCTTCACCGCTTCGTCGGCAGCCATAATTTGCGGGCCTGCCCCGGTGCGCGAGCTGACGATGCCGATAGAACGGTATCTCGGGTCCAGGCCCATGCTCTCATGCAGATGGCGGTCCAGATTTGCGATCACCAGGCCCACGGTATCCCCCATGGCTGAGCCGACATACTCCGTTATCGCTTTGCAATGGCTTGTCACGTCTTGTTCCCTCTTTTCCGTATACTGTTGGTTGTTCAGCGGAAAGCCTGCGGCAGCATCGGCTGCCGGGGCGGAAGGCACACCCCCGGGGCTTGCCTGGGCGACCGCTTCAATCACCTGCTTCAGAATCGCTTCATCCATACGCTCACCCCGGTTTTATTGTTCAGACAGCTTTGGCAAAATTCTCTCAACGTCCATATGCGGTCTTGGTATCACATGTACCGAAATGACCTCGCCTACCCGTTTCGCGGAAGCTACTCCCGCATCCGTTGCCGCCTTGACAGCGCCTACATCACCTCTAACCATAACGGTTACCAGACCGGAGCCGATTTTTTCATAGCCGATCAAGGTCACATTCGCAGCCTTTACCATTGAATCCGCTGCTTCGATTGCGCTGACCAGCCCTTTTGTTTCAATAAGTCCGAGTGCTTCCTGCCGCATAATTTTGCGCACCTCCATAGATATTTAAACTTGCGTTTTCATCTCCATTGTACGAAGAACGGGGCCGCAAATATTTGACTTTAACCACGCGAAACAGGATTATTACGACTCGCTGCCTTGTACTTTAATGACATGGCAAAAAATTACATGTAGTTAATATGCAATAATTGATTGCGCTTACAAATAAGCTGTGGCATAATCCCACTATCTTGATAGCTGCCCCCTTGCCGGAGGAGCAGGATCCGGTGAAAGTGCGTGTTCAAACCTTTGAAAGGAATGGCGATACCATGTCCGAAGTGATTCAACTTGCCGACATTATCGAAGTGGAAGCATTCAAGAGCATACAGGAGAAGCTGGCCAAAATCGTGATGTTTCCCGTTATTACGATCGATGCAGAAGGTAATCCGATGGGCGCGTGGAGCAATTTCTCCCCGTTCTGCAAGATGGTGCGTTCTTCCAGCGAAGGAGAGCGGAGATGTATCAGCTGCGACTATGAGGCAGGGAAGCTGGCGATGAAACACCGCAAACCGCAAATCTACCGCTGTCATCTGGGTTTGCAGGACTGTGTGGCGCCGATCATTGCCGAAGGTTATTTTCTGGGGGCGGTGCTGGGCGGGCAAGTGCTGACGGATGAAGCGGACCGTGCGAAAATTGACGCCGAGCGCATCTCCGTTGAATTCGGGCTGCCGCTGCAGAAGGTACGGGAGGCGATTGGGCAGATTCCGCTCGTCAGCCGCCAATACCTGGAGGATTCGGTCAATTTCGACACCTTTGTTGCAAACTATATAGCCGAGATCAGTATGAAAAAAATGGTGCAGGAGCAATTTCTCAAGGAAAGCCGCGAGAATCTGCTGCTGGAGCGGAAAGCCAAAACGATGGAGTTGAAGCAGCTTCAGGCACAGATTAATCCGCATTTTCTGTTCAACACACTGAACACGATCGCCCGTATGGCCCTGATCGAAAATGCCCCGGAAACCGAAGAACTGATCTACAACCTCTGCGACCTGCTGCACTACAATCTGAAGAATGTGGAGGAATTCCCCAAGATCCGCGCGGAAATCGAGTCGATTAAAAAATATCTCTACATTCAGACCCTGCGCTACAGCGACCGGATTCAATATGAGATTAAAGTCGATCCTGAGATTATGGATTACCGCATCCCGTCGATGGTGCTGCAGCCTTTGGTGGAGAATGCCTTCATACACGGACTGGAGCAGAAGCGCGACGGCGGCACCGTGCGGATCAGCGGCTGCCGAACGCCGGATAACCGGATTGTCATCACCGTTGCGGATAACGGCAGAGGCTTTAATCCGGATATTCTGCGTGCGTTCGCCAACTGGGATAAGGACAAAGGCACACATACGGGGATCGGACTGTTCAACACGCATGAACGGCTGCGCGGCTATTTCGGCAAATCGTACGGCCTAAGTATCCGCAGCGAGCCGGATGTCAGCACCTTGGTCCATATCACCCTGCCCTGCTTGAGGGAACATCTGCCGATCCGAATGGAGGATGAACATTTGTGATTAAACTGATGATTGTTGAGGATGAGCCACTGGAGCGAATGGCGCTGCGCAAAATCATTCAAAGGCTGCCGCTGGACCTGGAGGTGGTGGAGGATGCGCTCAACGGCGAGGAGGCGGTCCACAAGGTACAGCTGTTGGGGCCGCAAATTCTGCTGATGGATATCCGCATGCCCGAGAAAAACGGGCTGGAGGCCCAGCAGCAGATTATCCACAGATTCCCACAGACAAAGACGATTATTCTGACGGCCTACGGCGATTTCCAATATGCCCGCGAAGCACTGCAGTGTGGGGTTATTGACTATCTCCTGAAGCCAGTGCCGCCCCACCAGCTCAAATCTGCGCTCGATAAGGCGATCCTGTCCTTGAATCAGGGCGAAGCTATGGACGCAGAGACTATCCCTGCCGCTCCCAAGCCGAACGAAGATCTGATTAAGACGGCACTGCGATATATTGAACGGCACATTACCAGCGAACTGACTTTGTCTGAGGTTGCCGCCTTCATTCACCTGAATCCGCAATATTTCAGCCGCCTGTTCAAAAGCCGCACCGGGGTCACCTTTACCGAATACGTCTCCGTGCAGAAGATCAACCGGGCCAAGGATATGCTGCTAAACAGCAACCTGCCGGTCTACCGGGTGGCGATTGATCTGGGGTTCTCGGACGCGGCCTATTTCTCGCGTGTCTTCTTCAAATATGAACAGCAGACTCCGCTGCAGTTCAAGAAGCAGGCCGAGCGGACCCTGCGCGAGCGCACAAGAAGACAGTAAAGCAGCAATTCCCCCGTGATTGGAGAACCGCTGCTTCCAAGTTCATTTACTGGCGCGCCGTCATCATAATTCCTTTTTTCGTAATCACGTAATTATCGGGCAGGCAGGTGGTACCGGGATGATTGCGGCAGCGGCCGTAAAGCTCCTTAAGATCCAGTTGAAAATCGCCGCGCGGCCGTTTCGGCTCCTTGATCCCCCAGTTTTCCATGCACTCCAGAATCAGCCGCTGCGTCTGCGGGTACATGCTTGCGGCCTCAAGCAGGCAGCCGCCGCTCCCTAAACGAGTATTTTCGTCATATTTCGGTTTCAGCTTGAACACAAGGTCCGTCACTAAATGCCACAGCCAGATCCGGCAGGTTTTGTCGCTATCCGGGATCGGGGAGTCAAAAAAGCCCTTCCTTAGCGCCACCCATAAAGCCAGCAAACTGTTGCCGGTCAGTTCGGGGGTTTTATAGTTATGAAAATTCGTCAGCAGTGCGTTGATTCGTCCGGAAATGTCGATCCCCCGCTGCGCCAACCTCCACCAGATGCGGCATTTCAGTTCTTCCGTTTGCGTATCGCTGTAAAATTGGGACAGTATCAGCTTCGGACATCATCGTTCTCCTTTCAGAATTGCGATTTATTAGAATAAGCGGCCCGGCCGCGCGCTATACCGCTCGTCTACTCGTCCTCTTCTTCCAGACAGCTTTGGATAAAAGAAAACAGACTGTCCGCTTCCACGGAACGGTTCCCCCAATCATGCCAGAAGTAGAGCACCTGTCCAGGACGGCCCGCTTCCGCCGGGTCCATGTCCAGGCACAGATAGTCCCCGCCGCCGTTTGACGAGATCGGAATCCACTTGTCGTTCCATAGCAGCGGCTTGATTTCTTGCCCAATGTCCGGCTCCATTTCATCCGGATCGAACTCTTCCCGCAGAAAGTTCCAATTTTCCACAATTTCCTCAAGCGGGCTGAGCGTCAAATTCCTCACGAACGGTTCAGATTCCAGATCCCAGTCCTGCCCGTTATGTACTTTATAGAAGGCTTTCATTTCCTCGGGAAGCTTCAAACCAAGCGCCTTCTCGGCATTCTCGAACTCCGCTTCGCCGGCACCGGGCCGCAGCTTTAGCGCTTCCTGAAAACCGGTATCCTTAGCCGTTCCCTTTTCAATAATCAAGCTCCATAACCGTTCTGCTTGCTTTAACAAGCCGAAGCCCTCCCTTTCAGATATGAATGCGGCTTAAAGCGCCCCTTCATAACGTTGCAACTCCTTCTCAATGTATACCCAGCTATGGCTGAACTCTTTGAAAACCCAGCTGTCTCTTCAATCGTCTTGTGGCTTTCCGTACCTAACAGCAGTGTTCTAATGCCTTCTTCACAGCCCTCCCCAACGATGAGCGCCATTGGAAACGGGGCGTCCAAATATATATCGGCGCCGATGTCAAAAACTTGCATGAGCCTGTCCCCCCCAAGCGTACGTCAAGCGCTGAAATCAAAAATCAACGCCGCAGGCTCCCACGCCGATAAACACGCCTTCCCGATCGCCCGCATAAACGCGGCATCCGTATTGCCGCTGGACCCGTACCCGTATTCCCCTATAAATTTCAAGATCATTATATCAAGATAATTAAACGTTTGAGATTGTCCCAAATGCACCTCATAGGCGATATCGCTTAATTCTTCGAGTCTGGCTCGTTTTAAATCTATTTCCATAAGCGCCTCCAGGAATAAAGATAAAAATCAATTTGGAATATTACAAAGTTCCTATACCCTATCTGCTACAATAAGTTTAATATACAGTGAGCAACGCGAGCGATCCGATTCATCCTTCACCGCCAGTTTTAAAAAAACTCACATCTCCAGCTCTTCAATTTTTTTATTCAACGTGTTCACTTGGTACATTTCTATTACCTTGCCCGATTCATCTTTTTTATTCACGATCTCGATTTCCGGGCCGGCTTCCAGTTCTTCGTTGTATTCCGCACTGCTGTTAAGCTCTAGAAGACTTGTATCCTTCAAATGTAAATAATCTTTAGTAAGCTCGAGAGGATCGTATCGTTTTAATCCCTGATAAGGATCCCTAACGAGTATTCTCTCCTTATCATATACTTCATTCAACTCATCAATCGCTTGCTTCAAGCTTAGCCGAATATGTATTTCATCTTCTAAAAAAGTAACGGTTCCCTTCCCCTTTCCCGCGTCATCATCAAATATAAAATCAGCCTTGTTACCCATCAACTGAAAATCAGCCGTTGAATCCGTCACTCTGCCTGGATTATATAAGAATATGCTAATCGTCCCTTCATTTTCGCGATTTTCATTCACGAATATCTCTACGCTATTTAGACAATCACTGCACGTGTATTGATTAAAATCTTTATCTGTCCATGATCCCTGATAATTTTGCAATTCGATTTTTGCCGGAGCTTTGGGCTCAACAACCATATTTTCTTTACTTCGGCCGGCATTACAGGCAACTAACAATATTAGCAAAAACAACCCGCATATTAATTTGTATTTCATCCGAATCACAACTTCTTTCTTAATATGCTAACTTTCACATCACCACATCCTGGAATCCCACTTCAATGACGTAACCTTCATTAAATCCAACATCATAACCAAGCTCTTGTCTTCTTTCTATGTAATAGTCCAAAATCGGCTGCAACACGCGGTGTTGTATGTTGTCCCAGTCACGCATAAGCGAGGTATAGACCTCATATTGTTCTTCCCCAAACTTACCATCCTCATCTCCATCAACTATAAGGGCTATTTCGGTTTGTTTCCCCAAAAAATCAATAGTCATGTCTTTTGACCAAATATAATTAAATTCGAGCTCGCCAAAAATCGGGTCGTCTATGATCACTTCAAAATCTCCTTTCTGTATTTTTATATTGTATATCACCAATACGGACTCCAGCAAAAATAACAGCCCTTCCGCCCCATACGGGAAGCGAAAAGGCTGTGGCAATTCCTCCATCGCATTATTGGACATGATGAGGTGGCTGTCTATAGCGTTCGTGTCTTTGTGTCCTTGCATGCTGCCTTGCACAATTATCCCTTTCGTTCAGAGGGCAGTGGGAAGGCTGTGTACGGGATAAAGAAAAAAGAGAATAAGGAAAAAATGAAGCGGTTATTTATGAAGAGTACATATATAGCCTTGGGACTGAAGCATCTTGCCCCATTCCTCCCGTCAGGTCTGCTTCACTTCTCCTACTCCTTCTCCTAAACCTTCTAAAGATCTCGAACATATCTTCTTCTCCCAAACATATCTACTTCTCACACATATATCTCATTCTCCTGAATTTATCTGCTTCTTTGCTTTCTGATCAAACGGGATAATCGTGCAAAGAGTCCGGGCAGCGGGTGTTAATCTGCCGACCAACCCGCCGGCCTTCCCTGTCCTCAAGCTTTCAACGCCCCTCAAGCTTCAACGCCCTTCCGACACTTCTTGCCGCGATTGGTTGCCGGCTTGACTGTCGAGCACTGATTATTAGCTTGAGTCTTAATTCGACGTCTTTTTGTTGTGAATTTTCAAATCCTCACTGTATTTATAAATTAGAGACGGGCTGTCGATGATATGATTTTGCAAAGTTTTGGCTACGGCATTTTCGCTTTGAACCGCGTAACAGTACTGGCAGTTAAACCTGCACGTATTGTACATGCCCACGTCCACCGCTGCGGTGCAAAGACAAGTATCCCGCTGATTTTTATCTTTGACAGAGGCTATATCCCGCCCGATGATGTTCGAGAGGAGCCGGGCATCAATACAGCTGCCGTGACGAATTCCGCAGTGATCCAAATCGGCGGCTTCCGAGCAAGTCTCCACGGAAATACCGTGAGCGGCGCCAATGCGGCTTATGTTTGCGGCAAATTCGTCCAGTTGTTCTCTATAATCGGGCAAAGTAATATCGGTGCATAACACCGCATGGTTTTGCTGCAGTTTCTTGAATCTCGCCACCGTTTTCCCGTAATAATCCATAAAACTTATCACCAATCGATAGGTGTACCCCTCCAGTTGGGCGGCTAAACGTTCCATACGTTCAAAATGGTACCCCACCGGGGTGACATTGCTGATGATGATCGGATCGTACCTCCAGATAACCCGGTTGGCCCCAAGCCGCTCGCTTAACTCGCGGAAATAGTCCACGCGGCTCGCAACGGGGAGCAAATTAGGCTCGAAAATTTCCGGATAATCATTTAGTGTGTATTGAAAATAGTACATGTAGCCTTTATCGTCCAATTGTGACAAGTGCCTCATGAACGGTTTGGGATTTTTGGTCCAAAACACCATGCCGTCCACGTCTTCGGGCAATAAGCTAAAGGCCGTTACCTGCTTGTAATTAAACGGATTCATCCGGTGAAAATACCCATCGGCAATTCTGCGCATAAACCAATCTCCGAAAAAGGCCGGGATATCCGTTCTTCTGCTGGCGCTAATAATCAACTTCGCTCACCTGCGGTTCATTATAAATTTTAAGAATACCGACAAACAGTAAAGTTGGAGCTATCTTACCTGTTGAAAAAACTTGGGGGAGTACTAACGGAAAAAAATGTCGCTATTTCTGCGATATCCCCATTTCATAACGTTCCGCTATTTTTGAAGGCTGGGGATTTTTCAGCTTAACACTACAAGTAGCTGGTTGAACGCTTTCATTTTATCAAATAATGCAGCCATAACAAAGAAAAGGCTTGCCTACTTAACTATCAAGTAGAAACAAGCCCTTTGGTAAAGGATATTTTGCGTCCTGTGTATCCCCGCTTAGGAAAGCAGCGGGATTCTGTCCCGGTAGCGCTCGATCAGCCGCCGGTTGTGATCGTCGGCGCCGTCGATATTGCCGCTTAAATAAACGGGCGGCTCGTAGCCCCGCTCGATCATATAGCGAATCGCCTCGGCGAAGATGCCGTTGAGGATCGCCGCCCCGATCACCGTAGAAGTCGGCGTGAACGGGGTCGCCAAGTCCGGGTGGGTCAGCACGGCGTCGCCCCTCACCGAATAATTGTCGATGACGAGATCGACGGAATTGAACAAATGCTTGCCGCTCACGTGCCGGGACGGCTGGCTTTGCGAATATTCCAGCGAAGTGATGCCGATCGTGAACGCGCCCTTTTGCTTGGCGATTTGCGCCGCGTCGACCGGAACCGGATTGCGGCCGGAGGTCGACAGCACGAACATCACCTCGCCCGGCCGGATATCCTGCCCGTGCATGAACTCCTCGGCCAGCCCGTTCTGGCGTTCCAGCTCGGAGGAACGGACCGCTCCCTCATGCAGCATCAGCTTTTCCACGAATATCGGGTGAATCGGCACCAGCCCGCCGGCCCGGTAGAACACTTCCTCGGTCAAAATATGCGAGTGCCCGCAGCCAAACAGATGGATGATGCCGCCGTCCATAATCGTTTCCGCGGTCCTGCGGGCTGCCTGGCCGATTTGCTCCGCCTCCCGCTCCTCGACTTGCTGCAAAATGCGGCGGATATGGTCAAAATAAGTATGCAGCATCGGCAATCACTGCTCCTTCCCGCTTTGTAATCGCTGCTTGGCCCCCTCGATCATGGCCGTCATCGTGTTCAAAGTCGCTTCAATGACCGCTTCGCCTTTTTCCTTGGTGGCGATCGCCGCATTGCCGAGCACGGCCGTCGCGGTGAATTCCTCCCATGGCGTCGGGGTGCAATCGGCCTCGATCCCGATGTTCGGAACGTCGTTCAGCGCCTTGTCCATGTTCACATACTCGCCGGCCAAATAAAGCATATACGAGGTTTCCAGCTCGCAGGCGTGAAAATAGGAAGCGTGCGAAGCCGGGGTTTCCCGCACCCGCTCGATCGCCTGCTTTGACCCGGGATAAAAGAAATAATACACTTTCAGCTCCGGGTAATCTTTGTAGAGCAGACGGGCCGCCTCCTTCAGCGCCACCGCGTTGCCGAGATGCCCGTTCAGCATCACGTAAATGCGCAGGCCCTGGCGGTACAGGCTTTCCCCGATGTCATACAGCATCCGGATCAGCGCTTCGTTGGAGACGTTGATGCTGCCGGGGAAATTTTGCAGGCTCCACACCTGGCCGTAAGGAAGCGTGGGGAGCACGAAGCTCTCCGTCCGCTCCGCCAGCCGGCGAGCGAGCCGCTCGGCCAGCAGATTGTCCGTGCCCAAAGGCAGATGGGGGCCATGCGCCTCTACCGCCCCGATCGGCAGGATGGCGCAGGGCATGCGCTTGATTTTCTCCGCGATGTCGAAGGCGTTTTCGTCTTGAAAAATCATCCTGTCGCGCCCCCCTACTTTTTAAAGGCAAAACATCTTGCCGGATTCGCCACGAAAAACTTATGGATCAGCTGCTGCCCGTCAAAGCCGGCCCGGTCGGCTTCATCAATAAACCGCGGCACCCACTTGGCGATAATATATTCCAGCCCCGGCCCATAGTCGTAATGCTTGTAGTAGGTTTTGCGGGCCGTGTCCCCGCTGACCAGAATCTGGTCCTCATAACCTTTTTTGACGAGTTCGAGAATCAGGCTGATCCGCGTGCTTTCGGGCGCGTATTTGATTTTGGCGATGCCGTCGAAGGACAGGAAGGCGCCGGTTTTGGCGATTTGCTCATGGTAGTACGGGTCCGGATTGCGGTCCATATGGCCCAGGCTAAGGTAGCTTAAGTTTATGTTTTCGCTGCGCAAAAGCTCGATTTGCTCCAGCCCCATCGTGCCAACCTCGGTATGCGAATGGATCGGTGCCTTGGTCTCATGATGGGCGCGGGCGACGGCGCGCAGCGTTTTTTCCTCCAGCGGCGTAATCCGGTTGTAACCCGTGCCGAATTTAACCTGGCCGGCTTTGAACGGCGTGCCCTCGAGCCCTTCCTCCACCTCGCGGACGACAAAATCGGTAAGCTCGTTGATGCTTTTGGCCTCGATCCATTCATAGTAGGTCTCATAGCTCCCGATGATCGGCTTCAGCTCGTCTTTGACCTTCGCGTCCCAGAGAAAGCTTTTGTTGAAGCCGGCGGTACCGATGATGCGCACCCCGGTTTCCTTCATAATATGGTGGACCGCCGGCACATCCCGGCCGTAATCGACCGCCGTCGCGTCGACGATCGTCTGGCCGCCGTGTTTTTTAAAATCGAGCACATCGAGTTTGGATTTTTCCGGATCGTCCAGCAATAAGTCGTCCTCGCCGCGCTCCGACCAATGGGCCGGGCGGCACACGATATGCTCGTGGGAATAGGTGAACCCCATCTGTTCCGGGGCGATGTCCGCGTCAAGCGTTCGTACGAAAGTCATGGTGATGTTCCTCCCAATTTATGTGTAATCTTTAGAACAGCAGCCCGGCCAACAGCCGAATGATCGGTCCAAGAATGAACATATCGGAATCGGCCGCCCACATCGCCGTATCCGGTACGGTCGAGGAGATCAGATAGCGGACCATAATGAATTGGCCCCAGGCGACGATGGTCGCCGTGATAAATCCGGCCATCAGCGCGCCGCGCACCCCGCCGGTCGAGTTGCCGAACACGCCCGCGGTGGCGCCGTGGAAGAACAGAACGATCATCGTCGGCACGAAAATATAAGCCACGGTATTGCCAAGCACAACGAGCCAGATCAACGCGCCGGCAAACGCTCCGATAAAGCCGAGAATGACCGCGTTGGGCGCATAAGGATAGGTGACGGGAGAATCGAGCGCCGGTTTGGCGCCGGGTACGATTTTGGTCGCGATCCCGTTAAACGCCGGAACCAGTTCCCCGATGAACATCCGTACCCCCAGCAGCACGATCGCAATCCCGCCGGCAAACGTGAGCGACTGAATGATCGAGTACATGATGAAGTTTTGTTCTCCCGCCTTGGCGATCAATTCCTGGGCCCCGGGCGTCCCTTTTATGGAGATGATGATCGCGCCGATAAAGAACAGGACACCCATGCTAAGCGCCGTAATGACGTTGGAATCGCGCAGAAATTCAAGCCCTTTCGGCACTTTGATTTTTTCCGAATCGTTCTCTCTGTTGCCGAACCATTTGCCGAACAAGGCGCCCAGCAAAGCAACCGAAGCCGAGGTGTGGCCGAGGGCGATATTGTCGTTGCCGGTGATTTTGCGCATAAACGGCTGCGTCAGCGCCGGCTGGAACGTCCAGTAGAGCCCCAGGATAACCGCCAGGAAAAGCACAAGCTTCCATTGAGGGACCGCTCCTCCCGCCGTATGAACGACGATCCCGGCAAAAATGGTGGCGGTCCAGAACATCATGTGCCCGGTCAGGTAAATGTATTTGAACCTGGTGAACCGGGCCAGCAGCACGTTAATCAGAAAACCGAGCAGCATCGCCATGGTCACGGAGCTGCCGAATTTGGCGTTAAACGCCTCCTGGCCGAGAAATTGGCCCAAGCTCACCGATTGCAGACCGAAAACTTCCTTCCACATCGGTTCAAACACGTTTAGCGCGCCGACGATGACGCCGGAGCCGGCCGAAATGATCAGAAAGCCGATCACCGCTTTAAACGTGCCGCTGATTACCTGGCTGGTCGTTTTTTTCTGCAGCAGCAGACCGATTAGCACGATGAATCCAAGAAGAATCGCCGGCGTTCCGAAAATATTGTTGGCTATCCAAAAAATAACGTTCATGGAGCCATCCCCCTAAAAGTTTTGTGAGCGTTACTTCCTTACAAACTTCGAACAAAACTCGCTTCGCTTCGGAAGCATAGGCTCATTTTTACATGGCTTCTTTCAAGTTTTGTTCAATTTCCTTCAAATCAAAGTAATTGTTGACGATCACGATTTTGCCCGCGTGCCCTTGCAGGCTTTGCGCCAGCTCATTGCTGGTGATAATGTAATCGGCCGGCATGCCGGAAGCGGTGGATACGTCCGTATGCTCCACATCCGCCTGAACGCCCATCTCTTTTAAAACCGATTCCACGTTCATCCGCAAAATCAAACTCGTTCCTTGTCCTAACCCGCAAACACATAAAATTTTCATGCTGATTCCTCCCGTAATATAGTTTCTTCCGCTGCCGGACTTCCGGTCGTTATCATTGGATGATCGACTCGATCTCCTCGGCGGTTTTGGCTTCTTTAAGCGCTTCTACGTTAGCCGGATCATTGAGCAGGGTGGTCAGTCTGCGCAGCAAGGCAATGTGGTCCGAGCTGGAAGAAGAGCCGAGCGCGAACACAAGCTCCACCGGATCGTTCTCGGGATGCCCGAACGCAACCGGGCGCCGCAGCCGGACGAAGGAAACCGAAGCTTCCCGGACGCCGTTTTCCGCCTTGGCATGCGGTAAAGCGATATGCGGCGCAATGACGATATACGGGCCGTTATTGCGGTATGCCGACACCATCGCCTCAACGTAGCTGCCTTCCGCAGCGCCGCTGTCAACCAGCAGCTGCCCGGCCGCGCGGATCGCCTGCTCCGCGTCCTCTGCCTCGATATCAAGCGATATGAGGCCCTTTTCCATAAAATGCATGTTCAAAAACTCCTCCTTAGGTTATCCATCAAGTCGCGGAATATTGTAAAATCATCCGGGTGATTTCCGCTTTTTTATCAGTATTCCCCAATACCTGCCTGTTCTGTTCGTCAACGAGCATGTTTACCAGCTGCGAAAGTGCCTTCAGATGGGATTCCCCATCCATTCCGACAACGACGACCAGCAGTTTTACGAGATGCCTGGCCTGGCTGCTGAACGCCACCCCTTTGCGGATGGTCAGCAACGCCATGGAAGCTCTGGCGGCCCCGTCCTCCGGCCTGGCGTGGGCGATGGCCACACCGGGCGCGGCGACGATATAAGGGCCGTATTGATTCACCTTGTCGATCATGGCCTGCACATACCTGTCGGTGATCGAGCCGTCCTGCAGCAAAGGCTTGGCCGCCACCCGGATCGCCAGCCGCCAGTGGGAAACTTCTTCCCGGATCGTGATCCGCGCAGGAGTCAACAGCTCGCCCAGCGCTGGCTTGAATTCTTTCGGCGCCGGCGGTCCTTTGGCCGCCGTCAAATAACGTTGTATATCCTCAAGCAATGCTTCCTTATCGGTAATTTTTGCGTGTTTGCCAACCAGTTCGACGATCGCTTGCGCGGAAAGCCCTGGCTGCTGCCCGGCTCTGTGCTCAAGGTAAGGGGCAACTTGCCCCAGCAGATGCGCTTTCTCCGCATCGCTCATAATCGCGTTCAAGATAAACACCGGAACCGGGCTCCCGGGCAGCGGCACGGTGGAAAACAGAAAATCAACCTTGCCCTTGAACTTCTCGTATTCGCGGAGCGAAAGAACGGCGGTTAGGTCGATCGAGGGGAACAGCTGCTCCAGCTGATTTTTTAGCATCCGTGATGCCGAAATCCCGCTGACGCAAACGACCGCCGCCCTTTTCCGCGGAACGGGCTCGGCCTGCTCCCGCCGCAGCCACCCGCCGAAGTGCATCGACAAGTAAGCTATCTCGTGCCGGCTGATCGGTTTTTCGAATACCTTTTCCAACGGCGGAATCGATTTTTGGGTTAACTCGTACACTTCCCGGTACTCCTTCATCATCGTCTCCGTCAGCGGATTCTCGATGTTCAGTCCGTATTTGGTCCGATAAAAAACCGATTTGACATGCAGAAACAATTGCTTCTTGAGCGCTTCCCGGTCTTGGAAGTAAACGCAGCCGTTTGTTTCGAAAAGGCCGATCATCTCCTCTGTCGCCTGGCGCAGCCGCTTGGCCTCCAGCGTGTCGGACTCCACCTCCACCCGGTTCACCTTGGCGGCGAGCAGGTACACGGTAATGTAGCAGATTTCATCTTCGGGAATGCCGACGCGGAAAAGCTCCCCAAGCTTTTCGGCAATTTGCGCGGCTGCTTTGTATTGAAGCGTTTCCTGTAAAGCCGCTTTTTCTTCTTTGTCCATCTTGACCGCGTTGCCTTGCGTGAGCCGGGTGGCGGAAAGCCAGAGCCGGATCGTCAGGTGGAGGATCGTCTCATCCGTCAGCTCCATGCCGATCAATTGTTCGCCGGAAACGATCGTGCCGTATACCGAAGCCATCTGCTCTTCCCGGAATGCCGGGAAATGTCTTTTGAACAGGTCCGCGTGGATCAATCCGTCAATGGTCGCGGAGAGGTTATTCCAGTCGCCATACGGCAGCAGCTCGAACAGAAAATGAGACATAGCGGCTCTGAGGTCTTTTTCATTGCCTTGGATCAAGTAGCCCTGCTTACGGTCAAATTCGAGGGTCAGCCCGTATCCGGCAAGTTCGGCTTTTAGCCGCTTCAGTTCGGCATGGGCGGTGCCCCGGCTAACCTTCAGCAATTCTTCCATATCGTGCAGAAACATCGGCCCGCTCCGGTAAATCAGCTGCAAACAAAGCAAGGCTTTGCGTTCGCTGCGGGACAAATAGTATTGCTGCGGCTGCACGGTTTGCGCTTTGGCCGGAAGCTGCGTCCGCGACGCGTCGGGAAGCAGAAACCCCGTTCCGCGAACGTATTCGACGGGGGCCAGCCCGCTTTCGCGCAGCCAGTCATTGATTTTATCCATATCGTAGTAAACGGTGCGCTTGGAGACATGGAATTTATCCATCAATTCTTGAACCGGCATATACGCTTTGGTCTTCTGAAGCAAGGCAAGGATCGAAGAACTGCGCTCGTCAAGTATGCCTCACCACCCGCTTTCCTAAGAGGTAGTTCCCTCGCACTTATGGAGGTTGTTTACTGGAACTATCAAAAGTCTCTCTCTTTGCAGATCATTATACGCAAGGCGTTTTGTATAAAACAGCGCAATTATTGTCCCCAGGCTATTTGCAAAATTATACGGTGAGAATTCGCTCAGGCGGTCCTCTGATGCGTAAACCAGTCCTCTGGGTTTAGACTGCCGGAAATAGAGGTAATTTTTGTCGTTATTTTGAGATTTCTCCCCTCCTGCGCAAAATAGCGGAATTTTTTTCCGTTATTCGGGGGCTAAGCTAGAAAAAAGCGCCTGTTTGCCCCCATCTTTCTAAAATAGAGGAAAAAAATTCCCCTATTTTTGCTGTACTCCCTTTTGGGGCGAAAATAAGGACCTTTTTTACCGCTATTCCCAGGACCTCCACAAAAACGCTGGCCGTCTGCTCCCCTCACACACGTCCGTCCTATCACATAATCAATAATTCAACTACTTTATAGATAAAAAGTTGATCGTTCGATGATATGCTTGATGGTATGCTTAAAGGTGCGAGGTGAACAAGATGAGCCAGACACTGCTAATCGTTGACGATGAAGCGGATATCGTCGCGCTGCTGAAGGATTATTTTGAATTGGGCGGTTATTCCGTACTGACCGCGGGCAACGGTTACGAGGCGCTACAGCAAATGGAAAAATCCCCAGACCTGGTGCTGCTGGACATCAACATGCCGGAGATGGACGGACTTGCGGTATGCGCGAAAATCCGCCGGTTCGCCGCTTATCCGATTCTGTTTTTAACGGCGAAGGCGGAGGATGCCGATAAGATCATCGGATTTCGCACGGGTGGAGACGATTACATCGTTAAACCGTTCTCCATCGAGGAGCTTGGCGCCAGAGTCGCTGCGCATCTGCGGCGGGAGGAGCGGAGCCACTCCCGTTCCAAGGCGAAATTCGCAGGCGATCTCGTGATCGACTATGGCGAACGAGCCGTTTTTTACCGCAATGAACCGGTTCCGCTGGCGAAAAAAGAATTCGAGATCATCGCCTTTTTGTCCCAAAATGCCGGTCAGGTGTTCGATAAAGAGCGGATCTACGAGCGCCTGTGGGGCTTCGACAGCGAGGGAGACAACGCCGTGGTCGCCGAGCATATCCGCAGAATCCGCGCCAAGCTGGCTTCGGCCGAATGTCCCAACTGCATCGAAACCGTATGGGGGGTCGGATACAAATGGATCGGGTAAAACGCTTCTGGAACAACCTTTCGATCCGGACGGTGCTGGTCATCTATACGATTTTTTTTATGCTGCTGGCTACGTTCTTGACTGCTGCAACATTGGGGATTTTGGAGAAAGTGGATCGTGCTATTGTAGAGCGCTATGAGGTATACGATTTCACTGTATTTAGAGACGATGCCGGCAGAGAAGTACCGATGTCCATCGGCGTCGATAAACTCGAATATACCCCGCAAGACCGGATTAAAGCCGTGGTCGTTCACATTGCCCAAATCGCAACCATCCCCGTATATTTCGGGGGCGGCATTCTTTTGGCCGCGTTTTTGTTTTACCGCAACAAACTGAAAAAGCCGATCGCGCTAATCAACCGGTCAGCGCACAAAATAGCGGAGTCCGATCTGGATTTCTCCCTGCGTTACGACTCAAAAGACGAAATGGGCAGGCTGTGCGCTTCGCTGGAAACGATGCGTCAGGCGCTGGAGGAGAACAATCGCAGCCTGTGGCGGATGATGGAGGAGCGCAAGCGCCTGAACGCCGCCTTTGCCCATGATTTGCGGACGCCCCTCACCGTGCTGCGGGGTTATGCGGATTTCCTTTGTCAGTACGTTCCCGAAGGAAAAGTCGGGCAGGAGAAGCTTCTTGCCACGTTATCCTCCATCTCAAGGCATACGCTAAGGCTGGAAAGCTACGTCCATACGATGAGCGAAACGAACAAATTGGAGGATGTGGAGATTAGAGCGGAGAAGATCCGCGTCTCCGATCTGACCAGGCAGATCGGAGACGCGGCCGAGGCGCTGAAGGCCCAGTCGGCCGTGGAGATCAGCATCGTGAACCGGATAAGCGCGGAGTCTGTCTGCGCAGATGCCCAGGTCGTTCTCCGGGTGGTGGAAAATTTGCTGTCCAATGCCCTCCGTTTTGCCCATGAAAGGGTGGAAATCGGGCTGTGCCTGGAAGATCCCCATCTCATCGCCGAAGTGGCCGACGACGGGCACGGCTTTACGCCGGAGGCGCTGCGGGAAGCGGCCAGGCCGTATTTCAGGGAAGGGGCGGTGGAGCCCGGCCGCGCCCATTTCGGCCTTGGCCTCTATATTTGCAAAACGCTGTGCGAACGACACGGAGGCTGGCTTAGCTGGTGCAACAGAGGGCAAGGTGGCGCTAGGGTAACGGCCAAGTTCCTTTGCACAACCGAAAGTTGATAAAAAGTTGAATCGTATTCTATATACTCTCCTTGAAGCTAATGGAAGGAGAGTTTTTTTGTGGGAAACATGAACATCGAAATTCACAACTTGAACAAGGATTACGGCCAAAAACAGGCGCTGCAAAATATAAGCCTGACGATCGGACAAGGCATGTTCGGTCTGCTCGGCCGCAACGGCGCAGGCAAAACAACGCTGATGAAGACGCTGGCTACGCTGCTCCGCAAAAAGACCGGAGACGTGACGGTATGCGGCATCCCGCTTGAAAACGCCAAGGAAATCCGCCGCATTATCGGCTATTTGCCGCAGGATTTTTCCATGTACGGGAATATGAGCGTGTACGAGGCAATGGATTATCTCGGCGTTTTATCGGGGCTAACCCGCGAAACCCGCAAAAAGAGAATCCCGCTGCTGCTGGAGCGGGTGAATTTGATTAACATCCGCCATACGAAAGTAAAGGCGCTGTCCGGCGGCATGAAAAGACGGCTGGGCATCGCCCAGGCGATTTTGCACGAGCCGAAGGTGCTGATCGTCGACGAGCCGACGGCCGGGCTCGATCCGGAAGAGCGCATCCGCTTCCGCAATCTGCTGAGCGAACTGGCCGGGGAGCGGATCGTTTTGCTGTCGACGCATATCATCGGCGACATCGAAGCGGCCTGCGAGGAGATCGCCGTGCTGGAAGCCGGCCAGCTGCTGTACCGGGGAACGGTGAAGGCGCTCGCAGGCAGCGCGGCGGGCCAAGTGTACAATGCGGTAGTACCACGCCCGGAACTGGAGCGGCTTAGGGAAACGTTCGTCGTCACGGGCATGTCTATGTTCGATGGACAGGCCAGCGTCCGGCTGTTGGCCGACCGGAAGCCGACCGCGAACGCGGTGGCGTGCGAGCCGGACCTGGAGGACGGCTACATGCTGCTCATGCGCGACCACGGGGCCCAAACCGATCAGGGAGGGACGGCTTATGTTCAGGAAGGAATGTAAAAAGACGCTGAAAACTTGGACGTTCTGGATCTATGTCGCGGTACTGCTCTTGTTTGGATATACGCAGCTTGGCACGGAGCTGGCCAAAATCGAGCCGCCCCAGCCGGGGCGCGAAAGCTACGGCATGAAATACGTCGACGACCCGGGGCTGATCATGAACGGCGCGGCCGCTTGCTTGGCCGGGGAATTCGCGGCGAACGCGTATATTGCGTATCCTCCTCCTTTCCGTTTTTACAAGAACGTAAAACTCGGGGACGCCAAGCAAGCGGAAATGAAGGCGATTGTATCGCAATTGACGGACAGCCAGCCGACCTACGAGCGGTTTAAAGAGCTGATGAAACAGGCGGACAAGCTTATCGGCGGCGGCTCTAAATACGCCGCATCGGACCTAATCCAGTTCGGCCAAACGCGCAAAACATATGAAGATGCGCTGGCCGAGTTCAACGTCATCTTGGAAAAAGACCGGATAACCGGCGCGCTCGCGCGGCTGTTCTGCGATTATCTCGGCATCGTGCTGGCGTTTTTCCCCGTTTTCGTGGCGGTTGCGCTGGGTATGCAGGACCGCCGGGCCCGTATGCGGGAACTCGTCTATTCGAGACGGGCTTCGTCCCTGGCGGTCGTGTTCGTCCGTTATGCGGCTATGGTGGCGGTGATGTTCCTGCCTGTGCTCGCCCTTGCCGGATACGCCACGGTGCTGACGGCGGGCGATTACGCCGGATACGCCATCGATCGGCTCGCCTTCATCAAATACAGCCTCGGCTGGCTGCTGCCGACCTTGATGGCGGCGGCCGCCGTCGGCGTTTTGCTGACCGAACTGACGGACTCGCCCGTCGCGATCGCCGCACAAGCGCTGTGGTGGATAATCGCGCTCAACAGCGGTCTAACGCATATGGAAGGCGGATACGGGGCCGACCTGATGCTGCGCCATAATACGATCGGCAATACGGAGGTTTTCTTGGCGAATATCGGCGTCTTGCTGGTCAACCGGATCGGCTATACGCTGTTGGCGCTTGCGCTGGTTGCGGCAGCAAGCCGAATCTACGAGCTCAAAAGAAAGGGGAAGCTGCATGGAAAAAACTTCGGCCTGGCAAACCTATTCGTTCATCGCAAGGTCCAATCTGAAGCGTAACGTGCTGCCCCATCTGCTGCTCGCCCTGCTCGTTCCGGCGCTCGCGCCTGCCCTGTTCGGCATTTCGTATCTGGACGCGGCGGCGGCCGCGATCCGGCTGGAGCGATTCATCGCGTTGATCGGCATCGTACTGCTTGTCCCGATTTTTGCACCGGAACAAGACAAGGACATCCGGGATCTGACGGAGACGAAGCCTGTCTCGCAAACCGGCATTTTACTCGTCCGGCTGTCAACCGCCGTCCTGCTCATGCTGGGGATTATCGCCGGCTTCGCTTGCGCCATGGCTTTAAGCGGCAGCGAGTTTCCTTTGGTCCGCTATGTTGCCGGCACGTTCTGCGGCGCGCTGTTTCTCGGGGCGCTTGGTCTGTTCGCTTATGGAATCAGCTATGTTCCCGTGATTGGCTACATGATTCCGCTTATTTTTTACGCTTTGAACACGGCGGGCGACAAATATGCCGGTAAACTGTATCTGTTCTCCATGTCCCAAGGCAGCTTCGGCGAAAAATACGCGCTTTTCGGAGCGGCCGCTCTCCTCCTTGCAGCGACTTGTTTCATTAGAGCAGCCATAAGACGGCTTAGGTAGCGGAAAATTTCTCGTTAAAAGCTTCAATCCTGGGGCGGGTCGTAATATAATGGTATGCGATTCTTTATTGTTGACCCAAAGGAGAAATCTTCAAGTGCAAATGAAATCGGAACTGTTTGTTTCAAATATAAATTTGGCTTCCTTCTCGACTTATGATATCGGCGGTGACGCCCGCTGGTTGGCCGCTCCGAAGACGGCCGAAGAAGTGCTGACCGCTTTAGAGCAAGCTTCGGCCAGCGGTTTGTTGCCGTATTTGTTCGGCATGGGCTCCAATCTGCTCTTTCCGGACCAGCCAAGCAAAGAAATGTTATTTATTTCCCTGCGGGAGCAGGTGGATTTCCATATAAAAGGAGAACGGCTGTATGTTTCCGCCGGTACGCCGATGTCGCTGCTGGCGCTGCTTGGACTATATGGGGGGCTTCCGGATTTCGAGTTTACTTTTTTGCTGCCCGGCACGCTGGGAGGCGGAATCTACATGAATGCCAAGTATTTTGACCGCCAGATCTGCGATGTCCTGGATACGGTGTACTACATCGACCTGACGGCGATTGGCCGGGGAATTCAGGCGATTGCGGGGCAAGACTGCGAGTTTGCCTACAAAAAATCGATTTTTCAGCGTCATCCCTGGGTGATTGTCGGCGCCGATTTAATGACCTCCCGCCCGGTCGCCCCCGCCACTATCGCCGTTTGCCGCAAGCAATTGGCCGCACCGTCGCTGAGCATTTCAAGCCTGGCGGAATTCTCGGCTTATTTTATCCGGCAATTTGAACAAAGACCGAACTCTTCCGCTGCGGCTTCAGCCGCGTTAAAAGGAATCATCGCGGATCGGACGGGAAAACATCACTTTTCTTTTCCATCCTGCGGTTCGGTCTTCAAAAACAATTACGCCATCGGACAGCCGATCGGCAAACTTGTGGAGAGCCTGGGCCTCAAAGGCACGGAACGCGGCAAAGCGATCATCTCCCCTACCCACGGCAACGTCATTCAAAACCGCGGAGGCGCGAAGGCAAAGGATGTATTGGACCTGATAAAACTGGTGCAGGAGGAAATTTATAAACACTACGGTTTTGTCCCCGAGCCGGAAGTGGTGATTGTATAGTCACGCACGCAGGTAAACTTTTCAAAAAGTAAACAGCAGTCCGAAATGGTGCTCCGCCGCTTTTTTATACAAAAGAATTAACTCGTCGTAAGCTTCAATCAACTCGGAAAAGCCGGACTTATTCAAAGCTCCATCCGAAGACATCCCTTTTTCCGCAAAAGTGCTTCTGCATTCAATCAGGCCCTTGAGTAATGATGGAACATCATCCGCCTGAACAAATCCCATGCCCATGCCTCCCGGATCCAGTTGAAACGTTCCCGCCCCAACCGGGCGGCCAAGCAGAACGTACTCATGGTCGAAGCTTGCAGGAAGTTCTTTTAAGTTCTCCAGTAAATCGTCCCAGGCATACGCAAGTCCGTGGTCCTCTTCCGGGTCGTAAAAACAAGTCATCGAAAAGTCGGCGAGTTCCTGCACATTTCCGACCTCAAATTCATCTTCCCAATCATGATCCAGCAGCTCCCCCGTATATACCGAGCGAACCCGCCCCATGCGGTTCGTAATGAACTCGCGTAGTGGCTCGGGGTCGTTTTTTTCGCCGCAAGCGATGATGAGACGGCAAAGCTCCTGCTCAAAACCTTTTGTATTAAATAGAAATGCTTTATGCTCCATGGTTTGACGCTCCTATCGGCACATGTTTTCTCGCTCTAAATCCAATACATCGCTGAAACCAGCCTGATCCAGCTTGTCCAGAAAATCATTGAACCCATAACGGTGTAAAAAGCTAACTTCCTCGTTGTAAAAAGGGGCGGCTACCAAAAATCGAATCTTCTTGCCCGAACCATGTCTTATTCTCGTGTGGAAACCTCCCCAGTTTCCTCAGCCAGGCAAGCGGCCAATAATTTTGGGGATCGACTAATGCTGCCGGGGATACATCCCAAGTTGACGGTAAGTACATAAGCAGCTCGGTATATTTCCACTCCTCCTCGTCGTCAGCCGTATTTGCCGGTAACGCGCTCATCCTGAAGTAATTAACGTGTAGTATCTTCTTGCGTTATTGCAGGCACCAAAAAAATATCGATATATACAATTTCGGAAGTCACTTCATGGTTCACAAGCTTGGGAGCACCGATATGTTTCGCAATATGGGTTATGGATGCTCTCCATTTCAGCTAAACTCAATTGTGCAGGGTTTTTGTGGACCAGTAGCCTTCGAAGTTGTCCATCGCTTCCGGATTAATACACATAAAGCGTGCCTTTCGGCCATCTTCCATACCAACCGCAAGGACAGTGTCCATATTTAAGGACCTCCAGCATTTCCCTGAAAAATTTCGGACAGCCTTTGTAATCCTTAAATACTTCCTCTATGCCCGCATTAAGCATTAGCCAGCTCAAAATCTATTCAGACCTTCTGCCGTCCAAAACTTATTCAAAATACTGAATATATCTTTCCTGGATAGGCGTCCATTCATCGTCCACGATTTCAACTTCCAGCAATTTGGATTTATGCTCCAAGTTAGATATAAACAGGGCGCAGAAGTCGCCGCCGGTTGGATAATAGAATAAGCCGTAGCCTTTGGGCGAAATAAGCTTGTTCACTTCTTTGATCTTTTCCGGCACATATTCATACGCGAACTCCCCCAGTTCCTCGAGTTCCTCTTCGGAAGCCAATTCAAGGTTATGGGCGAATTCATAATCCAAAATATAGTTCACAATCTCTTGATTCTCTTCGCCTCGATGATCGAGATAGAGAAATCGCTTCGTAGCAAATCCGTAATCTACTAAGTCCGAGTACTTATCCAGTATCTCGGGGTTATTTAACAAGTCTTGATCTTCCTCGAAAATAAGGGGGATGAGCGCTTTTTCTGACATTCTGAAGTCCTCCTGGTGGATTATGTAGGATGATTACTATGATTATCGAAACAGCTCCCCATGTTGGTTAGGGATATACTCGGGGTAATTCTTGCGGTAGAAATGATCGATCAGACGCAGCATCGGGTCCCACTCCGGGTAAGGTTCAGGGTTGCTGATCTCCATTTTGGCTTCCGGGTTGTTCATTAAAAAATCTTCAAAGTGCTCGGGAATCGGCAAGCCCTGCATTCTCCGCACATGAATCAGGAACAAAATTTCGTAGGGATAAAATCCATATCGATAATCGCCAAACTCATGAAAATTCCCTATTTCAGAAGCCTGCACCGAATGGAATAATGACATGCTGCCGATCAATTGCGCGATCTCCGTTGGGTCGGATGTCGACCATCGATCCAATACGTGCCGATACACCTCCAGGTCATCCGGTATCGAATCGTACGGCAGTCCGGCCTCCTTCAACTTTTGCTTCACAACGGTATGTACGTGTTGATCGGTTCCTGCGACGGTCTTTTTTCTATATTGCAAATACAACTCCATCAAAAACCACACGTGTGTGTTCGGATCATCGGCGTCCAGAATGTTCCCGCCCAGACGGTTTACTATAAAATCAAAGAGTATACTTTCTTCTTTCTCCCACCCAAACATTGTGAAATGAATTAACGCGACGATAACTTCTCTAAACGTATACTCCGTCATCATCTTAGGATACCGGACTTTATAAAGATCCTGCGCCATGCATTGATAGAAAACGGCCATTTGCATGTGCTTTAAACCTTCCGGCCGCTTCCCGCCGGTAATCAATACGTCGTTTTTCCATTGGGACAGGTAATAGGAAGCTATGGAGTCTAAATCGATCAGCAATATGTGATCTTTTTTTGTATTATTTGATTCTACTATATCAACGACTTCGCTTTTGTCCTCATCATAATCTTCTTTGACATCTTCAAACTTGATCCCATTCACAAAATTTTTACTGTATCTTTTGTACGCTATATTGAGTTTTTTGGGGTTGAGCATTCGACTAGTCTCCTTCTTCCAACAAATCCATATCTTTGGCCCCTGCGTTAACCCGGGTTAGGTTTATATACCCAGTGACCGTACCGATCAATGTAACCCCACTCGCCATCATAAGTGACCAAACCGAGTCCACTTTTCAATTCGTGTGCTGTATTAAACACATTTTTCAAAACATATCGCCCTTTTCTGTCGATATAACCGTACCTGTCTTTACTTTCCACCGGAGCCAATCCGTCAACGAATGCCCACACGGTTTGAAATTTGGGTCTGATCACGGCTTCTCCCAAGCTGTTCAAGTACCCCCACTTCCCTCCTGTCTTGAAGCGAAACCCCGCCAGACCTTCACTAAAATCTTTAACCTGGTAGTATTGGGGCGGGATTACGAATTCCCCGAGTTTATTGATAAACCCATATTTGTCTCCATCGATCGAGACACCGGCCAATCCTTCGGAAAACGGGGAAACGGACGAAAATTGCGGAGGAATCACTACATTTCCTGTTTCATCCATATATCCATCTTTACCCTCTAAAGATACAAAAGCTAATCCATCCGAAAAGGCATCAATAAAATCATAATAATCAGGCTCGATAATTGCATTACTCTGCAGATCATATAGTCCCGCTTTTCCATTGATTAAAGCTGAAAATGTCCCGTTGGGATTAACCCCAATGATTCGTTCAAAGATCGGCTCCACTACATACTGACCGGTTTTGTTTATACAACCGTATATACCATTTGTACCTACAATGGCAAGCGCATTCTCAAAATTCCCCTCATAATCATGATCTCCCGTTAGTTCTATCGCCAGTTCATTTTTCGAATTGATATAGCCCTTTTTGTTATCAAAACTCCATACATAGGCCAAACCCTCAGAAATCACTTGCCATCTTGTATATAGGAGGAATCACGATTTCTCCCTTATTGTTAATGAAGCCGTATTTTCCATCTACAAGGATTCTAAATAACGGTTGCTCCTCCATCCGGGTCCCCTCCGCGTTTATTTCTTTTTGGTTAACATATAGCTCTGTCTTATCATTACCTTCAATCCTTTGTCATCTTTTCAATCACAAACCCATCACTATGCGACTTCACTAGATACAGCTCGTCAAATCCCTCACTATATGAAGGGGGCTGCAATTTTTTTAATGTGCTTCTGATCCCTATTTCTGCGACCTTTTCTTTCCCTTGCCTCTGTTCGTTTCGCTCATACGATAAATCATAATTGGGTTCAAAATAATAACCCACGATTTTAAATTTATGTTTTTTAGCTAATTCGATATATTTTTTCCGATCCTCCACGGCAGGATTCGTATTATCCACTACAAAGGGCAGGCTGGTACGAAGGGAGGCTTCCAGAAAAACATTCTCCCGATGCCTGGATCTTAACATGTCGAGGTTTATCCTCATATGGGTTTTAAAGAATTTTTCCTTGTAAAATGTTGATTTCCCGGAAGCCTGAATTCCGATGAAAATAACACATTCCATAATTATTCATCCTTTGATAAATACACGAATTGGTTGATGTACTCTCTATCCTGACTAAAAATCGGCGTATTGAGGTCTACGTCCCATTTGCTGCGAATCGCTTCCCCTTTTTTAAAATACTGCTTGGTGATACATGCCCCGCGTTTTTGCCAAACGGGCAAGTCGTTCCAATTGATGCCTTTCTCCAAGAACAGCTTATCCTGAAGTTTTCCCCCGTCCAACCCCTGCAGTTCCTCGTGAGGAAAGTTGGCCTGAGCCACCATCGAAATACTGTTTTTAGTCGCGTCTTGTTGTCTCCAGAGAAAATAATTAGTGACTTCATCATGAGGAAGCACCCAAGCCCGGCTATCAAAAGTAGCCAGCGGTTTATCCGGATAGGCTTCTTTAATGACCTCATTGAACTTTGCGGTAGCCATTGAGGCCGAAACCGAAACCATCTTTTGCAGATTATTTTCAAACCAGGATTGTGTTGTTAGCTTGTCATAATTGGTCAAAAGAATCGATATCTCGTCACTTTGATGATAAATCAACTTGCAGCCCATCATATTCTGCGCCAAGTACTTGCAGGTCTCCCAAAACGCTTGGATTAACGCTTCATCGAACGGTTTTTTCATATCCCGCGTAAAGGTGTGAAAATGGGAGCCATCGATTCGAATGATCACCGGGAGCCGCTGAGGAAGCGTTTGTCTAAAAACGTTCTCATACCCCTTCATTCGGTTGCCAAAGTCGTCTTTTTTCATTATTTGTTCTTTTGTCTCCTTCTTAATCATGCATCCAAGGCCCATTATAGATAATTATGGAAACATCCTCAAACTGTTGACCGTTCAAGAACTTTCGCTGGGTAGTTCCATTATTAAAAATCCCAACCTCTCAGTTATATAAATGAGAGATTGGGATTTAATGATTCAACAATTTCGTCCCTATCTAATTTAGCAAAACGGATTTAGCTCAAATTTTCCGCCTTGCACCTGTACCGCTTGTGCGGCTGCTTCATTCCCTTGTTCGCATGCTTTTTCTAAAGACTGACCATGAAGCAATGAGGCAATAAATGCGCCTGTATGGGCATCTCCAGCTCCTATTGTGTCAACCACAGGCACCTTTTTCCCATCAAGAGTAATCATGTGTTCACCGTTGTAACAAAATGAGCCCTTGGGTCCTAACGTAACAACAACCTCACTCTGGGTGGATTGATGTAATCTTCGAACAGCTTGTTCAAGCTCCGGTTCGCCGGTGAGCTCCAGAATTTCACTTAGATTGCTGTGCACAATAGGCCTTAATGCAAAAAGTTTTTCCAAGTGCTCCTTTTTAATGACAGAAATGCGCGGAGACGGATCAAAGATGATTTTTCCGCCGGATGAGTTCTTAGATAATCGATTAAGAATTACATCGGCTTTTTGTCCCTCAAGGGAATAACCCGTCAAATAAATATAGCGATAATCCTCAAAATGGATCTGACTGAACCATTCGTCTTTCCAATATTCCTCGATTCCATTAAAGGTAATAAAGGTACGTTCCCCGCTTTCTTCTACAAGCGATAAGCTCCAACCATTGTCCTTGCTGGAATCTTCAATGAACAGTTTATGCCCTTCTTCGTTAAACGCCTTTTTTATAATATCAGCGTGAATTCCTCTGCCGATTGGAACCATTAGATCATATTCGACATCCAGTTGCTTTAAAACATTGGCCACATTATACGCGCATCCCCCCACGATACGGTCAATCATTTCGCCCGGAATATCCTGTCCCGTTTCAGGGACGTGCTGAACTTTCGCGATCACATCGATGAAAACGCCTCCAATAAGCAGTACCCTATTACGATTAATCTTTCTCATATATAACCTCACTCGTCTGTTTAATTTTCGCTCGTATGGAGATGTAATAGTAACCTCCACTGATTAATAGAGTAATGGGGATGTAATAACTGGATTCAATAAAATTCTTCAGGATCAAAGCCGCACTGACACCTAAAATCCAGCCGATTACACCACCAGCATTAAACGGATTGAACGAAGAATCCTCCAACAATGATTTGCTGTATCCGGCGCGTCTTCTTAAGAAAGTATAGTCAATTAAATATATAGCTATCCATGCGGCTAAACCAATACCTAAGTAACTTAAAAAGGTTTGGAAATTTCCCATAAAGTTGTTGGAAACAACAAGTACATAAAGTGGGATAATTGTGATTAGGACAGCATGAATAGAAATGGCAGTGGAGTCTTTAACCTTTAAATTAAACGAAGCAAGAATGAGTCTTGATGATTTCAGTCCAATAAAGCACATAGGAGTTATTCCTCCAAGCGCGGCAATTAAATAGATAATGGTCATCCACCCCGGTAAAACGCTTCCAATTAGTTCTATAGGATTTTCAGCACTCGCTAGTCCATCTACCTTGGACGCTAATAGAACGCCTGTTCCAATAATTAGAAATAGGGGAATGAACGCTCCTGCGGTCACATTCAAGATAATTGATCTTGAAGAATTCTTTCTGCTTTGATAGCGACTGTAATCAGAAGCCGCCTTCGTCCAAGTAAGTCCTGTTCCTATAATGACAAACATCAAGGCCGGCAAGAAGCTGGAAATCCATGATCCGGACTTCAAGCCAAAAAGATGGTGCCAATCCGTATTCGGTATGAGGAAAGCCAGTACGATAATGGTCAGGCCGCCAAAAATATAAGTAAAGAAAGCTTGGGCTTTAACCAGTGTTTCCTGGCTAAACGATACGGACGCCAATACCAAACCCGCAAAGATTAACCAGGCTATAAATTTTAAAGGTGTGCTTGTATTTAACCCGAATTCATTAAAGATCGACAGGAGCACCAAAGTACCGGTCGTGACATTCACCGATAACCAGCCCACTTGGCCAAACCATCCTACTAAAGCAGGTATGAAATTACCTTTAAAGCCGAACGCTGCTCTGGACATGACGAAGGTTGGCGCCCCACTGTCACGTCCGGACAAACTCGCATACCCGACCAGTACAAAAGACAACGGCCCGAGAAGGGCGACTAAAATCGACTGAAAAAAGCTTAATTGGAAGTTTACAATTATTGCACCGTATACAATTCCTAATATTCCGATGTTCGCTGCAAACCACATAAAAAATAAATCCCGCGGTTTACCCGTTTTTTCACCATCTTGAAGAATAATTGTCTGCTCTTTCTCCATGAATTACACCCCTTTAAATTGTGACTTATGGGATTCTAACAAATGAGCATATTTTTTCAAGTCTACATTATTTTCACGATCAATGGTTTCAATCCAATCTTTACGGATCGCATCGTAACCATATTTTGCTCCGCAAATAGCAGTCGCCATCGCGCCGATCGTATCGGTATCTCCGCCAAGGTTTGCACAGATTAAAGCACATCGATTCGGGTCTTTCGCATAATAGGCAATCGCCAGTGCAGCCGGAACTGATTCACTTGTCATTGTACCGCAACCAATGACATTATAAATTTTCTGTGTGAAAGTTTCTTCGTCATCCTGGTATCTATCAGCAAATTCAATGCCAAGCTTCAAGCGCTCCGGAATGGAGGCCGCAAAGGTTTCCGCCCCATTCATTGAAGCCAGTTCATAGATATTGAGAGCTCCCTTAATAATTTGCTCCCAGTTTTTGTCTTCTATTGAAGCGCTTACAGCATAGGCAATCATGGCCGCACCGCCGATGGATACATCAGTCGAGTGAGTTACTTTACTCACTTCATATACGTATTGCGCTAACTCTTTAGATTGAGCTGTCGAGAATAAGGCACCAATGGGAGCAATCCTCATTGCCGCCCCGTTTGTAAGCGCCTTGCTCGTAAATGTTTCTACATCTTTTCCTTCTTTAATTGCCAGGAGAGCCATTTTTGAACTTGGACCTAATATATTATTTTCAAAAGCATCGATTCGGATTGCCCAATTCAGGAGTTTTTCAGCAATTAAAGTGTCTGAAGGAATAAAATCATTTTCAATTAAAGCATCTAAAATAAGCAGTGCCTGTGTCGTATCGTCTGTAAATTGTCCTTTAGTAAAATTACAAGCAACGTCATTTTCTTTTGGACCATCTAAAAATTCAGTAATATTACCAAAATGAGATTTCACTTTTTTACGGCTCCACAGCTCAGAAGGCATCCCAAGCGCGTCTCCTATTGCCATACCATATAACATACCTAGTACCTTCATAAAATACCTCCCTCTTTTAACTTGTTCGGTTATTCGTACAAGTTAAAACGATAATATAATACGCCTGACGATCTGTCAAGCGTATTATATATACTGATTTAATTTAAACTGAAAATGCGGTCCATAAATAATGTGTATTTTTTCAATCTCCATGCCGTCCTTGCTATATACAGTTCCTCTGGCCTCAAGCAAAGGAATTGGACTGTCCAGCTCCAATCTCTCGCACATTTCATCATTGCTTATAATGGGGTTGATATCCAAAACTACATGATGTGGAAATATTTGATATTCCTTACGTAAGGTTTGATATAGAGAAGTACTATTAAAATCAAACTGATCAATACCTTTAAATAGTTCAAGAGGAAGCATGGATTGATCGATGGTCAACCATCTTGTTTTGTCATTTAA
The DNA here is from genome assembly GCF_038007325.1 of Paenibacillus sp. FSL P4-0127. Classification (NCBI taxonomy): domain Bacteria; kingdom Bacillati; phylum Bacillota; class Bacilli; order Caryophanales; family Paenibacillaceae; genus Paenibacillus; species Paenibacillus sp. FSL P4-0127. Next base: position 2,172,994 of record NZ_JBBOWY010000001.1, on the reverse strand, counting down.
CTTTGTTCCACGTACACGTTCCAGTTTAAAATAGGTAATATTGTTTTCTATAACAATTTCTTTTTTCAGCACTCTAGTAACAGGTTGTTGGTTCTTCTTTAAGGACAGATCGGTAAACCCTTGAAAGTTCCAAAGATTCTGTTTGGTTTGACGCAGCCTTACAAAAGCACCTTTCCCCTGTTCTTTTTCCACAAGTCCTTCTTTCACCAATTCTTCAACGGCTCTTCTTATGGTACTGCGTGTAATACCGAAATCTCTCATTAACTGATTTTCCGAAGGCAACACTTCACCCTCTTTTAAACTGCCATTTAAGATTTTTTCACGTAATTTATTTTTTAACTGAACATATAACGGGATATCATTATACTTGTTTAACATTTCATTTTCCCCTAAGCATTAATAGTGTTACATAAATATTTCTTAACCATTATAACATATTCCAAACTATTGACTCTCAGAAAATTACAACGCTTTCCGGTTCCTTTTAATTATTTTAACCTGTGTAATTGAGGTAATACGGCGCGATATGCTAAGATAACAATAAATAAAGGAGTCGAGTGCCATCGGCTCCCTGCACAACATTTGGGTGGGAAACCTCCAAGATAATACGGAAGATAACCCGTTCCCTTGGCAGCTAACCTGGGCGGGTTATTTTCGTTTATTCAGATAAGTGGGCAACGCGAGGAAAACATCCCGAGCATAAGCACTTCCGAAAACAAAAATTTAGTGTGCTTGACCGGCTCGGCTCTGACCATTAATTGCAAATCATACAACTAACTTCATATCCATTTGCCTAATCGTTAGTTTAATTGCATTTCAGAGTCAATTTCATAATTCGATTCGAATATAGAGCTATAATTACCGAAAATAAAATGCTGCTTGTTTAAAAAAATACGGTTATGCTGCTTGAGGCAGGCGTTTATTCAACTTATCGAGTGCAAACTTGGTTAGGTTGTACGCAAGTATACTGAGTTGGAAGTCGACGTTGGCTCGGACACCGCGGTGACGTGTTCGTTTCAATCCATAGTAACCCTTGAGATAGGCAAAGACACGCTCGACAGCCGTTCGCTTTTTGTACAGTTCTTTAAACCCTTTGCTGCCTCTTGCCGGATAGGTGTGCTTACGCACGTCCGTTTCGATCCGAATTTTAAACACCTTTTGGCAGCCGGATTCCGCAAACGGACATTCCTTGCACTCGCTTGGACGGGTATACCGAAGTGTCTCATACTTGGGATCAAAGCTGTCGTACCGATAGGCGTGGCCTTCTTTGCAAACCGGACCATAATCAAGATTCATCCCTTCCGGCGGAGCCGTATGGTGGATGATATCAATGATCGGGTAAGCTTGGAGCGAACGAATCAACTCGTAAATGGGCGTGCTGTCGTAGCCTTTGTCCCCCAACCCATATTTCACCTTCAGCATGGGAAACTTAAGTGGAAGACCTTTGAGCAACAGTACAGCCATGCGTTGGTCGTTCAAATGAGCCGAGCTCAGTACCCCGCTGAGCACATACTGACTATCGGTATCCACTACGATGTTGGCTTTATAGCCATACCAGGTGGTGAGCTTGCCTTTCGAATTTTTCTTGGTGCAACGCGAAGCAGACCTGGGCATCGCTTCAAACAGCTCGTCGTAGGTGAAGGGCAACATGTTTTCTATTTTCTTTTCGAAAGGGGGCAGGCTCGCCTCGTATGCTTCCCGTTCTTTACGGCGGCGCTCCTTTTCTTCGGCCGAGCAATTTCCACGCCCGTAAACCGGCTTTGTCGGCTTCGTGGGTTCGGTCTCAGACACGGGGAGAACGGGCTCCATTTCGAGCTGTTGCACCGAAGATTCCTTCTTTTGCTTCTGTTTCCTTGCGGCTCGGCGTTTGGCAGCAGATTCTCCATATTGGCAGTCCCACGCTTCAACCGCCGAGGAATCGACGGCGATATGAGCTCCCGTTAAGAAACCCTCGGCATGAGCGGCTCTCACCAAACGGTCCAGCACCTGTTCGAGCAGACCCTTTTGCTGCAGCGCCAGATTCAGCCGAGAGTAGGTCGATTCGCTTGGTATACGGTCCGAGCCGGTGAACCGGCATTGGATGCGAAACTCCTCGCTGCTTTCCAGACGTTTTATGATGGAAGAGACGAATTCTATACCCTCCATCTTTGCGATGAGCAGCGAATATACCATGGCTGGATAATTTAATTCTTCCTTACGCCCGCGACGTTTTGGTTTGCTGAGTGCCTGCATGACTGGGGCAAGATCCAAATGCTCGAAGATTTGGCTGTACTTATCTTCGGGGCGCATTTCCATTAATTCCTCGAAGGAAAACAACTCCGTTTGGCGAATTGAATAGATAGGGATTACCTCCGTTTCTCTTTCTCGAGTTTGGTTTGGTCACTATTACTTCGAGATTTGGGGAGGTACTCCTTTTTCTATGCCCAAAAAATCCAGTTATATCAAGCGTTTTGAATTATGAAATTGACTCTTTCATACATCTATTTCCTGGTCTCTTTGCCTCTTCTTCGAAATATAGCGGAATAATTGCAGGTTTTACACTTAAACAAGCGCTGTGCCAGCATTTGCGGATAAGTAACTGTACTTTTTGCAACTATTCCATTCAACAATGACCAAGTAAGCCGGAGTTTGGGAAAGAGCGACGCGAACTCCTAGTTTAGAAATTGCTTACACTCTGATGACTCTACTCACCGTTAAAAGAAAAACACCGCAATAGAAGCAACTTGCTCATAGTGTGGTGTTCAAAGAATTGCTCATGTAAAGCGAAGTTACCCCTACGTAAATATCGTTGCAACAATCAAAATAAATCCTATCACTAGGCCGATCGGGCCCCAGTAATGTACAGGGATAAAAAACAGACTATGCTGGAATCCCATTTGGTAGCGTTGCCCCGTTTCCATATCAACCAGCACTTTGCCCGCATCGGCGTTAAGCGCTTTTCCTATATACCAGACAATCACTCCCGACACGATGAACACAAAAGCCAGCGGCAACCGGGCATATATTATGTCAAGCCCCAGAAGGGACACTAAACCATTGACAATAAAAAACAAACCCCTGGGATAACGATATTCAATATTCCTAGGCCTTTCCAAATAATCATGCAAAAACTTCCTTTCTTAGAATCAACCCTTATTCAGGTCCAATAACAAACACATAATATTCCAGAATGGCTTCCTGCAGCTTCTTCTTATAGTCCTTGGGCGTGCCGTCTTTGTTGTGTTCATCGAACGTCCGCGATTGCTCGGCCCGCTGCAGCAAATCGGTGGCGGAGGCTTTCACCAGCATGGTTTTATGTTTCAGCATGTTTCCATACGAATTATAAGTCTCCAGCCCTTCCTGCTTTACCTGCTCCGGATCGTCAGCCAAGGCGATATACTGGGCTACTTCTTCTGTAAGCCGATCGTACAGAACCCGGTAGGATGCGGCATCGAGGCCGTTTAATGTCTCCGATGTCACGCCCTGCCTGATCAGTTCGTCTTCAATCGCTCCCGCCGCCATGATCGATGCAAGCGCATGGTACCGGATCATCTGATCGTTTGCCTTGAAATCGGCGAGATCCAGCTCTCGCTGCTTCATTAGTGCGGATGCAGATTAACCGTGAAGTCTTCCGCAAGCGGCTCCCAATCCTTCAGCAGAACCTGCAGCTGTTCATGCAGCGTTTTCCCCTTCGCAAAATTGTCATCGACGTAAAATTTGAACCTGTAATAAGTATCGATTTCGCCAAGCATCTTGACCAGATCCTCCAGCTTCGGAGCAAGCTTCGTTACGGCGTCATCGACCTCGGGCAAGGCAGGCTGTTTAGCGGCCAATTCCGTATACTCCGCCAGTTTATAGGTCTCTTTAAGCTCCAGATTTACGCCCCACTCCAGATGAGCCTCTTTGCGCAGAGCGAATTTTTCCTTATGTCCGAACCGTTCTCCGTACCGTTCCAGAACATCGGCTATTTCGCCATGGATATAAATATCCAGGGCGCTATAGCCGGCATATTTCCGTGCCGCCGCTTCCGTTCCGGGATTTTCTTCCTGGGTGGAGGCAGCCGGCTTTGTTCCTTCCGGCCGGATGATCTTCACCAGCTCCAGCGGCGCCTGGCAGGACGAGAGCAGTACAACCAGAAGACTTAAAGATACAACAATCCCCCACCTTGATCTCACGCTTTTCATCGAATTAATTCAAGCCCGCTAAACTGCTGGTGGTATTGTAGGCATCCACGAGGAAAGAGACCTTGCGGTCAAACGTCGACAAAATCGCATTAGACCCGCCTGTCGTCACTTTGCCTTCCGTGTCGCTGTTAATCTCCGGATCCTGTTCCCGCAAAATTCTGAGAATGTCGGTTGCCGTTACTTTTACCCCTTCTATGCTTGTCGGGAATATTTCGAGATTTGACCATCCCTCTTTCTTCCGTTGATCGGCATCCTTGGAATACTCAAAATAATGCTCGATATCCTCGGTCAGCAACTGATACAATTCCTCATATTCCTTAACATCGAAATCCAAAACGTTTTCGTCCCCGACTCCCTTATTGTAAAAAGCTTCCTGAATCTCCTGTGCCCGCAATACGATGCTCATCGCGTAGTAGCGTATCAGCATATCTTCATCCTTCAGCTTCTCCGCATCCGCATACTTGCGCTCATTCGTGATCTCCGCAAATGCTTCGTTGAATTGCTGCCCCACCTCTATGTACTTCTCAAACAATGAAATAAAACGCGTATGTAGTTCGCGGCCTTGTTTAAAATCGTCATCGACATAGGTTTTCGCCGTGTAGTAGTTTTGAATGTCATTATTCGTTTTCATCAAATCTATGATAATCGGCATTAACTCTTTTACTTTCTCATCCGTTGCACCATAAGACGGTTCGGCGGAGGCAAAATCCAATGTTTTCCCGGCACTCTCGATCACGGTCGGAATAAACGGCGTTGTGCTGTACCCGTCAAACCTGTCATCGATGTAAATTTCCTTCTCCGGACCGAACTCCTCCACATACCTGGTGAAAACAAGGTCATACATCCCACCGTTAATCTGATTGCTAAGGTCAATGTAATCGTTATACTTAAGCGTATCCTTCACCTCGTCTCCACCGGCCGCCCCCGTAAGTTTCCCCGCTGCCGGCAGGCTGCATGCCGTTGTCGCTATCGCGATCAACATCATACACAAAAACAAATTTACAACTTTCTTCACTACGTTCTCTCCCTTTTTTGTCGTAATCTCGAGTCTCCCCGCACCTTTAACTATATCGGCTGGAAGCGGCGGATTTGAATAGGGGGTGGGAATATTATTCACGCGGACAAAAACAAAAAACATCTGTAAATCCCGTGCTGTACAGGATATGACAGATGTTTCTCCCAAGCCTTCGGCCCGCTTGGCCAGGTGGTTATTCTGGACTTCTCTATTTCGTATGGAGCTCCAGGACCACTTTCCGAACTTGGTTAGGATGGGTTTCGATGAGCTCGATCGCTGCACGAAAATCCTCCAACGCAAAACGATGCGTGACAAAAGAATTCACCGCGATCCTCCCGCTGTTAAACCATTCTATCACTTCAGGAAACTTGCCCGATTGCAAACGGGAGCCCGCGATGGTTACTTCTTTCTTAGTAATGGGCAGCTGCGGTATTTGCGAAGGGGTCTCGCCAAAGCCGAGAACGACGACCCGTCCGGCCACAGAGGTCATTTCCACCGCCTGTTCGAAGGTTTTTTCCGTACAAACCGCATCGATCGTTACGTTCGGACCTAATCCGCCCGTTATGCGCTTAATCTCGTCGGCCACATTATCGGTAAGCGGATTCAAAGTATAGTCGGCGCCAACTTCCTTAGCATATGCCAGCTTCTCATCGCTTAAGTCGGAAATCACGCACACCGCGCCTTTGAGTTTGGCGACCTGCAGCGCACACAATCCGATCGGACCCGCTCCCATAACAAAAACATAATCTCCAGCCCGGACATCGCCACGCCAGTTTGCTTGGGCACCGATCGTAAACGGTTCGACCAAAACCGCCTCCTCCCAAGCTAAGCGATGGTCCACTTTATGCACTAAATGCTCGGGAAGGACGATATATTCCTGGAAGGAGCCGTCCTTGTGAACTCCGTACACCTGCAGCTTGGCGCACACATTTTTGCGGCCGGCTTTGCAGGCATAACATTGTCCGCAGGTTTCGATCGGCTCCATGACCACCTTATCTCCGGGTAACAGCCGGTGGACATCCGCGCCGATTTCTTCGACTTCCCCAGCCATCTCGTGGCCGATTACGCGCGGGTAGGTGGCTACCGGAGAAGTCCCGTGATAAATGTGCATGTCGGAGCCGCATATGCCCACCATACGAACTTTAATCAACACCTCGTTACCGTGAATAATCCGCGGCATTTCTTTTTCGATCAGTCTCATTTTCCCCGGTTCCACAACTTGGATCGCTTTCAATCCACTCACTCCGTTCCCTTATAATTTAGGTTTATTTAAGCAATCGTCCGTTCCGTGGCAAGCTTCACTTTTTTATCCTTAATGGGCTTTACGAAAAAAGCGACACACAACGCCCCGATCACCGCCAGCCCGCCTGCCAGAATGAAAGCGCTTGTAAAATGACCTGTCGTTTGCACGAGCATTCCCGTAGCCGTCGGGCCGATGATGCCGGATGTATTCGCAAGAAAATGCATGAAGCCGCCGACGCCGCCCACCCGCTCTTTTTCAACCGTATCTTGAATAATCGCCCAGTACGTAATCGCTGTAAGATACAGGAAGAATACCGCCGCTGCCATCAATGAAACCGCGGCAGCCGTGGTGTTGACCAGACCGGCAAAACCGATACTGACCGCAGCGCCAAGCAAACATGTGACCAATACGACTTTGCGGGAGAACATGGCATTGCCTGTCTTTTTGTAAAGAAAATCGATAATGAAGCCGCCCAAAGCAAAGCCGAGAAATCCAACCGTCCACGGAATCATCGTGGCAAAGCTCATCTCCTTGATGTCCAGGCCCCTGGCCTGAATCAAATAACTCGGGAACCAGGTCAGGAAGAAAAACAAGATATAGTTGTAGGCAAAAAACGCTACCGACGTAAACAAAACCGTCGGATGTTTCAAATAAAAAGAGAGCGGGGTTTTGGTTTTGCCGGCCGGAGCAGGCTGTACCTCTTTTTCATCATCAGCTTCGCCGTCTGCAACGTCCTTCGGAGCATCCTTCACGCATTTGAGCCAGAACGCCGTCCAAATCAGACCTATAATCGTAATCAGGACAAAGGATACTTTCCAGCCCCAAGTCAAAGCAATAATCCCGACGATAGGACCCGAAATGGCTCCGCCAAGCGAGGTTCCGGCCATGGAGATCGATAAAGCTCTGGCCCGGTATTTCTTCGGAAACCAGTTATTGACCATTTTGCTTTGCGAGGAGGAGAGCGGACCTTCCCCCATCCCAAACAATACGCGCGCAATAAACAAAGAGACAAAGTTGAAGGTAGCGGCGGTTAAACCGGCAAAAAGCGACCAGAATGTCATAGAATAACCGAGCACCTTTTTCGGGCCGAACTTGTCGGACAAGAAACCGCCTATAAAGTTAAAGAGAGCGTAACCAATAAAGAAGCTGCTAAATAATAGGCCCATCTGAGCCGCATTGAGCTGAAAACTTTTCTGAATAAATGGAGCTGCGACGGAGAAAGCCGAGCGATCCAAGTAATTAATAACTCCCGCCAAAAACAGCAAAACCAGAACGATGCCACGCCCTTTAGAAAACATGCGCTGTTGACTCCTTTCAATCATGGAATTTTGTCGCTACTCGCTTATTAAACGCCCGAGCAAACCATAAATCCGCCGTCAATATGTACGGCCCTACTGCTTTCTTCAATCGATATAAAGCGCTTTCTAATAAATGTTTCATCTGTACGGATATCTTTAGGCCGGCCTTATGTGAAATACTAGCATACATTATGCTAGTATACAAGTTGAAGTTTGTGATCATTTTGTCACTCCCCGAAAAATAGTTCTTTTGCCCCCTGCTCCTATTTTTCTTCTAAAATTTAACTGTTAGCGGAATTATTGAAACGCTATAATGCTAATGATCATTTGCGTGGATTTAGAGAAAAAAAGGAGAGAAAAAGATGTTGAAAAAATGGCGATTATTCTTGATGATTGGCATTCTTATGGCGGTATCTGCGGGCTGGAATAACGGAGTATCTTATGCGGCTGCAGAATACGCTTGGGATAAGTATAAGGGCACGGAAGTCAGGACCTATAGACTCACCGCAGTACCCGGAAGAGCAGGATCTATGGATCAGAAAACGTTTTTTGCCGCGATCGGCGAAACCCCAAATGTATACGGAGGGTACACCGGCTATAGAACGGGGAAAACAACTGGGGTTGCAACCGTGAGTGTAACGGAAGGGGTTTATAAATATACGGTTGTTGATTTTATTCGCGATGTGGAGCCGGAAATTGTAGAATACGTCAATCCAAGGGGCGGGATCCCCCACCGCTGGAACGGAACCGATGATATTCGCATTTTCATGAGAGGGTCGGAAGCGGCTGCTTTGGCAGAGTTGTTTTATGAGGGGACACCAAGTGAAGGACGATATCAGTTTAATGCTGACGATGTTTATTTGGTTACGTTCTGGTCCAGTACGGTAAGGCCGATCAGTGGAATGTCCGCTGAAGCGTTAATCGAGGAAGGAGAACCTGCGTTTATAAATCGAGAGTTTGCAGGTCAAGTAACAAGCGAAGATCCTGCGGCTTATCCGCAAGATGGAATTTCAAACGGCTATTATTACGTTTATAAGGGTTCTCAAACACTCAATTACCAATGAAAACCATTGTTAAGTGATAGGGAATTATGGCTTTAAAAGGTATGTTTCTAAAACCACTTTTTTTGCTGGTTTTATTCACTCCCAGGGAGATTCTTCCGATAATCCAAGTATATACAGTTTGGTGTTTTTTGTAATGGGAATGAAAAGTCGTTTGAAAAAAAGTGCTAATTTTCACAATTGACATGGGGGTGCAGCCGAAGAGTAATTCGGTATTGTCTCGTAGAGGAGGTGCAATGATCTGAAATAATGAAGTGTGAAAAAAAATTAAACCGGATTAGGCGTTACCTGGCTGGTCTACTGGCGGTGTGGCTGTTCTGTATGCATAGTGTTCCCGCTTTTGCGGACAGAACCTTTAACGATATTGAACACTCCTATGCGGCCGATGCGATCGAGGCCATGGCTGCCAAAGGTTACGTTACTGGTTATAAGGATGGGAGCTTTCGGCCTTTGCAATTGATTTCGCGGCAGGAATGGGCAAGCATTTTCGCTAAAACCTTAAAGCGAATACCGACTAACAAAGAGCTAGCTTCTTTTCGCGATGTGTCCCCATGGGCTCTCCCTTATGTGCGGGTTTTGCAGGAAGAGAGCATCACTAAAGGAATCGGCGGCCAATTATTCGGCGCCAAGCGCAATCTGACTCGCCAGGATATGGCCGTATGGTACGCCAGGTATTTCGGGGTTTCTGAAGATATCCCGTCCCCCGGTATATCCAGCTTTGTGGACCGGTCCGATATATCGGACTATGCGCAAACGAGCGTGTGGCTGATGGAGCAATTAGAGCTGATAGAGGGAGATACGAATCATTATTTCCATCCCAAACATTTTGTGACACGGCAGGACGCTACGCTGGTTGCTTATCGGGTATGGCTTGGCGGTGACGATCTGAGAGATCGGGCCAAGCGTTTAATGGATGCATCGGGAAATGAAGCTGCAATGGCGAATCAGCCGGCCAGCCCGCCTGAACCGAATACGGCAGCGGTCGATCTGGCGCCGGAAATTAGCGGCCGGCGTGCGAATCCGCAAATCGCGGAGCCCAGAAGCCATAGTCCCAGACCTGATCCACCGGCCGGTCCGGTAACACCGACAGATCCGGCAACACCAACAAAGCCGAAGCCGGAACAGCCAGGGATACCGCCGGAGCCTGGTCTCGACCCGCCTGTGACACCACCGGTGACACCGCCAACAAATCCGTCTAAACCACCGGTGCTTCCAGTAGGTGATCCTCCTGTGGATTTTGTGGCGGATGAGGTCGTCATCAAGGCGCCGGAGCTGGTAAATCAACCGGAAACGTATCCTTCGTATCAGCTGTCCTTTCAGCTCTACAAGGAGGGGCGGCCGGTAAGCATTCCCGCGGCCAGCGTCACAAATGTTACTTATGCATTTAGCGATGAATTAGGGGTTTTTGATGAACAAGGGAAAATCGCCCATGCCGAGCTTATTCCGGCGGCTGACAGCTTCATTCCTGTAGGGATAAAAATCACCGTTGCCAAGCCCTATCAGGTACTTACAGCCCAGACCAAGCTGATCGTAAAAGGAAAAGCTCCTCCAGCAGAGGACCCGAGTGTAATCAAATCCGTATACTTGGCCACGTATACCATTCCGCAGTCCCCTACTCTAGACCCTGCAGCCTGGAGTATGCCCTATGTATTTCAGAATGCCAAGGGAGAGGTTATACCACCAAGTCAGTTACCGTCGGACTTGAAGCTTCGGATCGAGGATTCCAGGGGAATATTTGACGAGGATGGGCACATCGCCAACCTGCATCTGATTCCTGCAGTGAACTCCGTCATTCCGTTCAAGATCGAAGTTGAATCGCCATCCCAGGGAATTCACTTCATATCCGATGCCGAATTAACGGTAGTACCCGGAGAACGCCAAAAACAATATTTTGCTGTCTCGCTAATGCTGCAGGGACAAGATCCGGGCAGTACGACCACGGTAGAGCAAATCGAGCAGGCTCGTCAATTGCTGATGGACCGCTTTGGCCCTAACATAAAAGTAACTTGGGCTATGGAAAATCGATTTGTTTTCGTAGAAACGAATCGCCCGCAGCTTAAAAAGGTGTTGGAATACGTCGATCAGTATGGTGATGAAGTCGGTATTCTGGACGGGTATCCGAATAACCTGTATGAGCTCCCTTTTTGGGAATTGCGGATGAACGAGTGGTTGTATATGTATCGTTATAATGCGCTTAATGAGCTGCACCAATCCGGTACGCTGGGATCACCTTCGGTGTTTGAAAGCATGGATACGGACCAATATCGGAAGTATCTGCCTAAATCACTGACCAGCTTTACGGTGAATCCCGAGCAAACCCAATGGCTTAAAGATCACTTTAAGATCACTTCCGCGATGGGATGGTCGGCTACACAATATAATGTGAACGGCATGTATGGCGAGGGTTCGCCTTTGATGCCTTACTGGTCCAATAAGGACAATCCAATGGTCCCTGCGCAGGGATTTACTGATAATAGCGGTACCGTATTCATGAACTCGATTACGATTGATCCGATTGGATCACGCTATACCCAAGATTCCTCACGCTGGACTCTCCATCCGGGCGACCCGTATGTGAATGAAACGGATGCGGCACCACAACTGTATATAGCACAACAATATTTAGATAATCCGTTTCAACGTATAAATACGGTAAACTACATGTCCATTATTTTGGACATCAACTGGCTTGCCAGCAACCATAACATGTCGCAAATCTGGGAGAACTTTGTGAATCACTTCCCTGCCCACCGCGAGGTCGAGATTGTGGGCGTGGACGGACTGAAACAGATTTATGAATCATCAGCCGGATCAAATAATGATCATGCGGAATTTACGCTCATGTTCAGAGGCTCCGGCATTAAGACGGCTATGGACTTCAATAATTCGCCGGCCAATCTGCGCTATTTGTGGACGGAAAACGCCTCACAGCGGATTATTTTATCCAAGGAAGATGGAGACGAAGCATGGTCTATTATTGATTTCACCGACTATACCCGCGTTCCGGTTCCAAAGACACCCTACAACCTGGATAAGAACACGGATGTAAGTTACGTCACCGGCAGGAACTTCAAGCTAAACCCAACGGCTCCGTTAACAGCGGAGGAAATTCAACGCATAAAGGATCGTTTGAAGGAGATTTACTTCGCGGAAGAAGTGAATTATCAGTGAGAGCCTGAGCCGGAGGGGGTTTTGGAACCTTTAGGTTAAAGAACAAGAACCGAGAGCATATCGCTTTCGGTTCTTGTTTTCATTCTACGCTTTGAAAATAATGCGAGTACTTCTTAACCAAATCCGGTGTGCAATATTCAAGCGACGTAATGTGCTCTCTGAGCAGTCGTTCCGTTTTCTCTTCATCATTAACGGTTATGGCTTCGAATATAGCCTCGTGTTCGCTTACAAGCTGATTCATATGCTTCGTTTCCAGCAGCTCTAAATACCGCATGCGGTTTAAATGACCGCGCATTTGATTGATGATCGATATCAACGTGGAATTTCCCGTAAGCTCCAATACCGCACTGTGGAAACTCTCATCAAGCTCAAGGAACCTATCGAAGTTTTGTTCATCAATGATTTTTCGATGCTCTTCCAAGATCCCCTTGATCTGCTGATACGCCTTCTCGAAGGCAGCATCGTTTGCGTTCCACTTCCTGGCCGCTTCTTTAAAAGCGCTCACCTCAAGACTTAAACGTACAAAGCGAGCCTCCTCAATCTTCTTCTTGGACATATATGCGATTCGGGCGCCGCGCTGCGGCAGGATCTCGATTAATTCCTCTGTCATCAAACGGCGGAAAGCCTCCCTGATCGGTGTCCGGCTTACCCCCAATGTGCTGCCTAACTCCGATTCAAATACGAGCTGCCCCGGTTCCAACTGCAACGTAACAATGGCCCCCCGAATAACCTGATAAGCATGATCGGACAGGGTATTCCTATTTTTGGAAATGTTCGGTAAATTCATAACCGCGCATGGAGACACGAGACTTTAGTCGTGTGAGGTATTGCGCTCGGCATGAGGGCTACCCATCGGTAGCTCGAAAGCCGAAAGCTCCATGCCTCCTCCTTTCGTCATGAAGATTCAACCATTTTCCACTTGATCATATGCTATACTAGATTTAGTGAAAAGAGGTGAATCGGATATCTACTATTACAGCGAAAATCCAAATCTATGTCCCGCATGAACATACGGAAATGCTCATCAAAACAACAAAAGCCTATCGTGAATCCTGTAATTATCTTTCGGTCATTGTATTTAAAACGAAAGAATTAAATTAGCGTACACTCAATGACTTGTATTATCAAGAACTTCGAAGTCGTTTTGGTTTGAAAAGTCAAATGGCGCAATCGGTGATCAAAACCGTCATTGCCCACTATAAATCTGCTCAAGTAGGCGGTCACGATTGGAACCTGGTCAAATTCAAATTACCTGAATATGATCTGGTATGGAATCGAGATTATTCTTTGAACTCTAACATGTTTAGCTTAAATACACTGGATGGACGTTTGAAGCTTCGTTACGAAAAACAAGGAATGCAACACTTCTTTGATGGGACGTGGAAGTTTGGTACGGCCAAGCTCGTTTATAAACATAAGAAATGGTTCTTGCACATTCCCATGACCAAAGAGTTCCCAGAATTAGATTTTGCGGATGTCAACCATATTGTTGGAATTGACCTCGGAATGAACTTTCTTGCCACAACCTACGACAGTCAAAACAAGACGACGTTTTATCCTGGACGAACGGTTAAACACAAACGAGGTCAGTATAAAGCCTTACGCAAACAACTTCAGATGAGACAAAGCCCCTCTGCCCGTAAACGTCTAAAGCAAATCGGTTCAAGAGAAAACCGTTATGTTACCGATGTGAACCATCAAATAACAAAGGCACTCGTTGAAACCTATCCGAAAAGTACTCTTTTTGTGATCGAAAATTTAAACCATGTTCGTTCAGTAACTGAAAAAGTATGTGTGCGCCATCGTTATGTGTTGGTTTCCTGGGCATTTCACCAGTTCCGTCAACTGTTAGAATATAAGGCTCAACGGAACGGACAACGAGTCATCGCATTAGATCCTAAATATACTTCTCAAACCTGCCCGAAATGTGGACATATTGAACGAGCAAATCGAAACAAAAAGACGCACACCTTTGAATGCCGAAGCTGTCACTATTGTTCTAACGATGACAGAATTGGTGCAATGAATCTGTACCGCAAAGGAATAGAGTACATCGGTACAGTTACAGCAGGAGTATAACTCTTGTCGTAGGGGCGAGGTCAACCGTCCTTATGTTCCAGCACGCTAAGGTAGGAGCACCGTGAGGTGCGTTTGCACTACCGGTTAGGAATAAGTCTAAAAGGCATGTGCAAAACACAAGCACTGTCTACGATGTAGGCAGAGACAAGCTCGTGACTTTAGTCATGAGTTGTTGACATTCTCACCTTACCTAATATACTACGATAAAATTATTATACTAGTATGCAAGCCTTGTAATCAAACGTTTAATATTACGGTAATATTGAATACCTGGTACGAACATAAATAGCCTAAACCAATTTTACCTCATAGCTAAAAAAGCTTGCTCCCACCCTAAAAGTAGAAACAAGCTTTTAGAAGTGCCGAGTGTTACCGCAAATTATCTTCACCCATAAATAAGCTCTTCCTTAGCCGCGTATATCTCCATCATCATTAACGCTCCAAGCTGAAACCCGTTTGCGAAAGAAGATGTAGCCTGCATCGATTCGGTCTGTCTGTGCAAATCGAGCAGCGTTTCAAGCTGGTTGAAATTATCCGCAGACAGTTTCCCTTTCCACATTCCTTTTGCTTCGGATATCTCTCTTCTTATTCTACGGAACACGGGATCTCTCGGGACGATCTTCTCTTCCGGGCGAAATTCACCACAATATAATGCTTCCAGCATACTTTTCATTTCCATCTTCCTTTCAGGGGAATTTTGGTGTTACTCCTTGAAGAGAGAATTACGCAATAAGTAGTTGATTTATTATGTAGTATAACGGTATTCCGTATCATATTTTTATGATATCACGGTACGCCGTTACATTCAAGAGGATTTTCATGATATCATGAAGAAAGTATTAATAGCTGAAACGAAAAAACGTTATGGGGGAAATTAATCAATGCCAATCCGGCTTCGTTTAAAAGAAATCCTAGAAGAACGGGGAATGAGTCAGCGAGAACTCGCCCGCAGAATGAATATCCGACCAAGCACGGTTAGTCATCTCTGCTCCGATAAAGTCAATGCCGCCTATTTTGACACCCTGGAACAGATTTGCAAATCACTCAACATCAGCTTGCATGAACTTCTTGTAATGGAAGACAACTAAATAAATATAACTATAGGCTAACGTAAACATAAAAGGTAACGGGAGCGTCAGTCCAATTAGCAAAATTTCCAAAAAGAAACTCCTATATGATTAAGCTAGGTTAAGCAATAATCCTTAGTTATAGCAAAAAGGCTTATTCCTATTAGTTTAGATTGGAATAAGCCTATACTTATAAATTCCTCAGATATATTTGACGAAGATTCCAATCAGTTCATCAAGATCAAATCCATGTCCTAACATATTCCCCTGCTGCATCAGGGTTAAGGCTTTGTCTAATGATATTCGTTCCATGGATTCGCCCTCCCTTCTGTAACGGCGGGGGCGTTTAACTCTTGCTGGACTCTAACCTCCTCCATAATAGATATTGCCGCCCAGCTTCCTGCTCATTATAGTCATTCTGTACCATGACATTCAGAATAGCGTGAGGGATGGAATCAGTGTAGCTATATAAGCTACTACTAAGCCTTCTGGATGAGATGTTATACAGGACAACAAACGCCCGATGTATGAGCCCTAGCTTCTGAATGCCTCCTTTACAGGATGATCATGGATAATTACTTCTTTCGAGATGTTTTCTTTTATAGGTTAGACACTCTATATGACCATAATCGACCTATTCACCGCAATGCAGTTTTTACAAGTTTCCTCCAACAGTTAAATAAGCTAAATGAAATAACAATTTGTTAAATTCAACTTGTAAAAAATCCTTTAAATACTGGTTTGAATTTCAAATCTATTGGAAAATACTCGATTGATCTTGGGAACAATCTCTTGTTCAAAGTCCCCAATATTGTCCTTAATTGCCAAAATAAACTCTTCATCTTCAATAAAATTTAGATAATATTTAAAATCATTAAAATTTTCAATATCATTTGTGATAATAATATTGTACAAACCTTCACTAACTAAAGCGTGGTGCAATTCACCTTGACTTATTTCATACCAATCAAAGTTTTTCTTTCTATCTTCTATAATTCGGAATGACTTATCCTCTATGTCCCGAAATCTCAACGCTTCTTTTCTAAAAAATGTACCTAGCTCGTGTGACTGATTTATTTTTTCTGTTATTAGTAACTTAATTTTACATAGTGTCTCCTCGTCAACTGTAGAGTTGAACAATTCGTGATAGATACCACTTCCTAATAATATATCATCTGACTTGATAAGCAATTTTTTTATCTCGTTATCTAAATCATCTTTTACTTTTTTTGAATTAAAATGAAGAACACCATCAACATATTGTTTAAAATTCTCTTCCACTATCTCAGCTTGAACATCCTCGTCCATATCTTCAAACTCCACATTATCTTTTCTAAGCAGAATTTTAGAATCATTATTTAACAACAGTTGGAATATCTCATAATGAAAATCTGGGTTAAAAGGGAAATCAGAAATAATAAACCAGTTATTTTCCATTTCTTATCTCCTTTAGCTCCTGACACTCTTCTAAGAATTGCAGGAGTTATAATTTGTTTAATTATTTATCAGGAAGAACATGATGAATATTTTCTACTTCTGAATTTAAATGAAAATGATCCTGAACAACCTTTCCCTGCACCTCCCCAAACCTCCAGGAACCCCTTCAATTCGCACTTTCGGCCCTGGTCCGTATTGCCGGATTCAGTTTTACATTCAGATCTTTTAACCCAGCCTTGACCTTTGCTCCCGTATTATTCAGCTTAACTCCCATATCTTTTAGCATCCGCTGTACGGCTGGGCTGTTTACCCCTACCATGGACAGGTTTCTTCTCGTATCGACCATTTTATTTCTTGCAGCTCTTGCTCCGGCTTTTCCCAGCATCGCAAGGTCGACGAAACCAAGTATTGTTCCTGTAGTGTCTAATGCATTTTGGTCTACATTCAGAAGTTTAGGATTTGTGAACCCATCCCCATTGTTCAGGTCACTCAATTTCATCATACTTACGCCAACTTGGGTTACGCCCCAGCCCCCGTTGACTATGGCAAATAAATACATCGACCCGCCTCCGCTGGGGATGGCAGTAGCAGTAGCAATCGCAATTATGCCGAATATGAGATTCATCCACGCTTCCGATTTTTGCGGATTGATGATTTGTTGCTCAAACGTATATCTCGAATAAAAGATACCCTGATCTGCTTCTTTACTGAAATACTCCGGTTTTCTTGGTATCACGTATTCGAGATTATACCAATCCGTAAAACCAGGCATAGATCTATTGTTTCCTGCTGAAAGCTAGCATACGCCGCCATTTTTTCATCAAACGTGGGGAATTCCGCTGCTGGCTTTTCTATTATACTATGCAATGAACGCCGAAGATCACGCTGCGTTACTCATTCATTAAATCCCGAACCGCGTATATTTGATCAAACCACAACAGCTTTAAGAGCATGCCATGAAATAGCATTTTGTTCTTTCCGTTTTCATCGGTGTATTGGAGCTCCACATCCGTCTGCTCGCCCGCCATTTTCACATACTGATCCTCTTTCTCTTCCGGGATTATCCCGGTAAAGGTCAGCCTCGCGTGGTCATCGATGGTTTTGTCCAGCTTCACCTCGTAACAAAAAAAGCCCGTTCCTACTAACAAAGTAGAAACAAGCTTTTTTGTAAATCTTATAATTTTCAAAATGGTTTTCACTGCAATTACCTTAAACCATAAATAAGTTCTTCCTTAGCTGCGTACACTTCCATCATCATTAACGCCCCAAGCTGAAACCCTTTTACGAAAGAAGATGTAGCCTGCATCGACTCAGTCTGTCTGTGCAAATCGAGTAGCGCTTCAAGCTGATTGAAATTATCGGTAGACAGTTTCCTTTTCCACATTCCTTTGGCTTCGGATATCTCTCTTCTTATTCTACGGAACTCGGGATCCCTCGGGACGATCTTCTCTTCCGGGTGAAATTCACCACAATACAATGCTTCCAGCATACTTTTCATTTTTCATTCTCCCTTTCGTACAGATTTCAATGATACTTTCGAATTATTCGCAATTTCTTTTCTAGTGCCGTTATCCCTACTTTCCGGTGTTACGTTATAACGTCACACTACTGATTATATGACGTTACAACGTAACAGTCAATGCTTTTTTATTAATTCATGGTATATTGTTCTATATAAGACTTGGGGGAAAATTACAATGAAAATCAAAATTAAGTTGCAACAACTATTAGATGAGCGGAATATTTCTCAACGTCAGTTTGCAATTATGGTTAATATGCGTCCTGGAACGATAAATGCCCTTTGCAGAGGGACGACGGACAGAATTTATATCAGTACTCTTGAGCAAATATGCAAAGCGCTTAATATACACATTCATGAACTGATTGACATGGAAGAATAATTGTAGTTCTATCTGATTTCTTTTAACATTATCTTTTTCCAATGAGGGTATAGGATATTTTATCTCCTACATTCCTTTTAGAATTTAGGATTTGGCTTTCCATTACCAACTATGTAGTGGGTCGGAAATTTCAATTAGGACCATTATTGTTTTCTGTACAATTTAGACTCTTGGATAATAAAAAGAGTCAATCAATGGTATAAACATGATTGACCTTTTTATTATCTGATTTCGAAAACATGTAAATTGGTCGTCACCAGAGATTTCTTTACAGCATAATCATCGTTACAATCTCTAGATATGTTGCAGTCAGAATTAAATCTCTTTCAGTCCAGACCATCTTTATCCATCCTAGAATATGCGATTTCTTTCCTTAACTTCCCAACTTTCTCTATCGGGGCGACGTATTCTACAGTTGCGTAGCATTTTCAAAAACCTGTGAGAAAACAAAAAAACAGGTCATTTATGTTAGTCCACAGTCGACCTGTTCAATGTAACGCTTAGCGATATTTAAGGTATAGAATTCAACCGCCAAACAGTGGCAAGGACAAAAAAACACTACAACACGGCGATTCCGCTTGTTGTGGTGTTTATTAATTGTATTGAACGATGGGTAAACAAAACTTGCTTACAAACTCTTATGTCATTTTATCAACAGACAGAATTAATTTAATTACCTTCCATACCCACTGTCTTTAAAAATCTTCTTCTTCATACGGATAATTAAGTAATGATAGATTTTCTTTACTCATAAGCCATGTTTGATATTCATCTAAATTACCCTTGATAAGTAAAGACCCCTTAATTCTTTTCAGTAATGAATCCGGGGAATCATCTTCCAAAACCAAATCTTGATCGTTCAATCGCAATATTTTTCCAATCACTTCCAGTAGTTTTACCCATCCGATCTCAAACGTACTGGATATAAATTGAATACTAATAAGAACATTCGTATTTACACCATATGCTTCGCGGTTCATTTCTCGAAAATATTCAATATAGTCTTCCTCAGCATCTAAATCAATACTCATTGAAAAATAGGTGCAACCGACATTTATGCGTTCTGTATAAGAACTAGCCCATACTTCTGCCTCATAATCAATTAATTCTACAAAAAACACTTCGCACAACATAGCGTAGAGCAATTTCCCCAATTCTTCTCTAGGCAAATTAGAACCAATTGATAAACGAAAATCCATCTTATTCAAACCTCCAGTAAGCTCTAGTTACTTGACGACCTTCAATGACTAATAGTTCATTTAAATGTTTTAAATCCTTGTGAGTTTGACTTAATATAAACTCAATAAGCTCAGTTCTATTTTCAACAGGATAATCATTTAAATTTAACACTATTCTTCTAGCTTGTAATGTAGTTTTTTCCCTAAGTATGTCAAGTGTGTTCTTTAGTTTAGTGGATTCAGGAGCATAACAATCAAACACTTGCCCCTCTATTATGAAATCCGGACTTTTATCAGGATCAATACCATAGCCGTTTCCACGAAATTTTCCATTGGGCACTTCGTCAAGCATTATCGTGCGATATCCATTTTCAGCTAGCACATTCGCGGCTTCATTTTGTCTTTTTAGTCCTCGAGCATTTTTACCTTTTTCATTAGCATAGTTTCCTTTGGGCTTCCCACCCTTTGGTAATGAAGGCTTTGTAATTACAGCATTTGGTCTGATTTTAGGTGTATAAGGAATATGCTTTTCACCATACAGTTTGTATTCAGAACTAGTCTTCCAGTCCACATTCTGGTCGCCATACCTTGAACGGAAATACTCATCCCATTCTGGTCCTGTTCTAGGTATCTTTGCAGCATTATCCGTCTCCTCAATCAAACTACCACTCTTCGGTCCCCTCTTCAACCCAGCGTCCAATACCTCATCCAACTCATCAATATTCCGCGCATATGCTGCTAAATCCCCGGATTTCAGAAGAGCTTTTAGTCCAAGCCCAAGTTCTCCTGCACCCACGACTAACCCAGCTATATTTACAAGATCTTGATTCATTCCCATAAAGGTAGGATCTGTGTAGTCTTTCCCTTCGTTTAAATCATTTATCTTTTGCACGTTAATCCCTATGTCCGCTACTCCAAGAACTGCTCCGCCTGCCGCAAGCGATAACATGAGCAGCGAACTTCCCCCAGTGAAGAACGCCCCCACGATCGCTACCGCACCAAATAAAATGTTCATTTCCGCAAACATGATTTGAGGCGAGATCTGAAACTGAAAAAAGGTATATCGGGAATACAAGGGATTTGTATCTTCTGTTTTACTTAAATAAATGGGCTTTTGTGGGATGATCAGGTTCAGTTCAGCCTCTTTCATAAATGCATCTAACACATTGCCTAAAAGAGTCTGCGCACTACCTTTGGAGGGCTGTTCACTCCCTATGTTTGGCTTTCCTGATGACTCAGGTACGGACGGTGTACTTGGGACAGGTTGATTTCGCTCCTCATTCCCCTTGTTTTTGGCTTCATACTGCTGCTGTTTCAACGCCTTATGCTGATTATATGCATTGATATACTTCTGCTTCTGTTCTTCCAGATCCTTCTCTGTCGTTTCTTCCCCATTCGAGGATATAACAAACTTTTTCCTATAACGATCCCTTAGCTCAATCCCATCTATCTTGCTCATTTTTTCCAAAGCGTTTGGCTTAGCGTTAGGATCTTCCTCCACTCGTCCGGCTATTATTTTACGAACATCTTCCTTCTTTAGGTTATCAGCCTCTATTTTGTAGCTAGCATATGCCTCCAATTCATCATATGATATTTCATTCTGTTCACGCTTCTCTAGGTATACCGAAAGCATTCCTTCTTCTGTTAACTGATCAACATACAGCTCCTTAAGCTCCTCGTCTGTAAGCAATTCAATATAGTCCATCTCCACCTTCTCAAAGTGGAGTTCCTTACTGCGGATGCCAACCCGATTTCCTTGGACCGTGACGGATTGCTGCGAGTCAAATGTTTGAAAAGTAATAAAGTCACTGGCTGTCAACTTAATGGAATTGATCACCGCATCTCGGGATCCAAAATTCAAGTTATTGCTTGCGCTTACGAAAAGATGGCTATCCGCTTCCAGTCGAATATCATTCTGGTTTAAATGAATTCGTACCGTACCCTTTTCAAACAATACTCCGTCATCCCCGAGCTCCATTTTCGCTTCTCCGGGCATATGGAATACTTTGGTGGTCGGCTTCTGAAACACTGTTCTGGACGTCATTTCCTCACTTCTGCCGCGGACGGAGTTAATCGCTATGGAATGCTTCTCTATTCCGTTGGGAAAATAAATCTTGATTCGCGCTCCTTCGTCCGGCATGCAATGAAAAATATTGTTCCCTTCCGGCGAATACGGAAACCACCAATTCCCTGATTCATCGTGTTCACCATCGATATCGAGGTGCACCTTGACCATATTATTAGCCCGTTTAACCACACGCCCCTCAAGGGCCACGCCCTGAATCCCTTTATTCAGGCGTGATTTACGGCGGAGAGATGAGCGCTGAACAAGCAAATATGTATAGGAAGTAGTTCCTTTTTCGTACGTAATCGCTGATTCTGCAATGACCCACATTCGCCCTTTGAACCCAACGTTATCCCCTACCTGGCAATACTGATCTGTCACAACAAGGTAGCTGATAAGATCGTTTTCTTGTAACGCTCCCCCATCCGTATGCGCCTTAAGATCCAAATAAACCGCCCGGTTCGAGAGAAGCGTATACTTTTTGGCGTGAATAACCGTTCCCCATTTAAAGTCCGGAACCCCGAAATAAACGCGCGGTGCATCCATCACCACATCCGGCAAAATAACCGTTCCTATCCGGGAAGCAAGGCGTTTTAGAAATTGCCAATCCGTCTCCTGGTACTGAACCATTAATTCACCTATAGTGTCTCCCGGGTTTGTGGCTTCATTTAGAATATCCCCCTTTGGATAAATGGACGCCAACTTCTGAATCAACCCGGTATACGTGAGGTGTTTGTTCTGAAAGGATCTGCTATGGGGGGTTAAATCCATGGCATAAGATCGGGATAACGCCTCAACTTTGACATGTGGAATGCCGTCCTCCACTTCAATTTCAAGGCTCGTAATTCCCCCGGTAAACCAATATTGACTGCCCTCATCTGTCCGCTTAAAGATCCTCAAACTATCCTGAAAACTTCCTTCCAGCAGACAAACCTCGGCATCCTCTTCGGCCATTTCCGCCACTAAAGAACATTTCACATGCTCATTGAACTTACTTTCAATTTTGAGACTACGTATCGCCTTTAATTTGTAGGGCCATTGAAATTGGAACTCGTTTCCTTCCTGCCACGTTTCCATTCATTATTCCCCTCCCTTCTACTTGACTCCTCCCGGCAATAATTCATATGGGGCAGGGTCCATCCCATTCGTTAAAAACTTTATCGCCCCTCCCCAGCGACAAAACAAGCAGGAACTGGTGGTTAATGCAGGAACCCCCTGGATTTTTACATTAGGACTTCCATTAGACCATACAGGCTCTCCTGCAGGAATGCCGGTCAAGTGTTCAATGAGATCGAACTTGGGAACGCAAGGATAGATTTTTTTCTGGCCAGGCAATAACGTCTCTGTCTCCGGATCAATATCATAAATATAGGAGCTGTCCGCTACAGGGGGTCCGCCAGGCTGTCCAAGAGGCGTTCCTAATATTTCGGCCACCTTCTGAGGATGAAATAAACTCCGGCAAAATCCAAAGGAATAAATGTTTCCATCAACTTTATTCCCTGGAACATCAAATTCGACATTCCCCGTTACATGTTCTGAGGAAGCAACCACGCAATCCTTCACTGTCATTAGGGGTTGACCATTGACATATACCCCATGATCCTGAGTAAGGTTCAGCACATCCTCGTGTGTTCCCATCGTGCAGTACATATAAGCCCCGCGAGTCACATAAGTCTCTTCGGACCGCCATCTTTCTTCCACCGTTAACTGCTGAATGGTTTTAGGCTTTAAAAAACTCCAATTTGGAGGAACGCTCATTTGAATTCACCTTCCACGGATAAGATTCTTCTTAGCTTTAAACCCCTTAAGCTCTTTCTAAGCAGTCCTTCCGCAACGTCCAAACGTACAACAAGCAAGGAACTTCGATAATACGGAATTTTAAAAATTTTAAATCCAGGCACCTGACTCTCATCGATCACAAACTCGCCTATCTTGGCCGTAGTAGAATTCTGGAGCAAACATGGTATTTCTTTGAAATTCATTAAGGAATAAGGAACTTGGATATGCCTTTTTAAATCCATCACCACCACGGTTTTATGCTCCAAATCCGGCTCAAAAGAAGTGATGACACGACGGAAGTCCTCAGAAAACAGCAAGACCGGACGTTCGATAAAACAGCTATACTCTATTTCTTGGCCGGAGCTCACATAGGCAGTTTCTTGCGGATTGGCATATTCGAACCCTTTCAATACCGTCTCCGGAAAAGTTATTGCGCCTCCGATCGAATTCAAACGCCTGTCTAGTTCAACAATGAAATATTCCATTGCCTACTCCTCCACCCAATGCACGCTTTGACGCTGCTCTTCGGTTAATGAAACTTTAAAAATATCACGCTGCAGCATTCGGCTGCCTGTTAGTTCTGCCCCCGTAAAATCAACGCCATCCAAGTTCGCATAAGTAAAATCCCCTGCAATCTTCGCCCCTCTGAAACTTGCCTGGCTGAGATTAGCCCTCATAAATCGAACTCCATGTATGCCAAAAAATGTTCCGTGTTTCTCGCTCATCACATCTCGGGTTCCAAGCGTATCATCCAACCGGGCCCCGACCAGACTGCATTCCCGGAAATCGGCATCAAACATTACGCTTTTTCGAAAATCGACTTCATCACACGTACAGCGAATAAACCGGGTTCCCAGCAGCAAGCTGTCCTGCATCTGACTGCCTGTGAAATCGACCTCTTCAAAACGGGTATAGTTCAGGCGGATTCCCCGATAGCTTCCTCCGGATATATCCACTTGAGCGATATGTTCATAAATGTAGGCATGCTCCAGCAGGTTTTCCATCCACCCTTTACAAGTAATCGAGGATCGCTGATTTTCACTTTTGCGGTATACGGACTCGCTGATTTCCGGATCCTTGTATTCGCCTACGCGAATATCAAATAGCGGTTCTTTCGCCACTTGTTGAAGCGACTCCAAGGATTCAATCTGGTCCATCGCATACCGTACAGCATGTACCATAAACATATGAAACGGGTAAATTTGCTCTTTGAGCCACGCTTCAAGGGAATGGCTTTGGATTTGATTCATATAAGCCTTTCGCTTTTGCTCCAGAAGCTCAGTCCAGCTATTCATAAAATTAAAGATCCACTTGGCATTCAGCCGAAACGGGGTGATTTGGACTTGATCCATGGTCTTCCTATCCTGAGCCTCCAGCATATATACAGGCTCGCCTTCCATTAAAGCAGAACGCAAGAGGGAGAATTGGAACAACATCATCCTGCCCAATTCACCTTCCGTTTGTTTTTTCTCAATCTCTAGGCAGAACTCGTCAAATAACTGTACGATATCCCGGGCGATCATTTCTTTATATTCATCAAAATATTGCCGTAAAAAATGAAGCTGCTCGTTTCGTAGAGGTATGGCATCCTGTTTCATGAAATGCTCCCAAACTTCGATTCCGTTCATATCCATCCCCCCTTGTTACATTTGGTTATTATTCCATCAGGACTTCAACCCCGGATATCACAACCTGTCCTTGATCGATCTTTATCCCTCCCTTATCTTCCTTGGTCGACATTTCAATCTGGTCTCCGATCATCATGATCGATTCTCCGGTCATCTCAATCCGCTTACCGGTTTGAAGCATAATTTTGTCAACACTATTCAAAATAATCGACCCGGCGTTCGTTAACGTAATCGAAGCGCCATTCTCCGCACCGACAATTGTGATCTTGTCTTTCTCAAACATAATTTTCTGCCCCGTGGGGGTAAGCAGGAACTTGGTATCTGGATCCGCCATCAAGTCATCCTTTAATTTTTTTAAATCGTTGTCATAATGAACGATCGGCTGGAGTGTCTCCTGTTTGACGACGGTTGTGGTAACATTGCCTGAGCCGACTCCGCTTTTTCCGCCGCCCATGGCTTCGGCCGGCAGCTTCTTGCGAACGCTGCTAAGTGCGATGCCTTCGGCTTCGTTCGAGCCGGGGAAATAAATCCGCACATCATCGCCCTTCTCCGGCATAGCATACCAGCCCGTTTGGTCTTCGGAAGCATACATCGTCGAGTAGGGGAATAACCAGGCCGTATCCATGCTCCAACCCTGGTCACAATCCAGCTTCACTTTGACCTCGTCCCGGACTACAGCCGCGACGTTCCCTTGGATCGATGCGCCGATGATCTTGGAATTGTACATTTTACGCTTGTATCCGGCCTTTTTCCGGCAAAGTACATATTTATGGGTCAAGATACCACGGGTCATTTCTGTATGAACCTCAAAAACGTGCAGCTTCTGCTTGTTGAACGTGACTATATCTCCAAGCTCCAGCACCAGATCAAGCACAACTTCATAGCAGATAAAGTCGGACTCATGCAGTCCGGACTCCCCTGAGGCGCCGGCATTTTTATAGGCCAGTAAATCCTTATATACTTTATAGTGGGTGGCCTGAATTGGCCCGGCATCACGGTGTTCCGGTATTCCCAGATACACGGCAATATGATTGTAGGTTGCAACCGGAACAAGCGGGGCATGATAATGTGACGCCAGGCGTTTCAGAAACTGCCAATCCGTTTCCTGATACTGCAGCGTAAATGCGCCCAGCTTGCGCTTTTCCGTATATGTGTTATTAAAATCGGCTTTGGCATAGGTCCCTCCGACTTCCTTCATCACATCCTCAATGAGCAAGGACTTATTCTGAAAAGCGCGGTTTTCCAGCTTGATATCCATCGTATAGGTATGAGACACCGCTTCGGCCTCCAGCCAATAAACCTCCCGATCCACCCTTACAAACAGCTTTAAGAGCATGCCATGAAACAGCGTTTTGTTCTTTCCGTTTTCATCGGTGTATTGGAGCTCCACATCCGTCTGCTCGCCCGCCATTTTCACATACTGATCCTCTTTCTCTTCCGGGATAATCCCGGTAAAAGTCAGCCTCGCGTGGTCATCGATGGTTTTGTCCAGCTTCACCTCGTAACGAAAAAAAGCTTGTTCCTACTAACAAAGTAGAAACAAGCTTTTTTTGTAAATCTTATAATTTTCAAAATGGTTAATTACCTTAAACCATAAATAAGTTCTTCCTTAGCCGCGTATATTTCCATCATCATTAACGCCCCAAGCTGAAACCCGTTTACGAAAGAAGATGTAGCCTGCATCGACTCGGTCTGTCTGTGCAAATCGAGTAGCGTTTCAAGCTGGTTGAAATCATCGGTAGACAGTTTCCCTTTCCATATTCCTTTGGCTTCGGATATCTCTCTTCTTATTCTACGGAACACGGGATCTCTCGGGACGATCTTCTCTTCCGGACGAATTTCACCACAATATAATGCTTCCAGCATACTTTTCATTTTCATCTTCCTTTCGTATGGATGGCAACGCCTTGAAAGAAAGACTTACACATGATAGATAAATTGTGCAGTCTGCCTTTTAGGTAGTTGCGGGGAGGAAGTGGCGAGTTCTTTTGCGAGGAGACGCTGCTTCCTTTTTTACATTTGAATCATCCAGTTTATCTATGGCCCACCTTTACGCTATGTTTTTCATAAGCGCGTATTTTTTTCTTGGCATAATACTCGACGACGACGGTTTCACTGTGCCTTATCTAGATGTACTGTTAGACGGATTTCTTTCGGATTATTCGAAATAGGTGCTCAAGCTTTTTTATTTTTTCACCTCTTGGAAATATAATCGATCACGAGAAGATATCACCTATTTGTCACTCTTATGACTACCATAACTCAATTATCATACAGCTTTGATACGATAGATTATCCTTGTGTCGATACTCAGACATCTCCGATTACATTCATATGCATCCTCCCCACTGTTATGATAACCCATATAACGCTTAACCGAAACTTAATCCTAATTATATACTGCTTAACCGAAACAATCAAATGTTATTTTCAAGTCTTATGCTATAATCATAAAATACGCTAAGGCGTTACTATCCATGTTGGAGGAAAGAGAATGTCGATTAAATTCCGTCTTCGAGAAATTCTTGATAAAAAAGACATGACACAACGAGAATTGGCTAGATTAACAGGGCTACGCCCCAGTACAATCAATCATTTATGCTCAGAGCGTGTGGATAGAGTTTACCTTGAAACTCTTGAATTGATTTGCAAAGCACTTGATATCAACGTAAACGAACTTATTGAGATAAAATAGACCGCAAGTAAAAGTGCGTATATTCAAGAACGCCGTCACCCATTCGGAATATTATTATTTTCAGGGAAATCCAATTCTACCACTTCAGCATGATTGTCGGGTGTACTTTCGAATGCTTTTTTGGTTAGTAATAGGCTAATTACTCTAGCTCTTTCTGACCCAAATAAAAAAGATCTTTTGACACAATTGTACCAATTTCATTCCATTTGACATTATTAATCCTGGATATTACGTCATTAAAATACATGCATTTCACCCCAAATTAGTATTTAATATTCTTATCTGAATGATCCAAATATTCTAAAATCGAGGATAATGATACTCATAAGATAAGAAAAAAATAAAAAACAGGCCAACTATGGTTATATCTGACCATAATCAGCCTGCAAAATGTAACAAACTACTAGCTATCTATTTTCCCCATCGTTATCATATATAAAAATTTAAAAATGTCATCCTCATTTCCCTTTTCAATAATCGTAAAATTTTGCCTTTCGTCTACATCATACAAAATCCAATTCTCATCTTCAAAGTAACAACCTGTCGAAAATGGGATATTTGTTTTTCTTCCAATAACAATATTTAGGCGTTCCAAATTTATTCCTAGTTGTTTAATTTTAATTTCATACTCACTGCGTTTCATATTACCAACCTCCTGTATGGTGTATTATACCAATATCCTCTAATGCCTTAACGTTTATTGGCGTGTTAAGTTGTCCTGCCCCACCTTTAGTGATCACTTCTCCATTTATGTTCCATGGCGCAGCTTCACCGATAACACCATAGGTTGAATCAATTCCTCTTTCATTACATAAATCAATCAGTTCAGGTTTTGATTGGAATGATTTATATTGAGAATACCAATTAGCAATGGTATTTTCGGTGATATGTGGTTTGGCAGTTCCATTACTCTTGTTTAACTGATCAATTATAGAATTTATTTTGTTAACAGATTTTTTAGGGTTACTAATACTAAAATCTTTTATAGCATCAATTGCATCTTTATAGTAAGTTTTATCGAAATGATAATTATTCCTTGCATATTCATTTTCAATATAACAAATGGACCGTTCATTCTGTGTAGCGTGTTGGCCATGTTCTACTATACCTAAGTTGTTACCATAAGGGCTTCCAATCCTATCTAAATTCCTTGGGATTAGTATCTCCCCAGTTTCTTTATTATACACACCAATAGCAGTATCTTTTCTTAACCCTGGAAAACTTGGCCAATCAATATCTGGCCATTCCCCCCAATTAGAAAAATCTACGTTTTTAAGCACTCTCACTTCATTTGAAACGTTAAAATTTATTCGTTGTTCTGGCGTTAACTTATCGAAGTTTGCTTTCATAATTTCTATCTTATCAGCATTTGATAAAGTTTCATCACACCAAACATTTTCTCTCAAATA
Source organism: Paenibacillus sp. FSL P4-0127 (assembly GCF_038007325.1). NCBI lineage: Bacteria > Bacillati > Bacillota > Bacilli > Caryophanales > Paenibacillaceae > Paenibacillus > Paenibacillus sp. FSL P4-0127. The sequence continues at coordinate 2,143,805 of NZ_JBBOWY010000001.1, read as the reverse complement.
CTTATTGAAATTATCTTGGGCCTCTTTCCCTATACCTTCAAACGAATCTTTAACATATTTCTCCAATTTAGGTTCTAAAGCACTCTTCGCACCACTAGTCCCAATCCTACGCTTTTTTAAATTCTCAAAAAACTCCTTCAAATTCTTATTCAAATTCTGTTTAAGATTCGGCCAAGCCTCTTTAAAAGATATTCCCTCCAGCAACTTAATCCGATTCGCATCCGTTGCTGAATCCAGCAGCTTGGTCACGCCATGCTTGGCTAGAATGGATAGATTTAATGCGGTTAGTAACAGGCCGAGATTATCAAGATCGGATTGATTTAGTCCGAAAATTTCAGGTTCGGTATTAGCATACCCTTTCCCCAGATCATCCAGTTTCTCCAAGCTAACGTACATTTGTCCTGCGGACCATACTACGTCTCCAACCATAAGAGACCATAGAATAACGGAATTTCCTGCGGATGGGGCGGAAGCCACAATAGCAATAATCCCCGTTGCCACAAAAAAAACTCCCATGAGCACGGATCCATATTGGCCTGAAATGACGATTCGCTCAAAATTGAATCGTGAATAATATAACATTTCGGGGACATTCTTGCTAAAGTATTTACTAAGCTCATCCTTTCCTTCTGCATCATTTGCAAAAAGTCCGGATTTTTGCATTTCCTCAAAAACCTGTGTGTACTCGCTATATGCTTTTGCACGATCCTCCTCGGTTTTGGCATTCTGCATTCCATAGGAAGCGCTCATGAGCTTATTGGTCTGATTATACCTTGTAACATAGTTATTTTTAATTACAGTTAGTTCTTCTTCACTTTTTTCTTCTGATTTCGCCGCACTTTCCTGCTTTCCTCGACTTAGGTACTTCGCTTGCAGTTCATTCTGATCTTTTTTTCCTAACCGAGCTTTCGCGTTTTTGATGGCAGCCGGGTCTTCATTCACTCTCGCTCTTAATTCAGCCTTAATTTCTTCCCCGCTTACTTCAACTGGGTCTAAATATTTAAACTCTTTCTCCTTCTTCTTTTTCTTCTCATTCCACTTTTCTTGTTGTATTTCTCTAACTAGATTTTTATCCTGCTTAAATAACTCCTCTACATACAACTCCTTCAATTCATCTTCTGCCAGCATATCCACAAACGGGATATCGACTTTGTTAAAATCGATTTTCTTACTGCGTATTCCCACGAAGCTATTCGTAATGAGTATATATTGATCCATTTGTACTTGCATCGCAATCAAATTCTTCGCTGTTAACTTTATGGATCTTGGGAGCAAGGCTGCCGCATTGCTCTGATTCGTATTCTCCTCGGGTTTCTTCTCCTTTTGACCGTTCAGTTTCAGTTCTTTCACATTGATCAGTAAATCCTCACTAGCCTCAACCTGAATATTTCCGCCTTCCAGGTTGATTTTCACTGTATCCTTCTTGAAGAGTACGCCATTTTCGCCCAGCTCCATCTTGGTGTTTCCCGGAATGTGAAACACTTTGGTCGTTGGTTTCTGGAACACCGTCCGTGATATCATTTCTTCACTGGCCCCGCGTGCCGAGTTGACGGCAATCGCCTGCTTCTCAATGCCGCTGGGAAAATAAACTTTTACCTTTGCCCCCTCATCAGGTAAGCTATGAAAGATGTTGTTCCCTTCCGCAGAATACGGAAACCACCAATTTCCTGCTTCATCATGCAGCGCATCGATATCCAGATGGACCTTTACCATGTTATTCGCCCGGCTGACGACTTTTCCTTCCAAAGCTACGCCCTGAATCGCCTGATTCAGCTTGGACTTTCGCCGCACCGCTTTTCTCTGCACCAATATGTATTCATATTGAATACTTCCTTGGTCATATGTGATCATCGATCCATAGATCACCCAAATCTGCCGCTTAAAGCCGACGTTCTCTCCCACTTGATAATGGTACTTAGACTTCACCTGGTATTGAATACAATCGGCCTCTAGCAAACGGAGGGATTCATTACCGGCCGCTTGCGCTTGATAACTCAAATAACTTCCCATATCCTGCATCATGGTATAACTATAGGCCTTCATATCCTTACCCCACGATAAATCAGGAACACCAAAATAAATTCTGGGCGCATCCATGACCAGATCCGGAAGAATAACTGTCCCAACTCGGGAGGCCAACCGCTTCATGAACTGCCAATTCGTCTCCTGATACTGGACGATCAATTCACCAATGGTAGCACCAGGCTCCGTAGCTTCATTTTGCGCATCCCCTTTGGGATGTCCTTGCACCAACTGCTTAATGACATGGGTGTAAGTAGCACCCTTATTTTGAAAAGAACGGCTTTCAGGAAGAATATCAAGCTCATAGGAACGAGATATTCCTTCCACGACAACATAATAAATCCCGTCCTCAACGAGCATTTCCAATTGATAAATTCCCCCGGCAAACCAATACTCTTTACCGGCTTCACCTACCTTCTGAATTAGAATCGTATCTTGTAAACTCCCTTGAAATAAACACGCATGTGCTTGCTCTTCCGTCATTCGAACGGTAAAATGACAACGTGCATGATCATTGAATTGATGTACGACCTTTAACCGCTGAATGCCTTGATGATCATAGGGCCATAGTAGTTGGAAGCCGTCGCCTTGATACCAATCTCCTCCCATTTTTGTTCACCATCCCTATTCCTGCTTTAAATTGTGCTCTACAAATTCAAAGGGCGGCATGTCCATCCCGTTCGTCAGAAAACCAATATCCCCCCCGTAAGCACAGGTCAAACAGGATTTACTCGTTAGCGCAGGCACCCCGTTAATAAACAACGTCTCACTCCCATTTTGCCAGCGTGGTCCTCCAAAGTATTCCATAATCGCATTTTTCGCTGCCTCCGCTCCTTCGCCCCCCATTAACGATTGGGCCAGTGCACTACCTTTCAGAGGATTTGCGGAGCTGGAAAAAAACTTAGGGACACATGGGTATATCTTCTTACTCTTATCGGGATTTGCAGCCGATGGCGGCTGATCCGGATCAAAATCAAAGGCGAATTCTCGGTGCATGTCTTTCGGTTTAAGAGTCGTTTCATATACTTTGGACGGGTGCTGATCAGCCCTGCAAAAGCCAAATGAGTGAATATTCCCGTCGATCACGGTCCCTGGTTCCTCAAAACCGTCAACACCGAGATAACCTGCTTCATGAGCTAGACTAGTGGATACTTTACAATCACTCACGGTCATAATCGGATTCTTATTCACAAATACACCATTAACTTTCGGCTGATTTAACACATCCTCATGAGTTCCCATCGTACAATACATAAAAGCTCCGCGCGTAATGTAAGTTTCTCTTTGCCGCCAATCGGTCTTCAATTCATTCACTGAAGATTGTTTCAACATTGTCCCGTATATCCCCGTATTCGCCATGCCATTTCCTTCACTCATGTTCTACACCCGCTTCCGTTAAAATTCGTTGTATCTTTAATCCATATAAACTAGTTCGAAGCAATGCTTCGGCTACATCCAGACGCACAACCAGGGATGGCCGTATAAGGCTTTTAATTTTGAAGATCGGCTGATTCTCTACCGGTTCCTCACGGATCACCAGCTTCTTCACAAATCCTTTTTCAATCGTGGCATGGGTTGAAGAAATACAATCGATTTCAGGAATATCCAACAAGTAATAGGTATCCTGGGAGGAAATATTCGGATTTATGACATGAACGGTCTTGGATTTCATATTTGGAGCAAACCCGGAAAATATTCGCTGAATCTCATCGGAGACAAGAAATACGGGATGCTCGATAATACAGCTATATCCTTGTTTTCTTTCTGGCTTCACAAATACCGTCTGAGAATCCTCTGCATGCTCGAATCCCTGAACCACCTGTTCCGGAAATGTGATACTGCTGCCAATCGCTTCAAGGCGTTGATCGTGCTCCAAACTAAAATATTCCACAGCCATGCTCCTCCTCTTCTACCCACCGAATGCTCTGGCGTTGTGATTCATTTAAGGAGACTAAGTTCATATCACGCTTAAACATACAGCTTCCCGTCATATCCGCCCCGGAAAAATTCGCCCCATTTAAAATCGCGCCTCTAAAATCTCCGGCTACCTGCGCGTTACGAAAGCTGGCATGGGTAAGGTTGGCCTGCTGGAACAACATTCCCCGTACCCCGAATACAACCGCATGCTGCTCGTTCATAAGATCACGGCTCGCAAGAATATGATCAAACCTTGCATTTTCCAGACTACAATTTCGAAAATCCGCATCGATTAATACACTGTGCTGAAAATCGGCATGATCGCATGAACATCGCTCAAATTTCGTCCCCAGCAAATAGCTGTTCCGCATATTACTGCTGGTGAAATCAACATCCTCAAATCGCGCATAATTTAAATTAATCCCTTGATAATTTCCCAGAGATAGATTTACTCCTGCGATATGCTCATGAACATATTGATGCTCCAGCAAATTTTCCAGCCATCTTTTGCAAGAGATGGATGACCGCATCATATTGTTCAGCCGATACACCGATTCCGAAACATTGGGATCACGATACTCGCCTACACGAATATCAAACTGCTTTCCTTTCACCACATTTTGAAAAGAAACGAGCTGCACCGCTTGATCCATCGCATAACGTACGGCATGCACCATATATAGGTGAAATGGATTCACTTGCTCGTTCATCCAAGCTTCCAGTCCGCAAATTTCGACTTTTCCGGCATATTTACGGCGCTGCTCCTCACTATGGTGCTGCCACTCAGCCATGTACTTGAAGATCCATCCTGCCTGATAACGATATGGGGTGATTTGCACACCATCCACAGTTTGCTCATCATAAGCTTCCAGCATATAGACCGGCTCTCCGTCAAGAAAGCTCGTCCTTAATAGCGAGATGCGGATGCCAAGACATTCAAGCATCTTCTCCTCCTGCTGTTGAAGACTGACCTCGTGGCACAACTGATCAAAAACAGGCAAGAACGATTGCATAATTGCATCTCTATGCTCCAGATAATAGCGATGCAGCTCCAAAATGTACTGTATCCGGTAAGGCAGCGCATCTTGTCCAAGAAAACGAGCCCATGCCTCTTGCTGGTTCATAGGAAACCGCCTCTTTCACTTATTTATCCATCAGCATTTCAACGCCCTTAATAAGCACTTGCCCCTCGTCGATTTTTAAACTTCCTAAACCTTCTTCGGTACTCATCTCAATCTGGTTGGCTACCATAGTAATAATTTCTCCCGACATTTCAATTCGCCCATTTGTTTTGAGGGTAAGTAAACTATTACAATCAAGTAAAACCGTTCCTGCGTTTGTGAGCGTAATGGACGCTCCCCCGCCACTAGAAATCACGATTCGATCCGGCTTAAAAGTGATCTTCTGTCCTGTCGAAGTCATTAAATATTTCGTGTTAGGGTCAACCTGTAAATCTTCCTTGGTCTCCTGGTCATAATGAATGATGGGTTGAAGCTTCTCTTGCTTAACTACGGTTGTATGAATGGTTCTTGTCTGTCCTTGGGATGAAGATGAATTCGAACCAGCCTCTTGCGGCAGCCTTTTCCGTACAGAACTAATAGCGATGCCATCCCCTTCCTTGGCACTTGGGAAATTAATTCGTATATCATCGCCTACTTCCGGCATAGCATACCAACCTGTCTGATCTTCGGAAGCATACATCGTTGAGTAAGGAAATAAATGAGCTTTTCCTAAATTCCACTCATGGTCATAATCCAGTTTTACCTTGACTTGATCCCGCACTACTGCGGCCACTTTGCCCTGAATGGAAGCCCCGACGATTTTGGTGTTAAATTGAACCTTCTGATACCCTGCTTTCCTCTGACAAAGTACATAGGTATGGGTCAACACACCGCGATTCATTTCCGTTTTCACTTCAAACACATGGAGTTTTTGATTTTTAAAGGTTACTTGATCCCCGAGCTCCAGCACTTGGTCCATGACGACCTCATAACAAATAAAATCTTGGTCGCTTAGCCCTGTCTGTTTGGGGTCTCCTAGACTTTGAAACGTCTTCAAATCTTTATACACACGATAATGAGTAGCCTTAATCTCTCCGTAATCCTGATAATCCGGTATACCTAAATAAACACCAATACTGTCCCTTGAAGCCAGCGTGATCAGGGGAGCATGATAATGGGAGGCCATCCTTTTCATAAACTGCCAGTCCGTCTCCTGATACTGCAACGTAAAATTGCCTAACTGTTTCGGCTCGGAGAATGTATTATTAATGATGGCATGATAAGGCGCGGAGACGTCCTTTAGTACCTTTTCAATGGTCATCGTTTTATCTTGAAAAGCGCGGTTCACTAGCCCAATGTCCATATCATAGGAGTGGGATATCGCTTCAGCTTCCAGCCAGTAGATTCCTTTTTCTACCTTTACATTGAGTTTTAATATTTTGCCGTGAAATAGGGTTTTGTCGTTGCCATTTTCGTCAACATGCTTTAGTTCAACAACCGTTTGTTCGCTGGCCATCATGATGTACTGGTCTTCTTTTTCTTCGGGAATAATGCCTGTGAAGGTTAATCTACCGTGGTCATTCACCCTTTTGATTAGCATTACTTCGTGAATCCTCATTTCAAAAGGGGCAATTTTCAGTGTGTTGTATGTGACTGAGGTTAAAGCCATAAATCTCCACTCCCTTTCATGTAAGTTATTTGTTGTGCCCCCCTAATCCACAATCACCCTTCCCCCGCCGCCCGGGCTCATGCCCATCCGGTGGCCGCCGCCGCGGGCGCTGTCCAGGATGCGGGCCAGGTATTTGTGGATGTCCGCGTTGCCGTAATCCTTGTACGCGATGCCGAGGCGGCCCGCGATGTAGTGCAGGATCACGCCGCGGTGGAGGGTGCCTTCGTTTAAGCACATCATGGCAAACGCAAGGTCCTGCGGTTCGGCGCTTCCCCGGCGCAGCAGTTCGTCGCCGAACAAGCGCATCACGACCGGAGAGACGGTACTTTGCCCGTAAGCGGCGATGGGAACATGCAGCAGGTTGACGGTGTTATATTCCGTGGCGAGGTCCCGGAAGTTCTGGTAATCCTGGCGCAGCCGGGCGCCTTCCTTGAGTTTGAACCGGCACAACTCCAGCTCCGCCGGCCCCGCTTCCACCCGCTCGTCCAGCACAATTTCGCTCCGGTACACACTCCAGTCGCTGTCTTCCTTCCCCTCCAGGAAGCGAACCTTGACGGCGGTCTCCCGACCGGTGGTCTGATACGCCAGCACGGCCGGTTCGCTCAGCGAGTATAAACGCCCTTTGTGCTTTACGATGCCGGGATGAATCGTCAGCGTGTCCGGGCCAACCTTGACCTCCGCCCCCGTCACGACGCCGTCCGCATAATCCTGGTAGTAAATATCCGCGAATTCGCGCGGAAAGTCCCGCAGATTCTCCAGCATCGCCGTCTTCAAAATGCGTCCCTTCTCAAACTTCGGCGCGATGTGGGTAAACAAAGGCATCCTCCTCCTTTCGGTTTCTATCGGTTACGAGCTTGTCTTACTTCTTCAAAAGCTTCCAACAATGCGGCGGCATTCGCGTGGGTGTGCGCTGCTACATTTCCCTGCCCGGTTAGCCCCTGACCGTATTCAAGCGCCTTCTTGTTGACGACATAGGTCCTGGCGATCTTGTCGTGCAGTGCTTGCTTCTTTTCCGTAAATCCGGCCATCATGTAACCGACCGTCACCGTCAAAATCGACAAGAACTGCGCCCAAAATCTCCCGCTGGCCCGCCAGAACGAAACTCTCCCGTTTTGCCCGTCTACCACGGCAATGCCCAAAGCCATCTTCCCAAGCGTCCCCTGCAGTTTGGAAGACTCCATAATCGCGTAGTACAGCCATTTAATAACGGAAAACCACAGAAAAGAGAGTCCCAAGCTAAGGAGCACATTAACCGGATTTACATCAGACGGAGAAATCTCGCTGTCGGAAGCCGGCCACCAGCCAAAAATGCTTCGGATGGCCATGCCCAACAGTCTAACCCCCAAAACGAGAAAATACGAAATGATAAAATCCAAAAGATAAGCAGCAAACCTCTTCCAAAATCCCGCGTACATCCGTTTATTCCCCTCGTCCATCAAGTTTGATCCCTTACGCGCCGCCGAATGCTCCGGGACTTTCGCCCCCTGGAAACTGAGGGTTTTGAGCATTATAGTTCTCCGCCATCTCCAGCATCCTCTTATCGACCACATAGGTCTTGGCAATCTTGTCATGCAGCGCCTGTTTCTTTTTCGTAAAGCCGGCCATGACATAACCGATATAAATCGTCAAAAGCGAAACCATTCTGCTCCAAAACCTGCCGCTCGCCCGCCAAAACGAAACCCGTTCATACCGCTCGTTCACCACAATGATGCCCAGCGCCATTTTGCCTACAGTACCTTGCAATTTGGAAGATTCCATAATCGCATAGTAGAGCCATACCGCTAACGGGGCGATCAGTAATCCGATGATATGACCGGACGCATTATAAATTTGATAGACTCCCGGCCAGTTCTCCAACACATAGTAACCGAGTACCCCGAAAATCATAGATAACAGCAAAGAAATAAGCATCATTACCCAGGCAATAAAATACACAATGATCGAATCCAGCAGATTCGCAAAAAATCTTTTCCAAAAACCCGCGTACATCCGTCCCTCTCTTTCGAAACAATAATCCAACTGCCGCGACCTCAATCGGGCCAATTAAAACCTGTCGAACGGTCCGCCTGAATTGCTTGATGCAGCCGAGAAAATTCCGTATCCGCATCGCCTTGCATTTCCCGTGCCCTGAGCAAGGCCTTATCGACGACATACGTGCCCGCAATTCGGTCATGCAGCGCTTGTTTCTTTTCCATGAAGATCGCCATCAAATAACCAATTCCCCAAGTGAGAGCTGAAAGAAGCTTCCCCCAAAACCGAGCATTCGCCTGGCCGTAGGATAACCTTCGATGATTCCGATCAACTACCACGACGCCGACGAGTCTTTTTCCCAAAGTCGCCTGATATTTGGAGGATTCCAGAATCGTATAGTAGAGCCATTGGCAGACGAATGTAATCAACATCGGTATCCCCAAGGTCGGCGTATCCGCAGATTCGGAGAAAAACTCGCGCGGGGAAATCCAAATAAAACTGATGAGCAACGCGCCTATGCTGACAATCAGCCGATCGACGGCCCAGGCGCCGTACCTTCTCCATAACACGTCATACATGTACATAAACTTCCCCCACTTCGTACATTCCAGGTTAATTACGCACCTTATACACTGCCGATGGTCCCCGGAATATTAGTCCCTAAAGATTGGCTCCGTGCGTTATAACCGCTCTTCGTCAACTGAAGCGCTTTTATTGACCACATAGGTTTGCGCGATTTTGTCGTGAAGCGCCTGCTTCTTCTCCGTAAATCCGGCCATGATGAACCCGATGTACAATGAAAGAACCGACAAAAATTTGCCCCAAAATCTTCCGCTGGCTCTCAGGAAAGACATCCTCTCATAACGCCTATTCACCACGACGATTCCGAGCGCCATTTTTCCAAAAGTCCCTTGCCATTTAGATGATTCCATAATTGCGTAGTAGAGCCATGCGCCAAAAGCAGTAAGCAGCAGCCGGGTGATCCATCCGATCCATTCATAGAATTCAAAAAAATAAAACCACTGTTTTATACCCAATGAGATAAAACTCATGAGGAAACGGAGGAAAAGCTTATCAATCAGCGAAAAAATAAGTGTTATTACCAAGACAATAATGTTCACGACAAACAAATCCAAAATATAAGCGCAGAATCTTTTCCAAAAACCGGCGTATATCTGTCCCATTCTTAGGCTTCCTCGCCCCATTTCCTCAAATCTTCCCGCCGCACGTCCAACGCCTTTATCGCATCCGTACAAGCGGCCTCACCGATCTTCCCGCTAATGAGCGCGACGAACTCCGCCGCCCCGCGGATTCCCGCCGGAATGCGAACCGCGCCGGCCGCGCCTTGCAGCACCAATTGCCCGCTGTTGAAACGGCTATAGCTCACGCTCCTGAGTTCCTCGTAACGAACCGTCCGGCTGCCGCCCAGCGAACGCACCTTCACGGAATTTTCGCCGGCTTCGGCCCGGAAGACCAGATGGTTTAGGACATGGAACAGCAGCAAGACCGCAGCGAAACCGATCAGCCAAGCAATCGGCATGAACTCCTTCATCTCCGGGCTTTCATCCAGCAGTAAAAACGCAAGACCCGCCGATGTCACCAATAAACCGATAACGCACCATACGAACACAAACTTCGATTTTTTTAAAATCATGTCGCCGAAGATATCTCGCACCGCCGGACGAAACGTTTCTCCCAATAAATTACGAACCACTAAACGAACAAAAAATCCCCTCATGTCTGACCCTCTCCTTATTTCATCCCATCAAAAAAATCCAGCTCCGATTTGTCCGTCTCAAACGGGAACAGCGCTTTGCGGCCCAGGAACAGGCCTTCATCCCGGCGGGCGACCGGCAGCACGTGGAACCCCCAGTGATTGTCGTCGGCGAACACGAAAAACTTCGTCTCCCCGTTCACGATCGAGTCGGTGTCGTCCTGCGGAATCCGCTCTCCGTATTGCGCGCGAATGTCCTCGTACAGCACCGGCTTGTAATCCTGCGACCGGTTGTTGTAGCTGTACTGCTGCCGCAGCGTCCCGTCGCTGCCGCGCAGGAACAAGTCCAGCTGGACGACGTCCGACGGACGCGAGATCGCCCCCGGCGCGCTGTCGCTGCGGCGCAGGCTGCTGATCAACTCCACCTCGCGGCGGTTATGAGTGAACGCGCTCACCGTATACGGGATCACCGCCGAGCGGGTCGTGATGCTCGCTTCGATCTCCCCGGCTTTGCGCGCGTTCAAATAACGGATGGCCCCGCGCAGGCAGGCCAGCTTCAGCTCGGGCACCCGCCCCTCCGCAGGCTTCTGGCGGAACTCGATGCTGCGCCCCGGCACAAACTCCTTGAGCGCCTCGCGGAACACGTCGATCCGGCACGACTGCCCGGTCAGCTTAATGATCGAATACTCCCCAAGCGCGCCCGCCCGGTAAAAATCCTCAAGAAACCGCCGCACAACCTCGTAAATGTCCGCCTTAATGAGCTGCGTAATCTCCTGGATGTTGAACACCACGTCGGGAATTTCATATTCGTCCTTCAAATCGCCGCTCCGGAACACGGACAAGAACCAGCGTTCCACCCGGGTCATCTCCAGCACGCCATCTCCCTGCGGCAGCGCCGTCCGGCCGCCGTAACGCAGCCCATGTCCATCCGAAGCGGACACACCATGCTCCGCCTGGAAGCGGTTCATCAGCACGCCCGTTTTGCGGAAAAACTGCTCCTTCATTTCCTCGGCAATATCCCACAGAAAATAAAAATTGCTCCGCACCCGCATGTACTCCTCGCGGGAGCGGTTCTCGTACATCGCAAATGCCGTCGGAATCACGGCCTCCGCCTCCTTGTACCTGCGCTCCAGCTCGGCGTAAACCGCGTCGACGCCCCGCTCGTCCACCTCCCGGAACAAATCGTTGCCCGGAAAAGCGATCAGCGTGTCGATATCCGTCATGCCTTTTTTGCCCGTGTAGTAGTCCGCGAAGACGATTTTCAAAAATTGCATAATCCGGTATGTAATGTTGTTGCCGCCAAAATGGGTGTCCCCGTTCTCATAGGTCGCCTCGATGGCGATCCGGTACGACATATGCCCGTCTTCGACCCGGAAGGCGCACGAGGACAAATCCGTCGTCCCGCCGCCGCAATCGATCACAAGCGCCTTGTATTCGGCCCCTTCATCAAAGATGTTGCGCTCGATTCCGTCGGCGATCGTGTTGTACAGCACGGCCATCCCTTCGTCCAGCGCATTTTTCCGTTCAATCCGGTAATCCGGCAAAAGCTCCGCGAACATATCGAGGTACGGCGTCTTCATCTTCACCGGCGCGGTGAAATGCAAATGCTTGAATTTGCATTTGAACTGATGCTCGGCCATACGGATCACGTATTTCAGATAGGCGCTCAATAGATCGCTCCGGGTCACGAACGCGGTATTGCCTTCGCCGTCCATCACTTCAACCGTTTTCCCGTAATCGTTCACCCAGCGTTTCAGCCCCTGGAACACGGAGGCCCGGCTGCCGAAGCTGCTGCGCCGGCCGCTTTGCAGCGCTTCATGGCCAAAAACATATTTGACCCGGTCGGGATCGGAGCAATCCGCCACGCCGACCGCTGTCGGCAAGGCCTCCGTCCGCTCGGGGCTGTCCGGATCGGGGAATTTAACAAAGTTGATTTCACCAAGCCGGATTTGCCCGTTCAGCGGGTCGGGCCCCGACGGGAATTGGGTATATCCGGGGTAAAGGTAGGCTCCCGCCGTCGTATTGCAGGTTCCAAAGTCGATCGCCAGCACGGCGTCCGTTACCTGCAGCTCGCAAATTTCCAGATCTGCCAGCGGGATTTTGTAATAGTGGATATGGGTTGGGGGAAGTTCCCGCTCCTGGTAATAGGTCTTATACACATAATCCGAATCCTGCCGGCGCAGAAACAGCAGGCTGTACTGCCGGTTAGCCGTACGCCGCCACTCGCCGTCGTGATGCGCGGCCAAATAATAGCCGCCCGGCTTTTCCTCGTCCCGCCGCAGATGAAAAATCCCGCACAGCTCCAGCCGGTCGTTGACGAGCAGCACGTTGGACTCCGCATATCCCGCCGGCGCTTTCACTTCGTAGCCGTCCGCCCGCTCCACGGCGATCCCGGGATACAAAACGATGCGGGCCGGAACGCGAATGCCGCCGTCTCCCTGCAGCGGAGCCTGCATATACTTGCGCATCGCCGTCTGTACCCGCTCGATTCCGCCCTCGCAGCGCGGTCCGATCAACAAATGCTCCTCCGCGCCCAAATATTTCAAAATGATGCGGATCGTCTCTTCCCGGTCCAGCCGCTGGCTTAACCCTTCCACAAGCCGTTCCCGGTAACAGATGTTCCGGAGCTGGAACGTGGTCATTTCGGTCAGCTCCTCCCGCGTGTAACGGGCTTGTCCGCGTCCGCGCTCCCGGCCGGCGGAATCGGTATACAATTTAAATCCCCTCATGCGCTTTTTCCCTCCTCTATCGTGACGACGACGCCGTTGATCCGCAACATTTTCGCGTCTTCCGCAGCGGCTTTTCCTCCATTCCCCAGACCATCCTCTTTGGCCTACAAAAATAGCGGAATTTAATGTTCTTATTTTCCGCAGCCAGGCTTGTTCATCCCCAATAGGGAAATTTTTTGTCCTTATTTTCCTATGAATAGTCTAGATCGCCAGGCATTTCCTTGCGGTTCGAATAAATAGCGGCATAAATTTCCTCTATTTCTCTCAAAATGGGGGATAGCGGCGGAATAGCGGTATTTTTTTCCTCTTTTCCTCTATTTTCTCGCTAGAGTCTCGCGGGCAGCCTGAAAATCAATACAGCGCAATCCGGTCCAGAACCATCGTCTCCTCCGCGTCGATAATGCCGACATGGCAGTCCCAGTACACCTCGGTACGATAGCGCACCGGAAGGAACAGCTCCATCAGCGTCTCCAGCTTTAAGCGGCCTTGCTCGGTCCGCTTCTGGCCGATGTAGAACAGCATTTCGTCCTTCTCCTCGCTGTTCACGTAGATCGTGGAGCGGCGGAACACGCGGCCGACCGCGCTTTTCAGCAGATGCAGCGGCTCGCCGGTATCGTACATCCGCAGGATCGCGCCGGCGATAAACTCTTGTTCGTCGCGGTCAAACAGGCTCATGCGTTCTTTTACCCGCTCCCCGAACGCCCCGGACTTCAGATCGCGCAGCACGAACCGGATGTAATACTCCCGCTTGTTCATACCCTGCATCAAATCGAGCTCGGCCAAAAAATGGATCAAAATATCAAACAGCACGCTCCGGAACTCGGGGTCCTCCGTCAGATTGATATCCAGCAGTTCGCCGAATAAAGCCGGGAACCGGTAATGGGGATTCACCTCGACCTCCAGACCGTGCTGCCCCGCGCCCGCGTTCAGTTCGTGCAGGCTCAATTCCATATACGGCGAATACACTTTGGCCGGCAGGAACTTAATTTGCCGTTTTTCGATCCCGGCTTCTCCGGCCCGCACGAGCAGATCCCAAATGTAATTCAAGCCCATTCTCCTTCACAGCGGTATTCCGGGAACAAAAGCTGGACTTCCGAGACGAGAAAGCTCATCACATCCTCGGCCATAAACGCAAGCCGGCTTGTGAAGCCGCGGTCGCCAAACTTCAGGCACATCCGCCATTTCCCGTTGTCCACCCGCACTTCATCCGTAATAAACCGGTTCAGCTCATACGTGATCGCCCGGCTCACGCCCGGCGGACGAATTTCCACATCCGTCAGTTCCAGCGATTCCGCCGCGGCAAAAGAATGCACCAGCCGCAAAATCTCGCCCCGGGAGCGAACGATCTGCCCCTGCCGGCGGCGGTAGCTGCCGATGAAATCCTCCTTCTGCCGGTTGGAAAGCAGCGCGTATCCCGGTCTGCTGACCACCGATTCAAAAGGCTCGACCAGCATAAGCACCCGCCACATATCCGACTTCTCCAGCGGCGAGACGACGGTCAGTTCCTCCGGCGTACGCTTGACGTAGCGGATGCTGTCATCGTCGACGTCCACAAGATAACCGTGCTGCACGCCCGTTTTCCGCAAAGGCAGCACATGCTCAAAGTTAACCCGGTCCGCCGCCGGCACGGGGAACCCGCCCGTCTTCAGCTCAAGGCGTTGGATGTTCCACAAGGGTATCATATCCGCCCGTTTGTACGGCTCATATTCCTCCAAATGAACGGTAAGCTCCAGCGCCTCTTCTTCCTCGCCGAGTTCTCCGTCCACCTCGGTCAGCACCGCGTCCACAAACTTGTGGGCATACGGATGATTGACCGTTTTCCAGGGCAGCCCGTTGCTGAGGAACACGTGATACAGCTTCTCGATCTCCCGGATGTACGCCATATTCCGCTCCAGCTTGAACTCCACGGCATAGCGGCCTTGGGACGTGGCCAGTTCCCCTTTGAACCGGCGGCCGCTGAGCAGCAGCTGCTGAATTTCCGCGTACTTGCATTCCAGAAAAAGCGTGCAGATCCGCACCTCTTCCCCGCCGCGCAAGCCGGATACCACCGTGCGCAGATCGATTTTGCCCGCTTCCGTGTCCTCCGGAATCATCGGGAACAAATATTCATGCAGCGGGTCCCATTCCTCTCTGGAGCACGCGGAGACAAAGACGTCGTATTTTCCGTCGTATTCTCCGACTTCCTCGAACACCCGGCGCTCCAGCTTCCGGTTCAGCTCTTCCTGGTATTCCACGAGATTCAGGAACACGCCGCTCATCAAATTGCGCAGCAGCCGGCGCTGCTGCAAATCCTCCATTTTGCTTAAACGGTCCATGATAATATCCTTCATGAAGCGTTCCCTCCTTTGGAAGAAGACGGGCCTGCCGGGGAAGTCCCACTTGCCGCCCCGCCATTTGCTGAACCCGCTTCCGCATCGGCATCGGTATTGGACTTGGCATCCGCACTTTCATTTGCCTTACTATCCGCACCGTTACCGGCCTTGGCTCCCGTATCCGGCTTGTTACCGCCATCTCCGGCGTTTTCACTGGTCTTCCCGGCTCCGGCATTTCCGCCAGCCGAGCCGTTTCCATCGTTTCCACCGTTCGTGCCGTTGCCGCCATTCCCGCCGGTTGTGTCATTCCCGCCTTTGCCGCTGGTTCCGCCTTCCCCGCTGTTGCCGCCAGCCTTGCTGCCGCCGTTTCCGCCAGCTTTGCCGTTACCGCTTGTTGTGCCGGCTGTGCCGGTCCCCCCGGCCGTGGTTTCGCCGCCGCCCGAGGAAATCCCGGACGGCTCCTTAGCGGACGAACCCGCCGCCGCGCCTGACGCCTGCTGGCTTCCCCCGGCTTGACCGCCGCCTGCTGAATCCGCCGCAGCTTGCTGCTGCTGATTCAGATTGCCCGCGGCGCTGCCGCCTGCCCCGGCAGTCGCCCCGGCACTCTCACCGGCTGAGCCTGCCGCCGGAACGGCGGGATTCAGCTTCTCGTCGGCTTGAGAGATTTTGCGCTCCATCGCCAGCACCCGCTCCAGCTTGTCGATTTCCTGATAAATTTCCTGCGCCAGCTTGTAAGACTCGATCGCCGCGGCGTAATCCATGGCAGCGAGGCTGCGGTCGCCTTTTTTCTCCAAATTGTCCGCCTTCAGCGTTCTCGTTTCCTTGTAAATGTTGTCGATCTTGGCCTGCGTCTGCTCGATCTTCTCCTCCACTTTCTTTTGCCCGCTCTCGTATTCCGCTTCAATCGCCGCTTTTTTCGCTTTTTGGAAAACCGCGAGCGCTCCGTTGTAATCCTGTTCCTGAAACAGCTTATCGCCTTCTTTGATCACCCCGGACAAGGCTTCAATCGCCCCGGCGCGTTCAATCCTCGCTTTGATATCCTCCGCCTTAAACGGCTTGTATTTGTCCGCTTGCTTCAGCGCGTCGTTGTAGCTGTCCACCGCCATATCGTAGCTGCCGTCCTGCACATAGCCGTCGCCGTCGCTCAGGAACTGCGCCACCTGCTGCTTGCCCCGCAACAGCTGAAAATGCAGCTTGTCCTTCAGCTTGCTGGCGGCGTTCTTCGCCTCGCTGTAGGACTTCAGCGCTTTGGCGTAGTCGCCGGCGGAAGCGTACCGGTCCCCGTCCTCCTCGCTCTCGACCATCAAGACGGCCGTCTGGGCCAGCTTTTCCGCCTGCTTCGCCTTGACGTACCAGACGCCGCCGCCGGCGATCGCCAGCGTCAGCAGCAGCATGGCGCCGCGCAAAATCCACTTTTTGATGTTTTTAGGTTTTTCCGTAAACGTCTTGTTCACATACACGGCAGCCGCCGTATAATTATTGACCGACTTTTGCTGCTTGCTGAGCACGACCTCCTCCAGCGTATCGGTCAAGCTCTCCGGATCGCTCGCTTCCGCGAGCGCGTCCAGCATTTCCGGCAGGTCCACCTGCTCCCAGACGCCCTGGGTCGCCAGCAGCAGCACATCGCCGTCCGACAGCGGCATTTTGTCCGAAACATACGGCTCGAAGCGGTCGGGCCTGCCCATGTAATTGAGCAGATTTCCGCGCTCTTCGTGATTGTGGTTGCGGTCCTCGGCCAGCCTTCCCTGATCCAGCATCAGCTGCGTCAGGCTCTGATCCTTGGAGCGCAAATTCACCCGGCCGCCGCGGAATTGATACAGCCGCGCGTTCCCGCAGGTCGCCCACACCATCCGCGTATAATCCGTGACGACGACCAGCACGCTTGCCTTCAGCCGGACCCGGCGGCTTTCGAATTTCAGCCATTCGTGCGCCGCCTCCAGATCCTGGCGGATTTTGCGGCGGGACATCGAAGGCTTTTCCATAAAGCTCTCCAGAATCACCTCTACCGCCATCTGCGCGCTGCGCACTTCCTTGTCCAGGTCGAGACCGTCGGCAACAACGTAGCAGGCCATGTCGTCGAGCTCCACGAAAGCGAAATAATCCCGGTTGTCGAAATGCGAACCCGCTTCGGAGACGAATGCTGTCTTGAAATCGCTGTTCTCCTTCCTCATGCGTTCCCCCGTTCCCCCCGTGCACACACGCGAGGGTGATGATTAATGCTCCAGAATGAGGACCGTCGCATTATCCTGATGCTTGTAGCTTTTCCGCTCCACGCAAGCGATCATTTCCTCCGCCGTTTCCTGCGGCGGCATCCTTTGCATCAGGATTTCTTCCATCTCCACTTCCGTCAGCGCGTCATAGACGCCGTCGCTGCACAGGATAACGATGTCCCCCGGCTCCAGCGGGATCGGCTCGCCGACCTCCATGCTCATAAAGCCACCGTAGCCCAAATAATTGGTCAGTTGATTTTTCATCGGATTGCCGCTGACCTCTTCCCGGCCGATCTCCCCCGCCAAATATCTGGCTTCGAGCACGCTCTCAAACGTATCCTTGGAATTCACCGGCAGAAACTCTCCGTCCCGGAACAGCAAAATCAGACTGTCCCCGACCGCGCCCCAATGCAGCCTGTGATCCGAAATCACGGCGGCGACGAGCGTCGTGCCTCCAATCGCTCCGCCAAGCTGCTCCATAATGGCCCGGTTGCTGACAATCGACGCCTTGTGAAAAAATTCCGGGATATCCCCGGCATCATCCAGCTTCAGAAACTCCCGCGAAAACATCGTGACCGCCAGCGTGCCCACCTTGGTCACGGCGCTGGCGAAGTAGTCGTCCTGCTCCGTACGCCGGCCGATCGTCTGCGCATTGCCGAGCGAAATTTCCCGGTCCGGCTGCTGCTCCGAGCTCGCGAGCTCCGGCGAAGGCGCCGCCTTCCGGGACGGGCCCGCGGTTACGGCCGCGCGCAGCCTTTGGCGTACAACGATCAAAATAGCGACCACGACGAACACCGCCGCATAGACGGCAAGCACATCGCTCGTGAACCATTTTTCCATCCCCATCATCCCGGCTCCTAACCGTTGTCCCACTCGAAATGCGGACCGCATAACGGGACGAACACAAATTTGCTGCGCCCGAGCTGGATCAAATCATAGGCGTTTAACTCCACGGGGGAATATACCGCCTCATTGTTGTGATAGGCGAGTCCCGAGGCGTCGCCCGGCAGCAGGTAAAAATTGCGCTTCTTCGGATCATAGACGATGACCGCGTGATTGCGTCTGGACACGGCGTTGTCGCCGATGATCCGGATATGCATCTCTTCGGCGCGGCCGATAAAGTTTTTCTCCGCCATGATCCGGTAGTCTTGGCCCATTTGCGGACCTTCGACGCACACCAGCCAGCCGGTTACCGGCTGGATCCCGGTCGTTTCCCCCAGGTAAGGCATCGTTTTCTCGTCCATGTCCGCGGCGGCCGCAGGGCTCTGCGCGCTTTTGGGCGCGCGGGCGGGCTGCTCCACGGTCGTATTGCAGTAGGGGCATGTGTTGCCGTGCTTTCTCGAACTAAACATATGCCCGTTCATACATCTCGTCAGGCTCATTTTTCGATTCATTCCTCCGTATGTAAATGTAAGTGGGAGTACCGCTTATTTAATCAACAGCCTGGTGTTCGCGATAAAAATCATGTCTCCCGCACCGACCCGTACCGGCTCTTCGGCAATGAGCCGATTCGCGTCGCTGCGCCCCGCCTTGCGAATTCCCGTACCGCTGTACGATTCCGCGTCCTCGATAAACCATTCGTTTCCAACACGGTTCAGCACGGCGTGCTCCGGACTGACCAGCGAGGCGTACTCGCAATCCGTCAAATCGATGTCCACTTCGCCCTGATCCGTTTTTTTGCCGATCAATACGGACGTTTCCCCTTTGATCAGCCATTCCTTGACCCGTTCTCCGTCGTCATCGAGCAGCACGATTTTGCTCACTTCCTGCGGCTTCCTGCCCGGACGCAGCTTCGGGTCGCCCCCCGTCCAGATAATTGCCGAGATGATCACGGCGGAAACCGCAACCGTGCCCATTTGCGCCACATAATAAACCGGCCGCAGCAGCACATAGATCACCAACCCGACCAGTATGGCATAAATCATTAGTTCAACGTATCCGATCCAAGCGGATTTCTCCGTCTTCACAGGCAGCTACCCCCGTCAGATGAATTTAGGCTCATTTGCTATTTCTTGCGATAGCCGAAAAAACTATTGAACAAGGCGGAAGTATCCAGCGGATTTTTCCCTTCGGCGTTCTTCCCTTGTTCCGAGTCCTTTTGTCCTTTGCGCGGCATGGCAAAAAACTGCTCAAACTGCTCCCTCATCCGCGCGGGATCGAAAGCTTCCGCTGCCGCCGCCCCGCCGCCGGTCCGCCGCTGCGCTTCGGGCCCCGGCTTTCCGCTTTTCCCCGGCGCGCCGAAGTTCCCGCGCTGCAAGCGCTCATCGTAAGCGGCCCGGCGCTCTGCATCGCTTAACGTTTCATAAGCTTCGACGATGTCTTTAAACCGTTGTTCCGCCTGAGGGTCTCCCCGGTTCGCATCCGGATGATGGCGCTTGGCCAGCTTGCGGTAAGCGGCCTTGATCTCGGAGGCTTCCGCATTCCGGGAAACGCCCAGCCGTTCGTAATAGTCCGCCAAATGCTTCCCTACTTTCGTCCAAAATTTCGTGAAATCGTTCTAACGGATGCCATCGGCACTATTTCGGCAAAATCAAGCTAAATCAAAATGTAACGGTTGCCGGAGCGCTTAATTGGTTCAGTTTCGGCTGTTTCGAGCATTTATCATCATAATAAGCACGCTCGCAACCGTCAGAAATGGAATCTCCGCCTTTTCGGCCAAATAAGCTCGCCTACAACCGTTAGCGCTGCGTAGTCGATCGTTCTCAAGCTATCGCCGCAAGGTACAGTAAATCTCAAGAGGCCTGGGGCCTCTTGAGATTTACGAAATGCGGGCGCCCCGCGCCCGGGCGAAGCAAGCTTAGATGTCGTTGACCGGATAGCCGCCATTGAGCTTGGCCAGTTCGGTCTTGTCTTTTTTCTGCTTCACATAAAGCTCGAATTGCCCTACGCCTTCGGTGTCGCCAAACGCTTCCTTGTAGTCAACCACAAATGCGTTCGGGAACACGATCTCCCGCACCACCTGGTTGGCGGCGATAACTTCCAGCGTCAGCTTGCGGTAGCAGTCCGCTTTTTCCGCGGGAACCAGCGACCACAGGGCCAGCTTCAGCGTATCGTCGGCTTTGTCGCCGTCGGTCGCCGTGATGATTTTGCCGATGATTCTCAGCGTGGAGCCTACGTCCGTGGATCTGGCGTTGGAGTCGTCCGGCGTATCGGTGTCGTAGTACACCTTCTGGATGTTGTCCAGCCCGAGCTCGATTGTTTCGGCTCCTTCAACTTTCAGTCTGAATCCCATAAAATACATCCTCCTTAGAGTAAAAATATGATGGCCCCAGGGCGTTACGCTATTGTTTGAGCTAATGATATTGCAGAAAAAGGCAGCCGGGTGAAATGTTCTTACGATCACAAAGGCGAACTCAAGCTGATGCTTCCGAAGCAGATTTCTTGCAGAAAGCTTTCAGCTTCTTCAGAATCGTTTCCCCCTCTTGCTTACCCTTGCCCTATTTCTTAACTCAACCTATATAGCGCCCCGGAATTTATGTAACGAGGTCAGTCGCCGGATAGCGGCCGGTCCTCCTACATACGACAGTTGCGTATTCTCCGGGCCGGCCAAAAACGGATTTCCTGCGTTTTGACCGCCCGGTCATTTACTTGCATCATGCTTTGACGGGGCTTGTGCCCTTGGTGATCATCACTTCGAGATTTTTCACGTTGCCGTTGTAGATCAAGTCGATATGGCAGAGGTTGTTTTTCTCGTCGATGACGTAATTCATATCGTCCCCGTCATAGATGATCGAGTTGATGAAGCCCCGTTTGGCCAGCCATTGGCTCTTCTGGCTGCTCGGGTTGTTGCTGAAAAATTTGATGATATTTTCATGCTTGAAGTCGGCGGTCTGGAAGCGCAAAATCCGCTCGATATACGTGCTGACCAGCGTCTTGTAAATCGAGTCGAATCCGTCCTCTGACGCCGCCAGGCTTCTCGCTTTGTAAACGGTGATGCGGCGAATGTCCTTGCCCTGAAGCTGCGCGTTTTCGGAGGAGAACACAAAGCCGAAATTTTTCCGGTTGATCGAATCCTTGATCGTATTCGTGAAGCCGGTGATTTCCTTGGCCATAGTTGTCACGGCGCGCAAGCTGTTGTCGCCCGCTTCAATGTCGAAGCGCACGCCCGGAAACTCCTTGCTCGTGTTCTTGAACGATTCCCTCAGGTATTCCGGACACTGATAAGCGGCCACAATCCCGGCGGCGACGTAAGACGCCCCCACATAAACGCCCTCGATCCACAGCTTCAGGATGTCTTCCTTCTCCCGGGAGAGCCGGGCCGCTCCGCCTTCGGTTTGAACCATGCGGCTGTCGATGATCACGCCCGATTTCTCCTTGGGGATAACCGTAAAGTTCGGCAGGCACGGGATGGCGAATTCGCTGTAATCCTTGCGGATGAGCGGCGCGCATTTGTCGATGTATTTGTCGACTCCCGAAGTGGCGATGTTGTTGAACGTCGTCTCCTCGCCCGATTCGAAGCTGAAGAATACCTGCACCTTGAACTCCTTCACGACCGTAAGCAGCATCGCCAGCGATTCCATGTTGTTGCCGTCCTGCTTGACGATTTTCTCGTTGCCCTTGAAGCGCTCGCGGCTAACCTTCACCTTGCCCGCGCTTTCCAGCTCCACCGAAGGGACGATGCCGAACCAGATCGTGTCGGTGAAATCGTTTTTCGCGTTGACGGTGTTCAGATACGTCTCCAGCCGCGGGATGTTGGCGCTCTTGACGGTCATATCCAGCTTGTTGTTCGTGACGAGCATCGACGGCTGCATCCCTTTGTTTTTCACCGAGTATTGGTCAAAAAACATTTTCACGCCCAAAATTTTCTCGACAAGCGGCTTGACCGTTTTCACAAAATCGTCCTTGGCCGTCTTGTAAAATTCCAGATACGTGTTGTAATTTTGCACTTCCTGTTCCACGTTGACTTCCGTGCTCACGGCCGGCAATGGGCTAAAGGTACGTACAACTAAGTCGCGAACATAACCGGACGGAGCCTCCGTAATCGAGTTGTAATCGTCTTCGAAGACGAGCGCCAAACCGTTGGAACCCTTCTCGTCGAGCAGCACCAGCTCCGTGCTTTCACTCTTCGGCGCCTCGATGATTTTCAATTCGCCGCTTTCTCCGATCGTCAGCATCCCGATCTGCACCGCTTCGGCGTCCTTTTCCTCACTGGAGCCCCCCAGCAGAAGCCGCGTTTTAATGTCCTCGATCGCCAGCGGCAGCATCGCCATAACATTGTTATAATTTGCACTTGCCTCTTCAAACATAGCGTTCAGCTTGTCGCCCAAATCCAGCTTTTTCGGATCCTCTTCATCCAGCTTTTCATATTGTCCGTACAAGTAATGGATTTCTTTGCGCACCTGCCGGATATCGTCCATCACCTTTTTCGGCGATATCATATCGAGCAAATTCTCGAATTTGAAATCGACATTGGTCATGCCTTGGCTCCGCTTCGTGTCGATCAGCGTAAACAGCATTTTCAGAAAGTCGTTGTTCTGGTCGATCCGGATTTCCGAAATCGCATCCTCTGCAATACCCTCGGGCTTTTTCAGCGTATAAACGACTTTCTGGTTCGCCGCGTTGAAAAACGAATACACGCACGGCGAAAACTTTGTCAAAAATTCGTCAAAGCTGCGCACGAGCAGGTGCTCGTTGATCTCCTTGATCTTGTCGTCGCTTAAGCTGTCGATCCCTTTAACATCGCCCACAATCGTCAGCAAGTCCAGTTTCTCCGGATTGATCTCATCAAACAGCATCGTTCGGTTGGTTTGATTGATGATATCCATAGAACTTTTTATCCTCCTCCCGCTTCTTCAAAGACGCATTGCCTATGCCAAAAACCCCATATTTCATGCGGCTGCAGGCCCCTAAAAATAGTGCTCTGTATTTAGGTTCTTTCAAAACCGGCACCTTCCGGTCAGGCCTTTAGGGGTAATCATAAACAGCGTCCGCCTAAATTGTCCAATCTGTAGCATTTGCTCCCGAAATAAGGATTTTGGACCTATAGAAAAACCTATGAAAGGGATGATTATCCAATTAAAGGCCTATTTTTTGGAACTCTATACAAATTCAAAGTGGCTGGTCCGATATAAAAGAGATAGTTGAAAGATAGTTTAATATATCTATTTTGTAAATTTTTAGATAATTGAGGTGGGTATTGGATAATGGTTCAAAAGAAGAATCGACAATCATTTGCATTTTTCATTATTTCTAGGACTATATTCCTGTTTTTGCTTTTGGCTGTAACGATCTGCCCGTTTTCCGTTCCCGTTCAGGCCGCCGGACAGCAGCAAAAACCGCAAAATCAGGAAGCCTTTGACGCCATTTTCGTGCTCGACACGAGCTATTCGATGAACCATGCCGATCCGGACAAAATGGCGGGCGAGGTCGTCCGCATGTTTATGGATATCAGCGACGCCAGCCGGACACGCATCGGATTCGCCGCCTACAATCATCAAATCGTGAAGTCCATGCCGCTTACCCCCATCTCCGTCGCCTCCAAACGGGACGAGATCAAGCGGCAGATCGAGGGGCTCCGCCGCACGGGCTACACCGACCTGGGTCTGGGCCTGCTCACGGGCAGCAAGCTGCTGATGGCTTCCGCAAACGATGAGCAAACGGAAGGCCGCAAACCGTTTCTCATCCTGCTGTCCGACGGAGAAACGGATTTCGGCCCATACCGGCAATCCAGAACCAAGGAAGATTCGGCGAAAGACAGCGATGCCGCGATCAAAATGGCCCAAAAAAACGGGTACCCCATTTACACGATCGGGTTGAATCATGACGGTACGGTAAATCCCGATGAACTGAAGCGGATCGCTCAGAGTACCGGAGGCGCTTTCTATACGACAAGCAGCGCGGATGATTTGCCGGAAATTTTCAATCAGATTTTCGCCAGAGAAATGCGCTCCGTGCTGATGCCCGTGGCCGGGGTGACCGCTTCCGGCAAATTGCAGGAGGTTCAGGTGGAGATCCCAAGCTCCTCCATGAGCGAAGCCAACATCATTTTGTTATCCGCGCGCCCGCTGAAGGACGCGCAGTTGTTCTACGAGTCCAAAAATATTCGCTTGTTCAAGTCGAACAGCTATACCCTGCTGAAAATCACCGCGCCGAAAAAGGGAACCGCGACGCTTAAATTCAAGGGAAGCTCGGGAGATTTGGTAAAAATCAGCCTGCTCGGCAGCTACGCCATGGAGGCGAAGGCCAGGCTGACGGACGGGAAAGCGATTAAAGGTAAACCCGCCGGAATCGAAGCGCTATTGATCGACGCCAGTTCGAACGAGCCGTTGCAGGAGAAGGAGCTTTATCAGGGACTAAGCGCCGAACTGGTCGTCCTGGATAAAACCGCAAACACCGAAACCGCGGTGGAAATGAAAAACGAAGGAACAAGTTTTTATACCGAGCACACGTTCAGCGCATCCGGGGAATACGAGTGGTATGTGAAAATGGAGGGGGATACCTTTTTCCGGAACACGCCGGCAACTGTTCAGAAAATCGTTAACCTGGCCCCGGTTGTTCAAGGAAAAGAGCAGCTTCAGCTAACGAAAGAGGACGGGCTGACGGAGCTTGATTTAAACACGTTGTTCCTGGATGAAAATGGGGACAAGCTGAGCTTTGCGCTGCAAGATGCGGCCGGCAAGGCGGCCCGGGCCGAACTGGCCGGCGATCAATTATACATTTCGCCGCTGCGGACCGGCGGATCGGAGCTGACGATTACCGCCACCGATCCGGAAGGCGCCCAGGTCACGGCGCATCTGGCGCTGAAAATCAAATCCAAATATACGGTTCTGAAATGGTCCATCGCCGGCGGGCTTGTACTGGCGCTGATCGGCGTTGCCCTGTATTTCTGGCTGCGGCCCAAGCCGGCTTTTGCCGGCAAACTGGAGGGCTATTTCCTGGCCACGGCCAGCGGCAGCGAAGTTCCGGTCAAATCGTGGCCGCTCACCTCGTTCCCCGGCCGAACCGTCAACCTTGGCGAGTTGTTCCAAAGCCTTGACGTCAACGAGCCGCTGCCGGAAGCGCGGAACATTTTCTTTACGGCGGGCAAGGGAGGCACCCTGATCGTACAAAACAAATCGCGCTGCTCGCTGGTTCGAAACCGTACGCCGCTGGCAAACAACAAGCGGGAAACCCTCGAATACAACGACAAGCTGTACATTACCTTCGAGGACGGGATTACCGAACTGGAGCTGCGCTACAAAGCGATCAAACCGAGCACTAATATTTATACCCGCGCCGATACAGCCAGCTGAGCCTGCATTCGAGACGGATGGCCGCTTTGAACCGGTCCAGCGAAATGCGGCGCTTGTCCGCGGGCACGGCCAACCCGCGTTCGATCGCCCGGGACAAAAACGGCCAGGCGCGCTTCATCTCCGCGTCGACCAGCTCCTGCCGCTCCTCAAACAAGCGTTTGCGGACATCGGTGGGAGCGTGGCCCCGGCAGCAGAAATACAGCACGGCGGCCAGGCTGTAAATATCGCTCTCCGGCCCCTGCCGGGACTGCTCGGAATACAACTCGAGCGGGGAGTATCCCGCTGTCGTTAAAATCGGCCGTCTCTCCTCCGTTCCCCCCGTTGCCGCCGCCGAGCCGAAATCAAGCAGCTTGATGGCCCCGCCGCTTGCGATCATCAGATTGCCCGGCTTCAAATCCCGGTGAATGATGCCGAAGCGGTGCAAATAATCGAGCGTGTCGATGAACGGAAGGATCGTTTCGTAGAAAAAACGCGGTGCAATGGCCGCCTTGTTAGCGGCTATGTATTTGTCGAGCGTGACGCCTTCGCAATATTCCATCACGATATACGCCGTCCCGTTCTGTTCAAAACGGTCCAGGCAGCGTACAATGCCCGGGTGGTCGAGCTTTTCCAGCAGCTCCCCTTCTTGCTGATAAGCGTTCCAGAGCACTTCGAATTTATCGGCCGCCGTGCCGGCCTTGCGGCGCAGCGTCGCTCCGTCCTTGCTCCTGTACACGAACCGGCCCGGGCAAAATTCCTTCACGACGCATCGGCTTCCGTCCGCTTCATTTCGCGCGGTATACACGACCGCCAGCTCGCTGACGGAAAGGACCTTGCGGATGCGGTATTGGCTGCGGGAAGAAGCTTCGCCTTCCCCTCCGATTCTGGCATTTCGCTTTAACTCAAGCCCAAGCATTTGATC
This sequence comes from Paenibacillus sp. FSL P4-0127, assembly GCF_038007325.1. Classification (NCBI taxonomy): domain Bacteria; kingdom Bacillati; phylum Bacillota; class Bacilli; order Caryophanales; family Paenibacillaceae; genus Paenibacillus; species Paenibacillus sp. FSL P4-0127. Next base: position 2,117,128 of record NZ_JBBOWY010000001.1, on the reverse strand, counting down.
ACGATTCACCTTTCTATCCTGAACGATATTCCGCAGTATTAACCTGAGCGGGTTATTGACTTATTTTAACACATTAACATAACGTCTGGCGGCTGTCTTCACAGAGGACGGTCCCCCTAACGGATCTTCCCCTAGCAACGGACTCAAACGACTTTATTCGTTCATTTCCCGATCATTTCCTGCTTTAACGGTTGCCGCGAACCACGATCCGCGAGTCATGATCCATCCCTCAGCAAATCAGCCCAGCCCACTTTGCATCGCACCCGCCGCCCGGTATAAACTAAAAGCATACCAAACCGATCCTATCATACTTCCCGGGGTGATTTTAGATTGAGCGTCAGCATCATTGTCGAAGGCAAAAACGACCGCAGTAAGCTGCGCCGCCTGCTGGGCGATGAAGTGCGCATCCTTTGCACCTTCGGTACTCTGAACACGGCAAAACTGGAATCCCTGCGCAAGCAGGCGGGGGACGACGAGCTTTATCTGTTTCTGGACAACGATCCGTCCGGGAAAAGAATCCGCGCGGTCCTCAGGGACGCTTTTCCCGATGCCGAACAAATCTATACCAGACGGGGGTACGCCGGAGTAGAAGGAACGCCTGACGAATATTTAATCGCCCAATTGGAAAAAGCCGGACTGGAGGAATTTATTTTATATCCTCCGCCGGCTTCATACTAGGCTGTAATGTAAACCAATAAGTTTGCGGACAGGCCCTGTCCTTGTTCCAAATCTTTACGACCGGCTTACTCCTTGGCCAAGTCGATTACGCCTTGAGCGATTTCCTCGGGCGTCGCCTCGGGGCGGTAAATTTCGCGCAGGCGTCCCTCGCGGTCGACCATCCCGATCAGATCCATATGCACAAAGTTTCCGTCGTTATCCTTGTTGATCAGGATTTGAAACGAGTTCATCGCCAAATCGATCGTTTTTTGCTCATCCCCGCGCAGGAAATACCAGCCCGAATAATCGGCTTTGAATTTATCGCCGAACGCTTTGACGTTCTCCAGCGAATCCCGCTGCGGGTCGAAGGTGATCGAGACGATGGAGGCGTCTTTGCCGAACAAGCCTTTTTCCTTCAAAATATCCTGCACCTGGCTTAGCCGAAACGTCGTGATCGGACAAACGTCCGGACAGTTGGCAAAGAAGAAATAAAACAATCTAACCTTTCCGTTCGTGTCCTCCAGGGTGACTGTCTTGCCGTCCACATTTTGCATGCTGAATTCGCCCACCGGCCGGATGACCGGAAGCTTCGGCTTGGCGGCATACGTGTCCCACAGCAGATATCCCGCCAAAACAACGCATATCGCCAGCAAAATCCAGGTCCACTTGTACTTTTTCAAAACAGCCATCCCTTAGACCTCCATCACAACCGTACGGTATCGAGAATCATAACGATCATGTTCACCGTCAAATAGTTTACGGAGAACAGAAATACTTTTTTCGCCCAAGCATCGTTGTCCTTGGTGCGGAAGCCCGTCAGCGCCATCAGCAGCCAGGCGACCGACAAAATTTCCGCGATCACCAAAAACCAGATCCCCGTGTAATCATAAACGTACATCATGATCGGAATGGGTACGAGCAACACCAGATACGGGATCATCTGCAGCTTCGTCCGCGGAATGCCCTTCACAACGGGCAGCAGCGGAAAACCGGCCGCGCGGTATTCCTCCGTCCGCCGGATGCCAAGCGCCCAGAAATGCGGAGGTTGCCACAAAAACAACATAGCGAACAGCAAACACGCGCCCAGATCGACGGTACCGGACGCCGCGACGTAGCCGATGGCCGGCGGCATCGCTCCGGAAATCGCCCCGATGGAGGTGCTCCAGGTCGAAGTTCTTTTCAGCCAAAGGGTGTAAACAACGACATAAACGAACATGCCTACTGCGCCGAACAAGCCGGCCAGCGGACCGGAAAACGCAAACAAAACGGCAAGGCCCAAAATGCCCAAAACAACCGCATACCAAAGCACTGTTTTCGGGGCTACCTTCCCGGTCGGGAGGGCGCGGTTTTTCGTGCGAGCCATCTTCATATCCATTTCCCGGTCAAAATAGTTATTAAACACACACGAAGAGGCCATGACCAGCATCGTTCCCAGCAGCATCAAAACCAGCTTGCCGTATTGCAGTTGCCAATGCGAAGCCAACCAAAAACCGGCGAAAGCCGCGATCAGGTTCGAACGCAGGATTCCCGGCTTGGTCAAAGCGATGAAATCTCTCCAAGTCGCCGTCTCTCCCGGAGGAGTAGGTCTCACGGACAACGCAGCGGATTCCGAAGAAGCCTGATATCTTAATGGTTTGTCCACGCGCGATTCATCCTCCTACAAATTAGTATTGAGTTTGGACTAAGCTATATCTATAAATCCGTAAATTATTCGGCAATATTTCGTTCTCGCTATAAACTTTATCATAACAAACCAAGAAAGTGTTTGACAATCATCGGAATATCGCGTGGTTATTTTGACAATTTAGTGACACAAAGGCCACTAGGATTGTCCAACGGCCTTTATAAACTCATCTTTCGCAGAGCAAAAATCAGCGTGAATCCTTGAGCTGAAGGTGTTCAAAGATCTAAGATAGGCGGACAGAAGAGGTGTCTGGCTCAACTTTATAATCCTTGCTTGCCAGTCAAGTCGAAAGCCGATCGTGGCCAAGAAACGCGGAAGGGTGTTGAAAGCTTGAGGATAGGGAAGTGGGGTGACGGCAGATCAACACTCGCTGTCCGGGGCTTTACACGATTATCCCGTTTGATCAGGTAGCAAAAAGAAAGACAAGTTCGGGAGAAAAAAATGTTTGGTGGAGAAGCAGGTAGGCTCGAGATAATTTAGACGGGCTTAGGAGAAGAAATCAGGTTTAGGGGAGATGAAACAGACCGCATAAGAGATCAAGACAGGAAATCAAGACAGGGAATCAAGGACAAGACGCGAAGGAAACGAAAAGACTGTGATTTTGCTGTAGCCTGAACTCTTACGTCTGCAGCAACGCCCGCACTGTTCATGCTAATCCCTACCCATTAAGTTGATCCGCATCAAGTAACCCCCACCGTTCAAACATCACGATCAGGCCGTAGCCGCAAGGGGCAGACTCGGTTGGCGTGCGATCAGCCGGCGGTATGGGATCGCCGGAATCGCCACACACATGCGCAGCAACTTCTGCCGCATCGTTTCTTCCGCTCCGGGCAGTCCTCCTTGCAGGCGCAGCCGACGGCGTACGGTGTACTCGTTCAGGTACGCCTGCAGATGCTTCAGTCCCAGGGCTCCATACGTACTCTTCAGCGATTCCCATGCCTCTCTCACCACTTTCCGCAAGGGCGCATACAGCCGAAAGGCCTGAGGGAACAACTGTACCGCCGATGTACGGACATCCACATGCCCATTGATGAACGCGGTTAGATCGTGACGGTCTGCCCTTTTTTCGCCTCCCCGCTTATGCGGTACCAGGCGGATTTTGACCTGTTCCGGCTCGCCCGACTCCGTGACCGTGCAGCCGGCCACGACCGCCGAGGCGTACGGATGCGAAAGCTGACACCGGGACGGATTACGCCCATACTGATCGCTGTTCACCTTCACGTCTCCGGAGAGCAGCTCCCGGGCATCGAACTCCCCCACGGCATGGCGTATTTTGTGCAGCATCGACCAGGCTGTTTTGTAGGCGACCCGGATCACCTTGCTCAGCCGCAGCGCCGAGATGCCGCCCTCAAGCAGGAATAAATCCAGGGCCTGAAACCACTTCACCAGAGGGAGATGCGTTCCTTCAAAAATCGTGCCGACCAAAGGCGATGTTTGATGCTTGCACTTTCCGCACTCGAACAAAGGGATATGCCGGGAGGTCAGATAGCTGCACCGGGTGTGAGCGCAGCGCGGGCAGACAAAGCCGTTTGGCCACTTCATCGCGATTAGCGCTTCCATGCAGTCCTGCTCGCTGTTAAAACGGCTGCTGAATGATTGAAGTTCCGTTCCCGCATTGACTTCCATATCCGCTCGCCCCCGAATCAAGAATATACGTACATATGTTCCATTTATTTCATTATAGCAAACATACGTTCTCTTATCAAGCCGAAAATCTCACCTGAACCACCTCATTTTTTCCTCAGCTTTTTTGTTTTTTCTTCTCTCTTTTTTGGAACCTTTGCTCTAGCCCTCCCCCTGCTCCCTGCTCCTGAACGAAGGGAATAATCGTGCTAAGGCAGCAGCAGGCAGGGACACCAAGACACGAACGCTTTAGACAGTCCCTTTAGACGGCCCCTCGCCTGGCGGCAATTTGTGACACCGCTCGAAACGGCTACGGTGCAGAAGGTAGATGTACTTACCCCACCGGATCGTGACGCCCTCTGCATCGTTGACGCTTCCTCAACGAAGCAGCCCCAAAAGCCGGGAAGACACTGTTCGCCTCTGTTTCAGCGCCAACTCCGGCAATGGATTCCCTGCTTTACCCTGCTATATCAAGGCTTGTCTGCCGATGTTTTGCTGCGATAGCTGCGATAGTCGAGTTTTTAAATTATAGTTTTCTTACTTAACGACAAACCCCATCAGCCGCTGTACGTCCTGCAGCGTTTTTTCCGCCATTTCGGACGCGCGTTCCGCGCCCTGGCGCAAAATCTGGCGCAGCTCGCCCGACTCGCGGATCTCGCGGTACCGCTGCTGCAGCGGCTCGATCACGCTGACGACGGCCTCGGCCAAATCCTTTTTGAACGGACCGTACATTTGGCCTTCGTAGCGCTTCTCCACTTCTTCGATCGTCAAACCGGCGCACTGGCTGTAAATCGTAATCAGGTTGCTGACTTCCGGTTTGTTCTCCGGATCGAATTTGACCTCGCGGCCCGAGTCGGTCGTTGCCCGGCTGATCTTTTTGCGGATAACGTCCGGTTCGTCCAGCAAAGCGATGTAGCTGCCCGGGTTCGGATTGCTTTTGCTCATTTTTATCGAGGCATCGTCCAAAGACATAATCCGCGCGCCGACCTCCGGAATATACGGCTCCGGAATTGTAAAATAGTCGCCGTAGCGGTGGTTGAAACGTCCCGCCAAATCCCGGGTCAGCTCCAGATGCTGCTTCTGATCCTCGCCTACCGGCACCAAATCGGCATTATAAACCAGGATGTCCGCGGCCATCAAGGCCGGGTACACGAACAATCCCGCGCCAACCGATTCTTTGCCCGCCGATTTGTCTTTAAACTGGGTCATCCGCTCCAGTTCGCCCATCGAAGTGAGCGTGGTCAACAGCCATCCGAGCTGGGCATGCTGCATTACATGGGATTGCAGATAAACGTTCGCTTTATTCGGATCGATTCCCGCCGCGATATACAGCGCCGCAACGGCCTCGGACTGCTCCGTCAATGCGGCCGGTTCCTGGGGAACCGTGATGGCGTGAAGATCGACCACCATAAAGTTGCAGGCGTAATCATCCTGCAGGGTTACGAAATTTTTGATCGCTCCGATGTAATTTCCCAATGTCAGTTTTCCGCTTGGCTGGATGCCAGAAAGCACTTTTTTCATCATTCATTGACCTCCTCGATTTAAATGCAAAAAAGGCCTCACTCCCGCAAGGGACGTGAGACCGTGGTGCCACCCTTATTCGCCGAATTCTCCAGGTCCTTGCAACAGAGCCACCCTTTGTACAAGCCAACCTTGGGCCAAATTCAGCCTTATTGATTCCGTAACGTGGAACGACCCGTCCGGCATACTTCGCATCGCAGCTAGGCTTCCCGCCTGCCCGCGGTTCTGTCCGGCGCTCCGAGGCCCATTCGGCCAAAGCTCCTCCTCCGGTTCGCATCAACCACCGGCTTTCTGCAGGACGAACGTTTCGCTTACTTGCCCTCATCATCGCATTGTCGCTATGGCGAATCCTTGAGGCCGCCCGGACCTCCAGAAACCCGCTTCTATTGATTATCATCATAAAAGTGTTTGCCGTCCATGTCAAATTCATTTTTCGTCTACCGCAAAAAAATGTTATGATTAGTTTTAGCTTAAGGAACAGATAATTATGTGGGAAAAGGAGCAACGATATGAAAAAGGTGACCAAAGGGCAATGGAACGGTTACGATACGTACATCTTACATAGCCACGAACTTGAAGTCACGCTGCTACCCCGCCTTGGCAATAACGTGATTCGCATTTGGGACCGTGTTCAGCAGCGCGATGTGCTGCGGTGCCCGGACGAAAGCGAACTGGATTTCTATTTGCAAAAGCCGTACCATTTCGGCTTCCCTTTGCTGATTCCGCCGGGACGGATCCGCAGGGGGCGCTTCACTTACGCGGGCCAGGAGTATCAGTTTGACCGCAATACGGCAAACGACAACCATATCCACGGGCTGCACCGCACGCAACCCTGGCGCGTCAGCGATATCGAGGAAGACGACGAAGGCTGCGCCATCACCACGGAGTTCGTCACCTCGGACGATCCGAACTGGATTCGGCAATTTCCTGAACCGCTGAAACTTGAAATGACCTTGCGGCTGCAGGGCGCTTCTTTGAAGCAAACCTTTAAAATCACGCACCTGGGGCAAAAAGCCGCCCCGTTCGGTTTGGGCCTTCACACCTGGTTCCTCATCGACGGCGAACCTGGCCGCTGGAACCTGAAGCTGCCGGTTAGCGGGCTGTTCAAAGCCGATGAAGAGCTGATCCCCACTGGTGAGATCGCTCCTTTAGGTCCATGGGAAGCTTTAAACGAAGGGATGAACCTGCAGGGCGTAGATTGCGATACGATGCTGAACATCGGCGGCAAGCCCGCGGTGGCCGAGTTGATCCGGGATGACGGATATGGGCTGCGTTATTCCGCCGATCCGGAATTTTTCAAATTTTGGGTCATCTATTCCAAGGGCGAGGCCGACCGGTTTTTCTGCATCGAGCCTTATACCTGGCTCCCCGACGCCCCGAATTCCCCCCTGCCCGCCGAGCAGACGGGGTTGATTGATCTAAAGCCGCAGCAGTCCATAGAGCTGAACCTGAACCTGGACATCGTTTACCCTGAGGGCGAATCCGCTCCCGAATCCGACTCCTGATCCTTTTTTGCCATGCCTCAATACGAAACCAAGCGGCCGTCCATCATCCATCTGCGATGATGGACGGCCTTTTTGCGCGCCGCTGGCCGCCGATTTCTGAAATGAAATAATTACCACTACTAAAGATCGAAGTCTACCCGCATATTTTTCTCCCTAGGAACCATACTAACACCACAAAGGCAAAGGAGGTGACAACGATGGCAGGTAGAAGCGGAAGCCGAAACAACCTTATCGTTCGTGAAGCCAACGCCGCGCTGCAACAACTGAAATTTGAAGCAGCTCAAGAACTGGGCGTCCAAATTCCGCAAGACGGATACTACGGGAACTACACATCCCGTGAAACCGGCTCCCTCGGGGGTTACATTACGAAACGTCTGGTTCAATTGGCGGAGCAGCAATTGTCGGGTCGTTCGAACCTGTAACTTGCATTCTCCTATCATTTAACACTATAGGGAACAGGCGATCTGCATATGCAGGTCGCCTGTTCCCCTTTAATGTCCCCGTTTACCGCGGTTTAAGAGGTCTTATCTTGTTTGTATGTATGGATGGCATCTTTACGCGAGTAGCGTTGGATCAACAAATTGGCCATGTTGTAATTCGATTCCAATATGGCATCGACGACAATCATTCCTTGGCGAAGCGCAAATTCATAGCTGATTTCCCCGTGAGTCCAATACCGTTTGAACTTTAACGATTCGAGGGCCATCCTCCGAAAACATTGCATCTGCTCCATGGTCAGCCCTGCGCCCTCATCGGCGAGATGCCCGTTCCGTCCGGCAATCGGATTGTGGCGGATTCCGAATTTTCCGATGGTATTGTTGCGGATTTGGATGAATACGGTGCCTGATGTTAATCCGGAAAGCTCCTCTTCCAGCTCCTTAAATGCCATTTCCACTTGTCTGGCGAGTGAAATTTCATCGATTTTCAGCATATCCACCCTCCCTTCCCATGTAAGTCCCCATTATATAGGGCTTATGTCTCATTATAGGCCATAATTATATAACGTTCAACAATATACAACAAATTTGGTTAATAATTACTTTGCAAAATATGACTGTAATTTCTTTTAATTACACAGCTCATCTTTCGCAGTAAAAAATCGGCAGGTAAGTCTTGATGTAGCGCATCTACCTTTTGCACCGTAGCCGTTTCGAGCAGTGTCACAAATCGATGCCAGGTAATAGGGCTGTCTAAAGGGTCTTTGTGTCTTGGTGTCCCTGCCTGCTGCCTGCCTTTGCACGATTATCCCTTTCGTTCAGTGAGCAGGGGGGCTAGGGCAAGGGCTCCAAAAAAAGAAAGAAGAAAAAGAGATGGGAAAAAATGAGGCGGTTCAGGTGAAATGTCCGGCTTGATAAGGGAACGTACGTTTGGTACAATAAAATAAATGGAACCTGTGTTCGTGTATTTTTAATTCGAGGGTGAGCCTGATATGGAAGTCAATGTGGAAACAGAACTTCAACCATTTAGCAGCCGTTACCAAAGCGAGCAGGACTGCCCGGAGCGGAAGAAACGATGCGGCAGAAGTTGCTGCGCATGTGTGTGGCGATTCCCGCGATCCCTTACCGCCGGCTGATCGTATGCCAACCAAACCAGCCCCTTACGGCTGCGGCTTGATCGAGACGCCGGAACGGTGCGGGGGAGTTTGACGCAGATCAACTTGATTGGTGTAGACTAACATGAACGGTGCGGGCGTTATTGAAGACGGAAGGGTTCAGGCTACAGCAAAATCACGGTCTTTTCGTTTCCCTCGCGTCTTGTCCTTGATCTCCTGTCTTGATCTCTTGTCTAGATCTCTTATGCGGTCTGTTTCACCTTCTCTAAACCCTGATTTCTTCTCCTAAGCCCGTTTAAATTATCTCGAATCTAGCTGTTTCTCCACCAATTATTTTCTTCTCCCGAGCTTGTTTGTTTCCCTGCTACCTGATCAAGCGGGATAATCGTGCAAAGTCCCCAGACAGCGAGTGTTGATCTGCCACCCCCCCAAGAAAAGAATACTTTAATTCGTTGGGCAGTTGATTTAGGTCGGACTGATGGCCTATAACAATGTTCTCCTTGATTTGGAACGACTACCGTCACTGGGGTCCGTTAGCTTCGTGATGATTGCGCGTGGCCGTAATAAAAACGGGCCCTCACCGCCACAATATGACGGGGGCCCAATCACACAATTTATTTTGTCAATTCCAGGAACGCATCGACGTCAGCCACGGATAACGCCATCGCCTCGCGCCAGAAATCCGGCTTGGTCAAGTCAACCTGCAGATGTTTGGCGGCCAGTTCCTCCACCGTCATCCGGCCCGTATCCCGCAGCAGCGCGTCGTATTTCTCCGCGAACGCTTGGCCTTCCCGCTGCGCTATCGCGTAAATGCCGGTACTGAACATGTACCCGAAGGTATACGGGAAATTATAGAACGGTACATCCGTGATGTAAAAATGCAGCTTGGAAGCCCAGAAATGCGGGTGATAGTTGCCCAGCGCCCCGCGGTACGCTTCCCGCTGCGCTTCCTCCATCAGCGCGGACAATTCGCCGGCGTCCAGCAAACCTTGCCGGCGCTTCGCATAAAAGCGCGTTTCGAACAGGAAGCGGGCATGGATGTTCATGTAGAAGGCGATGGATCTCTGGATTTGGTCGGCGAGCAGCACGATTTTCGCTTCCTTGCTTGCCGCGTTTTTCACCAGGGCGTCCGACACGATCATTTCCGCAAAGGTCGAAGCGGTTTCCGCGACGTTCATCGCGTAATCCTGGTTGAACACCGGCAGCTCCTCCATCAAATACTGATGATAGGCGTGACCGAGCTCATGAGCCAGCGTCGACACGTTCGAAAGCGTTCCCCCGAACGTCATGAAAATCCGCGTTTGCTTGCTGACCGGAAGCGCGGTGCAGAAACCGCCCGGCCGTTTGCCGGAGCGGTCCTCCGCTTCGATCCAGCGCTTGCGGAACGCTTCGGCCGCAAATTCGGCCAATTTCGGACTAAAGCCGCCGAACTGCTTGACGATATCTTGCGCGGCCTGGTCGTACGTAATTTCTTCCGTCACTTTGCCGAGCGGCGCGTCCACATCGGCCCAGTTCAGCTTGTCGAGCCCCAGCAGCTTCGCTTTCCGCTCCAAATAAGCGACGAATTTCGGCTTGTTCTCCTCGATCACTCGCCACATCGCATCCAGCGTTGCCCCCGACATGCGATTGATCGCCAGCGGCTCCTTCAGGATATCGTCCCAGCCTCTCTTGTCGTACAGCTTCAAACGGAAGCCCGCCAGCCGGTTCAGCGTGTCCGCGCAATAATCGGCGGAATTGCTCCAGGCTTCCTCCCAGCTGGCAAATACCCGCTCGCGGACGCTGCGGTCCGGATCGTCCAGCTTGTTGGCCGCTTGGCCTACGGACAGCATCTTCACTTCGCCGCCCGGCTCCTGGAACGGCACGTTTACTTTGGCGACGATCGTGTCGTAATGCTGTCCCCAGCCGTGGTAACCGTCGATAGCCAGGTCCGAAGCCAGGCTCTCCAGCTCGGGCGGCAGCTTCTCGCGGGCTTCATCGCGCTTTTCGCTGAGCACGAAGGAAAGCGGGGCGATCTCGCCGCGCTTCATCCAGTCCGCCCACACCTCGTCGCTCGTCAAACGCAGCACGTTCCAGAACAAGGTCGTCACATTGTTGTACGCGGCCCGAATCGACGTTACTTTGGCGTCCAGTTGAACCGCCTTCTTGTCATGCTGATCCTGGGCCGTCAAACAGGATACAAAGCTGCCCGCTTCCGTCAGTTTGGCGGAGGCCGCCTGCAGCCCTTCAATGATTCCGTCAAAAGCTTCCGTGTCCTTAAGCGAGGCCGGCGCGCCCATCTCCTCGATCGCTGCGTGGTAACCGGCAATATCGCGTTCCAACGTCTCAAGAAATTCGCGGAACGCCGCGGAAGAAGAGCCTCCCGGGAAAATCGAGTCAAGTTCCCAGGCCGGATCTAGGGGTCCATTGAATAATGTCATGGATATTGTCTCATCCTTTCTTCAATCGTTTATTATTGATGCCTAAGCAGGCTGAAAAGTATGCTATTATATAGCTACCAGCTCGACAGGAGGGATATTCATATGAAGCCGCTACAAATTTCACCGGACACCGCCGTTAAATTAGCAGCGAAATTAAAGGTGCCGCTCGAGCATCTGATGCATATGCCGCAGCACATTTTACTCCAAAAGATCGCCGAGCTCGCCAAGGAAGAAGCCGGAAGCAAACCGGCCGAAGCCGGCGCGGAACCTTCCGCGTCCGAACCGGCGGGCGACTCGAAGCCCGGGGATCCGAAGCAAAGCTTATGATTCCGTTTAACCGGTCTTGGCCTTACGATGTGGTCATGGGAGACGTGTATGTACAGGATTGTCCTTTTTGCGGCGCCGGCAATGTGCTGCTCCCGTTAAAACCGCGCGACCTCAAATCCATCAGCGAAGGCAAAAAAAAGCTGCTGGTGTTCCCCTGCTGCGGAAACAAGGTCCATGTGCTGGACTGCGACAACGACTACTTGCTCACCGACACGGTGTTAAGGCGCTAACCCACCAGACGCTTTCACAGGCAACGCTTATCGCTGCAATTAGGGCCGTTCATTCAAAGAACGGCCCTCTATAATTTGATCCGGCAGGCATCCAATATTCTTTCCGGTAATCCGGCGTTAACTCTGCATTTCCTCCGGAAGCTCGTGCCCGGCGCCAAGCATTTCCTCGCGCAGCACCGCCCACTGCTCCCGCGATGCCCGGATCATGGCGGCGTCCATGATCTTCTTGTCGTTAATGACGCGGCTGAACCATTTGACGGCATCGTGGTAATTGCCGACCCGGCGGTTCAACTCGCCGATCAAATACATCAGCCTGGCGTCGCTTCCTCCCACGCCCTCGGTTTCATAAACGCGAACGTAAGATTCCAGCGAATACTGGAGAAAACGCTTCTCCTGCTGTTCATTGTTCCGGTAGCGGTACAGCCAGGCAATATGATGCAAGAGACTGGCGATAATCCGCTCCTTCTCCCCGATCGTTTGCGCGCACAGCAGCCCAAGCTTGTATGTCTCGAGAGCCGCGGCCCAGTCGCGGTGCCCGCCGTAATCCCGTTTGATGAACTTGCTGCCGATCGCTTCCTGAAACAGCGCCCGCTGCTTGTCGTTCAGTCTGTCTGTGGAGTTCTCCGTGGAAGCAAATCCGCAGGAAGGGCATACCCTGACGACATAATAATCGGGATTCTCCTTCTGAAAATATCCGCAGAAATCGCTATCCGTCCGCACGGCCCGCTTAAAGCTCGGCCTTACGCGCGACGTCGAAAACTCGTGTTCACAGTAAGCGCAGGTAATTTTGATCTGATAAAGGGGTTCAAGTTCCAATTCTCCAACTTCCTTTCCAAAAGTCCGCCTTCGTCGTATGTCCGGCGTCTTGTCCTAAGGTGTGTTTACGAAATGGAAAGCGGGACCGGAAAGGCGCTCAAGCACGAACCCACGGAGCGGCTCCTCGATTCCGATCTCCTCCAGGGCGGCCCGCATGCAGGCCAGCCAGGCTTCGGCGCGCTCCCTCGTCACCGGGAACGGCATATGCCGCGCCCGCATCATCGGGTGGCCGAACGCATCGGAATACAAGGGCGGCCCGCCGAAAAACTGCGTCAAAAACATGTACTGCTTCTCCATAACCGGCGTAATGTCCTCAGGAAACAGCGGTCCAAGCAGCGGATCTTTCTGCACCTTGGGATAAAAGGCTTCCACAAGCCGCCTCAGCGTTGGGCCGCCGCCAAGATTGTCATAGAGGCTTAAGGTTGGATTCATATACTCACCGCCTGCTTTTCAACTCTTTTTATTATAGCAAAAAAAAATAAAAGCTCCTATCGGAGCTTCTGCGTGTGGGTATGAAACATCAAAACGATCAGTAGCTGCTCCAGTCCTCTTCACCGGAATGGACGAGAGAGGCCCGGATAACGTACACAAAAGCGCATACGAGAACACCTGCAACAATGCTCATTATCATCACTCCATCCACAAAATTTTACTTCTGCGAGGTCCATGATCGTAAGGAAAGCTGGTACTAAAGTTTCAATTTTATCATCTAAATTTATTCTAGCACAAAAATACCGAAAGATCAGTATTTGCCGCGGCCGTTTAGTTTATTTTTTTGTGCTGTTTGTCCCACAAAATACATAAACTTCACTATGATCCGATGTGGAGGCGCGTTACTATGGTCATAAAACGAATGGTTGCCTTTTTTCTGCTCATGTCCTTAGCGGCCTTGGCCGTGCTGATGCTGCGCTATCCGGAACAGTCCTGGCAAGCCGGCGTCCGCGGGCTGGCGATTTGGTGGGATGTGCTGTTTCCGTCGCTGTTCCCGTTTTTTGTAATCTCCGAAATCATGCTTGGATTCGGGATCGTGCACTTTTTGGGCAAGCTGCTCGATCCGTTGATGAAGCCGCTTTTCCGCATTCCCGGCAGCGGCGGCTTTGTACTGGCTATGGGATTCGCATCCGGGTATCCCGTCAGCGCCAAGCTTGCCGCCAAACTGCGCGAGCAGCGCCTCGTTACCCGCGAAGAGGGCGAGCGCCTGGTGGCCTTTACCACCTCCTCCGACCCGATCTTTCTGATCGGCGCCGTCTCGGTCGGTTTCTTCGGCAACCCGAAGCTGGCCGGGGCGCTCGCGCTTGCCCACTACGGCGGGGCGCTGCTGATCGGAGGAATCATGCGGTTTTACCGGGCGGGCGCCCCCGGAACCGAAGTTCGCGCCGATGCGGCTTCCTCCCGGCGGCTGAGTTTAAAGCAGGCGCTGCAGGCCATGCACCAGGCACGGATCAGCGACGGGCGGAGCCTCGGCGAACTGCTGCGCCAGGCCGTCGTTTCGTCCCTGCAGCTTATGACCGTCGTCGGCGGACTTGTCGTGTTCTTCTCCGTCATCCTGGAGATTCTGACCGCCTCCGGCGTCATGAACGCCCTGTATGCCGCCCTGCGCTGGCTGCTGCCCGCGGTTGGGCTCCCCGCGGAGCTGGCCGAGGCGATCGTCGGCGGCTTGTTTGAAGTTACGCTCGGCGCCAAGTCTTCCGCCGCTCCCGAAGGCATCCCGCTGATGTACAAAGCGGCGGCGGCGGTGTTTATTTTATCCTGGGGCGGGCTTTCGGTGCATGCCCAGGTGGCCAGCATCTTAAACAGCAGCGATCTGCGTTATTTGCCGTTTCTGTTCGCCCGCTTTCTTCACGGCCTGGTTGCCGCGGCTTTGCTGCTCCTGATTTGGGAACCCGTCATGGGCGCCGCGCCGGCCTTCGGCCTGTTTTCGCCCGCGGAAGCCGCGCAACTTCCCGGCTGGCGGTCGGTTCCGGCGGCGTTCCGGCTGGCGCTTGCGCTGGTCTTGACGCTGATTATTTTGTCTGTCCTGTCGAGAATCATTCATCGCTGGCTTGCAAAACCAAAGAAATATTTAAGTTGAATTTTTGAATAGGATGGGGGAAGAAACGAAACATTGTGTTCTGCCGGGGAATTGATTATGATCTTTACAAAAGGATCTTCAAAGGAGCTTGTCATCTTGAGATATTATGTGCTAGACCGTGGCGATCAGTTATCTGTCGATTTAAGCGAATCTTTTCATAAACTGGCTGCCCAGCAGGGCCTGCAGTTCGACGCCAAATCCCCGGACATCGTCGTTTCCATCGGAGGGGACGGCACGATGCTGCATGCCTTCCATACGTTTATCGATCAGATTCCATCCATCGCTTTTGTCGGAGTTCATACCGGTCATCTCGGTTTCTACGCCGACTGGAAGGCCGACGAGATTCCCGAACTCGTCAGCATGATGGGCGGACACGCGGGCTCCGGATTCCCCAAGCCCCGGATGGTTCGTTACCCGCTTATCGAACTGGAGATTCAAAAGAAGTCGGGAACCTCCTCCTACATATGTCTGAACGAATTTACGCTGAAAGGCGTGGACGGCACCGTTGTCGCTCAAGTGGACATCAACGATCAAATGTTCGAAATGTTCCGGGGGGACGGCATCTGCGTATCTACTCCGTGCGGAAGCACCGCCTACAACAAAAGCCTGGGCGGAGCCATGATCCACCCGTCGATCGAAGCGCTGCAAATTACCGAAATCGCCTCGATCAACAACCGGGTGTTCCGGACGATGGGCTCGCCGCTTGTGCTGCCGAAGCATCATCATTGCGACATCTATTCCAAAAAAGAGCAAAACCTGCTGCTTACGGTCGACCACATCAATCTGCCCATGGACGACCTGATCTCCGTGCGCTGCCGGGTGGCCGACCAGAAGGTCAGCTTCATGCGCTATCGTCCGTTCCCTTTTTGGGACCGCGTACGCAACGCTTTCCTAGGCTGATTCTTGGGACAAGGCTCCAGAAAATTTAGCAAAGGACGAACCCAATATGAAGAAGAACCATTTCCGCAAGTACGTTATCATTCCGCTTTTAGCTTTGTCGCTGTTAGGATTGCCGCAGGCGGCCGGCGCCGCGGAAAGCACCGCTGCGGCGAACGAAGCGAATGAAGCGGCCGAAAATTCCGATCTGGTCGTGCTTGAAGAAGTGTTGGATCTTTTGGATGCGTACAACATCGAAGGGGTGGAAAGGGAGCAGTTTTTGGAGAATGCCATCCGGGGAGCGGTTTATTCCCTTGACGACCCGTACAGCGATTATTTCACCAAGGAAGAGCTGCAGAGCTTTGAGGAAAGCCTGAACCAGGAATATGTCGGCATTGGGGCCACGTTTCGGTTTACCGGCAGCAAGCTGTATATCACCGATGTGATCAAAGACTCTCCGGCGGCGAATGCCGGCCTGAAGCGCAGCGACATCATCACGCTGGTTGACGGGAAGGCGGTAACCGGCAGCGAAGACATCGCCCGGATACAAGGCCAGGAGAACACGATCGTCAATATAACGGTGAACCGCAACGGGCAAAAGCTGACCTTTCCGATCAAGCGGGGGCATTTCTCGTTGCCGTCCGTGACCGGGATGCTTATTCCTTCCAGCAGGGTCGGCTATATCGCGATTTCTTCCTTTTCCGAAAACGTGGATAAAGAATTCGCCGATGAATTAAGCAAACTGCGGGGACAAGGCATAGGAGCGCTGGTGCTCGACTTGCGGGACAATCTCGGCGGCTATGTGGAAGCGGCTGCGAATATCGCCAAGCATTTTATGAAGGAAGGCGTGCTGATGTATACGGCGGATCAAAGCGAGACGCTGCAGCCGTATACGGTCAAGGGCGGCGAAAATATCGGGATGCCCGTCGTCGTGCTCACCAACGAGCTGACGGCCAGCGCTTCGGAGATATTAACGGGCGCTTTGCGCGACAACGGAATCGCCAAGGTCGTCGGTACGCAAACGTACGGCAAAGCGCGAATCCAGAATATTTTCTCCTTGTCGAACGGCGGCTCGCTGAAATTAACCGTTCAGCGTTACTTAACGCCGAAGGGGGAAGACTTCAACCACGTCGGCCTCAAGCCGGACATCGAAGTGAAAGGCAGTGCGGCAGCCCAACTGATCGCCGGTTTGCATCAGGCCGGGGTGCGGAAAATCGAGCTGAGCGGAAGCCCGTCTTCCCTGACGATTAACGGCGCATCCTTCTCCGGGTATGTCGACGTGCTGGAAAGCGGCAAAAAAGTATACGCCCCGGTTCGCGTCCTGGCTGCGCTAGTGCAAGGCGAGCCGGCCTGGAACGCCGCTGCGCAGAAGCTGACGATTACGGACGACAGCGGCAAGACGATCGGTTTCTCCACGGCTTCCAAAAGCGTCAAAGTCGTCGATGGCGAGTCTTATGTGGAGCTGCACGACTTCCGGCAAAAATACCCGGCCCTGAAATGGAGCTACAAGCAAGGCATCCTGCAATTATCCGTCAAATCCTAAATTTTAATGCAAAACGCCTGCGGACGTTGCCGTTCCGCAGGCGTTTTTGCGTTTGCTGAATATGCCCTAAGGCAGTTCTTTTCGGTATAACGGGATTACCCGTTTTAATTCGCCGCCAAAGTCTTTTTCCATACCCCGAGCACCAGTGCGGAAACGACCGAGCCGATCAGCACCGCCAGCAGGAACAGCAGGGCATGGTTGGCGAGAACGGCGACGAAAATGCCGCCGTGCGGCGCGGGAACGTTGATTTTCCACAGCTGTGTCAGCCCGCCCGCGATCGCGGAGCCCAGAATGCAAGAGGTCAGAACGCGCATCGGGTCCGACGCGGCAAACGGAATGGCGCCTTCCGTAATAAAGGAGAGACCAAGCACGTAGTTCGTCACCCCGGATTTACGCTCTTGCTCCGTAAATTTGCCTTTGAAAAACGTCGTGGCCAAAGCGATCGCCAGCGGCGGAACCATCCCGCCGGCCATAACGGCGGCCATCATCGCTCCGTTGGTGTTTCCGCTCGACGTAAACACCCCGATGGCGAAAGCGTAAGCGGCTTTGTTGAAAGGCCCGCCCATATCGATGGCCATCATACCGCCGAGAATAAGTCCGAGAATCACCATGTTTCCGGTACCCAGGTGATTCAGCACATCGATAAGCCCCGTGTTAATCCAACTGAAGATCGGATCGACAATGTAGAACATGATGGAGCCGGAGATCAAAAGGCCGAATATCGGATACAGCAGGATAGGCTTGAGTCCATCCAGCGTTTTCGGCAGCCCGGCGAAAACCTTACGCAGCAAGATAACGACATACCCGGCCAGGAAACCTGCCGCAAGCCCGCCAAGGAAGCCGGCGTTGGCGTTGACGGCCATCAGACCCCCGACCATCCCGGGCATCAGGGCCGGGCGGTCGCCGATGCTGAAAGCGATGAAGCCGGCTAAAATCGGAATCAGGAAGTGGAAAGCCCCGTTTCCGCCGCCGATCGTTTGCAGCAGTTGGAACAGCGGGCTGTTCTCCCCGGCCACCTGCTCGATCAGGAACGAGACAGCAAGCAAAATCCCGCCGCCGACGACAAAGGGCAGCATATGGGAAATCCCGCTCATCAAATCCTTGTAAATTTTGCTGCGCCCGCTCCGCTCCTCGTTTCCGTTCTCAGCGGATTTGGCGCCGCCGCCGCGGTAGATCGGCGCATCGCCGCTCACCGCTTTCCGGATCAGCTCCTCGGGCTTGCGGATACCGTCGGAGACCGGTCTTTGCAGGACCGGCTTCCCTTCAAACCGGGCCATCTCCACATTTTTGTCCGCCGCTACGATAACGCCTTGGGCGCGGCGGATTTCATCGGCGGTAAGCACGTTCTGCGCGCCCTCCGAGCCGTTGGTTTCGACGCGGATGGCTACCCCCATCTCGCGGGCTTTTTTCTTCAGCGCGTCTTCGGCCATAAATGTATGCGCGATCCCCGTAGGGCAAGCGGTAACGGCGACGACGAACGGCTCCGCGTCCGCCGGACCGCCGCCGCTGAAAGCTGTCGGCACTTCCTTCTTCGCTGCATCCCCACCGGTCACGTTGGTATTCGCTCTGTTTGCGCTCGGGCCGCTTTTGTTCCCGCCCGTTCCACCGTTAGCTCCAGCTGAGTTTTCCGCTTCTTTAGCCGCCTCTTCCTCGGCTTGTTTGGCATCAAACAGCGCCGCCACTTCGTCCGGCGTTTTCGCTTCCTTCAATTTGGCGATGAAGCCGCTGTCAATCAGCAGACGCGAAAGCGCGGCGAGCGTGCGAAGATGCGTGTTCCCCGCGCCTTCCGGAGCGGCGATCATAAAGAACAAATAAGCGGGCTCGCCGTCCAGGGCGTCGTAATCGACCCCTTGGCCGCTTTTGGCGAACACGACGGTCGGCTCGTTCACCGCAGCGGTTTTGGCATGGGGCATGGCGATTCCCCCGCCGATCCCGGTGCTCGCCTGCTCCTCGCGCTTCAGAATCGCTGCCTTGAATTTTGCCGGGTCATTGATTCTGCCGCTGGCCGCGAGGCTGGCGATCAGCTCGTCGATCGCCGCCTCTTTGCTGGACGCCTGCAAATCCATAATCATCGTTTCTTTAATCATCAGATCCGTAATTCTCATGGTACTCACTCCCTATAAGAATCTATATAAGTTAGACTCCCGCCTTTGCTTAAGTTCAACTTATATACCAAGTTCAAAATCGATATAAGCATGTATCGAAACATGGCTGATGGCTTAAAACGTCCCCGTTTACCCTCGTCTCATGACCAACGGGAAATTTCCACCTGCGGCCGCAGCTCATTGATCCGCTCCCGCGTCGCCAAGTCATCGGAAAACGCCGTTGCGCTTCCCGAAGCGACGCCCGTGCGGAACGCTTCAAGAGCGTCCCCCCCCAGCGCGAGCGTGCCGACGAACCCGGCGACCATCGAGTCTCCGGCTCCGACCGAGTTCCGGACTTGGCCGGACGGAACGTTCGCGTAGTAAACTTCCTCTCCGGTGATGAAGAAAGCTCCGTCGCCCGCCATCGATATCAGGACGTGGCGCGGGCCCTCCTGAAGCAGCTTTCGGCCGTAAGCGACAATCTGTTCTTTGGATTCCAACGCCACGCCAAACAAATCGGCCAATTCATGATGATTCGGTTTGATCAGCAGCGGCCGGCTGGCAAGCGCTTGTTTTAACGGCTCCCCGGTCGTGTCGATAATGAAATCCGCGCCGGTCGCTCTGCAAACGCCGATGATCCGCTGATAGAAATCGGCGGCGAGTGACGAAGGGATGCTGCCGGACAGGACCACAACATCGTTTTGCTTTAACGCCGACAGCTTGCGCATCAAAGCTTCTTCTTCCTCCGGACGAATCTTCGGACCTTGGCCGTTGATTTCCGTTTCCTGTCCATGCTTTAGCTTGATGTTAATCCGCGTATCGTCGGCGACATGCACAAAATCGGTACGAACCGCTTCCCCGCGCAGCAAATCTTCAATATGGCGGCCGGTAAACCCGCCAAGGAAGCCGATCGCCGTATTCTCCGCGCCAAGCCGGTTCAGCACGCGCGACACGTTGATTCCTTTTCCTCCGGGAAGCTTTAAATCCCGGGTCATCCGGTTCAAACCGCCCAGCTTCAAATCCTCCACTTCCACGACATAATCGATGGAAGGGTTAAGCGTTACAGTATAGATCATGGTTATCCCTCGATTACTTTAGTTTTCTCGGTGATGGGTCCGCGCCAAGCGTCGGGCAGCGACTCGGTGATTAGAATCGCTTCCTCCAAATCGAATAATTTGGCAAAAGCGATGTCTCCGATTTTGCTGGAGTCGGCCAGCACGTAGGTACGTCCGGATAGCTGATGAGCCCGTCTTTTTATAATGGCCTCTTCCGGATCGGGCGTTGTATAACCCATCCCCGCGTCAACTCCGTTCGTCCCCAGAAAGCACTTGTCAAACCGGAAATTGTCCAGGTTTTGCAGCGCCATGCTGCCGATCACGGCTTTAGTATGCACCTTCATCATCCCGCCCAATAGATAGCTTCTGATGTTTTTGCTGACGAGCGCTTCGACATGTGACAAACCGTTCGTAACAACCGTGACATCTTTGGCTTCAATAAAAGGGATCATCGCCAGCGTCGTCGTTCCGGCGTCCAGATAGATGCATTCCCCGTCCACAAGCTGTTCGGCGGCCAAACGGGCAATAACGTTCTTTTGTTGAATGTTTTTGAACGTTTTTTCTTCAATGCCCGGCTCCCAGCTTTTCTG
Source organism: Paenibacillus sp. FSL P4-0127 (assembly GCF_038007325.1). NCBI lineage: Bacteria > Bacillati > Bacillota > Bacilli > Caryophanales > Paenibacillaceae > Paenibacillus > Paenibacillus sp. FSL P4-0127. Next base: position 2,096,577 of record NZ_JBBOWY010000001.1, on the reverse strand, counting down.
ATTGGCCAGTGTGGCACCCCCGTGAATGCGCTTGAGCAGATTCCGGTTTTCAAGATCGACAAGATCGCGGCGAACCGTAGATTCCGAAGCATCCAGCAGCTCGACCAACTCTTGAAGCTTAACGACGCCCTGTTCCTGTAAGCGCTTCATAATCAAATCGTATCTTTCTTCTGTAAGCATTTTCATCACCTATCCGTTTCTTATAGTATCATAAAATCAGCAAAAATCAATCAAAATATATCACAAACATTCAATTTCATTCAGACTTTAGCAGCTTGGGTTGTCTTGTGGGCCGATTCTCTGTTCTCCCGTTGCATAAGATGACACCACCGCTAGATTTTACCTTATCTTATCAAAAAGTACATAGCAAATAGCCTTATCAATCGAAGGCATTGCTTTCACATGCTGATCGCTGGAGATGAGCACGCCGCTACAACCGATTTTGCGGTTTGAATCATGAAGGTGGGTCCAAACTGATGCCTGCGTGGAGTCGTAGGGGGTACGAGGAACGTTTGAAGGAAGGTAGAGAGGAAGGGAAGGAAAAGGCCGCGCTTAATATGCTGCGTGAGGGAATGGAGATATCGTTGATTGCTAAAGTTACGGGGCTGTCCGAAGAACAGGTGGCGAAGCTGAAGAAGCAGACAAACTAGGAGATAAGGCGTCTAGATACATTTCCTGGGCAAACCAATATTCTAACGGTTGCCACAAGCGCTATTTGTTCCAATACGGTTGATTTCAAATTGTAACGGTTGCCATGGAGCTTATTTCACTGAAAACCGGCAATTTTTGCTTGGAGGCAGGCAAATAACGGCGCTCACAGCCGTTAGCATTTAGAAAAGGGCTTTTTTCGATAAATAGCGGCTGCTGCAACCGTTAGATTTCCGGCGGGCGACCTGTATCGATTCAAAAGCCAACGCATTTAACGAAATCTTGAACAAAAGATAACACCTTTTTACCGCTATGTATTGAACGTTCATACCCCGTACACGTGTTTAACAGCCTGTTGTTCAGCAGCTAGATCATCCAGCAGCCCGTGTTCAGCAGCCCAGACCATTTCTAGCAGCCTGTTGTTCAGCAGCCCACGGCCGTTCTAGCAGCCTGTGTTCAGCAAGCCAGCTGTCCATGGTCTGACAGCCAGCCGCTAAGCCCAGACGCCTATTTGCCGCCCGCGTGCCCCGTTTCCGCATGATTATGATTATCCTTGACTTTCTGGAGCACGAAGTAGGCGCAGCCAAAATTGCAATATTCGTTGATATAATCCGTAATCCCGGAAAAAGCGGTATCCCGGTTCGCTTTCGGATGATTGTCCCGCAGGAAACCTTTCAGGCGGAGCTTCTCGTACCCCCAATCCCCGATAATGTAATCGTAACGGTCCAAAACCTCGCTGTATCTTTGCTTGAAGGCTTCAGGGTCCCAGGCGTTTTTGTAGTTCTGAATCAGTTCGTAGGTTCTTCCGCCGATTTGAATCAAGGGTGTTTCCTCCTTAAATCAGCTATTAGGATGATGTTGAAACGCCTTCTTCCTTGCGGCTCTTGGCCGATTTCACCTGCTCATGCGCATGATAGGAGCTGCGGACCAGCGGTCCGGATTCGACGTGGCTGAATCCCCGCTTCATGCCCTCCTCCTTCAAAGCCGCAAATTGTTCGGGCGTATAATATTTCTCCACCCGCAAATGCTGAGGGGTAGGCTGCAAATATTGGCCGATCGTCAAAATATCGCAATCAACGGCGCGCAGATCGTCCATCGCCTGCAGGATTTCCTCCCATTCCTCGCCGACGCCGAGCATGATGCTCGATTTCGTAGGGATATCCGGTTTCATCGTTTTGGCACGCTGCAACAGTTCGAGAGAACGGCGATATTTCGCCTTTGCCCGCACCCGGTCGGACAACCGCTCCACCGTTTCAATGTTGTGATTTAGGATGTCCGGCTTTGCTTCCATAACAGTGCGAAGCGCCTCTTCATCTCCCTGAAAATCGGGAATCAGCACTTCGACGCTGCAAAAAGGCAGGCGCGCGCGAATCGCCGCAATGGTCCCGGCAAAAATGCTGGCTCCCCCATCGCGCAAATCGTCGCGGGCCACGCTGGTAACGACGCAGTGGCGCAGATTCATCTTCTCGGCCGCTTCGGCCACCCGCTCCGGCTCCTGCAGATCGAGCTCGGTGGGCATGCCGGTGTTTACCGCGCAGAAACGGCAAGCCCGGGTGCAAATATCCCCGAGAATCATAAAAGTTGCGGTGCGGTTCGCCCAGCATTCGTATATGTTCGGACACCGCGCCTCCTCACACACGGTATGTAACGTTTTGGAACGCATCATATTTTTGATGTCCTGATAATTGTCGCCGGTTGTCAGCTTGATCCGGATCCAATCCGGTTTGGGCTGGAGTTGTTTAGCCAAGGCAACAGACCTTCTTTCTCTTGAAATAAGCCGTAGCGGTCTTTATTATACCATGAATCGTCCAGAAAAACCTATGAAATGGAATAAAAACACAGCATTTGCCTCAAGCTAAGGAACGTTCAACAAACCTGTAAAGGAGGAATCATCACGTGAAGTCTCATCCGATCTCCTTCAGCAAATATGCTCGATGCTTGATTTGCGTGGCAATCCTTTCGTCTTTGTGGACGATTCCCGGATTTGGAGCCGCTTATGCCGAAGCGCCGGGTACGGCCGCCGCCGGCTCCGCCAAAAACGTGTACGAGCTGCGTCGCAGCCTTTACAAAGAAATGGGAATTTTGACCCAAATCCCATGGTATTGGCTGGCGGCGGTGGACCAATATGAACGCACCATCACGCCGCGGAAAAAACAGCAGGAAGACCGTCTGACCGGAATTCGCTTTAAGGAAGCCTTTTGGGCCGGTCCGCTTAACCCCGATCCGGAGGACCGGAATCCGGCGACGATCGGATTGTTCGGAGGCATCGGCAGGGACGCGACGTCCGACGGAGCCGCCGACCCGAAAAACGACCGGGACGCTTTGTTTACCATGGCCTCCTATTTGCTTGGCTTCGGCTACAACGAAGACGATTTCCGCATCGCCTTATGGCGTTATTATCAGAGCGATTCGGCCGTGGAGCGGATCCGCCAGTTCGCCAAGCTGTACAAAACGTTTGGCAGGGTGGACCTGTCGGACAGCGCCTTTCCGCTGCCGCTTCACAGCAACTATACATACCGGGATACCTGGGGAGACCGGCGGGGATGGGGCGGCAACAGGATCCACGAAGGCACCGACCTGTTCGCCCCGATGGGCCTGACCGTCCGCAGCGTCTGCTACGGCATCGTGGAAACGAAGGGCTGGAACCCATATGGCGGTTGGCGTATCGGAATCCGCGACATTTACAACCGCTATCATTACTACGCACACCTGCAAGGCTATGCCAAAGGCGTTGAAGTCGGCCACATCGTCGAGCCGGGGCAAACGATCGGTTGGGTCGGCAGCAGCGGATACGGGCCGCCCGGCACGTCGGGCAAATTCCCCCCTCATCTCCATTACGGCATCTACCGCGATACGGGCAGTGCGGATTGGGCGTTTGATCCGTATCCTTTGCTCAAAAAATGGGAAACCGCCGAAGCGGCGAAAAAAAATAAAAGGCCCGGCTCCTGAACATGGATCGGCCCTTTTCATTTCATATCCGAGTCAGGGAGAAGGGGTGTGTTCGCCTGCGTTCTGTCCCGCGTTTTCCGCCGGTTCCCATTCGGCGTCCGGCTCGCCCGGATCGGCTTCCGGCGCCGCGCCATTCCCCGGTTCGGAGTTCATTCCGTCCGGGAGCTGCCGCTCCCGTTTCTCCTCCGTTCCCGGCAGCGACGGCAAAGCGATATTCGGCGCGCTCGCCTGGCTTTCTCCGACCGGATTGCCTTTGCTGTCATAATAATACATCGGGACATCGCCGACGACGAGCAAATAGGAAACCGGGATTTCCGTTTCCACGACCTGCGATTGCATATCGAAGGGAACGACAACGGCCAGCTCCGTCTTTACCCGCAAAAACACCTCCACCAGAATCATGTTGATCCCCGCATCCTGCCGGCGCGTATTCAGGTCCACCTTGACGTCGCCCTTCGGTTCGATTTTAATGGGAATGCTGGGCCCAAACGAAGCGAGAATCGGACTCCCGAGCGCCTGGCCGAGAGGGATATGCTCCGACAGCCTCGACACGTCTTCCAGCGTATGCCTTACCGTTTGAATCGTCTCGGACGTGATTTTCATATGCGCCGAATAATTTAGCATAAATCCAGTGATTTTACCGGAATCGTCGGTTTTCCAATCAATCAAGTCTTCGACCTGCTGCCCGCTCGCCACCTGGGCGGCGATGGCGTCATTAATCGAATCGGTGGCAATTTGCTTGACCCGGATTTGAGCCAAGTGAATGATCGGCTCCCGCATATGCTTTTCGACATATTGAAAAAATTCAAACACAGCAAAAAAGGCGATCGCCAAGATGACGATCCACAGCGTCCGCCTGCTTCGCGGTCTTCTTCTCCGGCTTTTCCACCCGCGCCGTATTCGCATTGTCCAGCCCCCTTGCACCGGTAAAGCTTCTATACAAGTTATGCGGGACAGGGCAAAAAAAGAAGGACATGGAAAGAACCAGGATAATAGTTAACACTTGTTTTTCCTTCTTATTTGTTTTATAGTTCTTTAGTATCACTTTTTAGTTCTTTTTTCATATGACGCATTCATTTTGCAGCATAAACATTCAAGGGGACATTTCATCATGAACAGCTCAAAACAACTGTACCAGGTCACCGGAGATCTACGGCGGGATCAACTGAATTTTAAAGTAACGCCCTGGAAACTGCTGATCGAAACGAACCGCTACTATGAAATCAAACCGGCCAACGGCGCTGTAAAAAGGCTGTATAAAGAAAAGTTGAACATGGCGGTCCATGAAACGAAATCTTACTGCGACGGCAACCTGACGGTATCCGGGTTTTGCATGGAAGAACATATCCCGGAGATGCAGCGGCTGATCATCGATCAGCTTGAATCGAAAATCCGTAAATATTTGAAGGACCTCGAGTTGAATCAAAAAGCGCTCGATCTCAACCCCGCCTCCGAAAAGGCCCGTATCTGAAGCAAACAGCAAGCCCCGGAAACCATGGCTCATGGGTTTCGGGGCTTTTTCATAATATCATACCGGCTCCAGCAGCCCCATTTCCAGACAAGTGGCTATGGACAATTCTTTTTCCCGCGAAGCGAAACGAATGTGAATCCGGTCCAGATCCTCATCGATCTTGATGATCGTCCCTGACCCGAATACCCTGTGGCGAACGGACATCTCCGGAGTCAAATCCGCCTTATTGCGAAACGCGTTGGGATTGAAAGCTTTTCCCCGGCTATCTTTTTTCCGGTTCCCCGCCCCTTCCTCGTCCGGCGGATTTATGATGTCCCTGACGGCCGTTACAAACCGCGACTTCACGGCTTCCTCACCGTCTCTCTTACGATACGCGGCCAGCTCAAGATGTTTTTTCGCCCGGGTCATGCCGACATAGAACAAGCGGACGGCTTCTTCCATCATGTCATCCGCGCCAAGATCATCGGAAGATGGAATGATGCCTTCCACGAGGTCAATCATATACACCCGCTCAAACTCAAGTCCCTTGGCGCTATGAAACGTTGAAAAGGTCACAGCGTTCTGGTCTTTTCTAAACTTGGCATGCTTTAGTACGGACTCCAGATGCTTCAGCCGGTCGGCGAACGCCTCCATCGTGTCCAGCCCGTCAGCAATGTCTTCCAGCGTATTCAGGATGCCGATCAAATATTCCTTGCGGAATCCAAGCCGCTGGCAGAGCTTTTCCAGCGCTTTTTCATAACCCAAACGCCCCCGAATGACGCGAATGGCCGGCCGCGGCGGCATCCCGCTCATCTGCTGAAAAGTTTCCTTGCTTTCCAGCAACGGCTTTACTTGATAATCCTGCAATGGGACATGCCGCAGCAAATTGTCGAAAACCGACTCATTATTGTCGATCCGCTTTAACGCGGCCATCTGCTGCTTGCTGATATACCCGTTCAATTTCAGGTGAATCTTCTCCAGAATGTCCGCCCGTTTATCGGTAAACGTCATCCGCATAAAATTTAAAACATCCTCGACGACCCAATGTGAGAAAAAACGCTGATCCGCATCCTTCATATAGAAAGGAATGCCCGCCCGGTCAAACTGATTCATCAAGGCGATGGACGACGAGTTGTTGCGGTAAAGCACGGCAACTTCAGAGAGATTTTCGCATCTTTGGATTTCCCGCACGAGATATTTCGATTGATCCCGGTAATCCGAAAAACTTCTGATCTTGATCGGCTTGACCGGCGGGTTTCTCGTGAACATATTTTTGTCGTAGCGGTTTTTGTTCCGCTTGATAAACTGATTTGCAACGGCAACAATATCCTGCGAGGAACGGTAATTTTGCTCCATGAACAAAGTGGCGGCATCCGGATATACCTGCTTGAAGTTCAGCAGATAGGCCGGTTCCGCGCCGCGCCAGCTGTAAATGGACTGGTCGTCGTCGGCGACCACGCATAAATTGCCGTGTTCCCGGACTAATTTTTCGATAATGGCATGTTGTACCTGGGAAGTGTCCTGGCTTTCGTCCGTTAACACATACCGAAAACGTTCCTGATACCGCCGCAGCAGCTCCGTATCCTCCCGCAAAGCCTCGTTTCCCAGCACAAGCATATCGTCAAAATCCACCAGCAGCCCGTCATACCCCGTCCTTTTCAAACTCTCGTATTCACGCAAAATCCGTTCCGCCTCGGGGACATCCACCCGGACCGAAGACCATTTGTCCGCAGGAATCATTTTGTTTTTGATGTAGCTGATGTAGGTAGTCAGTTCCTCCATCTGATCATCGGTCATCTTCTCGCCAACGATGGATTCGAACAAATTCCGCAAAATGACTTTTTTGTGCAGCGGCGGACGATGCGGATCATACTTTCCTTCCTCCTCCGCATCCAAATTGCCCTCAATGATGCGAAAAGCCCTATTTGTCTTCCGAAAATATTCCCGCATCACCTCATAAGCAAAGCTGTGGATCGTCGAAAAATCAACCGCCGGAAGCTGGGGAAAAAAGCGCTTAAACCGCTCCTTCATATCGTTCGCCGACGCCCGGCTGAAAGTAACCGCCTTGATGCGGCGGGGATCCACGTTTTTCTCCTCGATAAGATAACCTATCCGCATAATCATCGTCGTAGTTTTGCCCGACCCGGGCGAAGCGAGCAGAAGCAACGGCCCTTCCGTATGGAGCACCGCTTGCTTCTGCACCTCATTAAGTTCAACGCCCAATTCTTGTTTTTTTCGTATAAAAAAAGCTTCCGGATTGCTCATTACCTCTACTTCCCTTTCATTTCACCGTGCGTATAGTATACTTATATACTTCTATTATATCGCAACCTGTCTTGGCAAATAACAGTTGAGCTGGAGAAGGCCGGTGGGATGGTTGGTTGGCAGAGCAACACCCGCTGTCTGGACGCCTTTGCATGATTATCCCGTTTGATCAGGAAGCAGAGAAGAAGATAAGTTCAGGTAGAAAGAGATATATTGGGAGAAGAGGATATTGTTCGGGATGATAGGATATATTCAGGAAAAGACGATATGTTTGTGAGAAGCAGACATGTTCAAGATCATTAGACACAGGTTCGGGAAAAGGAGGTTTAGGAGAAAAGAAATGAAGCAGACCTGACGATAGGAATGGGGCAAGACACCGAAAAAAAATGAAAAGACCATGATCTTGCTGCACCTTGAATCCGTTTGCAGCAACGTCTGTAGCGTTCAATCATTCCTATTAGGCCGCAGCCGCAAGGGGCTGGTTCGGTTGGCGCGCGATCAGCCGGCGGTAAGGGATACCCGGAATCGCCACACACATGTGCAGCAACTTCTGCCGCATCGTTTCTTCCGCTCCGGGCCGTCCTCCTTGCAGGCGCAGCCGGCGGCGTCCGGTGTATTCGTTCAAGTACGCCTGCAGATGCTTCAGTCCCAAGGCTCCATACGTACTCTTCAGCGATTCCCACGCCTCTCTTACCACTTTCCGCAAGGGCACATACAGCCGAAAGGCCTGAGGGAACGACTGCACCGCCGATGTATGGACATCCACATGCCCGCCAATAAACGCGATTAGATCGTGACGGTTTGCCCTCTTTTCGCCTCCCCGCTTATACGGCACTAGGCGGATTTTGACCTGCTCCGGCTCGCCCGACTCCGTGACCGTGCAGCCGGCTACGACCGCCGAGGCGTACGGATGCGAAAGCTGACACCGGGACGGATTACGCCCATACTGATCGCTGTTCACCTTCACGTCTCCGGAAAGCAGTTCCCGGGCATCGAACTCCCCCACGGCATGACGTATTTTGTGCAGCATTGACCAGGCGGTCTTGTAGGCGACCCTGATCACCTGGCGCAGCCGCAGCGCCGAGATGCCGCCTTCAAGCAGGAACAACTCCAGGGCCTGAAACCACTTCACCAGGGGGAGATGCGTTCCTTCAAAAATCGTGCCGACCAAAGGCGATGTTTGATGCTTGCACTTTCCGCACTCGAACAAGGGGATATGCCGGGAAGTCAGATAGCTGCACCGGGTGTGAGCGCAGCGCGGGCAGACAAAGCCGTTTGGCCACTTCATCACGATTAGCGCTTCCATGCAGTCCTGCTCGCTGTTAAAACGGCTGCTGAATGGTTGAAGTTCCGTTCCCGTATTGACTTCCATATTCGCTCGCCCCCGAATCAAGAATATACGAACATAGATTCCATTTATTTCATTATAGCAAACATGCGTTCTCTTATCAAGCCGAAAATCTCACTGAACCGCCTCATTTTTTCCTTATCTCTTTTTTATTTATTCCGTACACTAAGCCCCCCTCCCCCCCCTGAACGAAGGGGATAATCGTGCAAAGGCAGGCAGCAGACAGGGACACCACCAAGACACGAACCCACTTATTCAAAGAAAAAGATCCCGTCTATGCGAGTCCCCGCAGGCCCCAAATCCAAGTTCATCGGAACATTTGTATTCAAATAGCGTCTATTAAAACAGCTGGATTGAGTGTAAATAAATTCAACTAGGGAGTGAAACCATGTTCGAAATGCAGAACCATACCATCATGCTTAGCCTGTAACAACAAATATCTTTCTGGGGGTTGTTGCAGGCTAAGCCCTAATCCCAGGGAGCGTGATGGAGCATGAAACCGACAAATAACAATCGGACTCGCGATTATTATCGCCACCACAGAAACAGAGTTATTAATCGTAAGAGAAAACTAATCGAACACTTTCAGTGGCGTGTACAAAACAACCAATACGGTAGGCTGTCGAAAGCCAAAATCCATTGCTCGTGCTGGATGTGCAGCACAAAAAGTCGGACGCTTGGTTTGCCTAAATCGGAGAAAGCAAGAATCGAAGGACTTCGCTATCAAATTGTAGATCACTTTAGCAGTAATTGAGTAAGAAAGGGCATCCAAAGTCGGAATGCCCTCATTTTTAAAATGTTCAACCGGTTCGATATTTGTTACACATTTTTCCTCCTTTTCTATTGACCGCCGTTTAATTAACCTATACTATATGAAATATATGGTTTTATATTCCATAAATGAGCAAAGGAGGTGTCCAATTGAAGACGTTGGAAAAAGAGCCGGAAACCATTCGTGGTCGACTGGAAGAATTTCTGAAAAGCAAAAATATGACGTTAAACCAATTTTCCGAGCTTACGCAGATCAATTCCGGAACGCTAAGCGGCATTATCAACGGTCATCGCCCCATTGCCATGCAGCAGCTTGACCGGATCACGGCAGGAATGGGACTTCCCGAAGGGTATTTTTACGAATTATACATCGATGAATGCTTTTTCCAGGCCAGCCCGGATTGGCGCAGGCTTGGCCCTTTTCTAAAACGTTGTGCCGGTTTAAACAAACTCGATTGTATCGAGCAAGTGGTTAAGTTGATGATGGATAATCTTTCTTACATCCCGCTGTTGTTTAACCTGGCCGAGCAGTTTTTTCAAGAAGGAAAGCGGGAAGCGGCTATTATACTTTACGAATCTATTGCGGAAAGTGAACAGAAACAGCATTCCGAGCGGCTGGCCCTTTGCCAATACCGGTTATTTACGTTAGGATTATCTAAGGACCAGAATAAGAATTTATCATTGGCTTTACATTTTGAGTATTTTGTCGATCGGCTGGAAGAGCAGTATCAACTGGATGCGCTTAATGAATTAATCAATGTGTTTGCTTCACTTCATCGTTGGGACAAGATAGCGGGACTGGCGGAAAAACTAAAAATCAGGGCAACGGTTCACTATGGGCTGAACGGTAGTAAGAAATCGCCAGAAACCAAAAAGCCGATTATTGGTTATATTCTGTATGCTTATTTAATATTAGGTGTAACCTATTTTGAATTTGGCAGATATGAGGATGCATTGCACTATGTTTCTCTGTATACGGATTGTAGCTGGGTTAAGAAGCCGAATGAAGAAGAAAAGGCTGTAATCCTCCAGTTTCAGGAATGGGCCGAAGGCAACCGTTACACGTATCAATTATTGTCCGGCAAGGTCGAGGTTTTACCTGAATACTTGAATTATATTTCAACCAGAGAAAATGAAGTGTTTATAGCCTTATGTGAAATCGTGATTGCAGCTAACAAGTTCAATATTAACATTGACTCTATACTTGAACAATATGAGTCCTTTTTAAAACATCAAGAACAACAAAGCCGTGTCGGGAAACTTAGCATACATTATACTGATGATCGATTTGTAGGCTTGTTGTCAGGTTTGGGAGTCTATTATTTGAAGAAAAAGGGCTATGATCGAGGGCTAAAATATGTCTTGGATAGTTTAGCATTCGCTATTGAAATTCACAGCGAACACGATATGCTTAAATGTGTAGGGCTGTTTGAACAATATCGAGATGTTGCAAATGAAGATGCAAAATTTCGGTATAAAACATTAATTAGCGAGGTGCAAAAACTGAATGAAAAAGAAACTGATTTTACTGGTAGCCCTGTGTAACTTTGCTGTTCTCGCAGTAACCCCGGTTGTTACAATTCTTACTCCTGGCGGAAACCTGACCAAACCCGATATTACTACTAATCGTCATGGTGTAGGATACTGAATTAAAACGGGGAAAGAGCCTCCTGATATGCTGTTCCGGGGGCGCTTACTTGAATTAAAAGTGCAATAAAAAGAGACGCTTATGCTGGGGAACTTGCCCAAGAAGCGTCTTTTTTATTTGCTTTATGCTTATCCCTGAACACTTATTTAGGGTTGTGGACGGGAATTATTGCTGCGAAAAATACCGCTGCCGCATCGCCTCGTGCAGCAGCACGGATGCGGCCATCGCTACGTTTAGCGATTCCGCGCGGCCGCGCATCGGGATGAGCAGGCCGTCGTCCATCAATTCGCGGACTTCCGGGCTGAGGCCCCCGCCTTCGCTGCCGAACAGCAGCCAGACCGGGCCGGTGAAGTCGTAGGCGTAGCAGTTCGCCGCCGCCTGCAGACTCGTTCCGGCGAGCCGGATGCCGCGCCGCTTCGCCTGCGGCAGCACCTCCTCCAGATTGCCGTTCACCACCGGCAAGTGAAAGATCGAGCCCATCGTGGCGCGCAGCACCTTGGGCCCGTAAATGTCGGCGCAGCCCGCGCCGACGATCACCCCGTCCGCACCGACCGCGTCGGCGCTGCGGATGATCGTGCCGACGTTGCCGGGATCCTGCACGCCGTCCAGCACTACCACCAAACTCCGCTCCTTGTCCAGGAGCGGAGCAAGCGCCCCGCGGTCCTTGCGGACGACCGCGAACACCGGCTGCGGCGTCTTCGTATCGCTGCATTTGCCGATCACGGCGGAGGACACGCCGATCCACTGCACATCAAGGCGCGCGGACGCCGCCGCCTGCAGGCCCGCCGGAATGCCGCCTTCGATATCGTAGCAGACGCATTCCATTTCGGCCCCTGCCAGAAGCGCCTCCTGCACCAAATGAACGCCTTCGATCAAATATTTATGTTGCTTGTCCCGGTTTTTCTTCTCAAGCAGCCCCGCCCATTCCTTGACGCGGGAATTCTGCGGAGACAGTATCTCCATAATATCAGGCCCATCCTTATACTAAAGGTTCATGCTAAGCTTCCGCGTAAGCCAGTTCCAGTTTGGTCAGGTCGTTCTTCTCGCCGACGATGACCAGGACATCGTCTGCCGTCAGCCGCTCCGCGGCCGAAGGAGAAATGTTCATCCGGGCGCCCCGCTTGATCGCCATCACGTTGCAGCCGAAACGGGCGCGAATATCGAGCTCAATCAGGTTTTTGCCGACCATCTCCGCAGAGACGCGCATCTCCACGATACTGTACTCGTCCGACAGCTCGATATAATCCAGCACATTCGGTGACGTTAAATGATGGGCAACCCTTAAGCCCATATCCCGCTCCGGATAAATCACCTTATCCGCGCCGATCTTCTGCAACACTTTGCCGTGCAGCTCGTTTTGGGCTTTCACCACGATGAGCGGGCTGCCTAAGTCCTTCAAAATCAGCGTCGTTAAAATGCTCGCTTGTATGTCTTCGCCGATCGCGACCACGACGACGTCGAAATTGCGAATACCTAGCGCCCGCAGCGCTTCTTCATCGGTCGAATCCGCGGAAACGGCGTGCGTGACCAAATTGGCTACCAATTGCGTCCGGTGCTCGTCCGCATCAATTGCCAACACATCCAATCCCATATTGCTGAGCGCAGTGGCTACGCTTAAACCGAACCGGCCCATCCCGATCACGGCAAATTGTTTTTTGTTCGCATGCGCCATATTTTCACCACCCGGGCATTTTTTCATTCGATTAAGTATACCACAATCCCCGGCAAACTTGAATTTTCCCCCGGTTTACAGGACACATTAAGCATTGGACAGGTACCATCGATAAAGGAGGAATCGCTATGCCGGCCATTACGCTCACTTTGCGCGAAGCGATCATGCACAAAATCAACGGCAAGGACGAGGCGGCGCTGCGGGACATGATCGAGGGCTCGATCGACGTTCAGGAGGCGGCCCTGCCGGGTTTGGGAGTCGTGTTTGAATTGATCTGGAAAAACCTCGACGACGCCAAGCAAAACGAGCTCGTTTCCGTTCTAAAGCAACAGGTCGACGCCTTGAATCTGAAGCCTTTGAGATAACGAGGCCCGCGGGGTGAAGCAAACAAGCCTTCTTCTGGCCCATGCCGGCCGAAAGAAGGCTTGTTTGCAGTAAATGTCCGGGACGGATTAAGGCGCTGTCTCAAGAAACTGCGCATCCGGATTTTTCTCCATCGCCGTCCGCATCGCATATTCGTTTTCGAACAAGGCGACATAATTACCCTTTTTGTCCTTAACCAGCGTCGAGTTGATGCGGAATTTGGACGGATCGATTTTGTCCGCCACGATCCAGCGCGCGAACTGGAACGGCATCCGCTGCAGCATCACGTCGACGCCGTATTCCCCTTTCATCCGGTATTCGAACACCTCGAACTGCAGCTGGCCGACCACGCCAAGCAGCGTATCCTCAAAGCCAACCGTCGTAAATACCTGAATCGTGCCTTCTTCGGTCAACTGATCGATGCCTTTCTGATATTGCTTGTGCTTGAGCGCGTTTTTGACCGTGACCTTCGCGAAAATTTCCGGTGAAAACGTCGGCAGCTCGTCAAACACAATTTCGCTGCCTTGGCTGAGTGAATCGCCGATCCGGAAAATGCCCGGGTCAAACAACCCGATAATGTCCCCCGGGTACGCTTCCGTAACAATGTCCCGGTCTTGCGCCAAAAACTGCTGCGGCTGGGACAGCTTGATCTCCTTGCCCGCCCGTACATGCTTCACGGACATCCCGCGTTCAAATTTGCCCGACACGATGCGCAGGAAGGCGATCCGGTCGCGGTGCGCCGGGTTCATGTTCGCCTGGATTTTGAAAACATATCCGCTGAACTTCTCGTTCGTCGGTTCGACCAGCCCCGCCGTGCTGCGGCGCGGCTCCGGCTTTGGCGCCAGCTGCAGGAAGTTTTCCAGAAATGTCTGCACCCCGAAGTTGTTGACCGCGCTGCCGAAAAATACCGGGGTCAATTCGCCCCGTCTCACCTTCTCCAGATCAAACGGATCACCCGCCACGTCCAGCAGCTCCAGGTCCTGGCACAGCTGTTCATGGAGGTATTCGCCAGCCATTTCACGAATGACCGGGTCGCGGTAGTCCTCGACTTTTTTCACCTGAATGGTGGAATGATCGTCCCCCTGGAACAGCTCCACCTGGTTTTTCATCCGGTCGTATACCCCGGACAGCTCCCGGCCCATCCCGATCGGCCAGTTCATCGGCACGGAGCGGATACCCAGCACCTGCTCGATCTCTTCCATCAATTCAAACGGATTCCGCCCTTCGCGGTCGAGCTTGTTGATAAACGTAAAAATCGGAATTCCCCGCTTGGCGCATACCTGGAACAGCTTGATCGTCTGCGCCTCGACGCCTTTGGCGACGTCGATCAGCATCACGGCGCTGTCCGCCGCGGTCAGCGTGCGGTACGTGTCTTCACTGAAGTCCTGGTGGCCCGGCGTATCCAAAATGTTGACCCGGTGCCCGTTATAATCAAACTGCATGACGGAGGAAGTTACGGAAATCCCCCGCTGCTTTTCGATTTCCATCCAGTCGCTGGTGGCGTGTTTGCTCGCTTTGCGCGCTTTGACCGAACCGGCAAGGCGAATCGCGCCGCCGAACAGCAGCAGTTTTTCCGTTAAGGTTGTTTTCCCGGCGTCCGGGTGGGAGATGATCGCAAACGTGCGCCGTTTGTCGACCTCCTGCTGCAGCACTTGTTCCAATGCTTTGCTCATGCTCACATTCCTCTCGTCCACAAATTCACGTTTTTTATTGTAACATATTTTGTTCCTTGTTTACGCAAAAACACCTTTACCCCATCAAGGGACATAAAGGTGTTTTAGGTTAATATATCATATTCCGCAAACATGCGCCGCCGTTACAAAAGGGTTACTTCTGATCGGGAGCGATCCAAACGACGTTGTCTTCCTCTTGACCGTTGACCGGCCACCAGTGGAAGCCGTCTTTAGCCAACAGCTCTTCCGCTTCCTTCGGTCCCCAGGAACCGGCGGGATAAGGGCTGACGTCGGCAGGGTTTTGCGCCCAGGCTGCGGCGATATGGTCGATGAACGCCCAAGCGGCGGCGACTTCGTCCCAACGGGTGAAGTATGTGGAATCGCCTTGCGCCGCATCGTGCAGCAAGCGCTCATAAGCCTCCGGCGAGTTGATGCCGACCAGGCAGCTTTGGCAAAATTCCATCGCCAGCGGTTCGATTTGCGATTCCGAACCCGGCTTTTTGGCGTTGATTTTGATGTAGATGCCTTCCATCGGATTGACGCGGATAACCAGCAGATTCGGCTCCAGCGAATGCTTTTGGCCGAGATATACGTTCGTCGGCATCTGCTTGAATTCGACGACCACCTCCGTCGTTTTGACGGGCAGCCGCTTGCCGGTCCGGATATAGAACGGAACGCCGGCCCAGCGGAAGTTGTCGACAAATACTTTTGCCGCAAAATACGTTTCCGTGTTGGAGTTCGGATCGACTTTGTCTTCCTCGCGGTATCCCGGCAATTTCTTCCCGCTCGCTTCTCCGGCGGTATATTGGCCGCGCACGACATGGGCCTTGACTTCCTCCGCCGTTTCGTAAGGACGCAGGGAACGCAGCACCTTCACTTTCTCGTCGCGGATATCCTCCGCGTAAAGCCGGCTCGGCGGCTCCATGGCGATCATCGTGAGCATTTGCAGCATATGGTTTTGTCCCATATCGCGCAGCGCGCCCGCATGGTCGTAATAACCGCCGCGCTCTTCAACGCCGACCGTTTCGCTCAGCGTAATTTGGACGTTGGCGATATGCTTGTTGTTCCACAGCGGCTCGAAAAAGGCGTTGGCGAAGCGGATCACTTCTATATTTTGCACCATCTCTTTGCCCAGGTAGTGGTCGATCCGGTAAATTTCCTCTTCCTTAAACACCTGGTTCAGCTCTTCGTTCAGCTTATGAGCCGACTCCAAGTCGTAGCCGAAAGGCTTCTCGATGACGAGGCGATACCAGCCCCGGGTGTCCAGCATGCCGCCTTTTTTCAAGTTTAAAGATACGCTGCCGAACAGCTCCGGAGCCAGCGCCAAGTAGAACAGACGGTTGCCGGGAATGCCGAACCGGGATTCCATCGATTCGGTCAGTTCGCGCAGCTCGTGGTAGCCGTCCACGTTGTTGATGTCCAGCGATTTATACGCAAAATGATCGGCAAACCGCGCCCACTGCTCGGTGTCTTCGATCTTGTAACGGCAGAACTCCTGGATCGAAGCGTGCAGGTCTTCGCGGAACTCCTCCGGTGAACGCGGACGCCGGGCGACGCCGATCACGGCAAAATCCTCGGCGAGCCGGCCTTCGCGATACAGCGAATAAATCGCCGGGAACAGCTTGCGGCGCGCCAAGTCGCCGGTTGCCCCGAAAATAAAAAATACCGCCCCAGGTGCCTGAGGTGATTGTTGATGTTGATTTTCAGCCATGGCTCCTCATTCTTTCTATGTAATATAGTGTATGTTTATTCAATTCCCAATCAAGGATATCTCTTTACAAGGCATCACGAGATGTGATGCTATTTTAGCACATTCGGCAAAATGTTGCCATCACCTTAATCTCAAAAAGCTTCAAAAGTTGTTAAGTTTTCAGAAAACTTCATCTAATTTTTATCTAATTTTCATTTATCCATTGTAACTGCCCTATAACATATCCGATACCGTAACCGATTATGATAACCGATTACCAGCTTCGATCCTCAATGATATAACCTTCTTGAAGCTCGATCTCATCAAACCCGGCCAGATAGCGGCGGTCATAACCTATCGGCTGGCAGCTGGCCGCAATGACCATGTTCCGCTTAGCATGAGTATGCTCCGCCGGCAGAGAAAAAACTCGGACATAAGCAAAATATTCCCGCAGCGTCGCCGCGATCGCCGCCGTCAGTTCATCGCGTTTCCCTCTGCCAAACACGTTAAGCAGAACGATTCCCTCGGGGCGAAGCTTCTCCGCCAACAGCCTGAAAAACGGCGAGGAAATAAGATGCCGCGGCGTCCCTTTTTCCGTAAAAGCGTCAATAATCATTCCGTCAAAACCGGCGGCCTGCTGCTCCTCCAAAATCCGCCGCCCGTCACCGATCCGCACGGAACTCCCGGCATATCCAAAATGGCTGCGGCTTATGGCGACAACGCGCTCATCGATCTCCGCGACGAGCAGCTGCTTGCCCGCTGCCTCCAAATGCGCCGCCAATGTCCCCGCACCGAGGCCGATCATAAACACTTTGTCGCAATCCGGCACATTATGCTCCAGCAAATGAAGCATCGCCCGCGGATATTCTAGTATGATCCGTTCCGGCCGATTTATATCCATCGCCCCCTGCACAGCCCCGTCGCCAAACTGCAGCACCCGAAAGCGCCCCCGCTCACCATACAGCTCCGCCGTTTCATAAACTGAAATATCGCCCGGAATGTCGGCCGGGAAATGACTAGATTCACTTTCCCGCTGAACCAGTTTCGAGTTGTCTGTATGCTTGCCGCTTAGTTCTTTCATGATCCTTTGCCCCTCTATATTTGAAAAAGAACCCGCCTTAACAACGGATTCCAGCCATCTAAGTTGTTTTATACTCAATCACCAATGCGGGCCTATCCGCCGTTAATACTCCACCGTCAACAACGGCGACCCGACCGCAATCTCGTCCATGCCCGTGTCCGCATTGCGGTGGACGGCCAACTGCAGCGCAACCTGGCGTTTGCCGCTTTGCGCCGTAATCGGAAACCCCGGCACAGCGTAAGATTGGCTTGCCGTCAGCTCGTCTTCAAAGCCTTCCACGCGTTCCAGCTTCTGGCCCAACTCATCCTCGATCTGCTGTTCCAATCCCGCAAGTACCGCGGAAACGGTCCGCCCCGCCGGTGCAGGTGCAGGTTCGCTTGGCGCATCCTGCGGCGAATCGCTCGTTACGCCCGGCGGGGAATTGCCCGATACGCCCGGTGGGGAATTGCCCATTGCGCCCGACGGCAAATCGTCCATTACCTCCGGCGGAGACTCGCTTGCCGCACCCAGCTTCGATTCGCTCGATTCGTTCTCTGCCTGCTCCCTCTCTGCCGGTTCGCTTTCCGTCCTTGTACTCGCACCCGCCCTTGCCAGGCCGATGCCCTGAACGGCCGCGTTCCAAGCGATTTGCACGCCTTCATCGGCCAGGGATTCGCCGGCAAGCTGCTGAACGTCCAGCATACGCTCCGCGCTCCCCGCCGTGCCGCCGGCGCCTTCAAGCCGCAGCACGACGTAATACTGCCCCTCGCTCTGCGCCGTAACATCCAGCGTCAGGCGAACGCCTTCGCTGGAACCGTTCGCTTTGTATACGCTATGACCCTGAACATTTTCCGTCTGAGGTTCGGAAAGGCCCAGCCGAGTGGCCAGCGCGCCGGCCGCTTCCTCCTCCGCAAGCTGCGTCTTCCACTTTCCCTGCCACTTGACCGTAACCAGGTAAGGGTCCGGCGTCAACGCCGTCCCGATCGCAAGCAGCTTCTCCAATTGCCCGCCTGCGGCTTCCAGCGAATCGCCGGCAGACACCGGATCACCTACTCCGGCCAAATCGGATTGTTCGTTTTTAAACCGCTGTAATCCAAGCAGCAGCAGCGCGCAAACGATAACGACCAGGCTATAGCTCCACAACTTGCGGTTCTGCATCATTTTCGCCTCCCTAGCCATCGAATGGCACACACATTTCTAGTAATATACAGATTCGCCAGCCCTCAGCCGTTTATCCTGCCATACCCTGTCCTCTTTTTTCTAGCGGACCCAGATGACGCTATTTGCTTAATTCCCCACTATCGTTGCATTAAATCTGACAAGATACATTTTCTAGCCACACCATTATTCTAACGGTTGCCACAAGCGTTATTTGTGCCAAAAACGTTGATTTCAAATTGTAACGGTTGCCATAACGCTTATTTCACTGAAATCCGTCTTAGTTTGCTTAGATTCAGGCAAATAACGACGCTTACAACCGTTAGAAATTAGAAAAGGTCTTTTTTCGGAAAATAGCCGCTGCTGCAACCGTTAAATTTCCAGGTAGCTTTTTTGGGAAATCTTTAGCAAAAGTTAATGCAACGCTAGTGTTATTTCCCGACTATTTCCCGCTCTAAAGGACTCCACAGCCGTTTTATTAGACAATAAGGTCCCCTGGTTCCGTTAGCCGGGCATTGCACCGTGTTGCAGCATTATATGGTACAACACCCGTGGATACAACACCCGTGGTACAGCATTGCATATTGCATTATTTCAGTATTACAGTACAGTATTACGAACTGTAATAGCACGGCGTATTGCAGCATTGTGTTCCCCCATCGGCCAGATCGATCCCCGGCAAACCGCAAAAACGGCCCGGCGAAGTCCATCACTCCGCCAAGCCGTTTTTGTATGCGTAAATGGCCGCTTGGGTGCGGTCCTCGACCCCCAGCTTCGCCAATATGTTCGTCACGTGGAATTTCACCGTTTTGACGCCGATGATCAGCTCGTCGGCGATATCCTGGTTGGATTTGCCCTGGGCCAGCAGACGCAGCACGTCCATCTCCCGCTCGGTCAGTTCCTCGTGGGCCGGCGCCTCCACCTTGGGCTGGCGGAACCGGTTCATCATTTTCGAGGCCACTTGCGATTCGAGCACGGATTGGCCGCGGGCCGCGGCGCGGATCGCTTCGGCGATTTCGGACGCGCGCGACGTTTTAAGCAGATAGCTGAACGCGCCCGCCTCGATCACCGGATACATCTTCTCGTCGTCAAGGTAGCTGGTCAGCACGATCACCTTGCATTCCGGGTGCATTTTCAGCAGCTCCCGGGTCGCCTCGATGCCGTCCATCCCTTCCATGACCAAATCCATCAGCACGACGTCAGGCTTGTATTCCTGCGCCAGCCGGATGCCTTCTTCCCCGCTGCTCGCCTCTCCGACGACCTCAATCCCTTCTTCGGTTCCCAGCACCGCCGCCAGGCCGATTCTCACCATCTCGTGATCGTCGACCAGCAGCACTTTGATTTCCTGTTCATTGTCCAGCTCCATCGCTGTCCGTCCCCCCGCTTTCTTCATGGATTAAAGGTATCGTGATCTCAATCCGCGTTCCCTTGCCGGGCGCGGTGATGAACTGAATCGAGCCGCCGACCTCGTGCACGCGCTCCTGCATCGTCGACAAACCGTACGAAGCCTGCTTTTTGCCGTCCATTTGGAAACCGACCCCGTTGTCCCGCAAAGTCACCTTAACCGCCTCGCCCCGCCGGTGAATCCGAATCTCCATCTTATCCGCTTTGGCATGGCGGAGCGTATTGGACATGGCCTCCTGGATGATCCGGAACAAGTGGTTTTCGATCCCTTTCCCCAGGTTCAGATCTTCGTCCATTTCCAGAGTCAGGTCCATCGGCACCTTTGTTTTCAGCTCCCGCACAAGGTCGCGCAAGCCTTGGGACAACTCCTTGCCCTCCAAATAAACCGGGCGCAAATGCAGCAGCAGCGCGCGCATCTCGGATTGGGCCACGGAGGCCATCTCCTCGATCAGCTCCACCTGGCGCTGCGCCTTGTCGAAATCCTTCTCCAGCGTCCGGCTCACGGCCGTGGCGGTCATCGATATGGCGAACAGCTGCTGGGACACCGCGTCATGCAGCTCCCGCGCCAGCCGCTGCCGCTCCTCGACAATCGCCGACACCCGCGCCTGCTCGGCGAGCTGGGCGTTATGCGTCGACAACCGCTGCAGGGAAGACACCTGCTCTTCCCAACGTTTGCCGATACGCTCCAGCTGTTCCCCCAGCCTGCCTATTTCATCCTCGCCCAGCCGGGGAACCATGCCGACCTGGCTGCCCTTTTCCCATTGCAGCAGCGCGTCGCGCAGCTCATCGATCTTCCGCTTCGGCCGGTACCCCTGAAAGAAGCCATAGGCGGCACCGATCACGACCAGCAGCGAGAACAGCGTGAGGCCCGCCCGGATTCCCGTCGGCCAGGACGCTTGCGGCCTGAAATATCCGTATGTATACAGCACGTAAAAAGTGGCTGCCACAATAATAACGGACAGGAGAATTCCTCCGCGCATGCCGCGGGACACCATATTGCTCGGTTTTCTTTTTCTCATGCGGGGCGATCCTCCTGTCTCAAGTTAACCGTATATCAACGTCTCCTACAAGGTAGGAAATCATAATTTTAACTTTTTGTTCGCGGGCGTCGTAATTCGGCGACTTCCAGTACAGCCGATTCAACATCCCCGTCTCTTTGTCCGGACCAAAGTCGATTTGTCCGAACAGGACAAACGCTTCGATTTCGACGCCGTAATCTTCCGGCACCACCAGGTCCACGTCGCCGACGATCCCCTGGAACATCAAAATATTGCTTTGTCCCTCCACGATGGCGAGCGACAAGTCGATATCCAGCTCCCCGAGCACATGCCACATGCTGGTGTTCCGCAAACTCCAAGGATCGCGGTCCCAATGAACGCTGGACGTAATGTTTTGCTTTTGCACGTAATTGCCCTGGGGCTGGGTTTTGCGGATTTTGGCATAATAGAAGCCGAGCGAAATCATCAGAATCGCCAGAACCAGCATAAAATTGTCCAGCAGGATGATGCCGCCGCCGATCGCCAGGAATATATACCCCGTCTTCACTCGTTCACCACGGCGCACTGAATAAATCCCAAAGACCAAAAAGAAGAGGGCGGCGATGGTAAAAAAGCTCAGCCACTTTCCAAATATCAGCAGAACCCCAAGTCCAATAAGTCCGATGGCCAAGAACCTTTTCCGCTTTTCCATGCCGCACCTCCTTCGCAGGTTCAAAGAATCGGAAAAGCCATAACGGCATGAATCCGTGCCGTATGGCTTTACCATGACTTAGCATACCACAAGTCCCAAACGACGTGTAGCTTATTCCTTATTTTCCTCCGGTTTTGCGAGGCCATTCAATTTGGCTTTCAGCGCATCAAGCTGGGCATCGACCTTCAGCTGTTTTTCGGCATCGGCCGGGTTGATGTACGTAGAAGGCGTTGTTCCCCGGTAGGCGACGCCGGCTACTTCGGCCTCCGCTTCCATCTGCATGATCTTCTCCTCCATACGGTGGAAGCCAAGCGAGGCATTGCCGCTTTCGATCGAATGCAGGGTGCTGATTTGCGACATCTGCTTTCTGGCCTTGGCCATTTGCGCGCGGCTGACCAGCTCGTTGCGTTTGTTGCGCAGCTTGTAGAATTCATCCTTCATATCGTGCAATTGCTGTTTCAGTTCAGCGGCATGCGCTTCAGCCCCCGCGTGCAGCTCGGCGAATTCGGTCTGCTTTTGATCGTAATGGATTTTCTCCTCCAGCATTTTGCGGGCCACTTCCTCTTGGCCGTTGCGGAGGGCCAGTTCAGCCTGCGCTTCGCGCTGGGCGGAAATGCGCGCGGCCTCATCCAAACGCTGTTTCATTCTGCGCTCGTTGGCCATCTGCTTCGCCACCGTCACCTCGGCGTCGCGGATTTCCGCCTCCATATCGCGCAAGTATTGGTTGAGCATCACAATCGGATCTTCTACCTTATCGAGCAAATCGTTAACCGACGCTTTCGTGATATCTTTAATTCTTTTAAATACTCCCATGTTTTACACTTCTCCCTTCTCGTAGTTGGAGAGCTTTTTGCGCAGCTCTTCCAGTTCTTTTTGCATCGCTTTCTTCTCGATATCTTCCATCATCGAATCCAGGTTGGACGCCCCGCCGGCCGAAAAGCCCGCCCCCGGCGCTCCCGAACCGTACTGCGGCGGCCGGTTGCCGTAGGGGCCTCCGTTTCCTCCGCCATAGGGAGGACGGTCATGGAAACGCGGATCTCTAAAATCATCGGGACGTCTGGGGCCGTAAGACGGTCCGAACCCTCCGCCCGGCCATCCGCCGTTATAATACGGATCGTACGGTGCATAAGGCTCTTTGGAAACAACCAGCGCCGCGATAAAATAGATGAATACCGTCGTTCCGCCCGTAATCGGAATACTGATCAGCATCAGCAGACGAAGCACCCAGGAACTGACGCCCAAATACTCGCCGAGCCCGCCGAGCAAACCGCTGATCCAACGGTCTCTTCTGGAACGGTACAATTTGTTCATAGCCTTACTCTCCTTTTGGCTTATTCAGCTTCTGCTTCAATCGGGAGAGCTCCTGTTCCAGAGTCGACTGAATCATGGACCCGGCCTGGTTGGCAAAATCCTCGCCGGCTTTGCGCAGCTCGCGAAGGCTGCGGGCCTCCCATTCCATATCGGAAACCCGGTCCTCCAAACGGTTGAACATTTTCGGCACATCCGCCGCGCCGTACCCGCTCATCCGCTGGTTCATCCGCTGCTGCAAACGGAGCGTCTCCATTCTGGCAAAATAATACTGGCGTTTGCTGTAAACAACCTGATATTCGGTTTTCAGCTCATGAAGTTGGCTTTCCAGCTCCTGCAGCGACTCCAGGCTTTGCGTATACAAATCGGAATACTGTTCGATCTTCTCCTCATACAGCAGTTTCTCCTGAAGCGCCAGCTTGGCCAGGTGCTCCTCCCCTGCTTTAAGGGCGAGCAGCGCCTGTTCCTCGCGCTTGTCACGCATCACCTTCGCCTGATCCACCTGCTGCTTGAGCTGTTTGGCGTGTCCGGAGTATTGATAATGCAGCTTCTCCGCCTCGGCGATTTCCTGGCGGGTTTCAATCAGAAACTGGTCGATCAACCGCACCGGATCTTGAGATTGCTCCAATCTTTCGTTTAATGTGGCTACCGTGATATCCCGTACCCGACGAAATACACTCATGCTTGCCTTCCCTCCTAACCTTTCGGTTCATCCGTTTTTCAAGTGACAATGCTTATTCCCTGTATCAGTAACCCCTTCTTCCCCGCAAGGAGGAAATGCCGTATACGATTAATCCGATGCCGAGCACCGGGACGATCAACCAAGCCAGCTTGGAGATCAGGGAAATGACGCCGATGATCAGTACGATCCATCCGAAAAACGCGTTCCCTTGGCGGATGCCGTAAATCCCAAGCCCTACCATCAGCGCCGCGATCACAAGCCCGAAAAGGCTGCCCAGAACGGGAGTCAGGAATCCGAAAATTTGCGGAAGCTTCCCAAGCAAGATCAGAACCCCCAGGGCAATCAGTAAAAGTGCGAAACCGTTCGGTCGATTTGTTCTCATTTGATTATCACCGCCTCTCATTTGATCAACCTTATGTCTCTATTCTAGGAGGAACCGGGGTTTTTCAAAACGGACCGGGGACGGTTTTTCATCCTGGACCTAAGTCGAGGTAGGCTTCGGCCTATAGGGCAGAAAGCGGCCCGGCAAACGGCGGCGGTTTTGTCTTTACAATTCAAAAGGCAGATAATATAATGGAAAAGCACAACTATACAAAAGAAAATGACAGTTATCGGAGGAGCCTGCCACGTTGCGGCTCTTTTTGCCTTTTTTCGGACCTGTAAGGCATAATTCGGCCCCTGCATGGAAATCTAAGGGTATCTCGGATCATGGCAAACTGTCTGGGAGGGGTTTTTATGGAGCAACAAGCCATCTGGGCGATCGGCATCTTTTTGCTGACGTACGCACTCATTATTTCGGAAAAAATCCATCGGACCTTGCTGGCCATGGCCGGTGCGGTCCTGATGATCACGCTCGGCATCGTCGATCAGGAATCGGCGGTTCATCACATCGACTTCAACACGCTGGGACTGCTCATCGGCATGATGATCATCGTGAACACGACTGCGGAAACGGGGCTTTTCAAATATATCGGCATCTGGACGGCCCGCAAGGCCAAAGGGAACCCGGTTACGATCCTGTGGCTGCTCGCTTTGATCACGGCGATCGGCTCCGCGTTTCTCGACAACGTGACGACCATCATTCTGATGGTTCCGGTCGCCTTCAGCATTACCCGCCAGCTGAAGGTCAAGGCGTTTCCTTATGTGTTTTCGCTGGTCATCGCCTCGAATATCGGCGGCACGGCCACCCTGATCGGAGATCCGCCGAACATTATGATTGGCAGCGCCGTGAAAGAGCTGACCTTCACCGCTTTCCTGCAAAACCTGGCACCGATCGCGATTTTGATCATGGCCGTGACGCTGCCGATCTTCATCCTAATGTTCCGCAAAAGTCTGCAAACGGCGCCGGAACATCAACAGAGCATTATGAACATCAGCCTGCACGGCCTGATCACGGATCAAAAGCTGCTCGTCAAATGCCTCGTCGTCTTGGGGTTAACCCTGCTGGGGTTCTTTACGCATCAGACGTTTCATCTGGAATCGGCCACGGTGGCCCTAGCCGGCGCGTTCCTGCTGCTGTTGATCACCGGAGAGCACGTGATGGAACGGGCGTTCCAAACCGTAGAATGGCCGACGATCTTTTTCTTTATCGGACTGTTCGTGCTTGTGGGGGGGCTGATCGATACCGGCACCATCAAACGGCTTGCGGAATGGGCCATAGGTCTGACCGGAGGGGATACGCTGCTGACGTCCATGCTGATTCTCTGGCTTAGCGCTGCCGCTTCCTCGTTCCTCGACAACATTCCGTTTGTCGCCACGATGATTCCGATGATCCAGGATATGGGGAGCATGGGTATCGCCAACCTGGAGCCGCTCTGGTGGAGTTTGGCGCTGGGCGCCTGCCTGGGCGGCAACGGCACGCTGATCGGCGCCAGCGCGAACCTCATCGCGGCCGGCATGTCCGCCAAGGAGGGCGAACCGATTACGTTTATGAAATTTTTGAAATACGGTTTTCCGCTTATGATTTTATCGGTGGCGCTTTCCGCCGCATATGTGCTGATCCGTTACTTCCTGATCTAAAACGGGCTGTTTCCTTTCATTAAATACGCTTTATATGCTATCCTTAAAATAATCCATTTTGCACGAAGAGGAGGGGGCATCATGAAAACGCGGATCGATGGGCTGGGCAAACTTGCGGTTTCCCCGCTGCTTCTGTTCTCGTTGTTGTTGACCTTATTCCTCCCTTCCTTCTCCTGGGCTCCGGTCGTTCCGGAGACCACGGAAAGGGAGGCGTTTGAAACGGATTACCACAATTCTCACAAAACACCTTTGCGTCTCAACGCTTCCTCGCCTTACGGCAAGCTTTTCATCGACAGAACCGCGCAGAGTTTCTTCAAAGTGCCTGCCGAAGCGGTGCTGGTATTGATCGCCGCCTGGGTTCAATTCCGCCCGTTGTTTTGCCTGTTTTTGAAACGGCTGCTGCTAATGCCCATTAAATTCACAAGTATGTTTACGGCTTGACATTTTTTTCGGTTTTACAAAGTCCTTAAGCCGGTCCAAACGGCCCGCAGCTTCAGGCTTGTTTTGCAATACCCAAAATCAGAAAGCGACCATAAAACTGGAGGCTTGACTCAAATGAATCTCAAAGAAACAATTCTCCCGGGAATCGGTAAAAAATTTGCGATCCAAACCCGTAGCGGTGAAAAACTGACCATTATTATCCATGACGATGGCCGGCGCGAGCTTTATCATTTTGACAATGACGATCCCGATACCAGCATCTCTAAGGTTTCGCTCGACGACGACGAAGCGAGATACGTGTCATCCATCATCGGAGGGGTAACGTACCAGCCGACGGCGCTGGAAAATATCGAAGTGGCCCTGGGCGATCTCATCATTGAATGGTACAAACTCGAACCCCACTATAAAGCGATCGGCAAAACGATCGGCGAACTGCGGATCCGGCAGCGCTCCGGGGCGACCATTATCGCGGTGATCGAGAAAAACCATACGAAACACGTCAACCCCGGCGCCGATTTGCTTCTGACCGCGGAAGCGATGGTTGTCGTTCTCGGCGAACGGCTGCACCAACAGCAAATTAAACAGATTCTATTGAGTGGAAGCAGTTGAATTAAATCATATTGTCAACTGCCTAATAACTTCGGACCGCCACCACCCTAAGACCGTATAAAAATACGCTAGTCGAAAGGAGGGGCTCATTTGAAACAAAAGGGCAGCGTCGGCTCCCCTATGAACATCGTGCGGCATCAGAGCCATGCGGCAATACGCTGTTTGGGCGTGATCGCCGGAGCCTTGCTCGCTTCCATCGGGCTGGAATTATTCCTGATGCCCCATGGCATTGTCGTGGGCGGAATGACCGGATTGTCCGCTTTATTTGCTTTCAAAACGGAAATGAGGTTGGGATTGTTTCTTTTCTTGTTTAACGTCCCTTTTCTGCTGCTTCAACGTAACAGAATCGACTTCACGTTCGGAATTTTCACCGTGTTGGGCCTGCTCGTTTTCTCGCTGGGAACGGTCATACTGCACCCTTACCCGTCCCTGACCGGCGAACAGCTTCCTGCCGCACTGCTCGGCGGGCTGTCGCTCGGCATGGGCATCGGCCTGGCGCTTCGTTTCGGCGGCGCCCTGGATACCGCGGAACAGGCCGCAGAGTTTATGCGCTTTGGAATAATATCGCCGGAATGGATCATTCTGATCTTCAATTGTACGATCCTGATTGCAGCCGGCTTCCATTTTGGTTTCAATCAGGCGATCTATTCCGTGATCGCATATATACTCGCCTTTGAGGCCGTAAAGATACCGGTTCAAGGCTTTAGATTCACCTATACCGTCCTGATCCAAACCCGGAATTACCGGGAAATTCAGGCGGATTTGCAGCGGTATTTAAACCTCAGCGCCGCCTTTCGGACCTTCTCTGCGGACAACGGGGAAGAACACGGCATACTTGAGTGCGAATGCAATCGCCTGGAGCTTTTCCGTTTAAGGGCGATCGTCAGGGACCACGATGCGGACGGTAAAATTACGTTTCGCTTCTGACGCCTTATACGGCTGCAATAGCCCCTCCTCTTTGCAGAGGAGGGGCTATCCTTTTTTTCGATCAATGCTTCGGCAGCTGCTCCAGAAGATATTCGTTAAATTTGCGGACGCTGGGGGACAGCGATTTTTCTTCCCGGTACACAAGGCATATCCGCCGGCTGTTGCTGTACCCCGGCAGATCGCGGCGGATCAGCTCGCCGGACGCGGTTTCCCGCACCACGCTCCGCCGGGGCAGCACGGCGATCCCGATGTTGCATTTCACCGCTTCCTTCATCGTTTCGATCGCTCCGAGCTCCATCACCGCATGGAAACGAAGGCCGATCCCCGCCGCCCAAGCTTCGGTTAGCCGGCGGGAAGTCGATCCCGGTTCGTGCAGCAAAAACGTCTCCAGCCGCAGATCGCGGGCCGTCAGTCCCGTTTGATTGGCGAG
The DNA here is from genome assembly GCF_038007325.1 of Paenibacillus sp. FSL P4-0127. Lineage (NCBI taxonomy): Bacteria > Bacillati > Bacillota > Bacilli > Caryophanales > Paenibacillaceae > Paenibacillus > Paenibacillus sp. FSL P4-0127. Next base: position 2,068,373 of record NZ_JBBOWY010000001.1, on the reverse strand, counting down.
CGGGTGCGCCGGCGCAAGCACCAACTGCAGCTCATCGGCGACAAGCGGGACGATGATCATGTCCTGCGGGTCCGTATCCGGCAAGGAGACGATCGCCGCGTCGACTTCGTAATTGCGCAGCATCGCCAGCACGGTGTCGGCTTTTTTGACCGACAGCAGCAGCCTGACGTCCGGGTGAAGCTTCTGAAATCCCGCGAAGTAAGGAGGCAGGAAATAGGTGGCCGGCGTATAACTCGCCCCGAGCCGCAGCTTGCCTCCCCTTCCTTCCCGATGTTCGGCGGCGCGCTCCTCCATCTCTGCGGTCAGGGCCACGATGCGCCGCACATAAGGCAGCAGATCGGCGGCAGCCTCGCTCGGACGCAGCTTGCGGGCCGACTTGCGGGTCAGTTCCAGGCCGAGCTCCTCCTCCAGCTTCCGCAAATGAAAGCTTACCGTCGGCTGCTTTAACCCTAACTTTTCCGCCGCCTCCCGCAGCGTTTTTCCCGAGCCGATCTCCTGCAGCACTTTTAACTGTTGAATGTTCATGTCGCGATTCCCCCTTCTGAACAGAAATATAGATTAAATCTATACTAATATCAATATATATAAACATTATTTAACATAAATTGTACGCTGCGTTAACATGTTGCTGATTGTTGGTTGTTAAATTTGAAGCAGCGAGGAGGCCGAAGGGCAAGTGCGTCAATGGCCCCGACGTGAAATATACGCCTTGAAGGGAGTATGAAGATGAAAAATAAACGAAATCGGGGAATCGGTTTACTGTTGTTGACGCTGCTGTTGTCGCTGGCGTTGACCGCCTGCGGAGGAGCGGGCGGAAACGGAAGCGGCGGCGCGCAAAATACGGCCGGTGGCGCCGGTGCGGAAGCCGCCGGAAATGGATCGGGAGCCGCGCAAGGCGCAGACGGCGGCAACGCCGGTTCCACTGAAGAACCTGTCAAGGACGAAGGAACGCTTACCGTCTACTTGAACGATTTTGACGATATTATCGCCGAAATGTTTGAGAAGAGCACCCGGTACAAGGTGAATCTCGTCACCGGGAACGGGGCGGAAATCATGTCGCGCATCGAGGCGGAGAAAGGCAATCCGCATTGGGACGTCGTTTGGGCGGACATGATGCCGTCGATCAACGGGCTCGGCCAGCAGGGGCAGCTGCTTACGGGCTGGACGCCCGACAACGTCGCCAACTTGACGGAAACCTACCGCGGCTATGTGCCTGAAAACCAAGCTTACTACCCGACGGGCGCCCACGCGGCCGGGGTGATCGTGTACAACAAAAACAGCTTTACGGAAGACCTGGCCCCAAAATCATGGGCGGACTTCGCCAAACCGGAATATAAGGACATCATCGCCACGGCGGACCCGGCGATCGCCGCTCCGGCCTATCCGTTCGTCGCCCGTTTCTTTGAGCAGGAAGGCATGGACGGGGGAAAGGCGTTTTTTGACTCCTGGTTTAACAACGGCCTTCGCGTATATCCGAAAAATCCGCAGGTCGTACAAGCCCTGACTGCGGGCGAAGTGAAAATCGCCGCCCTGCAGGAATCGAACGCCTACAGCATGTTGGCCTCCGGCGAGCCGATCGGCATCGTCTGGCCGGAAGAAGGCGCGCCGGCATCCGTGCGGGTGGCCGCGATTCAGAAGGATACAAAAAACCTGAACGCCGCCAAAGCATTCATCGAGTTTTTGCTCGATCCGAAAACGCAGCAGGAACTGGTCGACCGCGGCGATGAAGCTTATTTCGAGCCGTCCGCCGCAGGGGCCAAACCGAAGGAAGACCGCGATCCAAACGCCAAGCTGGTCGCCGCCGACGCCGTCTGGGCCGCGGAGCATGAGGCGGAAATCAAACAATGGTTCGCCGATAAAGCGGTAAAATAACCGGCCTATGCTGCGACAAACGCAAGACCGTCTCGGGTGGTCCGTCAGCCTGATCCTGTTCGTGCTCGTGCTGTATCCCCTGCTGGCCGTGTTCATCCAGGTGCTGCTGCCCGGCGTGTTTTAAGGCAACTGGGAACGGGGGGATCTCAGCCTGCTGCTGGAAATCTTCCGCCGCCCGTTATGGCAAAAATCATTGGAAAATTCGGTCGTTCTCGCCAGCGGAACGACCGTTCTGGCTACGCTGCTCGGCGGGGGACTGGCGATGGTCCGCTCCAGCCGGCAGTTCCCGACCGCCCGGCTGCTGGACGCCGCCGTCTGGATTTTGCTGATCATGCCCTCCTTCATTTTGGCCCAGGGCTGGGTGATGTTTTCGGCAGGCGGCGGCCTGGCCGCGAAGCTGCTGGGCTGGACCTGGATCACCCCGGCGGTGTTTCAGCCGGCCGGCCTGATCGCGGTCATGACGCTCAGCAAATTTCCGCTCGCTTATTTAAGCGTGCGCTCGGCGATGGAGTGGAAGGTGGAGCAGCTGGCGGAGGCGGCGAGGCTCAGCGGCGCCTCCCCGTGGCGGGTCTGGCGCACGATTCAGGCCCCGCTGCTGCTTCCGGCCTTCCTAGCCGGAGCGGCGCTCGTGTTTATGGACACGGTCGGCGATTTCGGGCTTCCGGCTTCGATCGCGGCCGTGTACCGCTTCCCGACGCTGCCTTATTCGATCTACTCGGCGCTGTATACGTCGCCGATCCGTTTTGACATGGCCGGGGTGTTGTCCTTTTACCTCGTGCTGCTGATCGGCGCGGCGATGCTGGTGCAGTTTTACGCGCTGCGCCGCTCCAGATTCGACTTCTTGTCGGCCCGCGCCGTGCCTGCGGTGCCGAAACCGGCCGGGCGCCTCAAATGGCCGCTCGCCGCGTTGAATCTGGCCTTTTTGCTGGTTGTCATCGGCATTCCGATCGGTTCCAATGTACTGCTGTCTTTTTTAAAAACGCAGACCGGCGGGCTGCAGCCCGGGAACCTGACTCTGGAGCACTACCGCTCCCTGTTTCACAGCGGCTCCGAACTGCTCGTCGGGCTTGAGCGTTCGCTTGCGATCGCGCTGCTTGCCGCCGCGCTTGGCCTGCTGATCGGCTTGATGGCGGCTTACGTGCTGAACTATTCCCAGTTCCGCCTCAAACGCGGCATTGAGGTTTTATCGCTCGTCACGCTCGCCGTGCCCGGCGTCGTGCTGGGTATCGGTTACATCTTCGTGTGGAATCAGCGCTGGTTGGACAATATCGGGCTGCTGCTTTACGGCAAACCGTCCATTCTCGTGCTGGCGGCGATCGCCGGGGCGATCCCGGTCATCACGAGGGTGCTGATCGGGGCGATGGCCAAGGTGCCGGGCAGCCTGCTGCATGCCGCTCAGTTGAACGGGGACACCTGGCTGGGCCGGATCCGCCGCGTGCTGGCTCCGCTGATCCACGGTGCGTTGCTGTCCGCCGGACTGGCGGCGTTCGGGTCCGGCGTGTTCGATTTGGCGGTCAACTCGATTTTGTTCCCGCCGAATTTCATCACGTTTCCGGTATCCGTCAACAAAGCTTTTGAAGACATGAAGTTCGGGTACGCCTCGGCCGCCACCGTTTTTGGCGGAACCATTGTCGTCCTGATTATTCTGCTGCTGGAAGTGCTTCTGCGGCGCAAGGAGGTTAAGTCATGACTACTAGAGTGACAACTGCGGGCACGTCCACAATCGGCATGCCCGCGACGGGCACGTCCTCGGCCGGCATGTCCTTGGTTAGAACGTCTACGGCTGGAACGTCCTCAATCGGGACGTCCTCAGCCGGAACTTTTTCGACCGAAACTCCCTCGGCCGGCACGTTGCTGGAAATTCGCGGGCTGACGAAACGGTACGGTTCGTTTCAGGCGCTCGGCGGCGTCTCTTTCGATATGAAGGAAGGCGAAATTATCAGTGTGCTGGGCCCCTCCGGGTGCGGAAAGTCGACGCTGCTGCAGCTGATCGCCGGATTGTCCCGCCCCGATGACGGGGAAATCCGCCTGAAGGGCGAAACGATCGCTTCTCCCGGCGGGATGGTCCCGCCCGAGAGACGAAACGTCAACATGGTGTTTCAGGATTACGCCCTCTGGCCGCATATGAACGTGTTCGACAATGTGGCCTACGGGCTGAGGAAGCTGGGGCGCGAGGAAAAGGCCGCGCGGGTCGGCGAGCTGCTGGAACTGCTGCATCTGGGCGGTCTGGAGCGCCGCTTGCCTCCGCAGCTGTCGGGCGGACAACAGCAGCGCGTGGCCATCGCCCGCGCCCTGGCCACCCGTCCAAAGCTGATTTTGCTGGACGAGCCCTTATCCAATCTCGACATGCGCCTGCGCATCGAAATGCGCGCGGAGATGGCCTATTTGTTCCGCAAGCTGGGCATGAGCGTTTTCCATGTCACGCACGACCCGGAGGAAGCTTTTTCGATGGCCGACAGGCTGCTCATTTTGCGCGGCGGCGCTATCGACCAGATCGGAACGCCGCAGGAGTGCTTTACCCGCCCGGCCAGCCCGTGGGTCGCCTCCCTGCTCGGCGCCATCAACCGCCTGCCCGGGCTGCTGGAGCGAAGCGGCGGGTACGCGATCCGCATCGGCGGCGCGGGGAGCGGAAATGACGTTCCCCGCATGGAAGGTGCAACCCGTATCGAAGGCGCCGCGGGGCCGGAGTGCTCCGGTCTGCCGGACGGCGCCGCAGCCGAGCTGCTGTTCCGGCCGGAGCAATTGCGGCTGATCGAAGGCGGCGTTGCCGCGGAGAGCCGGGAAGGAGAAAACCTTCTGCCCGTAAACGTGGTTCACTGCACCTTCGAAGGGACGCGCTGGCGGGTCATGGCCGAAACGGACACAGGGCACAAGCTGTACGTGCTAAGCGCGTCGCCGCTTCCGGTGAACACCCGGCACACCGTCATGCTGCCCAAGGCAAACGCGTATATTTATGCTGCGCGTCAAAACGAAGAACGAAAGGTTACGGCAAAATGAACCCACTCACCCATCGATCGCGCTTGCTGGCGATCTCCGACATTCACGGCCACGGGGAAGGACTGAAGCTGCTGCTGGCCGCTTCCGCTTACGATGCCCGGCGGGATCGCCTGATTCTGCTGGGCGATTACATTAACGCGGACCCGGATACCTGGGGAACGCTGGAGCAGATTCAGCAGCTCGCCTTGGACGGGGCGACGGCTCTGCTCGGGAATTTGGAAATGAACCTGTTGAAACAGGCCGGCCCAATTCCCGAGGCGCTTGTCCCGCATGCCCGGCTGGATTGGTTAAGCGGGCTGCCTTTTTATACGACCGTAGGCCCTTGGCTGTTCGTGCACGCGGGTATCCGTCCGGGCCGCTCCCTGGAACGCCAATCCCCCGAAGACCTTACCGGGATTCGCGAAGACTTTTGGAACGCCGCGCCGGACTGCGGATACACCGTCGTATTCGGCCACACGCCGACCTACAAACTGGGCGCCAAACCCGGCGCAATCTGGCAGGCCGCCGGACGCCTCGGCATCGACACCGGGGCCAAACACGGCGAGCGGCTGACCCTGCTCGACCTCACCGGCGGCACGGCCTATTCCTGCTCAACCGCGCAGACCAGCCTGTACGGCGATCTCCGGGTCGAGGCGGTATCCCTGCCGGCGTGCCATTAGGGGGAGGTACGCCACCATTCAAGGCTCATTGGAAAAATTCCAATCGATCGGCGGTAATCGAACGGAATTTTGAGCTCTCATTGGAAAAAAACCAATAGATTTCACTCAAATCGCCCGTTTGGGGCCCCGCCGACCCCAATCTATTGGAAATATCCAATCTAGCAGCTGTATTTACCATTAGATTTCCAATTCTATTGGATATTTCCAATCAGGCTATTGGGTCACTTGAGAAACGGCCGAACCTAAGCCTTTCTCCTGCAGCAGCTTGATAAACATCCCGCCGACCACACTGCGGTGCTGAAAGTTCATCTGCCGGGCCGTCCGGGTGTCATACCAATCCGAAAAGGGCACGCGATCGCGCGTTTCGTTCAGGAAATCCCAAAGCGGCTCGATCAACCGGAGGAAATCGTCCCGGTTCTCCGCCAGCGAGGCGGCCCAAACGAGCCAATCGGCCTTCGTGTAATGCTCGCGGCTATCCAGCGGCACGCCGTACCGGTCCCCCTGCGACACATACCAGGCCGCTTCCCGCCGGACGATCTCCTCGTCAAATAAGCGGGTGCCAAACAAAAAGTCCCAGATCAAATTGTATTTCAGGCTCCACGTGCCCTCTTGGCCAAACGCCAGCACGGTATGGCTGCGAGCTCCGCTGTCTCCATTTTTTCCGCCGCTCCGCTCCTCGGCCAGTTCCGCCCAGCGTACGGCCATCTCTTTGGCCGCGGCCTTATAGCGCTCTGCTTCTTCCGGCTGGTCAAGCAGACCGAGCAGCAGCGAATAGCCGGCCACCCCCATGACCGCCTTCGCCGAAAGATTGGCGTTGCGGGCCAAATGCCCGGCAAAATCATCCGTGCAAAGCTGGTTTTCCGGGTCCAGCCCATGTTCCAGCAAATAGTCCGCCCACCCTTTCAACAGCTCCCGATGCTTCCGCACGAACTCCATGTTCCGGTCGGCCAAGCTGACCGCGGCGGCCATGATGAGCATGTTGCCGCATTCCTCGACCGGCATTTGTCCGTCCAGGGCGTTTCCCCCGTACACCTGGCCGTTCGCCAGCGGGTACTGTCCGACGTCATGCGGCGCGAAATCAAACGGCCAAGCTTCACTTGCCGCATATCGGAAAATCGGCCGCATCATTCCCCGCACGAGTTCAGGCCGGTACAGCAAAAACAGCGGGATCGAAGGATAACTTACGTCCACCGTCGCGATGCAGCCGTTGCTGAAACATTCCTTGGACATGAAAAGCAACTCGCCTTCCGGGCCTGTGACCAGTTTGTGCGCGGCGATGGCCTGGCGGTAGGACAAAGCCAGAATGTCGGCGTATTTATCACCGCCGGCGGCAGTCGCGTCCGCCCGGAGCTGCCGGTCGAATGAGCCGCAGCGTTCCATGATTTCGGCATACTCCCGGTACGCCTCCGCCAGCATCGCCGGAGCGGTTTGGCCGTCTTTTTTCCAATAAGCCTCCAGCTTCTGGCCGAAATATTCGATCGCGTAAACATCGTCGTAAGCGAGCACGATCAAATTCGTCTTCTCCGCTTCGGCTACTTCCCCGCAGTCCCACAAGCAGGCCATGACGAACTGACTGTCCCTCACCGGCTGCGGCTGGGGCATTCGCGACAGGTTCTTTCCGATGCCGCCGGGCTCCAGCTCCGCTTCCCCGGTTCTCGCAAATGCCTTGCGGACAGCGGCGGTGTCCATAAAGGTGCGGGTATCGGCTCCTTCTCTCGCCGCCAAATAAAAGTAGCCCCAATCGATCCGCCGGTCGTCTCCTGAAGCGTTCAGGCAGTTCTGCTCGGCATGGCCGGCCTGCAGCAGCGTCAAGCCGTCCGTTTTTTCCTGCCGCCACACGATGCTTTGATCGCTGGTGTTTACGCACCATTCCCCGGTCGCGTCAAAATAGATCCGCACGGAATGCGGCCGGCCGTCCACGGAACATACGCGGAAATGCACGTAGGAAGCGGGCCGCGACAGCAGCTCAAGATCATCCAAAAGCAGCGGGCTCGTAAATTTCACCTCAAGCCGGACTCCCGCCGCCTCAAAACGATAAATGCTGGAGAGCGGAGTCACTTCAAGCCCGGTTTGCGGGATCGCCTCCGGCTCAGTGTAGTAGTTTTCCGCGTTTGGCTCAAGCAGCCCGGCGAAGCGCCAGGGGACGCCGTCGATCCGGATGATTCCGGTAAGCGCGTTTCGTTTGCCGGTCCAGTGCCGCGTAAAATCATCGGTGAGACGGTCCGCCATCGACCATACGCTGAAGTAAGGATCGATCGTCACCAATGGAACGGCCGGCGGGCGTAAAACGTTATTCATAGTCATCTGCCTCCCTGCGTAGAATCCGTTTTTTAGAGGTAGTTCAAAAAGGCCGCTTTTGATCACTCACTTTTATGGATTGTAATGCGTGTTTTCTCTTCGCCGTGCTCATAACGCACCAGGAGCGTTTGGGACGCCGTATCCCAATCGAAGGGAAGCCGGATGCCGGCTTGCGCCGGCGCTTGATCTCCGCCGCCCCCCGCCTGCATGGTCACCGCCGCAGGTTTCACTTTGCAGCGAACGCGGGCCACCGCTTGCAGCGGCCGCGGCCCCCGGACCGTAAACGAAATCGTCCGGCCGTCTTCGGTGTAATCTTCAATCCGCGAGGAAGCGGCGATTACTCCGCAACGCGGCGTTCCTGCTTCGCTGCTTGGCGCGCGTGCTCCGTCAGCCGGGTTTACCGCCTCGTTAGCCGTCGCTCCCTCCCCGCCGTCCGGCACTCTCGCTTTGCCGATCGGCAACCTCGTTTCGCTGATCGGCAACCTCAATTCACCGATCGACACCCCCCTTTCACTGATCGGCGCCCCCGCATATTCCAAATCGTATAGCAGCGCCTGTTTCCCCGGTGGTACGATAACTCGATCCGCGATGCGCAGCCCCGAATCCAGCAAATCCACAAACCGCCCTTTCAGCTCCAGCGGCGAATCGCTCACGGATTCAGTCATTACGGATGCGATCACGTACGGACCGCGGCGGATTTTAAAATAATTCGCCGATTCCCAGCGAACCCTGGACTCGCCGCCATCCAGAGCCGCGAGCGCCTCCCTCACGGCACGCCGCAGCTGTTCCGCCCCTTCGGCGCTTTCCGCAAACCGCTCCGGACGCACGCGCAAATAGGAAACGCAGCCTTCCCCAACCGGCGTCAGCCCTTCCGGCGCATCGGCGGGCAGGCCGAGGCATTCGAACAGATGCTCGCGCGGGGAAGCATATTTCCGCTTGCCGCGGTTCCACCATTCCCGCACCCGATAGTACGGATCGCTGTCGTCGCCGACGTAGACGAGCGCCCCGCCTTCCCGAACCCACTGCGCCAGCGCGCTGTGCAAATCCGGATACTCCGGCTTCATAAACTCGTAGCTTAGCACCAGCAGCCGATACCCGTCCAGATACCCCGGAAACCGCCGGACGTTGTCGAGCTGCACCGGCCTTACCGGCAGTCCGTGCTTGACCAGCGGCAGCGTCAGGCCGTAAAAAGCGGAGAAGTTGAGCAGCTCCACCGCGTCCTCGTCGGTCAGCTCCACTTCGTTGGTCCCGTCGTATTTCATCAGGAATCCGGCCGTTTTCACGCCGATGCGCTTGCGCTGATACATGGCCGAATCCGCCAGCAAAACGCCGGCCAAGACGCCGGGTCCGTCCACCTCTACATCGGCCTGCTCCATGTCGCGCAGCGTATGCATCGCCGTAAGCAGCACCGTGGCATAGTCGCGCGGAATCCCCTCTTTCCCGCTGCCGTCTTCGGAAGGATAACGCCCCTCGAAAACGCGCTTTGGCCAAGGAGCCGCCTCATAGCGCGACACCTCCGGATGAAGCAGCGACGCGGTCAGCGTTTTGATGTAATTTTCACGGTAATCGGCCCAGGTCCGCTTCGGATCGTCCTCAATCGGATCGTGCAAAAACCACATGCGGCGGTCCGTTCCCCGAACAAGCTCCTGCATGATGCCGTACTCCAGAAACGCCGTCTCAAATGTGCGTTCCGCCCGCTTTCCCTCGTACACGTTGGCCGTGCGGGAGGTTCCCGTCCAAATCTGGGCGATATAGCCGTTGATCGAGGGCAGATCCAGCAGCTTCGATTCCGGGCTGACGATGCGCCACTGCGCATAGTTGATCAGGCTGTGCGTCGGCACGAAAAACCGCAGCGGCCGGTTGCAGCGAACGAGCGAATATTCCTTGAGCGCCGAGCAGATCCGGTCCAGACAGCGGGCGTACAAATACGCCTTCAGCTTGGAGGCGCGGTACTGCGCGTCCTCCGACGCATGCGGAGCGATCCACGGCTCGTTGTAAAAGTTTTGCCACTCCCGCTTAAACGCCTCGGAGTAGCCGCCTTCGACCCAAAATTCCGGTTCCTCCAGATGGATTGCGTCCACCCCGGCATCAACGGCCGGGCGAATTCGGCCGGCCAGGAAATCGGCATAGGCGATCGTCGGCACCATGTAAGGGATGTCGGCCGAAGTGCCGTGGATGATCGTTTCGCCGTCCTCGTATTTTTGCGCTTCATCCCAATGGGACCGCCCGTCGACCTTGCCGTTCAAATAATCCTGATAGCCGCCCCACGACACGCCGGTCATCAAATGCACCCGGTAGCCCCGGTCCGCCCATTCGCGAATCCGCCGCGGCGTCGATTCATCGATCCCGTAGACCATGACAAAGTCCGTCTGGAGATCGTAGGAGGGACCGTACGAACTCCCCTCCTGAAACCCGGTGCGCTCCTCCTCACGCCCTCGGGTGTTCGCCAGCCGTTCCTCCTCGCGGCCCCGGGCGTGCACTAGCCGTTCTTCCTCAAGCCCTTGCGTCCGCGGTTCTTCCCGTCCCTGTCTCTGCATTCACCGCTCCTCCTTCGCTCCTCTTTTAACGCCCGTTATAAACGGACGCGGATCGTTTTGATTTCAAAAGGAGTAAATTGCAGGTTAATATGACTTTCCCCCTCCGCCAGCAAGCGGAGCGGATTTTCCAGCAAGTCGGCCTCTTCAATGGCGGAGCACTCGAACCCAAACGCCAGCCCGGCCCGCGCTCCGGCTCCGGCCGTCTCGTACAAGCGGACGATCAAATGGTCGCTGTCTTCCGCTTTTTTGACGGCTTCCACCATCACGTTCGGGTGATCGATTTGCACAAATTGCCGCAGCCGGACCAGTTCGCCATTGATCTTGCCACCGTGCGCGCCGACGATCTTGCCTTCATGCTCGCCAATGATCTTGCCGTCATGCTCGCCAACGATCTTGCCGTCGTGCCCGCCGGCGGTCTTATCGGCGTGCTTGCCGACGGTCTCGCCACCGGTGTTGCCGGCATTTCCAGCGCCGGTCCGGACACCGCTCTCCCCAGCATTCTCCCCGTCCACAACCGTCCCCGGCCCCACCACCGTTAGCGGAACGTTCAGTTCGTAGCCTTTGCGGTAGACTCCGGCCTCGATAAAGTCGCCCGCATGCGGGTACAAGGCATACGTAAACTTGTGGTGCGCCCGGTCCGCCGCCGGGTCCGGATATCCCGGGCTGCGCAGCAGGTTCAAATCGATCACGTTTCCGTCCACGCTGTGCCCGTATTTGCTGTCGTTCAGCAGCGCCGCGCCGTAATCGGGCTGCGACAGATCGATGTAATGGTGGGCGCAAATTTCGTCCCGCGCGAATTCGATCCGGTTGTTTCGGCTCGTCGGCCGCTTGATGACGCCGAATTGAATCTCGCAGATCGCCTGCTCGCTGACGACGTCCACCGGAAAAGCCACCCGCAGCATTTTCGCCGACTCCCGCCAATCGGCCTCCGTTTCAAACTGCAGCGTGCCGCCGCCTTGAAACAGGCTGATTTTTTGCGTCAGCACGGAGTCTCCAAACCGGTATTCCTGCTTGACGACCGCCTTCGGGCCTTGCACGAAAGCAGACACCTTCACAAGCTTCATCGCCCCCGCGACCGTCTCGCGGTAATCGCGCGGGAAATCCCAGGCATCGCCGTCGTCGTGGTACACCGTAAACACATTGGCCCTGGCGCCGTCTCGAAGCACCTCCCGCGCGGCCGCCTTATCGTACACCGAAGCGATGCTGCCGTCCTCATGGAAGCAAATCGCCAGCCGCCCGTTTTCCAGCCGCCGCTCCTCGGCTACGAGCACTTCGCCCCCCGCCCCCGGTTCCGGGCGAACCTCAAGCATTTCCGAACTCGCCTCCCGCAATGGCCGCCAGCCCATCCCCGGCACGCTCACAAAATGCCACCGGCCGCCGTATTCCACCCATTCCCGCCGCTCCCACGGCAGCGAATTAAACAACACCGGCTCATTCGCCAACCCTGCCAAAACGGCAACCCTGCCGTACGTTTCCTCGATCATCGGCCGAACCTCGCCAAACAGCGTCTCATAACGCGCCAAAGACTCGTCGTAAACTCTCGTGATCGAAGACCCCGGCAAAATATCATGGAACTGGTACAGCAGCACTTCCTTCCAAATCGCCTCCAGCCGTCCCGCCGGATACGCCCCGCCGCCCAGCGCCCACAGCAGCGAAGCCGCAAACTCCAGCTCGCGCAGCGCTTTCTCCAGCTTGCGGTTGTACCATTTGTTCCGGGCCTGCGTCGTCAGCGTCCCCTGATGTTTTTCCAGGTACAATTCGCCGCGGTAGGTGTGGAAACGTGCAGCCTCCTGCTCCAGCCGGCGGAAGAACGCGAGCGCAGGCTCCTGAACGACCGGCGGCAGGCCGAGCAGGTTCTTCTCCCGCGCCAGCCGCTCCAGATGCTCCTCGCCCGGGCCGCCGCCCCCGTCGCCGATCCCGAACAGCATCAGCGCGTGCCCGGATACGTTCCGGTCGAGGTAGCTCCGCTCAATTTTCGCCAGCGACCGCGGCGCGGCCGGGCTGTTGTACGTATCCTCCGGCGGAAGATGCGTCAGCACCTTCGTCCCGTCAATTCCCTCCCACATAAAACTGTGATGCGGATGCGTGTTGTACGTGCTCCAAGACAATTTTTGCGTCATCATGTAATCGACACCGGATTTCTTCAGCAGCTGCGGCAGACTTCCCGTATAGCCGAACACGTCGGGCAGCCACAGCACCTTCATCTCCTGGCCGAACTCCTCGCGGAAAAACCGTTTTCCGTACAGGATTTGCCGCACCAGCGCCTCACCCCCGGAAATATTCGTGTCCGGCTCGACCCACATCGCTCCCTGGGCCTCCCAGCGGCCTTCCCGCACGCGCTCCTTCACCCGCTCGTACAGCTGCGGATAATGCTCCTTCATCCACTGGTACAGCTGGGGCTGGCTGGCGCCAAACACATAGTCCGGGTATTTTTCCATATTGCGCAGCGCCGTCGAAAACGTCCGCGCGCCTTTGCGGATCGTTTCCCGGATCGGCCACAGCCAGGCCAGATCGATATGCGCGTGCCCGATCGCGCTGACTGTCAATACGGGATCGCCGCCCCGCATCGCCAGCTCGCCGGATACCCGCTCCTTCGCCAGGCGCACCGTCTCGTCGTTGATTTCGGCCAGCAGGTTCGCCGCATCGTATACGGCTTGAAGCACCCGCGCTTTTCTCGCGCTCGTTTCCGGCAATTGCTCGGCCAGTTCGATCAGCACCTCCAGGTCGTAATACAAACTCCGGGCTTCCTCGTTGCAGACGGCGATGCAAGCTTCCTGCAACGTACCGCTCCGAAACTCTCCGAACAGGTCGTTGCAGCCGCCGTCGCCCCACAAATCGATCGTTTCCCCGCCTTTAGCCGCGGGACTGACGTCCACCACCCGCTTGCCGGGACGCCCCAAGCTGTAGTCGAACCCGGAACTGACGTTCGTTAATCCCTGATAAGGAACTCCCTTCTTATCCACCAAGCATAGCTCTCCGCTAATGTCGATCAGCAGCACCACCTTACTGCCGGCAAGCGTCTTCGGTACCTCCCCGCGAAAATGAAACCAGGCGCAATCCCACAGTTCTCCCCATTTGCCGCCGGTCTTGAGCTCCGTCTGCTTTCCGCTTTTCCGCTCCGCGTAAGGGACCGGCTCCCGCGTGACCCAAGCCGTCACGGCCAAGGTTTCCACAGGACGATATATGTAGCTCTCCAGCTTGGTAAGCCGCTGTTTGGCCTTTTGCGTCATGATCTGATTTGTTTCATACGGCATGCTGCATCACTCTCTCCTTTAAATTTACAAAAGAAGAGGACTGGCCTCTTGCAGTCCTCCTATCCGCCTATCCGCCTAACCGCCGTTTTACTTCGTAACCGCCTCCGCTTTTTTCTGCGCTTCGTCCAAAATCGCCTTGATGTCCCCGTTTGTCATCAGCGATTTGGTGACCGCGTCGCCGAACATTTGCCACACCTTCGAATCTTCCTTCGCGAACGTCGGCAGCCCCTGCACATTGCCGGACATGGCCAGATAATGCTGGTACATCTCCGGATGGGCGGACTTGTAGCCTTCCGATTCGGCGATCGATTTCAGCACCGGCGAGCGGACTCCGGTATCGGCGATCAGCTGTTGAATTCCCCCGCTGTACATCGCGCGGATGTATTCGAACGCCGCCTCTTTGTTTTTCGCGTCTTTAGGCACCGCGTGGAACGCCGCGCCGATCGTAATGTTGCCGGGCTGGCCGTCCGGCGACAGCGGAATTTGCGCCATCCCGTAGTCGATGCCGATCTGCGCGCTTTCGATCGCGCGCCAGGGTCCATCGATCAGGTAGGCGATCTGGCCTTTCTTGAAGGCGTCAAAATAGGTGCCTTCGTTCGTATTGACCATCAGCCCGGCCGGATGGCCCGCATTCAGCCGCTTCAGGAACTGCACCGTTTCTACGTTGGCGTCCGAGTTGAACACCGGCTGGCCCCGATCGTCGGCAAAACCGCCGCCGTTAATGACAAGCAGCGTGCCGTACCGCAAATATCCGCCCGCGTTCGGCCCGGCGTACACCCCGCCCCCGTAAAACTTGCCGCCCCCGGCTTCCGTCACCTTCTGCACATTGGCGGCAAACTCCTCCCAGGTCGCCGGCGCTTGGTTCGGATCGAGGCCGGCCTCCTGCACCAGCTTCTTGTTCCAAAACAAGCTGCTGACGCCCGGTTGGGAAGCGAAGCCGTAAATTTTCCCGTCGTATTCCATCGGCTTCCAAGCCGCCGGGGCGGTTTTTTCGCGAATCTCCTTGGCCATCTCCTCCGGGAACGGCTCCAGCAGGCCCTGCTGGGCAAAACCCGGCATTTGCGTTTCGCCGACGATGATGTCGGGCATGTTTTTCGCCAGGAACCCGGCCGTTTGTTTCTGGATCAGCGGCTCGCCCCAGCCCCAATCCTCCGTTTTGGCGGTAATGTTCTTGCTCTTGAGCTTATCGATGATGATCGATTGGTAGTAATACGGGAATACGCCGGCTTTTTTCAAAGGTTGGCCGGGAGTATACGAGAAGTCCTCCTCCGCAATGCGCGGATTTTGCGTTTCATCCTTAATGAGGGACTGCTTCTTTTTCTCCAGCAAATCGTTCAGCACCCCAACGCCGATACCGACCGCACCTTCATTGAGTACAGTGATCGTCGTGCCGCCCGCCGTTTCCGACGTGTTTGCGCCACCGCCTTCCGACTGCGCCGTGCCGGGTTCGCCCGTCCCCGCGTTGCCTCCGGCCGTCCCGCTCCCCCCTGACGAACAAGCCGCCAAACCGATGGATAACATAAGCGTAAGCGCGATGGCGCTCATCTTTTTAAGCCGCATTCGTACCCCTCCATTTATAAGAAATCATGTGTATCGATATACACTCCAAAAAGCAGACAGGCCGCATGTACCTACCCTTTGATCCCCGTGTTGGCCAACCCCTGGACGATGTACTTCTGGAAGAAGGCAAAAATCAGCAGCGCGGGCAGCGTAATGCCAAGGCTCAGCGTGATGATCATCGGGTAGTTGATTACCGCGCCCGGACTGGCCCCGACGGAGGACAATCTCGTAATCGCCGCCGGAAGCGTTTGCAAATGGTCGCTGGTCGTATAGAAAAACGGTGTAATGAAATCGTTCCACGTACCGAGTGCCGTCGTAATAGCGATAAAAGCCATAATAGGAAGCTGCAGCGGGAATAGGATTTGAAAAATCAGGCGGACCGTCCCGGCGCCGTCGACGATCGCCGCTTCATCGATTTCCAACGGAACTTTTTCGAGCGATTGCTTGACCAAAAACGTGCCCATAATGTTGATAGCGGGCCCGCCGATCAAATAAATCCACCACGAGTCCAAAATGCCGGTTCCTCCGGTGAAAATATGGTTGCCCCCGGCAAAAGGAAAGCGGGCAAATTCCAGGTACGTCGGAATGATCGCCAGCGTGCCCGGAATCATCTGCGTCGCCAGCAGGATTAGAAACAGCGTATCCCTTCCTTTAAACCGGAGCCGCGCAAATACATAACCGGCCAAAAAAGAAGTCAGAATCGCCCAAAACGTGTTGTAGGCCGTGCGGATGATTGAGTTTTTCAAATAGGTGGTGACGGCGGCGTCGGTCGATCCGACGATCAGAGCCTTGAAATTTTCCAGCGTCGGCGCTTTCGGAATCGGGAAAATCCCCAGCACCGTGGAGGTAAACTCCGTTTTCGTGAAAAATCCGGCGAGCACCATGAAAATCAGCGGATAAAGCAAAATCAGGCCGATGCCGAGCAATAGGATATGGCCTAACAGGTATACGGGCTTCCATTGCTTTTTAAACTTCGCGCTTAACGTTTCCGGCATGGTTTCCCGCCCCCTTTTTAACCGGTTTGATCGGAATCGTCGTCCGTTTGTCCGTACGGGTTGACCAGTTGTAATACAGCACGGTGATGACGATCACGATGACCGCCATAATCAAAGACGAAGCGCCGGCCATGCCCAAATTGAAGTCCCAGAAACCGTCGCGGTAAATGCGGAAGACGAGCACTTCGGTTTGCCCGTACGGCCCCCCGTTCGTAATGAACAGCACCTGTTCGTAGATTTGAATCGCCGCGATCAGATTGGTGATCACGATATAGGTCGCGATCGGCTTCAGGCCGGGGAGTGTGACATATCGCAGCTTCCCCCAGCGTCCCGCCCCGTCGATCTCCGCCGCCTCGTACAGCGACACGTCGACCGATTGGAGCCCGGCGAGCCAGATGAGCGCCGCTCCTCCGACGCCTTTCCAGACGGAATAAACGACGATCCAGAAAATGCCCCAGGACACGGAATACTGCCATACGATCGGTTCCTTGCCCAGCGCTTTCAGCAAATTGTTGATGACCCCGTTATTCGAATCCAAAAAAATGTTGAATACCTGCGTCGTCGCTACAGTCGCCGTAACGGCGGGAATATACCAAATCGAGCGGTAAAAGCCTTTGCCCATGAGCGGCATATTCATCAGCAGCGCCGCCCCAAAGCCCGCCGCCAGCGTAATGACCGTGACCAGTCCGCCCAGCCACACCGACCTCCACAAAGCTCCGGTATAAACCGGGTTGTTAAAGAAGCTAATGAAATTATCGAACCCGATGAATTTCGGCGAGGACGCCAGACCAATCCATTCAAAAAAACCGAGCCCAAAGCCGAACAACGTCGGAAAACCGGAGACTATTAGCCAAAACAAAAACATCGGCACAAGGATGACCGCAGCGATCCAAGCATCCTTATGCCTGCCGAATACCTGCCGACGCCCCCGCCGGAAAGAAGGACTTCCCCCCCGTTCTGCCGTTTTTTCCATACCTGCTTCTGACCTCCTTACCCCAATTCCACCTGCACGTATGCGCTTACATCTGACTAGTCGTTTGTGTTATTAAATATATTTTACTATGTCATTTATGTCAAGATATTAGATATATCATTTATCGCTAATTTTCGCGTAAAAAAAGACGCCTGCAATGGTGATTCATGCAGACGCCCGGATTCTTTGCAGGCTGCTTGGATTATCGCTTCTCGTGGATCAACGGGCCGGTGGACTGGCTTTCAATCAGTTTCGGCTGCAAAATGACCTTGGCATAACCCGGCTCTTTATTGTCGGAATTTTCGAAAATTTGCAGCAAAATGTTGGCGGCCGCCTCCCCCATGTCGACTTCGGATTGGGAAATATGCGAAAAGTATCCCCACTCATGCAGGCCCGGCGAAGGATCGTCAAAGGTAAGAATCGACACGTCCTCCGGAACTTGAAGGCCGAGTTCTTTGCAAATCGAATAAATATGCAGCCCCAGCCGTCCGTTCAGCGTAATGTAGGCCGTGGCGATCCGGTTTTTGATAAACCGGTACAGGGGATGCGTTTTGTCGATGCCGCTGTAGTCGACGTTGAAATCGGTCAGAATAAGCGCCGGATTAATCATCGCCTCTTTTTGCTTCAAAGCCTCCATATAGCCGTTAATCCGGTCCTCGACCGTAATCGTCGGCAGCGGCGAATCGGAGCAGATGGCGATATCGCGGTGCCCGAGGCTCCACAAATAATCGACGGCGAGCTGCCCGCCGATCAGGCCGTCGCTGCGCGCCACATTCGTGGCGATCCCCGGCAAATACCGGTCGAGCAGCACAAACGGGAAACCGCTGAGCTTCAACGCCAGGATTTCCTCATTGTACGTCTCCGCGTCACATGGGAAAATGATCAGCCCCGCCGCCCCTTTGCGGAGCAGGTCTTGAATCGCCTCTTTTTCCCGTTCGATCGAGTTGTACGTCAGCACGATGTGCAGGCTGTACCCGCTGTTTTCGATGACGTTGTTGATGCCCTGGATCAGGCGGATGCCAAAATAGTCGACGAGAAGCGGCATGACAAGGCCGATCGTCTTTCTTCCTTCGCCTCCAGGCGGCGCGGTATCCGGGGGATAGGGCATTTTGTCCGCCCCTGTGGCCGCCGCTGCGGTCACCGGGCTCGTATTTGCCGCACCGCCCATACCGCTCGTACCGCTCGTACCGCTCGTACCGCCGACGCTGCCTCCGCCGTTCTCCGTGCGCATCCCCGAACCCGATTCATGGACATGGGAGCCGCCCATCAGCTCCTTAATGTTCTCGCCGACGAAGCTCCCCCTGCCCGGGATGCGATAAATCCATCTGTCCTTGGCCAGCTGCGTCAGCGCGTTGGCGACGGTGATCCGGCTGACGTCAAACTGCTCCATCAGCTCTTTTTCGGAGGGGATTTTTTCGTTTTCCCGCAGTTCGCCTCTCAAAATCTGATTTTTGAAATGCTCTTGAATCTGCATATATAACGGTTTTCGCTCGTTTTGCATGCTTGGATTCTCCTATTTTTTTCTCTTTTTACATTTACGATATATCATTTATGTCATTTAGTCAATTGATACTGGCGAGACGCTCTTTACAATACTTGTACATCTTTTTAATTCAGCGTTTACATTCAGTCGTTACAATGAATACAGGAACGGGAAGGAAAGGAATTCGACTTCTATGTCTTTACTGCACAAGATTGGCAACAACCCTATCATCGCTGCGGTACGCAAGCCGGAGGATATCGAACTGGCGCTGGACAGCCGGGTGGAAAATATTTTCTTCATGGGCGGAACAATAAAGGAAGTCATCCGCGGCGTCCGCCTGACGAAGGAAAGGGACAAGGGTGCCTTTATCCATCTCGATTTGATTAAAGGGCTATCAAGCACCGACAAGGAAAGTGTGGATTTCATTTCGGATTACGTCGGCGCAGACGGAATCATCACACCCAAAAGCCATTTGATCAAGGAAGCAAAACGGGCGGGTCTATACGCGATTCTTCACCTGTTTGTGCTTGATTCTCAGGTTTTGAAGAATGGGCTAAGTTTGGCTCAAAGCATTCAACCGGATGGCATTGATCTCATGCCGGGAGTTATTGCAAAAATCATTCATACTTTCTCCGAGACGCTGACGGATACCCCGATTATCGCAAGCGGTTTGATTCATACAAAAAAAGAAGCGAATGAAAGCTTGTATGCCGGTGCGACATCGCTGGCAACCAGCGATACAGAGCTTTGGAACCTGACGTTTCAAGACCTGCACTACACTGTTTAAGAACGTAACAATTTAATAAATCCAGTTTCGAGTGAAGAATGAGAGAAAGCTCCAAACATTGAACAGGGTTTTGTACCCTTTGTTTATTGTTGGGTGCTTTCTCTTTTCTTATATATAACAACATGCATAAGGAGGAATGAATCTGATGGCGCGATTATCCAATTGCAATGAACGTTTTGTACTTGTTATTAGCATTGACGGCATGGCTAATTCCTATTTGCATGATCCGTATGTCCGCATGCCTACTTTACGTCGGATTATTCGTGAAGGCGTATCAGCGGCCGGCATGGAGAGTGTATTTCCGACGGCGACTTGGGCGATTCATGCCAGCATGGTTACCGGGACATATCCTCGAAAGCAAGGCGTGCTCGGAAACTGGGTGATAGACCGCCCGAATCGCCGGGTGGGCGAGCATTTCGCCGACCGCACCTGGAACAAAACGGAGGTACTGCGCAGAGAAACCTGGTATGACGCTGCAAAGCGAATGGGCTGGACTACCGCATCCATCTGTTGGCCGGTTACACGCGGAGCAGAAACGATCGATTTCAATATCCCTGAATTTTTCGAGCAGGAATTGTTCGAGACCTGCTGTACGGCCTCGCTTTGGAAGGAGTTGAAAGCAGCCGGATTGCCGGTGGAGTGTTATGGTGACTGGAGCAAGGATCATGCCCGCGGACCCATGCAGGACTGGCTGACGACTGAAATCGCCAAATACTTGATCGATCGCCACAGCCCAAACTTGATCCAGATGCACTATTTACTGCCGGACAGCATGCAACACGATTACGGCGTTCGTTCCAAAGAAGCTTACTGGTCGCTTGAATATGTAGATGAGCGAATCGGCGAGGTGTTGAAGGCATTAGATGAGAAGGGAATCTTGCACCAAACCGACGTTTTCATCGTATCCGACCATGGATTCGTCAACACTGCCAAGACGTTCTATCCGAACAGGCTGTTCAAACAGAAGGGCTGGCTGAATACCGGGGCGAAGGATAGCCAGGTGATCGCTGTATCCAATGGAGGATCGGGATATGTATATGTGCTGGAGAACGAACCTGCCCGAAAAACCCAACTCATTGACGAGGTTCGCCGCGTTCTTGCAGAAAGCGAGGGAGTTGGCCGGCTGTTTGAACGGGAAGATTTCCCTTCCCTCGGTCTTCCGGCTGAAGGCGAGTTGGATGATCACAGCCCGGACTTTGCCTTCGAGGCCGAGCTGGACTGCTTTGTCCATTTCGACTACAACGGAGACTCCGACCACCGTGGAGATGGAATTGTCGAATACACAACCAAATTTAAAGGGATGCACGGCTATCTGCCGCAGCATGAACAATTGAAAGCCGTGTTTACGGCTGCGGGCCCCTCGATCCGTTCCGGTTTGACTTTGCCGGAAATTCGTATCGTGGACATCGCCCCAACCATTGCCCGGCTTCTCCGTACAGAGCTTGCGGATACGGATGGTTGCGCGTTGGATGATATTTGGAAGGAGGAATTAAAGCTTGGAATCATCGGTGCCGTTTGCCAACAAGCCTAGCAAGGCTTCGGTTCGCGTACGCAGCAAGCTGCTTCAGTCATGGGTGCCTTTCGCTTTTTTGCTGCCGGCGCTTGGCCTCTATGTCGTATTTTTCATCTACCCGTTTATCTTCGCCTTTATTTTGAGCTTTCAAAAGTGGAACCTGATTAGCCCTAACAAGGAATTCGTCGGACTTGACAACTATAGGCGCCTCTTGCACGATGAGGTATTCTGGATTTCACTCAAAAACTCAGCCCTCTATGTATTGTTAACGGTACCTTTTGCCATGGGGATTGGACTTGCGCTTGCATTGGCCGTGGAAAGCTTGTGGAGAGGCAAGCGGCTGTATCGGATGATCTTCTTCCTGCCGGTTGTCTCCTCTATTAGCATCATCAGTATCGTATGGAGCTTGATGTACAATGAGCAAGTCGGCGCCATCAACGTGCTGCTCAGGATGTTCGGCATTCAGGGCCCCAATTGGATGAACGATCCGGCGACGGCGCTTTGGTCTCTTGCGATTGTCGGAATCTGGAAGGGATTCGGCTACAATATGGTGCTCTATATTTCCGGACTCAAGTCCGTAGACCGCACTCTTTACGAAGCGGCTTCCATGGACGGTGCGGGGCGCTGGAAACAGTTCCGCCATGTAACTCTGCCTATGCTGTCGCCGGTTACCTTCTTCATTCTTGTCATGAGCATCATTTCGTCATTCCAAGTCTTCACGACGATCCAAATTATGACACGCGGCGGTCCTAACAATGCAACCAATGTGTTGGTATATCAGATTTATCAAGAAGCCTTCCAATTTTTCAACATCGGGGTGGCCTCGGCTTCTTCCACCATTCTACTTCTGCTTGTCGGTACTCTTACGGTCATTCAGCTTCGCTTGTCGCGAAAAACGGTCCACTACCAGTAAAACGTTTGTTTTTAAATAAAGGAGGATTGTGGAATGAACCATACCTTGCGTTTGGTGGAAGAAGGGTTTAAGCATCTTTTTCTGATTGTCGTTGCACTAATCAGCTTAATTCCGATTATTTGGATGCTGGCCACTTCGTTTAAGGCGCCGGAGGAGGTGTTCAGCGGCCATTTATTCTGGGCGAACCAGTTTAATGTGAACGGCTATCTGCGTGTGCTGCGGGAAATCCCTATCGGACTTTGGGCGTGGAACAGCGCGGTTACCGCCAGCTTGCAGACGCTGGGACAGCTTATCGTAGGCGTAGCGGCCGCTTTTGCCTTCGCCCGATATCGCTTCCCCGGCCGGGATGCCCTGTTTTTCTTCGTGCTTATTACGATGATGATTCCGCATCAGGTTACGATGGTGCCGACTTACATGATCGTCAACGAGTTGGAATGGCTAAACAGCTTTGCAGGCGTGATCGTGCCGCATCTTGCCAGCGGCTATGCCATTTTCCTGCTCCGTCAATCGTTCATGACAGTTCCGTATGAGCTGGGGGAGGCCGCTGTTATTGACGGATGCACTCCGCTTGGAATGATGTGGCACGTGTATTTGCGCCTGTCGGTGACCGTGATCAGTGCACTGGCGGTTATTCTTTTCGTAGGCAACTGGAATGAATACAATTGGCCCTTGCTTGTGCTCACCGACAAAATGATGCAGACACTCCCGATTGCTTTCGTGCAGTTTCGAGAAGAAGAAGCTCTCGAATGGGTGCCGACAATGGCTGTTGCAACCTTGTCCATGCTGCCGATCCTGTTTCTGTATCTTGCAGCGCAGAAAAATTTTATCCAAGGCTTTATGAATAGCGGGTTGAAAGGCTAGTCTCATTTTTTCCAAATCCAGGGAGGAAAATAAAAATGACAACATTGAAAAAGCAATGGATTATTTGTTTGTTCGCAGTGATCATGCTATTGTCCGCCTGCGGCGAAGCGGGAACGGGACAACCCTTAAGCGGTGAACAAGACGATTCCGAAGCGTCCAACGAGGTTGTGGAAATCGAATTTTTGCATATGCATGCCGGCGACATCATCGACAAGATGGTAGAAGAATATCACAAAAGTCAGAATAAGGTTAGGGTCAAACCGGTATTTGTACAGGGTAATTACGAAGGCATCATTGAAAAAATTCAGACGCAAGCAGCGGCCAAGCAGCTTCCCGACGTATTCACGAACGGATTCGTGTATACCCGTTTCGCTTTGGACACACTGCCGGTCGTTCCCGCTTCCTCCTTTGTCGAGAAGGACAAAACCGATTTGTCCGACTTTTTTCCAACGATGCTGAATTTGGGCAAGGGCGATGATGGCAAGCAGTACGCCATGCCTTTTGCCGTGAGCACGCCGATTCTGTTTTACAATGCCGATCATTTCAAAGAGGCCGGACTCGATCCCGAGAATCCGCCAAAAACGTGGCAGGATGTTCGCGATGCCGCGAAGAAGCTGACGGTAAACGGACGATACGGTGTCTACTTCGATTATAATATTACCGGCAACTGGATCTATCAAGCGATGACAGAAACAGCCGGCGGCCAAATGATGTCCAAAGATTTGAAAACCGTCGGGTTCGACTCTGACGCCGGCCGCAAGGCGCTGGAGTATTGGGTTGATTTGGTGAATACGGATAAATCTATGCCGGTCTTGGATACCCAGCAAGCGAATCAAAGCTTTCAATCCGGCAACATTTCCATGTATGTGTCCACGACGGCATATCTCGCAAGCTTTCGCGAGCAATCGCAATTTGACATCCGCACGGCGACCTTCCCTTCACTGGACGGCAAACGCGTTGTTCCTGCGGGTGGAAATAACCTTGTCATCTTGGCGCAAGATCCGAAAAAGCAGGAAGCGGCCTGGGATTTTGTGAAATTCGCGACTTCCCCCAAAGCGACTTCGATGATCGCACAGGGCTTCGGCTACATGGTAACGCGCAATAGCGCACTGGAAGATCAGCAGCTGATGGGCCATTTCCTGCAAGAAAACCCGGCAGCCAAAGTGACCTATGAGCAAATCGAAGATATGGTGCCTTGGTATAATTTCCCGGGATCATCGGGCTCGAAAGTGTACAAAATTGTCCAGGATAACATTCAGGCCGCGCTGCTGCAGCAAAAATCAGTAGACCAGGCCGTCAAAGACGCAGCGACTCAGTCAAATGCTTTGCTGAACTAGAAGCGGAGGAGATTGGTTTTGGAGCAGGGCTTTCTTTTTCACACCAAAGTATGCTTTTTCGATCTGGATGGCTGCGTTTACCATGGCGATCGGCTATCTCAAGGGATTGTCCCGCTGCTCCATCAGCTGCGGCAGAGGGGCATCTCCTATGCGTTCTTGACAAACAATTCCCGTTTGAACGGATTAGAAATTAAGGAGCGACTGGCGGTCATGGGGATGGATGTCCTCCCTGACTCTATCTTCACAGTAACGGATATCGCCGGAACGTACATCAAAGAAAAGTATGGAAATGTCTCTGTGAAAACCATTGGAAGCGCGAGTCTGGCACGCAGTGTTGAACAAGCAGGGCATCGAACGGTGTCCTGGAACGATGCGGGGGCCGATGTTGTGGTCATTGGCCGGGATACCGAGTTCCACTATGGGAAGCTTCAACAAATCGCAGCGGATATTATGCAAGGAGCGTGTCTGATCGCCACGAACGGGGATCTTTACCATCCCGGAGTATCGGGGGAACGAATTCCCGAGACCGGCTCGCTGTTGGCCGCTATTGAGGCTGTAACCGGCGTCACGGTGGAGTGCATCGGTAAACCGGAGCCATATATGTTTCATTACGGAATGAAGCAATGCGGTGTCTCTCCCGAGAACTGCGTTATGGTCGGCGATAATTTGGATACCGATATATTGGGCAGCATCCGGGCAGGTTTGAAATCCGTATGGATAACAAATTGCAGTGTAGATAATCCTTACACCCCCTCTAGTGAACGGATAACGGGAATCCATCCCGATATCGTCGTAAACAGCATGGAGGAGCTTTACCGGATTGTCGCCGCCGAAACGTTAACGGTTAAAGAGTAAGCCGAGCTAACGAAAAGAACATCGGGGAACGTCGCATGAGGTGCCAGTTAAGCCCTGGATCGTCTGTGAACGTTCCCCTTTTATTTGCTTGACAAATAATATTAGACATATTTAATATATTGTTCAGGTGTTATCGTTTGATTTGCGAACAAGCCGAAGAAGGAGGGAAGGAGCGGCCGGCCGCCAACGATGGCTCCACATTATGAGGATCCGAGGTGAACGAGCTTGATTCGAAAGCTGTCGATGACTTGTATCGTATTGTTATGCACGTTGTCCTTAACCCTAGGCACCACCTCAACGAACGCACAATCCTCAGCGCAGCCGCAAAAAAACACCATCAGCTGGCCCAAATCGCAAGCGCTTCCAACCTTTGCGAAGGCAAAGCGGCTCGATGTCGCTGACGTGTACCAGATCCCCGGCGACATCCGGTTGCTGCTGGCCACTTTGCAAGGGGTCGTTAACCGCACGGAACCGAGGATTTACCTGCTGGAGAACCAGGAAGAAGGCAAGCTGACCTGGCTGAACGATCTTCAGGTCCCCTATACCCTGCACGACGATTACTGGAAGCTTGTTCGGAAATACAAAAACGAAATAACAGGCATGATCATCTACGACCCTAAACTGCCCGACTCGATTAACGTTGCCACAACCTTGGCCGGGATGAAGGACGCCGTCGTCGCCAGCCCCGAGCTAGCGGAGCTGCTTAAGGCGGCCCCTTATAACTTGAAGGTGGCCGACGATCTTCGCGGCAAATTCAAGGACCGTATGGATGCCTATACATGGCAATACGAAAATTTATGGAGCAAAACGACGCACCGCATGCTGATCGGGCTCAGCCCAAACACCTCGATCAGCATCCCGCCGGGGCTGCCCGAATCGTTTGAAGTGATCGCGGAGGAGGCCGAGCAGATCCGCGACGCCAGCAACAAAGGAACGTATGATTTGGATTTATCGGGATTTTTGGGGGATGAATCGGTTTATCTGCGTTTCGATGACGCCTTTCCCCAGGACGGCTGGGGTTCTGCCGTTCACGAGGTTGTCGTTAAAGCGGACGGAGAGATGATCGCGCAGTTCATTCCGGGCACGCCGGAGGAAGAGCCGTTCCTGTTCGACCGGCAGGACTCGCAGGTTTCCGCCGGAGACGGCGGGCACCGTTTTGCCGATAACGGGCGTTATTTCGTCTACCGCTTTACTCCCCCGGAGGGCACGCGCGAGCTGACCGCCTCCGTTGTCATGTGGAACCAATACAAGGTATCCGCCGGGAACGTTGATCCGCCGTCCTCCGAGCAGAAGGAGCCTTACGGCTACCTGCGCGACTATGCCGTTGCCAATAAGGCGATGGTGTTCTGGCTCGAAGTGAACGATCCGCAGCAGAGAGCGCTGTTTGAGCGAATTCTGTCCGAGGTCGAGCCGGGCACGCCTTACCTTGGCTGGTTCAGCAACGACGTTGCCGGCGAATTCAGCTCGGTGGAAGTGACGTCGAATTATGGGGTTTACGTGCTGGCCGCCGACTGGTTCAGCAATCTGACCGTTTTTTCCGGCACCAAAGTCCAACCGGTCAAAGCGAAAGCTCCCCGGGCGCCCAAGCTGGAGAACAAAATCTACGTCACCTATACGTTCAGCGAGGGCGACAACTTCCAGTACAACCAGCACAAGATGCGGAATCTGTGGGACGATCCGGCCCGCGGCGAGGTGCCGATCAACTGGACTTCGAGCCCGCTGCTGTATGATGCGGCGCCGGCGATGCTGAACTATTACCGGAAAACAGCGACGGAGAACGACCTGATTATCGCCGGGCCTTCCGGCGCAGGCTACTTTTATCCGGAAGCCTGGCCGGAATCGACCTTCGCCGATTATTTGAAGCGGTCCTACAAGTATCTGCAAAAAACCGGCATGGGCCTGCCTTACGTGCTGAACCGGATTGACGGCGAAAACGTCCCTTTAGGCGAATCCTACGCCCGCGCCTACGAGCGCTATTACAAAGCGCCCGGCCTGTTCCTGAGCTGGGAAGATCGCCACGGCGTCGAGATCTTAAACGATTCGCTGCCGGTGTCGACGATCCAGGGCATCAGCACGGTCCAGGACGGCCTGCGCAGCCTGGAGGAGGCCAAGGCCGGCTGGGACGGCGAATCCCCGCTGTTCGTCTCCCTGGGCCTGCTCGCCTGGAGCATGACGCCGTCGGACGTCGTCCGGATGAGCGAAGCGCTGGGGCCGGAATATGAAGCCGTCCGCGGCGATCATTACTTCTCGCTGATCCGCGAAGCGTATGATCTGCCCGCCAAGCCACGGGTGTTGGAAAGCGAAAGCTTGCAAATGGAAGCAAGCGAATAACATAAACCAACATGGAGATAGCAAGGCCCTTTCTCTTCCTGCTCGTATGGGATGAAGAAAGGGCTTTTCTTAGCGGGGCTGTTGCAGCAATATCATACAAGAATCGTTTCAATTCATGTATTATAATGACAACATCATTCGTAAAGAGAGAAGGTGCAACGTAGTTGACACGCAATGTGCGCGAAATCAGGACGGTTGTTTTCGATCCTGATTTAAACGTGGAAGCTTACCGCTTTGTGGGAATAATGCAGAAATTTCCTAACCATTTTCACGATTATTACGTTATCGGCTTTATAGAACAGGGCAAACGTCTGCTCTCGTGCAATCGGAAGGAGTATATCATCAATAGCGGGGATGTCGTTATTTTTAACCTTCGCGAACCCCACGCCTGCGAACAGGTCGACGGAAGATCGCTGGACTACCGTTGCATTAATATTGATCCGGAAGTCATGCGCCAGTACGTGCAGGAAATTACGGGAACGGCCTACTTGCCCCGCTTTTCCCAAACGGTTCTTTATCGCAGCGAACTTGCCGGATACCTGCACGATTTGCACCAACTGTTAATGGAAGGGGAGACGGGTTTTCATAAAGAAGAAATGCTCCTGCTTCTGATCGAGCAACTGCTTCGGGATAACTCGGACGCCACGCCCCGTTTGTCCGCCAATGAACCGAGTGCCGAAATCAGAACGGTATGCGAATATATGGAGTCTCACTTCCCTGAAAACATCACGCTAAATCGGCTCAGTGAACTGACCGGACTAAGCAAATACCATTTGCTGCGATCTTTTACCAAACAAAAAGGGATTTCCCCATACAGCTACCTGGAGACGATTCGCATCAACCAGGCAAAACGGCTGTTGGAGCGGGGAGTATCTCCGATGGAAGCTGCCTTGAAATGCGGTTTTAGCGACCAGAGCCATTTCACTAAATTCTTTAAACGGCTGATCGGTTTGACGCCCAAGCAGTATATGCGTATCTTCGACAACGAAACCGCACCGCAGCAGGCAAAGGATGTTCCGGTATGAGGAGTCAGCGTAAGATGACGTTCGGACATCTCCTGTCGGCAGCAACGATCATCATTTGGGGGACCACCTTTGTCTCCACTAAAATCTTGCTGACCGACTTTCTTCCCATAGAGATTCTTTTTTTCCGCTTTACCCTTGGATTCGTCTTTCTCCTCCTGCTCTACCCGTATCCCGTCAAAAGCAAGTCTTGGAGCGAGGAACTGCTGTTCGTTGCGGCTGGACTTTGCGGCGTAACATTATATTTCCTTCTGGAAAACGTCGCATTGACCTATACGCTGGCCGCCAATGTCGGCGTCATCGTATCGATCGTACCTTTTTTTACGGCGGTATTGGCTCACTTTTTGTTAAAAGACGAACCCTTAACCGGGCCATTTATAGCGGGTTTCGGCATTGCCCTGACGGGGATCGCATTCATCATGTTCAACGGCCGTTTCCTGCTGCAGGTACATCCGATCGGCGACCTTTTGGCTCTGCTCGCTTCGGCGGTCTGGGCGGTGTATTCCGTCATCATGCGGAAAATCAGCGAATTGAAGCACCCCACAATCGGCGCCACGCGTAAAGTTTTTTTCTACGGCCTGCTATTTATGCTGCCCTTGCTGAGACCGTTCGAATTCAAGTTTGGGATGCAGCGTTTTCTGGATCTGTCGATACTTGCCAACTTTCTATTCTTGGGTCTGGGGGCATCCGCTTTGTGCTTCGTCACCTGGAACTTGGCGGTCGGCATTCTTGGGGCGGTGAAAACGAGCGTATACATTTATATCGTTCCCGTGATCACCGTGGCAGCTTCAGCGCTTTTTTTACACGAAGAAATCACCTGGGCCACGATCATCGGAACTTTGCTGGCCTTGGTTGGCTCCTATATTTCGGAGCGGAAACCGGCGCCCAAACTGAATGAATGCAATCGGACTTAATCAGGCATGCCACAAATAATACAGGCTTATCTTTTAGCGATAAGCCTGTGAAGTTTCAATCGAACTTGATATTATTTTTGATAATGCAATCCGATTACAGCGCTTCCAGTTCCCGGGCGAGCGTTTCCTCGTCTGTGACCAGGATTTGCTCCGAGTTTCTCCATACTAAATCCACATCGGAATGAGAGATGACCACTTTGGGAATTTCGTTCATCCGCCGCGCTATCGCCCGTTCCAGATCATTGGACGAATTTTCCGCCTGCTGCCAATACTCGGCCAGTGAGGCGTAACTATTTTTCCCCACCATGATTGTGTCTACCGTATTGTAATACTCCAAATAATCCTCTAAAATCTCTTCGCTCAGCATCATCCACAGGTGTTCATCCGATACCACGCTATCCAGCGACAGCTGCATAGTTAAAATGATCTTCCCGATCTCTTGCGATCAACTCCCCAACTTAAAGTAATATCTGCGGAATACTATATCATCTCTCTCGTTCGAGCGTTTCTCACAAATTGCTGACTTGGGGCGTTCATTGGTGCGGAACGATGAGCCGCAGTAACATGCCGACCTGTGGAATGCGGTAACCTCCGGCTTGCTGGATATTTAAAACCATCAATCCGTTTAAGAACCGACAAATAGCAGGAAATCAGCTCATCAAGCTCGTCCGCCGCAACTTACAGTAATTTTCAGTGTTTGTCAACTTCTAATCTTAAAGGAAAACTGGCCGCAAAGGGAACGACCCCTAATGCCGCCAGTTCTACTCTTACTAATGTTTATTATTGGGATTCATCAAATCTTGAAGGTAAGCATCCAAGCGATCGAACCTCTCGTTCCATATATGACGATAGGAATCCAGCCATTCGTCCATTTCCTGAAAAGGCTCCGGCCGCAGCTGATAAATCCGGCGATTCGCGTCTGCCTGCATATCCACGATTCCTGCATCAAGAAGCACGCGGAGATGCTTGGATACTTGAGGCTGCCGCAGCTGAAGGCGATCGGTTATTCCCCCGACAGTAAGGGGGCCTTCACGCAGTAATTCAACAATGTGTAAACGGTTAGATTCGGCAAGTGCGCTTAATACCGCTGTGTCCATATGATTCTATTTCCCATACAGCACGTTTCTTTTCTTAAAATAAAAGGTGGTCATTTCTCTAGTTATCACCGACTCGGGCTTCTTTCAAGACCCGAAATCGCACTGTATGGCTACCTCCTAACTCCAATATTTTATTGCATCAGTCGCTTAAAATATACATAAAACAGAATATTCCTGTCAAGGAATGGACGCTCATTGGAGGCTTTAGCTTTATGCTGTGAATGTCTCGATATGCAAAAAGTCCTCAGGATGAATCTCCAGAGGACTTCCAATACGTTATTGATGCCGGTGAGAGGACTCGAACCTCCACGGTTTCCCTCACGATTTTGAGTCGCGCGCGTCTGCCAATTCCGCCACACCGGCAAATATAAAATATATACAAAGTGCGGAAGACCAGACTTGAACTGGTACGGTAGTCACCTACCGCAGGATTTTAAGTCCTGTGCGTCTGCCGATTCCGCCACTCCCGCAAATAAAAATATGGAGGCGCCACCCAGATTCGAACTGGGGATAAAGCTTTTGCAGAGCTGTGCCTTACCACTTGGCTATGGCGCCAAAGATAAAAATGGAGCGGACGACGGGAATCGAACCCGCGACCCTCGCCTTGGCAAGGCGATGCTCTACCGCTGAGCCACGTCCGCTTATAAATGGCTGGGGATATAGGATTCGAACCTATGCATGACGGAGTCAAAGTCCGTTGCCTTACCGCTTGGCTAATCCCCAATAAAGTTGAAATATGGGGCGATCGATGGGGATCGAACCCACGAATGCCGGAGCCACAATCCGGTGCGTTAACCACTTCGCCACGACCGCCATATTATTCAAGTTTCAAAACTGGCAGGGGCAGCAGGAATTGAACCCACACTAACGGTTTTGGAGACCGCTGTTCTACCTTTAAACTATGCCCCTATTAGATAAAACTGGTGGAGGCTGATGGATTCGAACCACCGAACTCGTCAGAGAACAGATTTACAGTCTGCTGCGTTTGGCCACTTCGCTAAGCCTCCACGTGGTGCCGGCGAGAGGACTTGAACCCCCAACCTACTGATTACAAGTCAGTTGCTCTACCAATTGAGCTACACCGGCTTTTAATTTTTGTTTTTTAATGGTGGCTCGGGACGGAATCGAACCGCCGACACGAGGATTTTCAGTCCTCTGCTCTACCGACTGAGCTACCGAGCCTTGCAATTAGTTATAAATGGCGGAGCCGACGGGATTCGAACCCGCGGTCTCCTGCGTGACAGGCAGGCATGTTAGGCCTCTACACCACGGCTCCACACTGATAAATTGCCAACTCCACAAACCGATTCGAGCAAGCCTAAGCTCCTCATTACTAATTATGGAGTTAATTGCGGGGGCAGGATTTGAACCTGCGGCCTTCGGGTTATGAGCCCGACGAGCTACCGGGCTGCTCCACCCCGCGTCGTTATATACAATATGGTGGAGGCTGAGGGGATCGAACCCCCGACCCTCTGCTTGTAAGGCAGATGCTCTCCCAGCTGAGCTAAGCCTCCATGGAAAAGACAAATCTTATTGTACCAGATAACATAGCAACAAATCAAGTACTTCTGTAAATAAACCTCTTCCCAAGGGGTTCTTAACCCCATTTGAAACATATTAAGAAAGCAATGACCCGTAGGGGATTCGAACCCCTGTTACCTCCGTGAAAGGGAGGTGTCTTAACCCCTTGACCAACGGGCCGTATGATTTATGCCGGGCCCCCGAAAAGTAATCGGAAACTCCATCATAGCCATAACTTCACTTTTTGGGTGTTATGGCGGAGAGAGAGGGATTCGAACCCTCGAGACGCTTGTGACGCCTACACGATTTCCAATCGTGCTCCTTCGGCCAACTCGGACACCTCTCCACGTGTTTTTGGGCCCCCAGAAAGTAATCGGTATAAGTTTAGAAGCAAACCCACACTTTCTGGGGACTATGACTCCCCGAACAGGACTCGAACCTGTGACAACTCGATTAACAGTCGAGTGCTCTACCGACTGAGCTATCAGGGAACATTAATTAAGTTTTCAAGGCGTTAATCCTTGAAAACTGGATACGAAACTTGATTTGCGTGTTAGCCCCTATTCAGTTCCCGGGGTCCCCGAAAAGTAATCGGAATTACCTACGAAGCCTCGCGTCACTTTTTGGGGTATATTTTTGGGCCCCGCCAAAGTACTCGGACTCAGCTTCGAAGCTTCACGTCACTTTGGTGGGTAGAGTTTTGGATAAGCCCTCGACCGATTAGTACCTGTCAGCTCCATGCATTGCTGCACTTCCACCTCAGGCCTATCAACCTCGTCGTCTTCAAGGGGTCTTACTAATTGGGAAATCTCATCTTGAGGGGGGCTTCACGCTTAGATGCTTTCAGCGCTTATCCCGTCCGCACTTAGCTACCCAGCTGTGCTCCTGGCGGAACAACTGGTACACCAGCGGTGCGTCCATCCCGGTCCTCTCGTACTAAGGACAGCTCCTCTCAAATTTCCTGCGCCCACGACAGATAGGGACCGAACTGTCTCACGACGTTCTGAACCCAGCTCGCGTACCGCTTTAATGGGCGAACAGCCCAACCCTTGGGACCTACTTCAGCCCCAGGATGCGATGAGCCGACATCGAGGTGCCAAACCTCCCCGTCGATGTGGACTCTTGGGGGAGATAAGCCTGTTATCCCCAGGGTAGCTTTTATCCGTTGAGCGATGGCCCTTCCATGCGGTACCACCGGATCACTAAGCCCGACTTTCGTCCCTGCTCGACTTGTCAGTCTCGCAGTCAAGCTCCCTTTTGCCTTTGCACTCTGCGAATGATTTCCAACCATTCTGAGGGAACCTTGGGGCGCCTCCGTTACTCTTTAGGAGGCGACCGCCCCAGTCAAACTGCCCGCCTGACACGGTCCCCGTACCGGCTTACGGTACCGGGTTAGAACTCCGATACGATCAGGGTGGTATCCCAACGGCGCCTCCATGGAAGCTTGCGCTCCCACTTCTTAGGCTCCCACCTATCCTGTACAAATCGTATCAAAGTCCAATATCAAGCTGCAGTAAAGCTCCATGGGGTCTTTCCGTCTTGTCGCGGGTAACCTGCATCTTCACAGGTATTAAAATTTCACCGGATCTCTCGTTGAGACAGCGCCCAAGTCGTTACGCCATTCGTGCGGGTCAGAATTTACCTGACAAGGAATTTCGCTACCTTAGGACCGTTATAGTTACGGCCGCCGTTTACTGGGGCTTCGGTTCACAGCTTCGGGTTTAACCCCTAACCGCTCCCCTTAACCTTCCAGCACCGGGCAGGCGTCAGCCCGTATACTTCGCCTTGCGGCTTCGCACAGACCTGTGTTTTTGCTAAACAGTCGCTTGGGCCTTTTCACTGCGGCCCCCTCGGGCTATAAACCCTACCGGGGCACCCCTTCTCCCGAAGTTACGGGGTCATTTTGCCGAGTTCCTTAACGAGAGTTCTTCCGCGCGCCTTAGAATTCTCTTCTCGCCTACCTGTGTCGGTTTGCGGTACGGGCACCTTCTCCTGGCTAGAGGCTTTTCTCGGCAGTGTGAGATCATGACCTTCGGTACTGTAAATTTTCCCTCCCCATCACAGCCCAGCCTTACGGTGTGCGGATTTGCCTACACACCAGCCTCACTGCTTGGACGGGGCATTCCATCGCCCCGCGTCACTACCCTCCTGCGTCACCCCATCGCTCATAGCGGATTACGGTGGTACAGGAATTTCAACCTGTTGTCCTTCGACTACGCCTTTCGGCCTCGCCTTAGGTCCCGACTTACCCTGAGCGGACGAACCTTCCTCAGGAACCCTTAGGCTTTCGGCGGATCAGATTCTCACTGATCTTTTCGTTACTCATACCGGCATTCTCACTTGTGTACTCTCCAGCGCTCCTTACGGTACACCTTCAACGCATACACAACGCTCCCCTACCCCTGAATCGACTTCACTCCTGCTTCGAAGTCCTGTGTTTAACCCCGAGGTGCATTTGGCCGAAACCTTTGAACAATATTCATCGGTTGCTTTCGGCAAAAATGTACCTGGTTATCACCGCCTCAAAGAAGCAGTGAAGTCGATTCAAGCCATAGCTTCGGTGGTGTGTTTAGCCCCGTTACATTTTCGGCGCAGAGTCACTCGACCAGTGAGCTATTACGCACTCTTTAAATGGTGGCTGCTTCTAAGCCAACATCCTGGTTGTCTGTGCAACTCCACATCCTTTCCCACTTAACACACACTTGGGGACCTTAGCTGATGGTCTGGGCTGTTTCCCTTTTGACAATGGATCTTAGCACTCACTGTCTGACTCCCGGTGAATCAGTCTATGGCATTCGGAGTTTGACTGAGCTTGGTAACCCTTGCGGGCCCCGCACCCAATCAGTGCTCTACCTCCACGACTGTCACACCGAGGCTAGCCCTAAAGCTATTTCGGGGAGAACCAGCTATCTCCGAGTTCGATTGGAATTTCTCCGCTACCCCCACCTCATCCCCGCACTTTTCAACGTACGTGGGTTCGGGCCTCCAGTGCGTGTTACCGCACCTTCACCCTGGACAGGGGTAGATCACACGGTTTCGGGTCTACGCCTGCAAACTAAATTCGCCCTATTCAGACTCGCTTTCGCTGCGGCTCCGCTTTCTCAGCTTAACCTTGCTTGCAAACGTAACTCGCCGGTTCATTCTACAAAAGGCACGCCATCACCCATATAGAGGGCTCTGACTTCTTGTAAGCACACGGTTTCAGGTTCTCTTTCACTCCCCTTCCGGGGTGCTTTTCACCTTTCCCTCACGGTACTGCTTCACTATCGGTCGCTAGGGAGTATTTAGCCTTACCAGATGGTCCTGGCGGATTCATACGGGGTTTCACGTGCCCCGCACTACTCGGGATCCGTCTCGGAGGGCGGAGACTTTCGATTACAGGGCTTTTACCTTCTCTGGCCGGCCTTTCCAGACCTGTTCGTCTAACCTCCGCCTTTGTAACTCCATGTGAGACGTCCCACAACCCCGAAGAGCAAGCTCTTCGGTTTAGGCTAATCCGCGTTCGCTCGCCGCTACTGACGGAATCACTATTGTTTTCTCTTCCTCAGGGTACTTAGATGTTTCAGTTCCCCTGGTATGCCTCTTCACCACCTATGGATTCAGTGATGAGTGACTAGGTATTACCCCAGCCGGGTTTCCCCATTCGGACATCCCCGGATCGATGCTTGCTTACAGCTCCCCGAGGCAGTTTCGTTGTTCGCCACGTCCTTCTTCGGCTCCTAGCGCCTAGGCATCCTCCGTGTGCTCTTAGTAGCTTAACCATGATTTTTCCCGAAGGAAAATATCAAACCACTAATATCTTCACTTGTGTTGACACAAGTTCAGCTAAAAGGATTGTTCTAAAACGCAAATTTCGTTTCGTTATCCAGTTTTCAAGGATCAAGTTTCTTCGCCGTTTTACCGGCGGAAGAATATCTTATCATCTCCTGCCTTACCGTTCAACCGGTAAGTGTTGGAAACAATAAAGTATGGTGGAGCCAAGGAGGATCGAACTCCTGACCTCCTGCTTGCAAGGCAGGCGCTCTCCCAGCTGAGCTATGGCCCCATAGATTTATCCCAAAATTAACACCTGCTGTGAAGGCGATTCCGAATGAATTATCGGCGACTTCTACCAAAAAATGCAGCACATGTTATGGGATTTATGGTGGGCCCTAGTGGACTCGAACCACCGACCTCACCCTTATCAGGGGTGCGCTCTAACCAACTGAGCTAAGGGCCCATAACAATATTTATTTATGCACCCAAAAATGGGCTGCGCTTGGCGACGTCCTACTCTCCCAGGACCCTTCGGTCCAAGTACCATCGGCGCTGGAGGGCTTAACGGTCGTGTTCGGGATGGGTACGCGTGGAACCCCTCCGCCATCATCACCAAACGCATGAGAGTTTGAACTCTCAAAACTGACCAACGAGTGAGTAAGTTCGCTAACCTAAGTTAGCTATTTGAATGCTTCCATCGCAGGAAGCGATTCTCCATAGAAAGGAGGTGATCCAGCCGCACCTTCCGATACGGCTACCTTGTTACGACTTCACCCCAATCATCTACCCCACCTTCGGCGGCTGGCCCCTTGCGGTTACCTCACCGACTTCGGGTGTTGTAAACTCTCGTGGTGTGACGGGCGGTGTGTACAAGACCCGGGAACGTATTCACCGCGGCATGCTGATCCGCGATTACTAGCAATTCCGACTTCATGCAGGCGAGTTGCAGCCTGCAATCCGAACTGAGACCGGCTTTTCTAGGATTCGCTCCATCTCACGACTTCGCTTCCCGTTGTACCGGCCATTGTAGTACGTGTGTAGCCCAGGTCATAAGGGGCATGATGATTTGACGTCATCCCCACCTTCCTCCGGTTTGTCACCGGCAGTCACTCTAGAGTGCCCAACTTCACTTGCTGGCAACTAAAGTCAAGGGTTGCGCTCGTTGCGGGACTTAACCCAACATCTCACGACACGAGCTGACGACAACCATGCACCACCTGTCTCCTCTGTCCCGAAGGAAAGCCATATCTCTACAGCGGTCAGAGGGATGTCAAGACCTGGTAAGGTTCTTCGCGTTGCTTCGAATTAAACCACATACTCCACTGCTTGTGCGGGTCCCCGTCAATTCCTTTGAGTTTCAGCCTTGCGGCCGTACTCCCCAGGCGGAGTGCTTAATGTGTTTACTTCGGCACCAAGGGTATCGAAACCCCTAACACCTAGCACTCATCGTTTACGGCGTGGACTACCAGGGTATCTAATCCTGTTTGCTCCCCACGCTTTCGCGCCTCAGCGTCAGTTACAGCCCAGAGAGTCGCCTTCGCCACTGGTGTTCCTCCACATCTCTACGCATTTCACCGCTACACGTGGAATTCCACTCTCCTCTTCTGCACTCAAGCCGTCCAGTTTCCAGTGCGACCCGGAGTTGAGCCCCAGGATTATACACCAGACTTAAACAGCCGCCTGCGCGCGCTTTACGCCCAATAATTCCGGACAACGCTTGCCCCCTACGTATTACCGCGGCTGCTGGCACGTAGTTAGCCGGGGCTTTCTTCTCAGGTACCGTCACTCTCCTGGCAGTTACTCCAGAAGACGTTCTTCCCTGGCAACAGAGCTTTACGATCCGAAAACCTTCATCACTCACGCGGCGTTGCTCCGTCAGACTTTCGTCCATTGCGGAAGATTCCCTACTGCTGCCTCCCGTAGGAGTCTGGGCCGTGTCTCAGTCCCAGTGTGGCCGTTCACCCTCTCAGGTCGGCTACGCATCGTCGCCTTGGTGAGCCGTTACCCCACCAACTAGCTAATGCGCCGCAGGCCCATCCGTAAGTGACAGCCCTGAATAAATTCAGAACCGCCTTTCCCAAGCCTCTCATGCGAGAAGCTTGATTATCCGGTATTAGCTACCGTTTCCGGTAGTTATCCCGGTCTTACGGGCAGGTTGCCTACGTGTTACTCACCCGTCCGCCGCTAAGTTAATCAGGAGCAAGCTCCCGATTAACTCCGCTCGACTTGCATGTATTAGGCACGCCGCCAGCGTTCGTCCTGAGCCAGGATCAAACTCTCCAATAAAGGTTGTTTGACTTGCTCATTTAGAAAAACTGACGAGAATTTTAATTCTCATTTAATACTCACTCGTTGTTCAGTTTTCAAAGATCAAACCATTCATGATGATATTCAATTCGGCATAACGCCGAGCTCAATCTCATCTTATTTTGTCGCTAATTTCATTTCAGCAGCGACCTTTTTAATATATCACATCAGCCTTTATTAAGTCAAGAAGTTTTTTTAAAGAAATCTTCGGCATAATGCCGATTGACGCTTCAAAACTTCGTTGCCTTTTTAAGGGCGAGATATAATGTATCACAGATTCAAGCCAGGAGTCAACCCCCTAAGTTGCAGGAATTATATAGGAACTTCAAACGGCCTTTTTAAACCCAATACCGCAATTCGCGTTGTTCCCCTTTGCTTTCTTTTTGGGTCTTGGCGGACTCCTTTATCAGCCCCCTATACACCAATCTTCGAAGCACGAGGGGAAGTTCGTCCTTCACATGAACAAGTTCGGGAAGCTGCATCAGTTCCTGAATGCTCCAGGCTTCCTTGCGGCTGCCTAATATGCGCAAGAGCGGCGAACAGCAGCTTTCCATTTTGCTTGTCAAAGAGAACTCGCAAGCTAGCAGAACGAGTTGGATGCGCTGCTCCAGCGTCTCCGAATTATCCGTCAGCTCGTCGAACAATTTGTAAACGACCGAGTTTAAGGACCGCACCTGTTCCCACACCCGGCTCTCCGGCAGTATCCCCTGCTCGATCAGCTCGATCCGGGCATAATGCTTGAGCGCCTGCAGCACGCTGTAATACGCATCCAGCAAGTCCTGGGCCGCGGTGAGCTTCTTGGCTTCGCTGTACATCATAAGGAATTTCGCGAACTCTTTCAATTTGCGCTTTTCCCTAATGCCGTCTTCAAACTGATTGATATATGAACGGAAAGCCGCCAATTCCCCGGCAATGTCCCAAATAATCTCCCCATGCAAAAAGGATTTGACCAGTTCCCGGTTATCTCCGGCAATGACCCAATCTTCAATGTCGCCGCAATCGAGATGCAAAAGCTGATAATGAGCGTCACCGCTTAGGCAATGCTCGACCCGAATCCCTCGCTCCTCCAATCCATGATGCACCACCAGGATCAGAAACTCGAAATCGTGCAGCAGCGTGTCGTGAGAACTTCCGTTGTCCTGGCGGTATCCGATCGCTCCGATCGCCTGACGGCCGGCCTTCTCTTCGTCCATTATCGAAAAAATGGTTGGTTCCACGAATAGCCTCCCACCTTGGCGTATTCCTGCCAATTCGTTATAATATAGTTCTACGCCTAGTTAAAGTTTCCTTCTTGCATTTTTTTGGCTGGCGAAGGTTTTGGACAGGAGCGCGCCGGACACAGATACCGGAGCAGTTTATAAGGAATCGAGGTTTGCCCGATGTTTTTTAAATCAAGTAAAATCAATGAATTCCGGCTTTGGGGTTTGCTGCTGACCATGCTTGGCATGGGTTTGATGGTGCTTGGGACCGCGGGGATCGTATTTTGGGGACAATCCGGCAAAATCGTCGCCGGCATCGGCCTGGTCATCGGGTTAATTTCGATGCTGGGCAGCCTGGCGGTCTATTTTTGGGCCGGCATGCTGTCGACCTCGGCCGTTCAACTGGAATGTCCGGAATGCCATAAATTAACCAAAATGCTCGGGAAAACCGACCGCTGTATGTTCTGCAAAACGATGCTTACCCTTGACCCGGCCAAGGCCAATATCACGGCGGACCAACTTGAGCAGCAAGGAACCGCCACTACGGCCAAAAACGGATAGAATTAAGTGCAAAAAAGCGGATCGCCCCCCCAAGCGATCCGCTTTTTTGCTATAAACTATTCTATGATTCCACTAAGCACATCCCAGGCCTCATCCGAAGCAAAACTTCGGTTCCAGGCGGCGATGCCCGCCAGATCAAGCGATTTGGCCAGCTCCACGCGCCGGGCCAGAGACGTTGCATCCTCCAGCCATATTCGGTGCAGACCTTCCTTATCGCTGTACTCCACATAATTCTGCCCGGTTTCTTCGGCCAGACGAGGCTTCAGCTTCTTTTCGGCGATAATTTCCTGAGCCCGCTTCATGCCGATCGCTTTCGAGCTGACTTCCGTTTTGCCGTCTTTTTCGGTTTCCGTCCAGATCCGCGTATAGAGCGGAACGCCGAGGATCAGCTTCTCTGGAGGAACACCATCCTCCTGCAAAATCCGGGTCGCGGAGGATTCGGCCCACGGGAGCGAAGCAACCGAGCCGGAAACCGGGCTGGCCGCCCAATGCTCGTCATAAGCCATTAATATCATATAGTCCACGGCTTCCCCAAGCTTCGCGCGGTCCAGAAAAGCAGACCACATCTCGCTGTTCGATTTCGGGGTGACGTCGATCGAGACGATCAGTCCCTGCTCCTCGGCGAGCGGGCGCAGCTCGCGAACGAATTGGATCAGATTTTCCTTGTCCTCGGTATATACGTTTTCATAGTCGATATTAATTCCGTCCAGATCGTAAATTTGGGCGTAATGAAGCATTTGCAAAATGGTCGTCAGCCGCCGGTCGAAATTCGCCAGCGCTTCCGTCGTCCGGTCCGGATCAAAGCTGTTGCTGAACAGCCCCCACACCTGCATCCCTTGGGCATGAGCCCATTTCACATACGCGATGTCGGCCTTGCTTTGCACATTCCCTTCATTGTCCGCCAGCGAAAACCAGGTCGGGCTCACCACATTCACGCCCGGCAGCTTGCCGATGGAGGCGGGATTGGGTGCGACTTGATATACGGCCTCCCAGGTCATGCTGATCTTCTTGGACATGCGCTTTTGCTTGTCCGCAGAGAGCTCCAGCTTCAGTTCCGGAACCGTCCTCTTCTCCCCGACGAGCACGTTCTTATGGCGTACATATCCCGTATAGCCGTTGTTCATCTGGACATAATACCAATCATCGGCCGACTGCAGGATGCGCAGCTCGGTATCCGGCTTCATATCCGCCAGGATCGGCTGTTGAATGTTCGGCCCCGTGCGCAGCGGCACCGTGGCATCCTTGTCCCGCGATGACGTCTGCACGCTGGCCTGCTGCACGCTCTCCCCCGCTTTGGCCAGCAAGACGGCTCCCGATTCCGGGTCTTCCTGCACTTCGGCTCCGTAAATCTCCGCAAGCAGATGAGCCGGCAGGTACAGAACCCCGTCCTTCTCCTCCGGAGCAAACAGCAGCTCCGTCGGCTTGTTGTTGATTTTGGCGATCTTTTCATTCGCCTTAAGGAAAACCAGCTTCCGCGGCGTGGTCAGAATAACGGATTTCGTCCCCTCTTCATACCTAACATTCGGATCAATGGCCGATTGAATGACAGGGAGCGGCAGCTTCAAACCGTCCCCCTCACCCAAGGCCGAACCGTCCAACAGCTCCCCGCCGAGGAATATCGGTTTCTCCACCTTCCCGTACCATTCCGGGTTGACATGGCTGCGGTTAGGCAGCAATGCCGTAGCCGCCCAATAGATGCCTGCAATCACAATTACAAGTCCAAACCACCATTTCAGCTTGCCGCCGCGTCTTTTTCTGCGATAAGTGCTTTTCCTGCTCCTCAATGCCCTACCTCCGCATACTAGATTTCCCCGCTGCTTGCTAAAAATAAAAACGTGAAGAATTCCCCAAGGAATCCCGCACGTTATACAAAACCCGCAGGCAAACAACTCGCTATATCAATGTTCCATCCGGCATTCGCTGCAAACACCGTACAGCTCCAGCCGATGGCCGCGGATTTGAAACCCGGTCGCTTCCTCCGCTTTGCGCTCCACATCCTCCAGCGAAGGGTAGCTGAAATCCTTGATTTTGCCGCATCGTTCGCAAATCACATGGTAATGGTCGGATACATCGGCATCAAAGCGGCTCGAATTGTCACCATAGGTCAGCTCGCGGACCATACCTGCTTCCATTAACATTTTCAAATTATTATATACCGTCGCCACGCTCATGTTCGGAAAACGGGGTTCCAAGGAGCGGTAGATTTCATCCGCAGTAGGATGGCTCAGCGATTCCATAAGATAAGTGAGTATGGCGTGACGCTGCGGCGTAATGCGGACACCGTTATTTTTCAGCTGCTCCAAAGCATGCTGTACGCGCGTTGTCAATAGGTCCACCGCCTTTAAATAAGCTCATTCCAGATCAAGCAACTTTCCAAGAATCTGTAATTTTATTGTACGTTTAGGATAAAACTTTTGTCAACGCAGTATAAACCAGGCCTTCCCGAACAAAAGAACTATTTTGCAAAATCTTCAGTTCCGGTTCACGATCAAATTGCTGTTCCCATCGACTTTCACCCGGTATTTGCCGGTGCCGACGGCTCCTTTAATTTCCTTATCCTCTACGGTAAACGGCATTTCGGTAAAAATATCCCCATATCCGCTGGAACCTTCCAAAGTGTAGTCGCCAACCTCCGGAAGATCGAAGCGTATTTCCCCGACCGCGCTGTACACGTCCCAGTCTCCCCCCACCGACGAGGAAGAAATATGCACTTTGCCGTTCAAGGATTCGGCCTGAAGCTCGGACGGCACGCCGTCCACGCGAATATTCCCGTTTTTCGTGTTCGTTTTAATCGCGTCCTGCGCCTCCGTCAGCGTAATATCGCCAACGAGGGTGGACAAGGAAGCTTTTCCGGTAATTCCTCTGCCCTTGACATTCCCTCCTTGGGTGTCAACCTGGGCGTCGCCGAAAATCCGGTACAGTTCAATATCGCCGTTCAGCGTTTTCGCCGAGACATCGCCGATGACGTCCCACAGGCGCAAATCCCCGTTTCCGGTCTGCAGCTTGACCTGCTTCATGGCCTGAACCCCCGTCAGCGTAATGCCGCCGCTGGAGGTGGAAATATCCAAATCCAAAAAGCGGTTTTCCGGCAGCACGACGGTCAGATCCACGCGCGGGTGGCGCCGGCCGCTCTCCCCGTACGCCTTGTCCTGCACGGAGAGCCCCAGCGTGCTCCCTTCATTCGCGGCAACGGACGTCCCGGCGGCGATTTTCCGGGCATCCTCCGTTCCCAGTTGATCCACCCAAACCGTATATTTGACGATGACATTTTCAATGCTCGCCTTTTTCACTTCGATATCCCCGTTGATTCCGTCGATCGCGATTTTGCCGGTATCCAGGTCGATCGGGATTTCAAGCTCCGGCTTCTCGACCCGGTAGCCCTCCTGAGCGCTGTATTCCGTCCCGGCCGCCGTCAAATCGAGGCTTACCCGGTTCCAGAGGTGCATGTAGTGATCCTGCTGGGTCACGGCAAACACGGAAAAAGAAATAAACATGGAGAGCAACAGCCCCTGGGCATCCACCCGCAGCAGGCGCTGCGGACGGAGCTTTTTCCGAAAGTTCCAGACCAGGGTCAAAATATGCTCCAGCCCCCAAAACACGAACAGGAGCGGCCACCACTTGCGAAGGAGCAGCATATCGTCCAGGCCGGTAAACTTGTCGAGCAGCAAAAGAACGGCAACCGACAGGAGCAGCGCAGCAGCCGTCAAACGCCCCGAACGCCAATAACGGCGCCGCCCTTCGCGGACCATCATAATCAGCGCCGTCATGATCAAAGCGGCCGCTACGATATACTCCGCGCCGTATTGAATCAAATCCTGCAGCCAAACCGGCTTTTGCCGGAGCAAAAACATCAGGGTGCCTCCGCCAACCAGCAGGATGCTTGCGCGAATCCCCTGGCCCAGCCCCGAGCCCGGGTTCCGGCCCGCTTCCGGCGGCCGCTCCCCGTGCGCTTCCGGCTCTCTTCTCATACGGGCGTTCAGCGCGTCGGTGGATTGAAGCACGTCATAAATGCTGTAAAAATAAGCGGCCGGAATCAGCAATCCCAGCAACACAAGCAGCGGTACGTTAATCGCCATCCGCACGGAAGAAAAGTAAATCAGTGCGGACGCGTCGATAAGCACAAAATAAATAAAAGCGATAGCCCGGAAAAACAGGCGCAAATACAAATGGCCCAAACCCGGAAACAGAGCGGACAGCAAACAGGCGATCGCTTTGCGTTTACGCTGCCGCGGCTTGTAGCCTTTTGTCCGCTCAGGCCCGGCCGGCGGCTGCATCGGCATCATATCCGGCGTCATCTCTCCCTCCCCCTTTCTATGAGCCTGTCATATCCGTACGGGAGTACCCTTATCTTTTAATAATAACCGATATCGCCTCTGCCTGTAACATGGGATGAAATGGGCCCGCCCGAAAAGAACCCGCGGAAAAGGCGGAGAAAAAGAAAAAGCGCCGGGTGCCAGAAGCCGCTTTAGCTCCTGTCACCCGCGCTTTGACGAGGTTCCGGCAATCCCCATGCCACAGGATATTTAATTAGCCGTAACCCATTTATCTTTCCAAACGGAATAGCGTCAGTTCCACGCCGGCGGCGGAGCGGACCGTTTCGCCCGGCACAAAGCCGCAGCGGCGGTATAGAGCGACCGCCGGGGCGTTTTGCGAGCTGGCCGCCACCGTAAACCGCTT
The DNA here is from genome assembly GCF_038007325.1 of Paenibacillus sp. FSL P4-0127. Taxonomy (NCBI): domain Bacteria; kingdom Bacillati; phylum Bacillota; class Bacilli; order Caryophanales; family Paenibacillaceae; genus Paenibacillus; species Paenibacillus sp. FSL P4-0127. Next base: position 2,024,094 of record NZ_JBBOWY010000001.1, on the reverse strand, counting down.
CGCTTCCGGATGGTTGTCAAGGACGTACCGCACCAGGGAGGAGCCGATGCCCTGCCGCAAGCGTTCGGGGTGCACCATCAGGCGGGTGATATCCAATGTGCCGGGAGCTTCGCTGCGAACGGCGGCGGCCCCCAGCAGCTCCCCGTCTTCCGACAGCACGCCGTAATAAGCATCCCCGCTGCTCCGGATCGAATCGAACGTATCCGGCAGGGGCGGAGCCTCCGCAAGCCCTACGGCTCTGGTCTCCAGCCTGTAGGCTTGATGCTGCAGGCTCCAGATTTGCTCCACGATATCGGCTTCCTCCAGCGGCAATCTCGCGATCATCGAATTTCCCCCCCAGCCGTGCGGTTCCGGACTCAGCTTGCTTCGCTCGCCGCCGGCCGCCCGCAATCCGGCTTGCTTATCCTTTCAGCGCTTCCACCAGCAGCTTGTTGACAAGCCCCGGGTTCGCTTTCCCTTTGCTTTGCTTCATCACCTGGCCGACCAGGAAGCCGATCGCCTTCTCCTTGCCCGCCTTGTAGTCTTCGACGGAAGCCGGATTGGCCGCGATCACCTCGTCCACGATCGCCTTGATCGCGCCTTCGTCGCTGATTTGCACAAGGCCCTGCTCCTCGACGATCTGCTGCGGCAGCTTGCCGCTTTGCAGCATTTCCTTGAATACGGTTTTGGCGATCTTCGAGCTGATCGTGCCTTTTTCCAGCAGCCCGATCATTTCGCCAAGCCCTTGCCCTGTCAAATTCACATCAGCCAGCTCCAGGCCGTTGGTGTTCAAAAAGCCGAGCAAATCGCCCATGATCCAGTTGGATACCGCTTTGGCGTCCTTCGTATATTCCAGGCTGTTCTCGAACAGATCGGCCAGCGCCTTGGAAGACGTGATGACGCCGGCGTCATATTCCGGCAGCCCGTATTCCGCAGTGTACCGCGCCTTCCGCGCATCGGGCAGCTCGGGAATCGAGGCGCGGATCCGGTCCTTCCAGGCTTGGTCGATATGCAAAGTCACGAGATCCGGGTCCGGGAAGTAACGATAGTCATGCGCCTCCTCTTTGCCGCGCATCGAAAATGTCTTGGCTTGGGACTCGTCCCAACGGCGCGTTTCCTGTACGACTTCTCCGCCCTCGTCCAAGATCTCGGCCTGGCGAAGCTGCTCGTATTCCAGCCCGCGGACCACGCCGCGGAACGAGTTCATGTTTTTGAGTTCGGCCCGGGTGCCGAACTCCTGCTGCCCGTGCGGACGCAAGCTGATGTTGGCGTCGCAGCGCATCGAGCCTTCTTCCATCTTCACGTCGGACACTTCGCAATACAGCATGATCGCCCGCAGCTTCTCCAGATAAGCTCTGGCTTCCTCCGGCGAGGAAATGTCCGGCTCGGACACGATTTCAATCAGCGGCGTACCGACGCGGTTAAAGTCGACCAGCGAGGCGAACCCGCCGTCAACATGCGTCAGCTTGCCGGCATCCTCCTCCAGGTGCAAGCGGGTAATGCCGATCCGTTTCGTCCGCCCGTCCACTTCGATATCGATATATCCGTTCAAGCCGATCGGCTGATCGTATTGCGAAATTTGATAAGCTTTCGGCGAGTCGGGGTAGAAGTAATTTTTGCGGTCGAATTTGCTTACATCGCCGATTTCGCAGTTCAGCGCCATCGCCGCCTTCATCGCGTAGTCGACGGCCTGGCGGTTCAGCACGGGCAGAACGCCGGGATGCCCGAGACATACCGGGCAGGTATGCGTGTTCGGCGGTGCGCCGAACTCGGTGGAACAGCCGCAGAAAATTTTCGTTTTCGTATGCAGCTCCACGTGCACCTCCAGCCCGATCACCGTTTCATAATTGGATATTGACATGGCCTGTCCTCCTGCAAACTTTGAATGAATTCTATGGGGATCTTACAACGCCGGACGCTTCAGATGATGATCCGTATTCGCTTCGAACGCGTGGGCCACGCGCAGGATCGCGCTCTCGTCAAAAGGCTTGCCGATGATCTGAAGGCCAACCGGCATTCCCTCGGCAAAACCGCACGGCACGCTCAGCGCAGGAACGCCGGCCAAGCTGACCGGAATCGTCAAAATGTCGTTCAAATACATCGTCAGCGGGTCGTCGACCTGCGAGCCCAACGGGAAGGCCGTCGTCGGCGCCGTCGGGCCGATAATGACGTCGTATTTCGCAAAGGTCTGGTCGAAGTCCTGTTTGATCAGCGTTCTGACCTTCTGGGCCTTCAAGTAGTAGGCATCGTAGTAACCCGAACTGAGCGCGTAAGTCCCCAGCATGATGCGGCGCTTCACTTCCGCACCAAAGCCCTGGCTGCGCGAGTCGTAATAGAGATCGAGCAGGCTTCCGGCATGGTCCGCGCGCACGCCGTAACGGACGCCGTCAAACCGCGAAAGGTTGGACGACGCTTCGGAGGACGCGAGCAGATAGTAAGCCGCCACGGCGTATTCGGTATGCGGCAGCGAAACTTCTTCCCACACGGCGCCAAGGCTTTCCAGCACGCGCAGAGCTTCCAGCACCGCGGCTTTGACCTGCGGGTCGACGCCTTCCAGGTATTCCTTTGGCACGGCGATTTTCAGCCCGGAAATTTCCCCGGTCAGCGCCGACAGGTAATCCGGAACTTCGACATCCGCCGAAGTGGAGTCCTTGGGGTCGTGTCCGGCGATCGCCTGCAGCACGTAAGCGGCATCCTCGACATTTTTCGTAATCGGACCGATTTGATCCAGCGAGGAGGCAAAAGCCACCAGCCCGTATCTCGATACGCGGCCGTAAGTCGGCTTCAGGCCGACGACGCCGCAGTACGAAGCCGGCTGGCGGATCGAACCGCCGGTATCGGAACCCAGCGCAAAAAACGCTTCCCCGGCCGCCACCGCCGCCGCCGATCCGCCGCTTGAACCGCCGGGAACGCGGCTTAAATCCCACGGATTGCGCACGGGATGGAAGCTAGAGTTCTCGTTCGAGCCGCCCATGGCGAATTCGTCCATGTTCAGTTTCCCGATCGTCACCGCTTCCGCTTGCTTCAGCTTCGTGACCACCGTTGCATCGTAGATCGGATTGTAGTTCTTCAAAAACTGGCTGCCGCATGTTGTTAGCAGCCCTTCCGTCACCATGTTGTCCTTGATGCCGATCGGCAAACCGAACAGCAGTCCCCGTTGCCCCCCGGAAGCCAGCTTATCGTCAAGCCGCGAGGCCTCGGCCCGGGCTCCTTCTTCGTTCAGCGTCAAAAACGCCCCGATCTTCTCGTCGCGTTCCCGAATTTTGGCGAAGGCTTCGCCGACCAAATCGGATACGGACAGCTCCTTGTTGTGCAGTTGATTATGTATCTCCTGCAAACGCAAATCAAACAGCGCCAAGCTTATTTCCTCCTTCAATTTTCACGTTTCAGCTAAATGTCGCCCAAATGAATGCCGGTCCGAATGCAGGACCTATTCCTATTCCAGCACGGCCGGAACTTTAAACTGCCCGTCCTCTTCGTCCGGCGCGTTAAGGAATACTTTCTCCGGCGGCAGGCTCTCTTTGACCACGTCCTCCCGCATGACGTTGCTGAGATGCAGCACATGCGTCGTCGGCTCGATTTGATCGGTGTCCAGCTCGTTTAACTTCTCGGCATATTGTAAAATAGCGTTCAATTGTTCCGTGAACATTTCCCGCTCCTCGTCGGTCAAATGCAAGCGGGCCAGCTTGGCCACATGTTCAACGTCTTTCATCTGGATACTCACTTTGTTGCCCTCCTTTATTCAAGCCAGGAAAACCTGATTGCTCCATTCTACCATGTCCATACAATTGATTTAAATTATATTGTAGAATCCCCCTCAATTCAATCCGTTACATATTCGCGGGCCATCCCGCTCCAACCCCAAAAATAGTTCAATATGCATTATTTAAAAGTCCATTCAATTTTACTATGATATTTGGGTACTGGATGATCATGGCAATCAAGTCGGTGACAACGCGGGCTACATGGTCCCGCTTATCGCTTCGTATTATAAATAAGCAAACACCTCCGCTCCCCATTTAGCTTCAAAAGGGACGGAGGTGTTTTTTCGAATTGGACTGCGTTGGACAGAAAAAGAGCCGGCAAACGCCGGCTCTTTATATCCATGCCCGCAAATTCACCTGCTTGATGAATTCCGCCTGGGACATTACTTCCTTTGTTGATTCGTTCTGCTCGCCTGCATCGTTGCTTTCGCCGTTCATGATTTGCCGGAAAAGCTTCTCGTTGTGCGTAGCCAAAGCGTAATCGATCAGTGCTTCCTGTGTTCTGCGCTCTACTTCCTGCTCAATCAGCCGTTCTTCGGATTCTATATCGCTCTGCGGAACGAAGTAATTCCGCCCCGTCTTAGGAGATCTGATGACATAGTCAAAAGCGTTATCCGGATTGCGGTCATAAGCAATTACGTAGCCATATTCCCCAACAGGAAGATTCTGCTCAAAGGCATCGCCGACGATCACAATTTTCTCTCCCAAATGAAGCATCGTCTACCTCCCTGATTCATTCAATAATAAGTTATTTTATTATCCTACTAAAAAAATGAAAGATAGGCAACCTCACAGCATGTTACTCTACTTTCATCCGTTTAATATCTTCATTCATGGACGACAGCAAGGTTTCCAAATTCGCCCCCGACTTAAATTGCACCGTCAGTTCCAGCTCGATTTCCTCATCCCGGCACTCCGCTTCAAAGCCGAGCACGGAAACATGCAGTTCCTCCAGCCGATCCAGAAAACGGTCGATGATCCCTTCCTCCCGCTTCAGCACAAGGGTAACCGTATCGGTCTTGGGAGAGGTCAGCCAGCTATAGCGGCCGTGCAGGATGATTTGCCCAAGCAGCAGGAGGAGCGTTACAGCGATCCCGATAAAATACATCCCCGCTCCAACCGCCATGCCGATTCCCGCCGTCGCCCAAATGCCCGCCGCCGTGGTTAAACCTTTAACCGTCTGCTTCTGCATAAATATCATGCCGGCGCCAAGAAATCCGACCCCGCTGACGACGCCGGCCGCGATCCGCGACGGGTCCAGGGACAGATTGCTCCAGCCGATCTGATCCTGAAAGCCGTATTTCGAAATGATGATCATCAGCGCCGCTCCAGCCGCTACGACATAGTGGGTCCTAACGCCCGCCTCCTTCATGCGGTTCTTGCGTTCAAACCCGATCAGGACGCCGCATATCCCTGCGATCAGGACGCGCAATAACAGCTCGATATCCACATTAGAGGTCCTCCGGTTTGCAGTCATTTATCCTTATTTTAACAAAATCGAAACGGCAAAAGAAAGCGGCGAACATAATGATTGGCAAAAAAACACAAAAAAGAACGCAAACCGGGACTATTCCACAGCTTGCGTGCTTCGCAAAAGTTACAATGTTTTAATTAAGTACATCCTACCAAAGCTATGTACTTTTGTCCACTATTTTTGCACTTTTTCATGAAATTTGTTGTAATTTCGCCGTTGACGGGGGAAGCCCGCGAAATGCAAAAGTGCAGGCGGTTTTTGTCGAACCTCCTCTAAACCGGCGCTTCAAATGTCAAAATGCAGTTCGTGTCCGGGCAAAAGCTACTTTTTTGTCGTACTATCCGAAATGAGATGCACTTTTGCACTTCAACCGCCTAAAATGAGGATTTGCCGAAAAATAGAATGCACTTTTGCAGCTGATCCCGCCGGGTCGTCCTTCTTAAACCATTCTATTTCCGTTAAATAGGGGTAACGCGGCATCATCTGCTCGGCGACGATCAGGTTGCGGCGCGAACCCCGGTACAGCGAAGGTTTGGCTTCCTTGAAAATACGTCGATAGACGTTTTTCTCACACAATTTTCAGGAAACGTAAGGATTGTTGGCCCGTTCGAAACCGATCGCCGTTTTGGGGCCATGCCCCGGGTAAACCTTAACTTCATCCGGCATCCGGAACAGCTTGCCGCGGATCGAATTGTACAAATCCGCTTCCCGGCCGCCCGGCAAATCGGTCCGCCCGACGCTTAAACGAAACAGCACGTCTCCGGAAAACAGCTCGTCCCCGCACAAAAAACTAACGCTGCCCGGCGAATGTCCCGGCGTATGATAGACGGTAAATTCGCGCCCGATCAGCCGGAGCTTCTGCCCCTCGGCCAGATCGTATTCGGCCGGATCGGTCGAAATCGGCGGCGACACCTCCGGCCACATGAGCGAGCCGTTCAGCTTCGGCGTGGTCAGCCATTCGCTCTCGAGCGGGTGGACGTATACCGGGCATTTTTTCAGCTTGCGGATTTCGTCGACCCCGCCGATATGGTCAAAATGCGCGTGCGTCAGCAAAATCGCTTCGATCTCCAGCCCTTCGACGGCGCGCAGCAGCGGGCCCGGGTTCATGCCCGGGTCGATCACGATCGCCCGCTTCTCATCGTCGCCCCGGACCAGGTAAGCGTTCGTTTGCAGCGGCCCCAACGTAAATGTTTCTATTTTCAGCATACCTTCCGCCTTCTTCCTTTGTTCTCGGTTAGTTCTCGGTTAGTTCTCGGTACCTTTGCGCCTCTAACGCGCCCGCAGCGTTATTTCGCTGCTTTTTTCCTGTTGCTGAACATTTTAACGACCACGTACACGATCAGCAAGGCCAAAGCGCAAAGCAAAATCGGCATGATGTAAGGACCGGCCTTCTCATCGACATGCTGCCATTGTTCGCCGAGCAGCATCCCCAAATACACGAACAGGATCGACCAGGGAATCACCGCCAGCGTGGTCAGCAGCAAAAACTTGCCGACAGGCATTTTGGCCATCCCGGCCGGAATCGAAATCGCATGCCGCGCCACCGGGATAAACCGGGCGGTAAAAATGACGCCTGACCCGTATTTCAAAAACCAGGCTTCGGACACGTCGATATGTTTTTTCTTAATCAAAATGTACTTCCCGTACTTTTCCAAAATCGGTCTGCCGCCGTAACGGCCGATCCAGTAAATGAACAACTGGGCGATAACGCCGCCGACAACGCCGAAAAACACCGCCCCCACGAAATTAATGCTGCCCATATGCACCAAATATCCGCCGTAAGCCAGCACGATTTCGCTGGGAATGATCTCGATCATCAAACCGAGCATAATGCCGAAGTACCCCAATTGCTGAACCCAATCCAATAGTGTGCTGATTAGATTTGATATCCACTCCACCGTTTCGTCCTCTTTCCTCGTCGCTTCTTGTTTTCTTGTCCGCCCTGCAAAAATATCCCTATGATCAAAGTCTATTCTATCATAGCGGGGGACATGCATTCTACTTCGGCTTAGGAGCAAAGCGAACTTAGGCGGGAGCGGGTGCATATGTTGGTGAAAAAGGAGGTCTCGCAATATGGCAGGCAACTTCTCCGCAAAACATCAGGAGTCCCTCCCCAGTCCGCGCAAAATCCGCCGGAGCTGCAACAATGAGCTGTACCGCGCCATAAAAAGGCTTGGCGTATATATTCCCGAAAACCTGATTCGGGAGGGCGAAACGCTGTATTACAAAAAAGTGATCGGCAACCTGCTTTGGATCCACGAAAACCACAGCAACCGGAAAGTGCTCGCCGACTGGTGGGATCGGGAGGTCAGCGGGGAATTGGCGGAACTGTGGCGGATCGACCGGGAAAAGCTGGCCGCGGCGTTCCGGGCGGCCTTTGGAGGTTAAGCGAACGCGCTGCGCGGCGGGCAAACTTGCGGTAAGAGACGCCGCCGGGCAACCGTTCAGCTTGGGCTAATTCAGCCGCGCCTGGGAGGAAGCGGCGGAATCGGCCATGTGCCGCAGCGCTTCGCCCAGAATGACGGCTTCGGCGGTCAGGCGAAATCGCCGGTCGTTTCGCTGCACGGACGTTCTGACCGAGTCGGCCAGTTCAGCGTAGCGGGCGTAGGTCCGCGCTCCCGCCGCGGCGGCCGCCTTGGCTTGCTCCGGCCGCCCCTGCTCCGACAGGCGCCGGGCCAGCTGCTCCAAGCCGCGCAAAGCGGCGGTTTGGAGATGCGGATCGAACCGGTCCAGTTCAAGCGCCCGGTTCATGGCGGGGACGGCGCCAAGGTCTCCCTGGCGGGCCAAAGCGCCGCCCAGCGCCAGCCATAAAGCGGGATCGGCCGCATCGTAAGCGAGCCCGGCGCGCAGAATGGCCGCCGCCTCGGGCGGAGCGGACAAGCCGGCCAGCGCCAGCCGCGCCGGTGTCCGGTACGGCCAACAGGCGAGCGACCGTTTGAGCAGCGCGGCCTGACGGTTCCGGGCAGCATTCGCATCATCCGCAGCATCCGCAGAAGAAACGACAATGGAGACGGATGTGCCGGAAAGGCCGGAATTTCCTTGCGTTTTTGCCGCAGCTTGTGATTGTGTCGACGCAGAGGGTGAGTTCCGGCCCGCCGCTTCCTCCAAGGACAAAGCTGAGCGGTACAGCCGAAGGCTCTCCGCCTGCAGAAAGCCGGCCGTACTTGCCGCAAGCAGCAGTACGCAGAGCACAAAGCCGGAAACGGCGCGCATAAGCCGCGGCAATTTCTCCGCTGTGCGCGCGTTCGGCGTCACATCCGGCTCGCGCTTTTTATTTCGGACCTTAGCGTGCCCTCCCAAAGTCCGGATCTGCCCCAAAACCTCAGTCTGCGGATTGGGCTCGCGCTCCTTCCCGGGCTCCGTTTGGGCTGCGCCTCCCGCTTTCGCCATGCCGATCATCGCGATGATGAGCAGCCAAACGATGCCGTAGCTCATATCAAAATCGACGGCGCTATGCAGCAGCAGCGCCGCAAAGGGCGGAAGCAAGGGGCTTCTCGCCCGGAACAGGCGGACTGCGGCCGCGCCAAGCCAGAGCACCATGACGGCGAGGCCCAGCAAGCCAAGATCGAGGGCGATGTCCAGGTAGCCGCTGTGCGCTTCATTGCCGACGTAAGGATGGCTTTGCACGCTGCGGAACGCCTGGCGCCAGGCATCGCCGCCCTGGCCGAGCCACGGCGACTGCCGCAGCAGCAACGCGGCGTCGCCGTACATCGCGGCGCGGGCGAACCACGTTTCCGGGCGGAACAGCCGCCCCGGGAAACCGGCGGCCGCCAGCGCCGCTAGCGGCGCCGCGAGCAGCAGCGCGGCTCCGCCGCAGGCGGCGGCGCGGCGCAGGGCTCCGCTGCGGGGCAGGGCGGCGGAGCGGCGCGGGCACGGCGCAGGCCGCAGAGGCGGCGCCTGCGGGGCGCGAGCGCCGGGGCGGCCGCGCGCGGCGCAAAGCAGCGCGCGCCCGAGCGGCGCGGTCCGCCGCGGGCTAAAGCGGCCGGCAGGGCTGCCGCTTCGCGTGGCGCCGCTGCTGCGGTGGCCGCGCGGGCGCCGCCAGAGGCGCGAGCCCGAGCCGGCCGCACCCGAGCCGCGTGCAGCGGCGTCCGGGCCGCCGGGCCCGCTGCGGCGCGGCTCTGCGGCGGCGCGGCGCCCTGCGACGCCTACATTGGCGGCGCCCACGCGGGCGGAGCTGCTGCTGCGCACCTCGCGCCAGCGGGCGGCCAGCCCCGCCAGCAGCAGCTCCGCCGCCAGCACCGCGGCCAGCGCCAGCAGCCCCGGCAGCGGCGCCGGGGCCAGCTGCGCGGCGGCAAGCTGGCGGGCGAGCACGGCTCCGGCAGCAACGATAACGCCGCTGTGGAGCACGTAGCGCCGCCGTGCGGGCCCGCGCAGCAAGGCACAACCCGCCGCCCAGCCGATAAGCAGGGCCGCGAAAGCCCCGCGCGACTCGCTGAGCAGCAGGCAGAGCGCGTAAAGCAGCGCCCATGCGGCCGCCCGGTATCCGCGCCAACGGCGCTCCCGGCTGAAATCCACCGCGCTCCAGCCGGCCAGCCTGACCAGGCGCTCCAGCAAAAACGCGGCCATGACCGCGCCGTAGGCGTTCGGATATTGCAGCAAGCCGCCAAGTCTCGCCCCCGCCGCGGCGATCTCCCGGTCGGCGGTCCGCAAAACAGCTCCCGGCAGCGGCAGCAAGCCGTATACGGCCGCAAGCCCCGTTACGGCCAGCAGCCCCCCGACCGCCAGCCAGCCTGTTTCCAACAAGCGCCTGCCGCCCTTCTCTCCCGCCGCCAAGTAAACAGCAACGCCAACAACGCCGTAAAAAGCCCAGCCCAAAACGGCCTCAAATGTTGCTTGAACCGACAAGGCTTTGGCGGCAAGCAAGGTTAATCCGTACAGCGCAGCCAGAACAAACGGACCCGCAAGCAGCCAGCCGTCCAAAGGGCTTTCGCGAAGCAAGCGCCGCCGCTCTGATTTTCTCCATCTTAAAACCCACCCCCCGGCCATCGCGGCCGAAACCGCCAGCCATCCCGAAACGAGCAGCAGGGCGGGTTCCGTATCCATAAAAAACAACCCGTTCAGCCCGCAAAGCGCCAGGCCCGTCCCGCAAACCGCGGCTGCCGGCACAGATGACCCGAATCCACTCATTCCTGCCCTCCCCTTCTAACATTTTCCAACAGCATGTTTCCGCACGGCATCCTTCGCCCACACCTACAGTCATTGTCCATTCCGTCCATGCGTATTCTTAATTTCATTGATTTGGTAATGTTAGATACTTGTTGCATAATGAGGCTGCTAAATGCGGGTTTCATGGTTGAATAGAGTAATGTGCTTCTGCTCATGATGCGGAATGGAATTGGAATGAAAGCAACACGGTTTGCCATATTGTGGGGGGAGTAAAGCGATTTTGCCCGTAAATCGAGAGGGAGCCTAGGGAGTAGCGATGTTTACGAGCGAATACGAGCCCGAGCGAATATAAGCACGAGCAAATATGAAAGAATAGTCAATGAAATGCAAAAGTGCAGGCCATTTAATGAAAAAGGCTCCGGCAATAGAGGTTCAGATGCAAAAGTGCAGTTCATTTCCGCTATACAACCATTTTTTACCACATCCATCTAAAACAACTGCATATTTGCATTTCAATGGCCTTGAACGGGCCAGATACGGAAAATAAGAGGCACTTTTGCAGTTGGCAGCTAAAGCTTGGAGCCATAGCCGAGCCGAGACCGCTAAAATCTCCGCAACCCGCAAGGTGATGATTTAAAAGAAAAAAGGAGCCATGAAGCAGCTCCCCTATTAGCCCTACCTAATATTTATCCATACTATCAACAACTTACCCGGCCAGAATTAGCGCTCCCTTTGAACCTCCACCCCCGGCAGCAGATCCTGGCACGCCCGCTCCAGATAAGGAGAGGCGCTCAAAAAATCGCGGAAAGCGGCATACTCTTGCCACAGCTTGTCCGTATTCCCGCCCGGCGATTTGACGGCCCGGATCAGGATGTTTTTCGGCGTATGCTCCATGTCGATAAATTCCAGCAGCTGCGTCTTGTAGCCCATGACGTCGAGCAGCTTGGCGCGGATCGCGTCCGTGGCAAGCGCCGAAAAACGCTCCTTCAGGATGCCGTGTCCAAGCAGCGGTTCCAACACGGGGCTGTCCACTTGGTTATACAGCTCGTGCTGGCAGCAGGGGACCGACAAAATGACCGCAGCGTTCCAGCGGACCGCTTTCTCCAGCGCCGCGTCGGTAGCCGTATCGCACGCATGCAGCGTGACGACCATATCCACTTCGCTTAATTCATCGTAATCGGCAATATCGCCGACGAGGAACCGCAAATCGTCATAGTTCAGCTTGCGGGCGAGCGCCCCGCAATGCTCGATGACGTCCGCCTTCAGGTCGAGCCCGACGATTTTCAGTTTCCGCTGCTGCTGCACCGCCAAATAATGATACAACGCAAACGTCAGGTACGATTTACCGCAGCCGAAATCGATGATCGTCAGCGGGCGGCCTTGCGGCAGATGGGGGAGCACGTCCTGCACCATTTCGAGGAAACGGTTGATCTGCCTGAACTTGTCGTATTTTTTGGCCAGCACTTTGCCTTCAGCGTTCATGATGCCCAGCTCGACCAGAAATGGCACCGGCGTTCCCTCTTCAAGCACGTATTGTTTGCGGCGGTTATGCGTCAGCGTACCCAATGGCTTGCGGGAAGGGGCCTTTTTCAGAATGTTCACTTTGAATTTCTTGCTGATGAGCACCTGATAGTCGGCCTCCGCCGTACAAAGCAATCCTTGCCGGAACGTTTCCCCAAACAATTTCATCAGCTCGTCCGCAAACGATTCGGCCGGAATATTCCGGTGGGTCACTTTATTCGGATAGTGATAAGCAAACTGATAATGCAGACGCCCCTTCAATTCCACGGGCTTGATCTGCACTTTGCTGTATTCGGTTTCGCCCGGTTTGCGGCGCCCGCTGATCGTCGCCGTAATCAGGCTGCCCTGCCCGGCCAGTTGGCCCGCGAGATTCTGCAGTGATTCCATATTTGATGCCAGCTGCCTTTCTGACTTAGTTATTCTTATTTATTTCCGGAATAGCGGCCGTCCGCTTCAAACGCGGGCCCCGCTAAAAACGGCTTTCCAATTCCGCAAGCCCTTCCCGGACCTCGTCCGGCGGCAGCCCGCCCGCCTCCAGGCGTTCCGGCGGAAGCTGCAGCAGCCGTTGATAGAAAGCGATTCCTTCGTCTTTGGAAAGTTCGCCATCCTCCAACAGCCGGAACAAGACGTTTTCGGCCTGGTCGAAACGGCCCTCCTGTTCTTCGTAACGGAAGACCAGAACGCCGGTTTCGGCGGGGAGACGGTACTCTTTTAACAGCGGCCTTAGCTCGGCGATTTTATTCTCCCAGTCCCATAATGAACGATCCGCGCCGCTAAGCGCGGACGTCAAATACAGATGCAGCGATTTCATCCAGCGCGAAATCCCTTCGTCCCGCTCCCCGGAGGAGATGAGCAACTCGCCTTCTTCCTTAAGCAGCCGGGCAAGACTCTGCAGCTTATCGGCTTCAATCTCTCCGCCGGTCCGGAACATTTGCACGATATCCTTGGCCGCCAAGGTTCCTAGAAGCTGTGAATTCAGGCGAAACTGCCTTTTGTACAGTTCGTCCAGCTCGGTCCGGGCCTCCACCGTCTTTTTCTCCTGTTTAAGCGCAAATACTTTTCCCAAAATCTCCGTCATATCCTCGATCATGCGAACCAGGTAATCTCTCCGCAGCATGTCTCTCCATTCCTTTCCGGCGGCCTTAAGGCAGCGCAGCGCGGTCTTCCGCTTATTTCCCGCCGTAAACTTGCCGCAGGAAATCGGCGATGACCGTGTGAAGCTGCTCCGGCGCCTCATACATACTCATATGGCCGGCCCCCGGGATGACCGCTTTGGTTACGTGCGGGCCTTCCGCCGTAAATAACCGCGCCGGCGGAACGACCGTATCGTTTTCGCCGGCCACCAGCAGCAGCGGGAGCGATGTATCGGCCATCACGTCCCGGCGGTCGGGGCGTTCCCGCATCGCCAGGGCGGCTCCGGCCGCGCCCTGCGGCGGCGTACGGTAGCCGATCTCCTTCGCCCGATTCACGTCGGACGGAGACTTGGCCGCCGTTTCCGCGGCAAACAGGCCCGGAACGAGCCCGTCCGCAAACGCGGTCATCCCTTCGGCGCGGATGAGCGACACCGCCTGCAGCCGTTTCTCCTTGGCTTCCTCGCTGTCCGGGAATCCCGTGGAATGAATCAGCCCGAATCCATCGAGCCGCGAAGCGTAACGCTCCGCGAGAGACAGCGTTACGTACCCGCCCATGGAATGCCCGAGCAGCGTATACTTCGGAATGCCGAGCGCCTCCATGAGTCCGGCGACGTCATCGGCCATCTGATCGATGGAATAAGCCCCCAGCGGGGCATCCGTGAAGCCGTGTCCCCTCAGATCCGGGGCAATCACTTGATATTGTAAGGCAAGCAGCGGCTGAACCTTCTCCCAGTATGCGGAACTGCCGCAAAATCCGTGCAGCAGCACTACCGTTTCGCCTTGTCCCTGCCGCTCATAGGCGATCGTAAATCCGTTAACCGTTATCTTGTCCATGACGCTACCTTCTTTCTTCTTGGTTTTATTTTCCAAAAGACACAGCCGCCGCGGCTGCGATTTCATCGGCCATTTGCAACACTTTGTACAGCGAGGTCATCTGCAGCGTCCAGTAGGGCTTGGGCCCCTTCACATTGACGACGGCGGCTACGCTGTAATGCCCGGCCGCAGGCAAGCTGCTTCCCACCGATTGCGCCGGCTGCAGCGGCTGTTCCGAAACGAGGTAATAACCTACCGATCCCGGAGCCCCCAGACAGGCGTCGATGGCCACGACGATATTTTCCGGCGGTATGGCGGCCATGCGTGCCTGCAGATTCCCCGCGTCGCAAGGCTCCCGGAGCGTGCCGACGACTTCCTTTATTCCCCGCTCCGCCAGCTTCGTGCCGACGAGCGGGCCCAACGCGTCACCCGTAGACCGGTCTGTGCCGATGCACAGAAATGTGATCGTTTTCCCTTGATGCCTGGTATAAATTTTTTGAAAAAAAGAGTCCAGTTCGCCGCCGCCTAGCTTGGTTGGCTCCAAACCGGCCTGCGGCCATCCCTTCCAAACCTCCACGTTCCCCTGCTCGCCCCCTCCCGTATATATGTACCCTGATTGTAACGCATTGCGCCGGATCACCGCAAAGGTTCATGAATTTTACCCCGGCATGATACAATAGCTCATAGAGGTCGTGTATCATACGAACTACGAAAGTTATGGAAGGATGAAGAAGATGGATTTGTCCATAAAAAGCCAGGCTAATGTTGAATTTATGATTGAGGCGATCAAAACGAAGCTGAAAATGGCCTCGGGAGCGGCCATGTCGGCTTCGGCGTTCAGCGTGGAGCAATACGACGACATCCGCGACGTCTACGATATCGTGATGAGCAAGGAGCGCCTCAGCATTTCCGAGGTCGAAGCGCTCGCCCAGGAGTTGGGCCGGCTCCGCAGCAAGGCCTAGCGGAAGGTTCCCAGCAATAGCGCGAACAATAACGTGAACGTTGGTGACAGCAGGCCGGACCACATGGACGCCCCAAGGCTAAGGGACCCAAACGACCCTATTTGCCCGAAAAAACACAGTTTTCACTTCCAGCAACGGACAGGGGAGCCCCTATTTGCGCAAAAAAAACGAAACGGACACATTCACGCCGAATAAGGCCCGTGGTGTCCGTTACATTTTGAAGTTTATTCGTTCGTCCGTTCTGCCGGCTCTCTCGCCGGGCAGCCGGGTGTCAAACCGGATTCCCCAACGAAAAGGCCGTCTCCGCATGACCGACCTCCCAGCCTTCATCATTTTTGATCGCAGACGGAAAGGCGCTCCGCAGCTTGCGGAGCGTTTCTTCGTTGCCGTAACCGAGCTGTTCCAAAATGGCCGTAACGATCAGGCCCCATTCCTCCTCCGAACCGTCCAATACCTTAAACGCAACGCCAAGCCGCTCTTTGCGCAAAGCGAAGGCATACACGCCTTTAAAGCCGCCTTTGGCGACGATATTCGGATCCGCCAGCAAAATTGAATCGATCCGCCCCGAACCGGCCACCAGCCGAGGATGCCGGTTCATGGCGGAGGCGATGAACGCGGCGGCCTTCGCCGTTTTTGGATCGTCAATCAATTCCGGGCGGGCCAGCTTAACGTAGGCGGCCGCCAACGCGGACAGCGGCAGCGCGAAAACGGGAAAACCGCAGCCGTCCGTGCCGAGCGAGATGTCGTCCTGCGCGCAGCCGGCGAGCTCCGCCAGCGTTGCCAGAATCTCTTTCTGCACCGGATGCTCCGGCCGATTGTAGCCGTCCAGGGGATAGCCTTTCAGCTTGCAGTAGGCCAACACGCCCAAATGCTTGCCCGCGCAGTTATGGTATAACCGTCTCCGATTCCCGCCTTGGCGCAGCACCCGTTCCCTGGCGTGTTCATCCAGCGGCAGGCTTGGCGCGCATACCAAAGCTTCTTCCTTAAGCCCGGTTTTGTCCAGCAGCCGCTCCAGCGTTCCGACATGCGCCGCTTCGGCCCGGTGGGACGCGGCCATGATCGCGGCCTCCGCATCGCCGAGGCCAAACGCCTCTACGATGCCCGCCCGTATTCCCGGAATCGCCTGAATCGGTTTGGCCGCCGACCGGGTGAATATAAGCTGATGAGGATTCCCAGCCCGTTTCACCACCTCGCCCCGGCCATTCACGATGCATATATGTCCAAAGTGGGTGCATTCCAAAAGGCCCCCTCGGTATTCGTTCACCAGTACTGTTTCCATACGGCTCGTTCTCCCCTTATAATCCGGATTCCATCACTACAGTATAGTATAGTGTTACCATAAAGGCTATAGATCCTTCTAAATATAAGTTGCCTGACGAATGTGCGGTTAAGGGCGTCCTTGTGACATGTATATAGTACATGTGATTTGTGAAATCGGCGCAAACTACTTGTCATGACCCCATACTCAGTCAGAGGAGGCAAATCGGCCATGAAACCTGAAGACAAGCAGGAGCAATACGTCAGCAAGCAAATTAAGGACGCCGCTTCCGGTGAATTTCCCGGCCACAAGGATATTTCCGAGGCCGAAAACGGCTCGATGGTCAACGATATGGAGGATTTGATCCAGCTCGGCGAGGACATGAAGCAGCTGGAAAAAGGCCGTGAAGATGCGAATGACGGATTTAAGCCCGATCCCCTGCAGTAGTGGAATAAAAAAGCCAAAAACGCCGCCTTCCTACCGGAAGGCAGCGCGGATTCTCGTAGGTTAGTATGTCAGGTTGTTAATGCGCGTTCATTTGGTCCATAATTTGTTTGAGCTTCTCCGTCGCCCGTTTCTGGATGCGGGAAACGCTCATCTGGGACATGCCCAGCTTGCGGGCGATCGTTCTTTGCGACTGCCCCTCCTGAAAAGCAAGCAGCAGCACCTGCTGTTCCTGCATTTTCAAAAACGAAAGCGCCTGCTGCAAATCCATCCTTTTCTCCAATGCTTCATAGTCATTCGTTTCCGAGCTAAGCAGTTCTCCCAGCGTTGCTGCGCTTTCCTCCTGGGAAAGCGGCGAATCCAGAGACACATAATGATAGCATTCGCGTCCGGCAAGCACTTCGACCGTTTCCTCCACCGACAGCTCCAAATATTCGGCGATATCTTTGACGTTGGGCGAACGTTCGAGCTTTACGGTCAACTCGTCGATGGCCTGCTGCACAAGCGCGCCTTTTTCCTTGATTCTGCGCGGCACCTGGATATACCAGGACTTGTCCCGCAAATAATTTTTCATGTGCCCAATCATGCTTTTCATCGCATAAGGCTCAAACGGAATGCCGAGGCTGGTGTCATACTGCTGAAGCAGCCGGATCAGAGCCATTTCTCCCACCTGATACAGGTCTTCATACAAATCGGGCCGGTTCCGGGCAATTTTGCTGGCGGCCGTTTTGACCATGGGATCGTATTTCCGGATCAATTCCGTCGCGACTTCATTGTCCTTCGTTTCTTGATAAACTCTGATCAGACAAACCGCTGCTTGCCACGACTCATGGGGAGTCTGCTTTTCGGTCATACTTTCTCCTCGCTCTTTTGGAGCCGGCGCAGCATCGTCACCTTCGTTCCGTGTCCGACTTCGTTTTCCACAACGACATCATCCATCAGCGCTTGCATCAAATAGAAGCCCAATCCGCCAACCGTCACCTCGCTCAGTTTTTTATCGTGCAAACTGGCGCGCTTTTCCGGCTTGTCCCACGGTTCAAAGCTCTCCCCTTCATCTCTGACCGTAATCGACAAAGCATCGGCCAAAACTTCGAACGTGACTTCCATCATACCCGCCCTCTGCTTGTAGGCGTAAAGCACGGAATTGTTACAGGCTTCGGATACGGCTACTTTCATGTCTTCAATTTCTTCGTACGAAAAACCCATTTTCGAGGCTACACCATACAAATTTAACCTGACAATATCCACGTACTCCGCGGTTGCCGGCAAATTGATGACGATTCTTTCTATTTCCTCTATCATGATACTCGATCCTTTCCTTAATAGGTAGTTCAAAAAGTCCGCTTTTGATCAAGAAGCAGATCATGAAGTGATTCGACGTCGAATCTTGAATTCAGCAGGGCCTTCCGGTGCTCACGTACCTAAAACGTACGTTCCGCTCCTCACTCCCTAGCTTCATTCAGCCTTCTCGGTGCTGAAAACCCGACTTTTTGAACTCTCACTTAATGGGAATTCTCCTATTCCGCAAAAAATTTGGCAATCCCGGTCAATTCAAACAGCTTGTGAATATGATCGGGGATTTCTCTGACGAAAAATCGGCCGGGCATCCCTTGTCTTGCCTTCAAAATGGACAGCAGAATCCCAATCCCGGTACTGTCGATATATTTTAGCTCCTTCAAATTAATGATCAGGTCCTCATCTTCGTTTCCTACCAAAGGTTCCAGCACTTTACGCAGGTCGGGAGCCACGGACAAATCCAGCTCTCCGCGCAAAACCACGGTGCGCACCCCGTTTTCAAATTGCGGCGTTGCGGAAAACTTTTCACTTTTTCTCGTATTCATCGCTACTCTCTCCTGAAATAAGTTTCTTACTACAAGATAACCCAGCATGTCCGAAGCTGAAACAAAAAAAGCCGCTCTCCTGTGTCATTTCAAATAGATCCAAACGAGGCATTTATCGTCTTCCCGCTCGCGCGGCAGACCTTCGTCAAAAAACATCCGGTTCATCTCCTCCCGGTTGAAGCGGTGGCCGCTGCCCTTCAGCGAATGTTCGAGCCATGCCTGGCGCTCCTCCAAAGTGCCCCTTTGCGCGTCGGTCAGACCGTCCGTATAAAGCGCGATATGCCCGCCTTCCTCGTAATAGAGCGTTTGAGGATACACCTCCATTTCGTCAAACAACCCGACCGGCGGACCGATCCGGTCCATCTTGACGAGCGATCCGTCATGCTTGTAGAACAGCGCCGGCGGATGCCCCGCGTTCACGTAGTCGATTTTTTTCCGCCGCGTGTCCACGACAAGATAAATCGCCGTAAAATAATATTGAATCAGCTTGCTTACGATATGTAATTGATTAAATTGCCGGTTTAATTCCTGAATGACTTTTTCCGGCTCGACAAAATTATGAACGGTGTCTTTCATGACCGAGGAGATAAACATGCAGAACAACGACGAGGAAATGCCATGCCCCATCATGTCGAGCAAAATAACGCCGTACCTGCCTTCGCCAAGCGAATACCAGGCATACAAATCCCCGGCCAATTCATTGGAAGGTTTATAGATGGCATCGATTTCAACATGCTGATCGTGGATCGGGGTGCTGAGCACCGCATTCTGTACGAGCGCCGCCAGCTTCAGTTCCTCCTGGATCCGCTGGTCCCGGTTCCTGTGCCAGTCTTTTTCCAGCTTCAGCCGCAGCGCCGTACGGATTCGGGCCATCAGCTCCACTTTGTTAATGGGTTTGGTGACGAAATCATTCGCCCCCGCATCCAGCGCTTCCGCCAGCTTGTTCGAATCGCCGATGGCCGTTACCATGATGATCGGTATCTCTTTCAAATGCTCGGACCGCTGCAGCAGCCGGCAGGCCTCAAGCCCGTCCATATCGGGCATCATCATATCCAGCAAAATCAAATCGATATCGGACGGCCCGCACTCCTCGATCCGCTCCAGACTTCGCACTCCCAAACGTTCAAACATCTCCTTCGTAGAGGAAACGGACACGGTGTTGCGGTATTTCTCTTTTTTCAGAATTTCCCGAATGATAATGATGTTGGTCGGGTTGTCGTCGACGATTAAAATTCTCATATATATCTCCCTTAAAATAAAGCGAACTATAGTGCGCACTACTCGTTTACATTACCCGCTTGGCTGCGGGGTGAAACCGAAAAAAACTTCCGGAAGCCGTTTCCGCCAGGTTAACTCCGGTATTTCCGCCATATCTCGGCGGCAAGATCCGCCCATTTGACCCAGCCTGCTTCGGAGCCGTCATCCGTTCCCTTTTCGCTCATGGACGGATCGGCCTGGCCTAATGCCCGATCGTTTGCTGAACCGGTTGCCGGACTGGCCGCTGAAGCATCCCCCGCTCTCCGCTGCTCCGGTTCCGCCGCTTTGGCGCTGGAAGCCGCGGCCGCCGAAGCTTTGGCCGTTTTGGAACGGCTCCGAAGGAGGCCGGCCAGCGCCGCGGACACCTGTTTGGCCGTCAGCGCCGTTTCACCCCATGCTTCGCCGGCCAGGTGAACCGCTTCCAGGACCGGTTCCAGCAGCTTCAGCTGGCGCTGCGCATCGGCGGCGAGATCATTCGCCTGATGCACAAGGCGTTTGACGTCCGAACTTAGATCGGCAACCGTGTTTTGCATAACGTTTAGCGTTTCTGCCGCCTGCCGCATCGAGCGTTCCGCCGCCCTCAAGACTCTCGCCAAAAAAACCGCAACCACCGCAAATACCGCCGCAATGCACGCCACACTGATTTCCCAAATCATATCCGTTTCCCTCGCTTTCGTTCCCATGATCGAAATCCCCCCGCGGGTCCGGGCCATCATGCCATGCCATAATTCAATCTATGTGCCGCCGGCGATTCTCATGTGAAGGCAGGCTCGTATGGTGCCGAAAAACGAATCGGCCCTTTCCGAGAAAGGGCCGAGAAAACAATATATATGAATTCGGGGAGGCGGCCTAAAGCCGGCTTATTTCAGGACGCTTCCGCCAAACATAAAGCGGTGCACCCACGCCCCGTCAAGCTGGTCTACCTTCACCCCGCCCGATTTGGTCGAATAGGTGTGAAGCAATTGTCCATTGCCGAGATACATCGCCACATGCGTTATCCGCTGGCTCTGCTTGTCGATGCCCGCGTAGTCCGAAGCCTTCGAACCTCTATAGCTCATAAAGAAAACGAGATCGCCCCGCTTCAGGCTGCCGATGTCATAAACGGCCGTGCCGTTGTCCTTGATCCAGGCCCCCTGTTTGCGCGAATCGGACGGCAGAGTAATGCCAAGCGCCTCTTTATAGGCTTGTCTGACGAAATCGGAGCAGTCAAACGTCGTCGTCGTATTCCGGTTCGAACCGAACTCGTAAGGGGTGCCGAGATACTTCATCCCCGTTTGAATCACCTGCTCGATTTGCCGGCTTACGCTCCCCGAAGTCTCAGGCTTTGGCGCCGGAGCGGAAGAGCCGGAAGAAACCGTAATGTATTTCGGGTTTGCGCTGACATAACCGACCGTTCCGCCTTGCGTTTTCACCTTATAGAAGTACTTGGTGCTTCGGTCCAAAACGGTGACCTGGGAGCCTTTTTTCACCAGGCCGATCACCTTTCCGGAAAGAGAAGGTTTGGTGCGCAGATTCACCCCGCTGTTGATATGTCCTTTGGCGACCGATCCAGCGGTTGCCGCCGCGGATGCGGACGCTTGATCCGGTAACGCTGTATAGGAAGATAGTAAAATGGCGCTCAATAAAGCAATGGTGACGCTTCGTTTCATAGGTTTTGTGCCTCCTTGTGTAATTCTTGCTGTCTCTAGTTTTCGTTCAATTCTCCTTTCTTTTGGACTTGTCCCCATTATATCCCTTGTCGAAAGATGTCTAAATCGGTCGATTCTCGCATTATAGGAAAGCGTATTCAAAGACATATTTCCCAAATGATCCTTCAAGAAAAGAGGAACATGTCCTATTTATTCCGCGTTCCAGCCAACGGATGTGAAGCCGCCAACAATCTCGCAGATCGTTGGGGGCGTTGACTTGCGGAGGGTTTTATTGTGAAATTGAAGATACATCATGGGTAAATTTGGATCAATTCCCAAAAGACCTATGCTTTAGGACGTTTGTTGGGAGTCCACGGAAGCGGGTTCATCCCTATTTGCTAAAAATCCGGAACGCTTGAGAACCGCGATCTGCGAATACCAAGGAAGTGCATCCCCCCACGACATGCAAAAGGGCATGCGGTTTTTGCCGGAACTTCCCGAAAACGGTTCGCCAAATGCAAAAGCCGAAAGGGCAGCTCATTTCCGGTCAAGACCCCCTTTTAATCGAAACGCCCCCAACTCAGATGCACTTTTACATTTCAATCGCTCTAGAATAGAAATCCAGTAAAAAAGAAATGCACTTTTGCATTTGATCCAGCAAGCTGATAAGAAGTTCTATCGGCGCGCTGCCTCCAAAAAAAACAGCCGGTACAGGTTCTCGCATGGTGATTGCCATACAAAAACTGTCCCGGCTGTTCTTCTAAATTGACGGCCATCCCTTGATGAGGCGACCGCTTGTCCGCATGAACAAGAATATCTATTTACGGCGGCTCAAGCCGCTTAGGCCGTTCCCTTCGGCTCCACATGCACATGGACATGCATCACGTTTTGGATCCGCCGCATCCGCTCCTCCACGCGGTCGCTGATTTCATGGCTTTCAATCACCGTCAGATGAGGTTCCACCTCAATGACGACGTCCACGAGCACATGGTTGCCGTGCACGCGGGCTTTTAAGTCTTTAATCCCTTCTACTCCGGGGATTCGCGAGATAGAACTGCGCAAATCGCGCAATTCTTTTTCGTCAAAACCGTCCGTCAAATTGTGAGTGGAATCGCGAAAAATATCCCAGGCCGTTTTGCAAATCAATATACCGACGGCGATAGCCGCAACGGTGTCCAGCCAAGGCAGCCCGAATTGGGCCCCGAAAATGCCGACGGCCGCCCCTACGCTGACCAGAGCGTCGGACAAATTGTCCTTGGCCGCCGCCATCAGCGCCTGATTGTTGATCTGCCTGGCCAACCGGCGGTTGAACCAATAGACGCCGCCCATCGCGGCGGCGCAGACCAGGGCGATCAGCGCCGAGCGCACATCCGGCTCTGTTTGTTCGCCGGCCGCCAGGGCGCGGACCGCGTCGACGATCACCTGAATGCCGACCATGGCCATAATAAAAGAAGCGACCAGCGCGGCGATCGTTTCCGCCCGGAAATGGCCGTAAGCGTGATCGGAATCCGGCGGTTTTTGCGAAATTTTAAGCCCGATCAGCACGGCCACCGACGCCACGATGTCCGTCAAGTTATTAAACCCGTCGGCAAGCAGCGCGCTTGAGGCAAAATAAAAACCGCTGATTAGTTTAAAGGCGGACAGCACCAAATAAGCGGCAATGCTGACCCAAGCCCCGCGTTCCCCTTTTCGAATATCTTCATATATATCCACCAAGTCCCGCACCTCCAGACCTCTCCCGAACCAGTCAGGAATTAAAACGTTTAATCATCGTAACAAATACCCCCCGTGTGAGTCCAGAGAAACAGTGTTGGCCGAGGCAAAAGCGCTCCAGCCTCCATTATTCCCGTTGTACACGCTTTTAAAAACGTATAGAATAGGGACAGCCCCTTTCCTAATTTCGAGGAGATGATCACCATGACCGAAAATAATGAACCGCGCAAAATCGATTTGGCCGAAGCGATGCGGCAAAAGCTGGCCCAGAAAAAACAGCAGCAGCAAGCCGCAGGCAAGCCGGGAATGAAGGATGGCTTTCAAACCAAAACGCTGAAAAGCCAAAACAACAAAAAACCCAACAACCAGCGCCGCCGTACGGGCGGCTCGTAGGGTGGTCCTCCGTACGGCAGCTCTTGCGGCGGCTCGCGTAGGGCGGTCCGTACGGCGGCTCTTGCGGCGGCTGTACGGCAGCTCGTTGGGCGGTCCGTACGGCGGCTCGTACGGGATCGTACGGCAGCTCGTTGGGCGGCTGTACGGCGGCCCGTGCGGTAGCTCGTAGAACGGCCCTTCCGGCAGGTCGTAGAACGCCCGTAGGGCGGACCGTCCGGCGGGTTCGCAGGGTGGTTGGTAAGGCGGCGCTTAGGGCAATTCGCCCGGCAAAAAGTTGCCGCAGCGCATAAAGGCACGGGAAGCCCGTGCCTTTATGCATGCCGTTTCCTGGCGCGGGCTGCCATGCCAGGTTGCGGTTGCCCGCGGATGTCCGCCGGGCGCCGCGCTGGAATGCCGATGCCACGATTCCGGCTATCCGGGTGCCAGCCTCCCAGCCCAGCGGGCGCGGGCTGCCGGCCTTAGTTAGGCCGGGTTTGGCCCGCTAACCCGCGCAAAATTTTGCCGCCCGCCTCAACCCCACTGAGATAGCGGACATTTTTGCCGCTATTTTTCAAATCCTCGGCCAATCCCCGGCAATAGAGGACATTTTGGTCCTTATTTCTCCTTTACCTCCAAAAAAACTGCCTTTTACCAGGTACGCCCCAAAAATAACGTCATAAAATGCCTTTATTTTGCCCAGCACCCATCATTCAGCCGAAATAAGTACCTTTTTTGCCGCTATCTCTCTGCACGCTTCGCCCAGCCAATAAACCAGTAACCAGTAACCAGCAATCAGCAATCAACAACTAGCAACCAGCAACCAGCAGCCAATCCCGCCCTTTCTGCTATCCTGGGCAAAAAAGCCGCATAGGCGTCCGGCGGACCCCCATGCGGCTTGAATGACTCAACTAGTTCTCCGGTTTAAGCATTAACCTCTTCCGGATACATCGATTTGCGCAGGTTTTGGATTTCTTCGCTTTCCAGATATTCATCGTACGTCATGACGCGGTCGATGATGCCGTTTGGCGTAATTTCGATGATGCGGTTGGCGATCGTCTGGATAAACTGGTGGTCATGCGATGTAAACAAAATCGTCCCGTCGAAATCGATCAGCCCGTTGTTGAGCGCGGTGATCGACTCCAGGTCGAGGTGGTTGGTCGGCTCGTCGAACAGCAGCACGTTGGCGCCGTTCAG
Organism: Paenibacillus sp. FSL P4-0127; assembly: GCF_038007325.1. Taxonomy (NCBI): domain Bacteria; kingdom Bacillati; phylum Bacillota; class Bacilli; order Caryophanales; family Paenibacillaceae; genus Paenibacillus; species Paenibacillus sp. FSL P4-0127. The sequence continues at coordinate 1,999,635 of NZ_JBBOWY010000001.1, read as the reverse complement.
CATCATTTTCGCCAGCATGCAGCGGACCTTTTCGCCCCCGGACAGTACGCTCGCCTTCTTCAGCGCTTCTTCGCCCGAGAACAGCATCCGGCCCAGGAAGCCGCGCAGGAACGTTTCGTCCTGATCTTTCGAATATTGGCGCAGCCATTCCACCAGATTGAGCTCCACCCCGTCGAAATAATCCGAGTTGTCTTTCGGGAAATACGCCTGCGAAGTCGTTACGCCCCAGCTATACTCCCCGCCGTCCGCTTCCAGTTCGCCCATGAGGATCTGGAACAGCGTCGTTTTCGGCAGGCCGTTCGGACCTACAAAAGCGATCTTGTCGCCTTTGTTCACGACGAAGCTGACGTTATCCAGCGCTTTTTCGCCTTCCACCGTTTTCGTCAGCCCGTCGACCGTCAGCAGCTGCTTGCCCGCTTCCCGCTCCGCTTTAAAGTGCAGGAACGGATATTTCCGGTTGGACGGACGGATGTCCTCCAGCGTGATTTTGTCCAGCTGCTTCTTCCGCGAAGTCGCCTGCTTCGATTTCGAAGCGTTGGCGGAGAAGCGCTGAATAAACGCCTGCAGCTCTTTGATTTTCTCTTCCTTCTTCTTGTTGGCGTCCCGCTGCATCTGCAGCGCCAACTGGCTCGATTCGTACCAGAAATCGTAGTTGCCGACGTACAGCTGGATTTTGCCGAAATCGATATCCGCGATATGCGTGCACACCTTGTTCAGGAAGTGGCGGTCGTGGGATACGACGATAACGGTGCCTTCATAGTCCATCAGGAAGTTTTCCAGCCACTGGATCGATTCGAGGTCCAGGTGGTTCGTCGGTTCGTCGAGCAGCAGATTGTTCGGCCGGCCGAACAAAGCTTGGGCCAGCAATACGCGAACCTTCTCGTTGCCGCTCAGCTCGGCCATTTTCTTATCGTGCAGCTCGCGCGGAATGCCGAGGCCGATCAGCAGCGCGGCGGCGTCCGGCTCGGCGTCCCAGCCGTTCAGCTCGGCGAACTCGCCTTCCAATTCACCGGCCCGCAAACCGTCTTCCTCGGTGAAATCCGGTTTGGCGTAAAGGGCGTCCTTCTCTTTCATGATCGAATAGAGTCGCGTATGGCCCATAATAACCGTCTCCAGCACCGGATACTCGTCATACTCGAAATGGTTCTGCTTGAGCACGGCAAGTCTTTCCCCCGGCGTCATAAACACTTCGCCCTGGTTCGGTTCGATCTCCCCGGACAAAATTTTCAGGAACGTCGATTTCCCCGCCCCGTTCGCGCCGATGAGTCCATAGCAGTTGCCTGGCGTAAATTTTATATTTACATCTTCGAAAAGTGCCCGTTTTCCGTAGCGGAGCGTTACACCGTTAGTACTAATCATGTTAGGCATTACCATCCTTTATTGTTAATCACTACTGGCTTTAGATTATATCATAGATTCGTACATAAATTGAACCTTGTCCGCGATTTACCCGGGATTGGCAACAATTTCGCGCAAAAAACAACCCTATTCCCTCCTTTTCGGGAACAGGGTTGTCCGCATTTTGATAGACTTCAAGCATCATAATCCGGCGACGGCAAATCCGGTCGTGTTTTCCGCAATTTCGGTCCGGAACGTAACGCCGTCTTCGTTCCGCGATACGTTCACGGACAGATGTCCGTTTCCAATGGAGATGCGCCGCACCCGCAACGTGTTCATACCATCCGGCAGGAACGGCGACAGCCGGATCTCCTTCCGCAGCGCGTCCGGGTACAAACCGAGCATCACCTGCAGGAAAGCAAGCGAAGTTCCGGCAGCCCAGGCCTGCGGGGAACAGGTCGTCGGGTACGGAACCGGATACCCCAGCTCGGAATCGTGGCCGCAGAACAGCTCGGGGAACCGTTGATATTCGAAGTACCGGGAAGCCTTCAATAAACCTTCGATCACCTGCTGCGCCTGGGCTTTGAAGCCCATTTTGCCTAGGCCGAGCAAAATCATCGCATTGTCGTGCGGCCAGACGCTGCCGTTATGATAGCTCATCGGATAGTAGCCGGCCGCATCCGTACTCATCGTACGGATACCGTAGCCGTTATACATATCCCGGCGCAGCAGCCGCTCCGCCTGGGCCTTGGCCCGGGAGCCGTCCGGCAAACCGCTCATAAACAAATGCCCCGGGTTCGAAGTCACGCTGCGCACCTGCCGCAGCTCTTTATCAAGAGCGATCGCGTAGCTTTGCTCGTCATCCATCCAGAAGGCCGACTCGAACCGCTCCTTTAACGCCTCGGCTTCCTCGGCCAGCCTGCGGGCCGCCTCCGGCTCGCCCATCAGCTCGAACAAGGGAGCGAGCGACCGCTTCGCCTGGTAGACGTAGCCCTGCACCTCCGCTAAAGCGATCGGCGATGCCGCGTACGTTCCGTTCTCGTGGATGACGGAGTTGGCCGAATCCTTCCACCCTTGGTTCGGGAAGCCTTTTTCCGCCTCCTGCTTGTACGCCATAAAACCGGAGCCCGCTTGCAGCGACGCGTCGATATATTCCAGGGCGCGCAGGATGTTCGGTCTGAGCTCCTTGACTAGCGAAAGGTCGCCCGTCCAGCGGTAATATTCGCCGATCAGGACCAGGAACAGCGGCGTGGAGTCGATCGTCCCGTAATAAGGCGAAAACGGCGATTGCTTCGTCGTGACCAGTTCCCCAAAACGGATCTCGTGCATGATTTTGCCGGGCTGCTCGTCGCGCCAAGGATCGCTTTTCTCCCCTTGGTAAGCCGCCAGCGTGCGCAGCGTCCCGGATGCATGGCGCGGGTTCGCCGGGAGCATAAACAGCGAAGTGATCAGGCTGTCCCGGCCAAACGGAACGGCAAACCACGGCAGTCCGGCCACGGTCGTTTCGCCGAAGCCGATATCGGCCGTCAGCATGCGCAAATCCTGCAAGCCCCGCTGGTACAGGCCGTTAAATACCGGGAAATCCGATTCCACGCGGGCGTTGTCTTCATACCACCGCTCGTAAGATTGCTCCAGCTTCCGCAGCCCTTCCTCAAAGCCGAGCAACTTGCCCTCAGGATGCCGCTTGGACACCGGCGCAATAAAAAACGTGATTTCGCGTTCCTCTTTCGGCTTAAGGGATAGGGGAAACGATACCGTCCCATCCCGATGAACCGCTCCGCCCTGCGCGTCCCAGGTAATCCGGGCTTGTCTCCGTTCCCGGTCGGCGCCGACGTAACCAAGCATGATTTCCCCATCGCCGATGACCGGCTCCTCCATAAAGCCGACTTCCCCGCCACGGTATTTCCGCACCAGGAACATGTCCTGGAAATCAGCGCCAAAGGCGACGGACAGACCGAACCGGCTGTCATGCACAAAATAATTCGTAATCGCAATACGAACATATAAAATGCCGTCATAGATAAAGCAGTCGCGTTTAACCTCAATAGCCCCTTCATCCTTAACGTCCTTCATCAGCCGGAAGTTGGCCACATAGCTTTTGTCCCCGGCGGACGACAGCACCGCCGGCTTTTCTCCGTCAATGCGCAGCTCCATACGGCTCAAAAAGCGCGTATCCTGCGAATACAAGCCGTGCCCCTGTTCATTGCCGGGGGCGATGTCGCCGCTTAAATCCGTCAGCAGAAACAGATCTCCTTCTTTAATGACGCGATATTCCATAACCATCCCCCATCATCACATTAGGTTTATTTTGAAAGTATAACCATGGGCTTTGCCTTTCACCCCTGCTCGGATAACCCGGCCCCGGCCCGGCTTGTCCTGAACTGCCTGGGAGTGACTCCCGTAAATTTTTTGAACAGCTGCGTATAATAACTTTGGCTGCAAAATTTGAATGTAAAGGCGATTTCCGAGATCGGGCGGTTCGTATAGAGCAGCATATGCTTCGACTCCTCGATCTTCCGGCTGTTGACGTAATGGGTCAGGGACATGCCGGTCTCGCGCCCGAAGCGGTCCGACAAATAGCTGGGGTGTACGTTCAAATGGGCCGCGATTTGGGGCAGCGCTAGATCCTCAAAGATATTTTGCCGGATATAGTAAATCGCCAGGTTGACCAGGTGGGAATAAGGCAGTTCTTCCTGTTCCCGGCGAACCACCGACACGAATTGCACCAGCATCTCGTATTCAAACTGAACGGCACGGTCTACGTCCCCGATTTTTTCAATGTCCAAAATGATTTTGTCGCTAAGGTGGAAGGCGATTTCCGGATCGACGCCGCCTTTGATGATCGCGCGGGTGAACAGCGTGCACGAAGCGATCAGCGCATTTTTTTTCGAACGGAGCGGATAAGCGGCCAGCACGGCGCCCTCCAGTTCGTTGATTTTGGCCAGCGCTTGCTTTGCGCCCTGTTCGTTGCCCGTCCGGATCGCTTCCAGCAGCTCTTCCTCATAATCGACGGGGGGATGCACGAAATTTTCCCGCAGGTACCGCATTCGCTTCATAATCCTCCCTCCACCTAAAAATATTGATAAAAATCCAAAATATTTAGTATAACATTACCTTTTTAGATTCTAAAATTCAACCATAACACTTCCTGAGAGGAGCATAACCCATGACCTGGAAAATCGCCAATTCCGCCTTAACACAGTCCGAACTGCTCAATTTGGAAAGCGTTTTTGCGCTGGGCAACGGATATTTGGGCGTGCGGGGCAATTTTGAGGAAACGTACGGCCCGGAAATGGCCAGCATTCGCGGCACTTATTTAAACGCTTTTCACGATGTGATCGAAATTCCTTACGGCGAAAAACTGTTTGCCTTTCCGGACACGCAGCAAAAGCTGGTGAACAACATCGACGCGCAAACGGTGCTGCTTTATTTCGACGGCGACGCTGCTCCGTTCCGGCTCGATCATGGAACGATTACCGGATACGAACGGACCCTGCACATGGACAAAGGGTATTCGGAGCGGATCGTACAATGGAAATCCCCGCAGGGAAAAGAGGTCAAATTGACGTTCCGGCGGCTGGTGTCTTTCACGCGCCGCGAATTGTTTGCGATTGATATTTCTATCGAGCCCGTCAACTTCACCGGCAACTTGAAAATCGTGTCCATCGTAAACGGCAAGGTCGAAAATTACACCAACCCGAACGATCCCCGGGTCGGCGCCGGCCATGCCAAGCGGATGACGATCGCGGATGCCGGAGTTCAAGGCCAATATGGTTACGTCGTCGATGAAACGATGGTGTCCAAAATGAAAGCCGCCTGCGTTACGCGCCATCTGCTGGACGGCGAAGCCTCCGTCACGCTTGAAGCCGGCAGCGGCGAGAACAGCGGCGAAGTGACGTACACGGCCGTTTTGTCCCTGACCGGGCCGGTGCATTTTACGAAATACAACGTATATACCGACAATTTGCGCCACGGCGACGGCTTCCTGGGGCGGGCGCTGGAGCTGCACGAGCCGCTGTCGGGTCTGTCCTTTGAAGACCTGCTGGCCGAGCAGGCGGAATATATGAGCAGCTACTGGAAATCGGCCGACTGCATGATTCAAAACGACGACAAGCTGCAGGAAGGCATCCGTTTCAACCTGTACCAGCTGCTGCAATCGGCCGGCCGCGACGAACACAGCAACATTTCCGCCAAAGGCCTGAGCGGGGAAGGTTACGAAGGACACTACTTCTGGGATACGGAAATCTACATGTTCCCGGTGTTTTTGCTGACCCGGCCGGACATCGCCCGCCAGCTCTTGCTCTACCGCTACTCCAAGCTGGACGACGCCAGAGCGAGAGCGCGCCAAATGGGGCATAAGCAGGGAGCCTTGTTCCCTTGGCGCACCATTGCGGGAACGGAGTGCTCCTCCTTTTTCCCGTCGGGCACGGCGCAGTACCATATCAGCGCGGATATCGCCTACAGCTACATTCAATATTATCTCGCCGCGCAGGATAAAGATTTTCTGCTGAACTATGGAGCCGAGATGCTGATCGAAACCGCCCGCTTGTGGGCCGGCATCGGCCATTATTATCAGGGCGCTTTTCATATTGATGAGGTGACCGGGCCGGACGAGTACACATGCTGCGTCAACAACAACTATTACACGAACGTCATGGCCAAGCACAATTTAAAATGGGCCGCCAAAAGCTGCGCCATTTTGCAGGACTACGATCCTGCCGCCTACCGCGGGCTTTGCGAACGCCTTGGGGTAACGGAGACGGAAATCGCCGCTTGGGACAAAGCCGCCGCCGCGATGCTGCTGCCGTACGACGCCAGCCTAGGCATTAACCCACAGGACGACACGTTTCTGCGCAAAGCCGTGTGGGATTTCGAAAACACGCCAAAGGAAAACTATCCGCTGCTGCTGCACTACCACCCGCTGACGATATACCGTTATCAGGTGTGCAAGCAAGCGGATACCGTGCTCGCGCACTTTTTGCTGGAGGATGAGCAGGATTATGAAACGATCCGCCGTTCTTACGATTACTATGAAAAAATTACGACCCATGATTCGTCCTTGTCCTCCTGCATTTTCAGCATCATGGCCTCCAAAATCGGCAATATGGAAAAAGCGTACGAGTACTTTATCGAAACCGCGCGGCTCGATCTCGACAATACGCACGGCAATACGAAGGACGGTCTGCACCTGGCCAACATGGGCGGAACGTGGATGTCCATCGTGTACGGCTTTGCCGGCATGCGCCTCAAGGAATCCGGCCTTTCGCTGGCCCCGGCCATTCCGCAGGACTGGGAGCAATATGCCTTTCGCCTGACGTTCCGCAGCCGCCTGATCGACGTGCGCATCGGCCAAAAGAGCGTCGTTCTGGAACTAGCCGAAGGCGAAGCGATCGGACTTAAGCTGTACGAAGAAGACGTGACGCTGCAGCCGGGCGCCGCGCTTACCCGGGAGTTGCAGGGCTAACTGCTGAAAGCAGATTGCATAAAGATAAATAATTTAATGCATAGAGATTGAATTGCCCCTTCAACACAAGGGATCAAGTCAGAATCATCAATGAGGAATCAAAACCGAAGGAGTTTTATGCGGTTGGATCAAGCAGAAGGAGTTTTGTGCAAATGGATCAAGTTTTGAAGGCGGTCATTTTTGATCTGGACGGCGTCATTACGGATACCGCGGAATACCACTATCAAGCCTGGAAGGCAATCGCGGAGGAATTGAACATCCCGTTTACGCGCGAGTTTAACGAAAATCTCAAAGGCGTGTCCCGGATCGATTCCCTAAAGCTTCTGCTGGGGCAAGCGAATCCGCCTGCGGACTACAGTGAAGCGGAAATGAACGAGCTGGCCGACCGCAAAAACAAGCTGTACGTCGAACTGATCGGCAGCATTACTCCCGCCGACCTGCTGCCGGGAATCGACCGGTTTTTGAGCGAATTGCGGGAAGCCGGAATCAAGACGGGGATTGCTTCGGCTAGCAAAAACGCGCCGGCGGTGCTGCGCAGCCTCGGTGCCTCAGGCCGCTTCGACACTGTCGTAGACGTGACCAAGCTGAAAAACAACAAGCCGGATCCGGAAATTTTCCTGACCGCGGCCGCTTCCTTGGGCGTGGAGCCCGGCGCCTGCATCGGCATCGAGGACGCCGTCTCCGGCATCGACGCGATCAAGGCGGCCGGCATGTTCGCGGTAGCGATCGGCAGCGGCTCGCAGTTCCCGAAAGCGGACGTCGTGCTGCCCGGCACTGCCGGGCTGAATTACCGCGAGCTCGCGCAGCGGTTCGCCGAGGCGCGGCGTTAAGCGGCGAAGGCCGGGACGCCGTGGTAAGAAGCGGATGCGGGGACACGCGGTAACTCGCGAAAGTGCGAGGACAAGGTGCCGCTGCTACCCCGGAGAACCTTGGTAGTGCGTGGGCAAGGCGCCACCGCTACTCGCCGAACCCTTGGTAGTGCAGGGCAAAGCGCCGCTGTTACTCGCCGAACCTTGGTAGTGCGTGGGCAAAGACCGTTGCTATTCGCCGAACCTTGGTAGTGCGGGGGGAGCGGCGAAAACTGCGACGGGGGCAGCGGGAGAGCAACAGCGGAACCAGAGAGTTAATCCGGAGGGGCAAACCGGAGGGCCAGTCCGGGGAGCCAATCCGGAGAGCCCCCGGGGAGCCAACTATGGAGAGCCGTGCTGCGGGAAGCCGAGCTACAGATGGTTGGCCTGCGGGGGCCACTCGGAGATAACGGCAATTTTGGTCGCTATTTTGCATATTTTGCCCCTCATCAGAGAAATAGCGACACTTTTGGTACCTATTTTTCACCAATCTTGGAAAAGTACCCTTCTAAGCTCTCACTTTCCAAAAATAACGGCAAAAAAATCACTAGCGTTGCAAGAACACTAACATCAATTTTCAGCAAAACCCACATTTGGATTATTGAAACTATAAATGGATTTTTTTACAGTCATTTTTTAAGCTTAAGACCAAAAAGCCAAGGTTACCTAATGCGTAGGTCGCGATGTCCCATTAAATGTATATAATGGATATTATTCCTTGAACTTGCTTGGCTTAATTATCCCAACCATTGTGCGCACCGATAACGCTTTGGGACCTGACCCCGGACGTCTCCCCGGACTACTTCGACTGGGTTTCCGATCCAGTTCGGTTCGAAAGGATCGCCATGAACGGTACAAATACTCGCGGAGAATCCGGAGCACTTGCCAGTTTGTTTTTGCCGTTTGGGTGCTGTGCCGGATGTGCTCCACGAGCAAGGCAGTAATTAAAGCCAAGAATAACTGGTTCCAAATAGCCTGTGGTTTATGACTGTGCAGCTTCTTCAATCGCAAATGTTGCTTCAGCCATTTAAAATACAACTCGATGAGCCAGCGATTTTTGTAGATCTGCGCGATTTCTTCAGCGGTCTTATCCCATACCGATGTAAAAATACGATAAGTCCGTTCCTGCTCGTCATAAAACTCCACCAAACGAACGGAATGTTCCATGGATCGGAAGGAACTGCCCACGCAAACCTTGGCGTCCCGCGTGATGTTCGAGCCTTCCGGAACAGGATACTCCTCAATGACGGTGGCAAGCGCGCGATCTCGCATACGGATCACAAACTGGATGTTGTCCTGGACCCATTGATCCATCCGGGCATAATCATCATAACCGCGATCCATCACATAAATCGCATCCGAGGGGACGACCAGTTCAACGGCCCCCGCACGATCCCCTACATTGAGCGAACTGGGGATCATGGCATCAGGAAATAGCTTGTCGGGAGCTGTAACAACGAGGCGCAGATGCATCTTGACGCCGCTACTCTTATTTGACATCTTGGCCCAACTTCCAAGTTGAAGCGGCAGTCGAATGCTGGAAGAATCAATGATGTGCAATTTCCCGCTCTGGCCCTGGTGGCAAGCACGTTGCTGTGTTTGTGATGCCAGATGCTGAAACATCCACTCCAACAGCTCCGTTGGGATCTGATCGAGTTTTCGGGATAATTGCGAGCCGCTGATACTCTCCAACTGTAGAAGCTGCTGAAGTTTCGGCTCAGCACGAAGTGCAATTTCCATTTCACCGTAAGATGACCATTGTTTCAACTGAGCATTGATGAAGAGCATGATCGCTTTCATCGTGGTAAGTTTCTTGGTGTAATGGTCGAAGAGTAAACGTTGATGCACATCGATGGGCAGTAAGGAAATCAGTTGACGAATGACCGTTTTAGCTTTAACGTTATCCATGGTTGGTCTCCTTTTGTAGAGAGTTATGGACAACGTACCTACCTCTTTACAATAGGAGATTTTTTATGCTTTTTCCATGAAAAATGATCATAATTACCCATATTTAACTAATATTTGATTATTCGCGTTAGGTTTTATGCAACGCTAGTGCAAAAAAATCCCTTATTTGTGCCGAACCCCTTACCCAGGGAAAATAACGTCATTTTGTGCCGCTATTTCCGCACGCCGCCCATGCCCCAGGATAAATAGAAACCCACCGCAGGCCCTTCGCCTTGGTCGGTGGGTTTTATTTTAGACCACAAAAACGTGAACTTCTTTCCCTCACGACTCCCGCTCCGGCAACCGGAACGTTTCCCCGTGGTGCAGAATCCGAACCGTCTCGGCAGGTATGCCGCGGCGTTTGCGGTCCGCTTCCAGGCGGTCGAGCGCTTCCCGCGCCGTATCGTCGGCCAAGCGAAACGTGCCGTAATGCATCGGGATCATCAGCTTGCCCTTGACGTCGACGAAAGCCTGCAGCGCCTCTTCCGGCGTGGTGTGCTGGCTCGTCATAAACCATTCAGGCTCGTACGCTCCGATCGGCAGCAGCGCCACGTCGATATTGAACCGTTCGCCGATTTCCCGGAAACCGCGGAAATACCCGCTGTCCCCGGCAAAATAAATAACCTGCGGTTTTTGGCCTCCTTGTTCCAGCCGGCCTTGTTCGTGCCCGCCTAGTTCGCGGCCGTCCCGTTCATGCCTGCCCTGTTCGTGGCCGCCCTGTCCGTACCCGCCTTGTTCGCGGCCGTCCCGTTCATGCCCGCCCTGTCCGGGCACCGCCGGCTCCAGGACGAAGCCGCCCCAATGCGACGTGTTCGTATCGAACGGGGTGCGCCGGGTCCAATGCTGGGTCGGCACAAACGTGATTTTCGCGTCTCCTACCCGCAGGTCTTCCCACCAGCTCAGCTCCCGCGTCCGCCGAAAGCCTTTGCGGATCATTTTGGCCCCCAGGCCGGCCGGCACGAGCAGCTGCGTATCGCTCCCGTACAAACGCCGAATGGAGGCGACATGCATATGATCGTAGTGGGAGTGCGAAATGAGAATGACGTCGACGTCCGGGACGTCTTCGATCGGGATTCCGGGCGCGGTCAGCCGCCGCGTCAATCCCATGCGCCAAGCCCACACCGGATCGGTCACGATATTAAGTCCAAGATACTGAATGAGAAAAGTGGAATGACCGATCCAGGTTACCGTCGTGTCCCGCCGGTTTTGCCGCAAATAATCGAGGTCCGGCGGCGAATGGGGAATAACGTAAGAATAGTCCTTCTTTTTGCTGCGGCGCTCTTCCCGCCATTGCTTGAACTGCTTCAACGTTTTGTCGGTGGTTACATTATCGAGATTGTTGTAGCGCGTTCTCGGCATGGATCCAGGTGCTCCTCTCCGATTTCTTTCTTTCCATTCTAAAACAATCCCGGAGGCAATCCAAATACGCCAAGTCCGGTTGCTGCAATAATATATGTCATGTACTAAGATTATTGTGTTCTTAGGCTACCTTTTTATTCCTTTGCCTATATAAGTTGAACTATTGATTGTACGGATCAGGCCAGCCGTGTGAAATGTTCTTACGATTGCTATTGTTCGCAGATTTCTATTGATTTTATAGATTCCAACAAGGAAGAAATGCGCTCACAAAGGCGACCACTACCGTTTCTTCAGAATCATTTCCCACTCTTGCCTCACTTTCGTATTTCTTTAGTTCAACTTATATAGATGGATAGCCAAGGCGATGGTCTATAGCGGCGGACGAAAAGCTTGGGCAAACGGAAAGGTTGAGGTACAATATATGGGAAAGGAGATGTGAAACTTTTATGAAAATTGTATTTATCGAACCGACTCCCAGTCCCAATACGATGAAGCTGCATTTGGACGAAAGCCTGGAGCCGGGGATTCGAAAAACATATACCCCAGACAATGAACGCTCCGCCCCTGCCTGGATCCGCAATCTGCTCGGCATCCCCGGGGTGAAAAGCGTGTTCCATACCCTCGATTTCGTCGCTTTGGACCGGAAAGGCAGCGCTGACTGGGCCGCCATCTTGTCCGAGGTGCAAAAACAATTCGGCCAGGAAGGCGTCGAATCCGCCTGGAGCCCGGAGAGCGACGAGGCGGCCGCGTACGGGGAAGCACAGGTATTCGTGCAGTTTTTCCGCGGCATCCCGATGCAAATCCGGGTCAAGGCGGGAAGCAAGGAAGAGCGTATCTCCTTGTCCGAGCGGTTCGTAAACGCGGTTACGGAGGTGGCCAGCGCCACGCTGATCAAGGAGCGCAAGCTGACCGACTACGGCGTGCGCTACGGGGAGCTCGCGGAGATCGCCCGCGAGGTCGAGCAGGAGCTGGAAGCGGCGTACCCGCCCGAGCGGCTTGCGGGGATCGTCGCCCAGGCGATCGCCCACGGCCGCAGCGAGACCGAGTTCGTCGAGCAGCGGCGCGAGCTGAGCCTGGACGAGATCCGCGAGCGGTTCGCGGACAGCGACTGGCGCATCCGCTACGCCGCGCTCGAGGCGCTGCAGCAGCCGGGCCCCGAAGCTCTGCCGCTGCTGGCCCAAGCGCTGCGCGACCCGCAGATGCAGCTCCGCCGGCTCGCCGTCGTCTACCTCGGCGACGTGCGGACGCCGGAGGCGATGGAGTTGCTGTATGAAGCGCTGCGCGACTCCTCCGCCGCCGTGCGGCGCACCGCCGGCGACACGCTGTCCGACATCGGCGATCCCGCGGCCACGGGGCCGATGATCGCGGCGCTGCGGGACAGCAGCAAGCTGGTCCGCTGGCGGGCCGCCCGCTTCCTGTACGAGGTCGGAACCGACGACGCGCTGGAAGCGCTGCGGGCGGCGGCGGACGATCCCGAGTTCGAAGTCGGCCTGCAGGCGAGAATGGCCGTGGAGCGGATCGAATCCGGCGAACAAGCCGCCGGCACCGTCTGGCAGCAAATGGCGAACCGGGACCGCGGCGAAGCCCGAAATTAAAAAATTCACCGAAAATTCGCTTCGGCGAGGCAGGTTGTCATTATTTTGGCATTGCCCGCCCGTCCAACCTTGTTTTATACTATTAAAATGTGTTCAAGTGCAAAGTGAATAAATAACCTCATCATTACGGTGAGGTAGAGGTCGCGATTGCGATGAGTACACCGGAGGAGGCGCTTAGAAGCCGCCAGAGAATCCGGATGGAAAGGCGCCGTCGCCGAAGCTTATTAGCCGGCTTCTAAGGCTGTAGGCTGGGGCTGTTGCCGAAAGGGACAGAACTGTCACGATGGTTCCCGTCACCCGGGGAACTTCGTGTTGAGCTATCTTCATGGTATGGTGGGATACACGGTATATACAGGCCGCGGAATCCTTTCCGCGGCCCTTTTTTGCTCGCTCCAAGCCTCGGCCTGTACCTGAATGCATCTTCGGCCCCGCGCCGAGGGAATATTAGGATACCGAAGGAGTGTTTTTCTCATGAGCAATAAAAAAACAGGGACGGACGGGCGGCTGAACCCGGGCTTAAAAGCCCGCCACATGACGATGATCGCGCTCGGCGGCTCGATCGGAACCGGCTTGTTCCTGGCCTCGGGCGGCGCGATCGCATCCGCCGGACCGGGCGGAGCGCTGCTCGCCTACGCGGCTGTCGGCATTATGGTCTATTTTCTGATGACCAGCTTGGGGGAGCTGGCGACGTATCTGCCGGACTCCGGCTCTTTTGAAACCTACGCCTCCCGTTTCGTCGATCCTTCGCTGGGCTTCGCGATGGGCTGGAATTTCTGGTACAACTGGGCGATTACGATCGCGGCCGAACTGTCGGCCGCCACGCTCATTATCAAATACTGGTTCCCGAACAGTCCTTCGCTCCTGTGGAGCGTGCTGTTCCTCGCCTTGATCCTCGGGCTCAACATTTTGTCGGTCAAAGGCTACGGGGAGTCGGAATACTGGTTTGCGACGATCAAAATCGCCGTCGTCATCATCTTCCTGGTCGTCGGCGTCCTGATGATCTTCGGAATCATGGGCGGCGAAGCGGTCGGATTTTCCAACTTTACGATCGGCGACGGGCCGTTCCACGGCGGATTTTTCGCCTTCCTCGGCGTCTTTATGGCCGCCGGCTTCTCCTTCCAAGGCACGGAGATGGTCGGCGTGGCCGCCGGGGAAAGCAACAACCCGCGCGAGCATGTACCGCGGGCGATCCGGCAGGTCTTTTGGCGGATTCTGCTTTTTTACATTTTAGCTATTCTCGTCATCGGTTTGCTGATCCCTTATACGAATCCGAATTTGCTCAAAAGCGGTCTGGAAAGCATCGGCGTCAGCCCCTTCACCCTGGTGTTCGAAAAAGCCGGGCTCGCCTTTGCGGCTTCGGTCATGAACGCGGTCATTTTGTCTTCCGTGCTGTCGGCCGGCAACTCCGGGATGTACGCCTCTTCGCGGGTGCTTTATTCCCTGGCCCTGCGCGGCAAGGCGCCGAAATTCCTCGGCAAATTGAACCGGCGCGGCATCCCGGTGAACGCCCTGCTTCTCACGACGCTCGTCGGCATGCTGGCTTTCCTGGCTTCGCTGTTCGGCGACGGCGTCGTCTACAACTGGCTGCTGAACGCTTCAGGCATGTGCGGATTCATCACCTGGCTTGGCATCGCCATTAGCCATTACCGTTTCCGCCGGGCCTACATGGCCCAAGGCCGCGACTTGAACGATCTGCCGTATAAAGCGCGCTGGTTCCCGTTTGGCCCGATATTCGCCTTCATCCTTTGCTTTATCGTCATTCTCGGGCAAAACCTGTCCGCCTTCTCGGGCGAAACCATTGATTGGTACGGCGTCATTGTTTCCTACATCAGCGTTCCGTTGTTCCTTCTCGTGTGGCTCGGGTACAAATGGACCAAAAAGTCCAAGCTGATCCCGCTGGACAAATGCGATCTCGAAGTACCGGATCAACGTTAACGCCTCACCAAAAAACCGGCTTCATGGAAGAATTTTTTCTCCCGTGAAGCCGGTTTTGCATATTACACACTATTTCTCCCAAACGATTTCAACCTTCAAATCATTCGTGCCTTCAAGTTGTTCCTCGTTATACTTGATGTTTTGAAGATTTAAGGTATAGAGCTCTCTGAGATGGCGGAGCAAGCTCTGCTCTGAACCGCTGTATCTGATGGTGACCGAAGACCGATTGTCGTTCAGGGCTTCGACGACTTTGCTGCGGATTCCTTCTCTGCTCGTCACAACCGCGCCATCATCAAACAAATCGTATTCCAGCGTTTTATATAGTTCCTTGTAATATCCGGTGTTCCCTCCGCCTACGGCAATCAGCGAACCTAACACGTCCCGGTAAGCGGTCGCGGCGGCCGGATAACTAAGCGTCCAGCTATGGTCTTTCCGAATCTGATCGTCCGTCAGCAAAAAATACGTATATCGCACACGGTCGCCCTCGTCCGGCACCGGATCGTCCCATGTCGTGTCGAGATGATACCATTTGCCGTCCAGCAGCACCAGATTCCAGGCATGTGCGGTATTGTTCACTTTGCCCTCGATAATTAGATTGTCTATCCCCGCGTCCCGGAGCATCCGATAGGTCATTAGCGCATAACCCTGGCAGACGGCTTCGCGGGTCGTCAACCCTTCGTAGGCCGTAAATTTCTGCAGATCCTGGTCATATTTCAAATACCGCACCACATAGTCATGAACCGCTTTGATTTTTTGGTGATCGTTCATGTCCGGTTGAATGATTTCCGCCACGATGCTCTTTATTTTCGCGAAAACATAGTTGGATTGCTCCAACGTCTCCCGGTATTGAAATTTGACCGAAACCGTTGCGAATTCCGACGTTCCTTCCCATTCGTAGGAATAACGATTCACCACGTATTTCGTATAGGGATCCTGATCCAGCGCTTGGCTCATAGCCGTGCTCATCAGGCTTTCCAGCTTTGCCGTACTCCCTTTATACAACAGTTTGATTTGTGTCTTGCGGGCTTCAAGCCCCGCCGCCAATTGGTCTTGTATTTCCTTGGCCGACGTTACGCTGGATATCGCAGGCGCGGCGTAAGCTATTGTGGTTTTCCATTCACCCGAAGCCGTGCCGAACAACAATGTACCGGCAATTCCCGCTGCAGCAAATTTTCTCATGGATGTCCATTCCACAACCAACAGCTCCTTCCCTCTATCCGGCTTGTTGTCGGTGCATCAAGCCTTGATAGCTTGTTCCAGCATCTTCTTGAGGCTTATTGTACCATAGCTCCCGTTAAAAAAGCTTACTAGTTTTGTCGAACCGTCTGCCCTTTGGCCGTTGCGCGAAAAGACGCAATTTCTCCCCAATTTTGCCGCTTTCGCGCATTACAATTTTAAAAAAATAGAAGTATAATAAAAAACATAGAATTTGTGATATATATCATTGCCGAAAAATATAAATTGTTTACATGGAGATGCGTTTGCTCATGACCATCGTGGATACTTCCGATATTTCCGTTGAAATGTTTGTTGCCGTCATGTTCTTCTTGCTGCTGATCGCCCCCTTGGTGAGCCTGGGAGTTATGCGGTTGTTCCAGGGGCGGAAAAAAGCCGGATTTACCCTCCTCGGCTGCGGGGTGGCAGGGTATCTGATCTTTCAGCTTCTCGCCGGATGGTTGAGCTGATTTGGGCGGAACAAAAAAGAGCATCGTCCTTGACGGCCGTGCAGGCTGCAAGGGCGGTGCTCTTTCGGGTTCCGGCTGGCGGCTGGCCTTACGCCAATTCCGCCAACGCTTTATCGAACTGGGTTTTGTTCATGCCCAAGATGCGGTGCTCGCCGATGACCGTTACCGGAACGGCGCGCATGCCCATGTCCCAAACTTGCTGTGCGTATTCGTCGTTTTGCTCGATGTTGCGCTCTTCATAAGCGACGCCTTTGTCGCTCAGAAAGCTTTTCACTTGTTTGCAATGCGGGCAATTGGTGCTGGTGTATACAATTACGCTTGCCATGATGATTTCTCCCTTCCTATCCGGAACTAATTTGTTTTTCCGGTGATTTTATTTTGCGGCCGCGGCGGCCGTTTCATGCTCAAGGTTTTCGATGTATTTCTCACAGTCGATCGCGGCCATGCAGCCGCTGCCCGCGGCGGTGATCGCCTGGCGATAGCGGTTATCCTGCACGTCGCCGCAAGCGAATACGCCCGGTACGTTCGTTTCCGACGTGCCCGGTTTGACCACGATATAGCCGTTCGCGTCCGTATCGATCTGCCCGCCGAGGAACGCCGTGTTCGGCTGGTGGCCGATCGCGACGAACACCCCGCTCGCGCTGATGATCTCTTCTTCGCCGGTCGCGTTGTTCCGCACTTTCAGGCCGGTTACGCCGTTTTCGCCGGCGATGACTTCCAGCGGCGTGCGGTTCAGCGCCATTTCGATCTTCTCGTTGGCGCGGGCGCGATCCTGCATGATCTTCGAAGCGCGCAGCTCATCGCGGCGATGGACGAGCGTCACCTTCGTCGCGAAGCGGGTCAGGAAGCCGGCTTCCTCAAGTGCGGAGTCGCCGCCGCCAACGACGACGATTTCCTTGCCGCGGAAGAAAAATCCGTCGCAGGTGGCGCAGGTGCTTACGCCGCGTCCAACGTTATCCTGCTCGCCGGGGATTCCCAAATATTTGGCCGTCGCGCCGGTCGACAAAACGAGCGTTTCGGTAACGAGTTCGCCGATCCCTTCCACTTGCAGCTTAAACGGACGTTTGCTCAAATCAACGCTGTTGACCCAGCCGGTGCGGAATTCCGCGCCGAAACGCTCGGCCTGTTTGCGCATGTTGTCCATCAATTCCGGACCCATGATTCCTTCCGGGAACCCCGGGAAGTTTTCCACTTCCGTCGTCGTCGTCAGTTGTCCGCCCGGCTGCGGTCCCTCGATGATCAGCGGGTTCAAGTTGGCGCGGGCCAGATAAATGGCCGCCGTAAGTCCGGCCGGACCGGTACCGATAATAATCGATTTATACATAATGGCATCCTCCTAAAAGTGTGATCGATAGAAAGTAAGCACTCTATTTCAGGCAATCTGCTATATAAGTTGAACAATATTATACGGATCAGGGCAGCCGTGTGAAATGTTCTTACGATCGCTGCCCGCCCCAGATTTCTATGATTACGTAGATTCATACAAGGTAGAAATCCGCTCACAAAGGCGACCACTGCCGTTTCTTCAGAATCATTTCACACTCTTGCCTTACTCTCGTTTTTCTTTAGTTCAACTTATATAGTAAGGCTTCGACACACTGTTTTTTTTTTATATCAAGATGGAAAATCTATGATCTACTTCAATTATGTTAAAACGACTGCATGGTGTCAACAAGCGTACCGGAACGGTTCTGTGAAGTTTAAATGAAGGAATGATGAAGAGGCGTCCGCTTTTTTTGCGCAGCCCCGAATTACCTGAGCAGCCGCAGCCCGTTCAAAATGACGAGCAGCGTGCTGCCCTCATGCCCCACAACACCAAGCGGCAGAGGGATGCCGCGCAAAAAATTGCTCGCGATCAGCAGCAGGATGACCGCGCCGGCAAAAACAAGATTTTGCTTGACGATTCTCCGGGCCCGGCGGGCGAGCGAGATCGCCTCGGCAACCCGCTCCAGACTGTCGTTCATCAGCACAACGTCCGCAACCTCCAGCGCCGCGGCGCTTCCGCCTCCGCCCATGGCCACCCCGACCGTCGCCGCCGCCAACGCCGGCGCGTCATTGACGCCGTCGCCGACCATGACGACGCTGCCGTAACGGCTGCGCAGCGCCTTCACATGCTCCACCTTGTCCTGGGGCAGCAGGTCCCCGTACACAAGATCGATCCCCGCTTCCCTGGCGACCGCGCGGGCGGTGCCGCCGCGATCGCCGGTCAGCATCGCGGCGGCGATCCCCAGCCGGTGCAGGCGGTCGATCGCCGCCTTGGCCTGAGGGCGAATCCGGTCCCGCAGCGAGATCAGCCCGGCGTATTCCCCGCTGGCCTGAATCGCGGAAACCGTATGCCCTTCCGCGATCCAGGCCCGCATCCGTTCGGCGAACTCGGGCGGCAAATTCGGATCATCTTCATCCGCCTTGCCGACCCTCCACACCTCGCCGCCGATCTTGGCCTCAATGCCCCAGCCGGGCAGCGCCTGCAATTCATCCGCACTCCGGATGGTCAGGCCTTCTTCTTCGGCTTTGCGCACGATCGCCTCGGCCAGCGGATGCTCGGACAAACTCTCCGCCGCCGCGCAAGCGGCCAGCACCCGCAGCCGGTCATATCCCTCGGCCACGTACAGCTCGGTAACCTCCGGAATCCCCTCCGTCAACGTGCCGGTCTTGTCGAAGGCGACGACGCGCGCGCCGCCGAGCAGGTCCATATAAGCGGCGCCTTTGAACAGCACGCCGTTTCGCGCGCTTTTGGACATTGCCGACAGCATCGCCGGCATCACGGAGGATACGAGCGCGCAGGGCGAAGCCACGACGAGAAACACCATCGCTTTATAGAAAGCCGCCGGCCAGCTCCATCCGAAAGTCAGCGGGGCGAGCAGAACAAGCGCCGCAGTGACCAGGAGCACCGCCTTGGCATAAATGCCTTCAAGCCGCTTAATAAAGCGCTCCGTCTTCGGCACCTCCCGCTCGGCTTGCTCCACCAGGGCGATGATTTTGGCAAACAGCGTACCGTCCGCCGGACTGGTCACCTCCACATACAGCGCTCCTTCGCCGTTGATCGTTCCGGCGTATACGCCGTCGCCGGCGCGTTTGTCCACCGGCATCGACTCGCCCGTAATCGCGGATTGGTTGACGGAAGAGCCCCCGCTGCTCACGATGCCGTCCGCCGGGATCACCTCGCCGGGTTTTACCAGGACCAAATCCCCGACCAGCAGCGTTTCGGCCGCGACCTCCTTCATTCCGTCCGCATCGATCCGCAGGGCCGTTTCCGGTTTCATCGCGGCCAGCGCCGAGATGTCCCTGCGGCTTTGCTCGCCGGCAAACGACTCCAGCGCACCGCTTAACGCGAAAATGAAGATAAGCATCGCGCCTTCGTTCCAATACCCGATCGATGCCGCTCCAAGCGCGGCGGCGATCATCAGCAGGTTAACGTCCAAATCCCTATCCTTAAATAAAGTAGCCAGCCCCTCCCGCGCTTTCACGAACCCGCCGACAATATAAGCGGTTATATAAAGAACGACCGACAACATAGGCAGCCAGGCGTGCAGCCCCCAAGCGGTACACATCAGCGCTCCACTGGCCAGAGCCAGCAGCATTTCCCGGTGCCGCAGCAGCCGAAGCGCCGGGAAACGGCGCTGCTTCCCCGGATCGGGCAGGCCCGCCGATGGCTTGGCGGCAGGCAAGGTTTGGTGAGTGGCACTCATAAAAATATCCCCTTTCATGATCGGATAACGTCCTCAATTGAGAATGAATACTATTGTTAACCCCCTAAAAATGGCACATGCTGCCCCGGGATCTCCCGGAGCAGCATGCAATTGAGAACGATAATCATTTTTGTATTGGTACAATAATGTTGGTTTTGAGAAACTTTGCTTTTATTTTAAACTAAATTCTTCGGTATGTAAATGCTATATTGCATTATTCAGTACAGGGTATTATACTGAACTCATCTAGTCGATAATATCCAGTACTGAACAAAATCTATTTGTTGGATCATCCGATCCGCATCCTGTCGTAACTACCGAGGTGTTGCCAATGAATGTACAGTTCAAAAAAGGAGCGCTGGAGCTCTGCGTGCTCGTTCTGATTTCCCAAAAGGACTATTACGGCTATGAGCTTGCGCAGAAAATCAGCGAAAAAATCGAACTGGCGGAAGGAACGCTGTACCCCATCCTGCGCAGGTTGACCAAAGACAACTACCTGACCTGTTATTTGTCCGATTCTTCGGAAGGGCCGCCGCGCAAATACTACTCGATCACCGCGCCGGGACGGGAGCAGCTTGCCGAGCTTATCGCGCAATGGATGCCATTTGCCAAGGCGGTTGATGACTTTATCGCAGAAGGGACGAGTAGCCATGGGGAGAACTGAATTTATGCGCACCCTGGAAGGGTTGCTGATCGGCATACCTCCGGAGGAGCGCAAAGAAATTTTGTACGATTACGAGGAGCATTTCGAGGCAGGCGCAGCCGCCGGGAAAAGCGAGGAAGAAATCATTAAAAAGCTGGGGACGCCTTCACTGCTGGCCAAGGAACTGCTGCTCGATTACAGTATTTCGGTGGCCGAGCGCAAGAAAAGCTTAGCCAATGTGATGCGCGCGGTGCTGCGGGCCGCTGGAATGAGCTTTATCAATATGCTCGCCGTCGCCTTGCCCGTAGCGATCCTGCTGCTCCTAGCCGCCTCTCTCAGCATCATCGCCGCCGCTATGCTGCTTAGTCCGCTGTTGATCATCATCTCCTTGATCCAGCGCGGATTCGAGTTGTTTCTTTTCAACCTGTTCGCAACCATGACGTTGTTTAGCCTGGGAATCCTGCTTGCCGTGGGCCTCAGACAGCTTGCCGGGCGGCTGTACGGCGTGATCTTACGGTTGGTCAAAAATAAATCCGGATTTCAAGGGAGCGTTTCGCTATGAAAAAAATCGTCTATTTTGCCATAGGCTTGCTGCTCATCGGACTGACCGGAACCATCGTCACCTTTCCCAAAGCGGATACACTTAAGGCGTTTGGCCTTTTTCAGGAAGACAAGGAAACGGCCCCAGAGCAGGACGGAAGCCGGAACGCTCCGGACCGTGACCGGCAGGCAACGCCGAATGACCCGGACGGGATCATCGAGGATTTTCAAACCGATTTGATGGAAGGAACCACCGATATGGTGGGCGGAATTTTGGATAATGTCTCCGAAATCGTCGACGACGCCGTGTCCCGCGATTCCACGGATGATCCCGATAACGCCAAAAGCCGGCGCATCTCCCTCTCCGAAAATCTCGCCGCCCAAGGAATCCGCAACATCGTCATCGATACCGCCGCCTCCGACGTAAAGCTCACTGCCTCCGCTGCATCGGACATTGAAGCCAAACTGACGGGGAAGGTGAGAAGCGGCATTAAAGACAACGAGCTCACCCCTTTGTTAAACAAGGAAGGCGACACGCTGTACATTCAAACGGAACGGGAGAAAAAAGACGGCAAAAGCTTCCGCGCCGATCTGGCGTTAACCGTGACCATTCCGGCGGCGCAGTCTTTTGAAAAGTTGTCCATTAGCACGGTCAGCGGGGACATCGAAACCTCCAATCTGGAGATGAAGCAGGCCATCAAGCTTGAGACCACAAACGGGGAAATCACGTTAGACCGCGCTAAAGCGGCCAAAATAGAACTGAACAGCGGTAACGGCAGCATCGAGGCCTCCGCCCTGAAAGGCGAAATTGCCGCCAGTTCCGTGAATGGAGACCTGGACCTCGGCTTGCAGACGGTCGATCTGGCCGGGGACATCACGGCCGAATCCATCCATGGGGATATCGACATCGTCTTGAAAAAGAATCAGCCGCTATCGCTGGAGTTCACCACGGTAGGCGGGGAAGCTGAGGTGAATGTCCCGGACATGGATTTTAGCCGCCGGACGGATCAGGGGATCGCGGGAAAAGTCGGCAGCGGTAAATATAGCGTCAAGGCAGCCACAACAACGGGCGATTTTACATTGGAATAATGGGGCAAGGAACAAGACGGGGCCGGTCTGTCTCTGCGTCAGGCATAAGATCGCCCCTTCTTGTTAACCGGCACCCCCATTCTAACGGATGCCACAACCGCTATTTGCTGCAACAACACCGATTTCAAACTCTAACGGATGCCATAGCGCTTATTTCGCTAAAAACCAGCTATTGGGGCCCAAATTAAGACAAATAACGGCTGCTGCAACCGTTAGATTTCCGGCAGGCGTGTTCCCTGTCGGAAACCTGCACTGTTACGGGAAACCTCAAAAGTACGTACTAGGGCTCTTTAGGAAACACGATTTCTTTCCGTTCTACAACGACCCCGGTTTGCGGCTCTGACGTATGCGGTTCTGCCATTCGCGACCATGACGTGCGCGCCTTTGCCGGGAGCATTTCCGGCAGATCCGCCTCGCTCGCGGGCCGTTTTTCTTTCTTGTGAACATCGTAGTAGAAATAGGCCGGTTCCTTCTCTGCCATCCCATAAGTATTGCTGCCGTCCGGCTCGAACCGGTAGGACTTGACGAGCGCGGTGGAGTCATCAAGCCAGCCGGCGATATCGAGCGCGCGGTCGTCCCCCGCATCCGCCTTAATCGATCCCAAAGCGCCCCCGTCTCTGCCGTAGAAATCAATGCGCTGGGGGGCAATGCTTAAAAAGTCGATATCGATGTCTTTAATCCGGCTATGCTCTCCCGGAGAAGACTCCATCCAAGCGATCGAACCGGACGGATTCCACTTGATTTTTTCGGACGGAACATACTTGTCCTCAGACAGCTTGATTTTCCCGAGCGCAGCGCCTTTTATATCATAGAAAGTCACCTTTCCGCTCTCATCGTCATGAGCAAACCGTTCAAAATCAGGCGACAGGAACAAGGACGGAGCCCCGGTCGTCGAGTGCGGAATCACCCGGAACAACCGGTCCGGAGCATCATCTTTCCCGCCCTGCAAATCAAACACTCTCACCAAACCCAAGTAGCTCTGCAAAAATACTTTCATCCGCTCGCCGTCCCAATGGTATTGGTAAATATAGTCATACCCTTCCGGCAACGGCCAAAAATCTTCCCTGATCCGTGCAATTTTCCCCGTCCGCACATTATACTCGGAAAGATGATACTTTCCGCCTTGCCCTATGATTTCCGGCTCCAAAAACAGCACCCGCTCCTCATCCGCTTTGACGAGCAGTTGCCCGATAAACGTATTATACCAGCGGTTGTTCGTGTCCGTGATCCCCTCGCTCCAGACGGTCTTCACCTGGTCTTCGCCCGTTTTATGGGACAGCAGAACTTTGATCACATCATCGTCCCCATAAAATACATTGGCCATCACCAACGTTTGTCCCTCCAGCTCAACCACCGCCTCGTAGTCGATGCTGTAATCCGCCAGGCCGGCCGGAACTGCGACAAGTTCTCCCTTCGCATTCCGGCTTGCGCTAAATTCACCTTTTGCCAGCTTGACGCTCTGCGCCGGCATCTTTTCCTGTGCTCCACCTTGCTCAGCTACTTTTACGCGTGTTGCCTCTCCCTGACTAGCCGGCAACGACGCATTCCCTGACTCCTGCTGGGACGCGTCCCGCGCAGCGTTTTCTCCCCCGTTAACCGGACGGTTTGCCGGCGAGCAGCTCACCAGCAGCAGTCCGGCGGCAGCCGCAGCCGGGAGCAGCCATTTTATCTTTTTCAAAAAATCAACCTCCTCAAAAACGTATATAAACAACCCTAAGGATTCGTTATCTCTGCGCTGTCTAAATCTTAAACGCGGCCGCTCTGCCAATAGTTTCATCTTCATCCTAACCTGTGCAGCCTTTCAGCATGATGGTGCTTGCACCTGGGCTCCAGGCGAGCAGAACGCCGCCGAACCTCAAAACGGGAGTCCGCCGATAAGTCGGCGGTACTTTTTTGTGTTGTACCGAACCGCAACATCCTGCTGGAGCCAGGCTGCTTGAGAAAATCCGGCGAAAAAATAAGAACAAAAAATGTCTTTATTTCGGCGATATCCATCCATTTGAGAGAAATAGAGTCAATCTAGGTCGCTATTTTCCCTCGGCTTGAGGAAATACCCGCGTTCCGGACTGTTCGTGGGAAAATAAGTACATGAAATGCTGCTAATGGTGATAAACATGTTAGGTTCCGGATAATAAGTACATATAGTGCCGCTATTTTGCAGGGGAACGCTTTTGTAGGGAAACGCTTTTGCAGGGGGGCGCTTTTGAAGCGAGGCGCTATCTTTATCTTGACCTGGCCGTTCCATTTAGCTGGCCCCAGCCACCACTTCTATGATCACAAAAAACCGCTGTCCGGCCGGATGATGTGATCCCGACACCGAAACAGCGGCTTTTCGCTTAATGATAATACGTTGAATTATGCCTGGCTGGCGGCGATCGCCTGCTCCAGGTCGTACAGGATGTCGTCGATCGACTCGGTGCCGACGGACAGGCGGACCAGTTCCGGATTGACGCCGGCCGCCAATTGCTCCTCTTCCGTCAGCTGCTGGTGCGTCGTGCTCGCCGGATGGATAATGAGCGACTTCGAATCCCCGACATTGGCCAGGTGCGAGAACAGCTTCACGTTTTCGATCAGCTTGCGCCCGGCTTCTACGCCGCCCTTAATGCCGAAGGTAAGGATCGCGCCCTGCCCTTTCGGCAAATATTTTTGCGCCAGCTTGTAGGATTCGTGGCTCGGCAGCCCGGCGTAGCTGACCCACTCCACTTTGTCGTGGGCTTCCAAGTACTGCGCCACCTTCAGCGCGTTTTGGCTGTGGCGTTCGATGCGCAGATGCAGCGTCTCCAGCCCCTGCAGCAGCAGCCAGGCGTTAAACGGCGACAGCGGAGCGCCGAGGTCGCGCTGCAATTGGACGCGCGCCTTGATGATGTACGCCAGCGGTCCGACGGCGTCCGTATAGACAACGCCATGGTAGCTCGGATCCGGCTCCGTCAGGCCGGGGAACTTCCCGCTCGCCGACCAGTCGAATTTGCCGCTGTCGACGATGATCCCGCCGATGGACGTGCCGTGCCCGCCGATGAACTTCGTGGCCGAATGCACGACGATGTCCGCGCCGAAATCGATCGGGCGCAGCAGGTACGGGCTCGGGAACGTATTGTCGACGATCAGCGGAATTCCGTGCTCATGGGCGATCGCGGCCACCGCCTCGATATCGAGCACGTCGCCCTTCGGGTTGCCGAGCGTTTCGGCATAAAGCGCTTTCGTCTTGTCCGTGATGGCCGCGCGGAAGTTGTCGGGATTTGCGGAATCGACGAATTTGACCTTGATGCCAAGCTTCGGCAGCGTCGTTGAAAACAAATTGTAGGTGCCGCCGTACAGCGTGGACGATGACACGATCTCATCCCCGGCCCCGGCGATATTCAAAATGGAGAACGTGATCGCCGCCTGGCCGGATGCCGTTGCCAGTGCGCCGACGCCTCCCTCGAGCGCCGCCAGCCGTTTCTCGAACACATCGGTCGTCGGGTTCATAATGCGGGTGTAGATGTTGCCGAATTCCTTCAGGCCGAACAAATTGGCGGCGTGCTCGGTGTCGCGGAAGCCGTAGGAAGTCGTTTGGTACAACGGGACCGCCCGGGAATACGTAGTCGGATCGATTTCCTGCCCGGCATGGATCGCCAGGGTTTCGGGGGCGTATTGACGCTCTTCAGACATGGATAATTCCTCCTTCAAATCGCTCGAAAGTGATGGGATGACGATGTTTTTTCATATTCTCTCACATCTCAAGCCGTTTGAAAATAGGAAGTCCGATAATTTTTATGTGAATTATATATTTTATTTACTTCCCCTTGAATTTCCGTACGAAATAGGCATCTTCCAGCAGCGGTTCCCCTTCGGCGAGCCCGGGAAACGGGGGAGATTTCGCCGCCATTTTAACGTATACCCCCTCCCGGACCTCCCGAATCTCGATCAGGCGCTCGGGCGGCAGCTCGCCTAACCGTTCACGGGGAATGACTCCTTCCCAAATCGGGCAAGGCAAGTCTTCCGTCCATAGCGATTTCCTGTCGTAAAAATGAACTTCCCCCCGATCGAGCCAAAGCACGTAATCGGCCATGGCCGCCCATTCGTTCATCTCATGCACCGCCGCAATGACGGTCCGCCCTTCGGCGTACCGGTTCAAATAGTTGATCGCCAGCTTGCGCTCCGCGGAATCCATCGCGTTTAACGGCTCATCAAGAAACAGGAAATTCGGGGCCCCCAAGAGGGATTGGGCAAGGGCAATCCGCCGCTGAACACCGAGCGACAACCGTTTGATCTTGGTGTTCCGGCAGAATTCCAGATTAAAATCGCCCAGCAGTTCCTTCGCCCGATCCGGGCCGGTTAAGCCCTTAAGTTCGGACAAATAAGCCAGCAGCTTGTACGGCGTCATTTCTTCGTACAATTCGATTTCCGCGGGTACATAACCGATTTGACTGCGCACCAGCGGCAAATCGTCAAGCACGGAGCGCTGCCGGTACAGGATCCTCCCCCTGCGCGGCATCCTGACGGTCGCCAGCAGCTCAAGCAGCGTCGTTTTGCCCGCCCCGTTGGCGCCGACCAGCAGCGTTAGGCCCGGATACAGCCGCAAGGCATCGATATGCAGGGAGAAGCCGTCCAACGGCTCATCGATATTTTCAACGGTAATCATGCGTATTCTCCGTCCTCACTCCACCTATTTTCAGACTTCGGCTGCGGTAATACGAGCGGAACAGCAGCAGCGCCCCGATGAGCAGCAGCAGCGCGTCGAGCGCCGTCCGCGTACCGGCGGCCCATCCTCCCGCCTGGGCCTGGATTTCCAGCATAAACCAAAGCACGTAAACCGCAAAAGCGAAAAACAGCGCCAGTTTCATGCCGTAACGGAACAATGCGTACATCGCTGTCCCGCCGGTCAGCAGCGAAATGCCCAGCCATTGCAGCAAAAACGGCACAAAGGGCATCCCTGCCTCGCCCGCCGCCTCCACGCGAATGCCCACAACGACGGAACTGATCAGCGCCCAGCCGATCACAAGAGCGATCACCATAAGCATCCGGCTGTAGACGACTAGAGCGGGAGGATAAGGCGTAATGCTCTCGACCGCACGCATGCCCGGGTCCCAGGAGCGGTAGCTGTACAGCATAGAAGCGATTAGCATCAAGGGCGTAATCATCGGGAATAAACTTGGCATACGATCGCCCAGTAAATAATTGGAGAACGGGCGGTTTGGATCAACCAGCAAAATCAGCATCAAAAATACGGCCGCGCCGGCCAAAACGAGCGCTTTGCGGTTGAGACGGAATTGGCTAAGCAGCAATCTGCGCAGCGAAGGCGCTTCGACGTGCGGGTTGAAGTCGAGCGTTTTTGCGGCGTTTTGCGCCTGAAGCTCGGCAAATTCCGGCTGCAGGGCCGCGATCAGCGCCGCCGTTTCCGACGGTGCCGGAGCATTCTGCATAGCCTGCCGCAGCGGTTCGCGCAGCTCCTGCTCCAAGCGTTTCAGTTCTTTATCAATGGAGTGTTCCATGAATCGGCACCTCGCTTTCCGTAAATGTATCCATTCGCTCGCCGGACCCGGCGGAGGAAGAGCCTTTTGGCCCGCATAGTGCGCGTTTCAGCTTCCGCAATGCGCTGTAAAGGTTCGATTTCACCGAACTCAGCGGCATTTCCAGCATTTCGGCAATTTCTTGCAGCTTCAGTTCGTGGAAAAAGCGCATGCGCACAACCTCCTGCTGC
This sequence comes from Paenibacillus sp. FSL P4-0127, assembly GCF_038007325.1. Classification (NCBI taxonomy): domain Bacteria; kingdom Bacillati; phylum Bacillota; class Bacilli; order Caryophanales; family Paenibacillaceae; genus Paenibacillus; species Paenibacillus sp. FSL P4-0127. The sequence goes on along the minus strand of NZ_JBBOWY010000001.1, from coordinate 1,971,823 downwards.
ACCTGCGGCAGCAGGGCCAAAGATTCGGCAAGCTGCTGCGCCGTCTCTTGCCGTTCGATCAATTCCTCCGCCTGCGGCGAAGGGTCCACATCGTCCGGCAGTTCGTCCGCACCGCCATGCTCTGAACGGTAGGAGGCGCTCCGCCAGTAATCCCGGCACAAATTCAGCGCCACCGTATACAGCCAGGGGCGGAGATGTTCCATCCCGCCGTGCCTTTTCAGGTGGCGGATCAGCCGGATAAAGGTCTCCTGGACGATGTCCTCCGCCTTGCTTCGGTCCTTGAGCCGGTTGGTTACGTAACTGAGCAGCGGTCCGTGGTACCTCGTGACCAACAGCTCGAACGCTTCCCGGTCCCCCGCCGCCATCCGCTCTACCAGCAGCTGGTCCGAAATCATGTCATCCCTCCCCCTTCATCCGCATCGCCTTCTTCCATTTCCGCAGCCATTCCCTATAAGTAATACTGCCCTTGTCCGCGTTGAATTGCGTGTCCGGGATTTCCAACCCCCGGCTGTAGAAATAGTTCAGCATTTCCTTGACCTGTTTGGATTTGTCTTCATCCAGGGCGGTTTCCACCTCCCGTACCATCCGCAGTCCCACGTTATTCTGAAAAAGATCGGACAGGATTTTGCTCTGGGGTCCTTTCTCCATATCCTCTTCCGTATAATCCGTCTGTTCACGGCAATACACATACCATATCAAGGCGCGAATCTGCGGACGCACATCCGTGTACGAATCCGTAATTTCGAATTTGCCGTCATCCGTTCCCAGGAGCATCCGATACATCAAAGTTTCGGCATCCGTTCCGGAATCTTCTTCCCGGTCCCTGCTCAACCAGTTCATCAGCAGGGTCCGTTCTTCCAAGTTCGTAAGGTTATTGGGAATGTACATGGGCAGCACCAATACTTGTTCCAGCTTGGACCGAAAATCGGGGAGCCAGGAAGTAAAATATCGGTACATCTCGTTACACTCTGCGAACATCTTCTCCACTCTGCGAACGGCATAAGGAGTCGTGACCAGCCGCACCGGCAGCCCGGGATGCTCCAGCTCGACAAATTCTCCGCCGACTAGGCGAACGCCGGTCAAAACGTCGCTTTCAAACGTTTGCCCGTCCCGGCGGCGCACGGATTCCGTCAGGTTGGAAAACAGCGGAGTTTCAAAACCGGAAACGTTCAGGCGGACATGAATCGGCGAAAATCCGTGTTCCCCGGATTCTTTCATCAGCCTGAATTCTTCCGCCAGCCGCAGCGTAGATGCCTCGCCCTTCTTCAGGTACACCGGACGGTCGCCGGGCAGCGGATACCAGGCCATGTACCACGGCAAATCAACGTTTTTTCCCCGGACAAAAGCGTTGTAAGCTTCCTGGGCCTGATTCCGGGGCATATAGTCCATCACCGCCCCGCTGTATTTCATCTCCACTCGAAGAAGTTCCCCGGTTGCGGGTTCCGCAGGCTTAACGGTCAACCGCTCCCCTTGCTGCACAAACGCTGCGGCAGCCCCGGCCACCCGGACGTCCTCAACGCGGAAAGTCCGGTTTAAGGTAAAGGTTAGCTCCGGGCTTCCATGCAGCCGTTTCGCGGGGATTTGCAGCCGGACATTGAAATGAAGACGGTCGTCCGGAGTTCTTTTTAGGTCAATGTCATAACCGGTAATTGCAAAAAACCCGGCGCTCCGGGAAGCGGAGGAAGCTTGGGCGATCAGAAATTCGTTAACCGTGGGGATGCTCGGGTCGAGCTGCTTCGCCTCGTACTCGGCATACCGTTCCCGCCAGATCGATCCGTAGGGAATGAACGCGCCCGCCGCCAGCAGCAGCGCAACACCGGCCGCAATCCAGGAATACGCCCGGCGCCCCGCCGGCCGCAGCCGGTCGAGGATCACCGTTCCGGACGTTAACAGCAGCAGCGCGAAAGCCAGCACAAAGCGGCGGGAGGCGGCCTGCTCATCGGCGATCAAACGCATGCCCCATGTATCGATTCCCAAATCGCCGTTCATCGCCAATTGACTGAGATGAAAGGCGCGCAGCACGTACCAGTGATTCCGGTCCAGCAGGAATATATCCATAAAAAAGGTGCCGAACATCCAGGCGCAAAACGCAATCAGGTAACAGGCCCGATTCGGAATGCAAATCGCCAGCAGCATCGCCAGCGCCAGTGTGACGATATAAGACACTTCGTAGCTGGCGGCGAAATAGCCCGTAAATTCCAGCGTCACCCCGGAAGCAGCGCCGACTTGCGCGGACGCCCAGGCGTAAACCGCCCCAGCCAGTAAAGTAAATAGCGAAAAATAGAGCAAGCCGGCGGCATACTTCGCGGAAATTTTGGCCGCATACGGCACCGGCAATGCCGTACTCCATTCATAGGAAGGGCGCCGGATATCCCGGCGGACCGTGAGCACGCCGAGCAGCATGACGAGGCCTAACGTCATCGTGTGAAAAAGCGCCATATACGTATAGGCTTCCTGGTAAAAATCAGCCTCCCGCACCGCGACCCGCCCGACGAACCAGACCAGCAGCAAAACGAACAGCGCCGGCATGGCCAAAAACCACGGATTGCGAAAAATCATTCGCAGTTCAAACATCAACAATCGCCGCCATCTGCTCATCGTCCCGCCGCTCCTTCCGGGAGACCCGTCCTTAGCAGCGCCAAATAACCGTCTTCCAGCGTCGGCTGAACCGGCGTTACGTCATCGGCAGCCGGAGGCGCCTCGCCGACGATGCGGCACCGCAGCCCGTCCGCCGCCGGCCGGGCCCAAACGACGGACAGCGGATCAAGCCGGGCGAAGTCCCGTTCGGACAAGCGTGCCTCCCATACTTTGCCGCGCCCGCGCTCCTGCAGGTCGTCGAGCTCGCCGGACAAGCGCACCCGGCCTTTGTTCAGGACGGCGATTTGCCGGCAGTTGCTTTCAATGTCGGCGACGATGTGGGTCGACAGCAGCACGATCCTTCCGACGCTGAACCGGGCCAGCAAATTGCGGAAGCGGACGCGCTCTTCCGGGTCGAGCCCGGCCGTCGGTTCGTCGGCGATCAGCACCCGCGGCGAACCGAGCAGCGCCTGGGCGATGCCGAGGCGGCGCCTCATGCCGCCGGAGTAGGTCCGCACTCTTTTTCCGGCTTGATTCTGCAGGTTCACCTGTTCCAGCAAAGCAGCGATTTCCGCCTTCCTCCGTTTTTTGTCCTTGATCCCTTTCATGACTCCGGCAAAATCGAGAAATTCCGCCCCGGTCAGCCCGGGATAAGCCTGAAACTGCTGCGGCAAATATCCGATCATGCGGCGAATCTCCTCCGCCCGGGTCAGCGGAACGCCAAACAAGGCCGCTCCGCCGGAAGTGGGGGCCGTCAGCGCGGCCAATATCCGCAGCAGCGACGATTTCCCGGCTCCGTTCGGCCCGAGCAGGCCGACCATGCCTTCCTGCAGCGTCAGCGTGACGTCGTCAAGCGCCCAGCCGCCTCGCATATATTTTTTGGATAAATGATCGATCTGAATCATAAGCTTCCTCTTTCTGCCAGAGTTAGGTTGGATCGCTCCGCGCGGGCGACCTTCTGTTCCTGTAACGGATGCCGCCGCAAAAAAGTTTAACCTTGGAGGGCAAAGTTAAAAATTTCCTGACCCCGGCGCAAAAAAGGGTGCCGATTCCCGCGTTCGCTTTGGAATGGCACCCTGTTTTCCATGATATGTTTTATTCGGGATACGCGGGTTTGTCCCGCGCGCTTTCGCCGCCGGGCAGCCCGGCTTAATCGCCGCTGGCGCCTATGGACAGCTGCATGCTTAATAGTCGCTTGCGCCGCTTTGACCCTGGGCGATCGCCACGCCCGCGCTCGTTCCGAGGCGCGTGGCACCGGCCCGAATCATCGCCTCCGCGTCAGCCAGCGTGCGGACGCCGCCGGAAGCTTTCACGCCCACGTCCGGTCCGACCGTTTGGCGCATGAGCGCCACCGCCTCCACCGTGGCTCCGCCCGTCGAAAATCCGGTGGACGTCTTGACGAAGTCGGCCCCGGCCGAAACGGAAAGCCGGCAGGCGCGCACGATTTCCTCATCCGTCAGCAGGCACGTTTCGATAATGACTTTCACCAGCGCCTTGCCTTTCGCGGCCTCCACGACGCCGGCGATATCGCGGGCGACCAGCTCGTCGTTCCCGTCTTTTAAAGCGCCGATATTGATGACCATATCGACCTCGCCGGCCCCCTGCCGGATCGCATGGGCCGCTTCGAACGCCTTAACTTCAGGCGCCGACGCGCCGAGCGGAAAGCCGATGACCGTGCATACCTTTACCGGCGAGCCTTGTAGCGCCTCCGCGGCCGTTTCCACCCATACCGGATTGACGCAAACCGAAGCGAATCCGTATTGCTTCGCCTCCTCGGCCAGTTTGAGAATGGCCGCTTGTCCCGCTTCCGCCTTCAGCAGGGTGTGGTCGATCATGGCGGCAATTGATTTTGTTGACAAATGAACTCCTCCGTTCTCGATTCCTTTAGTATAAGCTGGAGATCTGCACGCCGCTCGGCAGCTTGAACGGGTGCTCTTTGTTGATATGATCGTAAAACATGATGCCGTTCAGATGGTCGATTTCATGCTGCATCACGATCGCGTCGTAGCCTTTGAACCGCAGTTTGACCTCATTTCCCTGCTCGTCGTACGCCTTGACCTGCACCTTCTCGTAGCGCGGCACAAAGCCCTGCACCGGGCGGTCCACCGACAGGCAGCCTTCGCTTTCCGGCAGATAAATCATCGCGGTCGAATGGCTGATGATTTTCGGATTGTACATGGCGATTTCGCGGGGATGTCCCTGGTCGTCGGTCAGCAGGGCGGCAAACATCCGCTTGTTCAGACCGATTTGATTGGCCGACAGGCCCACGCCCGCGCGCAGGTTGTATTTTTTGGCCGTCTCGGGATCCTGGCTGTTTTTGAGGAAGCGCAGCATCGCCGCCATTTCCTCGCGGTCCTCCTCGGTGGGAGGAACGCTGACCGGCTCGGTCACAACGCGCAAAATGGGCGCCCCTTCGCGAACGATGTCATCCATCATTATGATGTAATCGCTGTTGAATTTACTCATAAATAAACAAATCATCCACCTTCGTCTGTAAAATTTGCGCAAGCTTGAACGCAAGCTCCAGCGTCGGATCGTACCGGTCGTTTTCCACGCTGTTGATCGTCTGCCTGGCGACGCCGCAGGCGGCGGCCAGCTGCTGTTGGGTTAACCCCAGCCGCTTGCGGAACTGCTTGATTTTATTGTTCAAGGGCATCCCCCAAATGTCAAAAGTTTTGGACTAATCAAGCGTAACATGGGCCAAACCCGGTTGTCAAAGTCAGGATTTAAACTTGTGCCAGTCCATATCGCTCGTGTTCAGCAGGTGCTCGAAGTCGTTGTCCAGCCGCTTTTGCTCGGCCCGGCGGGCCTCCTCGGCCTGGATGCGGGCCTGCTCCTTGCGCGCTTCCTCTTCTTTCTTCAGCTCTTCAGCCTGGGCTTTCAGCTTGGCGATCGTATCCCCGCCCAGCAGGTCTTTCAGCGTCGCCGGTTTATCCGCGGAGGACGCCGCGGCCTGAGCGGGCCGTTGTCCTTTTTTCTTTCCCATCACGTTTCACCTCGTTTTCTTTAAAGCCTCGCCGGTAGACAGCTCCAAAACAGCGTTAGCTGTTAATCCGGTTTAGCGTCACTTCGCTAGCAACGGACATGGATGCTCCTATTCCCCAAAAAAGGCGGGTTTCACTTTCTAACGGACCGAGATGCGCTTATTTCCCCGAAAACGGCTGGAAACTTGCGCTGAAATGCCAAACAAGGTCAACTGTGTCCGTTACATCGCAAGACATCACTAGCGGTGCATTTAAATCTGGCAAGATACATTTGCTGAGCACACCAATTTTCTAACGGTTGCCACAAGCGCTATTTGTTCCAAGCCCGTTGATTTCAAATTGTAACGGTTGCCATGGAGCTTATTTCGCTGAAAACCGGTAATTTTTGCTTGGATCAGGCAAATAACGGCGCTGGCAACCGTTAAAATTTAGAAAAGGTCTTTTTTCGGCAAATAGCCGCTGCTGCAACCGTTAGATGATTTCGGATAGCTTTTACGGGAAAGCTTGAGCAAAAGTTAATGCATCGCCAGCGGCATGACATTCCGATCCCGCCGAAATAACGGCGCTGTGGTCCGTTAAAATGCGACGCCCCTCTTCTGCCGGGTTGAAAAATAAACCGTTCGGTTCCCTTCAACTCCAGCTTAAACGCACGTTATCCCCGGGGCGATCCACTGGTTTATGCCTAAATTATCACCGTCCTCCGGAAGGTTGTCAATGGAAGGAATGGCGGAAGAACGGTGATAAGATAGCGGAATATAGCGCAAGTACAGCGGAAAGACGCGGAGGTTCGTAGAGAGGCGGAGGCGGAAGGGCGAACATTGGAAAAGCGATGGAGGGTGCAAAAGGCGGAAGGACGTACCGTGGAAGAGCGGTGGAGGGCGGAGCAGGCGCAAGGGCGCATTGGTAGAGAGGTGGAAGGCGGAGGATCGCCGAAGCGTCGTCGGAGGATCGCCGGAGGAGCCGGCGTCAGGGAGGGGCCGGCCAACTCCGCCGATCATTAAAGGGGCGGCCGATATGACCGCATCCGTCAGTTTCTTTCGCCCCCCAAACGCTCCAGCCCCCCAAGCAGCAAATCGAGATTGAAATGCAGGCTGTCCCGCACCTCCAGCGGAAGTCCAAAGCTTCCCTGCCGATCTAGCGAAGCGAAGCCGTGAATGAGGCTGCGGAGGCCGCGCACGGTGTGGAGCGCCTGCTCCTCGGTCAGCGGAAAGCCGCCGAGATAACGCAGCGTCAGCGCGACGATGCGGCCGGAGGCTTCCTGCAGCTCGCGTCCCTCCTGGCTCGGGGCCATTTGCACGGCTTCGTACAGCCCGGGATGCTCGTGCGCGAAATCGAGGTAGGCGTCGGCAAAGCGGCGGACAGCATGTTCGCCGCTCAGGCCGCCAACCTCGGCCACGATGTGTTCGTACAGCCGCTCCAGCGCATATTTGGCCAGCATGGCGCGAATCTCGTCCAGCCCGCTGACGTGATTGTATAAAGAAGGCGGCCGGATCCCCAGCTTCCGGGCGACCGATGAGATGCTGACGGCAGCGGCTCCCTCGGCGTTGGCCACCTCTACCGCCGCCATCAAAACGGCGGTACTGTCAAGGCCGATTCTTGGCGACATGCCGCTACACCTCCCGCGGCCGGCGATCCGCACCGCCCGCAAGCGCCCGCTCTGCGGCGCGGATGGCCCGCTCCAGCGCGGCGCCCGGCCGCTCGAGCACATCGCCGTGCCCGGCCGCCAGCAAGGACGGCTGCAGGGCGGCCAGCTTGCGCGCGCTGTTAAGCGCCGCCGGCTTATTCCAGGTGGCCAGCGCCGGGAACGGGAACAGCGGGCGGACGGTGCCGCTGACCGCGATGCCGGCGCGCGTCTGAAAGGCGTCGCCCACGATCAGCGCGCCGCTGCGCGTGTCCAGCAGCGAATACGAGCCCGGCGTGTGCCCCGGCGAGGCTACGGCGAGCAGCGAGCCGATGCGCTCTCCGTCCGTGAACAGGACGTCGGCGCGCGTGTTCAGCCGCTTGGGGACGCCGCCGCGGATCGGCGTTTGCGGTTCGCCTGCGTCGAGCGTCACGTCGCCGCTCATCAGCCGGGCGTCCCGGGCGGAGACATGCACCGGAACATCCGGGTGCATCGCCTTCAGCGCGTCCAGCGCCCCCACATGATCGTCGTGAACATGCGTCAGGACGATGCGGGCAAGCGGCTTGCCGGTCGATTGCACCGCCCGCAAAATCCCGGCGGCGCTGTAGGGCAAAGCGGCGTCGATCAGCGTAACGCCATCCTCCTCCTCGACCAAATAGCAATTTACCGGAAAAAGCCGTGGAAGAAACGACAGTTGCGTTAACTTTCCATACTTGCGGATTCTCATTATTAATTCCCTCTTCCCCAAACTGGTTTACGAAAATGAATTCTCCAAAACTAAGACCTTTAGTTTTAATTTAAACTAATACCATTAGTTTCGCAACTGTTTTTTTTTAGTCGTACAAGCCGCATTTTCCGAATAGGATGTACAAGCACGATAAAATCGCAGTCTGGAGGGAAGGGTTGAATGAACAGTTTCATCAGCTACGTGCTGCTGGGGTTATCCCTGTCCGCGCCGATCGGCCCGGTCAATGCGGCCCAACTCGACAAAGGGATACGCGGCGGTTTTTTCCATGCCTGGTTTGTAGGGATCGGGGCGCTTGCCGCCGATATTTTATACATGCTGCTCGTATACTTCGGCGTTGTTCATTTTTTGAACACCCCGTTTATGAAAACGTTCCTGTGGCTGTTCGGCTTTTTCATCCTCACTTATACCGGCATCGACAGCTTAAAACAGGCGGGAAACATCCATTTGAACGAAATGCGGGGCGGCGAACCGCTGATGAAATCGTTGCTGTTCGGATTCATGATGTCCGTCAGCAATCCGCTGTCCATTTTGTTCTGGCTCGGCATTTACGGCTCGGTGCTGGCCCAGGCGGCATCCGCCGCCGGAACGCAGGAACTGATCGTCAACAGCTGCGCGATCATTTCCGGACTGATCGTTTGGGATTTGGCGATGGCCGGGTTCGCCAGCGTATTCCGCAGATTTCTGACCGACCGGATTCTCGTCGTCATCTCCATATTGTCCGGCCTGTCCCTGATTGGCTTCGGGATATACTTCGGTTACGAAGCCGCGCTCCTGCTGGTATTAAATCGATAAAAAAAAGCCAGCAATAGCTGGCCTGACGTAAGTAATATCAATATTTTATTTTCTTTATCAGCGTACCATTAGGTTCATATGCCTCTCCTTTATAGGTTTTCCATTCAGTGATAAGGCTATATGTCACCCAATGGTGGGTTTTATATAATTGAAAACGTATTTTTTCTCCATCTTTGATTTTGGTTGTACTCTTCCATTCAAGAGTGTTCTCATGGCCTATTTCAAAGCCTAATTTAGCTTCTAACGCATCTTTTTTTACAATACCAAAAGTCCCATCCCATTTATTATAATCTTTAGTGGTTTCGGAAATTTCAAAATCATCTGGCCCATATACATAAAACTCTTTGTACAAATCCTTTTGTTTGTCATAGTGTCCATTTCCATGGTCCCAAGTTGCTATTCTTGGGTAATCTGCTTGCGGTTTAATGATATTTCCGGTGTTAGGATTTACACTACTAATATCATTGGGAATATATTCATACTCAATACTAACTGGGATTTCATCCTCCCCTTCCTCTTTGGCTATTTTTTCCAATTCATTTCTGTCAGTGATAGTTATTTTAGCGCTTTCATTCAAGCTGGCTTGCTTCAATAGTTCTTCGGGAACTCTTTCTGCATTAGCATCGGTGTTTAAATCAGTAATCGACTGTCCTGTTGAATTAACGATTTCTCTTGGCTCCGCATAAGAAGTCATTGGTAAGAAAGCCAGGCAAACAGACAACGACAACATTGACAACAGAAATCTTTTTTTCAATTTGCTTCCTCCTTTTATTTATATTACATTATTAGTATATAATGGAATCAGATTATTGAATGTGATATTTTTAATATAATGGAATAAATAACTATGGAGGAATATAAATGAAAAAAATCAAAAAATATTTACTTACATTTTATTTAATATCACTTGTCATAATTGGTGTGTTAAAGGTTCCTGCAACAAGAAAATGGGGGCCAAATGGTACAATAGACTCGATGGAATATGTACCTATTTGGAAAGTACAAGATACTTCTACAATTGATGGATACGTTCCATTCTATCAAATAGACATTACCAGAGTCTTTTTAGAGGTTATTATTTTAACTCTTATTGTCTATGTTCTGTACTTGCTATTTTCTTTAAACAAAGAACAATGAAAAATTGAACATCTGTTGTAATGAAAATTTTTAAAATACAAGAAAAGGGCGAGACAAAATATAATTCCCGGTTTAGGCTACTTGTATAACCATATTTTTTCGCCCTCTATAACAGGATAGATGTATACTTTACAAGCCACGGATTTCATTTAATAAAGAACTATATAAATTGACAGAGTTTTAAAGCTTGTGATGTAGTAGTACTACAAGGTCAGTTCAGTATTTTAAGGCGCTATATAAAGTGCTGAACTTAAGAGGAACGGCCTTTTTGATCAGCACTTTAATTATGTCGTGCGCTTCGGGCGCAGCACCAGCGGTTTGCCTTGCCGCCGTCTTGCGATTTTCCGGCGCTTCCAAACGGCAAACTGCATAATTAGCGTGACCATGCCGATGACGGCAATAAAAATCAAGCTGCCCCAAAAACCGGAGCGGCTTGTACCGTGGAATAGTGTACCGAGCACCGCAAGCACGATAAGCGTCATGCCCGTCCAGCGTTTGATCCGGCCAAACGCGCTGAACTTCAGCAGCCTGCCCGCCGTGACCAAGATGAAAAACCAGTTGTAAAGCAGCAGCAATCCGGCAGAGGTGGTAATGTACTCGTAAATGCGCCCGGGCATCACGAACGACATCACAACGGAAGCGGCCAGCCCGGCGGCGGTCAGGCCGATCGCGTACAAAGGCCGTTTACCCCAGGCTTTACGGGCGAACAACAGGGGCGCATCCTTGTCTTTGGCCAGGGTGACCAGCATCGTCGTTACGGCATACAAGGAGGCCACCATCGTGGAGAATCCGGCGACGATCAGCACACCGTTAAAAACATGCGGGATAAACGGAAGATTGTAATTCGCCAAAGCCGTAATGAACGGGCTGCGTTTCGGATCGATGGCCTTATACGAAATGAAGGTCAGCGCGAGCCCGATCGACAGCAAATACACGATCGCCAGCAGCACCAGCATCACCGTGCCCGCCTTCGGCGCATCCTTCGGGTTCCGTAGGCGCACCGCCAGCATGCCCATCACTTCAATACCGCCAAAGGCATAAAACGCGAAAATAAACCCTGACCACAAACCGCGGTAGCCGGTAGGGAAAAAGGTGTCCGCCGTATGCGGAAACGCCGGGGCTTTGCCGCCTCCCGGTATCCATCCCATGAGCGCCGCCCCGGCCACAATCAGGAACATCAAAATCGCGGCGATTTTGATGACGGACAGCACATTTTCCATCGAATCGAATACCCGGTTGCCCAAAAAGATAACGGCTAATCCAAGCACGGCATAAATAATCGCAAAAATCCACATCGGCATGCCGGGAAACCAAAACCGCGAAAACAGGGATAAAGCGGTCAATTGGCTGCCCATGATAAGCAGTTCGGAGCACCAGTACATCCAACCGCTGGAAAAACCGGCCCAACGGCCAAACGCCCGTTTCGCATAGGAACGGAAGGACCCCTTCTCCGGGCGGTCCGCCGTCATGCGGGCCAGGACCTCGAACACCGTATAAGTGCCGATGGCCGCAAGGATAAAAGCAATCAGAATCGACGGTCCGGCCATGCGAATGCCGATTCCCGAACCCAGAAAATACCCCGTCCCGATCGTGGACGCCACCCCAAGCAGGGACAGCTGCCACCATCGGAGGGTCCCCTTTTCTTCCTCTTCGCCCCTCGCTTCTGCCATTTCAGTTCCCTCATTTCCGTAAAATGTATGATCAGGTCTTTAGCCACTTCTTTATATTGCAGCCGAATCCCGGGAAATATGTAAGCAGCGTTTTACCGCAAAATGGCCTGTGATATAATAAGTCACATCTCAAAGAAAAGAGGCTTGGCCATGGCTTTTGGCGTGACACGCGAAGAACTGAACGAATGGAAACGAAACGTCGCCCGCGGCGACATCGCCTATTTGACCCATTATTGGCTGGACCCGCGTTTTCCCGGCGCCAAAACGGTGACGAAGGTCGGCTGCTCGGACTTGGGGCGCCTGGCCTCCTGGTGCCGCGAGCACGGGCTTGACCCGAAATATATCCATAACCGCTCGCCGTTTCCCCATTTCGACCTGATCGGCCCCAAGCAGCGTGAAATTTTGCGCAAAGAAGGGCTTTGGTCGCAATTGGAGCGGTTTAAATTGAACGGACCGCCAGAACAAAAATCCACTTAAAAGCAAGGGGCGCGTAAAAGGAACTATATACCACTCCCACTCCCGCCACGTTACGATATAAGGAAAATGGTGTACTCCTGCGAAATGCAAAAGTGCATGCGGTTTTTGTCGAAACTCCTCAATATGGGCAGTTCAAATGCAAATGTGCAGTTCATTTCCGCTCAAAAGTTACTTTTTTATCGTATAGCCTTAAATGAGATGTACTTTTGCATTTCAATAGCCCTGAAAGGGGCTGAAGACGGAAAATAAGCTGCACTTTTGCAGCTCATCCCACCAGACCGCCTATAATCTTGAAAAAAGCTGCCCGCAAAGCCAACAGACTTTGGGACAGCTTTTTTGTTCAGCTTCCGGCGGGAGCGGATCAAGATCAACCATGCCCGGCCGGCGTAGACAAACCGATGCGTTCGACGAGCCGGGTGCTTTCTTCGTTGAGCCCGACAATCGTAACGTTTTTGCCTTGCAGCCGGTACTTGTGCAGCAATTTGGAAATCGCGTTAACCGCCGACTGGTCCCAGACATGCGATTTCGCGAAATCGACGGTCACATGCTCCGGATCGCCTTCGGGATCGAATTCATTTAAAAAATGGGACACCGTGCCAAAAAACATCTGCCCGGTTACGGTATACGTTTTAACTCCCTGTTCCAGGCTTACGGAGATGCGGATGCTCGCCATCTTCCAGGCGAACACGAGCGCGCTCAGCAGCACGCCGATCCCTACGCCGATGGACAAATTATCGGTAGCGACCACGGCCACAACCGTGATCGCCATAATCAGCGCGTCGGACAGCGGAATTTTGGGCAGCGATTTGAGGGAGCTCCAATCGAACGTCCCGATGGATACCATAAACATGACGCCGACGAGCGCCGCCATCGGGATTTGCTTGACGACGTCCCCAAGCACGATGACGAGAAACAGCAGGCCGATGCCGGACACCAGCGTGGACAGCCGCGTCCGTCCGCCGGATTTCATATTGACCATCGACTGTCCGATCATCGCGCAGCCGGCCATGCCGCCGAAAAATCCGGTCACGATGTTGGCCAGGCCCTGGCCTTTCATTTCCCGGTTTTTACTGCTGGATGTATTTGTGATGTCATCGATCAGCGTCGCCGTCATCAGCGACTCCAACAGGCCGACAAAGGCCAGCGACAGCGACACCGGGAAAATGGTTTTCAGCATCTCCCAGGAAACCGCGACATCGGGAATATGGAAAACGGGCAAGGACGCCGTCATTTCCCCCATGTCGCCTACGGTTTTGACATCAAGGCGCAGCGAGATCGCGAGCACCGATACGGCAATGATCGCCACAAGGGCGGACGGAACCGCCTTGGTGATCAGCGGAAAAAGGTAAATGATCGCCAGCGTCAACGCCACCAGCGCGTACATCATCCACCCTTGGCCGGAAAAATGCGTCAGCTGCGCCATAAAGATCAAAATCGCCAGCGCGTTCACAAAGCCGGTCATGACCGAATGCGGCAAAAAGCTGATGAATTTTCCCAGTCTCAGCATGCCCATGATGATCTGCAGGATCCCGGCCAAAATCGTGGCGGCGAATAAATATTCGATGCCATGGTCGCGGACGAGACCGCCCATCAGCAGCGCCATCGCGCCGGTAGCCGCCGAGATCATGCCCGGGCGCCCGCCGGCGAAAGCGATCACGACCGCGATTGTGAACGAGGCGTAAAGCCCGACCATCGGGCTGACGCCGGCCAAAATGGAAAAGGCGATCGCTTCGGGAATCAAGGCGAAAGCAACCGTCAATCCGGACAGAATATCGCTTTGCGTATTCGAAAACCAGGCCCGCTTAATATGAAGTTGTTTTAGCAAAATAAAAATACCTCCTATAATAATTGATGGATTTAAAGGTCCGGTGCAACGCCAACGCTCCCGATTATATAAAAGAAACGCCGCCCCGCTCAAATACATCTCACCCGAGAAAATCGCTTAATCGGCAAGTATGCTCCCGAATACTCCGGTATCCGCGAAAATGCTTAAAAATTGAAATATACCACTTTAGGAATGTCCGATTATAATCGTTTTTTCTCTTTCCTAAACAACCAAAAACACTTATTATATGAAAGTTGGGTAAGCTTCACTAATAAAACGAGACCATATTGAGGTGGTAATAATGACTAATCAAGCGCATGCTTCCCCCGCTCCCAGTTTGTTTCGCAACAAATTTTACCAGACGATTCTGATCTCCAACATTTTTTTGCAGATTGGGATCTGGGTCCGCAATTTCGCCATTTTGATGTTCGTTTCGGAAAAAACGCATAACGACCCGCTGGCCATCTCGCTGATTTCGGTGGTGGAGTTTGCGCCGATTTTTGTGTTTTCCTTTATCGGTGGCGCCTTTGCCGACCGTTGGAAACCGAAAAAAACGATGATCTGGTGCGACTTTCTTTCTGCGGTGTCGGTGTTTGTCGTATTGATCACGCTATTGTACGAATCATGGGAAACCGTTTATTTCGCCACCTTCATTTCGGCGATTTTGTCGCAGTTCTCTCAGCCGTCGGTGATGAAGCTGTTCAAGCAGCACGTCCATCCCGATCAGGTGCAGCAAGGCATGGCCCTGTTCCAGTCGCTGATCGCCATCTTTATGGTGCTGGGGCCGTCGCTCGGCATCTTTGCTTATCATCAATTTGGCATTCATCTTTCGATCGGCGTGATGGGCGTGGCCTTTCTGCTGTCAGCGGTTGTTCTGTTCCGCATCCCGGCCGATGAAACGCCGGAAGAAAAATCGCCCCGGCAATCGAATATCCGCCAGGAACTGGCGGCCGGCTTCCGCTACGTCTGGGGCAGCCCGGTGCTCAAAGTGCTCGGCGCGACCTTTGCGATCGCCGGTTTTTCCGTCGGTACGATTCAGACATTGGGGTTGTTTTTAGTCACGGAAAACCTGGGGAAAAGCGAGGAGTTCCTGCAATTTCTGCTGATGGTGAACGGGATCGCCATGCTGATCGGCGGAGCGGTCGTCATGACGCTGGCCAAACGCATCCCGCCGCAGATCCTGCTGGCGTTCGGAATAACGATCAGCGCGTTGTGTATCGCCGGCATGGGCTTCTCGACAAGCGTTCCGCTCACCTTGACGCTGCAATTTATTAACGGCCTGACGATGCCCTGCATCCAAATCGGCATTAACACGCTCATTCTGCAATGGACGGAGCAGGAATACGTCGGGCGCGTCAACGGCGTGCTTAGCCCGATGTTCATGGGCATGATGGTCATCATGATGTCGTTGTCCGGCGTGCTCAAAAAGTTTTTCCCGCTGGTCGGCATCTATGCGGTCTCCGGCATCATCATGCTGGCCGGGGCGGCGATTCTGATCCCGATCTTCAAATATAAAAAGCCGGCTCCGGCCCCTACTCCGGCGGCCGAGCAGCCGTAGGCGCGAAAAACGCCTGCCCTTAGACGGCGCACGGTATTTACAACAAAAAAGTCTTGAAGCAAACGGGCCACACCCGCCGCTTCAAGACTTTTTTCATTCCGTAATATCAGTTCGAACTTGCGATTAACGCTTGTTGAAAATGTCGGTCAGCACCGGCACGATTTGCGACTTGCGGGATACGACGCCTTTCAGCACCGCCTTGTTGCCGGCCAGCTTGACGCTGTACGCCTGCTCAACCGCGTCGGCCGCTTTTCCGAGCGCCAGGCCCACGGAATCGTTGTTCAGAATGTCGGTGACGACGAACAAAAACAAGTCCAATCCTTTACGTTCGATGATGCCGTTTAACGCGGCTTCGATTTCGCTTTGCCGCGACAGGACGTCGTTTACGTCCACCGCGTTCACCTGAGCGATTTCCACCTTAGACCCGCCCATGTCGAACTCCTTGGCGTCAAGCGTAATCAACTGTTCGATCGTCTTGTCGCTCAGATCGGCCCCGGCTTTCAGCATATCGAGTCCGTATTCCTCCGCGTTGACGCCGGCGATGCCGGCCAGTTCGCGGGCTGCGGCCACATCCTGCTCGGTGCAGGTCGGCGATTTGAACAGCAGCGAGTCGGAAATGATCGCGGACAACATCAGCCCGGCGATATTGGCCGGAACTTCGATGCCGTTTTCCTTGTACATTTTGCCCAGAATCGTTGCCGTACAGCCTACCGGCTCAGCGCGATAGTAGAGCGGGCCGCTCGTTTCAAAATTGGCGATCCGGTGATGGTCGATAACTTCGACCACGCGAACCTGATCGATGTCGGACACGCTTTGCTGACGTTCGTTGTGGTCGACCAAAATGACCTCCTTCGCCTCCCCGGCCACCGCTTCCACCAGCCGGGGCGCGGCAAAGCCGAACCGCTCCAGCGCAAACGCCGTTTCCCCGTTCACTTCCCCAAGCCGCACCGGCTCCACGTTCCAGCCCAGCTTCGATTTCAAATCGGCATAGGCGATCGCCGAGCAGATCGTATCCGTGTCCGGATTTTTATGTCCGAAAATCAACACTTTTTCCATCTCGTTACTCCCCTTTTCAAAGACTTAATGACAAAAGTATAGCTTATAAATTGAGTGGCAATCAAGAGCGGCAAGGACGAACCGGCGGAATGCAAATAATTTACATCGCGGCGCAAACCGGGTACGATCAGGATGAAAGAAGGCGATTAAGGTTCGCTAAATACCCTGATCCGCTATGTACGGCGGCGCGTTCCGCCTGCCTGGGCAGTTTACCTGCCCGCTCAGTTTAAGTCGGCGTTAAGGCGGCTTTCAGCAAACGTTCAGCGTTATCGGCCATAATAGAGATCATCCGAAGACGACAGGCTGCGGCTTTATATTATTAGGAGGCATTTTTATGATGAATAACGTGAAAGGCGCAAAAATATTGCTGGTGGACGACGAGCCGCATATCGTGCAGTTTCTGGAGCTGGGTCTGGCGAATGAAGGCTTTGAGGTCCGGACCGCGGCGGACGGGATGAGCGCCGTCAGCGTGGCGGCGGAATTTCAACCGCATGTCGTTGTGCTGGACGTCATGATGCCGGGTATGGACGGCTGGGAAGTGTGCCGGCTGGTGCGCAAAAACGGAGACAACGTCGCGATCATTATGCTGACGGCCAAGGACGAAGTGGACGACCGGGTGAAGGGGCTGACGATCGGCGCCGACGATTACGTCGTCAAGCCGTTCAGCTTCGAGGAGCTGCTGGCCCGCATCGGGGCGCGCCTGCGCAACCAGTTTCCGGCGCTGTTCGGCGAAGTCGTTATCGGACCATTCCGCCTGGACGACCGGAGAAAAGAAATTATATACCGGGAGCAGCCGCTGGAGCTGTCCCCGACCGAATACGAGCTGCTCAAATACCTGATCCTCAACCACGGGATCGTGCTTAGCAAAACCACGATATTGGATAAAGTATGGGGGTACGATTTCGGCGGCGAGGAAAATATCGTGGAAGTCTATATCCGCTCGCTTCGGGAAAAATTGCACGACAAAGAGCACCGGCTGATCCGCACGCTTCGCGGCGCGGGCTATCGCGTCGATTTGCCCTGAAGCCCTTCTTAATAAGGAAAGGAACTTGCGATGATGAATAGCCCCAAACCCAACAAAAGCAATTTTGGGCAAAGATGGCGAAGCTTGTTTTTGCCGGGTTCGCTGCGGTTTCAACTGCTGTCGCGTTCCCTGTTCATTTTGGCCGCTTTGCTCGTTTTGATCGGAGCGTTCCAATACGTAATTATGAAGGATTTTATATATAAAAATCAGGCCGAGAAAATGGCTTCACAGATGAGAGGTCCGTTAAGAGAAGTGTTCGACCGGAGCGGGCAAACTCCCGAGCATTGGGAAGGCGAAGGGCAAAGACCTGCGCCTGCAGGCCCCGGGGCCGGGGCCGGGTCCGGAAACAAAAACGTTCCGGAGCCGCGTCCGCTCCTGTTTTTGCCCGATTCCTCGCTGGCCATCATCAACTCCGATTATAAATTTATCGATTTGGCCTCCGAAACGGGCATTACCGCCCCCCGCCTGACCGATAGCGAATACGGAAAGCTGTTTAACCGGAACTGGGGCAAATCGCGTCCTGGCGAATACCGTGTCATGAAGGACGGGGAAGGCAACGAGCAGCTTGTCGTATTCCGCGAAGTGGTGTTTCCCGGGGACAACGGGGAGCAGGCCTGGCTTGTGCAAATGGGGATTTACACCGCTCCGATGCTGAAGGTGGTGTTTCGGCAGCTGCTGACGTTCGCCGGGCTTTCCCTGCTCGCGTTAGCCGGGGGATTGGCGTTGTATTTCCCGGTGTTGCGGCGCACGCTTAATCCTTTGAACCAGATGGTCAAAACGGTGGAGGATACGAACGCGGGCAATCTCGGCAACCGTTTTCCGGCGGCTTCGGGGCAATCGGAAATCGACCGGCTCGGCGTTTCGTTTAACGGAATGATGGAGCGGCTGGAGAACGCCTTTGAGGCGGAGCGGGAGGCGAAGGAGCAGATGCGCCGCTTCGTCGCCGACGCCTCCCATGAGCTGCGCACCCCGCTGACCTCGATTCACGGGTTCCTCGAAGTGCTGCTGCGCGGGGCCGCCGACCGGCCGGAGCAGCTTCACGCGGCGCTGAACAGCATGCTTGGCGAATCGGGGCGGATGAAGAAGCTGGTGGAGGACCTGCTGACGCTGGCCAAATTGGACCGCACTCCGGTCGTGCAGCGGACGCAGGTTCTGCTGGACGAATTGATAAGGGAAATGGAACCGCACCTCCGGATGCTGGCCGAAGACCGGGAGGTCCGGTTTGCGCTGCATCCGGGGCTGGCCGCGATGTGCGACAACGATAAAATCAAACAGGTCGTGCTGAACCTGTTTCATAACGCCGTTCAGCATACCGACCGGCAAACCGGCCGGATTGCGGTAACCTTGACTCACGAGCCCGGACGGGCACTGCTTCAGGTCAAGGATAACGGGCCGGGGATCGCCAAAGAGCATCTGCCTCACGTCTTCGAGCGGTTTTACCGCAGCGACGCCTCGCGGACGCGCAAACAAGGCGGCGCCGGACTGGGGCTGGCGATCTCCCAGTCGATCGTCGAAGCGCACGGCGGGCAAATCTCCGCAGCCAGCGAACTTGGGGCGGGAGCGACGTTTACCGTTGTGCTGCCGGCGCTGTAGAGGACAGTTTTATGGAAGATAGTATGATGTACGATGGTCCCAAACGAATAAGAGAAGCCTGGCCTCCGTCCAGGCTCACTTCCGCGTTAGCATAAAAAAAGAAACGGTTAGCAGGCTACGGGCTACGGAGTTATGCACGTAGCTCACTATCGCGAAATGCAAAAGGGCAGGCGAATTTCGTCGAATCCCTCGAAACGGGTGGTTCAAATGCAAAACTGCAGTTCATTTCCGGTCAGAAGTTACTTTTTTATTATATAGCCCTGAATGAGATGTATTTTGCATTTCAATCGCTCTAGAGTGGAAATTTAGAGAAAATGAAATGCATTTTTGCATTTGATCGAGCCAATGAAGTTAATCGCTCATATCCGGTTTACGTGTATACGCGCCAACAACATCCATCGATGGTCTTTAGGCCATAATTGCAAAACTTACACCTAGGTTCAATTTAAGATACGGATTTAAAGGTTTTAATTGCATTTCCTGCAACTACCATCCAACCATCTTCTTCAGCTCTTCAGATTAAACAGATCTAATTGCATGTTTTACACTAAAACAAGTGTTTGGTTATATATCCGGATAAGCAACTGTTTATTTTACAACTATTCAATGGTCTACCTACTGGTCTGAGCAGCAATCACTCTCAAAAAAAGCAGAAGCCCCATCCAAACGACAATGGATGAGGCTCTTTTTGCTTCCCGCTACGCTAACTAGCGAAGCATTCCTTTATAAATCCCCGGCTCCGAGCCTTCGATCACGACCGCGCCCGCCGCTTTGGCGTAAAAGTCCTTGGGCCCCGCCCCGCCGATCGCCGCATATCCGTAGCCGTCGAGACGCATCAAATCGAGGGTGTGCAGCAGCAGCATTTTGCCGATGCCTCTGCCGCGCTCCTGTTCATCGACCCCGGTGGGGCCGAAGAATCCTTTGGCCGTCGTGTCGTAACAGGCAAAGCCGAGCAGTTTGCCGTTATCGATGGCGATGATGCAGGTGATCGGCGCCCGGGCAAAAGCCACTTCGCATTCGCTGACCCAAAACGGGCTGAAATGCTCGCCGACCCATTTGGCGACGACGTGCTTTTCCGGGGCGATCGCCCGCCGGATCGTCACCCCCGTGCGCGCTTCATATTGCTCCACCGGTTCAAAAGGCGGCAAATCGTACAACTTGACCAGCATATCCGACATCGCTTAAGTCTCCTTTGGAAAGTTCGTGATTTGAGGGCTATTATTAAGTTATTTCAACGCCTCGATCACGTATTCCTTGTATTTTCCGTAATCGCTAAGCTTGCATTCCAGGGACAGTTTCGTGCCCTCCGGTTCATAGCTCGTTTCCAAGACGTTGGCGTGCTCGTTAAAGTAAGAAACCAATGCCCCCTGATCGTAAGGGATCATCATTTGACATTGCACATAGTCTTTGAAAATCCGGCTGCGGATCTCGGAGACCAGCTCCTGGAGGCCGATCCGGGGTTTTGCGGCCATATAGACGATATCTCCGCGAACCTCCGGA
This sequence comes from Paenibacillus sp. FSL P4-0127, assembly GCF_038007325.1. Lineage (NCBI taxonomy): Bacteria > Bacillati > Bacillota > Bacilli > Caryophanales > Paenibacillaceae > Paenibacillus > Paenibacillus sp. FSL P4-0127. The sequence goes on along the minus strand of NZ_JBBOWY010000001.1, from coordinate 1,951,261 downwards.
ATAGCCTGATCGGTCAGATCGGATTTATTGTAGGCATAAACCGTGGGAATGTCCGTTATGCCGATCTCCTTCAGCGTCCGGTTTGTGATTTCGGTCAGCCGTTCGTACTCCGGGTTGGAATAATCGACGACGTGGATGAGCAGGTCGGCTTCCGCCACCTCCTCCAGCGTCGAGCGGAACGCTTTGATCAGATGGTGCGGCAGCTTGCTGACAAACCCGACCGTATCGGTCAGCAAAAAAGCTTTGTTATCCTGAAGCGGAATGCTGCGGACCGACGTTTCCAGCGTGGCGAACAGCATATCCTTCTCCAGCACGAGCTTTTCCGGGGACGGGTTGTACAGCTCCATCAGCGCGTTCATGATCGTCGATTTGCCCGCATTGGTGTAGCCGACCAGCGAGACGACGGGCAGTTCGTTTTTTTTGCGCTGCTTGCGCTGCGTTTGCCGATGCGCCACAAGCAGCTCCAGTTCCTTGCTGAGCGCCGTAATTTTCTCCTCGATCCGCCGGCGGTCAAGCTCGAGGCGCGTTTCCCCGGCGCCGCGGTTTTTCGTGCCGACGCCGCCGCTCTGGCGGCCCAGCGACTCCCGCAGCCCGACGAGGCGCGGCAGCATGTATTTGAGCTGCGCGACCTCCACCTGCAGCTGCGCTTCCCGGGTTTTGGCCCGCTGCGCAAAAATATCGAGGATCAGCACAGTCCGGTCGATCACTTTGCAATCCAGGTCCGCCTCCAGATTGCGGATTTGCGAAGGGGACAACTCATCGTTGAAAATTACGAGATTGCCTTCGTGCGCCTCAAGCAGCGCCCTGACCTCGGTTAATTTCCCCGTTCCGATATAATGCGAGGTATTGATTTTGAGCAGATTTTGCGCAAGCGTCCCAACGACTTCGATGTCGCAGGCTTCCGCCAAATTCGCCAGTTCCTCCATAGAGTATTCGAAATCTTCCTGATGGTTTAAGTTCACGCCAACCAAGATGGCTTTTTGTTCGAGCTGTTGTTGTTCCATATAGTTGCTTCCTCCCTTGAGAAAAAAATAAACACAGGCGCCACACCTGTGTTTACAAGCAAACGGACCTATGGCAAAAAGCGCCCCGGCAGCGAAAAACGCCAGCCGAAAGCGGCAGGTCACAAGGCATATTCTATTCTAAAGTTCCTGCAGGTTCCCTTTATCATAGCACACCTATCCCGTTTGCCCCGCACAGGCGCGGAGCCTTTGGCACTATTCAATTAGCCGCGCAAAGTGGTAAAACGGAATTTAATGTACAACACGGGGAACCCTCCGTTCTTCTTAAGATGGTTCCAGTTTATCACAATTCGTATTCGTTCACAATCGTTGCGAAAAGCATGGTAAGATGAAACATATCTCCCCGTTTTGCGTAAATAAGGAAGAACATCGGCGAGATTAGGCAGGTTGATATCATATAGCAGAACACAAGGGGACATAGGGAACATAAGGAAACCACAAAGAGACTTAAGGAGGGCTTATCATGAGCGGTTTTCATTCGCTGTTTGGCGGTGCAGGCTTTGGAGGGGACTTTGGAGGTGGCTTCGGAGGCGGTTTTGATTTTATGTTTACGCTGGTCCCGATTTTTATAGGCATTATCTTCGTTATCGTGATTGTAGGGCTCATCGGAAGCGGCGTCAAATATGTCCAAAACGCCCGCTCCCCCCGCGAAACCCGGTATGCCCGCATCGTGTCCAAACGGATGGACGTCCGGCACAGCTCATCAAGCCACCACGGCGATAATCATATGCATTCTTCCTCGTCCCGGACGTATTATTACATTACGCTGGAATTCGATAACGGCCAACGCGTGGAGTACCTTGACGTGAAAAACCTGTACGGCCTTGTTGCCGAAGGCGATGCCGGATACGCGGCCGTTCAGGGCGATTGGATCGTGGCGTTCGAACGCGATATGGCGCAAAACCGCAGCGGCGGGACATTTTAAAGGGGCGGACCTTAATGCGCCGGTGAAAATAAATGGGGCAGACCGCAAATGGATTCTGAAAATATGAGGCGCGCCGCTTTACCTCCCATTGGAAAAATCCAACAGATTGACACGCATCATCCGCAATTTGGAGCTCTCATTGGAAATATCCAATAGATTTCACTCAAATCGCCCGTTTAGCAGCAAGCGAGCCAAATCTATTGGAAAAATCCAATCAAACCGCTCGTGCATCTGCCATTCAATTTTAGTTCTATTGGATATTTCCAATCAGAACGGTCTGTCAGGCCACCCGGAGAGGGAACCTGTCGCCGGCGGATAAACTGAAAAGCGCCAGCGGCAGCGGTTGGAACGCTGCGCTCGCGCTTTTGCGTTAGCTCGTCTTTCCTCCCCGCCTCAGTTGACCGGCAGACCCTGCCGCCGCGCGTAGTTGCCCCAATGCGGCTTACGGCCGTCGATGTCGGCAAATCCGTACTCGTCGGACAAGTCCCAACTGGTGAGCGCCTTACCGGCTTTGTCCGCAACCTTCGGGTCCGCAGCCAATGCAGCCACCGCCTGGCCTACGAAATACGGCGTTTCCGATTCGGCGTAATGCGGCTCCTTCTGAATAGCGTCCCGCCAGTTGCTCTCGGCAACGCCGAAATAATCCAGCATCTGTTCGGACCGCAAAAAGCCGGGGGTAACCGCCAGCGCCGTCACATTAAAGGACCGCAGCTCCTCGGCCATGGCGGCGGCCAGGTGGATCGGCGATATTTTCGCCAGACTGTAATACAGATTGCCGCGATAATTGTAGGTGGAGCCGTCGGTGACCTCGATGATCAGCCCCGCCTTCCGCTTCACCATCAGCGGAGCGCCATAGTAGCTGGTAATCATGTGCGTCTTGACCACGCGCTCCTGCATCAGCAGGCCGTCGGCCAGCGGCTGCTCCCAAAACGGCGTGTTCCAATGGGTCAGATTTTCTCCGCCCCAAATATCGTTGACGAGAATGTCGAGACGCCCCTCCTGCTCCTCCTCCACTCGCGCAAACAAAGCCTGCACCTGTTCCTCGGAGGTATGGTCCGTGCGTACGGGAATGCCTTTGCCGCCGCGGGCCGTAACCATTTCGGCCGTCTCATCGATCGTCTCGCTGCGGCCGATATCCGACGCCTGTCCGCGAACGCTCCGCCCGCTGCAGTAAACGGTCGCTCCGGCGGCACCCAGCATGACGGCGATGCCCCGCCCCGCTCCCCGCGTAGCCCCGGCGACGACCGCCACTTTCCCCTGCAGCGGTTTTTCTCTTTGCATGTCCTTTAAGTCCATCGTGTCAACATCCTCCCTGACCATTTTGTGTTGTTTATTCTATAGCAGTGTAACAGGGCATATACGACATCCGTTGTCTTATATTCATGGTAAAATTAAATAAAGTGTTCAAAAAGGTCGGCTTTCAGCACTGAAGCGTATGCTTACGAAGTGCGCTTTTTCAAAACGCTTGAGGTCGGATGAAGCTAGGGCGTAAGGAGCAGAGCGGACGTTTTGAAACAATCTCTAAAACGTTGTAAGGGAGGAGCGCCACTTGAGAGCGGATCGGTTGCTGGCCATTTTGCTGCTGCTGCAAAATCGGGGGAAAATGAGCTCCCGCCAATTGGCGAAGGAGCTTGAGGTATCGGAGCGGACGATCGGGCGGGATATGGAGGCGTTAAGCGCAGCCGGCATCCCGGTTTATGCGGAAAGAGGCTCGCAAGGTGGGTGGATGCTGGCGGAAAGCTACCGGACGAACCTGACCGGCATGCGGCCGGAGGAAATCGTTTCGCTGCTGCTGACCAGCCATAACGAGCTGCTCGGCGATTTGGGAATCCAGGGGCATTTCCAAACGGCTTACCAAAAGCTGTTGGCCGCTTCCCCCGCCCCGATCCGGCAGGACGCCGAACTGATCCGCCAGCGCATCCATATCGACGGCGCCGGCTGGCACGCTTCGGGTGAAGCCTTCCCCTGGCTGGCCACTGTACAGGAAGCCGTATGGGCGCAAAGGAAGCTGCGCATCCGCTACCGGAAAGACGATGCGGCCGTGGAACGCACGCTGCTCCCCCTGGGCCTTATCGCCAAACGCAGCGTCTGGTACCTGGCGGCGGCGCAGGAGGACGGCGGCGAGATGCGGACGTACCGCATTTCCCGGCTGGAAGACGCGGAGCTGCTCGCTGAAACCTTCGCGCGGCCGGCCGGTTTTAATTTGGCGGAATATTGGGAACGGTCCACCGCCGACTTCAAATCCCGGTTGCCCCGTTATCCGGCGCGGGTGAACGTCAAAGAACCCCGGCTGGACCGGCTGCGCAGAGAGCGTTACGCCAAAGTGCTCCATGCCGCAAAACCGGACGAACAGGGGTTTGTCACAGCGGATATCGAATTTCAGACGCTGGAATCGGCGTGCGAGATCGTGCTCGCCTGCGGCCCGGAGGCCAGGGTGCTGGAACCGCCGGAGCTGCGCGAACGGGTAAGGCGCGAGGCCGAGTCGATCTCCCAGCTGTACTCCGGGTCGGGCGAGTGACGGCCGGCGCGGGCCCGCGGCCAATCCAACTACAAAAACGCCCGCGGCGACACGTACACGAACCGCTCTCCCCGGGCCATGACATGGCATTTTTGCTCCGGGAAACGTTCGTACAAATCGTCCACGAAATGGCCGGGCTTCTCCGCGTTGACGGCAAACAAGTCGTAATGCAGCGGGATGACAGTGTCGGCGTCGATAGCGGCCGCCAGCTCCGCGGCTTCCCGGTAGTTCATGTTGCCGACGATGCCGCGCTGCCCGCGGAAATAATCGCGGCCGTTGATCGGCAGCAGGGCGACGTCCGGCCGGACCGCCCGCAGCCGCTCGATCAATTCGGGGTACACCAGCGTGTCCCCGGCATGGTACAGCGTGACGCCGTTCAGTTCGATCACGTAACCGACGTAACGGGGTTTTCCTTCCTCATCCCGTTCCAACTGTTCGTGAGCGGCGGGAATGACCGTAAGGCGGAGTTTGGAGAACAGCTCCAACTGGCGGCGGTCATCGGCCTCCCAAATTTGCGGGGCCGCAATCCCCATCTCCTGCAAAGCCGGCTTGCAGCAGGCCGGGGCCACGATCGGCGCCGCCGGGTTCTGCCGGTGAAAATAGGGCAAGGTCCCCCCATCCATATGGTCGTCATGCTCATGCGTGATCAGGCATAAATCGGCCCCCAGAATATCTCCCGGTTCGATCGGGGCCGGAAAAGTCCGTCTCCAGTCTCCGGAATCAAGGTCGCCCGAGACGTATGGATCCACATAAAGCGTAATTCCGTCTCCTTTAATAATCACGCTCTCCTGCCCCAGAAACCATAGCGCAAGCGTTCCGTAAGGAACCTCGGTGCGGATGACTTCATTGATCAGGGCGGCGCCTTGGCGGGTCAGGCCGGCGTCTTTGCGGATTGAATCGGTCATTTTGCTCTCCTCTGGCTTTTAGGTTCCCGCAACAATCGAACGGATGGTTTCCAGCGGAATTTTCGGCTTCCGGTCATAGGTCAACAGGCCGTTGATTTCCTGTTCCACATCGGTAAATTGGGTGTAACAAAAGCCCTGCACCACCGGCGATTGCAAAACGGGTTCAATTACATTCTGCAAACGCGCCGCAAAATCCTGCTCATTTTCGGCCCCGGAATAACCCCATCCGTCCCAATCGCCGGCTTTGAAGGAAATGCCGCCAAACTCCGTCAGCAGGATCGGCTGGCCTTCGTCCGGGAACCCGGGTACGAGAATCCAGCGGTTGCCCGGCTTGGCGGCCAAAGCGGTTGCCCGCGCGGCATACCGTTCCGCCAGCACCTCCCGCCGCCATTCATAATCGTGAATGGTGAGCAAGTCGGTGGCGACCAGCTCCCATCCGTCATTGGAGATGACGGGGCGTGTCCGGTCCAGCGATTTCGTTAAATGATACAGAGACAAAGCGTGCTGCTGTTGCTGCCGGTCCACCAAAATGTTGGTGACGCCCCAGCTCTCGTTCAGCGGCACCCAAACCACGATGCACGGGTGATTGAAATCCCGCTCCACGGCCTGAATCCACTCCCGGGTAATACGGCCCGCGTAAGTTTCGGAAAAACGGAAAGCATTGGCCATTTCCCCCCATAACAGAAGGCCAAGCCGGTCGGCCCAATATAAATACCGGGGATCCTCGATCTTTTGATGCTTCCTTGCTCCATTAAAGCCCATCGCCTTGGTGAGTTCCACATCTCTGCGCAAGTCGTCGTCGCTGGGGGCGGTCAGCAGCCCTTCCGGAAAATAACCTTGATCCAGCACCATTTTCATATAATAAGGCCGATTGTTGAGCAGCAGCTTGCCGTCTTCAATGGAGATTTTCCGCATGCCGAAATAGCTTTTTACCGAATCCACCGTTTCCCCGTCCACCAGCAGCGTCAGCTCCAAATCGTAAAGGTTCGGGTGTTCCGGTGTCCACCACCGCCCCAGGCCGTGATCGTTAAAATCCTCCAGATGGATGGAGCGGCGCCCCGTAACATGGATCAAGGCGAAGCAATCTTCGGATACAAACTCGCCCTTGAAGGATATAACGGCCTTAACGCTAACCTGTACGCCAGGCCGGCAGCCCGCCAGAAACACCTCCAGATCGAGATCGTTTTTGTCGATGTCCGGAATCATCCGAATGCGCTCCACATACGTTTCGGGCACCGGCTCAAGCCATACGCTCTGCCAAATCCCGGTCGTGCGCGTGTAGAAGATCCCCGCCGACTGATCCTCCCAATACTGCTTGCCGCGCGGCAACGAGACGTCGCGGCTGTAGTCGGTCGCCTTCACGACGACGGTATTGCCGCCCTTGACGAGAACGTCCGTGATGTCGGCATGAAACGGCGTGTGTCCGCCTTCATGAACCGCCGCCAGCTTGCCGTTAACCCATACTTTGGCCTCGTAATCGACGGCGCCGAAATGCAGCAGCACTCTGCCCGCGTAGTATTCATTGGGAACGGTGAATGATTTGCGGTACCAGACCTGATCGTGAACGGCCGTGTCTCCGATCCCGCTCAGCCGGCTTTGAAAACAGAAGGGAACCGTGATTTTCCGGCTGAACCGCCCTTTTCCCTGCTCATACCAGGCTTCCCGCTCCCCTATCCCGTCATCGTCAAAGGCGAATTCCCATTCTCCGTTCAGGCTCGCCCACTTCTCGCGGACGAACTGGGGCCGCGGATATTCACCGCGCATAAGTTGGTTTGTCATCGTCTTCTCTCCTTCTCTATCTATCGTAAGTTCAAGTATATGAGTTGAACTAATAACTGTACGGAAAGGGGCAGCCGTGTAAAATGTTCAGAATCATTTCACACTCTTGCCTAAGTCCGCCATTTCTTTAGTTCAAATATAGTTACCCTTTGATCCCCGAGAGGCTGACGCCTTTGATGATCTGCCGTTCGAAAATCAGGAACAGCACCATGATCGGCAGGGACGCCACCGTGTTGATAACCATCGGTTTGACATAATCTTCGGTATATTGATTCATTAACGTCGGGACTCCCATCGGCAAAGTAAACAGGTTGTCGTCGGTGACGGACAGGAACGGCCACAGGAAGTTGTTCCAGGAGCCGATAAACGTTAGAATCGCGATCGACACCAGCGCGGGACGAGTAAGCGGAAGCATGATGTTGATGAAAATCCGCCAGATGCCGCCGCCGTCCATCTGCACGCTTTCCAGCAGGTCGTTCGGAATGCCGTCGAAAAAGCTTTTCAGCACGATGATCGCAAACGGGGAGGCCAAAACGGGAAAAATCAGCCCCATGTAAGTGTTGAGAATCTCCATGTCCTTGGCCACCTGATACAGCGGAATCAAAGTCGCTTCGCCGGGAATCAGCAGCCCCGCCAAAATGAAAAAGAACATAAACGTCCGGTACCGGAACGGAATTTTGGACATGGCGAACCCGGACATCGCGGCGATGATCAGCGTAAGCACGGTGACGCAGACGGCGATGAAAAAGCTGTTCCAGGACCAGGCCAACAGTTTGGTGCCGGTAATGACTTCGTTGTAAACCGCCAGCGAATAGGGCGGGGTAAACCAGTCGACGACGGAGATGATTTTCATGCCTTCCTTTTTGACCGAAACGACCAGCATCCAAATTAACGGAAAAGCGAACAGCAGCGCCATCAACAGGGAGAAAATCCGGTAAAACCACTTCATGCTATCTCGCCTCCTTCCGGTTGTTCACCCAATACTGCAGCCCGGACAACACCAGCAAAATGACAAACAGCATGTAGGACATGGCCGAGGCGTAACCGAGGTCGTTTTTGCGGAAACCCGTTTGCCAAATGTACTGGATGACGGGACGGGTTTGGTCCAAAGGACCGCCGCCGGTCATGACGTAGATCTGCATAAAAACTTTAAATGAAGCGATAATTTGCAGCATGGTGATCGTTTTGGTGATCGGGCTCAGCAGCGGGAGGGTGATTTTCCAAAAAACCTGGGAATCGGTGGCCCCGTCCAGGCGCGCCGCTTCGTAAACCTCATCCGGGACATCCTGCATCGCCGACAAATATAAAATGAAGTAAAAGCCGACCGTCCACCAGAGCGTGAGCAGTGAAACGGCGATCCAGGCCAGCCCCGTTTCCGACAACCAGAAAATTTCCGCGCCTTCCGGAAGCAGCCTCAGCAGGTGAAGCAGGGAGTTCACCAGTCCCGTATAAGGCTGGAACAGAAACAAGCCCAGATAGGACGCGACCGCCACGGACAAAATGCTGGGGATAAAAAACACGCTGCGGTAAAACCGCTGCAGCCTGGAGTTCCGGTTGGCGATCAGCGCCAGTACGATGGCCAGAGCGAGCATCGCCGGGGTCGTAGTGATGACGAAAATGGCCGAGTGTCCGATCGCCGCCCAAAATTCGTGGTCCTGAAACATCCGCTCGTAGTTGCCCAAGCCGAGGTATTTCATCTTTTTGATCAGCGTCCATTTATAGAAGCTCATTTCCACGCCCTTGATCATCGGCCAGATCGTAAACAGGAAATAAACGACCAAGAAGGGGAGCAGGAACAGGAATGCCTGCACGTCCGCTCTCAGTTTGTTCATCTTCATCGTTTCAAGCCTCCCCATTGGCCGGCCGGCTTTGACCTTGCGTTTTGCCTCAAAGCCGGCCGGCGTCATGATCTAACCGCTATTCGTTTAATACCTTTTGGACTTCCTCGGTCATTTTGGCGATGCCGTCCGCCGGCGTCATTTTGTTGGCCCATACTTCATTCAAATATTTGAACATGGCCAAATCGCGGATTTGCCAGTTTTTCGTGGACGGTTTGCTGAACTTCACGGTCGAAGCCACGGATACATAATCGCTCCGGTAAGGCAGATCCTTAAACTCCTGTTTCTCAAACACGGACGGTTTGGATGGGATATGACCGGCTTTCGCCCATACTTGGCCGTTGTCGGCCAGCCAGTTGGCAAACGTGATCGCCGCTTTCCGCTTGGCCGGGTCTTCATCTTTGGTCACCGGAAGAATCACGGTATGGGAATCGCCCCAGGTCGCTTCCTGATCGAAGATTTTCGGGATCGGCATCGCGCCGAAATCCAGCCCTTCCGTGGACTCCCAGGTGCCTGTGGCCCAAACCCCGGTCATCATAATGGCGGCCGTACCGCTTTGGAAATTTTTGTAGAAGTCCGGGTCGTTCAGTTTGATGACTTTATATTTATGGAAAAGATCCTGGACATATTGGGCCGCCTGAACCGCCTTGTCCGTATCTACCTGGGCGGTGGTCAAGTCGTCGGAAACGACGTCATTGCCCCCAAGCTGGGAGTACAGCGCCCACCACAAACGGAACGGATCGTCATTTGCGTTGGACAAAGCAAACGGAGTCACTTTTGCCGGCAGTTTTTCTTTCAACGTGTTAAGGAAAGCAACGAAGCCGTCGGCCGATTGCTCCATGACCGGTTTGCCGTCTTCGCCGAGCAGCCCGGCGTCTTTCAGCAGCTTCTTGTTGTAGTACATAATGAACGGGTGCGTATCGATCGGCACCGCATAATGCGCGCCATCCACCACGGAGGCGTCGAGGATGTTTTGGTTGAAGGAAGACCAGTCCACGCCGGCTTCGGCGGCCACATCGTCAAGCTCGGTGACGACCCCCTGGTCGATCAGATCGGGCAGCCGGGAAATGTGGGAGATGCCGACATCCGGCCCGTTGCCGTTTCCGACCGCGGTAATCAGCTTGGTGTAATACTCGCCCCATTCCAGCTTCGTATTTTTCACTTGAATGTCGGGATGTTCCTTGTTGAAGGCATCGATCATCGCCTGCATATTGTCGCCGTCTCCGCCGGAGAAAAGCGTCCAGAACGATAACTGGATCTTCTCGCCGCCACCACTTGAAGCGCTTTCATCACTTTGCCCGTTCGTCCCTTCATTACCGGATGGCGCCGCAGCGTTATTTCCGCCGCCGCCGCACGCGCTTAACGCAAAAGAGATTGACAGCAACAAAACGAGCAGCATTGCAAAGCTTTTTTTCATGTTGGCCTCCCCTTTTCACTTTGGTGAAATATGGAACAGAATTTATGATTTATTACATAAATTCCGAACCTTTGTACCTAATATAATGATGGAAGGTTACTTTGTCAACGGTTTCATACTGATTTTTTTGTAATATTTTTGTTTGTTACAATAATTTTGTAATTTATAATGCAAGCTGCTGCGGCTGATTATAATAAACGGACGAGCTAGAAGAAGAAGTGCCGGAGGAATTGACTCCTGCGGCAACCCTGCAGGGATGTTGTGAAGAAGCATGCGCAGGTAAGCAAGAAGCATGCGCAGGTAAGCAAGAAGCATGCGCAGGTAAGCAAGAAGCATGCGCAGGTAAGCAAGAAGCATGCGCAGGTAAGCAAGAAGCATGCGCAGGTAAGCAAGAAGCATGCGCAGGTAAGCGTCAGCAGCGGTCAGCTGCGGTGGTTCGGGACTTTAGGCGGGGCAGGAATGAGGCGGGAAGCTCTCTGCTACCGCCTCTGCCGGAAATAGAGGTAATTTGGGGCGCTATCTTTACGATTTTGCTCCTCCTGCGGAAAATAGCGGAACTTTTTGTCCCTATTTGAAGTCGAAGCCTGGAAAAAGCGCTTTTTGCCCCTAGCTTTCAAAATATAGCGGTAAAAAAATCCCCTATTCCTCATCTACCCCTTTTTTGGTGGAAATAAGAACCTTTTTTACCGCTATTTCCACGGTGGCCCCCACCAAAACGTATGCAGGGGCCCCTTTCCCCAATGACATACCGACAGCTAGCTTCACCCATAAGAAAAAGCCGCCAACTCCGGGAAACCGGAATTAACGGCTCGGCTTTCTTTTTTCACTCATTTTCATTCAATGTATACATAACGCACATGAGCAGATCCAGTTCATGGTTTCGTTTCCGATCGTTTATTCGACCGGATCGAGCGTATACGCAACCTGCATGATCATATCCTGTTCATAATCCCCGAACTGCTTGCCGAACAGATTGACCCCGCCTTTATGGACAGCGTCCGGCTTCACGCCGATCCGCACCCGCAGGCTCGGACGCTGGTCAAGGCCCAGATCGCTTAGCGTCACATCGGACACTTTCTGCATATCCAACGTGGTCCGCTCGTGGTCAACCCGCCATGTCTTCAGCAGGCCGTATTGCGTCGACCAATCTTCCCACCACGGCGGATTCAGCGCCCCGCGCCGATCGCCGAAATCGCCGGGACTCGTCCACATGCCGATCTCCACGCCGTTGATCCACACGGAAATATCCGAAGGCCAATCATTGTCGTAATTCGGCGCTTCCGAGCACATTTCCATGGACAGTTCGAGCGACTGGATTCGTGCGTTTTGCGGAATCTCCAGCGGAAACTGATACTCCACATAACCTTTGCGGAACCACAAAATCTGCGCCGCCACATGCTTGGGATGATAAAAGCTCGCCGGCTCGTCTTCCCGCACCAGCATCCCTTCGCTTGATGCCATGCCGCAGGTCGGATGCACCTCGCAATCGCTGTAATGGCCGATCGGCATCTCGACCTCGTAATATTTCATCCCGTCCTTCGAGGTCCGGATGCTTGAGTTCAGCGAGATCTGAATATCGTCATAATTCCGGCTGCATACCTTCATCGCTCCGCGTACCGCCGGAAGCAGTTCCGTATTGATCAGCCCGGCGGCTTCCAGCACCTTCACGTTGTTCGCCACCGTCGACACCGGAAGCTGAAGGGCCTCGGCAAGTTCAATAATATTCATGCTTCGCGTGTTGAGCAAACGAAGCATGTCGACCCGAGAGCGCGTCGAGAGAGCGTGAGCGACCTGAACCAGCTTATCTGGTTCATGTATACCGACTTCCAGCATATGAACCTCCGTAACCGTATTCCCAAAAATTGTTCTATCTTTATTGACTTTACTATAAAAAGCCGCAATAAATCAACGTTATTCATTTCACGATCAGCAGACTCATTTTACCGGCCGTATATCGAAGAAATCAAGCTCAACGTACCTGGTATCCCCCGTAAACCGGATTTGGTTCGCGCCGTTCTGCAGCCTGATTTTGGCGGTGGACAGCCCCCCCATTTTCCCAGCCTTTACGGGTGACATACAAGCTGACGGAGTCCCTGAATACCAGCAAAATCGGCACGGTCGAAACTAATATTATATTTTAATACAATAATTTTGTATATTTTGATAGATTGTAATCCGGCATTTGCGGCATGTCAACGCCTTTATTTTCCGCAACCCTGATTTTTTGGGAGTTTTTCTAGTTGCAAAACCTTTGTTCCGAAGATGTTTTTTTATTCTCCCGAAGGGCGGGGTACAGGAATATCGATTCCTAGAGGAACGCCGAAATCCGGCATACCGTTTTCCTTCCAGCCGAATTTTTGCAGGCGCGTGCTGCGGGGAGATCCCGATGAGCGCGGCTGCTCCGCCTCGGAATAGGAGTAGGCGTGGTAAGCGATCCAATCCTCGGAGCCGTCCGGAGACACGGTGAAGCTGTTATGTCCCGGAGCATAGACCCCCGACTCCGGACTTTTAACAAAAACCGGGCCTTCATGTTTGATCCAGGCTTTCGCGTCCAGAAGATCCGCGGACTCCGCAATCCTCGTCATTCCCAGGCAGTAGTCGTCCGACCAGGTGGCGCTCGCCGAAAACACGAGGAAAATCCAGCCGCCCCGCCGCAAAAACACCGGGCCTTCGTTAATCGCCATCCCTCCCTGCTTTTCCCAGCCTAGCGTCGGTGCCGTAATCAGCACATTCGGCCCGGTCAGGGTCCAGGGATTGGCCATGCGGGCGGCATAAACGGCCGATCCGTAATCGGGAAAATATCCGTATCCGGAATAGAAGAAATATAGTTCTCCCCGATGTGCAATGACCGTCCCGTCGAGTCCCGGAAATTCCGTATTGACGGCGCCTTTAAAACGCCACTCGCCGTTCAGCGGATCATCCCCCGACAGTTCAAGCACGCACACTCTTCTCGTGTCGTCCCCGCCGCCATCGTTCGCCGTATAGTAGATATACCAGCGATTCTCGATATAATGGAGCTCCGGCGCCCATAAATTGCGGGAATACGGGCCGGACGCAGCGGGAACCCAGATCGTCTTCGGCTGAACCTCGGCCAGTCCGGTCAGGGTCGCGCTGCGCCAAAGCGCGATGCGGTCTCCCAGCGTCACCGACATATAATAACTCCCGTCGCGATGCCGGATAATCCAGGGATCGGCCCCATTCGCCAAAATCGGATTACGGAACGAATGTTGAGTCATGTTTGGCCTCCTTTATAAATTGAGTCTGGCAAATAAATAAAATATTTGTTTTAATACAAATATTTTATTTATTTTACAACAATAATGCTTTCCATAATAATTGTCAACGCTTTCACAAAAAAGAAATATTTTCTTATCGAACCAAAACAAAATGAGCCCTCCCGGATACCGGTGGGCCCATCGTTAGCAATCTTCGATTAAAAGTCAGCATATCCTTCGTTAATTCTACGGATGACTTCCACCGGAACCTTGGGCTCCCGATTCCATGTCAATAAGCCGCAGATTTCGGTTTCCGTGTCGGTTAATTGCGTATAACAGTAGCCTTGGACAAGCCCCGAAACCACGAAAGGCCGAATCACGTCCACCAGTTGCGACACAAACTGCTCGCCGTTCTCCGCTTTGGGCTCAACGACAGGAGAACTCGGCTCGACATGGTAGTTTACCCCGCCGAATTCCGTGCAAAGCACCGGCTCGCCTTGATAGGAGAAACCCGGGTTGTAGATAAACTTTCTTCCTTCCAGGCCGGGCATATCGGCGATGATATTTTCGATGCTCGAGTAGCGCCGGTTCAGAATTTCAGGGTCTTTGCAGTAATCATGCACCGTGCATAAATCCGATTTGCAATGCTCCCAGCCATCATTGGATATGACCAGTCTGGTTGAGTCGACCGATTTGGTGATATGGTAAAGGGATTGCGCGTGATGCTGCTGCTTCTCGTTATAATAAATATCCGCAACTCCCCAGCTTTCGTTCAGCGGAACCCAAACGACGATGGAAGGGTGGTTGTAGTCACGGTCGATGACCTCCTTCCATTCTTCGATCATGCGGTAGGCATATTGTTCGTTATATACGTAGGCGGCCGCCATCTCTCCCCAAACCAACACGCCAAGCTTGTCGCACCAATATAAATATCGCGGGTCCGCTACCATCATATGCTTGCGCATTCCGTTGAATCCCATCTCTTTGCACAATTCGACATCGCGGCGAAGCGCTTCCTCCGTTGGGGCCGTCAGCAAGCTTTGCGGAAAATAACCTTGATCCAGCACGAGCTTCATACGGTATGGGCGGTTATTCAGGCACAGTTTCCCATCGTCGGCGGATATTTTGCGCATCCCGAAGTAACTGCCAATTTGATCGACGGTCACTCCATCGACTTTAAGTTCAAAGCTGACGTCGTACAAGTTGGGGGTTTCCGGCGACCACCAGCGTCCCAGGCCGTGATCGTTAAAATCCCGCAAATTCACGCGCCAAGCCTCCGTGCCCGCCAGGATTCTTCTGCTTTCCTCCGCGACGACATCCCCGGCGAATTCGATACGCGTATCCAGCTCTATCCGATGCCGGTCATCCCAGCCGTCGATAAACGCCTGAATTTCGATTTCATTCGTATCCAAATGCGGTGTGAACCGCACCTTTTCCATATAAATTTCGTCAACGAATTCAAGCCACACGGACTGCCAGATACCGGTCATGTTCGTAAACCACATGACTTCCCCCTTAGCCTTCCAGTATTGCTTGCCCCGGGGAATCGTCAAATCCCGTAGATAATCCCGGGCCATTACGGTAATCCGGTTGTCCTTCCCGGCGATCAGATCGCTAATCTCGAGCGAAAAAGAGGCAAACCCGCCGCGGTGTTTCCCGGCCGGCAAGCCGTTCACCCACACGCTGCATTCGTAATCCACCGCTCCGAAATGCAGGATTACCCGTTTGCCCGCAAATTCATCGGGGACCGCAAAGGTTTTTTCGTACCACACGCATTCGTGCACCTGCTTGTCTTCGATCCCGCTCAGTTCGCTCTGATAACAAAAAGGCACCGTGATTTCCAGCGGAAAATTCGCCTTTCCTTGATACCATTTTTCCTTAACCCCGACGTTCCGGTCATCAAACGCAAAAGACCATATCCCGTTCAGACTGCGCCAACTATTTCTGACGAATTGCGGACGCGGATATTCCGCTCTTGGTATTGCCGTTGTTGTCATAGGTCCTCCTCCGGTTCAAATTTGCCCTCGTTAAATCGCCGTATCGTTTCCAGAGGAATTTTCGATTCGCGGTCAAAGGTCAGCAGCCCGTTGATTTCTTGCTCGACATCGGTTAATTGCGTATAACAGTAACCTTGAATCAGCGGTGAATCATGCATCGCTTTGATCACCGCCCGCACGCGCACCTCGAAGTCCGCGGCGTCGATCGCCCCCGAGTAGCCCCAGCCGCTCTGGTCTCCGGACTGGAAGGAAATCCCTCCAAACTCCGTCATTAAAACCGGTTGGCCCTCATACCGATACCCTTTCACATACATATCCCGATTTTGCGGCGCATCCAGCGCTGTTTCGATCCGGCTGTATTTTTGGGTTAGTTCGCCGTAATCCCACCGGTAGTCGTGGATCGTGCACAAGTCCGATTGCGCGTGCTCCCAGCCGTCGTTGGAAATGACCAATCTTGTCGGATCCAGCGATCTTGTGAAATGATACATTGCGATGGCGTGCTGCCGTTGCTGCTCGTCCACCTTCACGTTCGGGATGCCCCAGCTTTCATTCAGCGGAACCCAGGTGATGATCGAAGGGCTGTTGAAGTCGCGATCCACCGCTTCGGCCCATTCCGCCGTAAATTTCTTCACATAGCTTTCGCTGAAAGCATAGGCATTCGCGGCCTCCCCCCAAACGACGAGTCCCAGTTTATCGCACCAGTACAGAAAACGCGGATCTTCAATTTTTTGATGTTTTCTGACACCGTTGAACCCCATTTGTTTGGTCAGCTCCACATCCCGTCTTAAATCCTCATCCGCCGGGGCTGTCAAGATGCCGCCAGGAAAATAGCCTTGATCCAGGATAGCCTTCATGTAAAACGGGCGGTTGTTCAGGCACAGTTTGCCGCTGTCCACGGACACTTTGCGCATCCCAAAGTAGCTGCGGACCGTATCCAGCAAAGCCCCTCCGGCATACAAACGGTATTCCACATCGTACAGATGCGGATGCTCCGGGCTCCACCAGCGCCCCATCCCGTGATCGTTAAAATCATGCAGCTCGATCCGGCGCTTTTGCCGGGATGCCGTCATTTTACACTCATCGACCGCGAGCGTTTCCCCTTCAAAAGAGATTTGGGTCCGGATCGTAATCTCCGTATCTTCCGTCCAGCCTTCCACTACATATTGAATGCCGATTTCATTCCGGTCAATATCAGGATAATAGTAAACCCGGCGCAAATGAATCGGTTCTACCGCCTCGATCCACACGGGCTGCCAGATTCCCGTTGTCGAAGTATAAAAGATCAGTTCGGATTTTTCTCTCCAATATTGCTTGCCTCGCGGCAAGGTAACATCCCTGCTGAAGTCTTGCGCACGCAGCGTAATTACGTTCGGGCCGTTCTCCTTCAGCGCATCCGTAATGTCTGCGGCGAACGGGGTATGTCCACCCTCATGTGCAGCGACCATATGGCCGTTCACCCAAACCCGGGAAGCGTAATCAACCGCTCCAAAGTGCAGGATAATCCGCTTGCCCTTCATCTCCTCGGGAATGTCGACCGTCCTTTTGTACCAGACCGTATCGTGAAACTCCGAAACCCCGATTCCGCTCAATTTGCTTTGGTAACAAAAAGGCACGCGGATTTTTTGCTCCAGAATCTTGTCCTTGAACCATTGTTCGGCAACCCCGACCTGTTTGTCGTCGAATTGAAATTGCCACTCGCCGTTCAAGTTTAACCACAAACTCCGTTCAAACTGTGGACGCGGATACTCCCCGCGCGTATGCATACCGCTCATGCTGTCCGCAACTCCCCTCAACTATTGACTTAAACCGGCAAATTTAATTTCTTTTTCGAACTCTTGCTGCATCTCGTCAAGCGCCGCTTGCGGAGTAAGGAAGTCCCTCAGCACGGCCTGAACCGCATTTTCCATAATATCGTTCAGTTTTGACGATACGAACGGCACGTCCGGATCCACCAAAATTTTCGCCGCGGACAAGGAGTCGAGCAGTGCCGGATACATCGGATTGGAAGCCATCACTTCCGGACGTTCGTAATTGGAAGTACGTGTCGGGTCCATGGTATAATCGATTTTCAGCAATTCCCCGTCCTTCGAAGTGACATACTCCAAAAATTTATAAGTAGCTTCGGGATATTTCGTCGTACTCGTCATCGCGATCGCCCAACCGCCCATCGTAGGCGATCCGCCCGGAGTAACTCCAAAGCCGACCTTGCCCTTCACCTTCGATTGATCGCCTTCAATGGTGCTATAAAGCCCCGGCCATTGTTCCATCATGGCAACTTCACCGCTGGCGAACAGCGCATTCGCCTCGTCCCAGCCCAATTGCAGCCACTCGGAAGGGGCGTATTTCCGCAATTCCACCATCGTTTCCATCGCTTTCAGCCCCGCTTCATTGTTAAATGCCGGCTTGAAATTTTCATCCACGTCTTTCCCGCCGAAAGCCGCCAAACGATTTTGCCAAATCAACCGGCTGTTGGTTTTGGAAGCCATAGAACTGTACCCGTATTTGGTCGGAGACTCCGGATTGAACTTCTGCGTGAAAAATTCGGCCGTCGTCAAGAAATCTTCAACCGTGGTCGGCACCGCCAATTCTTTGCCCGTTTTCGCTTTATACTGCTCTTTGATTTTCGGATCCTCAAACAGATCCTTGCGGTAGAAAAACAACTGCGAATCCGGTTTGTACGGGAAAGCAACCAGCTTTCCTTTATACTTGCCATAACTTTGCAATAAGCTTGGAATAAAATCATCCAAATCCAGATTCGGGCTTGCAATGGAATCAACGTACGGCTGCAAGTCCTGGATAAGTCCTCCCTCCGCATAGCCGTGCACATTGGCCACCGGCATCAACACCGCGTCAAAGTGATGTCCCGTGTTCAAATCCAATTGAATTTTCTCGACATCGGTGCCTGCCGGAAAGCTTTGTACCTCCACCGACGCTCCCGAAGCCTGCTCAAAGTATTTCGCGGCATTTTTCAGCGCGTCCGCAAAGTCCCCCGTTCTTGTCGCCACTACGATTTTTTGCCCCGCATATTGTCCGCCAAGCGTTCCTCCCCCGTTCAGATCGTTCAATTTAATGCCGAGCACGTCCGGGGCTTGTACCGTAATTTCCTTAAATTCGCCTTCCGGAGCCGAAGGTTCGGCCTTTTTGGAACCGCATGCGCTGAGGATCAGCGTCGTTGCCAGCAGGCATGTCATCGTTAACTGCAATTTTCTTCCCATATCTGAAACCCCCTGATCAAAATTTTGTTGTTATGGTTGTTTAACCTTTGACCGCTCCGGCAGTAATCCCGGCTTGCACATACTTTTGCGTCGTCAACGCCAGAATGAGCGCCGGAATGAAGGCGATGGTGCCGGCGGCGGCCAAAGTGCCGAATGGCGTATCCTTCTGCAGTTGAATCATGCCGCTGATACCGAGCGGAAGCGTTTTGTTCTGGTCCGTAAACACAAGCACGAGAGAAAGGCTGAACTCGTTATACGCAGCCAGAAACACGAGTATAGAAGCCACAACGATCCCCGGCACGATCAGGGGCAGGGCGATCCTCCAGTAAATGCCGAACTCGCTGCTGCCGTCGATTTTGGCCGCCTCGAACATCTCTGCCGGCATTTCGTCGAAGAATCCCATAAACAGCCAGATAGCCAACGGAAGAGAGGCGGTAATGTAAACGATAATAAGCCCGAAAAGCGTATCAAGAATGCCTAGCTTTTGGAAAATAATATAGTAGGGAATGATGAATACCAGCCCCGGAACCATACGCATCACAATGATGGCATACTGCCAGAAAGCTTTCCCGCTGAACTTGAAACGCGAAAAGCCGTATCCGGCAAAAGTAGCCGCAAGGCAAGTGCACAACGTAGTAACAACGGCAACGATCAGGCTGTTGAGAAAATATGTTCCGATCTGATGCTCCGTAAACACCTCTACATAATTCTGCAAAACCCACTTGGAGGGAAAAAATTCCGGAGGTACTTTCATAATCTGGCCGACAGACTTGAATGAAGTCGTTACCGCCCAATAAATCGGAAACAAAAACAGGACGATAAAAAGAAGAAGCAGCAAATAAAGCGCGCTTTTTTCGGCATAATATTTTTTCATGTTCTCCCCCCTTCCTATTGCCGATCGTTACGAAGCACTTTCAGGAACACAAGCGTGACGACGACGATAATCGCGAAGAAAATGATCGCTCCCGCGGAACCGGCCCCAACGTTCATATAACGAAAGGCCGTCTTGTAGATCATCGTTCCCATCGTTTCGGTCGTATCCCCGGGGCCGCCATCCGTCAAAATCATGATCGAATCGAATATTTTTAAAGCATCCATCACGCGCAGCGAAACGACGAGCGCTATAAAATTACGAATCAGCGGCAACGTAATCTTGAAGAATGTGTTTACCCGGTTTGCCCCGTCGATATACGCGCTTTCATAAATATCTTTTGGCACCGTTTGCAAAGCGGCGATCAGGATGAGCATGCAAAAAGGCGTTGAACCCCACACATCGATCATGATGACGGCGATCTTTGCCGGCAGCGTCTCCCCCGTCCAGGCCACCGCTTTCAGTCCGAGGGATTCGATAATATAATTGATAGGCCCGTAAATGGCGCCAAACATAATTTTCCACATCGTTGTTGAAACGACGGGAGCCAGCATCATCGGAAGAATAAACAAGCTTTTGAATATCCGCGTCTGTCTGCTGATTTTCTCGTTATTTAAAATAAGCGCCAGGACCATCCCCAACGTTACGTTCAAGGATACCGTAAAGAAAGTGAAGACCAGCGTCCATACGATGGACTTCATAAACGGACCGTTGCTGAACATATACCGGTAGTTTTCCAACCCGGCAAACTTGATCATCGTGCTTGGCAGAGACAGATTATAGTTCAACAAGCTGATATAAACGGAGTAAAACAAAGGCACGATAGCCAATAAAGTGATAAGTATTACGGCAGGTCCAATAAAGATATAGGGCAGCATTCTCTCTGAAAACTTTTTAGCTTGCCCTGTGTCCGCTTTCACAATCATTTCCCTCCCTCCTTTCTGGATGCGCTTTCAATGGCTTGAAATTTTCACTTGTAGTTTTCCTGCACTGCAGCTTCAGTACTCCGCCACCTCCCGGCTATAAACATTGGCAAGATATACTATGACGCGGTTCCATCTGCAAAATCTATATTAGTATATACCATCCAAATAATATATACTAAATATAGTATAAAGTTATAGGCGTAGATAACCATCCCCGTTCCCCACTTCGTTTAAATAAACATTACATAATATATTTAACTGGTGTTTCCAATTTCTGTAGACACTTCTTTACACAAAATATATAATCAACTTAGTATATTATAATTCTATTTAGGTGTGGGAGCGAATCTATGAAAGAACTGCCGCTTTATAAACAAATCCAGGAGAGCATCAAAGAACAGATTAGGCTTGGCGTGCTCCGCCCGGGAGATCGGGTCGGATCGGAGAAGGAATTGTCGAGCTTATACCGCGTTAGTCAAATCACGACCAAAAACGCGCTCATTGGCCTCGCCGAGGAAGGGTGGGTCGAAAGAATCCAGGGAAAAGGGACCTTCGTCTCCCGCCAGTCCGCGGAATTGCGGCCTGTTTCGAACTCTCCGGTGATGATCGGCGTCGTTTTCCCAAGCATGAAAACCCGAATAGATCAACAGCTGCTCAACTATATTGAGAAATACGCCAGCGAGGACGGATTCCAAATTATGCTGCGGATCACGCGGGAGTCCGCCGAAGGGGAAACCTTGGCGATTCGTCAATTATTGGATTTTGGGGTTAAAGGATTGATCATTTTTCCGACCGAAGCGGAGAACTATAACGAGACCATTATTCAGCTGGCGTTCGACAAGTTTCCGGTCGTATTGGTAGACCGGTTTTTTAAAAATATTCGCATGGCCAGCGTAACCTCGGATAATATGCAAGGAACCTTTGAAGCTATCGAGTATTTGCTGTCCAAGGGACACCGGCATATCGCCTATATTTCTCCGGAAATTACGAATTCGGTCACGGAAGACCGGGCCGCCGGTTATGAAAAAGCCTATTTGAAACACCAGTTTCCTATCGATAAAACGTTATGGTGCATGCTTGAATTGCAATCGCTTCAGCAAAATCAGGCGAAACGGGAAATCACCGATTTTTTAAAGGACAGGGAGCAAATTACCGCCGTTTTTACCGTCAATGTTCAATTAGCCCATTACGTGTACGATTATTTGAGCGAGCAGCATTTACTGGACCGGATCGAGCTCATGACTTTTGACAACCCCGAATTGCCCGGTGTGTCCTACGTTGCGCAAAATATTGAGGAGGTCAGCCGAAAAACCGTTGAATTGCTCAAAGGCCAACTGCACGGGCAGGATGCCCCGCAGCAGCATCTCGAACCGGTTACGCTCTGTTTGAAAGAAAGTCCGCAGAAGTTGGGGGTTCTTTGATTTGGGGGGATTTCACGCAGGTCTTCATAACGCCAAACCAACTCCAGTCTTGTTATCCCATGTTTACTCGGCGGGCTCGGCTGCGGCTGCCGTGAAGTAGCTCTGCAGCTTCCGGTTCAACCACAAGGAGGCCGCAATAAACGCCGCGACGCCAAGGAGCTTGGCCGGCTGCGCGGCAAAGTCGGACAGATTGCGTGCCGATATAGGACACGCAGAAGACCATGACGGCCTTCCCCAAAGCTACCGCTGTGCCAAAGGAAACGGCCGACATCCGCGTTAGCCCCGCGGCCATGTTAATCACGACGAACGGGCCTACCGGCAGCATGCTGAGCAGAAATACGAAGCTGAATCCGTTTCTGCGCGCCCATATCATCGCTTTCCGCACCTTGGGCTTGGCCGCCCAGCGGCGCATGAAGGGAGTCTCGGCCGCTTTTCGGATCAGCAGAAAGGTCAGCAAACTCCCGCTCACGAGCCCAATCCAGGAGTATAAGAAGCCCAGCCACATCCCGTAAATCGCGGCATTGGCCCCCACGATCACAATCGTCGGCAGCGGCGGAACGAACGATTTCAGGAAGGTCAGCAGAATGCCGGGCAGCGGCCCTAGAGAGCGGAAGCGCTCCAGGAAGAGCTCTATATTTTGTTCCGTAAAATAATCCATCATGCTAAGTTCTGCGCCTGACAATAAACTTCACCTCTCCTATCCGAGTGCCCCCATTATACTATATCCGGGCCCGAATTCCCGGCCTGAATAATCAACAATATGATGGATATTATTAGAAAAACATCGCCGCTGGCGAGGTCCTTTGCCCCTGCAAACCCATACCTTGGATGCACGGGAGGGAATGGGTAGGGTTTCCACCCCATACCCACTCCCTCTTCGGTTCGACTACGAAAACCCTTCCCCTGCTCCTCCCCTCTCCTGCGTATCGTCCTCTACCCCGCCGGAAATTTAATAACTCAACTTTCGCAGAGCAAAAATCAGCTTGAGTCCCTAAATTGAAGGTTTTCGTCGCAAACCGATCGTGGCAAGAGAACGCGGAAGGGCGTTGAAAGCTTGAGGATAGGGAAGTGGGGGGTGAGGGGCGGCAGATCTAACACTCCCTGTCCGGAGGCTTTGCACGATTATCCCGTTTAATCAGGTAGCAGAGAGCAAGACAAGTTCGGGAGAAAAAAATATTTGGTGGAGAAACAGATAGGTTCGAGATAATTTAGACGGGCTTAGGAGAAGGAATGAGGTTTAGGGGAGGTGAAACAGACCGGACAAGCGATCAAGACAGGAGATCAAGAAACCATTAAGTTGATTTGCATCAAACTCCCCCCCACCGTTCCAGCGTCCCGATCAAGCCGCAGCCGCAAGGGGCTGATTCGGTTGGCGCGCGATCAGCCGGCGGTAAGGGATCGCCTGAATCGCCACACACATCTGCAGCAACTTCTGCCGCATCGTTTCTTCCGCTCCGGGCCGTCCTCCTTGCAGGCGCAGCCGACGGCGTACGGTGTACTCGTTCAGATACGCTTGCAGATGCTTCAGTCCCAAGGCTCCATACGTACTCTTCAGCGATTCCCACGCCTCTCTCACCACTTTCCGCAAGGGCGCATACAGCCGAAAGGCCTGAGGGAACAACTGTACCGCCGATGTATGGACATCCACATGCCCGCCAATAAACGCGGCGAGTTCGTGACGGTTTGCCCTTTTTTCGCCTCCCCGCTTATGCGGCACCAGGCGGATTTTGACCTGTTCCGGCTCGCCCGACTCCGTGACCGTGCAGCCGGCTACGACCGCCGAGGCGTACGGATGCGAAAGCTGACACCGGGACGGATTACGACCATACTGATCGCTATTCACCTTCACGTCTCCGGAGAGCAGCTCCCGGGCATCGAACTCCCCCACGGCATGACGTATTTTGTGCAGCATCGACCAGGCGGTCTTGTAGGTGACCCGGATCATCTGGCGCAGCCGCAGCGCCGAGATGCCGTCAGGGAGCAGGAACAACTCCAGAGCGTGAAACCACTTCACCAGGGGGAGATGCGTTCCTTCAAAAATCGTGCCGACCAAAGGCGATGTTTGATGCTTGCATTTTCCGCACTCGAACAAAGGGATATGCCGGGAAGTCAGACGGCTGCACCCGGTGTGAGCGCAGCGCGGGCAGACGAAGCCGCTTGGCCACTTCATCGCGATTAGCGCCTCCATGCAGTCCTGCTCGCTGTTAAAACGGCTGCTGAATGGCTGATGTTCCGTTCCCGGATTGATCTCCATGTTTACTCGCCCCCGAATCAAGAATATACGAACATAAGTTCCATTTATTTCATTATAACAAACATACGTTCCCTTATCAAGCCGAAAATCTAACCTGAACCGCCTCATTTTTTCCTCATCTTTTTTTGTTTTTTTGTTCTCTCCTTTTTTGGGACCCTTGCTCTAGCCCCCCCTGCTCACTGCTCCATGAACGAAAGGGATAATCGTGCAAAGGCAGGCAGGAGGCAGGAGCATCGAGACACGAACCCTTTAGACAGTCCCTTTAAACAGCCCCATCACCTGGCGTCGATTTGTGACACGGCTCGAAACGGCTACGGTGCAAAAGGTAGATACACTGACCCCGCCGGATCGTGACGCCTCTGCATCGTTGACGCTTCCATGCTTCCATGTTTGAGCGGAATCGCAGCAAAGCGGTTGAGTAGCTTGTTTTATTGGCTGTGCGACGAAGCCCGGCACACTCGATTGGCTGATTGACTTACAACAGTTGCTCGACTTGATCAACGAAGCAGCCCAAAAAACCGGGAAGACACTGTCCGCCTCTGATTCAGCGTCAACTCCGCCAATGGATTGCTGCTTTACCCAGCTACATCAAGGCTTGTCTGCCGATGTTTTGCCGCGAAAGTTGAGTTATAAATTCTAGTATCAAATAATGCCTGGCGGTCACGCCCCGCCCGGATAAGAACGCTCGGCCGCAGGCGGTAGGTGGGTTTCTTCACTCTCCGGCGGCGAAACGGGCCATAAGGCCGCGCGAAACAGCACGCCCGCCGTCCCGATCGAGGCAAGCAGCAGGCCGATCAGCAGAAACGCGGTGCCTGCCGAAACCAGCCGGATCAAGACGCCCCCGGCCAGCGGAGCGGTCAGCATGATCGCGCTGGAGATCGTATTTTGAATGCCGAATACGCGGCCGATCGCCTGCTCTGGCGATTCCTTCTGCAGGACATAATTTTGCGTCACCATATACGCGCCGTTGCCGATACCGATCAGCAGGCCGAATCCGAGCAGCCATGCCGGTCCCATTCCGGGAGGACAGAGGCCCAGTAGGGCGATCCCCCCGCCGATCAGGGCGCAGCCGCCACCGAGTCCCCAGCCTGAGGAAATCCGGCGGAACCGGTTAAGCAGCAGGAGGACCAGCACGGCTCCGGCTCCGATCGCGGATACGAGCCAGCCGATCAGCGATTCGTTGCCGGGCGCGATCCCGCGCAACAGCGCGGCAAACTGATAATCGACCATCATCAAAACGATCAGCGCAACGAGTCCAAACAGCATCGTATTTCTAAGCAGTTTCGTTTGCGCGAGAAGCAGCCAGCCTTCCCGCCATTCGTCAAGGAGTCCGCGCAGCATATGCGGACGCCGGGCGCCGGAAACGTGGATGCGTTCCGCGTTGCCATTCGGCAGCCGGCCAAGAGGATACAGCAGCGCTGCGGACAGGAGCCTCGCGCCAATATTGATCGCGATGCACGCCTTGGGGCCAAACGCCGCCAGGGCCACGGCTCCCAGCAGCGGCCCGGCCACCTTGGAGCCTTGCCCGACCAACCCGTTCAGCGCGGTAGCCTGGAGCAGTTGGCCGGGCAGCACAATCTGGCGTGTCAGTGCCTGCTGGGCCGGTACGTGGAAGACGCCCGCCGCCGCACGAAAGGCAAGCAGCGGCAGCAGCCAATACAGGTTCGGCGCAGCCAGTATGGCCGCGGTCAGGAGCGCGGTCACCAGATCGCACAGAAGCATAAGCTTCGCTTTGTGCAGCCGGTCGGCCAGCGCTCCGGCAAAAGAGCCCAGCAGGACTCCCGGCAGCGCCATGGTGACCGGAATCAGCGCCAGCAAAAGCGGATCAACTCCCCAACGGTAAGCGACGATCACCTGGATCGCCAGGGCGTCAAACCAATCGCCAAAGGTGGCCAGGGCATAGGCGGCAAACATGTGCCGGAAGCTGCGGTTCGACCGCAGGGATGGACAGGATTCGTTATTTTGATTTTGCACCGGGCATTCCTCCGTTTCACGTTCAGCTTACAGCCACATCGTAACGGAACAATGTCAGAGGAAAATCAGACGGAATCCGACTTACTTCGGAGGAAGGTCCGGTTGAATTGAAGATTCGGCGTCGAATCCGCTTCATTAAACCGCTTCGTCATGGAAAGATGGCTTTTTGAATACCCTCTTTTAGATCGGTCCGATAGCGGGACAAGCCGAACTCTTTATCCAAGGCATCGTAAAAGGCACGGTATTTTTGTTCAAGCCGTGGAGCATCCGGCAGACGTTCCTGCAGGAACAACACGATTTGGCAAACCGCTCCCAGCAGCATCGGCACATGCATGGACGCTTGCAGCACTTCCAGTCCTTCGTCGATCAAATCGGCTCCGGCCTGCCGCTGCCCTTGGGTGAGCAGGTGCAGACCTTTGACAATATGGTAACGTCCGATCTCCCGGAGATACGGCGAACCTTGCAAAAGCCGCTCGATCCGGCCGGAGGCGCGTTCCGCTTCAGAGCTCTGGCCGGCAACGACCTGAACGTACATTTCCATAATCGCAACAGGGATGACAAAGCCGGATAGTCCGTCAGATTCCACCGTTTGCCGCGCCTTTTCGAATCGGTTTATCGCCTCCCCGGGCCGTCCGGCATCGGCATATACGTCCAGGATGTTTAAAATCTCCATTTCCCGGTGCTGCCGGTCCGGAAGAATGCGCAGCGCCAGCACTCTCTCGCATAATTGCAGAAAAGAAAGAACCTCCTCCCGCCGCAGCGCCATTCCCCGATACATGAGCAGCATCCAATACAATTTTTCCCGGAAGGGGATTCCGTTCTCTTCCAGAAACCAGGGGATATCGCCTTGAATGAAATGAACGTAAAGCGTATAAAATTCATCCACTTCAAACCCCAGCACTTCCTGCCGGTCGGCCAAAGCAAGCAGCGATCTGCCCTGCCCCAGCAAGTGGTATTTTTTGAACAGTTCCCTCATCGCCTCTTGCACTTCCGGATCTTGCACCGAGGGATTGCCGACCGCTCTTCTGTCGCGGACCGTAAGGCTGTACCCGTATCCCCGCACCGTATTGATGGCGATATGCGGCCAGTGGCGGAGCTTCCTCCGCAGGCGGTAAATATGGTCGTCCACCGTCCGCTCAACCGGATATTCCAGCAGCCATACCCGGTCGAGCAGCTGCTCCCGCGTGAACGCCTGGTGGCGGTGATCGTACAGAAATTGCAGAAGCGCGAACTCCTTCGCCAGCAAGCCGATGGAATCCGAACCGCATGTTACCGTATAGCTGGCGGGGTCAAAGATCAATGAGGACATCCGTGCAATTCATCCTTTCGCGGTGTTAAGTAAACGTTGTTTTTCATTTTACTTCTTTTTCCGGCATTGAAAAAGCCGCTGACCCGGTCAGCGGCTGTCATACTGCGGTTCTTGCAATCAGGCGAGCCTGGCGCATAGCGGTATTTTATGTCGTTATTTCCGTCATTCCACACCATTTCACCGGAATAACGACACTTTTTGGCTTTATTTTTGCAGGGCCTGCTTATTTAGCTGTTTTTATCCAGCCGGAGGAAAATAAGTACTTTTTATTCCCCTATTTTGCTCATCCCCCGGTTTTAGCTGAGAATAGCGGCATTTATTTCCCTTATTTCGTGCCGAATCCCCTCCCTTTAAGGCAGCGTTTACGCCTGCGCTTTACGCTTCAAAATCGCGAAGCCATGCACGGGCAGTTCCAGCAGCGGGCCGGGGAGCGCTTCGCCGCTTTCGGCATCCGTGTAGCCGCGTCCGTCCAGCTCCACGCGAGCCGCTTGGCCGGAGAAGTTCTGCACGAACACGTAATCGTGCTCCCCGTCCGTGCGCAGCTGCGCGGTCACCCCCGCCGGCAGCGCGGCATCGAGCGCGCGGCGCACGCCGGCGTCCTCGGCGAGCTTGCCGTACAGCGCTTCGTAAAACGCCGGGTCGCTGACGCGGGCCGCCAAATAATACGCTTTGCCTGCGCCGAAGCGATTTACGGTTAACGCCGGTTTGCCGGCATAAAAATCATCGCTGTAGACGCCCAGCACCCGGGAGCCTTCGGCGTGGATATGCTCGCACAGCTCGTGAATTTCAAACGTGCCGGTCAGGCCAAGCTCGTTCCCGCTCTCCATTACCAAGCCGTTCCGATCATGGTCGTGCAGCCCATCGATTTCCTCCGCCCATATGCCCAGCGTCTTCCGCAAAGGTCCCGGGAAACCGTTCAGATGGCACAAATCGTTTTCGTCGACGATGCCCGACCAATAGGTGACAAACAGCGTACCGCCGTTTTCGACGAACCGCTCCATCTTTTTCCCGGTTTCTTCGCGGAGCAGATACGCCATCGGTACAACCAGCAGCTTATACCCGGAAAAATCGTCGAAGGACCCGATGATGTCGGCCGGTACGCCCAATTCCCACAAAGCGCGGTACTGCTGCATGACGGTCTCTTCATAGTGAATCCCTTTGTTTCGGGGCCCCTGCGCGTCGTTGACCGCCCAGCGGTTGTCCCAGTCGAACAGGATCGCCGTCTCCGCCGGAACCGTTGTGCCGAGCACCTCCGTCAGTCCGGCCAAAGTCTTCCCGAGCGAAGCCACATCCTCGAATACGCGGGTATGCTCATGGCCGACATGGTCGATGACCGCGCCGTGGAACTTTTCGCTGGAGCCGCGGCTTTTCCGCCACTGGAAATACTGCACCGTGTCGGAGCCGTGGGCCACCGCCTGCAGCGAGGACAGCCGGTGCATGCCCGGGCGCTTCAGCTTGCTGACCGGCTGCCAGTTCGTCAAGGAGGGCGTGCTCTCCATCAGCATAAACGGCTGTTTCTTCAATGAGCGGAACAGGTCGTGGTTGAAAGCGAACCAGGACGCCACCCCCGCTTCCGATTCCGCTTCGTGCCAGGTTGGATAGGCGTCCCAGGAAATAACGTCCACCGCCTTGGCAAACTCGCGGTAATCCAGCCCGTAGAACAGATCCATCATGTTGACCGTGCACGGCAGATCGGGATTTACCGCCTTGAGCGGGGCGATTTCATGCTTGTAGAAATCGATCGTCTGATCGGAGACGAAGCGGCGCCAGTCGAGGTTTTGCCCGTGCACCATCGTCTCGCCTTGCGGCGCCGGAGATTCCACCTGCGACCAAGACGTGTACGTATGGCTCCAAAACGCCGTCCACCAGGCGCGGTTCAGCGCGTCCAGCGATCCGTATTTGCGTTTCAGCCAGCCGCGGAACGCCTCCTGGCAGTAATCGCAATGGCATTCCCCGCCGTATTCGTTGGACACATGCCAACCGAGCACCGCAGGGTGCCCGGAATAGCGCTCCGCCAGGCGCGTGTTCATTTGCGTCACCTTCTCGCGGTAAACCGGCGAGGTGAAGCAGTGATTATGCCGCATGCCATGGAGATTGCGCTGGCGGTTCGCGCCTACGCGCAGCACCTCCGGATATTTTTCCGACATCCAGGCCGGGCGTGCGCCGCTGGGAGTGGCCAGCCAGGCGTAGATGCCGTTTTCCGCAAACGTGTCCAGCACGCGGTCCAGCCATTCGAACCGGTACACGTTCTCTTCCGGCTCCAGCGCAGCCCAGGAGAAAATCCCCACGGCCATCGCGTTGCAATGGGCCAGCTTCATCATCCGGATATCTTCGGCCAGCACCTGCGGGTCATGCAGCCATTGGTCGGGATTGTAGTCGGCGCCGTGCATAAATGCCGGGAGTTTGGCGCTGATCGGGGGGGATTTTTTGCTTTTTGTGCTCATGGAATCTTCCTCTCCTTACATTGCTTATTTTTTATGGAGTTGCATTTCCTGCATCAAGGCTGTATGAAAGCGAAAAAAGGGGACGGGCGTCCCCTCCTTCAAGCGAAAGGCCTTTTTTCGGCTGTGCGGCCAGGAAAGCGCCAGGCTTATTTCGGCTGTGCGGCCAGGAAAGCGTCGATTTGGCTTTGCAGCTCTTGCTGGATTTTGTCCAGACCGGCGGCTTGCAGTTGCTTGATCAAATCGGCTTGGCCTTTATCGAGATCGTTAATCAGCCCGTATTCGAGCGGAATCGCATAACGCAGCATCACGTTGCCCACGTTAGCGATTTCGTTCTTCACCTTCGTATCGTCAAAGACGAACGTTTCCAGCGGGAAGTGGTACACCTTCGACTGCCAGTCGTCCAGCATTTTCGTGCCTTCTTCCGGATAAGAAGCGTCGGTGCGGTTCAGCAGCGAGTTCCAGCCCCAGACGGAGAAGCCCGACAAGTTATAATTCGTAAAGTTTGGTCCCGGGTTGTATTTGTCGTCGCCCACCGGCTCGTAGTGCTTGCCGGCAATGCCGTACATCGTCAGATCATGGATTTCTTTGTCGTTTTGCAGCAGGTCGATCAGCATCAGCGCGCGCTCCGCGTTTTTGGAGGAGGCATGAATCGCCAGACCGTTTTGCGTCGAGATCGCGCCGATTTTTTTCTTGTCCGGCGTCAGATCGGCAACCGTGACCTCCATCTCCGGCTTGTCGCGGCGAATTTCGCCGACGTTGCTCGAGATCGTACCCAGGTTTTGCGCGTAGGAGGAGGTTTTTCCGGCTTTGATGTCCTGGAATACGTCGTTTTTGTTGCTGACGATGTTTTTGGACCAGCCTTTGTTGTCGGCCAAATCTTTGTAGTACGCAATCAGGCTTTTGAATTCGGGCGTATCGTAAACGTTGAACAAATTGCCGGCCGGATCGTCGATTTTATAAGCGAGCGGGAAGTTGTAATCGACCAGGTTCCATTCGTTCTGCTGCTCCAGCAGAATTTGGTCCAGCTCGTGCCATTTCCAGCCGTCGGCCGGTTTGGCGCCAAACGGGCTGACGCCTTTTTCGTTTGCGCCGATCGCCTTCAAATAGGCAGCGTAGGTTTCCGGGCTGTTCACCGGCTGAAGATTGTATTTTTTGCGCAGGTCTTCGCGGACCAGCACCACTTTGTCGGTCACTTCCTGGTTGTTGTTCGGCACCATGTACAGCTTGCCGCCCACTTTGGCTTGGTCCCAGGAGCTTTTCGGCATCGCCGCCCAGGTTTGCGGCGCGTACTTCTGCAGCATTTCATCCGTCAGCTCCAGGAACCCGCCCTTTTGCACCTGGTCGTTGTAAAACGCCCAGTTTGCGGTGTAAGCGATGTCAAAATCTTCATCGGCGGCGAACTTCAGCGGATATTTCTGCGTCCAGTCCGCCCAATCAAGAAACTCGGCTTCCACGGTAGCGTTGATTTTCTCTTTCAGCAACTCGTTCAGCTTGCCGAACACTTCATCATAATCGGTCGGTTTCCCGCCGATAAGCAGCATTTTGAGCTTCACTTCCTGAGACAAGTCCGGAGAACCGTCCGCCGTTGCAGCGGTATTCGAAGCGGTGTTGTTCGCGGCCCCCGCGCCGGAGGTATTTTCGCTTGCCGCTTTGTTGCCCCCTCCGCCGCCGCAAGCGGCCAGCAAAGTCGTCAGCGCCAACACCATGGCCAGCAGAAACGTCGCTTTCTTTCTCATCTTTTTCATACTAGAGTTTCCCCCTAATGATATGATGAAATGCTATATAAGATTGTTCAAAAAGTCATCTTTTGAAGCTACTAAGAAAAAATAGGCATCCAAGTATCAGCTTCTTAAATCGCAAGAAAATTACCGCTAATCGCGGGCTGGCTTCCTACGCCTCCCATCTTCCCGGTGCTGAAAACCTGACTTTTTGAACTCACACTATACCGATAAGCAGTTTTTTCCCCCTGATTCATCCTTTGACTGCGCCGATCGTCAGGCCCTGCACGAAATAGCGCTGAATAAACGGATACGCGATCATGATCGGGCCGGTGGCGACGATCGTCATCGCCATTTTCAGGCTTTCGGTAGGAAGATCGACGCTCATGACGGCGCCCGCGGCCATCATCGCCTTGCGCATGCCGTCCATATTGCCGAGCAGCCTGTACAGGTAGTATTGCAGCGGCATCAGATCGGAGTTGGAAATGAAGAGCAGCGCATTGTACCAGTCGTTCCAGTAACCCAAGGCGATAAACAAGCCGATCGTGGCCAAAGCCGGTTTCGATAAAGGCAGGACAAAGCGGATAAAAATCTGAAAGTCGCTGGCCCCGTCGATTTTCGCCGATTCAATGATCGCCTCGGGGATGTTGCTCATAAACGACTTCATCACGATGATATAAAACACGTTCAGCAGCATCGGCAGAATCAGCACGATAAAGGTGTCTTTCAGGTTCAGGTAATTGACGATCAGCAAATACCACGGGACAAGCCCGCCGCTGAACAGCGTTGTAAAGAAAAAGAAAAACGAGAAATGGTTCCGCCATTTAAAATCTTTCCTCGACAGCACGTAAGCGGTCATCGAGGTCAAAAACAGGCCGAAAAAGGTGCCGAGCAAAGTGACCGATATCGTGATGCCGTAAGCTTTGAGCATTTCCTGCGGATATTTGAACAGAATGCCGTAGGCTTCCAAAGAGAAAGCCGTTGGAATGAGCTGGAACCCGTCCTCGATGATTTTGCTCTCCTCGGTGAGCGAGGAAGAGATGACAAGGATAAACGGAAAGATGCAAAATAAGGAGAACAACGTTAATACGGTATACCCGATGATTTGCAGCAGCAGGCGGTCCGCGGATTTGCGTTTTTTCTCTCCCGGCTTCACCGCCGGTTCCAGGTTGCCGTACTTCGGAGCCATAGTACTCATATCGTTAACCTCCTGTATAAGTCGTCCGTGTTCTTAGGTCGCCCCGGCCGTCAGAACAAAGCGCGATCCTTGTCGTATTTGCGCACCGCATAGTTCGCAAGCATGATCGTGGCAAAACCCAGGATCGACTGGTAGAAGCCGGCGGCGGCGGACATGCCGATTTCGTTCGAGGTTGTCAGCGACCGGAACACGAAAGTATCGATAACGTCCGTAGCCGAGAACAGGAGGCCGTTGTTGCCGACCATATTGTAGAACATCCCGAAATCGCCGCGGAAAATGTTCCCAATGGCGAGCAGAACCAAAATGATGAGGGTAGGATACAGATTCGGGATCGTAATTTTAAAAATCCGTTGAAACACGTTGGCCCCGTCGATTTCCGCTGCTTCGTACATTTCCGTATCGATGCTCGTAATCGCCGCCAGGTACATGATCGTACCGTACCCGAGCGTTTTCCAGGCCGACACGACGATGAGGATCACCGGCCAATAGGCCGCAGTATTGTAGATGTCGATCGATTCCAGTCCGACGGCGTTCAGCAGCGCGTTGATCGTCCCGTAATCGTAGTTGAACAGATTGTACGCGATCGCGCCGACGACAACCCAGGAGATAAAATAAGGCAGAAAAAGCGCGGTTTGGGTAATTTTGCGGAACCAGTTCCCGGCCACCTCAAACAGCAAAACCGCCGCAAAAATCTGCACGGCGTTGTTGACGACGATAAACGCCAAGTTGTACAGCGCGGTGTTTCTCGTAACCCGCCAGGCGTCCCCGGAGTCGAAGAAAAACCGGAAATTGTCGAGCCCGTTCCACGGGCTTCCGAACACCCCGCCGGTGTAGTTGTACTGTTTGAAGGCCAATACGATGCCCGCCATCGGAATGTAAGCGAACAGCAGAAAAAACAAAACGGCCGGCGCCAGCATCAGCAGCAGCACTTTATATTTCTTCACATCGCTCCAAAAGCCGCGTCCCTTCATCCGATCCATACTCCCCTCTTTGTCTCTATATGAGGCAGTTCAAAAAGTCGTCTTTTTGAACATGCACTATATGTCTCATTATAGAAGGGAGCGGTTTCGCGGGGGATTCAGCAAAGCAACAAAAAATAATACTAATTCCACGGTGCCCGCTTATATTTTTTGCGCTTTGCGGTATTCGCCCGGGGTCATCCCGGTGGCCTGCTTGAATTGGCGGTTAAAATAAATGATATTTTTATACCCCATCCGCTCGGCGATTTCGTAGATTTTCAAGGTAGGTTCGGTCAGCAGCTCGCATACGCGTTTCGTCTTCAGATCGTTCAAATATTCGCTGAAATGGACGCCGGTTTCTTCCTTAAACAAATAACCCAAATAATTCGGGGTAAAGTCAAACTGCGCGGCCACTTCCTTCAGCGTAATTTTTTGCTCCAGATTG
This sequence comes from Paenibacillus sp. FSL P4-0127, assembly GCF_038007325.1. Lineage (NCBI taxonomy): Bacteria > Bacillati > Bacillota > Bacilli > Caryophanales > Paenibacillaceae > Paenibacillus > Paenibacillus sp. FSL P4-0127. The sequence goes on along the minus strand of NZ_JBBOWY010000001.1, from coordinate 1,916,911 downwards.
TTCTCCACGTACTGCATAATGTCCCGGATCAGCTTGCGCTTTTGCTTCCGCTTTTTGGCGTAGAGCAGCTCCGACAGCTCGAAAAACCGTCTCCGCAGCCATGACATGATGTCATGAATCGTTTCAAACTGGAACAGCAGCAACGGCTGATGCGAATCCCACTTCAACAGCTCGTACAAGTTTTCGCCCATTTCCCGCAAATCGGCATGAAGTTTGGTCGTAATCCGGATAATCAGGTCGTAGACGTCGTTTTTCTGGGCGAGGGGCGCCCCTTGATAAAAAAGCTCCAGCAGGCAGTCGTCGATCGTGACCAGGTCATAGTTGAGAATCGCCTTCAGCATCCGTTCGAGGATTTCGTCCGTCCGTTTGGCCGCAAACCGGCTTTCCGGCGAAAACACGCCGGCCTCCCGGATCAGCCGGTCTTTGCCGACGAGCCACTTCGCGCTCAGCGCCGCCTGGGCCTGGCGGTAAGACTCGCGCAGCTGCTGCCCGTCATAGGCAAATCCGCCGACGCCGACGGTGACGGAAAACGGAGAAATCTGGCGAACGGCGCGGATCAACTCTTCGAGCATTTCCAGAAACGTCGTTTCCGGAACGGCCGACAGCAGGACGAACCTCGTCGGATGATTGACGAGAAAAGTGCCCATCTTCATTTGCAGCGAAAACTGCTGAACGAAATCCATCACCTTATGGATTTGCCGGCGCCGTTCGTCCTCGTCCATCGCTCCGGTCTTCCACTCGAGGTCATCGATTTCCACCAAAGCGGCCGCCGTCCCCGTTTTCAGGAGCATGTCCAAAAACCCGCGGATATGGCCTTCCACCTGTTCCGGGGAAATGTCGTTCAGCCAGCGCAGCAGCAGCTCCTCGTTCACCAGGGTCAGCGCTTCCGCAAACGTTCGGTCCTGGTCGCGTTCGCGTTCGATTTCGGCGCAAAGCTCGCCGAGCATTTTGTACAATTCCTGGTCCTCTACAGGTTTCAGCAAATAACCCGACACGCTGATTCTGATCGCTTCCTTGGCGTATTCGAAATCGTCGTGGCCGCTGATGAATATGATTTTGACATGCGGATTGATTTCTTTCGCTTTCCGGGCAAATTCAATTCCCGACATAATCGGCATGCGGATATCGGACAGAATCAAGTCGATGCGCTCCTGCTCCATCGCCTTTAACGCATTGAAGCCATTGTTGGCCGTGGCCGCCACCTGGAGATTCAATTCACCGGCCAGCACCCTGCGGCGCAGCCACTCAAGGTCAATCGCTTCGTCATCAACCAGCAACACATTGATTTTCATATCTGTCATCCTCCGGACGGTTTCCTTAAAGTGCAGGTTCAAAAAGTGGCTTTTCAGCACCGAAAAAAGGTTCTTATATTTCGAGCATACTTGCAGGTACTTGCCAAGAATATAGCGGTTTTCAATGAAAACCTATACAAATTCACCGATTTTAAGAATTTTGGCGAATATTCCCATGCCCAAAATTCCGGGCTACTCCAAAGCGGGCTGATCTTCCGTGTTCGCCGGGAGCATGATGCGCACCGTCGTCCCCCCGCCGTAAACGCTAGCGATCCGAATCCCGTATTTATCGCCGTACCTCAGCTTGATTCGTTCGTTTACGTTTTTGACGCCGTAGCCTCCGGTTTGGCTTGGTCCGATCCATAACCGGCTCACCGTCTCCGGCCGCATGCCGATGCCGTTGTCGATCACTTTCAGCTCGATTTGATCGCCTATTTTTTGCCCTTTGATGATGATGGCGATCGTTTCGCCAAACCAGGCATGTTTAAAGCTGTTTTCCACAAAAGGCTGCAAAATGAGCTTCATGACCTGAACCTGCAAAATGGAAGGGGCCACATCGATATGGACCGTAAACGCCCCGGCGTATTTGACGCGCTGAATGTCCAGGTAGGTCTCGACCTGCTTTAATTCGTTTTCGAGCGGCGTAAACACGTTGCCTTGGTTTAAGGTGAGGCGGTAAAAGCGGGATAGGCCCTGCACCATTTGGGTCACTTTTTCCGCTTCTCCCAAATTGGCCAGGCTGCTGATCGTAGACAGTGTGTTGTATAGAAAGTGCGGGTTGATCTGCGCCTGCAGCGCCTCCAGCTCGGCCTGTTTTTTCTGGATTCCCTGCACGTAGACGCTGTTGATCAACGTTTGGATATTGGCGGCCATGACGTTAAACGCATCGGCGATGTGGACAAATTCATCGTTGCCGGAAAAACGGATCCGCTTCTGAAAGTTGCCGTCCTGAAACGATCGCACCAGCGTAACGATACGCTTCATCTTGCGGCCGGACAAGCGGGCGACGATATACCCGATGGCCGCCATGCAGGCGAAGCTGATCGAGCAGACGGTAAATATCACCCGCTGCAGCCGGCCGGCGTCCTTCGTTAAATAAGCTTTGGGCACCAGCGCTTCGATCACGAAATCCGTTCCCGGTATCAGTTCCTTCAGGCTTAAGTAGGAATTTCCGTCATAGCTTTGTTCGGCGCTGCCCCGCTGGTACAGCAGCTCCCCGGATGAAGCCGTATCGATCAGGCGGATGGTGATGCCTTCCTCGACGGGAAAGGTGGAGAAATCGCCGAACAGGTCGTCGAGCGAGGCCGTGATGCGGACGTAGCCGATGACGGTCATATTTCCGCTGTACGACACCAGCCTGCGGATGTGAGAGATGTTCCCGAGCCGCTGGTCCGTGTCGATTTGCAGCCAGATGTTGTCCCGCTCCGAATCCTTGAACTCTCTGTACCAGGCGCTGTCCTTGATGTCCTCGAACGGCAGAATATAGTAATCGCTGTCCTTGATCGGCTCCTCCAGGTTATCGCCCGATACGAAATACAGCTCATCGTTGAGCGTATATAACATTAACCGGATATCGTTTCCGAATAACTTCAGCGGCGCCGTGATTTCAGGCACGATCTTATCCAGCATGGCCAAGTAGATGTCGTAGGCCTCCCCTTTGGTCTGCAGCGCCCGCTGAAACGCAAGGCTGCTGAACAGCGTGTCCGACATCCGCTGGATTTCGTCCATTTGATAGCGGATGTTGTTTCGCGCCTGCTCCATGCCCGTCCGAATATTCGTCTCCGCCATCTCCGTTCTCGACTGGATCAGCATCGAGTAAGAAACGTAGCCAATGACCGCATCCGTCAACAAGACGAGCAGCAAATAGGGGATCAGCATTTTGTAGGTAAAAGGGATGTATTTTTTCATCGATTTTCGGCTTCCTCTGCTATGAAATCGTATACATTCATCTTATAGGCAGAGGGTGGTAAAATAAACAGCTTGTTTTCGAAGCCGGCAAAAGAGAAAAAAGAAGAGCATCAGCTATTTTGATATAAAGTTCAATTGAAGTTGTGGAAGGGGGAGGTCGATGAGTAGTAACCTAAATGGGATATTGTGGATGCTGAGCCCTTGGTTTGAAAAGTAAGTACATAAAATGCCGTTAATTGGCGATATCCGGCCATTTGAGAGAAATAGGGGCAATTTATGAAGCTATTTTCCTCATCGCGAGGAGATGTGATGCGCTCTGGACCATTCGTAGCAAAATAAGTACATAAAGTGCTGCTAATGGGGAAAAACATGCCCGGTTGCGGATAATAAGTACATAAAGTGCACTAGCGTTGCAAGAACACTAACATCAATTTTCAGCAAAACCCACATTTGGATTATTGAAACTATAAATGGATTTTTTTACAGTCATTTTTTAAGCTTAAGACCAAAAAGCCAAGGTTACCTAATGCGTAGGTCGCGATGTCCCATTAAATGTATATAATGGATATTATTCCTTGAACTTGCTTGGCTTAATTATCCCAACCATTGTGCGCACCGATAACGCTTTGGGACCTGACCCCGGACGTCTCCCCGGACTACTTCGACTGGGTTTCCGATCCAGTTCGGTTCGAAAGGATCGCCATGAACGGTACAAATACTCGCGGAGAATCCGGAGCACTTGCCAGTTTGTTTTTGCCGTTTGGGTGCTGTGCCGGATGTGCTCCACGAGCAAGGCAGTAATTAAAGCCAAGAATAACTGGTTCCAAATAGCCTGTGGTTTATGACTGTGCAGCTTCTTCAATCGCAAATGTTGCTTCAGCCATTTAAAATACAACTCGATGAGCCAGCGATTTTTGTAGATCTGCGCGATTTCTTCAGCGGTCTTATCCCATACCGATGTAAAAATACGATAAGTCCGTTCCTGCTCGTCATAAAACTCCACCAAACGAACGGAATGTTCCATGGATCGGAAGGAACTGCCCACGCAAACCTTGGCGTCCCGCGTGATGTTCGAGCCTTCCGGAACAGGATACTCCTCAATGACGGTGGCAAGCGCGCGATCTCGCATACGGATCACAAACTGGATGTTGTCCTGGACCCATTGATCCATCCGGGCATAATCATCATAACCGCGATCCATCACATAAATCGCATCCGAGGGGACGACCAGTTCAACGGCCCCCGCACGATCCCCTACATTGAGCGAACTGGGGATCATGGCATCAGGAAATAGCTTGTCGGGAGCTGTAACAACGAGGCGCAGATGCATCTTGACGCCGCTACTCTTATTTGACATCTTGGCCCAACTTCCAAGTTGAAGCGGCAGTCGAATGCTGGAAGAATCAATGATGTGCAATTTCCCGCTCTGGCCCTGGTGGCAAGCACGTTGCTGTGTTTGTGATGCCAGATGCTGAAACATCCACTCCAACAGCTCCGTTGGGATCTGATCGAGTTTTCGGGATAATTGCGAGCCGCTGATACTCTCCAACTGTAGAAGCTGCTGAAGTTTCGGCTCAGCACGAAGTGCAATTTCCATTTCACCGTAAGATGACCATTGTTTCAACTGAGCATTGATGAAGAGCATGATCGCTTTCATCGTGGTAAGTTTCTTGGTGTAATGGTCGAAGAGTAAACGTTGATGCACATCGATGGGCAGTAAGGAAATCAGTTGACGAATGACCGTTTTAGCTTTAACGTTATCCATGGATGGTCTCCTTTTGTAGAGAGTTATGGACAACGTACCTACCTCTTTACAATAGGAGATTTTTTATGCTTTTTCCATGAAAAATGATCATAATTACCCATATTTAACTAATATTTGATTATTCGCGTTAGGTTTTATGCAACGCTAGTGCATAAAGTGCCGCTATTTTGAAGGGCGACGGCAGCGTCGTTCCATTTATAGCTGGCTGTCAAGCGCCGAGTTAAGGTTGAGGCCTGAGAAATAGGCAGTGTCAAAAAAAATAGAGATATAAAGTAAGTTATGGGTACAAAAAGAGCCTCGCTGCGGTACAGGAACAAAGTCCGGCCACGGCTCGGCTCTAGCTTAAACGGGGCTTACATTTATAGACCTTCGGCGTTTTTTACGGCATGTTCCCAGCTGGGAAAGTAAAACAAAGCGTTGCGCATCAACTCCGGATCATGCTGCTTGACCTGCTTTTTGCTTAGCGAACTGCCTTCCGTTTGCAATTGCTTGATTCTGCGGACAACCTCATCGGCTCCAAGAGTAGCATCCATTAGCTTTGCTCCTTCCGTATAGAGTTGCTCTCTATTATTGCTAATATTTTCCTGAATATACCTGCATCCGGAGAAATGTCGTCGATCCTTCAAACGCCGGGCCAGGGGCTGTATGGTATAATTTAAATGCGAGTTCAAAAAGTCAGGTTTTCAGGACCGAGAAGGTTGGATGAAGCTAGGGACTGAGTAGCGGAGCGTAGGTGAGCCTACGTGAGCAACGGAAGGCCCGGCTGAATTCAAGATTCGACGCCGACCCCTCTTCATAAACGGCTTCGTCATGGAAAGATGACTTTTTGAGCAACCTCTTTTAAGCAAATCGTTCTTAAGGGGGACCCTATGAAAGCCCGAGATGATAAGCAAAAACCTATCATTAAAGAGCAGCCTGCCACCTACGACGATTATGCCCGGCTGCCCGACGACGGGAAGCGCTACGAGTTGGCGGACGGCGTGCTGGAGCTAATGTCGCCTGCCCCGACGCCCAAGCATCAAGTGATAAGCAACCAAATTCAGAATTTACTAACCAATAGTTGTCAAACAGAGTATATCATTTTCGCCTCGCCCGTTGATCTCATTTTGTCCCAAACGGAGGTCCGTCAGCCGGATCTGGTTATGGTGCACCGCAGCAGGATTGAAATTATCACCCGCCGGGGCATCGAAGGGATTCCCGATCTGGTCGCGGAAATCCTCTCGCCTCATTCCGTCAAGCGGGACAAGCAAAGCAAGCTGAGAGTGTACGCCGCCTATCAAATCCCGGAGTATTGGATCATCGATCCGGCCCACGAGTCGCTGGAGCAATATGTGCTGAAGGACGGCAAATACGAGCTGCTGGAAGTGTTTGACCGCGAGGAGACGGTCCGGTCGGAGCGCCTTCCCTGCGTCTCGTTTACGATGGGACAGGTCGTCGACGCGGCCGAGGGGTTGCCGGGGTGAAGAGAAGACCGGCAAAGTGGCGGCACCGGATGGCATGTAAGCCGTCTGGCGCCGCCGCCATTTTTATAGATTTTACTAAAAAACCTCCGCGCGGATCAAAAACCGCACAGAGGTTGCGCCAGCTTACGGCTGGTTTGCTTCATTTTCATATCCCGCAAACGGGTCGTCGATCTTCAGCTTTTGCGCTTCGGCGTCGCTGACGCCGGCGTACAGCTCGGCCTTTCCGCCCTCGCCACGGACAAGTCCGCCGCTGAACACGACATCCGCCAGGTCCGGCCGCTTGGACGGCCCCTCCAGAAAATCGGCGCGCTCCGCGATGATCTCCATATCCGAGTAGGTGCCGTTTGCCGGATCATAAACGAACACCATCGGATAATAGTGGCGGTCCCCTTGCTCGTCGAACCGGGCGATGTGGCCCAGTACGCCAAGCTTCCCGTTCGAGAGCACATGGATCTCGTTGCAGCCGCCCCATTCCTCATCCCGGAATTGCTCCAGCAGCGGCGCCTCCAGCACCGCCTCGACCGTCAGCTCGCTCAGCGCATTCACGCGGGCGAACCCGATTTTCCCTCTTCCCCCCTTCTCCCCTTGCGGGCGCGTAAACACGCCGATCGTCCCGTCGGACAGCTCGACCAAGCGCAGGTCCTTCATTTGGTCCGGCCCCCGGAAAAACTGCTCCAGGTTAGCGAGGCTCGGGCCTTTATAAAACACCGTGCGCCAGCTAACCTTGCCCTCCTCGGACGGATGCGGGAAGGTTTCAACCCCGCCGAACACCAGCTCGCCGGAGATTCTCGTCAAGAACGGATCCTGCAGGGCGAATACCGGAGCACCGTCCCGCGGCGTCCACCGCTCCTCGCGGCGCACGAAGAAATGGATTTCCGATACTTCGCTGTCCCGGTTTTCCACCCGCCCGGCAATGACCGGTTCCCCTTCATCCTCGAAAGGAGCCGAAATATTATAAACGTCGCGCCCCTCAACGCCGTCAAACAGCAGCTTTTCGGCTTGAGCAGGCTGAGGTTTGTTTTCCTTCGTTCTGTAAGCTTCCACCAATTCGGCGCATGACTTCACGTTGCCGTTTCCGAACAATACCATTCCCGTTATCCCTTCCATTCGGTTTGTTGTAATGCACTCATAAGCTGCGGGAGATCAACCGCTGCGCAGGCCACGGAATCGTCGGACGCCCCGTAGTACATCAGCACCTGATTCTCCTTGACAAACGCGCCGCAGGCAAAAATGACGCTATGGAAAAATCCGCTGGTCTCGTAGTCCGCTTCCGGCACGATAAACGGCTCCTCCATGCGGGCGAGCACCCGGTCCGGCCGCTGCAGATCCAGCAGCGCGGCGCCCATGCAGTAACGATGGCTTTGGTCCGCCCCGTGGTAGAGAATCAGCCAACCGGCCTCCGTTTTGATCGGAACGCAGCCGGCACCGATCCGTGCGCCGTCCCACTTGCCTTTCCGGAGTCCCATCAGGAACCTGTGATTGCCCCAATGCCGCAAATCCGGCGATTCGGCCAGCCAAATTTCCGGCTCCCCGATGCCATCCGGAACCGGGCGGTGCAGCATGTAATACTTGCCGTCAATAGCCTCAGGAAATATCGCAACATCCTTGTTCGTCGGCGCCAGAATCAACCCCTCTCTGGTAAACGACGCAAAATCTTCCGTCGTCATCCACCCGACCGCGACGCCTCGCTCCGAGACGGCGCTGTACGCGATGTGATAACGATCCCCGACGCGGGTAATCCGCGGATCCTCGATCCCCCAGCGTTCCAGCGGGCCCTCGGGCAAAACGGTCGGCTTCCCGTCGACCGTGAACCGCACGCCGTCCCGGCTCCGCGCCACGCGCAGGTGGGAAATCGAAGTCAAATATATTGTAGCGCCTTTGCGATCGCGAATCACCCGGGGATCGGAAAAATCCAAACCGGAATTTTCCTTGTCCACAGCCACGATGTTCATGATCGGCTCCTCCGCATCATCGCCGCTCCGCTCCGCGTTCAGCACCGGAACAAGCACACGCCCGGGATCGGTCTGCCGGGGCCGCTCGGCCACCCGGAGCAGCAAAATCACCTCGTCCCCGTACTGCGCCACCCCGGCGTTAAACACCCCAAGCACCTCCCAATCCGGAAAGGAAGGCTGCACATCGCCGGGCGCGATCAGCGGGTTGGCGGCCAAGCGCTCGATTTTGATTTGTTGCTGGATCATTTTTTCTCCTCCTATCCCTGAATCTCAAAGCTCTATTCTTTCATTCCCGTAAACGTAATGCCTTCGATAAAATACCGCTGGGCCATAAAAAACAGCAGGATGACCGGCAGCGCCACCAGCGTCGACATCGCCATCAAATAATTCCACTGCGGCGCCTCGTTGACGCCGCCCATAAAGAAGTACATGCCCACGTTCAGCGTATACATCTTCATATCGGACAGGTAGATCAACGGGCCCAAAAAATCGTTCCAATATCCGCGGAAAGCGAAGATCGCCACCGCCAGCAAAGCCGGCTTCACCTGCGGCAGCATGATGTGCAGGAACGTCTGGAGGAAATTCGCGCCGTCGATTTCGGCGGCGTCGTCCAGCTCCCGCGGCAGGGTCATGAAAAACTGGCGGAGCAGAAAAATGTAAAACGGTCCCCAGGCCGTCCACGCGCGCAGCACCAGCGGGTCGAACTGGCCCGTCAGGCCAAGCTTCTGCCAGATCAGGAACGTCGGAATGAGCGTGACGTGAAAAGGCAGCATCATCGTGGCGAGCAGGACGAGAAAGATGAATTCGCTGCCGGGAAACCGGAAGCGCGCAAACCCGTAAGCGACAACCGTCGAGCTGATGAGCTCGGCAACGAGCCCGAGCGCTACGATAAAAACCGTGTTGAACAGGTAGCGGTTAAAAGGCATCGCCATCCAGGCCTCCCGGAAATTGTGCCACTGCGGCGGATCGGGAATCCACTGCGGCGGCCAGGCGAAAATATCCCCTTCGGCCTGCAGGGCCGTCGAAACCATCCAAAAAAACGGAACGAGGATGACGGCGGCCAAAAACGTGACGACCACGTAGATCACAGCTTTGTTCAGCCATTTCAGCGGTTTGCCGGAAATCCCCCCGGCGGGGACAGCTGATACCTTGGCCATAAAAGCACACCTCCTCTTTTAGCGCCTTACATCCGATTCGTAATGAACCCAGGCCGGGCTGGAGCGGAACACGAGCAGCGTCAGCGCCAGGATGATGATGAACAGCACCCAGGCGACCGCCGACGCTTCGCCCATGTGCAGCTGCGTGAATCCGCGCTCGTACACGAGCTGGTTCATAAATTTGCCGGCCGCCGTGGTCGGACGGACGAACATGGCGATCGTAAAAATCTGCAGCGCTCCGATCATCCCCATGATCACCTGCAGCAAAATAACCGGGGAGATCTGCGGAATCGTAATGTTCTTGAATTTGGCGAATCTCCCCGCCCCATCGATTTCCGCGGCTTCGTACAGGGAGCTTGGAACGCCCTGAAGCCCAGCCAGAAACACAACGGTATTCGTACCGAAAATGCCCCATAAGCTCATAATGATGAACGCCCCCAGCACATAATGCGGATCGCCGAACCAGTTCGGCTTGTCGACGCCAAACACCGAGAATAACGGCGACAATACGTAATTGATAATCCCCGACTCGCTGTTGAACATCCATCGCCACAGCAGCGCTACGGCCACTTCCGGCATCACCGCCGGGAGAAAATAGATCGTCCGGTACGCGCCGATCCCCTTGATCTTGTTGTTCAGAAGCATGGCGACCAGCAGGGCTCCGATCACCCCGATCGGCAGGGAAAGCGCGGCGTACAGCAGCGTAATCCGCACCGACGGCCAAAACTCGATGTCGCTCGTAAACAGTTTGATGTAATTGCCGGCCCCCGCCCATTTGTTGCCGCCGAATATGGTGGACTCGGTGAAGCTTAAGTACAGGGATTCGAACAACGGATACAGCGTAAAAATCAGAAAGCCGACGATCCAAGGGGAAACCAGCGCCAGGCCAAACGCCTGCTTTTTTTTCCACCCGAGTTTTGAAAATACAAAGTACAGCAGGCCGGCAACGATCAACAGGAAAACGGGCACCAGCAACCATCTGGCCAGCGTAGCGATGTGGTTTTCCATGCCGCTTCCTCCTTTCCGCGCTTTTGCATAGCAAACCGCACTATTTCATCGCATTTTCCAACAAAGGTTTGACCTGCGGAATCAGCTTTTCCGGATCGTCGCCGCCGTTGATCAGCGGATCCATCAGCTGCGTCGAGTACACGTTGTCCCACTCCGGATATTTCGCGGAATAGCGGTAAGGTCTGGCATATTCCATGGACGCGATGATCGCTTCCAGCGAATGGGCCTTCTCCGGATGCAGCTCCTGCAGGGTCTTAAGATCGGCCAGCGATTTGCGCGGCGGCATGATCTTCCAATGGTGGATCGCATCGGTCAAATCGAGCAGCGCGTCGAAGGCGGCGTCCGGATGCTTTGTTTTGGCGTTGATGCCCATGCCGAGGATGTCCCCGAACGTAGCGTGAATTCCCGAGCGCCCGGCCGGCACCATAAACGCCTGCACGCCCGCGACGGTCGAATCGAGGTCGTCGGCCGCCCCGCCCATGAACATGGCCACTTGGCCGTCGCGGAACATTTTGTCGAAGCCGCGGTCGCGGATGATTTGTTGTGACGGCGTCAGCGGGCCGTTCACCAAATCGGCGTAAAACTTGTAGGCCGCGGTCGCTTCTTTGGAGTCGATCGGCGACTTCCCGTCCTCCGTCAACACCTCGCCGCCGTTTTGCCAAACGAACATTTGCGAAGGCGGCCAGCCGTTAAGCGTAAAGCCCCACTGCACAACCGATTTTTCGTCGAACCCGGCTTCGCCCGGATGCTTGCCGGTTTTATCCTTCGTCAGCTTCGTCGCGGCATCGATGAACTGATCCCAGGTCCAGGTTTTATCCGGATAGCTGGCCCCGGCTTCATCGAATAACGCTTTATTGGCATACAGCATGACCGGCTGCTGAATCCAGGGGAGGCCGTAAATTTTGCCGTCATGCGTAAATGGGCCTAGCGATGCTTCGTAATAATCGTCCAGTTTGGCGGCGTCATGGCTCGATCCCTTCAACCGCTCGGCAATGTCCAGCATGGCCCCCTCCGCCGCGAACTGGGCCGCGCGCTGCGCGTTGATCCAGAACAGATCGGGCCCGGAATCGCCCGTCAATTGCGTAATCAGCCGGGTGTCGTATTCCGCGGGATTCGAGTCCTGCACGATCTTATACGTCGCCGACTTTTCGTTCAGCTCGTCGAGGATGGTTTGCAGCTCTTTCGCCTCATCGGCCCCGGCCCAGGTGGTCAGCCGCACTTCGACTTTGCCGCCGGATCCCCCGGCCTGTCCGCCCCCTTCGCCGCCAGCTTGATTTCCGCTTCCGCCGCCATTGCCGGAGCAAGCGGACAACGTCAAAACAAACGTCAGCGCCAAGCTCATTAACCATAAAACACGTCTTTTCAAATGAATGACCCCCTAATGGTTAAAATAAGGATGATGCGGATGGAACATCATAAGCCGTTCCTTTTGTAATCTTATTTGTAACGTTACTTTCAAATTACAAGTTAATTATCCAATCTAGTGACAGCGCTGTCAAGATATTTTTCGCAAACTTTCGACATCATGATAACCTTAATATAAAGCTATCATTGTTTACTTTTTGCACAAGCGTATGTTATATTCAATTTGTAACGTTACAAAACTGCGTTTTCCAAAAGATAATAGAGAGAGGATTTCATAAAATGAGTAAAAAAGTCGTTATGCAGGATATCGCCGACCGTTTGAATATTTCCAAAAACTCGGTTTCCCAGGCTCTGTCGGGCAAAGATGGAGTCAGCGAGGAGACGAGGCGGAAAATTATCGAAACGGCCGAGGAAATGGGCTACAAATACGCCAAAAAGCAATCGGGCGGCGACAAGCAGGTGAAGACGATTGGACTCATTGCCTCCGAATTTGCTTTTTCGATGAAGAACTTTTTTGGCGAAATCTATTTGTCGATCGAGCGGGAAGCGACGCGCCACGGGATCAAGCTGCTGATCCAATCGATCACGCCCGACATGAGGGACAGTCTAATCCTTCCCTCCTTCATCGGCGACGACGGAGTTGACGGAATCCTCATTCTTTCCCATATCAGCACGCCCTATATCGAGAAGGTGATCGCCCAGGAGATTCCGGCGGTGCTGATCGACCATCACCATCCGCTGCTGCACGCCGACGCCGTGCTTACGAACAACCGCTTCGGCGCGTACACGGCCGTTAAGCATCTGCTGGACCTGCACCACCGGGACATCGCCGTGATCGGCAACGTCGATGTTTCCCCCAGCTACCAGGAGCGTTGGGAGGGTTACCTGCTCGCTTTGCGGGAGCATGGCATTGAACCCCGCGAGGACCGCATGCTCGTTCACGTCGCCGAGGATGAAACGACGATCGACGATGCGCTGCGCGGCATGACCAGCCAGCCGAGCGCCTGGTTCTGTTTAAACGACGGCTTCGGTTTTTACGTATGCTCTTCGCTACGGAACGCCGGGCATCAAATTCCCGATGACATTTCCATCTGCGGGTTCGACAACACCCACTTCTCGCAAATGTCGCTGCCGAAAATCACAACGATGGACATCGATCTGCCCCTGTTCGCCCACAAAGCCTTCTCCCAGCTGCTCTGGCGGATCGATCATCCGGAAGAAGCGTACCAGGAAATCCTGCTCCCCACCCATTTGATCGAACGCGAATCGACGGGGGCGTGCAAGCGGTAGGAGGAGATGGATGCAGGGAGCAGATTGAATATCGAAAAAAAGAACGCCGGGAGCGTTCTTTTTTTGTGGACAAAAGCATCTTTTTTACCATTTTTAGAAATTTTAAGGTTTCAATCGTCGATTTTTATGGTTAAATATTTATAAAATTCCATATTTTAATAGAAAGGTGTGATCATCATGGCATTCGTATCCTGCTCTGAAGAGGCTCATCGTATCAGCGGATTATGGGAATTGGACCACGCGGAGGACTTGTTCAAGGACCAGCTGCTGAACCGGACCCCGGCGGCCGCCGAGGCCGTTCAGGAAACGCTGCGGCTCGATGTGGACGGCCCTTATCCGCTAATGGCGGCCAGCGGTGCCTGGAAACAGCCTGAATTGTACATTCATTGGACCGCCAAGTTGGCCGCGCTTGGCTCGTCAGCCTGGGAAGGGCACATCATTTACAAGGATGGGAATACTTCGCAGTTCCCGTATACGTTCGTCAACATCGCCCTGGAGGAAGCGCCCTCCAACCTTCTAAAAGTGATTTTCTCCGACGGCAGTTCTTTTACGCATACTTCTTATTACCGCTGGACTTCTCCTTATTTCCATCCCGTTCAGTTCGAATTTGACAGTGAAGACGGGGTAACTCCCGTTCTCGCGATCGACACGCACGCGCATCCCAACCATCCCGCCACCCTGCCGAGTGAACAACTCTCGATTGAAAATGTGTTCCGCCGCGCCGGCTTCGACGTAAGCCTATCCGCAGGCGCAAGCTCGATTCCGATCTCCGAAGCCGGGCTGGATGTGCGCTGGAGCGACGCGGAGATGCATGACGCCATGCAAAGGCATTGGTCGCAGTTTGCCAATGAGCCGAAATGGGCCTTATGGGTATTCTTCTCTTCCCTGTATGAGGAAGGGGCTTCCGTGGGCGGAATTATGTTCGACAGTATCGGCCCGCAGCACCGCCAGGGAACGGCGATTTTCAATCGCTCGTTCATCAGCGTTCCCCCGGAAGGTGAAAGCCGGCCGGAGGCGTGGACGGAACGCATGAAATTTTGGACCGCCTGCCATGAGATGGGACACGGGTTCAATCTTGCCCACTCCTGGCAAAAAGCGCTTGGCGAGCCGTGGATTCCTTTACGGAACGAAGCGGAAGCGCGCAGCTTCATGAACTACCCTTACAGCGTTCGGGGCGGGGAAACCGCCTTTTTCGCCAACTTCGAATACCGTTTCTCCGATAACGAGCTGCTGTTCATGCGCCACGCCCCGGAGCGTTTCGTGCAAATGGGCAACGCCGAATGGTTCGACCACCACGGCTTCGAGCAGCACCGCCTGCTGGCCAAACCGTCCTTCGAGCTGCTGCTCCGGGCCAATCGCGAAACCTTGCGCTTTGAATTCATGGAGCCCGTTGTGCTTGAACTTAAATTGACCAATTGGACTTCCGAACCGCAAATCATCGACCGGCGGATATTAAGCGACCCGGACCACATGACCATTATCGTGAAAAAACTAGGGAAAACCGCGCGCAAAGTATCGCCTTTCGTCCATTATTTTCGGAAGCGGGAGCATGAAGTGCTGGCCGCGGGACAAGCGGTGTACAACTCGTTATTTATCGCTGTGGGAAAAAACGGCTGGGAGGTGGCCGAACCGGGGGATTATACGGTGCAGGTGGCGCTGCATTTCAAACATGAGGATGTCGTGTCCAATCCGCTAACGATTCGCGTAGAGCCGCCCATGGACCGGATGGAGGAATTTTTGGCGCAGGATTTCTTCACGGAAGCGACGGCCAAAACCCTTTATTTTGACGGGACAAAATATGCGGAGAGCACTAACGGCGTGCTGGAGGCGATCGCGGAACGGCTGCCCCATCGCAAAGCGGCCGTACATGCGCAAGTCGCGCTGGCCATGCCGATGACCAAGCCTTACAAGCTGCTGGGCCAGGACGGGCGGATTCACATCATCCCTCCCGCGGTCGAAGAAGCCCGCAAAACGCTGGCCCCCAGCCTGCTGGAGAACGGCCATCTAGCCGCGGCCACGCTCGGGCATATCGATTACCGGCATTATATGGACCGCCTCTCCGAATCGGTTGCCACCCGGGCCGGCAATCCCGAGGCCGCCGCCGACATCCAAAGCAAGCTGCTGCAAACGTTGACGGATCGCCAGGTGCGGCAAGACGTGCTGGCCAGTATCAAGGAAAAGGAGGAAGATTACCGGAGCATGCGCGCTTAGAGAGTTTCTAGCTCTTAAAAAACGGCAAACATTAGCCTGTTGATAAGCTCAAGGTGGAAGCATAAGGACAAAAAATGTCGCTAATTTGACAGGATCACCCATTTGGAGAGAAATAAAGGAAATTTATGTCGCTAAATTCTTGAATCACAGGGCGATGGCCGACTTTTGCCCCGCTCCTTGGAAAATAAGGACATATAATTCCACTAATGGGGATGAACATGTTCAATTCCGGAAAATAAGGCCATAAATCTCCGCTATTTTTATTAGGCGGTCCCTGCAACCTCTTGCGTTACCGCGACGCCGAAAGGACAGCCGCCGCCAAACGGGCAAAAGAAAATCACGGGCACAATCCGCCTGTGATTTTCTTTTTTCAGGCGCCGGTTACTGCGGGAATATCATTAAAACCGATTTCGGATTATTGCAGATCGAATCCCTTGCTCCTCACGTATTCCGTATACCCGCCCAGCGGGATATCCTGATTCAGCATGGCGATGAATTTCCCGGACCAGTTCGCCTTCTGCTTGTTGTTCGTTCGCCCGCCGTAATACTCCTCCATTTCCCGGTCATACCTTTCGACCCGTGCTTTAAGATCGCGATCATACCGGTTTTCAAAAAACACGGCGGACCGCGGCAACCGCGGCTTTCGGTCGGGGGATTCGTCGGGAACGCCTACCGCAAAACCGACCAAAGGAATGACGAAGTCCGGCAGCCCAAGCCATTCGTCCAGTTCGGGCAGAGCCTCGTTAATCCCGCCGATGATCACGGCTCCGAGCCCCATCGATTCGGCCGCCAAATTGGCGTTTTGCAGGGCAAGCGCGGCACTCAGCACGGCGGTTTGGTAAAAATACGAGAAGCTCAGGTTGCGGGCCGCTTTTTCCTGTTGGTCCGGGCCGGCGGCCAGCACGATGCGGTGAAGATCGGCGCAAAAAACAAAAAAGTACCCGCATTCCTCAATCGCCGGATTTTTCGAACGCACCGCGATCTTCTTCCGCAGCTCTGAATCCGTGACGCCGATGATCGAAAACGGCTGCATATGCGCCGAAGTGGGCGCCATTTGCGCCGCGTCGACAATGGTTTCGACTTGTTCGCCGGTCAACGGGATATTTTTAAACTTGCGGATGGAGCGGTGCCGGCGGATCACTTGAATGACCTCGTTCATAAAAATTCTCTCCTCTTCAATATATAGTTTCCACGGAAACCATATTAGCAAGAAAACCAGGTGCTGTCAAATGGTTTCAACGGAAACTATGTTATAATGGGGAGAAAAAAGGTAGGCTCGCTTTATGCCAGAGATGAATGATGATTTGCTTCGGCTCAAAAACCGCATCGAAAAATCAATGTACCGGATCCTCATCAGCAAAACGGACGAGGACAATGATCGGCTTTGGCTCGCGGAGCGCATCGCCGACGACCGGCTGAAAAGACTGCTGCCCCGCCTTTCCGTCTCAAGCCTGCACATTTTGGACGTTATCAGTGCCCATGACAACATCAAAGGGGTTGATATCGCGCGCGAGATGGGCGTAACGAAAGGCGCCGTCTCCAAAATCACCCGCAAATTGCTAGAGCAGGACCTGATTCGGAAAACCCAGCTGCCGACCAACCTGAAAGAAATTTATTTCTCCGTGACTCCGCTTGGCGCCGAATTGGCCGAGCTGCACCGGCTCTTTCACCGGGAGCAAGATCAAAAGGAGATGGAATTGTTGGCAAGTTTCGATCCAGCGTCGCTGGAAATCGTGGCCGACTTTTTGGAGAAGCTGGCCAGCCTGGAGTAAAATAAGAGGATAAAGCGGCCTTCTGCGGTTTCCTGCCGGAAACTGCGGAGGGCCTTTTTGTGTGGGTTTTAACCGATCCAGCTTTTGATCAAAAACCAGACAACCGGCACGAGCAGCGAGGGCAGCATATTCAGCGTTTTGCTTTCCTTGATTTTGAGAATGGACAACCCCGAGCTGGCGATCAGGACGCCGCCTACGATCGAAACTTCCGTCAGCAGATCGGCCGTCAGGAAGGGGGCCAAATAATCGGCGCTCATGTAGATGGCGCCCTGCCAGACAAACAACACCGCCGCCGTCAAAATAATCCCGATGCCATAGGAAGAGGCCAATACCATCGAGGTGACCAGGTCGAGGGTGGCGTTCATGAACAAATAAGTGTGGTCGCCGCGGATGGCGCTTTCGATCGGCCCCAGAATCGACAACGTTCCGATGCAGAACAGTAAAATCCCCGTGGACAATCCTTGTCCCAAATTCGAGGTCGAAAAGCGGCCAACCAGCTTTTGAAACCTGCCGTCGATATCAAGCGCGGTGCCGATCAGGCTGCCAACGGCCAAGCTGATGATAAACAATACCGGGAACGCGCTGTTTTTCATGTTGGTAACTACGGCGTTGATGCCAAGCACGGTCGCGGCAAAACCGATGGCCGTAAACAGCGCGGCCTGGTATTTTTCGCTTAAGCCTTTTTTGAAAATGCTGCCGATGAGGCTTCCGGCGATTATCGCCCCAACGTTTACGAGTGTTCCGATCATATAATTTACTGGCTCCTATCCGCAAGTATGTCATAATCCTAGTCCATGATAACGTATTGCGTGCGTTTTATAAACCCGAATTTACTTTCCTCCGGGGGCCTGCGGGCCGCTCAAAAGAACGGGGTTGGCTTTGACACTAGTGTCAAACTTTAAAATAAGGTCGGTCACTAACCAAGGAATAGGTTCGTTTTTGGGCTACTTCGTTGAGGAAGCGTCAACGATGCAGAGGCGTCACGATCCGGCGGGGTCAGCGTATCAATCTTTTGCACCGTGGCCGTTTCGAGCATTGTCACAAATCGACGCCAGGTGAGGAGGGTGTCTAAAGGGACTGTCTAAAGCGCTCATGTCTTGGTGTCCCTGCCTGCTGCCTGCCTTTGCACGATTATCCCTTTTGTTCATGGAGCAGGGAGCAAGGGGTCCAAAAAAAGAGAGAAGAAAAATCAAAAAAGATGAGGAAAAAATGAGGCGGTTCAGGTGAGATTTTCGGCTTGATTAGAGAACGTATGTTTGTTATAATGAAATAAATGGAATTTATGTTCGTGTATTCTTGATTTGGGAGGTAAGCGGATATGGAAGCTAATGCGGGAACGGAATTTCAGCCATTCAGCAGCCGTTTTAACAGCGAGCAGGACTGCATGGAGGCGCTGATCGCGATGAAGTGGCCAAGCGGCTTCGTCTGCCCGCGCTGCGCTCACACCCGGTGCAGCTATCTGACCTCCCGGCATATCCCCTTGTTCGAGTGCGGAAAATGCAAGCATCAAACATCGCCTTTGGTCGGCACGATTTTTGAAGGAACGCATCTGCCCTTGCTCAAGTGGTTCGAGGCCCTGGATTTATTCCTGCTGGAGGGCGGCATCTCGGCGCTGCGGCTGCGCCAGGTGATCCGGGTCACCTACAAGACCGCCTGGTCGATGCTGCACAAAATACGCCATGCCGTGGGGGAGTTCGATGCCCGGGAACTGCTCTCCGGAGACGTGAAGGTGAACAGCGATCAGTATGGGCGTAATCCGTCCCGGTGTCAGCTTTCGCATCCGTACGCCTCGGCGGTCGTAGCCGGCTGCACGGTCACGGAGTCGGGCGAGCCGGAGCACGTCAAAATCCGCCTGGTGCCGCATAAGCGGGGAGGCGAAAAGAGGGCAAACCGTCACGATCTAACCGCGTTTATTGGCGGGCATGTGGATGTCCGTACATCGGCGGTACAGTTGTTCCCTCAGGCCTTTCGGCTGTATGCGCCCTTGCGGAGAGTGGTGAGAGAGGCGTGGGAATCGCTGAAGAGTACGTATGGAGCCTTGGGACTGAAGCATCTGCAGGCGTACCTAAACGAATACACCGTACGCCGCCGGCTGCGCCTGCCCGAAGCGGAAGAAACGATGCGGCAGAAGTTGCTGCAAATGTGTGTGGCGATTCCGGCGATCCCTTACCGCCGGCTGATCGCACGCCAACCGAACCAGCCCCTTGGGGCTGCGGCATGATCGAGACGCTGGAAACGATGGGGGGAGTTTGATGCAGATCAACTTAATGGGTCCTTGATCTCCTGACTTGATCTCTGGTCCAATCTGTTTCACCTCCCTTAAACCTGATTTTTTCTCCTAAGCCCGTCTACATTATCTCGTACCTGTCTGCTTCTCCATAAATATGCTCCTCCACAAATATTTTTTTCTCTCGAGCTTGTCTGTTTCTCTGCTTCCTGATTAAACGGGACAATCGTGCAAAGCGTCCGGGCAGCGGGTATAGATCTGCCGCCCCCCCACTTCCCGAGCTTTAAGCTTTCAACGCCCTTCCCGTATTTCTTGCCACAATCGTTTTTTGATTTGACTGGCAAGCAAAGATTATAAGGTTGAGCCAGACACCTCTTCTGTCCGCCTATCTTAATTCTTTGAACACCTCCGGCTCAAGGACTCAAGCTGATTTTTGCTCTGCGAAAGTTGAGTTATAAATTCCACAATGTCGTTGAGACGAAAAAATCACAGGCAAGCATGCCTGTGATTCCTTCATTTAGCGTGGGCAAAAACATTCGTTAATTATTGTGCGAATGTATTATGTACGGGATCGTAAGCTTTAGGATTCGGCCCGTATTTGTTATCGCCCGGCTCGCTGTCAAGGCAATAAAATACGAGTAAAATGATGCCGCCGACGATCGGAATCAGCCCGAGCAAAATCATCCATCCGCTTTTTCCGATATCATGCAGTCTGCGAACCCCAACCGCCAGGGACGGCAGCAAAATCGCCAGAGCGTAAATGTACCCTAAAATCGTACCTACACTTACATCAATGAGTCCTCCCACAAACCCAAGGATGAACGATACGATCACGTTGAACAGGGCAAACATCCAAAATTCCTTGCGCCTTGCTCTCCCTTGAAATCCGACGTAGTTTTTCAATACCTTCAAATACCATTGCATGTAAAACTCCACCTCTTCTTAAATTGATTGTTAGCTTTTGCCCTCCTGCTTTAGAATATATCGGATTACTTTCAGAAATATTAATAAAATTCTTGTTAAATCAGCAAAAAAGTCCTGGTATTTTCAACCGCACCAGGACCGCCATAGTTCCTTAGCACCAAGGAGTCGAATACCTTCAAACGAAATTCCCGTTCCAAAAAAGCGGCCCATAATGCGGTGTAGTCCGCTTCCCCTTGTTTTTCCCATAGTATGCCCTACCGCACTTATCAAAAATATTTTTTGCTGCTATGATTATATACAGCGAACATAGATAAATAAAATGAATGTTTATGATGATTTGCATTTATTTTTTTCATATTAAAGGAGAGGCCATGAGTCTGCAAAAATACGAGATTTTGCTCAAGGCGGTTGAAACGGGAAGTTTGACAAAGGTAGGGGAGCAGCTGAATTTGACCCAATCTGCGGTCAGTCACGCGATTTCCAGTCTGGAGCAGGAACTGGGGCTCACCTTGCTCATCCGAAACCGTTCGGGGGTCCGCCTGACAAGCAGCGGAGAACGGTTGATTCCCTATTTTCAAGGCATTTTGCAACTGAAGGAAAGGTTGTATCAAGAGATCGCCCTGATCAAGGGATTGGTGGCGGGCACCGTTAAGCTCGGCGTCTTCTCAAGCGTATCGATCCAGTGGCTGCCGGGAATGGTGAAGGCTTTTAACTCGAAGTTCCCCCATATTGAAGTGAAGCTGTACGATGGCCATTATCAAGAAATCGAGCAGTGGCTTGCCACCGGCCAAGTCGATCTAGGTTTTGTCAGTTTGCCCACACTGCAGCCGCTTGATGTAACCGAGCTAAAAAAAGACCGGATGCTCTGCGTTCTCCCTCCCGGTCATGCTCTGGCCGGCCAGTCCAGCATTTGCTTGGACCAAATCATCAACGAGCCTTTTATTATACCGATCTCCGGCTGCGACACGGATGTCCGGCGGATTTTCATGAAGTATAAGGGGCCGCTAAATATCAAATATGAGCTGGAAAATGATCATGTCATTATGTCCATGGTCGAGCAGGGTCTGGGGATCAGCATTCTCCCGGAAATGGTCCTCGCCCAGATGCCTTACAACCTGTGCCTGCGGCCGTTGGAAGGCGAACATTACCGGACGATCGGGCTTGCCGCGATTTCCAGGGACAATCTCTCCCCGGCAGCCGCTAAAATGTTTCAATTCATAACGGAACGGATCCATGCATCATCGGATTTGACCTGCGACAGCGCCTAGGACGTCAATGGAAGATAAGGATTCCGAAAGGTTCCGGAGCAACGGACCGGTGACCGGAAAATCCATCCGCTCATGAACGTACAGCAAAGCCCCCCACTAGATACCAAGATCGGGGATTCGGCCGGGGACGTCAAAATTCCTTTAATTCCGGCATGTCGATCGCGACGGATATATTGCATAACATTCCCCTTGCCAGAAACAGCATCGTCCGCTCCTCCGGATTTTCGCTGCCGATTCCGCGAAACGCCTCCAGAACCATTTGGCGGACTTCGCCGAACCCTTGCCGCATCGCGTTCTTGATGGAATCCTCCGGGATCGTCTGGGCCTGCATCTGCAGCATGATTTCATTTTTATAAGATGCCAAAATATCCTCGTACGCCGCAATCAGCCCGCCTTCCAACTGTTCCGGAGACGCCGTTTCGACGACTTGCCGAAAAGAGCGGATGACCCTGGACCATGAAACTTCAAGCGCGGCCAAAAGCAGGGCTTCCTTGCTCTTAAAAAAACGAAATACGTAAGGCTGGGATATCTGCGCCCGTTCCGCAACCTGCGCGGTCGTCGCCCGAAAATAACCGATTTCGGAAAAAACTTCGATCGCCGCAGAAATAATCTCTTCCTTCCGATTCACCGAGGTTGCGCCGTTTTTTGCCATATTTCTCTCCGCCTTTTTTAGTTGTAATTGATTAATCAATAGTTTATACAAAATTTCTCTTGGAGTAAACAGAATTTCCGGTGCTTGACATCATTTAGTTTAATTACTAAACTAAAATCATGGAAAATCAAGCAGAAACTCACCGTAATCCGGCTGTGATCAAAAATTTAAGACGCTTTATTGTACAGCTCGGGCGGCTGGAAAAACATCCGTTTGTTTTCGGAAAGGCGGGACCTTTAACGCCTGGCGAGATTCATACCATCGATGCGATCGGCCCGGAAGGAGGCGTATTCATGAGCGAGGTGGCCCATCGGCTGGCCATCACCAAGGGGGCCGTGACGCAAATGATCCTCCGTCTGGAGGAGAAAAATCTCGTAAGGCGGACGCCGAATCCGGCCGATTCCCGAAGCACGCTCGTTTCCTTGACGGATGCGGGCCTTGAGGCTTACCGCGCCCACGAGGCGATGCATTTGAACTTTATACGCGATTTGAGCTCGCAGCTCGACGAGCGGGAAATCGAGATCTTCGATAAGTGCCTGGAAAAGCTCTGTCGTCATCTGACGACGGAGTAATTTTTGCACGAATAGTTTAGTAACTAAATTAAAATCCAATTTGAAAATGAGGGGATCAATGATGAAACAGGGTATTGTCGTTGTAGGCGGCTATGGGCAGGTTGGTCAGGTCGTCTGCCATGAACTCGCAAAATTCTTCCCCGGCAACGTATATGCTGCCGGCCGATCATATGAAAAAGCCAAACGCTTTTCGGATGATCAAGGGGGGCGCGTGCTTCCTTTGCAGATGGATATAAACGAAGGGATACCGGAGGACTTTTTTCAAGATGTTTCCTTGGTGGTAATGTGCCTTGATCTGCGGGATACGGGATTTGTCCAGGCCTGCATCGACCACCAGGTCGATTACGTCGATATCACGGCCGACTATTCGGTCATAGCGGGCATCGAAAAGCTCAGCCCTGCCGGATCCACCGTCGTTTTAAGCGTCGGACTCGCCCCCGGCCTGACCAATATGCTGGCCAAACAAGGCAAACAGCGGCTGGATACGGCCCGGCTGGCGGATATTTATGTTTTGCTCGGTTTGGGGGAGGCGCACGGGCGGGCCGCCATTGAATGGACGATAGACAATTTGGCGGCCGATTTTTCCGTGCTGGAGTACGGCAGGAAACGTCAGGTGGCAAGCTTCACCGAAGGTAAAAAAACGCGTTTTCCCGCCCCATTTGGACAACGGACGGCATACCGGTTCAACTTCTCGGATCAGCATGTCATCCCCCGTACGTTGGATATCCCCTCCGTATCCACGCGTCTTTGCTTCGATTCCCCGCTGGTGACGCGCACGGCGGCGGGTTTAAAACGTGCGGGCGGTCTCGGCTGGCTCGAGCGGCCCTCGATCCGAAATAAAGCGGTCGACCTCATGGAATCGTGGCGGTGGGGCTCGGAGAATTTTGCGGCAAAAGTTGACGTTTGGGGTGAAAAGGATGGCCGTCAGACGATTTATCAAGGTTCGGTGTGCGGCGTTAGAGAAGGTTATGTTACGGGAAGGGTCGCGGCGTATGTAGCCGGAAAATTGGCCCGGGAGCGCCAGCCCTTTGGGGTATTTCATAGCGAAGAACTTTTTCAGCCTGCAGAATTATTTATGGAGCTGGAAGACGTTATTACGTTGGAGGAGCGAATCATTGACATCGAAAGTCATGAAGAAAAAGGCGGGATGGCTCGATGAGATCCTATTTTCAGACCGCCAACCGCCACTTTATCATGATGACCGCCATATGCACGGGGGCATTCGTTTCTCATTTTACGGCCGGCGTCATGAACACCTCCCTTCCTTATCTCGCGGAGACATTTCGCTCGGACCTTGGCGCCGTGCAATGGGTTACGATCGGCTATCTGCTAACCGTCGCCGCCCTGCTCCCTGTGATGGGCAGCTTGGGGGACCGGTTCGGCCATCGCTTTATTCATAATCTTGGTTATATTCTGTTTACCGTCAGTTCACTGCTGGCCCCCTTCTCGCCGGACATCCGGCTGTTGCTCGGCGTTCGCATCATGATGGCTGTCGGTGCGTCCATGTTTCATGGCTACCAATATGGCGCTGATTACGATTCATACCCCTGCCGACAGAAGGGGCCGGTCCCTTGGCGCCGTCAGCGCCGCAGTTGCCGCCGGGGCCATGCTGGGACCGATCGCCGGCGGTTTTATAGCGGAGCGGCTGCCTTGGGAATGGCTGTTCCTCATCCATGTCCCTTTGATTTTGGCGGCTAGCTTGCTAGCCATACGCTACATTCCCGCCCGTGGACAGGCGCAAAAATCCGGCAAGCCTGATATCGCGGGTTTGGTTTTGTTTGCTGGAGGAACGGCGGTAGCCGTCGCCGGGGTCTCAAACGTTCACGCTTGGGGTTTTATGTCCGTCAAAAGCCTCCTTGCCTTTTTTGCCGCTGCCGGCTCGTTTGCGTTTTTCGGGCTGTGGGAGCGGCGTTGTCCCAAACCGTTCCTGGCCATGGCGTCGTTCCGAAGCCCGGCTCTGTCTCACGGACTCATCATCAGCTGCGGTACGTTTGCCGTTGCCAATATCGCGTTAGTCGTCATGCCTTTTTATTTGACGCGGGTCGCCGCGCTTTCGCCGCTCTGGTCCGGTTACGTCCTTATCGCCTATCCGGTTTGCATGGCATTGTCCGGGCCTCTTGCCGGTGCTTTGTCCGACCGTTACGGCTCCCTCCCACTGATAGGGAGCGGCTTGTCTTGCATGGGAGCGGCTTATCTGGGCTTGATCTTATTTCCGGAACAGCTTCCGATCGCTGCAATCTTGTTAATTCTGGCCTTCCTCGGATTTGGCATGGGCATGATCGCCTCCCCGGTCAACAACTATATCTTTGCCCATGTGCCGGCCGGATTCATTGGTTCGTTCGGAGGACTAATCGCTTTGACGCGCAATGTCGGACTCGTGCTTGGTGCAGCTATAGGCTTAGGTTTTCTGAACGAATCCGCCGGGGAAACGCTCCGTTCTTATCAAACCGTCTTTACGATCGGCTTGGGAATTTGCCTGGCGTTGGTTTTCGTATTCGTCTCGTTAGGTTATCGGGCGGCAAGGGACGGCCGCGCATGAGACAACGGCTTGCGGCTAACCATTGAATCGTTTTTCACAGGCGAAACTTTTGGTATACTGTAACAAACAACTAGGAATGGGTGCTGCCTCATGAATAATGAAGATCTGATTGCCGTGCTGAAGGCTCTGTCGAACGAGACCCGCCTCAACATCCTTTGCTGGCTGCGGGAACCGGAAAAGCTGGACTGTAAACTGCCGGACGCCATAAAACAAGAGTTTCCCGGCAGCGTTTGCGTGGGGAACATTCAGGAGAAATCCGGACTGACGCAGTCGGTGATCTCCTCGTACCTTGCCTTAATGCAGAAGTCCGGCCTTCTGGAGTCCCGCCGCTATGGCCAATACACGTATTACAGGCTAAATGAAGCGGGGATCGCCGCATTTATGGAAGAGCTCGCCGCCAAACTGCAAACCGGGAGGTAACCCCAGGTTGCCCCGCAGGGTTGCATTTCGATCTATGCATCTATATATTTAGATGTATAGATATTGATTTTTACGACTTTATCCTAAATATAGGAGGAGAGAAATATGACCCAATCCAAAGCAGCAGCCCTGTTCAAGCCTTTTGAAGGAGGACGCCTGAAGCTGGACAATCGTATCGTCATGGCGCCGATGACCCGCTCCTTTTCGCCGGACGGCATTCCCGGACCCAATGTGGCCGGATATTACCGCCGGAGAGCGGAAAACGGCGTCGGCCTGATCATCACCGAAGGAACGCTCATTAACCATCCGGCGGCAGGGGCTGATCATGACGTGCCGCATTTTTACGGAGAAGCGGCGCTGGAAGGGTGGGCGCGCGTCGTCCGCGAAGTGCACGAAGCCGGCGGCAAAATCGCTCCGCAAATCTGGCATACCGGCACCGCCCGCGAGCGCGAGAAATTTCCCGATTCGGACGCTGATCCAATCGGCCCGTCGGGCCTGAGCCTGACCGGCGAGCGGGTATCGGAGCCGCTGACGGTCAGCGAGATCAAAGAGCTTGTTCAGGCCTATGCCCAAGCCGCGGCCGACGCGAAACGCATCGGCTTCGACGCGGTGGAGCTCCATGGCGCGCACGGCTACCTGATCGATCAGTTTTTCTGGGAAGCGACCAACAAACGGACGGATGAATATGGCGGCGACCTGGTGGGCCGCACCCGCTTCGCCGTAGAAGTGATCGAGGCGGTGCGGGCCGCAGTTGGCCCCGATTTCCCGATCATCTTCCGCTTCTCGCAATGGAAGCCGGTCGATTACAGCGCCAAGCTGGCGGCGGCCCCGGAAGAGCTGGAGCGCTTCCTTGCACCGCTGTCCGCCGCGGGCGTCGACATCTTCCACGCCTCCACGCGCCGCTTCTGGGAGCCGGAGTTCGCGGGCTCGGACCTCAATCTTGCGGGCTGGACGCGCAAGCTCACCGGCAAGCCGGCGATCACGGTCGGCTCCGTCGGCTTGAACTCCGAGTTCACCAGCCTGTTCGAGTCCGGCAAAGGCGGCGAAACCGCCAGCATCGACAATTTGATCGAACGCCTGGAACGCGAAGAGTTCGATCTCGTCGCCGTCGGCCGCGCGTTGCTGACCGATCCGGCCTGGGCGGCCAAGATCAGGGACGGCCGTTTGGACGAACTGCAGCCGTTCACCCGCGAGGCGCTGGGCACGCTGAGCTGATTTTCGCCGAGCCGGATTGCAGGATGAGCCGGATTGCAGGAGTCCGCTCAACCTCCAAGACCTTTTCGGACCAGAGCCGAAAAGGTCTTTTTCAGTAACATTCGGTAAACCCCGGTTTGGATCAATTAGGGTCTCTGGGGTCCGTTAGCATTGTGACCCTAATAAAGACACCTAGCGGGTTTTTTCCAGGTGAAGCAGGGGATACGGCCGGCCCGAACCGTCCAATTCGGAGCGGCCGACCCGCACAAATCCAAGCCGTTTATAGAAGGTGCAGGCCCCGTCGTTCTGCTCGTTTACATCGACCTGCAGATTTGGGCCTTTTAGCTTTTCGGCATATTGGATCAAACGTCTGCCCGTTCCCTTTCCATGGTAATTCGGATCGACAAACAGCATCTCGATTTTCGCTCCATCAAGCCCGATAAACCCAATAGGTTCCGAACCTTCTTTTAATTCAACCCAAATCTCAACTTCCTTTAAGGCCCCGTTTTGAACCAGTTGCCGGTAAAATTCAAGATCTTGCCCGGCCAAAAATTTGTGCGTATGTACTACGGCTTGATACCAAATCTCTACTAATTGATCGTGATACTTTTCCTGATAAGGAACAATGAGGTAAGACAATTTTCCATCCCTTCCTTTCTTCATACTATTACCAGTTTAAAAGGGATAATGGACAAAAGAAAGACCGGGGGCTTTATATAAAAATCCGGCGGTAAGTTCCCGGAGCCTGATGATTACATCGCTCTGATTGGAAAAATCCAATAGAATGGGAGATGAAGCAGAACGTAAGCAGCTAGATTGGATATTTCCAATAGATTAGGCTTAGCAGGCCTAAAATGGGGAATTTGTGCGACATCTATTGGATTTCTCCAATAAGAGGCCCAAATAGCGTTCGATTTCCGGCAAGCTATTGGATTTTTCCAATGTGAGGTGGAGTGGGTTACGGTCAGTTCTGCGGTATGGTGCATGAAACTCTCGCTAACGGTTGTAGTCGCGCCTAATTAGCTGAAAAGACGAGAATTTTATTTCTAACGGTTGCAGGCGAGCTTATATGGTAAAAAGGGCTACGAATTCGCAGAAAAAGGGCTAAATAAGCTCTGCTACATCCGTTAAATTGGAGTTCCCCTCCATTTTGCCAAAATAACGGCAATTGCAACCGTTATAATGACGGCCTCACTTGAAAGAGCTGTGCCTTTTCCCCTCGAGAAGAAAAGACGCGTCCGGATTGATTGTCCACAGACGACCAAGTCATAAAGTAAAGCGCATACCAACATTGGCATGCGCTTTTAAGGTTGCGACAAGTTTTTTTTATTCCACTTTGGCACCTTCCGCATATTTTTTGAAATTGTCCAAAATCGCCTGCCACCCGGCTTGCTGCATCTCGATAGCGTTAGTCTCCTCGGCTTCAAACACTTCGATGATTTTCGTGTCGTCCCCTTGGCGGATAAAATCGATCTTCACCTTTCTGCCGTCGCCTAGCGTATAAGAAATGCTCTCGTTCATATTCACCTCGTCATATACTCCACCGAAATCAAATCCAAAGCTGCCGTCTTTAGCTTCCATTCTCGAAACGAATTTACCGCCGGCTCTCAGATCATTTTCCGCGTATGGCGTATGCCAGTCATCGGAAGCCTGATTCCACTTCGTAATATGCTTCGGTTCCGTCCAATACTCCCACACGCTTTCGACAGGAGCATGAACGATTGCTTCCACTTTGATCGTTACCGGATTGCCATTACCCATGACATAACCTCCATGTTTAAATATCTTAACCCCCAGTATTCCCACCCGCCATTCACTGCGAAACCTCGTGAAACCTGAGAAACGATTTTACTCACGCCTATTTTAGCATGTACGCGGCAGCCGGATTTCTTACAGATTGCTATTGTTCTCCGTTGATTTACTTATAAATTTTATATCGACTCTAAATCGGTTACCGTTTTTTCGTAATAGACCATCTTATGGAAAATTGCGTGCCGCTTTTCTTCAACAGGCATAGACGGCACAAATAGTAAAGTGGCAATGAATACAATAGCATTTACAATAGCAAAGAAAGCCATCGCCATTTCATACGAAACGGCACTATCCAAATAACTGGCGATCGGTACGCTGGCTACCATACCGGCAGATACTCCTATAAATACCTTCGCAACTCCATAATCCCCCCCTTTGTAATATTTACAGGATTGAGTATAAGGGCTAGAGTTAACTCTATGGCTAGAGGAAACGCGCGTTTGATGGCTACGACGATAATATTACAAACAAAACCACCTGCAATTCTTACGGAGTTATGAATTACTAGGTGGTTTTCTGTTAATTAGCCATAAGACTCCCAATGTTGTTCTTATGAATATCTTCCGTTCCGGCATCCAGCGCGGTCTTGTAATAGAAGCACTTATGTTCGATGACTGCCAGCGTTTTTTTAAGTTCTTCCATCTGCGCTTCTACAGCAGCTTTTCGTTCCAGAAACATGTCATATCTTTGTTGCAAGGTGGCGTCCCCTTCAGAACACCAGTCAATAAAATTTTTAATTTCCTTGATCGGCATCCCCGTGGATTTTAGACATTCTATTATTTTTAAAGCTTCGATATCGGATTCTTTAAACAAACGTGTTCCGCTGGCTGTCCGTTCTACAAAAGGGATAAGTCCTTCTTTGTCGTAGTAACGCAAGGTATATGGCGTTAGATTCAGTTCTTTGGCAACTTCGCTGATCGAATATGTCTTCAACTTGGCTCTTCCTTTCATAAAAAAATATAGACCTCGAGCTAACTCTAATATATAAAACAACTATACCATAAAATCGGCACTTGACCTAGAGTTAACTCTAAGGAGTAAAATCTGTTTTGTAAGGGATTGTAAAAAATAATGATAGGAGGATTTATGAATGATTACCGCTAAAGCACGCGCTGTCGATGGTCCGGACAAACCGTTTCGAGAGGCTGAAATTAAAAGACGTGATCTTGATTCACATGATGTTTTAATTGAGATTAAATATGCAGGAATCTGCCATTCCGACATCCATACGGCTCACGGGGAATGGGGACCTGTAAACTATCCGCTCGTACCCGGACACGAGATTGCGGGAATTGTCACGGCTGTAGGACCTAATGTCACGAAATACAAGGTCGGTGACCGGGTTGGGGTAGGATGTATGGTCGACTCCTGTGGCGAATGTGAGAACTGCCGAAAAGGGGAAGAACAATACTGCCTTAAAGGAAATGTCCCGACCTACGCGGGTGTGGACAAATACGGCGAACCAACTCAAGGCGGCTACTCTACCCATATTGTCGTCACTGAGGACTTCGTTGTCAGAATTCCCGACAGCATTGAGCTTGATGTCGCAGCACCATTACTTTGTGCAGGTATTACGACATATTCTCCGTTAAATCACTGGGGAGCTGGCCCGGGTAAAAAAGTAGCTGTTGTCGGTATGGGCGGTCTTGGTCATATGGCTGTGCAAATTGCCCACGCCATGGGTGCTGAGGTCACCGTGCTGTCACAATCATTGAAGAAAAAGGATGATGGCTTGCAATTAGGCGCAGACAACTACTATGCCACAAGCGATCCGGAAACATTCGAAAAGCTTGCCGGGCACTTTGATTTGATTATAAACACGGTAAGCGCCAGCATCGATTTGGATGTTTATTTCGGACTGCTCACGCTTGACGGAACTTTGGTGAACGTCGGTGCCCCTGGAGAGCCGTTGTCCCTAAATGTCATGTCCCTCATCGGTCACCGCCGTTCATTTGCAGGCTCCATGATTGGAGGCATCCGTGAGACCCAGGAAATGTTGGATTTTTGCGCAAAACACAACATTGTTCCTAAGATCGAGGTGATCTCGGCCGACCAGATTGATGAAGCCTATAAACGAGTGTTAGCTTCGGATGTGAAATATCGGTTCGTGATTGACACTAGCACAATGTGAGTTGTGTAAATAATTTATATAAGTGATTTCATTTTGAAGGTGTCTCAAAAGCGAAGCTTTTGGGGCATCTTCAACTTAACTTATGACTTGAACTTTGTTCAAGATGCAGAAATATTTCAATTTTCATATATTTACATAATTTGGTACATGTGCTATATTTACTGTAAATCGCCGCCATGAGTTGATAGATTTCGCGATTATTTTTCATATTTTACATGGAAAGGAATGATGATAATGAAAAATTTGCTGAAAAAAGTAAGCGCAATCATGCTGGCATTTACTCTGGTATTTACTCTGCTGCCTGGATTGATGACAGCGCCCGTTCATGCAGACAGTCCGAGTCCGCTTTTCACCATTGAAGGCGAAGATGCTCAACTTACCTCCGATCTTCAAGTGGCGACTGAAATTTACGGACAACCTAAGCCCGGATTCTCGGGGAGCGGGTTTGTCTGGATGCAGAATTCCGGTACAATCACCTTCACAGTGACCGTCCCGGAAACCGGCATGTATGCAATCTCCACCCGGTATATGCAGGAGCTCAGTCCAGATGGCCGGCTTCAATACTTAACGGTTAACGGCGTTACCAAAGGCTCATATATGCTGCCCTACACAACCGAGTGGTCGAATTTTGATTTTGGCTTTCATAAGCTGAAGCAAGGAAGCAACACCATTCAACTGAAGGCCGGTTGGGGGTTCGCTTATTTTGACACCTTCACCGTGGATTACGCCGATCTTGATCCCTTGGATGTGCAGCCCGTTCTTACCGATCCTCTAGCCACGCCGGAAACGCAAACTTTGATGAATTATTTAACGGAGGTTTACGGCAACCATATTATCTCCGGCCAGCAGGAGATTTACGGAGGCGGAAATAACGGCGATTCTGAGCTGGAGTTTAATTGGATTTACAATTTAACCGGAAAGTATCCGGCCATCCGCGGCTTCGATCTTATGAACTATAATCCGCTCTACGGTTGGGAAGACGGCACAACCGAGCGGATGATCGATTGGGTGAATAACCGGGGCGGGATCGCGACAGCTTCCTGGCATATCAATGTGCCCCGAGATTTCAACGCCTATCAGCTCGGGGAGTTTGTGGATTGGAAGAACGCCACCTACAAGCCGACGGAAACCAATTTTAATACAGCCAATGCGGTGGTTCCCGGTACGAAAGAAAATCAATACGTGATGATGACCATTGAGAATTTGGCCGAACAGCTGCAGATTCTGCAGGATAACAATGTGCCGGTTATTTTCCGTCCTTATCATGAGGCGGAGGGCAACGGCGGGTTGAATGGGGAAGGCGCGTGGTTCTGGTGGGCTTCGGCTGGCGCGGAGGTGTACAAGCAGCTGTGGGATCTGCTCTATACCGAACTTACGGAGACGTACGGCTTGCACAATTTGATCTGGACCTACAACAGCTACGTGTATAACACTTCTCCCGCATGGTATCCCGGCGACGACAAGGTGGATATTGTCGGCTACGATAAATACAATACGATCTACAACCGCCATGACGGTTTGTCCGGCGTCCCCAACGAGGATGCCATTACTTCGATTTTCTATCAGCTTGTTAAATTAACGGGCGGCTCGAAAATGGTGGCCATGACGGAGAACGACACCGTTCCAAGCGTACAGAATCTGACGGAGGAAAAAGCGGGATGGCTCTACTTCTGCCCCTGGTATGGCGAGCATCTCATGAGTACCGCCTTTAATTATCCGGAGACCCTGAAAACACTTTATCAAAGTGATTATGTAATTACCTTGGATGAACTGCCCGATTTAAAGGCCGGCAATGGAGCCCCAGGCGCATCCATCACACCTGCAAAGGTTGAATTCGACAAATACGCGCCGAGTCGAAGCGACATAGCCATCACCGTGAATTTTAACGGCAATACGTTAACCGCCCTTCGGGCAGGCGCCAATGCATTGACCGAGAATCAGGACTATACCTTGAGCGGAAATACGCTGCTGCTGAAAAAAGAATTCCTGGCCGGGCTGCCGGTTGGCGAGCATTCGATCGTCTTTGATTTTAATCAAGGAAAAGATCCCGTATTAAAAGTCAAAATTGTCGATTCAACACCAAGCGCTGCGATTACGCCCGTGAATGCGACATATGATAAAGCGGAGAATCTAGGGCGGGATATTTCCGTATCCCTTACTTTAAACGGACACCAGCTTGCAAGCATAACGAATGGAAATTACACTCTTACATTAGGCAAGGATTATACGGAATCAAGCGCTGCCGTCGTTCTGAACCAATCCTATCTTTCCAAGCTGCCGCTGGGCCAGCATGCGATAACCTTTCATTTCAGCGGAGGAAATGACGCGGTTCTTACGGTAAATGTAGTGGACAGCAGTGCTCCTGTACCCGCGGGAGACTTGACGATCCAAGCTTTTAACGGCAACACGAGTGCCTCCACCAACGGAATTTCACCAAAATTCAAATTAGTCAACAACGGGGATTCGGCGATTCAGTTAAGCGAGGTAAAACTTCGGTATTACTATACGATTGACGGGGAAAAAGCACAAAATTTCTGGTGCGACTGGTCCAGTATCGGGAGTGCCAATGTAACCGGCAAATTCGTTAAACTGGCGGCTCCGGTTGCCGGAGCCGACTATGCTCTGGAAATCGGCTTTACAAGTTCGGCTGGAACGCTTAACCCCGGCCAGAGCGTAGAAATTCAAGCACGCTTCTCCAAAACCGACTGGACCAATTACAACCAGGCTGACGATTACTCGTTTAAGGCATCCACCAATCAGTTTGTAAACAATGAACAAGTTACCGGGTATATCAACGATCAGCTTGTATGGGGGATCGAGCCGTAAGGAGATAACAAAAAGGGTTGGATCGGGGTTATCCCCTGCTCCAACCCTTTTTGTTGTGTTAGGCAAGACCTATATGTCTGGGCACTGAGGTGGCTATCAATAGCGTTCGTGTCTTGGTATCCCTGCATGCTGCTTTGCACGATTATCCCTCTTGTTCAGGGGGTAGATGTTGGGGGCTAATCACGGTTCTTTCATTTTTCCCGGTGTCTTGCCCCATTCCTCCCGTCGGGTCTTATTCACTTCTCCTAAAACTCCTGCTCCCAAACCTATTTTCTTCTCCTGAATTTACCTTCCTCTCTGCTTCCGGATCAAATGGGATAATCGTGCTAAGCGTCCGGACAGCGGATGTTGATCTGCCGATATTTCTTGCCACGATCGGTTACCGGCCAAAATAGCATCGGGAATGCTCGGGTGCCTACTTATCATTTGTTTAATTTTCCTGTGCGTTTTTTTTAGCAAGCCTCTCCTATGCGCTTAGTATGATTTTCAAAACGGAAAATTCCTTTTTAGCCATTGTCAATACATTCACACTTCATATATCCCGGATATTTCTCAACCATTATATGTTGGCCCCTTCACCTGCCGCACCCTTCTTGAAATAAAAAAAGGATCGGAGATTAACTGGACATTGGCTCCAGCATCCCCAATCCTGGGACAATCCTTTTTACATCAGGACGATGTTTATTTCATCAGGACAAACTTTTTTACATCGTGACACCGGGCCTTTTTATTCCCGTCCCTTACTCCACCGTCACGCTCTTCGCCAGGTTTCTTGGCTTGTCGACGTCGTTGCCGCGGGCGAGCGCAGCGTAGTAGGCGAGCAACTGCAGCGGCACGACGGACAGGGCCGGCGTGAGCAGCGGCAGCGTCTGCGGGATGGCCAGCGCCTGGTCAACCGATTTCAGCAGGCCGGGAACATGCTCCTCGTGCGTGATGGCCATGACGTCAGCGCCGCGGGCTTTGACTTCCTTGATGTTGCTGACGGTTTTCTCCAGTACGGTGTCTTGAGTCGCCAACGCAATCACCGGAACGCCTTCCTCGATCAAAGCGAGCGTGCCGTGCTTGAGTTCGCCGGCGGCATACGCCTCGGAGTGGATGTAGGAAATCTCTTTCAGCTTCAGCGAGCCTTCCTGCACCACCGAGTAATCCAGGCCACGGCCGATGAAGAACAGATGCTCATGGCCGGCGATTTGCTCGGCATACGCCTTGACCGTGTCCGCTTGAGCCAGCATGCTTTCGACTTGCTCCGGCAGCGACTGCATGGCGGCGATGATATGAGCGACCTCGTCTTCGCTCTGCGTGCCGCGCACCTGAGCCATGTACAGGCCGAGCAGGTAGAACGCGATCAACTGGGACGTGTACGCCTTCGTCGAAGCGACGGCGATTTCAGGTCCAGCCAGCGTCGCGATGACGTCGTCCGCATCGCGGGCGATCGAGCTGCCGACCACGTTGGTGATCGCCAGGACATGCGCGCCGTTCGCCTGCGCTTCGCGCAGTGCGGCCAGCGTATCCGCGGTTTCGCCGGATTGGCTGACGACGATAACAAGCGTGTCCGGCGTAATCAGCGGCGAACGGTAGCGGTATTCCGAAGCGACGTCGTTCATTACCGGAATGCGCACAAGCTGCTCGATCGCCGTCCCGCCGACAAGACCGGCATTGTAAGCCGTACCGCAGGCGATGACATGAACGCTCTTGAGGCTGCGGATTTTATCCTCGCTCAGCTTCAGCCCCGGCAGCACCACTTTGCGGCCGCTTTCGTCGATCCGGCCCAGCATCGTGTCGCGGTAAGCCTTCGGCTGCTCGTGGATCTCCTTCAGCATGAAATGATCAAAGCCGCCTTTTTCCGCGGTTACCGCGTCCCAATCGACACGAATCATTTCCCGAGAAATAAAATTCCCCTCAATCGTCATCAATTCGACAGAATCCTGGGTCAATACCGCCATCTCGCCGTCATTCAAGATATACACGTTGCGCGTATAGTTGAGCAGCGCCGGAATATCGGAGCCGATGAAGTTCTCGCCTTCCCCGATCCCGATAATCAGCGGGCTGGCTTGACGCACGGCGACCAGCTTTTCCGGTTCGTATTCCGTCAGCACCCCAAGCGCATAAGCGCCGCGCATATAGCTGATCGCTTTCTGGACCGCTTTAACGATGTCGCCCTGGTATTCG
Organism: Paenibacillus sp. FSL P4-0127; assembly: GCF_038007325.1. Taxonomy (NCBI): domain Bacteria; kingdom Bacillati; phylum Bacillota; class Bacilli; order Caryophanales; family Paenibacillaceae; genus Paenibacillus; species Paenibacillus sp. FSL P4-0127. The sequence goes on along the minus strand of NZ_JBBOWY010000001.1, from coordinate 1,880,994 downwards.
CGAGCGATCAGGTGCGAAATCACTTCCGTATCCGTCTCGGAGACAAAGACGTAGCCTTGCCCGATCAGCTCTTCCTTCAATTCCAGATAGTTTTCGACAATGCCGTTGTGCACGACGGAAAACTTCTGGGTATGGTCGGTATGCGGATGAGAATTGACGTCAGACGGCTTGCCGTGGGTAGCCCAGCGCGTATGGCCGATCCCCGCCGATCCTTGCAGCGGAGCGTTCTCCAGCTTCGATTCCAGATTAGCCAGGCGGCCCAGCGATTTCGCGATTTTCAGCCCGTCCGAAGTAAATACGGCGATGCCTGCCGAGTCATATCCCCGGTATTCGAGCTTTCTCAGACCCTCGATCAACACCGACTGCGTATCTCTTTTCCCAATGTATCCAACAATACCACACATGATATATAATCCTCCGTTTCATTCTTACAAGATGGTTTTTGGGCGTAAGAAAAGAAGCGGAAGACCCTTCGCGCGGGAATCATCGAGACAGAACTATTCAATTTTCAGAAAATACGTAAAATTCGCGGCTTTCGCCAAAAAATTTTCATGAATGTCCATGTGCTCCGTTCACCGCGGATCTGCCGCGTCTTTCGCTTACGTACACTCATGATTAACTATGAATGTGATTTCCATCTGCCCGCAAGGTTTGTGGGAACGGTCGCCCATTCCTTTTGCCAATGCGGTTACGGTGCGATGCAGCACCGGGAGGCCCCCGCCGAACATTCCGAACACCTCCACCTCGTCAGCTTCTCTTTGCCGAATACGTCCCCATCCGAACCGCCTAAGGCATCACCGGCATGGCTGCCTGTCAGGCCGTCACAGACCCTGGCCAACCCCGCCGAGATATCAACATGCCTCAAACCTCCACTCTCAGACTCGGACACATTCGCGCGAAATGAAGCTCTGGCGCTTAACTGCTTCTGTAAACCTCACTACCCTCGCTTTCTTTCTCCGAATATGCTTAATTATATGCACCTTTACGTCATTTGGCAATGATCATCTTGTCCTGATTGTTTTTTTCCGCCCCTGTTTCCTTTTTCCCAGCAAAAAACCGCCGAAACGGGATCTTCTCCTCGTTCCGGCGGCTCATATTTTTAGAATTATTTCTTTTAGTAGTCCATGAAAAACGTCTATTATACCAGTTGCTTCTCAACCACGCTGACAATCTGCGACACCAGCTTCTCAAGCTCGGTTTTCTCCGGTCCCTCAGCCATGACGCGAATAAGCGATTCCGTTCCGGAAGGGCGAACGAGTACCCGGCCGTTATCGCCAAGCTCTTTCTCCACGGTGGCGACCGCTTCGGCAATCGCCGTGTTTCCGGCAAATTTGCTCTTATCCTGCACGCGAACGTTGACGAGCACCTGCGGATACTGCTTCATCACCTTTTTCAGCTCGCTTAACGGCTTACCGGACTTCAGCATCGTGTCGACCAGTTGAATCGCCGTGAGTATCCCGTCGCCGGTCGTATTGTAGTCCAGGAAAATCACATGCCCGGATTGCTCCCCGCCGAGATTATAGCCGCCGCGGAGCATTTCCGCCATTACGTAACGGTCGCCCACCGCCGTCTGCTGAGTGTTCAACTGCAGCTTCTTCGCGGCTTTATAAAACCCGAAGTTGCTCATGACCGTCGATACGACCGTGCTGTCCTTCAGCTTGCCCGCCTTGTTCATGGCGTCCCCGCAAATGCAGAGGATATAGTCTCCGTCGACCTCTTGCCCATGCTCGTCGATGGCGATCAGGCGGTCCGCGTCTCCGTCAAACGCCAGGCCCAGATGGGCTCCCAGGCGCACGACTTCTTCCTTCAGCCGCTCCGGATGGGTCGATCCGCAGTGATCGTTGATGTTCAGCCCGTTCGGCTCGGCCGCAATAGCGTGCACTTCGGCGCCCAGTTCGCTAAACAGCCTTGGCGCCAGCTCATAAGCCGCACCGTTGGCGCAATCAAGCACTACCTTGAGACCTTGGAACGAAGAAGTAATCGTCATCTTGAGATGGTCCAAATATTTCAGCTTGGATTCGTAGTCTACCGTTACGTTGCCCAATCCGCCGCCGATCGGACGGGGCAGTTCGTCGACAGATTTATCCAGCAGTTCTTCAATCTGCAGCTCCGTTTCGTCCGACAGCTTGAAGCCATCGCTTCCGAAAAACTTGATCCCGTTATCCTCAACCGGATTATGCGACGCGGAAATCATCACGCCTGCATCGGCTTTCAGCAGCCGCGTCAAATAAGCGACCGCCGGTGTTGTTACGACGCCAAGGCGGACGACATCTGCCCCGATCGACAACAGCCCCGCCACAAGCGCGGATTCCAGCATAACGCCGGAAATACGCGTATCCATCCCAATGACAACTTTAGGCTTCGGAGCTTGGCCCGCAAGCACATATCCGCCGCAGCGGCCGATCTGAAACGCCAGTTCCGCCGTCAGCTCTTTATTGGCAATGCCTCTTACACCATCTGTACCAAAATATTTCCCCATAGTTTCACTCCTTCAACAATTTCAAGCACCTCAGCCGTTCTCCCCTGTTGCCCGATCCGGCAAATATGCCGTTTTCCGTCTCTGATTTCAGTAAGCCGGCTTGAAAGCTCACGCTCCGCCGGCAGCCCCATTGTTGGCCGTTCCGGCATCGTCCCCCTGATTGGCCGAAGAATCATTGCCCGCAGGTCTCTCGGCATTGTTTTCGCTCTGCTGATTCCCCGGGTTCCCCCCATTTCCCGAAGTTCCCGGGTCAGTCTGATTTTCCTGCTTCCCCGTATCCTCTTCCGGTTCGGTGGCGGCCGGCATATCTTTCTCCGTCAGCTCTACGTCAATCGTCAAGCCCTTGCTTGCATCCGCCAGCTCCACATAGGCCGGGAGCTTCACGTTTACCGGAACCGTGTGGAGGCCCGCACCTAGATCGGACAAGTCCGCCGCAGCTTGAATATCGGCCGCCGCAAGCTTGGCGAGCACGTCGTCCGCACCTAATAGCGTGAGCGAAACAAGCCGGTCAGCCGGCCGGATGACTTTTGCATTGTACAGCGAACTCACGTTTTCCAAGGTGATCGGTATGCCTTCCACCTGCTTCTGCTCGGCAGGCTTCACATTTAGTGTCACCGTGACGGAGCTCGGCTCGATTTTCTCAAAACCTTCCGGCGGCGTCAAGTCCACCGAGTATTTGGTCGCATTCGAGCCGTCAAAGCGCCCTAAATCGACGGTGATCGGATAGGAACTTATGCCCGCGAGCGCTTCCTTCGTCCCATATAAGGCGACGCCCTCCACGTCGGGTTCCGCGCCCGCAAGCACGTAACCGGCCGGAAGCTGCCCTATGTACCGCAGTTCGATCGGCACGGTTTTATACATTTTGGAGATAGGAACGTCGACCTCGACGGAGCTTGGAGAGATCTCCGCGCTTTCCATCGCTTTCCCCTGCTTATCATATGCCGTAAGCTTTACGCTTTTGCCTTTGACCGAATCCTTGAGCCCCGTTACGTCCACGGTTCCCTGCACCTTGCTAAGCTCGCCGATTTCGCTGGCCGGCAGCGTGACATCAACGGTGCCGCTTCCGGCTACGATCGGACTGCCCAGAAGCAGCCCGTTCACAGGCTGCCCTTTCGTCACGATGCTCACGGGAACCGTCTTGGTTTCTTTCGCTTCAACCGTGACCTTCACGATCGAAGGGTCAATCGACACCAGCTGCACGCCGGGAGGAAGCTCATAGGTCAAAGGAAGCGTAAACGTCCCCGGACCCACGTTTTTCAAATTCAATTTCACTTTATAATCGGAAAAACTCGTCGTTAAATCAATGCGTTTTCCTTTAACCTCCATACGTACCTTAGTCGGTTCGAGGTCATACAACACATACTTCTCATCGTTCAATCCGGTAACTTCTATATTCACGTTATCGATGATTTTAGGCTGCGCCAGCGTCGTCGAATCGACGGGCGTTCCGCTGTCCAAATGAACCATCGCCCATAAAATAATGCTGACGACCAGGGCCAAAACCTTAGCAAAGTTGTTGTGGGTCAGCCACTTATCCATTTTTGCCGGCCTCCTTCCTTCTACGGAAAGGTCTGCGCTTTTCGTTGGCGCTTGAATCCGGCCCAAGCTCTTCGTAAAGCTTGGAAATCAACGACTCCTCATTTATATCGCGCACGACTTGGCCGTTGATCGCCAGGGAAATTTGACCGGTCTCTTCGGACACGACGATCGAAACGGCATCGCCGACTTCGCTGATCCCGATCGCCGCACGGTGCCGGGTGCCCAGTTCTTTGCTGATGAACGGGTTTTCCGACAACGGCAAATAGCAGGCCGCGGCCGATATTTTATGACCCTGAATAATGACCGCTCCATCATGCAGCGGCGTATTCGGGATAAAAATATTGATCAGCAGCTGCGAAGAGATGAGCGATTGCATCGGAATCCCGGATTCGGTATATTCATTGAGCCCCGTATCCCGTTCAAAGACGATCAACGCCCCGATTTTTCTACGTGATAAATAATTAACGGCTTTAATAATCTCGCCGATTTCTTTACCGAATTGTTCCTCATCGGCCGAACTGCGGCCAAATAGCTTGCCTCTACCGAGCTGCTCCAGCGCGCGTCTTAATTCCGGCTGGAAAATAATGAAGATCGCCAGCACGCCGAACGTAAACATTTGGTTCATGAGCCATTTCAGCGTATATAAATCAAACCACGTGCTTACCGCCCAAATAACCACCAGAACGAGAATCCCCTTGAGCAGTTGAACGGCCCGCGTTCCCCGCACAAGCAAGATCAGTTGGTAAATGATGTAGGTAACGATGAGGATATCGATGACATCCTTGATGGTGTCCTGCCAAGTCATATTCGAAAAATAACTCATGATGCAACCCCCGGGACTGTTCCTGACGGGCATCCTTCGCCCGCTGATAAGGAAACGATTATTTACAGCATTGGATGCTTGTCTCTATAAGTTTCCCCTAACTACTAGGTTATAACGTTCACATGTGAGATGCAAGCGTCCGGGAAAAAATAGGCGCTTTTCGTAATGAATTACATTATTTTCCTGATTGAGCGAAAATAAAAAAAGCGCCGTTTTCCCGAGGGGAGGCGCCAAAAATTTGCATCCAGCCAAACGTTTACCTATAGGCGACTTCCGTGAACGTATTGGTAATCCTATACCAGATCCAATCCAGTGCCCGATCGATTTCTTTGACCTGACCGGAAATATGCGCGGTAGAAGCCTGATAAAACGTACCGTCAATGACGGTTAAATTGCCTTCAACTTCACCATAGATTTCGGCCTTGCCGTTTTCTATCGTCAAGTTCCCGGCGATTTTTGAGTTGTCGGGTACCGTCACCGTGTCGCCATGGATGATCACCTGATCGAGATTAGTCCCTTTGACCACGAGTTGATCATCGGTATCCCAAAAAGAGACGGCGCTGAACAGCATCACCAGCAGAAACATGGCAGCCGCGGTCAAAGCCGGGTGCCGCTTGATCCACTTGATCCAGGCCTGCTGTTTCGGCTGATTCGGGATCTGGCTGATGATCCGGTTGACCAACTCATCGGGCGCCGAAAGGCTCGTGTGCTTGATGGTCGCAAACAGCATCATTTCGGTTTGCTCCAATTCTTTGAACCGCTCCTGGCATACCGGACAGGTTTGCATATGTTGCTTCAACGCTAGGGCTTCGTCGCGGCTCAATTCGCCGTCCAAATAATCATGCATTAATGAGGAGGCTTGCTTGCATTCCATATCAGCCAATCCTTTCAGTATCAATCTATGCGTATGCGGAAAATCCCGGCGGATCCCCGGAACCTATTCGTCCTACCATTACATTACGTAGTGCAAACAATTTCGTTTCATAAAAAAATATCGGCAAAATTAACCGCGGTTTTAAAGCACTTTGTGCTCCAGCTTTTTTCGCAGAAACTCGCGTCCCCGGTGAACCCGCGTCTTGACCGTCGTTACCGGCATGTCCAGCACTTCGCTGATTTCCTGGAGCGACATTTCCTGCAGGTATCTTAAAATAATGACGGACTTATATTTCGCCGGCAAGCCCGCTATGGCTTGATGAATCGTCCGCTGCGTTTCCGAAAGCAGATATTCCGTTTCCGGCGTTTTGTCGTCACCGGGAATCAGCGTATAACCGTCCATACCTTCCTGGTCGTTCATTTCGGCATCGAGATAGTAACTCGGTTTCCGCTTGCGCAACCGGTCGATACAAAGATTCGTCGCAATGCGGTATATCCATGTCGAAAATTTCTGTTTATCATCGTAACGGCTCCAGTTTTTGTGAACCCTTAAAAACGTCTCCTGCACGACATCCTCCGCTTCGTGCCGGTTCGACAACATCCTGTAGCCCAGATGAAACAGTTTATCCTTATATAAATCAACGAGTTCGGCAAAGGCTCCCTGATCCCCTTTCCGGGCCAGCTTCACCAGCCTTGCGTCGAAATGATCTACCACCGTATTTTCCCCCAGATCCATGGACGGGCTTAAATCTATTCCCTGCCTGTACTTCATTCAAATGTTAATGCAACTGCCAGCAAAATGCAATAGAAGCCAATCAAAAAGCCGGCCCTTTTACCAAAGGACCGGCATATGATGAAATGCAGCGTTTAAGTTCGTATCAGCCCGTATTCCGGAGCCCTGCGGCAATGCCGTTAATGGTAAGCAGAACTTCGCGCAGCAGGTGCGCGTCATCCTCGCCTTGCTCGCGAACCGAGCGCAGCTCGGCCAGCAGTTGAACCTGCAGGTAACTCAGCGGATCAACGTAAGGATTCCGCAGGCGGATCGATTCCTGAAGCCCCGGGACATTGTCGAGAATTTCGGAGATGCCGGCGATCTTCAGGACCATCTCCCGCGTCAACCGGAATTCTTCTTCGATCTGACCAAAGACCCGCTCCTTCGCTTCCGAATCGGAACACATATTGGCGTATTCCTGTGCGATTACCAAGTCCGCCTTAATCAAGGCGAACTGCAGCGTATCGATCACGGAGCGGAAAAACGAGAAGTGCTGATACATTTCCTGCAGTATTTTCAGATTTTCTTCTTTGTTCTGATAAAAATTCATCAGTCCGGTGCCGGCGGCATACCAAGCCGGGAATAGATAGCGGCTTTGCGTCCAGGCAAATACCCAAGGAATCGCCCGGAGATCCTCAAACCGGTCGCTGTTTTTGCGTTTGGACGGGCGCGAGCCGATATTCAGTTCGCCGATCTCGACAAGCGGCGTAGATTCCCGGAAAAACTTCAGGAAATTCGGTTCGCGGAACACGAGATCCTGGTATTTGCTCAGCGAAGTCTCCGAGATGCCGGCCATGATTTCTTCCCAGCGCTCTTCCTCGGGGTTGCACTTCTGACGCAGCTTGGCAAGCTTGTTGGCCTCGATCAATGCGGAGGTAGCCTGCTCCAGACTGCGGTAGGCGATGCCTCGCAAAGAATAACGCGACGAGAGCACTTCACCCTGCTCGGTGATCTTGATGCCTCCTCCGATCGTTTCCGGCGGCTGTACCAGAATGCTGCGGTTCAGCGGCATGCCCCCGCGGCCAAGCGCGCCTCCGCGGCCGTGGAAAAACTTCAGCTTAACTCCGTATTGGTTGGCCGTCGCCGTAATTTGCTTCATCGCGACGCGCAGCTCCCAGTTGGCCGTGACCACGCCGCCGTCCTTGTTGCTGTCGGAGTATCCCAGCATAATTTCCTGCAGATCATTCATCGCCGCCACCGATTGCCGATAGATCGGCATGGTGAACAACTGATTCATGATGCCCGGCGCGGCATGCAGATCATCGATCGTCTCAAACAGCGGCACGGATTGCAGTGTGCAGGTTACGCTGCCGTCCGCTTCCTTATGGAACAATCCGACTTCTTTGGCAAAAACCATAACTTCGAGAATATCGCTGGCCGCTTCCGTCATACTGATCAGGTAGCTGGTAATACATTGCTTTCCGTACTCTTGTTGCGCACGGTATATCGCACGGTATACTTCCAGGCATTCATTGGTGCTTTCGCTGTAATCCTGATAAGGCGACGTCAACGGACGAGGATCGTTCAGCAGTTTTTCCAACAGCTTGACCTTCTCCTCTTCCTCCAGTTCGGAATAGTTCGGCACGATATTCATGTTCGCCAAGATTTCCGTCATGGCGTTCTCGTGCTCTTTGCTGTGCTGGCGAACGTCCAGGGTCGCCGTGTGGAAGCCGAACAGCTCCACCTGGCGGATCAGCTTTTTAAGATGCGTATCGGCTACATAGTCCGCATAATGGTGGCGCAGACTGCGGTCGATGATTTTCAAGTCCTCGATAAACTCGCTCACGTTGGCGTAGCGCTCCGGAGTGTCCTTTTTCGCGTCGTCCAGCAGATTGTGCAGTTTCTCCACCATGTAAGTCAGTTTAATGCGATAGGGCTCCTTCTCGTTGTTCCACTGCTGCGTTTTTTGCAGCTTTACCTGAAGCCGGTCGCGTTGAATGGAGGCCATCAGCTCGTCGGTCACGTCGATGATCGTGGTGCAGAAGCTCAGATGCTTGAACAAATCGCTCAAAATGTGCTGATACTCGCGCACGGCCAGCTTCCGCTGCATCCGCAGCGTTTGCCAGGTCACGACCGCGGTAACGGACGGGTTGCCGTCCCGGTCGCCGCCGATCCACGAACCAAAGCGCAGGTAAGCGGGCACGTGCCAATAATGCTCCGGATAGTATTTGGTCAGGCTGCGTTCCAGTTCCTGATATACTTCGGGAAGCACATGAAACAGCGTCTCATGAAAATAGTACATCCCGTTTCTGACCTCATCGAGCACCGTGGGCTTACGATCGCGCAGCTCATCGGTTTGCCAAAGCGTGATCACTTCATTTAGCAGCTTCTCTCTAAGCTGTTCACGCTCGCGGAACGTAAGGGTAGGATTATCGAGCTGCATGACATCGTCGGCAATCCGTTTGTGAATATCCAAGATCGCCCGCCGCATCGCTTCGGTAGGGTGTGCCGTCATCACAAGCTCCAGGGACATACCCTCCATGATTTCCTTAACTTCGACATAAGTGAAACCCTGTTCCTTCAGGCCTTTAATGGCGGCCTCGATCGTTCCCGATTGAACGGCTTCTCCGGCCGAACGTTCGTAATCCCGCTTGCGGCGAATCCGATGATTCTGCTCGGCAATATTGACGAGCTGAAAGTAAATGGCAAAAGCACGGATAACTTGGTGACGAATTCCGGGTTCAAGAGAATTGATCATTTCCTTAAACTCATCATGCAATTCGGGTAAAAATACAGCCCGCAGCGATTTACTGGCTTCACGAATCTTCTCGACAATATCCAAGAGCTCGTTACCGCCCTGATGTACCAGGACCTCTCCTAGAATATTGCCCAAAAAACGAATGTCGCGCCGGAGCAGGTTGTTTGAGTTGCTTGTGCCTGCGGTAACCGTTAGTTCAGTCATGTTTCTCCCCCATTTCATCCCTATTCCGTCTTTTCTAAAGCTTTCTTAACATAATACAATAATCTCCCCCGAAAATCTTCACCTAATTTGTAAGATTTCGCGGTGAGACGGTTGGATTACAAACTTAACATTGAGTAAATATTCATATTCACTAATAAGATACAGCAGCCTCAAGATTATGTGCACCATTATATTTAAAATAAATCATGTTTAAAATGAAAAATTAATCATTTCATATTTATGCATGATAGGGCTAATACACTCACTACAGCGCAATCCTCTAAAGGAAGAACTTTCCACCCGCAGCCGGGGACCAAGACAGTGCGTTGCGACGTCCCGTTTAAGCAACCATTACTTACCTTAACACGGTAAAGCAATAAAATACAAGAATATAAATAAATTTTTTTGTTCAATAAGCTACAGTTATCATGAGGCCAACTTTCAAAATGATTATTCCGATATCTATAACAAAAAACATCATCTTCCGATGATGTTGCTGTTATATATGGAGCGGGTGATGGGAATCGAACCCACGCTACCAGCTTGGAAGGCTGGAGTTCTACCATTGAACTACACCCGCATAACACCCAAAACTTTAATGGTCGGGACGACACGATTCGAACATGCGACCCCCTGGTCCCAAACCAGGTGCTCTACCAAGCTGAGCTACGTCCCGAGATATGTTGGCCAATCTTTATGCCAAACATTTATTTTGTTAAAATGGCGCGCCCTAAGAGATTCGAACTCCTGACCTTTAGATTCGTAGTCTAACGCTCTATCCAGCTGAGCTAAGGGCGCAAATTATGGAGCGGACGACGGGAATCGAACCCGCGACCCTCGCCTTGGCAAGGCGATGCTCTACCGCTGAGCCACGTCCGCATAATCTGGTGCGCGTGGAGGGACTTGAACCCCCACGTCAAAGACGCTAGATCCTAAGTCTAGTGCGTCTGCCAATTCCGCCACACGCGCGTAATCATCATTTCCCTCGTTAACTTGAGGAAACTGGTGAGCCATGAAGGACTCGAACCTTCGACACCCTGATTAAAAGTCAGGTGCTCTACCAACTGAGCTAATGGCTCATACCCAAAATGGCTGGGGATATAGGATTCGAACCTATGCATGACGGAGTCAAAGTCCGTTGCCTTACCGCTTGGCTAATCCCCATTAACAATGGTGGAGGCTGAGGGGATCGAACCCCCGACCCTCTGCTTGTAAGGCAGATGCTCTCCCAGCTGAGCTAAGCCTCCGTATGTATGGTGACCCGTAGGGGATACTCTCGCTTCGCGAGAGACTGCGAAGTATTCCTAACGAAGCTCATGCTCCGACGAACCCCTATAAGGGTTTCTCACCCTACTTTGAAGTAATGAAGGAAGCAATGACCCGTAGGGGATTCGAACCCCTGTTACCTCCGTGAAAGGGAGGTGTCTTAACCCCTTGACCAACGGGCCTTATGTAAAAAGCTCTCAACCGGGATCGAACCGGTGACCTCATCCTTACCATGGATGCACTCTACCTACTGAGCTATGAGAGCAAATGGCTCCCCGAACAGGACTCGAACCTGTGACAACTCGATTAACAGTCGAGTGCTCTACCGACTGAGCTATCAGGGAACATTGCTTGGCGGCGTCCTACTCTCCCAGGACCCTTCGGTCCAAGTACCATCGGCGCTGGAGGGCTTAACGGTCGTGTTCGGGATGGGTACGCGTGGAACCCCTCCGCCATCGCCACCAAACGATTCAAGGCGTTAATCCTTGAAAACTGGATACGAAACTTGATTTGCGTGTTAGCCCCTATTCAGTTCCCGGGGTCCCCGAAAAGTAATCGGAATTACCTACGAAGCCTCGCGTCACTTTTTGGGGTATATTTTTGGGCCCCGCCAAAGTACTCGGACTCAGCTTCGAAGCTTCACGTCACTTTGGTGGGTAGAGTTTTGGATAAGCCCTCGACCGATTAGTACCTGTCAGCTCCATGCATTGCTGCACTTCCACCTCAGGCCTATCAACCTCGTCGTCTTCAAGGGGTCTTACTAATTGGGAAATCTCATCTTGAGGGGGGCTTCACGCTTAGATGCTTTCAGCGCTTATCCCGTCCGCACTTAGCTACCCAGCTGTGCTCCTGGCGGAACAACTGGTACACCAGCGGTGCGTCCATCCCGGTCCTCTCGTACTAAGGACAGCTCCTCTCAAATTTCCTGCGCCCACGACAGATAGGGACCGAACTGTCTCACGACGTTCTGAACCCAGCTCGCGTACCGCTTTAATGGGCGAACAGCCCAACCCTTGGGACCTACTTCAGCCCCAGGATGCGATGAGCCGACATCGAGGTGCCAAACCTCCCCGTCGATGTGGACTCTTGGGGGAGATAAGCCTGTTATCCCCAGGGTAGCTTTTATCCGTTGAGCGATGGCCCTTCCATGCGGTACCACCGGATCACTAAGCCCGACTTTCGTCCCTGCTCGACTTGTCAGTCTCGCAGTCAAGCTCCCTTTTGCCTTTGCACTCTGCGAATGATTTCCAACCATTCTGAGGGAACCTTGGGGCGCCTCCGTTACTCTTTAGGAGGCGACCGCCCCAGTCAAACTGCCCGCCTGACACGGTCCCCGTACCGGATCACGGTACCGGGTTAGAACTCCGATACGATCAGGGTGGTATCCCAACGGCGCCTCCATGGAAGCTTGCGCTCCCACTTCCTAGGCTCCCACCTATCCTGTACAAATCGTATCAAAGTCCAATATCAAGCTGCAGTAAAGCTCCATGGGGTCTTTCCGTCTTGTCGCGGGTAACCTGCATCTTCACAGGTATTAAAATTTCACCGGATCTCTCGTTGAGACAGCGCCCAAGTCGTTACGCCATTCGTGCGGGTCAGAATTTACCTGACAAGGAATTTCGCTACCTTAGGACCGTTATAGTTACGGCCGCCGTTTACTGGGGCTTCGGTTCACAGCTTCGGGTTTAACCCCTAACCGCTCCCCTTAACCTTCCAGCACCGGGCAGGCGTCAGCCCGTATACTTCGCCTTGCGGCTTCGCACAGACCTGTGTTTTTGCTAAACAGTCGCTTGGGCCTTTTCACTGCGGCCCCCTCGGGCTATAAACCCTACCGGGGCACCCCTTCTCCCGAAGTTACGGGGTCATTTTGCCGAGTTCCTTAACGAGAGTTCTTCCGCGCGCCTTAGAATTCTCTTCTCGCCTACCTGTGTCGGTTTGCGGTACGGGCACCTTCTCCTGGCTAGAGGCTTTTCTCGGCAGTGTGAGATCATGACCTTCGGTACTGTAAATTTTCCCTCCCCATCACAGCCCAGCCTTACGGTGTGCGGATTTGCCTACACACCAGCCTCACTGCTTGGACGGGGCATTCCATCGCCCCGCGTCACTACCCTCCTGCGTCACCCCATCGCTCATAGCGGATTACGGTGGTACAGGAATTTCAACCTGTTGTCCTTCGACTACGCCTTTCGGCCTCGCCTTAGGTCCCGACTTACCCTGAGCGGACGAACCTTCCTCAGGAACCCTTAGGCTTTCGGCGGATCAGATTCTCACTGATCTTTTCGTTACTCATACCGGCATTCTCACTTGTGTACTCTCCAGCGCTCCTTACGGTACACCTTCAACGCATACACAACGCTCCCCTACCCCTGAATCGACTTCACTCCTGCTTCGAAGTCCTGTGTTTAACCCCGAGGTGCATTTGGCCGAAACCTTTGAACAATATTCATCGGTTGCTTTCGGCAAAAATGTACCTGGTTATCACCGCCTCAAAGAAGCAGTGAAGTCGATTCAAGCCATAGCTTCGGTGGTGTGTTTAGCCCCGTTACATTTTCGGCGCAGAGTCACTCGACCAGTGAGCTATTACGCACTCTTTAAATGGTGGCTGCTTCTAAGCCAACATCCTGGTTGTCTGTGCAACTCCACATCCTTTCCCACTTAACACACACTTGGGGACCTTAGCTGATGGTCTGGGCTGTTTCCCTTTTGACAATGGATCTTAGCACTCACTGTCTGACTCCCGGTGAATCAGTCTATGGCATTCGGAGTTTGACTGAGCTTGGTAACCCTTGCGGGCCCCGCACCCAATCAGTGCTCTACCTCCACGACTGTCACACCGAGGCTAGCCCTAAAGCTATTTCGGGGAGAACCAGCTATCTCCGAGTTCGATTGGAATTTCTCCGCTACCCCCACCTCATCCCCGCACTTTTCAACGTACGTGGGTTCGGGCCTCCAGTGCGTGTTACCGCACCTTCACCCTGGACAGGGGTAGATCACACGGTTTCGGGTCTACGCCTGCAAACTAAATTCGCCCTATTCAGACTCGCTTTCGCTGCGGCTCCGCTTTCTCAGCTTAACCTTGCTTGCAAACGTAACTCGCCGGTTCATTCTACAAAAGGCACGCCATCACCCATATAGAGGGCTCTGACTTCTTGTAAGCACACGGTTTCAGGTTCTCTTTCACTCCCCTTCCGGGGTGCTTTTCACCTTTCCCTCACGGTACTGCTTCACTATCGGTCGCTAGGGAGTATTTAGCCTTACCAGATGGTCCTGGCGGATTCATACGGGGTTTCACGTGCCCCGCACTACTCGGGATCCGTCTCGGAGGGCGGAGACTTTCGATTACAGGGCTTTTACCTTCTCTGGCCGGCCTTTCCAGACCTGTTCGTCTAACCTCCGCCTTTGTAACTCCATGTGAGACGTCCCACAACCCCGAAGAGCAAGCTCTTCGGTTTAGGCTAATCCGCGTTCGCTCGCCGCTACTGACGGAATCACTATTGTTTTCTCTTCCTCAGGGTACTTAGATGTTTCAGTTCCCCTGGTATGCCTCTTCACCACCTATGGATTCAGTGATGAGTGACTAGGTATTACCCCAGCCGGGTTTCCCCATTCGGACATCCCCGGATCGATGCTTGCTTACAGCTCCCCGAGGCAGTTTCGTTGTTCGCCACGTCCTTCTTCGGCTCCTAGCGCCTAGGCATCCTCCGTGTGCTCTTAGTAGCTTAACCATGATTTTTCCCGAAGGAAAATATCAAACCACTAATATCTTCACTTGTTTTGACACAAGTTCAGCTAAAAGGATTGTTCTAAAACGCAAATTTCGTTTCGTTATCCAGTTTTCAAGGATCAAGTTTCTTCGCCGTTTTACCGGCGGAAGAATATCTTATCATTTCCTGCCTTACCGTTCAACCGGCAAGTGTTGGAAGGATAAGCTTGAGAGTTGAACTCTCAAAACTGACCAACGAGTGAGTAAGTTCGCTAACCCGAGTTAGCTATTTGAATGCTTCCATCGCAGGAAGCGATTCTCCATAGAAAGGAGGTGATCCAGCCGCACCTTCCGATACGGCTACCTTGTTACGACTTCACCCCAATCATCTACCCCACCTTCGGCGGCTGGCCCCTTGCGGTTACCTCACCGACTTCGGGTGTTGTAAACTCTCGTGGTGTGACGGGCGGTGTGTACAAGACCCGGGAACGTATTCACCGCGGCATGCTGATCCGCGATTACTAGCAATTCCGACTTCATGCAGGCGAGTTGCAGCCTGCAATCCGAACTGAGACCGGCTTTTCTAGGATTCGCTCCAGATCGCTCCTTCGCTTCCCGTTGTACCGGCCATTGTAGTACGTGTGTAGCCCAGGTCATAAGGGGCATGATGATTTGACGTCATCCCCACCTTCCTCCGGTTTGTCACCGGCAGTCACTCTAGAGTGCCCAACTTTACTTGCTGGCAACTAAAGTCAAGGGTTGCGCTCGTTGCGGGACTTAACCCAACATCTCACGACACGAGCTGACGACAACCATGCACCACCTGTCTCCTCTGTCCCGAAGGAAAGCCATATCTCTACAGCGGTCAGAGGGATGTCAAGACCTGGTAAGGTTCTTCGCGTTGCTTCGAATTAAACCACATACTCCACTGCTTGTGCGGGTCCCCGTCAATTCCTTTGAGTTTCAGCCTTGCGGCCGTACTCCCCAGGCGGAGTGCTTAATGTGTTTACTTCGGCACCAAGGGTATCGAAACCCCTAACACCTAGCACTCATCGTTTACGGCGTGGACTACCAGGGTATCTAATCCTGTTTGCTCCCCACGCTTTCGCGCCTCAGCGTCAGTTACAGCCCAGAGAGTCGCCTTCGCCACTGGTGTTCCTCCACATCTCTACGCATTTCACCGCTACACGTGGAATTCCACTCTCCTCTTCTGCACTCAAGCCGTCCAGTTTCCAGTGCGACCCGGAGTTGAGCCCCAGGATTATACACCAGACTTAAACAGCCGCCTGCGCGCGCTTTACGCCCAATAATTCCGGACAACGCTTGCCCCCTACGTATTACCGCGGCTGCTGGCACGTAGTTAGCCGGGGCTTTCTTCTCAGGTACCGTCACTCTCCTGGCAGTTACTCCAGAAGACGTTCTTCCCTGGCAACAGAGCTTTACGATCCGAAAACCTTCATCACTCACGCGGCGTTGCTCCGTCAGACTTTCGTCCATTGCGGAAGATTCCCTACTGCTGCCTCCCGTAGGAGTCTGGGCCGTGTCTCAGTCCCAGTGTGGCCGTTCACCCTCTCAGGTCGGCTACGCATCGTCGCCTTGGTGAGCCGTTACCCCACCAACTAGCTAATGCGCCGCAGGCCCATCCGTAAGTGACAGATTGCTCCGCCTTTCCCAAGCCTCTCATGCGAGAGGCTTGATTATCCGGTATTAGCTACCGTTTCCGGTAGTTATCCCGGTCTTACGGGCAGGTTGCCTACGTGTTACTCACCCGTCCGCCGCTAAGTTAATCAGGAGCAAGCTCCCGATCAACTCCGCTCGACTTGCATGTATTAGGCACGCCGCCAGCGTTCGTCCTGAGCCAGGATCAAACTCTCCAATAAAGGTTGTTTGACTTGCTCATTTAGAAAAACTGACGAGAATTTTAATTCTCATTTATACTCACTCGTTGTTCAGTTTTCAAAGATCAACTTCGCTTTTCATTTGTTGCCGTTGTTTCAGCGGCGACTTTTATAATATATCACAGTGATCTAGGTTTTTGCAAGAGTTTTTTTGATTTTTTTATTTCCACTTTAACCCAACCGCTCAAACCTGCATCGCTGCAACATTATCCCCTCAATAACGGGACGAATGCTAATTTAACATAATCCGGGCCCAATCGTCAACACCCATTTGCGCTTATTGTTTCACTTGCGGAAAACGGGCCCGGCGGGCATACTTGGAAAGCTCCTTGGAAGGCGCAAAGCGGGCGTACATTCTGAATATCGTTTTATACCGATTGGCGATCGCGTTCCGAATGTCCTGATCAAGCCGATGGTCGCTCATATCGAGCAGCATTTCATCCAGCTCTTTTCGCAGCACATAGTCAAGTTCCTTGCATTCTTTCTCGCTGAATAACATTCCCAGCATGACAGAACAACTCCTCTTTGGTCTTAGATTCAAATGCAGAATTAGGGGATGCATTGTTCACCTGGACTCGCCAGTTGTGCTTTAATGTTATGCACACATTTTGGGAAAATTATGAATGCAAGGAGCAAATTCATAAGCCAAACAGTTAAGTCTATCAAGATCGAACCAAATAAAAAGTCAGCGTACTTTCAATAACGGCCGCGACGACCAAAAGCAGTACAACCCAGCAAGCCCCGCGGAAGAATGTCTTAAAAAACCCCCGCCAATCGACCGTTCTTTCCCCCGGATCTCTAGCGCCCAGCTCGCCCAAACTTTTGATGACCAAATAACCGAATTGCAAACCAAACCCGGAGGCGATCAGAATCGCCGGAATTTCAATAATGCCGTGAGGAAGCAGTCCGCGTACAATCACATCCAAGACATGTTCCCCCCGGCTGGCGGCCGCCGCCACCACATACCCGAGCGCCACCCCGTTCATCAGCAGAAACACGCTCGGCATTATTCCCAAAAGCCCGCCCAAAACCATGATGGCAACGCTTTTTAAGGCATTGTTCAAGAAAATAAACGTGAAGAAATGCAGCTCAGGCGTCTTCGTTTGCGATAGCTGCCGGCTGTATTCCCCTAATTTCTCCAAGTCCGACAGGATCAACCGCGTAAGCGTATCGGCGTTGGCGGCTCCCAAGGCGACTCCTGCGGCAAAAATCAAAAGGGAAACCAGCATAGCCTTGCGGTAAAGCATCAAATCCGTCACAAATCTTTTAAAGGAAAACATGGCAACCTCCTTAATTTCAGGGACAAGGGCGTCATAATGCAGTGAGAAAAGCATACATTGGTACAAGCGGATCAGTTCTGATCATTTCATTCTGATGACGAGAGGGGCTAAATTGCTAATGAACAATTTCTTCTATGTCCTGAACGGGAAGAAAATCAAACGTTTTTTCTTTGTTTTCGCTGCGGCCCTGTTTGCCGCCGGCGTCATTTACGTGGAACGCGGCCAAGTTACCGTGTTTTCCGAAGAAAGCGCGCCTTCAGCCATTTATAGTGTCTCCACGAACAAAAAAGTCATCGCCCTGACCTTCGATATCAGTTGGGGAGACAAACGTGCCGAACCGATCCTCAAAGTGCTGAAGGATAAAAACGTGCAAAAAGCCACCTTTTTCCTTTCCGCCCCCTGGAGCAAAACCCACCCCGAACTCGTAAAAGCGATTCAGCAGCAGGGGTACGAAATCGGCAGTCACGGGTATAAGCATGTCAACTACAGCGGCCTCACCGATGAAGAGATAGCGCAGCAAATTTCGTCCGCCCACGCCGTTCTTACCAAGGTAACCGGACAACCGCCGAAGCTGCTTAGACTGCCAAACGGCGATTTTGATAAAAGAGTGCTGAAAATCGCGGCCAGCCAAGGTTACCAAGTTATCCAATGGGATACGGACTCCCAGGATTGGATGAACAAAGGCGTCCGCACGATCGCCGATCGCGTCGTAAACAAAGCCCATCCCGGAGACATCGTCCTCCTTCATGCCAGCGATTCGGTCAAGCAAACGCATGAAGCGCTGCCGATCATCATCGACGAGCTGCGAAAAAAAGGCTACGAATTCGTCACGGTCACCGATCTGCTCCAGGAAGCGAACGTGCAGGGCAACGAGGTGCGCGATCAAGCCTGGCTGCAGGAGCAATTGGACTTCGCCGCGGGTTTATGAACCCGGCAAGCGATCAGCGAAGTGAATAAAAAAAGCCCAGTGAATCGCTGGGCCTTTTTATGTATATCCTATCCTTAACGCTCCGACTTTAGAACTTTATGCAAAATCAGGATTTGATATGCGTTGCAGGCGATGAGGGGGGCAACGATCCAGGCCGTCGCCTCGGCGACCCCTATTTTCAGCACGCCGACGGTTTCCACGATCGTAACCGCCACCATGAAAAACAAGGTAGGAATCCATGCCGTTCCGTTCGTGAATTTGGCCTTGAAGTAGGCGGTTACGATGGCCACCGCGAGTATGATGATGCCAAGGACGATGTCGGAAATCCCGCGTTTGTCTCCGCCGACGAATGTCCGGAAAAACAGGAGCTCCAGCAGCGCCAGCGCCGTAAGCACGAGTTGTACATACTGCCACGATCTTCTGGAAAATACGCCGGTCCCCATGTAATTGATCATTAGGTACGCAAAAAATCCCATTTGCGAGTAGACGCTGACCATAATCCCAACGCCTAGCAAAATGCCAATATTCACCAAAACATCGGCTGCGCCGTTATATTTTACCGTGCCGGTCCACTGAATCAGCAAGCCGACGATCAGCGATACGGCCGCGCCCACGCCTATAGAAGTCGAGAACAGATAAAGCCATTTTTTCAGGTTCAAGCCCTTACACCCCCACTATCGAAATATTTTACCAACGATCCCGGCAAAAAACCATTCTTTTCAGCCTTTTCATTGGGATAATTCCGTTTTGTCGCCGCATACTAAAATCAGCAGTAATGATGATAAGGAGGAAGGGAACCATGAAATTGCGGGGTACCCGTTGGTTTTTATGCTTTTTATGTACATTTGCTCTTCCGCTGGCGGCCTGCGGTTCTGAACAAAGCTCCTCCTCTTCTTCCCAGGGTGGAGGGTATAAAGAAACGAAATCGATGGTGATCGATATCCTGAAAACGGATGAAGGCAAAAAAGCGATCTACGAAGCGTTGAGCTCCCCAAGCAGCGGCGGCGCTGGCGGAAGCTCGGGCTCCGATTCCGAATCGGGTTCAGGATCCGGTTCGGGCGGAGGAAGCGGCTCCGGAAGCGGCGGAGGAAGCGGCGGCGGAACCTTAGGCGTGAAAATGCTCCTTCCGTCGCAAACCTCGAATGAAGTGAGGATGGCCGTTAAAGAAACCATTACTTCTCCGGAATATAAAAAGGAAATCGAGAAAATCATGACCGATCCTCAATTTGCCGGGGATTTTGCCAAAGCCATCAGTTCGCAGAACAAAGAGCTCCATATGCAGTTAATCAAAGATCCGACGTACCAAAAATCGATGACCGACATGATGAAATCGCCGGAAGTCATGAAGATGTTTTTGGATTTGACGAAAACCCCGGATTACCGCAAGCAAGCGATGACCATCATGCAGGAATCGATGCAAAGCCCGCTGTTCCGCATGGAAGTGCGGGAACTGCTGAAAACGGTCGTTCAGGAAGAACTGCAGCCGAAGGTTGAAAAAGCGCCGAAAAAACAAGGCGAAGGCCAAGGCGGCGGCCAAGAAGGCGGCGGCGAAGGCGGACAGAGCAACGAAGGCGGCGGCGCTGGCGGAGGTTCGTCTTAAACCCCGCGCGAATACGAAAAAAGACTGGCCGGAGGTCAGTCTTTTTCGCATTTGCCGGCGATCTTTACGGCCAGCTCATCATACAGTTTACCGGTCGGCGTATCCGCTTTATATACCGAAGGCGAGAAGTCGGGCTCCGCCGGATGATTGTCCGGCGCGCCCAGCGGAATTTGCGCGAGCAGCTCGGTATGGAGCGATTCCGCCAACCGGGCGCCGCCGCCTTTGCCGAAGATATATTCCTTTTCCCCGCATTTCGAGCATTCATAATACGCCATGTTCTCGACGACGCCCAGCACCTCGTGTTCGCTTCTTAACGCCATCGCCCCCGCTCTGGCCGCCACGAAGGCCGCCGTGGCATGCGGCGTCGTTACGATGATCTCCCGGCTCTGCGGGATCATTTGGTGCACATCGAGCGCAATATCGCCCGTTCCCGGCGGAAAATCAAGGAGCAGATAATCCAGTTCGCCCCAATGAACATCGTTAAAAAATTGGCGCAGCATCTTGCCGAGCATCGGTCCCCGCCAAATGACGGGATTGTTGTCCTGAATAAAAAAGCCCATCGACATGACTTTTACGCCAAACCGCTCCACCGGAATGATCGCCCCGTCTTCCACGCCGGGCGCCTCCTCAATGCCCATCATATCGGGCACGCTGAACCCGTAAATATCCGCGTCGATCAATCCGACCCGCTTGCCTTGGCGGGCCAGCGCGGCCGCCACATTTACCGTAACGGTCGACTTGCCGACTCCGCCCTTCCCGCTGGCCACGGCAATAAAATGCACGCCGGACGCAGGATCGAGAATCGGCAGGCTCTCCAATCCGGCGCCGTGACCCTTCAGTTCCCTGCCGCCTTCCGCCTGCCCGGATGCGCCGCCGCCGAAGCCGCCGGCTTCTTCCCGCTCCCGCTCCGACGCTTCACGGAATCGAATATGTACGTCAGGCACGCCCGCCTCGGCCAAACGATAGCGGATTTCCCGCTCTACTTGCGCCAGTTCCCCGCTGTCCTTGTCCATGCAAACTACGGTTAAAGCCACCCGGTCCTCTTTGATCATCATATCGCGAATCCATTGCATCTCCACCAGGCTTCGCTTTGTCGTCGGTTCGGCAACGGGACGCAAGGCAGCCTGAAGTTCATCCTTCGTTAACAATGAAAGCACCTCGACTTCATCAGATAATTGGCTGGTTCATCATGATGTTTATTATAGCATTACCTGACGCCGTCTGCTGGGCTTTTGATTTTTTCGCCGGAGTAATAGCGCAGTATCCCTTGATAAATCGAAGCGGCGACTCTACGCTGGTAGGCTTCGCTGCCGAGCAGCGAGGCTTCATCGGGATTGGACAGAAAGCCGACCTCCACGAGCACCGAAGGTACCTGCACCGCCTCCAGCAAATAAACGGTTTTATCCGACGGCTTGGCGACCCGGTCCGTATTTTCCAGGTTGCGTTTCAGCTCTTCCTGAACAAGCGCCGCCAAATTGGCGCTATCCGCATGATTGGGGTAGTAAAACGACTGGGCCCCGCGCCAGCGCGGCGACGGAATGCTGTTCATATGAATGCTCACCAGCAGATCAGCCTGCTTCTCCTCAACAAAACGGACCCTGCGCTTCAAATCCTCCGTTTTGCGTTTGCTGTACCCTTGCGTTCCTTCACTCGCGAGATCCTTATCCACTTCCCGCGTCATGACGACGACCGCCCCGGCCTGCTGCAAATAATCGCGCAAATACAGCGATACGGCCAGATTGATGTCCTTTTCGATCAGCCCCTGCCGGCTGACCGCGCCCCCGTCCGGACCGCCGTGCCCCGCATCAAGCGCAATAATCCGCCCCGCAAGCGGAAGGCTCCAGTATTTCCACACCTTTTGCGCAGGAGCTTGATACATCGCTATGCCGATGAGCAGGGCAATAAGGACTGCACCGATCAGCGCTTTTTTGATATGGTTCAAGGTTATCCATAACGTTACCTTATCTTTTCCGCCCATAAAAAAGCCACCTTTCTCCCTCATGACATTAACCATGATATGGGACAAGGTGGACAAATATGACTGGCCGTTAACTTGTTACTTGCGATTTCATGCCTTCAATCAGCACCTGGGCCACCTCGGGGCGGGTAAACTCCGGCGGCGGGCAGATCCCCTCGCGGAGCAGTCCCCGCACTTTAGTGCCGGATAAAGTCAGATGATCCTCTTTCGGATGCGGGCAGGTTTTGCTGGAAGCCATGTTGCCGCATTTCGTGCAAAAGAAGCTGTGCTCGAAAAAGAGCGGCGAAATGCCAAGCTCCTCGGCGGTAAAGTTCGTAAAAATCTCCTGCGCCTCATACGTTCCGTAGTAATCGCCGACCCCGGCATGATCGCGCCCGACGATGAAATGCGTGCAGCCGTAGTTTTTCCGCACCATCGCATGGAAAATCGCTTCACGCGGGCCGGCGTAACGCATCGCCGCAGGGAATACGCCCAAGAACGTGCGGTCTTTAGGGTAATAATTTTCGAGCAGCGTCAAATAGCTCTTCATCCGCACGTCCGCCGGAACATCGTCGGACTTGGTCTCGCCGACCAGGGGGTTCAAAAACAGGCCGTCCACGATCTCCAGCGCGCTCTTTTGGATATATTCATGGGCCCGGTGCACCGGGTTGCGGGTCTGAAAGCCCACGACCGTCTTCCAGCCCTTCTCGGCGAATATACGGCGCGTGTCCGCCGGATCGAAGTAAAACTCCCGGAAGCGGGCCGGCTGCGGCCGATTCAGCACCTGTACCGAACCGCCGACATAATACGGCGAACGTTCAAACAGCTTTCTTACGCCAGGGTGCTCGATATCGTCGGTTTTGAAGACGTTTTTGGCTTCCTCCCCATGGTCGACTTCATAAATGCTTCCAATTTCAAGCAGCCCGTAAATAACGCCGTCCTGTTCTCCGGTCAACGCGACCTTTTCCCCTACGGCCAGCAGCTTCGCCTGCTCCTTGCTGACGGACAGGGTAATCGGGATGCTCCATACGGTACCGTCGGCCAGACGCATCCGCTGTACCACGGAACGGTAATCCGCTTCGTTCATAAACCCGGTTAACGGGGAAAAAGCGCCGACCCCAATCAGGTCCAAATCGGATATCGTCCAGGCATTGATAGGAATCGACTGAAGTTCCCGCGCCAACGCCAATAATTCATTACGCTCCTCGCCGGTTACGAGTTTGTTCACCAGGCTGCCGCCATGCGGTAATATCGCCGTCATTAGATCTCCCCCAATTTCCATTTCGGTTGTAGCTTTCGCAACCCGCGTCTTACTTGTGCAAGCCGCATTCCGTCTTTTCCGTGCCGGACCAACGCCCTGCCCGCGGATCTTCGCCAGGCATAACCGGCCGCGTGCAGTGCTTACAGCCGATGCTCGGGTAATTGCGATCGTGCAGGGGGTTGTAAATGAGCTTGTTCTCGCGGATGTAGTTCCATACGTCGTCCGATGTCCAGGCTGCCAGCGGATTAAATTTGACCAGCCCGAATTTTGCGTCGTATTCGACCTTCTTGGCATTGGCCCGGGTCGGCGCCTGGTCGCGGCGAATTCCCGTAATCCAAGCCTCGTAGCCGCCAAGCACGCGGGTCAGCGGCTCCACCTTGCGGAGATTGCAGCAGGCGTTCGGATCGGATTTCCACAATTCATCCCCGTACTTCTCCGCCTGCTCCCCCGGCGTAAGCTTCGGGGATACACGTACAAACTCCAGATTATATTGGGCCGCAATCGCATCGCGCGTCTCATAGGTCTCTTTAAAGTGAAAATCGGTGTCCAAATAAAAAATATCGGTGGATGGACTGATCTTCTGCAGCATGTCTACAATTACGACATCTTCCGCGCCGAAGCTGCAGGCGAAAGTGATGTTTGGAAACGCCTCGACCGCCCAGGCAATAACTTCCTGCGGGGTAGAGTTTTCAAATTCCTCCGCCTTCGTGTGAATCAGCTGTTCTTTTTCCAATAAATTCAATGATTCCGACCTCCCGTTCAGGTTTGTCTAAGAATGGAATAAAACCGACTAATCAGATTAGAATTATATTTTTAAGTATAAAACATAAACATGAGAAGTCAACCCAAAAATTTCATTTTGGAAAAAAGCCCAGCTTTCCAACTTGGAAAGACTAGGCCAGTGTGTAAATTGCTACAATGATATATATGAATTGGGACATCTTTTATGTGTATGTACGAAAAGGCAAAAAGCCCTCCTCCGGGATCGGAGAAGGGCTGTATTTGCAAATATTAACGTTTCGAGAACTGAGGCGCGCGACGAGCGGCTTTGAGACCGTATTTCAATCGTCTGAGCGCTGATTTTCCTTGATATTCCGGGCTTTTTTGAACCTCGGCCCCTCGGTTGTCCTATTCCTTAACCCAAAGAATAGGCCACTTTTATGAGGGGACAGCTTGATGAAATGCAGCATTTACTACATCGAATAGCTGTTCTGGTTTATTATACTTTACTCTTGCATAGATGTCCATAGTTGTCTTGCTGTTCTCATGTCCGGCAAGGTACTGGACCGTCTTGGGGTCAACACCTGCATACAGAAGATTGGTGATGTAGGTATGCCGCAGCAGGTGCGGTGTCACATCGAAGTCCAGGCTATACACAATGTTGGGATTGTTTTTCTGATGTCCTCCCAGGCTTGGCTGAACAGTGTACTTGATGCTCTGTCCGTTCACATACTTATAATAGGTACGCTCCTTGGTAGACCGAACAACGATGTACTGCCAGACACGTTTGAACTGCGAATATGACAAGGGCTGTCCCTCACTATCGGCAATCACATATTCCGATTTGGAGGCAGCCTTGGCTTCCCGCAGACAATTCACAAGGCATTTGGGAATGGGAATATCCCTTCTGGCCGCTTTCGTCTTAAGCGTTGTAGAGATAACTGGTCTGTTATGCTCTGCTCGCCATGCGCGCCGCACAGAGATATATGGAGTGGGTGCATCAAGGAACACACAATCCCATTGCAAGGCGAGAGCTTCTTCCCGGCGCAGACCGGCATATAAACCGATCATGGTAAACAGATACGGCGGAAGTCCTTTAACGGTTTCCAGCAGCACTTCCACCTGCTGGTCTGTCAGCGAATCTTTCTTTTGGGTCGGTTTCCCACCCTTTGCCGAAATTCCCTCACACGGATTGTATTCCAGCAACTGGCTCCGCTCTGCCGAGTAAAAAATGCACTTGAGGAGCATATTCACCGTATTGTGCAGGCTCTCGGACTTATTGGACAATGGGATCAGCGCCAGACGAATATCATCCGCTGTTACTTCCTCCATATACATATCTCCCAAAGGCTTGATGATGTAGTTCTTCATATTGGAGGCATAGCCCTTCAGTGTAGCCGGTGACACTTTTGCGGATTGCATCAACAGCCACTTCTCACAATACTCGGCCACAGTAGGATGCTCCCGATGGAAGATGATCTCCGCTACCTGGCGTCTCGCTTCCTGCTCCTTATCGTACAGTTCCTCACAGGTAGTCCCATACAAGCTCACCTGCTTACCGTCTGCGTCCAGAATCCGGGTTCTGTAATACAGGACACCCTTTCGTGTGACTGTTCCATATTGAGGTATGTTTTTTCTTCTTTGCCATAATGAATTTCCTTTCTCGCGTGGTGATGTATCTACACC
The DNA here is from genome assembly GCF_038007325.1 of Paenibacillus sp. FSL P4-0127. Classification (NCBI taxonomy): domain Bacteria; kingdom Bacillati; phylum Bacillota; class Bacilli; order Caryophanales; family Paenibacillaceae; genus Paenibacillus; species Paenibacillus sp. FSL P4-0127. The sequence continues at coordinate 1,855,307 of NZ_JBBOWY010000001.1, read as the reverse complement.
TCCTTTTTATCAGAGATTTCAAATTGAATCAAAGATACGGCCAAGGAAAAACTAAGAGCGAGACATCCTTGTCTCGCTCTTGCTTCATTTTCTGAATTATTCGGGACTTACACAGCGTCCCATAAGTCAAAGGCACAGCCCATCGTTTTGACAAGATCATCGGGTCTGTTGTATTTGACCTTTGCGTAAATATCCATTGTGATTTTGCTGCTTTCATGGCCCGCCAAATATTGAACTGTTTTGGGGTCCACTGAAGCATGGATTAAGTTTGTGATGTATGTGTGCCGCAGCTGGTGCGGTGTCACTTCAAAATCCAGGCTATATACCACATGGCCGTTATTCCTGGCTTTTTCTCCGAGTTTCGGGTAAAGCATATATTTTACATACTTCCCGTCAACAAGTTTTCTGGCCATTCTCGGCTTTGCAGTCCTCGTCACAATATACTGCCACAGTCGCTTAAACTGCGTGTAGGACAGCGGATCGCCGTCCCCATTGGCAACCACATAATCCGAAGTGGATTTTTTCTTTGCCTCTTTCAGACACTCTACCAGACAAACCGGGAGAGGAATGTTTCTCTGTGCAGCTTTGGTCTTTAGCTCGGTAAGAATGACCGGCCTGTTATGCTCTGTATGCCATGCCCGTCGTACCGTCAAATACGGAGCCTCCGCATCCAGATACACGGAATCCCATTGCAGCGCCAGAATTTCCTCCCGCCGCAGACCGGCATATAAACCAATCATCACGAATACATAGGGCGGCAAGTCCCGGATCGTATTCAAAAGTTGCTCGACCTGTTCATCCGTCAACGCTTGTCTTTCTTCCTGGGGAACTCCTCCGCCCTTTGCATCCAGATAGATGGTCGGGTCCTCGTCAATCACATGGCTTTCTTTGGCTGCCCGGAAAATGGACTTGCAGAGGATCACCACAGATTTATAGACCGAAGCAGACTTCTTGGAAACAGGTACAAGGGCAAGCTGAATGTCATCCAGAGATACATCAGCCATCCGCTTCTCTCCCAGCCCGCTGATAATATGCCGCCGCACCTTGGAGGTATAATCTGTCAAGGTGGTAGCCCGAACATGGACAGACTGCATCAGCAGCCATTTTTCACAGTATTCAGCAACCGTAGGCGATCTCCGGCGGAATGTAGTGCTGTCAATCTGCTCTAACGCCTCCAGCTCCTTGTCATAGAGTTTTTCCGGCGTCTTTGCATAAAGCGCAACTCTGTTTCCATCCGAATCTTCGACTCTGGTTCTATAATATTCAATGCCGTTAAGCACGACCGTACCATATTGAGGAATTGCCCTTTTTCTTTTTGCCAATTCCGTCACCTCCTAAGAATAATGTCCAGCGCTGTAACTTTGTTTTATCAGACATTTTGGGTTCCAGCAAGGATACGGAATAGCTCAAGCTCTGGCGCTTCGCGGCTTACGGTATGTAGTGCTTTTTTCCACCGGCTTTGCACGATGGGTGCATTTTGCGATATACTCCTGAAGGCCAGCATCTGTAAAGTACACGCAACCATTTTGCACATACTGAACATAGGAAATTAGCCCACTGTTTCGAGCTGCATCCAAAGTGGCAATGCTAATCCCCAGTAATTTGGCAGCCTCTTTCCGCGAAATCAATTTTTCCATAGGTAGTCCCCCTTTCTGTCAAGGATGTGGTTGTGGCTTTCAAAATCACATGAATGCGCTGGCAACCGAAGCTGCCAGCGCATGGTATCTGACTTTGAAAGATTTACTCGCCACATTTGCCACGCGCCCCTGACGATAGGGACATTCCTGGTCTCCGCTGGCGCGGATGTCATAACTCTGCAGCGTCGTTTTACTCGTGCGCCGCAGGGTTCCCCCCAAGTCTTTAGGAGGCCGTGAGGAAGTATCTTTAGGCCCCCATGCAGTCACCGCGCCCCGAAGTGCCGCCTCCGGGTCTCAGGCTTGCGTTGATCGCTCAGGACAGCCGGTTCATCACCTCCTTGGCTTGTCCTTCTTGGCGGCGCGCCTGATTCGCTCGTACATGGGTTATGTACCAGAAATGCCGTCTATTCGGTTGTCAATGTACCAATGAAGGGGAAGAATTGTCCTTCTAATAGTAGTGAAGAAAACGGCGATATTTTGTCCATGTAAATTAAACTTTTTCCATTTTCTTGGCCAGATGTTTTAAGCCGCGCTTGATGCTCTTATATACCCAACTGAGATCAATATCTTCCGCCTGGGCAATCTCCTTGACGGTCATTCCCAGGTAGAACCGGGCATAAATCCACTTGGCCTGTTTGTCCGGCAGCTCCATCACCGCAGCGTAGAGCTGATTGCGGAGCTGCTTGTCCTCCAGAATTTCTTCCGGGGTAAGCGGGTGCTGCACAATAGCTTTCTCAATGCCGTTATCACAGTCCAAGGAGTAGTGCGCTTTGTAGTTATACATCTGCCGCAGGTAGCGTGCTTCCGCTCGTTTGTCGGCCAAAAACACCGCCTGCACTTCATCGGTTACTTCCAGATAGGTGTCCGTTTTATAAATTTCGGGATACAGCTCCCGAAGATTGATCTTCTGCATTATGTACCTCCATTTCGGTTCACGGGTCCAGTTGACGGGTGAGCCGAAATGGGGCGGAGAACGGCACCGGCATAATTCGGGGCTATTCCACAAAAAACGACAAACAAAAACGCCAGTCTCCCGCAATGGGAAACTGGCGTCAAGCACATTTCTTTTATAGCTGCCGGTCAGCCGGTAGGATAATGCCGGTGGCGGAGTATAGGGAGCCGGGGCATGAGCAAGGCTTTTTTTGATGAACTACATATTACTGCTCTCATGGCGGCTCCCTCCTTGGGCCGCCGGTCCTGGTATCACTTTCCTTCAGACATAAAGAAAGCGGCGGCCTTGATTTCTCAAAGCCGCCGCTGGGTATATGGGCGTGTCAAAAGGGCTGCTGTACGACGGCTTTTTTTCTTTTGCCGTCGTGCGGCAGATTAGTATTTATTACAATTCGTTGATGGTTTCTGTAATTGCCATTCCGCGTATCCGTTTAGACGGCGCATAGGCTGCCAGGAAAGCTGCTGCAAAATCGAACAGGAAAATAATACAGAGCAGTGGTACTGGTAAGCTCCAGGCTGTACCAAAATACTTCGTAAGCAACATGATGTGCAAATATCGGCTCAAAAGCAATCCGGCTACGCAACCCACTACAAGGCCAGAAATGGCATAAGTGAGAGACTCTGCTGTAATCATGCGCGCAAGCTGACTGCCATCCATTCCAACCGCTCGCATTGCGCCATATTGTTTGATGCGGGCTGTCACACTCATCGAAATGCTGTTGATAATATTGAACAGCGTAATCATAGCGATAATTGCAAGGAAACTATATAATATGAATTGTGCAGCCAAGTAAGTCGCCGCATCTTCCTGATTGCCTTGCCGCAAATCATCAAAAATAACATCATTGCTAACCAGATTGTTGATTTGCCGGATCGTTTTATCGTCTGCATCGGCGTCCAGTTGTATGCCAACCAAGCTGTAATTTGTTTCTCCTGTTAGCCATTCAAAGGTTTCAGGAGAACAGATCACACTGTATTCACTGGAATATACGCCATCAGAAACAGCACAGGTAATGGTAACTTCCTTGCCGTCAATCTGAATCGTATCCCCAACCTGTAAAGGGTTATCTTTGTTGCTGATCGTCATAACCTGTCTGTTGTTCCCGTAGATGGCCGACAAATCCCCTTCCACTACGCTACCTGATGAGCTATCCAGCAAGTAGTCTGTATAAGACATAAGGCTAACATGGTCGATCCCTTCTCTGGATGAAGTTGCAGGAACATTTTCGAGATATGCGACACCATAGGCACCTTCCACATGTGGGATTTCTTGAATCTCATTCAGCAGGTCCGGCTCCAGCAGAAGGGCATTTGCATACCCGTTCAAAGTAATATCCGGCTGCCAGGATCGCAGGGATGGCACCAATTCATGAGCAAAATCAAGCCCCACAGAGAAGCAAAGGAACAGGATGATGCTCAGGGAAAAACTGGCCGTCATGAGGAACCAATTTTTTTTAGAAGCAGTTGCATGATGAACGCCTAATGTACATTCGACTTTTCCCAAAATCAGTCTTGCGGTGTGGTGTGTCGTGGGAATTGACTCGATGTTTCCGGAAACAGCTGCCACTGGAGAAACCTTTGACGCACGTTTTGCGGGAGCCTGCGCCGCCAGCAAAACGGTCACAAGGCCAACCACCGCACCGCTAATCAATCCAATCGGGCTGAGCGAAAAGACTGGAGTACCCGCAAATTCGCCGCCAATTCCGTAGCGAAGCAATGCACATACGGCCCATGTGATGACTGTACCTAAAATAAGGCCAATCGGGATTGCTGTTTTGCACCAGTTGAGTGCCTCCAGTCTTACAAACCGAATCACTTGTTTACGGCTTGTACCGATGCAGCGCATCATGCCAAAGAACTTTGTCCGCTGAGCCACCTGGCTGTTCATGCTACCGGAAATCATCAGCACCCCGGCCAATAGAACCATAACAAACAAGATGGCCGCTAACCCGTAAACATTCCGCATGGATTCATTGCTGCTTTGTCCGGCAAGGCCCATAATAGCTGTATTTTCATGAATACTGCCCTCTGGCAAATTGTACTGTGCTTGAATTTCAGCAATAGCGTCAGCAGCTTTGGCCGCGTTTTGAAACTGCACATAGCAAGCAGGGTCATAGTCCGAAACGCCATTTTCGTTCATTAGTGATACAAAAGCACCTTTTGTCATATAAACGGCAACCAGATATGTCTGTCCTTCGTAATACTCCTGATCGTCTGAACCAAAGCCAGATATAATAAAATCCACATTTCCCGCCGGTGTTTGAACTGTTACAGAATCGCCCAACTCCACCTCCAGCGCGAGTTTGGCATTTGAACTGAGCACCACTTCTTGGTCACTCTGAGGGAAAACGCCTTCCTCCATACCATCGGCCAGTTGCGCCAAATAGTGTTCATCCGTGCCATATAGTGTTGCTTTTCGTTCACCTATGGTATAGGGCTGGTCGGCATCCTCATTGAATACCGCTGACCATCCAACGGCGGTGACATCGGGACGGTTGCTGATTTCTTCAGCAATTTCATTTGAAATATTGTTCACCTGGATATGCCAGTTGCCGTGCTTAGCTTGCATAGTAACTGTTTCACCTCGGATAATCATATCCGCAGCACTAAAGATTGTAGTTACAAGCAGAACAGAAATAATGATGCAAAGAATCATCATTCGATTTTGACGTTTCCGTACCCTTGCAGAAATTGGGATCAGGCTTAAATAACTTCTCATTCCCGGCACCTCCCAAAATCAGTCACCACGCCATCCGACACCCGCAGGATACGGTCAGCGGTCTGAGCGATGCTCTGGCTGTGCGTAATCATCACGATGGTCTGCTCATACAGCCGGGAGGCTTCTTTCAGCAGGGCAATCACTTCGCTGGTATTCTGGGTGTCCAGGTTGCCGGTGGGTTCATCAGCCAGGATCAGAGCCGGGCGGGTAATCAGCGCACGGCCAATCGCCACACGCTGCTGCTGGCCGCCGGAAAGCTGGCTGGGCAGATGGTTGCGCCGTTCTTTCAAGCCCAATACCGTCAGCAGTTCTTCCAGATACTTTTTGTTAGTCTTTTGATAGTCCAGCAGCACCGGGAAGATAATGTTTTGCTCCACCGTCAGCTCCGGGATCAGGTTGAAGCTCTGGAAGATGAAGCCGATGTTCCGCCGCCGGAATACCGTCAGGTTGCGTTCCTTCATCGAGAAAATATCTTTGCCGTCGATAAACACTTTTCCAGAAGTGGGGGTATCCAGCGCGCCGATCATGTTCAGCAGCGTACTTTTACCGGAGCCGGACTCACCGACAATCGCAACGAACTCGCCCTTGGGGACGGAGAAAGTCGCCTGTTTCAAAGCGTGGACCGTAGCTTCGCCGGTCCCGTATGTTTTAGAGATATTCTTGACCTCTAACAAATTCATATCAGATTACACCTCTTTCTGTCTTGGTATAGAAAGAGTAGCACGTCAACCCTACTGCATTATGACAGCGACCCTACAATTTTGTAGGAATTGCAATTAAAAAACAGCGGCCTTGATGGTTCCATCAAGGCCGCTGCCTGTATAGCTGAATTATTTGAAGATTGATTGTGCCTGATCTTCGGTGATATAGCCGTATTTTACCATTTGTCTGACCACATATTTCTGCCGTTGCTCCGCCAAGGCCGGGTTTTCTGTTAAGGAGTACACAGAGGGGGCATTGGGAATGCCCGCCATAAGGGTACACTCATAATTCGTCATCTCAATGGGCGCTTTATTCAAATATCCTTTACAGGCGTCACCAATGCCGTAATAGCCATCCCCAAAATATATGGAATTGACATACAGCTCCAGGATTTCGTCTTTCGTGTAGGTGTGTTCCAACTGGAACGCCACAAACATTTCTGCAACCTTACGAATAAAGCTCTTTTCCTGCGTAAAATACATATTTTTGGCAAGCTGCTGCGTAATTGTGCTGCCGCCTTCCCGCAGGCTCCAGGTGGTCAGATTATTCCATGCAGCCCGACCTATGGCAATCAGGTCAATTCCAAAATGCTGTTCAAAACGGTGATCCTCAACGGCTACAACGGCATTCAGATATATTTTGGGAAGTTCTGATAACTCCGTATAGCTCGAATCAGACTGGATTTCCTCTACTTTGCTTTCAAGACTTTGCTGGGTCAGCGCCGCCTGATACATCTGGTAACCACGGCCAATCAATACGCAACCCGCCATAACCGCAACGGCTACTACAAGGAGCAACAACCGCAAAATGGTTTTTCTCATGGCACGTTTTTTCCTGTGTTTGTACCGGCTCATAATTCCTGTCACAGTTCGTTGATGGTTTCCGTCACCGAGATTGTCCGCATTCGTTTGGCCGGAGAATATGCGGCAAGCACCGCCGCAGCAATGACAAACAGTACGATGACGGCCAGCGATCCGATAGGCAGGCTCCAGGACGCATAAGGAAAGTGATCCGTGATAAGGAAGTCATATATTACTTTACTGAAAGGCAGACCAACCGCACAGCCGATAATACAGCCCCAAAAGGCGTAGGTGAAGGCTTCTGCCAGAATCATTTTGGAAAGCTGTCGGCCATCCATGCCGACTGCCCGCATAGAGCCATACTGCCTAATACGGGCCGATACGCTCATGGAGATGCTGTTCACGATGTTCAGCACAGTAACCAGCGTGATAATGCCAAGAAAAGCATAGACGCAGGCAACAAAGGCAAAATAAGTGCCAGATGTGCGTTCATCCCGCTTATCGTTCATGGTATAACCGCTTTCCTCCACGATTTGACGAATGGCGGCTACATCTTCATCCGTTGCGTCGGAAGTAGTCTGAATCATAATGAGCGAATAATCGGTGATACCTGTTAGCCGGGTAAATGTCTCGTCAGATGTAATCAGGGTGATCTTGCCACCAGTGAGACCATCCCCACTGAACGGGTCATATTTCAACAGCCCGGCAATCGTGATCTGCTCGTCCCCTATGAGAATGGTATCTCCCACGGCCCAGGGACTGTTCTGATCCCAAGTTGCAAGGACAAACTCGCTGTCACCATAAACCTCTGATAAGTCGCTTCCCCAGCGGAGTGTACCGTCTTTTTGGAGAGCCTTCAGGTCAAAATCGTCAAAGGAAACCAAATCCAAAGTGCTGGAAAGGGTCGCGTCACCATCCAGACCGGCAGCCACGTCGAAGCTGCTTCTGCGACCATAGACTTGTTTTACGCCCTCCATTGCTGAAAGCGTCTGTACCAAATCGCTGTCGATGGAATTGCCTCCGTCACTACTTGAAATATCAATATCAGAGGTGGCAGCCGATTGCGGCATCAGGTGATCAACAAAATCAATCAGCACAGAAAAGCTCAAAAACAGAATGATACTCAAAGCAAAGGAGCCAGTCATCAAAAACAGGTTTTTCTTTGCGGCCACAGCATGGTGAATCCCCAGCGCCGTTTCAATCCTGAGAAAAACTGTATGGACAGCGTGATGACCTGTTTTTGTTTTTTCGGAATTTCCAGAAACCGCCGCAACGGGGGAAACCCTTGCAGCGTGTTTGGCTGGGGTTCTCGCCGCCAACAGGACAGTAATCACACCCACCAAAATACCGCTGACTATTCCAATGCCACTGATCCCAAACAGCGGAATGTTTGAAAATTCTTCCCCAACAAGAAATCGTAGAGCAGCACATAATACCCAGGAAACCAAAATTCCAAGGACAAGACCAATGGGAACGGCGGTTTTACACCAATTTAAGGCTTCCAGGCGGACAAAACGGATAATCTGCTGCTTACTCATACCGATGCAGCGCATCATGCCAAAGAACTGGGTGCGCTGCGCCACACTGCTGTTAATGCTGCTGGAGATCATCAATACCCCGGCAATCAGAACCAGCAGAAACATTCCAGCCGCCGTAACCATCAATGTCTGCCCCATTGCGGTGTCCATTAGACTGTTGATAAGCGAAAACTCACCATGCTTATCTGACAGTCTGGATTGTTCCATCCGAGCGCCCATTTCCGCCATGCTGAAAATAGCCGTGACCATAAACACGGCGAAAATGATGCAGAGCAGCGTCATGCGGTTTTGCCGCCGGTGAACCCTTGCAGAAATTGGGATCAGGCTTAAATAACTTCTCATTCCCGGCACCTCCCAAAATCAGTCACCACGCCATCCGACACCCGCAGGATACGGTCAGCGGTCTGAGCGATGCTCTGGCTGTGCGTAATCATCACGATGGTCTGCTCATACAGCCGGGAGGCTTCTTTCAGCAGGGCAATCACTTCGCTGGTATTCTGGGTGTCCAGGTTGCCGGTGGGTTCATCAGCCAGGATCAGAGCCGGGCGGGTAATCAGCGCACGGCCAATCGCCACACGCTGCTGCTGGCCGCCGGAAAGCTGGCTGGGCAGATGGTTGCGCCGTTCTTTCAAGCCCAATACCGTCAGCAGTTCTTCCAGATACTTTTTGTTAGTCTTTTGATAGTCCAGCAGCACCGGGAAGATAATGTTTTGCTCCACCGTCAGCTCCGGGATCAGGTTGAAGCTCTGGAAGATGAAGCCGATGTTCCGCCGCCGGAATACCGTCAGGTTGCGTTCCTTCATCGAGAAAATATCCTTGCCGTCGATGAACACTTTCCCAGAAGTGGGGGTATCCAGCGCGCCGATCATGTTCAGCAGCGTACTTTTACCGGAGCCGGACTCACCGACAATCGCAACGAACTCGCCCTTGGGGACGGAGAAAGTCGCCTGTTTCAAAGCGTGGACCGTAGCTTCGCCGGTCCCGTATGTTTTAGAGATATTCTTGACCTCTAACAAATTCATATCAGATTACACCTCTTTCTGTCTTGGTATAGAAAGAGTAGCACGTCAACCCTACTGCATTATGACAGGAACCCTACAATTTTGTAGGAATCAAAAAGTTGATCGTAAAGGTTGTTCCAACCCCAAGTGTGCTATCCACCTCAATCGTTCCATTGTGTGCTTCTATAATGGCCTTTGCCAGCGGCAGGCCCAACCCGATCCCTTGCATATCTTTTGAAAACCGGCTGCGGTAAAACCGCTTGAAAATGTGGGGCAGATCTTCCGGGTGAATGCCGCTGCCATTATCACTTACAATGATCTGAATGACAGACGCAAAGGCTCTCCATGAAATGGAGATTGTTGCGCCTGCCTTTGTATGGTCAATGGCATTCTTCACCAAATTGCTGACTGCCTCTATTAACCAGGTTTGGTCACAGAAAAGGGTGATTTCGTCATCGCCAGAGAGTATGAGAGTTTTTTCCTGTTGCTGTGCTTGATAGGAAAAATGCCTTTTAACATATTCCATCATATCTGCAACATATTGGATGGATTTTTCCAGAGTGATCGTCCCTGCATCCAGCTTAGTGATTTTCAAAAGATTTTGCACAAGATTTTCAATCCGATCCAGTTCCTGCTCAGAGAGGGAGGCAAATTTCCTCAGTTCCGGGTTATCGCTCACTTCCTGTTGAATCAAACCATTGTAAATATTAAGTGCAGCAAGAGGCGTCTTTAACTGATGGGAAATATCGGAGATGGTATTCTTCATAAAGGTTTTGTCGCGGCCTTCGTTCTCGGCATGAGCGTTCAAAATCGCAACCAGGGAATTGACCTCATGGAACAGCCGGTATAAGTCGCCTTCATCATCACACTCGATACGCGCATTTCGGTTTCCTGCAATGTATTCCCGAATTTGCTCTATGGCTCCATTCATGATTTTGCTTTGTTCTCGAAAATACAAATACAGGGCGATAAGAACAAGCAGTATCATCAACACGGCGGCTGCTAACACATAAAAGACTGTATTCTCCAATTTCAGAGCAATAAAAATGATTGCAGTTGCGGTGAAAACTGCCATTATCAGCAATAGACACAGAAAAAGGCGGTTGATTTTTCGATTGACCAGTATTTTCATAACAAACCTCTATCTGTTTCGTTCCACTTGTATCCCATGCGGCGAACCGTCACTATTTTTTGAGGATCGGCAGGATTATCTTCGATTTTCGTGCGAAGCCGCCGGATATATACAGTCAGGGTGTTGTTATCAATGTATTTTTCATCGCAATCCCACAGCTTGCTCAAAATCTGTTCAGGTGAAAGGACGATATTAGGATTTTCCATGAACAGACACAGCAGCTTATATTCGCTGGCGGTCAAGCTAACTGTGACACCGTTTTTAGTTACTTCCTGTTTGAGAAGCTGAACCTCTATACCATTCGATTTCAAGGCAGTGTTGTTATCTTGTGCCTGATTATAATTTTCGCTGCGACGGAGAAGGGCATTGACTCTCGAAAGAAAAACGGCCAGCTTGAACGGTTTAGTAATATAGTCATCACCGCCAATATCAAGGCCCATAATAATATTTGTTTCCTCGTCGGCAGCAGTCAAAAACATAATCGGGACTTTAGAAGATGCCCGGATTTTTTGGCAAAGATCGAAGCCGGAACCATCCGGCAAAGTTACATCCAAAACCGCCAAGTCATAATTACCATTTGCCCATAGTTGTTCCGCCTCCGCGATTGTACGAGCAATCGTCAACTCATATCCTTGCTTTTGAATTGCGAATGACAATCCATTGATTAAACTTAAATCATCTTCTACAAAGAAAATGTGCTTCATTTGACTTCACCCTCCTTACTGCGAGTGCTTTTATATCTTTTGTCAGCTGGTTTTTGAGAATCTTTGGGTATCAGCCAGACAGTTCCCATTTTTACTGCACCGGGGATGCGCCCATCGGTACAATAGTAATTTACCTGTCGAACTGAAACTTTCCATTTTTCACTTGCCTCTTTGAGCATCATGTAATCCATCTTCACACCTCCAGCAATCCATTCTATTATATTTCTATCGCTCGAAGAATACAAGCCTACAACCATGCTCCCAACGAAAAAATCGGTATAATCGTGCTGGTAAGCCGGAATGATAAGGTTATTCCTCAAATCAAACCGGAACGATACAATATTATTGAGGTGAACGATAATGCCGATTGATGATTTGGCTGCCTTGGGGGAGGCACTCCGCGCAGCAAGAAAAGAAAAAAATCTGACGCAGGAACAGTTAGCTGATGAAGCTCATGTTTCTACCAAACAGATTGCCGATATTGAAAAAGCAAGGAGAAATCCTTCTTATCTGATCTTGAAAGCATTGGCAAAGGTGGTTCATCTTTCTCTGGACTCGCTTATGTACCCGGACCTCACGTCGGACGAAGCAGGACAGAATGAGATGAAGCTGCTGTATATGAACTGTCCGCCGGAGATGCGAGAAACCTTATTGCACCACACGCGAGGATTTACCGAGGAGCTAAAGGAACTTTCCAAGAAACTTGAAACAAAGTAGGCCAGTGAGCGAAATTTGAAGGTTTCGTCACTGGCTTATTTTATTCCTGCGGGAAAGAGGCAAGCAATGCCCCTGGATAGCCATTCGGCTTCCGGCGCTGCTTGTTGAGGGTATCCCCCAAGCCCCCATGAACGCAGAATTTCATTCTGCGGCTGCGCGTTCTGCGAACGCTTTGGACCACGATCAGCTCACCGCTGCTCGTGGTCTTTTTCTCTTCCCGTATCATGTTCCGCCTCCATGTTTAAGAGCCGATCCACATTGGCCTTTGCCGCCAGCAACTCCCGCATTTCCTCACGGGAGCGCCGGTACTCGACATAGGTCTCTTTCTTTTCCTCCAGGAGCTTGGCATACTCGGCTTGCAGCTCCTTGACCTTGGGCAACTTCTTGACACCCATATCGTCAAAGGCATTTTTGACCGCTTGATGGAGCAGGATTTCTTCCTCATGTTCCTCTCGGAATTTCTTGGAGTAACCGGCGTGTCTGTAAGCGACATAGGTGTCGCGGGTCTTGGCATAGTTGACGATATGGGTCCGCAGGATGGCGATCTCCGCCATGCGTTTCTCCGCCGCCTTGATTTTTGCAGATAGCTCATTGTGGTGGGCCGTGGCCGCCGTAGCCTTTTCCTCCAGCACCGCATACTCCAGCAGGTTATGCTCGGTGAGATAGTTCACGGTCTGCGCCATCTGTTTCAGATTAAAAACCTTGGCCCACCGCGCATACCCGGCACCTTTTCCGGCCTGGAGCTTTGCCTGGATGTCAACCAGCAGATTGACCTTCGGCGGATCTGCTTGCTTGACCGGCTTCCGACGGGGTGTATGCTCCTTTTGACCAGCGAGGACAGCCAGCAGGTCCTCCAGGGTGTAGCCATCGCCCAGGCTGTCCAAGCGGGACACTTTACCCCAGCCGGGGAGCTTCAAACGGTAGGATTTCCCACGCTTGGATACTTCACAGCCGGATTCCCGGAGCAGCTTCATCAGCTCGTCCAGGTCAGCAGGTTTTTGTGCCAGGGCGTTGTCAATGGCAGCACGGAGCAATTCCCGATGGGACGGTTTCGCCTTGTCCCCCAGCCACTGATCGTAGCTTTTCCCGTGTGGCTTTGGGTTCTCGACAATGGATAGCCCGTTCTCAATGCAGATGGTGTCACTCAATCGACGGACAGCTTTCGTGCTGCCCCAAAAGTTACGAAACTTCCTGTCACAGTCCAGGTTGACTGAACTCCAAATGATATGATTATGGACATGAGCCTTGTCAATGTGGGTACAGACGATGAAGGCGTGTTTTTTCTTCGTAAACCGTTTGGCAAATTCCACGCCCAGCCGGTTGGCTTCCTCCGGGGTGATTTCCCCAGGGCAGAAGGACTGGCGGACATGGTAGGCGATCACATCGTCGGCTCCACGGACCCGTCCGGTGGTGACAATATACTGACGCTTAGCCAGCATGAACTCGGCGTCGGCCACACGGCTGTCGCACTCATAACCAGTGATGAGTCTACCGTGGTCGGTCTTTTGCGGGTTGGCCACATAGTCAATAATCGCGCTGATGGCACGGCTCTCGGTCCGGCCCTTGCCAATATGCAGCGGCATGATACGCGTGGTCGCCATTGCTATCAAACCTCCTCTGAAAAAGAATAGCGGCCTGCCGAAGCAGACCGCCGTAGGTATATTTTTTATCATTTAGTCTCAATTTTAGAGCATATCAGCAATTAAGGAAAGTTCATCGGTTGAAGTATATTGGGAACCGTTTCTTGTGGTTCGCCCACTTTCACTAAATAAGTACAAATTCTTTTTAGCTCTAGAGCAAAGAACATAAAGAAGCTTATAGGTTTCATTTTTTCTACACAATTTTTTTATGGGATCCCGAATATAGTCCCAATGCGGTAGGTATCCGTTCAACAGACCGGCTGCTATAACTGAAGTATATTCTTCGCCTTTAACGCCGTGAAGGGTAGAAATTACCACACCATTTTTTTCTCCAAAATACTTACTGATTGAATTAAAATCTGTGGAAAGCGCATACCTATCTACTCTTGAGCGAATTTCATCAAAAAAAGAATTTGTTAATGCTGACAAAGCTGCTTCTTTGCTTATTCTAACATGTAGAATTGCAAAAACCTTTTCAATTGCGGAGCCTAAACAGGTTATGCCATCTGCATCTGTGCCGCGACAACAATTAACAGCGGAAAGGACATCATAGTTTTGTATATTATCAGGCACCATGATTCTGAAGTCATCTCTAACGATTGAAATAAATTCAGTTGCAATTCGCTTTCTTAACGTCACATTTTTTCCGGATGGAAGAAATAGCAATTTCGCTATCAGAAACAAAGGATTCATGGGATCATACTTTATTGGAGAAATATCTGGTGCATCAAATGGAATGTCCGGAAGTATTATACGTAGTTTTCTAGATAGATCGAACAACATACCCCATTGAGGAGCAATAACACAAATTTCCTCAGCCTTTGTTCCATTTTCAAGTTCTTCCTTTATTAAGGCTGCAATTTCAGATGCCAGATCTGTGTAATAAACGGAATCAAAAAAATGTATTTCACCAAGTTCATCCTTATGCTTTGCAACTGAGTGAGCTTCAGTTCTAGAAACTTCGAATCTGCTATATAAATCCACCAATCTCTGAGTAGAACGATAACAGCCTCTTAGTGACATAGAATCAAAATCTGTTTCATAAAGTGTTTCTAGCTCTTGTTTGGTTTTTGCCACTCCACCTAAAGAGCCATAAATAGCTTGATTAGCATCACCCACAAACATCAAAGTTATTGACTTATTTGCTTTATAAATTTTTGACAATATCAAGTATTGAAGTTCATTGGTATCTTGAAATTCATCCACCAAAATACTACTTATGACTGATGCTATATTTGAACTAATAAATGGGCAAGACGACAGCAATTCCTCTGAAAGAAGCAGAATTGTATCAAAATCGATTTCCTTCTTTTTCTCTAATAAGCGTTCGTATTCAGTCCTAATGTTTTCGTATTGAAAAGGATCATCAAAATTTCTAAGGCGTATGCCAAGGCGCTCCGCTATCTCACGTCCATACTTTTTCTTACAATAATCGTCAATGATTTGATAGCCCTTACAAAGCCTTTTTGAATACATGGCATAAGGACGAATGATATAACGCATACAAAACTGATGAATTGTACCTGCCCAAATGCTTGATAGGTCAATATTCATGTCTTCTAAACGGTTGATAATTTCTTCAGCGGCACGATTAGTATACGTAATTGCTATTTTTATCTTTCTTGAATCTGATTTTTGGAGTACCTGGTATGCCAATCGGTGTGTGAGTGTACGAGTTTTACCACTGCCTGGGCAAGCGGTCAACAAAACATTATTTGGAGCTGTACATGCAGCCTGCTGTTCAGGGGAAAGTTCCTTAAGTAT
Source organism: Paenibacillus sp. FSL P4-0127 (assembly GCF_038007325.1). NCBI lineage: Bacteria > Bacillati > Bacillota > Bacilli > Caryophanales > Paenibacillaceae > Paenibacillus > Paenibacillus sp. FSL P4-0127. The sequence continues at coordinate 1,840,002 of NZ_JBBOWY010000001.1, read as the reverse complement.
TTCATCTACACCTTCAAACACTCAGACCACCTGCCTTAGCTATAAATAAGGAGACCATATCATTCGGAAACTCATCGCAGAACATTTCTATTGTTTCTCTAATTTCTTTTGAGCTTCTTGCTTCTTTAAATGCAGTTTTCAAATCGTCATAGTCTTCTTCCAAATCGTACGCATTAAAAGAATAGCTTGTCATTTTCCATAATAATTTCTCGGACAAAATGTCTTTTGCAACAAATGCAATTGCATCGAGAATATACATTGGAATCGTGGCACCAGCATCGATCTTCTCAGCGAGCAATGTTGCGTACCAGCCCTTTTTGATATTCTTTGCAACAGTCATTACCGAGTCGTATCTTTCTGCTTCTGTTCCTGATTTAACTGCTAAAACATGTTTCTCTTTTGTAGCAGCATCTTTATATGCACGTTTTATGATTGCGCAAACAAAACGTTTGTTATTATCTTCGCTTGCGAAATCAACTTCAAGGGTATGCGGGGCATAAAATGCACTAACATAAGGATTTGCATCAAAGAGCCGGGACAACTTTTCTCTTCGCGAGGCACCTCTATCCATTGCAACTTGGCTTGACTTTTTTGCTCCATCAACTACTACATCCAAATCTGTCACGATGGAGCACTTTCGCTGTAATCGTGATTCGTCAAAAATGCATGCAACATTTTCAAATCCAACACTTCCAATGTTAATCAGACCAATTCCCATCTCATCAAGAGACACTCCAAGGACTTTTTTGACCAACGCTGGGATCAGTATCTCTTCACCGTCCCCTTCAACCAAAATAACCCCTTTAGAAAACAATAAAACACTCCGCTTTGCATCTAAATATCTCGATAGTATTTTCGAAAAAGATATCCCTTTATATTCTAAAATATCTGCTCCAAACTGATCCAATCCATTGGTAGGTTTCATTACAAGCGATGTCTGTTCATCAACTTTTTTCATGACATTGACCTTTTCAATATCTGATACTTCAGAAAGATGAGTTGAATGTGTGGACATCACAACTTGGGTATATGTATGTGTAACTTGGAGATTATTGAATAAGGTTTTCTGAATATGTGTGTGAATATGAGCTTCTGGTTCTTCAATAATCATAATATTGAGAAGTTCGCGATTACGATTAACCTCGAATTCAACCAGCTTCATAGCAATATACAAAATATTAAGATGCCCTAATCCCAACAAGTCTATATCCTTCTGATTGGAAGGAGAAATCGTCAAATACCTAGCAAGTGTAGCAAAATCTTCTTTTAGCCGTGACTCTAACTTGATTTCTGGCGAATAAATTGCGCCAATCATTTCAAGTAATTTTTGGTTTACCTGACTCCCAATATCGGAAACCTGAGGAATATGAGATATTTTTTGGTTTAGTTCGGAAATTTTTCTCTTTATATCATCGATATCAGTTTCTTCAATATTTCCTTCAATAGTGTCAATAATTTGACGGATGGGGTTTTTCGGTTTTCTAAGTTCTGACTCAACATCGCGAAGAGCATCGATAAATACAGTTGATATATGCTGCCATACGTTCATGATATCGATTTTGCTACCAAGAACAGATTGGTCATCATCCTCAGGGTTTACATACTGGCCGGCGCAAATATCTCCAACGATAGATTTATATACATTTTCGTTTGTAAAATCTGCCTGTGAACGTGATGTATAATAAAATTCGTAGTCACTTAATTTTATTTGAGAACGAACTGCCTCAAATGTACCATTTTGAGCAGCTTCAGCCAGTTCTGCTCTTTTTGCTCTACAAGGGCGAATAAAAAGAGAAACTGTTCCAAAATCTTTATCTCTACAACGAATATACGACTTTAAGAAATCAGCATTTTCCTGTTCTGGAGTAAGTTCAGCACAAAATTCATTACTTTTATCTTCACTTGAAATTTCGTCAAAAAAAGCAGATATTATAATCCAATGTCCTCTCCAGTCTCCAAGAACGTACGAAAAATCTGTTTCTTTGAGACGTTTCGTATTGTAGTAGTAATTATCATCAAGAAGAATTCGAATAGCAGTCAACGCATTTGATTTGCCTGAATCATTTTCTCCGATTATGGTATTGGCTCCTTTGGAAAATTCAAAACGCGCTGTTTTGAGATTTTTGAAATTAACAATCTGAATATATTTTAGATACATAATATCCCCCTTGTTTGTAACTCGTTCCATATAATAAAACACGCCTTATTATTTAGGTGGCATCAATCCTATTTATTGGTCCGTATTTCTAGTAATATATAGTATAACTCATGTCTCATTACCCTTCAATTTTTTTGCGCGTTGTTTTCCTATTTTGAATTGCTGTTTTGAGAATTCCGCCCAAGTAAAAATCCCTCTAGCAAGCAACCTTATCGTGCTGCTAGAGGGATTTCCAGATAGTTTTATCTGTATATCACATTTTGAACCGTAAACTTCAAATCCTGCACCTTGCCCAGCAACCAGAAGGCCAGTTTAGGTAGCCCAAAGGGGCTTATGAGAAACGCGATCACTAGCAGGATAAGGCCGTTCTGCGGAGAGTATGTTACCAGGACGGCCACGCCCAGCAGGGCAATCACCGTACTGAGCAGCCCCAGCACTAAACCGGACACATAGACCAGCCCCACGCAAATCCAGATGGCCAGGGTGAGAAGCAGGATCACCGGCGCAATCACAATCTTCAAAATCAGCTTCAATGCAGTCATTTCATAGCCTCCTCTCGACGATCCAAATACTTCTGGCACAGACGGCGGACCTGGTCCTCGTCGGCCTCGTTTTCTTCCCGGCGTCCCTTTGTCAGCTGAATGGAGGCAAAGGATTCATACTCGACCAGCAGATGGTCAAACAGTTCCTCCGGGGTTCGGCACACATCACCCTCGCAATAGGGTGGGTCCGGGGGCGAGCCGTTGAAGGACACGCAGACATATCCGTACCGGCTCTTGTAAACTTCCAGCTCCATATCCTGGGCCAGATAGTCCTCGAAAATTTCTAAAACCTTTTCAAAGGTCAACATCGGTATCTCAACTCCTTTGTGAGATGTGAGAACACTTTCCTATCTGCCTTTATTATCCGGCAAGGCCCGTCAAAAGGCAAGGATACAGGCAAAAAGAAAAAGCGGAGGGAGGCGCGGCGAAAAGAACGCCGTTCCTCCCTCCGCAGATGGGATAATACCCCTGTCACGAAAGATTGGAGAGCTGGGTCAGGATTTTCTTCACGCCCTCCCATAGCTGCTCCTGCCGCTGGGCTATATCCTCCAGGTCAGCGTCATAGACACGCCCAGTCTCATGCACCCGGCGGGTGAGCTGGTTCAGATTGTTGCTGCTCCGGCGCAGCAGGGATACCAGCTCCTTCAGCTCCGGTAGGTCCAGCTGCACCACATAACCGTCCAGAGCCATCTTCCGCAAATAGGCTTCCCGGTTCTTCGTCCCAAGTTGGGACATTTTCTGTTCAATCAACGCCAGCTCCTCCGGGGAGACCCGGAAATTCACCTGGACATCCCGCTTGCGCTTGGGGGCGCTCACCGTTCCGGCTCCCGTTTCTTATGGGCCGGAGCTTTCGGGGCTGCCTGTTTCGGTTCCTGCTTCAAATGCTCCCGGACAGAGGGCCGGGGCTGGCGCAGCTCCTTGGAGCGATCCTCGCTGGCCAGGATGGTGGCATAGGTTCCGGGCAGCCCTTTCATGCCAGTAAAGGCCAGACTGCGGAACGGCAGGAGGTTCATCAGCCGGTCATGGTCTTTGCTCCCGGCACGATTCAGAAACTCCGGGGAAATGCGGGCCATGTAATGGGTCCCGTGGGGGCTGTTCGGCACATCCGGCGCACGCAGCTCCCGCAAAATCCGTTCCGCCTCTGCTTGGATGTCCTCTGCCGTCAAGGGCTGGCGGCGCAGATGTTCCTCGCGCACCAGATCAATAAACCCATTCAGGACAGCGGGGTGGCTGTTTACGGCATAGCCGCACCGAACGGTATCGGAGTTGTAGTTGGGGATGGTCGTTGCCCATTCTTTGTTACGGGGTGAATAGCGCCCATCCCAGTCCTGGAGCTGGACGGTGTTGGCCAGGACCAGCATGACCCGGTCCATGCCGTAGGTCTCGATCACACCTTTGGCGGCATCGTGGCTGAGATACATCCCGTCATAGTGTTCCCGCACCGCTGCTTCAATGGCCTCCTTGCATTGGAGATTGGCCCGATTGGAGGCCCGGTACTGCTCCAGCTCCCCATGCTCTTTCGCATAGGCAGCGGAGTGAGGATAAATGGCAGCCTTCCGCAGTTCGGCCTGAGCCTTACACGCATCATCGGCCCGGTTCTCAATGCTGTCCCGGATCACATCCATGTAGCCGGTCTCCAGCTGCTCAAAGTGCCGGTATACATCGGCCAGCGGCGTGGGCGAATCCAGCAGCGCCTGGGCCTGGGCGTCGGTCAGTTCCAATTCCTCCATCGCCATCACGATGTCCTCCCGGATGGTGTATTCGTAGGCGTGGTTCAGGACCTCTGCCGGGGGCTGGCTTTTCAACCAGTCCCGGTATTTGTCCTGCTCGGCGGCCATCTTCTCATAGAGGGCCGTATTCAGATCGTTGGGTTTCATGTTATCGCACCTCCTCATGCTGTTTCGGTTTCTTTTCGGGACTGCGGGGCGGCACCGGGCGCTTCAAGCTGTCCAACACCGAGGGCCGTGCGCTCTTGGCGATCACGGACTCCGGCTGGGAACGGCCTCTGCCATCCAGGTTCAGAAGCGTATCCAGCTCCACCAGACGGGCGGATTTTACCCGCAAATCATCCTCATAGGGAAAAGGCTTGCCCACTTCCTCCTTGGCGGCAGCCTGCTGCTGGTACAGATTGTCCAGCTGGGCCTTGGTCGCCTCCAGGCGCTGGGGCATTTGAGAGAGCGCATTGTCAATGCGGGTCAGGTTGCCGCGTGGGTCTGTGCCGAGGCTCGCCCGGTGGGTCATCTGGCCTTTCAGCAGGAGCGTATATTCCTGTTTCCAGGCCGAAAACTCCACGGACATAGTGAAGCCCCGGTAGCTGCCGATCTGCACAGGCTCGGAGCCTTTGACCTCCTTGCAGGCGTCCAGCAGGGCTGCACCGGCGTTTTCCTTGTCCGTCAGGGTATCGCCCCGGATTTCCATACCGGCAAAGCCGTCCTCCGGGTGGGAGTGGGCGGCCAGGGTCTCCAGGTCTGCTTCAAAGCCCTGGATGAAGCCCTTGTGCTTTTCGATTTCCTCCGGGAAGTATTTCAGCAGCTGGTCCTCCAGACGATACTGCTTGCTCTGGTGGTCGGCTTTCATCAGCTTCAGCTTGGAGACCTCCACATCCAGGTCCATGCGCTCCTTGATACGGGGGTCTCCGGCGCACAGGGCCTTGATCTCGGCAAAGGACAATGCCGTTTCGTCCACATCGTCGCAACTTCTCACCGGCGATTTGGAAGTCATAATCTGGCTGATGAATTTCTGTTTGTTCTCCACCGTCTGCCACAAATAGGCGTCAAAGGTTCCCTCAGTCACATAGCGGTACACATGGACCAGGGGATTTTGGTTGCCCTGGCGCTCGATACGGCCCTTGCGCTGTGCAAGGTCTCCCGGTCGCCACGGGCAGTCCAGGTCATGGAGCGCCACAAGCCGGTCCTGCACATTGGTGCCAGCGCCCATCTTGGCGGTGCTGCCCAGCAAGACGCGCACCTGGCCGGTACGGACCTTGGCGAACAGCTCCTTTTTCCTCACTTCGGTGTTGGCCTCATGGATAAAGGCGATCTGATCGGCGGGCATCCCCTGGGCGATGAGCTTTTGCCGGATGTCCTCGTAGATGGTAAAGACCGGCTCCGGCTCTTCCAGCGGCACAGCCTGTTCCAGCGCATGGAGCGTGGGGTTGTCCAGCGCCTTGGCTGCCTTTTTGGAAGGGGCCGCCTGGGGCGTGGAAATATCGCAGAACACCAGCTGGGTCAGCTTGTCAGCCTCGCCGTCTCGCCAGATCTGCATGATGTTTGCGACACATTGGTTGACCTTGGTGCCGGGTTCGTCCGGCAGCGCCTGATTGATAATGCGCTGATCCAGGCCCAGCTTGCGGCCATCGCCGGTGATCTTGAGCATATTGTCCTGGGAGGGGTCCACCGTGCCGCTGTGTACCAGGGAAGCACGCTCGGATAGCGCCTTCACCATTTCCTGCTGCTGCTCGGTGGGCTGGGCCACGATGTTGTGGTATTCTACCTCCGGGGTGGGCAGATGAAGCTGATCGGCGGTTTTAATATCCGCCACCTCTTTGAACAGGTTCATCAGCTCCGGGAGATTGAAAAACTTGGAGAAGCGGGTGCGCGCCCGGTAGCCGGTGCCTTCCGGTGCCAGCTCCAGCGCCGTCGTCGTTTCACCAAAGCGCGACGCCCAGCAGTCAAAGTGGGTCATGCTCAGTTCCTGCAAGCGGTCATACTGGAGATACCGCTGCATGGTGTATAGCTCTGTCATCGAGTTGCTGACCGGCGTGCCGGTGGCGAAAATAACACCACGACTGCCGGTGATCTCGTCCATATATCTACACTTCGCAAACATATCGCTGGACTTTTGGGCGTCGCTGGTGGAGAGGCCAGCCACATTCCGCATTTTCGTGTATAAAAACAGATTCTTGTAGTTGTGTGCCTCGTCCACAAATAGCCGGTCCACACCCAGCTGCTCGAAAGTCACCACATCGTCCTTGCGACCCTCGGCCTGGAGCTTTTCCAGCCGCGCCTCCAGGGATTTCTTGGTGCGCTCCAGCTGCTTGACCGTGAAACGCTCACCGCCGCTGTACTTCACCTCGGCAATGCCCTCGGTGATCTCGTCGATCTGCTCCTGAAGGAGCCGCTCCTGGCGCTCCCGGCTGATGGGGATACGCTCAAACTGCGAGTGGCCGATGATAACGGCGTCGTAGTCACCGGTGGCGATCCTGGCGCAGAACTTCTTCCGGTTGTGGGTCTCAAAGTCTTTCTTGGTTGTGACCAGGATTTTTGCAGAGGGATAGAGCCGCAAAAACTCCGACGCCCATTGCTCGGTCAGGTGGTTCGGCACCACAAAGAGGGATTTCTGGCACAGCCCCAGGCGCTTGGATTCCATCGCGGCGGCCACCATCTCAAAAGTTTTGCCCGCGCCCACCTCATGTGCCAGCAGCGTATTGCCGCCATAGAGGATATGGGCAATAGCGCCCAGCTGGTGGTCCCGCAAGGTGATGGCCGGGTTCATGCCGCCGAAGGTGATGTGAGACCCGTCGTATTCACGGGGCCGGGTGGAGTTCATTTCCTCATTGTACTGGCGCACCAGGGCCTGGCGGCGCTCCGGGTCTCTCCAAATCCAATCGCGGAAAGCGTCCCGGATGGCCTGCTGCTTTTGGGCGGCCAGGGTGGTCTCCTTGGCGTTCAGCACCCGGCGCTCCCTGCCGTCTGCGTCCTCCACGGTGTCGTAAATGCGGACATCCCGCAGGTTCAGACTGTCCTCCAAAATCTTGTAGGCGTTGGCACGGCTGGTTCCGTAGGTGGTGTAGGCCGCCACATCGTTTTCGGATACAGAGTTTTTGCCCGTGACCTGCCATTCAGCTGTGTAAGAGGCATAATTGACCTGGATGGCGCGCTGGAGATAGTACGGGGTGTTGAAGGTCTCATACATAAATTGCTGGATGTACTCTTTGTCGATCCAGGTAGCACCCAGGCGCACCTCGATCTCCGACGCGTCCAGGTCTTTGGGCTGTGCAGCGGTCAAAGCCTCCACATTGATGGAAAAGGCCGGGTCCTGCTGTGCGGCCCGCTGTGCCTGCCGCAGCTTGCGCCGTACATTACCGGAAAGATATTCGTCAGCGGTCACATAGATAGGCCGTTCTCCCTCCGGCACCGGCCCAGGCAGACGGAAGATCACGCCTTGCAGCTCGGCAGCCAGCTCGTCGCTGGTCTTGCCGGTGAGCTGTTCCATGTACTCCATGTCCACACGGGCCTTTTCCGCAATGGATACGGCCAGGGCTTCACTGGCGGTGTCCACGGAAGTCACCGCCTCATGGGGCTTGATGGTCCGCTTGGTGAACATATCCGCCTTGCGCTCCAGCCTGCCGTCCTCGTCCACGATCTCCAGCGCGCAGAGCAGATAATAGCTGGAATCGTCGGCAAAGGCCAGCCGGTTCGCCCGGTCATTGATAAGGCCGTACTTGGCTGAAAAATCGTCATAAAGCCGGTTCAGCTCCGCTTGTTTCTCCCGGATGTCACTGTCCGGCATGGCTGCGTCCATTTGCAGGTCGATCAGTTCCTGGACGCAATCCCGCAGCCTCACCATGCCTTTGACACGGGCCTCGGCGGTGGCGTTGAGATCGGGGCGCACCATGCGGCTGTTCTCCCGGAAATACACAGCGCCGTCCACCACGGTGTAGGAATAGTTCTTCACATTGGGGTCGGCGGGGATGGAGGTGTCGATGGCTTCACCTTCGCCCAGCTCCGGCAGCTCGGCCTCCTGGTAGGTGCCGCGAATGTACTTCACGGCATCGTGCAGCTGATCGGCCAGCTCCAGCCCCTCGATGGGGGCCACGGTGTAATCCTGCTTGCCGTATTGGGTGCTTTCAGCGGTGGGTCGCCCCAACACCATTTCCGGGTGGTCCAGGAAATAGCGGTTGATGGCAAAGCCGTCCTCGGTCTGCCCGGTCTGCGTCCACTCCGGCACGATGTCCAGCGGACGGTCCCGCTTTTGCAGGAAAATGATGTCCGACACAACCTCGGTCCCCGCATTGGCCTTGAACGCATTGTTAGGCAGACGGATAGCCCCCAGCAGCTCAGCGCGCTGGGCAAGATACCGGCGCACGGTGGAATCCTTGGCATCCATCGTGTAGCGGCTGGTGACAAAAGCCACCACACCACCGGGACGCACCTGGTCCAGAGCTTTGGCGAAAAAGTAGTTGTGTATGTTGAAATTCAGCTTGTCGTAGGCTTTGTCGCGAACCTGATACTGGCCGAAAGGTACATTGCCGATGGCAAGGTCATAGAAGTCCCGCCTGTCGGTGGTTTCAAAACCGGCCACGGTGATGTCGGCCTTGGGATAGAGCTGCCGGGCGATCCGCCCGCTGATGGAATCCAGCTCCACGCCGTACAGACGGCTGTTCCGCATTTCCTCCGGCAGCATACCGAAGAAATTACCCACACCACAGGACGGTTCCAGGATGTTGCCGGTCTCAAATCCCATACGGCCCACAGCCTCGTAAATCGCTTTGATGACCGTAGGGCTGGTGTAGTGCGCGTTGAGGGTAGAACCTCTGGCAGCGGCATATTCCTCTGGGGTCAGCAGCTCCTTCAGCTGGGCATATTCCTTGCTCCAGCTTTTCTTGTCGGGGTCAAAGGCATCGGCAAGGCCGCCCCAGCCCACATACCGGGAGAGGACTTCCTGCTGCTCCGGTGTTGCCTGCCCGGTGGTTTCCTCCAGGTATTTCAGCAGCTTGATTGCCTCGATGTTGGCCTGGAACTTGGCCTTGGGGCCGCCTTCGCCCAGGTGATCGTCGGTGATACGGAAATTCTCGGCGGTGCGGCGCAGGTTGGCCTTGGATTCCTCATAAGAGGCTTCCTCGGCAGCTTTGGCATTGGGGAAGGTCTGCCACTCGCCATTGACCTGGACGGATACAGGGTGTTCATCCAGCACTTCATCATGGGTCTTTTCCGGCTCGGCGGTAGGTGTGGGAGGTTCCGGCTCATTGGTACGCAGGGTCTGAACCACCACATCATAGGGCAGATGGTTCTTGTCACCTGGATAGACGGCCACGGTCTCGGCGTGATAAGCCGGGGGTTCGGCAGCCGGTTCGGGGCGTTCCTGTTGGTCTGCTTGGGCGGTCTCTCTGGATATGGCCTCCACATCCCGCATGACCTGCTGAACAAAGGGATCGTTGTCCAGCTTTTCCGGGTCCACCACATGGCCGTCCACAATGCCGCGCTGGGCCAGGGCCTCCCGGATGGCGATGGGGTCCACATCGTCCAGATTGTCCTGCTCGACTTGGGTGTAGAAACGCTCCTCCTTGATGAGCTGGGCGATCCGGCGCTGTACCTTGGGCCAGGGCAGCACCGTTCCGTTGGGGCTTTCCGGGCGGACCGCAAACGGGGTTTTACCATCGCCGCCGTCAAACTCACGGGCCAGCCACGCAGCGGTGTCTTTTTCCCGCGCATGGTCTTTCATGTAGCGGACAACGGCGTGTTTGCTCTCGATCTTGCCATTCCAGTCCTGGATAGCCGATCTCCCTTCGATTACGGCGCTTTCATGGTCACTGTGTCCGCAGGCGTTCCGGTATCTGATGTCCTGGGTAACAGCCTCCAGCACGATGGGTTTGTATCGCTCATGCAGCTCCCGGAGGGTGGCAGCTTGGATGGCTTCTTCATCCCGGAATGCCCGGAACCCGTCAGCACCGTACTCTGCTTCATGGGCGCTGATGTCCTGTTCTGCTTCGTGGTCGATGGAGAGGACGGAATATTCCCGGCGCTGGGCGCTGCCCTCCAGGGTGGCGGAAACCGTCACATCATGCTTTGTGCGAAGCTGTTCCAGGTACTGCTCCAGCCGGTTTGCCGGAAACCCGCACATCTCCACACGACCACCGCCAGGGATAGCACGGGAGACCAGTTGCAGCCCCAGCTCCGGCGCGGCTTCTTTGGCGTCCTCACCATACAGCTCGAAGAAATCGCCCATCTGATACAGGACCATATCATCCGGGTGGCGCTCCTTGATGTCGTTGTATTCCCACACAGCCGGGTCCGGCTGCTGCGTTTCCACGGTTTCTCCTTCAGCCAGGGCCTTTTCTGCCTGGATTTTATCGTACTCCGCCTGTTCCTGTTCGGTAAGATAGCGGCCCTTCTGAATCAGTCCGGTAATCCGCTTGGCAACTTTCTCCCAGGTGAAATGCACATCCGGGCAGCCGCCTTTTTTGTAGCGCAGACCTTTTCCGTCGCGATCTTCATGGCTGCCCATTGCGCCAGACAGGGCATGGGAGCGCCCACCGATCCCGTACTCATGCCGGAGAAAATCCACCTTTTCCTTATCGGTGTGAACTTCCTGGAAAAAGGCAAAAATGCGGCCTTTTCCACCGGACACGCCGCTGCCTCTGGTCATGGCGGCGTCAATCTCGTCATCGGAAATGAACTGCTTGGCCGCAGGTACTTCTGTCAGCTGAGAGGAAAAGGTAGTACGGGGTAAGGACAGATCTTGCAGGTTTTCCCAAATCTCTTTGGGCTTGTGGTAGTGGAACCGCAGCAAATCCCGGTCCTGCTGATAGGCTGTCCAGAATGCTGCATATTCTTCTGCAAGGGTCTGGCGGAACTCCGGGCTTTTCAGCTGCTCGGTAAGCCATGCGGATTCTTCCGGGAAACCGCGCCCCGGATTGTTGGCAAGGCTGGGCAGATACCCGGATTCTCTGGCTTCATCGCTGAAATCATGGTACAGATGCCAGATTTTTTCAGCCAAACGGAAGCGTTCATAGCCCTCGGCTTCGGTCAGCTCCACATTGGTGGCAAATTGGCCATCCTTCAAAAGCTGCCCGATACGCTCGGCGGCACTCTCCCAGGAAATGACCTGGGCAGACTTATCATAACGGGCAGACTTTCCGTGAGACAGGTGGATGCCGTCCTCGGCATACCATGCAGTGATGCTGCCAACCCCGTTGCCACCGATATAGAGGGTTTGCAGATAGGCCGCAATCTCGGAAATGGATTTCTGTTCCTCAAAGGCCGCGACAATGCACTCTCTCTGGCGATAGGTGTTACCGCCCATCCGCAGCACATGGTCGATGTCGGTCTGGGCAAAAGAAAAAGCAGAGGATGTTTGCACATTCTCTGCTTCATCTATTCTTTGGATTTGTTCCGCTTCGGAGAGGAACAGGTTTAAGGTCAGCTGTTGATAAGCTCCGCCATCAGAATCTCCTCGGCCTGGGCCTTGCAGGTGTTCATCAGGCCCACCCAGCGCATCGGATCGCGGGCTTTCAGCTCCTCCGTCGCGCCCGCCGACTCCGCCAGCTGGGGCATCATCTGCTCCAGACGGCTGTTCGCCGTCTCGTCGATCTCCAGCAGGTGCGGGTACAGCTTCTCGGTCTGCAGCAGCTGGTTGTAGATCAGGGGCCGGTGTTCTTTCAGGTACGCTTTCCGCATCCTGCCGTACTTGCCCAGGGGCTTCTCCGGCTGTTCGCTCAGCTTCAGGTCGGGAATCAGGTAATCGCCGTTCCTCGTGTAAGTCAGGTTGTTCTCCATGTGTAACGCTCCTTTCCGCGAGTTGTTCGCGCTCATAGTTCTGAATGGTGACGCCGATCTGCCGCAGCACCTGCTGGTTGATCTGGCTGACCGCCGTTCCCAACGCCCCAACCGTGGCCGGGGTATTGAAATCGAAAATCGGCATGAAGTCCTCATGCTGGAAATATTGTTCCGTATCCAGCCCACAGCGGGACATCAGGGCGTAGGCGATGCTAACGGTGGCAGCGGACTTAAATTGGACTTCGATGTTGAGTTCATCGTACTCCTCTAGAAACGAACCGTCAACGATGTAGCGGAAGTCCTGTTGATGCTCGTCCCAATACTCACTCGCCAGTTTTCCGGCCACATCGGTGAGCTGCTGGGCAAGATCGTCACCGACAACGCCGTAGTTGCGCTCCAGCATGGCCGACACAGGCCCGATGTGCTGCTCCTCCAGCTGCCACAGCCAGGGGATGCGGGAATGTTCACGGGTCCCGGTGTCGGAAATATCAAACACATAGCGCAGCCGGGGCCTGTCGCCGGAATCGTCCACCAGGGCGATGCCCTTGGAGCCACGACGCACATACCGGCCCATTTTCTCATTCCACAGGTCGTACTCGGCGCAGGCGGTGGCGTCCGGGCGCTGGGCATAAATCATCATCTGCTCATGGAACGGGTATTTGTAGAGGCGGGCGGCAGTAGTGAGAAAGGCCGTCCATTCCTTCCAGCTGCCCACAAGCCGGGTCGATACCTGTTCGGCCATCTGCCGGTAAAATTCAGCTTTGGATGGCATGGTTTTCTGTCCTCCCTTCATGTTAAATAGAAATGGGGCGGCACATCAGGCCGCCCCGCTGGGTCTTGGTGTGGTTTTTACTCGTCGAAATCCGGGTACAGCTCCAGCTCGGCAAACTCGGCGTCGCTCATAGCCTGGAGTTTCCCCAGGGCGCTGTCCGTCAGTTCCCGAAGCTCGATTTCCTCCGGCGAAAGTTCACCGCGCATCTCGGTCAGAGCCTCGATCAGCCCGGTGCGGCTGCCGGTGTTGTAGATACAAAGCAGGTTCGTTTCCTCAAAAGTGAAGTTTCCCATATCAAATCTCCCTTTCCGCGCTCTTTTTTGGCGCTGTCTTTTTGTGTTCCGCCTTGGGCTGGCTTTTCAGCTGCTCCATGACGGACTTTTTCTTTTCTCGGTCCTCCCGGTGGGCGACGGCAGCCAAATCCATGAGAGAGATCGGCTGGCCGCTGCGGGCCTGCTGTTCCAGCTGGGCCACCGTCGGCTCCTTGGGGCCGTTGTTGATGATACCGTCGATCATGCCATAGTCATCCTCCACGACCATTTCCGCATTTTTCAACGGATTGTCCGGCAGGAATCCGGGAACCTGCTCAAAGCCGAAGCTGTCGCAGTAATGACAGGATACCTTGCCATCCCGCTTGATGGCAACGATGTCGCTTACGCTCATGGACGGATGGCCATAATCGACAGGATGTTCATTGTTGAAGCGGTAAAAGAGCTGTTCAGCGGTATCGCCTTTCAGATCAGAGGGCAGCAACGGAGCGGTGTAGACCAGCTCATAGTTGTCCCGCTGCACCGTCTGCCCGATGGATTGGAGCCATTCCAGGCCCTCGTAGCGGATGTCCCGCAGCTCGTCGGTGTGTTTCACCTGATAAATGGCGAAGCAGTCCCCCTTGTGGGTGAGAAACGCCTGCTCCCGTTCCTCCTGGTGGGCCATGCGGTCCTTGACCAGCTTATCAAACTCCGGGCTTTTCTCCCATTCCTCGCGGGACACGGCGAAGATGCCGTCATGGGCGTCCAGGTCGGCGGTATCAAAGGCCATCGCCGGATTCTCGCCCTCTTGGATAATGTAAACGGTCAGGTCACGCTCCATCAGCTCATAGGCTCGTTCTTTGGAGAGCGGTAGAAGGTCGCTGTCCAGGTATCCGCACTTTTCCAGATCATCCTGGGTCAGCGCCGGGTCCGGCATGGGATATTCGTCCAACGCCTGCTCCTGGGCATCCGGCAGCTGGGTAGCGGCAGCTTCTGCGGTATGCTGGTAGGCGGCCTCCTGCAAAGTCTCGATCATGGCAAGCGGGGCATACTTGATGGACTTGCTGCCCATCCCCAGATCCTCGCAGATATGGCTGACTGCTGCGGAACGGCCCATGTTGGTCCCATCCAGCTGGCCGCCGTCCAGCTGCTTCATGGTCGCTACATCGTAGAGCGTGTAGTCCCAGCCGGTGTCGCAGGGCTGAACATGAAGATAGGTGGTATCATCCAGCACCAGCAGGGCCTCCCGGTACTCGGCGCTGGGCTGGGATACTTCTTCCGCAGCCTGCGGGGGTGTCTGCTCCGGCTCCGGGGCGGCAGTCAGGTCAATGCCACGCTCCTTGCAGATTTCCTTGTAATTGCGCTCGATGTCGTTAATCAGCTCGCAGGAAGTCTTGTTGATGGTCTCCAGGCTGGCCCGCAGCTCCTTCAGCTCCTTATCCTTGGACCAGGAAGCAATGTATCCGAAGCTGTTTTCACCGGTCTGGATACCGAAATACTGGCAGACTGCATAGGAGATGCTTTCTGCCTCCACTTCCTCAGTGTTACAGTTCTTGGCGGCCTGTTTCATCGCCGTCAGATCTTCCTCTACCTCCAGCCGCCACTCAAACTGATTCTCGTCCACATAGCGCCAGCCTTCCTCGGCGGCGGCCTGTTCCGCCTCTGCTTCGGTGGCAAAGTCCAGGCGGAAGTCCTGCTTGGTGCCGCCCTCGCTCACCATCACGATCTTCCAGGTCGGCTCCGCTTCATGCTTTTTGGGGTCGTGGAGCTTGCTGTGAGCGGTCTCATGGACGGCGGCGGAAATGGTCTGCACCTCGCTCATGCCTTCCCGGAGGGCGATCCGCTGCTGTTCGGAGGAAAAATAGCCGTCCATGTTCTCAGCCATCGGCTCAAACTCGATGGGAACCGGGGCGGAGCGCCGCACCGCCTCCAGGAACGCCTCAAAGTGCGGCACCGTCCCGGACAGGCTGGAGGCCAGCTCCGGCAGAGGCTTTCCGTCCGTCTGCGAAACATCAAACACCTTAACCGGGCGGAACATGGGGATTTCGATTTCCTTTTCCTCCATGACGGCCTTGCCATCCGCGTCCAGAATAGGAGCCTGGGTGTCCGGGTCGCGCTTCATTTCCTCGATCTTCTTTTTGTAGGGCGTAGGGGCGATGATGGTAATGCCATGCTCACCCTTTTTCACATGGCGTTCAAACTGGTTTTTCCACTTGTTGAACCCGGCCACCAGGGTGGCGTCCGGGCGCTGCATATAGATGAGCATGGTGTTGTTGACGGAGTAACGGTGGAACTTGGACATGACGGACAGGTAGCGCATATACTTTTCACTCTCGAACAGCTCCTTGATACCCTGTTCAATGCCTGCCGTGATTTCCTGCAACCGCTCCCGGTTGGTGGGCTTATCAGCCATGATTTTCACTCTCCTTTCCAAATTGGCGATTTCTGATTGATGTTCGGCAATCCACAGTCTTTGTTCATCAGGGGTATCCTCCAGGAAAAAATCCAGCAGATAGCCCACATAGTCCTTTTTCTGGATTGCCTCCATGAATCGGGGATGTGGATTTTCCTCCGGTGTTTTGGGTGTGTAGTCCGTTTCCCACTTGCGGAGCAAATGAAAGTAGTCAGCCAGGACACGAAAGGCATGGTCCCGATCCTCTTTGAACTTCTGTGCCTCGGTTTTCTGCCGGTCATAGCGCCTCCGGGGAGGGGCCTGACTGTCATAAGCCAGGCCAAAATCCTGGGCCAGCTTCTCAGCGGCCTCCTTGGGGGACAGATTGTATAGCCGAGCGGTGAAGTCGATCACATCGCCGGTGGCTCCGCAGCCGAAGCAGTAGAAGTATTCCTCGTTCAGCTTCATACTGGGATTCTTGTCATCGTGGAACGGGCAACAGGCCATGCCGCTCCGGTTGGCCTCGATCCCATACATCTGTGCGGCTTCCCGGACGGAGATGGACTGTTTGACGGCCTCAAATGTGTTTTGCGCCATCTCTCTAATCCTTCCATCTAAATTTGAACAAAAAAAGAGCAACCAAAACGGTTGCTCTTAAATGGTGTTTTGAGGTTGTCAATCAATAATTCCAAAAGATTCACATTCCATTGTCGGTCTTTTACCGGGTAATAGTTCGCCAATTATTTCAACATGAGACCCTTTTTCATGGGCTTCAATCGCCTTATCATAATCAGCTTTTTCTAATTTAATAGTAACAGTCTTACGCTGTTCTGCTTCATCAAGATAAACAACGGTAATTTTGCCTGTTGTCCTTGTTTGGACATCTGGCGAGGATTCAAGTTTTTTGATTCTACCAATAATTTTTGTTGCTTTGCTTGTTTCCTCTTTCAGTTTATCAATAGCCGTCTGAATTGGTTGATAGTAATCATGGGTCAGCATTACTCGCTGTTGCACATTGGCTGGAGGGGTTACAACAGGAGACCATTCTGCTAAAAACTCAACACCCGTGTTCTCAGAACTTAAATTTAACCCAACCAACGCTTCATAAAAATTTGCACTTATTGTATTATTGCCATTTAGGTCAAGTAATTGGGAGATCTCTCCCTCGTCTATATGCTTTTTAATAGTTGCAACATTAGTCATCAAACGACTTGTAACTTTTCTGGTAAGAGAATTTCTGCATTCCTCCTCTTCAGAAAAAATACTCAGTTGGCGAAAACCATTGCTTATATCAAGCTCGGCAAAGGGGCATACAACAGAGACAACATAGCTTCCAATCTCTGTCTGCCCATATCGGCAATTAGAAAGAAACGACAAAATTGCATCATCTACACGCCCTTGGTGATATTTTTTGGGGTGTATAATATCTAATGCTGTTGCTGCTAATAGTTTTTTTGCGTTTTCATACATCCTAATCGCATCGTCAAATAGTATACTTCCTGTTTCGACACCTTTTTTGTCTAACCGTATCTTCAATATGTCGGTATTAGGATTTAACAGATAAAGCATCAATTGCTCAATGGATTTAGATTCTACTTCAGCTACTATACTAACTGCTTTATACATTGCCTCTCGGTAATCTCGCAGAATCTTTTCCATAGGGATTGTAACTTGATAAAAATTGTCTTCCCGTTCAAGTTGAAATACCCTGATATAGTCCTTTTTTGTTGGGTAATATGTCCATCCTGTATCTTTGAGATATTTCACAAAGGCAAACGGGTTGATCTTTTCGGTTAATTCCAAAAAATCAATGGAATAAATCATTCCCATTCCTCCTTTGCTATTTTATTTAAGATGTCACATAAAGTTGAATCATTAATCACATTCTTTTTGTCAATTTTCACATTCACAGAATCCTTATTATGAGACTCAGCTTCACCTGAAAAACTGGCCCAATACATACAGCCCCTTAAAAGAAGTTCCTCTGTTGACCATCTAACCCATTCTTCTTGAGATTCCGGCAAAATAAGTAGTCCTAAAACGACAGGGGTTGTAGAAGGAGAACATAAATCGTTATAATTTTTTACCTTGAGTTTATAACTAATGGTGTTTCCATTATCGGTGTATTGAGAAAGTGAAGATGTGCATTTCAATTGAATCCTTAATTCCGCATTGTACTTACGACCATCTTCTAACACAATTTGCTTTTTTAGTATTCCATCTGTGCTATCATCATCATGCCGTATAATGTCATAAGAAATGCCAGAATATGCGCATAGCGCAGAAATATAGCTTATACTAATATCTTCTTTAACCTGTGAAATTTCCATTGCGCACCTCCTCACATTTATATTCACATTATAGCACATTCAGATAAGGCGTCTATAAGAAATGGCCCTTTAATAAGTATTTTTCTTTTGTGGTGGTACAATGCCCAAAGCTTTGGCCCGTTCACTGGCTGCTTTGCGGCGCTCGGCGCTGTACGGCTCCCGGACCGATACGCAGCGTTTAGGGACGAGAAAGGTCTGCCGGTCCTTTTTTACGATCTGGTCCGGGTATTTCTCCGCCAGCCGCCGCAGCTTTTCCAGCAGCCGTGGGTCATGGGTATAGACCTCGGCGGCGGCCTCGGCCTGGTTGTAGAGGATGATTGTTTCCTGTTCATAAAGGCTCAGTTTCATTTGCCGCCTCCTTTCTGCCGGTCAAACGCCAGCTTGAAATTGGCGTACTTCCCATCGTCCTCCAGAACCACCGTGGCGTCGTAGGTCTTGCCGGTCTTTTCCGAGTACAGGCCGTTCACACGGGCGCAGCCATCTTTGAGCAGCGCCGTCACGATGGTCTTGGTGGGCTGCTTGTGCTTCAGCTCCCACCACTTGTTGTTTTTCCAAATAGCGAATTTGCAGCCCTCGTTCTGGCAGAAGAACCCCTTTTGCAGCTCCGCCACATCGCCGCCGCAGCGGGGGCATTTGCCCACCACTTCGCGGGGCGGCGTGAACAGATACTCGGTTCCCTTGATGACCTGATAGGTCCTCACCAGCTCCTGGAGCATGGCGCTGATCCCGGCCATGAAGTCCTCTGGGGCCAGCTCGCCGCGCTCGATCTCGCCCAGCCGGTACTCCCATTCAGCGGTCAGCAGAGGCGATTGCAGCTGCTCCGGCAGCACGGTGATAAGGGATACCGCATCATGGGACGGCAGGAGCTGCACGGTTTTCTTACTCTTTTTGCGCTCCAGAAAGCCGGTGGACACCAGCTTTTCCAGGATACCGGCGCGGGTGGCCGGGGTTCCCAGCCCCTTGCGCTCGGCATCGTCCGGCATATCGTCCTTCCCGGCAGTCTCCATTGCGGAAAGCAGCGTATCCTCGGTGAAGTGCTTGGGCGGGGTGGTCTTGCCCTCCTTGAAGGCAGCGTCGGAAAGAGACAGGCTCTGGCCCTCCGTCAGCTCCGGCAGCGCCTTGTCCTCGGTTTCTTTGTCCTGTTCCGCATTCTTCAGCCCTGCGCGATAGGCAGCGTCCAGCGCCCGCCAGCCGTGATTTTTCACCGTGCGGCCCTTGGCGATAAACTCCGCTCCGGCGCACTCCACCGTCACGACGGTTTCCGCAAAGGTATAGGGTTGGGCCACGGCGCACAGCAACCGCAGGGCCACCAGCTCCAGCACCGCCTTTTCACCCACCGGCAGGCCGGACAGGTCCGCGCCCTGGAGGTTGCGGGTGGGGATCACCGCATGATGGTCGGTCACTTTTTTGTCATTGATAACTTGGGCCGTATTGCAGGAAATCTCCATACCACCGGCAAAGGGCAGCGCCCCAGCGGTGAGCCGGACCAGCTCCGGCAGACTGGCCGCCATATCCGAAGTCAGATAGCGGCTGTCTGTCCGGGGATAGGTGCAGAGCTTCTTTTCATACAGGTTTTGCAGGTAGTCCAGGGTCTGCTGGGCGGTGTATCCCAACAGCCGGTTGGCGTCCCGCTGGAGGGTGGTCAGGTCATAGAGGGCGGGCGGCTTCTCGGATTTGTCCTTGCGCTCCACCTTTTTCACCGTAGCAGCCGCACCCTGGCAGGCCTTTTTCAGCTGCTGGGCGGCGGCCTTGTCCGCCATGCGCTCCCCGGAAACAGAGAAACCGGGCAGCTCCAGCGTGACCGTGTAGAACGGCACCGGCTTAAAGGTGTCGATCTCGGCCTCCCGCTGGACGATGAGGGCCAGCGTCGGGGACATGACGCGCCCGATGTTGAGGGTCCGATGGTACAGCACCGAAAACAACCGGGTGGCATTGATACCCACCAGCCAGTCCGCCTTGGCGCGGCAGAGGGCCGCATCTCGCAGGCCGTCATAGTCCGCGCCGGGGCGCAGGTTTGCAAAGCCCTCCCGGATGGCGGAATCCTCCATCGAGGAAATCCAGAGCCGCTTCATGGGCTTCTGACAGCCCGCCAGCTCGTAGACGGCGCGGAAGATCAGCTCCCCCTCGCGTCCGGCGTCGCAGGCGTTCACCACCTCAGTCACATCCGGGGCGTTCATCAGCTGTTTCAGCACATCAAACTGTTTCTTCTTGTCCTTGCTCACCACCATCTGCCAAGGTTCCGGCAGAATGGGCAGATCGTCATAGCGCCACTTGGCGTAGTCCGGGTTATAAGCGTCGGCGTCGGCCAGACCAGCCAGATGGCCCACACACCAGCTGACCCGCCAGCCGCCGCCCTCCAGATAGCCGTCCTTGCGGGAGGTGGCCCCAATCACGGCGGCCAGACTTTGGGCAACGGACGGTTTCTCAGCGATCACCAGCTTCATGGTTTTTCATCCTCCTTTCCCGCAGCCATGCGGTCAGCTGCCGGTGGCAGAATCCCACGCAGGGCTGACCGTCACGGTAATTCCCACAGCCATAACAGGGGTGGCCGGGAGATAAAGAGGGAGAGCGGGAAGTTTCCTTCCCGCCCTCCGGCCTGCGTGTCATCATGCGTTCATAGGGGCTGTCGGTGAAGCGGGTCAAACCGTCTTGTCCTCGCTTTCCTCGTCGCTGCCCCCGTCAGCGTCCGGCTCGTCGGATTCCTCGGTCTCCCAGGAGTCCTCGTCCTCCTGGTCGGTATCGTCCTCGCCGTAGTCGTAATCGTCCAAATTATCGCTGCCCTTGGTCTTGGGCTTATTCTTGATGAATTTGAAGTAGGCAAAGGCACCGCCGCCGCCCATCAGGGCCAGCACAGCCAAAAGCAGGGCTGGATTCAGCCCCGTGGTTTTCTGCGCCGGTTCCTCCGGCTCCGGGGTTTCCTCCGGGGTCTCCGGTTCCGGCTCCTTGCCCGTGCAGGCGCTCATATTGGTGGCGCACACCGGGCAGGCCGTATTCACCGCACCAGCCACACATTTCTCCGTACAGGTACAGGTGGCGGGCTGCTCCTGGGCGGTCTGGCTGTCCTCCATCAGCGCCATCAGGTCGGCTTCATCCACCTGGTTTAAGAAGTGGACGGCGGTTTCCTTGTCCTCGTTGGCCCGGTCAATTAGGATGTAGAAGTAGTTGCCCGCCTTGGTGGTGACGGTGATAAGCTGCTTGTTGCCGCCGAAGTCATCCACCAGGGCGGCGTTGCCATCCGGGGTCAGGGCCGGACTGTCCTCGATTTCCTCCACCACCACATTGGCGTCGTTGGTGGCGTCCTCCGCCGGGGGCTGGTCTGTTCCCTGGGCAAAGGCGGTCACGGAAAGGCCCATCATCAGCACCAGGGCGGCGCAGAGGGCCGAAAAGGTCTTGAAAATTCTCTTATTCTTCATGGTCGGTGTCCTCCTGTTCGTTGTAGTCGGCGGAGGCAGCGGCCATGCCGGGGACCGTACCGCCGGAGAGCATAGCGTTCAGCTGCTCCGGGGTCAGCCGCAGGGCGCGCACCATCTGGACGATCTCCAGGTTCTCCGCCTCGGTTTTCTGCGCCTCCAGGGTTTTCAGCTTATCCTGGTACTCCGCGATCTTCTCGCGGACCTTGGCAATCTCCTGGTCAATGCGCTGGATTTTGTTCTTAGCCATTTCAATCACTCCTTTTCTCATAAATCGGCCTTACCAGTTCATCAGGCCGTAGCCCTTGATGCACTCGTAGGTCAGGGAATAACTCTTGATCTTGCAGGCGTCACCGGAATTACCCTCCACGGTGTAGACCCGGCTGCCGTCTGTGCCGACCACAAGGCCCACATGGTCGGCGCTGCCATCCAGGTCCCAGTCAAAGAAGATGGCGTCGCCGGGGGCGATATTGGCGTAATCACGCCCGCCCCATTGTCCGTGGGACTGGAACCACGGGATACCCTGCGACTGGCAGGCGGCAAAACGCGGCTCAGACAGCCCCATCTGGCCGTAGCACCAGGACACGAAGCAGGCGCACCATTCCACACGGGAATTGAAGCCGTACCAGCTCCAGTAGGGCTGACCGCCCACATTGCCCACCTGACTTTTGGCTATATCCACCACGGCCTGATTGCCGGGGCGGGTGCCGTTGACGAACTCAACACCGGCTAAACTCTCGGAATCACTGGTGTCGGAGGAACCGCCGCCGAAAATCAGCGGTTTGTTGCCCAGCGTCTGCCGGTACACCTGGTACATCTCCAGCTGTTCCGTGGTCAACAGCTCCGAGGCAACAGACGAAATGGGCTTGCTGGTGAGCTTCACATTCAGAATGTAATACTCATACGGGACTTCCTCGGTGGTTGTCTCGCCGGTCACAGGGTCCGTGGAAGTTTCGGTGCGGTATCGTATCTCCACTTCCTCGGTGAGCGTCAGTTCATACTGTGCGTCGAATACACGCTCCATCTCTGCCTGGGCGCTCTGCCGGGTGTAGCCTTGCAGCACGGCGGAGAGATAAGCCGCCAACTCATGGGGGTCATGCCCGATCATATCCAGGTCATAGCGGTATTCGTCATACCCCGGATGGCTGCTTTCGATGTTGTCGATCTCGGCTTGCAGCGCCGCTTCCTTGGCAGCGTAGTCCGCCTCCACCGCCACCAGCTCCGGGTCATCCGACGGATAGGTGGTGCCGGACACCACAGAGCTGATGCTCTGCGCCATCATGGAGCAGGAGGACATGGTGTTGAGCAGCATACAGACCAGCAGGAAGATCGCGCCCGCAATCAAAAAGCCCTTTTTGTGGCGCATGACAAACGCGCCCGCTTGCTGGGCTTTCTCCTTGACCGTCTTGGCCGCCTTGCCGGTGGCCTCCGCAGTCTTGGCGGTGTTCCCGGCAGCTTGACCGGCGCGCTTGGCGGCAGCGTATTCCTTTTTGATGGCCTGTTTCTGCTGCCAGCGGGAGACGGGGTTGCTGGCAAGCTGGGGATTTTCCCGCAGGGACTTCTGATACAAGGCGTTCACATTGGCCTTTTCCAGCTTCTGCTCGGCCTGGGCCGCCTTACGGTAGGGCTTCAATTTGTGGCTGCGGTAGCCCTCCCGCGCAAGCCTAACGCCGGTCTCGGCAGCCTCCTCGGACTTGTGGGCGCTCTCCACGCCCACATTGTCCTGTTCGGTCTCCCGGATTTCCTTGTGGAGTTTTCCCAGGGCGGCATTGGCGGGGGTATCCCGCACCGCATGGGACAGCTTGGAGGGCGGCTTCTTCTTGTCCTCCAGCACCAGCTTGGTAGTCACTTTGCCGGTCTCCGGGTCCACCGTCTTTTGCCGGACCTGCTTTTTGGGGATTTTAGCCTGCGCCTTATCCGCTTTGGCGGCGGCCTTGTCTGCCTTACGAATGGGCTTCTCCAGCGCCGGGTCAGAGCGTTCCTCGTCTGTAAAGCGCAGGCGCGGTTCCTTATTCAAACCATTCCCCCAGCATGAGGGCGTCCGTCATGTAGCGCAGCTCCACACAGACGGCCAGCCCCACAGGGTCATGGAAGGGGTGCTGAAGCAGATGGGCGTAGATCTGCGCCACCACATTGGCCAGCAGCTCAGACTGGCTGCCCTCGAAGATGACGATGGCGGGAACACCGTTCATGGCGCACCAGATTTCTGTCAGGCGCAGCAGGCCCGCCTCGCCGTCCTCGTTCAGCTCCGCCGCCTGATCCGCCGCCGTGCGGGTCTCGCTGACGGCATCGGCCAGCTCGGTCAGCAGATAGGTGCGCTCACTCTCCAGGGCATCGTCAAAAAACATCATGGTGTTCAGTTCGGTATTGGGTTTCATGGTCATTCATCCTCCTTTTTCAGTTCCTGGGGTTTGGTGGTCATAATGCGGTACAATTCGGTATTCTTCGGGAAGTGATCCACGAAAGGCAAGATCGTGGAGCCATAGAACAGCAGGCCCTCGCCCTCGCTGGAGTGGGTCACATAGCTGAGCTGATGCGGGGAAATGCCCAGCTGCTTGGCGAGAATCTGCCGGTCCCCGCCCGCCTGGTTGAGCATATACACGAAGTCGGAGTTTTCAAAGATGTTCTCCACCTCGCGGGAAGAAAGCAGGTCCTTGACATTCTGCGTGATGCCGGTGGGGATGCCGCCCCACTTTCTGAATCGCTTCCAAATCTCCACCGTGTAGGCGGCGGTCTGTTCCTCTTTCAGCAGCAGGTGCATCTCATCGATGTAGTAACGGGTGGACTTGTGGGCGGCGCGGTTGATGGTGACACGGTTCCACACCTGGTCCTGGACCACCAGCATACCGATTTTCTTGAGCTGCTTGCCCAGCTCCTTGATGTCATAGCAGACAATACGGTTGTTGATGTCCACATTACTCTGGTGGTTGAATACATTGAGGGAGCCGGTTACATAGATTTCCAGCGCCGTGGCGATGTACTGTGCCTCTTTTTCCTCCTGCGCCCGCAGCAGGTCGTACAGGTCCTCCAGAATGGGCATATTCTCCGGGCGCGGGTCGTTGAGATAGGTCTGATAGACCAGCCGCACACAGCGGTCAATGATGGTTTTCTGTACCGGCTGCAAGCCCTCTTTGCCGCCCACGATCAGCTCGCACAAAGATAGGATGAAGTCAGACTTGAGGGACAGCGGGCTTTCATCGTCCGAGTAGTCCAGGTTCAGGTCCATCGGGTTGATGTAGTTGGTGGAGGTAGGCGAAATCTTGATGACCTGCCCATGCAAACGCTCCACCAGAGGTGCATACTCGGCCTCCGGGTCACAGATGATGATGTCATCATTGGTGAGCAGGAAGCAGTTGGCGATCTCACGCTTGGCACTGAAGGACTTGCCGGAACCAGGCGTACCGAGAATCAGGCCGTTGGGGTTTTTCAGCAGCTTTCGGTCCACCATGATAAGGTTGTTGGACAGGGCATTGATCCCGTAGTACAGCGCCTCTTTGCCGTTCTGGAACAGCTCCTGGGTGGTAAACGGCACGAAGATAGCCGTGGAACTGGTGGTCAACCTCCGCTGAATCTCGATCTGATTGAGGCCCAGAGGCAGCGCGGACATCAGCCCTTCTTCCTGCTGGAAGTCCAGCCGGGTCAGCTGGCAGTTGTACTTCTGTGCGATGGAGCTGGCCTGGAAGATGTTGTTGTCCAGCTGCCGGGGATTGTCCGCCGTGTTCAGCACCAGGAAAGTCACAAGGAACATTCGCTCGTTCCGGCTCTGCAAATCCTGCAAGAGCTTCTTGGCCTCGGCACCGTAGGTAGCAAGGTCGGAGGGAATGATGTCCATGTCATATCCGGCCCGGACGGCCTTTTTCTGTTCCTCGATTTTGGATTTGTCCAGGTCGGTGATTTTGCGCTTGACCGTCTTGATGGCCTTCACCTGGTCCACGGACTGGATGTGCAGACTGACCACCAGGGAGCTTTCCATATCCAGAAAATCAGCCAGCATCCGGTCATTCAGCTCCGGCGCGAGAATCTGCAAAAAAGAAACAGTCCCGTATTTTTTACCCATACGGAACTGCTTGCCGGTGCGGAACTCGAAGCCGGACGGCGCGATGAAGTCCTTGGTGGACAGACCGGACGGAGCCAGCCACTCCCATTCAAAGCGGAACGGCACTTGTTCGTCCATGTGGAAGATACCGTGGAGCTGTGCCAGCCGCGCCTTGCCGTCCAGGGTCTCGGCGGCCACGCCCAGGCGTTTGAAGTTGTTGAGGATGTCGGTCTCAATACGCTCCAGACGGGGCTTGGCGGCCTTGAGGCTGTCAGCGTCGATACCGAAGGTCAGGTACTTGGTCTTGATAAGGCCGTTGTTGCCCTTTGCCAGCTGGTTTTGCAGCATGGTCATATACTCCACCCGGATACTGTCAAAGTCATCCCCCTGGAGAGGGATGTTGATAGCGTGGGCAAAGGTTTCCTCGGAGGCTGCAAGGTTCAAAAAGGACAGCTGAAACTGAATGGAGCTGTCGAAGTAGTTGAGGAAATCGCACCAGCCCTCAAAGATCGCCGTCTTGTCCTCGTTCTGCGAGAGCTGATAGTTGATGTCCTGGAATTGGATGGTCTTTGTGTAGTGGCTGCCTGCCACACGGCAGATACCATCCGGCCACATCCGTTCATAGGGGATGCTGTCCTGAGCCGACTTCTCTTTTCGGTCCGTGCGGTTGGCGCGGGCGATGGCGGCCTCGATCTGCTTTCTGTCGGCGCGGGACAGTTTTTTCATCTTCTTGGGTTTAACCGGCTGCGCGGTCTTTTCGTTTTTTCCGAACAGCCGGTGCAGCCAGCTTTTGATTGCCGTGAACAATGTCATACACCTCCTTGTCGAGTTTTTCCTGCCGCTCCAGAACGGCATAAAAGTTGTTGGTCTTATACGGGCGCTCCTTGGGCCGGATGACGGCCACCTTGATGATGTTGCCCACGATCTTTTCCAGAGGCTGGCCGTGCTTTTCATACATCGCCAGCATGAAGAAGGGCAGCATGACCAGCATCATACACATGGCCGCCACGCTGTTTCCCGCAGGCCCCCGGAGCAAAAAGAAAAGCGGTACGCCGATGAGCGCCCCGCCGCCGAAGCAGACCAGCTGCCTCTTGGTCAAGTTGAACGCGACCTTGGTTTTGACTTTCGTCAGGTCTTTGGGTACGGGTACATAAGCCAAAGGGATTACCTCCTTCCTGGTTAATGTGCATTGAACACAGATTTTGCGAGGCTCCCGGTTTTGAACAAGGTGAAACACAACAGGACCGTATAGCCCACACAGCTCCAGATGGCCATAATGATGTCGGATTCGGTGGCAATACTCTGCACCAGCACGGCGTAGATCGCCACACAGACGATAATGAGAAATGCCTGGAAGCCCAGGGCGATCAACGAGCGCAGATAGTTCTGGCCCATGCCGCCCCATTCCTTGCCCATCATGGTGGCCATAGGGATGGGGGCCACCGAAGTCACAAGGTAAATCTCAATCATACGGCCATAAATCACGATGAAAATGCAAATGTAAAGCGCCCACATGGTAATGCCGATAAAGAGCGACTGGAACCACAGGCCGAACAGCGGCCCCAGGTCCATATCCATCAGCCGGGACTCCATATCGGTCATGACAGAGGAGATGTCGATGGAAGCGTCGGAACCGATGATGCCCGCCGCCTGCGCCACCACACTTTGAGCTGCGTCAAACACGCCCATTACGATGTTCCAAGTGTTGGAGACGATAAGAATGGCGGCGGCAGATTTGAACACCCACTTGAAGATCATCCAGGTGTCCACATCATGCAGGTTGTTCTTGTCGGTAATCATCTGAATCAGCTCCAGCGTCATCACGATAGCCAGGATCACGCCAGCAATCGGCACCATGATGGAGTTGGAGAGGTTCTGGATCATGCTGAAAATACTCCCGTTCCAGCCCTGGGGGGTCTGGCCCACCTGTGTCGCAATGTCTGCGACCTGCTGGTTCACGCTATCGAACATCCCCGATAAGTTGCTCATAATGCCGCCTACCAACATTTCCTTGAGCCAGTCAGTAAGGGCATCGAGTAAGAAATCCATACGGTGTCAACCTCCTTTCAGCCGCCCCCGCTTGGGGGCAGGGGCGGCAAGGATTTCTTATGACAGCTTAACGACGGGAACGATCAGACGGTGAACAGGCCGGAGAGCAGGGGTACGAGGACCATGCCGACCACGGCCACGCCAGCGCCAGCCATGAGCTGCTTCATGCCCTGGGACTTCGCGCCGGGGTTGTCGTTGCCGTAACCTTCCAGCAGGTTGATGACGCCCCAGATGCCGAGACCAGCGCCGAGGGCGATAACGAGGGTCTGAAGAACGGTGATAGCCTGATTGAAAAATGCCATATACAAAATTAGCCGGAATCATTTGCAAGATTGATTAGTCATGGTTCATAGGCATACAAAAGCCGGAACAATCGGCACCCGGTTTCCGGGGCCTGATTCCGGCTGTCCTCCTTTTTTCATTATTTTTTGGTGATTGTCCGCTTTGTACGCCGATGGCCCCAAAAGGGCAGTTGAGGCGGATAGATAAGACCACTCCTTTCACAGCGGAACAGATTCATGCGTCTACTTCGTACACATCGTAGACTTCGTTGGGCTTGAGTTTCAGACGAGTGGACAGGAACGCCTCAATGTCAAAGGCATTCTTTGGGTCCGCGTCGGCGGTGTATGGGTAATTGGGGTGCTTGGTGATGTCGTACTTGTCCGAGAGGAAAGGCCGCACACCACGCAGCTGGAGGATGCACTTGCCGCCGTCCATGACGGCCAGTTCATCCTGGCTCATAAGCTCTTTGCCGAGCTTCTGGTAGTTGAGGGAATGGGAGGTTTCCCGCCCACGGTTCTCGCCGGTGTTGTAGTGGAGTAGGGAGGCGCCGCCTTGCCATATTGCTATGGTAGGTTTGCACCACCCTCTCCGGGAACCGGACTTACATCTCTCAATGTATCCGGCTCTGTTATCGTTTGGTCAGTATTAACTCACTGATTGTGTATTGCATGATGGCACTTTTCGCATACTACCAGTGTTTTTCGGCGTTTGGCAATCATCACGATTTCCCATTGCTGCTTGCCTTTTAGATTTTTGAGCTTATTGACATGATGGATTTCATAACAATTGCTCTCCGTAGTTCCGCATAACTCACAGACCTTTGCTTTTAGCCTCTGCTCAAAGGCTGTTTTTGAATATCCGTACATAACTGCTGCATTGCATACTGTATCTGCCGGGGTGGCTGCGCCTTTGCACTCGGAATACTTTGCAAAGTAACACCGCTTTGCTCCTGCCTTGGTTTCGTAAGGTATGCCCCATCTTCCGTTGCCGTCTTTGAACGTGGAAACGACCTTGGATATGGTGCATTTGTGCTTGTCCGCAAGAGTTTTCAGGCAGCTATACTTCATAAGATACGAGAAATAGCACAGCTTGTAATAGTTTCCTGCGATGCTGTAGTAGTTGCAGATACCTCGTAATTCAGCATTGTAAGTAGAGACGATTTCCAAATCTGTGAGTCGCAGGAGCGATGCGCGATGAACCGGGAACAATGTCCCATCACTTTTCTGCCTCGCAATTTTGTTGGCAAAGATGAACTTATGAATTTTGTCCTCAAAGGGTATTGCCAGTTCGCACGAATTGTTGAGTGTTCGTTTTGTTTTATTGCCCGGTCCGCCTCGTTTAATGACTCCGCTTCTCCGAACCCTTACGTCGTAACCTAAAAACCTTGCACACTGACTGCTGTGGGTAATGAGCGTTTTTTCTTCGCTGAGTTTCATTTTCAGGACTTGTCCAATGAATTCGGACAATTTGCTCTTTATCCAATGGCAATCTTCTTTGCTCCCTTTTACACCAATGATGAAATCATCCGCATATCGGATATACTTGATGCGCTTGTCAGTCTGTGCGGTACAGGGGATTTTCAGCATTAGCTTACGTTTTTGGTTATACTCCGCAAGCATCCGCTCTTTTTCTGCTCCGTCAGTTCTTCCAATATGGTAGGAGAGCTTTTGGACTTCGTTGCTCAATAAACGGTATTCCGGCATTATGGGTTCTTTGTTGTGCGTGTCAAAATCGCTTTTCAGTTTCATTATAAATTTATCCAGCTCATGCAGATAGATATTGGCAAGCAGCGGGGAGATAATGCCGCCTTGCGGCGTTCCGCTATACGTTTTGTGGTATTGCCAATCCTCTAAATACCCGGCTTTCAAGAATTTATAAATTAGCTTAGTGATTCGAGCATCCTTGATTTTGCTTTGTATCAGCCCCACAAGTACAGCGTGGTCAATGTTGTCAAAGCAACCTTTAATGTCGCCCTCGACAAACCAACGCACACCGTTAAACTCCATTTTCAGGGATTTGAGTGCTGTATGGCAGCTCCTTTTGGGTCTGAATCCATGCGATACTGGCAGGAAAGCTGGTTCATACACCGATTCAAGTATCATCCGCAGAACTTCCTGAATCAATTTGTCCGTAAACGTAGGTATTCCAAGCGGACGCTTTTTTTTCGGGTTGCTCTTCTTTTGAATATAGGTTCTTCTCACCGGCGTAGGCTGATAGGTCTCATCAGCGAGTTTCTGGATAATATTTGCGATCTTGACTTCGCTGAACCCATCCGCCGTGTCATCGTTTGCGCCTTTTGTTGCCGCGCCGTTATTTGCGTATAGGTTTTTGTATGCCACGAAATAAATATCCGGGCGCAGCAGGTAGCGATACAGTCTGGTGAATATTTCATCCTTGTTTGCGAGTGAGTTTCTACTGATTCTTGCTAAAATGTCGGTTGTTGGTTGCATTATGAGGCTTTCCTCCCTAATCAACGTAAATTTTAGTACACAATAACTACGCCCCTTCGCCATGTAAGGGTCATTAACCCTCGCGGACTACTATGGGCGTTCCGTACCCATGCAGGATTTTCAGGCGCTATTGCCATAGCCGGTATTTCACCTCCTCCTACTGGCGTTCCTGTTTAGGGTATCCCCAGTTAGCATTAAGTACAGGCAAATGCGGATTGGCGGACTTCGCTTTCGTTTCTTTGCCATAGGTTCTCCTACAGATTGCACGGCGATAGTGATAACCGATTGACTGACACATATAGTCAACCGTTCTCGTGCCAGAGGTTTCAGATACATTCCTCCGCCTGACCAATAACAGGAATTAGAAACTTGCGTTCAGTAAACAAAACTTGAGCCTCATATCCGCTTAACATTGCGGTTCAGTCGCACCAAAGTATCTTTAGGTGACTTACCGCTTTTCTGCCATGCTGCATTCCCGTATCAGCTTTCGCCTTTCGGTTGGGCAGGTTGTTTCCCGCGTTATCTTACGGGGTAGTGCCTTATGCTACTTTACTTAATGCCCTATCTGGGCGCACGGTGTCGATGGTCTCCTTGCCCAGCACGGCGGCCAGCTCTTTGAGGGTGGTCGGCTCTTTGCCGCCCAGGAAGATGGAAGTATCCATGTTGCCGATGATGGTATCGGCGTTGTCCTTGTAGATGGCCTTGAGCTGGGACTGTGCTTGCAGCACCAGGCAGGCAGAGATCTCGCGGCTGCGGATGGTGGCGACCAGCTTTTCCAGCCGGGGAATCTGGCCGATGTTGGCGCACTCGTCAATGAGACACCGCACATGGACCGGCAGCCGCCCGCCGTACACATCGTCCGCTTTTTCACAGAGCAGGTTGAACAGCTGGGTGTAGCACATGGAGATCAGGAAGTTAAAGCTATCGTCCGTGTCGCTCATAATGAGAAACAATGCAGTCCGGCGATCTCCCAGTGTATCCAGTTCCAGCTCATCGTAGGAAGTGACCTCCCGCAACTCCGCAATGTCAAATACAGCAAGACGCGCACCGCAGGAAATCAAGATACTCTTGGCGGTCTTACCGGCGGCCAGCTTGTACTTCTTGTACTGCCGGACCGCAAAATGATTTGGCTTCTCCGCCTCCAGCGCGTCAAACATCAGGTCTACGGGGTTCTTGAACTCCTCGTCATCCTCCCGGACCTCCATCGCGTTGATGAACTCGATAAGGGTGGAGAAATTCTGTTCCTCCACCGGAGCCTCGTAGTGGATATACCCGATGAGGGCGCAGTACAAAAGCGTTTCCGCCTTGACCCAGAAATCGTCCCCGGCCTTGCCCTCGCCCTTGGTGTTGGCAATCAGCGTCGTGACCAGCTTCAAGATGTCCTTTTCGGAGTGGATGTAAGCAAAGGGGTTATAATGCATGGACTTCTTGAAGTTGATGGTATTGAGGACTTTAATCCGGTAAGGCTCATAGATGACCTTGCCGCGCTTATCCTTCATGGGCTTGCCGTCCTTGCCCAGTTTGGGCGTCCCGCGCTGGAGCATCTTGCCGCACTCCACCAGGATGGTGCCTTTGGGGTCTGTGACCACATAGGAGCTGTGCATCTGCATCAGGTTCGGCTTCAGCCAGAACCGGGTCTTGCCGGAACCGGAGCCGCCGATCACCAGAACATTTTTGTTTCTGGCAGTCTTGGGGTCTTTCGGGCGGCTGTTCATGGTCAGGCTCTCGGTTTTCGTCAGAATCACATTGTTCTGGAACACCGGGTCGATGTAGGGCGCGATGTCCTCATGGGTTCCCCAGCGGGCGGAGCCGTACTCCATACCGTGCCGGTACTTCTTGGCGTTCTTGCTCTTGAGATAGACCGCAAGCCGCAGGCCACCACCGCAGCACAGACCCACCAGCAGGTCCAGAGGGTGCAAGCTGGGCCACCAGCTTGCCAGTGCCACCGGCAGCGTGGAGAAGAACGAGAGCATTTTTGCCGAAGCGTCCGCACCCACGGCCATCCGCCATCCTTCACCGAAGTTGGTGGCGAACAGTCCCATCAGGATATACGGCATATTCAGCAAAAGGAGCTTTTTGATGTCAAGCGGCTTTTTCATCGTTCCAGCTCCTTCCGCTTGTTCCGGTCCACGACGGCGTGTTTCACCAGCTCTTTGAACTGGCTCAGCTTTGCCAGCACGGACGGACGCTCTGTTTTCTGCGCCTTTCTGACCTTCTTGCCGGTGTACTCGGTAAAGGCAGCGGTCAGGGCATCCGCATCCCGGCCTTTGAAAAAGATCAGGTACTTGGGCGGGGAGCTGCTGCGGTCCTTCTTCACCGCATAGTCAACGCCGTATTTCCGGGCGATCTTCTCAAACTCCTTGATGGAGGGGTCGGTGATCTCGATGTTGGAAACGCCCTGATTCTGGCCGATCAGCTGCTTCACCGTCTGTTTGCCGTGGGGAATCACGGGGGTATCCCGGCTTTTCTGCTTTTGCAGCTTCTTTTCCTTGCGGTGGGCAAGGTACTTGGTGATGGCGGCCTTAAACAGCCGCCCGGTAAACTTTGTTCCGCTGACTACCAGCGTCAAAGTCCTGTTTTCCACTTCCTCCTGCATAGGTCATCGCCTCCTTTCCACGGATTTTGCAGGGGTGGCGCTTGATACTAAGGCGGGACCACCAGCCGCCGCAGCAGGTATTTCATCATGGCAGGCTCCTTTCAACGCAGCTGGTCGGAGCGGTCATAGTACAGATGCCCCTGGCGCACCTTGGCATGGCTGAGAATCTTGATGTGGCCCTTTTCCTGGTTCTCCAGGCTTTTCTGGTATCCGGCCTCCGTCAGAAACAGGCGGGTCCGTTCGCCTTTCCAGCCCACCGGCGAATCGTGGGTCAGCACATCGAAGATAATCATGTGCCGGGTGTTCTCGGCAAACCGTTGCAAATCCATGTATTCGTGGCCGTGGTAGTTCTGCGCCCCGGCCTTGAGGCGCATTTCCTCCATCAGCTGGCCCACGGTCTTACGCTCAGGCATGGCGCGCACCTCCTTTCCCGCGCCCCTGGCCCTTCACGGTCAGGATGCCGTCCAGGGTGGTGGCGGTGATCCGCAGGCGCTCGGCGGTGGCAATGTCATTCTTCACGGTCTCGTCGATACCGTGGCCGCAGACCACCAACACATGGGACCGGCGCAGGTAGTCCCGCGCCATATCCAGCCCGTCCTTGTGTTCCTGGGGAATCTCGTCCTTGAGGAAGGTGGGCAGGAACAGCACCGGGCAGATGGGCGAATACCCGGCGTCGTACACCTGACGGCAGTAGGCCGCAGCGTTCTCGGCGTTCTCGTACTGGCTGTTGCTCCAGGGAGCCGTAATGTAAGCAAGGGGTCGTTTCATGGCAAAATCCTTTCTCCCGGTGTGCCCGGGCAGCACAAAAGCGGCTGTTTACCAGCCGCCTGCGTACATATCGTGGTTGACCTGTGCGGTGTAGTGATTGCTGATCGTGGTCGGCGCATTGAACAGCACCGCAAGCAGATACTGCTTCATGTTGCGGATTTCGGTGGTGTTGTTCTGCAGGCACTCCATGACAAACTCGATGTGGGAGCTGTCCAGCTTCAAAAAACGGGAGCGGACTACCTCATGGGGGAAGTCGCTTCCAGCGATCCGGGTGGTTTTCCGCTTGGCGCAGACGGTCTCCACCATCAGCTCCACAATCTCGTCCAGGTCCTCCTGGTAGGTGGTAAACTCCCGGCACAGGTGGTCATACTCGATGTTCTCCAGAATCAAATCCCGATAACTTTCCATCTCTGTGAGTGACATCGCATCCCTTCCTTTCCGTTCCGGCAGCTGTGCTGCCGCGGGCTCCCGGAAGGGAATGGAATCGGTACTTGATCCATGAGTAATTGATTTTTGGGTATTTGATTTCTCTATATTTAATTCTGCGGGCTTTTCCGTATCCGGTTTATCCAGATACGGGTTTTCCGTATCTGGTGAAGCCGTATCTGGTGCATCCGTATCCGGCTGGGGCGTATCCGGCTGTCGGGGCTGGGGCTGCTCATATATGACATACTCGGTGTCGCTGATCCGACCCTGCCGGTCCCGCAGCTGGTGGCGCACGATGTAACCGGCAGTTTCCAGCTCCCGCAGCGCATTCCCGATGGCGTCCACGCCCTCCTTGCAGATTTTTGCAAGGCCACGGGTGGTATAGTTCCAGTCATCCGGCAGGGACAGCATCATGGAAAGTAACCCTTTTGCTTTCAGGGACAATTCATGGTTCCGCAGGTGATGATTGCTCATAACCGTATAGTCGCGGGTTCTTTCAATCCGAAAGACCGCCATTGACTTCACTCCTTTCTGTTCTCAGGGCATGAAAAACGCCACAATCTTTCGTAAAAAAGACTGTGGCGTTCAGCTGTTCTTGGTTTTCGTGTTCTTCCGGGGCCGGTAGGGACGCTTGGGCAGCGGCGGCTGGTCGAACAACGAATCATGCCCCGAAAACGGGAGGGTCTGCAAAACCCGGTCAATGTCGGTGGATTCCATGTCATACAGAGACTGGCAGTTTTCCCGGATAGCATCCTTGATGCTCTGGACAGTACACATATTCATTCCTTTCCTTTCGTGGTAGTGGCGGGTTTACGGGTGGCGGCGGCGCTTGTCCGGCTTGAAGTCGAGAACATGGCCCTCGATCACACGGGCATACCGCTTGATTTTGATTTCCCGGCGCTTCTGGCTTACGAGAGCGGCCTGATACCCGTCCTCGGTGAGAAACAGCCGCATTTCATCGCCGGGGCTGCCGTAGGAACAGGGACGCAGGATGGAAAATTCGATCATCCAGCGGGTGTTGTCCTGAAAACGCTCCACGGCCAAAATGTTGTGTCCTTTCAGCTCACGGGCTGAAATATCCCTCATAGGCGGCTCCTTTCATCGTTCCTGGTCTCTCTGGCGCTTCTTCTGCCACGCCTCCAGCAGCTTGATGATGGTCTCCTGCATCCGCTGGGGCGTGTAGCTCTTGGGGAAATACTTTCGCAGGGTGTCGGAGGTGAAAGTCACCCGGTCCAGGTCACTTTTCTTTTCCTCACCCATGATGACGCGCATCATATCGAGGGTCAGATGCCCCTCCTGACTGTATTTCTTGAGCCGCTGGGCCTGGGAGAGAGAGGGGGTGGCCTGTTCGCTGTCCATCGCGTCCAGCAAGTCCCGCTGTTCCTCTTTTTTGAGAAAAGACAGCTCATAGGCCGGATTGAGGGCAATTTTCTTTTCATCCACCATATTCAGCAGTTCAGGAATCAGCTCCGTCAGGCGAATATAGCGTTGCACCTGCCTCTGGCTTTCACCGGCTTGGCTTGCAACAAGCTGAATAGAAGTCTGCGACTTCTCGCCAACTTGGCGAGAAGTTAAGTCAGAGCGTTCCCCCTGGTGCTTCATGGCCTCCAGCTTCATCTTGTAGGCAAAGGCTCTCTCGCTGGGGAGCAGGCTTTCCCGCTGCAAGTTGCTGTCCACCATGATGATGGTGGCGGCATCATCGTCCAGGTCCCGGACAATGACCGGCATGGTTTCTTTCTCGGCCAGCTCACTGGCCCGGTGCCGTCTGTGACCGGCCACCAGCTCATAGCCGCCCTCCGGGTCCGGGCGGGCAATCGCCGGAACCAGAACACCATACTGCCGAACGCTGTCGGCGGTCTCCATCATGGCCTCGTCATCCTTGACTTTGAAGGGGTGGTTTTTGAAAGGATGCAGCTCAGACAGCGGGATTTCCTGAATCTTCTCCAGCTTGGCATCCTGACGGCCTTCTTCGGTGGAGAACAGATCATCTACCGAGGCCAGCTCTACTTTTTTCGCGCTGCTTTTCAAGTTTTATCACCTCCTGGGTCAGATTTTTGTACCCCTCGGCCACCTTGCCATTGGGGTCATGGGCAAAAATGCTCTTGCCCTCGGCGCTGATTTCCTTGGCCCGGACGGAATGGGGAATCCCGCTCCCGAACACCTTGATTTTGCTGCCATAGGTCTCCCGCAGCAGGGCGGCGATCTCCTTGGCAAAGTTGGTGCGGTTGTCCACCATCGTCAGCAATATGCCGTCAATCTGGAGCTTGGGATTGATCTGCCGCTTCACCTTGTTTACGGTCTGGAGCAGCTGTTCCAGGCCCTTGGCGGGCAGATACTCTGCCTGGACGGGGATTATGACCCTGTTGGCGGCGGCCAGGGCATTGACCGTGAGCATACCCAGGGAGGGCTGGCAGTCAATCAGGATGTGGGAATACTGTCCCTTGAGCGTGTCCAGATACTGCCGCAGGATGGTCTCTCGGCTCATGGCGTTCACCAGGGAGACCTCCATGCCGGAGAGCTGGATGTCGGCGGGCATCAGGTCAACGCCTTCCGGATGGTGCAGGATACCCTCGCCGGGGCGTAGCGGCTCGTCCATCAGGATACGGCCCATCGCGTC
This sequence comes from Paenibacillus sp. FSL P4-0127, assembly GCF_038007325.1. Lineage (NCBI taxonomy): Bacteria > Bacillati > Bacillota > Bacilli > Caryophanales > Paenibacillaceae > Paenibacillus > Paenibacillus sp. FSL P4-0127. The sequence continues at coordinate 1,803,429 of NZ_JBBOWY010000001.1, read as the reverse complement.
GGACAGGGTAAAGGGCAGCTTGTCCGGCTGGGGGTGGCCCAGGCTGATGGTCAGGCTGCCTTGCGGGTCCCCGTCGATCAGCAGCACTTTCTTTCCGGCCTGCGCCAGCCCAATCCCCAGGTTCGCGCAGGTGGTTGTCTTGCCAACGCCGCCTTTCTGGTTGGCGATGGCGATGATTTGCGTGTTCAATGACTTCACCTCATTTCTAAATTGTTCTATGGCTTCTGGAAATAGAAAAAGCCGCCACTTCAAAAATTGAAAGTGACGGCCTTTTCTTATCCCGGAATGAAATTCCCCGGAAATGCAAAAAGTGCCCAGTAAAAAATACTGAGCGCTTGGCGATTAAATTTATTCTCTTTTGTTCAAATTAGGTCAGATTCAGACAAACCGTTTTCACGGAAAAGGTATTTTGGAGATGTATAAATAAACATCCCCTTAGCAGCCCAAAATCACGTCTCGGTTGTCCTATTTTTTAACCCATAAGCCCTCTTTTGGGGGTGGTTGTCCACCATTTAACCCATAGAAAATGGGTTAAAAGAGGCTTCGTTCTGTCAAATTGCATCAAACCATTTGAAAAGGAAAAACCCCGGAAACCGCGTAGTTCCGGGGTTTTTGACCACTTTTGATAAAGTTTAGCGCTTGCTGAACTGCGGAGCGCGACGGGCTGCTTTCAAGCCGTATTTCTTACGTTCTTTCATCCGCGGGTCACGAGTCAGGAAGCCTGCTTTTTTCAGCGCCGGACGGAATTCCGGATCCGCTTTGAGCAGAGCGCGGGAAATCCCGTGACGGATTGCGCCGGCTTGGCCGGAAATACCGCCGCCATGAGCGATAACGATAACGTCGTAGTTGCCGAGCGTTTCCGTCAAAGCCAGAGGTTGTTTTACGATCAGCTTCAGCGTTTCCAGACCGAAATAATCGTTGATATCGCGTTTATTGATGACAATGCGTCCTTCACCCGGTACAAGGCGAACACGAGCTACCGAATGTTTACGACGACCTGTCCCATAGTATTGTACTTGTGCCATGAAACTGTCCTCCCTTTTAATTATCCGCGAAGTTCGTAAACTTCAGGTTTTTGTGCCGCATGTGGATGCTCTGTGCCAGCGTAAGCTTTCAATCTCAGCTTCATTTTCTCGCCTTGGCGAGTTTTCGGCAGCATGCCGTGAACGGCGGACTCGATTACACGTTCAGGTTTCGTTCTCAGCAAATCCTTGGCTGTAGTCACTTTCAAACCGCCCGGATGCAGGGAATGACGATAGTACTTTTTGTTGTCCATTTTTTTGCCGGTCAGGGCGATCTTCTCCGCGTTGATGACGATAACAAAATCACCGCAGTCAACGTGTGGAGTGAATTGTGGTTTATGTTTACCGCGGATGAGAGCGGCAGCTTCGCTTGCCAGACGGCCCAGCGTCTTGCCTTCGGCATCGATGATATGCCATTTGCGCTCTACTTCGCCCGGCTTCGCCATATAAGTGGTACGCATGTAATGATCCTCCTTCAATATCTTCCGAAATGTTTCCATCATGCCGCAAACGATCATGCTCTTCGGGCGCAGGACCTTCCGGCACATTTATCTTCGATCGTTTCGTTCCAAGTTGGTAATGCAATGTCATATGTTAGGTCGGTTCTCTTGAGCGGGGCTGTGGGAGAGCCATCAAGAAAACACAACTTTTATTTTACAGGAAGGGCAAATAATACGCAAGCTTTTTTTAAAGCTTTACCGCTAAAATATCGCTTTGCGGTTAATCGAACAGATCGCCAAACACATCAAGCACGGACTTTTTCTTCTTATGCTTATAGTGTTTGTCATAACCGTGTTGCGAGTATCGCGGATCATATCCCTGTTGCCCCTGTTGGGGGTAGCCGCCGTACCCCTCGTTGGACTTCGGCTTTGGCCGGTCGTAATCCCGCTCGTACCACTCGTTGAAAGCCGGCCGGATTTCCCGCACTTCGCTCATCAGCTTCTCCAACTCGCCGCGGTCCAGCCAAACCCCTTTGCAATCCGGGCAAACATCGATCAAGACGCCATCCTTCTCCACTTCTCTCATGCGCACATCATTACATACCGGACATTTCATGCAAAAAACCTCCTTGGGCTATGCCAATAATCACATTTTTAAATATGTTACGTATGAGTCCGTCCGGGGTTTCACAACTGAAGGGCTGTTTCGTCGTATTCGACGCTCCACAGCATCAAGCCTTTGCTTTCGGCCGTGGGGCCGGCTGCCTCGCGGTTGCGCGCTTCGAGAATGAGCGGAATGTCCTCCGGCTTACGCTTGCCCTCTCCGATCTCCAGCATCGTGCCTACAATGATGCGAACCATGTGCTGCAAAAAGCCGTTGCCGGTAAAATACAAGTGAATAACGCCCTGCCCATCACTGCCGGAAGCATCCGGCGATGTCTCCGTTTCCAGCCGGGCATCATAAATCGTGCGAACATGACTGGGTTGCGTGGAATGGCGCGAGGCGAAGGAGGTGTAATCATGCGTACCGACCAAAAAGGCCAGCCCTAAGCGCATCGCCTCAATATCGAGCCGGCCGTAATGGTGCAGCTGGTAGTTTCGTTGAAACACGTCGGGAAAACGGTTCCCGTTGATCGTATAGCGATATGTTTTGCGTTTGGCCGACCGTCTGGAATGAAAGGATAGCGGCACCTCTCTGGCCGAAGTCACCCGGATATCGGAAGGAAGACGGCTGTTCAGCGCCAGGCACCAGCGTTCCACCGGAATCTTCGCCGCCGTCGGGAAATTAAACGGCTGCTGGCGGGCGTGTACGCCGGCATCCGTGCGTCCGGAGCCGTGGATTTTCACCCGCTCCCCGGTGAGCCCGAAGATCGCTGCTTCCAAATGGTCCTGCACGGTGTTGCCGCCTGGCTGGGTTTGAAAACCGTAATAGTTCGTGCCGTCGTAACTGACGGTCATTAGCAAGTTGCGCATCGGTTCCTTCCTTCCTGAGTCGCTGAGTGGTCTACATATGTTGAATTAATGGCTGGTCGGATGGAGGCAGACGTGTGAAATGTTCTTACGATCGCTGCTGTTCGCGGATTTCTTTGATTTAGTAAATTCAAACATGGTAGAAATCCGCTCACAAAGGCGAACGCTCCGCTTCTTCAGAATCATTTCAGCCTCTTGCCTATTTTCCTCCCTGTCTCAAGCTCAGCTTATGCAGACTCACAGAAAAAAACTCTCCGAAAGCTTAGCCATAAGGCGAGCCGACAGAGAGTTTTACACGCTTTGTTTGGGGAGATCCCCGTAAATTACGCCCGGTCTACCAGTTCCAGATAAACCATAGGAGCAGAGTCGCCGCGGCGGGGTCCCAATTTCAAGATACGGGTATATCCGCCCGGACGCCCGGAGTAACGAGCCGCCAGTTCAGTGAACAGCTTTTGGATTGCGTCCTGCTCACCGTCGATCGATTCGCGGCGAACGTAAGCCGCCACTTGACGACGGGCGTGCAAATCTCCGCGTTTAGCTTTGGTGATCAGCTTTTCAGCGATCGAACGAACTTCTTTCGCTTTCGCCTCCGTCGTTTGGATGCGCTCGTACAAGAACAGGTCCGTTACCAGGTCACGGAACAAAGCTTTACGTGCGCTGGAATCGCGGCCCAATTTTTGGTATGCCATGAGTTTTCCCTCCTTCGCTAAAACGAATCGTGATCTTATTCTTCAGTGCGTAGTCCCAAACCAAGCTCCTCGAGCTTCTCTTGAACTTCCTCCAAAGACTTGCGGCCAAGGTTGCGCACCTTCATCATATCTTCTTCGGTTTTCGTCGTCAGCTCTTGCACCGTGTTAATGCCGGCACGCTTGAGGCAGTTATAGGAACGAACGGAGAGATCAAGCTCTTCAATCGTCATTTCAAGCACTTTTTCTTTCTTGTCTTCTTCCTTCTCAACCATGATTTCAGCGTCCTTCGCTTCGTCCGTCAATCCGACGAACAGGAAGAGATGCTCGGTCAAAATTTTCGCGCCGAGGCTAACCGCTTCTTCAGGTTTGATACTGCCATCGGTCCACACTTCAAGCGTCAGCTTGTCATAGTTGGTCACTTGGCCAACGCGGGTGTTCTCCACCACATAATTGACGCGAGTAATCGGGGTATAGATCGAATCGACGGGAATGACACCAATCGGTTGATCATCTCGTTTATTCCGATCTGCCTGAACATAACCACGGCCGCGGCCCGCATAAATGCGCATGTGAAGTCTCGAACCCGGTTCCATCGTTGCGATATGCAGATCCGGATTCAAAATTTCCACGTCGCTGTCCGCACGGATATCCCCTGCCGTAATCACGCCTTCGCCTTCCGCATCGATTTCGAGAATTTTCTCTTCATCGGAGTGGATTTTCAGCGAGAGAGCTTTCAGGTTCAGGATGATTTCCGTAACGTCTTCCATGACGCCCGGGATGGTCGAGAATTCATGCAGAACTCCATCGATTTGGACCGAGGTTACCGCAGCACCCGGCAAAGAAGATAGCAAAATCCGGCGAAGCGAGTTGCCCAGTGTGGTGCCATATCCACGCTCAAGTGGTTCTACTACAAATTTCCCATAGGTGCCTTCTTCGTTAACTTCTACGGTCTCAATTTTTGGTTTTTCGATTTCTATCACGAAGTACCCCTCCTTCAAAACGTCGTTCCTTTGAAACTGCCTTGTTTGCTGAAGTCGATCATGTAGTATGCCTAAACAACCATTGTTACCAAGTGGCGCTGTTGTTATACCACATTCAGTACGGCTTCATTAAACGCGGCGGCGTTTTGGAGGACGGCAGCCGTTGTGAGGAATCGGAGTCACGTCTTTAATCATGTTTACTTCAAGACCTGCCGCTTGCAGCGAGCGGATAGCGGCTTCACGGCCGGCGCCAGGACCTTTGACCATAACTTCAACAGTCTTCATGCCATGCTCCATAGCCGCTTTTGCAGCCGATTCCGCGGCCATTTGCGCGGCAAACGGCGTCGACTTACGGGAGCCTTTGAAACCGAGATTACCGGAGCTTGCCCAAGAGATCGCGTTGCCGTGCGGATCCGTAATGGTAACGATCGTATTGTTGAAGGTGGAGCGGATATGTGCCACACCAGATTCGATATTTTTCCGGTCACGACGTTTCGTGCGTACGACTTTTTTTGGTTTAGCCATTGTCTGTTATCCCCCCTTCTTATTTCTTCTTGTTCGCTACCGTACGACGAGGACCCTTGCGAGTACGGGCATTCGTTTTCGTACGTTGTCCGCGAACCGGCAAGCCGCGACGGTGACGCACACCGCGGTAGCAGCCGATTTCGATCAAACGTTTAATATTTAAGGAAATTTCACGACGCAGGTCGCCTTCCACCTTGACCGTTTTGTCGATCGTTTCGCGTAGTTTGCTAACCTCATCTTCCGTCAAATCACGAACACGAGTGTCCGGATTGATGCCTGTTTCTTTCAGGATTTTCTGGGAAGTCGTTTTACCGATTCCGAAAATGTAAGTTAAGGCGATCTCAACGCGTTTATCACGTGGCAAATCCACACCAGCAATACGTGCCATTTTACGCTACACCCCCTTCTATTAACCTTGTTTTTGTTTGTGTTTCGGATTTTCGCAAATCACCATGACATTGCCTTTGCGACGAATGACTTTGCATTTTTCGCAAATCGGCTTTACAGAAGGTCTTACCTTCATGTTGATTACCTCCTAAAAGTTTTACGTTAAGTAAAACTAACTTCGAAAGCACGAGCATGTTTTGCGCAGCAAAACGCTCTTCGTAAGATAAACCAAGTTTTACGGATGTAAAACTTTCTCGTCAGCATTGGTTTGAAACAACTCAACCTGCATATTGTACCACAAAACAGCGGCATATGCCAGAGCCAACTATTTACGGTAAGTGATCCGGCCTTTTGACAAATCATAAGGCGACAGTTGGACAACCACTTTGTCCCCGGTCAAAATACGGATAAAGTGCATCCGCAGCTTCCCGGAAACATGAGCGAGAATTTGATGGCCATTCTCCAGCTCAACCTTGAATGTTGCATTCGGCAGCGGTTCAATGACCGTGCCTTCGACTTCAATGACATCTTCTTTAGCCACAGTCAGTCTCCTTTCTCTTCAGCCTCGGAACTTTCGGATTTCAAATAGACAAGCACGGCGTGACGCAGCTTCGCATTTGTAACCCGGCCGCTCTCCTGCAAACTATGAACAACCTCGCTGCTGACCGTGGGCAGTAGCTCAAGATGCTGGAGGTTTTTTCGTTTCGGCTGGTCAAACTTGCGTTTGTCCCCGTCCGCGATCAGGACGAACCTGTCGTCCACGATCTGCACGATCACATTCACCGTCCCGGCATCCCTGCCTTTTAGAACTTTCACCAATTGGCCCGGCTGCGCTTCCGAACGTTGTTTCACATTCATCACCTACGCGTCCAGCTTTGTGAAAATTTCCATACCGTCAGGCGTTACGGCCACCGTATGCTCGAAATGAGCGCACAACGAACCGTCCACCGTAACGACCGTCCAATTGTCATCCAGCGTTTTGACATACCTTTTCCCCATGTTAACCATCGGTTCGATCGCCAGGACCATCCCGGGTTTGAGCCGCGGCCCCCGGTCAGGCATGCCGTAGTTCGGAATTTGCGGTTCTTCGTGCAGCTTGGATCCAATGCCGTGTCCGACATATTCCCGAACGACGGAAAAACCCGCAGCCTCGATATGCTGCTGAATCGCATGCGAAATCGTGAACAAACGGACATCCGGCTTGACGAGCGCCAGGCCCGCGTACAGCGATCCTTCGGTCACTTCAAGCAACCGCTTGGCTTCCGCCGAAATTTCGCCCACCGGATAGGTCCACGCCGAGTCGCCGTGGTAGCCGCGATACTCCGCGCCGATATCCAAACTGATGATATCGCCTTCGTTCAATTTGCGTTTGCCGGGAAATCCGTGTACCAATTCTTCGTTGACCGAAGCGCAAATGCTGTAAGGAAAACCGTTGTAACCCTTGAAAGACGGCACGGCGCCCTGACTGCGAATAAATTTGTCGGCGATCTGATCGAGTTCCCCCGTCGTAATTCCTGGCTCAATCGATTGCGCCATGAGCCTGTGCGTTTCCGCTACGATTCGCCCAGCTTCTCGCATAAAGCCCAGTTCCGTTTCGGATTTACAGATGATCATTACACCTAACCTCGCAGTAAAGATACGATTTCTTTCGAGACCGCATCGATTTCCTGTTCGCCGTCCACTTGGCGCAGCAAACCTTTGTCTTCATAAAACTTCAGAAGCGGTGCCGTTTTGTTGATATATTCGTCCAAGCGGGTGCCTACCTTCTCCTCGGTATCGTCGGAGCGCTGGTACAGCTCGCCGCCGCATTTATCGCAGACACCCTCCTGCTTGGGAGGATTAAAGATCACATGATAAGTGGCGCCGCAGGATTTGCAAATCCGGCGTCCGGTCAGCCGCGCCAGCAGCTTGTTCCGGTCCACTTTCAGGTCGATAACGTGGTCAAGCTTGCGTCCCAGTTCCTTAAGCAGTTCCTCCAGCGATTCCGCTTGCGAAAGGGTTCTTGGAAAGCCGTCCAATAAAAAACCTTTTTCGCAATCGGACTGCTGCAGGCGCTCGCGGACGATGCCCACCGTGACGTCATCAGGCACCAGAAGGCCTTGATCAATATACTCCTTGGCTTTCATCCCTACGGGCGTTCCCTGTTTGATGGCCAAGCGGAACGCATCGCCGGTGGAGATGTGAGGAATACCGAATTCATTGACAATGACTTCGGCCTGTGTTCCTTTTCCCGCTCCGGGAGGTCCCATGAAAAGCAGGTTCATGTCTCTCACTCCCTCCAAAAATCGCACCATGTCAATAAACAGCACGATAGGTCCCAGGCGAGCCCAGCAGCAGCCCGATCCTGGTACCTATCGCCTATTTATTGATAAAGCCTTTATAGTGACGTTTGATCAGCTGACCTTCGATCGTCTTCATCGTATCCAGCGCAACGCCGATAACGATCAGGATCGAAGTACCGCCAATAAGAACCGTACGCGGCAGATTAGCCAATGCGCCGAGGCCCATAGGCAGAATGGAGATGGCCGCGAGGAACAGGGAACCGGTCATCGTCAAGCGGGTTAGAACCCGGATGAGATAAGTTTCGGTCGCTTTCCCCGGACGAATTCCCGGAATGTATCCGCCGTTTTTCTTCATATTCTCAGCCATTTGCTGCGGGTTCATCTGTACGAACGTATAGAAGAACGTAAAGCCGATGATCATGACCACATACAGCACGATTCCAAGCGGAGCATTCGTGGACAGGTTGTGGGTGACCCATTGCGCCCAGGCATGCGTCGACCAGAAGCTGGCGATCACGACCGGGAACTGCAGCAAGGAGACCGCAAAAATGACCGGAATAACGCCTGCGGCGTTGATTTTCAGCGGAATATGCGTATTTTGCCCGCCGTACATCTTATTGCCGACAACGCGTTTGGCGTACTGCACCGGAATCTTCCGGACGGCCTGCTGGATGTAAATGACACCGATGACGATCAGTACGCACACGAGGAGAATCGCGATGGATTTCACCACGTTCATGAATGCTTGCCCTTCAACGATAAATTCCGATTGGGCGATCGTTGTGATATGCGTAGGAAACGACGCAACGATTCCGGCAAAGATGATCAACGAGATCCCGTTGCCGATGCCTTTATCGGTAATTTGCTCACCAAGCCACATCAAGAACGAAGTGCCTGCGGTCAACACGATCGCAATAACCAGATAATCCGCAAAGGTCGCGTTAGGCACCATTTGCGTTCCATACAACCGATTGAAGCCAATCGATGTGGCAAACGCCTGAACGATAGCCAATATAACCGTACCGTAGCGGGTTACCTGGGCCATCTTCTTTTTCCCGTGCTCCCCTTGTTTAGCCCATTCCGCAAACTTCGGAACGACGTCCATGGACAAGAGCTGCACAATGATGGAAGCCGTGATATAAGGCATGATCCCGAGGGCGAAGATCGAGAAATTCGCCAAAGCGCCTCCCGAGAAGGTGTTCAAGAGCCCGAGCAGATTGTTTCCCGATTCGTTTACCGTCTGAAATACCGACGCATCAACGCCCGGAACCGGAACGAAAGATCCGATTCGGTAAATGAGAAAAATAAACAGCGTAAAGAGAATGCGGGTGCGCAGGTCCTGAACATGCCATATGTTCTTAATGGTTTTAAACATTAGATCACCTCGGTTTTACCGCCGGCAGCCTCGATTTTCTCTACCGCAGATTGGGAGAACTTGTTCGCTTTCACTGTCAATTTGACAGTAACTTCGCCGTTGCCGAGAATCTTGATGCCGCTCTTCGCGTCTTTCACGATTCCTTGTTCAAACAACAGTTCAGGAGTTACTTCCGTATCCGCCGCAAATTTGTTCAAATCTTGGATGTTGACAATCGCATACTCTTTCCGCGTCGGATTAATAAATCCGCGTTTCGGCAAGCGACGATACAACGGGTTTTGACCGCCTTCAAATCCCGGACGGACACCACCGCCGGAACGAGCGTTTTGACCTTTGTGACCACGGGTAGACGTTTTACCCATTCCGCTCCCCGTACCGCGGCCAACGCGCTTGCGCTCGTGGCGGGATCCGGGAGCCGGAGAAAGCTCATGTAACTTCATCGTTCGTTGCACCTCCTTATTTATTGTTGGTTCTTATATAATACTCAAAACCTGTTAGGCTTCGATTTCTTTAACCGAAACCAAGTGGCTTACTTGATTCACCATGCCGCGGATGGCCGGATTGTCGTTGTGAACCACGGTTTGGTTGATTTTGCGAAGACCCAAGGTTTTCACGGTAGTACGTTGGTTCTCCGGACGACCGATCAAACTACGCACGAGGGTAATTTGCAGTTTAGCCATGAGATTCCCTCCTTAACCGAGAAGTTCTTCGACGGTTTTACCGCGTAATTTCGCAACATCCTCAGCGCGTTTCAGACGGGACAAACCCTCCAAAGTCGCATTGACCATGTTGATGGAATTCGAAGAACCTAGAGATTTTGTCAAAATGTCGCCCACGCCAGCCAGCTCAAGCACAGCGCGAACCGGACCGCCGGCGATAACCCCGGTACCTTCAGACGCCGGTTTCAGGAGCACACGGCCGGCACCGAAATGTCCGGTAACCAGGTGAGGAATCGTCGTGCCTACGAGCGGAACGTGAATCAGGTTTTTCTTCGCATCTTCAATCCCTTTGCGAATCGCATCGGGAACTTCGCCTGCTTTACCGATGCCGGCGCCAACCCAACCTTTGCCGTCGCCGACAACCACGAGCGCGCTGAAGCTAAAACGACGTCCGCCTTTAACTACTTTAGCTACGCGGTTAATATTTACAACTCTTTCAGTCAGTTCTAAAGTGTTCGGATCTACACGCAAGTCGTTAACCTCCTTTTAGTGAATATTTTAGAATTCCAGACCTGCTTCGCGGGCTGCGTCAGCCAAAGCCTGAATCCGTCCATGATACAGGTAACCCCCACGGTCAAACACAACGCTCTTGTAGCCTTTGCCTACAGCGCGTTTCGCGATCAGTTCGCCGACTTTACGGGCGGATTCCACGTTGCCGCCGTTGCCGATCGATCCGTTCAGCTCTTTGTCCACGGTCGAAGCGCTAGCCAGCGTTACGCCTGCCACATCGTCGATCAGTTGGGCATAGATATGTTTGGAGGAACGGTATACGTTCAGTCTTGGACGTTCAGCCGTACCTTGAACTTTCGTCCGCACGCGCAGATGTCTTTTCAGACGAGCTTTGTTCTTATCGCCTTTTGTAATCATGACTTTCCTTTCACTCCCTTCGGTTTACCTTCAAGACGCCAGAAGGACAGGGCCGCTAAGCAGAAACTTATTTCTTCTTACCGGCTTTACCTTCCTTACGAATGATGCGTTCACCTTCATACTTGATCCCTTTGCCTTTGTAAGGCTCAGGCTCGCGAACGGAGCGGATTTTAGCGGCGTATTCGCCTACGCGCTCCTTATTGATCCCTTTAACGATGATCTTTGTATTCGAAGGTACTTCAAATTCGATGCCCTCTTCCGGAGTGATTTCAACCGGGTGAGAGTAACCTACGTTCAGAACGAGCTTTTTGCCGGACAAGCTTGCGCGATATCCGACGCCGACCAGTTCAAGCGACTTCGAGAAGCCTTCCGTTACCCCGCTGACCATGTTGTTCACTACCGAACGGGTCGTGCCATGCAGAGAACGATGTAATTTATTATCAGAAGGACGCTCAATGGTAATCACGTTGTCTTGAACCGTTACCTTGATGTCCTTATGCAGCTCACGAGACAAAGTACCTTTCGGTCCTTTTACCGTAATCACGGTGTTGTCGAGTGTGACGTTCACGCCACTTGGTACTGTAATTGGTTTGCGACCAATACGAGACATGTATTTGCACCTCCTTGTGATAAGACGTTAATTACCAAACGTAGCAAACAACTTCGCCGCCGGCTTTGGACTGACGAGCTTCCTTATCGGTCATAACTCCTTTGGATGTGGAGATGATCGCGATACCCAAACCGCCGAGGACACGAGGGATTTCGTTGCTTTTCGTGTACACGCGAAGGCCTGGCTTACTGATTCTCTTCAAACCGGAGATAACGCGTTCGTTGTTAGGGCCGTATTTCAGGAAAATACGGATGATCCCTTGCTTGTTATCATCGATATATTCTGCATCGCGGATGAAACCTTCACGCTTCAGGATTTCAGCGATTTGTTTCTTGATCGTCGAAGCAGGCAGTTCTACCGTTTCGTGACGCACTGTGTTCGCGTTGCGAATACGTGTAAGCATATCTGCAATTGGATCTGACATAGTCATACGTGTAAACCTCCTTCCCGTTGTTGATAAATTACCAGCTTGCTTTTTTCACGCCAGGAATCTGGCCTTTATAAGCTAATTCACGGAAACAAATTCTGCAAATTTTGAATTTTTGCAATACCGAGTGTGGACGACCACAACGTTCACAGCGGGTGTACGCCCGCACTTTGAATTTCGGTGCACGTTGTTGTTTAACTTTCATCGAAGTTTTTGCCACTTTAGCCTGACACCTCCCAGATAGTTTCGGAGAATAACGACTTGGTTACTTTGCAAAAGGCATGCCCAGCTGCGTCAACAGCTCACGGGCTTCTTCGTCGGTTTTTGCTGTCGTCACGATAACGATATCCATACCGCGAACTTTGTCGACTTGGTCGTATACGATCTCAGGGAAGATCAACTGTTCCTTGAGGCCAAGCGTATAGTTGCCGCGTCCGTCGAAAGCTTTCGTCGATACGCCGTGGAAGTCGCGCACGCGAGGAAGCGCAATGTTAAACAGTTTGTCTAGGAAGTAATACATGCGGTCGCCGCGAAGCGTTACTTTCACGCCGATCGGCATGTTCTCACGAAGTTTGAAACCGGCAATCGATTTCTTCGCACGCGTGATAACCGGCTTTTGGCCAGCGATCAGCTGCATATCGTTCACTGCGGAATCAAGCACCTTGGAGTTGGCCACGGCTTCGCCGACGCCCATATTGATAACGACTTTCTCGATTTTAGGCACTTGCATTACGGTTGTATAGTTGAATTTTTGAACCAAAGCAGGCGTCACTTCGTTCAAAAAGCGTTCTTTCAATCTTGCTGCCATGAATCATGGACCTCCTTTCTTACATTCCTGGATTAGTCGATTACTTCTCCGGATCTCTTGGCTACGCGAACTTTTTTGCCGTTGTCCAATACTTTGTAACCGATACGGGTTACTTTTCCGCTCTTCGGATCAACATGCATAACGTTCGAAACGTGAATCGGAGCTTCTTTCTCGATGATGCCGCCTTGCGGATTCAGCTGGTTAGGCTTTTGGTGTTTCTTGATCATGTTCACACCTTCCACAAGCACGCGGTTCTCACGAGGATAAGCGGCGATGACGCGGCCTTTCTTCCCTTTGTCTTTACCGGAGATCACGATGACCGTGTCGTCTTTCTTAACGTGAAGCTTATTGTTATGAGATTCAAGGATCTTTTTCAGTCTAGGCACTTGGTTTACACCTCCTGTTAAATCGGGGTAGGGGTTATTTAGATAACTTCCGGAGCCAAGGAAACGATCTTCATGAAGTCCTTGTCGCGAAGTTCACGGGCAACCGGACCGAAGATACGCGTTCCGCGCGGGCTTTTGTCTTCTTTGACAACAACCGCCGCGTTTTCGTCGAATGCGATGTAGGAACCGTCTTTACGGCGAACCGCACGTTTCGTACGAACGACAACCGCTCTGACTACGTCTCCTTTTTTGACAACGCCGCCTGGTGTTGCTTGTTTGACGGAACAAACGATCAGATCCCCGATTTGTGCTGTACGACGACCGGTACCGCCCAGAACGCGAATACACATCAATTCCTTCGCGCCGGAGTTGTCGGCAACCTGCAAACGTGTAAATGGTTGAATCATCGATATTTCCTCCTTTCAGCCTGTAGCCTTCGCTATCAGATAATAACCGCTTCTTCTACGACTTCAACGAGTCTCCAGCGTTTGTCTTTGGACAGCGGGCGAGTTTCGGCGATTTTTACGGTATCTCCGATTTTCGCGGTATTGTTCTCATCATGCGCTTTAAATTTTTTCGTGTATTTAATGCGCTTGTGGTACAGATCATGCTTCTTGTACGTTTCTACAGCAACAACGATCGTTTTGTCCATCTTGTCGCTGACGACTTTACCAATTTGCACTTTACGGCTGTTACGTTCGCTCATGGTTAGCCTCCTTCCTGGACTTGGCATTTCGCTTAACGCTTAGGCGCTTCTTAACTGATGATCCCGAGTTCTCTTTCACGTAATACGGTTTTAGCACGAGCTATTTCCTTGCGCACGTCACGGATCCGAGTCGGGTTATCGAGTTGGCCGGTAGCCAACTGAAAACGGAGGTTAAAGAGTTCTTCTTTAAACCCGGCGATTTTTTGTTCGATTTCTGCAGTGGTTAAGTTGCGAAGTTCATTAGCTTTCATTTGCTTCACCACCCAATTCTTCACGTTTCACAAACTTCGTTTTGATCGGCAGTTTGTGGGCGGCAAGACGCATAGCTTCGCGTGCGATTTCCTCCGATACACCGGCAAGCTCAAACAGAATCTTGCCAGGCTTCACAACTGCGACCCATTTTTCTACGTTACCTTTACCGCTACCCATCCGGACTTCAAGAGGCTTTTGAGTAATCGGCTTGTCAGGGAAAATTTTGATCCATACTTTACCGCCCCGTTTGATGTAACGCGTCATTGCAATACGCGCCGCTTCAATTTGGCGGTTGGTGATCCAAGTCGGCTCAAGAGCCTGCAGGCCGAATTCGCCGAAGTTCAGTTCGGTGCCGCCTTTAGCTTGGCCTCTCATATTACCGCGTTGCTGCTTGCGGTGTTTTACGCGCTTTGGTACCAACATGATTAGTTGCCTCCTTCCTGAGCAGCTTGTTGTTTCTTAGCCGTAGGAAGAACCTCTCCACGATAGATCCATACTTTTACGCCGATGCGGCCGTAAGTCGTATGCGCTTCTGCCGTACCGTAATCGATGTCGGCGCGGAGCGTATGAAGTGGAACAGTTCCTTCACTGTAGCCTTCCGTACGGGCAATTTCAGCACCGCCGAGACGGCCGCTGACTGCCGTTTTGATCCCTTTCGCTCCCGAACGCATCGTTCTTTGAATCGCTTGTTTCAGCGCACGACGGAAAGAAACGCGGCGTTCCAGTTGTTGTGCGATGCTTTCTGCGACCAGAATCGCGTCAAGATCAGGGTGTTTGATTTCAGAAATGTTGATGTGAACCTTTTTGCCGCCTGCGATTTTCGTAATTTCCCCGCGCAGGATTTCCACTTCCGAACCGCCTTTACCGATAACCATGCCCGGTTTGGCTGTGTGGATCGTTACGTTCACACGATTTGCCGCTCTCTCGATTTCAATCCGAGATACCGCGGAGTCTTTCAGTTTGTTTTTCAGGTGTTCACGAATTTTAACGTCTTCCAGCAAAAGATCACCAAAATCTTTGCCAGCGTACCATTTGGATTCCCAATCACGGATAATCCCTACTCGTAGTCCGACCGGATTTACCTTTTGGCCCACACGTTTTCCCTCCTTATTTTTCGGATACCACCAATGTAATGTGGCTGGTGCGTTTGTTGATCCGGCTAGCGCGACCCATTGCCCGCGGACGGAAACGTTTCATCGTCGGGCCTTGGTTGACGTACGCTTGCGTAATCACCAATTTATTAACGTCCATAGAATAGTTATGTTCAGCGTTGGCAATCGCCGAATTCAAAAGCTTCTCCACGATCGGGGAAGCCGCCTTTGGCGTGTGGCGCAGAATCGCGATCGCATCGCCGACTTGCTTGCCGCGGATCAGATCGACTACGAGCTGAGCCTTGCGCGGAGCAATGCGGATAGATCTTGCATGTGCTTTAGCTTCCATGTGTAATGACCTCCTCTCAAGCGAAGAACTTATTGGAATTAACGTCTCGTTTTCTTATCGTCATCCGTATGACCTTTGTAGGTACGGGTTGGGGCAAATTCGCCCAGTTTGTGTCCGACCATATCCTCGGTTACGTATACCGGAACGTGTTTGCGTCCGTCGTATACACCAAACGTATGACCAATGAATTGCGGGAAGATCGTGGAGCGGCGGGACCAGGTTTTGATCACGACTTTTTTGCTCGACGCGTTCATTTCCTCCACTTTCTTCAACAGGTAACCATCAACAAAAGGCCCCTTTTTCAGACTGCGACCCATTCATTTATCCTCCCTTCGTCTGACTGCAGAATTCGCCGTTTTATCCACAAGCCGCGAAGTGATCCGCGTGATGCGGATTACTTCGTACGGCGGCGAACGATATATTTATCAGAAGCTTTGCCTTTTTTACGCGTTTTGTAACCCAGGGTCGGTTTGCCCCAAGGCGACAACGGAGATTTACGGCCGATCGGAGCGCGGCCTTCACCACCACCGTGAGGGTGATCGTTCGGGTTCATGACGACACCGCGGACTTCCGGACGTTTGCCGAGCCAGCGGCTGCGTCCCGCTTTACCGATTTTCACGAGCTCGTGGTCGCCGTTGCCTACGGAACCGATCGTTGCGCGGCAAACTTTCAGGACTTTACGAACTTCGCCGGATGAAAGGCGGATCGTTACATATTTCTCCTCTTTACCGAGCAATTGGGCTTCCGTACCGGCGGCGCGAACCAATTGTCCGCCCTTGCCGGGCTTCAACTCAATGTTGTGGATTACGGTACCCACCGGGATGTTCTCGAGCGGCAGCGCGTTCCCGATTTTAATGTCGGAACCTGCGCCGGATTCGATCACGTCGCCTACTTTCAGGCCCTTAGGAGCGATGATATAACGTTTTTCGCCATCGGCGTAGTGGATCAAAGCGATGTTCGAGGTGCGGTTCGGATCGTATTCGATCGTAGCAACGCGGCCTGGAATTCCATCTTTGTTCCGCTTGAAGTCGATGATGCGGTATTTGCGTTTATGTCCGCCGCCATGGTGACGAACGGTGATTTTACCTTGGTTGTTGCGGCCGGCCGTTTTGCTCAGCGGCGCAAGCAAAGATTTCTCCGGCTGATCCGTCGTGATTTCTTCGAACGTCGACACGCTCATCGCGCGTCTTGCCGGGGATGTCGGTTTGTACTTTTTGATAGGCACGAGATTTCCCTCCTTACTTTAAACGATTTTATACCGATTCAAAAAATTGGAGCGGCTTGCTGTCAGCGGTCAATGTAACAAACGCTTTTTTCCATTCAGGAGTGTATCCGGAGTAGCGTCCGTAACGTTTCAGCTTCCCTGGTACGCGCAAGGTGTTTACGTTTTTGACTTTCACACCGAAGATCGACTCTACGGCTTGTTTGATTTCGGTTTTGTTGGCGCGAATATCAACCTCGAAAACGTATTTCAGGTCATTCATATATTCGGTCGAACGTTCCGTAATCACCGGGCGTTTGATAATATCGCGAGGATCTTTCATTACGCGAGCACCTCCTCTACCTTCTGAACTGCTTCTTTCGTAATGATCAGTTTGTCGTGCGTCAGCACGTCGAGAACATTAATGCCGTCTGCCGCTACGAATTTAACGCCTGGGATGTTGCGTGCGGAAAGCGCCACATTGTCGTCGTAGCTTGGAGCTACAACCAAAGCTTTGCGATCCACTTTCAGGTTGTTCAAAATCGCCGCGAACTCTTTCGTCTTCGGAGCGTTCAAGCTCAGCGCGTCAAGCACGATGATGTCTTGATCGATCACTTTCGAAGACAAGGCCGATTTGATCGCCAAACGGCGAACCTTCTTCGGCAGCTTGTAAGCATAGCTGCGCGGAGTCGGACCAAACACGGTGCCGCCGCCTACCCATTGAGGGGCACGGATGGAACCTTGGCGCGCACGGCCCGTACCTTTTTGTTTCCAAGGTTTACGGCCGCCGCCGCGAACTTCGGAGCGTCCTTTGACTTTGTGGGTGCCGAAACGCAGGGAAGCGCGCTGCATGACAACAGCTTCATGAAGAACGTGCGTGTTCGGCTCGATCCCGAATACCGCGTCATTCAATTCCACTTCGCCCACTTGGCTACCGCTAATATTGAAAAGTGCTACTTTTGGCATTTGATGTTCCTCCTTTCTTGAGGGCTATTATTTCTTAATGGTTTGCTTGATTTTGACGAAGCTGTTTTTCGGGCCCGGAATGGAGCCTTTAACGAGCAGAACGTTGCGTTCCGCATCAACGCGGATAACTTCAAGGTTTTGAATCGTCACGGTTTCATGTCCCATATGTCCAGGCAGGTTTTTGCCTTTGAATACGCGGTTGGCCGCGATCGAACCCATGGAACCCGGTCTGCGATGGTAACGGGAACCGTGCGCCATCGGGCCGCGGCTTTGTCCCCAGCGTTTGATTACGCCTTGGAACCCTTTACCTTTCGAAATGCCGGTTACGTCAACAAATTCGCCCTCGGCAAAAATATCGACTTTGACCTCCTGGCCAACTTCGTATCCCGCCAAATCAACACCGCGAATTTCGCGAACGTAGCGCTTAGGCGTTGCGCCTGCTTTTTTCGCATGCCCAACTTCCGGCTTGTTGGCTCTGGCTTCCTTCTTGTCGGAGTAGCCGAGCTGAATGGCTTCATAACCGTCGTTCTCCACGTCTTTCTTTTGCAGAACCACATTGGAGCCCGCCTCGATTACCGTTACGGGAATGACATTCCCTTCAGCGGTAAATACTTGAGTCATTCCGAGTTTTTTTCCTAAGATACCTTTCATGTTGACACCTCTTTTCCTTTCCTGATTACCTTACGATAATGTGGGTATTACAATTTGATTTCGATATCTACACCGGACGGCAGGTCCAAGCGCATCAAGGCGTCCACGGTTTGCGGAGTCGGGTTCACAATGTCGATCAGACGTTTGTGCGTCCGCATTTCGAATTGTTCCCGGGAATCCTTGTACTTGTGCACCGCACGGAGAATGGTAATGACTTGTTTTTCCGTAGGAAGCGGAATCGGCCCGGATACGCCGGCACCCGAACGTTTTGCCGTTTCAACGATTTTCTCTGCGGATTGATCAAGAATTCTGTGGTCGTAAGCTTTCAAACGAATACGAATTTTTTGCTTTGCCATTTTAGTCCCTCCTTCTATCGCCCAATTTAGTATCGGACATACTCCGTGAAAATTTTCTGACGCCCTCCCATGGCAAAGGGGCCGGGTGTGTCAGTAACCTCTCACATCATCGCAACGTCACAGAACAACATTCACTATTATATAGAAAAGGTAGGCGGAATGCAAGAAATTATTTTAAGGTAGTTCAAAAAGTCCGCTTTTAATCACGAAGTGAATCAGGAAGTAACTCGGCATCGAATCTTGAGTTCAGCCGGGCCTTCCGTTGTTCACGTACCCAAAACGTACGCTCCGCTACTCAGCGCCTGGCTTCATCCAACCTTCTCGGTGCTGAAAACCGGACTTTTTGAACATGCACTTAAAAAATAAAACCACAAATCCCCGGGGGGGACAGGTGGTTTCGGTAATGATGGCACGTATCGTTGCGCTAGATTTCATCGTTAATGGAGGAGGGCCAGTGAAGCTGGACTCCCTGCGATTCGATCCACGCCTGAAATGTCTTTAAATGGTACTCCCGCTCCCGAATCTCCCGGGGCCGGATATGATGCTTCAAAGCATAAGCGGCCATGTGCCCGGCGGCCTCGCCGATATTCCATTCGATCGGGTGCAGCCGGTAGCAGCCGTTCGTAATTTGCGTTGTCCCGATGTTTTTGCAGGCGGGCAGCAGATTTTGCACCCGCACCGGCAGCAGCGCTCCCATCGGAATTTCGAACGGATAGTTCGGTATATAGAAGCCGCGGCGCGATTGGGTCGTGGCATGCAAATCAAGCGGGTAGCTGCCTACCCCTACGCTGTCCTCATACCGCTTAATGCCAAGCTCCCCGCGCAGCTCCTTGCTGACGTCATGCTCCGTAATCGTGTAGAGGGCCCTAATGCGCCGGGATTCCCGGATGTAAGGGTACTTGGCCAGTCCGTCTTCCGTTCCGAGCACATCCCCGCGGAGCCGCAGGCCCGGGTATCCCTTCCCGCCGTCCGGCCGCGGAGACTCCGTCTGCAGCCAATACAGGAGGGACAAGCTGAGCTCGCGCGCTCCTTCCAAATGCCGCCGGCGTTCTTCCTCGGACACTTCGTAGATCATGCCCAAGTCGAAATCGTTCTGCGCCCAGTTGATCAGGGAGATGTCGCTTTGATAAAGTGCGCCGCAGAACAGGGCGGGGTCGATGATGCGGCGGTACGTCCAAAGGGACGGCCGCCCGCTGTCGTCCGGGAACAGCGTAAACTCCTGGTCGTTATCCGGGTCCACCCCATCCCCCACAATCCAGCCCAGCTTCGGCAGACTCGAGTGAGGCTGCGTGTACCGCCGCCAATACTCATAGGACGCCGGCTTGCAAATCGTATAGTCTCCGCCGGGAACATAATCAAGCGCAAACACATGCGTAAATGCTTGAACGTCATACGGCCTCGCTTGGTCCAGCGCATGCGGCTCCCCGGTCTCCGTCTTGGATTCGGCTCCGGTTACGTATTCGACTCCGGCCAAGGGCAAAATATCCCCGCATTCGGTAGCGTCGAGGAAATACGTCCCCCGCAGCGTCCACTCCTCATCCCGGTTCAGCCTTCTGACGGCAACGGATTTCACCGCATCTCCACGCGTCTCCGCCCGGACAGCGCGCACCCGATACATTACCGTGATTCGGCCGCTGTTCACATAGGGCGCGAGCATATCGCAGAGCACCCGCAGCGCCGCTTTCGGCTCATGGCACAGCCGGCTGACCCAGCCGTTGCCCGGGTTTAACAGCGGATCGTTCATCGCCTGTCCGGTCAGCGGATAATTTTGCCGGTAGTACTCCCTTACCCGGTTTCGGAATTCGCGGTACGTTCCGGTGCAGCCGAAGCTTTCGATCCACTTGTGCTCGTCGGGCGGAACCGCCTGGCTCGTCAACTGCCCGCCCAGCCAGTCCGTTTCTTCGGTCAAGATGACGGAATAACCCGCCTTGGCGACGGCCAAAGCGGCCATACAGCCGCCAAGCCCACCGCCAAGCACGATAACGTCCGCTATTCTTTCTCTTTCCATGCCTTGCATCCCTCCGTCTGTCAGTAGATTTTATCGATGACGGCCCGGGCCGTCTTCTCTTTCATATGTTTCGCACGCTCAAGATCCTTTAAGGACAATCCTTCGCATAGCAGATCTATGACAAAAAGCTGCGATATTTTCGCGCTCATGGAGCCTCCCTCAAGCGGTGATTCCTTCCCCGCCGTCAGCAGCACTAGGTCCGCGATGCTTGTAATCGGCGACTTGGCATAATTCGTCACGGCGATGACCTTGGCTCCGCCGCTTTTGGCTTTGGCCAGAATGTCGTTCGTATCTTTGCTGCTCCCGGAAACGCTGAAGCCGACGGCCACGTCCCCCTCCTCCAGCAGCACGGCGCTCATCGCCTGCATATGGCTGTCAAAGGCCGCTTCGGAACGTCTGCCCAACCGCAATAAACGGTTTTTGGCATCCAGTGCCGTAATGCCGGAGGAGCCGACGCCGATGAACTGGATGTGCCGGGCTTTGTCGATCAACTCGACCGCCGCTTCCAGCGTGTTCCGGTCAAGCAAACTTAGGCTGGCCTGCAGCACCTTCACAACGTTGCCGCACACCCGCTCGATATAATGCGCCTCGCGCTCTTCGAGTTTGTTCTCCTCGATTTTGCGCAGCATTTGACTCTGGGCCAGCGCCAGCCGGAACTCCTGGTAGCCTTTAAATTTGATTTTCCGGCAAAAGCGAATCACCGTCGTTTCCCCGACGCCCGAAGCTTCGGCAAACTCGGTAATCGAGGAATACAGCACCTCATCCGCATGCTCCAGCACCCGCCTGGCGACCTTCTGCTCCGATCTCGTCAGCGAAGGGTAATAGCTGCCGATTTCCGCGATCAAATCCATGGGGGTTCTGATATTGGCAAACCGCGCGTTTTTATTCGTATCCGTCATGATCATTCTCCTATTTAACAGATAGCCCCCGGGGTCTCTATGACGATATCAAATGCGTTTTCAGCCCCACTTCAAACATCCGGCTCCACGGCAAAAATACATCATCGATGCTGACGCGGTAAGTTTCATCATTAATATACTGTTCCACGAAACGCTCCAACTCTTCCCTGACAACGCCGGCAGCCACGCCGCGCGGTCCGTCGACCGAAAAATAATCCATCCCGAGCCCGGGCAGCTTATGCTCTTTGACGTGCTGCCGTACAAAGGCGCAGTAGCCGGCATCCTCGGTATAGCGCAGGGACAGGAAATCGAGATGAGCCCGGCTTGGCCCGTAATGACGGTAAATCATGCCCTGGGCGATGCAGGTGCCAAGCGTATTGGAACTGGTGTTCCAGCCCGCGTAGCCCGCCACTCGAAACAGCAGCTTCTTCTCCCGTAGCGACCGGATCAGTTCAAGATCCGCCCCGTTGGCAAAAGCCACGTCCGCGATCACGCACGGTTTATTGAACCGGCCGATGAGATAATCCGCGGTTTCGATCAACTCGGCCGTGTTTCGCATCACGTTATAGCCCGCGTTGGGATGATGCTGCGACGCGCTTTCCATCATCGTTTCCCCCGGAGCATTGATAAATAGGGCGATATCCGCTTCGCTCATGCTGGAGCACAGCAACCCGCCGGCCGCCAGCACATGGTACTTTACGCTCTCGAACAGCAGGCGGTCCTCGTACAAAGGAATCACAAACGGCCCTTGGACGCTGGAAAACCGCGGATATACGAGGGGAACGGCTTGCTTAAACCGGTTGATCATGCGGGCAAGCAGCGTGCAGCCCGCCTCATCGGCGCCCGGATACATGTATACCTTCAGGGAAACGCCAAGCTCTTTGACGGTATCCCGAACCTTCTGCTGATCCAAAGCGGTCCATCCGAACGGGGCGGCATCATCCTGCGGAATGACAAGGAAATCGATGACGCCCTCCTTCGCCAATTCCACGGCGCAGCGGTTGAGCTCGGCGTTAACCGCCCGCCGCTGCAAATAATCGCTCAACACACCGGCGGGCAGTTGCGCGTCGATTTGCTTTTTCTCCAACTTCTCGGCCTCCGTGGCGAGGCCAAGCTGCAACCGGTGGCCAATGTATCCCCGGCGGAAAATTTCCCGGCCCCATTCCCCGTAATAGTCAGGTTCTTCGTCGCTGCTGGAATACTGCGGGCAGCGCATGATCAGATTCATCGCGTAAACCTGCAGCCCGGGAACGACCTCCTTCAATTTTCTTAATTGGCCGAGCCTGTGTTGGCATTCCTCGAACGGCAGCCGGTGCAGCCGGGAAGGCACGATTCCCCCGTACACCAAGGTGTCCAATGACAAAATCGCACCGTCCGCCCCTCGCGCCTCCCGCAGCAGCCAATCCCATAACCCCTCGGTATCGGCCGGCCGTTTTTTGTTTCCCAAGAGCTCCACGGGAGGCGTCACCACCATAAAATCCGTTCCGGCGGCCAGCGCCGGGGGAAAATACAAATTGCACGGCCGTTCGTCCAAAGGCACATAAACGATTTTGATCATGATCAGGCATCTCCTCCAGCCATGGTTTGAAGGCAAGGAATCCTTTTATCCTTTAAGCGCTCCCGACATACCCTCGATGAAATAACGTTGAGTCAGCAGAAAAACGGCGATGATCGGAAGCACGGAAATCATCGTGCCGGCGGCAATCCAGCCGAAGTTGTAGGCGAATTGCCCGTTGAGATAGGTCAAAGCCGCCGCCAGCGGATATTTGGACGGATCGTTCAAAATGACGATCGGCCACAGGAAGTTGTTCCAGAACGCCATCATCTCCAGCAAAGCGATAACCGCGAGGCCGGGCTTCACCAAAGGCAGCATCAACTGCCAAAAAATCCGGAACTCGGAGGCCCCGTCCATTTTCCCGGAATCCCGCATATCCGCCGGAACGGACATAAAGGTCTGCCGCATCAGAAAAATGTTAAACACCGACACCGCCGCGGGCAATACGACGCCAACGTAGCTGTCCCCCAGACGGAAAGCCTGAATCGTCAGATAATGAACGATCATCGCCGTCGAGGAAGGAATGATCATCGTCGAAATCAGCAGGCCGAACACCAGATTTCGCCCTTTGAAGCGGAAGGCGGCCAGCGGATAGGCGGTCATGCTGGACAAGACGACATTCGCGGCAATCCCCAGCGCGGTAATAACGACCGTATTCATCATATATTTGGGAAAGTCCATGAATTTCCACACACCCGCGTAATTGGCAAAGTCGATAAAGCTCGGGAAAATGGCCGGCGGCACCGAAAACACGTTTTTGCCGGGCATCAGCGACACGCTGAGCAGCCAAAGAAACGGTCCCATCATAAATAACGCCAGCGCCGCCAGCAGGACGTAAATGATTGCGTACCGGATGACCGTTCCCGGCCGAAATGCCCTTTTCGGGATAGACGGTTTGATCATCAATATGGATTGACGCCTCCCTTCCGGTTGACATAGAAGATCAAGACGCTGAGAACCCCGATGATCATGCTGACGATCAACCCCAGCGCCGAAGCGTAACCGAAGTTAAACTGTTCCAGCCCTTTTTGAAAAATATAAACACTCGACGTCAAGGTCGCCGTGCCGGGGCCGCCTTTGGTCAGAATATACACCTCATCAAACACGCGGATCGCCGCCATCAGGGAAATCAAACTGCAAAACAGAATATGCGGCCGGAGCAGCGGCAAAGTAATCCGGTAGATGGCTCGCAACACGCCGGCTCCGTCGACTTTGGCCGCCTCGTATAGTTCCGCGGGAATCCCCTGCAGCCCGGCAAGGTACAACACCATGTAATACCCTAAGCCTTTCCACATCGTAATGAACATAAGCACAAAAAGTGCCGTGCTGCTGTCCGCCAACCAGGAAATCTGTTCGCTGATGATGCCAAGCCGGATCAGGATGTAATTGACGACCCCGTTGTTGCTGAGCAGCCAGCTCCAAATCAGCGCCACGGCCACCATCGAGGTGACGACCGGAATATAGTATGCCGTCCGAAAAGCCTTCACCCCGGGAAGGCGGCTGTTCACCAGCACGGCCATCAGGATCGAGGCGATTTGGATGAACGGAACGATCAACACGTATTTCACCGAATTCCACAGCGAGATCAGAAAATTCCGGTCCTGAAAAGCGGCCGCATAATTGTCCAGGCCCACGTACTTCGTTTCGGCAATAACGGAATAATCGGTAAATGACAGCGGTATTCCGTAAAGGATCGGCCAAAACACGAATATTCCGATCAGAAGCAGTCCGGGCGTCATAAACGTCCAGGCGGTCCAGGTCTCCGAATGACTCCATTTCTTCAAGGCGTTTCACCCCCTATCCCGCAAATCCATCAGACTCTACTTTTTTAGGATTGTATTGACTTCCCTTTCTACGCTATCCAGCGTTTTCTTGATATCCTGGCCGTTCAGGAGCACTTCCTGCAGCCCCCGGCCCAATGCGGCATTGATGTCCGTCGCGCTGGGCACGCCGACCATAAAGTCCGTCGCTTTATCCAGGCTTTGCGCGGAAGCGATTTTGGCCTGCGCCTCCAGTGTGTTGTCCGATTCGGTAAAAAAGGGATCTTTGATCGATGCTTTGGTGGAGGGCAAAGTATTGGCCAATTTGGCAAAAGAGGTTTGATTTTCGGCATTCGTTACGAAAACCGCAAACTTGACGGCTTCTTCCGTATGTTTGGAAGCCTTCGGCACCACGACGTTCATCGAGTTGGAAAGCCGCAGGTTGGCTTTGCCCGTGGGCAGCGGGACGGCTACGGTATTTTTGTACACGTCGGGGGCGGATGTTTTCAGGAAGTTGATAAAGGTAGGACCGGCCAACTCAAATGCCACCTGCTCGGCGGAATAATACTGAATCTGCTTGTCAAATTTCGCATCATCCTTGATGATCACGCCTTCCTCCATCAACTGCCGCAAATTTTGCAGCATCGCTTCCGCCTCCGGCGTGTTAAAGGCGGCGGCCGTTTTATCTTCGTTGACGAACGGAATGCCGTCGATCGCAAACAGTTTGGAGATCAGCTGGATGGCGTAGCCGTTTTTGCCGGTTTTCGCTTTGATTTGCCGTGCCCAGTCGGCCAGCTCCTCGCGGCTTTGCGGCGGCTTGCTCGGGTCCAAGCCCGCTTCCTTTAGCAGCTTCGTGTTCATGAACAGCACTTCGGTTCCGGTATACCAAGGCAAGGCATAAGCGTGACCGTCGAGAACGGTAGAACTAAATATCCCTTCAAAATAAGCGGCTTTTTCCTCCGGAGTAAGATACTCTTCCAAATCGGCGAGCGCGCCTTTGCTGCCGATTTGGCTGGCAAATTCCGTATTCAGGTTTACCACGTCCGGGCTTTTGCCGCTGGCGATGCTGGTCAGCAGCTTTTGCGATACGGTGTCAAACGGGAAGTCCTGCCAATCGATGGTGACGTGGGGGTTTTCTTTTTCATAGCGTGAGATCAATTCATGAAAGTAGTCGTTAAACGTGGGCTGCAAAGCGATGGTCCAGAACTGGAGCGTGACGGGTTCCTTGGCTTGATCCCCTTCGGAACCGCCAGCCTTCTGAGGTGTGTTCGCCGCAGCCCCTTGACTAGGTTCGGGTCCGCCGCCGCACCCGGCGAGCAAACCGGCGATCCATGCCGTAAGCAGCAGAAGGAGCGGAGCTTTCAGCATCGTTTTTGTCATGGACAACATCCTTTCAAGCTTTTGAACCATATATATTCAGCGGCTCGAAAATTATTTCCGCAATGCCTGGAAATTCCGGCGGATAATTTCTGCTAACTTACAAGCGATGGCACAAAAAAAGGGCCCCTCCCCGGTAAACCGGGAAGAAGCCCTTTTCGGTTAAAGCCGCTTAAAAGCGCCTTATTATTTGTTGATGGATACTACAGCGCCGGATCCAACTGTACGGCCGCCTTCGCGAATGGAGAAGCGAGTTCCTTCTTCGATCGCGATCGGGGAGATCAGTTGAACCGTAACTTCGATGTTGTCGCCAGGCATAACCATTTCAGTACCTTCCGGCAGGTTGATAACACCTGTTACGTCCGTTGTACGGAAATAGAATTGCGGACGGTAGCCAGTGAAGAAAGGCTTATGACGTCCACCTTCTTCTTTCGTCAATACGTATACTTGAGCGGTAAACTCAGTATGCGGATTAACGGAAGCCGGTTTAGCCAATACTTGACCGCGTTCGATTTCTTTACGGTCAACACCGCGAAGCAATGCGCCGATGTTGTCGCCCGCTTCAGCGGAATCCAGCAATTTACGGAACATTTCAACGCCGGTAACGACGGACTTTTTCGTTTCTTCGTGGATACCCACGATTTCGATTTCGTCGCCGACTTTAACCGTACCGCGTTCTACACGGCCCGTAGCAACGGTACCGCGGCCAGTGATCGAGAATACGTCCTCGACAGGCATCAAGAACGGTTTGTCGATTGGACGTTCCGGAAGCGGAATGTACTCGTCGATAACTTCGAACATTTCAACGATTTTTTGAGCCCATTCGCCATCAGGATTTTGCAGAGCTTCACGAGCGGAACCGCGGATGATCGGAGTGTCGTCGCCAGGGAACTCGTATTCGTTCAGCAGGTCGCGAACTTCCATTTCAACCAGTTCAAGCAACTCTTCGTCTTCAACCATGTCGCATTTGTTCAGGAATACGACGATGTAAGGAACGCCTACGTTACGGGACAGCAGGATGTGTTCGCGAGTTTGCGGCATTGGGCCGTCAGCTGCGGATACAACCAGGATCGCGCCGTCCATTTGAGCTGCGCCGGTGATCATGTTTTTAACATAGTCGGCGTGCCCTGGGCAGTCAACGTGTGCATAGTGGCGGTTCGGAGTTTCATACTCAACGTGTGCCGTCGAGATTGTGATACCGCGTTCGCGTTCTTCCGGAGCTTTGTCGATTTGGTCGAAAGCTACGGCAGCACCGCCGTATTTTTTGGACAATACAGTCGTGATGGCTGCAGTCAGAGTTGTTTTACCATGGTCGACGTGACCAATCGTACCGATATTAACGTGCGGTTTTGTACGTTCGTATTTAGCCTTTGCCATTTTAAACAGTTCCTCCTTAAAATATGGATTGTTATGTTTGACCGACCGGAAGATGAATTCTTCCGATCAGCAAGTACAACTAATTATTCTCCGCCCTTGTTCTTGGACACAATTTCTTCGGCGATATTTCTAGGAACTTCTTCGTAATGGGAAAGTTCCATCGAGAATACGCCGCGTCCTTGCGTACCGGAGCGAAGCGTGGTCGAGTAACCGAACATTTCGGAAAGAGGCACTTTGGCACGGATAATTTGCGCGCCGCCACGGGAATCCATACCTTCGATCCGACCACGGCGGGAGTTCAGCATACCCATTACATCACCCATGTACTCTTCCGGAACAGTTACTTCAACTTTCATAATCGGCTCAAGCAGAACCGGATTACATTTGTCCTTGGCCGCTTTGAGCGCCATGGAACCGGCGATTTTAAACGCCATTTCACTGGAGTCGACATCGTGGTAGGAACCGTCGACGATCGTCGCCTTCACGTCCACTACCGGGAAGCCGGCAAGAACACCGTTCTGCATCGCTTCTTCGATACCTTGCTGTGCAGGACCGATATATTCTCTCGGTACGGCGCCGCCGACGATTTTGCTGTCGAATTGGTTGCCTGTACCTGGCTCCAGCGGTTCGAATTCAACCCAGACGTGACCGTATTGACCGCGGCCGCCGGACTGACGTACGAATTTGCCTTCAACGCGCGCTGGCGTTCTGAACGTTTCGCGGTAAGCAACTTGCGGTTTACCCACGTTCGTCTCAACTTTGAATTCACGGCGCATCCGGTCGATGATGATATCGAGGTGAAGCTCACCCATACCTTTAAGGATCGTTTGGCCGGTTTCTTCATCCGTATAAGCGCGAAGCGTCGGGTCTTCTTCCGTCAGCTTGCCAAGAGCAACGCCCAATTTATCTTGGTCGGCTTTTGTCTTAGGCTCAACGGCGATCTCGATAACCGGATCCGGAAAGTTCATCGACTCAAGAATAACCGGGCTCTTCTCATCACACAGTGTATCACCCGTGCCCGTATCTTTCAAACCTACGGCCGCCGCAATGTCACCAGCGTATACTTCGTTGATCTCTTGACGGTGGTTTGCGTGCATTTGCAGGATACGGCCGATCCGTTCGCGTTTGCCTTTAGTCGCGTTCAGCACGTAAGAACCGGATTGCAAAATACCGGAGTATACGCGGAAGAACGTCAGCTTACCCACGTACGGGTCGGTCATGATTTTAAATGCCAGCGCCGCGAACGGTTCTTCGTCGGAAGAATGGCGTTCCACTTCCGTACCGTCTTCCAAGTGACCTTGAATGTTCGGTACATCAACCGGTGCAGGCAGATAATCGATAACGGCGTCCAGCATCAGCTGAATCCCTTTGTTCCGATAGGAAGATCCGCAAACGACCGGGAAAATTTTCACTTCGCAAACGCCTTTGCGCAGTGCGGCTTTCAGTTCTTCAACGGTGATTTCCTCGCCTTCGAGGTATTTCATCGTCAAGTCTTCATCCAGCTCGGCAACTTTCTCGACCAGTTCCGCGCGGAGTTCTTCTACTTTATCGGCAAGATCCGCAGGGATCTCGGCCTCTTCGATGTTTTGACCCAAATCGTCTTTATAGATGTAGGCTTTCTTCGTGATGATGTCGATGATCCCGACAAAATCATTTTCCGCACCGATCGGCAGTTGAATAGCAACTGCGTTCGCTTGCAGACGATCGCGCATATCATTTACAACGTTCAGGTAGTCCGCACCGATAATATCCATTTTGTTGACGTAGGCGATCCGCGGAACGCCGTAACGGTCAGCTTGTCTCCAGACGGTTTCGGACTGAGGCTCAACGCCTTCTTTTGCACTGAATACCCCTACAGCCCCGTCCAATACACGAAGGGAACGTTCGACTTCAACGGTGAAGTCGACGTGTCCCGGGGTATCAATGATATTTACGCGGTGACCTTTCCATTGAGCGGTGGTCGCAGCGGACGTAATCGTGATTCCGCGCTCCTGCTCCTGCTCCATCCAGTCCATCGTTGCAGCACCCTCGTGAACTTCCCCGATTTTGTGCGTACGGCCTGTGTAGAACAAGATCCGTTCCGTCGTGGTTGTCTTACCGGCGTCAATATGCGCCATGATCCCGATGTTACGTGTATTTTTCAAGGAGAACTCTCTTGCCATGAATCTGTCTCCCTTCAAAATAGAAGTTTTGAATTACGAGCGAAATCCTACCAGCGGTAGTGTGCGAACGCTTTGTTCGCTTCCGCCATTTTGTGCGTGTCTTCGCGTTTCTTCACGGAAGCGCCTGTGTTGTTGGATGCGTCGATAATCTCGGCAGCCAAACGCTCCTCCATCGTTTTCTCACCGCGGGTGCGAGAGTAGTTTACGAGCCAACGTAATCCCAGGGATGTACGTCTTTCCGGCTTAACTTCGATCGGAACCTGGTAGTTCGCACCACCGACACGGCGAGCTTTAACTTCCAGTACAGGCATGATGTTCTTGAGCGCTGCTTCAAATACTTCCATCGGGTCGTTCCCCGTGCGTTCTTGAATGATGTTGAACGCGTTGTAAAGAATGCTTTGAGCAACACCGCGTTTACCGTCGATCATGATGCGGTTGATCAAGCGGGTAACCAGCTTGCTGTTATACACCGGATCCGGCAACACGTCTCTTTTGGCAACTGGACCTTTGCGTGGCATATAGTTATCCCCCTTTCAGCAATAATTCAAACCTAATAGCGGTAGTTCAAAAAAGTCATCTTCGGATCACGTAGATATACATAGAAGGGTATTCGGCATCGAATTTTGAATTCAGCCGGACCTTCCGTTGCTCACGTAGATCTGTCTACGCTCCGCTCCTTTCGTCCCTAGCTTCATCCAACCTTCTCGGTGCTCCAAACCTAACTTTTTGAACCTCCATTGAAACAGTAGTTCAAAAAAGTCATCTTCGGATCACGTAGATATACATAGAAGGGTATTCGGCATCGAATTTTGAATTCAGCCGGGCCTTCCGTTGCTCACGTAGATCTGTCTACGCTCCGCTCCTTTCGTCCCTAGCTTCATCCAACCTTCTCGGTGCTGAAAAGCCGACTTTTTGAACTTCATTGAGACGGTAGTTCAAAAAGTCATAACCTGACTTTTTGAACACTCATCTATAGCGATTAATCTTAGGATTTTTTCGCTTTCGGACGTTTTGCGCCGTATTTGGAACGGGCTTGCATCCGGTTGTTAACTCCAGCGGTATCCAAAGCTCCGCGTACGATATGATAACGTACACCTGGGAGGTCTTTGACCCGGCCGCCGCGAATCAGCACCACGCTGTGCTCTTGCAGGTTATGTCCGATCCCCGGAATATAAGCCGTCACCTCTACACGGTTCGTCAAGCGAACACGGGCATATTTACGAAGCGCGGAGTTCGGTTTTTTCGGAGTCATCGTACCTACACGAGTGCAGACGCCGCGTTTTTGCGGAGAGCTCAAATCGGTAGCCTCGCGTTTCAGAGCGTTAAACCCTCTTTGCAGCGCTGGCGATTTGGATTTGTACACCTTCTCTTGGCGTCCTTTGCGTACTAATTGGTTAATTGTTGGCATGTTGTTGCCACCCCCTTCCTCAGAATTCATATTGCTTTACAAACCGTTTACTTAAGCCCACAGACCCAGGCGGTTCATAAAAGAGCAAAGGAAATGTTTTTGCCGGCGAGCTTTCGCTCGAATGCAAAAACATTTCGATCAGCTATGGTTTTACAATCGCCGCCATCGCCGCGCCCACTTCAATCCCGCAGGCTTTGCCAAGAGCCGCCATCGTGTCCACAAGAGTGACCTTGACGCCGCGCTCATTGCATAAGGCGATGATTTTCGATGTAAGACGTGGATCTGCATTTTCAGCCACATAAACTTCCACGGCGCGTCCTAGCTCTACCATTCGCATGGTTTGCTTGGTGCCGATTTTCACTGGTGCGTCCCGAAGTCCTTTATCATTAGACATCCTAAACGTCCTCCAAAGCACAGGGTATCCGTACTCACGCACTATGATATAGTAGCACTCCGGTATAGGCGATGTCAAGCATATATTTGTCGTTCCTCAGCTTCAAAAGAATAAACGCCGATGCGTCCCGGCAGGTAATCAGACCGCCCGGGGCCGCATCGGCGCAGCTCTTCAAATCACTTATTCAACGGAAACAGGCTCAAGGCTTTCCTCGCTCGTCTCGTCCAGCTCAGATTCCTCAAACTGGAGGCTGCGGTAACGGTTCATGCCGGTGCCGGCCGGAATCAGCTTCCCGATAATGACGTTTTCCTTCAGGCCGAGCAGCTTATCGACTTTGCCTTTGATGGCAGCGTCGGTAAGCACGCGCGTCGTTTCCTGGAAGGAAGCGGCCGACAGGAAGGAATCCGTTTCGAGCGACGCTTTCGTAATCCCGAGCAGAACCGGTTTGGCCACAGCGGGCTCTTGGCCGGACAAGATGGCTTCCTTGTTCGCCATTTCGTACTCGTGCAGATCGACGAAAGAGCCCGGCAGAAGCGGCGTATCGCCGGAATCGACGATCCGGATTTTACGCAGCATCTGGCGGATCATAACCTCGACGTGCTTGTCGTTGATTTCTACGCCCTGGTTGCGGTATACGCGCTGAACTTCCTGCAAAATGTAGTTCTGTACGCCGCGAATCCCTTTGATGCGCAAAATTTCTTTCGGGTCGATGGAACCGTCGGTCAGTTCGTCCCCAGCCTCGATTTGGTCGCCTTCGCTTACGCGCAGACGGGAACCGTAGGTGACGGAGTAGACCTTCGTTTCCGCTTCGCCTTGTACCTCGATTTCGCGGCGGTCCTTCGCTTCGCGGATTTCCTTGATCACGCCGTCGATTTCACTGATCGTGGCTTGACCTTTCGGATTCCGGGCTTCAAACAGTTCCTGAATCCGCGGCAAACCTTGGGTAATGTCGTCGCCCGCAACGCCCCCGGTATGGAACGTACGCATGGTGAGCTGGGTTCCCGGTTCGCCGATCGACTGAGCGGCGATAATGCCGACAGCTTCGCCGATCTCCACGTGTTTGCCGGTGGCCAGGTTGCGGCCGTAGCACTTTTTGCAGACGCCATGACGGGCACGGCAGCTGAGCACGGAACGGATTTGCAGCTTCGTGATTCCTGCGTCCACGATTTCATGCGCTTTGTCGGAATCGATCAGCTCGTTCCGGTGAATGATGATCTCGCCGGTTTCCGGATGCCGTACCGTTTCGAACGAGTAACGGCCTTCGATCCGGTCGTACAGATTTTCGATAACCTCTTTGCCGTCCTGAATCACGCCGACGGTAAAGCCTTTATCCGTACCGCAATCTTCCTCGCGCACGATAACGTCCTGAGCCACGTCGACGAGACGGCGGGTCAAATAACCGGAGTCCGCCGTCCGCAGCGCGGTATCGGCCAGACCTTTCCGCGCGCCGTGCGTCGAAATGAAGTATTCCAGGACCGTGAGGCCTTCGCGGAAGTTCGATTTGATCGGAAGTTCGATGATGCGGCCGGCCGGGTTGGCCATGAGGCCCCGCATACCGCCCAGCTGGGTGATCTGCGATTTGTTCCCCCGCGCCTTGGAATCGACCATCATCATGATGGAGTTGTAGCGGTCCATCGACTTCATTAGGATATCGGTAATTTGATCCTTACACTTGGACCAGATATCGATAACGCGGTCGTACCGCTCTTCGTTCGTGATTAGACCGCGGCGGTATTGATTGGTGACAACCCGTACTTTCTCCTCGGATTCGCGCAGAATGTCCTGCTTTTCCTGCGGAACGATAACGTCCGCCACCGCAATACTTACGCCGGCACGTGTGGAGTAAGTAAAGCCGGTTTGCTTGATTCTGTCCAGAATGACGGAAGTTTCCGTCGTTTGGTAGATTTCGAAGCAGCGTCCGATAATTTCCCCGAGGTATTCTTTGCCGACCCCGCCCGCTTGCGGCGCATTCATGATCCGCTCCACGATGTCCACGCCTTTTTCATGGATAAAATATTTATCCGGCGTTCCTTGGAACAAGTTCACGCGGGTCGGTTCATTAATGTACGGGAAGCTGGCCGGGAAAATTTCATTAAAAATGATTTTACCGACCGTAGTGATCAGCAAAGCGTTTTGCTGCGCTTCCGTAAAGCTCGTTTTGCCCAAAGCTTTCGCCGGGATAGCCACCCGCGCATGCAGGGAAGCCGTTCCCCGTTGATAAGCGGATACCGCTTCGTTGACCGAGGACAAAATCATGCCGGAGCCTTGAGCGTCCTTGTTGTCCATCGTCAGATAGTAGGAGCCCAGAACCATGTCCTGCGAAGGCGTAACGACCGGCTTGCCGTCTTTCGGGTTCAGAATGTTGCCGGAAGCCAGCATCAGAATGCGCGCTTCCGCTTGGGCTTCCGCCGACAACGGCACGTGCACGGCCATCTGGTCGCCGTCGAAGTCGGCGTTGTAAGCCGTACATACCAACGGGTGAAGACGGATGGCGCGTCCTTCGACAAGAATCGGTTCAAACGCCTGAATACCGAGACGGTGAAGCGTAGGAGCACGGTTCAGCAGAACCGGATGTTCCTTAATAACCTCTTCGAGCACATCCCAAACTTCGGGGCTTACGCGTTCGACTTTGCGCTTTGCGCTCTTGATGTTGTGCGCCAGGCCTTTGTTGACCAGCTCTTTCATCACGAAAGGCTTAAACAGCTCCAGCGCCATTTCTTTCGGCAGGCCGCATTGATACATTTTCAAATACGGTCCTACAACGATAACGGAACGTCCGGAGTAGTCGACGCGTTTCCCGAGCAGGTTTTGCCGGAAACGGCCTTGTTTCCCTTTCAGCATATGGCTCAAGGATTTAAGCGGACGGTTGCCCGGGCCCGTTACCGGGCGGCCGCGGCGGCCGTTGTCGATCAAGGCGTCCACCGCTTCCTGCAGCATCCGTTTTTCGTTTTGCACAATGATATCGGGCGCGCCGAGATCAAGCAGCCGTTTCAAACGGTTGTTCCGGTTGATGACGCGGCGGTACAGATCGTTCAGGTCAGACGTGGCGAAACGTCCGCCGTCGAGTTGAACCATCGGACGGAGTTCCGGCGGAATGACCGGAAGCACGTCGAGGATCATCCACTCCGGCTCGTTGCCGGAGCTCTTGAACGCTTCGATCACTTCAAGCCGTTTGATCGCCCGGTTGCGGCGCTGGCCTTGTGCCGTGCGCAGCTCTTCTTTCAAAAATTCGAGCTCTTTGTCGATATCGAGATCCTGAAGCAGCTTCTTCACCGCTTCCGCACCCATGCCGGCTTGGAAACCGTAACCGTATTTCTCGCGATAGCTGCGGTATTCCTTCTCGGACAAAAGCTGCTTTTTCTCCAGCGGTGTTTCACCCGGATCCGTCACGACATAAGATGCAAAATAAATGATCTCTTCCAGCGAACGCGGCGACATGTCAAGCGCAAGGCCCATGCGGCTCGGAATCCCTTTGAAGTACCAAATGTGGGACACCGGAGCGGCCAGCTCGATATGGCCCATCCGCTCGCGGCGCACTTTTGCTCTCGTCACTTCGACGCCGCAGCGGTCGCAGACTACGCCTTTGTAGCGAACTCTCTTATATTTACCGCAATGACATTCCCAGTCTTTGGTCGGGCCGAAAATCTTCTCGCAGAACAGCCCTTCCTTTTCCGGTTTCAACGTGCGGTAGTTGATCGTTTCCGGTTTCTTCACTTCTCCGCGGGACCAAGAACGAATTTTGTCTGGGGAAGCAAGCCCAATTTTCATAAACTCGAAGTTGTTGACGTCCAACAAGGAGCATCCCTCCTTAACCTAGTCCTGATATTGACTATCTACGCTCTATTCTACTCCGACTTCCGAACCTTCCAGGTTGAGGCTGAGCTTATCGCCGGAGGCATCTTCCTCGTCGTCGATTTCCTTCATCTCGATCTCTTCTTCGTTTTCGGTCAGGATCTTGACGTCCATCCCCAAGCTTTGCAGTTCTTTGATCAGAACCTTAAACGATTCCGGAACGCCCGGTTCAGGCACGTTTTCGCCCTTCACGATGGATTCGTACGTCTTCACGCGGCCGACCACGTCGTCCGATTTGACGGTGAGAATTTCCTGCAGCGTATAAGCGGCGCCGTAAGCTTCCAGCGCCCACACTTCCATCTCCCCGAAACGCTGTCCGCCGAACTGCGCTTTACCGCCGAGCGGCTGCTGCGTAACGAGCGAGTACGGCCCGGTGGAGCGGGCGTGGATTTTATCGTCAACCATGTGCGCCAGCTTGATCATGTGCATGACGCCGACGGTAACTTCCCGTTCGAACGGTTCGCCCGTGCGGCCGTCGTACAGCATCGTTTTACCGTTGCGCTGCATGCCGGCTTCTTCCATCGTGTCGAACACGTCCTCTTCGTTCGCGCCGTCGAATACCGGAGTAGCGACGTGGATGCCCATTTGCAGGGCGGCCATGCCGAGGTGGATTTCCAGCACCTGTCCGATGTTCATCCGCGAAGGCACGCCGAGCGGGTTAAGCACGACTTGTACCGGCGTTCCGTCCGGCATAAACGGCATATCCTCTTCCGGCAAAATGCGGGCTACGACCCCTTTGTTGCCGTGGCGTCCGGCCATTTTGTCACCTTCGGAAATTTTCCGTTTTTGCGCGATGTAGACGCGGACAAGCTGATTTACGCCCGGCGGCAGCTCGTCGCCGTTATCGCGGGTGAACACCTTGACATCAACGACGATCCCGTCGGTACCATGCGGCACGCGCAGCGACGTATCGCGGACTTCGCGCGCCTTCTCGCCGAAGATCGCATGCAGCAGGCGCTCTTCCGCCGTCAGTTCGGTCACGCCCTTCGGCGTTACTTTGCCGACGAGGATGTCGCCGGCGGCGATCTCCGCCCCGACGCGGATAATGCCGCGTTCGTCGAGATTGCGCAGCGCCTCTTCCCCTACGTTCGGAATATCGCGGGTAATTTCTTCCGGTCCGAGCTTGGTGTCGCGGGCTTCGGATTCATATTCCTCGATATGGATCGAGGTGTACACGTCTTCCTTCACCAGCTTCTCGCTCAGCAGGATCGCATCCTCGTAGTTGTAACCTTCCCAAGTCATGAAGGCCACGACCACGTTGCGGCCAAGCGCCAATTCGCCCATTTCCGTCGACGGACCGTCGGCGAGGATGTCGCCTTTCTTGACGATATCGCCGCGTTTGACGATCGGACGCTGGTTGATGCAGGTCCCTTGGTTGGAACGCATGAATTTGTGCAGCTTATATTTGACGATGTCGCCTTTGACTTCCTTGCCGTCCACCACTTCGACGCGGCGCAGCCAAATTTCGTTGGCGGCCGAGCGTTCGATGAAGCCGTCGTATTTCGAGACGATGCAGACGCCGGAGTCCTTGGCTGCTTTGTGTTCCATGCCGGTTCCGACGAGCGGAGCCTTCGGAATGAGCAACGGCACCGCCTGACGCTGCATGTTCGATCCCATGAGGGCGCGGTTGGAGTCGTCGTTCTCCAGGAACGGAATGAGCGCCGTCGCCACGGATACGACCTGTTTCGGCGAAATGTCCATGTAATCGACCCGGTTGCTCGGCATCGTCAAAATGTTGTCGGACTGCTTGTTGTACCGGACGATAACAAACTCATCCTCAAACTTGTTGTCTTCGGTCAGCTTCGCGTTCGCCTGGGCGATGACGTAGTTGTCTTCCTCGTCCGCCGTCAGGTAAGCCACCTGGTCGGTAACCGTGCCGGTCTTCGGATCGACCCAGCGGTATGGCGCTTCGATAAAGCCGTATTCGTTGATCCGCGCAAACGTGGACAGCGAGTTGATCAGACCGATGTTCGGACCTTCCGGCGTTTCGATCGGACACATCCGGCCGTAGTGGGACGGGTGAACGTCGCGCACTTCCATGCCGGCGCGTTCCCGGGTCAAACCGCCCGGACCGAGCGCGGACAAACGGCGTTTGTGCGTAAGCTCCGCAAGCGGATTCGTCTGGTCCATAAACTGCGACAACTGCGAGCTGCCGAAGAACTCCTTGATCGAAGCGATCACGGGACGGATGTTAATCAGCGCCTGCGGCGTAATCACGTTGGCGTCTTGGATCGACATTCTTTCGCGAACGACGCGTTCCATCCGGGACAAGCCGATCCGGAACTGGTTCTGCAAGAGTTCGCCCACGGAGCGCAGACGGCGGTTGCCGAGATGGTCGATATCGTCCGTGCTGCCGATGCCGTGCAACAAATTGATAAAATAGCTGATCGAAGAAATAATATCAGCAGGGGTGATATGCTTCACCGATTTATCGATGTTGCGGTTGGCGATGACCTTCACTACTTTGCCGTCTTCGATCGGCGAGAACACATCGATCGTCTGCAGAGGGATATCCTCCGAATCCAGCACGCCGCCCGTCACATGGTAATTCCGGAAGCCGACGCTGTCTTCCAAATGAGGAAGAATCTCATCCAGCAAACGGCGGTCCACCATCTGACCGGCTTCGGCGATGATTTCGCCCGTAACCGTATCGATCAACGTCTCGGCGAGGCGCTGGTTGAACAAACGGTTTTTGATGTGCAGCTTTTTATTGATTTTGTAACGGCCGACATTGGCCAGATCGTAACGTTTAGGGTCAAAGAAGCGCGCCACGAGCAAGCTCTTCGCGTTTTCAAGCGTCGGCGGCTCGCCCGGACGAAGACGTTCATAGATTTCGATCAGCGCTTTTTCCGTCGAATCCGTATTGTCTTTGTCAAGGGTGTTGCGGATATATTCGTCGTTGCCCAGCAAATCCAAAATTTCGGCATCCGTGCCGAAGCCAAGCGCACGAAGCAGCACGGTGACAGGGATTTTGCGGGTACGGTCGATCCGCACGTAAATAATATCCTTCGCATCCGTCTCCAGCTCGAGCCAGGCTCCGCGGTTCGGAATAACGGTTGCGGTGTACATCTTTTTGCCGTTCTTATCCACTTTTGTGCTGAAATAGACGCTAGGAGAGCGAACCAACTGGCTGACAATAACCCGTTCCGCACCATTGATAATGAATGTGCCGGTTTCGGTCATCAGCGGGAAATCTCCCATGAATACTTCCTGCTCTTTGACTTCCCCGGTTTCCTTGTTAATGAGCCGGACTTTAACCCGCAGCGGCGCCGCATACGTTACGTCGCGTTCCTTCGCGTCATCCACCGTGTACTTCGGTTCGCCCAGGCTGTAATCGATGAACTCCAACACCAAATTTCCGGTGAAATCCTGGATTGGCGAGATATCCTGGAACATTTCCCGCAGGCCTTCTTCCAAGAACCACTCGTAGGATTTCTGTTGGATTTCGATCAGGTTCGGAACTTCGAGTATCTCGTTAATTCGCGCATAACTGCGCCGAGTGCGTCGACCATATTGAACAAGATGTCCTGCCAACTTAAACTCACCCCTCAATGTCTACTCACTTAAAAATTCATTGCGAACCCGTGTTTGTACCCTTATAATAGGACCATACGGATTCATCCACAAATAAAGAAAAGCCCTTATCGAATGCCTTCGAAAAAAGAGCATCATTTATCCGTGTCTATCTGCCCTGATGACCCCGTATTCAATAGTTTGCCCAAAATGTGCATATTATACGTAAAACAGCCGATTTTTATGCGTGATTTACGCATAACTATTGACACTTTCGGCAACTAAAGCCAAGGAGGGCATCCTAATGCTGACATTTTATAATAATAACATAGCGAATTTGTCAAGTCAACTATCGATTAGCAGGCCTCAATTTATGAGGTTTATGCTTTGACCGCTTTATAGATTCGGTATCCCTTATCTTTGGTAACTTCCTCTACCTGCGCAAAAAGCGACTCCAGCTTTGCCTTAGCCGACGGGGCGCCCTGTTTCTTCTGGATCACGATCCACAATGCGCCGCCGGACTCCAACCGTTCATAAGCCCCCTCAAAAATCGCATGCACGATGCTTTTGCCGGCGCGAATCGGCGGATTGGTCAGCACCACATCAAACTTTTGGTCCTTCAAGGCCGCAAACAAATCGCTTTCCAGAATCGTTACATTGCTCACTTGGTTTAGCTCCGCGTTTTCCCGGGCCAAATCCACGGCTCTTGCATTGACGTCGATCATCGTCACATGCCCCCGGCCGGCCAGCTTCGCCGCCGCAAGCCCGATCGGTCCGTAGCCGCAGCCCACGTCGAGAACTTTGGCATCCTGCGGAATTTCCATTGCTTCAATCAGGGTACGGCTGCCGAAGTCCACGCCGCCTTTGGCGAACACCCCCGCATCGCTTACAAAACGGAAAGTCTGCCCCCGCAGCGTTGCGTCCCACACTTTGCGGTCATGCTCAGCCGTTGGGTTGCTGGAATAGTAGTGATCCGACATCGATACCGTCCTCCGTTACATCGATTAATTCGTTCCCGGCTAACGCCTGCCTTACTATTTTAGCCGATTCATCCGCCGTTAAGCCAGCACGGCTCTTTTGTATTGCGCTGAGAACACTTAGAAAAATCAGACTGCCTAACCGAGAACTCCCCCTCCCCAAAAAATAGGTGCAAAAAATGTCATTATTTTCGCGATATCAGCCCATTTAAGAGAAGTAAGGGGAATTTATGCCGCTATTCTCTCCAGTCACAAGGAAATGGCCACATTCTGAACCATTCATTGGAAAAATAAGTACACAAAGTGCCGCTAATGGAGAGAAAATGCTGGGGCTTCGTATAATAGGTACATAAAGTTCCGCTATTTCGAAGGCCGACAGTCGATCGCAGCCAGTAGGGGCTCGGCAGCAGCTTTAACAGCAAAGCAAACCCCTTGAATCGGGTTCAAGGGGTTTGCCTGAGATGAAGAGACGATTATTTTACTTCTACAGTTGCGCCTGCTTCTTCCAATTTTGCTTTGATGCCGTCTGCTTCTTCTTTGCCCACTTTTTCTTTCAGCGGCTTCGGAGCGTTGTCTACCAGGTCTTTGGCTTCTTTCAAGCCGAGGCCCGTGATTTCGCGAACCACTTTGATAACGTTGATTTTGGATGCGCCAGCGTTAGTCAGGATCACGTCGAATTCAGTTTGTTCAGCAGCTTCGGCACCGCCGCCGCCGCCACCTGCTACAACTACCGGAGCTGCTGCAGTTACGCCAAATTCTTCTTCGATTGCTTTTACAAGATCGTTCAGTTCAAGAACGGTCATACCTTTAATCTCTTCCAAGATGGATTCTTTACTCATGGTTGAACCTCCATTATTTTAATAGTTTATGGGTTGTGGTACTTCAAATCACGAACTGCCGAAGAGGCTTAAGCGGTTGCGCCGCCCTCTTCTTTCTCGGCAACGGCTTTGACCGCGAGCGCGAAGTTGCGCATCGGAGCCTGCAGCACGCTGAGGAGCATGGAAAGGAGACCTTCGCGGGACGGAAGATCCGCCAGCGCTTTGATTTGGTCGACGCCAACTACACGGCCTTCAACCACGCCACCCTTCACTTTCAATGCATCGTTCTTTTTGGCGAAATCGCTCAAAATTTTTGCCGGAGCTACTGCGTCTTCCGTACTGAAAGCGATGGCCGTTGGACCGGTCAGCACTTCGTCCAGTTCAGAAAGTTCCGCAGCGGCGGTTGCGCGGCGAACGAGCGTATTCTTCAGCACTTGGAATTCCACGCCGGCTTCGCGAAGCTGTTTGCGGAGTTCGGTAACTTGTGCAACATTCAATCCGCGATAGTCCGCCACGACGGTCGTTGCGCTTTCGCGCAGCTTCGCAGTCAACGCGTCAACCGCTTCTTGTTTCGCTTGAATGACTTTTGCGTTTGCCAAACTGTACACCTCCTATTAGAATTGCATGAGCCTTTCACACCATTAAAAAGGCCTCCGTAGAATCACGAAGGCTTGAATGAAGCATTTCACGCGGAAAACCCGCATGAAATTACGTTCTATCAGAACACCTCGGTAGGAAATTAAGCCTTGCGGCACCTACTGTCTACGGTAAGCATATTCACATGTCAGTCTCACATCAAAACAACCATTTCAGTATACCAGCGGATTCACTTTGTTGTCAATCCGTATTGCCGTCGGGGCACTGGTATTATCTGTAAGATGCTGTATTAACGCGAGCGCTCGGGCCCATGGTCGAAGAAATCGCGATATTTTTCAAGTAAACGCCCTTGGCCGCAGCCGGTTTAGCCCGGTTCAACGCGTCAATAAGAGCTTTCAGGTTTTCGTTCAGTTGTTCAGCACCGAAAGAAACCTTCCCGATTGGCGCATGGATTTGACCTGCTTTATCCAGACGGTACTCGATTTTACCTGCTTTGATTTCTTGAACGGCTTTCGCTACGTCAAACGTAACGGTACCTGCTTTCGGGTTAGGCATAAGGCCTTTACCGCCGAGCAGACGGCCGAGTTTACCAACTTCGCTCATCATGTCCGGCGTAGCTACGCAGACATCGAATTCGAACCAGCCTTGTTGGATTTTGTTGATCATGTCTTGATCGCCTACATAATCAGCTCCGGCAGCTTCCGCTTCCTTCGCTTTGTCGCCTTTGGCGAATACCAGTACGCGTTGGGTTTTGCCTGTGCCGTGAGGCAGGACAACCACACCGCGAACGGCTTGGTCTTGTTTACGAGGGTCTACGCCCAAACGAACCGCTGCTTCGACGGTTTCGTCGAATTTGGCAGTCGCCGCCTTCTTCACCAGTTCAACGGCTTCCAAAGGCTCGTAAGTCGCTTCGCTGTCGATCAGCTTAGCGGCTTCCAGGTATTTCTTACCGTGTTTAGCCATGAATTCGTCCTCCTTTGTGGTATTAGCGGAATATCCTCCCACTTGGGATGAATTTTATAAATATGCTTCGATCATTTATAAAACTCCATCCGTGGATCCAAACTTAGTCTTGGATCGTGATGCCCATGCTGCGGGCCGTACCTTCAACCATGCGCATAGCCGCTTCGACGGACGCTGCGTTCAGGTCGGGCATTTTTTGCTCCGCGATTTGACGAACGGTGTCGCGCTTCACGGTAGCCACTTTCTTCTTGTTCGGTTCGCCGGAACCCTTCTCGATCTTCGCTGCGACGCGAAGCAGAACGGCTGCCGGAGGAGTTTTGGTGATGAAAGTAAAAGAACGGTCTTCAAACACCGAAATTTCAACCGGAATGATCAAACCTGCTTGATCGGCGGTACGTGCGTTAAATTCCTTACAGAATGCCATGATGTTGACACCCGCTTGACCCAACGCCGGACCTACCGGAGGTGCAGGGTTCGCTTTACCCGCAGGAATTTGCAGTTTTACCACTTTAATAACTTTTTTCGCCATGTAAAACACCTCCTTGCCCTAATAGTGGTAGACGGAACACAGTTCCTCCCACTTTGAAACCCTAAGAAACCTTTAGAAGTAGTTCAAAAAAAACATCTTTTGAACACTTAATTATATCTTCTCCACCTGAGTGTAATCCAGCTCAAGCGGGGTTTCTCTGCCGAACATGTTGACGTGAACCTTCAGCTTGCTCTTGTCCGTTAAAATCTCTTCAATCGAGCCGACAAAATTAGCAAACGGGCCAACTTTGATGCGTACGGATTCTTTGAGTTCGAACTCGATCACCGGCTTCGGCTCTTCCATGCCCATATGATGCAGGATCTGCTCCACTTCTTCCGGAAGCAGCGGAGTAGGTTTGGAACCGGAACCCGTGGAGCCGACAAATCCCGTGACACCCGGCGTGTTGCGGACAACGTACCAGGAATCGTCGGTTTGGATCATTTCCACCAAGACATACCCCGGGTAAACTTTGCGCATGACGGTTTTCTTCTTGCCGTCTTTGTTCACCACTTCTTCTTCCATCGGAACAAGTACGCGGAATATCTTGTCTTCCATGCCCATGGACTCGACACGCTTCTCCAAATTGGCTTTGACCTTGTTCTCATACCCGGAATAGGTATGAACGACATACCATCTTTTTTCCATATCAAGCCACCTAGGGACCCTTCTTAAATTATCGCTTCGATCACAGCAGAAATGCCGATGTCCAGAACCCAAAAATAAATCGCCACAACGACAATTGTACCGAGCACAATCAGCGTATAATTAGTCAGCTCTTTACGATTAGGCCAGCGAACCTTTTTAAGCTCAGCCCAGCTCTCAGAGAAAAAAGAAAAAAACGACTTGAAACTGCGTTTCATGCGCGACTACACCTCCAAAGGCTATCTGGTTTCGCGATGAAGAACTTGCTCGTTGCAAAACTTACAAAATTTCTTCATCTCCATGCGGTCGGGGTGGTTACGCTTGTTTTTCGTTGTCGTGTAGTTTCTTTGTTTACAGTTCGTACAAGCCAACGTAATTATTACCCGCATGATGTGCACCTCCCGAAGACATTCTTATGAGCGTCTCTATATTGACCTAAAATTCGGCATTC
Organism: Paenibacillus sp. FSL P4-0127; assembly: GCF_038007325.1. Classification (NCBI taxonomy): domain Bacteria; kingdom Bacillati; phylum Bacillota; class Bacilli; order Caryophanales; family Paenibacillaceae; genus Paenibacillus; species Paenibacillus sp. FSL P4-0127. Next base: position 1,759,588 of record NZ_JBBOWY010000001.1, on the reverse strand, counting down.
TAAAAAATGCAAGCACAAATTTAGGCCTACCTAAAACACTTTATCACATGGCCATAGTCGTGTCAACGAGACAACAAGCCAACCCCTACGAATATTTATAGTATTGGTCACGATTTTGGAAGATAAACCCTGCGCCCTCAAATCGGCCTTAAGCGTAGAGCCTGCGAACGGGCGGACTTTTCCAAAAAAAGGGCCTCCCGTTACATACAGGCGCCCTCGTCTATTCTTTTTTTATAGCACTTTTTGAACTCGATTTTATATGAAAAATAATCAGTTCCCGCACTTAAATACTGCCGTCGCGAACTTCCAGATATCGTTCCAGCTTGCGCTTGACCCGCTGCAACGCGTTGTCGATCGATTTGACGTGACGGTTCAGGTCCACGGCGATCTCCTGGTAAGAACGCCCGTCCAGGTACAACATAAGCACCTTCCGCTCCAGGTCGCTGAGAATCTCGGACATCTTGTCCTCAAGTCCGCTGAACTCTTCCTGGTTAATGATCAGCTCCTCCGGATCGCTCACCTGAGAACCGCAAATCACGTCAAGCAAAGTGCGATCGGATTCCTCGTCGTAGATCGGCTTGTCCAGGGAAACATAGGAATTCAGCGGGATGTGCTTCTGGCGGGTCGCCGTCTTGATCGCCGTAATAATCTGCCTCGTAATGCACAGTTCGGCGAACGCTTTGAACGAAGCCAGCTTATCCCCTCGAAAGTCCCGGATCGATTTGTAAAGTCCGATCATGCCTTCCTGAATGATGTCCTCGCGATCGGCTCCGATCAGAAAATAGGACCTGGCTTTGGCGCGCACGAAACTCCGGTACTTGTTGATCAAGTACTCGAGCGCGTCGCTGTCGCCTTCGCGGACCGCCTCGACAATGTCTTCGTCATTTTGGATCTCATAGTCAAACCTAACCCATGATTCGAGTTTGACACTCACCACAAATCCCTCCGGCTGCAACGCACGGTACCCCGTCACTCAGTCAAGTAATACGAACAGTATATATGAAGGTCCATAAAAGCGTCAACAACAAAAGTACCAAAAGATGTAAAGTCGAACTTTGTCAAGAGTATTTGGGAGGAGAATAAAAGAATGCCCTTTTATTCCCTGCGCCATCTTTCAAACAGCTGGCGCACCTCCGGACTCAGCTTGGCATCCAGCGTATTCCGGCTGGATTTCTCGCTTCGTTCGGCGATTTTGCGCTGGATTTCCTGTTCGCTTTGCTCCACCTGAGTCAACAATTCCCGGGCCGAAATGCGCAGGGCCCCCTGGCCGAAAATCACATGCTGCTCCACCATGTCGCTTGTTGCCACGTAAATTTGCCGCCGCCGGTGACTGAATTCGCCGACCAGCCGCTCGATGCATTCATCGGCCGTTTCCTTCTCCTTCGTAAAGTACATGTCCACTTTATTTTGGGCGAAGGTTTTGCCGAGTCCCGGCACACGGTAAGCATCGAATACGACGATCACTTTCCTTCCGGAAAAAGCCTGATAATCGGCGAGCCGCTCAAGCAGCCTGTCGCGGGCTTCCTGCAGGTCCCGCTTGGACAGCTCGGCCAGCTCGGGCCACCCGCCGATCATGTTGTACCCGTCAACCAGCAGCACGTCGCGCAGGTCGCGCATACCCGTTAACCTTCGGCGCGTCGTCTGCGCAGCGCTTCGTACATCATGACTCCCGCGGCCACCGAAGCGTTCAGGGAGTTCAGCCGCCCGTTCATCGGCAGTTTCAGCAGCACGTCGCAGGTTTCGCGAACGAGGCGCCCCATCCCTTTGTTTTCGTTGCCGATGACGACCGCCACCGGACCGTTCAGCACGCCGCCGCCTTGATACATGTCCTGCTTGGCGTTTACGTCGGTCCCGACGATCCAGATCCCCTCCTCCTTCAGCCGTTCCATCGTCTGCGCCAGGTTCGTCACCCGTGCGACGGGAACATATTCCACCGCCCCGGCCGAGGTTTTCGATACCGTAGCCGTCACGGCGGCCGAACGACGCTTGGGGATAATAACGCCATGCACGCCCGTGCACTCGGCGGTCCGTAAAATGGAACCCAGGTTATGCGGGTCTTCGATTTCGTCGAGAATCAGCAAAAAAGGCGCTTCTCCCCGCTCGTTGGCAGCGGCCAGCAAATCGTCTACCTCCGCATAGGCATAAGGGGCGACCTGGGCGACCACCCCTTGATGCTGCAGCCCCGGCACCATTTGGTCCAGCTTTCTTTTGTCCACGAACTGGACGACGATGCCGCGGTTTTTGGCCTCTGCCAAAATCGGTTGGGTAAGGTGTTTTTGGGCTCCTTCCGCCACCCAGATTTTGTTGATCGCGCGGCCGGCATGCAGCGCCTCAAGCAGCGAATGCTTGCCGCCGATCCATTCTTGATCCTCCATCGTAATCCTCCCAGAGAGCGCATAAGTCTCCCGTTGTTATGAAAATAATGCTGTTGTCAATCCCGCCTTCCGCTATCCAAATGCGCAAAGCCTTGGGCCACCAGCTGGCGCAGCCTGTCGTGGGCGCCCGTATAGTACAGGTAGCCGACCAGGCTTTCGAAGGCGGTGGCGTGCCGGTATTCCAGGACATCGGCGTTTTTCGGGATCGTCCCCGACTTCGCGTTGCGGCCCTGGCGAACGATTGTCCTTTCGTCCTCGGTCAGCTGCGGCTCCAGCAAGGCGAGCAGCTGCGCCTGCGCTTTGGCCGAGACGTACCTCGTCGACTCCCGGTGCAAATGATGCGGCCGCAGGTTCGCGCGGGACATCACATGCTGGCGGACGGCGACCTCGAACACGGCGTCTCCGATGTAGGCGAGCGCCAGCGGCGGCAGCAGCCGCGCCGGTTTGGAGGGCGCGTCGGGGAACCACAGGGGCGCCGCGGGGGGAATGGCGGCCGGCGCGACAGCGCGGCCGGCAGCGCCGGAGGCGGCAATACCGTCCGCAGCGCTCCCCATTGCCGAAGCCTCAGCCGCCTCGCCCGCCGGGCGTTCTTTATCCGTTTGGCCTCGTCCCGTCATTTCCGGCGCCATCTCATGCCCTGGGGCGTATCTTCAAGGACGATGCCCTGCGCGACCAAAAGGTCGCGGATCTCATCCGCGCGCGCCCAGTTTTTGGCTTTCCGCGCTTCCGCCCGCTCCGCGATGAGCGCCTCGATGTCGGCATCCAGCAGCTCGGCTTCCGCCGGCGCGGGGGCAATCCGCAGCACGCCGTTCATCTCGTCGAACAGCCGCAGCGCCGCTTCCAGGTCGGCCCGCCCGACTTCCGGCTGCTGCAGCAAAGCATTGACTTCGCTGACCCACTCGAACACGGCCGTAATCGCGTCCGGCGTATTGAAATCATCCTGCATTTTCGCATGGAAGGTATCGCGGATTTGCTCCAGCTTGCTTTCCCAGGCCGGCGCCGCCGCATCGGCTCCGCTTCCGGCCCCTTGCAGGCGGTGGCGAAGATTGTTCGCCGCGTTGCCGATCCGCTCCACGCTGCGCTCCGCCTGAACCATCGTCTCTTCGGTAAAGTTCAGCGGGTTGCGGTAATGAGCCGACAGCATAAAATAACGGAACGCTTCAGGCTTGTATTTTTCGCGCAAATCTTTGACGAGAACCCCGTTGCCGAGCGATTTCGACATTTTTTCGCCGCCGATATTAATATAACCGTTATGCATCCAATAATTTGCCAGCGGTTTGCCGGTAGCCGCTTCCGACTGCGCGACCTCGCATTCATGGTGCGGAAACTGCAGGTCCTGGCCCCCGCCGTGAATGTCCAGCGTATCGCCAAGCAGAAGCCGGGACATCGCCGAGCATTCGATATGCCAGCCCGGACGCCCTTCGCCCCATGGGCTGGTCCAATGGATTTCACCCGGCTTGGCCGCTTTCCACAGCACGAAATCCTCCGGATGCTCCTTGCGCTCATCCACATCGATCCGGATCCCGAACTGCAGCTCATCGATGTTTTGGCCGGACAGCTTGCCGTATTCCGGGAACTTGCGGGTGCGGAAGAAAACGTCCCCGCCGTTCTCGTAAGCAAAACCTTTCTGCTCCAAATCGCGGATGAAGCCGATGATCACGTCCATATTTTCCGTCACCCGCGGATTCGCCGTGGCCCGCCGAATGCCAAGCCCTTCCAAATCTTCGTAATAGGCCCGAATGAACATCTCGGCCACTTCAGGAACCGTTTTGCCCAGCTCCTCGGCTTTGCGGATCAGCTTGTCGTCCACATCGGTGAAATTGACGACATAGTTCACATCGTAATTCTGGTTTTCCAAATAGCTGCGTACAACGTCAAAAAAAATCATCGGCCGCGCGTTCCCAATATGGATATAACCATAAACGGTCGGTCCGCAAACATACATATTGACTTTACCCGGGGTGATGCTGACAAACTCTTCTTTTTTCCGGGTTAACGTATTAAAGATCTGCAGTGCCATACTCACTTTCCTTTCGACTGAAGGTTATTCGACAAAAGTCCTACTCGGTTCGAAGCGTATGTGAAACGCCCATGACCAGCGGAGTTCTTACGGTTAAAGGGCCGCTCTTCACGCGGCGTTTACAGCTCCGAAGGCTGCTCCTCGCGCAGCCGCTGCTTCAAATCGCGGACCTCGCCCCGCAGCGCTTCGATTTCCCGCTGCATTTCCCGCATCGCGTCGACCATCGGGTCGGGCAGCTGATGGCTGAGGCGGTCGAGCCGCTTGCCGTCCAGACGGACCACCTTCCCCGGGATCCCCACGACGGTGCTGCCGGGAGGAACCTCCTTCAGGACGACGGAGTTCGCCCCGATGTTCACTTGATCCCCGACTTTAAACGAGCCGAGCACCTTCGCGCCCGACCCGATCACGACGTTATTGCCGATCGTCGGGTGGCGTTTGCCTTTTTCTTTGCCGCTTCCGCCCAAGGTGACTCCCTGATAGATAACCACATCGTCCCCGATTTCGCAAGTTTCCCCGATGACGACGCCCATGCCATGGTCGATAAACAGCCGCTTGCCGATCCGGGCTCCCGGATGGATCTCAATACCGGTGAAAAACCGGCTGACCTGCGAGATGATTCGCGCAACCGTAAACCAGCGGCGGCGGTAGAAGAAGTGAGCGATCCGGTGGCTCCAAATCGCATGCAGGCCGGAATACGTAAAAATCACTTCAAACCAGCTTCTTGCCGCCGGGTCGTTATCAAACACCGCCTGGATATCGGATCTGACTCTCTTGAACATAGCTTCCCCCCACCTTCTTTTTCCTATGGCGATCATCCACAATTGGTGCCCCGAGCGCGAGAGCCGATTGGAAAAGTTCCAATAGATTCCGCCCCCCATTTTGCGGCCTAACGAGCCTGATCTATTGGAAGTATCCAATCAGCACCGGTGCACAGAAACAAGAAAAGCGCCCCTGCAGCTTTTCGCTGCAGAGGCGCTTTGCGCGCGGTTCCACTCTGCTTCGGATGGGGCGGCCGTACAATCCTTCGCCAGCGCGCCAGGCGCACAGCGCCCGAGGCCGCAGGCCGCCCGGACAGGCGCCCGGTGCGGTCCGTGTTGCCCCAAGCTTGGGCCGAACTTCAGCATCGCTTGAGCGGCCGGCAGAGCGGCGGCCCCCCCTCCCTCTTCGCCGTCCTTAACGCGGACGAAACGGCGGAAGCTACCTCGCCCGGTCAAGGCGTGCTCGCTTCCGCAGCTCCCGGGTGCATTTCCGCCGGGCGTATCCGGATAACTTCCAGCCTGGATTCTTCTGTGCGCGGTCCGCATGAAGGGTCCCGGTTATCCTCTCTGGTGAATACGGCTTCCAAGCGTACTTCTCCCGATCTATGCCGGTGGAAATTAAGGCGGCCGTCAAGCTTCCCTTTCGTCGCTTCGCCCGCCTTAAATGATGTTGTATATCTGCCTTTATATTACCTAAAGGCTCATGAACTGACAAGAATTAAAAAAACACGGGGCTGCCGCAGATTAGTATAGCTACAGGCGGGCGATCCGCTCCTTAAGGCGATCCGCAACCTTGGATTGACCCAGCAAGAAAATCGTCTGGTTCAGGTCGCGGCCGTGCATCTGACCGGTCAGCGCCACGCGGATCGGCATAAACAAGCCTTTTCCTTTGCTGCCCGTTTCTTTCTGCACCTCTTTGATCGCGGCGGCGATATTTTCCACGGTGTATTCGCCCAGCCCTTCCACCTTGGCGAGGAAGGCGTTCAGCACGGCCGGCACCTGCGGTTCCGCCAATACGGCGGCCGCCTCTTCCTCAAGCTCCAGATCGCTGCGGAAAAACAGTTCCGACAACGCCACGATATCGGAAGCCGCCGTCATCTGCTCCTGGTACAACGCGACCAGCGCTTTGGTCCAAGCCTCCTGCTCGGCCGTCAGCTCCGCCGGCAGCCGGCCGGCCTTCTGCAGATGCGGAATGGCCAGGCGGACGATCCGCTCGGAATCGGCGTTTTTAATGTAATGGTTGTTGAGATGAGCCAGCTTGTTCGTGTCGAAAACCGCCGGGCTGCGGGACAAACGGCCCGCGTCAAAGATCGAAATCAGCTCTTCCTTGGTGAAGAACTCCTCTTCGCCTTCCGGTGACCAGCCCAGCAGGGCGATAAAGTTAAATAGCGCCTCCGGCAAATAACCGAGCTGATCGTACTGCTCAATAAACTGAATGACCGATTCGTCGCGCTTGCTCAGCTTTTTGTGATTCTCGCCGACGATCAGTGTCATATGCCCGAATACCGGCGGCTCCCAGCCGAATGCGTCGTAAATCATCAGCTGGCGCGGCGTGTTGGATACATGGTCCTCCCCGCGCAGCACGTGGCTGATCTTCATCAGATGGTCGTCCAGCACGACGGCAAAGTTGTAGGTCGGAATGCCGTCTTTTTTCACGATGACGAAATCCCCGCTGATGTCCGACTCGAACGAAATCGTGCCTTTGACCAAATCGTCAAACGCGAAGGTGCGCCCTTCCGGGACGCGGAAACGGATGCTGTACGGCCGCCCTTCCGCATCGTAAGCGGCGTGCTGCTCCGGCGTCAGATGGCGGCATTTCCCGGAATAACGCGGCGTTTCGCCCCGCGCCATCTGCTCTTCGCGCTCTTTTTCCAGCTCTTCTTCCGTGCAGTAGCAGCGGTAAGCCAGTCCCCGGTCAAGCAGGTCCTGCACATGAGGACGGTACAGATCAAGCCGCTCCGTCTGACGGTAAGGCCCGTAATCTCCGCCAACGTCCACGCTTTCGTCCCAATCCATGCCAAGCCATTTCAAATAGGTCAGCTGGTTTTCTTCGCCGCCGGCCACGTTCCGTTTCACGTCGGTATCTTCAATCCGAATAATGAATTTCCCGCCGTGATGTCTGGCAAACAAATAATTAAACAACGCCGTTCTGGCGTTTCCGATATGTAAATGACCCGTCGGACTCGGCGCGTAACGCACGCGAACCTCTGTCATCACAATCCCCTCCCTATAAATACACGATGTATACGATTATAAACAGTCACGCTCAAAAACTCTATAAAAGGTTGTTCAAAAATCGTCTTTTTATCGCGAAAACACGTATTATATATCAAAACTCGATAATCTTATAATGACGCCCCATTGGAGACAAGAGAAACGATGCATTGGGCGGCAATCCCTTCGCCCCGCCCGGTAAAGCCGAGCTGCTCCGTCGTCGTGGCTTTCACGTTGACCCGCCGCGGGTCGGACCCGACCGCCCGGGCGATAATTTCCGCCATTTGCGGAATGTACGGCGCCATTTTAGGCTTCTGGGCAATGATGGTGGCGTCCAGGTTCCCCAGCCGGTATCCTTTCTCCACGGCCATTTCCCAGACGCGTTCGAGCAGCTTGACGCTGTCCGCGTCCTTAAAAGCCGGGTCGGTATCGGGGAAATGGCGTCCGATGTCCCCAAGCCCCAGCGCCCCCAATATCGCATCGCTTACCGCATGCAGCAACACGTCGGCGTCCGAATGTCCAAGCAGCCCTTTTTCATACGGAATCGTTACTCCGCCGATGATGCACGGCCTGCCCTCCACGAGCTGATGCACGTCAAAACCTTGTCCCACGATAAACATGTGTGAATCCCTCTCCCTGCGAATTTTTACAAAACACATCTAGCGACGCACTAACGTTTGCTAAAAATCTGACCAGCTTCGTTTCTAGCTACAAAATTTTCTAACGGTTGCCACAGCCGCTATTTGCCCCAAAAACATTGTTTTCAAGTTCTAACGGATGCCATGCCGCTTATTTCGCCTGCGAATTAAAGCCGATAACGGTGCTGACAACCGTTAAAATATAAAAAAAGCCTTTTTTCGCAAAATAGCGGCTGCTGCAACCGTTAGAATTCCGCCGCCTCCGGAGCCCCATCGATAACCTGTACTTCTACCGGAAAATCCCGAAAGTATTGTGACTACAACAAGTCTACTGCTCCTTCACTTCCGGGTGTTCCCTCCTTCCGGGCACTCCCTCACTTCTGGGTGCCCCTCCCCTTGCGGGCGCTCCTTCCCGCGGATAAACTCCGCATAGTCCAGGTCCTCCGGCGTCGTAATCTTAATATTGCTGTACGCGCCTTCAACGAGCTTGACCGGAATGCCAAGCCGCTCCACCAGCATCGAGTCATCGGTGCCCGTGAAGCCCTCCCGCTCGGCCCGTTCGTGCGCGGCCAGCAGATCGTCCCGGCGAAAAGCCTGCGGCGTCTGAATCGCCCACAACACGCGGCGGTCCAGCGTAGACGCGACCCAGCCCCGGCCGTCGGCCTGCTTGATCGTATCCTTCACCGGAACGGCCAGTACGGACGCTCCATGCTCGATGGCCGCCTCGCAGCAGGCGCTGATTTGTTCCCGCGTAACAAAAGGGCGGACGCCATCATGCACCAGTACCCATGGCGCACTGATATGCAGCAGCCCCTGGTATACCGATTGCTGACGCTCGGCGCCGCCCGGAATTACTTGCACTTGTTTGGTCATGCCGAATTCGGCAATCCAGGACCGGCAGCGGTCCACATCCTGCCTGCCGGTGACGAGCACCATTTCGGCGATCTCGGGATGGCGGTCGAACGCCTCGAGGGTATGGATGAAAATCGGCTTGTCCTCAAGCATCAAATACTGCTTGCTTTCGCGCGTTCCCATCCGGCTTCCCCGTCCCGCCGCCACCACCACCGCTCCGAAAATTCCTTTTTGCCCAGCCGCCATCGTAATCTGCCTCACCTTAGCCCAGAATAAAACGCGGGGGCCCGCCCCCGGCGCTTTTATTCCCATCATACCGAATTACTGGGCTTTTTCCAACAGTTTTGGCTTGGCAAAAATCATCCGTCCCGCCGAAGTCTGCAGCACGCTGGTCACCAGAACCTCCGTAATCATCCCGATGTAATCGCGTCCGCCTTCAACAACGATCATCGTGCCGTCGTCCAAATAAGCCACGCCCTGTCCATGCTCCTTGCCGTCCTTGATGACTTGTACCATAATTTCCTCGCCCGGCAGCACGACCGGTTTCACGGCATTGGCAAGATCGTTGATATTCAGCACCGACACGCCCTGCAGCTCGCATACCTTGTTAAGGTTAAAGTCGTTGGTGACGACTTTGCCCTGCAGCACCTTGGCCAATTTGACCAGCTTGCTGTCAACCTCGGAGATCTCCTCAAAATCCCCTTCATAAATCATGACTTTAACGTCCAGCTCTTTTTGGATTTTGTTCAAAATGTCCAGGCCGCGGCGCCCCCGGTTGCGTTTGAGCAAATCCGAGGAGTCGGCGATATGCTGCAGTTCCTCCAGCACAAATTCGGGAATCACGATCGTCCCTTCAATGAATCCGGTTTTGCAGATATCCGCGATTCTCCCGTCGATAATCACGCTCGTGTCCAAAATTTTATGTTCTTTAGACCCGTGTTCATCCTCGGGGACGGTGCCTCCCCATTTTCCCGATTTCCAGAATGATGACAATTCTTCCTTCTTGGCAAGTCCAACGCAAAGCCCCATGTACCCAAACAGCGCCGATACGGCGAACCGGGCGAAGCTCTCCAGAGATCCGAGCCAGGTCGCAAGCGGATAGACCATTAAAGAAAGAAGAAGTCCCGCAGTCAATCCGGTCGCGCCGGCCGCCATGTCATTCATCGGAATCCGGGTCAACGCGGCGATCCACGCTTTAATTCTCGCGGATACGACATCTGCAGCCAGCGAAAACAGGAACATGAACAGCGCGGCTCCGGCAGCCGCCATGATCAGGTTCACCGCCAAAGGGCTCATGCCGTCGGACCAGGAACGAACCGGTTCCGGCATTACGCCCAGCAATCCGCCCTCGGTGTACCCGAACCATGCGCCGCACAGGCCGGCTGCGATCCGTAAGTATTTTTTCAGCACGTCTATCTTCACCTCCTGAATAACTATCTTCGTTATCCAGTATGATCCAAATTTTGGAGACGTAATCGGTGGGGGATAACTTTTTTTGGAAAACGGCAAACGGCCGATATGAAGGAGAAGGCCCATCGCTATGGGATTTCTGGTTGATAAGTGGGGAAAATGTGGCATATAATGAATTCAATTCATATATATTGAGGTGGATGGAAAATGAGCGCACCAAGCCTTCAGTCTTTTCAAGAACAAGTTTCCGAACTGTTGCTCCGTCACCGCAGTTTGCTGGATGTTTTGTCGAAAATGGGACAAACCAACGCGGCCGCCGTCCGTTCCGTGACCAAGTCCGTCACCGAATGCGGCTGCATCGAGCTGCATGCCACCAAGCAGGATTTCGAGCCGGGCATGGACTTGCAGCACGCGAAAGAGACGATTGCCAAGCATGTTCATGGCGAGTTATGCGAAAACTGCAAAGACGCCATTATCAATGAGCTCGGACGCAACCTTTTCTATATGTCCGCCCTTTGCAATTTGCTCGGGATTCAAATGGACGAGATCATCGAGCGGGAATCCCAGAAATGCGCCACGTTGGGACTTTTTAATTTATCGTAAGGGGCTGCCGGTGACACTAAGGCGCTTAACAATCCACGAAATGTAAAAGTGCAGGCCTTTTTCGCCTAAGTGCCCCTGAATCGGCTCGTCAAATGCAAATGTGCAGTTCATTTCCGGTTAAAAGCCACTTTTTCTTCAAATTACCGATATTCAGATGTGCTTTTGCATTTCAATCGCCCAAAAACGGAGATTTACGATAAATGAACTGTGCTTTTGCATTTGGTAACAGAGAGGGTTTCTCATGCCGTAAAGTCAACCGCAGCAGCGCTTATCATACTTATACTTAAAAAGGCATCGATCCTTCCGTCCGGCGGAGATCCATGCCTTTTTTCGCATATCAGCGTTTCGGCCGATACAATTCTTCCGTTTCGTTTTCGTCTCTTCGTTTACGGCGGAGCACCCTGCCGATATTTTGCCGCAGTCCATAGGCGGCGTACAGCAGCAGCGGAATGAAAATCAGCTTGGAAAGCTGATCCGGAAATGCCACGGCGAGCACAACGGCGGCGATGACGACGATGGGCGTATATACGACCGCTTTTTTCGGCAGGCCGATTTTTTTGAAATTCGGATACCTGACGGTGCTGACCATCAAATAAGACAACAAAACCATGGCCGCTGCGCAATAAACCGCCGAGATATCTTTATTAAACAATGACAGGGTGGCCGCCACACCGCCCGCCGCCGGGATCGGCAATCCGACAAAATATCCCGGAGCTCCCTTTTGCACGTTGAACCTTGCTAATCTCAAAGCTCCGCACATCGGGAAAAGAGCCGTCACCACCCACGCCAAACCGGGCTGAAGTTCCGGAAAAGAGACCAAATACATAATCAGTGCAGGAGCGACGCCGAATGAAATAATGTCCGATAAGGAATCGAGCTCTTTGCCGAATTCGCTTTGGGCATTCAGCGCCCGCGCGACCCGTCCGTCCAATCCGTCGAGCAGCATGGCGACGATCACCATAATGGCCGCTAAGCTGTAACGTCCTTCCAGCGCCATTATGATCGCCAGCATTCCGAGCAGCATGTTCCCCAAGGTGAACATGTTAGGAATCGATTTCGTAAACATTTCTTTCACCTCGAAAGATATTCCCGAACATCATCCGCAGATGATAGGGGAATTAAATTTGTCTGTCAATGAATACCTGTTCCTGAAGGCGTTTCAGCCCTTCCTTGATCGCCCGTGCCCGAACTTCGCCGATCCCGTCCACCTCGTCGAGCTCCTCGATGCTGGCCATCATGACGTTCGGCAGCTGATGGAACCGCTCCACCAAATTGTGAATGATCACGTTCGGCAGACGCGGGATTTTATTCAGCACCCGGTAGCCGCGCGGAGAAATAAGTTCCTCGGACGTCGCCATCGCGGCGGGATAACCGAGCAGCCGGGTAATGTGATTGTCGTCAAGCAGTTCGTCATCGGTCGACCGCTTGAGGCCCAAAATAATCTCGCGAATCGCCTCGTCGCTGTCTTCTTTGGCGTAGTCTTTATACAACAGCCAAGCTTCTTCCTCCATATTGCTGACGAGCTCCTCCATCTGCATGCTGATCAGGCGCCCCTCCGTCCCGAGCTCGTTAATGTACCGCTTGATCTCCATCTTGATGCGGATCACCATCTCCACCCGCTGAATCACGTTCACCACTTCGGGCAATGAGACCAGCTCCTCAAATTCGGAGGCGGTCAAATTGGTCAAAGCCTGATTGAGCACCGCTCTGTATTTTTCCAGCGTTTGAATCGCCTGATTCGCCTTGGTCAAAATAACGCCGATTTCCTTAAGCGCGTACCTTATGTTTCCCTGATACAGCGTAATGATGTTGCGGCGCTGGGAGATGGAAACGACAAGCTTGCCGGTCTGTTTGGCCACCCGTTCGGCGGTGCGGTGACGTATCCCCGTTTCCGCGGAGGAGATGGAGGAATCCGGGATCAGCTGCGTGTTCGCGTACAGAATCCGCTTTAAATCTTCGCTGAGGATAATCGCCCCGTCCATTTTGGCGAGCTCATAGAGATAGTTCGGCGAAAAGTCGCAGTTGATGGAGAAGCCCCCCTCCACGACCTCCATCACCTCCGGGCTGTAGCCGACGACGATCAGCCCCCCGGTTTTGGCCCGGAGCACGTTTTCGAGCCCGTCGCGAAAGGCCGTCCCCGGAGCGACTAGCCTCAGCAATTCATTCATTTTTTCCGTTTGGGTAGTTTCTTTCATCATTCAATGCCCCCTAATCTAACGCAACAGCTAGCGCATCTGCAACGGTATTTACGCCAATCAACTCGATTCCTTGCGGTCCTTTCCATCCTTTCATGCTCTTCTCCGGCAAAATCACCCGCTTAAAGCCCAGTTTGGCTGCTTCCTTGACCCGCTGCTCGGCCCGGGACACCGCCCTTACCTCGCCGGTCAAGCCCACCTCTCCGAATATGACGTCGTACGGCTTGGTCGGTATATCGCGGAAGCTGGACGCCACGCTGACGGCGATCGCCAGGTCCACCGCCGGTTCATCCAGCTTGGCGCCGCCGGCCAGATTGACGTAGGCGTCCTGATTTTGCAGGAACATGCCCATTCTTTTTTCGAGCACGGCTAGAATCAGGTTCATGCGCTGATGATCCACGCCGGTCGCCATCCTGCGCGGGGAGGGAAAATGCGTGGCCGCAATTAAGGCCTGCAGTTCCACCAGCATCGGCCGCGTTCCCTCCATGCTGGCCACGACCGTGGAGCCCGCCACCCCAAGCGGCCGTTCCGACAGGAACAGCTCCGACGGGTTGGCGACCTCGGTCAGGCCGGATTCATTCATCTCGAAAATGCCGATTTCGTTGGTCGAGCCAAAACGGTTTTTGACCGCCCGCAGCAGGCGGTAAGAGTGATGCCGTTCCCCTTCAAAATAAAGCACGCAGTCAACCATATGCTCAAGCAGCCGCGGGCCGGCGATCGCGCCTTCCTTGGTCACGTGTCCGACCAGCACGGTGGCGATTCCCTGCCCTTTGGCGATGCGCATGAACCGGGCCGTGCATTCCCGCACCTGCGATACGCTGCCCGGCGCGCTGGTCACTTCCGGCAGGTACACCGTCTGAATCGAGTCGATGACGAGAAAATCCGGCGCAACGCTTTCGATCGCCTCTTCGATGCCGTCCATGCTGCTTTCGCACAAAACGAACAGTTCGGGAGAAAGCGCGCCGAGACGCTCCGCCCGCAGTTTGGTCTGGCGTACGGATTCCTCCCCCGAGATATACAATACTTTAAGCCCGGACCGGGCCAATTCATGAGACGTTTGCAGCAGCAGCGTCGATTTGCCGATTCCGGGGTCTCCGCCGACGAGCACCAGCGACCCGGGGACAACTCCCCCGCCAAGCACCCGGTTCAGCTCACCGATTCCCGTTTGAATCCGGGGTTCCTTGCCGCTCTCTATATTTATGATCGAAAGCGGCTTTTCTTTCGCATGAAATAACCCGGAATTCAGCCCTTGCGTTTTGACGGTTTTCACCGTTTCCTCCACCATTGAGTTCCACGCGCCGCACCCCGGACACTTGCCGTACCATTTGGGCGATTCGTAGCCGCATTCGCCGCAAAAAAACTTTGTTTTTACTTTAACCATTTATCTCTCCTTCTCATCGACGCAAAATATGACAAATCTTGCAAATCCGGTTCCGCTGATGTATATTCAAATTTTACCATTCTTTGAGAATTCACGTAAAGTTTTTAAAGCCTTTGCAAAAAAAGAAACTGGATGAAAAAAAGCAGCTCCAAAGCACCGCTTGGAAGCTGCCTTTCATATATTTCATCGGCTTTAACATGGTTCTATTTTAGGCCTTACCTAAAAGTCAAGGACTTTTTAGCCTAGATTTACGCATTTTTGACAAAAGTTCCTGTGCGCTCTACGGTCAATTCGCCGTTCTGTTCGTCGATCGTCAACGAATCGCCTTTCTTGACGTTGCCGGTTAAGAGCTCTTCAGACAGGCGGTCCTCGATGTGCTTCTGGATCGCCCGGCGCAGCGGCCGCGCCCCGTAGGCGGGATCGTAGCCCTCTTTGGCCAGGAACTCCTTCGCTTTATCGGTCAGCGTAAAGTCAACGTCGTATTCGCGCAGCCGCTTGCGCAGCTCCTCGGACATAAGCGAGACGATTTGACCGATATGCTCTTGCTCCAGCGAGTGGAACACGATAATCTCGTCGATCCGGTTCAGGAACTCCGGACGGAAGCTCTTCTTCAGCTCTTCCATCACTTTGCCCTTCATGTTGTCGTAATCCGCTCCCGCATCCTGCACCGCCGTGAAGCCGAGGCGCGTATTGCGCTTGATCGCTTCGGCGCCCACGTTCGAAGTCAGGATAATCAGCGTGTTGCGGAAGTCGACGACCCGGCCTTTGGAGTCGGTCAACCGGCCGTCCTCCAGCACCTGCAGCAGGATGTTGAACACTTCCGGATGGGCTTTCTCGATTTCATCGAGCAACACGACGGAATACGGTTTGCGGCGCACCTTCTCGGTCAGCTGGCCGCCTTCTTCATAGCCGACATATCCCGGAGGCGCTCCGACGAGGCGGGCGGTCGAATGTTTCTCCATGTACTCCGACATATCGATGCGGATCACCGCGTTCTCGTCGCCGAACATCGCTTCGGCCAGCGCTCGGGCCAGCTCGGTTTTCCCGACGCCCGTCGGGCCAAGGAAGATGAACGAACCCATCGGCCGTTTCGGGTCCTTAAGGCCTGCGCGGGCCCGGCGGATCGCCCGGCTCACGGCTTTCACCGCTTCATCCTGGCCGATCACCCGCTCATGCAGAATACTCTCCATATTGAGCAGGCGTTCCGTTTCCTCTTCCTTCAGCTTGTTCACGGGGATTCCCGTCCAGCTGGCGACGACCTGGGCGATATCTTCCGGCGTCACTTCGGAATCGGTGCGGCCTTGTTTTTCTTTCCATTGGTTTTTCGTCAGCTCAAGCTCTTCGCGGATCTTCTGTTCGGTATCGCGAAGCGCCGCCGCTTTTTCGAATTCCTGGCTTTGCACGGCCGCGTCCTTCTCCTTGCGGATGTCCTCGAGCCGGCTTTCCAGCTGCTTCAGATTCGGCGGTACCGTATAGGTGTTGAGCCTTACTCTGGACCCGGCTTCATCGATAAGATCGATCGCTTTGTCCGGCAGGAAGCGGTCCTGGATATAGCGGTCGGACAGCTTAACGGCTTGATCAATCGCTTCATCGGTGATTTTCACGCGGTGATGCGCTTCATAGCGGTCGCGCAGCCCGTGCAGAATTTGGATCGCTTCTTCCACCGACGGCTGGTCGACCGTAATCGGTTGGAAGCGCCGTTCCAGCGCGGCGTCTTTTTCGATGTACTTGCGGTACTCATCGAGCGTCGTCGCCCCGATGCACTGCAGTTCGCCGCGGGCCAGCGCCGGCTTCAGGATGTTCGAAGCGTCGATCGCGCCTTCCGCGCCGCCGGCCCCGATCAACGTATGCAGCTCGTCGATGAACAGGATAATGTTGCCGGCCTGGCGGATTTCGTCCATGATTTTTTTCAGGCGGTCTTCAAATTCGCCGCGATATTTGGTTCCCGCTACGACGGAGCCCATATCGAGCGTCATGACGCGTTTGTCGCGCAGCGTTTCGGGAATTTCGTTGTTGATGATTTTTTGCGCCAACCCTTCGGCGATCGCCGTTTTACCGACCCCCGGCTCCCCGATCAGGACCGGGTTGTTTTTCGTCCGGCGGCTGAGCACCTGAATAACCCGTTCGATTTCCTTGCTGCGGCCGATGACCGGATCAAGGTTACCTTCCTTGGCGGAGGCCGTCAAATCGCGGGCCAAGCTGTCCAGGGTTGGCGTATTGACATTGGCCGGCGCGCCGTGATGGCTGGAGACGGCTTCGCTGCTGCCGAGCAATTGCAGCACTTGCTGGCGCGCCTTATTCAGGCTGATGCCAAGGTTGTTCAGTACGCGCGCGGCGACACCTTCGCCTTCACGAATCAACCCGAGCAAAATATGCTCCGTGCCGACGTAAGTATGGCCCAGCTTGCGCGCTTCGTCCATCGACAGTTCGATTACTTTTTTGGCGCGCGGCGTATAGGCGATATTGGTGGGCTGCTCTTGTCCGCGGCCGATCAAGGTTTCAACTTCGTCCTGGATTTTCTCCAGGCCAAGTCCGAGCCCGATCAAAGCCTTGGCGGCAATGCCTTCGCCTTCGCGAATGAGGCCAAGCAGCACGTGCTCCGTGCCGATATTGTTATGTCCAAGCCTTACGGCTTCTTCCTGGGCTAAGGCCAGCACCTTCTGGGCGCGTTCCGTAAATCTTCCAAACATCATCTTCTCCTACACCTCCATAGTTAATTTACCTTTTATTTCCCCATTCGTTCACGAATGAGTTTGGCGCGGTACATATCCCTTTCTCCCGGGGACATGCTCCCGCTGAATTTCTTTTGCAAAAAACCAGGCTGCGTGAGCACGTTCAATTCGTTCAGCACCTCCGTGGGTACCGAATCGATCAGTCCGAGATCCACGCCGAGCCGGACGTCGGACAGCCGCTGCGCGGCTTCTTTGGAATCGATGATGGCGGCGTGCGACAAAATCCCGTAGGAGCGCATCACCCGGTCCACCATCCGAAGCCGAGATTCCCCGATCAGCTTCTCTCTGGCCGTTTTCTCATGCTGAATGATCTGCAGGACAACCCCGTATAAATTTTCTATAATCTCCGCTTCGCTTTGTCCTAGTGTAATCTGATTTGAGATTTGAAACAAGTTGCCCGTCGCTTCGCTGCCTTCCCCGTAGATGCCGCGCACCGTCAATCCCACCTGCGACACCGCCGACAAAATCCGGCTGATCTGCTGCGTCAGTACCAATGCCGGAAGGTGCATCATCACCGAAGCCCGCAGGCCGGTGCCGACATTCGTCGGGCAGCTGGTTAAGTAACCGCGGCGATCGTCAAAAGCGTAATCGACATGAGCTTCAAAAATATCGTCGATCGCCGTCGCTTTCTCCCAAGCCTCCTGCACCTGGAATCCCGGATACAAACATTGGATTCGCAGGTGGTCTTCTTCGTTCACCATAATGCTGAGACTTTCGTCTTCACTGATGAACACCGCCCCGCTTCTGGATTCGTTCGCCAGGTTGGGGCTGATCAGGTGCTTTTCCACCAACACCCGTTTGTCAAGCTCGTCGAGGTCCGCAAGCAGGACCGGATGAAGCTTGCCGTAGGACTTCAAGCGCTCGTCGGACAGCACGGTCTGCAGCTGCTTCAGCACCTCTTCCGACTGCTGGTTGGTGGCCAGCATCGGGAAAGGCTGGTGCTGGAGGTTGCGGGCGATCCGCACCCGGCTGCTGATGACGATGTCCGACTGTTTGCCCTCCCGTCTCATCCACTCGCTTAGCGGCTGTTCTGTAAAACGGAGTTTTGACACCCTGCATCCCTCCTACTCTGCGGAAATATTCTTCTCAAGCTCGCGGATCTGGTCCCGCAGCGCTGCGGCTTCCTCGAATTCTTCCTGCAGGATCCGATACTGCAGCTCGCGTCGAAGATCGTCGAGCTTGCGTTTGACTTGAATGTGGCCGCCGGTCCGCTTCGGCACCTTCCCGACATGGACCGTGTTGCCGTGAACTCTCTTGAAGAGCGGGTCCAGGCGGTCGTTAAAATATTTGTAACAAGAGCTGCAGCCGAAACGGCCGATTTTGCTGAACTGGGAGTAGGTCATGCCGCATTCTTCACAGCGTACGCTTTCGGGACTTTTGGTTCCGGAAATCTGGCCTTTGCTTGACGGGCTCAAATCCAGGAAACCCGACAGCAAGTTGTGGATCGAAAAACCGCCCGAGGTCCCCGGAAGCATCTCCCCTTTTTCACGGGCGCAGGCCTCGCAAATGTGAAACTCCGTCTTTTCCCCGTTCACGATTTTGGTGAAATGCAGGGTTGCCGGGCGCTTGCCGCATTCTTGACATTGCATAGGTGTCCCTCCTTTATGGATTGACTGCTAATAACCTCCGCTCACCCTAACTCAACAAAGCAATCAGCATCGCTTTCATTAGTTTTGCCCGAATCTGGTCGCGGTACGGCAATTTGATCGCCAGGACGTCACGGGAGATGGCGGAACGCATCAGCGCCGCTTCCCGGCGGCTTAAGAACCGGGCTTCTTCCAGTTGATAAATGAGCCCTTCGGCCGCGGTCTGCCCGATCTCGTCCCCGATCGTTTGCTGCAGGTGGGTGTGCAGCGAGGTTGGACCCGGCAGCTCAATCCGCCGAATCCGCACGTAACCGCCGCCGCCGCGCTTGCTTTCGACAAGGTACCCTTTCTCCAGCGTGAACCGTGTACTGATCACGTAATTGATCTGCGACGGCACGCAGGAAAACTGGTCGGCAAGATCGTTACGCTGAATTTCTATCGTTCCTTCAGGACTTTCATGCAAAATACTCTTGAGATATTTTTCAATGATATCTGAGATATTACGCATTCACTCATCCTCCATTGTTCCAAACGTGAAGCTCCTAAAAACTCATGCTGTACTGTTCTACCGGCTATCAGCAGAATATGCCGCCACCGGGCTTCTGTTGACTTTGACTTTCTTTGACTTTATTCTCATTATACCATATTTTGATCATTTGCCAAGAGGGTTTCCGCAATCAATTTCAGTGTGATCGACCAGCGGCGAAAATATTCGTGCTCCAGGGGCATCAAAAAAGCGAAAAACGCAGTATCCGGCCCATTGGACTTGCTTAATCGGTTTTTCGACATTTTAGCGAAACAAGCTTGGCCCCTTTTGCCCCCAAATGACATTAAACGTCATTACCCGGGGATTTCCCGCTAATATTGCATCAAATTCTGGTCTGACAGATACATCTCCGACCACGAAACAATTCTAACGGTTGCCACAACCGCTATTTATTCCAAAAACGTTGGATTTCAAACTGTAACGGATGCCACGGCGCTTATTTCACTGAAATCCGGCTGATTTTGCTTAAATTCAGGCAGATAAGGGCGCTCACAACCGTTAGAATTTGGATAAGGCCCCTTTTCGTAAAATAGCCGCTGCTGCAACCGTTAGAGTTCCGATGGGCAATAGGTGGGCAACAGTATTGATTCGAAAAGCTGGGTTTTAAAAAAAGTCGGAAATATCCTCTCGGAGTCTGCTGTATAACTTAGTACCCTATCCATCTCATCCCGCTGCAGCATTCCGAAAATACAAAAAACACCGCCGAGTGATCGGCGGTGCTCTTCTTCATGCTTGGCGGCGTCCTACTCTCCCAGGACCCTTCGGTCCAAGTACCATCGGCGCTGGAGGGCTTAACGGTCGTGTTCGGGATGGGTACGCGTGGAACCCCTCCGCCATCGCCACCAAACGATTCAAGGTTAATCCTTGAAAACTGGATACGAAACTTGATTTGCGTGTTAGCCCCTATTCAGTTCCCGGGGTCCCCGAAAAGTAATCGGAATTACCTACGAAGCCTCGCGTCACTTTTTGGGGTATATTTTTGGGCCCCGCCAAAGTACTCGGACTCAGCTTCGAAGCTTCACGTCACTTTGGTGGGTAGAGTTTTGGATAAGCCCTCGACCGATTAGTACCTGTCAGCTCCATGCATTGCTGCACTTCCACCTCAGGCCTATCAACCTCGTCGTCTTCAAGGGGTCTTACTAATTGGGAAATCTCATCTTGAGGGGGGCTTCACGCTTAGATGCTTTCAGCGCTTATCCCGTCCGCACTTAGCTACCCAGCTGTGCTCCTGGCGGAACAACTGGTACACCAGCGGTGCGTCCATCCCGGTCCTCTCGTACTAAGGACAGCTCCTCTCAAATTTCCTGCGCCCACGACAGATAGGGACCGAACTGTCTCACGACGTTCTGAACCCAGCTCGCGTACCGCTTTAATGGGCGAACAGCCCAACCCTTGGGACCTACTTCAGCCCCAGGATGCGATGAGCCGACATCGAGGTGCCAAACCTCCCCGTCGATGTGGACTCTTGGGGGAGATAAGCCTGTTATCCCCAGGGTAGCTTTTATCCGTTGAGCGATGGCCCTTCCATGCGGTACCACCGGATCACTAAGCCCGACTTTCGTCCCTGCTCGACTTGTCAGTCTCGCAGTCAAGCTCCCTTTTGCCTTTGCACTCTGCGAATGATTTCCAACCATTCTGAGGGAACCTTGGGGCGCCTCCGTTACTCTTTAGGAGGCGACCGCCCCAGTCAAACTGCCCGCCTGACACGGTCCCCGTACCGGCTTACGGTACCGGGTTAGAACTCCGATACGATCAGGGTGGTATCCCAACGGCGCCTCCATGGAAGCTTGCGCTCCCACTTCCTAGGCTCCCACCTATCCTGTACAAATCGTATCAAAGTCCAATATCAAGCTGCAGTAAAGCTCCATGGGGTCTTTCCGTCTTGTCGCGGGTAACCTGCATCTTCACAGGTATTAAAATTTCACCGGATCTCTCGTTGAGACAGCGCCCAAGTCGTTACGCCATTCGTGCGGGTCAGAATTTACCTGACAAGGAATTTCGCTACCTTAGGACCGTTATAGTTACGGCCGCCGTTTACTGGGGCTTCGGTTCACAGCTTCGGGTTTAACCCCTAACCGCTCCCCTTAACCTTCCAGCACCGGGCAGGCGTCAGCCCGTATACTTCGCCTTGCGGCTTCGCACAGACCTGTGTTTTTGCTAAACAGTCGCTTGGGCCTTTTCACTGCGGCCCCCTCGGGCTATAAACCCTACCGGGGCACCCCTTCTCCCGAAGTTACGGGGTCATTTTGCCGAGTTCCTTAACGAGAGTTCTTCCGCGCGCCTTAGAATTCTCTTCTCGCCTACCTGTGTCGGTTTGCGGTACGGGCACCTTCTCCTGGCTAGAGGCTTTTCTCGGCAGTGTGAGATCATGACCTTCGGTACTGTAAATTTTCCCTCCCCATCACAGCCCAGCCTTACGGTGTGCGGATTTGCCTACACACCAGCCTCACTGCTTGGACGGGGCATTCCATCGCCCCGCGTCACTACCCTCCTGCGTCACCCCATCGCTCATAGCGGATTACGGTGGTACAGGAATTTCAACCTGTTGTCCTTCGACTACGCCTTTCGGCCTCGCCTTAGGTCCCGACTTACCCTGAGCGGACGAACCTTCCTCAGGAACCCTTAGGCTTTCGGCGGATCAGATTCTCACTGATCTTTTCGTTACTCATACCGGCATTCTCACTTGTGTACTCTCCAGCGCTCCTTACGGTACACCTTCAACGCATACACAACGCTCCCCTACCCCTGAATCGACTTCACTCCTGCTTCGAAGTCCT
>NZ_JBBOWY010000001.1:0-1735000 GCF_038007325.1 Paenibacillus sp. FSL P4-0127 | reverse complement strand
CCACATCTCTACGCATTTCACCGCTACACGTGGAATTCCACTCTCCTCTTCTGCACTCAAGCCGTCCAGTTTCCAGTGCGACCCGGAGTTGAGCCCCAGGATTATACACCAGACTTAAACAGCCGCCTGCGCGCGCTTTACGCCCAATAATTCCGGACAACGCTTGCCCCCTACGTATTACCGCGGCTGCTGGCACGTAGTTAGCCGGGGCTTTCTTCTCAGGTACCGTCACTCTCCTGGCAGTTACTCCAGAAGACGTTCTTCCCTGGCAACAGAGCTTTACGATCCGAAAACCTTCATCACTCACGCGGCGTTGCTCCGTCAGACTTTCGTCCATTGCGGAAGATTCCCTACTGCTGCCTCCCGTAGGAGTCTGGGCCGTGTCTCAGTCCCAGTGTGGCCGTTCACCCTCTCAGGTCGGCTACGCATCGTCGCCTTGGTGAGCCGTTACCCCACCAACTAGCTAATGCGCCGCAGGCCCATCCGTAAGTGACAGATTACTCCGCCTTTCCCAAGCCTCCCATGCGGAAGACTTGATTATCCGGTATTAGCTACCGTTTCCGGTAGTTATCCCGGTCTTACGGGCAGGTTGCCTACGTGTTACTCACCCGTCCGCCGCTAACCATCAGGAGTGCAAGCACTCCATCAGGTCCGCTCGACTTGCATGTATTAGGCACGCCGCCAGCGTTCGTCCTGAGCCAGGATCAAACTCTCCAATAAAGGTTGGATGAACGAATCACCCAAGTTTATTCGAAAGAGCGATTAGCTCAATCAGTTACTGACGATTTAAAAAAATCGTTCAAAGTTATTGACGCGTTCCATTTGTTCAGTTTTCAAAGAACTTGCTGTCCGGCATTTTCGATAACCATCATTTTTTGTCGAACAGTTATTTATTATAGCCAATTCACTTTACTTTGTCAACCTCATTTTTCGACATTGTAGCAAGCCTTTCGACAAGCTGCCGTTCGAAGCGACAAGTAATAATTTATCACGATCGGGGAGCTTTTGCAATATGTATGTTTTTCCATTTTGAATTTACGAGAACCGTCCTAAACGGTTAATTTGCTCAGCATGGCGCGGAGGGAACCTGGACCTGGCTACGGGATGAAGACCGTACGTAAACGCCTGGTGTTCCGGTCCCGTAAATCGCCAAAAGCGACGCGCTCCGGCAACCGCCGGAACAAAAAATCCGATCCATGGGTCTAGCGGCTACTTTTGCTTTGCAGTCTCTTCCTCAACACGATGAAAAACGCTTTGCCGAAAAGCTTCATCCCATTCCCTTCTTTCAATGATTTTCATGCATAACAAAACTTACAGGTACACAAATGAAGACCAACCCCGAGCCAAAGCTGCAAAGGTTAGCCTTCAATAATTCCGCGGCCTAAAGGTGGCAGCTAATTGCCCTTGATAACCATACCGTAATCGCTGCCGGTGTCCACGTCCGCTTTATCTTATGAGCTGATATCGTCTTTTCCGTCCTTCTTCTTCTGTGCCTCTTCCTCTTGGTACGCTTTATCCAAGGCTACTTGTCCATCCGCCTGGATCTTTTCCAGCGCCTCGTCAAGCGACTTGCTTCCCTTCTGGACAAGATCCAGTTCCCGATCCTTGATTTGTTGGAATTGTCCGTAAAAGCTGTTAGGAGCGTCGCTGATCCCCATATATCCGTCGCTGCTATCTGCAGGTTTTAACTTATAAAAAGCGTCAAGGCTTTGTCCCTCGTAATCTTTCATCACGCCCATCCGGGACATGAGACCGTTATTCAACGTTCTTGATTTCACTTTGGCATATTCTTCGCTGTTGATGAATTTCAAAAACTCCCAGGCCGCATCGGCGTTTGGAGAATCGGACCGGATCGCGAAAATTTCATTATAGCTGACTTCCCGCGTGGAGTCAGGCAGCGCCGGGTCCACCGGACCGGCCACGATGCCGATTTGGAACGGCTTATAATCCCTTACGCTGTTTTTGGCATCCTTCAGATTTTGCAGCAGATTGGTGCCGTCGATCGTCATTGCCATACGTCCCATTAAGAAAGGCTGGCTCTTATAATATTCTTCCATCGTCCCGCTCTGGAATCCGTCTTCGCCCGGATCATAAATCGCCTTGGATTTTACGCCATCCAGAGCCAGTTGGAAAACCTTTTTCCAGGAATCCGAATTGATCGTCATTTTCTTCGTATCCGGATTCAGCACCTGCAACCCTTGTGTCATGGCGATCGAAGAGGCCAATTCATCAAAAGCTTTCCCGTAACGAGGACCGTATCCGTAAATCCGGCTGTCCTTATCCCCATCCGTGGGGAAACGGCGGGCGGTATCGATAATTTCCTGCCAGGTCATCCCGTCATGCGGCGGCTCAACTCCATATTTAGCAAACAGATCGGCATTATAATAAATTGCATTCACATTAAAAGATGAAGCCAGCCCGTACAGCTTCCCGCCGCCTTTTTCCTTTAGCAGGTCGATCAGCGCCGGATAAATCGTCGAGATATCGTATTTATCCTTGGCGATGAGCGTATCCAAATCCATTAATTTGCCTTCGGATGCGAATTTTTCGTAATTTTTGTTGGAGTTCAGCAGTATGATATCCGGCTGTTCCTTTTCCACGAATTTGGCAAACGCCTTGTCGTAGTCCTTTTCCTCGTCGTTATAAATGCTTTGCGTGTTAGCTACTTCAATTTCGATATTCGGATTCTTCATCGCAAACATGTCGCCATATTGGCTGAAAAAATAACTTTCGTCCCAGAACATGACCTTCAGCGTAGAAGTCTGCGCCTCCTGCTTGGCAGGGCCGCCGGCACACCCGGCGAACAGCAGTCCGCATATCATAACCAGCATAACCTTATATAATATTCCGTTCTTCATCTTAGCCTCCAAAAATTT
The DNA here is from genome assembly GCF_038007325.1 of Paenibacillus sp. FSL P4-0127. Classification (NCBI taxonomy): domain Bacteria; kingdom Bacillati; phylum Bacillota; class Bacilli; order Caryophanales; family Paenibacillaceae; genus Paenibacillus; species Paenibacillus sp. FSL P4-0127. The sequence goes on along the minus strand of NZ_JBBOWY010000001.1, from coordinate 1,732,124 downwards.
TATAAAGCAATTCGCACAAAGCCCCTTTTCGGGGGCAACCAAGGCACGTTAGCCCGCCTGATCCGCTTCCGCGGCAGGCTTATTCTTCTTCCCGGCCGCTTCCTCCTTTACGGCCTTATCCAGCGCCGCCTGGCCTTCGTCCTGAATCACCTGCAGCGCCTCGCCGATGGATTTCTTTTTCTCCGCCATCAGCTTCATTTCCCGGTCAAAAATAGTACGGTATTGATCATGGAAGCTTTCCGGGATTTTATCATAGTTGTCGGAGTCGTTGTCCACTTTAGGCTTCAGCTTGTAGAAAACGTCGAGGTTTACGCCATGGAAATCCTTTTGCACTCCCATTCGGGACAACATGCCGCCGTTTAAAGTTCTGGACTTGACCTTGGCAAATTCATCGCCGTTCACGAATTTAATAAATTCCCAAGCCGCATCGGCATTTGCCGAGTTGGCCCGAATGGAAAAAATGTCGCTCACCGAGATGTTCCGCGATTTGTCGGGCTCCGCCGGATCTACCGGCCCTGCAACCGCACCGATTTGGAACGGCTTGTAGTCCTTAATCCGATCCTGGGCGTCCTTCAGGTTTTGCAGCATATAGGTGCTGTCGACCGTCATGGCCATCCGCCCCATCATAAATGGCTGGCTTTGGTAATACTCCTCCATGGTCCCTCCCTGGAACCCCTCGCCATCCGGATTGTAAACCGCTTTGGAGTCCAAGGCATCCATGGCCATCTTATAAACTTGCTTCCACGAATCGGTATTGAGAGTGAGCTTCATCGTATCGGTGTTGATGTAATTCAAACCTTGCGTATATGAGATACTCGAAGCCAAATTATCCAGCGACATGCCGTAATCCGAACCGAAACCGTAAACGCGGGTCTTTTCGTCCCCGTCCGTCGGGAAGCGGCGGGCCGTGTCGAGAATTTCCTGCCAGCTCATTCCGTCGTGCGGCGCCTCAATTCCGTATTTGGCAAACAAATCGGCGTTGTAGTAAATGACCGATCCATAGAAGGTCGGAGATAAACCGTACAGCTTGCCGCCGCCTTTCTCCTTCAGAATTTCCATGAGTCCCGGGAAAATCGTTTCGGTATCGTATTTATCCTTGGCGATCAGCGGATCAAGCTCCGTCAGCTTGCCTTCGGAAACGAGTTTTTCATACTCGTTCGCATCCAACAGCAGCACGTCCGGTTGTTCTTGTTCGATAAAGTCGGCAAACGCTTTGTCACGGTCGAAATCTTCCTGGTCGCTGTCCCGGTAAATCCGGTCCGTTGTGACGATTTCCACATCGATATTCGGATGTTTCATCGCAAACAAATCGCCGTACTCCCTGTAAAAGAAATTCTCGTCCCAAAACATCACCTTCAGGCTCGATACCTGTTTGGTCTCTTTGGCGGGCCCGCCGGTGCAACCGGCAAGCAGCAGCCCGCTTAAAAGCAGCAGCATAACCTTATTTAAAATTCCGTTCTTCATCATGACCTCCAAAAAAATGATAGGGCGATAAGCTAAGTGCCGTTAACCGGCCTGATCCGTTTCCGCGCCAGGCTTGTCCTTTTTGCCGGCCGCTTCATCTTGGACCGCTTTATCCAGGGCCGCCTGGCCTTCGTCTTGAACGGTCTGCAGCGCCTCGTCGATGGATTTCTTTTTATCCTGAACCAGCTTTATTTCCCGGCTAAAGAGGGAGTAGTACTTCTCATGGAAACTATCCGGGATTTTATCGTAGTTGTCGGAGTCGTTATCCAATTTAGGTTTCAGCTTATAAAACACATCAAGGCTTACGCCGTTGTATTCCTTTTGCACGCCCGTGCGGGACATCAAGCCGCCATTCAAGGTTCTGGACTTGATCTTCGCAAATTCTTCACCGTTTACAAACTTTAAAAATTCCCACGCCGCATCGGCATTCGGCGAGTTCGCCCGGATCGCCAAAATATCCCTCATGGAAATACTCCGCGATTTATCAGGCTCGGCCGGATCTACCGGCCCTGCAACCGCACCGATTTGGAACGGCTTATAGTCCTTAATCTGTCCCTGGGCATCCTTCAGATTTTGCAGCAGATTGGTGCCGTCGACCGTCATGGCCATACGCCCCATCAGGAACGGCTGGCTTTGGTAGTACTCTTCCATGGTCCCCCCCTGGAACCCCTCGCCATCCGGATTGTAAACCGCTTTGGAGTCCAAGGCATCCATGGCCATCTTATAAACTTGCTTCCACGAATCGGTATTGAGAGTGAGTTTCATCGTGTCAGGGTTGATATAATTCAAGCCTTGGGTAGATGAGATGCTGGAAGCCAAATTTTCCAGCGACATGCCGTAATCCGAACCAAAACCGTAAACGCGGCTCTTTTCGTCCCCGTCCGTCGGGAAGCGGCGGGCCGTGTCGAGAATCTCCTGCCAGCTCATTCCGTCGTGCGGCGCCTCAATTCCGTATTTGGCAAACAAATCGGCATTATAGTACAAAACCGAGCCGTAAAAGGTCGGGGATAAACCGTACAGCTTCCCGCCGCCTTTTTCCTTCAGAATTTCCATAAGTCCCGGAAAAATCGTTTCGGTATCGTATTTATCCTTGGCGATCAGCGGATCAAGCTCCGTCAGCTTGCCTTCGGAAGCGAACTTTTCATACTGATTCGTATTCAACAGCAGCACGTCCGGCTGCTCTTCTTCGATAAATTTGGCAAACGCTTTGTCATAGTCAAAATCTTCCTGGTCGCTGTCCCGGTAAATCTTGTCCGTTGATGAGACGACTTCAATATCGATATTCGGATATTTCATCGCAAACAAATCGCCGTACTCCTGATAAAAATAACTCTCATCCCAAAACATCACCTTCAAGTTCGAGACCTGTTTGGTCTCTTTGGCGGGTCCGCCGGTGCAGCCGGCAAGCAGCAGCCCGCTAAACAGCACCAATATCGCCTTATGTATGAATCCGTTCTTCATCATGACCTCCTAAATGAATTTTTTTTAATCTTCCCCATTACTTAGACGTAATCAGGCGCTAAATAGTTACCTATTTTCTCAAAAAAAGCCAACCCATTTATATTTCCTTAAGGGTTGGCTTTCCCGGATATCTTATTCCATCAGCTCAGATTGCCCGGTACGGACTTGGATACCCGGCCGGTTTTAACCAATGCGGGCTGCGCCGCGGGACGGATAATTTTCATAGTATCACCTCCTCATCCCGCCGGGCCGCCATCCAAATCGTCCGCAGCGTCTTCTTGATTTGCCGCTTCTCGTAGGAGCAAGGGCGATTCCCCGTCCGCATACGGTACAGCGGGCAATGATTGCCCTGGCACGCGGGCCGGAAAAAGCAGGCCTGGCATTTCTCATCCGTTTCTTCGCCGGATGTCGTCCAGAGCGCCAGCTTGTCGTAATCCAGGTCCAGCGTCCCATCCTCATGAATCCGGCCCAGCCGGTTGTTGTCCTGCTCCAACGCGACGGAGCATTTATACAGCATGCCATCGGAGCCGGCGATCAGGGAATTCGGCTTGGCCGCATAACAAACCGCGCCGGTCGGCAGCAAAATATCCGAAATGAAGGAGCTTACCTGCAGCCCTTCGGCAATCGCCTGCTCGTTCAACTCCCAAATTGCGCGATCCTTTGTCCGCTCGTCACATACCGGGAGGTTCAGATCATTTTCCCCGCCCATACATCCGACGGGACGGAAATATACTTTAAACCGCGGATCATCGGCAAACAACTCCCGGAGTACGGGAATAAACCGCGATACGGCCCCCAGGTTGCCGTTGTCGAAATTGACGCGCAGATTAATTTCAAACGGGCGGTCGACCTGCTTCAAGGACAGCAAATTATCCACGATCGTCCGGTACGTTCCTCCGCCTCCGTTCAGTCCTCTCCGGGAATCATGTATTTCCCCTTCCCCGTCCAGCGTGACCATAAAGCGCCGGACATGCAGATCCAGCATTTGTTCGAGGCGGTCCCTGGTCAGGTAATAGCCGTTCGTCGACATCTCCGCGCCGTAGGCGGCGCCGTTTTGGCCGCAAGCTTCGATAAAGGAATTGGACAACCGTTCGATGATGTGGGGGACCAGCAAAGGCTCGCCGCCATGCCAGCTTACGGTAAGCTGCTTCAACGTCTTGGCCCGCTCGGCCATATAAGCTTCCAGACCGCGGATCACCTCCTCGCGCATCGAAGCGCGCGGAAACGATTCATAACAATAAGTGCAGCGAAAGTTGCAGGCTTCCGTCACAAGCAGCACCAAATGCATAGCGTCTTGAGCATGCATGGAGTGGTGCAAAAACATGGCGCGCCGCATTTCATCCACGTCCGAACGGACGAGGAATCCTTGCTCTATCAACCCGTCAACCAGCGGAGGCGCCGGCTCGGGAACAGGGGCGGCCGGTGCCAGCCACTCCAAAACATCATTCCGTTCCGCCGACGAGAAGGAAGCGATCGCCCCGGTATAGCTGTTGTACAGCATCAGGCCGCCGTCATCCGTCTCGCTTTGCGCATTAAAGCGCGAAGCCTTCCACTGTGACGCGTCAAAATTCATTTTGATCCATCCTTTATTTTGAAATAGGAAACATCGGGCAAAAACCCTTAAGTCCTATGATGAAAAAAAGGAGCATCCGCTTGCCGTGATTTGCGTCACCTTTTTCGGTAAATTACAACGTGGGGGAAGAAAGGCGAGTTTTTAAAACAAGCAAAAGCTTATTAAACATCTGGATTTCCAGCTTTATGCTTTCCGTGACCACTTCACCGATGAGCATTTTATAGTCCGGATTAACCGGATCAATCTCCGTTGCCAGCCCTTTTTCTTCAAATTCCTTCGCTCTTTTGTTAAGTCGTTCCAGGACGTCCTCCACGTAAAAAAACAGCTTTTTAGCGTCAACATACTCTAAAAACGGCAATACTGGAAGTAATGTTCTGATGGACTTGGCGTTTTTAAAGCTTTTGTAAATCTCTTCTTTAAAGGCTTCCCGGCCCTTTGGGGTAATGCTGTAGGTTATTTTGTCAGGACGGTTCTCCGCTTGGATAATTTGGGATTTTTGAATGAACTCCTTTTTAAGCAGCGCCTCAAAATTGTAATATAAATTACCATCTGTAACATTGACCGCATTATTCGTGCCCTGTAAAATTCTTTTCTTGACATCATAGGGATGATAGTCTCCTTTATGCAACAGACCAAGGATAAATATTTGCAGTGACAAGGTTACTCCCCCCTTTAACTTGATATTAATTATTTTACACTATAACGTTAGGAGATGCCGAATCGCACGCTCGAAACAAAATAGGGGGAGCCAGCTTTCGCCCATATAAGGCGGCTGGTTCCCCCTTCTCTATCTGCTTTAATGCACTTAAGGCTGCGAAACGGTAATAGCCGCATGATCAGAAAGAAGCGCATGGTTGTTTACTATAATTTGCTCCCCATTTTCCAGGCCGTTGGCAACCAAGGCTTGCGTACCCGATTCTTCTCCTACGGTAATATCCTTGCGTAAAGCATGGCCATCAACAGCGATGTATACATAAGACTGGTCGCCGTCTTTCTCAATCGCCTTCGCCGGAATAATGATTCCTTCTTTAGCATTTGCATCCACAAAACTTACATCGGCCAGCATCCCGGATTTCAGTTTGCCGTCCGGATTGGCAACGGCTATCTTCACCGGAAAGCCGTTGCCATTGGCATCATCCGTTCCTATGCTTTTGACCTTGCCTGTTGTCAATATGCCTGAAGCGGCTACGCGAACCTGCACAGGATCACCCGCATTAATATCATTAATCCGTTCGGCAGGCACGTAAATCTCCAGATTAACGCTATCTAGATTATGGATCACAAGTGCCGGAGATGCGGCGGAAGCTATCTCACCGACTTCAATATTTTTGCTTCTGACAATCCCGGCTATAGGCGAAGTGATGACCGCATTATCCAACGAATTTTGGGCGATTTCAACGTTAAGCCGTGCTTGCTCCAGCTTTTGCCTGCTAGCATCAACCCCTGCTGTGCTCTGTGCCACTTCCAACTGACGCTGGGCATTTTTGTAGCCGTTATTGGCATTTTCATAGCTGTTTTTAGCATTTTCGTAGGCATCCTTGGCCGTGGTCAACGCTTTTTGGGCAGTGGCTAATGATCTTTCAGCGGCAGCCAGCTGTTCTTCAGCGTTGGATTTCGCATTTACCGCATTATCATAGGCCGCTTGAGCGCTAACTTGAGCAGCCTGTGCTTCTTCCAATTGCATTTGTGACGCCAGCGAGCTGGCGTAAAGAGACTCAGTGCGGGACAGGTTCTTTTTAGCATTCTCCAGCGCCTCCTGCGTCTGCTTTACCGTATTCTTGGCAGTAGAGACGGCTGTCCGGGCCTGCTTCAATCCGGTTTGAGCCTGGTCAACGGCCGCCTGTGCCTGATTGATCCCACCCTGTGCCTGCGTAATTGCGCTTTTGGCGGAGATGATGCTGTTCCGCGAGCTAACTACGCCTGAGTTCGCAGACACCATACCGGATTCATGCGAATCCTCCGCGGAGGCAATGGCTGCCTGCGCTGCCGCCACATCGGACTTGGCGATTTTTAATTTGTTCAGAAGATCATCGTCTTCAAGTTTGAACAACACCTGTCCCTTTTTCACCTTGCTCCCGACGTCGACGTTTACGGCAGCCACCTTGCCGGAAATTTTAGGAGTAATATTCACCGTTTCAGATGAGGTGATTTTCCCCGTGTATATCTCCCCTTCTCCAATTACTCCTTTTTGCGCCTGGCTGACCTTTACATTTATGCTTATCTCCTGAGCGGCCTGGCTGGCTTGCGAACAACCGGATAAAATACCGATTCCAAGCAGCAATACAGCAGTAGTCGCTTTCCACTCTTTCATCTATGCTCCGTCCCCTTTCTCTCCGTGCTTATGCTTGAATTTCCGCAGCCGCGTCTTTGGCTGCTTTTCGTTTTCTTCCGGTGGCAAACAGGAAAATCAGCGGTATCGAACAAAATAATGGTATGGATGATAACAGAAATGTATCCGCAATCCCCCGGGAATAGGCGTCCAGCGAAATTAATCCGGATACCGTAGAAGCCCACGAGCTCCCAAGCGTCGATTGTAAGATTTGCGCGCCTTCCGCGGTTACGGATTCGGCAATATGCTGCGTATGCAGAGCCGTACGGTTCTGCATGAGGAAGGTGAAAACTGCAATGGCCATGGAGCCGGCGAGCGTTCTTATCAGGTTGGACGCGGCCGAGGCTTTGCCCACCTTATTGTTCTCCACGGCGTTCATCCCGACTGTGGACAAAGGCATCATGCATAGTCCGATTCCTATTCCGCGCAGTGCGGTCACACCCTCAAACCACAAGTGCGATGTCTGTGGCGTCAACAAGTGAAGGTGGTAGGTCATCAGACTGGTTAAAGTCAGCCCCGCGAGTCCGATCGGCAAGATGCCTATCTTGTCTAACAGCTTGCCCGCGATCGGCATCATGAGAGCCATGCCTATAGCCTGCGGGAGTAAAATAATTCCTGTTTCGACAGGAGATACCGACTGAATATTTTGCAAAAATAACGGCGTCAAAAAGGTGCCTCCATACATCCCCATCATGACAAAACTGGAGGTAATTACACTAACGGTAAACTTATGATTTTTAAACAGTGAAATATCGATAACTGCATTATCCTTGCCCTTCTCGACAAAAATGAGAAACACCAGCGACCAGAAAGCGATAAAAAGCAGCGAAACAATTTTAAAGGATCCCCAGCCGTCGGACGGCCCGCTGGAAAGCGCGTAAAGCAATGTGCCCGCACAGGTCGCGGCTAATAAAAACCCTGGAACGTCAAACTTGATGGGCGCACCTTTTGGCGGTTCCTTGATCAATAGGACAACCATCAGAATGGCGAATAAGGCAAACGGAACGCAAGCAATAAACAGAAATCTCCAGTTGAACCATTCAATCAAATAACCGCTTAGTGTCGGACCGATGGCAGGCGCGGCCATGGAGGAAATTCCCCAGATCCCGATCGCCATTCCAATTTGTTCGCGCGGTATAATTTTATACACAATCGTCATGCTCAGCGGCATGATAACTCCGCCGCCAAGGCCGGCAATAATGCGGGCGGCAATCAACGACAGGTCATTCCAGGCAAATATGCACAAGGCCGTACCTATCGTAAATACGGAGAGAGCGCCGAGCAAAAACTTCTTATAGCCAACCCGCTGCTCCATAAACCCCGTGATCGGAACGATAATTCCTTGAGCCAGTGTATAGCCGGTAATTACCCACTGAATCCGCGAGGCGGTCGACCCTAAATCCGTAGTCAATTGCGGAATCGCCACGTTAATCAAACTGTTGTTCAAAACGGCTACAAAAGCTCCCACGACAATGGCAAAGAAAGCCAGCCAACGTTCTTTGGATGATGAATCAGCGGGAGGAGCAGCGGTTATCGGATTTGAATCCATGCCAATCCCCCTCTATGGAGTATGAATTCTGACTTCAACGTTTGTTCCTGGGATCAGCTCCATTCCCTCCGGAATATTCAAGGCAATTTTCACCGGAATGCGCTGCGTAACCTTATTGAAGTTGCCGCTCGTATTCGTTGCTGGAATTGCTGAAAATACGGAGTTGGTAGCCTGCCCGACATTGCTCACCTTCCCCTGAATGACCTGGCCCCCCGCAGCGTCCAGAGTGACATCGACGACTTCCCCCGGCTTGATCCGGCCAATGTCGGTCTCTTCGATGTTGGTTGAAACATACAGGCTGCTCATATCCACCATTACCGCTACCGCGGTGCTGGGCGACGCGATCTCTTGTTCATGGGAGTAAAGTTTAATCACCGTACCGTCAATGGGGGCACGCAGCACAGCTTTGCTGATGGAACTGGAGTCCAGGCCGGATACATCCTGGACGGCAATCATCTCATCCTTCTTGAGCGTATCGCCTTCTTCAACATAAATCTGATCCAGCTTGGCGGTGATTTGCGGCATCACTCGATACTGATCGGCAGCTATACGCGCATCATCGCTTTTCACATAATGAGCGCCTTGGTACCAGTAGTAGCAGCCTAACGCCCCGCCGCTTACTACAACCAAGGCAACTAGAATTAAATAAATTTTTTTCTTACTCACGCACTCCACCCCAGTAGGCTGAATTTTTTGGCAAACATCTTCAATACTCAATCCGATTATGATTGCATTTACCTTTTAGCTGCAGACCTTAGTAGACCTTGGTAGGCCTTGGTAGACCTTGGTAGATCTCAACAGATCTTTGGAAACACGCTCCTTTTTGTGTATTTTTAATACAAACATATTACTCTGTACAGAGTAATGCCGAAAAGAATAATAGCTAACTCCCGGCTGATTGTCAATATTAATCATCAACACCGGCAGAAAAATAAAAACCCCCGAAACCGGCGATTGTGCCGTTTTCAGGGGGGGCTATCCCAGGTTATGGGCTATTCCGGGGCTTGTGGGCTATCCGTTGCTTTCGTTTAACAGCCGGATAAATTCATCCTCGTCTTCGATCACCGGAATGCCGAGCTCCTGGGCTTTGGCCAGCTTGCTGCCGGCTTTCTCCCCGGCGATGACGAGGTCGGTTTTCTTCGACACGCTGCCGGTCACTTTGGCGCCAAGCGCCTCCAGCCGGGCGGTCGCCTCATCGCGGCCGAGCTGGTGCAGCGTGCCGGTCAGGACGACGGTTTTGCCGGAGAAGAAAGAATCCGTCACCGGGGCCGCCGGTTTGTCCGGCGCCTTCGGTGCCACGCCCTGATCCAGCATCTTCTGAATGCCCGCCTGCTGGAACGGATCGGCGAAAAACGAGACGATGCTTTCGGCCACGATGCCGCCGATGTCCGGCAGGGTGATTAAGTCCTCCACCGTTGCCGACATCACCGCGGACAAACTGCCGTAATGGTCGGCGAGCACTTTAGTGGTCGATTTACCGGTGTTCGGAATGCCCAGCGCAAACAGGAAGGAAGCAAGGTCGCGGCCTTTGCTCTGCTTAATCGCCTCCAGCAGGTTGTTGGCTTTCTTTTCGCCGAAGCGGTCGAGCTTGATCAAATCGTCGAATTTCAGCGTGTACAGGTCGGCCGGTTCATGAACGTTCAGCTCGTCATGCAGCTGCTCGGCGGTTTTTTCGCTGAACGTCTCGATGTCCATCGCGTCGCGCGACGCGAAATGCGTAATGCGGGCGACGATCTGCGGTTTGCAGCCCAGCCGGTTGTTGCAGAACAGATGGGCGCCGCGCTGCTCCAGCGGCGTGCCGCATGCCGGGCACACGGTCGGAAAGACGATCTCCCCGCCGTCCTGCTCTTCCGTCACTTTGCCGAGAATTTCCGGGATGACGTCGTTGGAACGGCGGATGAAGACGCGGGTGCCAAGCGCAAACTTCAGGTTTTTCCGCTCGATGTCGCCAACGTTGTTGAGCGTGCAGTTCTGCACGGTGACACCGGCCAACTCCACCGGCTCGACCTTGGCCAGGGGCGTGATTTTGCCGGTACGCCCGACGTTCCAGGACACGGACTCCAACACCGTGGTCGTTTCTTCCGCCTCAAATTTGAACGCCACCGCCCAACGCGGGAATTTATCCGTGTAGCCGAGAACCTCGCGGGTGCGCATATCGGTAATTTTGACGACGGCTCCGTCGATCAAGTAATCGAGCGAAGCGCGGCGCTCCACGATCCGCTCCAGCTCGCGCACCACCTCATCGAAGCTGCTGTGGTAGGTCACGAACGGATTGACTTTAAAACGGTTCTCTTTGAGAAACTCCATCATCTCGCGATGGTCCCGGAACCGGACTTGATCGGAATACCCCACGTTGTAGAAAAAAGCGCTCAGCTTCCGCTCCGCCGTGACGCGCGGATTCAGGTTGCGCAGGGCGCCGGCCGCGGCGTTGCGGGCGTTTTTGAGCGGTTCGGCGGCCGTTTCGTTGTATTTGGCCAGTACGGACAAATTCATGATGCCTTCGCCCTGCACTTCGATCGTGCCCTCACGGTACGGGATGGTCAGCGGCACGGACTTGATCGTTTTCACCTGGGCCAAAATACCTTCGCCCACAACGCCGTTCCCCCGGGTCGCCGCCTGCACCAGGTTGCCGTCCGTATAAGTCAAGTTCAGCGTCAGTCCATCGAACTTCAGCTCGACGACATACGTCGGCTCTGGGAGTGGATTTTCGGGATTTTTGGTGTTATAATCCGCGATCAGCTTGATTGCCCGGTTGTTCCAGTTTTGCAGTTGCTCCTCGTTTTGGGCCTTATCCAGGCTCCATAAAGGCGCCAGATGCCGGTGAGGCTTGAATCCCTGCAGCAGCTCGCCGCCCACCCGCATCGTCGGCGAGTCCGGCAAGGTCACGCCCGTCTCCGCCTCCAAAGCGGTCAATTCGTCGTACTGTTGATCGTACTCCTTGTCGCTGATCAACGGCTCATCCAGGGTGTAGTAATGATAGTTGTACTTGTTCAATTGCTCTACGAGCTGCTTCATTTTTTGCATAACATCCATGCAGGGACAACCCTCCTTATATATATAGAAACGGAACATTCCGGGATCGGCCCGGGAATGGCTCCGCTTCAAAATTAACATTGGTGCGGCGGACCGGCTTATGGCCAAATGCCGACATTGATGATCGAGAGATTCTAACGGTTGCCACAGCCGCTATTTGTTCCAATAACGTTGATTTCAAATTGTAACGGTTGCCATAGCGCTTATTTCACTGAAACCCGACTCATTTTGCTTAGATTCAGGCAAATAACGGCGCTCACAGCCGTTACAATTTAGAAAAGGATCTTTTTCGGGAAATAGCGGCTGCTGCAACCGTTAGAGTTCCGGCAGGCGATAGTGTCACTCAAAAACCTGAGCTTTTGCGGGAAATCCGAAAAGTATCAGGGCGACAAGTTGTCTTTGCAAGAGTTAAAGCGACATTAGCGCATTAGTGAAATTAGTGATAATAGCGAATTTAGCGAATTTAGCGACAATAGTGACATTAGCGTCATTAGTGGCATTAGCGTCATTAGTGGCATTAGCGACATTAGCGACATTAGTGACATTAGTGACATTAGTGACATTAGTGACATTAGTGACATTTGTGATATTAGCGGCCTTTTAGGGCGTTATTTGTCTTGGTTGGAGCGTTTTCGCCGGATTAAGGGAATTTTATGCCGCTATTTTTAGGCTAACACCGCGAAATGGCTGCAATTCGGGTCAATCTGGCCGGATAAGGACATTTTTTGCCGCTATTTATTTCAGAAGACAAAGTTCGGACAGATAGCGACAAAAAATGCCGCTATTTCGGGCAGCCGACACAGCCGGCAGAGAAAACCGCCGGACAAACCGGTGTTTTCGGCCATTTCGGCCGGCCTGACCGCCGGCATGCATTTTCTTAAGTGAATCGGCCTGAGCTTTGCAGCGGCCCTCCGCCAACAGCGCCGCACACGCATAATCTAACGCAAGCGCTTCTTCCGGCACTTCTCCCGGCGCTTCGCCCCCGTGCTGCACGGCAGATGGCCAGACCCTTGCTACCGGTCCCTGTTGCCATCTACTATCATCAGTTCCCCAGATCGGGGGAGATATACTTTGGAGACTACGGGAATGGTAAAGTTCTCCGTTTCTTTATCTTGCCACGTGCTAGGCATGGTACATGCTAGGCATGCCACGTACTAGGCATGGTAAGAGCTAGGCACGGTTCGACCCAGGCATGGTACGGCCCAGGCAGGGTTCGACCCAGACACGGTACGAACCAGACACGGTACGGCCCAGACACGGTACGGCCCAGGCAGGGTTCGATCCAGGCGTGTACGAGCCAAAGCAGCACGGCCGCCCCCCTCACTCGCCGTCGATGACCTTGGTGATCGGGGCGAATCCGGCGAGCAGGCGTTTCACACCGACCGGCGCCGGAAAAGCGATCTGCAGCTCCGTATCGTTGCCGGAGCCTTTGATCGAGACGACCGTGCCAACGCCCCACTTGGCATGGGAGACCTTGTCCCCGGCGCTGAAATCGCCGGGGTTCGCCGCCTTGGCCGCCGCGGCTCCCGGCGCGCCGGTGGTCACGGTAACGTTATCCCGCCCTCGCAGAGGGATAACGTTACCGCGCCCGGCCGGTCCGCCCGGCGCAGCCGCGGACCGCGAGCCCAGGCCGCCGCCGTCGGCAGGGCGGCCGAAGTTCCCGCCGCCGGCGCTGCCGAAGCCGCGGCCGCTGTAGGCGCCGCCGACGCCCGGGCCGCGGCGATAGCGGTCGCGCGGTGCGCCCCCGTCGTCCTCCTTCAGTTCCTCGGGGATTTCATCGAGGAACCGGGACGGCGGGTTGGCCGTCGTGCGCCCGAACAGCGTGCGCATCTGCGCGCACGAGAGGAACAGCCGCTCCTCGGCGCGCGTGATGCCCACGTACGCCAGGCGGCGCTCCTCCTCCAGTTCCTCGTTGTCGAGGAACGCGCGGCTGTGCGGGAACACGCCTTCTTCCATGCCGATGATGAACACGACCGGGAATTCCAGGCCTTTGGCGCTGTGCATCGTCATCAGCACGACGGCGTCGTCGGCCGGCTTGTCGGCGTCGCTGTTATCGTTCATGCTGTCGATATCGGCGATCAGCGCCAAATCGGTCAGGAACGCGACGAGCGACTTGTCCTCGTTGTTGTTCTCGAATTCCATCGTCACCGACAGGAACTCATCGATATTTTCAAGGCGGGACCGCGATTCGATCGTGTTTTCGTTTTGCAGTTCAAGCCGGTAATGGGTCATTTCCAGCAATTTTTCCGTGAGTTCGGTAACCGACAGGTAATCAACCATCTGGTGCAAGGCGGCAATCATGTCGTAAAACTCCACCAACGCGTTGCGCGTGCGTCCCGCCAGCCCGAGGTCGTCCACCGTTTCCAGCACCCTGTAGATCGATGTTCCGCGCTCTGCGGCGGCGTCCGCCAGCTTGGCCACCGTCGTGTCGCCGATGCCCCGCTTCGGCACATTGATCACCCGCGTCAGACTGATGTCGTCGTCCGGGTTGGACAACAGCCGCAAATAAGCGAGCAGGTCCTTGATTTCTTTGCGGTCGTAGAACTTGATGCCGCCGACAATTTGATAAGGGATGTCCGATTTGATCAAAATTTCCTCGATCACCCGCGACTGCGCGTTGGTCCGGTACAAAATCGCGTGATCGCGGTAGCTGCGGCCATTTTTCACACTATTATGAATTTCCGAGGTAACAAAATACCCTTCGTCATGCTCCGAATCGGCGCGGTACACCTTGATCTTGTCGCCTTCGCCTTTATCGGTCCAGAGGTTTTTCGGCTTGCGCCCCGTGTTTTGGCCGATCACCGCGTTGGCGGCGTTCAGGATCGTCGAAGTGGAGCGGTAGTTTTGCTCGAGCATAATCGTTTTGGCTTCGGGATAGTCTTTTTCGAAGTTTAGGATATTGCTGATGTCCGCTCCGCGCCAGCGGTAGATCGACTGGTCGCTGTCGCCGACCACGCAGATACGATGGTGTTTGTCGGCCAGCAGCCGGCACAGCATGTACTGAGCGCGGTTGGTGTCCTGATATTCGTCAACGTGGATATATTGGAATTTTTTCTGGTAAAAATCAAGCACTTCCGGCGTTTCCTTAAACAGTTCGATCGTTTTCATGATCAGGTCGTCGAAATCGAGCGAGTTGTTGCTGCGCAGCCGTTTTTGGTACATGACGTACACTTTGGCGACGATGCCTTCAAAATAATCCCCGACTTTCTGTTCGTACTGCTGCGGCGTGATCAGTTCGTTTTTAGCCGTGCTGATCATCGCCTGAACCGCCTTGGGCTCGAATTTTTTCGTGTCGATGTTCAGCTCTTTCATGCAGTTGCGGATCACCGACAGCTGGTCCGTCGAATCGAGAATGCTGAAGTTGGAGTTGAAGCCGATCCGCTCGATGTCCCGCCGCAAAATGCGCACGCACATGGAGTGGAACGTGGACACCCAAATGTCCCGCCCTTCCGCGCCGCCGACAAGCAGGGATACCCGGTCCTGCATTTCGCGGGCGGCTTTGTTCGTAAACGTAATCGCCAAAATCGCCCAAGGCGGCGCTTTGCGCGTGGCGATGAGATAGGCGATGCGGTGCGTCAGCACGCGCGTCTTGCCGCTGCCCGCACCGGCCATGATGAGCAGCGGCCCTTCCGTCGCCTCCACCGCTTGCTTTTGCTGCGGGTTCAGGCGGTTGACCGCCTCTTGTATGTTAACAGGTTGCATGTTCATGCACCTTCCTTTCTTAAAGAGGTAGTTCAAAAAGTCATATATTTGAAGATATAAGAAAAAATATGTTTCCAGGGCTTCTTGGGCGTGGCTTCCTTATATCATAAGAAAAACTTCCGCTAAACGCAGTCTGTCTTCCTGTAATGTGCGTCGATAGATGTTTGTCTTATCACGAAGCAGGCCAAGCAGCGGATTCAGCGTCGAACCGGCTTTTTGAACACGTACTTAAAAAAATTATCGCGTTCCCTTGACGGCCGCCACGGTTTCCAGCGCCTGCACCAGGTCGCCGTATACCGCGTTGCCGACAACGACGGTGTCGCATACCGCCGCCGCCCGTCGGGCCGACTCGGCATCGGTGATGCCGCCGCCGTAGAACAGGCGGGAGCGCTCCAGCGTCCGGCGCATCGCCGACACCAGCTCCAGATCGCCCAGTTGGCCGCTGTACTCCGCATACACGATTGGCAGCCCAAGCAACTTGTCGGCGAACTGGGCGTAAGCACCGGCCTGGGCGGCGTCGAGCCTGGCGTTCGCTGCGGTAACCTTGGCTACGGTCGCCTCCGGGTTCAGCACGATGTATCCTTCCGGGATCAACTGCTCCCATGGGATCATACAGCTGTACTTCTCGATCGCGCGGACATGCTGGCCGATAAGCCAGTCCGGATGACCGGCATTCAGCACGATCGGGATCATGTACAGATCGAAGCCCGGCACGACGGCTTCCAGGTCGGACACTTCCAGCACGCAGGACACTTCATATCGGCGCACGCGCGAGAGCAAATCGACGGTATTGTCATACGTTACGCCGCTCGACCCGCCGACCATAATCGCGTCGGTCCCGGACAGGCACACGGCCTCCAAGGCCCGGTCGTCCAGCGGGCGGTCCGGATCCAGCTTAAATACGTGCCGCCAGGATGGTATCATTTGATTCAAGCGAATTCCTCCAATAAATCGATGCCTACAGGATTCACCAGCGGGGATCGGGGACGAAGGAGCCGGGGCTCCCAACCCGTCCCGCGCCCGCGAAAAACGGGGCCTATCCCGCTCCGCCCCGTTCTCGTCCGCTCAACGTAATCATCGTTGTTCGTCAAACCGTCTGAGAGACTCTTTTTCTCTCCGGTTTCTTATTCTTTTTCTAGTCTATGTTACCGTGAATAACGTGTCAATGTTCGCATAACAGGGGAACGGAAAATTAACTGCGAATCTTCTTTATGTAACCACAAAATACACTTTAACCAATTTGCCGATTGACAAAACAAGCATGGCGGAACTAATGTAAATTCATAATATTTTTTACCATTTTATTGCAAATTTTATATAAAGGAGGGTAGCAACCTATCCAGAAAATTGATATGAAGGAGGACAACTTTTTGTGAAAAAAATAATTCAGAAAATGTTGGTCATCTCGATGTTTATTACGTCTGCTCTAGCTGGAGGAACCTCAGCATATGCGTTGTACTACAGTAAAGAATTTTACGATGCAATAGCTTATAATTACACTGAGATCGGTCCAGTCTCTACAACATACAATTGCCTTTCTTACGCGCTTGGTTATACAGATCGATGGCTTTGGCCATGGGGTGAGACGGCTACCACATCACAAGTCGATTCATTCTTGAAGTTATATGGGTACAAGGGAAATACATTTGGATATGTTTACGCAACACCAGGAATTATTGCTTATGGTCCAAGTACTAATAACATCAATCATTTTGCTAAAGCCACTCAGGCTTATGTGGCAAAATCTAAATGGGGATCTCTTGAATTGATGCAAACAACATGGGATCCGTATAAACCAAATGGAGGTTACGGTCCGGCTCTAAGATATTATAATTAATGCAGGAGGAGTGCCCCGTGAAGAAACTTTATATATTGATATTGGCTGCATCATTTCTTATTGTGTTCACTGCTCTTCAAGCCAACCATGCCCGTGCCGAGGTAAAAGATCAGATCATAAGTCATATGAATGCTCTGCAAAAGAACATTATAGCCTTGCCGGAAATGAATCCGAAATTGGCCGCAAGTTCCAATCCGTATGACTATGTCAAGGATAATAAAGAATATCAGAATATCGTCGCTCTAGGGAATGCAGCCATCCCCGCGTTAACAGAACTTCTTAACGATTCACCCGAGAACGGATTAACAGAGTACATTTATGCGATCGCACTAGAGCAAATTTCAAAGACAGATCTTAAAGCCGAAACGGGATGGTCCACTGCGAAACAATTTGCAAAAAAATGGAATGTTCATCTATCCCAAATTCCGGAAAAGGTGAGTCAAATCGTCAATTCTGATGATAGTAACGCCGAAAAAATACAGCGCCTCAACAAATTAGGTACTCCAGCCATTCCTTTTATTCTCAAAAGCATCGACGCAGGTCATTCCAATCTCGTCCCGTCACTGGATTACTTAACAGGAGGAGAAGCCGGCAACAACTATAAGTCATGGTACGATAAAAATAGTGATACCGTTGAAAAAATCAGATCTTTTGTTATCGATAAACAAAAATAGTCTACGCGCTACCATAAATCCAAATATATAAATACAACTCCAGCGCCTGGTCGGTACTGGAGTTGTGTTTATATTCAGAGCCGGTTTACCGCCCCAAAGCCAAAATCCATCCCGGCTTGGCCACATCGTCTTCGGTCAAAAAGTCGGTGTAAAAGCCGTAAGCCCCCATCATTTTGAACGCCGTCATCTTTTTCGGATCGTTTATGGTATGTACGTAAGAAACTACGCCGATCCGGTTCAGCGCCGAGATCAGCCGGGAATTCGCCCGCTGCTCGGACATCGTAATGGCGGTAATGCCCGCTTCCTTGGCAAACTGCACCACTTCCTCATCCGTGTCGGTCGTCTGGTACAACGTGAAAATCACCGACGGGAACGGATAAATTTCCTTCAGCGGCTCCAACATGGGACGATTGTAAATTTGCGGCACGATCCGATCCAGCAGCGCCGGGTCCTTCGCCTTCGCTTTGGCGACGATCTGGGTAAAAATGCGCTGGATCTCCTCCGGTTTGCTCTGCTTCGTATCCGTCACGAAATACACGTCCGGATAGAGCTCCATCAGCCCCAAAATGTCGTCCCAATCCAGCGGCTCGTATTGGCCCATGATTTTGGCCGCCTTAAATTCCTCGTGTGAAAAGATCGCACTATGACGGTCCGGCTCGAGTTCGTCCTGCTGGCCCATCATTTTGGTGAAGCTTTCGCCCCACTCATGGCGGGCGATGAGCTGATCGTCGCTGCTCAGCAGCAAATCCGCTTCGAAAATGCGGAAACCTTTTTCATAGTTTGCAATGAAAGCTTCATAGGTGTTCGTATACGTCATTCCATTAATTCCGCCGAGGGCGTGCGCGACCATCCGGTGGGCGGTAAATCCTTGCCCCTGCGGCTGCTGCCGGCCGGACAGGCTCGCCAGCAAAAGAACAAGACAAGCGATGATGATTGCTGCGTTATACCTCAGTTTGTTTTTCATGACAAGAAACTTCCTATCTTGGTTGTCTATCGTATTTTTACGATGTCCTATCTTATCTTCCTGCGCCTCAATAAGCCCCGGTGCCTTTGAGCACGATCGGGATTGTTTTGAAAATAATTTTCAGCTCCAGCCCCAGGCTCCAATGCTCAATATAATAGAGGTCAAGCTTGACCCACTCGTCAAACGGCAGATCGCTGCGCCCGTTAATTTGCCAAAGCCCCGTAATCCCGGGGCGGATGTCCAGGCGGCGCCATTCGTAATCGGTATACCGCTCCACTTCCTGGGGCAGCGGGGGCCGGGGGCCGACCAGGCTCATCTGGCCTAAAACGACATTGATCAGCTGCGGCAGCTCGTCAATCGAATACTTGCGGATAAACCGCCCCACCCGGGTAATCCGGGGATCGTTTTTCATTTTAAAAACAGGTCCATCCGCTTCGTTATGAGCGGCCAGCTGATGGATTAGCGATTCGGCGTTTTCCACCATCGATCTGAATTTGTACATGCCAAAAGGAGCACCGTTTTTGCCGATGCGCCGCTGCTTGATCATAACCGGGCCCTTGGAGTCCAGCTTGATGCAGACCGCCACCACCGCCAGCAGCGGCGAGATGACGATCAGCCCCAGGCTCGCAAGCACGATATCGACGGCTCGTTTCAAAATCAGATTTAAACCGCGCAACGGGGTTTTAACGATCTCGATGCACGGATAATCGTAAGCCTGGTCAAACACAACGCCGGAGGTGACCATTTCGAACATTTCCGGGATGATTTTAATGCGGACGTCGTATTTGCGGATTTTCGTGATCAGCTCGTTAATGATATTCCGCTCGGACGGGATCGTAATGTAAATTTCGTGAATCTGGTAGTGCTGCAGCAGTTTTTCAACCTGATCGATGCTGCCGATGACGTGGTTGTTCCCCGCTTTGTAATCGTCCAAAAAACCGACGAAACGATAGCCGTTCGTTTTGCTGGCAAACAGATTGTCCCGAATTTCCTCCCCTACGCGCCCCGCCCCGATGATCAGCACGTTTTTGCTGTATATATCGGTCCGTTTGAGGAGGAGCATGACACCCATCCGCAGCAGCCGGGACACAAAAGCGCACACAACGATCATGACCGCGAACGACAAGATGACGAGCCGGGAATACACTACCCCTGTTTGGAGAAAAAAGATAAGTCCCAACGCGATCAAAAAGGAAAAAAACACGGCTTTGCAGACAGTGAACGTGTCGTCGATGAGTTTGATGTCCCGGTCCCATTTATACAGGCCGTTGTGCGTGCTGTACAGCGCATAAATGGCGAAAATGACCGCCAGGAGGACTCCGTAGTCCCACGCGATGGGCAGATGCTCCAAGTTATGAAACAGCGTTGACCAGCTTCTCATGTTGTAAGCAGGCAGCACGCGGAGTGAAAACAACGCCAAAAAGCTGAGCACATACAGGATATATTCGAAGCCGATCAGGAAAAAATTGAGAATCCACTCCAGACGTACCGTCCTTTTTTTGTACGCCGTGATATTCTCCGCGATCAGCAGATTGGTCGTTTTGATTTTGCGATTGTTCATCGAAACGGACGAATTCATTTCTACACTCCCTAAATAAACTTCAAGCCCTTGGACGCCTGTCACTAACCGTGTTCTTGGAGCGGCAGCCTACCCGTTCATGCCGACGTCCCGGCCGGACCCTTGACTCTGCGCAGCCGCCGGCGCCGGCCGCTTTGCGGGTTTGGCCAATGCCGATTTCACCAAAGCCAGGGTAAATTGTACGGCGATCCCGGCGTAAATGGCCGCACTCACGAATATGTTGTAATTTTTCCGATAATGCTTGCGATAGAAAAGAATCATAGACCGATGAAACTCATAAATGATTTTTAGCGGACGGCGAGGCGCGCTGCCCCCTTTGTAATGTACGATCGTCGTGCGCGGATAATAGTAGTTGACCCATCCCGCCTGCTTGATCCGGTAACACCAGTCCGTGTCCTCCGCATACATAAAGTAATCCTCGTCCAACAAGCCGACCTGCTCGATCGTTTCCCGGCGGACCATCATAAACGCCCCGACCAGGCAGTCGATCGGATATTCCTCATCCGGATCCAGGTAGCCGAGCTGGTATTGATTGAACTTGGGATTGTTCGGGAACCGTTTGGAGAACCCAAAAGCATAATAAAATGAAGCCGAAGGCGTCGGAAACCCGCGCTTGCACGCTTTATCCAGCGATCCGTCCGGCAGAATCACCTTGCACCCGGAAGCTCCCACCTCAGGACGGCTGTCCATAAAGGAAAGCATGATGTCGAGCGTATCCTTTTGAATAACCGTATCCGAGTTCAGCAGCAGGACGTAACGGCCGGTTGATATTTTGATCGCCTGGTTGTTGGCGTACGAAAAACCCGTGTTTTGCCTGTTTTCAATCAACGTTGCCTGGGGAAATTCGCGGCGGATCGTCTCTACCGAATCGTCATGCGAATAATTGTCGACGACGATCACTTCATAGGTGTAGTCCGTTTCCGACGCGTAAACCGACCGCAGACAATCGACCGTTAAGCGGCATGTGTTGTAATTTACGATGACAATGCTTAAATCCACCGGGCAACGCTCCTGACAAATATAGTAATCTATCGACATTATATCATAGGTACCGCCTTAAATAGTTGTGTAAGAATTTTTCAATTTACTTTTTTTATGTGCTTCGTTGCTGTTATACTTAAAGTAAATCTCTTCCAATGCGAGGTGCCAAACCATGAAATGGAGCAGAACCAAAAGCGAGCGATTTGCTGACATCATGACCTTGACATTAGATATTTTACTGTATGTCCCGCGTCTTATGATTAGATGGTTTTCTTGAACGCGGACAACAATAGGGATCCGCTGACATTTTCGAGAGTAACGATTTCGAGAGTAACGATTTATAGATCCTCCGCTTATAGATCCGCCTTTGATAGATGTCTTTTCTCCAGAATCGCCCTTCGTTTCTCCTTTAATTGCGGGAGCTGCTTAAAAAATCCGCCCCACGCTCCGAGCACTTTCGGTTCCCTTAGCAAAATGTAACCGTGACTAGCCAGCTCATAGGCCAAGAGCTTCGGCAAATACGTTAGCCAGCGATAGCCGGTAAGATTTTTATAGATCATCTTATAGCGGTTAATATAGGAGTATCTGCGTACAAACAGCGGCTTCGAGCTGCGGCCGCCCTTTTTCCAGCCACGGGCGTGGGTTGCCTTCGCATCCGCGCAATAGTACGCTTTCCAACCGAGCAACCCCGCCCGCCAGGCGACGTCGACATCTTCTTTATAGGCAAAAAAGCTCTCATCGAAAAATTCGCCTTGATGCGAAATCTCCCGGATCATCTCCCTCCGGTAGAGCGCCGCTGCGCCCGACACGCCAAACGCTTCGCCTGATTCCTTCCAGGCTGTCGCCGGCTCCCCGGCTCCCCGGTCAAAAGCACGCCAGATTCCGTTCATGGCGAGACCGGTGCTGTCCACCGTTCCGGGAGAATCCTTGAAAAGGAGCAGTCCTGTAGCGCTTCCGATCTCCGGTTGCCGCTCCATCTCCCTGACAAGCCGCTCCACATATCCGTTCCCAAGCTCTACATCAGGATTAAGAACAAGTACGTAATCGCTTTCCGTCATGCGAATCGCCTGATTATGCGCAGGGGCAAAGCCGGTATTCGAGGGATTGGAAATGAGTTGAATGATACGGCTTTCCGTTCGTTCGATATAGTTACGTACGCGTTCCGCTGTACCGTCCACCGAGGCATTGTCGATAACGATAACTTTCTGAAGTTCGTACGTCTGCCGCAAAACGGCATTCAGACAAACTTCGATATCTTCAGCGCTGTTATAAGTTACAATGTGTACGGTAACCGTCGGGGATAATAACATGTTAAAGTTTCCTTTTCTTATAGAGGTAGTTCAGAAAGTCATCTTTTGATCACGAAGCAGGTCAAGTAGCTTAATCGACATCGAATCTTGAATTCAGCCGGGCCTTCCGGTGCTCACGTACCCAAAACGTACGCTCCGCTCCTTACGTCCCTAGCTTCATCCAACCTTCTCGGTGCTGAAAACCTGACTTTTTGAACTCGAAATTATAATAATTCCTGCCGTATTTATGTGGCGAGTTCATTATACCAAACGTGACTTCCTACGTACACTTCGGTTGACGGGGCGGCACTTTTTCATTATGGTAATTTTATGACAAAAGCTTCTGGAGGAATTTCTTTGAGAAAAGCAAAATTGGAAGAGATAGAAATCTTGCGTGGGATTGCGTTTTTGGCGGTCGTCCTGCAGCATGTCATCGCCGGCGTCTTTTACCAACCGGATGTGAGCGCCCCATCCATCATCGCCGGGACGACGTTCCTCGGATTCATCCGCTTCGCGGTTCCGCTGTTCGTTTTTATCACGGGCGTGGTGTTATTTTATAATTATGACGGTAAACTGAACTATCTGAGCTTTTTGCGGAAAAGATTCCGGCAAATCATCCTGCCCTATTTGACCTGGACCGTTTTTTACTTTGTTTGGGTCAGCTTCTTAAGCGGCGTTCCGGCATCAACGACCTGGAATGAGCTGCTTAATCTGTTAGAAGCCGCTCTTACGGGGAAAGCCTCATATCATCTATGGTTTATGGTGATGATCATACCGTTTTACATTTTGTTCCCATGCTTTCGATTGCTGATGTCCAAAAAAAGAAAAACATGGCTCAATCTACTCGTCGCGGCCATTTTCTTTGTGGTGAATCTCATTTTGGTTTACGCTTTGTCCAAAGGCATGATCGCCTCGGACAATCCGCAGCTTGCTTTTATTTTTGACTATCTGGACCGGAACTTCCTGTTCTGGATGTTTTATTTTGTACTGGGCGGTTTGGCGGGGCTGTATTACGAAACGTGGAAGAAATTTGTCGCCAAAGCCAAGTATATAGCCATCGCGGCTCTGGCGGTTTGCTTTTACTTTATTATTGACGATATCGTTCGAATTGCCGGCAGTTCCACCGGCGATCTGTACCTCTACAGCGCCAACGTAACGGCGCCGCTAAAACCGTTGATGATGATCACCATCATCGCTTTGATCGTGCTCGTCTTCGGAGCCGCGATGAAGCTGGCCGGCAAACCAACGAAGTTTACCCAGCTTCTCGGGTTGTTTGGCAAATATTCCTTCGGCACCTATCTCATGCACGCTTTCGTCTTGAGCTTCACCAGCCGTTTGGCGATCGATTATTTGTATATGCTGGACGTATACTCGCAAACAGTGATTTCCTTTGTTCTGTGCGCCTCCATCAGTTTGTTCCTTACCGTTTGGCTCAGCCGGATGAAGATTTCGGTGGGGGAGATGTGGGTGGGGAAGGTTTGATACCGTCTCAGAAAACATATAGCAATGGAGAAATCTTTTGATACAATGAGCCGAAGTAGGAGATACTGCAAATTCAAGGAAATAAAGAATCTTCTTCATAAAATAATCGCCGATGCTTTAGAGCACCGGCATTTTTTATGTTTATTTGATCTCCCCATTGCTCTCATAAAGCTCTCGCAAAAACGCCCTCAGTCCTTCCTTCCAAGGCGGTAAGTCTGCTAATCCATTCGTGCGGATCGACAAGTGATCCATCACCGAATTCCGCGGACGTGGAGCAGGACGCGGAAATTCCTCCGTCGTGCAAGGCTCTACCCGAACCGGATATTCTTCCCCCCAAACATTTTCAGCTTCCGCAAAAATCGCTTGGGCAAACTCAAACCAAGTGCATTCTCCTGTATTTGAAGCGTGGTAAATCCCGTACTTTTCCGTTTGTACCAGTTCCAGAAGGAAGGCTGCCAAATCGACCGTATAAGTAGGGGATCCTTTTTGGTCATCCACGACCTTAAGCAGCGGTTTTTCTTGGCCTAGTTTCAACATCGTTTTCACAAAATTATGGCCATGCAGCCCGTACACCCAAGAAGTGCGAACGATAAAAAACGCGGAAGACAAGCTTTGCACGAGCACTTCTCCCGCCCGCTTCGATTTGCCGTAAATGCTTTGAGGATCAGTATTATCGAATTCATGATAAGCCGAAGTTGCATTTCCATCGAAGACATAGTCCGTACTGATGTAACAAAATTTAGCCTGCACCTGTTCGGCTGCAACGACCATATTTCTAGTTCCTACTGCGTTTACTGCATAGGCACCATCAATATCGGTTTCCGCTTGATCGACGGCGGTATAAGCCGCACAGTGAATGATCGCATCCGGTTTGAAATCCTGCACGCGTTTTAGGCACACCTCGTAATCGGTTATGTCCAGCGAAGCTCGATCACACGGCAGAACCTCGTGTCCGGCTTGCTCAAAAAGCCCTACGACATCTTTTCCTAACTGTCCTCCGGCCCCGGTGACAAGCACTCTCATGGGCGCTCACCCAGACGGTCGCCGTACTGCTTGACGTAATACTCCTGGTATGCACCGGATTGAATGCGGGTCCACCATTCCTTATTATCCAAGTACCAACGAATCGTTTCTTTAATTCCGGTTTCAAAAGAATGCTTCGGCTTCCAACCGAGCTCTTGCATGGTCTTGGTAGGATCAATGCCATAGCGGCGGTCATGTCCGGGACGGTCCTGCACATGTTTGATCAAGGATTCCGGTTTACCAAGCTGCTCCAGTATCGTCCGCACAATATGCAAATTCGTCCGCTCGTTATTTCCCCCGATGTTATAAACTTCGCCATTTCGGCCATTGTGAATCACCAGATCTATCGCACTGCAGTGATCTTCTACGTATAACCAATCGCGTACATTCAACCCATCCCCATACACTGGGAGCGCCTCGTCAGCCAATGCCTTGGAAATCATGAGAGGGATCAACTTTTCCGGGAATTGATAAGGTCCGTAGTTGTTCGAGCAGCGTGTTATGTTCACCGGCAGCCCAAAGGTTTCGTGATACGCACGTACAAGCAGATCCCCTCCGGCCTTACTTGCCGAATAGGGACTGTTAGGCGCGAGCGGCGTTTCCTCAGTAAACAACCCCGTTTCTCCCAATGTCCCGTAAACTTCATCCGTAGAAACCTGTACGTATTTCTTAACGCCATGCTTTTTAGCCGCGTCAAGCAGCACCTGGGTCCCCAGCACATTCGTCTTCACAAAAACATCCGGCTCCAAAATACTCCGGTCCACATGCGACTCCGCCGCAAAGTTGACTACCACGTCAACGCCTTGGCCGATCAGTTCATCCATCGTTCTGGCATCCGTAATGTCCGCCTTCACAAAAGTATGATTCGGATGGCCTTCCACCGATTTCAGGTTTTCTAGATTTCCCGCATAGGTCAGCGCATCCACATTCACAATTTGGTAATCCGGATGCTGATTTAACATATATAATACAAAATTGCTGCCGATAAATCCGGCACCGCCTGTTACAAGCAGTTTCATGGAAAAAATCCTCCTAGTCGAAATTCATTTCCGCTTCCGCGAATGTCGGATGCCTCCGGTCTTTGTCCGAAAGCAACGGCTCACTGACCGGCCAATCGATATTTAAAGCCGGATCATTCCATAATATGCCGCGGTCATGCTCCGGAGAATAATATTCGTCCACTTTATATAGAACTTGTGTGTTTGGCACGAGAGTGCAAAAACCATGTGCAAAGCCTTTAGGAACCAACAGTTGGCGTTTATTGTATTCACTAAGAATAACTCCGACCCATTGACCAAAAGTGGGCGAGCTCTTGCGAATATCTAAAATTACATCATAAATAGCCCCGGTCAGCACCCGAATCAGTTTAGTTTGCGCCTTGGGATTCAACTGGTAATGCAGTCCCCGCAGTACGCCTGGCTCCGCAGATAACGACTGATTGTCCTGAATAAACTCATAATTGATACCGAGCCCACGAATCACGGACTCATTGTAACTTTCCATAAAAAAACCCCGGTGATCTCCATGTACCACCGGTTCAAGCAACGCCGCGCCTTTTAGTTTTAGCGGGGTTGATTTCATAATTAGTTTCCTCCTTACATAAATAATAAATAAAATGAACTCATTTGAAACATTATATTTTTTTACGACCAAACTGAAGAACCACGAGTTAATTATTTTTGCTTATTCGTTTCTACTAAATTGAACACCCAAAATTTTGAAACTGAGAAATTAAAAATTGGTACTACTGCTATTGAAAGAAGTTGAGCAATCAAGTAGGATTGCTCAAAGACATTCACAATAACAAACATTATCAATACGTTAATCAAGAGACCTAAAGAACAGGTTATAGAGTACTTAATAAAACTGCTTTTATTTTTTTTGCTTCGCTTAAAAGTCCACATAGAGTTTAATATATAGGATATTATTAATGAACATAGAAAGCCTAAAATTGTGGAAACTACAGGAATAACCCCGAATAATTCAACACAAGCAGTCAAAACTATAGTATGAACTATAGTTCCTATAATACCAATAATTCCATATTGTATAAAACTGATTAGCGTTGGATTCTTCCTGATATTTCTTATTATGTTATATTTCATGGTTTTTGGTATTTTCCTCGTTTCAAGACTGATCTGAATTTTTATGAGATAAAAAATTTTGTTGAATCTGTTTTAATTCATTCTTGATCAGTCCGATTTCTTGTGTCAATCTCTTATTTTGGTTCGAGAGTTTAGAAATAATTACTGTATAACTATATAATATAATAAAAACTAAAATAAAAGATATTAGGTAAAGTGCGTTCACTGGAGTTTCAATATAAATGTTGTTTGCTATAAAGAATAGAATATACGGAAAAATAGCTAGTATTAAGGAAATAAAATTCAATAATATCCATAATAAAGTATACTTTAGCTCTAATTTATACTTACGAATATTATTTAAAAGAAAAAGAAGAAGGCATATATTCAAAATAATAAGTACTATCTGCAAATGAAATGATATCATTTTTCTATGCTAATCTCCTTTTTTTCAACTCTTAGA
Organism: Paenibacillus sp. FSL P4-0127; assembly: GCF_038007325.1. Taxonomy (NCBI): domain Bacteria; kingdom Bacillati; phylum Bacillota; class Bacilli; order Caryophanales; family Paenibacillaceae; genus Paenibacillus; species Paenibacillus sp. FSL P4-0127. Next base: position 1,704,637 of record NZ_JBBOWY010000001.1, on the reverse strand, counting down.
AAATCAATAACAATCGCTAAAGAAACTTTAAACATATAATAAACTGCCTTTACTTTATTGATAGATGAAGCTCCCTTTTCCCTACTATTCATAATAACGGGAACTTCTACCACTTTATAACGTTGTCTCAGCAAAGTAACTATCGTTTCTGGTTCAGGATAATCTGCAGGATAACTTTGAGCAAAAAGTCGAATAACTGATTTAGTGCATGCCCTGAATCCAGACGTTGGATCAGTAATTTTTGTTTGTAATAACAGTTTTATCAAGTTACTAAAATGTTTAATACCCATTCGGCGGAAAATACTTGATTGAAACCCCTCTTTAGCTATATATCTAGAACCGATTACCATATCAGCTTCGTTATTAATAATAGGAGTGATTAAATCAGAAATATATTCAGGGTTATGTTGACCATCACCATCAATTTGAATAGCAATATCATAATCATACCTTGCTGCAAATTTATATCCCGTTTGAACTGCTCCACCAATCCCAAGGTTATTAGGAAGATCTACATACGATACAAGGTGTCTTTCACAAATGTCCAATGTATTATCAGTAGAACAATCATTCACTACTAAAATATCAATATTATATTGTCGCAATTTTTCAAGAAGAGAATTCAAATTCCCTTCCTCGTTATAAGCAGGAACGATTGCTAATATCTTCAACTCTTACACCCCTTCATTTACTCATATCCCAATTATAATTAATTTTATACTATTGAGCATCTTCAACATTTACTATTTATTAATAATTAATTTGATATATTGACCAAGGATCTATCTTATCTTTATAGAGTAAAGTAACTTCTCCTTTATCTATAATCGATTGCGGAATGGGAATGATTGTAAAAATATATTTAACATTTAATTCCTTTGCAGTTTCAATTGGAATATAAATAATTCGATTTGTTCCATCTACTTTTTGAGATCTCTCCCGATCAAGTAGTAAAACTTCTAATGGACCGTCAGTTAGCCTCATATCTATATGAGCAAATTGATTCCATAAATTTACGTATTTATGGTCTTTATCAATAGTTTCCATCATTGCCCAATCGGGATAATAATAAGTTCCAGTTGTTCTAGCAACCCCTTGGGCAGTAACTAAGTTTGATATCGTTGGGCTGCCACTTACCATCCATCGTCCTTTATCTTTTCCATCAATTTCTCTAATTTTGGCCATAGTTGTTTTTTCGAACATAGAGTCTGTCCCCTGAGTAATTGGGTTAACCATCAATGTAGACCCTATTGAAATCAAAACTAGTAAAATGGCTAATCTACGTGTTCGATTCCTTCCACCTGTCAGCAATAAAAAACCAATATAAGATAGCAAAGCAACTAATAGTATCATTAAAACTGTGCCAAATTTAAACGACTTATAGTACTCAAAGACATTGTTACTATTTGTAAGAACACAAAGAGTAAAGAAGAAAATGGTTCCAGTGATGATAGAAGCAGCCTTAGTAGATAGTACTCCCTTAGCTTTCTTTTCAAGTAATGGTAACAATGAAATAATTAATAGTGTAAAACCAAATCCATATGCATACGTAATTCTAATTGGATAAGTAAAACTCATTAAAGTTATTTTATTTAATAATGAGTTGTAGGGCATCCACGCCATAAGCCAGAGCCCAACCGATGTAAACAGTAACAATATCGGAAGCAACAACTTCTTATTTTTAACTATTAATATAGTTATAATTATTACAAAAGGTGTAAGAGAATAAAATTGGCTTATTTCACTAGCATTAAGAAAATCAGGATGTCGTATAATAGCTGTAAACGGGTTGACAAACTGATACAGTTCATAATCCCATGGTAGTTTAATCCAGGGTCTAGTCGAACCAGGATAGGTTGTATTCATAATTGTATGAAGTGCATCACTAGATTTGACAAAAAAGCGAACAATAATCGCAAAAAAAGGTATGAGAGCTAACGAATAGTGAAATATTCTTTTCAAAGAAAATGGTCTATATTCCTTATTTTTTATAGATAGATAAATAATGATAGCTAAAAATATATATGCTAGAGGAACCTGTGTAGCAGGATACATAGTTAGCGTATATACTAACGCAAAGAAACCTATACCCAATAAACAAGAGATCTTAATATGTTTTTTTTCCGCCCTCAAGTACTTGTCAAAAAGTACTACTGCAAATTGTCCACTCATTAACATTAACATTAATGTTTGTGATAGCCACCATTGAACTGGTGGAGCAAAACAAATTATAAACGCAGCTAATATAGCATATCTGTAGCGCTTTGTTAGTAAATATCCCATTTCAAAAGAAGCCATAAACAATAATATTAAACGGAAGCACCAATAAAATGAAAATGCATACTCACCTGGTAAGAAAAGAAATCCCCACAAATCAGGACGTGCTAAAATGGTTATATCTTTAACCGGGGCAAAAGCCGATACAACCATATCATTACCATCGAAACTCAAGTTTTTATTAAAATAAGGTAGCTCATTATCGCCCATAATTTGGGCAAAATAATACGGTTTTTCTGTAGCCCATTCATCTCCACGAATGCCTTGTGGAATTCCTAACAGGGTACTTTCATGGTAATTCGCAGTGTTCCCTTGAAGCATACCATCATAAAAACCTAAAGAAGAACCAGTGAATTTACCAATAACCATAAGTAATAAAAATAAAAAGGCAATTCCGTACCGATAGCGAACAGCTTTACGTATCCCTAGATATATAACTATTCCTATAGCAAAGACAAAAATAAATATAAAATAAACCCGATCTAAGGAAAAAAACAGAGACTTAGAAAAATATCGATATAATGTATCGAAACCGAATAAATTAGCAGTTTTTGCAATAAGGCGAAAAACTACCACATCCGTAAAAAAAGCAAGTATAAAAGAATAAGTCAGAACTAGTAACAATCCTAATATTCTGTCTTTTTTACTTAAAGGATGACATATAAGTTTCTTGTTAATTTTTTTGATAGAAAACAACAATGGTTTCAGTAAATTAATAATTATAGCCAAATTGACTAATAGTAATGTACATATAATAAGAAAAAATTCTTTTACAAGAAAGTCAATTCTAAATGAAGGTGCAGTTCCAAATAATAGATTCTCACTATAAATGTGTCCATCCTCTCCGGTAGTAACAACATCTATATATTGATCTACTATTTTTAAATTATCAATATCATTTAGATTTGAAAATCGTTTTTTAAACTCTTCATTTGAGAAAGCAATTTCATAAATTGGCGATTTTAAAATTGAAAAAGAATAAATTTCAAACGATGTTGGAACTGTACCAAAATCAATTCGAAGTTTATTTAAATTTTTCAATGGAACTTTAACTACGATAGCTTCGATTCCGTTTTTTGAATTATAATCAAATGTAGCCATATGTGAATCATCAAATGGATAGTCTTCACTTAGATTATCATAAAAGAAATGAAGCAATGTGTCTTCCTGACCACGCAAAGTAATTTTCACAGAAGGTTGGAACAGGCTAAACAAAATGCCATTAAATAAAAGAAAGAGAATAACGAATATAAAAACTTTTCTTTTTTTTAATATTGTATTTGTCATTATACTTACTCCTAATAAAATGCATGATAGAGCATTATTTGAATATTCTTCTAAATACTTTTTTCAAAAAGACTTTAAATCCTTGATTTTTAATGATTTGAAAACATTTATTAAATAATCCCGAAGTTTTCTTAATTATCAGTTGTGAACTCAGTCTCTTTCTAAAATATTCATTACTCATTTCAAAAGGGTTCTCTAGACTAAACATAACGTCGTAATCTTTTCGATATGAAATTCTAATCGAATCATCAATCTTTTCGTTTGAATTGTATTTACCGTATGACCAGGGTGTCTTGGATATATTATCTGAATCGTTACTATCATGGATTTTTGAATATTCGGCGTATAGATTCCTAAATGGATGAGGCCCCTCCGGCAGCCACTCTCTCATACATTTTTCAGCGGAATCTCCATAACCGGAAAAATGTATGAACCGTAGAGGATCCCCTTTTATAAAATAGTTCCCATTTTGTTCTGTCATGCCACAGTCCAACAGTGACCAGGGAGCGAAATCATAACCTCTATGTCTAAATATTTCGACATCAAAGAAACAGGGGGCTAAATCAATCCACTTCTGATCAGTAAAAATTCCGTTAACAATATCGTCGTAACAAAAAAGGTAGAGTCTTTCAGCCCACCAATCTATAAATTTTCGGGCTTCCTCACTGCGACTGACTCCTAAAAAGCCAAGATTATACACTCCATGAGCTGTACTAGAGAGCTCCATATCAATATTCCCAGGATCAAGCAGATGAGGACATAATACGATCGGACGTGTATCTAAAATAGAGCGTAATTCTGTAAAATCCGAGTAAACATACACATCTGGATCAAGATAAATAAATTTATTTTCTTTTGGATATTCCGTGTATAAGTATCGAAAAAATTGGCCTTTAACAGCAGTCGAGGCTTCCACTATAGTATGTTTAAAGATAAAACGATCAAAATTCCCCTCCCAAGCATCCTTGGATAAAACAATTCGATCAAAATAAGGAGATTCATACTGAGGCAATAATTCTTTTTCTGTTAAACAAATTATAAAAGTTGCATCAGGAATATTATCCTTTACCGATTTCGCAAGAGTTCTAGCCTTGTGCAGATAATTTGCACAAATAGATGTAAAAATGATCATAAATATACCTCTATTATTTAATAATATATTTTTTTATGATGGATTTAAGTATAGGAATTCTTTTGATTTTCTCTAAAATTGTAATACTGTCTTGTAGCGCCCTGTTCAAAAAAATCTGTTCTATTAGAGCATCTCTTATGACTAGTGGATATAAATGTTTATATTTTTCATAAAGGGCCGGATGTTGAGAAAAAATATCACTATAGGTTTTTTTAACAATATTGATATCTGTTAAGAATTCGGTTGTACGTGAACTAGGTTTAATTCTGTAATGAAATAAAACTTCGGGAATTTGATATATTTCCCGGCCTAATTCTAGCAGAGATAACCAGAAATCATAATCTTCCATTCCATGCTCCATATTAGTATTGAATCCGCCAACCTTCTCCCAGTCTTCTTTATAAAACATTGCGGTAACAAAAACAATGTTATCTAGAAGCATTTTTTCTAGTGAATAATTCGGGAGGTCCCATCTACCGCTCCTTTCCCCGAATAAATCCGCGTAACAATAAACTACACCAATATGATTATTTTTATTTAATATGTTAACCGCCTTCTCCACATAGTCCGGCTCAATAGTATCATCTGAATCCAAGGGTAATATGTATTTTCCCGTGGCTTCTGCAATTCCGGCATTTCTTGCCCCTGCCGGCCTAAGGCGATTGGTACGTATAAGTTTAATATCCGAATCAGTTACTTTGTCATTTAACACTTTTAGAGTATGATCATCATTAGAGCCATCGTCAACAACAATTAATTCTATATCCTTATATGTCTGTGCTTTGACAGAAGCAATAGCCTCCTCAATATAGGCACCATCATTGTAGCAAGGCATAATAATACTTACTTTACTCATCAAGCGTCCCCCTAGTTATCTCACCATGAAACAAAACATTTTTAACAGCTTTAAACTTATGCTCTCTTGCAAATTTAGTTATATGACTAAGATATTTTTGCGTATTTTCTAACTCGTGTTCAACAATTTCCAGTTTGGCTTGAGTACTTTTTTGAGCTGATAATGCTTCATCAAGATGAGCCTGAGTAGATTTGAGTTCATTTGTTGTAAAGACTAATTGATTTTCCGTTTTCTCATAGTTCTGTTGAATTGTAATAATTTTATTTTGTATATCAGCAACAAGCTCTCTTAATTGATTAATTTCTATTTCCCGTTCTAGGTACCCCTCTGTCCAATCGATAATACTACAGAAAAAATCGATTGTTAAATAAGTAGCATTTGTAAAGTCTCCAAAAATCTCAAACTGCGGATCGAAGGTAAAGAACTTAGCCCCCTTATCCTCAGAGTTCTCTTCAGCATTAATTGGGTTAATATCTGAAACTATTCCATCTGTCTCAATACTCTTTATTTTTACCCAACTAGCCTCCCCCTCTAGAGGATCCCATCTTAATAATTTTGCCTTTTTTAATGTATCTTTTTGAAAAGTTACTCTGAAATAACCAGAAACAGGCACTGCGTATTTACTTTCAATATTAACATCGGTATAACCTTTACCAACGTCGAAAAATAATGTGGTTTTCAATCTATTTTCCTTCAAGTACTGAGTTACTGCTCTTTCGATATTAAGTGGAATAATATCCTTTGAAAGACTATAAAGCTCTTTTATTCCAACATATTCTCTTGCAAAGTGAGTTTCCCAGCTAATAAAACACTCCTCAGTTTGCTGATCAATATGAATTAAGTCATTTATTATAGATGGGGTAAGGAGCGAATCTAAAGAATGATCTGTCATAAATTGTCTAAGCATTCTCCAGATCACAAATTCAAGCGGTAGTTCACAGCGAAAATGCCACTCGTAATCAATTACCCTATAACTATTTTCATTTACAAATACATTACCAGATATCATGTCGAGGTTTCGATCTGAAGCCCAATGAAGTTCCTGTTGACAACGCAAGTCCCCAAAAATCTCTTTAAATTCCGAAGAATGCGGTTGATGTTCTTTAGGGACATTATTAAACAAAGTATCTCTAAAACGAGAAATTTCTTTGTAGAAAAGATTTTGATCATTCCTTAAAGCTTCAATCAAAAGTTCCTCTAAACTTACCTGTGACAGAAATGAATATGAAAGCCCTGTGGTTTCTTTTTTACAAGCAATATTCTCCATAGATCCATCATAGGAATATTGAAATCCACTGTAACGTTCCATATTACTTAAGTGCATTAATGCTTTTGAATTTAAAGCCTTCTTATATACACAATTCATAGCATCATCGAAAATTGTGCAAATGCGAAATTGTTCTTTTCTATTTGCACTTAATTTTGCATAAGAAATATTTGCTGCTTTTTCATTTGGCACTGAAGCTATCTCAACAAGAAAAGAATTAGCAAAGTTATCCATAATCTTTTGCTTCATAAAGGATTGGTAGATTTTTTGTTCTTCAAACAATGCTGCTCTGGACATATCCATAGGATAATTCGGAACCGAAGGCACTATCGTATTTATTGTTTTATCCGTAAAAATTTCCGCAGGGAACTTATAATCAGGATAAGGGTAATAGTACTTCAAAACATGAAGACTTGCCTGTTCAACTAATTCACAAAGTTCTACCTTAGAAAAAGTTCTTACTTTCTCACCATGCATGTAACCGTTAATCCCAGAAAAATACTCGCCAGTATGATCTTCCTTAGCACCTGAAAAATATTTAAGTCCTAATCTGTTCTCAATAGAAACTAGTATTCTGCCTTTTTCATTTAAATGAGAACTGGATATTTCCAGAAATTTTTTATATGGATTCTCACTATCAATCATATAAGCAGCATATTCTAAGACACCATTTACGATAACGTAATCGAACTTCCAATCTGAAGGAATACTTTGAATGTCACCCACTACAATTTCTAAATTCTCATAGTGTTTGTGGCGTTGATAATTTATCTCGGCACGTCGTTTTGTTAACTCGACTGCAACAACCTTCTCAGCCCGTTCACAAAATAACCCTGTTATTGCCCCGCAGCCCGCTCCAATTTCCAAAATGCTGCAATTTTGCTTAAATGGAAACCAATTCAATATGTTGTGTCGGAGATGAGAAAAATGATAAACAATCGGCCATCTCCCATCCTGATACCAATCGTATTCGTCCATTGATTGAGAAATTTTAAATAATTCTTGTTCAATATCCCCATCAGAGTAGAGGTCGTCATTACTCGATTTATAGTAATCAAGATTTAACTTTGCCATTCTATGCCCTCCAACTCACATTTTCAAAATTTCACTTAAGATCTCGCCTATTTAATGAGTACATATCAGGTCCACCTATATCAAAATGCACCTGAATATCGTTAATTTCATCGTCTATTACTCTAAAAGATTTAATTATTGAATACGAGTCAATTTCTGTTAAAAATATCCTATCATCTACACTAACCAAACCATAAGGGACCCCCCTTACGTCCAATACTCCCATTATATCCTCATATGATTCTTCTATATTGGATAGATCTTTGACTCTGATTAATCCTGGCGTAATATCGCCGGCACCATTTTGATAAATACTAATATAAAAATACGAACCAATTTTTATAATTTCATTCATTCCTTGAAAATTAAAAGGAACAGTGTATTCATTAACTAAATCAAATGATAAATCCTGATGATTAACCACCATTATCTTACCCGGACCCGAAACAATATAAAGACTATCATTTATTAAGCTAATAGATCTAACATAAGCCGATTTTAGAAAATCCAACTTAACTACTTTCTCAACTTCAACAACATCATTAATATTCTTTAATACGAATATCTGCTGGGATGACGCGGAAATTCCGTAAAATCGATTTGTATTGTTGTCATAAACAATTTTATTGGGTTGTCGACCAATTCCTGAGATTGTCTGCGTTTCTACAAAGTTGCTAGATCCAAATATCTTTAATACCTTTACCGCATCATTCCCCGTATCTTCAATTAAAATCACCGAACCATCTGATGCAATCGAATGAGGATTATTTAAATCTATAGGTAAATTATCCCAATATTCGATTTCATCTAATAAATTATCATTGTGAACTACACGATGGTGCCAGCAATCTACAATAAAATAACGTTCGTCAATTTTAGTTATGAACGTCGGTGAGTAAAGTTTAGATTTATAATTATTAAAATCACTTGTAATCCCTGATTGGGAAGCAACAACTTCCCTTGTGTAACTCAGATATGCTTTGCAAACTTCATTGGCGTTACCAATCATTTTGATCTCACCACGATCAAGCCATATAACTCGAGAGCACATTTGTCTAATTTGTTCTATGCTATGAGAAACCATAATAACGGTTGTGCCTCCGCTCATTAACTCACGCATCCTCCGTGCACTCTTCTTCTGAAAGCTAGCATCACCGACTGATAGTATCTCATCTACAATCAAAATATCTGGATCAACTAGTGTTGCAATCGAAAATGCCAACCGCATTGTCATACCAGAGGAAAAATTGCGGACAGGAACATTCATAAACTCATGTAATTCTGAAAATTCAACAATCTCATCATATTTCTCTGTTAAGTACTTTTTAGAATAGCCGAGTACGGCTCCATTAAGAAAAACGTTCTCTTTAGCAGTTAGATCAATATCAAATCCGGCCCCAAGTTCTAACATTGGTGCAATGTTACCCATGACTTTTACGTTTCCCTCAGTAGGGGCCAGTATTCCCGAAATAATCTTAAGCAAGGTGCTTTTCCCTGCACCATTATTGCCAATAATCCCTACGACTTCTCCTTTTTTAATAGAAAACGAAACATCATTTAATGCGACGAATTCTTTGTATTCAATCTTACCCGATACCTTTTTAATAACATATTCTTTAAGACTCATAATACGATCATTTGCCATCCGGAACTTCATAGAAACATTATCTACTGAAATCAAATTGATCTCCTCACAAATTAAGAATAAATTTATTTTGAGTCCGTTTAAACACTATTATTCCGATAACCAAAGAACATACAGCTATAAGCCCACAATTTATCCATGCTTTCGCAACCGGTAAACCACCTTCTAAAATTATAAATCTAATGAATCTTATAAAGTGATACATAGGGTTTAATTTCAGCACGGTCGCCATTGAAGATGGAAGTATGCTTTCAGGATAAAATATTGGGGTTAAGTAAGTCCAAATCGTCAGCACAATACTATATAAAAACTGGGTATCTCTGAAGAACACCATCACCGACGCAAGCAAAAAAGACACTCCGCAAATAAATATGAATAGACATAAAATTCCGTACAGGATCGCGAAGTGTGTCCACGTAATTTTCATTCCACTAGCTATGATTACGACATAAAGGGCTAATAAAGAAAACAAAAAATTAACGCCAGAAGAAACAACACGAGAAAATGGATAGATATATTTGGGAATATAAACCTTATTAATAAGTGATGCGTTCTGAATAATGCAGGTCATTGATTGCGTTGTTGCATCAGACATATAGTTAAACATAACAATACCGCTTAACAAATAAACCGCATAGTTGGGTATATCAAATCGAAATACTGTAGAAAAAACCATATATTGTACAACCATTATCAGTAATGGATTTAGCAGGCTCCACAAAATACCCAAAACCGATCTTCTGTACTTTGTTTTAAAATCCCTCTCAACCAGTTGAGAAAGCAGGAAACCGTATTTACCATACAAATTTACAGCTCTTTTTACGAACATGAATTAACCCCACAATCATTGGAATCCTTCTTTTAAATTTAACTTCAATCGTTTTGAAAAAAGGTATAAACTAACTTCTTACTACATCTATTAAATAAGCACCATATTCAGTTTTCAGTAATGGCTCTGCGAGTTTTTCTAATTCGGACTCGGTAATATAGCCCATCCTAAACGCTATCTCCTCAATACAAGCTATATATAGACCCTGTCTCTTTTGAATCGCTTCAACAAAATTACTCGCTTCTAATAATCCCTGGTGCGTTCCTGTATCAAGCCATGCCATTCCTCTGCCAAAAAGCTCTACTTTTAAACGCTTCATTTCAAGATACATCTGGTTGATTGATGTTATCTCAAGTTCCCCTCTGGCAGATGGAGTTACATTTTTTGCAATTTCAACCACATTATTGTCATAGAAATAAAGTCCAGGGATAGCGTAATTCGACTTGGGCATTTTAGGTTTTTCTTCAATAGAAACAACGTTATTAAACGTATCGAATTCAACTACTCCGTAATCAACCGGATTTTTAACATAATAACCGAATATCAAAGCACCATTCTGTATAGATGAGCCTTTCTTTAGTATTTCGCTAAATCTTTGTCCATAAAATATATTATCCCCCAGTACTAATGAGACGTTGTCCGAACCGATAAAATCCTCTCCCAAAATAAATGCCTCAGCCAATCCCTTTGGTTCCTGTTGAGCTTGATAGGAAAATCTCATCCCCAATTGGCTTCCATCTCCTAGCAGATCCATAAATAGTGGCAAATCACGCGGAGTAGAAATAATAAGAATCTCTCTAATTCCAGCAAGCATTAGCACAGATAGCGGATAATAAATCATGGGCTTATCGTAAATTGGTAATATCTGTTTAGAAACAGCTTTTGTTAATGGATATAACCTGGTTCCTGATCCGCCAGCTAAAACTATACCTTTCAAAATAGCTCACCCTAACTTTTCGTAATATTAATATATGTTGAATAGCAACCTTCGCAAAATCGAAATCTAGCTCCAAACTTCGCACTATGCTAAAATACTAACGTATCTACTAGCAAAGGAGATAAATACGTGTCGAATCCAGTATACGGGAAAATGGCCGTAGAGTCGAGAATTCGGGAAAAGTTACCTGCGGCGTTATGGTTGTTGTTAATTGGCTTAATTATGTTTTTGGTCTGGGCCCCATTCCAGGCCGGTGTGTTTAACGGTCTTGTGCTAAATTTTGAGCAGCCGATCTATTGGTCGGTTCTTGTCGGCAGCATCTTGCTGCTGGTGTGGGTTGCGGCTTTCTTCAAAAATATCAAGCTGGAAGACCAACGGGACTGGACAGCCCTATTTGTTCTCTTAATTCCCATAACTTACATTATCGCACTTATTTCAGCGGCAAGCCAGTACTTTGCATCCAATATGGTGCTGATTCAATCGCTTTATGCGTTTATGTTCATTATGGGACTTTATTTGCTGCAAAATCACAAGGCCAACCGGATGATTGAGACGACCTTGATTACGGTTGCTTACGTGATTGTGCTGTTCGGCTTATTCAACTGGCTCGGTCAGGGAAGAACCGTGTCGGCCATTGTCGGCTGGTTCTCGGGAATTGTCGTTAATGGACAATACACGCAGGCAGTTTGGGTTGACGCAAACGGTCCGCGACTCGCATCTGTTTTCCAATATCCTAATACTTATGCTGCGTTCCTGATGGCCTTCTTCTTCATCGCCGTGTTCGGCATCACCCGCTCTAAAAAGTGGTACGGCCAAGCGGTTCACGCATTTATGCTGGTACCGATGGTCCTTTCGATTTTGCTGACGTTATCGCGCGGCGGCTTGGTATTCTTGCCTGTCGTCTTCGTCGTATTGTTGTTATTCCTGAAGCCGGCCAAACAAATCCTGTGGATTGTTTATTGCGTGCTGGCCGGTGTTGCCACGCTGGTGATCGCTAAACCGGTAACAAACCTCGGCCAGCAATTCCACCTGGGGCAAATCAATGATCCGGCCAAAGGCTGGTTTTATGTACTTGGCGCCTCGCTGGCGTTGGCCGTGATCGCATGGCTGATCCAGCGTTATGCAGCTCCTCGTTTGGAAAGCGGTCTTAGCAAATGGGCCGAGAAAAAGCTGTCCACCCTGTGGCTGCCGGTCGTTTCCGTCGTTGTGGTCGGTATCCTGGCTTGGCTGTTCCTGGGCACGAACCTCAAGCATATTTTGCCGGGCAACATCGGGGATCGTTTGGAAAACCTTAACCTGCAGCAGCACAGTTTCCTTGAACGGATGACATTCTATAAAGACGCCGTAAAAGTTCTTAAAGATTATCCAATCATTGGTGCAGGCGGCGGTGCATGGGCGTCGATTTTTGAGAAGTATCAAAACAACCCGTACTCCAGCCGTCAAGCGCACAGCTTTGTGATGCAGTATCTGGTCGAGACCGGCCTTTTAGGATTCATTATTTTTGTGGCATTTCTGATCTTTATTTTCTATAAATATATTCGCGGCTACATCAAAGCCGGTGAACAGGAACGTGACTCTTATTTTGCTTATTTCATTCTTGTTTTTTCGATTCTGATTCACAGCTTGATGGATTTCAATATGAGTTTTGTTTTTATCAGCATGCTTGTTTTCCTGGGTCTGGGCGGCATGGCGGCTGTGATGGACAACCGCCCGGTAGCCAAACTCAAGTTGAAGCCAGGCACAATGCGAGGCTTGTATAGCACGGTTATGGTGCTTGCCTCGATCGTGCTGATCTTTGTGTCGATCCGTTATATTGGGGCGAGCCAAGACGTTGTTAAAGCTAAAAACTTGTTCACCACAAGTAATGACTTCCAGGAAATTAAAACACCGCTGGATAAGGCTCTCAGCAAACGTGGAGATCACCCCGATGCGGTATTGTATATGTCCAGCCTTCTTCAAGCCGTGTACAGTCAGACGAAAGATGAGTCTTTTTACAACGAAGAGCTTAATTTACTAACAAATACGCTGAAAAAAGAGCCGTTCGACAAAAATATGTACAAGCAGCTCATGACGCTGTATCAATCCAATAGCGAAAACGATAAGGCATATGCCGTTCTTCGCGATAATGCCGATCGTTACGCCTATGATATGAATTGGTACGAACAGTTGATTGTGCAGTCTTATGAGCTAGGTTACCAAGCGCTTGGTCAACAGGATACTGCCAAGAAGGACGACTACTTCAAAACAGGACTTGCCGCATATCAGCATGTGGTTGCCGGGGTTGAACATTTGAAAACTCTGCCGAAAGGTCAATTGCAAGGAAATCCGTTTGAAATCACGCAACCGATGGTGCTAAACGCCGGTAAAATGCAATATATGCTGAACGATCCGGCAAAAGCTGCGGAGATTTTTAAAGTTGGCATCAAGGATGACTTGAATGATGGTACGAACCGTGAGATCGCCCGCTGGTATTTGGCAGCCTTGCAGAAGAACGGAACCACCGACCAGGCGGTATATGATCGCTTGCTGCAAATGGATCCGAACGAAAAAGGGGAAATTGACAAAATAACTCAGCAAAACTTTTAAAGCGTAAAGAAAAACGGTCTCTCACTCAGGAGAGGCCGTTTTTTGATTTGCACTAACGATTTCCGTCATAAAACGAAGTAATTCATCCCGCAATTCCGGATTTTCCAGCGCATAATGGATGGTGGTTTGAATGAAGCCCATCTTCTCGCCCACATCATGCCGGGTTCCTTCGAAGTTATAGGCCAAAATTCGTTCCGTCTCACCGAGGCGCGAGATCGCATCGGTCAACTGGATCTCTCCGTTTACGCCTACTTGTTGTTCTTCAAGAATGCCAAAAATCGCCGGGGTCAAAATGTAACGCCCCATGATCGCCAAATTAGAGGGGGCCTTACCGGTTTCTGGTTTCTCCACCAGTTCATTGGCCAAGTAAACCCGCTCCTGAATCACCGTAGGATTCACAATCCCGTAACGGGACACCTCATTCCAGTCTACCGGCTGCACACCAACTACCGAAGCTTTATGCTCCTCAAACACGTTGATCATTTGTTTTAGGCAAGGTACCTCCGACTCGACGATATCGTCGCCAAGCAGCACGGCAAACGGTTCGTTGCCGATAAATTTCCGTGCGCACCAGATCGCATGTCCCAGGCCTTTTGGTTCCTTTTGCCGGATGTAGTGAATATCCGCCATCTCCGAAGATTTACGTACCTCTTCAAGAAGCTGAAATTTTCCTTTTTCATTTAGATTGTATTCTAGCTCAAATGATGTATCAAAGTGATCTTCGATCGCACGCTTACCCTTCCCCGTTACAATAATAATGTCTTCAATCCCGGAAGCGACCGCTTCCTCCACGATATATTGGATCGTGGGCTTGTCGACGATCGGCAGCATTTCCTTGGGCATGGCCTTGGTCGCCGGCAGAAAACGCGTCCCTAATCCGGCCGCCGGAATAATTGCTTTACGAATTTTCATTAAAATTTCTCCCTAATTGGAAAATAAATTGCAGATGTTGACATTATACCACATACATTGTACAAACATAGATACACGGACCTAGAGACATGCTCCCGATCCGCCCATTTTGTCCATTGTCTCTGATTTAGGTTTTGAATCCCCCCGCTAAAAATTCTCAAATCTAGCTACTCCCTTGAAGAAAAAGGGTTTATTCCGCGGCTCCGGTCCTGCGGAATAAACCCTAGAATAAACCCTTATTTGTGAAATTCGGTTATTTCAACCGGTTACCTGCCCGCCTTTTCCATAATGTTTCTCTCAATTTCATCGGGCGTGGGGTACCGGTCTTCTTTTTTGGAGACGACAATACTGGCCAGCATATTCCCGTATCTCAACGCTTCTTCGAGCGGTTTCTCCTCCAGCACGCTGTAAATGAAGCCGGCGTTGAAGCTATCCCCGGCCCCCGTCGTGTCGTAAGCCTTTACAGGAAATCCGGCATGATGCACGGCTCCCGAGCGGGTATAAGCGCTCGCTCCCCGGCTTCCCCGCTTGACAATGATGGTATTGGCGCCTAAAGAAATCAAGTGCTTCGCGGCTTGATCCACCTCGCTCGCCCCGGTTAGATGCAAAATTTCTTCATCGTTGGGCATAAAGTAATCGATGTACGGCAGGAAGGAGATAATCTCCTGCCTGCTCTTTAAACTCCAACCATCGATGGCCGAGTTGGCATCGAAGAAAGTGATTTGACCGGCGGCTTTAGCCCGTTTCAAACAGGTTTGCGCCGCATCGGGACCAAATCCCGGAGCCAGGAAATAACCGTACAACAGCGTCGCACGCGCAAGGTCGAAATCTTGCTCCCTTTCAACCGAAGCCGCGGTTAAATCGTAGGCGTTCCCTTTATAAGTAACAAAGTAGCGATCCCCGCCCTCTTTGACGATGGATACGGACAGCACCGTCCCTTTTTCGGTCCGGGCAAGCTCATTTTCTATGAGTGGAGATATCTCGTCGTAAATTTTGCTTCCGTAATCGTCTTGGCCCAAAAGGGAGATGACCCGTTGTTTGACGCCGAGCTTGGCCAGCGGGAAAATCGTGTTGGCCAGGCCGCCGGGCCGCAAAATCATCGTGTCGACCATATGTTCTTCGCCAAAGTCCGGCCGCTCTTTCACTTGGGCGAGGATCAGATCTGCGGTGATCACACCTACCAAATTAATCATCGAGGTTATTCCTTCCCTGTAACTTTCGTGATGATTTCAGCTTCCCCAGCGACCAACCCCCGCTTCGCCGATAACTCGATGGCGGCTAACTGAACGACCAGCGAGTAAGGAATAGGGCTCACGTATTCGTGAACGGATGGAATTGCGAACGACATGACGCGTTCATGTCTAAGCTCTTCGTCGGAGACATAAAGCACTTTCGCGCCCAATTCGGCCATTTCCAGAACATACTTTTTATTAGTTTCGTAAGTTGCTCCTTTAGGATTAAAGAAGATGGCTTGCAAATTCTCTTTAATCAATTCGAATGGACCATGCCGGAATTGCGGAGCCGAAGCGGCCTCGGCAAAAATCCGCGCCGTTTCCTTCAGCGTCAAGGAACCCTGCCGCGCCGTGTAAACCGAAGGCCCCCGGCCCAGCAGAACGAGCGGTTTCTCCGGGCTAATGAAATCGACGATCCGCTTCCGGTACTCCTCTTCTCTATTCAAATGCTCTTCAATGACGTCAGCCGTCCGATAAAGCGAATCCGTCAGATCGTTCCCCGTCATTTTAGAGCCCAATAGCAGCATCAAAGCCGCCGTCGTCGTAAAAGATTTCGAGGAAGCGATAGCTATTTCTTTTCCCGCATGCGTGAGCAGAACCTCCCGGGCCAAACCGGCCAAAGAACCGTCCGGGGAGTTGGTGATGGCCGAGGCCAAGGGGTAGCGCTTGGCCAGTTCCTTGGCCTCGAAGCTCTCCCCGCTCTGCGAAACGATGTAAAGCTGATGCTTGTCCAGGAAAGAATCGGGATAATAGTATAAAAGTTCGGAATTGTCGATAGCCGACGCTTGAATGCCGTGCAGGTTCAAATAAGAGACAAGCAGTTCGGAAGCGGCCAGGGAGCTGCCCATGCCCGTCAACAACAGCGGCTTGTCGCCGGCCGCGCTGACGGAAATATTGTTTCGAATCGTCTCCCGGATCGCCTCCGGTTGTTGTTTAACCTCGTTGAAAAATTGACTCATAATCCTCATCCCTTCTCAGAGCCTTCCGACAGGCCGCTGATGATGTATTTTTGTAAGAACAAAGCCAAAGCAATCGGCGGCAGCGATGCCAGCAATCCGCCGGTAATCTGCATGCCGAAGTCGATCATGCCGCGTTTCGAAAACTCGGAGATCGCCACCGTAATGGTCTTGGCGTCATAAGTCGAAGTGAATATGCTGGCGAACATAAACTCGTCCCAGGCGATCAGCAGCACGAATATTCCGGTGGCCACCAAGCCCGGAAGCGATAGCGGCAGCAAAAACTTGAACAAAATGCCGAGCGGCGATACGCCGTCGATTTGCGCCGATTCTTCCATAGACCTTGGAATCGAACGGAAATACGTCTGCATCATCCAAATGACGTACGGCAGGTTAAAGGCCATATAGATCACGATAAGCGCCGGCTTATGGTTGATCATCCCCATTCGGGCGAAGATCACGTACAGAGGGATCAGCAGCACCACTTCCGGCACCATCCGGAAGCCAAGAATCGAGACCAGCAAGGCGTCCTTGCCGCGAAAACGGAACCTGGCGCAGGCATACGCCGCAAACATCCCGATGAACAGCGTCAGCAGGGTGGAGCTGAGCGCGACGACCACGCTATTTTTCATCGCCGTTAGAAAGGGGGGCAGGCTGCCGTCGCTTGCTTCACCGGAGAACACTCTCGAGTAATTGTCAAAAGTCCATTCCGCAGGCCACAAGTGAAGGGTTTTCGCGTTCAGATCCCCGCTGGAAGAGAAGGTGGCGATCACCAGCAGGAGCAGAGGCAGCGCCGTAAACAGCATGATAAGAGACACGCCGACATATATCCAAAACTTCTGAGCTCTTGTTCTCTCCATAGGTCACTCCGCTTTTTTGTATAGAATTTTGATGTAGATAAAGGCGAATATCAGAATAAAGATCGACATCACAAACGCTATGGACGAGCCGTAACTGAATTTGCCGAACATCATGGAGGACTGATAGGTCAGGAAGGACAGCACTTGCGTTCCCCCGGCCGGGCCGCCCCCGGTCATGATATAAATAATGTCGAATACTTTGAAAGCTTCCATCGTCCGCATGATCAGCGCGACCAATATGGCCGGACTTAAAAGCGGAAGCGTGATGCTGAAAAATCTCCGGAACGCCGAGGCCCCATCGATTTTGCCTGCTTCATAGGCCTCAACCGGGAGGGACTGCATCGCCGCCAATAAAATCAGAGCCACGAAAGCCGTATTTTTCCACACATCGGCGATAACGATGGCATTCATAGCCGAAAAAGAGGAGCCCAAAATATTAAAGTAACCATCCGTAATGCCAAGGGCGGCCAGCAACACGGTGACCGTTCCATGATCCGGGTCGTAAAGCCATTTCCATAGGACCGCATTTACAATCGTGGGGAAGGCCCAAGGAATCAGCATAAAACCTCTGACAAAACCTCGTCCCGCAAATTTCTCATTCAGAATCAAGGCAAACGCCATGCCGAGAATGAACTCCAAACCTACCGAGGTCACCGTAAAATACATCGTTCGGCCGACGGCCTGCCAAAAGGAAGCGTCGGACAGCACTTTGGCGAAATTCTCAAAACCTACGTAATCCCAAAGTTTCGGATTGTCCAGTTTGTGCACATTTTTGGTCAAGTTAATGAAGCTGATAAAAATCGCGTAGATCAAAGGAAGCAGGGTCACGCCGAGAATAACGAGAAAACTGGGCAGCAAATATCCGAAAGGCCGAAGTTTTTTGATCATTAGATACCTCCACATCCATATGAGACTCCGCAGGTTTGATGGGAAGTCCCGCCGGAGCGGGACCCGTTTAATTGCCGTTGGCCGCAAGCTGTTCCGTCGATGCCGCCAGCTCATCAAGCGCGGTCTTCGCATCCTTTTGACCGGTTAATACCGCCTGGAGAACAATCTGCATATTTTTGGAAAATTCATTGTAGGAATCCAGCGACGGGCGGGAAATCACCTGCTCCAGCTGTTTCTCCATATCCTTCAGTGCCGTAAAGTTCTGATTGAGATCGGCGTCGCTGTAGAGCTCTTTCCAAATCGGCAGAGAGCCGGCTGCGAGCGATTGCTGTTTTTGGACTTCCTTGCTGCCCAGGTATTCGATAAACTTCCAAGCGGCGTCTTCATGTTCCGATTGCGGAGTAATCGCCAGGTACATCGACCCGGTAGCCGCCGTATGCGGGGCTCCCTCGGCCGCCGGAACCATCCCCACCTTCACCTTGCCTTTGACTTTGGAATCGCTGCCGTTCAATTCGCCCCAGTAAAAAGACCATCCGGCAACAAACGCCGTTTTCCCGTTTTTAAAAGCATCCAGCACTTGACGGTCGTTGTAGTTGATCGACGCCTTGTCGATCACTCCGTTTTTCATGGAATCGGCCATGAACGTGAGCGCCTGAACTCCCTTCTCGTCATTGAACGCCGGCTTACCCGCCTCATCCATAAACTTTCCTCCGAAGGAGCCGAGGAATTCGGCAAAGTAAGCAACGAGGCCTTCATTGGCGCTCCATCCCCATGCGCTGGCCGAACCGGGGGTTATTCCTTTCTCCTGCAGAGCTTTCGACATCGCAGTGAACTCGTCCCAAGTCGCCGGCGGGTGATCGAAACCGGCCTTCTTTAACAGTTCTTCGTTATAGTAAAAGAACACGACATCGTTAAACATCGGTACGCCATAGATCTCTTCGCCCAGGCTGGCGATTTGCAGGCTCGCCGGCAGGATGCCTTGCTTCATCTCGTCGGTGTAGCGGTCGGTCACCGGAAGAATGAATCCGGCGTTGGCATACTCGGAGGTCCAGATTTCATCGACGTCCACAATGTCGTAAGCCGCGTCGCCGCTGGCGTTAAAGGAGGCCAACTCCTTATCGTGCAACTGATCGTACGCTACATGATCCAGAACGACCTTGATGTCCGGGTTTTTCGCATTGAACTCCTCCACCGCTTTCTCCCGGAAGCCCGCAAAGTCATCGCTCGACAAAACGCGAATCGTTTGAACACCGCCGTCATTGGCGCCGCTTGCCGGTTTTCCGCCGGAACACCCGGCGAGCAGGGACGGAATTAGCACAAGGGACATGATACCGAGTAATGACTTTTTCATGAAATAACCCCCATTGATATGTTAGTTTGTTCGAAGTACAAACAAATTGAAAGCGGCGCGGCTCTTCATTTCAGAGCCTCTTGCTGACTGAACTTGAATTTTTTTAAGACCATAGAAACTACCGCTATATGTGTTCTGGCTTCCTTGAAAGTACGTCGATAAAAGCTTTTTCTTATAGATCCTCCGCATCCTGCAGCTGCTGGAATACGTAAGCGACTGCTCCCAATCCGCCCGCATCCCTGCCCAGGCGGGCCAGCTTAATCTCCGTGCGGATCGGCGTGAGTTCAGACACCTGCTGGCGGATATCCTCAATTACGGCGGACATGGAGCCGGATACGCCCCCGCCGATAATCACTCTCTGCGGATTCAGCAAGCTTGCGATATTCGCGATGGTGATGGACAAATATTGCACAAATTCGTTAATAACGCGAGCCGCCTCAGGCTCTCCCCGGGTGTAGCGAACAAAAAGTTCTTCGGGAGATACCCCGCTTTTCTCCAGAGCGAATGCCGAAATTTGCTGCTCGAACGCTCCCGTCTGTCCGGGACGGTTCCGTCTGTTTTGGGCCAGGTCCTCCCGATCGATAAAACAGTTGATTTCCCCCGCCGAGTAACGATGGCCTTCAATTAATTCGCCGTTGGCGATAATAGCGCCGCCCACCCCGCTTCCAATGGCTATGAAGAACATATTGTCCGTTAACCCCTCGCTGCCCAGCCATCTTTCGCCTAATGCGGCAAAATTGACATCGTTGTTGACATATACCGGAAACGGAAAATAGGTTTTCGCCTTCTCAATCAGATTGATGTTGCCCCAGTTCAAAGCGGGCACGTCGAGGAGAATCCCTTCCCTGCTGTCCACAATCCCCGGAAGCCCGATCCCCATGCCGAGGATACGATCTTTTTCAATCCCGGATTTTTGAATAAACGATTGAACCAGATCCAAAGTCTCTTCTACGGTAGCCGTTGTTTTGCATTCTTCCTTATGCTCGATCTCACCATCAAGGTCGGTCAATACGATCAGGGTTCGAGTCCGCCCGATATCGACGCCGATGCCGTATCCCGATTTAGGGTTAAAGCCCAGTTCGATTCCCCTGCGGCCCCCATCCTTGGTAGAGTCGCCCAACCCCGTCTCCACAACAAACTTTTTCTTGATCAGCTCATTGACGATGGAGGTGACCGTAGATCGGCTTAAACCTAATTTTTTGGCTATTAAAGCTCTGCTGATTTTTTTCTCGCTGCGGATCATTTCCAGAACCAAATTCCGGTTGATCTTCTTGATCAGATCTAAACTTCCGGTTCGATTGTACAACCTCTCCCCTCCTTCATTCAGTTTCGTCGGAGAACAAACAAACTAAAATTTAAAGTAATTATAACATGTCGAAATTTACTGTCAATAGTGTAAGCGATATCATTTTGAAAATATGTTATGAAAACTGACAATGTTGTTCGAAATGGTATGGAAAAGATCAAAAAAATAGATAAATATAACATATTGTGTGTAACTAAACTAACATCAAATTATGATAACGATTGATCCCTTCATCCCTCTTCGATAACAAAAAACCGCTTCACCGGACAAACGTCCGATCAAGCGGAATCGGGATAACAAGTTCAGGTACAAAACTTCTTCTTTGGCAGCTTCACTTCTTAGTGGAACCACCATTTGCGCCGCGGATGTTGCCGAAGTTCTTCTTCGCTGTAGAGCCGATGGCCGGGTTCGGGAGTATGCAGGAAACGTTCGGTGCCGAATTCGATTTTGCGGTATTCCGACTCTCCGTCGATTTCCAGCCGTCCTTGAATTTGGTGTACGGCGATTTGCATCTCAAGGAATCCTTCAACCATCTTAAGTCACCCTCCTAAATTGATGAGCTTTACTTTGAAAATCATGGCCTTCCGACGTTGTGAGCGATGCTTTGATTTACGCCTTCATTATAGCAAATCAACGATTTTTTTAGCACCGATAAACATTGGTTATCAGGGTCTTCAGCGCCCCAGTTCACAAAACTTCCAAAACTTGTCTTTCCTAGAAAAACGACTGTCTGCACGGGGAGAATTCTGAATTTTTGCGTAAAAAAACGCTCGCCCCTTTAATGGGACGCCCTTGTCCAAGACTTATTCAATGACTTTACAAGCTCAACTTAATAATCAGCGCTTGACAGGGAAGGCCGGTAACCGATCGTGGCAAGAAATATCGGCAGATCCATATCCGCTGTCCGGACGCTTTGCATGATTATCCCGTTTGATCCGGAAGCAGAGAGGAAGATAAATTCAGGAGAAGAAAATAGGTTTGGGAGCAGCAGACATGTTCGAGATCGTTAGTTCGAGATCGTTAGTTCCAGATCGTTAGACAGGTTTGTGAGAAGCAGGTTTAGAGAAGTGAAGCAGACCTGACGGAAGGAATGGGGCACGACACCGTGAAAAATGAAAGGCCCGTGATTAGCCCCTACCCTCCCCCCCTGAACAAGAGGGATAATCGTGCAAAGCAGCATGCAGGGATACCAAGACACGAAACGCTATAGACAGCCCAGCCGCCTCAGAGCCAAAGTCATAATTTATTTTGTCAAGCACTGATCTCGGTTTTGAGCCACTTTACATTGTTTATTATCGAGTTAGTTAAGCGGGTGACGTTATGCTTTAATCAGCCGATTTTCAGCTGGGTTGTGGCCTTCATTACGTACGGATGCCCAGCTTTTCCGCGTAGGCCTCGTGCAGTTCCTGCCAACCGTATTTGAGCGCTTCTTCCCCGACCATCGAGGGCATTTGTTCGCCGGCCAACGTCCCGGCCAAGCCATCCAGGCAAAGGTGCCAGCCTGCCGCATAGGAAGGCGCTTGTTTGCGATCCGCAAACCGATGCCGCAACACCAGGGTCGTCTTACCTTTGCCAAGGGCGGCCAGTTCCCAGCGCAGGATGTCTGCACCCCAGCGGAACACGAGCAGATGGGGAGCGTTAACCTCCAAAACATATCCTTCCATCTCTTCTGCCTCAGGCGTGTTGATATGCTTCAGCCGTACGGCCCCCACTTCGGTCAGATCCTTGTCTGCTGAAAACGGCCCCCACTTCGGGACTTGATCGGCCCGGGTCAGCGCGTCCCAAACTTTTTCAGGCGGATGGTTCAATACCCGTTTCAGCACTAGCACCCAATCCTCCTGCTCTTGCATAAGCTTGGGATTCTCAATCGGCGATCTCATGTTCCGTTTCCTCCTAATCTTTTTTCTGCTGGTCCAAAAAATTCTCCAAGGCGTCAACATGCCGATTCCACTTCTTGCGATAGGCTTTCAGCCATTCGTCGATCTCTGCCAGCGGCTCGGCTTCCAGCGAATAGATGTGCTGCTGGGACTTGATCCGGACCTTGACCAGACCGCTTTGGCGCAGCGTCCGCAAATGCTTGGATACCAAGGGCTGCGACAGCCCCAACGCCTGGGCCAGATCCGTTACGTTGGATTCCGACTGGAGCAGCAGGTCCAAAATCCGCCGGCGGGAAGGCTCGGCAATGACGGCAAAGGTATCCGGCATACTTATCGCCCCTTTCGATAGTATTATCATAACCCTTTGGTTATATAACTGCAAGTTCATATATAATGAATATGGCGAAAAGAAGAATTTTCTGTTGAGAGGAGTATTTTCACGTCAAAAATTGGAACTTTTAAATTGACTTTATGGGGTGCAAAAACTTATTATTATTTTGTGGAGTGCAGAAAGTGAGGTGAGCAGACTGAGCCCACGAACAGGACGGCCAAAAGTGGACAACCCGAAAACCTTTAGCATCAAAGTTCGCTTCGACGAAGATACAAACCAAGCCCTGACTGCTTATTGTACCAAGCATAATATCACCAGAACCGAAGCGATCCGGTTGGGGTTGAAGCTGCTTTTGTCCGAAGAAGAAAAATAAAAGGAAGCGGCGCACACTCGCTAAAGAATCACGCCACTTCCCCCCAAGGCAACCCCCAAAAAAGGAAAGTTGCATAAATATCCTACCATGTGCAAACTTTCCTTTCAAGGAGGCGGCCACTTATAGAGGTAGTTCAAAAAGTCATCTTTTGATCACGAAGCAGGTCAAGAAGCGGATTCGGCGTCGAATCTTGAATTCAGCCGGGCCTAAGCATATGCTTCCGAAGCATGTTTCCTACGGAAACATTTCAGTTGCTCACGTACCCAAAACTTACGCTTCATCCAACCTTCTCGATGCTCCAAACCTGACTTTTTGAACACGTACTTATATAGAAAGGGAGGATAAACGTGCCAAGTATTTTGGAAGAGCTTTATGCCGGAAATATTTTGCCGGATGAAATGATCGTGCCCAGGAACCCGAAATATCGTCCATTATGCCAACAAATCTCCACGGCGATGGAGAACTGGCGCAAGAAACTGGGCGAAAAGGAATTCGGCGAATTGGAAGCTTTGCTGGATCTTCATGCGGAGGCCAGTGCCATGCATAATGAGGCGGCATTCACGCACGGCTTCAAGCTGGGAGCGGCTATCCTGGCGGAAGTGCTGGCCGGAAAAGAGGAGCTTGTCCGTTCGATATAGAACGTAAGCGTGATCTCCCGCACAGATAAAAGAGGATGAAGGCGGGACAATGATATTACTTATAAGGTACTCGTATTAAGGGCACGGAAGTGCTACGAAAATGGCCTTATAAGTAAAGGAGATGATCTCTTATGACAAAGGTAAGCTTCGCAAAGTCCTTAGAGTCAGCCAATCCTCGGTAATCAAATCCCATAAGACTAAGCGGGCAATTTCACCTGTAAATGGGGTCATGATTATTCCTCCTACTCGTGCTCAAAGAGAACAATCTTCGATTTTAATGCGGAGAGCTAGGCAAAAATAATTCAATCCATTGGCCAAGAGGCATATGATAAACGAAGAATAGAAGCTGATGAGGAATTTGAACGTATTACTGGTATCAAAGTCCGCTCTTAATGGAGCGGATTTTTTTACGCCCGAAAAATTCAAACAAAAACCACAAATTAATGTTGTTTTATGTTGATTTTCCAACAAATCGTATTTATGATGGAGTCAGATAGCGCAAGACTTGAAAGTTCTATGCACTTATTCAAGTGAACAGTTTCACAAAAAAGGAGGGTTTGGCCATGAGCCAACGTATGATTTTGAACGAAACCTCGTATTTCGGGGCCGGGGCGATTGCCGATATCGTCAATGAAGTGAAGCAGCGCCGTTTTGTTAAGGCATTGGTCGTAACCGACAAGAAGCTTGTGAAGCATAATGTCGTGTCCAAAATAACCGGTCTGCTTGACCTCCACCAGTTGCCTTATTCCGTTTTCGATGAAACGGTAGCGAATCCTACCATTGAAGTCGTGCAACAAGGATTGGCCGCCTTTAAAGCGGCCGGGGCCGATTATATCATCGCGATCGGCGGCGGATCGCCGATGGATACGGCCAAAGCGATCGGCATCATCAGCAACAACCCGGAATACGCCGACGTTCGCAGTTTGGAAGGAGCGGTAGCGACGGCCCACAAATCGGTGCCGATCATCGCCGTTCCGACAACGGCCGGGACAGCGGCGGAGGTCACGATTAACTATGTGATCACGGATACGCAAAACAAACGAAAATTTGTCTGCGTTGATCCCCATGACATTCCCGTCGTCGCCATCGTCGACCCGGATATGATGAGCTCCATGCCCAAAGGACTCACCGCCGCCACCGGCATGGACGCTTTAACCCATGCGATCGAAGGGTACATTACCAAAGCAGCCTGGGAGTTGACCGATGCGCTGCATCTAAAAGCGGTGGAAATCATCGCCCGCTCCCTGCGCGGCGCCGTGAACAATGATCCGCAAGGCCGCGAAGGGATGGCACTGGGCCAGTATATCGCCGGCATGGGCTTTTCTAATGTGGGCCTGGGGTTGGTGCACGGGATGGCTCATCCGTTGGGAGCTTTTTACGATACGCCTCATGGAGTGGCTAATGCTATTTTGCTGCCGTCCATTATGGCATACAACGCCGATTACACCGGGGAAAAATACCGCGACATCGCCAAAGCGATGGGCGTGCCGGGAATCGAACAAATGAGCATCCAGGAAGCTCGCAAAGCTGCGGTTGCCGCAGTTCGCCAGCTGTCGGAGGACGTCGGCATTCCGTCCCGTCTCCGTGAAGTCGGCGTGCGGGAAGAGGACATCCCCGCCCTCGCCCGCTCCGCGTTCGAAGATGTATGTACGGGTGGCAATCCGCGGGAGACAACGGTGGCCGAGATTGAGGAGTTGTATCGGGCGATTTTTTAGGTCGCTAGATCTCACAGGTTAATAAGCAAGGGGAGCTCATAGCCATAGAACGGCTGCAGGATCCCCCTAAAAAATCTTCGTGATCGTGTAAATTTCAGTTTAGTTGTGATACAATAAAAGTACTTTTAAAAGTATTTAAAAGCCTTTATTATTAAGGAGCCGTGCTTGCAGGGCACGGCCCCGGGCAATAGCCGCTTTTAAGGGCGGCAGGCTGTAAGAATGGGCACAAATAGACCGATTCCTTGGCATGGGGCGGTCTATTTGCGTTTATGGAAGGAAAGTATCAGGACAATTAAAGTCGCAAATGAGATCATTAGCGTTAACGCTTGATAAACTTCCACCTGGCATCCCTCCCTTCTATAGAGAGGTAGCCCGACCGCCCTTGCAAGCCTATTCTATTGCTTAGTTGGATTATACCATAATTTTGTAAATAGTCAGGCCTCGAAGATCGAAATAATCGGACGATCGTGAGAACTGTGCAATAACAAGGAAACGGAAGTTACAAGAGCAAATCTCTTCTAAATGCCCCTCGTCTGCAGCGAGGTTTTAATGAAAAAAGGGAGCCTAGGGCGGTAAAACCGCAGCAAGCTCCCTTTCATATTTTATTTCACCAGTTGTCCGCGCGTGACGCCTAGCTGGTTGGTAGCTTTTAGCGTTTTCCAGACTTGGGTACCGCTGATTTCACCGCGCAGGGCGCGGTTGTACAGGTCGATGACCTTGTGCACCTGATCCGGGGTTTCCTCTAGGAATTCAACCCGGTAGCGCGGTACGCCAAGCTCAAGGAAATGGTTCAAATACTCCGCGCCGGACTGTTCGATCGCGTTGTACACCGTGTTGCGGCAGCCTTCATCGACCCGGACCGGGTGGGACATGCCGATGCGGTCCTGCAGCGATGCCCGGTGCTGCTCGCACGGACGGCCGCAGTTGGTGTAGTCGGTACCTTCGCTTAGGAAGGTGCAGTACACGCAATGCTCTGTGTGGAACATCGGCAAATGCTGATGGATGACGACTTCCATGTCGGCCGCCCTACTGACCCGCAGCAGGTCGACCATCTGCTGGATGTTCAAATCATAGGACGGCGTTACGATATCGCAGCCGGCCTCCAGGAACAGCTCGGCCGTTTTGTGGTTGGCGATGTTCAGCGAAAAATCGCCGATCAGCCGCGGGTGCACGGCCGACGAATTCTCCATCCGGTGGCGCAGGTAAAAGTACAGCGCCCCGGTGTTGCGCACCAGCACCGCGTCGGGCTGAAGGCGCAGGATGTTGTTGTGGTAGCCGTTTTCGCCCGGCATATGGATGCGCGGCGTGGCCAGCGCAATTTGCTTGCCGGCGGCATGAACGGCTTCGACCGCTGCCGTGAACTGCTTGATAAACTCGAAGTCGGCGTAGACAAAGGAAACGCCGGCTTCGAGCGCAGCCTGCACCTGCGGCAGGCTGCGGCACAGCGCGGTGAGCTGCGCTTCACCGTGCGTATGCGGCGCGCGGCGCGGGCCGGCACCGGCCAGGCCGGCCGCGGCAGGCGGGGCGTCCCCCGCCGCCGCCCGCGTCCACACGGGCGGCTTCGGCCGCTCGGCGGCGAGCAGCTCCACCGCGCGCCGGCGGATGCCGTTCAGCTCTCGAATCGGCAGGATGACGTCGCCATGCAGCTCCGCATCCAGCTGCTCGAGCTGAAACACCGTGCCGCCGAGACGCCCGAACTGCTCTTCGAGCAGCGCTGCGTCCATCGGCCGTTTTTGCGCCACCTCGAGCTCCAGCTCCGAGTCGACGCGCACCATCGTGCCCTTCTGCACATCCGTCCAGAAGGTGGTGAGCAGCCCGCCGGGGCGCCCGACGGCCCGCACATGCACCGGAAACACGCGGTACGGTTTGTCCGTCTCGAACGTTTGGCGCAGCCGTTTGTCGAGCGCCGGATCGCTCGTTTTCCAAATGCGGTCGCCGACATGCACCCGGCGCAAATCCACGTCGTTACGCCCCGGCACAATGTCCACGATCCAGCCCTCGCCGGCCTCGCCCTCCTGCTTCACGCCTTTGCGGCGCAGGTCGTAAACGCGTCCGCCTTCTTCTTTTTTCGTCGGATCTCCGGCATCAAACACGATCCCGTCGCCGCGCTTCAGCGGCGCTTCCAGCTTGCAGACAACGCCGTCGCGCAGCACCTTTTCGACCCGGCCCAGGTATACGCCCCGGCTTTTCGGGAACGTCCCGTCAACCAGCTTTTTATTGTTCGTCCCTTCCAGGAACCCGTGCGTAAAGCCGCGCGAAAAACTCTGCTGCAGCTCGCGGATCTCCTCCTTGGAAGGCTTCGTATCATCCCCGTCAAAATAGCGGTCGATCGCCTTGCGGTATTTGCTTACTACGTTCGCCACGTACTCCGGACTTTTCAGCCGCCCTTCGATTTTAAACGAAGTCACGCCCGCCTCGATCAGCTCCGGCATGATGTCGATCGCCGCCAAATCCTTCGGCGACAGCAGATAGGCCACATCGCCCATCGGTTTCTTTTCCCCGTCGACCATGAGGTCGTACGGCAGCCGGCACGCCTGCGCGCACTCGCCGCGGTTGGCCGAACGCCCGCCCCACATTTCCGACGTCAGGCACTGACCGGAATACGACACGCACAGCGCCCCGTGCACAAACACCTCCATCGGCAGCTTGGCCTGCTCCCCGATCACCTTGATCTGCTTCAGGTTGTTTTCCCGTCCCAAAACGACCCGCTCCATGTTCCACGGCTTGACGAACTCCACCGCCTCCGGCGAAGTAATCGTCATCTGCGTCGATCCGTGAATCGGAAAATCCGGCGATATTTCGCGGATCAGCTTCACCAGCCCGAGGTCCTGCACGATCACCGCGTCCACGCCGCTTTCGATGCACGCCTCCACCAGTTCCCGCGCCTCTTTCAGCTCATCCTCGAACACGAGAATGTTGAACGTCAGAAACCCTTTGACCCCATAGCTGTGCAAAAACGCCATGATCTCCGGCAGTTCGTCCATACGAAAATTGTTCGCCCGCGCCCGGGCATTAAACTTCTCCACGCCAAAAAAAATCGCGTCCGCCCCGTTCGCCACCGCCGCCCGCATGCAGTCCCAGTCACCCGCCGGCGCCAGCAGCTCTACATCCTGCCTCGTCAATCCTGCCTTGCTCATGTATATCCTCCTAAAACCGGCTTAAGCCGGCACAAAGTCTTAAATCTATATCCATACCTGATAAAAGTTCAAAATTTAATCATCCGTCAACCTATATATTCTAGCAGACATTGCCGGCGTACTCTAGCTTTTCCATCCATTCACAAGGAAAAAAGCACTTATTTGATTTCGGGGACCTTCAGGCGTTTTGAAATTAATTTCACCGTCCTGCTGAAGCTGACGCTTAATCAGAGCGGAAAGCTTTTTCCTGGCTTTGGCAGCGCTTCGCGAATCAATTCCGGCAGTTGTTGCAAAATGTACAGTTAGTTATCCGGAAAGGCTGCCACAGCGCTTGATGAAGTGCAAATCCTGCAATTACCTCGTTTTCTTTTTAAGGAAAGGTAATGAAACGGGAATGTAAGTGCATGAAATGCAATTGAAACGAATGTTAGGGCATTTTGATATAAAATTAAGTGTATGATTTGCAATATCGTTATAGTAAAGCCAATCACATATTCAGTTATAATCCCCATTATCCTCCACCCTCGAAAAAAGGCCTCGCCCCTCAGCCAAAAAACCCCCGCTCCCGATAATAACGGGATTACGGAGGTTTTACCATGCTATTTGTTTCGCCGCGCCCGCGACGCTTGAATGATCTCCGCTGCCTGGCGGATGATCTCGTCCAGCGAGGCCTCATCCGTGGCATCGTATTCGTCGATATTCAGCCGCAGCACCGGGCACGCGTCAAACTCCTCGATCCATTTGGCATAGCGCTTATACATCTGCTCCCAATAGGATACGTCGGTTTGGATTTCCATTTCCCGGCCCCGCAGCCGGATCCGCTTCAAAATCGAAGACAGCTCGCCTTCCAAATAGATCAGCACATCCGGATGCGGAAAATACGGCGTCATCACCATCGCCTCAAACAGGCTGCTGTATGTTTCGTAATCGGTTTTGGACATTGTGCCCTGGTCGGCATGCATTTTGGCAAAAATACCGGTGTCCTCGTAAATCGAACGGTCCTGCACAAATCCGCCGCCCGCTTCGAAAATCGCTTTTTGCTCCTTAAAACGTTCGGCCAAAAAATAAATTTGCAGATGAAAGCTCCATCTTTCAAAATCGTGGTAAAACTTCTCCAGATAGGGGTTCTGATCGACCTTCTCCATCGAAGTGCGGAAGCCGAGCCGGGCCGCCAGGGCTGAAGTCAGCGTGGATTTGCCTACGCCTACGGTGCCCGCGACCGTGATCAAAGCGTCTTGGGGAATATGAAAATCATGGCTCATCGTTTACATACGCTCCTTTATCTCGGCAACGATTTGTTCAAAATGCTCCGGATGCTCGACAAAATCCATCGCATTGCCGTCCACCGCGATGACAACCGTTTCAGGTTCATTCGCTTTAATGCGGGCCATCGCCTCATCGTAATCCTCGATTAACCGCTCCAGATAACCGGGATCGATGTCCTGCTCAAAGCTCCGGCCGCGTTTTTTGATTCTTTGCTGCAGGGTCGCCAGATCCGCCCGGATATACACGATCAGGTTAGGCTTCGGCAAATCGTCGGTCAGCAGATGATAAATTTGCCGGTATTTGTCAAGCTGGCCCCCTTTCAGCGTGCGCTGGGCAAAAATCAAATTTTTATAAATATGATAATCGGACACGACCGGCCGGCGGCGGGACACAAACTTCAGCGCCGTATCCTCCAGTTGCTTGTACCGGTTGCACAAAAAGAACATCTCCAGTTGAAAGCTCCAATCCCCGCTGTTCTGGTAAAACTTGTCCAGGAACGGATTTTCCTCCACAATCTCCTTCAGGAGCGGAAAATCAAACCGCTCAGCGAGCATCGCCGCCAGCGTTGTTTTGCCGGCCCCAATCGCGCCTTCCACTGCAATAAACGGACTTGGTTTCATAACTCTAGGGTCCTCCCGCATCTCACTTGCTCGTTAATAGACTAGAACATTGTAGCATAGAACTAGCAAATCCGTGAGCAAAAAAGAACTCCTTCCCCAAAAAACGGAGAAGGAGTCTTCCCAAACTTTCTTAATGCGTAACCATGGAACGAAAATCGCCCCGGCTCGATTGGTCCGCGTGATAGAACACGACGTCCCCGTCCAGCAGCGCAAAGGTCCGTCCGTACGGATCGTCCGCGCTGCGCCTAAACCCTTCCAGCCCGAACCACTGGTTCATTAACGGGGCGTCGATATACTGAAGATGGGGCTTGTCCGTGTTCCCATCCCGCACCGTCTCGATGTTGAAGTTCACGACAATGTATCCATCCTTCAAAAATATCGGCGACTTATCCGTTAGCCCGCCGTGCGTCCGCCCGTATTCGGCCACATTCGTCCCCGCCGCCACCGCGTACAGGTCGGCCGGCAGGCTGTACTCGCCATACCATTTTTGCACCGCGGCATTGGCCCGGGCCGGATCGACGCTGGGCGGCAGATCGGTTTTGGGTCCGATCAGCGTCCGCACGCCTTCCGGCAGCCGCAGCAGGCTGAAACTGCCCACGGCCGTCCGCTGCTTCGTCGTTTTGCGAATAAAGTTCTGCACGAACTGGCTTCGCCCGATCCCGGCCACCTGATTAAACGTATAGTCGTGATCGTATTTGTATAGCGCCGTATCGGTCAACTCCTCGGCCGGCACATTCCGCAGCCGCTCGTTCAAAACGACATAACGCTGCACCTTGTCGGAAGGCGAGCCGATTTTGACGTAGCTTTTGCTGCCGGTATGGTAGTACAAATCAACGGGCGTCCGTGTGCCTTTTTTCGCATCGATAAAATAAAACGCCGGCGTAATTGCAATCTGATCCTGCGCCCCAAACATATTCCCTTTCGTTTTGAGGTCAAACTTGAAATGGTAGCCCGTCTTGATCACAGCGTTATTGTACAGCGGATGGCTGCCCGGGCGGATCGGCAGCGTGAACCTGCTCGTGTTGCCGCGCGCCGCCCCGTCAATCCCGTTCAAGCCTACCCAATAAGACGCACCGGTCGGCGTTCGCCCGCCTTTTTCGGTCCGGAACACACTTTCCCAGTTATAATCGGCAATATCCGTCACTCGAAAATCGTACACGCGCCCGATCGCATCCACCGGCACGGTATCATAGGCGATATGATGCTTAAGATCCAGATTGGCATTGGTTTGATCCGTGGCCCCGGACGGCGCATTATGCGCGATCGTGCGAAACTCGACATCGTAAAAGCCTTCATCCACCCACACCGGTAAGAAAAACGCAAACGACTCCTTGCTTTTGTCCACTTCGATCCAGGTATTTTTCGAGTAAAAAGCCGATTTCGTTCCATCGTACACGTCAAACGGGAAACGCACCTGCTTGCTGCCTATGTATTTGAGGTAGTTCCGGTTCCCATAACCGAGATAATTCGCATGCTGTCCGCTGTTTGGCATTTCCACGGTAAAAGGCCGGTCAAGAATAATCGCGGAACGCCCCTGGGCTGGATTCGTTTTTTGATTGTGGGCCCGATCATCCGAAACGCTGGGATAGATGACAACCGGCGTATGTACCGTTACCGAATTGATCCCGTAGATTGGAAAGTCTTTATTGGCGTCCGCATCGGTACTCCCGTTCATGATTTCGTAGTAAATCCTCCCGCTGCTCGCTTGGTCCGCCTTGTTCGTTTTGCTAGTTGGTATAATATGGTCTGGGCTATATAGTACGTTGTCATTAATGATTCTCGCTTCCGGAATTTCACCCGGCATTTCAGTTTGTCCTTCTACCCAGCCGTCATTCATAATTGTTTGACCTGCAAATTCCAGTAAATCATTTCGGACATACAGCTTGGGCGCACGTTTACTGCCTTCTGCTTCCATTTCCCCCCGCTCGCGTGTATCGTTTTCAATATCCGGCCTTTTAGTTCCGCCATCGATATCCTTATCCCTCAGTACAATGGTTTTAATCTGTGGCGGGGGTTGGATATGGGTAGAGTAAGCCGCTAATACAAAATCGGGCGGATCATATCCCGCTGGCAAAATCGAGATTCCACCACCCTCAAAGGCATAGTTCAAAAGCGTCGCCCTGACTATCTCATACAACTGAAATTCAGCTACTGCCCAGTAAGCATAGGGCTTCGTAACCTTAACGTCATAAGTCAACGTTACATTTTCAGACCTGTGCTTATAGCCGACACCAAATACGTATTCTACCCAACGCAGATTAAAATCTCTTGTTACAGGCACAGTAAAGGTGCAAGTCCCTGCCATTTTATTGTATTTGTAGTTATACAAATATTCTTTCGCTGTGACATTACCATACAAACTTTCCGAGGTCGGTATGCCATCCGCTACATTGAATCGTTCACTTCCCCGGCTGTCTGCTTTAATGACTGCGCTCGCGTTAGGATTAAAATCCTCGCCGGCCATAGATCGCTCAGGTGATGGTTTCGTACATTTTACGCCTGGCGGCCCATCCGGGTCTTCGGGACCCTCGGGGTCCCCGCCAGTTCCGACCGTAATTGCGGCCGCTCCATACAGCCAGTACGGTCCTTTTTTCCACTGGGCGGTGATCGTGGCCGTTCCTTTGGACTTGGCGGTCACTTTCCCTGAAGCATCTACAGTAGCCACCGCACTATTGTCAGACGTCCATACCGTTTCGGAAGCCGTTGTGACATCATACCAATTGTCGTTCCAATCCGACATATTATATTCGAGTGTCGCTACCTGAGCTTTCATCTCCTTGGTCTGACCCACCGCCAGCGTGGCGTTGTCCAGCACGCGCATTTTCTTTTTCTCGACCACGTACCCTTTGTAATTGACAAGCATCGGGATGTAGTATTCGGCCATAAATTTGTCCGCTCCGTCGTAGCGGGTGGAGTATTTATAGTGTTCACTGTACTCCAATGGATGCCCTGTCGAAACTCTGATTCTAGCTTCAATACTTCCCGGCTGAAATGACGGTTTGTCATCGACAGATGCATAACTTTTCCCCTCTACCCATTCCATATCTTCAATTGCTAACTTTTTAATATGCACCTTGGAAAACGAATTACTAAGTGCATCTGTCATAGAATCAGGAGCATACTTTGTCATATCCAGCTTAAAATCCGTACGTTTCTCTAAAGGCACAGCATTTTTTCCGCTTCCAAAAGTGCCTGTTTCTGCACGCATTCCGTCGTCAAACGTAGCCGCCCAAATATCTGAATCGCTTTGAACCCAAACCACCTTTGGCCGAGCGTCAGTCTTCCCTGTCACCTCTATTTTTACAGTTTGCATCTGCGCTGGCCCCGTAGGGGTAACTTCTATTCCTTTCGTGGGGTAGCCACTTTGGAATGCGGCATAGGAATAGTTCGAAAATGGGGTGGTAAATAGAATTAACACAAAGAAGCTAGCGATCCACTTTTTCAACTCACGCCACTCCCCATTATTTCTTGCTTAGCACTGCAAATGAACCATCGTCAGTTGTGATTTGATCTCCAGCTACTGTTTTAGGATTTAAAAATCTTTCAACCCATAAAGTTATCCCTTTGACGGTGTTATGACTTTGGAAAAATTCCTTGCTATCCGTGTGTGGTAGAGTAAGGTATTCATATTTTTGCATTAAACTTGCATTTGAAATTCTACTTCCACCGACTATACCAGCGGTTACTCCGTTCATATAATGGCCAAGGTCAAAATCCTTGCTTTTTGGATATATCGTGATTTGAATGTATGCTCTGTATTCACCCGGTTTATCCAACCGACTAATATAATCCGTCTCATCCACAAACAACGGCGCATAGATGCTCTTAATATTTTTGAAATCTTCGGTATCGACCACGATATAATTGTGCAGCTTTAGGCTGCCGGCGTTATTTCGGAATGTGAGTGTTTTTTCCGCCACATCGTTTAAAGAGGTGTTGCCGGTTGTAAACGGGCTGATCGTCTCCAGATTGGTCCGTTCCGTGCCGACCTGGCGCAGTTCCTTGAGGCCAAGGAAGTCGTCGGCCTTTTGGCCGTCTACTCGTTCCAGATTCAGCAGGATCGTGGAAGCTTCCGCCCGGGTTGCGTTTTTGTCCAGGCCGAAGGAGCCGTCCGGGTAACCGCTCATTAATTTCGTTCCTAAAGCTACGGCGATGTAAGAGGACTTAATTTGCGGTATGCCGGGATTAAAATATTCCTTTACCGGGATCACGGTGGTCTTCGTATCCTCCAATGCTTGTTTGTAATCCTCAGCGGCCGCCGCCAGCCCCGAGGTCATCCATTTTGACATTTCAAACCGGGTAATCGGCGTATTGGGCTTAAATCCGTTCGGATAGTCGCCGGGCTGAATATATCCGAGGGACACGGCGCGTTCCACCTCGGCTTCGCTCCAATGACCTGTCAGATCGGAAAACTCATGGCCGGAAGAAGCCGTTTCAGCGGCATCCCCTTTCGCCGCACGCGCCAAAAGCGCGGCAAATTCGGCCCGGGTCACGGTCGCGTTCGGCTTGAAGGTTCCATCGGCGTAGCCTTTGAAGTAACCTTTGGCGACCGCCGAATCAATCGCCTTTTTCGCCCAGTGGTCGTATTTCACGTCCTTAAAAGTGATTGCTGCAGCATTCACCGTGCCGACGGCCGTATGGGACCCGAACGGAATAAAAGCGCTTATCAAAGTCCCGGCCAACAGAAATGACAGCCATTTTTTCATGGAATTGCCTCACCCTTCCTTCTATTGTTTTACACTAATCACATAAAATGCCTTATTTCTAATTATTCGCTCCTTTTCTATCATCACCTCCCGTAACATCCCTATTTTGTGAAAATAACCCATTTTAGGCAATAAAAAAACACACCTCGATTATCGACGAGCGATATCAAGGTGTGCTTCACCTGTTTCCATTATATTACACTTTGCGGATTCGTAAAGACTTTGCGCTAAAAAAATTCAAAGGCACCTCATCCCGCCCGGATTAAGATGCCCAACCATTTCACTGCATGAAGGGTTATGTACCGGAAGCTTAACCGAACCAGCCTTTGATCATAATGGCGTCGGACACCAAAAACACGAGCAGGCTGATAATGCCGAAGGCGATGGCGAACAGATTTTTCTTCGGACGTTCTTTGAACAAGCGGACCACGCCGATCAAAATGATCACGGTGAACAAAATCATAAAAATATCGAATCCGTTAAACGTCGTTGTCGTTTCTCCCGCTGCGGCGAGCAACATCGCGAAACCTCCTCTTGAAATCCACGAAATTACATATCTCCTTCTATGTTATCTTCCCGCCCCGCCGGATGCAAGAGGAAAGACAAAAAATCGTCAAAAAAATAACTCCAAAGGATGGTTTTTTATCTCTTTTCGCTCAATTGTTCATTGACATCCTCATTATTACCAGAACTTTGTTTTTCCATAAGGAAGTCTTATGTCCAAAAGCCCTTCTGTCGGTTTACGCTCCTTCATAACTATGGTACCATTATGTTACTTATATCATAGTTATTCTGTCGGAATTATAGATTTGATCATACAAGGAGGGGTTACGCATGGCATACGAGCCGATTTGGACAAAAGAACCGGAGAAATTAAACAAATTCGAATTCGTCAAGCTGGAAAAAGACGGCCTGGACGTCATCCGCACCATTATCGAGGAATACGCGGTCAAAGGGTATGACTCCATCCCGGCGGACGATATGGACCGTTTCAAATGGGCCGGCGTATATCAGCAAAAACCGAAGGACGGCCATTTCATGATGCGCGTGCGGATCAACACCGGGATCATGAACACCAAGCAAGCCCGGGCGTTAGCTGAAATTTCCAAATTGTACGGACGCGGGCTCGTGGACGTCACGACCCGTCAGGCGATTCAATTCCACTGGCTGCGTGTGGAGAATTTGCCGGATATTTTTCGGCGGCTGGAAGAAGTCGGCCTTTATTCGTTTGAAGCCTGCGGCGACTGCCCGCGTACGATCGTCGGCAACCCGCTTGCCGGCATCGATAAGGATGAGCTGATCGACACGGCGGACATCGTGGAAGAAGTGAACACCTTTTTCCTGCTGAACCGCGATTTTTCGAATTTGCCGCGCAAATACAAGATGTCCATCTCTGCCAACATTTATAACAACGCGCAGGCGGAGATCAACGACCTGGCCTTCGTTCCGGCCGTCAAAACGATCGGCGGCGAAGAGGTGATCGGTTTTCACGCGCTGGTTGGCGGCGGTCTTTCGGCCAAGCCCCATCTGGCGAAGCCCTTGGACATTTTCGTGAGACCGGAGGAAGTGCTGAAGGTGGCGGTCGGCGTGACGACGATTTTCCGGGATTACGGATACCGCGAGAAACGCCATCAAGCCCGCCTGAAATTTCTGGTTGCCGATTGGGGCCCGGAAAAATTCAAAGACAAGCTGATCGAATTGATCGGTGACCTGCCTTCGCGCGGCGAAGACAAAACGGCAGGCTGGCAAGCCGCCTATTTCGACGGCGTCCATCCGCAAAAACAAAAGGGCTTAAACTACATCGGCCTAAACGTTCCCGTCGGCCGTTTCAATGCGGATGAACTCGTACAGCTGGCCGATGTGGCCGATCAATACGGGGAAGGAAAAATCCGCACCACGATGTCCCAGAACATTTTGCTGAGCGGCATTCCGGACGACAAGGTGGAGGAAGCGCTGAAAGCTCCCGTCCTGCAGCGGCTGACGCCGTTTCCGAAGCATTTTATGAGCCGCACCGTCTCCTGCACCGGCAACGAGTTCTGCAATCTCGCGATCGTGGAAACGAAACGCCGCGCCGCCGAGGTTGCCGAATATTTGGATCAGCACGTCGAATTGGACGAAAAAGTACGCATCCATTTCATCGGCTGCCCGAACGCCTGCGGACAAAAGCATATCGCCGACATCGGTCTGCAAGGCTCTTTGGTGAAAACGCCGGAAGGCATGGTCGACGCGTTCGACATCGCCGTCGGTGGCACTCTCGGCGGCGGGCCTAACGGACCCCAGGCGCAGTTTAACCAGGCTTTGAAAGGCCGCGTCAAAGGCGATCAGGTGGCCCAGGTGCTGGAGCAGCTCCTGCTGTTCTACAAAGAGCAGCGCACCGCCGGGGAATCGTTCCACAGCTTTGTCCGCCGCATTGGCATTCCCGCCTTCCAGGAGAAGTTTAGCGGCATTTTAGAGGCCGGGGTTGCTTCGTAAAAGAACGTGAGGCAGCCAGATATTGCATCGCAAAGGGCTGGTGATTGGTGCCAGCCCCTTGCTCATTTACTAGGCCCGTAGCGTATAAGTGCAAAACTTACAATTACTTTCGGAAATTTGGCTGAATCCTTTGTTTTAATTGCATAACCTGCATTTAAAACGGAACTTAGCTTCGGCCAACCTCTATACCCTGTATTTAATCGCACTTTTTACAACTGTTGCTCTCATCCGACTCAAACATGCCATCCCAAATGTAGGAAATGCAATTAATTTCGTCCTAACACTATATTTGTCGCCGCACAAACTCCATCTTCCTCTTGCCAAAAAGTCCACTCCCCCGTCATATGGAACACTACTTTAATCGGACAAAGAAAACAGCCTGCCCGCAATCACAAGGGACCGCCGCAGACTGTCTTAAACACTTCTTCTACAACTTCTTCTATACTTCTTCTATACTTCTTCCTGCAATTCTTTACGCATTATTCTGCATTACGTCCTGCGGATAGTTTTAACCCACTTCCCGGCTCTCCACTTCCAGGTTTTCAAGCTCTTTGGTGCGTTTCGCGTCGCGTTCGAGAATCGGAGCCAGGTAGCGGCCGGTGTAAGAGTTTTCCACCTTTACGACCTCTTCCGGCGTGCCTGTGGCGATGACCGTCCCGCCGCCGCTGCCTCCTTCCGGACCAAGGTCAATAAGGTAATCGGCCGTTTTGATGACGTCCAGGTTATGCTCGATGACCAGCACCGTGTCCCCGGAATCGACCAAACGATGCAGCACCTTGAGCAGCCGGTCGATATCGTGGACATGCAGACCAGTGGTCGGTTCGTCCAGGATGTAGATCGTCTTGCCGGTACTGCGGCGGTACAGCTCCGAAGCCAGCTTCACGCGCTGGGCCTCCCCGCCGGACAACGTCGTCGCCGGCTGCCCCAGGTTGATGTAGCCCAGCCCGACGTCAAGCAGCGTTTGCAGCTTGCGATGAATTTTCGGGATGTTTTGGAAAAATTCCGTGGCATCCTCCACCGTCATCTCCAGCACATCGGCAATGCTTTTGTTTTTGTATTTGACTTCCAGCGTCTCGCGGTTGTAGCGCTTGCCTTTGCACACTTCGCAAGGCACATACACGTCCGGCAGGAAGTGCATCTCGATCTTGATAATGCCGTCGCCGCGGCAGGCTTCGCAGCGGCCGCCTTTGATGTTGAAGCTGAAGCGCCCTTTCTTGTAGCCGCGCACCTTCGCTTCGTTCGTCTGCGAGTACAGGTCGCGGATGTCGTCGAACACGCCGGTGTACGTGGCCGGGTTTGAACGCGGTGTCCGCCCGATCGGCGACTGGTCGATGTCCACGACTTTATCGACGTGCTCCAGCCCTTTGATCTCCTTGTATTGGCCGGGCCGGACTCTCGCTCTGTTCAAGTCGCGGGCCAGCGTTTTTTTCAAGATTTCGTTCACCAGCGTCGATTTGCCCGAACCGGATACCCCGGTCACGGCCGTAAACACGCCGATCGGGAATTTGACGTTGATGTTCTTCAGGTTGTTCTCCTTCGCTCCCTTGATCTCCAGCCAGCGTCCGTCCGGTTTGCGCCGCTGCAAAGGCACCGGAATGAATTTTTTGCCGCTTAAATATTGGCCGGTCAGGGAACGCGGGTCGTTCATCACTTCCTGCGGCGTCCCTTGCGAAATTACCTGGCCGCCGTGAATGCCCGCCCCCGGTCCGATATCGATAATATAATCGGCCGCCAGCATGGTGTCTTCGTCATGCTCGACGACGATCAGCGTGTTGCCGATGTCGCGCATATGCGCCAGCGTGGAGATCAACCGGTCGTTATCCCGCTGGTGCAGGCCGATGCTCGGTTCGTCCAGAATATACAGCACGCCCATCAGGCTTGAGCCGATTTGCGTTGCCAGCCGAATCCGCTGCGCTTCCCCGCCGGACAACGTCCCTGCCGCCCGGCTGAGCGTCAAGTAATCGAGCCCGACGTTTACGAGGAAACCGAGCCGGTTATTGATTTCCTTCAGGATTAGGTGAGCGATTTGTTTTTCTTTTTCGCTGAGCTCCAGCCCGCCGAAAAACTCCATCGCCTCTCCGATCGAAAGCGAAGTCGCATAAGCCATATTTTGCCCGTTGACCGTAACCGCGAGGCTTTCTTTTTTCAGACGATGGCCTTTGCAGGTACCGCACGGTTTCGTGCCCATAAACTCTTCAATGAACTCGCGGATGCCTTCCGAAGCGGTTTCCCGGTATCGGCGCTCCAGGTTCGGGATGATCCCTTCGAACGTTACCAAAGCTTCTTTGCTCATGCCGAAATCGTTTTGGTAGCGGAAGCGGATTTTCGTATCGCCCGTTCCGTACAGCAGCTTGTCCATTTGCTCCTTCGTCAGCTCGGACACCGGCACGTCTTGCGGAATGCCGAAATGCTCGCACACGGATTTCAAAAATTGCGGATAGTAATTCGAAGTGCCTCCGGCCCACGCTTCAAACGCGCCGTCCTCAATCGTCTTCGACGGATCGGGAATAAGCAGATCGGGGTCGATGATCATTTTGACGCCAAGCCCGTCGCATTCCGGACAAGCGCCAAACGGGCTGTTGAACGAAAACATCCGCGGCGACAGCTCTTCGATGCTGAATCCGCAGATCGGGCAGGCGAAATTGGAGCTGAACCGCAGCTCTTCCTGGCCGATGATGTCGACCAAAATTTGCCCGCCGGACATTTTCAGCGCCGTTTCGATCGAGTCGGCCAACCGGCTGCGGGCGTCATCCTTAACCACGATCCGGTCGACGATGACTTCGATGGAGTGCTTTTTATTTTTCTCCAGTTCGATGTTCTCCGACAAATCCCGTTGCTCGCCGTCAACCCGCACCCGAACAAAGCCTTGTTTGGCGATTTCGCTGAACAAGCTTTTATGCTCGCCTTTCTTCCCGGAAATGACGGGGGCTAAAATTTGCAATCTTGTACGTTCAGGATATTGCATAATGCGGTCGACCATCTGCTCAACCGTCTGGGACGTAATCTCGATGCCGTGTTCCGGGCAGTGCGGATGCCCGACCCGGGCGAACAGCAGGCGGAGATAG
The DNA here is from genome assembly GCF_038007325.1 of Paenibacillus sp. FSL P4-0127. Classification (NCBI taxonomy): domain Bacteria; kingdom Bacillati; phylum Bacillota; class Bacilli; order Caryophanales; family Paenibacillaceae; genus Paenibacillus; species Paenibacillus sp. FSL P4-0127. Next base: position 1,663,042 of record NZ_JBBOWY010000001.1, on the reverse strand, counting down.
TCATAGATTTCCGTCACCGTTCCGACGGTGGAACGGGGGTTGCGGCTCGTCGTCTTCTGGTCGATGGAAATCGCCGGAGACAAGCCCTCGATCGAATCCACGTCCGGCTTCTCCATCTGTCCCAAAAACTGCCGGGCATACGCGGACAGCGACTCGACGTAACGGCGCTGCCCCTCAGCGTAAATCGTATCGAAGGCGAGCGAGGATTTGCCCGAACCGCTTAAGCCCGTCAACACCACAAATTTGTCGCGCGGGATCGTGATGCTGATATTTTTCAAATTGTGCGCTCTGGCGCCTTTGATGACTATATTCTCACTAGCCAACGGTTTCATCTCCCTTTATCAAGGTAGTTTAAAAATCAGCTTTTGATCACGAAGCAAGAACAGGGAAGCGGATTCGGCGTCGAATCTTGAATTCAGCCGGGCTTTCCGTTGCTCACGTAGGATCTTCCTACGCTCCGCTACTCCATCCCTAACTTCATCCAACCTTCTCGGTGCTGAAAACCTGATTTTTAAACATCCATTTAACTGAGATAGTTTAAAAATCAGCTTTTGATCACGAAGCAAGAACAGGGAAGCGGATTCGGCGTCGAATCTTGAATTCAGCCGGGCTTTCCGTTGCTCACGTAGGATCTTCCTACGCTCCGCTACTCCATCCCTAGCTTCATCCAACCTTCTCGGTGCTGAAAACCTGATTTTTAAACATCCATTTAACTGAGGCAGTTTAAAAATCAGCTTTTGATCATGAAGCAAGAACAGCGAAGCGGATTCGGCGTCGAATCTTGAATTCAGCCGGGACCAAACATGTGTTTCCGAGGCTGCTTTCCAAAAATAGCGGCACATTGTGCTCTTATTTTCCGGATTTGAACTTGTTCATCCCCATTAGCGGCATTTTTTGTCCTTATTGTTCAATGCCGGAACGAAAAGCAGGCCATTTCCCTGCGGCTGGAGAAAATAGCGGCATTAAATGCCTTTATTTCACTCAACATGAGAGATATCGGCGAAATAGCGGCGTTTATTGTCCTTATATTTTCGCCTGAGCATAAACGCGGATCGCCAAAACATACGCTTCGGTGCCGAAAAGCCGATTTTAAACAACATCTATATTAAAACTGAGGCAGTTCAAAAATCCCGAATAACAGATTTTTGAACTGTTGACTCAAGCTGCTTTTAGCTTTAACTCCAATTCGCCGCCGCTTACTCCGCCTTGAGTTCCATGATTGCGTCACGCAGCTCCGCGGCCCGCTCGAACTGAAGGTTTTTGGCCGCTTCCTTCATTTCGGCCTCCAAGCGGCGGATCATCGCTTCGCGGTCGCGCTTGGACATCTTGACCTTGGCGGCGTCGGCCAGATACTCGCTCTTGCTCTCCGCCACCTTGGTCGCTTCGATCACGTCGCGAACTTTCTTGCGGATCGTCTGCGGCGTAATGCCGTGCTTCTCGTTGTAAGCGATCTGGATGCTGCGCCGCCGTTCGGTTTCCTTAATCGCCTTGTCCATCGATTCCGTGATGCTGTCAGCGTACATCAGCACCCGGCCGTCCGCGTTCCGGGCCGCCCGCCCGATCGTCTGGATCAGGGAGCGCTCCGACCGCAGGAAGCCTTCCTTGTCGGCGTCCAGAATGGCCACCAGCGACACTTCCGGCAAATCCAACCCTTCGCGCAGCAGGTTGATGCCGATCAGCACATGGAACGTGCCCAGCCGCAAGTCGCGCAAAATGCTCATCCGCTCCAGCGTTTTGATATCGGAATGAAGGTACCTTACTTTGATGCCGATCTCTTTTAAATAGTCGGTCAAATCCTCGGCCATTTTCTTCGTTAAGGTCGTCACGAGCACACGCTCATCCTTGTCGATACGGCTCTGAATTTCGCCGATCAGGTCGTCGATCTGCCCCTTCGTCGGCCGCACCTCGATCACCGGATCCAAAAGGCCCGTCGGCCGGATGATCTGCTGCACCATCGTATTACAATGCTCCAGCTCGTAAGGTCCCGGCGTCGCGGATACGTAAATCAACTGCTTCGCCTTGGCTTCGAACTCCTCGAACCTCAGCGGCCGGTTGTCCAGCGCCGAAGGCAGGCGGAAGCCGTGCTCCACCAGCACCGTTTTGCGCGCCTGGTCGCCGTTGTACATCGCCCGGATTTGCGGCAGCGTCTGGTGGGATTCGTCGATCACAATCAGGAAGTCGTCGGGAAAATAATCCAGCAGCGTATACGGGGTAGCCCCCCGCTCGCGGAACGTCAGCGGCCCGGAATAGTTTTCGATCCCGGAGCAAAAGCCGACTTCCTTCATCATCTCAATGTCGTAGCGCGTCCGCTGCTCCAGCCGCTGGGCCTCCAGCAGCTTTCCTTTGGAACGAAGCTCTTCCAGCCGCTCCTCCAGCTCACGCTCGATGTTGGCGAGCGCGATCCGCATCGTCTCCTCCTGCGTAACGAAGTGGGATGCCGGGAAAATCGCCACATGCTCGCGCTCGCCGACCAATTCGCCGGTCAGCACGTCGATTTCCGTGATCCGTTCGATTTCATCGCCGAAAAATTCCACCCGTACGGCGTGCTCCCCTTTGGAAGCCGGAAAAATCTCCAGCACGTCCCCGCGCACCCGAAACGTACCGCGCACGAAGTTGATGTCGTTCCGCTGGTACTGGATATCCACCAGCCGGCTCAAAATCTGGTTGCGCGGCTTCTCCATGCCAACCCGCAGCGACAGCACCAGGTTGCGGTATTCCATCGGCGAACCGAGGCCGTAGATGCACGACACGCTCGCCACAATGATGACGTCCCGCCGCTCAAACAGCGAGCTTGTCGCGGAGTGGCGCAACTTATCGATCTCTTCGTTGATGCTGGAGTCTTTCTCGATGTAGGTATCGGAGGAAGGGATGTAGGCTTCCGGTTGATAATAGTCGTAATAGCTGACGAAATAGTCTACCGAGTTGTTGGGGAAAAATTCTTTAAATTCACTGGCCAGCTGCGCCGCCAGCGTCTTGTTATGGGCGATGATCAGCGTCGGCTTGCCTATCTGGGCAATCGTATTGGCGATCGTAAACGTCTTGCCCGTTCCGGTCGCGCCAAGCAGCGTCTGGTGTCTTTTCCCGGCGCGAATGCCCTCGACGAGCTGCCTTACGGCCTCCGGCTGATCCCCTTGCGGAGTGAACTCGGAGACAAGCTCGAATTTATTATCGCTAAATACAATTTCACTCATTGTCCAACATCACCCTATCGTCTAAAATGAAATACTAGAGGAGGATCCGACAAGTTACCCCATAATTCTACCTAGTCTTACTTATATATAAATGAGACCTTTTGCCTAATCGTGCCCTTTTGTTAAACAGGATCGGTCATGATTCCGATGAATAAACTATACACCTTCCTTAATTTACAAAATAGGAATGCGTGTTCCCATGTATTATACCTTTTTCATCTTATAGATGCAAACGGTAAGTCGAAGAATAGGAGTTGTACACACTCGATGGATATCGCAACGTTACTTGGCATCATTATCGGTTTGGCCGCCCTGATCGGCGGTTTCTTGTGGGAAGGCGGCGAGATTGGGGGACTCATGCAGCTCACTTCCGCCCTTATCGTGTTTGGAGGCACGATCGCCGCGGTGCTGATTAGCTTTCCGGTCTCCAAGCTGCGCACGGTGCCGAAGGCGCTGGCCCTCGCGTTTTCTTCCCGGCAACAGGATTCGGGCGAGCTGATCGAAGACATCGTCGGCATGGCCACGGTGGCCCGGCGCGAAGGCGTGCTTGCCCTGGAAAAAAAAGCGGCGGACTACCCGAATCCTTTTTTGCGCGAAGGGATTCAACTGGTCGTGGACGGAACCGAACGCACCATGGTCCAGCAAATCATGAGCCTCGAAATCGACGCTTTGGAAAAAAAATATGAAAGCTACGCCAAAGTTTTCGAATCGGCCGGCGGCTACGCGCCGACGATGGGCATCATCGGCACGGTCATGGGCCTTATTCACGTGCTCGGCAGCCTGAGCGAACCGACGGCGCTGGGGCCGTCGATTGCGCTTGCTTTTACCGCCACGCTATATGGGGTGGCCAGCGCAAACCTGATTTTCCTCCCGATTGCCTCCAAAATCAAAGCGCGCAGCGAAGAGGAAGTGGACCGGATGGAGATGATGATCGAAGGGATTTTGTCGATTCAAAACGGGGATCATCCGCTGCTGGTGCGCCGCAAGCTGGAATCGTACGCAGCCGACAACCGGACTCCAGGTCAGTTAACGGACGCAGGACTCAGCCCGAATACGCGGTTCAACATCGACTCCCGGGAGAATGAAATATGAGTCGTCCGGGATCGCCAAGCGGCAATTACAAACCCGAGGTTCCGGGTCATGGGAGGCAGCGGCGGCAGCGGCGCGCGGTACAACAGGATGCCAAGGACCGCTGGATGATTACATATGCGGATTTGATTACGCTGCTGCTTATTTTTTTCGTGATCATGTATGCCATGAGCCGGCTCGATGCGGAAAAATACGAAGTCGTCACCCAGTCCCTGCAAATGACGTTCAGCAACGGGAACTCCATTCTCGATAAAGGCGCCGGCATCACCGGTTCGTTAAGCAGCTACAACGCCAAAACTCCTTCCTCCACCGCTCAGAACGGCAAAGGAACCGGCAGTGCGGGCCAGGACGGCAGCAGCGGGAACGGCGGCCAGCAAGCGTCCGCCCAAGCGGGCTCCGGCCAGGCTCCGCTCACCGAACGCGAGCTGGCGTTCCGCAAGCAGGAGCAAGAACTGAGCAACCTGATGCAGCTGATCGAGGCGTACATTAAGGAAAACAGCCTCGAGGATCAAATTCATGTGGCCGATCTGCCGAAAGGCATCTCGATCACGCTTAGCGACCGCTTCCTGTTCGATACCGGCAAAGCGGACTTGAAAAGCGGTTCGGCCAAAACGCTGTCCAAGCTGGCCAGCCTGTTCGGGCAGCTCGACACCGTGATCAGCATCGAAGGCCATACGGACAGCCAGCCGATCGGCCGGTCGTCCAAATTCAAGGATAACTGGGAGCTGTCGGGCGCGCGCGCGTTGTCGGTGCTTCGCTTCTTTGTCGACAAGGAGGCGCTCGATCCGCAGCATTTCCAATACGCCGGATATGCCGACACCCGCCCGGCCGCCGGCAACGACACCGCCGCAGGCCGCCAAAAAAACCGCCGCGTTGAAATCACCGTACTGCGGCAGCTGCAGCAATGACGGAGGGGTTCCGCACAATGTCGTTTCCGTCTATGAATGGAGTCATATGAAAGACCGCCGAAGAAATTCGCTCCGGCGGTCTTCTGATGCGCCAATCAAATCTCTGCCGGAAATAGGGCCAATTTATGTCCTTATTTGGGGATTTCCCCCCATCCTGCGCAAAATAGCGGAAAAAATTTCCGCAATTTTGGGACTAGGCTTGGAAAGGCCCCCGTTTGCCCCCCATGTTCCTAAAATAGAGGTAAAAATTTCCCCTATTTTTTGTGAACACCCTTTCTTACGAAAATAAGGCCCTTTTTTACCGTTATTCCCATGACCTCCACAAATACGCAGGTTGTGTGCCCCTCCACACCCTAAAATTTTATAAATCAACTTTAGCAACATGAAATTGGCAAGTAAGCGTTGATGTGACTAGGCGAAGCGGCTATCCAGACCTGGGATTGACATTGGATCAAAGGAGAAAGCTTTTCCCGGTTTTCGAGGCGATTTCGTGGTTCAGATCCAGGAGTTGTAGCAAGGTGATCCCCACCTGAGCGTACCTGCTTCCTACTTCAGCTTTCTTGGTCCTTTGTTGAATGGAATAGTTGCAAAATGTACAGTTACTTATCCGAAAATGCTGCCACAGCGCTTGATTAAGTGTAAAACCTGCAATTACTCCGCTATCTTTCGAAGAAAAGGCAAAGAGGCGAGGGAAAGCCTGCATGAAATGCAATTAAACGAATGATTGGGTAAATGGATATAAAGTTAGTTGTATGATTTGCAATTAACGGTCAGAGTGGGGCCGATCGAGCACTATTTTGCCCGCTATCCGACAGACGAAATAAACGAGCAGTGGTGTATGGCTGTTTTTGTCAAGGCTAAAATTTTTTTCGCACTCCGTCTGTGCAGCATTAGCGGTTAAGCCGATTTTAGCTCTGGTCGCACCAAAAGTTGAGTATTAAATAATAATCTAAAAAACACACGCCGTTCCGATTTCATCTCCTCTGTTCCCGGGGCCTGTTATCGAAACGGCGTGTTCGCTGTTTATTCTAAGTTACGTTCAAAAATCAAGCCAGTTTAATAGTGAGTACGGGATCTATACCCACGGCCGCTTCTCCTTCATGTGCATGAACTTCAAGCACGGCGTCGATGCCCGCGGGAACGATCAGCGGCGTTATGACCGGCAGGCCGGCTTCAACAATCCGGGCGATATCAAACTCCATCAGCAATTGCCCCGCCTTTACCCGGTCACCGGTCTCCACCCGGGGCGTGAAGCCTTCTCCTTTTAGCGACACGGTATCGACGCCGACGTGAATCAGGAGCTGAGCCCCGGATTCATGTTCAAGGATCACGGCGTGTTTGGATTTGATCAGTTGCGCGACAACTCCATCAAACGGCGCATACACTTTTCCTTCGGCCGGCTCGATCGCAACTCCCTCGCCCATCATCCGTTCGGCAAATGCCGGGTCGGGCACACGCTCAAGAGGCACAGCCAGTCCGTTCACCGGCGTGGTTATTACCAAATCGCCGGCTTGTTTTTTGCTTTTTCTACTCCATGGCAACATAGTCCCATCCTCCGTTTTCATAAAATTCAAAATAAAAAAGCCCAAAACGAAATAAAGAGGATCGCTCTTTATCACTCGTTTTGGGCATTGCCTGCTCACAGTAACAAACCCCGATATGTTAGAGCTTGTTCAAAAATTCATTTTTGCTGAACAGCTGACTTTTTGAACTCGCACTTTTATTGGCAAACTTATCTTACTTGAATGAGTTTTTCTTGTCAAACCGCAAGATTCCGAAAAAAGCAACCCGCATAGCCATCAGGCATCCGCCGCGCAACGGAATCCAAGGTTTCCGGACGAGCTGTCCGGCGTGTTTCTGCTTCGTGCCGCAACCCTGTACCGGTTGCAATAAGAGTGATGACACAGGTAGGAGCCGCCGCGCATCGATTTCAGATTGCCCTTCTCCGGTCCTTTGGGATTCACATTGCCTTGGAACCGGTGGTAACGCACATCGAACCAGTCCGCGCACCATTCCCAGACATTCCCCGCCATATTGTATAGACCATAGCCGTTAGGCTCGAACGCATTTACCGGAGCGGTCCCTGCGTATCCGTCCAACGCCTCGTTCTGAACGGGAAATTTCCCCTGCCAGATATTGCACATATGTTTGCCTTCGGGGGTAAGCTCGTCTCCCCACGGATATTTTTTCTGCGCCAGCCCGCCGCGCGCGGCATATTCCCATTCCGCTTCCGTCGGCAGCCGTTTGCCGGCCCAACGGCAGTATGCCTCCGCATCGCGCCAGGAGACGTGCACCGCGGGGTGATCCATTCTTCCTTGAAGCCCTGAACCAGGCCCTTCGGGATGCCGCCAATCGGCTCCTTCGATGATCCGCCACCATGGAGTTTGCATGACAATATTCGCCGCATCGGCCAGAACAATTGGAGGCAGAAACAGATGAAACACGAACGAGTTGCCGAATTTCTCCGCATCGGTACGGTAGCCTGTAGCCCGGACAAATTCAGAAAACTGCCGGTTGGTCACCGCATAGGCGTCGATATGAAAAGGGGACACCGTGACTTCCCTTACCGGCCCTTCGCCATCCGAAGGAAAACCTTCCTTGTCGTCCGTGCCCATCAAAAACGTCCCGCCTTCCAAGCGTACCATGTTGCTTTGCACTCCCGCCGTCTTCGCTCCCGCCGCTTTAGGACGACCGCCGTTCGCCGCAAATGCTGCGGCTCCACTGCCCAACCGGACAACACCCGGTTTTGAACGTTTCGGGGAACAACAGGAAGGTGCGGCCTTGTTATGATCTTGATCCACGTCCTACCTCTCCTTTCTTCGCTGCTAAAGCTAGTCTGCGCTGCTAAGCTAATGTTATTATATCAGCTTAAATCCATTTTGAAAGAAACTTAAAATAAATTAATTCTGGCAACCGGGTTGATTTTTGGGGAAATCCGAGATTATAGTATACCTAATTCCGTTTTCGGGGGCATGAACTGACTGTTCTCAGGGAATATTAGCTTTAATTGATGCCCGGATATGGTTGTTTATACCAAAACGAACTAAAGACTAGGAGCAAGATTCATGAAAATCAGCCGTGTTCTGAACAATAACGCCGTTGTTGTAAAAGAAGGCGACAGCGAGAAAATAATTATGGGGGCGGGAATCGCGTTTCAGAAAGGAAAAAACGATGTCATCGATCAGAGCAAGATCGAGAAGGTCTTCGTTTTGAAGGAGGAGGGCCACAAGTTCCAGGAGCTTCTCAGCACCGTTCCCGAGGCTCATATTGCCGTGGGGGAGGATATTATCTCCTATGCGGAACGGCAGCTTGGCATGAAATTGAGCGACCACATTCATATTTCCTTAACCGATCACCTGACCTTTGCCATCGAGCGTTTAAACCAGGGCATCGAAGTCCGGAACAAGCTGATGAACGAAATCCGCATTCTTTACCACGAAGAATTTAAGATCGGGCAGTGGGCGCTCCGCCATGTGCAGGAGAAGCTGGGGATCGCGTTTCCCGAGGATGAAGCGGCTTTTATCGCCCTGCATATCCATACCGCCAAAATGGGAGACGCCCATATCGAAGACTCCATCAAAAAAGCGCTGATTCTGCAGGAGGCCAGCGATTTTATGCTTAAGGATCTGGGCGTAAGCATCAGCAGCGACAGCATTTCCTATCATCGTCTGCTGACGCATCTGGAATACGCCATCCACCGCTTTTACGAGAATAAACCGTTTCATACGCTGGACGACGACATGCTGAAAGTCATCAAGAAAAAATATAAAAAGGGCTACAAAACCGCGCAAAGTGCCGCAGCTTTTCTCCAGCAAAAGTACGGCGTTGCTTTTCCGGAATCGGAAATGGCGTATATTGCCCTGCATTTGCAGCGCATCCTAGAAAATATTTAAGGCTTGACGAAAAAATGTTAACCGTCTACAATGTAACCGTATCCAATGAATTTCATATCGGGGATTGTTACTGGAAAGCAGGCAAGACCTAAAATGTTTAAGAGCGCTTAAAGCCTTTTTGCTCTTGAACGTTTTAGGTCTTTTTGTTTTCCCGGAATCACTCACAACTTAGAAAAGAGGGGATCATGATGCTTAAAAGCTTGTTCAGCAAATTCCAGGTCTTCGGCAAAGCGATCATGCTGCCGATCGCCGTACTCCCTGCCGCCGGGCTGCTGCTGGGGATCGGGGGAGCCTTCACCAACCCCAACACGATAGGCAACTATCCGTTTCTCGACCAGCCGTGGCTGCAGGCGATCTTCACCATTATGAGCTTTGCGGGGCAAATTATTTTCAGCAACCTGCCGATTATTTTCGCCATCGGAATCGCCGTCGGATTGGCGAAGTCGGACAAAGGCGTAGCCGGGCTCGCCGCGCTGCTGGCTTATCTGGTGATGAATGCGTCGATTAACGCGCTTCTGGTCGTTACCGGGAAGCTGGCCAAAGAAAAGCTGGCCGACGTAGGCCAAGGGATGATTCTGGGCATTCAAACGCTGCAAACGGGCGTGTTCGGCGGCGTCATCGTCGGCCTGTTGACCTACTATCTGCATAAAAAGTTCGGCAAAGTCAAACTGCCGCAATGGCTCGGATTTTTCAGCGGCTCCCGGTTTATTCCGATCATTTGTTCCTTCTCGGCCGTACTGCTGGGGATGGTCATGTTTGTCGTCTGGCCGCCGGTGCAATCCGGGATTGCCAGCATGGGCGGCATCGTCGACCGCACGGGTTATTTCGGCTCCTTTATGTTCGGATTCATTGTAAAATTGCTGGGACCGCTAGGACTTCACCATATTTTCTATCTCCCGTTCTGGCAAACGGCGCTCGGCGGAAGCATGGTCGTGAACGGGGTTGAGGTGCAGGGGGCGCAAAATATATTTTTCGCCCAGCTTGCGGATCACAATACCCAGCAGTACTTTGTCGGCGTCTCCCGCTTTATGAGCGGAAAATATTTTCCGATGATGTTCGGTCTGCTTGGAGCCGCACTGGCCATGTATCATACCGCCAAGCCGGAAAACAAGAAAAAAGTGCTTGGCCTGCTGCTTACCGGAGCGATCACTTCCTTTCTGACGGGGATCACCGAGCCGCTGGAATTCGCCTTTTTGTTCGTGGCGCCCTTGCTTTTTGTGATCCACGCCGCGCTATGGGGAGTCGCCTATATGCTGGCTCACATCCTTAACATCACGGTCGGCATGACGTTCTCCGCCGGGTTGATCGACTTTACGCTGTTCGGCATCCTGCAGGGCAACGACAAAACGAATTGGATGCTGGTGCCGCTGGTGGGAATTGGCTTTTTCATCGTTTATTATTTCACGTTCCGTATTTTGATCACGAAGCTCAATCTGAAAACCCCGGGCAGAGAAGATGAAGACACTTCCGACACGGCGTCCGCCGCAGACGGTGGTTCCGGAAATGCCGATCAACAGACCGCGGCGATCCTGTCGGCGCTGGGGGGCAAAGCCAATATTGAAGATTTGGACTGCTGCGCAACACGGCTTCGCGTTACGGTTCGGGATGAAACCCAAGTATCCAAAGAAGAGCTGCAAAAGACCGGTTCCAAAGGCGTCATTGTAAAAGGCAAAGGGGTGCAGATTATTTACGGCCCGCATGTCGCCCTGATTAAAACGGAGCTGGAGGAAATGATCCAATGATAAAGGAGCTGTCACCGCAATGAACCAACCAAACATTATCTTCATGATCTCGCACGACACGGGACGATACCTTAGCTGTTACGGCCATCAAGTGCCGACCCCGGAGCTTGACGAGTTGGCCGAAAAGGGGATTCGCTTCGATCAGTATTACTGTCCGGCCCCCCAATGCAGCCCCAGCCGGGGCAGCATCTTAACCGGCAAATATCCGCACAATAACGGTTTGATCGGGCTGGCCCACTTAAATTTTCATATCAATGAGGACGAGTCTACTATACCAATGGAATTGAAAAAAGCCGGTTATGAAACCGCGCTGATCGGCTTCAGCCACGAAACGATCGGCGAAACCGCAAAGGGGACCTACAGTTCAACCTACAAGCTGGGGTATGACAGGTATATGGGAGTCGAAGGCTCCAGAGCCCCCGGCGTGGCGGACACGGCGATCGAATATTTACGGGAAAAGGCCGCAGCGGTCGAGGAAGGCCGGCCGTTCTTCGCCAACATCGGCTTTTGGGAGACGCACCGCTCTTTCGATGAATACGACGATATCAAAGACGACGTAGACAACGTGCAGGTACCTGCTTATTTGCCGGACACCGAAAATATCCGTTTGGACTTTGCCCAATTTCACGGTTCCGTTAAAGTGCTTGACGAAGCCGTAGGCCGGATTAAGGCCGCGCTGAAGGAGACGGGGCTGTTAGAGAATACGCTGATTATTTACACCACGGATCATGGCATCGCTTTTCCGCGGGCGAAAGGAACGATGAAGGACGCCGGACTGGAAACGGCCCTGATTATGTACGGGCCCAAGTGGATTCAAGGAAACGGCCGGGTCATCGATGAACTTCTGTGCAATATCGACATGCTGCCGACGCTGCTCGAGCTGGCGGGAGCGCCAATTCCCGAAGATATCGACGGCATCAGTTTCGCCTCCCCGCTGCGAGGCGATGATGCGCCGGTCCGCGAGGAATTTTTCTGCGAGCTGACCTGGCATGACAAGTATCACCCGATGCGCGGCATCCGTACGGCCCGGTACAAATACGTCAAAAATTTTATTGACGGTCCGAAAATTTACATGCCTGTGGACATCCATCGCAGTATTTCCGGTCCGGACGTGCGGGAGCAGTTTTATGTCGCCAACGAACCGGAGGAGCTTTACGATCTGGAAAAGGACCCGCTGGAATATACGAATCTGATCCATGATCCCGGCTACGCGGAGGTTGCCGAAGAACTGCGCCGCAAAGTGGAAAATTGGATGACGTCCACGGACGATCCGATTTTAAAAGGCCCGGTAGCGGGAACCGAATCGGCCAAATGGGCCGAGGAAGCCCTTCACGGCAGAGTTTATGTGCCCAAAAACGGCGGGAAGCAATAAACGTTTATAGATGTACGCAAACAAGGAGTGATCGGGAAATTAACCCCTTCACTCTTTGTTTAGGTTCGGCGTTTAGGTTCGGCGCGGCAGCCACGATCAACCCCGCGTTTCTCTACACGCTTAATTCTTTTTTTAATAAAGAATAATGGTATTGATCGCAAACAGAACCGTCGCTAAACCAGTAATGCTCTCTGTAAGCGCCCTCGAATTTGAAGTTGAAACGCTCCAATAGCTTGATCGAAGGTTTATTGTTAGCTGCAGTCGTGGCATAGACTTTATGTAAATTTAAATGTTGATCATGGAACACTTCTTCCAGGAATAGCTGAATCAAACGGCCTCCTACTCCCTTCCCCCGATGCAAAGGCGGAACATAATAACCAAATTCCCCACTGCGATTCCTCGGATTATAGTCAAAAAGACTTATTTTCCCGACAACCTCATTCTCCTCTACATCGATCAACACGTATTGGCAATGTCCATGGCTTAGACCGGCAGTCACCTTCTTTCTAAAAGCCTCGTAACTATCCATTTCTTGAATCGGACGGCAAGTGTGGTACTCTTTTTCGGTTTCGTCCGCAGCCCACTGAAAAATCACAGGCAGATAGTCAGAAACGTTGGTCTCGGTTAACTTAAATAGTTTTGATGTCATTTTGCTGGCACGTCCTCGATAGAATTAAACTATAGCCCACCATTAGTATTATACATTTGTTTCCAAAACCCTTTGGTACAAAGCCACGTGGTTCGTTAGAATTCAATTTTAGCGGATTACCTCCACCTGTTGCCTATACATGAAAATAACATTACCTGGCATATATGCCGGACACGGCAAAAGGAGGCATTGATATCCAAGGATACGGCCCCCATGCAAGGGATCTCGATGTAAGACGCTTTAAGGACTTATGCTGGCGCCATAGCCCGTTGGCACTTGATGGCTGGATTTTTTTCGATTGCGTAAATTGTCGATTATGAACGAACCCAAGCATGCCAGCAGTTGGTACTCTCGTTTATCGGAAAATTTGTTGCTGTCGACGTGCAATCGGACCTAACCTGGTTGGAGGCGGAAGCGGTTCGTTTCTCCCGCCGTTTGCTGCGGCCCTTCACGCCCAACGAGTTGTCGGAACATCTGCGAATACCGGTTCGTCAAGCCAGACGCATTTTGTTGGAACTGGCCGAGAATGACTTTGGCTCTGAGGCGGCTGTATTTAGCGTTCGTGGCTTGGTATCCCTGCAGGCTGCTTTGCACGATTATCCCTCTTGTTCAGGGGGTGGAGGGTAGAGGCTACTCCGGTCCGTTCATTTTTCCCGGTGTCTTGCCCCGTTGCTCCCGTTAAGTCTGCTTCACTTCTCCTAAACCGCCTTCCCACAAACCTGTCTAACGATCTCGAACATGTCTGCTTCTCCCAAACCTATTTTCTTCTCCTGAATTTATCTTCCTCTCTGCTTCCGGATCAAATGGGATAATCGTGCAAAGCGTCCGGACAGCGGATATTGATCTGCCGATATTTCTTGCCACGACCGGTTACCGGCCCTCCTTATCGAGCGCTGATTATTAGGTTGAGCCTATATAGTTGTACAAATCCCGCAAAGTTAGACCTTATTGGGCGCCAAATACGTGATTTTACATTAGTTTGAGTGAAGTAAGTGCAACTGAGTCCGTTAGCGCATCCCAAAAAACCTCCTGGAGGAACGTTATCCAGGAGGTTTTTTTATGAAGCGTGCAGAGAATAGCGCGTGTTAGGAAAAAAGCACGCTGTATCTGCAGCAACGGCAATGCCGCGAGTGCGATACCTCGGGGAACGGGGCGGCCGGGGCGGCCCGAGCGTGCTGTCGAGCAGCCCCGTGCTGTGCCGCCCGCTAAGCCGGCCCTGCGGCTCCCGCGCCGGACACGCCTGCTCCCGCCGGGCACGCGCCTTCTGCGGCGGCGCCTCCGCCGCCGCTCGCGCGAGCGCCCCGCACCGCGCCGGGCGCTACACCTCGGCGGCCGGGCCGTCCGCCGCCGAGCCGCCCTGCCGCTGCGCCGCCCGCGAAGCCGGCGCAGCGGCTCCCGCGCCGGGCCCCCCGCTCCCGCGGGGCCCGTGCCTCCCGCGGCGGCGCCACCGCCACCGCCGCCGCTCGGGCGAGCGCCCCGCACCGCGCGGGCGCTCCGCCGCGGGCGCACAAGCTGCAGCAGCGACAACGGCTGCAGCCGTACCGCCGCAGGCGCCAGCTCGTCCGGCGCCAAAATTGCGCCGAGCTGGTGATGATCGCCGGCGTAAATCGCCCGCTGGAGGAACTTGCTCTCGCCCGCGAGATTCCGCACCTCCAGCTTGCAATAAGCCGGGTTGATCCGCAGCGCCGCATGCAGATCTTCCTTGGTCGGCACCGGCACGCCGTTCACTTTGACGATTGTCTCGCCGGCCCGGATGCCAAGCTCGTCCGCCGGGCTCCCCGGCAGCACCGCAAGCACCCTCACCCCGCCCAGCGGGTTCACGTACAGCGGGCTGCGCCGCTGCTCCTCGTAGCGGCTGTACCAGACCAGCCCTTCGTGCAGCAGAAACGCCGCCAGCGCCGCCAACAGCAGCAGCGGACTCCACCACGCCGCGGCCAGCGCCAGCACCAGTACCGCCGCACCATACGCCAGCAAGCGCCCGGACGACACGCGCGCCTTGTCCTTCGGCAAAAAGCCCATGGTCATTTCCGAAAACCCGATGATAATCGGCAGCCCGATCATGCCGAAACCACCCTGCCAGGCGTCACCGCCAAAAAACGGCGTCCACGGCAGCACATTTCCCGTCGTCTCCATCGGGACCAGCAAAAACAGCGGCACCGCCCATAGGCTTTGCATTTGGTAGCCGCCGACCAGCTTGCCCCGCTTGCCTTCATAAAACAGCGGACCGGCAAACGATGCCCCCTGCCAGCGGACAAGCAGCCCTTCCGCAATATGCAGCAGCCCGACCAGGCACAGCAGCGCCGGCATATCAAGCTCCCTTACAATGCGCACGATTTCGCCGCCCCATCCCGTCCCTGCAAAGCCCGGAAACAGGTTCAGGCCAAACTGTGCGACCCCCAGCAGTCCGACCGAGTAGGCCAGGCATAAATACCGGACGCGAAACAGCAGCAGCACAATCGTGACGGCCCAAATGCAGACGATGCCTTCCAGCGTCAGATCCATTCCGAGGAAGGCAAATAGGACGGATACCGTAACCCCCGCCAGCAGGCCGGCGATCACGGTACGCCACGTTTGGGCGCCCCAGCTATGCAGGCGTGCATGAAACAGCTTGCGCTCCAGCAGCACCTGCCGGCGATAAAGCAGCGCGATCATGATGATAGAAATATAATAAAAAGGCTGCAAAAACAACTGCGCTGCCGCTTCCGCCAAACTCCACAATCCTTCAAGAATGAGATCCAAGGGATGTTCACGCTCCTTTTCGCAACAAGCGGACAACTTCGGACCGTTTCCCGAAGCGTCTTTTCTAGGTGTATTTGTTTCTGCTTTCAACATGCAAACAAAGAAAAAAGAAGGCCAAGTTTCAGCCTTCTTATGGATTCGACGCTTACGAAGCGATTTCCTTCCGGATTTCCTCGACCGCCCGTTTTAACTGCAGGTCGTTTTTCGGATCGCGGATTTGCTTGATGACGCTGCTCTCCAGCGCTTCCGCCGTCTTGGCGTCCAGGACGCCGGTCGGCTCCATCTTTTGGCCCGTTTGGAATTCCTTCAAGGCGTTCTCCGTCTGCTTGTCGAAGTATCCGTCCTTGCGTCCGGGGTCCAGCCCCAAGCCGTCCAGCATCGTTTGCGCGCTCTTGATGTCGTCGCCCAGCATATCGTATTTGAACGTTTTTTCTTTATTGATCGGCGCTACCGAAAAATAATCCGGCTGCGGCACGGCGACGTCCGGCTGGATGCCTTTTTTGTGAATCCACTCGCCGTCCGGCGTCAGCCACTTGGCGATTGTGATCTTAAGCATGCTGCCGTCGCCCATTTCCTGCGTGTAGCTCGATTGAACCGTGCCTTTGCCGTACGTCGCCTCGCCGACCAGCTTCGCTCCGGCCGATTCCTGCAGCGCCCCGGCCAAAATTTCCGAAGCGCTGGCGCTGCCCTTGTTCGTGACGACCACGATCGGATATTTTTTGCCGCTGCCGTCCGATAAGGTTTGCTGGCGGCGCTTGTTTTTATCTTCAACCTGCACGATAACCTTGCCTTTCGGCACGAATTGTTCGGACATATCCTCGACGACGGTCAGCACGCCTCCCGGGTTGTTGCGCACGTCGATGACCAGCCCTTTCATCCCCTTCTTCTCCAGAGAAGCCAACTCCTCCTTGAAGCGTTCCGCCGTGTTCATCGAAAACTCGGTGACCTCGATTACGCCCACGCCACCGTCCTCCATGCGGGAATATACCGTTTCCAGGGCGATATCGTCACGGACGATCGTAAACTCCAGCGTCGTGTCCGAGCCGGCCCGCTTCACTTTGATTTTGGCCTCCGTCCCTTTCGGGCCGCGGATTTTGGCGACCGCTTCATTCAGGCTGAGCCCCTCGAACGATTCGCCATTAACCGACAGCAAAATATCCTTCGGCTGGATCCCGGCTTTTTCGGCCGGAGAGCCTTTGATCGGAGAAACGACCACGACGTTTCCGTTTTCCATCGACACTTCCGCCCCGATGCCGGTAAAAGAGCCTTCGATTTGCTCCGAGAACTGCTGCGCCGTGTCCGGCGCCATATAGGACGAGAATGGGTCCCCCAACGCGCCCATCATACCGTCGATCGCTCCGTCCACTAGCTTCTTCTGGTCGACGTCTTCGACATAATTTTTTTCCACCAAAGCCAGCGCCTTTTCGATTTTCTCGATGCCGGCTTTGCTGCTCTGCCCGCTGCTGTCGGCAAACAGCCCGCTGCGCAGCGGCGCCGAACCGGCGAAACTCCATTCGCCCGTCAAAGTCAACGTCAGCAAGCAGCTGACCAGCATGGACACCACGACCAGCAATGTAACGGTACGTCCTTTAAACATAAATAAATTCACCGCCTCCGATTGATCGGCCATACGACAAGGTAAGGCCCAGCAAGTCCAAAAATGGAACGTCCCATAGTATATGTTCTGTCCATAATAAATATTTACCAATCCCGCATGAACAACGGAAAAACGGATAATCCGTCCCGAGCGGGCGGTATCCGTTTTTTCTATCGCATCATAACGCTATTTTATTACAAATACGGCATAGGGTCTACAGGTGTTCCGTTAATCCGCACCTCAAAGTGGCAGTGAGGCCCCGTCGAATTGCCGGTGCTGCCGACTTCGGCGATTTTTTCGCCTTTTTTGACCTGCTGCCCTTTTTCAACCATGATGCCGCCATTGCGAATATGTCCATATAGCGTCCACACGTTGTCGCCATGGTCGATGATCACCGCGTTCCCGTAACCGCTCCACCACTCGGCAACGATGACAACGCCGCCTTCGGCGGCATGGATATCCGTCCCTTGCGGAGCCGCAAAATCCACCCCGGTATGTTTCTTCCTCACCCCGGTAATCGGATGGATTCGCGTTCCGTACCCCGAAGAAATCCGGGCACCGTTGACCGGAAGCCCAAACGCGCCGCCGTTCCCTTTAAAACCGCCGGACCCCGAGGAGCTTCTTCTATAAGTGTAGACCTGGGCCGCCTTCAGCTTGTTTTTCTCCTTTTCGAGCGCAGCCCGCTTGGTTGCAAGTTCAACCAGCAGCTGTTCCTGCTCTTCGCTGATATCGTCGGATTCTTCGATTTCCGCGCTGTATTTGGCGATCAATTGCTGCTTCTCTTCTTCTTTGGTCTTGAGTTGGCTTTTGCGGTCTTCGGCTTCGGCATACAGCTTTTTGACCTTTGCATAATCCTTCTCAAGCTGCGCCTTCTGCTCCGTAATCAGTTCCTTGTCCCGTTTATGCTCTTCCAGCAGAACATGATCCTGATTGATGATCGCCTGCAGCGAATCGGCGCGTTCCAAAAAATCGGTAAAGCTCGTCGAGGACAGCAAAACATCCAAATAGGAAACGGCTCCATCGGTATACATCAGCCGGACCCGGGTATCGAGCAAATGCGAACGCTCTTTGATCCGCGCTTTGGTTGTCTCCAGCTTCTGAGCGGTCTCATGCAGGTTTTCCTCGGTTTGATCAATTTCGACGGCGATTTTCGTCAACTGGTTGCTGACCGACTCAATTTGCGCCAGCAGCTGTTTGAGGTAATTCCTGTTTTTGTTAACGTAATGCTTCGCTTCCTGCTTTTGCCCGGCGGCTTTTTCCTGCATTTTTTTGGCTTCGGCGGCCTGCCGCTGCAGCTGTTTCAGTTCTTTGTCGATCTGGCTGATCGTTTTGGCAGAGCCTTCCGCAGGCTGGAAGATCAAAGCGGCTAAGGACACTACGGCGATCGTGGTTACCCATTTCTTCAACTTCGTTTCCCCATCCTTCTTATAGATGTTGTCAAAAATTCAACTTTTGATCGCGAAGTAACTCTGGGAGTGAGACCGACATCGAATCTTGAATTCAGCCGGTCGCTCCGTTGCTCACGTAGGCTACCCTACGCTCCGCTACTCACTCCCGGCTTCATCCAACCTTCTCGGCGCTGAAAAGTCGAATTTTTGACTCGGATTATAATTCAACTTCAACTTCTTATCGCGAAGTTTTCCCGCACTACACCTTCAAAAACTTGCGGATCGACATCGTGCTGCCCCAAATGCCGATCAGCAGGCCCAGGCCGACAAGCAGTCCGCCGAGCTCCAGACCGATTTCACTGACCGGTACCAGCCGGAACGCCAGTGTAATGTCCGCTTTCACGGACTGAACCAGTTGATCGTAACTGATGTAAAGAATCGCTACCGTAATGAGCGAGCCGATCAGGCCAATCAACGCGCCCTCCACGAAAAACGGCCAGCGGATAAACCGGTTCGTCGCGCCGACCAGCTTCATGATGCCAATCTCGCGGCGGCGGGCCAAAATGGTCACGCGAATCGTGTTCGAGATGAGAAACATCGCCATCAAGGCGAGGCCCGCTACAAACGCAAAGCCGATGTTGCGTATTAAACGCGTGATTTTGAACAATTTTTCGACCGTGCCCTGTCCGTAATTGACCTTATAGACCGGGTCTCCGTCATATTTGTCGTTAAGCGCCTGAATCTTGCTCGCCACATAGGGGATCGTCGTTGGTTCGACAACTTCCACCTGGAACGTATCGGGAATCGGGTTCGTCTTTTCGTCGTAGCCCTCCAGCAATTCCTTGCCTTGTTCCCCCAGCTTTTCCTTGAAATCCTTCAACCCTTGCGCTTTGGGGATCAGCGTAACCCGGCTGACTTCGGGCATCGAACCGATATCGTTGGAAAGCTGATTGCGGACGGCTTCGGTAACGTTGGAATTGAGGTACGCCTTGATCTGGACCTGGCTGTCCGCTTCGTCGGCAAACGAATTGACATTCAGCACGAGCAGGATAAACACGCCGAGAATCAGCAGCGAAACGATAATTGAAGTGATCGACGCCACCGACATCCAGCCGTTGCGGAACACGTTTTTCGCGCCTTCCCGCAAATGCCGGAAGAAGGTGCTAATAGTCATAACCGTATTCCCCTCTCAGCTGGTCTCGCACGATGTTGCCGTGTTCGATGGCAATCACGCGCTTGCGCATGGTGTTAACGATTTCTTTGTTATGGGTGGCCATGACGATCGTCGTGCCGCGGAAATTGATCTCATCGAGCAGCTGCATGATCCCCCATGACGTCTCGGGATCCAGGTTGCCGGTAGGCTCGTCCGCAATGATGACGGACGGACTGTTGACGATCGCTCTCGCGATGGCGACGCGCTGTTGTTCACCGCCGGAGAGCTGGGATGGATCGCGGTTTGCTTTATTTTTCAGCCCAACCAATTCGAGCACTTCCATCACACGCTTTTTGATTACTTTTTTGGGAGCTTCGATAACCTCCAGAGCAAATGCGACGTTTTCATAAGCCGTGAGCTTTGGCAGCAGGCGAAAATCTTGGAAAATGACGCCGATATTTCGGCGGACATACGGAATTTTGCGGGGCTTGAGCTTGCCGATGTTAAATCCATTGACGGAAATTTGCCCTTTGGTGGGCACCTCTTCCCGGTATATAAGCTTCATAAAGGTCGATTTCCCTGCACCCGAGGGCCCGACCAGATAAACGAATTCATTGCGGTCTATTTTGACCGATACCCCTTTCAGGGCATGGGTTCCGTTCGGATACGTCTTCCAGACATCCTGCATCTCTATCACTTCATCACGTCCTAAACCTTGATTCCAAAACTTGATTTCTATATCTTAGACAGCCCTATTTTACATTCGACATGTTCTTGCCAAATCCTTTAAAACCCGAGTAATTTCATTTTAGTCCGATTTATATTGTAACAAAGATGTTACTTTTTGAGTACCCGAAAGTTTCCTGCTTTCCATCATATATATGGTTGTACAAGGATTTTTCCAGGCGCAAAAAAAGATCAACCATTGAAGGAGCAGATTATGAGAAAAATTCGTTTGGCAATGATCTCCATCGGAGTGGTTATATTTACCGGCCTGCTGTTGCTCGGCGGACTGTATTTATATGCGGTGCAGGGCTCGATTCCCCGGGGAACGATCGTCGCCGGTCTACCGCTGGGCGGCCGCCAAAGCGCTGATGCGCTCAGGCTGCTGGATGAAGAGATTGCCCAGGTATTGAAGAAAAAAGTAATTTTGTCGGCGGGCGAAAGCGAAAAAACGCTGGCCTGGCGGGAAACCGGAATCTCCTTCGAGACCCACTCCTTTCATGCCGCGGTCCGGCAGCTGGAGACCGGGACGCTATGGGAACGGGTGCAAGCCCGGAGGAATTTCCCGAAGCAGTGGGATCTAAAGATCGCTTTAGATGAAAAAAAGCTGCAGTCGGTCTTTCCGCCTTCATGGGAAAAAGCGCAATTCGGCGATCCGGTGGACGCAGTCCGAACGATTACGCCTGACGATCAAATCCGCTACCTGCCGGAAAAAACGGCGCTGCGTGTCGATTGGGAGCGGCTAGCGCCCCAGGTCGTAAAAGCAGCCGAAGCGGAATGGAACCGGCGGCTCGTTGAACGGGGGGAGCCAAAGTCCGGAGATGGGACCGGTCCGGAAGACGGGAATGTCCCCGGTGAGAAAGGCCATGGCGAGTATGCCCCCGGCAAAAATAACCCGACCGGGCGATCTCCCGGCGCTTATGCTCCAATCCGCCTCAGCGTCCCGCTGCGTACGGTTCAGCCGAAGGTTACGGTCGAAATCTTGAAAAAAGAAGGCATCCGCCGCAAAATCGTGCAATTTTCCACCGGGCTGCTGACCAGCGGCGCGGGAAGAATCCATAATGTCGATGCGGCCGCGCGAAGCATTGACGGCAAGGTGCTGGCGCCGGGCGAAATTTTCGATTATGGCAAAGCGGTGGAATACGCCGAGAAAACGTACGGTTTCCGCGAAGCGCCGGTCATTTTTGCGGGCAAGCTTGTGCCGGGGGTGGGAGGCGGCATCTGCCAGGTATCCAGTACGCTTTACAATGCGGCGGTGCGCGCCGGGCTCGATATCGTGGAGCGCCGCAACCATTCCGTGCCGGTCAGCTATTTGCCCAAAGGGCAGGATGCAACATTTGCCCAAGGCCACATCAATTTCCGCTTCAAAAATACGTCTGGCCGCCACCTTCTCATCCGCGCGAAGATCGAAAATAAGCGGCTGACCGTCAAGCTGTTTGGCGATATCCCCGAAAACGTCACCTACGCCGTTGAATCCCGCACAACGGAAGAGATTCCCGCGCCGAAAAAACACGTTGTCAACAGTGCGCTCCCTGCGGGAAGCAAGCAACTGGTCTTGCCAGGAAAGCAGGGTTATGTCGTCGAAACGTACCGGATTAAAAAAGTCGACGGCCGCGCGGTAGAGCGGATTCGTATCTCCGAAGACATTTACCCGGCGCAGCCGGCGGTGATTGCCGTCGGTGGAACCGATAACTCGTCCGGAAGCAAAGGCGGGGCGGGTAATTCCGACAAATCCGCACCCAAGCAAATTCTGGAGGACGGCGTGCAAGGACCGAATTTCCGATAGATACCTGCTTGTCGGCCGCGCCGTCTCCCTCTTTCCGGCCAATCACGACATTCCCGTAAAATAGCGGAATTTTATGGCGTTATTTGAAAAATTCATCCCCTGGAGCAAAAATAGCGGAAATAAATGGCGTTATTTTGCTACTCCCTGCATAAAAAGGCATCTGCATAGCCCGTTTCCATAAAATAGAGACATTTTATACCGTTATTTCCCCGGAAATTGTCTCCTTCGGTCAAATAGGGACATAAAAGGGCGCTATTTATCAGTGGAACCAGCCAACTGCTTGTCCCACTCCGCCTTTTCCCCTTTGCTTGTCCCACTCCACTCCACTCGTCCCTCGCCACCAGCCCCTCTTCCCATCTCAGCCACATCGCACACCTGACACACCTGGCACACCTGGCACACCTGACTAGATCACAAATCGCTTCCCCTCCATGCTAAGCTGATAGGACCGAATCCGCTCGCTGCCTCTGGCTGGCTCAAGCCAATTTTTGTCCGCCATTTGGCGGAGCCACTTTCTTGCCGTTTTGTTTTCCACCCTCATATGCCGGCAAATATCCCCTGGGGTGAGCGGGCGTCCCGTCCGCAGAAACAAGCGGATGATTTCCTTTTCGACATAGTCGATCTCCTGAACTAGCTTCCCTTCGCCAAGCCACCTCCCCATAAACTGCTGCAGCGTTTGTTGGCAGTAACGCGGACTCTCCTTCACATCGTCATAGGTAAAACGCAGCACCATCCAGCCGTCCAAGATCAGGTCGTTCTGCCGGCGGCAGTGATCCGAAAACTGCAGCCGGCTGATGTTGCGCAAGTGCGGTCCATACCCGTCAATCTCCACAGCCAGCAGCAGACCGGAACGAATATAAGCAAAGTCGAGATAACGATACCCGTCCTTAAAATCGTTGACTTCATATTCCGGGTGCAGATGATCCAAACTCCAGAATGACGGCCACCATACTTTTTCCACAAACAGACTTTCCGCATGTCCATGCCCCTCCTCAAGCCTTCTTGCCCGCTCGCCTTGACGCGACGCCAAGTGTCTTGCGATCCATTCCGAGTACTGCTCCTCAAATGCCATTGATCACACCTCCATAAAAAAATAAAACGCCTTTCGTCTACGACAATGTTCGTAAACAAAAGGCGTGCGCTTCACGGCCTAGCTTGCTGCCGGCTGGTCCCTGATCCGGGTTAGATAATAGCAACAATTGGATATTTAACTTGATTAGTATTTTACCATATTACGGAAAAAGCGCAACAGTAGATTACCGAAAACGCGGGATCGCCAGTTTTTTTTACGGTTCAACCCGGAAATCGGCGCTTGACAGTCGGCTACAGAAACGATGAAGCGAACCTCCGGCCTTCTAAAATAGCAGCACTTTATGTACTTATTATCCGGGGCCCCAGCGTGTTCATCCCATTAGTGACAT
The DNA here is from genome assembly GCF_038007325.1 of Paenibacillus sp. FSL P4-0127. Lineage (NCBI taxonomy): Bacteria > Bacillati > Bacillota > Bacilli > Caryophanales > Paenibacillaceae > Paenibacillus > Paenibacillus sp. FSL P4-0127. The sequence goes on along the minus strand of NZ_JBBOWY010000001.1, from coordinate 1,639,391 downwards.
TTTTTGTCCCTATTTTCTTGTGAATGCACCAGAACATGGGCATTTCCTGGCGACGAGGGGAAATAGCGACATAATTTGCCTCTATTTCTCTCAAATGGGCGGACATCACCGGAATAACGGCATTTTTGGCCCTTATGTTGTTCGCTGGAGCTTTAAGGCGGGCCATTAATTTAAAGTTTATCATGGTGTGTTAATTTTAGTATACTGGAGTAAGCGTGTCTATGTGACAAAAACCGCATCAAAGGTACGGCATAGAATCCAAACTACAATTAGCGGCTTAAATGACTTCATGATTCGTTTTTCTTCCAAGGAGGGTACAACATCAATGCACAAAACAACGACCGTTTCCGGGGGGCAAACTGCTGGGGGCCGCGCTGCGGGAGGCCAGAGCGTCGGAGGACAAGCCGCTGGGGGCCAGACCGCCGGAGGCACAACTGCCGGAAACACAAGCACCGGAGACATAAGCGCCGAAGGGCAAGCCGCCGGCGCGCGCAGCGCCTCGGCCGGGCTGCTTGTCGCCGCCGTGCTGCTAACCGCCGCCACGCTGCGTTCGCCGATCACCGGGGTCGGCGCCATGATCGGCCAAATCGAGGCTGCCACCGGCTTGTCCCATGCGCTGTCGGGGATGCTGACGACGCTGCCGCTGATCGCTTTCGCCGTTTTTGCGCTCGCCGCCCCCAAATTGTCCGTTTGGTGGGGCATGGAGAGAACGCTTTTTTATAGTATGATGCTCATGACTGCCGGCGTGATCATCCGCTCGCTGCCCTCTGTTGCCGCGCTGTTTGCGGGAACCGCGCTGATCGGGGTGGGGATCGCCGTGTGCAACGTGCTGCTTCCGGCGCTGATCAAGCGGAGTTTTCAGCAGCGCGTAGGGCTGATGACCAGCCTGTACACCTCGTCCCTCAATCTCTGGGCGGCGATCTCCTCCGGCATTAGCGTTCCGCTCGCCGCTACCGCTCTGGGATGGCGGGGAGCGCTTGGCATCTGGGCCTTGCTGGCGGCGGTGTCGGCTTTGGTGTGGGTTCCGCTGCTTCGCCGCCGTCCCGTTGCCTCTAGCGAGGCCAAGGCACAGCTTTCCCCGGCGGCGGCAAGCGCTCCCGCACGGCGAGGCGGAATTTGGCGTTCCAAAACAGCCTGGCTCGTCACCATTTTTATGGGCTCACAGTCGATTATGTTTTATGTGAGCGTTTCATGGCTGCCGGATATTTTGCAGGTAAAAGGGATGAGTCCCGAAAAAGCCGGCTGGATGCTTTCGCTGATGCAGATCGTCAGCATGGGCGGCTCCTTCCTGATGCCGCTCATCGCCGCGCGGACGGATAACCAAAAGTTGTTAACCGCAGCTTCGTCGGCCCTGTTTTTCATCGGATTCGGGGGAATCTGGCTTGGTCCGGCGGCGCTCGCCCCGCTGTTCATTGTGTTGCTCGGTATCGCCAGCGGTACCACGTTCAGCCTGGTGATCGTCTTTTTTTCGCTGCGGTCGCGTACGGCGGAGCAAGCCGGACAACTGTCCGGCATGGCCCAATCGGTCGGATATCTGGTAGCGGCGTTTGGGCCGGCATTGTTCGGTTATATTCATGACGTCAGCGGAGGGTGGAACGCGCCGCTGGCCGCGATCATCGCGTTTTCGGTGCTGACTGCCCTGTTCGGGTATGCCGCCGGACGCAAGGGTTTTGTCGATACGCGCTGAACAAACAAGCGTTCGGGATCGTTCGTCAGACTGCGCGCGTTTCGGTTAATTCATGTACTAAAAAACTGTCCCCAGATCCAGGATCTGATCAGGACAGTTTTTTGTTGTGCTGCCACGAGCGGCTTATTCCTTGTCGGCTGCCGGCCGGGGTTCCCGTCCGGAGCTGGGGGCGGCTCCACGGGCGCGGGAGTGGCTTAGCATTTTGGCGTTCCCCATAAACAGCACCGCGATCAGCGCAAGCGCCGCGGGAACGATCGTCCATCGGAACATATCGGTGATCGAGGCAGACAAATCGTTGACGATCCGCTCCAGCACCGGGGCGGAGATCGCTTTTCGCGCCTTCGAGGCCAGCAAGGTCCGGGGATCGTCCAGCGAAGGCAGCCCAGCCGCGCCTTCTGTCCCGGCCAGCGATTCCGCTAAGCGGCTGGCGAAAAAGTTGCGCTGCAAAATGCCGAATACGGGTGATCCCGATCGTCCGCGTTGCTGCTGGCAAACAGCCGTTTCCGGAACATGCCGAAGGAAATGATCGGCTCCCCCGCCCTGCGCTCCGCCAGCAAAAACACGATAAACAGCAGCGCAAACGCCGCGAACAAACCGAGGATCACTACGGAGTCCCAGGCATACAGCTGGCCGCCGAGCTCCAGCGCGAACATCAGCGCAACGATGGCTCCAATCAAGGTTAAAGCACCCCACCAGTCGATTTTTTGCTTGGCATGAACCGGGAGACTCCCGATAAAAAACGACGATAAACAACAGCGCAAGCACACCCAGGGGCAAATTAATGTAAAAATTCCAGCGCCAATTCAAGTGGTCGGTAATAAACGCGCCGAGCAGGGGGCCAGCCAAGCTGGAGATGCCGAACACAGCGCCAAACAAACCGCCCATCGCCCCGCGTTTTTCAATCGGAAACACGTCGAACATGAGGGCAAAAGCGATCGGCATCAGCGCTCCGCCGCCGATCCCCTGGATTGCGCGGTATATGCTGAGCTGCACGATATTGTCCGTCAGGCCGCACAGCACCGAACCGAGCAAAAAGATCGCGATGCCAAACACGAAAAACCGTTTGCGCCCATACATGTCGGACAGCTTGCCGAAAATCGGCATCGCCGCCATTTCCGCAACCACATAGGCCGAGGTGACCCAAACGTACTATCCAACCCGCCCAGTTCGGCTACAATGGTGGCCATGGCGGTGGATACGATCGTGTTGACCATCGCCGCCATCAGGATGCCGAGCAGCAAACCCGCCACCACGAACCCAAGCCGGCTATTTCCATCACACATGATCGTTGCCTCCGCCTTTCAGGCATTCTTTAACCTCTGAGTCCGGATCCTGATGATACTGTTTCGTATATTCCACGAGCCCGATCCGGCAGCCGGGACCAATCGTTACATCGCCTCCGCGCACGACATCACAGACCGTATTCTCCAACCGGATCACATCGCCTTCGATTACGTTGGCCTGCAGCTCCGGCGTTCCCCACGACTTCAGCCAGGGCATCAGTCCCCAGGAAATTTGCGGGGCGACGCTGATCCGGGCGCCTACGATTTCCGCGGCACGGGCGGGACCAAGCAGCCGCCCGGCACCCGTTTTTAACCGTACTGTGATTTTTTCGTTGTAAATCATCCGGACCTAAAAAAATTTGGAACGAAGCTGATTAAAAAACGCGCGGCCCTTTTCCTTTTGCAGGAACAGGGCCGCACGCAGCGATAGAGTATGAGGTTATAAGGAGGTTAATTAAAGTTTAAACCGTTCGATCTGCGCATTGACATCGGCCGCCATCCGCGCCAAACCTTCGGAAGCCGAGGAGATTTCCTCCATCGAAGCGAGCTGCTCCTCGGTTGCGGCGGTTACGCCTTGGAAGCTTTCCAGGCTTTTCGCCGAGGTGGCCGCGATCTGTTCCACCGGATTTGCGATCTCGTCCGCGCTGGCCGACATCTGCTCGGTAATGGCCGACACTTCATGGATTTGCTCCGAAATGCGCTGCGTCGAGCGCTCGATTTCGCGGAACGCCTGCTGGGCTTCTTCGGTCACGGACATGCCCCGGTCCACATTCGCGTTGACGTCCTGCTTGATCATTTGGTACGCCTTGCCGGTAAGCTCGTTCATCTCTCCGATATGCTGCTGAATGCGGTCCGCCGTAACGCGCGACTGCTCGGCCAGCTTGCGCACCTCGCCCGCCACGACCGCAAAGCCGCGTCCTTCTTCGCCGGCCCGGGCCGCCTCGATCGCCGCGTTCAGCGCCAGCAGATTCGTCTGCCCGGCGATGTCCGAAATCGAGCCGCTCATCTCGGCGACAAATGCGCTTAGCTCGCTCATCTGCTGCATCAGCTCCGCCGATTCGCGGGTAGAGCGGCGAATTTCTTCCATTTGCAGCCCGACCTGGGCAACCTTCTCGCTGCCGTTCTGCACGTCGGATACCGTTTGCGAAGACGACTGGACAATGGTGGACGAAGCTTCGGCAATTTTGCGGATGCCCATCGACATTTCTTCCATCGTTTTGGCGCTTTCGGCCGAAGACGCAGCCTGGCTCTCCGCATCACCCGAAGCCTCTTGCACCAGCTCGACGACATGCTCGACCGCTTTCGCGTTTTGCTCCGTTCCGGCCGTCAGTTCTTCGCTCGAAGCGGCGAGCTGGCTGGCGGTTTCCGACATTTCCTGGACCATCGTGCGCAAAGAAGCCAACATGCCGTTATAGTTCTCCGCCAGTTGTCCGATTTCATCTTTTCGCTTCACAACGACATCCTCGTTTAAGTACCCTTCGCTGACCCGCCGTGCCGAATGGTTCAACTGTTCGATCGGACGGGTAATAAGGCGGATGACGAAAAACAGCACGATGCCGGCAACCACCAGTGAAATCGCTAAAACGATCATGGATGTCCAAAAAATCGGCATGGAGGCTTCGCTAAATTCCTGTAGTTCCAATACGCCGACGATCTTGAATCCCGTAAGCTTGTTCGTGGTGAAAAATACGCTCTGCGACAAATCTGTCTTCGGGTTGACATACTCCATAAATCCCGATTCCGTCCCCTGAATTTTGGCGATTTGGTTCCCGGCCGCTTCTTCGCCAATGGCGTTTGTCGGATGCGACACAAACTTGCTGTTCCGGTCCATGATATAAATGTACCCGTTTTTGCCCAAACGGATCGCTTTCACCATTTCGTTCAGCTGGGCCAGGTCAAGGGAAACCGTGATCGCCCCCTGTCCATCCGCCAACGCGCGGCTGATGAACAAATTGTAGTGGCCCGTTGTTGACGAAGTGAACGGATCGATGATGACCGTTTCTTTCGGAGCCTTCATCGCGGCTTTATACCAGTCTCTATCCCGCGGGTCATAGTCCTGCTTGCCGGGATCCGGCGCTTTCATCCACGCTCCGTTTTGATTCCCGACGGTCAGGACCTCCAGCTCGGGATGTTTCTCCATATATAATTCCATCAGCTCTTGGACTTCGGTCGACTTCGCCTCGATTTGCGCCGAATTGATTTGCATCACCAGTTGTTCGACGTTGCGGCTCTCCGCTTCGATGATTTGATTCAGCGTCTCATCCAAGAGGTTTACGTTCGATTTGACGCTTTCTTCTATTTTAGAGCGCAGCTGCCCGCTGGCGCTGGTATAGCTGGAATAAGCGACGACCAGGTTCGGGATGATCAGCAAGACGGCAAAAATAAGGAGCATCCGGTTACGCAATGTCCTGACTTCCACTAAACTAAGCAGACGGTTCCAAAAGGCTTTCATTAAATTCTCTCCTTTGCGGTATGTGTAAAATTTAAAAGTAACTGGGTTGATAGGGATGACATTTGATTGAGGAGGGGGTTAAAGATCAATCACATAAAGCGGCATAATCCATATTTCGACAATTTATGTCAGTTTTTATAGAGTATTTTTGAAATTTCAATGAAAAATATTATAATTAACTTTCATTTTTTCACATAAAAATGGGATGGTTTAGGAGCCCCGCTCGCTCACAAAAAAAGCAGCCGCTCGTCAATGACGATGGCTGCTTGTGATTTTACCGGATCATCCCGGATGGGCCGGCTATTTATTTACTTTTTTCCGCGTACTCCTGCACCCATGTCCGGCCGCTCTCCAGCTTCCGCTCCGCGCGTTCGATCGCCGCGGCTACCTGCTGCGAAGCCGTACCTCCGTATACGTTGCGCGCGTTCACGACGCTCTCCGGCTGCAGCACCTGATAGATGCTGTCGTCAAATAGCGGCGAAAACTGCTTGAATTCCTCCAGCGTAAGGTCGAGCAAATATTTGCCGTTTTGGATGCAGTACAGCACCGTTTTGCCGATGACCTCATGCGCCTGGCGGAACGGCAGGCCTTTGTTGGCCAGGAAGTCGGCGATGTCGGTCGCGTTGGAAAAGTCCTGGTTCACCGCTTCGCGCATCCGCTCCTTGTTCACCTTCATCGTGGCGATCATCGGAGCGAACAGCTGCAGCGCTCCCTGCAGCGTAGCGACCGTATCGAACATGCCTTCCTTGTCCTCCTGCATGTCTTTGTTGTAGGCCAAGGGCAGCGACTTCAGCACCGTGAGCAGGCCCATCAGGTTCCCATATACGCGGCCCGTTTTGCCGCGGACCAGCTCCGGCACGTCCGGGTTTTTCTTCTGCGGCATAATGCTGCTGCCCGTGCAAAACGCATCGTCCAGCTCAATGAAGCGGAATTCGGTGCTGCTCCACAGCACCAGTTCTTCACTGAGGCGCGAGAGATGCATCATCAATATCGAAGCGTCCGCCAAAAATTCGAGTATAAAATCGCGGTCGCTGACTGCGTCAAGGCTGTTTTCATAAACGCCGTCAAAATGCAGCTGCTCGGCCACGAAATGGCGGTCGATCGGAAACGTCGTTCCCGCCAGCGCCCCCGCTCCCAGCGGCAGCACGTTGATGCGCTTGTAACTGTCCTGCAGGCGTTCGATATCGCGCTGGAACATCGATACGTACGCCAGCAAATGATGGGCGAACAAAATCGGCTGCGCCCGCTGCAGATGGGTATACCCGGGAACGATCGTATCCTGGTTCGCTTTGGCTTGCCCCAGCAGCGCCTCCTGCAAATCCTGCAGCAGAGCGACGAATTCAACGACCCGTTTGCGCAGGTACAAATGCATGTCCGTCGCCACCTGATCGTTCCGGCTCCGTCCGGTATGCAGCTTCCCGCCGACCCCGCCGACCTCTTCGATCAGCTGTTTTTCGATATTCATATGAATGTCTTCATCCGACACGGAATACTCCAGCTCGCCGCGCCGAATTTTGTGCAAGACGGCATGCAGGCCTTCCTTGATCTTGTCCACGTCCTCCTCGGACAAAATTCCGCATTTGCCCAGCATCGTCACATGCGCCAGGCTCCCCTGCACATCCTCCTCGGCCAGCGCTTTGTCAAACCCGATGGAGGCGGTATATTCCTCGACTAAACGGTTGGTCTGCTTCGTGAAGCGGCCTCCCCACAGTTTGCTCACCTGATCCACTCCCTTATCTGCTATAGAGGTAGTTTAAAAAGTCATCTTTTAGCCGACTTTTTAAACTTGAACTTACTTATAAAGCTCGTTCAACGGCTTACTTGCTTTTGTTCTGTTCCACGCCGGAGCTTACTTTAAGCCGCAGCGCGTTCAGATGAATAAAGCCCGTTGCGTCCCCCTGATCGTAAGCCTGGGTCGGATCCTCCTCCATGGTGGCGATGTCCGGATTGTACAGGCTGACCGGGCTCTTAACGCCGGCGGCGATAATGTTGCCTTTGTACAGCTTCACGCGCACCGTGCCCGTCACGTTCTTCTGGCTTTCGGTCACCAGCGCCTGCAGCGCCAAGCGCTCCGGGGCAAACCAGAAGCCGTTGTACACAAGCGTGCTGTAGCGCGTGATCAGGCTGTCGCGCAGGTTCATCACTTCGCGGTCCATCGTCAGCGACTCCATTTTGCGGTGGGCCGTAAACAGGATCGTGCCGCCCGGCGTTTCGTACACCCCGCGGCTTTTCATGCCGACGAAGCGGTTTTCCACCATGTCGACGCGGCCGATGCCATGTTTGCCGCCAAGCTCATTCAGCTTCTCCATCACGGCCAGCGGGTTCAAACGTTCGCCGTTCAGCGCCACGCAGTTGCCCTGCTCGAATTCCAGCTCCAAGTATTCCGGCTGGTCAGGCGCATCCTCCGGCGACACGCTGAGCAGGTACATATCCTTGTTCTCCGGCGCGGCCGCGTCAAACCACGGATCCTCCAGCACGCCGCTCTCGTAGCTGATGTGCAGCAGATTGCGGTCCATCGAATACGGCTTGGCCGCGGAGGCCGTCACCGGGATGCCGTTCGCTTCGGCGTAGGCGATCATTTGCGCGCGGCCCGGGAAACGGTCGCGGAACTCGCTCAGCCGCCACGGGGCAATCACCTTGATCTCCGGCGCCAGCGCCGCGGCGGCCAGCTCGAAGCGTACCTGGTCGTTGCCTTTGCCGGTGGCGCCGTGAGCAATTGCCGTTGCGCCTTCGGCGCGGGCGATTTCCACCATCCGCTTCGCGATCAGCGGGCGGGCGATGCTGGTGCCCAGCAAGTACTGTCCTTCATACAAAGCCCCCGCCTGGAACATCGGGAAAATAAAGTCTTTGGCGAACTCCTCGCGCAGGTCGTCGATATATACCTTCGAAGCGCCGGTGGCCAGTGCCTTCGCTTCCAGCCCATCCAACTCTTCCTTCTGGCCGATGTCGGCGGTGAACGCAATGATCTCCGCGTCATAAGTTTCTTTTAACCATTTCAGAATAACCGACGTATCCAGTCCCCCGGAATAGGCCAGCACGATTTTTTCTTTTGCCATGATCCTGATATCCTCCTCGTTGATTGTCAAAGCGAAGCCCGGGCTCCGGCTCAGATATTCGACGCTGGCCGTGTCTACCCCGGGCATCCCCCAAATTATCCGAGCAAAGCCGCCAGCAGCGCTTTTTGGGCATGCAGCCGGTTCTCGGCCTCGTCAAAAATAATCGAATGCGGGCCGTCGATGACGCCTTCGCTGACCTCTTCGCCGCGATGCGCCGGCAAACAGTGCAGAAAGACGTAGTCCGGTTTGGCGTATTTCGCCAGCTCTTCGTTGACCTGATAATCCTTAAAAGCGATCTCCCGGATTTTCTGCTCCTCTTCAAAGCCCATGCTGGCCCACACGTCCGTATAAATGGCGTCGGCGTCCCGCACAGCCTCTTTCGGCTCGCGGACCACTTCAATCCGCGCCCCCGTCGCTTTGGCGATTTCCTTCGCGTCCGCCACGATTTGCGGGTCCGGCTCGTAGCCCTCAGGGCTTGCCACCGACACGTGCACCCCAAGCTTCGCCCCGCCGATCATCAGCGAATGGGCCATGTTGTTGCCGTCGCCGATGTAGGCCAGCTTGAGCCCTTGGAGCTTCCCTTTGTGCTCGTAAAGCGTCTGGTAGTCGGCCAGCACCTGGCACGGATGAGCCGCATCACTGAGGCCGTTAATCACCGGCACGGCGGCGTGGCGGGCCAACTCGACCACTCTGTCGTGGCCAAACGTACGAATCATGATGCCGTCCAAATAGCGGGACATCACCCCGGCCGTATCGGCGATCGTCTCGCCGCGCCCGAGTTGGATGTCGTTTTTGCTCAAAAACAACGCATGCCCGCCCAATTGATAAATGCCCACTTCAAAAGACACCCGCGTCCGCGTCGACGATTTTTCGAAAATCAGCCCCACGGTTTTGCCTTTGAGCGGCTGATAGACCTCGCCGTTCTTCTGTTTGCGCTTGAGCTCAACGGCCAGGTCGATCAGGTAGTGGATTTCCTCCATAGTATAATCGGTCAATTCGATAAAATCACGTCCGCTAAGGCTAATACTGCTGTGTTTCCCCTGCTCCAGCAAAGTCATCGGTTATTTCCCCTCCTTGGCGGTATAGGCTGCGATCACGTCGGCCAGCATGGCTACGGCCTGATCGATGTCATCCTTCGTTACCTTCAGGTTCGGCAGCAGACGGATGACGTTGGGTCCCGCCGTGACGAACAGCAGGCCTTTCTCCTGGCCAAGCGTCACGATATCCGCGACCGGTCCGGCGCATTCGATGCCGATCAACAGGCCTTTGCCGCGAACCTCCTTGACGAACGGCACGGCCTGGAACGTTTCCTCCAGGCGGCTGATCAGGTAGCGTCCCATCTCGTCCGCGTGTTCGGGAATCCGCTCTTCCTTCATCGTTTCAAGCGTAGCGATGATCGCCGCCGCTATGACCGGGTTGCCGCCGAAGGTGGAGGCATGCGTTCCCGGCGTAAACGCCTCGCGCAAATACTCCTTCGCCAGCATTGCCCCGGCCGGGAGGCCGCTGGCGATACCTTTCGCCGAAGTGAAAATGTCCGGCTCAATGCCGTAGTGCTGGTAGGCGAACCACTTGCCGGTCCGGCCCATACCCGTTTGCACCTCGTCGATGATCAGCAGCAGGCCCTGCTCCCGGCACAGCGCCGCAAGCTCCTGCACAAAGCCGTGATCGACCGGGTACACACCGCCCTCGGCTTGAACCATTTCCAGCATCACCGCTGCGGTGTGCGGGCCGATGGCGGCTTTGAGCGCGTCCAGGTCATACAGCGGCACGGTTTTAAAGCCGGCCGGCAGCGGCAGGAAGCCGTCCTTTACCTTTTGCTGGCCGGTGGCCGTCAGCGTGGCCAGCGTCCGGCCGTGGAACGACTGCTCGAACGTAATAATCTCATAACGTTCCGTTCCCTTCACCTTCTGGTGGTACCTGCGCGCCAGCTTGATCGCCGCTTCGTTCGCCTCCGCGCCGCTGTTGCAGAAAAACACCACATCAGCGCAGCTGACCTCGGTCAGCATCCGGGCCGCCGTCTCCTGCTGCGGAATGTGGAACAGGTTGCATACATGCCACAGTTCGTCGAGCTGGGCTTTCACCTTGGCCTTCACTTTTTCCGGTGCATGTCCCAGATTGGCTACGGCCAGACCGCTCATAAAGTCCAAATAGCGGTTGCCTTTGTCATCCCACAGCCAGCTCCCCTGGCCTTTTACCAGATGAATCGGATACCGGGCATAGCTTGGAAAAAGCGCGCTGGAGCCCGAGTTGGCGCCAGGGCTTGAGCTTCCATTAGGGTTGGAACTTGCACTGAGGCTGGAATTTGCTCCAAGGCTGAAGCTTGGACTAGGGCTGGTGCTCGCACCTGGACTTCCGGTTAAAGAGGCGCTCCCCGCTCCATTGGCGGCAGTTTCCGCAGGTTTCCCCGTTTCTTTTACGTCGCTTTGTGCCATAAGTTTTATCACTCCTGTCTATGATTAAGAAATCGACTCGCTGTGCAGCTCTTTTCACGACCAACACACGTAACATAAAGGCAAAAAATGTCGTTATTTCGGCCAATCCCCCACTTTGAGTGAAATAGAGGCAATTTATGTCGTTATTTTCACGAACCGCAGGGAATTGCCACTTTTTCGGGACCGCCCCTGGAAAATAAGGACCAAAAATGCCGCTATTCGGGATGAACATGTTCAATTCCAAAAAATAAGAGCATAAAACTCCGCTATTTTGATGAGACCACGTATCCGGATTGTTCTACTGGTTGTTCTACTTGTTGTTCTACTTGTTGCTCTACTTGTTGCTCTACTGGTTGTTCTACAGGCTAGTCTCCGCAATCCAGCGTCTATTAGTCTAACATATATCTACCGTCACTCTATTAACCTAACTATAACGCACTATAGCGCAAACGGGAACAACGGGGCTACTGCATCCGGACGATTTTGGTACCGATCTTTTCGCCGGACAGTACTTTCCCCAGCACGCCGGGTTCGGCGCCGTTGACGATGACGACTTCCTTGACTTTGCCGCTGATGCAGTCTACCGCTGCGCGAACCTTCGGAATCATGCCGCCGTAAATTTCCCCGGCCAAAATCATGTCCTCGATCTGCTGTACGGTAATCGTCTCCAGCACGCGCTTTTCCCCATTCACGGTCTTCATGATGCCGGGGACGTCCGTGACGACGATCATCCTCGACACGCCCAATTCGGACGCTACCGCGCCGGCCGCGGTATCGGCGTTGATGTTGTAGCGCTGGCCGTCCGGTCCGGCGCCGACCGGAGCGATGACCGGCATATAGCCGAGGTTCAGCACGCCGGCCACCAAATCGGCGTTGACCCCGGTCACTTCGCCGACCAAGCCAACTTCATGGCTAGCCGCCACCGGCTTCGCCTGCAGCAGGCCGCCGTCCACGCCGGACAGGCCAAGCGCCTTGCCGCCGGACTTGGCGATGCGGCGCACGATCATCTTGTTGATGCTGCCGGACAGCACCATCTCCACCACGTCAAGCACCTCTTCCGAGGTATAGCGCAGCCCGTTCACGAACTTGCTTTCGATCCCGAGCTTGCCGAGATTTTCCGAGATCGCCGGCCCGCCTCCATGCACGATAACCGGCTGGACTCCGCTCTCCTGCAGCTTGACGAGATCGCCGAAAAAAGAATCCGGCAGCTCCGCAAGCGTGCTGCCTCCGCATTTCATGACAAACATCCGCCCTCCGGAAAGCTTACCCGCCGCATCCGGAGCGCTGTTTACTGCCGTTGTCATCGTTCAAATGCTCCTTTCCGTCCGATAGATTTCAAAATTAGGTGAAGCGCAAGCGCAATAGCAATAGCAATAGCAATAGCAATAAAGTTCATCTTAAACTATCGGTCCGCCCCTGGACTAAGTCCGGTAAGCGGCGTTAATCCGCACGTAATCGTAGGTTAAATCGCAGCCCCAGGCGGTCGCTTCGCCCTTGCCGTTATGCAGGTCCACGAAGATGTTCACGGTGTCGCCCTTGAGATAGGCGAGCGCCTCATCCTCGTCGAAAGGAATCGGCCGCGAGCCCGACAGCACGAGAATGTGGCCGAGCCTGATGTCGACGGTCTCGGGGTTGATCGGCTCGCCTGCCCGGCCCGCCGCCGCGATGATCCGCCCCCAGTTGGCGTCGGCGCCAAACACCGCCGATTTGACCAGGCTCGAGCCAACGATCGTTTTGGCGATGGCGCGGGCAGACCCATCGGTGACAGCCCCCGTGACCGTCACCTCGACCAGGCGCGTGGCGCCCTCGCCGTCGCGGGCGATCGCCTTGGCGAGCGTCTCGCACACGTGCCGGAACGCGGCGGCGAAGGCGTCCCAGTCGGCGTGACCCGGCGCAAGCTCGCCGCCGCCGGCCAGGCCGCTGGCCATCGCCAGCAGCATGTCGTTTGTGCTGGTATCTCCGTCGACCGTGATCATATTAAATGTCAGGTCGGTCGTCTCACCCAGCAAGCTTTGCAAGGCCTGCGGCTCGATCGCGGCGTCGGTCGTCACGAAAGCGAGCATCGTCGCCATGTTCGGATGAATCATGCCCGAGCCTTTGGCCGCCCCGGCGATCGTCACCTCGCACCCGTCAACGTCCAGCTTGACGCACACCTCTTTTTTCACGAGGTCGGTGGTCAAAATCGCCTGGCAAAACTGCTCGGCGCCCTCGCCGCTCGCCGCCAATGCCGCCGGCAAACCGGCGATGCCGGCGGAAACGCGGTCCATCGGCAGCAGTTCGCCGATGACCCCGGTCGAGGCTACGGCGACTTCGTGCTCGCCGAGCCCAAACGCCGCGGCCGCCGCCGCGCGCATCGCGTACGCGTCGGCTTCGCCCTGCGCGCCGGTGCAAGCGTTGGCGTTGCCGCTGTTGACGACGACGGCCCGCAGCAGCCGCCCTCCCGACGCGATGCTCTCCCGCGTCACCTTCAACGGGGCGGCCTGGAACACGTTTGTCGTGTACACGGCCGCCGCCGCCGCCGGCACCTCGCATACGATTGCGCCGAGATCGTTGCGCGGCGTTTTTTTCAAGCCGCAATGCAGTCCGCCGGCCCGGAAGCCTTTTGGAGCGGTAATGCCTCCCTCCGGCGCAACGCGAAATAAACTAACTACTCCCATGACGTTCTCCTTTCCATCTTCAGCCGATTTCGATACTTTCGCTTAAACGCGCTGTTTATTTTCGAGGAGGCCAAAAGCCCCGCCAACCGTGAACTTAATTTACGGATAAACTGGAACGTAGTTCAGTCCGGCCGTTTCGTCCCAGCCCATCATCAGGTTCAAGTTTTGAATCGCCTGGCCCGCGGCCCCTTTGACCATGTTGTCGATCACGGAAATGATCGTCAGCCTTCCGGTCCGCCGATCCGCCGCAAACCCGATGTCGCAATAGTTGGAGCCGAACACTTCTTTCGTCGCCGGCCAGATGCCGTTTTCGCGAATGCGGACAAAAGAACGCCCCTTGTAAAACTGCCGGTACAGCTGAATCAAATCGTCCTCGGTATATGCGCCCTTGAGCCCGGCGTATATTGTGCTCATAATTCCCCTCGTCATCGGCGCCAGATGTGTCGTAAACGTCACTGTCACCGGCTCGCCGGCGACCTGGGATAAAATTTGCTCGATTTCGGGAATATGCTGGTGTTTATTCACTTTATAGGCTTTTAAATTTTCGTTGATCTCCGCATAATGCGTCGTCAGGCTTGTGCCTCTGCCCGAACCGGACACGCCTGATTTGGCGTCGATGATAATGCTGCCCGGATCGATCCAACCCGCGCTGAGCGCCGGGATCAGACCCAGCAGGGTCGCCGTCGGATAACAGCCGGGGTTGGAGATTAGCCCTGCGCCGCGCACCTCGTCTCCGTATATTTCACTGAGCCCGTAAACCGCCTGCTCCAGCAGCTTGCCGTCCGGCGCCCCATGCTTATACCACGTTTCATACACGTCCCCGTCTTTAAGCCGAAAATCGCCGGAAAGATCGATCACCTTCAGCCCGGCCTTCAACAGCTCAGGCACCAGCTTGCCGCTGACGCCGGACGGCGTTGCGGTGAATACAACCTCCGCTTTGGCGGCGATTTCCTCCGGCTCCACCGCGTCCAGAGATTGGACGATAATCTCCGACAAATGCGGAAACCCTTCCGAAATCGGCGCTCCGGCGCTGGATGCCGAAATGACCGAAACAATCTCTACCGCTGGATGCCCCCATAAAAAACGAATCAGCTCCACGCCTCCGTACCCCGTAGAACCGACAATCGCGACTTTTACTTTTTCCCCGTTCACCTGCTTGCCCTCGCTTTCTTCTCCCGCCTGTTTCTATCAAACCAACAACCCGGAATGTATAAAACCGTATTAAATATGTATTATTATACGAGCGAACTTATATAAATACAATCCCATTCCAAAAAATTTACACGGCAATGTTAGGAAACGGCCGGACTTAACGATTTGGCCATATTAAAGTATAGTAGGTAGTAAATCATAAACAGCAGGAGTGGAGTAAGGAGGAGGTTCATCATGACAACCGTAGCTTTTGTTTACGCTCATCCCGATGATGAGACGTTCGGCTGTTCGTATCTGATCCGGCAAATCGCCGATGAAGGGAGCCGTGCGGTGCTGCTGACGGCAACCCGCGGGGACGCGGGGAAGACCGGGCGATTAGGGGCCATGACCCGGGAGGAGCTGGCCGCCAAAAGAGACCTGGAACTGGAGAAAGCCGCCAACATATTAGGCATCTCCACGGTGGAGCAGTTGGGAATGGGCGACGGGAAGCTGAAGGAAACGGATCCGGCCCTGCTGCGGGAAAAGGTCGCTGATTTTTTGCGGCGCCATCAAGCCGAAATCGTCGTCACGTTTCCGGAGGACGGCATTTCCGGGCATCAGGATCATATTGTGATCCATTATGCCGTGAATGATGTGATATTTAGCGGCCAGGCGCCCACGGTACAAAAGTTGTACTATAACCAATTCGGATCATTTGATTCGAAAAAGTCGAGTGTGCTGCGCGTGGAAGCCGCCGGCCGCTGGGACGCCAAACGCCGGGCGCTTGAGGCCCATGAATCGCAAATCCTCAGCGTTGAGCGGGTATTCGGCAAATTAGGCCCCCATGTTCCGCCGCACCTCGGGTTTGAGTCATTCGAACTGGCCTGGGAGCGGGGAGTCCGGTTTCCGCTGAAGCAGGAGCATTCCATCTATGATGGTTTGAGTTAAAAAAAGAAGCAGCCTGTGTTCGCTTGAGTATCGAACACAGGCTGCGTTTTTATCCAGATTAGGAATTAGCCCCCATGGTCTCCCATGGTCTCCATCAGAT
This sequence comes from Paenibacillus sp. FSL P4-0127, assembly GCF_038007325.1. Lineage (NCBI taxonomy): Bacteria > Bacillati > Bacillota > Bacilli > Caryophanales > Paenibacillaceae > Paenibacillus > Paenibacillus sp. FSL P4-0127. The sequence continues at coordinate 1,623,645 of NZ_JBBOWY010000001.1, read as the reverse complement.
TGTAGATGAGCTTGGCGCTTTCAGCGCGCGTTCCGTATTCTTCAGGGCCAAAAGAAACATCCGTCCGCCCTTCAACAAGCCCGAGGGAACGGGCTACGTTTATCGCCGCTTTCGCCCATTGCGGGGCGGAGGCGATGTCCGTGAAGCCGGATTCGGTAACTGGCTGCGCAGGTTGGCCAGAACCGTACTCATACGCCCGAACGATCATGACAGCCATCTCCTGACGGGTGATCGGCGCATCCGGCGCAAAACTTGCGGCGCCCGTACCGGTTACGATTCCCGCTTGTGCCGCTAACGCAACTTCGTCCGCATACCACTTGTCCGGAGCCACGTCCGCGAACCCAGCGTCCGCACCCGTGCCCTGGAGATCGAGCAGACGAACCAGCATTGAGGCAAATTCCGCCCGCGTCACTTGCCGGCCCGGTTGGAACTTGTCGCCGGAAACGCCCTCCACCAGATGTTTTGCCGCGAGATGCCTGATCTCACTTGCCGCCCAATGACCGTCCGGCAAATCGGTGAACGTCTTCGTATATTCCAGTACAGCGTATCTGCCGGCCTGGTTCAACGATGCCGCCAAAAATTTATCCTTCCAAACGCCGCCCAAGTATTCAAGCGATCCATCGCCGGCAATACCGTAAATCCCCGTCAAGTTCCTGTCCGCATCCGGGTTCGCCGGCAGGAATATTCCGATCGGTTCATTGAACCGGGTCAGCCAAACGGTATCGCCTTCCTTGCTGGTCAAGGACAGCGAGAAGTCCATCACGTCGCTCGCCGCTTCAATCCCTGCCCCGGAACGCACGCTTGCGTTACGCAGGAGAATTTGGGCTTCCTCGGCTTGCAAGGCATGTGCCTTCAGTACAATGGTACTGTTCTCCGGATGTTCGGATTTCGCCAAACTGATAAGAGATCGAATGACCCCGGACGGGATAGAGACAGCCATATTGCCTGCTTGCACAAATAAAGCATTGCTCTCAAGCAGTTCCCCCGCATTCCCCGGCAGAATTAATTCGCGCAGCACCCCTTCAAAACGGAGTTCGATTTGTCCGTTTACTGCCTCTTGGCCGCTGAACTGCTCCGGCTTCACCACGAATCGTCCCGGTGTTTCGGACGTTGGAGGAGAGGCAGGCGCGGTTGGCGGTGCCGGCGTATTATTGCTCTTATTCGACGATTTCCCCCTGCCGCCCGTCAAACGATCCCGTCCAACCGTCACTTCAACGCTGGCGGTATGATTCTCGTAAGTCGCCGTAATGACCGTCTGGCCCTCCCGGACGGCTCTAACTACCCCGGCGGTATTTACCGCGGCAACCGCCGGATGGCTGCTGCTGAATTCAACCCCATCCGTCAAAGAGACGGACGTTCCGTCGCTGTAAGTCCCCGTCAAGCGGGCCGTTTGAGTTTCCCCCTCCGTCATGTTCCGGCGAAGATCCATCTCCAAACGCTCCAGCTTAACATCCGGTTTCTGTCCTTCAATGATCAGCGTGTATTGCCCGCTCATTCCCGCAAATTCCGCGGAAATCACCGTCGTGCCCTCGCTAAGCGCCCGGATCACGCCGGCCGCGTCGATAGTTGCAACTTCCGGACGGCTGCTTGCGTACTGAACACCTTCAACCACCTGCCGACGGGACCCGTCGTCATAAACGGCTTCCGTCACCGTTTGATCCGTCTCGCCGACATAAAGTTTATCCCGCCCACGCAATTCGATAGCGGCCAACTCGGCACCCGGCGACGGCGGCACCACCTCGATTACACTGTCGGCGTAAACGGCCTGGGTGACGGTGGAAGCTCTGACAACCGCCGTTCCCGATTCATGAGCGGTAACCAGACCGTCCGCGTCGACCGTGACGACGTTATCCCCGCTCGAGCTGTAAACGGACCAGGTGACCGACTTATTATTCGCGTGCTCGGGCAATACGGTGGCGTTCAGCTTGATGCTGCCGCCCACCTGAATTTTGGCTTCCGTGCGATCCAGTACGACGGATTGCGGGGCCGCTTTGGCCAGTGTAAACCGATCCACGATCCGGTCAGTGATGGTCTTGGCGGCAAAGCTCAGTTCATCCCCGTCTATTTTGATCGATGCATACATCTGGACCTCTTCGCCGTCCGTAATTTTCTGCCATTCGCGCGGCACCACCTGATAAAATTTCGGACCGGTAGAGCCGGCCACGACGTAAGTCGTCCCTTCTCCTTCCCCGACCGGCTTGTTGCCTTTCATCGGATGGGTCCGCATATACACATGGTCGTGTCCGTTCAGAGCCAGGTCGACCCGGAACTCGTCTAAAACCGGAGTCCAGGCGTTCCGGATATGCTCCGAATCGTAAATGCTGCCGTACGCGCCACGGTGGAATATGACGATCTTCCACGTCTTGCCGGTCGACGCCAAGTCCTCCCGCAACCATTCCCGCTGTTTTTCAAAATCGTATTCGCTGTTCAAAACGGCAAAATGCGCATTCAGATAATCAAAAGAGTAATTGCTTCCTTTCAACGAATCGATGCCATTCTGCGGATGATTGAAGTGCGCCAGGAAATAATCGTTTTTCTTCGGACCGGTGACTTCGTGGTTGCCGACGACGGATACGATCGTACTGTTCAATAACGTCTGCTGGGCGGCGCCAAACCACATGTTCCACTCGTTTTCCTTATATCCGTCTTCCACCATATCGCCAGCATGCACCATGAAGCTGGAGTCCGGATGTTCCGCCGCCGCTTTCTTGGCGATATCTCCCCACAATTTGAAGCCGGACGCGTTGGTCGCCTGGGAATCGGCAAAATAGAGAAACTCGAACGCGTCCCCGGATGCCGCGGCCGTGCGGAACGTTCCCTGCGAGCTGGTGTTCCCGGCTCCGTCGCCTACCCGGTAGACGTACTCCGTTCCGGGATCCAGGTTGTCGGCGACCGCCTTGTGCACCCTGACGGTTCCGATGTCCCACGTGTTGAACAAGTAGTCGGAACCAATCACCTTAAATACGTTAGGTTGGGAAAAATCAATAAATTCCGATTTCTTGGCAATCTCCACAACCGTTTCTTTCACATCCGGATGCGTATGCCATGTAAAAGCGCGCGAGCTGCTCGGATCCGCCCCCATCGTTACGCTGATATTGTTCGGAACCGGATTCCCGGCCAATGGCGAAACCTTGAATTTGAGCACGGGACTGTAGAAATTCCCCTTCACCGCTTGCAGCTCGTACTCTTTCAACCCGTCCGTAAGGTCGTTCGTTTCCAGCTTCCCGCTCGCGTCCGTAACGCCGAGCTCGGTGCCGTCGGCCGTCACTGTCGCGTCTTCAACGGCGGCGCCCGCTTCATCGGTGACCTGAATCGTCGTGGCCCCTCCTTGGATAACCCCGTTTTCGTCCCATGCGAGCCGCAAATGGTGTCTGATCTCCGACTCGACCGGCAAGCCGTAAAGCCTGAAGCTGGTATCTCCCTGATCCTTCAGCTTGATCGCGCCGGACCGGAAGGCGATACGATGCGTATCGGACGCGGCCGGTTTCACCTTGAACCGGATTTGCGCAAGCGGCTCATGATCCGTCAAGCCGGACGCCTCCAGACCGTTGAAATCAATCCGAACCGTCCCGGATTCGGGTTCGATCGCAGACCGCAGCTGGGTTTCCGTCAGCTTTTCGCTTGCCGCAACCTGCAGATCCTCCGCCTTGGCCGGATCAAAGCCGAATTCGATAAACCCTTCGTGAATTCCCGCAGCCTTCACCGCCCGCACGCCGAGCGTATACGAATTGCCCGCATACACGCTTGCCGGGCCGTCGTATTCGATTTTCGGCGCTCCGGTATCGACCGTGAACGTCCATTCCTTCTCCGTCTGATTGCCGGACAAATCGCGGATTTTCAGCTTGGCCGCGTGAACTCCGTCCGTCAGGGGAATGGCGGGAGTATAGTGGATTTGCCCTTTAGGCGGATACAGTGTGTGCTGTACCAGTTCTCCATCAACATACAGCCTGATTTTATCCGGATCGATCAGCGTCGTCCCCGGATGAACCGCCGGATCATACCCGTAATCTTCGCCAAAGGCTTGGATTTTCGGCGTATTCGTGTCGATCGTGTTCCCATCCGCGGGGGAAACGTCCTTGATCAACGGGGCGTCCAAATCGTCGTTCGCGGGACCGTACAGTGCCCGGATTTGGTCGATATAGATCGCGCCCGCGTCCTTATTATCGTTTTTCGTTTCCATATAGCGCACCGGCATGGCGAGTTTCAGCGGCAGCGGTCTGCCTTGCGGCACCTCCGCCTCCAGATAGCGCCAGCCCGTGAAGTCGACGCCTACGGTCTCTTCGACAAAGTTGATCGGGATATTCCCGCCGTTGGCGTCGAACATTTGTGCCCGGAGCCAGTGCTTCTTCCCGTCTCCATAAACCCACATGCTGATTTTTTCCGGATATCCCGGAATTTCGATGTAATCGTCGGTGCTTTTCGCTTTGATATAAGCTCCGGAAGTCCCGATCGTCCCCGTGAAGTCGTACTCCAGCTTCGCCGACTTGTTGCCGAAGCGGACAAAGTCCTCATTCGTTTCTTCGCTGACGCCGGCCAATGTGTACCGGTCGCCTGCGCTTGGCAGATACCGGTCCAGTCCGTTCTCGAAATCCTCCAGAATCACCGGAGGGAGGCCAACGTGAACATCCATGGAAACTTCTATTCCCCGATAGCTCGCGATAATCCTGCCGCTTTGTTCAGTCTCCGTCGTCGCGGTGAACGTTCCGTTCTCGTCAATGCTCCCGATCGGACCTTCTACCCGCCACTCGAACATGCGGTTGTCCGCCTGAATCACTTGCCCGTTCCGCAACGCCGTCACGGACAAGGTTTGCTGAGCTCCCGAGGTAAACGTTCTGACCGCGTCGGGAAACTTCAGTTCGCTCAGTTCGTCCACGACTTCTACCTGTCCGCTTCCCGCGAGGCCGCCGGCCGTAACGGAAATATCAGCCATTCCCGGCGTATTTCCCGCCGTAAACAATCCCGATTCATCGATCGACCCGACGGATGCATCCACACTCCAATTTGGCGATCCCGCAAACGGGGCAGGATGGGCATACTCATCGACGGCAGCCGTATTGAACCGGAAACTAGAACCGATCAGCACCCGCTCCAGGTTCGGCTGGACCACGAGCTTGGATGCCGCGGATTCCGGCGCTTTATTGACAAGCAAAATGCCGTTTGCGGTTTTGCGCTCCGCTCCATCGGAAGGTCGGTTCAATATTTTCCGCGTCGGCTCCCCGGGAAGTCTGGCCACAAACGTCGCCGAACCGCCTCCGTCAAGAAGCAGCGCGTCGACAATCCCCATGTCTTTCAACATGAGCGCCAAATCCTGAAAGGATACGCCTTCGCTGAACCCCGGCGCACGCCCGTCGACTTCCAGCATAACCACCGTGCCGTCGGCCTTAGTTCCGATCGCCACCCGCGGATACAGCTCCCGGTCCGGATCGGACATCGGTACTCCGTCCTTGACCAGCAGGTGCTGTCCGCCGACCGCCATTTTCACATCGCCCCACGCCTCTTCAAAAGCAAAACTGGCGGTGATTTCGTCGCCGATTTTCAGCCCCGACAGCATCTCCCGGTAACTGCCGGAAGCGGACAACACCACTTTGCCTTCCGCAAGCGGCGTGTTCCCTTTGTCCTTGTGGATGGCCGCAACGCGCAGCCGCATCGTTTCCCCGCTTTTCACCGCTCCGTCCAAAACTTCCAGTTCAACCTCGTCACCCAGATCGTTCGTCATGGTGGAGGTATAGAAAGAAGGTGTGTAAAGGATCAGCGCCTCGCTGTTGAACCGCATCCGGTTAATATGATGAATCGGCACGGTATTGCCGTTGATATTCAGCGTTCTATCCAGTCTGGGGCTAGGACCGTAAATGGTCGTTCCGTCGCTTTTCATCCCAAACGCAAACCAATCGTCGGGAGGGCTGGTCAAAATCTCTCCATCCCCCATAAACAGACCGAGCGGCACGCCCGTCGACATGTCATAGAAATCCGCGTTGATCGCGGCAATAACCCGATTGCCGGAGCGATCCGCGTCATTGGCCATCTTGGTGACTCCCTGCATGCCGTATACTTTGCCTTCCGTTTTACCCGGCTGCAGCTCAAGCGCGGGATTCCGCGGATCAAACTCGACAAAATGGACTTTTTCCAAGCCTTGCGGCAGCTTCATATCGTACCAAGTGTAATGTGCGTCCGGGCCTATTTCCATTTTGCGCTCGTCCAGAACTTGTCCAAACGGCGCCGCCTTCATTTCCTCCGCCCGCGCTGCCCCCATGGGGAAGCACGATAACAAAACAGCTGCGATCAGAAGCATGATTAACGTACGCCTGCCCGATTTTTCGATAATGCCCATAACTAAAAATGAACTCCTCTCGGTTTGGTTAGTAATACTTCTTGATAATAATAAGTTTGGATTGTCAATGGTGTGTTTAGCGGGTGTTAACAATCTTGGAGTGACTGTTAAATTAATACTTCGTAAAGAAAACTCCTCTATATTTAGCGATTTACTTTAACCGCTAAATATAGAGGAGTTTTTTCTTACCCTCGCTTAAACCCTTCTCCCAAAACCTCATGGGCATTTGTGATGATGACGAAGGCGGTGGGGTCCAGCGTCTGTACGAGCGTTTTGAGCCGGGTGACCTCGCTTTGCCCCACGACCACCATCAGCACGGTCCGTTGATCGCCGGTATATCCGCCGCGCCCGTCCAGCTTGGTGAGCCCGCGGTCCAATTGCGACAGCACAGCCTTCGAGATTTCCTCGGTCTTTTCGGCGATGATATAGGCCACTTTCGTATAGTTAAAGCCAAGCTCGATCGCGTCGATGATTTTGCCGGTAATGTATAGGCCGATTAGAGCGTATAGCGCCTTTTCCGGGGAGAGTATAAACATAGCCAATGCAATCACGGTACCGTCCATCAGGACAACGCAAACGGATAGGCTGAGCCCGCTGTACTTCTGAATGATTTGCGCAAGCGTGGACAAACCTCCGGTCGATCCGCGCCCCCGAAAAACGATGCCCAGCCCCAGGCCTACGCCGATCCCCCCATACAAAGAAGCGAGCAGCGGGTCGGTCGTCGGGACCGGAAAATCTTTGGTCAGAAACACGAATAAAGGCAAAACGACCGTACCTAGCAAAGAGCGAATCGCGTAATCCCGCCCGAGCAGTAAATACCCCGCGACAAAAAGAGGAATATTCAGCGCCCACTGGGTATACGCCGGCTCCATGCCAAATAGCGCTTGAACGATAATCGAAATCCCCGATACGCCGCCCGAGGCGATGTGGTTCGGGACGAGAAATAAGTTGAAGGCCAGCGCCGTGATCAGCGATCCTACGAGAATCATCGCCGTGTCGATCGCATGGCGTACCGGTCCAGTTAAAGGAATATAATCCCCAAATCTGCGTTTGCGGGTTTTAGGCGGCACCGCGGCCCCTCCTTATTTGATCGCTTCTAAAACTATTATGTATGCACCCGAAAAATAAAAACCCACCCGATCAAGGCGGGACAAGCCCTTCGCCTGAGGTGGGTTTTCGGTTCTATAGTTGAATGCGGCACAAGGACGAAATTAGGCCTCGGAGCGAATTTGGCTGCGCAAATATCCGTCAATAAACGCGTCCAGGTCTCCGTCCATGACCGCGCCGATGTTGCCCGTCTCCACCGAGGTGCGGTGATCTTTCACCATGCTGTACGGATGGAACACGTAGGAACGGATCTGACTGCCCCAGGCGATATCGGATTGCTCGCCGCGGATTTCGTCCAGTTCCTTCTGCTGCTCCTCCAGCTTGCGCTCGTACAGCTTGGAACGAAGCATCGTCATGGCGCGCTCGCGGTTTTTGATCTGGGAGCGCTCGTTCTGGCACGTCACCACGATCCCGGTCGGAATATGCGTAATCCGCACCGCCGAGTCGGTCGTGTTGATGTGCTGGCCGCCGGCGCCGCTGGCACGGTACGTGTCGATCTTCAAGTCCTCGGGACGGACTTCGACTTCGACGTCTTCGCTGATCTCCGGCACGACATCGCAGGATACAAACGAGGTGTGACGCCGCCCGGAAGCGTCAAACGGCGAAATCCGCACCAAGCGGTGCACGCCTTTTTCCGCCTTCAGGTAGCCGTAAGCGTTGTACCCTTTAATCAGCAGGGTTACGCTTTTGATCCCCGCTTCGTCGCCGGGCAAATAGTCCAGCGTCTCTACCTTGAAGCCGCGTTTCTCGGCCCAGCGGGTGTACATCCGCAGCAGCATTTGCCCCCAGTCCTGGGATTCGGTGCCGCCCGCGCCAGGGTGAAGTTCCAGAATCGCGTTCATTTTGTCGTAAGGCTGATTAAGCAGCAGTTGAAGCTCGAAATCCTCCAGCTTCCTCGCCATAGCGGTAACGGACTCGGAAATCTCCGCTGCCAGCGACTCGTCGCCTTCCTCCTCGGCCAGCTCGGCCATCGTTTCGATGTCGTCATATTCCCCTTGCAGCGCCAGGTACTGATCAACGGAGGACTTCACGGCGTTCATCTCGGCGATGATCGCCTGAGCCTTCTCGTTGTCGTCCCAAAAGTCCGGGGCCGCCATTTTTTCTTCATAGTTGGCGATCATCTCTTGCTTAAGATCTAAGTCAAAGAGACCCCCTAAGATTGGATAATTTCTTGGCGATTTCGCGCATATCATGCTTTACGTTGGCCTCGATCATGTTAATCACCTTTCATTAAGAGGTTGTTCAAAAAGTCGTCTTTCCATGACGAAGAGTTTAGGGAATGGATCGGGCGTCGAATCTTGAATTCAGCCGGGCCTTCCAAGCGGATGCTTCCGAAGCATGTTTCCTTCGGAAACATTTGACTCACGTAGATCTGTCTACGCTCCGCTACTCAGTCCCTGGCTTCATCCAACCTTCTCGGTCCTGAAAATCCGACTTTTTGAACTCGCATTTTAAGCATTTTGTCCGTGGCAGTGTTTGTATTTCTTGCCGCTGCCGCATGGGCAAAGGTCGTTGCGGCCGATTTCCTCGCCGCGTTTGACCGGGCGTTTCTCGGCCGGCTCGCCGCTGGTGGAAATTTTGCTTTCTTCCACAACCGCCTGGCGCTCTTGGTTGGATTCCACCTGCGCCTTCATAATATATGTTGCCACTTCCTCCTGGATACTGGCAATCATCGCGTTGAACATTTCATAACCTTCAAATTGATACTCGCGCAGCGGGTCCGTACCGCCGTACGCCCGCAGATGGATGCCTTGACGCAATTGATCCATCGCGTCGATGTGGTCCATCCACTTGCTGTCCACGGCGCGCAGGGCGATAACTTTCTCGAATTCGCGCACCATTTCCGGGCCGATCGCCTGTTCGCGGGCTTCGTATTTGGCCAACACGCGCTCGAAAATAAACTCCACCATCTCCGGCGCTTCCTTGCCCCACAGGTCATCCTTCGAAATCGCCCCTTCGTCCAACAGCTTGCTGTTGACGTAGTCGGCTACCTCCTGGAGCTCCCAGTTTTCCGGGATTTCGTCGGCGGTGTGCGCCTCTACAACCCGTTCGATCACCGGCTTGATCATATCGAGGACGATTTGCTTGATGTTCTCGGATTCCAGCAATTCACGGCGCTGCTTATAGATGATTTCCCGCTGCTGATTCATAACGTCGTCATATTGCAGGACGACTTTCCGCACGTCGAAGTTGTTGCCTTCGACCCGCTTCTGCGCGGATTCGATCGCCCGGGTGATCATCTTGCTTTCGATCGGCTGGTCTTCTTCGAAACCGAGGCGGTCCATCATGTTCAGCACATTGTCCGCCCCGAACCGCTTCATCAGTTCGTCGCCGAGCGACAGGTAGAACTGGGTTGAACCCGGGTCGCCTTGGCGTCCGGCGCGGCCGCGCAGCTGGTTATCGATCCGGCGCGATTCGTGGCGTTCCGTACCGATAATATGAAGGCCGCCCAGATCGGCAACGCCCTCGCCCAGCAAAATGTCGGTACCGCGGCCCGCCATGTTGGTGGCGATCGTTACGGCTCCGGCTTGGCCGGCGCGCGAAATAATTTCCGCCTCTTCGGCATGGTACTTGGCATTCAGCACTTTATGCTGGACGCCTTTGCGCTTCAGCATTTCCGAGACGCGTTCGGAGTTTTCGATCGACACCGTGCCGACGAGTACCGGCTGGTTGTTTTTGTGCCGCTTCACGATCTCTTCCACGACCGCCTTGAACTTGCCGTCTACGCTCTTGTAAACGACGTCCGGCATGTCGACCCGCTGGTTCGGCTTGTTGGTCGGGATCTGCAGTACTTCCAGACCGTAAATTTTCTTGAATTCCTCTTCCTCCGTTTTCGCCGTACCGGTCATCCCGGCAAGCTTGCGGTACATACGGAAGTAGTTCTGGAACGTAATCGTGGCCAAGGTCATGCTTTCGTTCTGCACCTTGATGTCTTCCTTGGCTTCGATCGCCTGATGCAAACCGTCGCTGTAGCGGCGTCCCGCCATCAAACGGCCCGTAAATTCGTCGACGATCAACACTTCGTCTCCCGTAACAACATAATCGACGTCGCGGCGCATAATGACGTTCGCCTTGAGTGCTTGCACCACATGGTGATTCAGAGTCACATGCTTCTGGTCATAAAGGTTGTCGACGCCAAAAGCCCGTTCCGCTTTGGCCACCCCTTTTTCGGTGAGCGCTACTGCCTTCACTTTAATATCTACGGTATAGTCCTCTTCCGGTACTAGCGTCTTCACGAACCGGTCGGCGGCATAATACAGCTCCGTCGATTTTTGCCCGTGCCCGGAAATAATCAGCGGCGTCCGCGCTTCGTCGATCAAAATGGAGTCAACTTCGTCAATAATGCAAAAATAAAGCGGACGTTGTACCATCTGCTCTTTATAAAGCACCATGTTGTCGCGAAGGTAATCGAATCCGAATTCGTTGTTCGTTCCGTACGTAATGTCGCAGGCATACGCCTCCTGTTTTTGATGGTGCTCCATGCCGTTCAGGTTGATCCCGACCGTCATGCCCAGGAAGTTGTAAATCTGCCCCATCTGCTCACTGTCACGCTGCGCCAGGTAGTCATTGACGGTGACGACATGCACGCCTTTGCCGAGGAGCGCATTCAAATAAACCGGTAAGGTCCCGACCAGCGTTTTCCCTTCACCGGTTTTCATCTCCGCAATTTTGCCCTCATGGAGAGCGATGCCGCCCAGCATCTGCACATCAAAATGGCGCATGCCCAGCGTGCGCTTGGAGGCTTCTCTTACCGTAGCATACGCTTCGGGAAGGAGCTCTTCAAGCGTTTCCCCTTTTTCGATCCGTTCGCGGAATTCCGCCGTTTTCTCTTTTAATTGCTCGTCCGACAATGCTTCAAATTGCGGCTCCAATGAATTTATATAGTCCACCGTCTTCATAAGACGTTTGACATCACGTTCATTCGTGTCGCCAAATATCTTTTTTACTAATCCCAGCATGGTTTACCCCTTTCACGCATAAACAGATGATTTGCCTAAATTGTAACAGTTTGTAATGGCCGCCGCAACACGCCCGATCATACCTCTATTGCGCTAAAGCGCCATGTATATGAATAAAGAGCCCTATCCGCGAGGGGATAAGGCTCGTTTCCTTTACGTTTGGGATGCAGGAATTACCACCTCATTCACCTAATCGTCATAAAGAGGTTGTTCAGAAAGTCATTTTCCGGCTCTTTGAACTCGCACTTTAAGCTGGAGAAATCAAGGGGTTAGCCCTGTTCAATCAAACCGTATTTGCCGTCGTTCCGTTTGTAAACGACATTCACTTCGCGCGTGTCGATGTTGGAGAAGACAAAGAAATTATGCCCTATCATGTTCATTTGCAAAATCGCTTCTTCCACATCCATCGGCTTCAAGGTGAAGCGTTTAGTCCGGACGACCTCCAGTTCCTCGTCGCTTTCATCCACGGCTACGGAACCACCGTTGGCATTTTCGGCGAACAGGACGTTCTTGGCGCCTTTCTGGCGCAGCTTACGGTTGATTTTCGTTTTGTGCTTGCGAATTTGACGTTCCAGCTTGTCCACAACCGCATCGATCGATGCGTACATGTCGTCGCTGCGGTCCTCCGCGCGAAGCACAACGCCGGTAAGAGGAATCGTCACCTCTACCGCGTGCAAACCTCGTACCACACTTAACGTGACAGTACCGTCTGAGGTGGGGGGTGCATCAAAGTACTTGTCTAGCCGGCTGAGCTTCTTGTCTACGTAGTCACGCAAGGCCTCAGTCACTTCAATTTGCTGTCCTCGAATACTAAAATTCATAGGGCACTCCTCCTTTGCTTTGCACCTTCATTATACCACAGGTGTTAAGGCAAAGTAAAAAGAGTTAAGGGAGTGTAAAAAGCACACCCTGAGCTGGTTAATGCTTAAGCTTTCTCCTCTGTCTCCAACTCCGAAGAAGCAACAACAGCAGCGCTCCGCATGCGGCCCCCGCCGTGTCCAGCAGCACATCCTGGAATAAAGGGGTGCGGTCGGGCGTCAGCATTTGATGCAGTTCATCCGAACACGCATAAAGAAAGGAAATCAGCACCGCCCCAAAAAAGCTTCTTCCGTTTCGCGATGAATTCAAGGCGTAAACGAGCAGAAAACCGAGCAGCCCATAGATCGAAAAATGCGCCGCCTTGCGAATGAAAAACTCGACGATGCCGGCGCCTCCCAGACTTTGCAAGCTAACTTCGTGCCCGCCATAGGAGAACGTGATCCCGTCGAAAAATTCGGCAATCACCGATTTGGAAACGTTTTTTTCAATTTCGGGTTTAAGCGTTTGTTGTTCATAGGGCTGAGCGGAAAACAGAAATATAATCAGCATGACGATGATCGCCGGAATCCACCGGGAAAATGTTCGGAATTTCAAATCAAGAGCTACCTCCTCAACAAATAAAGACCCCAGGTTCCCCTAGGGTCAATTGCTAGCGAATCTTCAATTGTTAACCATCGTACCGTGCTATGTAGGTCGGCTATGCCGGATGATTATAATTTGATTACGTTAGCGGCTTGCGGTCCACGAGCGCCTTCAACGATTTCGAACTCGACGGATTGTCCTTCTTCCAGCGTTTTGAAGCCATCGGCTTGGATTGCGGAGAAGTGTACGAATACGTCGCCGCCTTCTTCAGTTTCGATAAACCCGTAGCCTTTTTCTGCGTTGAACCATTTAACTTTACCTTGCATGCACTAACATTCCCTTCATTTTCAAATAAGCGTGCGGCCCCAATAAACCAAGCCCCACATTTCTGACTATACCACCCGACTTATCCAGTGTCAATTACCAAAGAAAAGGTTTTACTGTAAATAATATGTAAAAACTTGTCGATTGGTGAACTGTTGGAGTCAGGTCTGTTAATAAATAATACCCCACAGAGAAAAAAATGAAACGGCACACCTGCAAAAAAGCTCTTGGGCAACGCTTATGGCATGTCCCAAGAGCTTAAATCGATCTAGAACTCAGTAAGCATTAACTTCAAACGTAATGATTTTATCAAAGAACACGTAGTCTTTACGATTTACAAACGGACCTTTATTATTGTCGTGCTTATCAATGGCAAACATAGCGGTTCCCGATCCATTGGCACGTCCCTCATACCAATTTATGAAGGCTTTTACTTCCGACATAGACAAATCGTATTCTTTCTCAATCCCGTTAATGAGGATAAGCCGAAGCAAAGCCCGCTCTCCTTCTTCGCCAGGAAGGGGAGGATTTACCACATCGCCTTTCGGCGTAGCGGAGGCTTCATTTGAACTTCCGCTTTCACCGGCATCTGTAACAGCAGTGACAATATAATAATAAGTGGTGCCGTTAGTAACATTGCTGTCCGTGTAACTGTAAGTATCGCTCGTTACCGTGTCGATCACATCATACGGACCGCCGGAAACAGTGGCCCGCTTCACATTAAAGCTCGTGACGTCTTTACCGGCTCCGCTCCAAGTTAAATTAACCTTCTTGTTCCCTGCGGTTGCAGTTAAACTCAACGGCTCTTGCGGAGATGGAGTCTCCCCGCCTTTGCCGAAGACATTCCATTCGTATACTCTCGCACTGCTGCCCGCCGTATATTTTAAAGCTACTGTGGAAACCCCTTGCACCGGGGTTGGAAGCGTCTGAATTTCATCATTGCTCAATAACGCGTACCTTTGCAGTAAGATGTTATTTTCATCATAAAACTCGACCGCTAATGCACCTGTGTTTTTGGCAACGACCGCGGAAATCTCCATCGGTGAGGAGAAGCTGTACCAGACAAAATTGTTGCCGCTAATGTCGGTAAAGGTGGAGATGTTATTATCTGTCAGATTCCGTGTCGTACTTGCCGGACTGGATATGGATTGCCCTACCTGCAGTGTTAGCCAGTCGAGCAAGCCTCCCGTATACCTCGTCGCATCCGGCTTTATGCTTTTTTCCGGAGAGTTGGCGCTTTCTCCCGCCCGGTTCACTGCGGAAACCACATAATAATAAGTCGTGCCGTTGGTGACGGTTGTATCCGAATATGAAGTTCCCTTCACATTCGCCAGCTGAATATATGGCCCGCCGGGGGAAGCGGCGCGTTTCACGTTATATGATTCCGCCCCCGTCACGGCCCACTCCAATTTCACGATTTTGTCCCCGCTTTGAATCCAGTTAATCGTCGTAGGCAATGGCGCCGCGGATGGAGCGGTAAAGACATTCCATTCGTAAATCCTCGCACTGCTCCCCGCCGTGTACTTTAACGCGATAGTGGAAACTCCCTGTACGGGAACCGGGAGCGCCTGAACTCCGTCATTGTTTAATAGTGCATATTTTTGCAGCAGGTTGTTGCTCGCATCATAAAATTCAACCGCTACCGTACCGGTGTTTTTGGCAACGACCGCGGAAATCTCCACCGGTGAGGAGAAGCTGTACCAGACAAAATTGTTGCCGCTAAGATCGGTAAAGGTGGATATGTTATTATCCGTCAGATTCCGTGTCGTACTTGCCGGACTGGATATGGATTGCCCTACCTGCAGTGTTAGCCAGTCGAGCAAGCCTCCCGTATACCTCGTCGCATCCGGCTTTATGCTTTTTTCCGGAGAGTTGGCGCTTTCTCCCGCCCGGTTCACTGCGGAAACCACATAATAATAAGTCGTGCCGTTGGTGACGGTTGTATCCGAATATGAAGTTCCCTTCACATTCGCCAGCTGAATATATGGCCCGCCGGGGGAAGCGGCGCGTTTCACGTTATATGATTCCGCCCCCGTCACGGCCCACTCCAATTTCACGATTTTGTCCCCGCTTTGAATCCAGTTAATCGTCGTAGGCAATGGCGCCGTGGATGGAGTGGTAAAGACATTCCATTCGTAAATCCTCGCACTGCTCCCCGCCGTGTACTTTAAAGCAACGGTGGAAACACCTTGTACAGGAGCCGGGAGCGTCTGAATTCCATCGTTACTTAACAATGGATACCTTTGCAGCAGGTTGTTGCTCGCATCATAAAATTCAACTGCTACCGTACCGGTGTTTTTGGCAACGACCGCGGAAATCTCCACCGGGGTAGAAAAAGTATACCAAGCAAACTTTCCGCTGCTGAGATCGGTAAAAGTGGATATGTTACCATCCGTTATTTGCGTGACGGCTGTTGATGACTGGCCTATTGCGGTGCCCACTTGTATCGGCACACTATCCAACAAACCGCCTGTATACTGGGATGCTGCGCTTACGCTTTTAGGACCGACAATGACCACACTCAAAAAAATCGCTAGAACTAGTATAAAATGCCCAACTCGTTTCAATTTTTACCCTCCTTTGGCAATATATTGGTTCTTTTATACTAGTAAAATAGCATTTTTAATTATGGATGTCCATACATTAATTACAAATAAATAAATAATAACCCTATTATTTCAATATATAGAGAACAAGCGATAAGACCAAGCCTAGAAAAACTAGGTCATATTGACTAATAATCATTTACAAAATAGAACACTAACATTACAATTATTCCCATAGATACATATTAACTATATAGATGTTTTTAAATTGTGAGATTCCGAAGAGGCGCCCTTCGGCTCAAATAATAAAAGATTAGGTGAGAAAATGAGTAAGCAAAGCTGCATAACCAGTCTTTATCTTGTGTTGCTTTTGGGAATATTGATATTTCCGAAAGAAGTATTTGCTGCTACAATCATCGATAATCAAATGAACTCCAACCCTTTTAACCGCGGTAGTATAAGTTCAGGACAGTGGGTTGATTCAGTCGGAGCCACTACTGTAACTGCAACATGGTCCGATGCATGGTCCTACGAAAATAACAAAGACTATGAAATCAAAACTAGTTATAACATTATGTCATATGGAAGCCAATACTATGCAGAACTTAACTTGGGACTGATGAGGATTGTTTATTCAAGGGATGGAATAAGTGCAGTCTACGTTAAAGATGGGGATATTTGGAAGACACATGTCATGACAACAAAAGGGAATTATGTTTGGAAACTCATCTATACTTCGGAAAAACAATATCAGGTATATCGCAACTCTGTATTGGTAGCCAGTGGTAAGGTTGAAAATTTACCTGCCGACACCAAATTTTCAATAACAAGTAAAGTCAATAACGAAAAATTTTCACTATCGCTCGCTCCTTGCTTCTTTCTTGTTGTCCATTAGTGCAAATATAGACCAAGTAAAAGCCACCCTACTTAAGCTCATTTTGGGTAATACAAGCTTCCTGTGAAAAGAGAGGCAAAAAACATAGACTTAAAACAAACAGATGATTTAGGCTCAAAAAAATAGAAAAACACCTGGCATTCCTTCAGATAGTTGTACGAATAATCCAACTCAAGGAATGACAGATGCTTTAGAGCAAGCACGTCGATCATGATCAGAGTTCTTAGTAGCTCAAGTACTAACTTTAGTATTAAGCCAAACCTCCACTCCCCTGCCTAATCTCATCCATTAACTGACAAATGTCCTCATCTTTATTTTGAATCTGGTCTAGATAATGCAGCGCTAATTCATACTCATTAGCCTTAAATAGAATATAACCCAAATTATAAAGTGAGTTTTCATCGTTAGAATCCAGTTGTATCGCATATTGCAACAATGGGATCACCATATTAAATAAGCCATTGTTGTAGAAAAAAATCGCTAGTTTATTGGCATACTCTATTCTGTTGCAAGATAAACTATTGATAATTCTTATAAGATGCTCATTTGTTAGGTTCCCGTCACAGACACTATCCAATAATTTCAACAGGTCTTCTTCATTCTCCATATCCAAGCTTAAGCGCTCAACAATATCCGTTATGTAATTGTCGAAATTAGACGAATTCGCCTCTACCAGATACTTTTGGGTTTCATATTGTTCTCTTAGCGAAGGACCGGCCAATTTAACAAGCTCATCAACAAACTGTTGATCCAGATCATTAATAGAACCCGTCTCACCGTATAATCGAAGATTTAAAAAGCCTGCATTTGTAAACATGGCTTTAATATCTTTTTGCGTAAACAGTCTCAATTGAGAACGATCTACTACTCCCGGCTCCTTATATATACCTCTTCCGTAAAGCACTTCTCGCAAAATGCTATAATGCATAAAGTTAGGGATACTAGCCACGATCTTGCCGCTTGGTTTTAGGAGTCCGCTTAAATTCTTCACAACTTCCCATGGATCCTGTAGGTGTTCGAGTGTATCCGCTAAAATAATGTAATCGAAATAGTTGGCTGGGTAGTCCGGAATTGATTCCTCAATATTTACTGTTTTAACACTCGCAAAATTTGAAGCCATCGCTGCCGCAGCTTTATTTTCTTCAATCCCGTGTAATTCCGCGTTTTTAAATTTCCCTTTTATCCCCATGAGCGTTCCGCCGCATAAGCAGCCGATCTCCAATACTCGAATAACTGCGTTCCGATCAAAAGGGCTTAATATATGGATAATATCATTTCTGATTAATGATGATCGTCCCGGTTCAAATCCCCATTTTTCCACAAACTTTTGTTTGTTGCTGTTCATTAAAGCCATGTACTTTTCATTTTTGGCCCCAAAAGAGACCGATCCATAATGATGAATAAATACATTTTTGCAAAGCACGAGATGATAGTCTGCTTCGATCATTCTAAAACTATAATCATCATCCTCAAAATTGCCTGGAGTAAACCTTTCATCCAGCAGCCCAATTTGATCGATGACCTTTCTTTTTATCAACAAACAATAACCCATTAATCGCAATCTATATTCATGTGCTTCTTGAAATTCAGGAGTATTAAGCATACTTCGATTAAACTGATCGGCAAAAACAAACATTTCTTCGATCGTTTGATAAGGAACGTCAATTTGTTGAAAATTGGACATGCTATTGGTTACAGGCCCTACTGCTGCAATCCGTTCATCGCTGTATAAAGACTCCACCAAAAGCTCAAGCCATCTAGGGGTTACTACTACATCGTTGTTTAATAGAAGAACATTCTCACCTTTAGCAAGAGTTATGCCTTGATTACAGCCTTTAGGAAAGCCTTCATTCCGATCATTCAATACGGCCAGAATATCATGCTGTTGGCTTAACCACCCAGGGGTTCCATCGGTAGACTTGTTATCAATCACAATCAATTCGTAGGTTCCCGGTTCAGTATATTTTCGAATACTATCGATGCATTGCTTTGTGTATTCCAGTTGGTTGTATGTAAGGATAATGATGCTGGTGAGTGTCTTCATCTCATCTGCTCCAATCAATTCCGTATACTGCTCTGCTAAAATAGCTTACAGTTGTTTTAACCTTTCGTTCGATGGCTGGTAACCATATGTTGTTGCAGCTTCACGATAGCACTCTTTTGCCTTATTTATGTTCCCCATCACTTCATAAAGGCCGCCCAAATTATGCAATGCGCTAAAACTCCCGGTTCCCCTAACGCTGTTATATTGATCCGTTTCTCCAATTTCCAGGCATCGCAAGTAAGATGCTTCAATAAGCGGAAACAACTCGACATATTTTGCGGTGTTGCTTAGAATCAGCTTCATGTAAAATATCCCGCAAGCAAAATGAAAATCACTGAAATCCCGTAAAAAATCCCTTTCCCGCTGAATCACCGGCAGGCCGGCTTCCAGTTGGCCCGTTGCTATCAGTTCATAAAGCAAATTGACGATAACGTTGGGAGCATAGTATTCCTTTCTTGTCAGCAGCCTGTATGCTTGCTTAAGATGGTGACATGCCTGGACATGATCGTTAATCCCTCTGTATTCTTTGGCGATCTGAAAATGAAAGTACGAGTCGTGGGGGCTTTTTTCGATCTCTGTTTTTAAAATGGGAATATTCCGCTCAGCTTTCGATTTTAGATAACCATCGTGCCAAATCTCCACAGGCAGCTTAATTCTGGGAAGATCGGAAACCAATTGTTCATGGATGCTGCCCTCGTATCTGACTCCGGACGGAAAAATTCGCGATATAAAGCTTTGCGCGGTGGATTCCAAACCATCATCACCTATAAATTGGTTAATGATTTTGAATCTGCCGATCGCTTTCTCGCCGTTTATGAACTGGCGAATAGCGGCGCCGTCCTCGCTTTTTACATATTCATCAGCGTCCAATACCAGGTTCCAATCGCTTGTCGAGTATTCCAAGGCGGCGTTTCGGGCGTCCGCAAAGCTTTGGTTCCATGCCCAATCGTAGATTTTCGCGCCGTAGGCTTGAGCTATTGATTTAGTCCGATCCGTCGATCCCGTGTCGACAATAATAATCTCATCCACCAGCTTACGGACGCTGTCAAGGCAGCGCGCCAGAACTTTCTCTTCGTTTTTGACGATCATGGTCAACGCTACAGTCTTCATTCAGAATCCTCCTGATCTGCTCGCTTGCTGAGATGATTGATTATTTTTTTTATTCCTTCCTCGATCCCATCATTCCAACTCTATCCCAAGGTACTAGAGTTGGTTAAAAAGTAGCATGTTTATTTTGATTATCTTAGTTCATATTCAAAAACAACAAGATGCTTTTTGGAATTGCTTAAGTTTATTTTACCAGTTATTCTTGCGTAATGAATACGGAACGAATATTCCCCTATAACTGCTCATGTAAATAAATAAGGAGCCGCATAATGCGACTCCAGATAATCTATTTACTATTTTGTCTCGGATGAAGCAGTATTGTATTCGTTCACTTCAAACGTTAGGATATTATTGAAAATCACATAATCAGTTCGTTTGCTGAACGGTCCTTTGTTGTTACTATGTTTATTAATTGCATACTTTACAGGACCTGTTCCTGTGTCCTTAGCATCATACCACTCGATGAACGAGTTTACTTCATCCATAGAGAGATCATATTCTTTTTCCAAACCAGTAGTTAAAGTGATGGTAAGGATGGCACGATTCCCTTTGGGTTCCGGTTCATTAGGATTAGAACCACTATGGACAATCGCGGAAGCCTCATTTGATGCCAGAACTTCATTACCATTAGAAATAGCCTTTACTATATAGTAATATGTTGTGTCCAACATAATATTGGTGTCAGTATACGTTGCATTAGTAACATTAGTAGCGACACTTTCGTATGGACCGCCGGATACCAAAGATCTTTGGAGTGTGTAACTCTCTGCTCCTTCAATGGTGTTCCAACTAAGTGAAATATTATTTTGCTGAGCATTTGCAGTTAAGTTAATCGGACCAGTCGCTAAAGTTCCATAGACTTCAAAATCATAAATATTTGCCGACTCACCATAAGTCACATTTCTTACTAGAATACTTTTTATATTTTTTAGTGGTTTGCTTAATTCTCGCTTTGCTCCATTATAAAATTTTGATGGTATAGGCCACAATCTGCTGCTAGACTAAAAAGTAGACATGGAGAACCGAGAATCGGGTAAAATGAATCTATCCAAATTCGAGGTGCTACCATGACGAAAAAATACGATAAAGAATTTAAACTGCAAACGATTCAGATGATCCAGGAAGAAGGGAAAGCGGTGGCGCAGGTCGCCCGCGAACTGGGGATCAGCGACAACACCCTGTATCGTTGGATGGCGGAATACAAGAAAGACGGCGCACAGGCCTTTCCAGGCAGTGGGCAACTGAAAGCCGACGATAAAGCAATGAGAGATCTTCAGAAACGCCTTCGTGATCTGGAAGAGGAGAACGACATCTTAAAAAAGGCGATGCACTACTTCGCCAAAGACCGGCGCTGATCTATGCCTTCATCCACGATCATCGCTTCAAGTGCCGAGTCTCGAAGATGTGCGAAGCCTTTGAAGTATCCCGAAGCGGCTATTACAAATGGACCCAGCGAAAAGCCAGCAAACGTGAAAAGCGACGTCGCAAGCTGGAGCGGCGGATCCGTCGTATCTTTCTAGAATCCCGTCGATTATATGGAAGCCCCAAAGTAGCAAAAGAACTGCACAAGCAGGGCATACGAGTGTCCGAGAAAACAGTCGCTCGGATCATGAAGGAGCTGGGTTTACGTTCTCGCACGGTGAAGAAATACAAGGCCACAACCAACTCGAAGCACAACCTGCCTGTCCAAGAGAACGTGTTGAACCGCGAGTTTAATCCGTCCGCTCCAAACAAGGCCTGGGTGGCTGATATTACGTATATCCCGACCGATGAGGGTTGGCTATACCTGGCAAGCATCATGGACCTGTACAGTCGTAAAATCGTTGGATTTCACATGGATGAGCGAATGACGAAAGAACTCGTGTTAACGGCGCTGGACCGCGCCCACAGCCAGCAGCGACCGTGCGAAGAGGTTCTGCATCATTCGGATCGCGGCAGCCAGTACGCTTCTCATGACTACCAGGCGCGGCTGCGCACCTACAAGATGAAAGGCAGTATGAGCCGCAAAGGGAACTGCTACGATAATGCGTGTATTGAATCGTTCCACAGTGTGCTTAAGAAAGAACTTGTCTACTTGGAGAAGTTCAAAACACGCAAGCAAGCCAAGAAACGCATTTTTGAATATATTACCTGCTTCTACAATGGAAAACGAATCCATTCCGCGATTGGGTATTCTACGCCCAATGAGTGCGAACGTATGTACCGATCTGCCGCATAATTTTCTCGATTCTTTGTGTCTACTCTATTGACAGAGGTACAATCCTCCTTCAGCACCTACATACTTATTATTAGGGTCAAAAAATTCATAAGTTACTGCATTATAATTTGAGCCGCTCATTTTATAATTTATTTTAATTGCTGTAATGTTAACCGGTGTAGAAAAATTGAATACAAGAGTATTTTTACCCCCATATATGTTTGTAAGTGTAACAAAAGTTTTCGAATCACCATCAGTCGCCGCTTCAGTTAATCCAGAATGTTTTATTTTTTCAAGGTCTTCTTGCTGTTCTTTAAAATCAGTTGTCAACCAGATTTTCGCCTGCTTTCCTTGTAATAATCCGTTTTCTTCACCGTGAACAATTTGAGGTTGATAAACGGATAATAACGCTATAAATACTGCCAGAAAAACCATCCAACTCTTTTTCATTTTCTTCCTCCCAAATTTGTAATATATATATAAATTTAAACCACTACAAAATTATTTGTCTAAACAATAATGTCTATATCTGCAAATTGATGTCGAAATCTCAAGAAAATTTTCTCCTTGAATGAGGAATATAATTTCGAATATAACACAAACAAACGTTCGTATATAGGGTTGTAAGGTGTTAAGTGCCTTGGAGCGGAAATTGCTCTGGATCCTGTTTAATTTCTCGACTCAACGGCACCGTATACCCACAATTGAGAAACTGGAGATTAAAATTGGCCGGGATCAAGAAGACATTTTCGCCGGCTTGCATGGATTGGTCGAGGAGCAATATATTTTTTCGCCAGACAATCCCCGGCTTGATACAATCGTCATTCTGAAGGCAAGGGAACAGGAGAATCCTTCACATGCGCAGGCCAAACCAGAGGCTTACAGAGGATATATAGATTACTGGACTAAATATTAGGAGGTATCTTGAGCAGATTGGGAGGTGGTCTTTGGTCCGCAAAATTTATTTTGCCGGAGCACAAGGAAGAAGCTCTTAAAAGGGAGAGGAAAGAAGAAGCCCACAAGCAGCGGACGGTGCTGAATGATCAAAAGGTAGAGCAAATCGAGTGAGCGATTGTCGTAGCATTCCGAGATCACCGGCGTATTACTATCCGGGTTTGGGGAGAGTGCAAGAACATTGAACTAAGCAGATTTATAACAACCATCCAAACGTATTTGCGCGAAATCAATCGCTGATTTACCTAAACGCGAATCGTATGAGCGCCAATTTTTAAAATTGATGGCAAAAGGGATGTGGATTAAATTAACTTTGATTCCTTACATTTCATCATGAAAAATTATATGCTTCGAAAGATACTATATCTGTGATGAGAACTTCATCTTTACACAGTACCAGCTATCAAATTTAGTTGCAGCTCCAGGAAAAGAGGATACAGATCTCATTCTAGTAATCGAAGGAAAAGCTGAAAAAACTGAAGAAAGCTTCTATAAAACTAGCATCAATAATAATGATGAATATAATCGACATGATCTAAACTTAATTACTGAATTTTATGAGCACTTTAAAAAATCAATTTAAATACTAATTCAAAAATCTATTCAAAAAGGATCTTTTTCAAGATCCTTTTTTCATTCAGATTACTTCAAAAAAGATCATAGGTCTTTTTTACCGCTGTCACCTCATCCGCCAGATCTTTGTCCGTCATCTTCGGAAAGAGCAGCAATGTTATGGCTGTATTGTAATATGTCTCCGCATTGGACACAAATCTGAGCAATAACCAAGTCCCTTGTAATAAGGCTGCAAATAGACAGGAATATAATGCACATTTACACCAATATTCTCCGCACGGAGCACCTCAAAGGTCTCTTTTCGATCTGCGGCAAAGTACTCCGGCAACCAGCAAATTACGTAAAGATGCCATGAAGACTCGTCCATAGGGAGCTGTGTAGAAACGACAAGCCCAGAAAACGTGGAGAAAAAATCTCATTATAGCTTGCAGCGATTTCCCGTTTTCTCGCCTAATGCATGGTTGGAACCCCTTGCACCGGGGCTGGAAGCATCTGAATCTCGTCATTACTTAATTGCTTAAATTCCTGTGGATAATTACGGTTTCTAAAACATTGGCTGCTCTATGTACCCACAGATGTTCATTTATTACTTTGGTTCTGCTTTCAATGGCAATTAAATTTAATTCGTCTTCATTCGCTAGTAAGTTTGCTGCTATCTCTGCAATATCCGGTTTATTCCCCTGAAAGAAAATAATATCTTTTCGATTAGTGAAATTTTCACTTAAGTATTGATTTGAATCCGTAACCGGGACAGCGCCCATTCGTGCTGCATCAAATATTCTTTCATGAGATCCGTTAAAGAATAAGGGTAATACAGTCAATCTCCCATTTTATTTATTACTTCCGGATAAGGCATATTCGTATCAATTCGAACAGTTTTAGGCAAGCCCTTCATACTTTCCCATCCGTTACCGCATAAATGCAGGTTAAATTCTTTTAGTGATAAGACAATCTCTCTTCTTCGACGTTGCCTTAAATACATATCTATTAATTTTAAGAAGTAGACAGGCCGCTCTCCGTAATTATTATACTCAATACCTTTATTGTTTAATATTTTTCGAAAAACTTGGTACAGCGGGATACCCCAATTACTATAAGTATATTCCATGATTTCATCCATCAAATTTGATATTACAGGTCCGAACTGCTTCCATTGGCTCCGATACGTATCTGGATCGGAGTAGGAGCCTGGCAAAAAAATATCCACTTCTCTGCCACTAATAGGTGTCACCTGATGTTGTTCATCAATGCTTGAAGCATGAGGTATAAAAACTTTGGTATGTTTTTTGAATAAGTGATTGGTTGTAAAATCCATGTGGTTTCGGTCAACAAAAGAAAAAATCACATTCTCCACTTTATGATTAATTCTTTCAATATGGTATATCGGGTCATCCACAAAGAAGGCCACAAGAGGCACATTAAGTTGGTCATATAACGATTTCCCCTGCACATCAATGTTAATACCGATACCGTTAAAAGAAAAGAAGAAGAAAATCTCCTGGTTTTGTATAGTTGTATTTAACTGGGTTATTGCATCTTTTTCCAAAAAATCAATGATTTTAATGGGATAGCCGTATTGCTCAAAAGCAGTAGCTATATAATCAGCAAAGTAGCGCATTACATCATATTGGCTTTGGCCTTTAAAAATAACAATGACCGGTTGGCTCATAGAGTATTTTCCTCTTCTCTGCATATATTTGCTTTTTATGAAAAGTAACTTCCATTAGATATAAACTCCTAAAATAGCGACATAATTTATTTATCCGTTTTCAAATACCGGTCATACACTTTCTTCACCGCAGCCTGCACATCGGCCACATCATGGTCTGTCATTTTTGGGAAAAGGGGCAAAGTCACCGCCGTATTGTAGTAATTTTCGGCATTGGGGCACAGCCCAGTGGGGAAACCCAATTTCCGATAGTAAGGCTGCAAATAAACCGGAATATAGTGTACATTTACGCCGATATTCTCCGCACGGAGCGCCTCAAAGATCGCTCTCCGATCTGCAGCAAAATACTCCGGTAACCAGCGAATTATGTAAAGATGCCATGAGGACTCGGCCATAGGGTGCTGTTTAGGAACTACAAGACCAGGCAACGTGGAGAAAAATTCATTATAGGTTGCGGCGATTTCCCGTCTTCTGGCAATAAAATCATCGAGCTTGTCCATCTGGCTTGCGCCCAACGCCGCTTGCATATCGGTCATCCGGTAATTGTAGCCCAGTTCCTGCATTTCGTAATACCACGGTCCGTCCGTTCGCGTTAACTTTTCCGGTTCCCGGGTCATCCCGTGGCTGCGGAATAACAGCAGCCGCTCATAGTAACGGTCATCGTCCGTCGTAATAATGCCACCTTCACCGGTTGTGACATGCTTAACCGGGTGAAAGCTAAACATGGTCATATCGGCCCAGGAGCCTATTTTCCGCCCGGCGTAAGAAGCCCCCAGCGAATGCGCGGCATCCTGAATCAAAACGAGGTTTCGGTCATGCGCCAACATCGAGATTCGGTCGATTTCTACCGGCTGCCCCGTAAAATCAACCGCGATGACCGCTTTAGTTCGTTCGGTTATTTTCGACTCTATCTCCGACGGATTGACATTGTAAGTATCCATGTCGATATCTGCAAAAACCGGCGTACCGCCTTGATAAAGTACACAGTTGCTGCTGGCCAGAAAAGTTATCGGCGTCGTTATCACTTCATCGCCTGGGCCGATTTCCGCTGCAAAACAGGCGCCGTGAAGCGCGGCCGTTCCGTTCGTAAAAGCCACCGCATATTTGGCACCGACATATTCGGCGACTTTTCGCTCGAAAGCTTGAATGGCAGGCCCTTGGGTGATGAAGTCCCCCCGCAGCACCTGAACCACCGCTTCAATATCCTGTTCGTCCAGCCATTGCTGCCCATAAGGCAGCAGTGTAGCGCGAACCGGCCGGTTGGATCTGTGTTCCTTTGACATTCCGCATTCCCTTCTTCCTTAAAATGCAAATTATACCAGTTGCTAATCCAACCCTCCGGATCGAATCCACTCGCGCGTCCGGGCAATTCCTTCCTCCAGCGTTACCTGCGGCTCCCAACCGAGCAAACGTGTAGCTTTTTGCGAATTGCATAGCAGCTTCTGAATTTCACTCTGCGGGTGAATATGTTCCACATGCTTGATCCGTGAGCGATCGCCCGCGATAAGCAACGCCAAATCGTTGATCGCAATATCCCGTCCCAATCCGGCATTCACAATCTCACCGTTAACGGCATCGGAAAAACCAGCCGAAACGACAAAGTTTGCACAATCCTCGACATAGAGAAGATCGCGCGTCTGTGTGCCTTCTCCGTAAATGCGGAGCTCTTTTCCATCCAATTCATTTTTGATGAAAATAGCAACTACGCCGCCTTCACCGCCGGTCTTCTGAAACGGACCGTAGGTGTTGAATGGGCGAATGACCACAGTTGGCAAACCATAGGCATGATAATAGGACAGGACCATATTTTCAGCGGCAACCTTCGCCCCGGCATAAGGCGAAGCCGGTTTTGTCGGATGCAGCTCGGTGATGCCGGTGTTATCATTGCAGCGGTCATAAACCATACAGGTGCTCATGAATACAACCTTGGTTTTGTACTTGCGGCATTGCTCCAAAATATAAAACGTGCCCACCGTGTCGTTATTAAACGTCGTCCGTGGATCGTCGATCGAATCTTGGACGTTTATGGAAGCCCCGAGATGATAACAAATATCGAACTTATGCTGGCCGAATAAATCGGTGAGCAACTGCTCGTCCAAAATCGTTCCTTTGATGAACTGTTTGAATCCTTGGTGGCCGTGAAACTCGCGGATGTTTTCTTCCCGTCCATTGGACAGATCGTCCAAAATCCAAAGATTGTGGCCCTCATCCAAAAGGCGTTTGGCAACCCAACGCCCGATAAATCCGGCCCCGCCGGTGAGTAAAATATTCATAGGTTAGAAACTCCTTAAAATATAATTCTTCAAAAAGCACGCACCAGTGGAGGGGACGTATTTCCAAGCTTCCCGTCCAAATAGAGATCTACTATATTGTTATCATATAACTCGTAAATTACACGAAGATGATAAGGCTCCCAATCCGCCGAAGTAAACAACTTACCGCTGCTCTTTTGCGGTACTTCTACAATGTCTTCCCCTAAAGAAATTTTCTTTAAAATTTCTATCAAGTCAATCGCAGTTTGCTTTACCGCGTTGCAGGCCACATCATGTATCCCATCGCCGTAATTTAAATGCGGCACAGAATGATGAATGATCCCCCCGCCGTCCAATTTCGAAGTTAGACGGTGTATGGTCATTCCCGCCCAGTTGGGCTTCATAAAATAAAATGGCCAGAATAAAGTAGTATTCCCACGATACCATGGAGACAAGCCGCCATGAATATTCCAAGAATACTGGGGAAATAATCGCAGCACCTCGTCATTCAGTTTATGAACCCCATAGCTGATTACAACATCGGGATCATATTTAGCAACCCAATCCATCACAGACGGCCCGTTTAATTCGGATGTATTAACGTACAGAACCGGGACAGTCCAGTTTGATAAGTCAATCTCGCCGAAGGCTTGGTGCTCCGTCCGTTCCCTATCTTGAAAGTGCCTTAAAAACAACTTCTTATCTCTCTCTTCTATGTTAGCCGGCGGCAAGGGAAGGAATTCTTCACGTTGCTCAATAATAAGAGAGGTTAAATATCCGGCATTATATAAGCTCTGCGCAACATATAGGTGACGGGGATGTGAGCCGGTTAATAACAACAGTTTCAATATAGTTCTCCTCTCTCGTCAAATGGTCCCGAGATGATTTTTTTCTCCAATAATAAGTTTATGATAGGTACAAGTTCTAAAATGCTGCACTGGCATTTTTCAGCGATATCTCTTAGTAAATGTTCTCCATCAGAATAGTTGAGAATCATTAAGATCCGCGATAACTGTACTCTGTTGTCATTTAATTGATTAGTCGAAAGCCCCATACCCGTCCCGGCAGCGTTTAAATCAGGGTACAGCTCATGTTTGTCCAGCTTGACTTCGCCAAACGGGGAATTATTGATATAATATCCATCCCACTCCAGAGCCTCAATCATCAGTTCTAATTCATTTACACTTTTGTGCAACGCCTCAATCGTCATCGTTTCTTTGGTATCCAGAGAATTGTGATAACCGGGATAAGTCCCATAGACACTTCTGGCCATTTGCCCAACCGGAAAGTTAAACCCTGGGGAACAGTACTGTCTCTCATCCGATCCATGAATCGGAGTAAACGGCCTAGTATCTCCTTCCAGCACATGAAACTGATTTAGATGTTTCCATATTAAGTCGATTGGAGCATCTTCTTTTCTCGACATTTTATAGCTTAATGATGAAGTGCCGCCCAAACAGGTGAGTACGACACCGCTGTATATCTTGGACCGCATTTCTTCACCAAAACGATGCAAGTAGCTGATACTGCCAATCGTTTCGGGAAGAAAAACAAACCGATAAGTAAATCTTCTAGGACGATTAGCCAGTCGTTTATATAGGAAAGTTGATACAATCGGCCCGCTTAACTCGTTATTCGCTAAAGAAGGATGGCAAACATACGCGCTAATCAGCACTTCCTTTTTACTCTTTCCTGGCAAAATAGCATGGGAATAATTTAATTCCCCGTCTATAAATTCGCTATCGATATAAGCACGGTATTTTCCCGGCTTGAGATTTTCTCTTACTTTGTGCGGAAGGCAAAATCCCCAACGTTCTTTATAATAAGAAGTTACATAAGGAATAGCCTCTGGCAGTGCCGGGATGGAAAAAAGGTGTTCCTGCAATTCTTCCAATTCCATTTCCTTATTGACTGCTGCACTATAGTTCAAGACATGAAGATTATGATCTTTAAAATCAACAACCGTATTTCCGTCCGGCCCTGTCAAAACAGCTTCTTTGATAACCCATTCCTTAGGAACCGTCCAGTCATAAACTTCAGTCCCCGACTTTACTCCAAAGTTTTCAAGCGGAATATACTCCGACAAAATATTCAAAGTTTCGCGCAAACCCGCCCCGGTTATACTTCGGCATATCGGAAACAAACGATCAAACAACTCGTCCATTTCGGCAATCTCATTTTCACCCAAGTCCAATCAACTCCAGCCTAAACGTTTCTATCAGAAATCCATAATTATATTGAGATTCTAAAATAAATCCCACGTTAAAGGAGTACCCTTTTTTATATCTTTTTTTACCGATTTTCCTAAGAGATGATCTAAATATTTCGTCGGTAATCCTAGGCCTGGCCGAATAGCCTTTACATTGTTTTTTGTTAATGCTTCTCCCTTTTTTACATCTTGGGAAATATAAAGAGAACGGCGGTGTTTTAATGATGGGAGCTCTTGATTCGTTGCCCCGTAAGTGATCGTACCTAAAGCCTGCCAGGCCCGCTCGGATTCAACCACCAATGCTTGCAACTCATCAGGCTCAAGTGAAAAAGCGGAATCAACCCCTCCTTCAGCTCTGCTGAGGGTGAAGTGCTTCTCGATCACTGTGGCTCCAAGAGCAACGCTTGCCACTGAAACGCCGATGCCCATGGTATGGTCGGAAATGCCGACTTGGCAATTGAACAGTTGCTCCATATGAGGGATGGTCAATATGTTTGTATTATTCGGCGAGGCAGGATAAGTGCTTGTGCATTTCAACAACACGATATGCTTTGCGCCGGCATTTCTTGCCTCCCGAACGGATTCATCCAACTCGGCTATAGAAGCCATACCCGTGGATATAATAAGCGGTTTTCCCGTGGCCGCAACCTTCCGAATAAGTTGAATATCCGTATTCTCAAATGAAGCTATTTTATAGGCTGGAACATCTAAACTCTCCAGAAAATCTACCGCCGTCTCATCGAATGGGGTACTAAATGCAATTAAGCCCAATTCGGCGCATTTTTTAAATATAGGTTCGTGCCATTCCCACGGGGTATAAGCTTCTTGATACAAGTTATAGAGTGACGAACCACTCCATAAGTTATTGGGATCTTCGATAAAGAAATCCCCCTCATGAATATCCAGGGTCATCGTATCCGCCGTGTAAGTTTGCAGCTTCAACGCATCGGCCCCGGCTCTGGCGGCAGCTTCCACAATGGCCAGCGCCCGGTCCAGCGATTGATTATGATTACCGGACATTTCTGCAATAATAAATGGCTTTTGATCTTTACCAATCCACCGATTACCGATTTGAAATTTCATGAATCCCACCCTGTCCTATTGAAAGTCATTAAAATGAGCAGCGAAAGAAAGTTCCTTAATAACTTGACTGCCACTAGTCTCGGCATGGCTGTTCATCAACTCCAGGGAGCGATTGCTCATAGCCCTCATCTCCTCAGGAGCACCTATAGCTCTCTTTAAAATATCGGCATATTTTAGTGAATTCATTTGCCCATACCACCCGGAATTCCAAATAACCCCCATTTGATTGGCTAAACGCGCAGCCTCCAGTTGATTATCAGCCACTACAGTGACGGATGAAGGCAGACCGAGGTAACATCGCTCCCACATAGCGACACCACCGGCCCCTAGTGCAAAGTCAGCGGCAGCGATCAATTCGGCCATATACTCGATCTGTATGTGTAGAGTGAGACGATCCATCGTTTCACATTTTCGCTTGATTTCTTCTTTAAATCGGTGAGAATGACCAATCACAACATCAACTGTTAGATCGTACAGCGAAAGTTCTTTTAACGCATCAATCGCTTTTGCCGTTTCATTGGTAGGGTCGCTTCCTCCGAAGAACATTAGCAGCCTGTGTATTTGCCCTGTCCTTTCCTTTAACTTCCGGCGTTCTGTGTAAAATGCCGGCCGAAGCAACAAATAGGATGGTCCAAGCAGCAATTTGCACTTATCCGGTACAAGATCACGATATCTAACCTCCGGGTTTCTGGCTAAGTTCTGATCCAGCAGAACATCCGCATGATGCCTACGATTGGCTAAATCATCAATAACAAGCAGCTTTTCTACGTAAGGGCGGATTCTGGATTCCCACTGCTCGTCTATTCCGTAATGATCAACAATCATCCATTTAGGCTTTACTTCTAAATTTAGAGCGATATCGGCAGTAAACTGAACATCAAACACCATATTTTCCAAAGATAGAGGATCTTGCGTTTCCATCACATAAACCTTAAATCCTCGGGCTTTAATGTACTCCGCCATATGTCCTTTAAGCGCCCGGCAGATAAACAGAGACTGATGACCATGACGTTGCAATTCATCCGCCAGAGCTAAACATCGCATCACGTGTCCAGTCCCGATTTCCTCCGAAGCATCTGCCCGGATCAGTACGATATCTTCCAACTATACCACCGGCTTTTATTTGATATGAGCATTTTAGCTGTGATTGTTCATACGACTGGCTTTTGCTCCACGTGAGCATTGAGGCTAGCAAGTTCAGGATGGTCCAGCAAGTATTGAATGACCTCTGCGCTGGAGATGTAAGGATCATTGAAATGTCTTGCCACCGCAGAGATTAATGCGTAATCTTCCTCTGTATCGAGCGTGATGCGAAGCTGAGGATGCAGCCGGTTCACAGGAGGATGATACACCGCTCTGGTGAATTGCTCCCTATATTCATAAGCATAATAGGTCACATGCTCCCTGTGGCGCGGCTCATGTCCATGCTTATCTATCATCTGCAATGCGGGGTAGGAAATCGCCTCGACAGCAAGCCCCCTAGGCAAAACAGCCCCCAGATCGACGATATCGACTTGCTCCTGCTGGATTAGACGAATCATGTCCTCCGCCATCTCCACGTCGACAAAGGGGCAGTCGGCTGTGACTCGTACAACATAAGTGGGCTGGTAGGGCCGAGCCGCTTCCATATAGCGGCTTAATACATCTTCCTCCGAGCCGCGGCAGCAGACGATCTGGTGCTTGCTGCACCACTGCTCCACCGCATCATCCTGCGGTAACCTCGAAGTAGCCACAATCACCTCATCGACCCCGCGAATACTTTTGCAGCGGGATGTTACATAGTACAAATTATCGTGATCGCCTAACGGCATTAAGATTTTTCCCGGCAATCGCGAGGAACCCATTCTTGCTTGAATAACCACGATTGTTTTCATAGGCTGCGCACTTCCTTTTTCTGTATCGTTTCAACCTATTATATAATAACAATTTCTCGCGTAAACGAGCGTAAAAAGCTTTGTCCGTCCCATATCTCATGAAAGTCCAGCGCCTTGCCGATCGGGACGATACGATCAATGCCCCGAGCATGAATGCGGGCGGCCAGTTCCAGTAATTCCTCCCTGTCATAACCGAAATAGGATAACGTCTGATCCTTGTCATTCAACATGGGGACCAGTTCGGACAGTTCGTTCACAACCGTCTCCAGGAAAAAGCCGCCGCCGCAATGACGCTCCCTGATTTCCGCCGTGACCTGATTGAACATGACTCTGGCAAAGGCAGGGCGGTTATTCATCCGAATCGCCTCTTGCTCTGCAGACAGCCATAGGCCTGTCGTCAGCTTCTGCACCTGCAGCGCCGGAAGCAGCTCCGAGGCTTTAGCCGCGTGCACTTGCTCAAGCAGCTGCCAAAATCTGTCCTGCGCTCGCTCAACCTGCTCATGTTCTCCGTCCCATACGATCAGCCTAGGGGAAGAGCAGGCCAATTGATCAAACCAATAGGCATCGTTATAAAATTGATGAACGAGTTGCACGAAAGCTGCTTGTTCTAATTCAATAATAGCTTGCGCTTTTATTAGAGACAGCGAGAAACGATCAGGAAACACCAGTTCACTAGCCACCGGTAAAAGCGGAACGCGGCGTACAGCCTTTACCGTTTCATCGCCTCCCCATACCACACGAACATGACAAATTCCGCTAAGCTCGGCTGTCGTTTGATCGTTATGCTCATACGTTAGAATAACATTCCGCTCAGCAAGCATTTGGTAAGCCGGCTGTGTCAGCTCTTCAAGGATCGCTTGCAGCAAAGCATGCTGCTGCGGCTGATCCTTGCTGGACAAGCGAATAATGTTGCGGTTACCTGCCAATAGAGACAGCATCCAGGAATAAATGAAGATGGTATCCACATTAGACGGTGCAATATGGAACACGGTCCCTCTTGCTTTCATGATCCGCCCGTTTGTATCCTGCTCCCATTGCTGCTCAATGGCTTTCATATTCGCTTTGCGCATCCAAAATCCTAGAGCCACGATTTCCGGGTACTGGCGCATTTTGACAAAACGTTGCGACAAGGCTTGTACAAAATCCAGCACTACCTGGTGGAATGGGGGCAGCGGCGGCTTGCCCGACAATTGCTGCAGGGCCTGCTCTCCTTGTTCATGCGGAAAGAAAAATCTCTTCGTCATGCCTTACGTCCCCCTTGTCCGAACGCATAGGTATCACTGCAGCCTCTTAGCTCAGCCTTGGGGATTCTGCCCGCCACACTGAAGTATTTCCCTCTCCAGCCGCATGGGCAATCATCTTCGCCGTGAATGACTCCAAGGTCCTCCGTTAGCAAGCTGTGGCCCGGATAGCTCTTGGGCAGCAGACTCAGCACCTGAATCAAACCCTGCTGTCCATACGGCAGCGGAGCAAAGCTGATCGGGTCCCGGACGATGACGTCGGCATAATTAGGAGTGTGCAAGTGACCGTGCTTGCACTCTGCAAAGATCGAGCCTACCTGCTCGACCATACCGTAATAATTATGAATTCGGCGAATGCCCAGCACACGACCCAATTCAGATCTGAACGTAGCGGCATCCACCGCTTCATCCTGAAGCTTCTTCCAGCCTCCGCCATGAATCAGCAAGCTGTCGCCAAAGTCGATCGCGATCCCCTTCTGTTTGGCTTCCAAATACACATGCTTCCAAATCATATAAGTGAATCCGAACAGCAGAATTTTGCTGCCTTCATGCTTGTTTAAAAATTGGGCCAGGCCATCCCAGTCCACGGACATATCATCATGCAGAGCATAAAAATGCTGCCTGCCAAAGTTGGCAAACCCTAATATACCCGCTCCACGAGCACTGAACGAACGCCGGTCCTTCAGCACGGATTTCGTATCCAATATAATCATTGGCAGGCGCTGAGTCCCAAGCAGCGGCTTCATCACCTCTACCAATGCCTTGGATTGCTGCGCGGCTGTCTCTTTGTCCAGGTGAATCCTGGATACCTGCTGACCTGTAGTTCCGCTTGAGGTTAACACCTTCACGATGTTCTCCTGCGGGACAGAAACCAGGTCCATCAGCTTAAATAGCTGTACGGTCAAATAAGGGACTGATTCGAGAAGATGATTTTGCGGCTGAAAACCCGATTTTTCAAGCATTGCACGGTATGCCGCGTTGTTCTCTGTATGATGCAAAGTAAGCTCATTTAATCCAGTCAGCAGCAGCTGCTGCTTCGCTTCTTTATACAGGTTATAGGGATAGCACATGATCATTCACCCTTTAATGCCTGATAATTAATTTTGCCATTGGCCAATCTCGGAATTTCATCGACCACAATCACTCTGTAGGCTGTGGGATGCAGCTTATACAGCTGGTCCACATGTTGTTTGATCTCAGCGACATGCTGACTGGATTCCGTTGCAACAAGCAGTTTGTCATCGTTTCCGACACACGCTATCGGCTGTTGAAGCAGTGCCTCCAGCTTTCTTTCTACTTCATCCAGGTTGATACGAAGACCAAACAGCTTGATGAACCGCTTCATTCTTCCCGTAATCGTAAAAAATCCTTCCTCATCCACGGTAGCTGTATCGCCTGTATACAGCACCCCGCCGCATTCATCGCCCTTGGCCAAATCCGCAAGCGACTCCGCATAGCCCAACATGACATTGCTACCATAGTAGATCAGTTCTCCTGTATCTGACGCAAGCTCCAGCCTGCCGCCGGGAATAGGGATGCCTATGGATCCTGGCTTATCCAATACTCTGTCACTAGGAATATAGGAAATACGCGGCGCAGCTTCGGTCTGGCCATACATGACGAAAAATCGTTTTCTCTGCTCCTTGGCGTACTCGCCCAAGAGACGCACCAATCGTTCCTCCAGACGTCCGCCAGCCTGAGTTAAAGTTCGCAGATACGGCAGCTCCATCTTAAAGAAGCCTACTCGTTCCAGCATTTGATACGTAAATGGAACTCCAGGCAAGGAGGTCGCTTGCTGTTCCCGCACGAAGTTCCAAAACGTTTTGGCAACAACGCTTTCCCCGGTTAGCAGTACGGCGGCTCCAGCATGAAAATGACTGTTCAAGATCGATAATCCATACGAATAGGATAATGGCAGATTCAAAATTCCCCGCTCGCTAGCATCAATCTCCAGGTACTGTGCGATGGCCTCGGCATTGGACTGTATATTGGCGTAGGACAAGCGTACAAATTTATGACTGCCCGTAGTGCCGGATGTACTAAGCAGCACGGCAAGCTCGGAATGAATGGCTGCTCCGGAATGCTGTTCGCGCTCTAATACATTGCCACGCTGACGGTATCCATCAAAGGTCAGTTCGTTTAAGGCAACGATCCATTTCGGCTGATAAGTTATAACGATATGATTTAAAAGTTCACTATTGGTAGAAGCATTCAGCAGCATTACAGCCTGCTTCGCTTGCAAGGCCGCCACATAAGCGGCCACGATCTCTATTTCGTTATCACAGAGCAACAGAACCAGTTCTTTATTGTCAGATCGAAAGCCATACTGATCAGCCAAGGCTTGCAGCTCAGCATACGTCAGCATGCGTTGCTCCGTAATTACAGCGCATTGTTCCCCATATTGTAGTATATTGAAAAACATCGCAATCTCCTTTCAAGGCTGTAAAAGAATAGGGCATGGTCACTTAACCACACCCTTGATCCCTAGAACTGTACGTCGTATTTAGCTAATATCTCCTTGGCCTTGGCAAAAGAACTCATGTCCAGCACGTCATCTGTATCCAACATCGTGTCGAACACATTATCGATCTCTGCAATCAAGGTCATATGCGCAATCGAATCCCACTCGGGAATGCTATTGTAGGATAAACCGTCCGTTACTTGCTCTATATCGATTTGCAGCGCTTCCGCAAAGATTTCGCGCAGCTTTTGTTCATTATTCATCTCTTTACCCACCTAACTAAAGACGTATATAACATATATCGGTCTTTGCTCATTATCGTTTTAGATGTATTACAGCGTAAACTGTGCAGTAAACCTATGAAATTTCTGACAGTTCTCTTTCCAGATCGAGGCCAGCAATTCAAAGTAATGTACATCATGATAATGCCCGTATTTATAAATGTGCTCCTTAAAGATAGCCGTATGTGTATATCCGTGGTGAAGATGCATTTTCATTATGCCGTCATTGCCTTCCATAACTTCGGCATAGAGCTTATTTAAGCCCAGCTGAAAAAAAGCAAAATTATAAAGATAAGGATGAATGTGTCCTGCTATCATTGAGTATCTTAGATCGCCAAGATAGTAGCCAGATGTAGCCTTCCGGTTAATCCTATCCAGGTTATTAATGGATATCAAACCAATTGCCGTACCCTTATATTCAATGATCCAATAATACTGCGTGTCATCCTTCGAAATAGCCTTATACCATTTCATTTGATTATCCAGATTTTTGTCAATATCGGTATACATATATCGGGTTACATGCTCGCTTGTCCGCCACTCCAGTACCTGCTCCAAATCACCTTCATCCAGCTTCTTAAAGGTAATCACAAACTCACCACCGTTTAGCCATTAAGTATTAAATCACCATGCCGCCATCCACACCAATGACTTGTCCCGTGACATAAGAGGAGAGGTCGGAGGCGAGGAACAGAATCGTGTTAGCAACCTCCTCCGGCCTTCCCATTCGATTCATCTTGATTCCGCTCAATCGTTGTTTATACACCTCTTCGGAAAACTGTTTGGTCATATCGGTATCGATGAAGCCCGGAGCAACGGCATTGACTCGGAT
Source organism: Paenibacillus sp. FSL P4-0127 (assembly GCF_038007325.1). NCBI lineage: Bacteria > Bacillati > Bacillota > Bacilli > Caryophanales > Paenibacillaceae > Paenibacillus > Paenibacillus sp. FSL P4-0127. Next base: position 1,586,308 of record NZ_JBBOWY010000001.1, on the reverse strand, counting down.
ATTATGCACGCCAAGCTCTTTGGCGGCCGAATAGGTCGCACCGATCACGGCTGCTTTGCTAGAGGCATACACTACTTGTCCCGCATTACCCGTTCTGCCGATAATAGAACTGACATTGATGATTGAGCCCTGCTTTTGTCTGGTCATCAAGCGAGAGGCATACTGCATATGATAGATCACTGCTTCGATATTGATCGAGAAGGTAGACTCCATTTGCCGCTCATTCACCATGCCCAGCAGAGCATCATCCATCACGCCGGCATTATTGACAAGCACATCTAATCTACCTAAGTTTTTTTTGATCCATACAAATGCGTTTTTTATTTCATCGGGATCACAAACGTCATAAGCTAGTAAGTGAACATCAACGTGGTATTTACCGGTAATTTCTTCCTTGACTTGCTTAAGCACAGAAAGATCCCGACCATGAAGCACTAAATTCGCCCCATTTGCTGCGCAAACGAAAGCAGTTGAGCGTCCAATCCCTCTTGTAGAACCTGTGATAAATACATTTTTTCCTTTCAGCATAATACGGATCATCCTTTGTATATCTGAAACTTTATTTTTTCGCGCGGATTGCATACAAAACGGTTTCCATATAGTTGTCCGTATGATGACCAATATAAAATTTGTAATGCTTGTCCTTGTATTTATTATAAAAAAACAACGGAATATCTATTAAATCTTCTTTTTTGTGATATAGACATACTTGTATCTTCGGAGCAAAATTTTGTATGGTTTTATCCGCTCCTTGTAATGCAGATAATTCAAACCCTTCAATATCCAATTTAATAAGGTTAACATCTTGTAGCGCATATTCTTTTACATAACGATCAATTGCCATAATATTAACCTTTTCATTTCCCTGTTCAACGATTATATTAGACGGATTAATTTCACCTTCGATTGAATTCATATACAACTCAGTATTTTCGATTCCTAAACCTGATTGAACGGTCGTTACATTTTGTATACCTTTATTCTCTATCCATTCTTTCATCTTCTTAAAATTATCCTTTGATGGTTCAAAGGAATGAATATGACAATCAGCATCTAATAATTTATTAAATTGTTGCGCAGTGTCACCGATATAGCCACCACCGTCTATAATGACATCTCTCTTCTCAGGTCTAACAATCGGATGCTCGTATTGCTTGAAATCCGATATCTTCAAACAATGAATATTTCCTGAAACGCGATACGCAATTAAATGTAAAAAGAGCTCCTTTGATGAATGGTCCTCCAACATATGAAAAACTGCATCAAATTTATCTTGCTCTCTCGTAAAAAAACGTTCAAACTGTTCTCTTACCGCTGAATATTTATAACAATATTTAGAAATAACAACAGGATCTGCTTCAATAAAATTTGATACATTAGCATGTAATAGTTGTTGTCTTATTTCATTGTGCCATGTACTGCAAATAATGATAAGGAGATCATCCTTCTTCATCCCTAAAATATGGTCTAATGAAACTACTTCTATGCCACAAATATAATTGTGATGTTTTTTTTCATCATTATCAATAAAGAATTCGATTTTTTTGTTAGCTTTCAAGAGGTTTTGTGCCATATCCTGTCCAAAACTTCCAGCGCCAAATATTGCTACCCTATCGCTTTGTAAAATGGTTTGATTCATATAAAATGTGTTGTCTACCGGCATACTTCGGATTAATTGCTGTACACTGCTATAAAAATCCATAGCCAGCCTCTTTTCGTTTGAATAATATATTTCAAGAATATCTTAACAAGCTTTTTCTTAACTCTCGTTTGGTAAAACGAAATATGGGAGTTTCTGTATCTAGTTGTTCTAAATTATAGGCAGCATCCAGATAACCTGGATAATATTGAAGCGCAAGCTTGAACGATTCTCTAGCTTTCTCTAGCTCGTTGTTTTCCGCATACAGAACGCCGATATTATTGAGAGCAGCGCCATGAGTATTATTCCATTTGATAATTGCTAAGTACAGGTCTTTCGCGACTTCATACTTTCCAACCTGCAGCGCAACAAGTGCTTTCACAAATAGATAAGAGCCATATTTATCATCTGAAGCTTCTATTTGTACTGTCTCCAGTAATTGCTCGGCTTCCGGCCATTTTTCAAATCGAATTAAGAAATTCACATAATCTAAATGATTATGATCAATTGTATATCTTCTTTCATAAATCGTTTCTTTAATAACTCCAAGCCCGAATTTATCTAACAGCCTTTTTTCACCATGTCTCGTCGATTCGATATTCGCCGTCGTATTACTAGAGTGTCTACGGATGAAAGATAGCGGCTCGCACACATGACCAATATTGTTGCCATTCAGTAGTAGTCTTAACCAGAAGTCAACATCTTCCACGTACTTAATGGATGTGTCAAAACCATTCATCTCATCCAGGATAGCCTTCTTAACCAAGCTCCCGGACGGGGAAATAATCGGGTTACGCAGCAGCATTTGGACGAACCCCTCCTGTCCATGAAGATCGTAACCGCTAAATATTCCCGATATGGCTTCTCCTCTCTCATCCACTTGAAGGGCCTGACTATACACTGCACAATAACGCGCTGGATTCTCCTGCAAAAACCGGGTATAGGTCTCGATCAGGGTAGGTGCACATTCGTCATCTGCATCCAGGAAAAGAATCCAGTCACCCTGCGCATTGTTTAGGCCTGTATTTCTTGCGGCCGATGCTCCTTGGTTGGCTTGCTGCAGGAGTACAATGTGCTCATAGGTTCTTTGTAGGGCTTTTACTATCTTTACTGTATCATCGGAACTACCATCGTCAATGATAATGATCTCGTGCAGCGTTTGGGATTGAAGGATTAAACTGGATATCGATTTTTCTATATACTCTTCAGCGTTATAAGCAGGTATAACTGCGGATATCTTCATCATAGATCTCCTTATTCACCTAAAATATGGATCAATAAAATGCATTCCTTCAACCCATCCCGCTTCCGTAAGTGTTGCCTTAATCGCGTTATAGGCATGATACGGAGAAATAAGCACTTTACTTGGGGACGCATTTACGATGTTATGTGGAGCGTATACTTGCTTACCTAGCACAAACTGCCCTTGCTTCTTCGCTTCACTATCTATAAAACCACTCATCAATGGCTGATGCGGCATCAAGGCATGACACACGCTTTGCCCAGCCTCTCCTGCTCCCCAAATCCAAAAATGGTCATCGCCAATAAAATGTTTACACTTTTCTATATCGATTTGATTATAAAAATAGGTATTTTCCAAGAAACTTTCTGTTGTGTACTGAATGGTTGGCATACCATATTTTTGAGCACAGCTATTAAAAAAGTTATAGAGTTGCTCTGTATATACTTTATGAACATCCGGATCCGCCATCTTCCCCCAAGTATTCTTGCCATGCCTCCTGTAGTAAGCCAAAGGCTCAAGCGAGGTATGAATGGTTGAGGTCAAAGCCGCTATAATCATTAATCTGGTATCCACACATAGATGGATCAATTCATCCTCAGGCAAAGGCATAACTCTGTCAAAGAAACTTTTTCGGAACGCCAAACCACTTGTCATGGAGAATAAATGAAACAGAGATTCAGATGAATAAATATATTCTTTATAATTCTGAACATTCTTAAACACCGGAATGATTGCGTTGTTCGATTGCCCCTGGGAATTTACTTCCTCCAACGCATGCTGAATGACTTCCAGCTTAGGATTGCTCTCAAAAATATTAATAATATGTTCAACCTTGTTACTTTTAAACCAGTCGTCACTATCCAGAAGGAATATGTACTCCCCTTTGGAATGCAGGTATGCCTGATAGACAGCATTCATTTGATTTAAATTATTGGATTTTCCGTGGTTCGCCTTGGAGATCACCTTGATATCTGAATACTGTGATAATTTCTCTAGGGAATGATCTGTTGATCCATCATCATATACGATAATTTCAATATCCTTGTAGGTTTGATTAAGAACCGAATCAACACATTGGACAATAAAATCCTCATAATTGTAGTTGTTGATTAACACAGAGACCAGCATTGCGTTCCTCCTCAAAGCCGGGATACAATGAATCATAATTCCATCAACCTGTATCCAAGCACATAGGGATTTTATAACTTAAAGCTCACCACTGCCTAAATAGTGAGGATATGTTGAATATCTTCCTCCAGGCGGACAATATCATCATCGACCGTTACCCTTCCAATCTGTACTTCAATTAACTCCGTATCCTCCTGGGCTTGTAAACAATGTCTGGTACCGCTCGGAATCTCAATCACGGCCCCTGCCGTTACCATTTGAGCTATGCCGTCTATGACCAGAGTGGCTCTTCCAGCCGTAATAGTCCATACCTCAGTTCTCATATTATGATAATGATAGCTGAAATGATAGCCTGCCTTGATACAGAGACGTTTAGTCAACACTTCATTGTTCTCTGACTTGGAATAATCCAATATTCTATACCAGCCCCAGCGCCGTTCTTCGTACATGGGTCTTGAGAACAAGCCTTCATGCAGCATATCCTTCATACGGGAACTTGACGGCTTATCTGTGACCAATATGCCATCCGGGCTCACAGCAATAACCGCATTAGATATCCCTAAGACTTTTACAGGCAGTTCGAGCTCATTGACAATATGGGTATTATGGCAATCATCACTGAGACCGCCGTTGCCTATCACATTTTGAGACATCTCTTCCGTCAATGTATTCCAGGTCCCAAGATCCTTCCAATAACCCTCATAGGTAAGAGCTACAATAGAATCTAAAGTCTCCAGCAGTTCGTAGTCAAAGCTCTTTTTCGGCAACATCGTGAACCTGTCCAATAAATCCTCATAGCTGACAGGCATCTTCAGATTCTCAAGATGATCCATAATTAATTGCAGTTGAAATACAAAAACACCACTATTCCAATACGATCCATTTGCGATTAACTGCTCCGCCTCTTCTTCTGTAGGCTTTTCTTTAAAGCGCCCCACCCTCATATAGTTCTGAACTTCTCTAGGAATCAAATAACCATACTTTGAAGAAGGATAAGTGGGTTTAATTCCGATTAGACCTATCTGAGCATCGGTTGTTCGAACAAGCTGCTCCAAGTCCTTTAGCATCCTATAAAATTCTGTGCCCACATAAGTGTCTACGGACACAACGCCGACGATTTCATCTTTTGCAATCTCGACATGGGAATACAAATATGAACAGGCTAACGCCACTGCAGGAAATGTGTCCCTACGCTCTGGCTCAATAATCATCGGAATGTTGCCCAACTGATTAGCAATCATATCCACCTGCAGCTTATTGGTAGCAATAATAATATCATCCGCGGATACAATCTTTAATAGCTGGCAATAGACACGCTCCAGCATCGATTCCATCTCATGGGTTTCCTGATTATGAAGCACCTTTAAGAACTGTTTTGCTCGTGAATCATTAGATAGCGGCCATAGACGGGTACCTGATCCGCCCGATAACAATATAATTTTCATAATATTCCCCTAGGATTTACGAGATAAGCTCTTGCCAAGTGTATAATTGAGCGTTTGTGAATCGTTCACTTAATATGCCTTTTACTTCACTCATTACAGAATGTCTTTCAACAGATACTATAATTGTCATCTCGGCAGTTGCATCCAGCTCCTGGGGCGAAATAATTGGAATATTATGCATCATATTTCCTTGCATTCTCTGATCATTATCCAAAAAATATTCCACCTCAATGCCTTGCTTCTGAAGATCAAGATATAAAAATGTTGCGAGCTTTCTCGTACCGAATATGATAACTTTATCAAGATTCTTGGCCAGCAGCTTTGAGGCAGCGCCAGCATTGCCCAACAGTATGTTTTGCAGCCATAATTGATAATGGTTACTGCTTTGGACCAAATCTACATTATCTAAATAATCAGAAGCCTGTTTAGGAATACATTGGAAATGCTCCAAGTGAATAATTGCATTTTCGTTATACATTCTGCTTTCGTGATGAACATGGGTGCTTACACCGCCAAGCCTGAAGGTTGCTATTTCCAGTGGTACATACGCAAAATGAGCCTCGTATTTTTTGATACATTTAATAGTAAAATCGACATCCGCTAAAATTTTATATCTTACATCAAAGCCTCCGAACTCTTCAAAAAGCTTCTTATGTGTAAAGACTGATTGATGAGGGCACATTTTACCGTTTTTCATATCATCAACTGTAATCGGTTGTCCGTCGATATGCCAAATCCCCAATGCATCATTCATCACTCTCACGTTGCCGTGAAGCATGAGCACATCAGGATTCGATACTAAGTAATTGGCCACCTCTGCAACAACTTGTCCGGATGAGAAAAAATCATCCGCATTCATAAAGTTAATAAAATCCCCGGTGGCCAATTGTACGCCCTTATTAAAGGCATCATATATCCCATGATCAGGTTCAGATACAATGGTATTTATACGATCCTTATATTTATGAATAATATCCAAAGTATGATCTGTGGATGCACCATCCACGATAATATACTCCAAATTAGAATAGCTTTGGTTTAGTACACTTTGAATGGTCTGCTCGATCGTATCGGCAGCATTATAACAGACTGTAACAACAGAAATTTTAGGTTTATTCATCGTTGTTCACCACATGCTCGAGGTACCATTGATAGGTATCCCGAACCCCTTCCTCTAATTCAATGGAATAACGCCAACCTAATTGTTCCAGCTTTGTCACATCAGTTATTTTTCTTGGCGTACCATCCGGTTTGGTTGAGTCATAAACCAGTGTTCCCTCGAAGCCAATATTACTACACAACTGTTCTGCAAGCTCTCGAATAGAGATTTCTTTACCAGTGCCAATGTTTACGAAGGTGCCTATTTCCTCTGCCGAGTGATTTTCCATGAGATAGACGCAGGCATCTGCCAAATCATCTACATGCAGGAATTCACGAAAAGGTGTACCGCTGCCCCAGATGGTGACCGTTTCACTTCCGTTTGTTTTGGCCTCATGTATTTTCCGCATTAATGCCGGCAACACGTGCGAGTTCTGCAAATCAAAATTGTCATTGGGACCATATAGATTCGTAGGCATGACGCTCATAAAGTTCGTACCGTATTGTTTATTGTAAGCATTGCACATTTTTATGCCAGCAATCTTCGCTATGGCGTATGGCTCGTTGGTTGGCTCCAATTCATCCGTAAGCAGGTATTCTTCCTTAAGCGGCTGAGGAGCCAATTTAGGATAAATACAAGTGCTTCCTAAAAAAAGCAGCTTCTTAACACCATAGTTCCTAGCTGCTTCAATAATATTAGATTGAATCATAAGATTATCGTATAGGAACTGTGCCGGATAAGTGGAATTAGCCAGAATACCGCCTACTTTTGCAGCTGCTAGATATACGTACTCCGGCTGTTCTTCTTCGAAAAATCGCTTAACTGACGACTGATCACGTAAGTCCAGCTCTTGACTAGTTCTCCCTAGTATGTTGTTGTAGCCTTTCGCCTTCAGTTTTCGCACAATGGCAGAACCTACTAATCCACGATGACCAGCAACATAAATTTTAGAATTTGCTTGCATTTCGATCACCTTTTCAAGCTAATTGTGTTTGCCTTTGCTCGCTGTTTTTCTAAGATCCTCTTGAACCATCATAGCTACCAACTCGTTAAAGCTAGTTTTAGGACTCCAACCAAGAATATTCTTTGCTTTCGCCGGATTGCCGAGTAGTAGATCTACTTCAGTAGGACGGAAAAATTGCGGGTCTACAGCCACAATTACCTTTCCGGTTGTCGGATCGATCCCTTGTTCATGTACCCCTTCCCCATGCCATTCGATATCAATCCCTGCCTCCTTAAAGGCTAACTCAACAAATTGACGCACTGTTCTTGTCTCGCCGGTTGCGATCACAAAATCTTGCGGAATATCCTGTTGCAGCATCAGCCACATCGCCTCAACATAATCTCCCGCATACCCCCAGTCACGTTTGGCGTCCAGATTCCCCAAGAATAGACAATCCTGATATCCATACTTAATATTAGCTACCGCCATTGTAATTTTGCGGGTGACAAAGGTCTCACCACGCATTGGAGATTCGTGATTAAACAATATGCCGTTGCAAGCAAACATATTGTACGCCTCACGGTAGTTAACCGTAATCCAGTAGGCGTACATTTTAGCAGCTGCATATGGGCTGCGTGGATAGAAGGGTGTAGATTCAGATTGGGGTGTTTCTTGGACTTTCCCATACAACTCGCTTGTAGATGCCTGATATATCTTTGTCGTCTGTTCCAGCCCTAGAATACGTATCGCCTCAAGCAAACGCAGAGTACCAATTCCGTCTGCATTTGCCGTATACTCCGGCGTATCAAAAGAGACCTTGACATGACTCATTGCAGCCAGATTATACACTTCATCCGGTCTTATTTCTGCCATTAATCGGATAACGTTAGATGAGTCTGTCATGTCTCCATAATGAAGACGAATCCGTTCATGATATAGATATTCCTCTATTCGATCATATCGATCGATAGAGGATCGTCTTACTAATCCGTGCACTTCGTAATCTTTCTCTAACAATAGTTTTGTCAGATAGGCACCATCTTGACCCGTGATACCTGTGATAAAAGCTCTTTTCATTGTATCTCCCTACTTAGTCCATATTTTTGAAAAAAAGAGCCGGATTCTTAAGCAAATGTGCCTTGCTTTTAATCTCTTCAATCTCCCATTCCCACCATTTAATATTGAGCAATATTTCGATTTCCTCTGGGGTAAAACGGTAACGAATAATCTTAGCAGGAACTCCTCCCATAATTGCGTAAGGAGGTACATCTTTGGTAACTACTGCCCCCGCACCAATTACCGCTCCATCCCCAACGGTAACTCCTGGCAATATTACGGCGTTTGCGCCAATCCAAACATCGTTCCCAATAACTACCTTTTTGTTGGAAGGAATATTGTATACATCTATAACTTCTTCTTTAGGAAGAATTCCCGGCACACCCTCATAACCTAGAATTTCATTCTCAGGAGTATATAGTATGGGATGCGTTGTAATAAAATTTAACGGGTGATTTACTTCGCCTATACGAACAGATTCATTAATTGAAGTAAAAGAACCAATTTGTTTTAAAATGGAGTTCGGATAGCAATGTTTACTGTAACCATATGTGAACCTTCCTACTTGCACGCCGTTCACTACACGATTTACTGTAGTTTGCTGATCAATTTCTTTCTCAAAAATCTGTATATAGTGATCGTTCTTTTGTAATCCAATGCCATGAAGTTGCTTGAAAATTTCTTTATAAAATGAGCTGGCGACAACAATAAAATAATCATATAAATTCTTCTGCTCTCGGAAATCCTTAAACGAGATAACCTCTTTTTTCATATAAGATGAGGATCGAGGATTATTATCGATAAAAAAACCAACATACTTATATAGCCACATATTATTCAAAATGAACTTTTCAGCCAGCGAACCCGTACCGAAGATTACCATTTTTTTATTCGTGGTTATTACCTGATTAAATAAGGTTGATTCATCTATATACACCTTTAATCACTCCACAAGAATTAATGTCTTGAATCAAGCCTATTTAAACAAATCCTCATAATCCATTCTCTCGAATATTTCTAAATAACCACCTTTAGTTGCGTTTATAATTTTTATGTTATTTTTCTTGGCAACTCTGTCTAATTCCATATACTCATACTTTTGTCTTTCAATGGTTTCTTGAATTCCCTCATATCCATAATTTTGAAAAGTCTTCATATTATGAGCTATATCACTTTCACTTTTTGTGTAGATATGGGGTTGGATTACTCCTTGTTCTATCTCTTCTTTACTATAACCCCACCAGGTATGATCGCAACCGATAAGGATTATTTCATCATACTTCAAGTATATTGCTAGCATCAGTGCTGGCGATATTACATTTTGTGCAAAATGAGGAACAGATCTTGTCAAATCGATATCATTGTCCAAAGTATCATTAGAATCATTCATGTTGTAAAAATAAATATTTTCCTTATTGTATATATCTCTTTCCAAGGAAGACATTGCTTCATCCCGGATAAACAATCGGGTATCAACCAGTGAGTTATCAAGTACATTTATTATTGGTTCAAAGAATTCCTCTTCATTTAACCAAAAGATGGGGTCGGCCAGCACCCAAAAGTTTGGCTTCAAATCCAATAGTTCTGCTTTTTTATAAAAACTGTTCACCATTATTTTATCTTCTTTTAGAATCTTATTTAAATCTATTAAATTCAATGAAGGAGCATTTCCGATAACAAAACATCGGTTAGATTTTTTTTGTGAGTATAGTTGCTTGTTTCTTGACAGTATAGGGATGTTAACATCCCGTTCCTTTTCTATATAATCTATCGCATTAGTTATATTCATTTTTTCTAGTTGGGCTTTTATTTCTGATACATAAGAGGATGTAATTATAATTTCACAATCTTCAACAAGATAATGTCGTATATTTGAAACTAAATCCACTGGGATACCATTTAAAAGAGTACCAACTTTATTAATATCGTTATCTAAAATAACATGAGGCGAATATTTTTCGCTAACCTTTAGCCATTTTTTTAATAGCTTGTTGGCTAAACTTGAAGCTCCTATCCAAATCGTCCTCACGTGAGGTCACCCCATTTGAAATAACTTTACGAGTTAAGGAAAAACCCTTTATTATAATACTGCTCGTTCAATCCTTAGCTTTCATTAATCCAATACTACAATCATCGCCTATAGGAAAAACAACAGCTGTTACTCCTGCCGATAATCTAAACTCTTTAACTGCCTGCTTAATACCTAAATATCCAACTGAGTAATAATCATGGATTAAAATAACCCCTCCCACACTTAACTTATCCCATAATAATTGCAAGCCCTCAATAGTAGGTTTATATAAATCAAGATCCATACTTATAAAACAAAAGGTTTCTTCCAATCCTACTGCAGTCTCAGGAAAATATCCTTTTTTGATTACAACATTATTAGGGTACTTCATCTTCTGTAAAACCATATCAACAGAAGTATTGTTTAAATGGCCTTCGGCAACACTTGAAAATTTATGCATTTGTTCAACTTCTATATCCCGTTTATCAAAACCACTAAAAGTATCAAATAAGTATAACTTCTTATCTGGGAAATACTTATTTATATGGCTTGCAAAATCCCCTTGAAACACACCAGCTTCGGCTACATTTCCAGAAATCGAATCATCTCGTATCTGTATGGATAAATTCCTTAGAAAATTTATTCTTGCTCGAACTCTATTTTCAACATACTTTGTTAATATTCGGTCCTCGGATACACCCAAGTTAATAATTTGCTGCTTGATACTATCCATGCTCGAAAGACTGGCAATAACAATGTAGTCAAAGTCGATTGTAGAAATAAGCGATGGTGAATAAACATTTTTATCGAAAACAACGGATCCCCATTTCTCAGAATTGTTATCCAAAAAACCTACAACTAGGTACTCTCGTTCAACCTCCTGCAAAATACTTTGAATAGAGGGAGTTGCCCCCCAAATTAAAGTTTTTTTCATTCCAACTACCACTCCTTAATAATCGTCTTTCGCTCCATAGGATCTTTATTACGAATGTTATTATCCTCATAGTAAGAATCATTTTTCACGTGAGTAGTTGATATTTCTTCGAAAACAGCTCCGTTTTTAGAAGAGAATGAATGTACTTGTCCCCTTAGGACGGTTTGCATATCTCCAGGTTTCATTTGCGTCTTTTTACCGTCAATTTCCACTTCCAAATCCCCATATAATAATTGGAAAGTCTCTTCTTTTACCTCATGATAGTGACGAGGGTGCTTTTGTCCTGGTAGCACAACAATTAGTTTTTTACAGTACTCACGATTGACAATATTAATAATAAGAGCACCGAATTGTCTAAAATTACTAATCCCATAGTGATGCGATAGTTCTAACTCGAATTGATTGCCAACGGCGATTCCAGCTTCAAACAGCATTCCTTTGGCATCATGTATAACACTTCTGGCACTCTTAATGTCTGAAATATATTTTTTCTCATAAACTGCGTTATTCACTTCATAATCTCTCGATGCAATGATTCCCTCATAAAAATCACCACTCGCGAGTTGACCTTCCTGATAGGGCATTGCAAAAAACACATCATGTTTTGTTAGTGCTTCACCTTCAACTATTTTTCTCTTTGCATATACTCCTCTAACTAACGAATTCAGTGAATCGATTTCCTCCTGGCTAATATATTTCGTATTGTCTTTCTTCAAGTCACAAATACTCCGAGCCTTAACAATAGAGTTAACCCACTGATCAGCTTGCTGAGGGTTCATAGAGTAAGCATTTAAAGTAATAGTTTCAGTTGGAAGGCCAACATGTCTCTCAAATATTTTCGCTCCTTTGGCTACTGCTAGCATAGACACTATATGATCATCAGGATCTTCATGCCCTGAATAGCCAATCTGAACGTTACGGTACCGACTCTTCATGCGGTCAATAAAATCCAGTTGTAGCCGTTCTAATGGGGCAGGATACTCAGCCACACAATGCAATAATGAAAACTCAACATTTCTATGCGTGAAGAAATTATATATTTTATCGATGTCAGATATTGTTTTTCCACCAGTTGAGATAATCAATGGCTTGCCCGTCTGTGATGCTTCCTCTAGCAACGGCCAATCCAAAGAACTACAACTTGCGATTTTAATAATATCCAATCCTTGTTCAACACACCATTTCACACCTTCTTCGTCAAACGGAGTACTGATGGTTACCATACCTTCATCCTTCACTGCAGCTACAAGTTCACAAAACTGCTCAAAAGAAAGACGAGTACTCATAAATCTTGGAATATGCTTAACATCTTCTCTCTCTTTATAATCCGGATGTATAAGTGTATCTAAGTCACGATATTGCAGCTTGACAGCAGCTTTAACATTATATTTGCGTGCGATCTTCCCCATTTCTTTTATAATATTAATACCGTGATCTACACTGCCTTGATGGCTATTCGCCATTTCAAAAATAACCAAATCATCAAATACACTCACGCCAATTCCTCCTTATTTATCAGTTGAAAATCCAATGCAAGAAATCTATATCCAGCATTTTGTCATCAATATAGTAATCCGCATTAGGCTTGCCGAATATAAGCTCATGATACTTTACTCCCCATTTGTCCATCTGGGCTTTAGTTACTTCTCCCCAATCATATTTCGTCACATATCCTCTTGCAGTAAACAAAACAATTTCATTACCCATATCGTACAGTTTATTAATTATTTTTATTAGCTGTTGGTTGGGTTCTGCCCTCGTATAATCCAGGTCTTCTCTAAATTGTGCAATAACACCATCTATATCAAATACAAATCGTTGATTACCATCTAATATTCTTATATACTGCTCCGCTCTTAAGAATTCTTGTTCCGTATCAATATCAAAATTGTGTTGCATAACGTATCCTCTAATATTGTTACCTGTCATCGAATTTAGTTCTGTAATTACTTTTGTCCTTACCACATCGATACAAGCATTTTGGTAATAGATTATAGGAAGCTGTTGTCTAGGCATGTTAAAGGCTTCCGGAATATCGGAAAGCAGTGGGGTCATTTTATTGTAATCATCCATTCGCCACATTTTATAAGCAAGTTCCCTGGCTGGGGATACACATCTGACTGAATCCAATGTTTCATCTGATAGTATAATATTTACCATAGCGTCAATATCCAGAACGTTTCTTATGGGGTACGTAGGCCTAAGTTGTACAACCACATCAGGAGTATAATGCTCTTGATCCTTTAAGTAATTTAATGCGTGTTGAAATACTTCTATATCAAGCGAGTGGTCACCGGATATTTCCATCGGCCTTAAAAACGGAACTTCAGCTCCGTATTGCCTGGCAATTTCCGCGTACTCTTCACTGTCAGTACTTACAATGACTCTATTGATGCTCTTTGAAGCAAGAGCATGTTCAATAGAATAAGCTAACATTGGTTTTCCGTTAAGAAGACGAATATTTTTATGCTTTACTGTTTTAGACCCTGATCTAGCAGGTATGATGGCAAGTATCTCACTCATAATACAACCTCATTTATATAGCAGTCTGTTAACCAATTTTGATGGCAACTTGTTGAGAATTGCTGGTGTACCCAATATATTGAAATGGAATATTGTTTTCGGTTACAAATTCCATTAATGCCCTGTACTCTCCATTACGCCAACCAGGATAATTGAAGAACTCATCAAAAACAATAACTGTCCCTTTTACTATCTTCCCCTCTAATAAGTTAAATATTTCTTTCGTGGAGGAGTACAAATCGCAATCAATATGCAAAAAAGAACAGTTTTCATTGTGGAGTCCAACAAATTGAGGCAGACTCTTATTGAACCAACCTTTAATCAATTGAACGTTACTGTTTACTTCCGGAAGTTTCTCGACTTTAAAATGCGAAGCTGGATAACCGTCTCTCCAGTACTCTGGCAATCCTTCAAATGAATCAAACCCGTAAACAGTCTTATGAACTTTTGAAGAAATAAAGTTTATAGTGGTTCCTGTATAGACTCCAAATTCCATAAATAATCCATCAGTTTCACAGCTTTTTAACGCAAATTCTAATAATTCAAACTTACTCTCAAAAGACTTAATATCTACCAAATGGTCCTCTATAAAATCAACTGTTTGCTCAAGAGCTCTTCTCTGCAGCTCCCTTTTGATGTCAAAAAAATGTGAGTCTATTACTTTTTTGGGATTCTCACTTAGTCTTTCCTCTAATTCCTTCAGTCCATCCCAAAAATGAATATTCTCAATTAGATGAAACGACTGCAATTGCTCCTTTATTTCACTATAAAAAGACGATGCTACAATAATTCTTAGATTCTTTTTATCTAGTTCAGACAAAATTTGGGGATTCTTTATTGAATATCCATAGAAGTCTGTTTCCCATTTCGAAGAGTTATTATCAACAAAGTAATCAATAGTTAGGAATCTGTGCTGCTCAAGAATTCGTTTCCCACCGTCCCCAGCCCCGAATACTAATAACATATAATCTCTCTCTCCTTGATCGGCAACATATTTCTTCCATCAAAAATTACATCTGATTTCATTAAAAGCCTTAAACTCGACCAATCTGCCTTGATAAATTGTTCCCACTCTGTAATAAGTAGCGTCGCATCGGCAGCTTCCACACAGTCATTAATACTTTTGGCATAGACCACATCAACGTCATCCAATAAAGAAGTATGCTTCACAACTGGATCGTACACAAAGACATCTGCCCCTTTAACAGATAAGGCCTTAATGATATCTATAGATGGGGCTTCTCTCATATCATCAGTGTTAGGCTTGAATGCCAGCCCCAATACTGCAATTTTTCTGCCGCTAACATCACCATTAAAATGCTGCATCACCTTATTTACAAATAATTGCCGTTGCTGCATATTAGCTTGGATAGCAGACTCCACAATACTCATAGATACAGCACTCTTTCTTCCTAAATAAACAAGCTCTTCAGTATCCTTAGGGAAGCAAGAACCACCATATCCTAGACCTGCATTAAGAAAATCTCGTCCAATACGATGGTCCATTCCCATACCATCAGCTACTGCTTGAATATCTGCTCCCATAGCTTCACACAAATTAGAAATTTGATTAATATAACTAATCTTTACCGCCAAAAATGCATTGGAGGCATACTTAATCATCTCAGCGCTTCTTCGATTCGTACGCAAGACAGGAACATGGATGGGGCTAAATAAACTCTCAACAGTATTTCCTGCTTGTTCGCTTTCTGCTCCGATCACAATACGATCACCGTTCAAGGTATCATGAATTGCATGTCCTTCACGTAAAAATTCGGGATTAGAGACAACGTGAATTTCTAAGCCTGGTTTAGCATACTCTCGAATAAATTTTTCCACAGTATCATTGGTACCAACAGGAACGGTGCTTTTAACGACTACGACTACATCGTGCGTGATATGCAGCGCAATATCCTTGGCAGCCTGCTCAAGATAAGTAAGATTAGCTGCTCCATCTTCCCCCTGTGGAGTACCTACAGCGATAAAGATAACCTCCGATGTATGGAAGGCCTCCTCAGCCTTCGTTGTAAAATGTAACCGCCCATTCTCTATATTTCGCTGCAAAATTTCTTCAAGTCCCGGCTCATAGATTGGTGATTTTCCAGACCGCAGCATATTAATTTTATGCTCACTGATATCCAAGCAACTAACCGTATGTCCAATCTCAGATAACACTGCTCCCGTCACTAATCCAACATAACCAGTACCGATGATTGCTACATTCATGTTCAAGCCTTCCTTCGAGTTAATCTATTTGCTCCTTCGTATTCAAGTTATATTTACAAAGTATTGGATCGTCTTTTGAAGTCCTTCATCAAGAGTTACTTTTGGATACCAATTAAGCACTCTTTTAGCTTCTTCTATGACAGGCTTGCGCTGCTTAGGATCATCCTCAGGCAATAACTCATACTTTAATTCCGTATTGTTCTTGGTCCATTTCATGACTTTTTCGGCAAGCTCCAACATGGTGAACTCATCCGGGTTTCCCAGATTAATGGGGCCTGTTACTTCCTCCGGAGTCTCCATCATTCGCAGGAAGCCTTCGATTAAATCATCCACGTAGCAGAATGATCGAGTCTGCTGTCCATCACCATACACTGTCAGCGGTTTGTTATGCAGCGACTGTACAATAAAGTTACTTACAACACGGCCATCTTTTGCATCCATTCTTGGACCATACGTATTGAAGATACGTACCACTTTAATTCGAACATCGTACATTCGTGCATAATCAAAAAACAAAGTTTCTGCCCCACGCTTGCCCTCATCGTAGCAACTGCGAATTCCTATAGGATTCACATGTCCCCAATATTGCTCAGGCTGAGGATGTACCAAGGGGTCTCCGTATACCTCGGAAGTCGAAGCTTGCATTATTTTCGCACCACATTTGCGGGCAATTTCAAGCAGCTGTAGAGAGCCAAGTATATTTGTTTTAAAAGTATGTATTGGATTGGCTTGGTAATGAATCGGACTAGCAGGACAGGCCAGATTATAAATCTCATCAAATTCACCCAGTTCAGGAAGAGGCTCAGTAATATCATGCTGAATAAAAGTAATGGCATCCATCACATGATCAATATTCCTAAGTGAACCTGTCTGCAAATTATCTACACAAACAATTTCATGCCCTTGCTTTAGCAATCGATCTATTAGGTGTGATCCCAAAAAACCAGCGCCACCCGTCACTAATATCTTTTTCATGACTGCCCTCCGAATTTTCTCTTATGCCAATTCCAAGCTATTTCAATAATTTCATTCAAATGATAACGTGCTTCCTCAATCAAATTATACTTTTCTTACCGTTATATAATATATCGGCAGTTTACTCTACTGAATAGAGGATTTATTTATTGGAAATTGATTCCACCCTTTAACGAAAAAGAATCGCTATCAGTATAGAGCCACAATTCGCTCATCTCACCGAACACGATTCCTTTGTCCACCAACCATATACCTTGTCCGGTATTTATGGATTTTCGTTGCCCCACGCTAAACGGAGAATAGAATAACCTTTATACCCGTTCTATCAGGCCAAAGCCCCTGATCGTATTAGCAACTCTGTTACCTCGTCAAACTCCAACGTTGTTTGATCCTCTGAGCTATACTTCCCATCTTTAACAGGCTTTGAATTTGGATAATCTCCCTTTTTATAAAATTCATTTGGAATGACAAACATTTCCGTTAGTTCTTTGGCCCGTTTTCCTTCATCTTCCGTCATAAGTTCCTCATACATTTTTTCACCGGGGCGCAAACCAATTTCTTCAATCTCTATTTCCTCAGGAGTTATTCCTATTTTTTTGGACATTTCTAGAATTACAGCTTTTATTAGATCTTCCAATCTAACTACAGGCATTTTTAATACAAAAACCTCTCCACCTTGAGCATAATCTGCAGCTTTAAGGGTTAACTCAGTGGCTTCTTCCATAGTCATCATAAAACGAGTCATATTTTTGTGAGTAATTGTAATCTTACGCTGAGATTCGATCTGCTTTTTAAAAAGCGGTATAACAGATCCTCTTGACCCCATAACGTTTCCAAAACGCACAGCTGCAAATGTGGTATTAGCTGAACCTGCTTGGTATTGTGCAGAAGAAATTAGACGTTCGGCCATTAATTTAGATGCCCCATAAGTATTTGTCGGGGCAATGGCTTTGTCCGTACTCACAAAAATGACTTTTTTCACTCTAGCCTCCAATGCAGACTGTATTACATTTTGCGTGCCGATTATATTGGTTTGTACGGCTTCAAAAGGATTATATTCACATGCCGGGACATGCTTCATAGCAGCACAGTGAAAGACATAATCTATGTCCGCCATGGCCCGGGACAATCTTTGCGCATCTCTTACGTCGCCTATTAAGAAACGCAACTGTTGAGCATACTGCTGCAGCTCCTGCGCCATTTCAAACTGTTTGAATTCATCTCTGCTGAATATGCGAATAACACCGGGTTTTTCCTGCAACAAACGTCTAACAAGACGTTGACCTATTGTCCCAGTCCCCCCTGTTATTAAAATTTTCTTGCCTTTATATAAACTCACGGCTTTTCCTCCTGCTGATGCAATCGATCCATGCGATGAAGGGCATGTTGGATATAATTAGTCATTTTGGGGTTGAAGGAAATTAGTTCATCTACTAATTTGCCTAAGTGCTCCATAATTAATGAGGCTTTTACGAATGGATTCGTTGCGTCAACGATCTTGGGAACAAATCTCATATAGTGGTTAATATGATGAGCCAGTCCAAAACTGTGAAAATATTTAAAGATGTCTTGGTCCGTTATTGATTGCCATAGCTTATTGACTTTCAGCAAATTTTTATTTAAATTATTTACGTTTTTGGTTTTTACGCTCCTAGCCATTGAAGTCAATTCTTGCTTTATCTTAGTCAAACTTTTATCCAGCATTTGGGCTTCGCTTAATATATGATTCATTTTCTTCGAAACTTTCTCACTTAAGTTTTCTTCCATTACTGGCATGGAATTTAAACCATACAAAGCAGGCACCGGATTTGCCGGCAATACCTTTATGATGCGCTCAAGGCTTTCCCACTCTGCGCCTTTTATTTTCGCTCCCTTGGCGGAAGTATTTATGAATTTAATTCCATCAAGCTGTAAAACTGAAATAATGTTTTCTATGTTCCTACGAGTAATTGTCATAACCGCATTAGTGGGATTCATGCCGCCTAATACGTTTTCTACATATTCAGTTGCACTACTTAGAGCGTTGGCCAAGCCCTGTTCTGTCACATGATTAGCACCAGCGCTATAATACTTTTGATCAGGGAAAGATAAATCCTGCCCGAGCAAAATGATATCCTTTGCGCCCATATAAGCCGCTAATTGTATGGCTGTTCCAGTGACTGACGCAGTTGGTCTAAATGAGGGGCCCATATCCTCCTCCAACAAGTATTGACTTATCGTATCGCCTTCAAAAGTGGCATGAAACATCCCCGACTGGTACATATCTTGGATTTGAAAATGACTATGATTGACAAAGATCAAGGGAGTCCGTCCACAATCTATATTATTAAAAACTTTTAGATTTGGGTCACCGCCATCCATTGTTACTATAAAATGCGGATTGATGTGATGGTGCTGCAAAACCTGAATACTGGAACCGGCTGCAATCAGAATACATTTTTGTTTCAATTGCTCAAGTAAATGAATATCTTCTTGCAATGATGGACCAGAGCCGATAACCGCAACCGCTCCTTTATTGCTAATTCCTTTAAGAGGAGCTATAGAAGGATTCACAATACAATGCGGGATATTATAAAGGATGTTCCGCACCCATTCCATTTGATATCTTTGATAGGTTTGAAAGTTGGACTGACTATTGAGAACTCCGTGTTTAATCACTTCTTCCAATTGATTAAACGTTTCTTTATATAGCCGCCGGTATATTTGTGCTGCAATCAGTGTAATTGTTCCGGACAACTGTCCGCTGATATAATCTGCCAGCTCTGAAAGGACCAGCTCATGTTCTCCCAAAGCCACCATCTTAACACGATCATTGTCTAACAATTCACTGACATCCCGGTGCTGTAACATGCTATGGAATACATTTATATCAGGCTCATATACAATGATCTGTTTAACCTCGGTCTTTTCCAATACAGCTTTCAAAAAATGACCCATCCCCACTCCAAACAGCAGTAAAGGCCCTTCATTATCCGATTTCCCATCCAGAGCTGCCTGAATCCATCTAACAGCTTCCACTTCGGCATTATATTTACTATGAAAAAAATATTCAACACCATCTTCGTGCCGCTTCAGATTAAACTCATTGTTCTTCGTATAAACGACTTCATATCGTTCCCGATCGGGAACATTGTGATTAATAACCCGGACTAGCTCGGGATATTTGTCATGTAAAATCTGTTCGTTAGCTTCCAACAATTTCATGCTGACACCTTTTCTTTATATTGTGAATGATAGTTTTCGAGAGCAGGAATGATTTCGTATTCCAATACATCACTTACTCCCACAAAATCATCTTGTTGGATATTGGTATGCATAACGCTAATATATTGATTTACCGAAGTAACTTCAGCAAGATACTCCGGAAGATTCTCTGTTTCCTCAGTATAAAGCTTGACATTTAAAGCGACTGCACTGCTTATCCATTCCAGCCCTTGCACAAGTTGAGACAACAAACCTAAATTTTCTTGATTAAGTCCACCATATAACTGGTTAGCGACACTTTTGGCCGCTGGAATAAATCGGCTGAGGTATTGGTCTAACTCTTGTTCAGTAGACACTATACTTTCCAATCTCGACAAACTATTAATATTAACGCACTGTATTTGATCCACATTAAGAAATAGATATTGTTCGTAACCGGTATAAAAAGTTTTACCGTCAATATCAACGCAGTGGATAAGCTGCCCGGTTTGAAAAATAGAGCCTGTCGCCTCTTTCCACCATTTATCAAGCTGCTCAATCGATCCGTCAATGACTTGTTCCTGCTGCTGGTTAATCATTACCTTCAATTCACTCACGTCCTTATTCATATATACCTAATATATCGGAATAAACATAGTGGATTTGTATAGGTAAAATAAAGCAAAAAGACCCCCAGAAGGGGGTCCAAAAAAAGGTTCGATATTATCCGAGCAATTTAAGAACGGATTGTGGAGCAGAGTTCGCTTGTGCCAACATCGCTGTACCTGCTTGTACCAGGATTTGGTTCTTCGTGAACGACGTCATTTCAGTAGCCATATCAGCGTCACGAATCCGCGATTCGGAAGCGGACAGGTTTTCTACCATTACGCCCAAGTTATTAACTGTGTGCTCCAGACGGTTTTGCACGGCACCAAAGGTAGCGCGTTGAGTGGAGACTGTGCTGATTGCCGATTTAATAGCATCGATAGCTTGATTCGCCTTTGTTGCATCAGCGCCCGAAACTGAAAGATCGCTCAATTTCATAGCAGCGCTACCAAGATCTGCAGGCGTCAAAGAAGCTAACTGAATAGAAATTTCAGTGTTAGCATCCGATCCAATCTGGAAGTCCACCTTATTGTTATTATTCAGCAAGTTAATACCATTGAAGTTAACTGTTTTAGCAATGTTACTGATTTCACCAACAAGCTCTTTAACTTCCAATTGGATTTTTTCGCGGTCCGTGCTGTCGTAAGTTCCGTTGGCCGCTTGGTTAGCCAGCGTGTTCAGACGTTGCAGCATCGAGTGAACTTCGGTCAAAGCACCTTCAGCCGTTTGAATCAGGGAGATACCGTCTTGAGCGTTGCGTTGCGCTTGCGTCAAACCATTGATTTGGAAGCGCATTTTTTCGGAGATCGCAAGACCAGCAGCGTCGTCCGCAGCACGGTTAATCCGATAACCGGAAGACAATTTTTCCATTGTCTTGCCCATTTGCGTGTTGTTGAAGTTCAGGTTGCGGTTAGCGTTCAATGCGCCAACGTTCGTGTTGATAAACATTCCCATTCTAATCATCCTCCGTGATTGGTTTATATTGGCTACATCCTTGTGGCCTAATCAATATATCGGCATCGTTAAAATATAACTTTATACCTATCCAAAGAATTTTTCTTATTTTTTTTCGTCAAAATAAATAGAATGATATCCTCTTCGATTCATGCCGTAATAAGCGTTCATCAGCACCTTTTGGTCCTTTACTGTCCGCAAATCACCGCCCGTTTCATGGATCGAATCGCTGAGCCGGGCTTCAATCATCTGCAGGTAGGCCTGGATGTTCTTCATCGTCTCTGCTAAAGCCGCATCCTGAATTTCTTTTAAAGTTGGAAATTCCAAAGCCATACGATCAATCCGTCCTCTGATCTCCTCCCACTTTTCCGCCGACTGCAGATAAATATCCGTCATGCGTTCCAGCGACTCCTCAGGCGATATTAACTCCAACTGATGTTTCGTACACTCAAGCAATTGGCCGTAAAGCTCCCGATATTCCGCCATGATTGAAGTGTCGTGATTATCCAAGGCTGACTTCCTTTCCGATTTGCTCCCAAGCAGACTGCAGCTCTTTGAGATGACGGATAACCTCTTCTACGTAGTCGGCGTTTTTCTTGATGTTAGCCTGCACTAATCTATCAATTAAATATACATAAATATTTTTTAAATTACGGGCCAATTCGCCGCCTTCCGGCTCATTCAAGGAAGTCATCAATTCATAGATAATGTCTTGGACCTTCTGTATGTACTTGTTGGTATCTTCCAAGCTTCCGCTTTGAATGGCTTTATGGGCCCGTTCGGCAAATTGCACGGCTCCATTATACAGCATTAAGGTGAGGCGGTGAGGCGAAGCCGTCTCATATTTATTTTTTTGATAGCTTTGGTAAGCATTGGGCATAGCCATGGATTGTTCATCTCCTAAAAGGAACTATAAAAACGATCAACTACTGGACGACATTAACGAACTTAGCTGACCGGCCATCCAGGATTGTTGGTTTTGCAGCTTCGACAACGCTACTTCCATTTGGTCAAATTGTTTCTTAAGCCTCTCCTCTTTTAGCGTTAATCTTGCCTCCATATTTTCCATTTGTTCATCAATAAAATCGATGTCTTGTTCGAGCCCTTTCTTTTTCAAATCCATCAGACCGTTGGCCTTAGTATAGTTATATAACCGGTCCTTAGCCAGAGTCCCTAGCCCCGACTCGCCATTAAACAATTCTTCTACAGCGTTCGGATTATCTGTCAATTTCTTCTTAAACACTTCTTTGTCAAAGGAAATCTCACCGGTCATTTCCGAAGCAGATTTTTTCCCTTTATCGATTTCCAGGCCAATATCGCTCAAAAGTCTAAGGTTATCCGCACTTCCAGAAACACTGCTGATGATATCGGACAATTCTGTGCTTAGCTGTCTTAGCAGAGAGTCGCTTTGGAGATTCGTTTTAAAATCTTTATAAGAGCCGTCCGCATTCTTTTCGTTCTCAATCTTTTTGGTGTTTTCGCGAATAAGTTTAACAACATCATTGTACGCATCGACAAAAGTCTGAACTTTTTCGGCAATCTTATCCACATCCTGTTTGACCTCTACATTGACTTTGGTGTCTTCGGCCAACAGCTGCAGGGTTACCCCGGGAATCGCATCCTTTACCGTGTTGCTGGAACTGGTAATTTCTATACCGTTAACTTTTAAAATGGCCGGTTGCGCCGTTACTTTATTTTCTAGAGTAAACGAGCCGGTACCGCTCATGTCGATTGTCTTCCCGTCTTTGGCCGTGACAACCAAGCTTTTATACCCATCGGACGTTTGGACGACGGAAGCCTGAACATCGCCGAACTGCTTATTGATTTGCCCTGCGATGGCGGAAAGCGCATCACTATAGCTTTTATTGGTTAAGTCCAGGTCGTCGCTCAGGACAAGACTCTTTCCGCCAATCGAAATCGACTTGGCTGCGGCCAGATCATCAGCGCTAAACTTAATATCTTTGCCGTCCGCATCCTTAACCTGAATCGAGGTTGTTGCATTCATCTGCTGCTTGGCTAATTTCGTAACCTCTACGGTATAATTGCCGTTGACCGAAGCTCCTCCGCCCGTAGCCGTCAATTTGGTCGTATCGGAACTGACTGCGCTGCTTACTTGAAAAGAACCGAGGTCCGTGAAAGCCGAAGCTGCGTCCCGCAGGTTTTTCAATTTCAAATTAATGCTATTAAAAATACTTTTGTTGTTTGTAATTGTACTTTTTTTAGTTTCCAGCTTCTTATAAGGAACTCTTTCAATATCCATTAAGCCATTTATGATATTCTGGGTATTCATACCCGATGCCAAACCCGATAAAGCTACTCCCATGATCTACACCTCTTCCTCTCGTTTTAAATTTTTTCATCAAAAAACATGCCGATTAATTCCTTCATCTTGACCGAAAGATCGATGAGAAATTCCGGCGGCAGGCTGCTTAAGACTTCTTGCGTCTTCGCATCCAGCACCTCTACGTACAATTGCTCTGCATCCTCGTTGTACTTGAATTTGAGTTCCTTGCCCGAGGCCGCGATCGACTCGTTAAGCTTCTTGATTTGCTCCTCTAACTTCGCCTGTTCATCCTTGGTCAGCGCATGAACTCTTTGCTCTTCAATTTTGCTGCTGTTTTGAGCAAGAGATGGGGTCGTCTTTGACAAGCCGTAATCCCCGGACCTTAACTCTTGAACATTTGCATCCAACCGATTCAGGTTCATAACCCAACCCACCTACCTTCAAAATGATTTACATTTTAAATTTTTTTAGCAGGTCCAGGATTTGTTCTTGCTGCAATAGACTGGTTTGCTCCTTTGCCGCCAAATTTTCGGCAACGATTCCTTGGTACAACTCTTGGCGTAAAATAGATACATCCTTAGGGGCCACGAAGCCCAGCTTGATTTGATCGCCTTCGATCCCCAAAATCTGCACTTGGATTTCGTCTCCGATCATAACCGCTTCTCCGATTTTCCTTCTCAGGACCAGCATCTACACGCCTCCTTTTTGTATAAGAAGGGGATGCCGGATCGGAAACTCCTGATCCTTGATAATATACTGGCATCCTTTATGCGAATTCGGAGCAAGAAGGACCGGAGCCATCAGATTTACAAACAGTTCGCTCGACTGGACATTGACGATAAGCATCACGCCCACATCATCCGGTGATGAAAGTTCCAGCGAGTCCACGATTTCTTCCGGAATGCGAAAGCTGTAATTTTCAACCACCTGATGAGAAGGTAGTAAAATAAAACTGACTTCATCCTCTAAAGAATGCAATACATAGAAAGGAGTGTCCTGCATAGGAAGCAACGCATACTGCTTGATTTCAGGAATGCCCAAAATTCCAGGTTCGAAGGAGTAAATCTGCTCTTCCTTAACTTCAAGCACCCCGTATGTCTCACTATGAATCTGCATCATTTTGGAAGTGCTCCTCTCGGATCAACTTGAATTTCTGGGGGATAAATCCGGAAGTCGATAATCACTCCCTGCTTTGGAAGAGCTTCGATCGTCACTTCCTTTTGTCCCTTTCGCATGTATCTTTCGTGGGCCATGTGACCGAACACGTTTTTTTCGCCCGAGGAAATATTGGCCACCCGGTCACCTTCCTGAGCCTTGGAAGCAATCTCCCTTAATATCGCCGCCTGAGCTTGTCCGTCTAATTCCCTCGTAAGTGAACGTGGACGTTTCAGATCCAAATCATTATAAACGCCTGTCCAATCGGTTTCCAATTCGGGAGGAGTTAGGCGAACGTTAATTTCCGCCGGTCTATACTTCCCCCAGTCATTTGGCAGGATGGCGCTAATCATCGCAGGAAGTCAACCAGCGACGTCTGCATAATTCTCGCTCCCGTGGACAAGGCTGCTTGAAGTACATTTTCTTTCATCTTTAAATCCACGATTGCTTCCGGAAAATTTACGTCGGCCACGTTTGATCTTTGTTCCTTTATATTTACCTGTTCATCCTGAATCCGGTTGATCATCAAATCGAACCGATTCATTCGCGCACCTATCTCCGACCAACTGACATTAATGCGGTCGGAAACAACGTCGATATTATCGATGGCCGCCTGAATTCCGGCCTCATTATTGGTATCGAGCGCATTCGCCAGATCGTCCAGAACCTTAAAGACATTATTTGTTCCGGCTTCTCCGAATACAACTTCGCCGGTAATGCTTACCGGCACCTTTACGGACGGGCTTACGTTAAGATAAAACAATCCCGGATCCGTTTCCGCATTAGCAGCTCCAGCTACGGTATAGGGAGCCTGATCCGTTTTCTGCCCGTTAAACAGGTACCTACCGTTAAAGGTGCTATTACCGATAGTAACCATCTGTTCCTTTAACTGTTTGATTTCCGACGAGATTGTTTGTCTTTGCTGCAAATCCAAAGTCCCGTTGGCCCCTTGAAGCGCCAAGGTACGCGCACGCTTCAGCACATCCGATGCCTGCTGCAGCAAGGAATCCATCGTCTTCAAAATCTCCGTCCCCGTCTGCGCATTCGTCAAAAACTCCTGGCTCCGCGCCAAGTCGGTATCGTATCGCATTTGATAACCGGTTCCGATCGGATCATCGCTCGGTTTGCTGATTTTTTGCCCGGTTGCCAGCTGCTGTTGGCCGGTCATCATCGCCGTGTTGATATTTCTCACGTTTTTTAACAGCTGCAAGTTCTGCATCATACCTGTTACACGCATTCCATAAACCTCCTTATAAATCCAAAGCTACAAGCTATCTATGTTATAAACCTACCCGGCCCATTTGGTTGATGACCCGGTCGAGCATTTCATCCACCGTGGTCATATTGCGTGCTGCCGCATTGTAGGCTTGTTGGAATCGAATCATGTCAGCCAATTCTTCATCCATCGAGACGCCGCTGACAGATTGGCGTTGGATTTGCAGATTGTCCGTCATCGTTTGTTGATTCTCGTAGTTCCGTTCCGTATTGCTCGCGCGGATCCCCAAGTCGGCGGTCAATGCCCGGAAGTAGTCGTCCGTTGTCCCCTGCGACAAAGAAGTAAGCGCGTTAGGGAAAGTAAACAGACCGTCCCGCAAACTGGCAATGGCATTCGCAATGTCGCTGTTCCCGCGGATAACTTTGTTTACTCCATCTTTAACCTCATACTGTGAGGAAGCGGCAATTTTATTGGTATCGGCAAGAATTGCCGGATTCACTTGAATATTGTCAATCGAAAATGCCCCGCCGTTGGATACGAAAAAGGGAATCCCCGAGGAAGTAGGCTCGGTGAGCGTGTAACCCAGTTGATGAAGTCCGTTAAAGCCTTTCACCATGATATCCATAGAAGAAGTGATCTTGGAGCCCGCAGGTATCGTGGTGCCGGCAACAACCGTCCCCATGCCTTCCACCGTTACATCGTTCAAAGCGACAATATCACTGGAAGCGATGTAACCATTGCTTAAAGTGACTTTAATATCCCCTGTCACAAGCGTGCTGACCAAACCGTTCAACTGGTTGCGGATCAAATCGGTTTCCTGCAGCGATTGAACATATCCATACAGCTGACCAGCCGTTGCCGTGGTGGCGTTAGCCGCATTCAAAGCGGTCACCGCTTCTCCGTCCAAAACATTGACGCCTGCGGACGTAATGCTGACCATACCGTTTTCATCCTCGGTATATTGGACGTCAACGATCGCCGACAACTTATCGAGCAGCAAATCCCGCTGGTCGCGGTAGTCGTTGGCATTGTCGCCAAAGCTTTCGTTATCGCGGATCAGCACATTCAATCTCGCGATATTTTCCACGATATTGTTGGCTTCCTGCACTTTCTTGTCTATGTTGGAATTCACATCGGTCGATAAATTGGTCAGCGATTCGCTGATATGCTTCAACGTATCCACCAGATTGCTGGCGGCCCCGGCCACGGCTACACGCGCGCTAAGGAGGGAAGGATCGCGGTTCAAGGTCTCCCAGGAATTCCAGAAATCGTCCATCACCGCGCTAAGTCCACTGCCCGAAGGCTCGTTCAGAATATTCTGAATGGACGTCAACGTCGAATTCAGTACTTCCCAGGAGCCAAGCAGTTGATTCTCCCGGCGGTATTGGACATCCAGAAAGCTGTCCCTTACCCGAGTAATACTGGTGTACTCAACCCCGGTGCCCAATTGCCCGGGCTGCTGGCTCTTCGTCATCCCCATAGCCCAAATCGGGTCGGCTTCGGTAAGATTCACGCGTTGCCTGGAATAACCTTCAGTATTGGCATTAGCTATGTTGTGCCCTAACGTTTGCATCGAAGTGGTATTTACGAAAAGGGCTCGCTTGCTGGTCTCTATTCCATGAAAAGTGGAGGTCATTTTGTCCCATCTCCTCTACGCGTTTATATATGGATCAAGCTCTTGTATCAAACATTCTTCGGGTCGCGGTTTTTCTGTCCTGTCCCGTCGGCGGCGAATAGGTTGTATCATCGTCTTCGTTGCCGATCATTAAATTCAAGGAAAAATCGATAAACGAAAGATTCTGCTTAATCAATTCCTGATTCAGCGCGTTCACCCGTTTCACCTCAGCCAAACGGCCCTCCAGTTTCTCCTTTAACTCCATCAGCATTCGTTTCTCTTCGGGGTCAAAGACGAGTCTTGATATTTCCGTAATCGTCAAGTTCAGTTTTGATTTGATTCCCTTGGACTGCAAAAACGTCTGGGCAACCGTTAGAAGCTGCTGTTCCAGCTCTTCAATCGATTTCAGCATTTTGGATTCACGCGACAAGATGCGTACCAATCCATCAAAGTCACGGTCTAATATAGCCTGTTTTTTTTGCAGCATCATTTCCAATAAAGCCGATTGCTGTGCATCCATTTGCGACAAGCTGCCGATGATTAACTGAACTGACATAGCCGCCCCCTAATTATCATTGAAAAAAGATTTGAAGTAGGGAACGAGCTTCTCCGCCAGTTTCTTGGCGTCTACCTGGTACGTTCCCGCGGACACCTGCGATTTCAAATCCTCGATTCTTTTGGCGCGTTCCGCGTCCGTGCCTTCCTCCTGCGCCTTGAGAAGCTCTTTGGCCTCCTCGGAAATAGAAAGTTCGTCCTTGCGGCGTGCTCTACTGTCTGTATCTTTACGCTGGGAATCCAGTTGGCGCTGATAATTGTTAATGGCTCCGGCCCGTCCGGTTTCATTGATTTTCATGGGCTCCACCTTTCTTTCCAAATAAAAAAGCCGATAATCTTTACTAAGTTTATCGGCGGCGTTTGAATCATTTTTAATAGCGAACTATTGGTTTATAAAGAATATTATACCGAACCGACGGTCTTTTTGTCGATTACGGATTACGGAATTTGTCGATGGCGTTGTAGGCTCCTTGTCCGGTTTTTTCGTTTAAGCCGGCCGTTTTGGGCGCATCATCTCTAGTAGCGGCTGTTAAATCGCGAGTCAAACGGGTACGGCAGGAATCGCACATATTGCCTTGCCGAATCAGCACCCCGCATACCTCGCAAGGATACATCATATTCGGGTTGTTGGCGACCGAAATGCGACCTTCCTTGATGAACTTGGTAATTTGCCGGATCGAAACGCCCGTTGCCTCGTGGACCTCCTGAATTGTAGCCAACTTCTCCTCACGTAAATAATCCAGGCACTTCTCGTACTCCTCTTCGATCTCCTTAATGCAAGAGGGGCAGATGTCTCTGAAATTATTGGCAAACAATCTCCCACAACGCGGACAATTCCCAAGATTCATACCCATGCTTAATCGTCCCTTCACATAACATCTATATAATGTTAGATTACTCTATTCGAGGGGGATTCGTCTATATCTTTTACATAAGGATCGCCCAAAAAATGTAAGAATCAGGAACGGGCCCATGTCAAACTGTAAACCTCCGCCCGGCGCCCCAACCGCCCGCAAATATCATGCAGCGCCTTGGAGCATGATTCCACGGTGCTGCCTGTCGTATATACATCATCGATCAGAACAATGCGCACGGGAGGCGCAGAAGGATCGGCAAACTTGACGGCTGCCGCATCCGGGAAAGTAAAGGCCGATGAAACGGAATGCTGTCCCGTCCCCGTTACACCGGACTCGGCGACATGCCCCACGGGGGCGGCTTTACCGAACCAGCGGTCAGCGAGAAGGGAAAAACCGCTTCGCCTCCGGCCGGCGGCCGCCAGAGCCGCCGACAGCTGCTGTGCCCCGTGAACGTCCGGCTGAAAAACGTCATGCAAATCCCGCAGCCGTTCCCAGCGGCTTTTAAAGCTTTGTTTTTCGGTATGCCGGGAGCGCTCCACCAAACTAAGCAGCGGAAGATGTCCGGCGGCGGCAACGCCGTAGGCCAGGCGCTTGGCCTGGTTAAATCCCCGTTCCTGCATGCGGTCGCCGCTGACCGGCACATAGGTAACGGCATCAAACCGGAAACGCCCAAAGCCATAAGCTTCTTCCAACTCCCGCAGCATCGCCCTGTATGCTCGAGCCGTCATTCTGGCAAGCACCGCCCCGTAAGATTCATTTCCTCTGAATTTATACTGGGCTAACCATTCGCGCATGACCGCATTATAGCTTACCGCGCTGCGGTTCATCACAAAACTGGAATGCGAACGTTCCGGTCTGCTGCAATCCGGACAGCCCACGGGCCGCCCGCAAAACCGGCAGCGGATTTGCTTGATCCAAGGAATCGAAAGGTAGCAGGACATGCAGATTTCCGGATAACCCCGAACGCGGTCGGAAATCGTCTTGCCGCAGGTTAAGCACGGAATTCCCGGAGGAGCAAGCAGGGTATGCAGCGAGGAGAACACCCCCGCCAAAGGGGAGTTCCCCTCCGTCAAAGCGTATTGAACTCCTGGCGACGGCAAGCGGAGCCTGCCGCCCGCCGCATAGGCCCGCGTCCCGCTCCGTCTTCTTCTGCGTGGCCCCCGAACCGCCAAACTTTGGGATGACTTCGTCATTTAGACTACCTCCTTTTGTTTCAAAAAACCGCCCCTTAGCGCGGCCTTGTTCATCCAGCGAATTTGCCGCAGAGCTCCGCGCTGGGATTTCGTCCATTCGCGCGAGGCGAAGATCACCGTCCCGTTCGGGTCATCCTTTGAGCGCCCCGCCCGTCCGGCCATCTGCACGAGGGATGCTTCATCGAACAGGTCGCTGTCCGCATCCAATATGTATACATCGCTTCGCGGCACCGTAACGCCGCGCTCCAAAATCGTCGTGGTCACCAGCAGCCTGATTTTTCCTTCGCGGAACTCCAGCACCTTCCGATTCCTTTCCCGGTCCTGGGAAGAGGTTCCCGCAAGCGGCAATCCGGGAAAACAGCCCCGGAGCAGCCCCGTAAGCGGCTCGATCTGCCGGATGCGGGTGACGAACACAAAAATTTGCGCGCCGCGGCGGACCGATTCCTCCAGGGGCCGAAGCAAGCTGCGCGGAAGGGAGCAGCGGCGCAGACAGGTCCCGACCGGGTCCATCGCAATCCGAACCGGAACCGGGAGCGGATGGCCGTGGAAACGGGCCGGCACTTTGGCATGAGGCAGCCTTCCGGCGCGAATTTCCCGCTGCATGGCCGGGGGCGGCGTGGCGGACAGGAAGATGAACCGTCCGTCTCTTTTGCAGGCCGCCTCTGCGGCAAATTCCAACATCGGGTCGTTATGATACGGAAACGCGTCGAGTTCATCGATGATAACCAAATCGAAGGCCTCGTAAAAACGCATCAATTGATGGGTCGTGGAAATAAACAGCCTGGCCTCCTCCCAGCGCTGCTCGCTCCCGCCATACAGCACCGCCATGGGCACATCGGGAAAAACTTTGGCCACCCGCGGCGCCAGTTCGAGCATCACGTCCCGGCGGGGCGTGGCGACCAGCGCTCGCCCTCCTTGGTCCAACACGTAACGCAGCAGCGGAAAAATCATCTCCGTCTTGCCGGCCCCGGTCACGGCCCACAGCAAAAACCGGGGAGGCCGGGCATCCGCCGGCCTGCCGAAGGGCAACAGGCGCAAAAGCCGGGCAAAGGGCGCGGAGCGGGGGGCGGCAGGTTGCCCGGGCGGGTTGGCCAAAGCCTGCTCCGCCGGGGGCTCGGGCAGATTCGCCAAGGGCTCGTGCACTTGCGTCAAAGGCTCGGGCGGCTGCGGCAAAGGCTTGTGCGACTGCGGCAAGAGCTTGTGTGCCTCCGTTAAGAGCTTGTGCGACTGCGGCAAAAGCTCGTGCGGCTGCGTCAAGGGCTTGTGCAGCTGCGTTAAAGGCTTGTGCGGCTGCGTCAAGGGCTTGTGCGGCTGCGCCAAAGGCTTGTGCGACTGCGCCAAAGGCTTGTGCGACTGCGGCAAGAGCTTGTGCGACGGCGTCAAGGACTCGTGCGGCTGCGATAGAAAGCGCAGCGCCTGCCCCGCCGCGCTGCGCTGCGCGGGGCTCAGCCCCCACCGGTCCAGCAGGGACGCGGCGGGGGCCACGGCCGAGCCGCCCGCCGCCTGCGGCGCCGCGGGCGGCTCGGCGCCAGCGCTGCCGCGAAGCAGCAGCGCACAAGAGCGGCTGCGCCCCAGCGCGAGGCAGGCCTCGCAGTAGGCGCAGCCGCGGGAGCCGCACGCCCCGCAGGGCGTGCGGCGATGCACTTCGCTGCCGCAGCGCCGGCAGCGTAAGGCCGCCCGGGCCCGGCGCCAGCGCGGGCCCTCGCAGCCTCGGGCGCGGCTTGTCCCGCCCACGCCCGAGGTGAATCGCACGCGCCCCTGCAGGTGCGCGAGCTGGGCGGCGGAGCGCCATGCCGGCGCAAGGCCCGGCAGGCGTTCCGCCAGCAGCTGCTGGAGCTCCGCTTCCAGCAGCGACCTGCCCGCGAGCGCGTCCGCAAGCCTCCGCGCCTCCTCAAGCGTGTGCACAAGCCACGCTTCCCCTGCGGCAAGCCACTCCCTCTCCACCGAATCGGCCTGACTTAAAAAAAGCTTGTTATCCCGGTTATCCTTCCATCCCCGCTTGCTATCCCGCCATGCCTTTGCGTTTTCACCGCCTCCAGGCACGCTTTCCAACAACCTGAGACCTAGCGGAGTCAAGCCCGCCTCCCCTCTCCATAACCAGCCATGATTTCCCGTCAAATTCAAATCCTTTTCCCCGGCTCTCCTCGGCGTATTGCTCAAATTCACTCCACTTAAGGAACTCAAACGTTCTGCATTTTTCCGAACGCCCCCCCGTTCATCATCGCTTAGCTTCTTTTCGGCCGCGAGTTCCGGCTTCAAGCCAAGCTTTAAAAAGCCCTCCCAATCCCTCTCATTCCACCGGTCCATCGCCTCCTGCGTTTTAAACCGGCCGCGCAGCTTCACCGCCCAACCCAAGGGCAAACCGTCCGAAAGCAGATATATCGCCGAGGCCCCGAGTCCAGCTCCCGCATGATGTGAAAATCCAGCGCCGCGCAGAACCCCGTTTGAACCCACGGTCCCGCCGGCCAAGATCGGCCCATCGGTTAAACCCATCTTTTTCTTCACTCCCTGTCTTTCAAGCCCCCCTTGCCCATTCAAAACGTCCACAACACTGCATGCTGCTGCATCCCCCTGATCCCCCAGCCTCATCCACCGGCTTCCTCCCACAACCCACCAAAGCAAATCAACCCGCAAATCCAAACTGATCCAAAGCCGCCACTCCGTCATGAGCTTTACCGCATACAAACCCGCCTTCATTTCCACCTCTCCCCGCCAAAAAACAGTAGTTTATTGCATACTTCAACAATTTCAAGATAATTCCTCCATTTACTTATATTCCTTCATTATTTTTTGCTTCTTTTCTGTGGCATTAAATCTGACAAGATACATTTTCTAGCCACACATATTCTAACGGTTGCCACAAACGCTATTTGTCCCAAAAACGTTGGTTTCAAATTTTAACGGTTGCCATAGCGCTTATTTCACAGAAATCAGGCTATTTTTGCTTAGATTCAGGCAAATAACGACGCTTACAACCGTTAGAATTTAGAAAAGGTCTTTTTCCGGAAAATAGCCGCTGCTACAACCGTTAAATTTCCGGGCAGCCTTTTTGGGGAATCTTGAGCAAGAATTAATGCAACGCTGGTGCCAAAACGCTTGATTTCAACGAAATAAGGTTATTTCGGTCCGTTAGCCCTCCCCACGTACTCCGAGCAGCTTCGTCCAGTCCCTGTCAAGCCCTGGTTTCGGTTCTAAGCCTTTTTTTCGACATCCCCTTTCTTCACAAACCGCAAGACGCAAAAAAGCACACCCCTCCGGCCTATGGCCTGATAAAGAGTGTGCTTCACACTTTGCGCCGCGCATCCCGATGCGCGAGTATAAAGTTATGATTTTGTTTCGGCTCACTTATTGGTATTCGCTGCGGCTCGGCGTTTTCCTGCAACCCCTGGAAATCTTTTGAAACCCAATATTCGGCGCGCTTCCAAAACCCCGTACGCTCCCAAGCGCAGCCTGATGCGAACATATGACTTGGCGGCTTACACATGGACATAGGGAATCTTACCCGCCTCCTGCGGAATACGAAGGTCGATGCAAACAGGAGCGTCGCCAGCCGTTTTGGCAGCCTGCGCCTCCACATCTTCTTCCCGGACCGCTGCCAGCCCGATAATGGTCAACTCCATATCGCCTTGCGCCTGCAGCTTTTGCATAATTGCAAGCGTATCATCCTCCGAAGCCTCGTCGAGCACCGTTACCCGCAGCGGCAATCCGCGCAGTCTCGCATACCATGACAATGCCCGCAAATACCATTCCATTTGGCTCTCATGATTGCTCGTCACCAGAATATAATGCATCGTTTTGATTGTAGACTTCCGCCGTAAATATATCCCGTGCAAAAAATGAACCAGCGCCGCGGCCAATCCGTAGCTAAGCAGGACCCAACCCATATAGGGAACCACGGAACTCACCTCCTTTGTAGAGGTAGTTCAAAAAGTCATCTTTTAATCACGAAGCAGATCATGAAGCGGATTCGACGTCGAATCTTGAATTCAGCCGGGCCTTCCGTTGCTCACGTAGGCTCCTCCTACGCTCCGCTACTCAGTCCCTAAGCTTCATCCAACCTTCTCGGTGCTTAAAAACCTGACTTTTTGAACACTCCTTTGTAGAGGTAGTTCAAAAAGTCATCTTTTAATCACGAAGCAGATCATGAAGCGGATCGGGCGTTGAATCTTGAATTCAGCCGGGTGGGGCATATGCTTTCGAAGTATGTTTCCTGCAGAAACATTTCAGTTGCTCACGCAGGCTCCTCCTACGCTCCGCTCCTTTCGTCCCTAAGCTTCATCCAACCTTCTTGGTGCTGAAAACCTGACTTTTTGAACACTCCCTTATAGCGACAATATATGCCGCTAGCAAAAGGAGGGTTACTGGGCTCCCGTCAAACAGACCGCTGCCTGCAATAACGGGAGCCTTCCAGCCCTTTTCATCCAATCGCAGTTGGACAGATGACTAGACCTTTTTAACGCCACAGTGCCGGAATAACAGCCCACCTGCCCGTTTGGGCCGGCGTACTGCATTACGGCTAAATTCATCAATTTCCGCAACTCGCAGACAGCGCTGTACTATGTACCTGGCCGCTTCCCTGTCCCTATAGCATTCAAAAAAATAGGAACTCGCCTCACATTTCAATATCATGAATAATATGGAAACCAAGGCACAGAGAAGGCCAGTCAAAAACGATTTCCGCATCATCTGCTGTGTCTATCAACTCTAATGAACATTCAGCTATCTCTGCCGTCCTAAAACTACGAGCTGCCGCCGCCTTTACGTGTAGACACCATCCGCTGCCGCGGAATCGGCTCGGCTAATATCAACCGCGCCAAACCGAATTTATATCTGTAAATATTTTAGCCGGTTAAAGAGTGACCCAACCGAACTTAATCGCATTAATAACCGCTTGGGTACGGTCGTCAACGTCCATTTTCTGCAAAATGCTGCTGACGTGGTTTTTGACGGTCTTCTCGCTAATAAACAAATGCTCTCCAATCATTTTGTTGCTGCGTCCTTCCGCCATCAAACGAAGCACTTCGGCTTCCCTTCTCGTCAGCGGATTGTCATCGCCGGCAACGAATTTAACGCCCGCTTCGCGGATCGCGTTGTCTTCGGCAATCGCCCCCGTCTCGCTCAAATATTCCATGCGGCGCAGTTGCTGAATCAGTTTGCCGGTTACTTTCGGGTGAATAAACGCATTCCCCTCGGCCACCGTACGGATGGCATTAACCAGCGATTCAGCCTCCATGTCTTTCAGCAAATAGCCGGTTGCCCCTTTGCGCAGCGTTTCAAACACATAGCTTTCATCATCGTGAATCGACAAAATGATGACCTTGACCTCGGGATACGACTCGCGGAGTTCAGCCGTGGCATCCACGCCGTTCAATTGCGGCATATTGATGTCCATCAGCACGATTTCCGGAGCAAACTGCTGGCAGCATTCCAACACTTGAGTGCCGTC
Source organism: Paenibacillus sp. FSL P4-0127 (assembly GCF_038007325.1). NCBI lineage: Bacteria > Bacillati > Bacillota > Bacilli > Caryophanales > Paenibacillaceae > Paenibacillus > Paenibacillus sp. FSL P4-0127. The sequence goes on along the minus strand of NZ_JBBOWY010000001.1, from coordinate 1,550,022 downwards.
GCCGCATTCTCCTACAACCTCGATGTCTTCCTCCATGTTCAAAATCCGCTTCAGACCCTCCCGAAACAACTGGTGATCGTCAGCCAAGAGAACTTTGATTGCTTGTCTGCTGCCACTCGTAAGATTATCCATCCTGGTACTCCTTTCTCTTCTCTGTGTTCGTTGGAATGTGGATGACGATTTTGGTACCCATATTCGCTGCCGATTCGATTTCCATTCTTCCTTCGAGTAATTCGACTCTTTCCCGCATGCCAATCAGTCCGAAATGGGTATGCCCTTTCGTCTTTTGCTCCAATTGGTCCACCTTGAAGCCAAGGCCGTTATCTCGCACAACGATGCGCAGCATTTGCGCCTGATACGTGATCTCCACGCCAACATAGGTCGGAAAAGCATGCTTCGCCGCATTGGTGAGCGCTTCTTGCACCAGCCGAAAAATCGCCGCTTCCATCGGAGAGGATAACCGATGCTCTTTGCCCCTGGTTTCAAAGGTGGCTCGAATCTTGGTCTTCTCTTCATAATCATGAACGTATTTGCGCAGCGTTGGAATCAGACCGAGATCATCGAGCGCCATCGGACGCAAATTAAAGATGACTTTCCGCATTTCTTCGAGACTGGAGCGGACCTGAGCTTTCAAATCTACTATTTCGTCCTGTACCAGTTTAAATTCCTGCTTAGCGAGCATTCTTTCTACAATTTCCGTCCTAAGCACTAGATTCGCGAGAAGCTGAGCGGGACCATCGTGAATTTCCCGCGAAATCCGTTTTCGTTCTTCTTCCTGCGCCAAAATAATCTTGAGACCGATCAGCTGCCGGTTCTTAGCGGATTCCAAGATTCGGGTAACCTGTCCCAATTCGCCGGAAAAGTATTCGAGCACAACGCCCATTTGCGTACTGATCGTTTCAGCTCGTTCGACCGATTTTTCCACGTTTCGAACTCTTTTTTGCAGTTCATCGCGTCTGGCCTTCAAATACATTTCCTTCTCGCGATAAATCAGCAAATCAAGCTGAAGCTGCGTCGCCTTCTCGTAGGCCTGTTTGATGTCTTCTTCTTTGTACCGCACGAAATCCCGGCTGACTTCCGTCAGCCGGATGCGGGAACGTCTGTAGTTCACCTCGAGCTGGTCGACCTTCTCCACGGTTTCCGCCGTTTCTTTCATTACGTTTTGCATCTCCGTGTTCAGCGTCTTCAGCTCATTTCGCGCCGAGTCCAAAATTTCGAGAATTTGCAGCTTGCTATTTTCAAGTACGTTAACAGCGTTATTTATTACGCGATCTATGGCATCTGCTTGAAAATCCACCTATACCTTCTCCGTTTCTGTAGTCCGAATAGTCCCAGACTAATCATATCATGATTCGAGGGTGATGGATTTGGTTTTCTTTTCCCAATTTACGCCAATGCCCAGCTGTTCCGATACCAAACGTAATGGGACTAAAGTCCTGCCGTTCACAACAATTGGAGAAACCTCCGCTTGCTTGCCGGTTCCGTTCACAAAAAATTCCTTTTCCCCCACGGTTAACTCGAGTACGTCCGTTCCGCGCTTTACGGTAATTTTTTTCGCGGCATTGTTCCAGGTAGAGGTCCCGCCGAAAGCATCCAGCACATATTTAATCGGTACATACGTCGTGTTGTCCTTCAGCAGCGGAGCCACTTCCAGGCTTTGTTTCGCCCCGTCCACCGTCATCGATTTTTGGCCGACAACCATGACGGCCTTGACGCTGGGCTGGGTCACGGCGGCGGCTTCCTCTGTAGCGGCGTCGGGAGCGGCGGCTGGAGCGGTAAACCGGATATTGTCAAAAGAAACACTGCCCGTCAGCATACGTTCATCTTGCCCTTCCTCCACACTTACGACATACAGCCGTTTCAGCTTGGCAGGATATTTGATGCCCGCTGCCGTTAAGTCGACGTTCAGCGTTTTCCAGCCCGTGAAGTCCAGCGGCCGAGCCAAATCGAGATACACCGGTTTGCCGTCGGCGTCCGCCAGCTCCGCGCGCACCCAGTTCAAGCTGGCATCGCCCAGGACATCGATCGTCATCGCCGTGGCGTTTTCCGGAATCTCCTTGCCGGTCGTTCCGTTGATTTGCGCGTAAGCGAATTTATTGCCCGTGCCGCCGGTCAAATCGTAGTCAAGCTGCAGCACTTTCGAATTCGCGCGTTCGCCCGTCCCTTGAACAATCGTTGCCGTTCCCTGCGACTCGGCCGGAAGCCCCGTAAAAGAAACCGGGTAAGACACGTTTTCAAAGCTTTCCCAAATGGTGTCCGTGGAAGCGGACAAGACAACCGGCGTGCCGGTGAAGCCATCATAGCTAGGCGTTGCATACGCAACCTTCGTGCCGGAATTTATCGACTGCACGGTGAGCGCGCCGTCCTTTACGCTGGCTTTCATGCCGCTGAAGGTCCATTTCACGGATTCCGCCGGAACGTTTACCGTGCTTCCGCTCTTCAGCTCCGCCGTAACCGGCACGGATACGGAAACCCCCGCTTCGAGCGGTGCAAACGTCGTAGCCGGCGTCAGGCTCGCAAGATCGCTGCCGCCCAGCACCGTCACCTCCATGCTGCTGCTGGCCGAGCCGTTTGTAGCGGTGATTTTTGCAGTACCCGCTTTAACGCCTTTAAATCCGCTGCCTGTCCACTTGACGTTTCCGTTGCTCGCTTTCCAGGAAGCCGCCGTGCTTTCCGTCGCAATCGGGTTGTAGTACGTATCGTAGCCTTTCAGGGCATAAGGGACCGTCTGTCCGATGAGCAGCGTGGACGATCCGCTGACTTTAAAGCCTTTCAGCGTGCCTTGCGGAGCCGAAGTGAAGACGCCGAGGCCGTTGGCGACGGCGCGTTGTCCCGCCGATCCGTTGGACGTCGTGAAGGTGAGTTGCGCACTTGTTTCGGCAAGCGGACGATTCACCATCGTTGTTGAACCGCCTCCGTCCAGGTTCAGCCCTTTCCATACCCCGATGCTCGTCATAAAACCTTGCAGTTCCTTTAACGTCATCCCGGAGCTGTTGCTGTTTTTCTCGGCGGCAATAATATAAGCCGTTTTCCCGTCTTTGGAGTAGCCGACGGCCGTACGCGCCACGGTGCTGCCTCCGCTGATCGAGTTCGTTGCACGGGTAAACGCCGAGGCTTGGCCTTGATCGACCAGCAGCGTATGGCCGCCGATCATCACCTTGAGATCCGCCGGATTTACGCTATTCCCAGTCGTTAAAGACTGCAGTTCATACTGCGTATCGATGTGCTGTCCGACCTCCAAATGTTTAGCGACAAAGTCCGCCGCCGTTCCATGGGCGCGCAAAATATATCCGTCCGCCGGCACGGCTCCCGGAATCGGCGCTTTGATCGAAATCTGCGTGATCACATCGCCCTGTACAAGCACTTCCGTCGGCGTTGTCGAAGTGTCCACCGGCCGCTGCGCGGATTTCCAGGCGCTAGTGTATATAAACATTTTGTTGACATGGCTGCGGGTTTTATCCGGTTCCGTTACATAAGATTCCTGATTGATCCCCGCAAGCTCAAACGACGAGCCGTCCTCGGCAACCACCGTCCCGTTGAAGCCAAACCGGTCAATGAACGGCGTTCCGTCATTTTTCACCCCAAACGCGTACATGCCTTCGAGTTGCGCCGGGCTTGTGACAAGCGTGCCTTGGGAAACCGCCGCTCCCATCGGCACGCCTTGCCCTCCGGTGGCAAAGAAATCGCCGTTTACCCCGGCCACGGCACCGGTCTCTTTGGCCATGCCTTCCACCGATTGCCGGGTCGTCAACTGCCCCCCCTTGCCGGTCATGACATCCAAACTGACGTAAGGATTGGTTAAATCGACTTCGACCACATCCGTAAGCACTTTAACGGACTTGCCCGAACGCGTCACCGTGTATTGATATTTGACAAGTTTCGCCCCGGACGTAATGATTTCTTCGCTTAATTTTACGGCTTGATTGCTTGCGGCATACGCCGTAGAAGCCGTCCCTCCAATAGGTACCGGTCCCCATCCGATCGCCGGCTGAATCCAAATCATTCCCGCCAAGGAGACGATCGCCAATCGTTTCCCGCCCCGCACTACAATCCGCATCCATTTCGAGTCCTGATTCTTATCCACTACCATATTAATTTGCTACTCTCCCAACTTTTGCAATAATTATCCAAAGCGAACAGCCTGCTCTATCCCTTTGGAAACCTAATCTATAAATTATAGACTATTTTCCCGCCGAAAAGTTACGAAAAAAAGCAAGATTGTCAAAGTTCTCTATGTTTTTAAAAAGTAGTGGTTGCTGGCTGTGAATATCGTGGATTATGTGGATAAAAACTGTGGATATTGTGGATTGTTTTTGTGGATAATGTGGACATTGTGGAAACTCGGCGGATAAAATGCTACTATTTGAATATATGAGACGTAACACGTCCTGATCTTCTCTGTGGATAGAGGGTCAGGACTTTTTATTTTACTATATAAAAAATTAGGAGGAATGATCGGTATAAATGAAAACGTTGACTTTCGAAAAGGCGCATAAAACCTTCATCAATCAGCACTCAGACTCACGAAAGGGAGAGCGCAAAGCCCGCCTTTTACGGGGACACGGACATGGAGAAACCTTATTTTTGAAAAACGTATGGTGGCCGCTGTATGGAAATTTCGAATATCTTCATCCCGAATATGAGATTCTCGATTGGCGAGGGCGCTCATATTTTGGCGATTTTGCCTATTTGCCGGGGCTTCTTAAATTTATGATTGAAATTAAGGGATATGGTCCTCATGTACAGGAAATGGATCGTCAGAAGTTTGGCAATGAATTAAATCGTGAATTATACCTGCAATCCCTCGGCTTTCGAGTAGTTTCTATCGCCTACGATGATATTGAACAAAGGCCTGATCTGTGTAGAAATCTCCTGCAAATGTTATTTAACCGGTACCAAGCCTATCCGCAGCCTAAAGAATGTTCTGTTTTCGCAGAAAAGGAAGTTCTCCGCCTGGCATTATGTTCTGCCGGGTCCATCAGTCCTAAAGAGGTGTGCCAATATTTTGGCATCAATTACCGGACTGCGGTGCGCTTGCTGCATTCTCTTTCTGGCAAAGGGTGGATGCAGCCATTCCGAAACGGAACCGGAAAAAGAATTCATCGCTACGAACTGCTTCAAGGAAGTTGGGAGATGATTGACTGACATAGGCAAGATCCATAAGATATTTTTCCAAATAGTTGGTTACCTGGGTGTTGAACTAGTTAGGAGCCTGGCTCCGACGAATTAGTTGCAAAACTTACAGGTAGGATAAATTTAGATGCGGGCTAATGCAATTACATCCAGACATCTTCACCAATCCCTTCAACTATGCCGTTTTAATTGTAGGATTTGCATTTAAACTAGCGCCCAGCTACGTCATCAGCTAAATAACTGTATGTTTTACAACTCTTCAACTTTATAAGCACGCAAAATTCTCGATACATAAGAAACGAGAGTCGCAGCGTAAAAAACGGATACCCTCTCCCTTCCAGGAGAACGATATCCGTTTCTATTAACGATAGTTTATAATCCCGCTTGTGTTTTCAGCGCTTCGGCCTTATCTATGCGTTCCCAAGGCAAATCGATGTCCGTACGTCCAAAATGACCGTAGGCTGCGGTTTGGCGGTAAATCGGACGGCGAAGATCCAACATACGAATGATACCCGCCGGACGAAGATCGAAATTCTGGCGAACGAGCTCCACCAATTTTTCTTCCGGTACTTTGCCTGTTCCGTAAGTATCGACATTAATGGATACCGGGTTAGCGACGCCGATCGCATAAGCCAACTGGATTTCCACTTTGTCGGCCAGCCCCGCGGCAACGAGGTTTTTCGCCACGTAACGCGCCGCATAAGCGGCCGAACGGTCAACTTTGGTCGGGTCTTTCCCAGAGAATGCGCCGCCGCCGTGGCGGGCATATCCGCCGTACGTATCGACAATAATTTTGCGGCCCGTTAAACCGGCATCTCCCTGTGGCCCCCCGATAACAAAACGGCCTGTCGGGTTAATGAAATATTTCGTTTCCCCATCCAATAATTCCGCCGGTACAACCGGAAGAATGACGTGTTCCTTGATATCTGTTTGAATTTGTTCCAGCGTAATTTCTTCCGCATGCTGCGAAGATACAACGATCGTGTCCACCCGTTTGGGTTTGCCGTCGACATATTCGATCGTGACTTGGGTCTTGCCGTCCGGCCGGAGGTAGCCCAGCGTGCCGTCCTTCCGCACTTCGGAAAGGCGGCGAGCAATACGGTGCGACAACGCAATCGGCAGCGGCATGAGCTCCGGCGTTTCATTCGTAGCGAAACCAAACATCAAACCTTGGTCACCGGCGCCGATATTTTCCGTTTCCTTATCGACCTGGGCAGGATCCCGGCTTTCCAGAGCGGCGTTTACGCCCTGGGCGATGTCGGCGGACTGCTCATTAAGCGAGGTGAGGACCGCGCAAGTATTGAAATCGAACCCATATTTAGCACGGGTATAGCCAATCTCTTTCACCGTTTTGCGAACAATAGCAGGAATATCGACATATTCGGATTTGGTGCTGATCTCCCCGATAACGAGCACTAGCCCGGTGGCTACGGAAACTTCACATGCAACCCGGGCATAGGGATCATTGGCCAAAAATGCGTCAAGAACCGCATCGGAAATTTGATCGCAAATTTTATCAGGGTGTCCTTCCGTAACGGACTCGGAAGTAAATAAGTGTCGCCCTTGTACGGACATAAAATTTCAACCTCCCCATGGATAGTATGGCGAAAGCCTTCGTATCCAATACTAAAAATGCCCCCAATGGATTATGGGCAGATTTACCGACTTTATTTACCAAAAAATGAACCTTTCCCTGATCGGAAAAGGTTGTTTGACAATCCTCAAAGTCATATTATCGCATTTGCCATGTCATGTCAAAAGATTAGTGCAAAAGCAAATCACGCTGCGCCTGAGCGACCAGCCGTTTTGTAATTTCTCCGCCGACCGAGCCGTTTTCCCGTGATGTGAGATGCCGCCAGCTGCCGCCGGAATCACCGCTTGTCCCCAAAGCGCCGAGTTCGCCCGCGAATTCCGTATCCGACGCCTCACCGGCTGCCCCGCCGCCGACCGGCAACCCGAACTCTGCCGCAATTTCATACTTCCACTGTTTAAGCATTTGACGGCATTCCGGAACCAGCTTGGAATTGCTTCTTGCCATCTTTAATCCACCCCCATAAATATTGTCGTTCAGGAGTAGGATGTGCTCAGCCGTGAAAAATACCCTATAGAATTATTGTTCGTTCAGGAAGAAATCGGCTGTCCTATTTTAGCGAATATCCACCGCGAACCAACACCGTCAGGCTGTACTTATTTCCGGCCTGAACCTGAACCCCGCGTCCATCCCGGGGAAACGAAAGCAGGTGGTTGTTCGTTACCGCTCCTCCGTTTTTGATATCTACGCCATCGGTCAAATCCGTAACACCGTCGGCGTCGCTGCTGTAAATTACAGCCTTTCCTGCCCGAACCACGAACTCCGCTCCGGCTGCCGCAATCAACGTCTGACCCGGCTCTACCGTTACAACTTCAATTGCATCGGTTGAGCCGCCTCCTTTGCTGCCGGTGCTGCCGCTCGTCGAAGGAGCCGAAGGCTTTGTTGGGGTCACGCCTCCCTTGAGCGCCTGCTGAATGGCTTGGTCCACATAACTCTTCGTCACCACCGGATCGTCAGCAGTGCCTGGTTGACCCGTTACGCTTGAGCCTTCCGCCGTCAAATTCAGCAACGAACCTGCCCAAATACTACCACCAATCACCACCGTCGCTGACATGACTTTCCATACTGTCTTCATCATGTTCCTCCTCAAATCTCTCATTACGATAATGATAGAGGTTATACAGACATGAAACAAGCCCGATTTTACTACTCATCCGTATCGGTCTCATCATCATATTCAAAGCTTTGGCTGCCAAGCTTGATTTTGTATCCCTGGAACAGGTCATAAACCGTTAATTTAAATTCGTCGTCTTCGGTGAGATCTTTAAATAGCGGATCATTAAAACTGAAGCTTGCTCTGCCGTCGCCTGCAAGAAGCAAGTCGGTTTCAGGGACGAACTCCTTCTCGAATACTCGACCGCTGGAATCCTCGACCTCAAACAGATATTTATGCCCAAACTCGCCGATCGTATAGTCCCTATTACGGGTCAGATCATAGGTAAAGCTCAGATTCATGGAGCTGCCGGAGAGAGTAGATTCCACGTCTGTCACGGCCAACTTATATGGGAATATCTCCAGGCCTCTCAGTTTTTTATTGGCTGTTGGATTAGAAACCCCAAGCTCTAGGGCCACCGCATTTATATAACCTGTCGCTTCGCCTTTGACCGGCGTCAGCTTATTGTCGGTGATCCCTTCCCCAACAATCAGCTTCATATCGGTTATTGAGACCCGCTTAGGAATTTTAGTCCATACTGCAACCACACTTTTCTCTTCCGGTCCGGCCGGGGTGTCGATCTGGCTGACCGTGGCTTTATATGTCTGGCCGTCGGATGTCTGGTATGCCCCGACAATTTGCGAAAGATCCATTTGATGTTCTTCCAGATTCTTGACATCCAGTTCGGTATAAACTAGATCGCTGGATGGACCTAAGTAAACACGGGAACTTATCACACCCAACTCTTGTTTGCGTCCAGGCGTATCGAACGTAAAGGAGGCTCCCTTGGCTATACCGGCCACCTCCGGTATTGCGCCCGTATTGCTGAATTGAATCCAGTCAGTACTCTCTTCCCCTATCTTCTCAAGCAGGGCAACCTGCAGTTGGTCAAACTTCAGATAGCTAGGCACTTTAGCTGTCACAAAAATGTCCATCGACATTCCGGCTCCAATTAATCTGTCCGGCTGTGTGAATATCAGCTTGGTTCCTTCAGTCAGCTTAACGGAGTCCACTTGCAAGCTCCCGGTCAGTTCCGGCAGCTGTAACGTTTTGATGTTATCATTGCTAATCGTAATTTTGGCGTTGACCAGATCGCCATCACTCCAAGGCAGTCTTTGCAGCGAAGACAAGGTAACGCCAAAAACACCGTCCTTCGTCTGTATAAACTGCTCGGTTCCGACCATTTTATCGGCGGTATGAATGGTCTGCAGCGCAAAAATCGCGAGCGGATAGGCGATCTTCTCCTTGTTGTCCTCCGCAGTCGGCAGATTCATGAACAGACGCGGATAGGCAATGCTGATATCGGGCGGCACCGTCACCGGGAGTGTTATGAATCTTTGCTCCAGCGGTTGAAGGGTCATATTTTCCAGTGCTGGCGCCTTAATCGGCATACGGTATCCATCCGAGGTTTGCAGTTCAAATTGATATTTCGGCAAAGTGATCGTCGCCCCGCTTGTATTGCGGAAAGCAAAGCGTACAGACAGCTCATGTTCAAGATCATTTTTGTTCACGACAGCGCTCGTCACCTGCACGGCTATTTTGCCGTTGCCGGCTTGAATGAACTTTTCGACATTGGGCTTAACCGTCATCAGGTTATCGCCTTCGCCAGGTAATTGCATCGTTGCAATCGGCAGACTCTGCTTGGCCGTCTCGTCATCCAGCGCCACTTGCAGCTCCATGTTCGACAACTCGATTTTCTTTGGGATTTGAGCCATCAGGTGAAGGGTTTTCGTATCCTTGGGTTGGATTTTGTAATCCACACTGGTTGTTGGATCCGCTGTCATTAGATAGCTTGCACCTGCAGATGAACGGATCACAAATTTCATTTTCGGATCTTCAAACAGCTTGTAGCCGACATTCGTCATATTTAGCAAAACATTGACATATTTATAGTCGCCTGAAACATAAGAAGCCACTTGCCCTACCTTCGCCTTAACACGGGCATCGGCAATCCATAATGTTTTGGATTGATTCGCAGGGGTCGACGTCAAATAATCTGCTGGAATCTTGAACTGTCCTTTTAACGCCTCGTACTCAGGCTGGCTAAAATCCCATTTGACCACCTGGAATATCAGATTTTGCGGCTTGATGTGATTCGCAATTCGAGCTGTATACGTCAACGTCGTGGAAGAACCGGCCGCCAGCTTCTTCTTGTCCTTGTCTTTGGTCATCAACGACGTACTGTAAGTTGTCCCGCTTGTAGTTTTTACTTTGGACCAGTAATCGAGCAAATCGATCGTCTTGCTGTCCTTATTTTGGATCGTCAGCGTATACGTAAGAATACTTTCGCCGTCCAGAGTTAAAATATTGACATCACTCAATTGAACCAAACTTTTTGCGGTAATCTTCACCGGAGGCAGATTAGCCAATGTATGTACAGTTTCCTGTTTTACAGTTTTAGCCGAGTTGGTAGTCTTTGGTGTTGGTGCAGCCCAGGTTTGTGATGACAGAGGCACTAATGCGGATACTGTCAAAACAACGGCCGCTGCAGTCTTTGAAACTTTTCTCAAAATGTCTCCTCCCCGTTTAGCATGATTAATTATTTAGACGTTTTTAGATAAAAATAGTTTCGTATAAACAAAAAACGAGGCGAAAGCACTGCTTCCACCCCTCGAAAATTATTCATTCTGTTATAAAAATATTTTATTGTGGTGCTGCAATCCACGGTTTCTCATAGGCCAGTTTGGCGCTATCCAGACCTGTGACGATGGCGGATATTTTCTGTTTCAAGGTTTCCAATTGAAGCTGGGCTTGAAACACTTCATATTGAGTCGCCATGCCCAGTTCATAACGTTTTTGTACTACGTTCAAGGCGTCAGTGGCGCTTGTTAAGGAAGCCTGAAGCTGAGTGTATTGAGTTTCAAGCTGTTTAATTTGATCATAGGTTTGCCGGATGGCATCTTCAAGTTGTTTCCTGGCATCAGTGACACTAATCTTTTTCACTTCAACGCCAATTTTTGTATTTTCATAAGCATTGATCGTTTGCCCAGTAGCGAAAGTAAAATAATTAACATTCAGATCAGCCTGCTCAACCTCGCGTTCTGCCATCCACACGGTCGGACTATCGGCTTGAACCCGGCCAATATGAGCGTCCACATTATCTTCAAATACTTCAAATTTGGGAAGATCCGTAACTTCATACTTCTGATCCGCTTTATAGCCGATTAACGCATTTAAAGTTCGATAGGCTTCATCCAGAGCTTTAGCCGCTACTTCCTGGGCAGCTTTAGTCTGGGCCAACGTATTCTGCGCTTGGGTTACTTCATATTCGCTGGCCATTTGATTCGATAACTTGGTCTGTGCAATGCGCAGCTTCCATTCTGCGTCCGTTACATTGAGATCGGCCAAGCGCTTATCCTCAATGGCGTTAATGATAGCATTATAGCTTTTTTTAACCTGAAATGCCAAGGCCTCTTTGGATACCTCTAATTTTTTCTTGGATATCAGGTAGCCTATTTGCGCCTGACTGTAATTATTAAAAGCGGCTTTTGCTTCAGGATTGCCGTTCGGGCCGGGAGTAGGGATATAATCGATCTTATCGGCTGAGTCTACCAACCTGTTGTCATCTGCCTTAAGCGATTTCTCCTGCATCTTGATTTTATTGTTGTTGGCGACCGCAAGAGCGACAGCGTCTTCATAGGCCAGCGGCTCCGTGTTGGTCTCATAAATGGCTTCCGTAGTTGTAACAGGGGCAATCGGAGCAGGATATGAATTGTTTTGTTCACTTTCCGTCTGCACAGGCAGCTCAATTTGAATAGTTGAAGTTGCTTTATCCCAATTCACTTTAGCGCCGAACGATTCCCCAACAAAACGTAACGGTACGTAGGCAGATCCATTTATGAGTTTAGCGGGCGTCTCCAAAGTGATCGATTGACCGTTCTTGTGAGCGGTAGTACTATTCACTTTCAATTCAATGGTATCCGCACCCTTGGTTGCAGTAATTAATCCGGTAGCAGTATCATAATCAATTTGCGCGCCAAGCGATTCAAACAGAGCCCGCATCGGAACCAAGGTTACATGATTGCTTTGAATGGGTTGTTGATTAAATGTCTGAGTTATTCCATTGAGGGTTACATGAATATCGTTTGCCGATTGCGCAGAAGCTGCACCCACTACAACGGAAGACAACAGTGCTGTGGAAACTAAAGCGGAACCCAGTCGTTTCATCTCACACCACTCCTCCTTACACTATATTGTAGATTGTAGACTTATTACGATTCCATAATGAATAAAATCTGTATTGCGGGATATACTATGAAAAAAGGGCTCCCCTAATAGGAACCCCTTTTTCATTATTCATAAGACGTTAGAACCAGCGATAACGGTTCTTATTTTACTTGTGTTACCGTAACTGTGTTAGTATCTTTGTCCCATTTGATATCTGCTCCCAAAGCTTGACCTACCCAGCTGATTGGCAGAACAGTACGGTTGTTCTTAGTGATTGCCTTAACGTCCATGTTAATTACTGCACCGTTAACCGTCAGGATGTTAGTTTTCAGTTTGATTTGTACGATACGGTCACCTTTCAACAGCGTGACTGTGGAAGTCTTCTTATCAAACTTAATGTTTTGCGGAGCAACACCCAGAGCATCGGCTACGTAACGAACAGGCAGGAAAGTGCGTCCGTTCTCGATGTAAGGAGCAACGTCGGCTGTATAAGTTGCACCATTTACAGTGTAGCTCGTGCTACCGATTTTGAAGATAGATACAGTATTACCTTTGGAGTCTTCAACCGGTGCCGGAGTAGAAACTTTAGCGATAATTGCTTTTGCTACCGCTTTGTTATCTTTCCAATTCGAATACTTTTGAGTTTCGGATACAGCGTCGCCTTCAACGGACAGTTCAACTTTTCCTTCCGGAACAGTACGGTCAAGAATAACGCTAACACCCGATACCGAAATCGTGCTAGCCGTATCGCTTTCGCCCTCAACGTCGAAGATCACAGTTCTGTCATCGCTCGATCTTCTAACATTGTTGATAATCAGGTCCCCGCCAGATACTTTAACCGTTGGTGTGCTTGCAAATTTAACGCCATCAGGCAGAACCAAACGAACTTCGCCATCGTCCACCAAAGCGCCGGCTTTACCTTCAGTGATCGTGAAATCACCAGCCTTTTGTTCGCGTGCACCGATAATGACATCAGGAGCCGAAGCTACTTGGGCAGTAACCGGAGCAACAACCTTAGCTACTACAACGTCCCCTTTAACTCCTGCGGAACCGCCAACCGAAATTTTCAAATCGCCGGTGAAGTCAGGAGCCAAAGCTACTTCAAGGTCTTCGAAGTCAAGCGTCGCTGCATCTGTATCATTTTGAGGACGCGGGTTTACCAAGTACTTGGCTGTACGATTGTTATTTCCTGTAAATCCTTCAAACGTCAATGTCAAACCTTCATCTGTTATAGTAGGAAGGGCATTTGGTTTTTTATCCCTATTCTTACCGGCAAGATCCCATTCATACTCTTCCTGCCATCTAGCACCTTCCGGCAGCGTCAGTTCAAGATAACGTCCGTTCGTGCCAGTTACGATACTGTCACCAACAGTCTCAGTAATATGGAAATCAGCAATTCTCTGTTCATCTTGGCCGGAAACCAAAGTAGGTGCATCTTCAGCCTTCAGCGTGGATTCATATTCACCATAAGTACCAATCTTGGCTTCAGAAATGTTAGCGGTGGTTCTGCCGCTCAGGCGAGCAATGATATCGCCTTTCTTGACTTTTGTGGAATCATCAACTCTGAAGTCATAAGGAATTTCAATTTTGGTCTCAATTTTATTGGCACTTTTATTACGTGCTTCCACCGCAGCCTTTGTATCTTCATCAGTTTTAACCGTAATAACCAGTTCTTGAGCGTCTTTCTCACGTGTGATATTAAGCCACTCAGGTTTAAAATCACCGTACATAAGTTTCATTGCTTTATTATTGTCGACCCAAACATATCCATTAGGCAGTTTAATTCTTAATTCGGTGTTTACATCCAGTGCACCAGCATACGGCTCCTCGATAACGATCTTAGGATCAAATCTCTCATTCGATGTATCCAAGCTGCCAAAAGACACGTTAAGATTGTTTTTGTTTTTAGCAACTGTAGCAACAACTCTGGAGCCACCCGGGAAAGGACTGCTTCCAGGAGCCGTGAATTCAACCTTAGCTTCCTTACTGCTGTCAATGATCAAACCACCGAGAACCAGCGTGAAGACTGCCGGGTCATCCGAAAGAACCTTGCCATTTTCACCAACGTATTTAAGTACAATTGTATTTGCACTGGAAACATCCGAAATTTCAAAATCATCATTTGAAAGACCGTTTTTGTCATCATTAGCCAATTTCAAGGTGTTTGCAAAATCCTTATATTCCGCCTTGTTCAAACCGCTAAATGCAGCAAATTCGCGTCCCGCAATGGTATAAACAGATTTAGTGACGCTGGCATTTTCCGCCAAATCAAATGGCAAGCTAATATTAAGCGTGTCGCCAGTGCGAAGAGTAGAGAACTTAGGAATCTCAAATTTGATGTTGCCAACGCGCTGTACTTTACCATTATTAACTACGCTCGGTGTGCTCAGAACAGTAATGTCACCATTGCTAGCAGCTTCAACAGCGGATGGAGCAACAATTGCTGTTACAGGCGCCGCTACGCCAGCAACCAATGTTGCTGTAGCAAGCACGTTAATAATTCTTTTGTTAAACTTTGTCATAACCTTTTTTTCTCCTCCTTGAACTTCATCAATTACAGTATTATTTTCTTTGTGTCGAGTCGTGTCACTCATCAGTCGTTACACCTCCTTTCCGAGTATGGATGCAACTCTTATAAAATGATATCTGTGACAATATCACAGAAGCTTGAAACCAAAATAATGAAGCAGGCGAAAAACTCACAACTTACTCCAGTATTATACAATGTGATTACAACGCCGTAAAGATTTTTTATCATATTTTGTCTTTTGAAATTGTAATCATCTGTATCATACTCACACAATTAGACGTTTTGGAGTTCGAAAAGTTGCGATACTTTTAAAAAAGTTTTTGATTTTTTTAAAAAGTATGTATTCACCCTTCTTGCAGTTATAATTATACTCTAAAGGCTTATCTAGCGTCATCCAGCAATTATTTCCTAGATCTCCTAATATCTACATAAATAAGGAGGTGCAGAATGATACGGATAGGGGTTCTAAAACGCATCATTCTGCCCGGAAAAGGTAATGACATACAAAGATATGCCAAACAAGGAGACATTATTACTGATTTATAATCGTAACCTGCGCGCCGTCAGTAAGCATAGCTGCACCCTTAACGACGATTTGTTGCCCCTCTGAGAGCCCTTCGGTCACTTCCACCTGCTCGGCGCTCTCTTCTCCTGTCTGAATCTTCACTTGTTTTGCTACATTTCCTTCGATGATATAGACGTACTTTACACCCGCCTTTTCACTAACAGCGGCTTGCGGAACAAGCAGCCCTTCCGCGGCCCCGGATTGGATATACACGTTGGCTACCATGCCTGCCTTAAGTGTATTAGCAGAATTCTCTATAGAGATTTCAACCGGATAAGCTTTCAGATCCTGATCCATGACAGAGTTGATCGCCGTAACCTTGGCGTTAATTCTCTTGTCGACGGAAGGAATGCCTACTGTCACGGATGAACCGACTTTAACCTTCATCATTTCAGACTCGGACAAATTTACTTTCACCAGAATCGGATTGGTATTTGCAATCGTGACAACAGGCGACTGAGGACCCACAATCTGTCCAACATTGCCGTTGACAGCCGAAAGCGTACCGGACATAGGAGCCTTAACCGTAGCGTCATCCAACTGGCTGCGAGCTGTCTCAAGAGCGGAGCGCAACTGTTCAACATTGGCCTTAGCCACATCAATACCGGCCCCTTTACGGGCCAGCTCAAGCGATTTTAAGGCGTTTTGATATGACGTTTGCGCGTTTTCCAAAGAAGTTTGAGCGTTGCTCAACGTCAGCTTTGCATTGTCCAGCCTGGTTTGGGCCTGCCTTACTGTCGTTTGTGCCTGCTCCAGATCCGTCTGAGATACAGCTCCTGCCGCAAATAGCTGCTGCGTACGGTTCAGGGCGTTTTGTGCGTCCTTCAAAGAGGTCTCTGCATCCTTAATTGTGTTTTTCGCCGTATCTATAGAGCTTTGCTGCTGATCAAGGGCGGCTTTAGCCTGATCAACGCCGGATTCCGCCTGCTGAATCGATTGCTCCGTACTGCTCTGCGCTTGCTTCAGGTTAGCAAGCGCAACATTATAAGATTCCTCGGATTGCTTGATGCTGTCGCGAATAGTCTTTTGATCCAATGTAAACAATACTTGGCCCTTTGCAACGGTCTGCCCGATTTTTAAATTGATGCTTGCGATCGTACCATTGATCTTTGGAGCTACCTGGACGGTTTTGTTGGGGGCCAGAGTACCGACAACGCCTGCTTCAGCTTCAATACTGCCCTTGGTTACCTTCCCTACTTCGACAGACACGGCCTGCACTTCCTGTTCCGCCGGAGCCGCTGCAGGAGGCTGGCCTCCTGAGCAGCCGGCTAATGCCACCGATAAAGCCAAGGCCGACAACAATATTACTGCACTTTTTTTATTCATGGTTTTCCCACCTCACTATGTCCCGCTTTATCTATTAGAGCTGCAAACTGCCTTGCTCAAGTTTCGCCTGTTTCTTCGCTTCTCTTTTCTGCTGGCGTTTAAGCTTGCGGTTATTGCGTCTAACCGTGATATTATCGAGCAAAATATATACGACAGGGATCAGAATCAACGTAATGATGGACCCGAAAGCCAGGCCAAATACAACGACAACGGCCATAGGCGCCATAGATTCATTTGCCGGGTCACTAGATACAACCATCGGCACCAAGGCAAGAACCGTCGCGAACATCGTCATCAGGATTGGCCGCAGCCGTTCAGATCCCGCAAGCAGTATGGCCTTATCCCTTTCCATCCCCTCTTTACGGAGCTGAATAACAAAGTCAATCAGGACAATCGCATTGTTAACAACAAGTCCGGCCAGCATGATATACCCGACAAAGGCCATGATACTCAAGGCAGTCCCTGTCAAAACCAATCCCAGAACAACGCCTATAAACGTTGGCGGGATCGAGAACATAATGACAAATGGTGTAAACATAGATTCAAACTGTCCGGCCATAACCATGTAAATCAAGACTACGGACAACAGAAGCGCAATAGCAAGACTCGTAAATGATTCCATCATTTGTTCCTCTTGCCCGCCGCCGGTATCCACGGTATAGCCATCAGGCATCGACATACGCTTCAGCAGTTTGGCCACATCCTGGTTAACACTGAGTAGATCTTTGCCTTCAACGCCTGCCGTAATCTGAATTTGGCGAGTCTGATTTTCACGGGTAATGGTGACAGGAACCTCGGCTCGCTTCAGGCTCGCAACTGAAGATAACGGTACATCAATACCCCGCGGCGTGGTAATCCGCAAAGTTTCAAGATAAGAAGCATCTTCCTTGAACTGCTCAGGCATGGAAATCTTAACATCAATTTCATCGTCACCAGTGCGGTAGGTCGTAGCAACCGACCCATTGAATGAAGTACGCACCGCAGACAATATCTGTGATGTAGACAGCCCATACTCTGCAGCCAACTGGCGGTTAACGATGACTTGGAATTCCTCGCGAGCGTCGTCTAGTGAACTCTTAACGTTAACCGCTCCCGGAATATCGCTTACGCCTTTGACAAGCTGATCGGAAAGCTCCCGCAGCACCTCCATATCGTCGCCTCTGAGGTTGATCTGAACAGCTGCACCTGCAGCGAAACTTTCACCCGCCGTAAGGGTTACTTTCGCATCCGGAATATTGGTGATTTTTTTGCGGAGCTCGGCAACGATTTGATCCGTTGAACGTGAACGTTCATCAACAAGCGTCACATCCAATGTAGCTGCGTTCGTCGGACTACCAAAGCTGAACCCTCCAGACGAACCTACACTTGCCGACATTTTATCCAATTCAGGGATGCTCATGATTTCTTTCTCAATTTGCTGAACAACTTTGTTGGTTTCCTCCAGCTTGGTTCCATCCGGTAATTTCACCGACACATTGAACTGTCCCATATCTTGAGCCGGAATAAATTCCGACTTAATCAATGGAGTTAGGGCACCTGCACCTATAAACATAAGAATTGTTATAATGAGCACACTTTTTCTGTGATGGATGCTCCATTTGAGCGTCTTGCCGTAGCCGTTTTTGAACTTTTCGAACCCGATATTGAACCATACGATCGGATTGAAGCCCCGATAATTACCCGAGGTATACACCGACTCGTCCGGAAGCTTCGGCAACCAGCGTGAACTGAGCATCGGAACGATCAACAGGGAAACAAGCAATGCTGCGATATGAGAGAAAATAACCGTTAAAGCGAGCGGCTTAAACAATTCGCCGGCGATCCCTTCCGTGAATACAATCGGCAAAAAAACTACGATCTGCGCAAGCGCTGATGCCATAACGGCATTGCCGACCTGCTTGGAACCATCAATTGCGCCCTGCAGCATGCTTTTCCCCTCATGCCGCTGCCTGAAAATATTCTCGATAATAACGACCGCGAAGTCTACAAACGAACCCAGGCCCAGGAGCAAACCGGCGAGCGAAATAATATTGATCGTCTGGCCTGTGAAGTACATCATTAAGAAAGTGGCCACAAACGAAATTGGAATGACAACAGCCGCAATGATGGTTGAGCGGACGCTGTTCAGGAACAACAAGAGAATGGCGGATGCGATAACAAGGCCAAGAATAGCGTGCTCTACTAACAGGTCAACCGAGTCATGGATCGGCTCGGAGGCATCCGTTACAAGCTCCAGCTTAGTTCCTTCCGGCAGTTCCTGCCGGATCGAATCCAGTCTTTCCTTTACGGCATTCGCGATCTGCAAGGTGTTGCCGCCGGATGCTTTGGTAACCCCAATATTGATGCTCGGTTGTCCATTGTATGTAGAAATGGAGGTTACATCAGCGTAGGAATCCTCTACTGTTGCTATTTCCTTAAGTTTAATGGTCCCCGATCCCGCTGCAACCGGAATTTCTCCTATTTCCGAAACGGCCCGATATTCGCCATCAACACGTATTTGAATTTCCGAGCCGCCCTTTCTCACAGCACCGGCAGAACCGGATTGGTTATTGGCGGCCAGCGCTTGACTTACTTGATCCAGGGTGATCCCATAGCTTTCGAGTTTGGCGGGATCCAAATTCACGCGAATCAATCTGTCTTGTCCACCCGCCACGCTTACGGACGCCACACCCGCAATTCTTTCAAGCTTGGGCTGAACAATGTCTTCCGCGATCGGCTTTAAGGAATTGACATCCCGATCTCCGGTGAACGCAAGATTGATAATAGGAGTTGAATTTATATCAAACTTCATTAGTCTGGGAGCATTGGCCGAATCAGGCAAAGCGCCCCTGACTGCGTCCAACTTATCCCGGATATCCAAACTAGCCTGGTCCAGATCTGTCCCCCAGTTGAACATGATCTGGACCATGGACGCTCCTTCCTGCGATTGAGAACTAATCGTATCTATGTTCTGTACTGAAGCAAGGTTTTTTTCAATTGGCTTGGTCACCAACTCCTCGACTTCAGACGGTGTCGCCCCTGGAATGCTTGTGGCAACGACCAAAACAGGAAACTTTAGCTCCGGCATCTGTTCTACCGGCAGCTTTGACCCAAAAATAACGCCCCCGATCAACAAAACCACAACCAGCATAAAGACGGTTACGGGACGGCGTATTGAAAACTGGGACATTTCTCCACCCCCACTTATTTCTTTAATCTATTTTTCGGGCTCCTGATTTTACTACGGCTAAATATTCCTTAGGTTGCATTTGCAATCTACTTTCCGGTACTGCTCCTCCCTGTTAAGAAATAGGCCATCAAGCTCAAGATTTACATTAATCATTATGCATCCTGCATATTTAGCAGTCAAATTTTCCAAGCACGAATAAAATTCCAATTCGCCCCCTCCTTTTTCATTATTATAAAGCCTAACCCCTCCCTTTAAATCGTACTTTCGTACATGTACCTTAGTTCAAAAGAAGCCTAGTCTAGAGTCTAGGTAGGGTTAGGACTTGCGATAAGACAACGCCTAATGTCAAAAAAAGTGCGGGCGCAGAGCCATTTCTCTACACTCGCACTTTTTTGCATTAAAGAAACATGATTACATCTTAGGCAGTTTCTTCTGGTCAATCATTACTTTGGAAATAATAATTGCAGCGTCCCCGCGAAGCGTGGATGCTTCAGGATTAAAATTATAACCTTTTGATGGATCTTTCGAATCTATCGGCGAACCGGTAATAAATCCTTTTTTCGCGATGGCCAGGACGGAAGCCTGGGCGTAATAATCAATCGTTGAATAATCCTTGAAATACTTTTGAAGTCCTTTTTCGATCTTCGCACGGTCAGTGTCAAGTTTCAGGTTCAACGCCTTTGCAATGATGACCGCAGCATCCTGACGTGTAATAAGACTGTCCGGATTGAAGGCACCAGGCTGCGCCCCCTTAATATAGCCTGCCCTTGCCGCAGTTTCTATGAAGCGGTAATCCCATAAGGCGTCCAGGTCAATCACTGCGCTTTTGGGCACGTCCCCAAAGTGCTGCTGGCCGCTGTAATTTAAAGGAAGCTGTTGGGCTTTGGTAATCATGCGAACAAATTCGGCACGCGAGATTTTCTTATCTACACCAAATTGCGTAGACGGATCTATCGGATTCATAACCCCTTTAGCAAAAACAGTCTCAATAAACTCCCGTCCATAGGCGTGATCGATAATGTCCGTGTAAGTAGAGCTTAACTTGGCGACCACATAATAGCCAAATCGGTCAAACGGAACTTTAATGGTATGCTTTTTGGCGTCTACAACCCCGCCGATGTTCTCCCATTCTTTGTTTTCCGGATCAAAATGGAACACGGTCACGAGCCGGCCGGCATCCTGAGCCATCGACGCATCGTAAGCCAACGTCAATTCGCCGCGTTTTGACGGAACCAGCTCATTTTCCGGGTCCCGTTTAAAGAAGCTTGGAATCTTCGAAAAATCAAACTGATACGGATCCGCCCCTTCGGTGATCGGGTCATATCCCGCTGTAGTGATATCGTCCGCAATACCGGCATCAATCCAGAACACCGGGCTGGCCTTGGCAAAACGATCCGGGAAATTACTGATAAAATATTGCCGTCCCGTATCTACCAAGTAGTTATAGTCGGCATAATTAACCTCAAATTCATGGCGGTCCACGACGCCGTCTTCGTTGTTGCCGATGGCAAAACGAATCGTATGGCCGGAGAACACCTGGTTCTTCAATTGCTCGGGAAGATCATAATCCCGGCGAATCAAACTGGTGCCTTTTGTAAATTTCAGCGACAAAGCTCCGTCAAACACTTTATGCGAGCTTGCCATTGCAGCCATGAATTGACCGCCTGGAATATTGGTCGGTACATATTTGACCGTGACGGTCTCCTTCAACTCGTCGTTTCCTTCCTTGACGACAATGTTGATTTTCGTATCCTTATTCGCCTTCAAGCCAGTGACAACGGTCCGGAAGGCACGCGGATAATCACTTTTACCATCCAAATCGGCATCGTAAGCAACCTGCTCCGCTTCTTTTTTGTCAATCGTCACGCTATCGGCAGTTTCTGAGGCAACGACAACCTCCACAAAATTTTGATTCAAAATGCGTTTCTCCGGCAATGGCCGAATGACGTTAAACACGGTGCGTTCGTATAAAACTTCAATACGATAGGTCGAAGTAGCTCCATTGCTGGTGACCGTGAAATTGTAAACGACAGGAGAACCGTCCTTAGGCAGTTCCTGATTAATTAATACGAAGCTGAAATATTGACCTTTTTCATTATAGTAAACGCGAAGGTCATTTACACTCTTCCCTGTGCTCTTCTCGTAAACTTTACCTGTATCTTCGGAATAAAGTTCGTTGTCCAGGGTCCAGGTAATGCCATCGGAACTGGCGCTGTCCTCGGAGGATTTAATGTTCAAAATGTAATCCTCAGGATTGTCCAAATCCTCCAGCGCAGCATTTACCGCACTATTGCTAATACCTAAATCCAGAAAATCAAAGGTGCCGTAAATTTTAATTTCCGACTCCTTCGTAGAGAACGTGGAGCCGTTTTGTTTGAAAGCAGGGTCGGCAGCCGCCGGAATCTCATAGGCGTTGCCAGTGGTAAACGGAATGACCCCCAAAGTGTCATTAACCGGGATATCCGGTACATTGGTTTGCGCCACATTAATTTTCACGCTTTTGGTGTAAGAGCTATTGCCGGATTTATAAACCAGCTTGATGACGTTGTTCCCCGTGCTGATCGCATTAGTCGCCGTTTTCTTATCCCCGCTGGCTAATTTAAATTTATTGGGTGCCCCGTTCTCCTCCAGATCAACCAATGTATTATTGATATACAAATAGACCGTACGGGTGGAGCCGCTGTATTTAATAGTACCGGAATCAGGAATATTGAACAAAGTACCCGAAAAATCACCGACCGCATCCAAAATATTGTTCGTCATGCTGTCAACCGACGTCGTATCGACCGAGATTTGCTGCCCTTCGTAGAGCTTGTCGAATTGAACATAAGGACCATACAGCACGCTGGCCGCAACCGTCTTTTTGCTGCCTCCGACGGACAAGGTAATGTACTGGGTACCGTCGGAAGGAAGTTTATCGAATTTAACGATAATTCGCATCACATCCGTCTGGACCCCATTAATCGACTGTGTCGACAACTTACGGTTCACCACTTCCGGTTTCACGCCGCTGATATCCAGATCATTCCCCTTGGAATCTGTGATCTTGTCCAGACCAACATCGGTGGAATTATCTCCGTTAACTACCAGCACTTCAAAACCGGCAGGCAATGCATAAATATCGGTAAAACTGGTTTCGCTTGTCAACGTACCCGTCAAGTTCAGAGCCTGGTCGGCAGTTGTATTGCTGTTATAGCCATCAAGGTAGTTTACTTGATAAATAAAGGGTTGCAAGCTGTCGCGCAACGTAAAATAAGCCGTAAATTCCCCGACCGGATTCCCTGTACCGCTGGAGTTCATAACTTTCAGTTCGACTTTGACCGTTTGATCGTAGGCAATGGTTGCCGGGGCATCAATGGAATAGCTGATTACCGTAAACCCGCTGCTGGTATCCGTCGAATCAACCGTAGCATTGACGCTCCCTGTCCCTGTAGCTCCGCCGGAAAATGTATAGTCTACCGTAAATGTACCGCCCGTAATTGGAACGATGGCTTTCCCGTTGAGGTCAATGGATCCTGCATTGCCTGGAGCAACGTTAAAATCCGGGGCCGTTGCCAGGTCCGGAGATTTCGAACCTCCGGCCGTCAGATAAGTATCGTAAAACGTAGCACGACCGTTATTAAACGCAAGCTCTCGTGTCGTTTCAACCGACTGGTCACCGTTGGTCGCTTTGATCGTGATCAGGTTTTTGCCTTCATTCACCTTAATTGATGAAGCCGTAAATTTGTAATCGTTATAACTGGATACTTTATAGGACCAGCTCTTCCCGTCTACAGTTACCGTGACGGACGTAGCATTTTTGGCCACCCCGCTAATGATAACTTCAGCCGAGCTCTTCCCATAATCCTTTGATCTTGGGGATGCGGTTACTACAGCCGTGGAGTCCTCGCTTAAGTCAACGGTTTCTCCGCTCAGACTTGCTTTCAAATTGGAAAGCGTCGGTCCGTTGCGAAACTCGATATAGATGGACTCTTCGACCGATTTAGAACCATTCGTTCCTTTGAACGTAATTTTGTTCATCCCGGGGTATAGCTGCAAGTCCGTAACTTTAATATCATAGCCGTCAACCGTAATGCCTCCGGTTTGCCCTACATTGGAGTCGACAACTTCCCATTTTCCGGACTTGTTCTCAGCGATTTGATAAACGCTATATGAGATGTTGCCATTGACATTACTAATGGAGCCGACAAGATTCACCTCGTCCTTGTTTACGACTCTGGCAGAGCCCACATCATAGCTTTCGTTCGGAAACACGAAAAAACTCCCCGATGCAGCATGTGCGGTATTGGTCAAACCGGCCGGGAACAGACCAATCATCAGCAACGCTGTCATCAATAAGGACATTACTTTCTTCAACTCAAATCCCCCTTTGGTTTTCGCATAATCTGCCCTTCTGTCACCCGATGAGCGACGAAATCCAGCCACATAAACTTTATATCGGCCGCAGGAACTAAAAATTTAACCCCAAGAGAGAGATTAGATCAGGTATTCCGTCCGCCACTTCTCCTAGGAGGAAAGCAGAAACTACAATCTATGATTTTGAATATCGGCTCCCTCAGTTTTGTTAAATCTACAAAAAAGGCTCTTCCAGCTAAAATGCTGATAGTGCCTTTTGAGTTATTGTTGTACTATATGGTTAAATCATCCTTTCGTATGGATTATGCTACAAGAATAAGAGAATAATTAAAAAAATCCCGCCAACCCAATTAAGGTTAGCGAGATTTTTATCTTCTTAACGAAATGCTGTCCTAACCTGTGCTATGACAAAAGCGTTATTATCTCCTGAAATTTGGATGTAGTAATAGCCAGGGCGAGGATTTTTATGATGGCTCCTAATATTCAGGCTTTTCATTTCTGGCCTTAAAATTAGCTGGCTCATTAATATTGTATCCTCAGTCTCTGCATCTTCAAACAATAAATAGACACTAGCTTCTCCGGCTGCCATCATATCAATGGATAATTCAACTTCTTCATTATCAATATACAGCTTCTCACTCCTTACAAGCATATCATCTTCAGCTTTAGTTACATAGACCTACTTGCTTCCGGCGAAGGCGTTTGATGAAAACGAAAACATCAGAAAAGCAGCGATCATTACCAGCAACATTGGCTTTAACTTTTTCATATACAGTAATACCTCCATAATATGGTTTATATTACATAATAAGCTTATCCCAGTTAGTGTGTCGAAGTATCGCGTTTGTTGTCGCCAAGAAAAAATTTTCTACCAAAATACCACATACAGATATATTGCATTTCACTCGCCCCAAAACGGCCACTTATGGAAAGTAGAATGTCTTTTTGCAGTTGATCCCATAGAGAAGCCTTGCTCTTTGAATTGGACCCGGACAGTCAGCTGCAAAACCTGCAATTAGATTTCAACAACGAAGCGGGTTAGCCAGTTTTAATTGCATTTCCTACAACTCCCCCCAAACTTCTACGCCAGTCCTTCGAAAATGCCGATTTTAATTGCGGGTTTTGCATTTAAGCAAGCGCTTGGCTTCAATCGCCGATAAAGAATTGTGCATTTTACAACTAAATCATTCATTTCCTGGTGCGACGGACTCACCAAATAATTTCTGCAATTAAAAAAGCCTTGCCGCAACAACATTTGTTGCATCAAGGCTTGTCTTTTCTTTTTTCAGACTACTTCGATCCCCGCTCTTCCCCGACCTTCATGCGCAGGCGCGCGAAGAAGTCGAGCACCGGGCGTTTCGTTTTGCCGATGAGGCCGATGATTTCGGCGCCGATTTGCAGGAAAAATACCATGACGCAGATGACGACGAAGGTAACCCAGTTGGCGTTATACATCGCCGCCGAAGACTGGATGACCGCCAGTACGCCGAAAAACGCGGCGATGCCGTAGATAATCAGCACCGTCTGGCGGTGGCTGAAGCCCAACTCGCGCAGGCAATGGTGCAGATGTCCCTTGTCCGGGGAGAAGATCGGCTTCTTCTGCATCCAGCGGCGCACGATCGCGAACATTGTATCCGAAAGCGGCACGCCAATCAGAATGAGCGGCGTCAGGAAAGATACAATCGCTACCTGCTTGAAGCCCAGCAGCGACAGGAGCGCCAGGCAAAAGCCAAGGAACAGCGCGCCCGAATCGCCCATAAAGATTTTGGCAGGGTGAAAGTTAAAATACAGGAATCCCAGAATACTGCCGAGCAGCAGCAAGCATAAAAGCGCAACCATAACATTGCCCATAACAAAGGCCATGACGGCGATCGTGCCGATGGCAATCGCGGATACGCCTGCCGCCAAGCCGTCCAGTCCGTCGATCAGGTTGATCGCATTCGTCACGCCCACGATCCACAGGATAGTGAACGGAATCGCGATCCAGGTTTCCACGGCAGCATAAGAATGGAACGGAATATTTGCAAATTCAATCCGGATATCGAAACCGAACACAACGATGCAGGCCGTCGCGATTTGCACGAGAAATTTCAGCTTGGCCGGTAAATCGAAGCGGTCGTCCAAGGCTCCCAGCAGCACGGTAATCGAACCGCCGACCAGAAAGGCCTTGATGAAGTTCACTTCACGAAGCGTAAAAATCTCCGGAATAAACGGGAAAAGCAGAAGCATCGCAATAATAAACGAAGCGAAAATACCCAATCCGCCGAGTCTCGGCATAATTCGCGTATGAACTTTCCGGGCGTTTGGCACGTCCACGGCGCCGACGGCAAAAGCGAACTTTTTGACGAGCGGCGTTAATCCCAGGGCCAAGCCGAGCGAAACGATGAATCCGATGATATAAATCATCCACAACATTAAGTATTCGACCTCCAATTGTTCTGCCGGAATGAATTATACTCCGTTTAGCGAGAAACACCAACCCCGTATTTACGCAAAATTCCGATGTTTTGCAAATAAAACGCGACTTTTAGCCCATTTTCGTAAGGTTTTCTCTATCCCGCAGTACGCGCAACGCAAATTTGGGCAGCGCAAGCATTCTGCGGAAACGCGTAGGTTCCTTCAACAAACGGTACAACCATTCCAAGCGGAGCTTGCGAAAAGCGATTGGAGCTCTTTTGGCGCGGCCCGAAATGACGTCAAAGCTGCCGCCGACCCCCATTATCACCGGCACGCGCAGCTTTTCCTTATACTTGGCGATCCAGGGTTCCTGATTGTCCGCTCCCCGGGCGACAAACAGCAGGTGCGGAGCGGCTTTGACGATCTGTTCCACGACTTCTTCATCTTCATCCGGCCCAAAAAAACCGTCGCGGTAACCTGCGATCTCCGTCCCGGGATACTGCAGCGCCAACCGCCGGGCCGTTTCCTTGACCACTTCGGGCGCCGAGCCTAATAGATACACCTTCCATTGGTGACGTTCCCCCTGCCTCATCAGCTCGTGCAGCAGCTCGTACCCCGGAACCCGCTCGGTTACCGGGTCGCCCCCTTTTTGTGCAGCCCACACCAGCCCGGTGCCATCCGGAACTATAAGCTCGGCGTTCTTCATGATCTCCATATAGTCCGGGTTCTCCAGGGCCGCCATCATCATAATCGGATTGGCCGTAATCACCTGATGCGGCTTTCCTTCGTTGGCCGCCCGGGTCAAGTAGGCTACCGTATCCTTCATTCCCCACTTGCAGACGGGAACGCCGTACACCGATACCGTAGGAATCCGGTCCTTTGACTTCGTCATCACCTTGCTCACCCTTTGCTCCGTAAAAATTCCACGATCCGCCGCGCCGGCACGCGCGCCTCGCGTTTGAGGCCGGCGATTTGCGATGCACGCGTTTTACGCCAGACATCGCCTTCCTGCAGCAGACGCTCGCCCTCGGCGGCCAAAATCCGCGGGTCCAACTCCTCCGCCGTGCCGACCGGAACGCTCCCGATTCGGCCGAGAAATTGGTCGATCTTCGGGTCATACGAGACGCCGAGCAGCGGCACGTTTTGCGAGGCGGCATAGATCAAGCTGTGCAGCCGCATGCCGATCAGCAGGCTGCACTCGCTTACCTCCCGCAGCATATCCTGCGGGTGCTCCGTCTCCGGCGCAATGCTTACGGCGCAGCCGCATTCCGCCACATTTCCGAGCCGTTCCATCACGAAACGCGAAGCTTCGTCATCACCCGGGAAATGAAACGGCAAAAAGCGGATATGCACCGACTTGCGTCGACAAAGGAGCGACAGCCCCTCGGCCAGCTGCGTTAGCTCGGTCCGCTGCCGGTTCCAGAAGCGGACCGATACGCCAACGACCGGCAGAGGGGAGGCGGAGTCTATGCTTGAACCTTCCGTTTGCCCAGGGGTTGCAACGGAAATGCTCTCATTCGAATCACGTTCAACCGGTGAGTCCGCTCTGCTGCCGCCTTCCGGCAGCGTCAACCCCATTACCGGATCCGGGACCACCTCCACGTTGCCGCCGCGCAACCCCATGCTGCGCAGCAGGGCGGCCGATTCCGCATCGCGGACGGAGATGTAATCGC
This sequence comes from Paenibacillus sp. FSL P4-0127, assembly GCF_038007325.1. Lineage (NCBI taxonomy): Bacteria > Bacillati > Bacillota > Bacilli > Caryophanales > Paenibacillaceae > Paenibacillus > Paenibacillus sp. FSL P4-0127. Next base: position 1,521,962 of record NZ_JBBOWY010000001.1, on the reverse strand, counting down.
AGCGCCGGAAAACCGCGGCGATCAGCGGGCGGAAAAATTTGCGTTTTACCGGACCGATCCCCTGGGCATAAACAAAGGTAGGTTTGCCCATCCATTGGGCCAGTTTGATAAAGCCCAAATAATAAGGAATCGTCATGACCCCCGTCGCATCCTGCAGCAGGCTTCCCCCGCCGCTGATCAACCCGTCGCTGTCTTTTATAGCCTTCCTAACCTCGCTGAGTTTCATCCGGTGCACGGCTTCGACGCCATACGTCCGGCGCGTCCATTCCGGATCGTTCGACAGCACAACCGGCTTAATGTCGACCCCCGAGGTCAGCCCCTCTTCTTCCAGTGCGAGCAGGATCGACTTTAGCACCGCTTCGTCCCCACTGTTGCGAAATCCGTAATACCCCGACAAAACTATGGTTCTAGCAGTCGCGGCGACCATTTATCCCAGCACCTTTCAATGATTTGCCAAACCAGTACGGCAATCAATCCGAATACCAAACCAAGCCCGAGGCCCAATACGTCGCGAACCAGGGAAATCGCCGCCGGCGTATGAATATGGGCGAACGTGTCGACCATCGACAACTGCCCCATCACCGCCACGATCATCGCAAAAAACGCCCAGCGGTAACGGAAAGCGGCAAAAATACCGACGATAAACAACGGATGCGCCAGCAAAAACTCCTTGTTGCGCGGACGCACGCCAAACGTGTTCTCCAGGAACGAACGGAAGACCGCTTCGCCCGGCAGCAGCGTACCCGCATTCCCTGTACGAGTTAGGTAATAATACGCAGCGGCGGCAAGTACCGCGGCAAGCACGACCCAAATCACCGTGATGGGCATCTTCAGCCAATTTTTCAGCTCTTCCCATACGGAATTGCCCCGGTACAGGAAGACGTAAACGGCGATTAACAAAATCGGCATCAAATGCAGCAGGCTGACGCCGCGGAACTGATTCAACACCAGGCTGTACGTAATATTGTTAAGCAGTGCAATTACGAACGGAACCGCAGCAAGCGAGATGATCGCGGTTTTGACGTACAATACTAACGTATGCATTAATCTTCTTCCGCTTGCCATGCCCGGATGCTTGTCCCCCAGCTCCTGAATCTTGCGGATCGCCAGCACCATCGCCACGGTTGGTGCGCTGATCGCCACGAACAAAGCGAGCGCCTGCTCCAGCATCACCGGTTTCAGCACATACAGCCCGGCCGAGCCGATCAAACCGAGGGCAAACGCAGCCAGCGTGAGCGAAGGCAGAAAACAGGAAATCAGCAGAGCGACAAAAGCGACACCGCCCAAAACGGCCAAGGCTTTTAGATATTTCTGCCAACTGGAATCATGAATTTGGAAAGGCTCCGCCGTCCCTAGTTCAAATCCGTTGTTTTCTATACGCTGAATCGCATTGCCCGGTGCCAGCAGGGAATGAACCAGATTGTCGAGCGGGTTGGTGATCGCTGCTTTTCCGGCATCTTTGGACGGGGAAGCGTTCAAGTAAATCATCCGGATATTGCGGTCCTTAGCGGCCAATACAAAGCGGTCAGCCAAAGTAGCCGTATCCTGACCGGCTTCCGCATCTGCCAAAGAATGCAGCCGGACAACGTTGTAATCGATCAAATACGCCAGCTTGTTGAAGCCTTTTTGCGGCGCCTTCAAGCCTTCGATCGCGGCGATGCCGATGTGATATTTGTTCAGCAGCTCGGCAAAACCCTGCAAGCTGTTCATATTTTCATTGTCGTTATACCCTTTGACGGAGTCCCCGTCGAACAAAATGCGGGTTACTCCGTTTTCGGCGTAAAAAGCCAGTTGCCGGTCCATCGCTTGCTGATCGTAAGGCTTGCTGTCCGAAAGCCTTGGCAAAATATGAAACCCTTTGTCCCGCAGCATAGCAAACGCGATAGGATCTTGCGGCATCGGTTTCAGCACGGCTTCTTCCATGCCCATACCAATGATCAAGCCGCCATGGCCTTGATACTCCCAATCGGCCACCGAGGCGCCCAGATTCCGGAACGTTTCCTCAATCATCGGCCGAAGCTGCTTCTCGTTTTCCTCGCTGGTAAAAGCGATATAGGTGTAATTGCCGTCCGGGGAAATGACGGACTGGTTCAACTTCGCCGCTTCAAGCGCGCTAAACACCATGATCCGGCGCGCTTTCGACAACTCGTCGAGCGTGCTTTCAAACATCGCCATCGTGTGAATTCCGGCCGCTTTCAGCCGTTCGAGCTGTTCGTTCATATACGCCGCCGGATCCGCCTGATAAGAAGCGATCTCCAACAAACCGCGATAATTGAAAACAAACTCCACCTTATTGGAGGACGACTCCGTTTCCACCCGTTCATAAATTACCGGCACGGAAGCCACGATTCCGACAATCACCAATATCCACAACCATTTGCGGGAAAAGTTATTCCACCGCTGCCAACTTCGAATCACAAAGGTACCTCCTCAAAATGCATAAATGCAGTTGCTTAACGGCTGAAAGTTTGGGTCACCCTATCAAGAAGACAACTGCAAAAGCGCACATACGATGAGCTGTCCACGAAACCAATATTTCCATCATAAATGCACCATTGCAGTTAAATCTTCTCAAATTGTCATTTAAAATCTAAGAAATTGTAACAGGAGTTCTAGTCGATTAAGCGTCGACGCGAGCCAGTACTTCGTCCTGGATTCGTCCAAGCCGCGCTGAAGCATCTTCACTCGACGTACCGCAAACGCCAAAATAAAATTTGATTTTCGGCTCCGTACCGGAAGGCCGCAAGCAGAACCAGGAGCCGTCCTCCAGCAAAAATTTCAGCACGTTCTCCTTCGGCAAGCCGTCCAGGCCAAGCGAGTAATCGAGCATTTCGTTAACCTGCACGCCCCCGATTTGCTGCGGCGGATTGCTGCGGAAATTCTCCATCAACTCGCCGATTTTAGCCAGACCGTCCTTGCCTTTCAGCGTGCGGGACGCCAGCGCTTCGCGGTAATACCCAAACTGCGCGTACAGCTCCCCCAGCACGTCGATCAGCGTTTTGCCTTGGCGCTTGTAATAAGCCGCGGCCTCGCAGATCAGAGCCGACGCCACTACCGCGTCTTTGTCGCGAGCATAATTGCCGGCCAGATATCCATAGCTTTCCTCATAGCCGAACAAATAAGTATAGTCTTGCGTTTTTTCGAATTGGTCCATTTTTTCGCCGATATATTTGAAACCGGTCAGCGTATTAAACACCGTTGCTCCGTAATGGCGGGCAATCGCCGCGCCGAGTTCGCTGGTGACGATCGTTTTGACGACCGCCCCGTTCGCCGGAAGCGTACCGGCTGCTTTCATTTGGCTTAATACATAGTGTACAAGCAATGAGCCCGATTGGTTACCGGTAAGTATTTCATATTCTCCGGTTGCCGTTCTGACGACAGCTCCCATCCGATCGGCATCCGGGTCCGTTCCGATCAGCAGATCGGCTCCCGCTTGTTTACCCAGTTCAATCGCCATGGCAAACGCCTCGCGCTCCTCCGGATTCGGCGATTTCACGGTGGAGAAGTTCGCGTCCGGCTGCTCCTGCTCTTTCACGATGTGCACCTGCGTGAAGCCCAGCTTCTCCAATACGCGGCGCACCGGCACATTACCTGTGCCATGAAGCGGCGTAAAGACGACGACCAACTCTTTGGCCGCTCCCGCCAACAGCAGCTCCCGGTTCACGCTGGTGCGGGCAACCGTCTCCGCAAACGCCTCATCCTCCGCTTCGCCTAGCCAAACGAGCAGCCCCTTCGCTTCCGCTTCCTCGCGAGTCAGGCGCTTCACCTGCGCAAACGCGCTGACTTCCTGAATGTTCGCGATGACGCGTTCCGCTTCATGCGGCACCAATTGACCGCCCGAAGCGTTGTACACCTTGTACCCGTTGTATTCCGGCGGGTTATGGCTGGCCGTAATGACAATCCCCCCCGTCGCGTTCAAAGCCCGTACGGAAAAAGATAGCTGCGGCGTAGGACGGAGCGACGGAAACAGCTTGGCGGCGATTCCGTTGCCGGCCAAAACCAGCGCCGCCTCCAGCGCAAACTCCGGCGAAAAATGGCGGCAATCATGAGCGATAACCACCGACGGTTTCCCTTCCTTGCCGGCATGCGCTTCCAGAATATATTGGGCGAAGCCTTGCGTAGCCCGCGCCACCGTATAGCGGTTCATCCGGTTGCTGCCGGCGCCGATCACGCCGCGAAGCCCGCCGGTTCCGAATTCGAGATCCCGGTAGAACCGGTCCTCCAGTTCCTTCGGATCGTTCTCTAAACTGCGCAGCTCCTGCTTGGTCGCTTCATCTACGGAAGGGTCCTGCAACCATCCCTCCACTTTCGCTTTGATGGATGCGCTGATTTCAGTCATGGTTCATGCTCCTCCTTGTTTTCTCCTTATTGCAATGCGAACATAATCTCGCCTTCGGCAACCACTTTCTCATCGACCTTGGCCACCGCGTGTCCTTTGCCGATCGAGCCTTTCAGGCGGATAATCTCAACCTCCAAGCGAAGCGTATCGCCGGGAACGACTTGGCCGCGGAACCGGAAATTGTCCAAACCGGCCAGGAAGCCGATTTTGCCGCGATTGGCCTCGACCTGCAAAATCGCTACCGCCCCTACCTGGGCGAGCGCTTCCGTAATCAGTACGCCGGGCATGACGGGATACTCCGGAAAATGTCCGGTGAAAAACGGCTCGTTGATCGTTACGTTTTTGATCCCAACCGCCCGTTTTCCCACCTCCAGCTCCACGATCCGGTCAACCAGCAAAAACGGAGGGCGGTGCGGAATGATCTCCTGTATCTGTTTAATATCCAGCATATGTATCTCCTTTCGGTTTTAAAGAAATAGCGGATGACCTCGCCTGAATAAAACGGCCGGCATTCGGTCAAACTGTAGTTATCCTTCGCATCTGCGCAAAGCGAAGGTTAAGATAAGGGGCTTATCCGCAGACGGCGTCAGCGCCGCTTACGGATGAAGCCCTTTTGAACTGTTTTTTCGCCATACGGTCCCCCATCATTATACATTTTCCGCAGGCAAAAAGAAAACTCCCATTGCAGGGAGTTGTGGACATTTCCGCTCAATTTCTACTATAATAATGTGTCCTCTTAAGGGGCGAACACCAGATCAAACACATGCCGCCAGGTGGCCCATTGCCAGATGTCCGATGCGTCCTGCTTCCCGAACACAACGTAACCGACGACGGCGCCTCCCACCAAAGCGACGAGCAGGAACAATAAGATAAGTACGATGCGCAGGATTACGATCCAGGCAGCCCGCTTGGGTTCAGGGCGACGTTCTTCAGTCATGGAACTCCCCACCTATCCGCGCAAGTTGTTGGCCAGACCCATCATCGTCTCGCTGGACGTCAAGGCGCGTGCCGAAAGTTGATAAGCCCGCTGCACCTGAACCATCTCCGCCATCTCATCGGTCAAATCCACGTTGGATTGTTCCACCGCTCCCTGCCGGACTCCTGCCTGTTTCCCCACTGGAAGCGTCAGCGTATCGACAAGTGCATCGGCTTCATTTACGCCGTCAGCCAATACGAACAAATTACCGTCCCGTTGACGCAGCGCCTCCGGCCGCTCCGGCGTCAGCAAAGCGATCCGGCCTACTTCCGTCACCTCTTCCCCAAGCGTCGCCCGGATATTGCCCGCACCGTCAATTTCCAGTTTGGCTCCGGCCGGGATTTCAATGGGTTCTCCGTCAGAGTTGAGCACCACATATCCCTGGTTGTTCATTAGATAGGAGCTTTCCCCATCATTCGGATTCGGCTGAATGTGAAAATCCCCGGCCCGCGTATAAGCTTTGACCCCATCCGGCGTCAGTACGCTAAACAGAGCGTTTCCTTCGATCGCCAGATCGGTGGCGTTCCCGGTTTCCTTGATCGAGCCTTGCTGGAAATTCAACGCCACATGAGACAATCTCGAACCAAAGCCCAAATTGAACCCGGACGGCGTCGCCCGGCCCGTCAAATTATTGAATTTGGGAATTTGCTGTTGCACCTCGGTTAATGTATCTTCAAACGAGGCCTCTTTACGCTTATACCCCACGGTATTCACATTCGCGATGTTATCGGCAAGCAAATCGAGACGCTGCTGGATTCCGCCCATCGATACCATGGCGCTGATCATGGAGTTGTTCATGCCATACCTCCCTATTCCCTAGCCCGCGTTATACGCGGCCGATTTCATTTACCGCTTTTTCCAAACTCTTATCATAATATTGGATAATTTTCTGATTCGACTCATACGCCCGCTGGGCAGCCATCAGGTCGACCATCGACTGGGCCGCGTCCACATTGGATACTTCCAGATATCCCTGACGAACGGACGCACCGTCAGCGGCCGGATCAAAAGTTCGGATGCCGGCGGCCGTTTCATCTTGGGCGACATACACACCGTTCCCTTCACGGACCAATTGCTGCGGACGGTCCGCAACAACGATGCCGAGGGCGGCAACCGGAACCGTCGTTCCCGTATTGTTATCATAAGTCGTCAATTGCCCGGCGGCACTGCTTTTCAAACTGTCTACCGACATTCCGGCGGCCAGAACAATAGCGTTTCCTTGATCGTCCAAAACGCGGTAACCGGTCGAAGTTCTAAGCTCGCCCGCAGCGTTCACGTTAAAATTGCCATCTCTCGTGTATCGGACATTGCCGTTCTCATCCGCCACGGCAAAAAACGCCTGGGGCTGATAAGTCACCGTTCCGTCCTGCCCGACGTATTTCCCCGAGGCGTCGAAAGCAATCGGCTCACCGGTAGCCGGATCGTCCAAACTCAAGCTGGAAACGAGGGCAAAATCGGTGCTTTTTTGCGTCTCCTTCAGATCGCCTTGAACGAACGCAGGCAAGCTTTCCTCCGCAAACACCCCGGTCACCAGCTTTCCGATCGGAGCGGGGCTTCCCGAGCGCTTGTCCCCCATCAATGCGATCAGCATCTCCGGAAAAGAGTGCGCTACCGAATTCACCTGTTTGTACCCCGGCGTATTGAGATTGGCGATATTTTGCGTCACCGTATCGTGGCGGCGCTGCTCCGCAAGCATCCCCGAAGCCGCCGTATAAAGACCTCTTAACATGGCCATCCCTCCATCTGCCCAATTTTATGTTCAATTGCCCCGCGGCAATAACATTCCTACATTAATAATATCGTCGGATCAGATCTTTTTCTTGAGGGCCTTGTCCAAATTATCGAGCATGATGCCGGTCCCCTTCACTACGCAGTGCATCGGATCTTCCGCGATCAGCACCGGTACGTGCAGCTCCTCCGCGAGCAGTTCGTCAAGTCCGTTCAGCAGAGCGCCACCGCCGGTCAAAATCACGCCGCGGTCGATAATGTCGGCGGATAATTCCGGCGGAGTGCGCTCCAGCACCGATTTTGCCGCCGCCACGATGTTCGAAACCGGATCGGCAAGCGCCTCCTGCACCTCGTTAGCCTTAATCGTCACGGTCAGCGGAAGCCCGGAAACCATGTCCCTCCCGCGAATATCCATTTCATCCAACCGTCCGTTCGGATAAACCGTTCCGATCTTGATTTTGATATCTTCCGCCGTCCGTTCGCCGATGAGCAGCTTGTACTTCGACTTAATATATTTAATAATGGCGGCATCGAACTTGTCCCCCGCGACTTTAATGGACGAAGCCGTGACGATGTCCCCCATGGAGAGCACCGCCACATCCGTCGTCCCGCCGCCGATGTCGACAACCATGTTGCCGCTCGGTTCGTAAATATCCATCCCGGCCCCGATGGCTGCCGCCTTCGGTTCCTCTTCCAAGAAAACTTCTTTGGCGCCGCTGCGCTCAGCGGCTTCGCGAATCGCTTTCTGCTCAACCGAGGTGATGTTCGTCGGCGCGCAGATCAGAATCCGCGGGTGGCTGTACCAGCTTCTTCCCCCAACGCGATCGATAAAATACTTCAGCATCGTTTCCGTAATTTCAAAATCGGCGATAACCCCGTCCCTCAAAGGACGGATCGCAGTGATGTTGCCCGGCGTACGCCCAACCATTCGCCTCGCTTCTTCGCCAACGGCCATAACGCGTTTTCCTTCGCTGTCGATCGCCACGACGGAAGGTTCGTCCAGAACAACTCCCTTTCCTTTAACGTGAATCGCCACATTGGCCGTGCCTAAATCAATACCAATATCCTTGCTCATCATTACGATGCTCCCCCAAAGCGTATTTTTAACGGATCACGGAAAAGACGGTACAGCCATTTCCAGAGCCCTATGGTAAAAGTCCCACATCTCAGAAGTCGGATTCGACAAAAGCCGATCATAATCGTTAAAATTCGGGAATGATGGATAGAAGTCCACGATCTTATACCTTAGTTAAAAATACCATACTTTAGGGGATGTATTCAATCCTAATCCGCTTAAAGCAATCTTAATATTTACCCATTAGTTTACCGTGCTAATCACCTCGCGTTTAGACTGCCCTTTTTTCTTATACTTGATCTTGGTCGCTTCTCCACCCCGCAGGTGACGGATCGACTTGTGGTACTCGAGAATGTGTTTGACCTGATCGGCCAAATCCGGATTGATCTCCGGCAGACGTTCCGTTAAATCTTTGTGCACCGTGCTCTTCGACACCCCAAACTCCTTGGCGATCGTTCGAACCGTGTGCCGCGTCTCAACGATGCACCGGCCTATTTTAATCGTCCGTTCCTTGATGTAATCGTGCACGCTCCCGCCTCCCTCTGCTTCGAGATAGTTTGGTACATTATATGAGTGGCGGGCCTATATATTCTTTGTTTCCAAGCCTGACAAGCTTCCGTGGAACCAATTTATTTTCGGGGCATGCAAACGGCTGCCGATAAACGGATGAAAAGTGCAAACGGCATTGCTTTCTTTGGAGAGATTATAGGGGGGCTGAAGAATGCTTGCCTAACGGATAAAAAAGCGGAGGACTTTCGCCCTCCGCCATTGCCGGCGATCCGGGTGGCCGGATCGTTCGGCGTTCTGTTGATACTAATTTAGCCGGGTTGGTTAGTTTTTCGGAAGCACCGTTTCCGGATTCACCAGCTCGTCGTTTTCATAAACGGCGAAGTGTACGTGGTTGTCGAGATCTTTTTCCATCTCGTTGCGTCCGGCGCTGCCGACCACATCGCCCTGCTTCACTTCGGCGTCTTTCTTCACTTTTACTTCCGACAAGCTTTCGTACACGGTTTTCAGGTTGTTGGCATGGGTAATTTCCACGACATAACCGAGCAGCGGAACTTCCTCCACCCGCGTCACTTTCCCGCTCATCGCGGCTTGCACATCAAACGGCTTGCCGTCTTCGCGCGCCAGGTCGATCCCGGTGTTCGGCGTAAACGTATCGTTATACTGCACCAATGCCGCCTGATGCTGCTCCGCCGTAGCGTCCTTTTCATAGAACGGCTTGACGACGGATACCTCGGACACATTCGCGACCGGCCATGCCAGATCTTCGGAGGAAGCGATCACCTCGGCTGCCTCTCCTCCTTGCGTCTCTTCCTGGCCCGTCACTCCTTCATCGCCGGACAGGTTTACGGAGTCGGTCACGCTGGCGGGGGTCGAGTCCATCGGCTTGTTGCTCGCATCCTGGTAGACCCACACTAAGGTTAGTATAATTGCCGCTGCCGCCACATATGCTGCCGGGTAAACCCATCTCTTCGACAATAATCTTTTCCACGCAGATACCGGAGCTGCCGGTTCTCCCAATCCAATTTTAGGAGATTCTTCGCGGGACTGTTTCTTTTGGTCTTGTTCATTCATTTGGTTATCACCTCAGTAACCATTGTTACCGGGGCGGATTCTTTTATACTCGGATTATATTAAAATTTCAAAAAAAGTTAGAATACAAGTTTGCATCCTTTTCGGCTACTTTAAAAAATGCGAGGCCTGCTGGAAGGCAATCCCCGTATAGTAGTGTTTTAAAATCTGCGTGGCCGTGAAACCCTGCTTGGCCATGCCGTTGGCCCCCCACTGGCTCATTCCGACGCCGTGGCCGTACCCGTAGGTGGTGATCTTCACCTCGCCTGCGTCCAGCGTCATCGTAAACTGGCTTGAGCGCAGACCCAGCTTTTCCCTAACTTCTCGTCCGGTATACACCTTGCCGCCGACGCGGACTTCTTTTACTCGCCTCCCGGTCGTCCAGGACAGCACTTTAAACGGGGCGGATTTGAGGGAGGCGGGTGCCTGCCGGTTTGTACCGCCGCTCCCAAAAACGGCTTTGACATCCTCCGGCATCTCTTGACCCAGTTTGCCGAACAGCTCAGCCACCGGCAAACGGACGGTTTCCCGATTCCCGGGATTGACGCTCGCGTCCCAAGGGCTTGGAACACTGCGCAAATAGGGTATTTTCAAAGACCAGTATTCCTCGGAATTTTCCGTGTATCCTCCGCTGGAGGAAAAAAAGGAGGCGGTGATAGGCTGGCCTCGGTAGGTCATGACGATTCCCTGCGTTTGCCGGACCGCTTCCTGCAGCTTGGCCAACTGCTCCGCTTTGCCGTCCGTTTTCCATGCGTTCAAAACGGAGCGCGAGAGGTAGACCTGATGGTCGACCGTATCGGTAACGTCGGCGTTTTCCGCCGAAACCCCACTCGTGTCGCCGGCGGCCAGGCGGCGGACGATGAAAGTGCGGGCCGCGATCGCCTGCGCTTTGAGCGCCGCCAGCTCAAAGTCCGCCGGCATTTCGGCGGCGATGACGCCGGTCACGTATTGTTCGAGCGGCACGGTTTCGACGGCGCCGGTGCGCGACAGGTAAACGCGCACCGGCGTGTCCGCCAGCGGGGCCGGGGCCTCGCCGGCCTGCGGCGGATTGGCGCCAGCCGCGCCCGGCGGCGCTGGCGCCTGCACAGCGGCGGGCGGCGTGCCCGGCACCGCCGCCGGGTCCGTGCGCGCGGCCGGCGCATGCGCCGCGCGCCAGGCGTGCAGCGCTGGCAGCAGCAGCGCCAGCGCCAGCGCGGCGAGCGCCGCCTGCCAGGCGGCGCGCCGCCCGCCCCATCCGCCCGCCTGGCGGCGGATGGGTGGCTTTCGCGTGCGCACGCTGACGCGCACGCGGTCCGTGCCCGCCCGCGCGCGGGCGTCTGCGACGCGCGCGGGCGCCTCCGCCGCGGACCGCTCCGCGCCGCGCGGATCGCCTGCCGCCACACGCGGCTTCACCCCGCTGGCGGATTCCGCCGCCCCCGGCTTCGCCCCGCGCACGGCCCCTCCCGCTACCCGCGGCTTCGCCCCGCTCGCTGTTTCTATCGCCGCACCCGCTTTTGCCCGGCTTGCGGTTTCTGCTGTCCCCGGCTTCGCGCCACGTACGGTCTCTACTGCTATCTGCGGTCTCCCACCGCTAACACTTTCTTCCACTGCCCCCGTCCTCGCTCCGCGCTCGCCCCCTCCTACTGCTTGCAGCTGCGCACCGCTTGCAGCCTTTGTCGCCCCCGCGAGCTTGGCATCACTCGCGCTTTTCCCTGCCACCGTTGCCGTTGCATCGCCAGCGGCTTTCCCCGCCAGCGCCAGCCTCGCCCCGCCAACCGCCTCCTCCGGCTTACGGCCGTCTGCCCGTGCCGCCGGCGGCCTTCCCTCCGCCGTACTGCCCGCCGGCCTCTCCTGCCTTGGCGCGACGTTTATTTTCAAAGAATGCGTTTTTTCCTGCAGCAACTGAGTTACCTCCATCGGATTCTGACTGCCGCGATCTTCCATAACGATCGCATCCTAGCTTTTGCCCCGTTATATCGTTTGATCGCTATACTCATAGATATGAGTTTTCAGAATCTGCTAGAACCGAAAAACTTAGAATGTGACGGCAAGCTACCGAATTTCCGATGTTTTGAAAGGTTCGTTTCAGGACAAAAAAGCATAACAAATCAAAAGCAGCTGCGGTTCAGACTGCAAAGATCCCGATAAGGCGACTTCCGTTAATTTGATGATACAAGCAGCTCCTAGGTCCGAAAAAGTTCTCTCCCCCACTAGCGCTGCATTAAGCCACAACTATTCTAACGGTTGCCACAACCGCTATCCGCTCAAAAAACGTTGATTTCAAATTGTAACGGTTACTATAGCGCTTATTTCACTGACACCCGGCTCATTTTGCTTAAACTCAGGCAAATAACGCTTCTCACATCCGTTAAAATTTTGAAAAGGGCTTTTTTCGGAAAATAGCCGCTGCTACGACCGTTAGATTTCCTGCAAGCCCACTTTTATTTCGAACACTAAGCCTTTGCGGGAAAACTGAAATGTATCAAGACAACAAGTTGTCTTGTGCAGGAGTTTGAGTTTACGCAACGCCAGTGTTCCCGCCCTCGGTTTGGCCATTTCCCGCCTACTATGCCCGTTAAGGATATGGGGCAAACACGGCGATGGCCGAATTGACCCCGGCGCTCCGCGCAAAGCTCATGACTGTTTTGGGCACAAAAAAACGGCATGGAATACCATACCGTCTTCAAGCTGCTCATCGAGCTTACTTATCTGATTAGCTTATTTAATGATTTGTCCAATTACTTGTTTAGATCATTAATCTAGTCCGCCTATCTATTTCACTTGCCTGACCTTTGCCCATCCATTTCACACTGCTCATCCCGTTTCCTTCCCAGCTTAAAGCTGAAACTAGGACTGTACCTCCGCCGATTTCGGGAGCGGCTTCTGGCTTTTGTAGGTTTCGCCCCATTCCTTCATTTTTAGAATGATCGGGACCAGGGTCTGGCCGAATTCGGTTAACGAATATTCCACCTTCGGGGGCACTTGATGATAAACCTCGCGGTGAACGATGCCGTCCTGCTCCAGTTCTCTGAGCTGCAGCGTCAGCATCCGTTGGGTGATTGTCGGGCAAATCCGCCGGAATTCATTGAACCGGATCGGTCCGTTGATTAAATGATACAGCAGCAAGCCTTTCCACTTGCCGCCGATGACGTCCAGCGTATATTCGACCGGGCAGCCTTCTTCATTAGGACAGGCACCGTAGCCGCTTTTGCGATCGCGCATCCTTATTCAACTCCTTAATAGAGGCGGTTCAAAAAGTCATCTTTTGAAGGCATTAAGAAAGAAACAGATGTCCTAGCCTTAGCTTCCTTCATCGCAAGAAAAACAACGCTAACGCGGTCTGTCTCCCAAGTTTGTGCGCCCGCCTCGGCTAAAATCCGACTTTTTGAATTCGCATTATTAAATTCGCATTAATAGTATACAAATGAATACTACATAACATGATTGTGCGTACTTACAATTTTAAAGCACATGCATTACATTAACAAGTGTTAAGGGAAAATCCATTTAATCAGATACGGAGGTTCATAAAGATGGCTAAAGAAATGATGAAAGCGGTAGGGTTCTATAAGTATTTACCGATTAACGATCCGGAAAGTCTGCTGGATGTGGAAATTGAAAAGCCGGTGCCGGGCGGCAAAGATTTGCTGGTAAAAGTCAAAGCGATCTCCGTAAACCCGGTAGACGTTAAGGTGCGTTCCCCCAAAAACCGTACCGAACAAACGCCGCGCGTAATCGGCTGGGATGTCGCCGGGATTGTGGAGCAAGTTGGTCCGGAAACGACGTTGTTTCAGCCTGGCGATGAAGTGTATTATGCCGGGAGCATCGTCCGGGCCGGGGGAAACAGCGAATTCCACCTTGTGGATGAACGGATCGTCGGACGCAAGCCGGCATCGCTAGGATTTGCCGAGGCGGCGGCTCTGCCTTTGACCGGGATTACCGCCTGGGAGGGCCTGTTCCACCGGCTTGGCATCTCCCAAAACGCTGGCGATAACGCCGGCAAATCGCTGCTCGTTATCGGCGCTGCCGGAGGCGTCGGCTCCATCGCCACGCAGTTGGCCAAACTCGCCGGGTTGACGGTCATCGGCACCGCTTCGCGGCCCGAGTCCGCCGATTGGGCCAAACAAATGGGAGCCGATCACATTATCAATCATTATGAAGCGTTTGTTCCGCAGTTCCAAAAGATCGGCATTAAGCACGCGGATTACATCTTCTGCCTGAATAGCACGGAAAAGCATTGGGGAAACATGGCGGAAGCGATCGCCCCGCAAGGAAAAATCTGCTCGATCGTGGAAACCGATGAGCTGCTGAATTTGACGCTCCTGCAGGATAAAAGCGCAACGTTCGTCTGGGAGCTGATGTTTACCCGCCCGATGTTTCAAACGGAAGACATGATCGAACAGCATAAGCTGCTAAGCGAGTTGTCCCGGCTCGTGGATAAGGGCAAAATTCGTACAACGATAGCTGAAAAGCTGGAACCGATCAATGCCGCCAACTTGCGCCAAGCTCACGCCATGGTGGAAACAGGCCGGACCATCGGCAAAATCGTTCTAGAGAACTTTAGTTGACCAACGTACTTGGACGATTAGTTGCAAAAGTTACAACTGGATTTAATCCAAGATACGGATTTGTATATTTTAAATGTATTTCCTGCATCTACACCCAAACATGTCCGCCAGCCTTGCTGATTAATCAGATATAATTGTAGGGTTTGCAATTATACAAGCGCTTGGCTACATATCCGTATTAATAACTTTATGTTTTGCAACTATTCAACGGTTCACCCTCGCGGTAGTTTTCCTTCCGTTATCAGGATGCTGATATCTTTAAACAAAAAACCATGCTGCCACCAGCATGGTTCTTTTCACTCCTATGATAATAACCATCATTTCGGTCATGCACGGAAAAAAGCTTGCTTCATTACGCCCAGGAAGGCTGGATTTTCAAAACAGGCATTTCCTCCTTGATGGTTACCGGAACTTTTTCGGCTTCCTGCGAGGTCTGTTTCTCGTCTACGGAGATCCGCCAAATGTCCGCGCCAAGTCCGGACAATTTCTCGGCCAAATGAACGTAACCCCGGTCGATGTGATGCGTTCCGCTCACTTCCGTCGTTCCGTCGGCAGCCAGCCCGGCGATAATCAACGCCGCACCCGCGCGCAGGTCGGTCGCGCAAACTTTGGCTCCGCTCAGCTTGGACTCGCCGGTGACGATTGCGCTGCGGCCCTCCACCTTAATCTCCGCATTCATCAAGCGGAATTGGTCCACATGCATAAACCGGTTTTCGAAAACCGTCTCGGTAATTACGCTCGTTCCTTGGGACACGAGCAGCAGGGCCATCATTTGCGACTGCATGTCGGTCGGGAATCCCGGGTACGGCAAGGTTTTGACGTCTACCGCTTTAAGCGGCTTGCCGGCGATGACGCGGACGCCGTTTTCCTGGACTTCCACAATCACGCCCATCTCTTCCAGTTTGGAAATGACCGGCCCCAAATGATCGGCGATCGCCCCTTCGACAAACACGTTTCCGCCCGTAACGGCGGCGGCAATCATAAAGGTTCCGGCTTCGATGCGGTCGGGAATGACGGTATGCTCGCAGCCGTGCAGCTTCTCCACGCCTTCGATGCGGATGACGCCGGTTCCCGCGCCGCGAACTTTCGCGCCCATTCCGTTCAAGTAATTGGCCAGATCGACGATTTCCGGTTCCTTGGCCGCATTTTCGATGACGGTCGTCCCTTCCGCCAACGTTGCTGCCATCATGATGTTTTCCGTCGCTCCGACGCTGGCCACGTCGAGATATATTTTAGCGCCGCGAAGCCGCCCCTGCGATTTGGCTTCAATAAAGCCGTGACCAAGGTTGATTTCCGCTCCCATCGCTTCAAACCCTTTTAGATGCTGGTCAATCGGCCTCGTTCCGATTGCGCATCCTCCCGGCAGCGAAATTCGGGTGAAACCCATCCGTGTCAGCAAAGGACCCATGACAAGAAAAGACGCCCGCATTTTGCGCACCCATTCATAAGGGGCTTCACATGAAGCGATGTGCTGCGCGTTCACCGTGATCACTTCCCGGTCATATGTAACTGTCGCTCCAAGTGACTCCAAAACTTTATTGATGGTCATTACATCGTCAAGCGGAGGAGCATCGCGAATGACGCTGATTCCTTCCTCACCTAATAAAGACGCTGCAATGATCGGTAGCACTGAATTTTTAGCACCGCTTACTTTTACGTTCCCGGCCAATACATTGCCACCGCGGACGATAAATTTGCTCATCATGGTTCCCTCCGCGCGTTCATTTTCACTTTTTTTCCCCGATTGGAAGAAGGTATCCCGTATATACCCTAAATTCCATCATATCACCTGTCATTTAAGGCGTACAAGGCGCTAATCTTGTCGAATAAGCTCATTTTGACTAGAAAACTGGCTTTTGTCCAGTTCTCGGGCTTGCTTTTGAGCCGTAGTCCTTATTCACCATTGTTGACACAATGAAATGATGTTATTCGACATTTTCTTGCCACGGGTGTTTCAAAACATATACTTCAACATTTGGGTATAACCCCAATATTCCATTACAAAGTCGGCGACCAATCGCCCAAGCACAATGGCGAGCAGCAGCTGCAGCAGCTTTCCTTGCGGGCTTTTCGGATGCCGGATGACAAGGTCCAGCTTCAAGTTCTGCAGCGACCACCAGGAGATGGCGATACAGGCCAATAAAACAAGGATCGCCGTCAAGCCATTCACTCCAACCGAGGTTGACACAGTCTCGACCGGGCTCATGCTTACATCCACTCCATTACGTTTTATATTTATGCTGCAAGCACCTAATCGGTTAATGCCTCTTTGCAAAGCAGTCCTTTTCGCTTATGCTCCCGATTTTTGATTTTGGTCAAAAATATAGAACCTTATATATCATACTTGCCCGCGAAGGAATAATCCAGCATTTCTTTGTCTGCAAAGGGTTACAAAATATCAATTTTTTAAGGATTTCTCTTGCTGAAAAACCGTATTTTTAGTATGTTCTCCTAGTATGTTCTTCATAAACGGCAAGATTTCCTGCGAAAGTCCTAATTTTAAGCGAAATCAAATAAGCAAAACGTACTAATCGCCAAAAAAACCGGACACCTAAGGGTGCCCGGTCTTTTTGGCCTATTTCTTAGCTTTAGAGGATACGTTGATCCGCGTGACCGCCCGCTGCAGCGCAAGCTCGGCCCGGCGATGATCGATACGGTCCTGGTTGCTGCGCGAAGCCAATCTGCGTTCGGCCCGTTCCCGGGCGGCGATGGCGCGCTCCACGTCGATCTCCTCCGGCAGCTCGGCGCTTTCGGCGAGTACGATCACTTTGTCGCTTTGCACTTCTATGAATCCGCCGTGTACGGCGATCAAACGGGTTTCCTTGCCTTTTTTGGCCACGATCGGTGCCACCTGGAGCGGCGTTACAAGGGGGATATGGCCGCGCATAATGCCAAGCTCCCCTTCGCTGCCCCGGACAGTCAGACTGTCCACCTCTTGCGAGAACACCACATGCTCCGGCGTGACGATTTCCAATAAAAAGGTGCTCACTTGTTATCCCTCCTGTTCGCGGGATAGTTCATTTCTGAAGCATCCGCTTTAACGGCGCGGTTTTACAGCGTCTTTGCTTTTTCGACAGCTTCTTCAATCGTACCAACGAAGAGGAACGCGGCTTCCGGAAGATCATCATGTTTGCCGTCCAGAATTTCCTTGAAGCTGCGGACCGTTTCGGCAACAGGCACATATTTGCCCTTGAAGCCGGTAAACTGCTCTGCTACGTGGAACGGCTGCGACAGGAAACGTTCGACTTTCCGGGCGCGGGCCACCAGCGTCTTGTCGTCATCGGAAAGTTCATCCATACCGAGGATGGCGATGATATCCTGAAGCTCTTTATAACGAGCCAAAATTTGTTTTACCCCTTGGGCAACATCGTAATGTTCCTGTCCCACGACTTCCGGAGTCAAAATCCGCGAGCTGGAAGCCAGCGGGTCAACCGCAGGGAAAATCCCTTTTTCGGAAATTTTCCGCTCGAGGTTCGTCGTCGCATCCAAGTGGGCGAACGTCGTAGCCGGCGCCGGGTCGGTGTAGTCGTCCGCAGGCACGTAAATGGCTTGAATCGAAGTAACGGAACCTTTTTTGGTCGAGGTGATCCGTTCTTGCAGCTGACCCATTTCCGTAGCCAGTGTAGGCTGATAACCTACCGCGGAAGGCATCCGGCCGAGCAGGGCCGATACTTCCGAACCGGCTTGCGTAAACCGGAAAATGTTGTCGATAAACAGCAGCACGTCGCGGCCTTCCTGATCGCGGAAATACTCGGCCATCGTAAGGCCGGTCAGAGCTACGCGCAAGCGCGCACCCGGCGGTTCGTTCATCTGCCCGAATACCATGGCCGTTTTCGAAATTACGCCGGATTCGGTCATTTCCATGTAAAGGTCGTTCCCTTCACGCGTCCGTTCCCCTACACCGGCAAACACGGAAATACCGCCGTGTTCTTGCGCGATATTGTTGATTAGTTCCTGGATCGTAACGGTTTTCCCTACGCCGGCGCCGCCGAACAGGCCGATTTTGCCGCCTTTCGCATAAGGCGCCAGCAGGTCGATAACCTTAATCCCGGTTTCCAGCATTTCCGCTTGCGTCGAGAGCTCTTCGAACTTCGGCGGCTCGCGGTGGATCGGATATCTTAATTCCGTTGCGGCTTCGCCTTTATTGTCGATCGTTTCGCCAAGGACGTTAAATACGCGGCTTAGGGTCACTTCCCCTACCGGAACCGAAATCGGCGCCCCTAAATCGACAGCTTCCGTGCCGCGCACAAGACCGTCCGTCGAGGCCATGGCGATACAACGCACCAGGTTGTCGCCGAGATGATTGGAAGCTTCCAGAACCAGGGCGGACTGGCCATCCTGTTTCTCAATTTTTATTGCGTTGAAGATTTCCGGCAGTTGACCGCGCTGAAATTCGATGTCAACAACCGGACCCATTACGCTGACAACGCGTCCTTTGTTCATCTTCGTTTCCCTCCTAGATAATGCTTTCGGAACTATCAGCTTTGCGCGTTCGCCCCTGCGACAATCTCCGTAATTTCTTGGGTAATCGCGGCTTGACGAGCGCGGTTGTATGTCAGGGTAAGCTCATTGATCATTTTCGTCGCGTTTTTCGTCGCGCTGCCCATCGCCGTCATTTTGGCGCCAAGCTCGCTCGCTTTGCCGTCAAGAAGCGCGCCAAAAATCAACGTTTCGGCATACTTCGGAAGCAGCACTTCGAGCACACCATCTGGCGAAGGCTCATACTCATAGCTGCTGGTTGGACCTTCCGCTTGCACGGACTCGAACGGAAGCAAGCGCTCGACCGTCGGCAGCTGCGTAATCGCATTGATAAACCGACTATAGCAAACGTAAATTTCATCGAACTGTTCCGTCTCAAAACCTTGAACGGCCGCGTACGTCAACGATTTGATGTCCGCGAATTTCGGCGTATCGGACAGTTCGGTCACTTCTTCAACGACCGGATAATTGCGGCGTCTGAAATAGTCTCTGCCTTTTCGTCCGATCACGAAGATGCCGTATTCCGACGAAGAGGTGTGCTTGCTCTTGATCAGATCCGTTACTTTCCGCAAAATATTCGCGTTGTAGCCACCGACCAGACTGCCGTCCGAAGTAATGACGATATACGCCGTTTTCTTCACCGGACGCGATTCGAGCATCGGATGGCTAACCCCTTGAGTTCCGGCGGCAATGCTGGAAACGACCTCTTTCAACTTTTCCGCATAAGGGCGGGAAGCCTGCGCTCTTTCCTGCGCTTTGCGCAGCTTGGCCGAGGCTACCATTTCCATCGCTTTCGTGATCTGCCGGGTGTTCTGAACGCTTTTGATCTGGCGCTTGATTTCGCGCATCCCTTTTGCCATGATTTCACCACCTCAAAACTTTGGCGGAGCCAAAGTTACTTCGTAAGCATAGTCTAAGTTTTGGCGGGGCCAAAACCGCTTCGTAAGCAAGTGCTTGAACTTTGGCGAAGCCAAAGTTGTTTTACACAGCCACAAACCGGCGTTTGCCCATAAAGCCAAAGCCGGTTTATGCTTCAACTCATTTATGCCTTCGTCGCGAATCCGCGTTTGAATTGCTCGATCACTTGTTTCAGCTTTTCTTCGTTGTCTGCGGTCAAATCCTTCGTATCGCGGATCGACTGCAATACATCGTCATGATTGTTTTGGATGAAGGACAGGAATTCCGTTTCGAAACGGCGCACATCGCCCAGCGGGATATCGTCCAGATAACCTTTAACCGCCGTATAAAGGCTGACAACCTGCAGTTCAACGGCAAGCGGTTGGTTTACGCCCTGCTTGAGGATCTCCATCATCCGCGAACCGCGCGTCAGGCGCGCTTGCGTCGATTTATCCAAATCGGAACCGAATTGGGAGAACGCCTGAAGCTCGCGATATTGGGCGAGATCAAGGCGCAGGCTGCCCGCAACCTTCTTCATCGCTTTGATTTGCGCCGAGCCGCCTACCCGGGAAACGGAAATACCGACGTTAACGGCCGGACGTTGACCGGAATAGAACAGGTCGGACTCCAGGAAGATCTGACCGTCCGTGATCGAAATAACGTTCGTCGGAATATAGGCCGAGACGTCGGACGCCTGCGTTTCGATGAACGGCAGCGCGGTAATCGAGCCGCCGCCGAGCTCGTCGCTCAGCTTCGCGGCGCGTTCCAGCAGACGGGAGTGCAGATAGAATACGTCGCCAGGGAACGCCTCGCGGCCCGGAGGACGGCGAAGCAGCAAGGACAATTCGCGGTAAGCCGCGGCTTGCTTCGACAAGTCGTCATAGATAATCAAAACATGCTCGCCTTTGTACATGAAGTACTCCGCCATGGCAACGCCGGCATATGGAGCGATGTACAAGAGTGGCGACGGTTCCGAAGCGGAAGCCGTTACTACGATCGTGTAATCCAACGCGCCGTGACGGCGCAGCGTTTCCACCACGTTTACGACGGTGGATTGCTTTTGCCCGATGGCTACGTAAATACATTTCACGCCGTTGCCTTTTTGGTTAATGATCGTATCGATGGCGATCGCCGTTTTACCGGTTTGACGGTCGCCGATAATGAGCTCGCGTTGGCCGCGGCCGATCGGTACCATCGAGTCGATTGCCTTGATCCCGGTCTGCATCGGTTCATGTACCGATTTCCGTTCAATAACGCCCGGCGCATTGTTTTCTACCGGACGGAATTCCGTCGTCTCAATCGGCCCTTTGCCGTCAACCGGCTGGCCGAGCGGGTTCACGACGCGTCCCAGCATAGCTTCCCCGACCGGAACCTGCATAATCTGCCCGGTGCGTTTTACTTGATCGCCTTCGCGGATCTCGCTGTAAGGGCCAAGGATAACGACACCGACATTGCTTTCTTCCAGGTTGAGCGCAAGACCAAAAACGCCGTTTTCAAACTCAAGCAACTCGTTTGCCATGGCGTTTTCAAGTCCGTGGACACGGGCGATACCGTCGCCAACTTGAATAACGGTGCCGACCTCGGCCACTTCGATTTCCGATTTATATTGTTCGATCTGACTTTTAATCAGCGTGCTGATCTCTTCAGGTCTGATACTCAAGTGTTTCACCCCTATCTACAGTGCTTGTCTTCGAAAAGACTTTTCAAGCCGTTCCAACTTGCCGGCCAAGCTTCCATCGTATAATGTATCGCCGATTCTGACCTTCATGCCGCCGAGCAGCGATTTGTCGATCTCGTTTTCGACGCGGATTTTTTTGCCCACGAGCGCGCCGAATTCGGCAGCAACCTGCCCTTTTTCTTCTTCGTTGAGCGGATACGTGGTCAACACCACCGCATTGGCGATTCCAAGAGCATCGCTGGAGATTTTGATGTAAGCGTCCAGCAGTTCCGGCAAAATCCCGATTCTTCCCCGTTCCACCAACAGCTTCGCCAGCGAGACGACGGACTTGGACAACTTGCCCTCGATCGCTTGGGATATCACTTCCCATTTTTGGCTTTCGGTGATGTTCGGCGAAGAAATAAAATGCGAGACTTCTGCTCCGGACCGGAAGGCGCCGACGAGCGCTTTCAGCTCTTCTTCCACTTCCAGCGTCCGGTTTTCCCCCGCCGCGATCTCGTACAACGCTTTGGCATACCGTTTGGCTGCTACGGATTCGCGGCTCATGAGCGGCCACCGACCTCTTTAAGATACTTGTCAACCAGTTCGCCTTGAACTTGGGTATCGCTGACCTCTTTTTCGATCAGCTTGGAAGCAATCTTCACGGAGACAGTTCCCACTTCGTTGCGAAGCTGTTCCACCGCACGGTTTTTCTCGTTTTGAATATCGCGCAGCGCCTCTTCCTTCAAACGAGTGGCCTCATCTTTGGCCTGCTCCAGCATTTGAGCCGCTTGCTTGCTGCTCGTTTGCTTGGACTGCTCGATGATGTCGTACGCCTCTTTACGCGCTTGCTGCAGGGCCGCCTTCTGCTCCTCCACAAAAGCGCTTGCTTGCTCGCGGGTTTGCGCGGCTTCGTTCAGCTGCTGCTGCACGAGCTCGCGGCGTTTTTCCATCACGGAAAACAGCGGGCCAAAAGCATATTTATTTAACAAGAAGTATAGAATTCCGATCGCAATCAGTGCGATGACGGTATTTTCCCATACGAAACTCAATCTCAAGTCACTCCTTTCCGAAGCCTATCCGCATATAGCGAGATCGTTCTGCCTGGGCTAAAAAGAAGGCGTGGACGGCTGTGGCCTTCCCCGCCAGTTCTTCTTTCCCTTTTCATTTAGCCGGCCAAACCATAGAACATGAAGGCCAAGACCACGCCGATGATCGGAAGGACCTCGATCAGACCAACGCCGATAAACATCGTCGTTTGCAGAGTGGATTTCGCTTCCGGTTGACGCGCGATCCCTTCGACCGTTTTGCTGATAACCATCCCGTTACCCAGCGCTGCGCCAAACGCGCCCAAACCTGCTACGATAGCTGCTGCCAATAATGCCATTGCTCCCATTTGTATATCCTCCTTAAAAATAAATTCAATTTGTATAGTTCAGTCAGGATGAAGCAGTACTCCATTCCGTAACTTGAAACTGATTTTTAAAACCTTGCAGCGTAAATCTCATGTTATCAATGCTCTTCTTCATGGCTCTCCAGGTTCTGCGAAATATACACCATCATCAGAATGACAAACACAAACGCCTGAATCGCACCGACGAAAATACTGAAGCCCTGCCAAATCATCAGCAGCGGTACAGAAGCGATCATCCCGATGACGCTGGCCTTCGCCAAAGTCATGATCGTGGAGATCAACACCTCGCCCGCAAAAATATTGGCAAATAGACGAACGCCGTGCGTCAGCAGCTTCGACAGCTGCTCAATGATGTTAATCGGCAGGAAAAACGGATACGGTTGGATATAGTGCTTCAAATAATTTTTCGTGTTTCTCGTAAGTCCAAGTCCGTGGGATATCAGGAATACCAGCAATGCCAGCCCCATTGTCACGCTTACGTCCGCGGTCGGGGATTTCCACCAGGCCACTTCGGCGTGCGCTTCCTCATCCGGGTGCTTCGCGTGTTCTTCCTCAAGCACCTTCACAACGGAGGTAATTTCGTGTCCGAAAATGGTTGCTTTTGCCGGGTCGGTATACTCCGTGGCGATCCCTAACGGAAGTCCAAGCATATTGGCCACAAAAATGAACATAATCATCGTCATAGCCAGGGATAAAAAAGGCTTCCCTTTCTTCCAGTCCATCGTGCTTGAAATCATGTTCTGAACGAATTCAACCGCCCATTCCAAAAAATTTTGCAATTTTCCGGGATTCTCGACAGACAGGTTTCGCGTAGCCAATTTCGCCAGCACAAAAACGATGGTGCAAGTTACGACCAGCATCAAAATGATCGACAAGTCGAAACGCAGGCCGCCCAATTCAATAATCGGAGCTTCATGCATGTTTTCTCACCCCCAATCTCAGGTTGAATACAACTCAAGGTTTGCGAGAATATTTGATGCCTATAATAAGAAGGTAAAGTTGCGCAAAAACCAGACTCCCGGCAACCGCATACACGTTGAGGTACTGCGGATATTTCATGGCGGCGAATACCGCCAAGACCGCCGTAGCCGTCCGGGTAAGAAAACCCATGTTGATCCGCTTGGCTTCGCCGGCCGCAGCCGCATCACCCAGACGCCGCACCTTTCGGCCCAGGTAATACGCATTGATCCAGCTTACCGCCGCACCCAGCGCCATACCGAGCATAATGCTTTGCAATCCCGGCAATAAAGCGCCTCCCAAAAAGCAAAGGGCCAAGAAACCAAGCGTCCCGGCTGTCAAAGCGCGGCTTAATTTCGACAGCTCATCCATTATTTCCCCCTCATGACCGATCTGATCAGCGCTACGATGCCGACGATCCCGACCGCAATTCCTGTTAGAACGCCCAGACCGATACCGACACCATTCGTCAGCCAAAGCTTATCCAACCAGGAACCGAAGTAGAAACCGCCGATCGTGCATATGGCAAAATTCGTCCCTAAGGCCGTTACCAAAGCGGCAACCTTCCATACACTGTTGTTGCCTCCAGGTTTTATCGGATCCTCCATTTCAATTCACCCTAATAATCCCAATTTATTTTACTAACTGTGAACAGTTCTTGTCAATTGAGGTTTTTTAGCGGTTTAAAGTCGTGAAATGCTAAATTTGTCCTTGCAATCCTGGGGCAAACGCATACAGCGTACAGTAATACTGTATACTTTTTTATGCTTGCGATCAAAACAAATTTTCGTCAATTTGTGAACTTTCTGTGAAAATCCTCCGGACGCTCGTCCGTTATTCCAAAATAGTGATAAATCGCATTGACAATTCGCGTAGATGCTTTCCCATCACCATATGGATTAGCGGCATGGCTCATGGCGGCGTAAGCTTTTTGATCGCAAAGCAGCGCCTTTGTCCGTTCATAAACCATCTCCTCGTTCGTGCCGACCAGTTCCAGTGTCCCTGCCTCGATTCCTTCCGGACGTTCCGTCGTGTCGCGAAGCACGAGCACGGGAACGCCAAAGGAAGGCGCTTCTTCCTGCAAACCGCCCGAATCCGTAAGTATAAGGTGGGTGTGCGGATAAAAATTGTGCAGATCCACCACATCCAAAGGATCGATAAGTTTAATACGGGGATGCCCTCCCAAAGTTTCGTGGGCGGGACCTTTAACCGCCGGGCTTGGATGTACCGGATACACGATGGCCACATCCTCAAACTCATCGGCGATTCTCCGCACGGCGCGGAAAATATTCAGATGCGGTTCGCCCTGTGATTCGCGGCGGTGAGCCGTCATCAAAATCAACCGTTTGCCTGCGGCCCAGTCGAGCACATCGTTCTTATAATCAGGTTGTACTGTATATTGAAACACATCTGTTACCGTGTTGCCTGTGACATATATAGCTGACGACGGCTTATTTTCCTTCCGCAAATTTCCAGCGGACCACTCCGTCGGAGCAAAATGCAGGTCCGCAAGCACTCCAGTCAACTGGCGGTTCATTTCTTCCGGATACGGAGACAACTTGTTCCAGGTGCGCAGGCCTGCTTCGACATGGCCGACTTTGATCTGTTGCAGGAAAGCTGCATAGCTGGCCAGGAATGTCGTGAGCGTGTCGCCGTGGACCAGCACGATATCCGGCTTCGCCTCGCGCAGCACCCCTTCCAAACCTTGCAGTACGCGAATCGTGATTTCGTTCAGGCTTTGGCTCGGCTTCATCACATCCAGATCGTAGTCCGGAACGATTTTAAACACGTCCAGCACCTGGTCCAGCATCTCACGGTGTTGGGCCGTCACACACACGATAGAGTCGATATGGTCGCTATGCTTTTGCAATTCCAGAATCAGCGGCGCCATTTTAATCGCTTCCGGCCTTACGCCGAAGACGGTCATTACTTTAATCTTAGACATGTCCCATTCCCTTCCTTTAGCGGTAATTCAAAAAGTTGTCTTTTGATCACGAAGTTGGTACACAGCAGCATATTCGACATCGAATCTTGAATTCAGCCGGGCCTTCCGTTGCTCACGTAGGATCATCCTACGCTCCGCTACTCAGTCCCTAGCTTCATCCAACCTTCTTGGTGCTGAAAAGCCAACTTTTTGAACAATACTTAAATGAGGTAGTTCAAAAAGTCGTCTTTGGATCACTTCGTGCCGTACAGACGGTCGCCGGCGTCACCCAGGCCAGGGATAATATAACCGTGATCATCCAGGCGTTCATCCAGGGCGGCAACGTAGATATCGACGTCCGGATGGGCGTCATGCACCGCTTTGACTCCTTCCGGGGCGGCGATCAGGTTCATCATTTTGATTTGCGTGCAGCCGCGTTTTTTCAGGGCGTCGATCGCCGCGATCGCCGAACCGCCTGTCGCCAGCATCGGATCGATGACGATCAACTCGCGTTCCTGTACATCCGTCGGCAGCTTTATGTAATATTCCACCGGCTGCAGCGTCTGCGGATCACGGAACAGTCCGACATGCCCCACCTTCGCCGCAGGCAGCAGCTTTAACACGCCGTCCAGCATGCCCAGCCCCGCGCGGAGAATCGGAATAAGCCCGAGCATCCGGCCGGAAATGACCCGCGATTCGGCCTCGGCCACAGGGGTTTGCACCTTGATGGATTCCAGCGGAATATCCCGCGTAATTTCATAGGCCATTAATGTGGCCACTTCATCCACCAGCTCGCGGAAATCCTTCGTGTTCGTTCGCATATCACGGATAAATGTCAGTTTGTGTTGGATTAAAGGGTGATCGCATACCACCAATTTCGCCATAATTAGTCCCTCCGGTTCTATTGCTAAGTTTCCATTTGCATCAAGTTTCCCAAATTCCAATGTGCACAAATCTTGTTTATTATATCACTGTCTTTTTTCGAATGCCATGAAGGGGCCGGTATGGAATCGACTGGCAAAAAAGAGCAAAGAAAAACGGCGTATTGGCGTACTTTCGCTGGAAAGCAGAGACAAATGGGTAGCGAAATGCAAAAGTGCAGTACAATTCCGGTCAAAAGCTACTTTTTTATCGGAAGGCTCAAATGAGATGCACTTTTGCATTTGTATCGCATAAGTGGGCCAGTTTGAGGTGAATAAACTGCACTTTTGCACTTGGTCCACCAAACCGTCTTTCTTCAAAAAAAAGCGCCATAGGCGCCCTGCAACAAAATCCGTCTTTTAGCCGGCTCGCACCGTTTGGCGCGAACCCTCGGCTCATGACTCTTCTATATAATGGTCGTATCTGCTGGAAATCAGGTAGTCTCCCCTTGAATCAGGGTGATGTCCACCGTCGTATTGTTGATCAATTCCCCTTCCGTATTTTCGATCATTCGGATCAACGTGTTTGTCAGCATGGCGCCGATCCGGTCACTGGGCTGCATGATGGTGGTTAGCTTCGGATTTTGCAGCATCCGCGTGAAGCTATGGTAATCGTAGCCGACGATTTTAAAATCCTCTGGCACCCGGATACCGTGCTGCTGCGCGTAAATGTACAAGGCGTATGCCACGATGTCATTGCTGCAAAATACGCCGTCGTATTCGCCAAGCTTGTCCGGCGGCAGCTTTTCGGCGATAAACGACCAGAAATAATCGAAGGTGAGCTTGTTGTGTGCGCCTTCAATGATATCGTAGGCAATGCCGTGCTTCATGCAAGTGATCACGAAGGCGTCCCTCCGCCGGTTGGAGAGCATATCCAGACCGAGCGGCCCCGAGATATGCAGGAGCCGTTTGCATCCCCGCCCGATCAGATGCTCCGTCGCCAGTTCCCCGCCTCTGTAATTGTCGGAGCCTACGCAGGGGATATTCGGCGATACGAGACGGTCAAAGGAAACGATCGGAAAAGGAACCTTCTTATAACTTTCGATATCCATCGTATGGCTGCACATGATGATCCCGTCCACCCGGTTCTGGCGCAGCATACTAATGTAGTTCGCTTCCTTGTCCGGGTCCTCGAGGGAATTGCAAACGAGCAGCTTGTAGTTTTTTTCATTCGCGCTCATTTCAACATACTTGATCAAATCGGAGAAAAACGGGTGATTCGAGTCGGGAACGATGATCCCGATAAAATAAGACTGATTTTTCTGCAGCGCCCTGGCGATCTCGTTGGGATGATAATCGATCATCTCCATCGCCTTTTCCACCTTGCGGCGGGTTTCTTTGCTGATATATCCCCGGTTGTTCATCACTCTGGAAACGGTCGTCACGGATACTCCGGCAACTTTGGCCACATCTTTGATACTCGCCATTTCATGCATCCCCTCACTTTATCTATCGAAAAGAACCCGCAACTCGGAATTGTCTATTTCCATAATAGTCGGCCATATCCTGGCATACAACTGTTTTCATATGATTAAC
Organism: Paenibacillus sp. FSL P4-0127; assembly: GCF_038007325.1. NCBI lineage: Bacteria > Bacillati > Bacillota > Bacilli > Caryophanales > Paenibacillaceae > Paenibacillus > Paenibacillus sp. FSL P4-0127. Next base: position 1,493,935 of record NZ_JBBOWY010000001.1, on the reverse strand, counting down.
GATACCATAAAACTTTGTAAATTATCAGTTACTATATCCTTATTTTACGGGATTTTTTTATAGGAAAACGTTTGACATATTTTTTGCACGGTTATAAAATGAGTTGTATTCAAAATCTAGGAGGTCTAATAGTTATGAAGAGAACGCTTTCATCACTGCTGTTAGTCGGCTTATTGTCCCTGGCGCTTGCGGCGTGCGGCGGCAATTCGGGCAAAGGCGACGCCGGAGCCGGCAACGCCGGCGGCAGCGGGGCGAAAACCGAAATTTCGGTGCTGGTCGGCAAACAGGAAATTTCGAAACAGTTTGAAGAAATGGTCCAGGAATACAACAGTTCGCAGGACAAGGTCAAAGTTTCGCTGATTCCGATGGCCGGACAAAATGGCTACCAGCGGATCACCACCCTGTACGCTTCCAATAACGCGCCGAACATCATGCACTTTCTGAGCGAATTCGATCAAATGAAGGACAAGCTTGCCGATCTTTCCGATCAGGAATGGGTGCAGCACGCCAATGCCGGTACGCTTGATTATGTCACCGTCGACAACAAAGTATACGGTATGCCGATGTCGATCGAAGCCTTCGGCTTCCTGTACAACAAGAAGGTGCTGGACGCAGCCGTAGGCGGCAGCTTTGATCCTTCCACAATCCGCACCCAGGACGACTTGAAGGCTTTGTTCGACAAGATTGAGGCAACCGGCGCAAAAGCTGTTGAAATCACCCCGGTGGACTGGTCCCTGGGCGCGCATTTCACGAACGTGTTCGCCGCAAACGAGTCCCAGGATCACGCGGGACGTTTGCAATATCTCGAAGATCTGAAAAGCGGCAAAGTGGACCTGGCCCAAGACCAGGTTTTCAACGGCTGGCTGGACACGCTGGATCTGATCAAACAATACAACTACGCGAAGGACGCGCCGCTCTCCGCAACCTATGACGACGCTCCGATCGTGCTCGCGGACGGACAAGCCGGCATGTGGTTCATGGGCAACTGGGCCTATACCCAAATTAAAGAAATCGATCCTGAAGGGGAGTATGGATTCCTGCCGGTTCCGGTCAGCAACAACGCCGGCGATTTCGGCAACAGCCGTATTTCTGTCGGCGTTCCGGAATATTGGGTCGTCGATGCCAGCCAATCCACGCCTGAAGAACAGCAGGCTTCGAAGGATTTCCTGAACTGGATGGTGTCCAGCGAAAAAGGTCAGGACTACTATGTAAATCAGTTCGGATTTTTGCCGGCATACGACAATTTCACGACCAAACCGACGGATCCGGTCTCCACATCGGTGCTTTCCTACACGGAATCCGAGAACACGCTGGCATGGATGAACTCCTACTATCCGCCTGATGCCTTCCCTGCCATGGCGGCCAGTCTGCAAAAATACCTGGGCGGAGAAATCGACAGAGCCGGGTTGACCAAGGAGTTCCAAGCTTACTGGGCTTCCGCGGGCAAGAAATAAGCGAGGCGCAAGCATCACCAGCAAAACGGCCGGGAATAAGCATGGACGCTTGCTCCCGGCTCATTTCAGGCGCCAGATGGGAGGTTCCTCATGTACAACGAGAAAACATGGATCGACAAACTGAAAGTTTTTATGACATTCGGCTTTATCCCTTTATTCGCTTTCGCGACAGTCATACTCGTCCCCTTTTGCATGGGAATATTCACGACGCTCACGGACTGGAACGGCACCTCCGACACCTTTCATTTTTTGGGACTTTCCAACTATCAAGCTGCCCTGACCGATTCGACATTCTGGGCATCGATGGGAACGACGCTGAAATACGTGGTCGTCACGCTCGTGCTGACCAACGTCGTCGCGTTTGGGCTCGCCCTGCTCGTCACCGGCGGTTTTAAAGGGCAGAACTTTTTCCGCGCCGGATATTTTACGCCCAATCTCATCGGGGGCATTATTTTGGGGTTCGTATGGCAGTTTATTTTTGCCAGAGTATTTACGTACGCCGGCCGCGAGCTGGACTGGGGATTTCTGTCTTCGTCCTGGCTGGGCGATCCGGATAAAGCGCTGTGGGCCCTTATCATCGTGAGCATTTGGCAAAACGCCGGCTACATGATGCTTATTTACGTAGCGGGGTTGAACGGGATTTCGGCTTCGCTGACCGAAGCGGCCAGCCTGGACGGAGCGTCTTATATCCGCCAGTTGTTCAACGTCAAAATTCCGCTCATGGTACCCGCTTTTACGATCAGCTTGTTTTTGACGCTGCAAAGAAGCTTCATGGTATACGACACGAACCTGTCGCTGACGAAAGGCGACCCCTTCCGCTCGACGGAATTGATCGCCATGCACGTGTACAACGAAGCCTTTGTGTACCAGCGTTTCGGGCCGGGGCAAGCTAAAGCGTTTATTCTGTTTGCCGTGGTGGCGATCATCGCCATCGTTCAGGTCAGCGTGATGAAAAAGGTGGAGGTGGAAGCATGATGACCGGATCGTCCCGAATGAAAAAAGCATCCGCGCTTGTATTGAATGTACTGCTGCTGGTTGCGTTCATTTTTCCGCTGCTTATGATTATCGTGAACTCGTTTAAGTCGCGGATCGATATCGTGCGCAATCCGCTTGCGCCGCCGGTGGACTGGAGCTTTGCCAACTACACCGAAGCTTACAAGACCATGGGATTCGGCAGCGCCTTTGTCAATTCCTTGATCATCACGGTTTTCGCCGTCGCGCTGATCTTGATCTTTTCCTCCAGCCTCGCCTTCTTCCTGGTAAGGTGGAAATGGAGAATCAACCACATCATCCTGCTGATGCTGATCGCTTCGATGATTATCCCGTTCCAAGCGATCATGATTCCGTTCGTCTCGGTGTTCGGGTCTTTGGACATGCTCAGCAGCAAATGGTGGCTCATTTATTTCTACCTCGGGTTCGGCATCAGCTTGTCGACCTTTATGTACCACGGTTTCATTAAGGGCGTCCCGGTCGATATGGACGAAGCGGCGCTGATTGACGGAGCCGGACGGATCAAACTGTTCAGCAGCGTGATTTTTCCGATTTTGAAACCGATCACGACCACGATCGCCATACTTAACGTACTTTGGATTTGGAACGACTTCCTGCTTCCTTCGCTCGTTCTCATCTCGCCGGAAGACCGGACGCTGCCGCTGTCCACCTACTATTTTTTCGGTAAATATACGTCCAATTACGGAGTAGCCATGGCGGCGCTGGTTCTTTCGATGATTCCGATCGTGATTTTCTACGTGGCGATGCAGCGGCAGATCATCCAGGGCGTTGTGGAAGGAGCCGTCAAATCGTAATCAAACTATAGAAATAAAACGAAACAAGGAGCAGGAGAACCCATGAATCAGGAGTGGTGGAAACAAAGCGTTGTCTATCAAATTTATCCGCGCAGCTTCAAAGACAGCGACGGGGACGGGATCGGCGACATCAAGGGGATTACGCAAAGCCTGGATCATTTGCAAAACCTGGGCGTCGACGTGATTTGGCTGTCGCCGGTTTACCGATCCCCCAACGATGATAACGGTTACGACATCAGCGATTACCGCGCCATTATGGATGAATTCGGAACGATGCGCGATTTCGACGAAATGCTGAGCGAAGCCCATGCCAGAAATATAAAAATCATGATGGATCTCGTCGTGAATCATACCTCGGACGAGCATTCCTGGTTTATCGCGTCGCGTAGCTCGAAGAGCAGCCCTTACCGCGATTATTACGTGTGGAGACCAGGGAAAAACGGAGGCCCTCCCAACAATTGGGGTTCTTTCTTCGGCGGAAGCGCCTGGGAATACGATCCCGTGACGGGAGAATATTATTTGCATCTGTTCAGCAAGAAGCAGCCCGATCTGAATTGGGAGAATCCGCAATTGCGCCGGGAAGTGTACGATCTGATGACCTTCTGGCTGAATAAAGGCGTGGACGGATTCCGAATGGATGTCGTTAATTTCATATCGAAGGATCAGCGTTTTTTGGACGGCGTTGTTGGCGATACGGCATACGGCGACGGCGGCCCCCACTTCACGAACGGCCCCCGCATTCATGAATTTCTTCGCGACATGAACCATGAGGTACTCGCCAAATACGACACGATCACGGTCGGCGAAATGCCGAACGTAGGCGTCGAGGAAGCAAAGCTGTACACGGCCAAGGAACGCCGGGAGCTCAACATGGTGTTCCATTTCGAACACGTCGATGTCGGCAACGGCAAATTTGGGAAATGGTCCCCGCAGCCGTGGAAGCTCACGGATTTGAAGGCGATTTTCACAAGATGGCAGAAAGGGCTGGAAAAACAGGGTTGGAACAGCTTGTATTGGAGCAACCATGACCAGCCGCGGGCGATTTCCCGCTTCGGCAACGACAGCGAGGAATACCGCGAGGTATCCGGCAAAATGCTGGCCACCTGCCTGCATATGCTTAAGGGGACGCCTTACATTTACCAAGGCGAAGAGATCGGAATGACCAACGTAGCGTTCGAAACCGTGGATGAATACCGCGATATCGAAACTTTAAACACGTACAGAGATTATATTGCGGCCGGGCTTCTCACCCGCGAGGAAATGATGAAGGCGATCCACGAACGCAGCCGTGACAACGCGCGCACGCCAATGCAGTGGACGGACGCGGAACATGCCGGTTTTACGGCCGGTCAGCCCTGGATTGCCGTAAACCCGAACTACAGGCAGATCAATGTCGCAGCCGCGATGCGGGATCAAAATTCGATTTTCTATTATTATCAAAAACTGATCCGCCTGCGCAAGGAAAATCCGGTGATCGTGGACGGCGGCTACGAGCTGCTGCTGGACGACCATGAACAGATTTACGCGTACACGCGAACCTTGCAGGAAGACCAACTGCTCGTGATCTGCAATTTTTCCGCGGAACGGCCTCAGTTCACGCTGCCGGAAGGCTTGAACCGCACCCGGGCAGAACTGCTTATCTCCAATTACGAGGCCGATGGAAAGGACGATTTCCGGTCATTCCGGCTTAAGCCGTATGAAGCCAGAGTGTACCGGTTGAAATAAAGACCGCTTATTTTTCCGATAGAGAAGGAGAACTTATGAAGATAAAAAATGAAGCGATGCTGATTACGTACGCAGACAGCCTCGGGACGAACTTGAAGGAATTGAACCAGGTGCTGGACAAGCATTTGCAAGGAGTCGTCGGCGGCGTTCACCTGTTGCCTTTCTATCCTTCTTCAGGCGACCGTGGTTTTGCCCCCATGGACTACACCAAGGTCGATCCGGCCTTCGGCGATTGGTCCGATGTCGAGCAAATGAGTCAAAAATATTACATGATGTATGATTTCATGATTAATCATATCTCCCGGCAATCGCCGTATTTTCAGGATTTTCTGGAGAAAAAAGACGAGTCCGCCTACAAGGATCTGTTTATCCGCTACAAAAACTTCTGGCCCGGCGGAGAGCCTACTCCGGAGGACGTGGATTTGATCTACAAGCGCAAACCGCGCGCCCCTTATGTAGAAGTAACCTTTAAGGACGGAAGCACGGAAAAGGTATGGTGCACCTTCGACGAGCAGCAGATCGACCTGGATGTAACGACCGACACCACGAAAAAGTTCATCCGCGACAATCTGACGTTCCTGGCCCAAAAAGGAGCCTCCATCATCCGGCTTGACGCCTTTGCTTACGCCAACAAAAAAATCGGCACGAACTGCTTTTTCGTGGAGCCGGATATTTGGGACATGCTGCGGTATTCCGAGGACATCATTTCCCCTTCCGGCATTACGGTCCTCCCGGAAATTCACGAGCATTACAGCATTCAGCTGAAAATCGCCGAGCAGGACTATTATGTGTATGACTTCGCCCTGCCGATGCTGGTGCTGCATGCCTTGTACAGCGGCCAGGTTCACCGGCTCGTTCATTGGCTTAACATTTGCCCGCGCAAACAGTTTACGACGCTGGATACCCATGACGGCATCGGGGTCGTCGACGTTAAGGACCTGCTGTCCGACGAGGAGTGCGAAATGACCCGGGAGAGCCTGTACAGCCAGGGCGCCAACGTCAAAAAGATTTACAGCACGGAAGCCTACAACAATCTCGATATTTACCAGATCAACTGCACCTACTACTCGGCGCTCGGCAACAATGACCAGAGCTACTTGTTGGCGCGGGCGATTCAGTGCTTCGCCCCGGGCATCCCGCAAATCTATTATGTAGGCTTGCTTGCCGGCGAAAATGATATCGAGCTGCTGGAGCGCACCAAAGAGGGGCGGAACATCAACCGTCATTACTACACGCTGGAGGAAATCGAACGCGAAGTGGAGCGTCCTGTCGTGAAGCAGTTGTTCCGGCTGCTGAAGTTTAGAAACACCTGCCCGGCGTTTGACGGAACCGTCGAAGCCGAGCAAGCGGACATCAACAATTTGCGGATCATTTGGAAAAACGGCGCCTCCGAAGCGAAGCTGGAAGCCAACCTGGCCACCAAGGAATTCAGCATCCGATACAAAGACGCAGAGACAAACTGGACCTTATTGATGTAGTTTTGCAAGCGAAAAGGTCATGTTTAAAAAGCGGCGCCTGTCAGGGATAAAACTTCCCAAGGACAGGCGCTTCCTTACTGGCTCAACATTTGGTCATCCGCCCTAAGCGGCTGAATTCAAGATTGCTTTTTCAGCCTCGCCACCTGCTCTTCGGTTAGCCCCGTAACTTTAGCGACCAGCGATGTCTCCATTCCCTCGCGAAGCATATTAAGCGCCGCCTTTTCCATGCCCACGGCTATACCTTGTTCAATCCCTTTCTCTATGCCTTGCTCTATGCCTTGCTCAATCCCTTTTCCCAAACCTTTCTCCAAACCTTCCTCCAAACCTTTCTGCAAGCCTTCCTTCAAGCCTTCCTCGTATCCCAAACGACTCCATGCGGGCATCAGTTCCATAATAGACTCACCTACCTCCGGGTATTGTTCTTTCAACTCTTCCAGCAACTGCTTGTCTTGCTCGGGATCAGTATTGAAATACAGATCCGCCACCGACATGATCAGGGCCATTCGCGCATCATCCAACCTTCCTTGCAGACGTAAAATCATCCGTAAATACGCCAGGCGTATTTCTCGCTCTTCTCCCTTAGTATAGCCCATTTTCGCCAGCAGCGCAGCAGCCACCGGATTGGCGGAATCGATAAATTGCCGCCAAGGTTGCTTCCTTAGCTCCACCTTCATGAATTCAAACCGCAAAATCGGCTGCTGCGGCATACTCATCACCAGCGCATTTTTCTCCTCCTTAGCCTCGTCCGCCGTAAAGACGGCAATGGGAATAATGAGTTTATATTCCTTCCGATGCCGCTCAAACAAACGGCTGAAATAGATGAACATTCGCTCGTGGAAGTCGTTCTCCTGGTAGGATTGCGGCTCAATGTGGATCAATATGTAGGCATCCAGCTCCAAGTATCTCGTTTCCAGCAGCAGATCCAGCGTCCGCTTCTCCTCGCCAACGATATCCACTAGCAGCTCCTGCATTAAAAAACGGGTATGACGATGATCGAGCAGCTTGTCCAGTTCAGGAAAAAACAGTTCAATGAACTCCGCAAAAAAGGTTTGCAGCAGCTTCTTGAACGCTTCGTCATGCGGGGTAAACGGCCTGCCTTCCGGCCATTTCGCTTTCTTTTCTCTTACCGCTAGTTCATAAGCACTCATGATTAATCCCTTCCTCTCCCACAATGGACAATTTTCAACAAAAAAAGCACACCGCCACAGCGCCCCTTGGGCACCGGCAAGTGTGCTTCACTTTTTCGTTTTCATTTGTATATCTTAAACTATATCATCGATCAGTATTAGGAAAGCAAAGCCAGAAGGACCTTATTTGATCAAAAACAAGCTGAAATGTTCTGTTTTTACCTGAATAAGGTCTCTGGTGTCCGTTACATTCAAAATCGGGCCGCTTTTCGGTCCAATTCACGGATCAGGCTTGGAAAAAGCGCCTTTTGAACCACGCCTCAGCTTGGCGAGGACAAGGCCGCGTCGGCCAAAGCCAGCGCGCCGGCCAGTCCGGCATTGTCGCCAAGCCCCGGCGGAACGATATAATCGGCGATTCCCTCACGCAAGCTTGGGTGCTGAACGTACCCATTCAGCAAAGTCTGCAGCTTGTCCGCGATCAGCGGGAAAAGCTGGCTCTGCTTCATGACTCCGCCGCCCATAATGATCTTTTGCGGAGAAAGCACGAGAATATAGTTCATCAATGCCTGCGCCAAGTAATAGGCCTCCATTTCCCAAGCCGGATGGTCGGGAGGAAGATCCGCGCCGTTGGCGACTCCCCAGCGTTTGACGAGGGCCGGACCGGCGGCCAAGCCTTCCAGGCAGTCCCCGTGGTATGGACATGTGCCTTCATATTTATCGTCCGGATGACGGCGCACGAGAATATGCCCCATTTCGGGATGGGACAAGCCGTGAATCAGCCCTCCGTTTAAAGCGGATCCGGCCCCGATCCCCGTTCCGACCGTGATGTAAAGGCAATTATCCAGCCCTTGGGCCGCACCCCAGCGTAATTCGCCCAGCGCCGCCCCGTTTACGTCCGTGTCAAAGCCTACCTTGCAGTTCATGGCCTTCAGAACGGCCCCAACGAGATCAAAGTTGCTCCAGTGCGGCTTCGGGGTCGTCGTGATATAACCATAGGTTGGGCTCCCCGGAATCGGATCGATCGGCCCAAACGAGCCGATGCCCATGGCCTCAATCTCCTTATCCCGGAAATAATCGTGCACCCGGCCCATCGTCTCTTCCGGCGTCGTCGTCGGAAAGCTGACCCGGTCCAGAATCGTGCCGTCCTCATGGCCGATACCGCATACAAATTTAGTTCCTCCGGCTTCAATAGCCCCCAGCAATTTCAATGATGCCAACCTCCATTTTCAGCTTGCGGATAAGATAGTATGACGAACGTTACCATATCAGTCTCTAAAAAAATTATACCATGATATCGGCCGCGTTAATAGAAGATCCTATCCGTTTCCCGAACCCAACACCTCGGCCGTCCACCTGCCGATCAGGCGCTCGCGGTTTTTGCCGGCCCATTCGAGGTCGTATGGAATGGCATTCAGTTTCTCCAAAGGAATGGCTTCCTCGGGGGCAACGGCGTCGGGATTCGTCAACTGCTGGTAATTGCCGACCTGCTTGCCGAGTTCCTGAGCTTGCTTGGTCAGCGCCCAATCGACGAACTGCCGGGCCTCCTCCTGATTCGGGCCGCCCTTGATGATGCCGACCGCCCCGATTTCGTAGCCGGTTCCTTCGGTTGGAAAGTTAATGACAAGATTTTGAAACCCTTCCTTGTAATATTTGAGCGCATCATGAGCGAACATGACCGCCGTGCCTGACTCCCCCATGCCTACCGTTCGCCCGGGAACGCTCCCGGAGGTGGTGTAAACGACATTTTGCAGGTGCAGCCGGCGCAAATAGTCAAACGCCTGATCCTCGCCGAACAACTGCACAAGCGTAGCCAGCGTCGTATAGGCGGTTCCCGATGAACGGGGGTCCGCCATCGAAATCATCCCCCGGTACTCCGGCTGCAGCAGGTCATTCCACGATTGAGGAGCTTGCAACCCTACCTCCTGCAGCCAGGTTTTGTTGGACACAAACGCGATGGAACCGACGTAAATTCCTGTCCAATATCCGCTCGGATCGCGATACTCACGGGGGATCGATGCGGCATTTTGCGAAAGATACGGTTCCAGCAAGCCCTCGGTTTTCGCCTGAATAAACGTATCCGCCGGTCCGCCATACCAAACGCTCGCTTTGGGCGCGTTCCGCTCCCCCCGGATTCGCGCCAGGATTTCCCCGCTCGACATCCGCACATAATTCACTTTAATGCCGGTCTGCTTCTGGAACGTCTCGATCGCCTTGATGGCGTGATCCTCATACAGTCCCGCATACACCGTCAACGTACCTTGACTCTCCCTGCCGCAAGCGGCCAGAAGCGGCGATATCATAAGGAACAGCAGCAATATGCCTAAAGTTATTCGTTTCATGCCGCCCCTCTCCCCCTTGCTTGATGTCATCCGAACGTGATGTTTTGGGTTAAATCACATGAAGTGCGTCTTCGGCAAACTGCAGCGATACATTGGCTCCGACCGCGTAAACTTTCTCCTGGATCGGGTTATGCTCGGTAATTTGGAACAACTGGCCGGCAAACTGCACTTCGTATTCCTGCGTTTGGCCCATGAATACGCTCTTTCGCACGACACCCAGGTGCGCCGATTCATTGGACAAGGATACGGCTTCCGGGCGGATTACGACGGTAACGCGGTCTCCCGCCTTAAAACCGTCCCGGCGAATCCGCAGCAAACCTGCGTCCGTCTCCACCAGCAGCCGGCCTGCCTCCGTTCCTTTCACCGTCCCCTCCATAAAGTTGGCGGTTCCGATAAAGTCCGCCACAAACTTCGTTTTGGGGCGCTGGTAAATCTCCATCGGCGTACCGACCTGCTCGATTTTCCCTTTATTCATAACGATGACTTTATCGCTCATGCTCATCGCTTCGCTTTGATCATGCGTGACATAAACGGCCGTAATGCCGATCTGCTGCTGAATCCGCCGGATTTCGTCCCGCATCACCAAACGCAGCTTGGCATCCAGGTTGGACAACGGCTCGTCAAACAGCAGCACGCCAGGCTCCATCACGAGCGCTCTGGCCAGGGCAACCCGCTGCTGCTGCCCGCCCGACAATTGGCTCGGCATCCGGTCCCGGTAATCCCGCAAATTCATTATATCCAATACGGATTCAACTTTCGAGCTAATCTCCGACTTGGTCAGCTTCTTAATTTTGAGCCCGTAAGCGATATTGTCAAAAACATTCAAATGCGGGAACAGGGCATAGGATTGGAACACCATCGTGCAGTCCCTCCGGTTTGGAGGTATCCCGTCGACCGCCTCATTCCCGAAATAAATATGCCCTTCGGTAATCTCCTCGAATCCGGCAATCATGCGCAGCGTCGTCGTTTTGCCGCAACCTGAAGGGCCGAGCAGAGTGACGAACTCGCCCTCTCCGATGCTCAGATCAACCCCGGTTACCGCGTACGACCGTTCGCCTTTGTCGTTCACGAAGGCCTTCGATATATTTTTAAGAGTGACAGATTTAGCCATAAACAATACCTCCTTCAAGAATGGGCGCCAATTAAACGGATCGCTCTTTGCCGCCCATCCATTTCACCAGCAAGTTGATTAGCGCCAGAGCAACGATCATGATGAGAATCAGAATCGTACAGTAAGCGCTGGCCACGCCGATCCGGCCCGCCTCGACCTGCGCCAGAATCGACGCAGTAATGAGATTATATTTGGCCGAAATAAGGAAAATCACGGCGCTCATCGCGGTCATGCTTTTGACAAAGCTGTTGACGAGGCCGCTGAAGAAAGCGGACTTGATCAGTGGCAACACTACGCTGGTGAACACTTTACGTCCCCCGGCTCCCAGATTCGTCGCGGCCTCTTCGATGCTCGGGTCGATTTGCTGCAAGGCGGCGATCCCGGAACGAATGCCCACCGGCATGGAACGTACGACGAAGGCGGCCACGATAATCATTCCTGTTCCCGTCAACGCCAGCGGTGCCTTATTGAAGGCAAGAATATAACCGATCCCGATGACCGTGCCCGGCACGGCAATCGACAGCATGCTGATCACCTCCAGCGCCTTTTTGCCGAAGAAACGCTTGCGGACAATCAGGAAGGCGATGATCATCCCCAGCAGACCGGCGACCGGAGTGGCGACGACAGCCAGCGTCAGCGTGTCCTTGATCGCTTTTTGCCCGATGGAGAATACGTATTTGTAATGGTCCAGGGTCAGGCTGTTGTTGATCCCCCACAGCTTGATGAACGATCCGACCGGTACCAGAGCATAAAAAGCGATAACGGCCAGCGACATGATCAAGCAAAAAGCGAATAACCCTTGTTTAACGGCCCCGGACTCAATCATTCTCCGCTGTCCCGTCGGTTTGCCCGTTACCGTGACATAGCTTTTTTTACCCACCCAGAAGTTTTGCAAAATATACACGATAATCGTAACCGTAAGCAAAATCATCGCCAGAGCCGCGCCCGCTTGCAAATTATAGCTTCCGACCGCCTGCAAATAGATTTCCCTGGCAACGGTAGAGTAGTTCCCTCCGATCGTCATCGGATTGCCAAAATCGGCCAGAGATTGGACAAACACTAGTAAAAACGCGTTGGCTATCCCAGGAACCGAGAGCGGCAAAGTAACGCTAAGGAACGTCTTCAACCGGCTGGCCCCCATATTTTGACTCGCTTCCTCCAAAGAAGGGCTGATCGAACGAAGCAGACCCGACAGCGTCAGAAACGCGATTGGAAAAAACGATAGCGTCTGCACCAGCACCAGGCCATGCAGCCCGTATATGTTGGCGTTTTCGAGGCCCAGCAAATTTTTGGTGATCAAGCCCTGTTTTCCGAACAGCAGCATCGCGGATAACGCGATCACAAAGGGCGGAGATATGACCGGTAAAATAGCAATTCCGTTAAACAGCTTCTTAAACGGCACCTTTACATAAGCGAACGTATAGGCGAATACATAGGCGATCGCTGTGGACAGCGTCGACGTCAATACGGCCAGGATCAGGGAATTCACCAGGGATTGCAGCAACCCTCCCCCGGAGAGTACCCGCTGATAACCTTGAATGCCAACCTCGCCGGCGGAGCCGACGAAGCTGGACTTTAGAATCTGGAATAACGGATAGACGATAAAAACGACTAAGCAGAGCATGACCAACACGATCAGAATCGGCAGGAGCGGCTCGCGCTTGAATCTTTTGAACATGGCGCTCATTCCAGCTCTCTCCTCACAGTTATTTTTTGACCTCGGCGCTCCATTTGTCGATCAAGCGCTGGCGTTCCTTTCCGGCTTCAACCACGTCATAATCAATCGTTCTGATATCGGACAGGTTCAAGGCTTGTTCCGGCCCTACCGCATCCGGGTTCGTCAGGTTTTGGAAGCTGCCCACCGTTTTGCCAAGCTCCTGTGCTCCCGGAGACAAGGCCCAATCGACGAATTTTTGCGCGAGCTCCTCGTTTTTCGTGTTTTTGATGATGCCGATCGAGCCTGTCTCATACCCCGTACCGTCTTGTGGGACCGTCAGCACGAGGCTGTCAAAGCCTTCTTCCTGATACTTGATAATGTCATGCGCAAACAAAATACCTACGCCGGCTTCGCCCATGCCGACCATCCGGCCCGGAGCGGCGCCGCTTGTCGTATACTGCTGAATTTGCGGATGCAGGCTTTTGAGGTACTCAAAACCTTTCTCCTCGCTGCCCATCACCTTCAACACCGAATACATGGCCGTGTATGCCGTACCGGAAGAAGCCGGGTCCGCCATAACGATTTCGCCCTTAAACGCCGGATTAAGCAGGTCCGCCCATTTCGTCGGGGCCTGTACGCCTTTCTTCTCCAAAAATTCCTTGTTGGAGGCAAAACCGACAGCGCCTACGTACACGCCGGTCCAGTAGCCTTCCGGGTCTTTATACTTTGCGTCGATTTTCTCGGCAACCGGCGATTGATAAGGCTGCAGCAGCCCCTCGCTTGCCGCTTGCACGAACGTGTCGGCCGGCCCGCCATACCAAACGTCCGCTTGCGGATTGTCTTTTTCGGCCCGAACCTTGGCCAGGATCTCCCCCGCCGACATCCGGATCATGCTGGCTTCGATGCCGGTGTCTTCCGTAAACTTCTTGATGGCGGCTACCGCATGGTCTTCCTGAAAACCAATATAGACCGTCAGCTTGCCTTGAGGCTTGTCCGCAGCGTCTTTCCCCGCCTTATCCCCTGCAGCATGGTTTCCGCCCGCCGATCCGCAGCCCGTAAACAGCATGGCGGCCATCGTCAACGCGGCAACGGAACTGATCCATTTTTTCTTTCTCATCTTGAAATCCCCCTTCGCTATTTATGAGTCAATTATATTGGCTGCGCTTACAATACTGTGAGTCCAAGTCTTTGCCACTTCTTTCGGCAAAAAAACGGACACGCCAAAAAAGCCCGACCCCGCCTCTCCAAGGCGAAATCGGACTTTCTTTATACGGTCGGAAGCTACCCCTTGAACCAACCAAACAACGCATGGACCAGCACGCCGATTACCGAGAAATCGCTGTCGGCAAACGTCGCCCGCAGATAGCCGAGATTCGACAACAGCGGAATCAGAAACACCGGCAGGATCGTGATTGCAAACCCGTGGCATAGAGAGGATACGATCAATCCCTTGCGCCCTCCGATTCTATAGGCGATGACGCCAGCCGTTCCTCCGGAGAAGAAATGCGGAATAACCCCGGGAATAATGACCGTGTACTGAACCTGCAGCAGAACGGCCATCGCCGCCAGCCCTCCGGCAAAGCTGAGCAAAAAGCCGATCATCGCCGAAAACGGCGAAAATTTGAACAATACCGGACAATCCAGGGCGGGAATGGCTCCCGGCACGATCCGGTCGGCAATGCCTTTGAAAGCGGGGACGATTTCGGACAGCAGCATGCGTACGCCGGCCAAAATAACGTAACAGCCGCCTGCGAACCAGGTGGCCTGAATCAGTGAAACCACCAGAATATGCCGGCCGGAGAACATTTCCGCGACCCCGCCGGAAGAGACGAACAGCCCCGAGAAAAGGAATAACACGAACGTAAATACCGTAATCACGACCATATGATCCTGAAAAAAGGACCGCAGCTTTTGCAGTCCCGGCGACTCCGGCGGCTCCGTCCCTTTTTTGAACCAGGAGGCGATAAACCCGCTTAGAACATAGCCGGCGCTGTTGAAATGCCCGAGCGCAAAATCATCGTTTCCCGTTACCCGCCGAACATAAGGCTGCGCGATCAGCGGGGCAAAAGACATGCACAAAGCCAGAACCGCGCCGCCGCTAAGCGCCACCTGCCATAACGGGATGGACATCGACACCAAGACCCCCGCCAGCAAAGAAGCCATGAACAGCATATGATGTCCGGTCAAAAAGATGTATTTCACCGGTGTGAACCGGGCGATCATCAGGTGAACGATCATCCCGGCCAGCATAATGAGCGCGATTTCCTCGCCATAATTGATTTGCGCCAGCGCGGTAATCGTCTCGTTATGCGGAATAATGCCGATAATTTGGAATCCTTTCTGAATGACCGCCGATAAATTCGACAAGGAGGAGCCGGCGGCGTTAGCTCCGATTTGCAATAGTGTGTATCCGAGCATCGTTTTGATCGTACCGTGAATGAGTCTTTGAAACGGCTGCTTCTGCAGCAGCAATCCGACAAACGCGATTAATCCGAGCAGCAGGGCGGGTTCCCCGAGCAGTCCCTTGCTGATGATTTGCGTCGCATTCATGGGTAACCCCCCGTCTTGTGGTAAATTCCGTAAGTTTGTTGCGCTAGTCCAGCCAACTGCGGACCGTAACGCTTTCCTTGAGCCGGGCTTTTAAATATTGGCGGTCCGTAATGTCCTCCAGCCCGATCGTCTCCGCATTCCCGCCAATGTGCAGCGATTCCATATGGTAGCTGGAGCCTATAATCAAATCGGCATCATCAAAGGCATCAACCGAGGTAATGTCCGTATGTTCGATTTGGGCCTTTATTCCCCACTCCTTCATAAGCGCCTCCACATTCAGCCGGATCATCAGGCTCGTCCCCAGACCGCTGTTGCAAGCAACGATGATCTTTTTCATAAGCCCTCCTTCTCCCGCAGCTTTCGCCACACGCCTTCCGCATCCACGGTTTGCCGCAAATCGGCCATAAACGACTCATCATTCATGACATCAAGCAGCGTTCCGAGCGCGGTCACATGCCGCTCCTTATCGATGGCCGCCAAAGTAATCACAAGCCAAACCGGCTGCGCGGACGGCCCGAACGCCAGCGCCTCGCGAAAGGTCAGCAAACTGAAGCCCGTTCTTGTCACGCACTCCGGCATGTACACGTGGGGAAAAGCCACCCCTGAACGTATAATAAAAGGATGCTTGTTGGAACGAATGATTTCGAGCAGGGCATCCCCGTATTTGGCGTCCGCAACGCCCCTTTCGATCAGCAGCCGGTTCCCCTCGCGAACGGCGTCCTCCCATGGAACAGGAGCTAGTCCAAGGCGGATGGAGACCGGCGGCAACAGCGAAGTGAGCGCATAGTCCTCATAAGGCCCCTTGTCCACCCCGCTTCCGCCCTGAAACAGATGCAGCAGTTCCTCCAGCAAGCGGTTCCGGTTATGGATATGGGCATTTCGCTCAACCGCTTGAAAAATATCGTTAACCGCTTGCACGGCCGCCGCCGCCGCAGCCGGTTCGCCCGAAGGAGAAACGCCCAGAAAGCCGGCAATTCGCTGCTGGTCATGCTGATCGAGCAGCGGCGATACTTTAACCCACGGCACCTGCAGCGGATGGCTGATCTCCATCGTGCTAATCATCGCGTCCGCTTCTCCTAGCGTGATGCTTACGGCTTCCTTATACGAATACGTACCTGCAATATCGACTTGGGGAAAAATAACGGCCATCCGCCGCTTCAGCATCGCCGAAGTGCCGAGACCCGAACCGCATACAATCGCCACGCGCTTGCGCACGGGCGCCTTAGGAGGAATCAGCCCGCTCCCGATATGGAGCATAATATAACCGACCTCGTCCCGGTCGAAGACGATGGACCACGGTTCCATCACCTCGTTCACTACCCGCTCCAGCAAGTTGAGCAGCGTGCCGTACTGCGCCTCCAATTGCCGCATCAGCGGATTTTTCGACTGCAGCCCAAACTTTGCGCGGTAAATGGCCGGCTTCAAATGAATGGCCAAGCCCTGGACAATCTGTTCAGCCATTTGCAGCGGACGGCCCAAAGCCCGCTCGATGCGGATCACCATTTGCTCCGCCAGCTCGGCGATCATCAACTCCTCGGCCGGCAGGCTTTGCTTCTGGGCGCCGAGGATATGCTGGGTAATATAGCCGATTTCCGCCGCGGGCAGCTTTACCCCGAAATGCCTTTCAATCCGCGGCGCCGCTTCCGTCTTGATCTGTTCATATACGTCATGGCCTTGCAGCTCGGAAAGCGATTCACGGTCCATCTCAATCGAATGCGTTTCTTTCAGCCGCTCCATCGCCATCAGCATATGAAGGATCAATGTGGAATATCCGGCGTCCGTAAACTGAACGCCCATCTTTTCCTCCAGTTGTTGTATCGTATCGAACAGCATGGCCGCATCTCCGGCCTTGAACCATTCCTTCCACGGCTGAAGCCGCAAATGGGGTTCTTCCCGCTCCCGCTGATCAAGGATATACCGAAGCAGCCGGTCGTCCGTAATTTCGTCGCGAAGCAAACTTAAATAAGCTCTTCGCTTCAGCTTCTCCGGCCCTTCGATGTAAAGCGCTCCCCGGTCACGGACCAAGGATAGCCCCCACCGCCCGAGCCGCTGCTTAATTTCGTTCAAGTCTTGCAATAGCGTATTTTTGCTAATCCCGAATTCTTCCATGATCTCCTTGACGGACAGTGCCGCCGCCTGCAAGAGCTGTTTGAGCAACAAGCCGATTCGCTGTTCCGCATCCATATAATCGGGCCGCTGCTCCATATGAACTGCAAGGCGCTCCGACTGACCGGGCCCAAGCCGCAGCCGAACGCCGGCGGAGCGGTCCCGTTCCAGACGCACTCCCCGCTCTCTGAGCCAATCCTCCAGGTGCAGCAAATCGCTCCGTACCGTTCGCAGGGAGATCCCGTAATCATCCGCCAATTTCTGCAGGGGAATAAAGACGGCTCCCTCGCTCTCCATCAGTTGTCCGAGCATTCTCTGTTGTCTGCTTGATATCATAATGTCACCCTGCGGTTCGCAATTTTGTATGCGCTATCATAAATTTATTATTACATATTTGCTTGGCGAGATATAGGGCATTCGTCGAAAAAAGTCGCCGAGCATCATCCGTTAGCGAGGATGCGGCCCCCGCAAACGTAACCGCGGGGCCAGTATCAGACCTGTACCATGGGCCAAGATTCAAAAGAGGCCAACCCGCATCGACGGGTTGGCCTCCGTTAAACCATATGCGCTTATTCGTAGCTGAGTTCCGGATAGATCGGGAATTTATCGGTTAGTTCGACAACTTGCTGACGGGCTTTAGCCAGAGCAGCCTCGTCTTTCGGGTTCTTCAGGACAAGCGCGATAATCTGCCCGATCGACTTCATCGCCTCCTGATCCATGCCCCGCGAGGTTACGGCCGGCGTGCCGATCCGGATGCCGCTCGTTACGAACGGGCTTGTCGGGTCGAACGGAATCGCGTTTTTGTTGACCGTGATGCCGATCGAATCCAGCACATGCTCAGCGTCTTTACCGGTGATGTTCAGGTTGCGGGTATCGACGAGCATCAAATGGTTGTCCGTACCGCCGGATACGATGTTCAGGCCTTCGGCCAGCAGCGTTTCGGCCAGCACTTTGGCGTTTTTGACCACATTTTCCGCATAAGTTTTGAAGGAAGGCTGCAGCGCCTCGCCGAGCGCAACCGCTTTGGAAGCGATCACGTGCATCAGCGGTCCGCCTTGCGTGCCCGGGAACACCGCTTTGTCGATCGCGGCCGCCCATGGCTGACGGCATAGGATCAGGCCGCCGCGCGGACCGCGCAGCGTCTTGTGCGTCGTGGTGGTCACAAAATGAGCGTGCGGTACCGGATTCGGATGAAGTCCCGCCGCAACAAGGCCGGCAATATGCGCCATATCGACCATGAACAAAGCCCCTACGTCACTCGCGATCGAGGCCAGCTTCTCGAAATCGATGATCCGCGGATAAGCGCTCGCGCCGGCAACGATCAACCGCGGACGGTGCTTGAAGGCCGCTTTGCGCACTTCATCGTAATCGATCAGGAACGTGTCTTCCTGTACGCCGTATGCCACGAAATTATACAGTAAACCGGATGCGTTGACCGGGCTGCCGTGGGTCAAATGGCCGCCGTGAGCCAGGTTCATCCCCAGCACGGTGTCCCCCGGTTTAAGCGCGGCCAGATAGACCGCCATGTTGGCCTGGGCGCCGGAGTGCGGCTGCACGTTGGCATGCTCGGCGCCGAACAGTTCCTTGGCGCGGTCGCGGGCGATGTTCTCCACGATATCGACGCGTTCACAGCCGCCGTAATAACGTTTGCCCGGATAACCTTCGGCGTATTTGTTGGTGAGCACCGAACCCATCGCTTCCATCACCGCTTCGCTGACGATATTTTCGGAAGCGATCAGCTCGATATTGTTGCGCTGGCGCTTCAGTTCCAGGTTCATCGCTTCCAGCACGGCCGGATCTTGTTTTCTCAAGTTTTCCATTGTTAAATTCCTCCTTGGAATAATATACAATTGCAGATGACTTGTTCCCCAGCAAAATCTCATACCCGATTACGAATCACAGCGCGCCTTTACTGGCAATGCGGGGCGTTCCCGTCCGCAGCCTGCGGCAGCGCGTAGACCGCCCGCTCTCCGCCGATCAGCTTCGGGCGCGCCCAGGCTGCGGTCACGCGGGCCATGCCGATCATCCGGCGCGAAGGGCGGAAAGGCACCGCCACGCGGCGCAGATGCATCCCGATAAGCGTCTCGCCGATGTCGATCCCGGCGTGAGCCTCCAGGCTCTCGGCCAGGCAAGGATCGGCAAACCGGCGGTAAGCGGCCGCCGCCATCGATCCGCCGGCTTTCGGCACGGGCACGGCCGCCACCTCCGTCAGGCGAAGCCGCTCCAGAACCGTACGCTCCACCACCAGGGCGCGGTTCAAATGCTCGCAGCATTGAAAGGCGAGGTCAAAGCCGAATTTGCCGCGAACCTGCTCGAGCCCGTCAAACAGCGCGGCGGCAATGTCTTCCGCTCCGCCGGTGCCGATTCTGCGGCCCGCCACTTCGCTGGTGCTGGCGCCGACCACCAGCAATTTCCCCGGGCCAAGCTTGGCCGCCGCCGCCAATTCCCCGGCAATTTCCGCCACCTGGTCCCGGATGTTTCCGAGTTCTCCTTTTTCCATGCATCCGGCCTCCTTCAGTCTTAAGTGAAGAACCTCCATAGAGTCTGTCCTTATTATACCTAAAACCACCGGAATTCGTGCCGACAAATCCGCCTCCGCGGCAAACCGTGACGCTTCATGCAACAAAAAAAGAGCAGAACGCAACCGCTGCGTCTTGCTCTTTGCCCAGGCGACCGGCCGTATACTCCGATGCTCCACCGTGGTTTGATCCACTTTTGTCGCCAGTTACATCGGAACCAAAAACTATCTGATCTTAGAATAAAGCATTAGGCCGACAAATGCAACTTCGTTTTCGCTGCGTTATTTCCCCAGCTCTCCGCGCTGCAGTTTATCCGCCAGTTTTTCCAATACGGCGCCGATTTCGGCCGCCGTCCGGTCGTAATCCGCCCGCGATCCTCCAAACGGGTCGGAAATATCGTAGACCGGCATTCGCTGCTGCAGTTCGTTCAAGCGGCGCTCCTCCGCGTCCGTCCAACCCTGGCCGAGCGCTTTGCCCAGCTCCCGGTCCGCAATGAGACGCTGCAGCTCTTCGCGATCCGCAAGCAGCTTTTCATCGTCTTCGACGAATTCCTTCAAAGTGTATATCTTGTCCGCGGCATGGGGAAATGTGTAAACCACCTGGCGTTTATGGCCTTGCGTCAAGGTCAGAATGAGGTCCGCCCACTCCGCGAGCTCCGCGTGCAGCGGCGTCGACTCGAACGCATCCGTGATGCCCCGCTCCTTCAGTACGGCCTCCGCATGCATGGACATCGAAGCGCCCTTTATCGCGGCCACGCCGGCGGACCGTACCTCCACGTCCAAACCGCGTCCCCGCGCAATCTTGCGCAGCAATCCTTCCGCCATCGGGCTGCGGCATGTATTCCCGGTACATACAAACAAAATGCGCATGCCTTTCACCTCCCACGTCCGGATATTTTATCGCGTTTATGATATTTTATCAAAAGATGAACATAAGGCCAAACGCGAGCAAAATCGCTCCCCCGGCCGCTTCTCCGTATTCGCCCATCGTCCTTCCCACCCGGCGGCCCATCACCAGTCCGGCGAGCGACATCAAACCGCCGAAAAAACCGAAGGCCAGCACCGTCAAAATCCAATCGCCATGAAACATGCCAAGCGAGACGCCGACGGAAAAGGAATCGATGCTGACGCTTAACGAAAACAGCAGCACGCCGAACCATGTCCGATGGCTGATCGACTGCACGCCGCCGCCTTTTACCGAGCTGAAGATCATATGAGCGCCCAAGACAAACAGCAGCCCTCCGGCCGCATACCGGGCGAGATGGCCCAGCAATATACCGACGTATTTGCCCGCCAATATGCCGAGCAGAGGCATCAGCACGTGAAACAGAGCCACCGCCGATCCGATGCGGATCGCATCCCGCGACCGGACCCCTCTCATTCCGATGCCGATACCCAGCGACAATGCATCCATCCCCAGAGCCACCGCCATCAGCAGAATGGTAAAAAGCTCTCCCAGCCGCGCGTATACCTCCGTCATCATCGGTATCCTCCATGTCCGTGTATTTTGTACAACCATATGCGGACAGGTCCGAATTCATGACATGGACAAGGCGAACGGGCGCCTGGCGCTTGTGATTCTGTCAGTTATAGTGCGGGTTCAAAAACATAGTTCTACTTCGTGATAAGGAAAATTTCTATCGATGTACATTTCTAGGGAGACAGACCGCGTTTAGCGGTTGTTTTTCTTGCGATATAAGGAAGCTGAGGCTCCGACGTCCATTCTTTCTTATATCTTCAAAAGCTAGCTTTTTGAACTACCTCTTTATACATCGAATAGATCCAGCTGTCTGGGCGGTAGCGCGCGCGGCCTTAGGCCGAGGATCTCCATCATCTCCAGCGCATTTCCCGCGGCATCGCCCCCGGAGTTGTTGTTGAAAATCATGCCGATTTCCCGCGTGCCTTTCCCGGACAGCTCCGAAAGCATGTCCCGCCATTCCAACAACTCTTCGCGCGAGTAGCGGTACAAATTGCGGAGCTCCCGCCAACGGGGCGATCCGCTTTGGCTCCAACCGGCAGCATTGCGGCCGTGCAAGCGGACCAGCGTCAGGTCCGGAGCGGTTGGCTCCAGCACCGTCGGCACCGAACCCTGACCGGACTGGGGCTCGTCGCAAACGACATGAATCCAGCCCTCTTCCCGCATAAACGCCAGCGTGCGCTCCCGCGTCTCCTTCGCAAACCAGCTTTGATGGCGAAACTCCAGCGCCAGCGGGAGCCGTCCCATCCACTTGCGAACGGCGCGCAGTTGGCGGACATGCTCCGGGCTGCAGTCGAACCAGGGCGGAAATTGAAACAGCACCGCCGTGAGACGGCCGGCCTCCACGACCGGCTGAATCGAATCCAGGTAAGCCTGGAACATTTCGCCCGGTCCGCCGTAATTCGTTTTGCCCCGGGAATGCCCGGTCATCCCCTGGTACGCCTTGAGAATAAAGGTCATATCCGCCGGCGTCTCAGCCAGCCAGCGCCGGTACACATCCGTGCCAAGCACGGCGTAAAAGGCGCTGTCCACCTCCACCAGGGAAAAGTAGCGGGCATACCAGGCCAGCTTGTCCCTGGCCGGCGTCCGGGGAGGGTATAAATCGTCGTGATCGCCCCAGCCGGACAGCCCGATCTTGATCATGCTTCATCCCAGCCTTTCCTATGCGCCGGCAGTTGACTTCCGTTCGCGGGCATTCTCAGTCGCAGGTATTTCTACCGTTCGTCGGCTTATTCATTCGCCGGCGTCGATGACGCGGTGTCCGGCCGCTTTCAGCAGCCGGTTCATCACTGCGGCGCCGAGTCCCTCCTCGGGACAGGACTCGGCGAGAATATAAGTGACGCCGCATTCGTCGAAGCGGCGGAGCGCCGCGTACAGGCGGTGCGCCGCCGCCGCGAGCTCGGTTTCGCTGCCGAGCGAAAGCGAGCAGTCGGCGCGGTAGGACGGGAGACGCTCGTCGAAGGCGAGCACGCCCGTCTTCTCCCCGCGCGCCGAGGCCGCCGCCAGCTCGGCCTGAATGCGGGCCGCCACGCGGTCTGCGGCCCCGCTCACGATGCGCATTACCCCTTGCGGCGCATAATGGGTGTACTTCATGCCCGGCGCGCGCGGCGCCGGGCTGTCCGCACCGCCGCCCGCCTCGCGCAGGGCGGCGTCAAGCTTCACGCCCGCGCCCGTCACGCGGGCGATTTGTTCCGCCGTGATCCCGCCCGGGCGGAGCACGGTCACGGTGCCGTCACGGCCGGCTTCCACCACCGTCGACTCCAGGCCCACCCCCGTGGGCCCGCCGTCGACGATGCCGTCGATCCGGCCGGACAGGTCCTCGCCCACGTGGCTTGCCAACGTGGGGCTCGGGCGGCCCGACCGGTTGGCGCTGGGCCCCGCCACCGGGCACCCCGCTGCGGCGATCAGCCGCAGCGCCACGTCGTGGGCGGGCATGCGCACGCCCACGGTATCCAGCCCCGCCGTCACGCGGGGCGAGACGGCGCCGGGGCCGCGGGCAGCACCAGCGTCAGCGGCCCGGGCCAAAACGCCTCCATGAGCTTCCGCGCGGTCTCGTTTACCTCCGTAACGAGCCCCTCCAGCTGGCTCATGGACGCGATGTGCACGATTAGCGGATTGTCCGAAGGGCGGCCTTTGGCGGCAAAAATCGCCTCTACCGCCTTCGTGTTCCGTGCATCCGCACCCAGCCCGTACACCGTCTCCGTCGGAAACGCCACCGTCCCCCCGGCCGCCAGCACCGCGGCCGCTTCAGCCAAAGCCTCGGCGTCCCGCGCGGCCTGGGCAGCCGGGACCGAAGCGGGTTGGCCAGCGCCAACGGTTTGAGCACCTATAGCCGCCGCTTTTATTTGTTGATCGGCAGCCGCCCAGGTGGAAGCGACCTTCCACCAGCGGGTTGGCCGTACTTCCCCGGCCCCCGCTGTCCCCGATTGGGGCTTGTCCGCCGGCACCGTCCGGTGTTCCGCCGTCCGTCCGGCGGCGGAATCTGCTTTTCCCTCCCGGCTCGCCCGATCCACATGTTTCTGTCTATCCATTCGTATCGCGTCCTAACTTCAAGTTATTCTTCTATTATACCCGATCACGTCCCGGAGCATAGTACGCAGCAACGAATTACATGTTTACGGCTTCGGCGAATCTTTCGCGGTTTACACACCCGCCCAAATTCCCCGCAACCCAATCTTCCCCCACTTCACATTGGAAAAATCCAATAGATTGGCGTTAACCTATGCCATTTGAAGCTCCCATTGGAAATATCCAATAGATTTCTTCAAATCCCCCGTTTTACGCTTCGCCGAACTGAATCTAATGGAAAAATCCAATCCAATTGCTGTATCAATCAACATATTTCTAAATCTATTGGATTTATCCAATCAGAATCGCTCGGTCAAGCCGAGAAACGCAAAAAAACCGTACGATACGCTCCGTACGGCCGTTTTTTACTATTATCATCAGTCCATGGTTCAGGCAAACAAACCCGTAACCCAGCCCCCTAACTTGGTCAGCATGTCCCATAAGAAAAACCGCACCTCGACTTGCTCCGGCTCTACGGGCGAGGCTGCCGAGTCCGCGCCGACACCGCCGCCGGCAGCAGCCGCTAAGCCCGCTTTGTCCGAAGCGCCTTTCGCCGCTGCCGCCGTCGTCGTAGCTGCCGTTTTTCCGCCCCCAGCCAGCGCATCCCCGCTGCCGGCGTCGATGAAGCAAAGCGGAGGAAACAGCACGCACCACCAGTTTTTGCCCTTGCCCTCGCCGAGCGTGACGCGCAGCGCTTCGTAATCGCCCGCCGGGTAGACGGCGCCGCCGTACATTTTCGTCGGAAACGGCACAACCCCAAGCTCCACTTTGTAATCGTAGTTTTTCCCGCTTTCCTTCAGCGTTTCCCCTACCTGCTCCTCGATGGCCGGCAAATTGTCGCGAATGATGCGCCGCGCTTCTTCCAGGCTTTGCGGCTGATCCAGCCGGGCGACCCAGCCGTTCATTTGCTCCACGACGGCATCGCGCACCTTCCGTTTTACGATCTGGTCGCCCGCGCCGTCCGAATTCGCCAGAATGCGCAGCCGGATTGAATCCTGCGGGATTAGCCCCGCAGCCGCCGCGGTATCGTTAGCCTGCCCTTCCCAGGACATAAGCAGCATCGCCAAACTGAAAACCATAAGCGCAAAATTGCGAATATAAGGTCTGTCTTTAGTCATGTCCGTTCTCCCCTTAACCGAATCCTTTATGCCGATGTCTACCAGTATGTCCGGTTAAGAGAGATGTAAACCTATTAATCTATGAAAAAATAATGGCTCAACCTAATAATCAGCGCTTTGATAGCCAAGCCGCTAACCGATCGTGGCATGAAATATCAGCAGTTCAATATCCGCTGTCCGGACGCTTTGCACGATTATCCCGTTTGATCCGGAAGCAGAGAGGAATATAAGAGAGGAAGATAATTTCAAGAGAAGAAAATAGGTTTGGGAGAAGCAGACATGTTCGAGATCATTAGTTCGAGATCGTTAGACAGGTTTGTGAGCAGGAGGTTTAGGAGAAGTGAAGCAGACCTGACGGGAGGAATAGGGCAAGACACCGGAAAAAATGAAAGGACCGTGATTTGCCCCCACCCTCTCCCCCTGAACAAAAGGAATAATCGTGCAAAGCAGCATGCAGGGATACTCAGACACAAACGCTATAGACATATTTTGTCAAGCACTGATCTCGGTTTTGAGCCAAAATAATATAGCGGAATTTCCGGGGCCGGCCGCTTTCGGATTCCGCCCCAAACCATAAATCGTTTCGACAGAGGCGAGGCACCGTAGCACTGATCCCAAAAATCCCGCTATTTTCTTCAGATGTACAATCAGTTCACTCCATACTGCTCTTGGCTTTCAAGGAAGCGTACCGGTCGGAAGGGATATTGTTCTCCTCTTCCTTTTCATGGCCGTGGATGCGGATGCTCATCGCCACTCCGATGCTCGCCATATTGATCAGCAGCGAGGTACCGCCGTAGCTGATAAAAGGCAAGGTGATACCCGTAAGCGGCATAAGTCCGATAAACATCCCGATATTTTCGAAAATCTGGTACAGCAGCATCGCGACGATGCCGACGATTAGATAGGGGCCGCCGGTGTCGCGGCATTCCAGAGAAATCAGAATCAGCCGGTGGATCAGCACAAAATAAAGCAGAAGCAGCACCGAACTGCCGAGAAAACCGAACTCCTCGGCGATCACGACGAAGATGGAGTCCGAATATGTCAGCGGCACGCGCTCCGATTGCACGGTCTCGCCCTTCATGTACCCTTCCCCGGTCATTCCCCCGGAAGCGATGGCCAGTTTGGCGTTTCTCGTATGGTAGGAAGCGTCTTCCGACGCTTTTTCCGGCATCAGCCACGGGTCGATCCGGTTGATCCAATGCTCCCGGCCGATCTCTACGAAGAAGTTGTATACCTGGTCATGGTAAGTCTTGTAGGCGGTAATCCCGCCGAAAACCGTACCGGCAAAAATCGCCAAGGCAATCAGCGCATGCGTATATTTAATGTTGCCGATCCAGAGCATCCCGGCCAGGATCACCACGTAGCTGAGCGCGTTCCCGAGGTCGTTTTGCGCCATGACCGCCAGAAACGGAATAAACGTCAATAGACAGATCGGCACCACATCGCGCCAGAACGAAAGGCGCGGCTTCCGCTTGCGCAGCAGCATGAAACCGAGAAAAACAACCAGGAGCAGTTTAAAAAATTCCGCCGGTTGAAAGCTCTGTTGGATTACCGGAATCGTAATCCAGCCGGTGGCGTTGTAGTAAGTGTTGCCGATGAACATTACTACGACGAGCAGCCCGAATCCGAACAAGTATAAATAAGGCGCATACTTCATAAGCAGGCGGTAGTCCAGAACGGCAAACCCGAAAAACGCGGCAAACCCCAGCGCATAATAGGCCAGCATACGAAGATGGTAACCGTGGTATTGGGTATGCGAGGTAGCGCTGTACAGCACCGTGATGCTGATCGCCATCAGCAGCAGCAAAATAAACACAATCGTGTAGTCGATCTTTTTGAGTTTGCTCAGCACGTTCATCCTCTTTTCCTTTGATGGCTAATAACACCGTCTATTTACCTGAAGCAGCTCTTATCCCTTATTATACTGTAAAAGAATCCGCATAAAAGCACAAATGTTCCCGTATGCCAATAAAATCCTACATAAGTACTGCGGCGTCTTGCCGCCGATACGCCATAAAACGGGAAAGGGCGCCGGCGATTTGATCGTCGGCGCCCTCCCGGCAGACGGCGGAGAAGAGATTAGACGTTCGTAATCAGCGACAGCGTACCGGTTGCGGTTTGCAGCGCCAAAATACCGATCGTTTGGATGTTGCCGATGCTTACCGAAAACGTCGTACCGGAAGTGACGGTGGCGACAAAATCGGGAGCGTTGTAGCGGGTGATGCGCAGTTCCACGTCGCCGGTCGTACTAGCTACCGTAACGATCCCGGCAGCCCCCGGAGCGTCCGCGGCCACAAAATACCCCCGGCCGACTCCGGCCGCTTGCGAATAAGGAAACGTTAAAGTGACTGGCATAAATGAATCTCCTCCTTTTCGTGGTATACCACAATCTATGAATCTACTTTACATGTGGTAGCGACGATTGAAGGAGAAGATTCGCCTTTTTAGCTCGCCTGGCCGGACCGGGCTTGTTCGTTCGTCTCAGCTCGGCCGCCTTAGCCGATCCCGATCACGTGGCGGTCGATGCCGGCCAGGTCGGGAATCGTGACGATTTCCCGCCAATGGCCCGCCGCGCGGAGCATGTCCGCGACCGCGGCGGCCTGGCCCAGGCCGAGCTCGAAGCCGATCAGGCGAGGCGGCCTCGGCAGCAGCGCGAGCTGCGCCAGCATGGCCCGGTAGGGCGCCAGCCCGTCCGGACCGCCGTCAAGCGCGCCGCGCGGCTCGTAGTCCCGCACTTCGGGCTGAAGGTGCGGGATGTCCCCCGCCGGAATATACGGCGGGTTCGACACCACGATGTCCAGCGGCTCGCCGGCAAACGGTTCAAGCAGGTTCCCCCGCTTGAACTCCACCGTCAGGCCGAGCCGCCGGACATTGTCCCGCGCCACCGCGAGAGCGTCCGGCGAGATATCGCTCGCCGCGATGCGCCACGCCGGGCGCAGATGGGCCAGGGCAGCGGCGATCGCCCCGCTGCCGGTGCCGATATCGGCGGCGTAAGGCGCGCCGCCGGGCCACAGCGCGTCGCCCTCGACGGCGATGCGCTCGACGAGCAGCTCCGTTTCCGGGCGGGGAATCAGCACGGCCGGCGCGACCTGAAAGGTCAGGCCGTAAAATTCCTGTTCCCCGATAATGTACTGCGCCGGCTCGCCCGCCGCTTTGCGGCGGATAACCTCCTCCCAGGCGTCCTGTTTGTCCGCCGGGAACGGTTCGCGCAGCGCGGCCAAATACGCCGCCCCGGGCAGGCCAAGCACATGCCGCAGCAGCAGCTCGGCATTGGACTCCGGCTCACGCACACCCGCCGCCGCTAAAAAAGAAGAAGCCTCTTTGCGGGCTTCCCAAATGCTGATCGCTCCGGATAACCGATATCCTTCACTGTTCAATCTATTATACTCCTTTTTCCATCAATTCCGCCTGTTCGGCGATCGTCAGCGCGGACACGATCTCGTCGATCTCGCCGTTCATGACCTGATCCAGCTTGTGCAGAGTCAAGCCGATGCGATGATCCGTGACCCGGCTTTGCGGGAAGTTGTACGTCCGGATCCGCTCGCTGCGGTCCCCGGTGCCGACCTTGCTTTTCCGCTCGCCGGCGTATTTCGCTTCCTCTTCCTGCCGCTTCATGTCGAAGATGCGGGCGCGCAGCACCTGCAGCGCCTTTTCTTTGTTGGAGTTTTGCGATTTGCCGTCCTGGCAGGTCGCCACGATGCCCGTCGGAATATGCGTCACCCGCACGGCCGACTTCGTCGTGTTGACCGATTGGCCGCCGGCGCCGCTGGAACAAAACGTGTCGACGCGGATATCTTTATCCAAAATTTCGATGTCGACGTCCTCGACTTCCGGCAGCACCGCCACCGTCGAGGTCGACGTATGAATCCGTCCGCCGGACTCCGTAGCGGGGATGCGCTGCACGCGATGCGCCCCGCTTTCGTATTTCAGCTTGCTGTACGCGCCGCGGCCGTTGATCATGAAGATGACCTCTTTAAAGCCGCCGAGGTCGCTTTCGTTCATATCCATCAATTCGACGCGCCAGCCCTGAGAATCGGCGTAGCGGGTGTACATGCGGTACAAATCCGCCGCGAACAAGGCCGCTTCGTCTCCGCCTGCGGCGCCGCGGATTTCCACGATTACGTTTTTATCGTCATTCGGGTCCTTGGGCAGCAGTAAAACGCGGATTTTTTCCTCCAAAGCCTGCTGGCGCGCGGTCAGCTCCTCGATTTCCATCTTCACCATTTCGCGCATCTCGTCGTCCAGCTTCTCGGCTTGCAGCGCCTTGGCCGCTTCCAACTCGCCGATTACTTGTTTATATTCGGTGTACGCCTCATAAGCCGGCTGTAAATCCGATTGTTCTTTGGAATAATCCCGCAGTCGCTTTGCGTCATTCGCCACGTCCGGATCGCAGAGCAGCTCGCTCAGCTTCTCGTACCGGTCGGCTAGGGATTGTAGTCGGTCCAACAAGGAAATCACCTCTCTTATCTCACAATTTCCTGAAAAAGCCCGCTTATCCCGCCTTTAGTCAAAGACTATAAAATGGATAAACGACTTTTTATTATATCATATCACAACGAAAATAACCAACCTTAATATCCGCTCCGTCGCACAAAAAAGACGCTTACCAGGATAAACTCCCCGGTGTAAGCGTCCTTGTTTTTCACAAAATATTAATGCAGTAAGCGCCGCCACTACCGCCAATAAGCTACATGCAGCTATCCTTCCTGTAACAATTATCAGTTTATCCGGTCGGATTTTGTCCTTCCGTTTCTTGTCGGTTGCAGCAACTATTAGTACAATGAGTACAAGTGAAAAAAATAACAAGACTCATACTTTTTATATCTAGCATCGGGTCTTACATGGCCTGGGCAAAAATTCCCTTGATTTCTTCATGCGTGGCTTGAACCGGGTTGGTGGCGCCGCAGGCGTCCTTGAGAGCGTTTTCGGCCAAAACGTCGAAATCTTCCGGCTTTACGCCAAGCTCGCGCAGCCCCGAAGGAATGCCGACGCGCCGGGCCAGTTCTTCGATGGCGCGGATAGCGGCATCCGCGCCCGTTTCCGGGCCTAGGCCGTCTACGCGTTTACCGAGCGTGCGCGCAACGTCGCTCAGACGCGCGGCGCATACCTTGGCGTTAAACCGCTCCACATGCGGCAGCAGCACCGCGTTGCACACGCCGTGCGGCAAATCGTAGAAGCCGCCAAGCTGGTGCGCCATGGCGTGCACATAGCCGAGGCCGGCGTTGTTGAACGCCATCCCGGCGAGGAATTCGGCATAAGCCATCCGGTCGCGCGCTTCCGCATCGTTTCCATCGTCATAGGCGCGCGGCAGATAGTCGCGGATCAGCGCGATGGCCTGCAGAGCGCAAGCATCCGTGATCGGCGTCGCGCTGTTCGATACGTAAGCTTCAATCGCGTGGGTCAGCGCATCCATGCCGGTGGCCGCGGTGAGCGATTTCGGCATGGCCATCATCAGGTCGGGATCGTTGACGGCAATGAGCGGCGTCGTATGTTTGTCAACGATCGCCATTTTGATCTGGCGTTTCTCGTCCGTAATAATGCAAAACATCGTCATTTCGCTGGCCGTTCCCGCCGTCGTGTTGACCGCAATCAGCGGCAGCGCCGGACGTTCGGATTTATCCACGCCCTCATAATCCCCGATTTCGCCGCCGTTGGCGGCGACCAGCGCGATCGCTTTGGCGCAATCATGGGGCGATCCGCCGCCAAGCGAAACGACGAAATCGCAATTTTCTCGTTCAAGCAGGGCAAGGCCGTCTTTGACGTTGGAAACGGTCGGGTTGGGCTGAGTCCCGCTGAAAACCGCATGTTGTATCCCGAGCGGTTCAAGAATTTGCGTTACTTTCTCAACCATGCCGATTTTGACCAAAGGCCCGTCGGTCACGATCAGCGCTTTTTCAAAGCCCAATCTGTGAATTTCCTTCCCCAGATCCTCAAGGGCGCCTGAGCCCATCAGGCTCATCGGGGGCATCATGAACTTCGTTTTGTTGGCCACAACAACCACCTCGTCAGATTTTGATTTTTGTCAATAATGTAAGCAGCTTAGGCTTGTCAAACTAAAAATACCGCGCTGCGGCGGATGAAAACTAACGCTTTCTGCGGGAAAATAATCGGAATTTTAAGCTAAAGGGTGATCGGGATGGAAAAATGCCTGCATCGTTTTGATCGTTATGACGAACTGCATTACGGCTTTGAAACCGAGTTCATTCGGATTCTATATTATGATTTGCCCGAGGCTTATGAGGAAAAGTACACTTCCTACGAATGCTCGAAGCTTTGCACGATTCTCGAAGGAAAGAAGGAAGTCGGCATCAACGGGGCCGACCGGTTCGCATACGGGTCCGAAGAGATGATCCTGCTGCCGCCGGGCTCGTCCGTAGAGATGACGATTCAAGCCCCGACCAAAGCGCTGGTCTTCGAGCTGAGCGGGGAGTTGATCGAGCGGGTAAAGGATACGGTCGCGGAAGAGTTCGACCTTACGGAGGATTCCGGGCCGGAAGAGGTCGTGTTGTGCCGGCCGGGGGAGGCCGCCTTGGTTGCGGAAACCGTCGCCCGGATGCGCCGGTATCTAAGATCCGGCCGGGAAGACAACCGGTTCCTGATCGATCTGGCCGCCCAGGAGATGGCTTATCATTTGCTGCGCCGCCAAATCTGCGCCAAGTGCCTGCGCAGTGACAGCAAGCACCCCGTTTTTCGCGCCATCCGGGATATTCGCGAGCATCTGCCGGCCATCCGGCATGTCAAAGATCTCGCCGATAATTACAATATGTCGCACACCCATTTTACGCATATGTTCAAGCGGATCACCGGGCTTACACCCCATGAATATATCACCAATCAGAAAATGATTTTGGCGCGCTCGCTGCTGCAAACGCAAACGGTTACGGAAGTGGCGTACAATTTGAACTACGAAAACATCTCCCACTTTATCGCCCTGTTCAAAAAAAAGTACGGCATCACCCCGAAGCAGTACCAGTTGAATCGGCAAACGCGTACAGGACACGGTCCGAGTTCTTCCTGACGAAAGCCGCAGGAAAATTTGTACAAAAAAAGAAAGACGCCATCCGGCGTCCTTCTTCAAGCTTATTCAATATAAGATTCAAGCTTACGCTCCATCACTTTGTCAGGTCAATTCCGTTCGGCTGCGGCTGTTCCGCATCACCGGGCCGGCCAGCGGACCGGGCCGCGGCGATTTGAGCGATCAGCTGGTTCTCAAGCCGCGCATTCCACTCCCGGACCATCCCCGGAAGCAGGCAAGCGTCTACGATAACCCATACGGTGAGGGCCAGACCAAAAAGAACAACGGGAATCAGGAACACCAGCGATCCCATGCTGTCGGGCGACTCCACGCTTTCGATGCCCGCCGCGATCGCAAACACAAAGTAAAACACAAACGCAAGAACAGACAGGCAGAGCTGGACGATTCCCGTAGCGATTTTTTTCAGATAAAAACGGTGAACGCCCAGATGGCCTACCAGCAGCATGAGATACGCAAGCACCAAAGACTTTTCCCGCTTGTTCATTTCCAGGTTCAGCACAAGCAATTCATTCGTGGACAGATCGTTTTTCGTCAGCGCCATTAGATAGGGTACTCCGGAGATCTGCCGCGGTCATAAAAAATTTTGTCGATCAAACGGTTTTCCACTTCCGCATTGTGTTGTTTTACCCAAGTGTGCACGAGGAAAGCGTCAACGATCCACCAGATGGACGTGACGGCCAATCCGATAAACGTAAGCGACAAAATCAACTGGGCTACCGCCGAACCGGTCCGTCCCATATAGAAACGATGACCTCCGAACACCCCCAGGAAATACCACAGAACATAAGCCACCACCATGTTTTTCCCCTGGGCCTTCACTTCGGATTCAAGAAGCAGCAGCTCCCGGGTGTCCAACTGGCTTTTTCTGGACATCAAGTAATCCATACTCACAAAAAACTCCTCCTAATCGATAAATAAAGCCAAAGCTGACTCCAGTATACTCATAGCTTTTGAGCAAAACAATACAAATTTTTCCCATTTCCGCGCTTAAATCGAAGGACCTAGGTAAATCTTCCTTAAAGACAAATTCGCAGTCTCTTTGCTGCGGAAATTCAAAAAGCCTTCAAATCCGCTTGAACAAGCGACTTGAAGGCTTCCGCCAGCCCGAATTTACATTATACGTTAAAACGGAAATGCATGATGTCTCCGTCCTGAACGACGTAGTCTTTGCCTTCCAGGCGCAGCTGGCCGCGTTCGCGGGCGGCGTTCATCGAACCGGCGGCGACAAGATCCTCATAGGATACGACCTCGGCCCGAATAAAGCCGCGCTCAAAATCGGAGTGGATAACGCCCGCCGCCCCCGGGGCCTTTGTGCCTTTACGGATCGTCCAGGCGCGGACCTCCTGCACGCCGGCGGTGAAGTACGTATACAAGCCGAGCAGCCGGTATGCGGCCTGGATCAGACGGTCCAACCCGGAGGACTTGAGCCCGAGCTCTTCCAGGAACATCGCTTTGTCCTCGCCGTCGAGCTCGGCGATTTCCGCTTCCACCTTGGCGCTGATCGGCACAACTTCGGCGCCTTCCGCCGCGGCGAATTCTTTCACCTGCTGCACATACGGGTTGTTGTCCGCGTCGGCCACACCGTCTTCGCTGACGTTCGCCGCGTACAGCACCGGCTTGACCGTAAGCAGATGCAGATCGCGCACGAGCAGCTTCTCTTCATCCGTAAGCTCCACGCTGCGCGCCGGCTGGTCGTTGTAGAGCGCCTCCTTGATCCGTTCCAGCACCTCGACTTCCTGGGCGTATTGCTTATTGCCGCCTTTCATATTTTTGCGGGCGCGTTCGATTCTTTTTTCCACGCTTTCCACATCGGCCAAAATCAGCTCCAGATTGATTGTCTGGATGTCATTGATCGGGTTGACCTTGCCTTCGACGTGGGTAATATTTTCATCCTCAAAGCAGCGGACGACGTGCACGATCGCATCGACTTCGCGGATGTGGGCCAGGAACTTGTTGCCGAGCCCCTCGCCTTTGCTTGCTCCGCGCACCAGTCCGGCGATATCGACAAATTCAAACGCCGTCGGCACCGTGCGGTTCGGGGTTACCATCTCCGTCAGCTTATCGAGCCGCTCATCCGGCACCTCCACCACGCCGACGTTCGGATCGATCGTGCAAAACGGGTAGTTTGCGGATTCCGCCCCCGCTTGGGTAATCGCGTTAAACAATGTGGATTTTCCGACGTTCGGAAGGCCCACAATGCCAGCCTTTAAAGCCATATTTATGACAACTCCTCATTCATGTAATTGCTCATCTTCCTTCAACCATAGTACCGATACGCCGGAGATATTTCAAGGACATCCCGAAAACCGGCGGTTTGGCGGCATACTCCGTCCAGCCGTACGGCCTGCCGGTTGGGCCTGGCAGTCGATCTGTCGGGACAAGGCTCCGGGCCGTGGCTGCCGGTTGAATCCGGCGTTTAGGCGCTCCGGTCAGGTGTACCGGTCAAACCTGTCAGCCGGACGCTTGCCTAGTTGCCTTTAGTTCGCTGACCGTTTTCCCTTCGCCCAAACTCGTTACCGTCCGTCAGGCCTCGGGTTCCCCCGCCAAAACTTTGGTCATCTGGATGTCCGTCACTTCGTACCCCATCTTCCGGTACAATTCGAAGGCTCTTTGATTGTGGCCAAAGACGTGCAGCGAAATGGTGTCCAGGCCCAGCCGGCGAACCTCTTCTTCCAGCGCGGCCATCGTCCTTTTGCCGTAGCCTTGGCCTTGATGCTCCTCGTAGATCAAAATATCCAAAATAAAAGCGATCCGCCCTTTTTCCTGTTCCATGACGTTAAACCACAGATGCCCGACCGCCTCCCCGCGCGAAGCGTCCCGGACAAGGTACAGGTAGGCGTCCTTCGTATTTGCGCCGTCCGGAAGAAAGCGGCGGAACGCCGCTTCCGCCTGCGCCGGCGCGTCCTCGGCCGTCCACGTTCCGGCGGCCACCTTGTCCTCCGCGTAATCGCGGACCGACCGGCTGCGGAAGCCGCGGTAATCGGCTTCGCTCATAGGAATCAATTGAACCATGAAGTCCCCTGCCTTATCATTTGTTTTGTATTCTGTCCACGCTCAAATTCGGGTTGCTCCGGTTGCGTTTGGCATAGGCCCATACGGACGGCAAACCGAGAATGAGAAACACCGCGGCATTGGCGAGCCCTGCCGTTACGGCTTCCACGACGATTTTATCGTGCGGCTCGCCCATGACGAGGATATCGAACAAGCCGGAAAAGGTCAGGGAAACGAAAATCCCCACGATTCCGCAAACGGCAAACGGGACCAAGTGGCTTTTATTCATCCGCCCTTCTCTAGCGTTGAAGTCCTTGAACATGTAAACCAACCCCATAAAGGCCGCCGTAATGCCCGAACCCAGCGCCCAGCTCCACCAAACGGCGCCGCTCGTAATCAGGTCGTTGAATACATGTCCGATAAACCCGGCGATAAAGCCGACGACCGGCCCGTACAACGCCCCGAGTATCGCCAGCAGCGCGATGGCCGGCCGAAGCTGGGTATCCGGCACGATCGGGACGTTGATCCAACTGGCCG
The DNA here is from genome assembly GCF_038007325.1 of Paenibacillus sp. FSL P4-0127. Lineage (NCBI taxonomy): Bacteria > Bacillati > Bacillota > Bacilli > Caryophanales > Paenibacillaceae > Paenibacillus > Paenibacillus sp. FSL P4-0127. Next base: position 1,458,338 of record NZ_JBBOWY010000001.1, on the reverse strand, counting down.
CCCCGTACAATGCGGCCCCAATGCCGGTCGCCACCACCGTTCTTGTATTCCATGCCCACAATGATGGTTTCATCATCGCTCCTCCTTGTGCTAAAGAAAAAGACGAAAAGCCGGGAATTCCGGTTTTCGATTCCTGTTAATTGGCCGGCCAGTCGCCTGTTTGCGCCATATACGCCATTTCATGGAGGGGTGCCGTCCCGCAGGCCGATATTCCCCTTCAATATAATAGGTAATTTACGGAGATGCAATGAAAAATAGGGAACTAACCGCTGCCGCGCACTAGCGTTGCATCAAATCTGTTTTCTAACAAGATACATTTTCTAGCCACACACAAATATTCTAACGGTTGCCACAAGCGCTATTTGTTCCATGAACGTTGATTTCAAATTGTAACGGTTGCCATGCTGCTTATTTCATTGAAAATCGGTAATTTTTGCTCGGATCCAGGCTAATAACGGCGTTCGCAACCGTTAGAATTTAGAAAAGGTCTTTTTTTGGAAAATAGCCGCTGCTGCAACCGTTAGATATCCGGGCACCTTTTACGGGAAATGGCCATCGCGCCAAAAATAGCGGTAAAAAAGGGCTCTATTACGCGCCAAAATGCAGCACGAGAAAAATAGCGGACTTTTATGTCGTTATTGGGTAGGGGCTACCGGAAAAGTGCGGATTTCAGCCCCTTCGCAATAAAATAGGTGAAAATTTTACCGTTATTCAGAGGTTTTTGGCTTCTCACATTAAAATAGCGACAAAAATTACCGCTAATCGCGAGATTTTTAAAAGGAAGGCTCTGGCTTGGGGCTATCCCCCCAACTTTGGGGTCAGACGAGCCCCTAGGGACGTTAGCCCATAGGCTGGCTGGCCCGACTTGTGACGAAGCGTTGGCCTCCTAACCTAAACCTGGGGCGCCCAACCCCGCCTGCACCAGGAGCGCCACCCCAATCGGCCCCGAGCAGGCCGGCCTTAAGCGCGGCGGAGCCAGCCAGCACTCCAACAGCGCGGCCCATCTAGCGCTCCAGCACGGCGCGGCCATCTAGCGCTCCAGCACGGCGCGGCCATCTAGCGCTCCAGCACGGCGCGGCCAGCCAGCGCTCACAGCACAGCGCGGCCATCTAGCGCTCCAGCACGGCGGGGCTATCCAGCGCGCCGGTGCGCCTACTCCCGGCGCACGAGCCGCGCCGTGTTCCGCAGCGCCGGTATGCTCCCGGCGCCGATGCCGAACATGGCGGTGCGCAGTTCGAACTCGACGCGCTCCAGGAGCGCGTCGAGCCGCTCCTCCGAATGCACCGCCGGTTCCAGCAGCGCCCGGCCGAACCCGGCTAGGTCCGCGCCAAGCGCCAGCGCTTTGGCCGCGTCCACGCCGGTGTTCAGGCCCCCGCTGCCGATCAGGGCGGCGTCCGGGACCGCCGCCCGCACTTCGCGGATGCATTCGGCGGTGGGGATGCCCCAATCCGCGAATGCTTCCGCCGCCGCGCGGCGGACAAGATCGCCGCTGCGGAACTTCTCGACCTGGCTCCAGCTTGTTCCGCCCGCGCCGGCGACGTCGATAAAAGCGACGCCCGCGCCGCGCAGCCGTTTTGCCGTACCGCCGTCGATCCCCCAGCCGACCTCCTTCACGCCGACCGGCACCGGCAGCGCCTTGCACACCTGCTCGATGCGCGACAGCAGCCCGCCGAAGGACGTGTTTCCCTCCGGCTGGAACACCTCCTGCAAGCCGTTCAGATGAAGCACCAGCATGTCCGCCCCGGCGATATCCACCGCCCTTCTGCAGTCCTCCGGGCCGTAGCCGTAATTCAGCTGCACCGCGCCCAAATTGGCGATGACCGGAATGGACGGGGCGAACCGCCGCACCGCAAACGTGGGCGCCAGCTCGTCCCTTTCCACGGCGGCCCGGATCGAGCCGACGCCCATCGTCCAACCGCGCCGCTCCGCCGCCTCGGCCAGGCGCATGTTGATTTCCCCGGCCAGCTTGCTGCCTCCGGTCATCGAGCTGATCAACAGCGGCGTCCGAATCGGCGCGCCCAAAAACGTCGTTTTCAGGCTGATCTCGTCAAAATTGAGCTCCGGCAGCGCGTTATGCCGAAACACATATTTTTCAAATCCCGTGCGGATCCCCTCCGCATTGACCTGTTCTTCCAGGCATAAGCGGATATGCTCGGTTTTGCGTTCGGACGTATTCTCCATAATCCGCCTCCTTTGCCGCGATTTGCTTTCGTGAACTCAGTTCGTTTTGTTTTCTTCGGTCATCCGGCCGGTGAGCGGGTTAGCCTCTAGCATTTAGCATTTAGCATTTAGCATTTAGCATTTAGCATTTAGCATTTAGCCTCTGCATTTAGCCTTTACATTTAGCCTCTGCATTCAGCCCTTCCCCCCGGCGCTCCGGCCCTGGTCCAGACGCCGGCTACAGCAGCGGCGACAGCAGCCGGGCCGCGGATTCCGCGAAACGGACCACGATTTTTTTGTTCATGAAGCTTGCCCGGTCGATTAGTTTCGTCGACAACAGGTCGCGTTCGAAATTTTCCACGATTTTGGCGATGCTGTCGCTTTGCACGAGCAGCGCGTTCACCTCAAAATTCAAATGAAAGCTGCGCATGTCCATATTGGCCGTGCCGACGGTGGCCACTTCGCCGTCCACAATCAGCAGCTTGGAATGCAGGAAGCCCTTTTCATATTCGTAGATCTTCACGCCGACTTCCAGCAGCGACGGAAAATACGAATGCGACGCCAGAAACGGCAGCCATTTGTCCGGCTTCGCCGGGAACAAAATCCTGACGTCGATACCTGACAGCCCGGCCACCCGCAGCGCGGTCAAAATGTCCTCATCCGGAATAAAATACGGCGTCGCCAGCCAGACCGATTTTTTGGCCGAAGTGATCATGGCGAAAAAGATGTTTTTCAGCGTCCGGCTCTCGTTGTCCGGTCCGCTCGGCACGATCTGCACCGCGCCGCTGCAGCCCTGCTCCAGCTCCGGCGACAAATAAGCGAGGTCGATAATTTCTTCCCCGGTCACGTACTGCCAATCCTGCAAAAAAATAATCTGCAGCGACCGGACGGCCTCGCCTTTGACCAGCATATGCGTATCGCGCCAAAAACCGTACGTTTTGCTGCGGCTCAAATATTCGTCCCCGACGTTAAGCCCGCCGATAAACCCGGTGTTGCCGTCGATCACGACGATTTTCCGGTGGTTGCGGTAATTGACCCGGCTGGACAGCGCCAAAAAGCGCATCTGCCCGTAAATGCCGACCTTGACCCCGGCGTCCCGCAGCTCCTTGATAAACGATTTCGGCAGACCGATGCTGCCGACCGCATCGAACATGAACCGCACTTCGACGCCTTCCCGGGCTTTTTGGATCAGCGTTTTCTGGATTTCCCGGCCGATGTCGTCCGCACGGTAAATATAGTATTCCATATGAATATGATGCCGCGCTTTTTTCAATTCTTTCAGCAGCGTCGAAAACGTCTCCTCCCCGTTCGTCAGCACCCTGGTGCGGCTGGCCATGGAAAAAGGCGTGCGGGCCAGCCGCTGCGCCAATTGCAGCAGCCGCTGCTGGCTCGGGCTGAATTGCGACAGATCCCGGGGCAGCAAATGGCCGTTAAAGTGGATCCGTTCATAGCTAAGCTGGTTTTGCTCGGCCTTTTTATCGAACTTGCGCCGTTTGAAATAGTTTTGTCCCAGCAAAAAATAAAGCAGCAGCCCCACTACCGGCAGCAGGGCCAGCACCAGAATCCAGGCCACCGTACTGGACGGATTCCGGTTTTCCATAAATATCGCCAGACCGATTGTGATGACCGTGAGCGTCTGAAATATACTGACCAACGTACCCCCGAATTTCCCGAAGACGCCAAATCCGAAATAGTAAAAAGCAAAAAGAATCGCCACGATAATAATGATTTGAAGTCCCCGTCTCATGCCAGTACCCCTTTTTTTCTCTCTAATGATGCTGCTTCTATTTTACATGAAGCTTGCTTTTCTTCCTACTGACAAGAGTTAAATATTATAGAGATGAGAAATTTGGAGGGGGGGTTTTTTAAAAAGAAGGACGCTAGAGGAGGAAAAATACCGGGATCGGTCGGCACATAAACGGCCCTGCGGCCGGCCCGCGCGTTTGATGGGTTGTTCAGGGCCGTTTACGTTCCGGAAAATGGCCGGCTAGCTGTGACATATTCTTGCGATCGCTGCCCGTCCCGGATTTCTTTAGCTCGACTTATATAGGCCGCGCCTGCGTATCCCGCCATTGCCGGAGCTGCCGCAGATCATGATCGAGAAATTCATCCAGCAGCTCCGCCAGCCCCGTATATAACGGACTGGACGAGACCAGCATCAGTTCGTTCGCAAACGGCCGGGCCCATTTCAGCAAATGGGATTCCAGAAAACCGATCTGCGCGTCCGCCAGCGTCAGACAGGTGTGCGGCAGGCTGCTCTTGCCGAGCATACCTTCGGCCAGCACGGCCATGAACTCCAGCTCCAACGCAATGTGATCGTCGCGTTCCCCGTTTAATTTATTGAATACAATACCGTTTTCCATATAGATCTTCCGCACCTCGGAGATGCAGACAGCCGCGTCGGCTCCTTCCGTCCTGCAGCGAAACAGGCTTTCGCAGGAGGTCATTACGGCGTCACGGCCCGTAAACAGGCGTTCGTATTCCGCCGCCTCCCTGACGCAAACCTGGCGAAATTGCTGTTCGGGTATGCTTTTCAGATAGCCGATCAATTTGTGCCCGCCCCGGCTCGCCGGAATGAGGCCGATCAGTTCCGCTTTATATCGCCAAATGGGCGATCAGCGACATCCGCGGCGGACGGCTCAAAAAATCCATCAACACCCGGTACCCCCACCCGCGCCGCTCCAGCCACTGAACCTGTTCCTGCGTAAAAACAAACGGTGGATATGCCATTGCCATCGGTAGGTCATCTCCTTGCCAATATTTCTTCTTAAGAGGTTGTTCAAAAAGTCATCTTTTGATCACGAAGCAGGTCAAGAAGCGGACTCGACGTCGAATCTTGAATTCAGCCGGGCCTTCCGTTGCTCACGTACCCAAAACGTACGCTCCGCTACTCAGTCCCTAGCTTCATCCAATCTTCTCGGTCCTGAAAACCTGACTTTTTGAACTCGCATTTTCAAAAAAAGATGACTTCCTTCTATGCCGGAAATCATCTCAATCGCATATACCGACACATGATTAAGGGGGTCACGTATCGCTTACTTTCATTATAACAGCCAATGTAAGCGCTTTATGTGATTTTTTTTACACTTGTTTTTAATAACATTCTATCGTCCTGCGCCGTAAAATATACTTGAACAATGTGTGCCAACGCATTGACTGATCCTCGAGATATATATTAAATTTGAAGCACCAAAAAGAAAGGAGGCGCCCCGTATGGAGCAGCTTCTTGATTCCTTCGGCCGGGAACACGATTATCTCCGGATTTCCGTGACCGACCGCTGCAACCTCCGCTGTGTCTATTGCATGCCGGCAGAAGGAGTGGTTTTTCAACCGCACGATGAAATAATGAGCTATGAGGAAATTGCCGAAACCGTTTCGGCGCTTGCTCCGATGGGTCTTCGCAAACTCCGGATAACCGGGGGCGAGCCCCTGGTTCGCAAAGATTTGGACAAATTAATCGCCATGCTTTCGGGAATCCCGGGCATTGAAGATATCGCCATGACGACGAACGGGATGTTTCTGGCCGGCAAGGCGGCCGCGCTCAAACAAGCAGGCCTGAACCGGGTCAACATCAGCCTGGACTCGCTGCGCCAGGACCGCTTCGCGATGATCACGCGCGGGGGAGAAGTCCGGAGGGTGCTGGAAGGGCTGCAGGCGGCCGTTGAATTCGGCTTCGACCCCATCAAACTGAATGTCGTGCTGATGAAAGGGGTCAATGACGATGAAATCCGTGATTTTATCGCTTTGACGCTGGATAAGCCGCTGCATGTTCGGTTCATCGAATATATGCCGATCGGCAGCGCGACCGATTCCTGGCGCAGCACCTATTTGCCGCTGTCTACCGTTGACGAAGTATGCCGGGAAGCCGGCTGGGAAACGGAGGACGTGGCCGGCCCAAGAGGAAACGGTCCGGCCGAAAGCAAGCGGGTTGTCGGCGCGGCCGGCACGTTTGGCCTGATCCATCCGGTCAGCGAACATTTTTGCGACAACTGCAACCGCCTGCGTCTGACCGCGGACGGCCACATTAAAGCTTGCCTGTACTGGTCGGACGAGCTGCATGTCCGCCCGCTGGCCGCCGCCGGCGACCGGGAAGGCATTCGCGCGATGTTCCTGAAAGCGCTGGGCGGCAAGCCGAAAAACCATGAAATGGCGCTGGCGCTGGAGAAAAAACAGCAAAGCCATACGCCAACCGTGCGCCGCATGTCGCAAATTGGCGGTTAAAGCGGGCCTTTCATTTTTTCGAGCCAAGCTTTGGCTTTTTCATAATCCTCCGGCCGGTTCATATTGAAGGCCAGCCATTCCTGCGGTAGGCCCGCAGCGGCGGCGAGCGTCTCCCCGCCGGCATATTCGGTCCGCAGCCCGTCCAGCCACGCGGTCATTTTGTAGCGTCCGAGGCGAAGCTCCCGCTCCAGTCCCGGCAGCACGCTGCGCCGGTATACCGCCAGCAGCGGGTGAACCCGCTCGCCCGTGCGGGCGATCACCGCTTCGGTAGCGAGGGCTCCGCCTTCCCGTCCGGCTTTGGCCTCCGACTGCCGGGCCTGCCGGAGCAGCGCCTGGAACAAACCGCGGTTGGCAAACGGCGTATCGCACGCCACCGCGATATTCCAGGTTGAAGCGGAGTTAGCCAGGCCGGCGTGCAATCCGGCCAGCGGACCCGCGCTTTTGTACATATCGGTCACAACCTCTTTGCCGAAAGGCCGGTACGCCTCTTTGTCGTCCGCCACGACCACGATGCGGGCGGCGACCGGCTCCAGCTCACGGATGATTTTTTCTATAACGGTGATTCCCCCCAGCTTCATGAGCGCTTTGTTTTCGCCCATCCGGCTGGATCTTCCCCCCGCCAGAACAATGGCCGTTGTCTCCACGAACAGCTCCCCTTTTAAAAATATTGGAAAATTTCATAAAACTTGGTTTGTATCCCTTTTCACCTCTGTGTTACATTGAGAACATAGTTAACTCTTCCCGGTTTCGTTACCGACTCGGACAGAAAGGAATGGCGCATTTGCGGGACAAACAACGATATTCGCCCTCCTCATGGATGCCGCTTGGGCTGCTTAACTTTTTCGTTTACGGAACGATGGTCATTTTCGCCGCCTTTTTTCAATTATATTTGCAGGACATCGGCATGGACAAGCTGGAGATCGGAAGCCTGATGGCGATCGGGCCTGTCATCTCTTTGCTTGCTCACCCGTTTTGGAGATACATCAGCGATCTGCGCCAAAATCCGCGGGCCGCTCTGATCGCTATGATGCTCGGCTTGCTCGTCATGGGCCATTTGGTGTTTAAAGCGAATACGTTTCATATGCTATATCTGACGATGATTTTGCTTTATTTTTTTCATAGCCCGCTTCTCTCGCATAGCAATGGCCTGGTTTTAAGCTACATGGAAGGCAGCGAGCGGAAATACGGCATTTTCCGGATATGGGGTTCGCTCGGCTGGAGCTTAGTCGCGCTGGGGGCCGGGCCGATCATTGACGCCGTGGGTCATAACGGCATCTCTTTGCTGTTCAGCATTTGCCTGATGCTGGCAATCGGGTCCGCGCTGCTGCTGCCGTCCATCCGCCAAACGTCGAATACGCCGTGGCTGCGAACGGTTGAAATCGCGCGGACGCTGCAGCATAAATATTTCGTCGCTTTTACCGTATTCGGCCTGCTGGTGGCTATCCCAAACGCGATCAACGGCATTTTCCTCCCGCTGTTCATCACGGAACTGGGCGGTTCCCGCCTGCAGGTCGGGGGCGCTGTTTTTCTGTCCACGGCTTTTGAAGTACTCGCTTTTTCCGTGCTGAACCGCTACTTTAAGCGAAAAATCACGTTTTTGCTCGGCTGTATCACAGCGGTCAGCCTGCTGTTCGCGTTAAGATGGAACTTGATGTCCGATGCGACCCAGCCGGCGCAGATCATGCTGATTCAATTGCTGCACTCGGTCACGTTCGGCGGTTTCTTCTATGTCGGCATCAAGCTGATTGCCTTGCTGCTGCCCCGCCCGCTGCGTTCCGCCGGACAAGCGGTTTATACGGTTGCGCTCAGCGGACTCGCCGCGTTGATTGCCGGTTTCTTCGGGGGCTGGTTGTACCAGAACCTCGGCGGCGGCGTCATGTATCGTACCGGGATGGGGTTGTCCCTCATTGGCGCGCTCGGTTATGCGGCCATGTGGTATCGTATCCACAAAAACGGCTATTCGCCGATCATGGAACGGTACTAATATCGATAACCTTGGACAGGAAAAAACAATGCCTTCCAAGCGTCACGCCCTCCGCCGAGGTTACGCCGGATGGAATGCATTGTTTTTCTGGATGCATCATTATTGTAAAATATGAAATGCATACCAGAGCAAGCGTTTCTTTGGGATTTTGCGTCTGCTTGAAAGCTTTGCGGCGTTTGCAAAACCGGCTTTTGCCCGGGTGTACCGCCCTGCAAACTGGAAAGGAGTTGGCCCGCTTGCCGAACATCAAGCAAATCGCCGAGGCGGCCGGCGTCTCCATTACGACCGTCTCCCGCGTCCTGAACGATCATCCTTACGTGAGCGAAGCCAAGCGGAAAGCTGTTGAGGAAGCGATCCGCAAGCTGAACTATTCGCGCAATATGAACGCCGTTCATTTGATCAAAGGCACGACCCGGACGATCGGCGTCGTCCTGCCCCGCATCAATCTCTACTATTTCGCCCGGATGATGGAGGGGATGGCGCAGGAGGCGCTGCTTCACAACTACCAACTGATGCTCTGCCAGACGGATTACCGGCACGATGAGGAGCGGAAGGTGCTGGAGATGCTGCGCAACAAGCAAATCGACGGGCTGGTCATCTGTTCCCGGTCGCTGCCGCTGGACGAGGTGGAGGCCTACGCCGCCTACGGTCCGATCGCGTTATGTGAAGCCGTTCGGGACCGGCCGCTGTCGTCCGTCTACATCGACCATTACGCCATCTTTCAGAAGGCGATCACCTATCTATGGGACAAAGGACGCCGCCGGATCGGATTCACCGCGGGACGCCGCCGCAACAGTCCCAGCCTGCGCCGCCGGCTTGCGGCGTACAACGACACGCTGCTGGCTTTGGGCGGCAGCCCCCGCCAGGAATGGGTGCTGGACAGCTGTTACGACATCGGGGACGGCGCCGCGCTTGTCGAACATCTGCTGGCCATGCCGGAGCGTCCCGATGCCCTGCTGATCACCGGGGACCAGGTTGCCGCCGGCTTCATCCTGGCCGCTCGCAGCCGGGGGCTTGAGGTGCCCGGCGATTTCGCCGTCATCGGCTTCGACAATCAGCCGATCTCCGCCGTGCTGGGCATTACGACGATCGATAATCGGCTGTCCGAAATCGGCGCCCGCGCCTTTGCTCTCGTCCGCAGCCAGCTGGCCGGCCAGCGCCCCGGCCCGGCCAGCGAGGAGCTCGGCTTCCGCTTCATCGAGCGCAGCTCGGTGTGAGGGACGGGACTGATGCTGCGGAAGTACGTGAAGTTACGGGAAGTTACGGGAAGTTACGTAAATTACGGCCAGTTACGGCAAGTTGCCGCAACTTGCTCCAAATCCCGCGAAATGCAAAGGTGCATGCGATTTTTGTCGATAGCCCTCAAAACGGGCGGCCCAAATGCATAAGTGCAGTTCATTTCCGCTCCAAAGTTACTTTTTTATCCTATAGCCCCAATTCAAATGCACTTTTGCATTTCAGCCGCTCAAAATACGGAAATTTGTAGAATATGAAATGCACTTTTGCAGTTGATCCATCATTCACCCACCATTCATCATTCATCATTCATCATTCATCATTCACCTATCATCTATCATTCATCTATCATCCATCCATTCCAGCCGTCGTTCCACCCAAAGTAACGTGCCAAAGCAAGACGCGCCTATTTCACCCACTCATGCTACAAAGAAGAAAAAGACGGCCCTCCCGGTTGTATCCGGGGAGAGACCGCCTTTTCGTTGAATTCCGGTATTTACTAATTGCATGTTGGCCGCTTCCATTGGCACTATCCAATAATTGCCGAAACTGCCTTAGAGCCGATACGACCGATACGCCGATTGAAAAAAATCCAATAGACTTCACTTATATCGCCCGTTTTGCGCCCTGCTGAGCCCCACCTATTGGAAATATCCAATCAAGCCGCTGTATTCACCACTAATCTTCCAGTTCCATTGGATGTTTCCAATCAGAACGTTGTGCGATTATGGCCGCCAGGCCGCGAGGAACCTACTGCGCAGCATTTCTTGAAACGCCGGTTCCCCGGCTTCCCCGTTACCGCCTACCGCCCCCTGCCGCCCGCATTACTTCGGCAATTGGAACGAGCTCTTCAGCGAGACGATCAGGTTGAACACCGGCTTGCCCGGCTCCGAATATTTTGTATCGACGTTGAAGTAGCCATGCCGGAAAAACTGGAATTTATCTTGCGGCTTCGCATCCTTCAAGCCCGGCTCGACATAGCCTTGCACCACCTTGAGCGAGTTCGGGTTAACCAAATCGAGGAACGACTTCTCCTCGATGGTGTCCTCATCCGCTTCCTCGTCCATGATCAGCGGCTCGTACAGGCGGAACTCGGCCGGTACCGCGCTGCTTGCATCCACCCAGTGGATCGTGCCTTTCACCTTGCGGCCGGTAAACCCGCTGCCGCTTTTCGTTTCCGGATCATACGTGCAGTGTATCTCCACTACGTTGCCGTCCGCGTCTTTAATTACGTCGTGGCATTTGATGAAATACGCATGCTTCAGCCGCACTTCGTTGCCCGGGAACAAGCGGAAATATTTGCTTGGCGGGTTCTCCATAAAGTCCTCGCGTTCGATGTAAATTTCCCGCGAGAAAGGAATTTGGCGATTGCCCATGTCCGGGTTTTCACTGTTGTTTTCGGCTTCCAGCATTTCGGTTTGCCCTTCCGGGTAGTTCGTAATGACCACCTTAAGCGGGTCAAGCACCGCCATCGTGCGCGGCGCTCTGAGCTTCAGATCCTCACGGATGAAGTGCTCCAGCGTTTTCGGATCAATGCTGCCGTAAGCCTTGGAAATCCCGGTTTCGTAAACGAACGCCTTGATTGCTTCCGGCGTCACCCCGCGGCGGCGCAATCCCGAAATCGTCGGCATGCGCGGATCGTCCCAGCCGTCCACATACCCTTCGTCCACCAGCATTTTCAGCTTCCGCTTGCTCGTGACCGTCTGCAGCAGATTCAGCCGTCCGAACTCGTATTGATGCGGCACCTTCGGCATTTCCGTTTCGGCGATCGTCCAGTCATAGAACGGACGCTGATCCTCGAACTCCAGCGAGCACAGCGAATGGGTCACGCCTTCGATCGCGTCCTCCAGCGGATGAGCGAACGCATACATCGGATAAATGCACCATTTGTCCCCGGTATTGTGATGAGACGCATGCACGATGCGGTAAATGACCGGGTCGCGCAGGTTGATGTTCGGCGAAGCCATGTCGATTTTGGCGCGCAGCACCTTTTCGCCGTCCTTGAATTCACCGGCCCGCATCCGCGCGAACAGATCGAGGTTCTCCTCCACCGAACGGTCGCGGTAAGGGCTGTTTTGCCCCGGCTCCGTGAGCGTGCCGCGCATCTCGCGGATTTGCTCGGCGCTGAGATCGTCCACGTAAGCCTTGCCCTTTTTGATCAGCAGTACGGCGCGGTTGTAAATTTCCTCAAAATAGTCGGAAGCGAAATGCAGCTCTTCCCATTCGAAGCCCAGCCACTTCACGTCTTCCTTGATCGAATTGACGTATTCGACGTCCTCCTTGACCGGGTTCGTATCGTCGAACCGCAGATGCGTCCGTCCCCCGAACTCGTCGGCCAGGGTAAAATTGATCCAGATCGCTTTGGCATGTCCGATGTGCAAGTAACCGTTCGGTTCTGGAGGAAAACGCGTCACCACGGTTTGCACTTTGCCGCTTTTCAGATCTTCCGAGATAATGTTTTTAATAAAATTGGGAGGGGTGCTGTTGTTTACCACAGGTATCAACCTTTCCATTTCATAAGTATCTGTATACTATCCCCGATTTTCTTCTTCTAAATATACCGATATCTCCGCAATTGTTCAATGGCTCGGCGCATTCGCCTGTTTTGACGGTTGTTTTCTGTTAAGATAAAAGCAAATATCACGTCATTACTCGAAAGGAAGCGACATAACCATGCCTTTAAAGCCCATCCATCTGACAAAAGAGCAGCGAAACCTGGTCATCCCCCAAATTCAGCAATTTTTCGAGGAGGAACGCGGCGAAACGCTGGGTGAGCTTGCGGCGGACGGGGTGCTCGATTTTTTCCTGACCCGCATCGGGCCGTATGTATACAATCAGGCGCTGGCCGACTGCCGCCAGGTGTTGAACGAGCGCATGGTCACCTTGGAAGAGGACATTTACGCCCTGGAGGTTCGTCCGCGCCTGCCGCGGTAACAAGCGCTGCCCGCCGGTGCCGGAGCAGATTGCCCAAGCACCCGCCCGGGGCGCGGGGCAGCTTCCGGTTTCCAGACGCCTGTCGCCACTATACCTTGCGCCACATTAAGATATCGTCCACATACTGTCCACCTATAAAAAACTCGCCGATGAGCCGTCCCTGCTCCACAAATCCGCAGCTTTCGTAAAAAGCCACGGCCCCGGGATTGCTGGCCAGCACGCGCAGGCACAATTTGCGTACGCCCCGCTGCGCGGCGAACGCCAGCAGCGCCTCCATCAACGCGCGCCCGATTCCCATCCGCTGGCATTCCGGATGGATGGCGATGTTCAACTCGAGCACATGGGCGTTGCTCGGCAGCGGCGTCGGCGGTTTAAAGCCGATGTAGCCGCAGACTTGCTCGCCGATTCCGGCCACGATTTGACTCCCCGGCGGGCAGCTTTGCAAAAATTGCTCGCGCGAATCCCAGACGAGCCGCTCGGACGGCGTGTTCCGGTCATCCCAGACAAGCCGGTCGATCTCCATCAAAGTGGGCGCATCGCGCATTTCCGACAAGCGGGTCCAAACCTCGTTTTTCATCCGCTTCCCTCCTTTTGTGCCGCCACGTTTTTTTCTTTATTTTACACGTTTCGCCAATTTTCTGCCCCCCTGCCCGGGGGACTCTTTACATTCCCGATGCGATGCCGGTCGTTTCCCGGCCTTCCCGGTTCATAAACGCATGGATCAGAAACGCGCCGATCGCCAGCGCCGCAATCACCACCGCCAGCCAGGCCACCGGGACCAGTCCGTTCCAGTCGAACAACACGCCCATCGCGTAAGGCCCGACCACCCGGCCCGCAACCCCCATGCCGCCGACCAGTCCGAGGTAAAAAGGAGCGCCTTTGCCCGTTTGGTCGGAAATAAACGACGGAATCGCCGGCGATATGAGCATTTCCCCAATCGTCGTCAGCACCATCGCCAGCACCATGCTAGGATAAGTGTGAAAACCTAAAATGGTCACGTAACCAAGCATATAAAACACAGCGCTGGCCGTCATCTGCGCTTGCGGCGAGCCGGCGAAGGTCCGCTTGATCCAGAGCACGAAAGGCTGCCCGACAAATATCAGCACCCCGTTCAGCGTCCACAGCACGCTGTAGTTCCATTCCGGCATCCCCCGGGAGATCGTAAACGGCGATACGCCGTTGTTCCAAATGCAATTGGCCAGCCATAGGAAAAATGAGCCAATGCCCATAAACAAATAAACCGGATAACACTTCATCAACGTCCACACGCTCTGGCCTTCCGCGACGGTTTTGCGTTTTTCCACATGCAGCTCGCCTTGGCTTTTTTGAACTTTGTTCAAATAAAACCAGAAAAAAACCGCAAATGCCGCCGACGTCAGCCCGTTCAGAATAAAGCTCAAATCGTAGGAAATCTGCGCCAAAAACCCGCTGAGCGCCGTACCTACGGCAACGCCGATGTTGTTCGCCACATAAATGACGTTAAACAGCTCGCCCCGCCGTTCCGCGAAGCGAAAGCCGATGAAGGCCTGGATCGCCGGCATGGACATCGCGTTAAAAAAGCCGACCATAGCAATCAGCAGCATAAACAAATGCCAGTTGCCGCTGCCGTAAGGCAGGAGCAGCAAAAACAACGCGTTCAGGCCAAGCCCGCCCACAATCAGCCGCGTGACCCCAAGCCGGTGATACAAAGCCCCGCCCAACAGCTGGCCGGCGATGCCGCCCAGGGACATGACCAGAATGACCAGACCGGCGTCCGTCACCGACCTGCCCAATATTTTGAACACAAACATCGTGATTAGCGGCCACATTAAAGAGCCGCCGGCTGAATTGATCAGACTGGCCACCAAAAAAACTTTAACCTCGCGCGGATAAGCACTCAGCCACTTCATTCCGTTACTCCCCCCTTTTGTACATGCGGTTCTCTATATAAAACAAAGGAGAGCCCCAGGGGCTCTCCATCGACGCTAGGATTACGGCGAAAATCCGCACCGGTTGCACATTGCCCAGATTACAATAGTATCGCTCAAAAGGGCAAGCCAGGCAAGTACATCTATTGCCGCTTTACATTAACAACGGTGGAAAAAAACACCGCGCCTCCGCCCAGATCGGCAAGCCGGTCGGGCGTGAGGGCATTGGCCCGCGTGCGGCGTCCGTCTTCCTGCTCCCACCATAGCCCTTGGCTGACGACGATGCCCGGCAGCATTTTGTCGGTGACAGAGGTTTTTACCCGGTAGCTGCCGCGGTCGTTCCACACCGTTACCTCGTCGCCGTCTTCAATGCCGCGCTCCGCCGCGTCCTGCGGATGGATTTGCAGGAGCGGGCTTTTCTCGAGCGCGGTCAGCTTCTCCACGTTGCCGAACGTCGAGTTCAGGAAGCTGTGGTTCGGCGGCGAAATGAACATCAGCGGGTAAGCGTCCCCCTCGCCCGGCCGGCGTTCGCCGTCATAGCCTTCCCGCAGCGGCACGTAAGTGGGCAGCGGCGGCAGGCCGGCTCTCTCCATCGCGGCGGAATACAGTTCGATTTTGCCTGAAGGCGTCTTTAAGTTGTCCAAATAATCCTTCTGGTGCTCCATGTTCAGCTTGACGAAGCGCTGCTCCTGCAGCTTTTCCAGTGTAACGCCTTGCAAATAGGGGTTGTGCGGGAACTGCAAGGCTTGCCGGATCATATCCTCCTCGCTGTCCCGGAACGCTTCCTCCTCGAAGCCCATCGCCGCCGCCAGCAGCTTGAACGTCTCGACGTTGCTTTTGCTTTCGCCCCGGGCCGGAATGACCGGCTCCTGAAGCTGGACATAATGATGCCAATAAGAGCTGTACAAGTCCGTATTCTCAAAAGAGGACGTCGCCGGCAGCACGATGTCGGCGTATTTGGCCGTGTCCGTCAGGAACAGGTCGTGCACGACGGTAAACAGATCCTCCCGCCGGAGGCCCCGCTCCACCTTCCCGGTATCCGGCGCGACCACCGCCGGGTTGGAGCAATACACGAACAGCGCGCGGATCGGCGGATCGAGCGTCAGCAGCGCTTCGCCAAGCCGGTTCATGCTCACCGTGCGGGCGCCCGGGTTCGGCCGCAGATCGGGCCGCTCCAGCGCGGCCGCGTTCATTTTCCCGTAAGCGCCGTTCGACTTGTACGCACCGCCGCCGGGCACAAGCCACTGGCCGGTCAATGCCGGCAGGCAGCTGATCGTACGCACGTTCATGCCGCCGTTATCGTGGTGCTGCAGGCCGTTGCCGATGTGAATGTAAGCCGGCGAAGTCTCGCCGTACAAGACGGCCAGCTTGACGATGTCCTCCGCCGGCACGCCGGTGATCGCCGAAACGCGCTCCGGTGTATACTGCTTCACATGCTCGCGCAGCTCGGCGTGCCCGATCGTATACCGCTCCAGGAATGTTTCGTTCACGAGCCCGCGCTCGAACAGCACGTGCATGATTCCAAGCGCCAAGGCGCTGTCCGTTCCCGGATACAGCGGAATAAACCAGTCGGCCCGCTGCCCGGTGCGGTTGCGGTGCACGTCGATCACGACCAGCTGCGCCCCTTGCTTGCGGGCTTTTTCGATCAAAGCGACCTGGTGCATGTTCGTGCTGACGAGATTGCCGCCCCAAACAATGATCAGCTTCGCGTTTACCGTTTCCTCCGGGCTGGTCCCGCCGCCGAAGCCCATCGTATATTTCCAGCCCGCGTTCCCCGCGGAATTGCAAATCCCCTGCTGCAGCTGCGTCGTACCCAGCCGGTGGAAGAAGCGCCGGTCCATCCCGTCGACGCTGAGAATCCCCATATTGCCGTAAAAGCTGTACGGCATAATCGATTCCGGCCCATGCTCGCGGATAAGCTCCTTGTATCGCCCGGAGATTTCCGCCACCGCCTCGTCCCAGGTAATCCGCGCGAATTTCCCTTCGCCTTTGGCCCCGACCCGCTTGAGCGGATAGAGCACCCGTTCCGGATGGTAGACCCGCTCCGCCATATTGCGGACTTTGTTGCAAATCGCCCCCTGGGTCACCGGATGATCGGGATTACCCGTCACCTTCACGATTTTTCCGTTTTCTTTGTGAAGCAGCAAGCCGCAAGTATCGGGACAATCCAGCGGGCACACCGCCGGAAACGCCCCGTTCTCTTCGTGGATCATGTCTATCCCCTCCTGTCTTAGCTATTGTAGAAAAAAGCTTTTGCTTTTGTCTACTGCCGCAACACCTTGATTGGATATTTCCAATAGATCAGATTCACCAGAGCTTAAAATGCGCTAGCGTTACATTACCTCATGTACAAGACGACTTGTATTTCTAATATTTTTGAGATTTCCCGGAAAAGCTCAGGTTTTCGAATCGAAACTATCGTCCGCCGGATTTCAGTGAAATAAGCTCCATGGCAACCGTTACAATTTGAAATCAACGTTTTTGGAGCAAATAACGCGACTTATGCGAAATCAATTGGATTATCCCAATGAAATTACACAAAAAAGGCCGCCCCTCACCAAACCCTTAATGAGAAGCGGCCTGTCATGCCGTCACGGATCATGCCGGCCAATACGGATCAAGCCAATGATAGAGCTACTCCGAGTACACCTTAAATCTTACACCCTAAATCTCACGCCTTAAGCCCTTACGCCCTAAGCCGTTACATCCTAAGCCGTTCTGCTGCCCGTCTTAGCGGATACGGAAGCCCCTGCCCCCTGGCCTGCGCCGGAATCGGCTTTCGTTCCCCTATCCTTCAAATAAGCCGTCCAATACGCCCCGGCCACGAACAGCCCGCCGCCGGTCAAATTGCCGAGCCAAACCGGGACGAAATTGCCGAGATATTCGCTCCAGGAGTAATACCCTTCGAAAATCGCCGCCGGAATCAGAAACATATTGGCCACGACGTGCTGAAAGCCGATGGCGACAAACGCCATCGTCGGGAACCAGATGCCGAGGATTTTGCCGCTCATATTATCGGCCCCGTAAGACAGCCAGACGGCCAGGGCCACCAGCCAGTTGCAGCCGATCCCGGAAACAAACGCCGGCAGGAAGCTGTCGTCCAGCTTATGCCCCGCCATATCGACCAGTTTATCCAAATACGGCCCGCTTGCCGTCAATCCGACGACATGGCCGAAAAAATAAGCGACAAACAGCGCTCCGACAAAGTTGCTTAATGTGATCAGCACCAGGTTTTTGCACACTTCGCCGGTCGATATCCGCCCCGCCATCCGGGCCAGGGGAACGGCCATCATATTCCCCGTCAGCAACTCTCCGCCAGCCAAAAGCACGAGTATAAGGCCGATCGGGAACACCGCCGCGCCGATGAATGTGGCAAAGCTCCCCCACTCCTCCGGGGCGCTGGCGATGACGCGGATATCCAGCAGAAAACCGAGAGCGATAAACGCTCCGCCGAGAAACCCGAGGATCAGCACGGTCAACAGCGGATTATGCGCCTTTTTTATCCCGTTCTCCACGGTCACTTCGGCAATCTGCGCGGGTTTATGGTAAGCCATGATCAAGTCTCCTTCTATTCGTCTCACTTTACTGCCCGAGTCTATTGTAGCGTCCCCGCTTCCTCCAAATAAATAACATAAATCACGGATGGTGAAAAAATTCACATTTAATCCGCCAGCATTCCTCCCGTTACCGGTGTCCCTCTCCCCTTCTTCCCGCCAATGGCAAAAAAAGGCCGGCATCCGAAGCTCCGGGGGTTGATCCCGCTAGGCTTCTTCCGTCGGCCGATTATGGCCGCTTCGCGATAACGGCGAAAACGGCGAAGATTAAATTAATGGCTCGCTTTCTTCTGCCCCCGTCAAGCGTGCACAGACTCCTTGCTTGGCACCTCCGGCAGCACGCCAAGGCCGGCGCTGTTCAGGAAGTTCCACGGCTTGTTGTAATGCGGCTGGAAGAAGAAGTCGACAAAAGCCAGTTCCTCCATCTTCATGCCGTTTTGAATGCATACCGACATCGTGTTGATCGACTGGGTCAGATCCGCTTTCGACATAATTTGCGCGCCCAGGATGCGCCGCGTGTTCGGTTCGAAAACGACCTTTAGCGTAACCTGTTCATGGGTCGGCATGAATTCAGGCCGGTAATTGTCGTTAATAAGCACCGCCTCAGCCTCAAGCCCCGCATCCTTGGCGGCCGCTTCCGTCAAACCGGTTGCCGCGATGTTGTCCTCGTAAATCTTGATGCCCGAGGTTCCCTGGGTGCCAAGGTATTTTACGGTTGGCGCCGCCAGATTGCGGGCGACCAGCGTCCCCATGCGGACCGCGTTCGTGGCCAGCGGAATGTAGGCGTGTTTGCCGGTCGGGTTGTAAAACACCGCGCAGCTGTCGCCAGCCGCATAAACGTCCGGCTTGCTGGTGCGCATATATTCGTCGACGATGATCGCCCCATTGTCGAGCATATCTACTTGGCCTTCAAGCAGCCCGGTATTCGGACGGAAGCCAATGCACATGATCACCATGTCGGCGTCGTATTTACCCTGATCGGTCACGACGCGGGTTACCTTGCCTGCCTCGCCCTCAAAGCGGGTTACCTTCTGTCCGAGCGCCAGCCGAATACCGTGTTCGCTAAGCGATTGCTCGATTTTGTCCGTGTACTCCGGATCCAGGTATTTGCTCAAAATCCGCTCCTCCGCGTCGATCAAAGTGACCTGCTTGCCGTTCAATTGAAAAGCTTCCACAAGCTCCACGCCGATATAACCGGCGCCTACGACGACGATATTTTGCGCCTGTTTGGCCTTTTCGATAATCGTATTGGAATGGTTGAAGTTTTTCGAAAGCACAATGTTTTCCAGCTCAATGCCCGCGAATTTCGGCACGATCGGCCACGATCCGGTCGTCACGACCAGCTTGTCGAACGTGTCCTCGAACTCTTCGCCGGTGACCAAATTGCGGGCCTGCAGAGTTTTGGCGTCCGTATCGACCGCCACCACCTCATGGCGCATTTTCGTGTGGACCCCCAGCTCCGCCAGCTGCTCCGGCGAGGAGTAAAACAATCCTTGAGGGTCCTTCACCATACCGCCGACGTACAATGCGATCCCGCACGACAGGAACGAAATATTGTCGTTCCGTTCGTAGACGGTGATGTTTGCTTCCGGGTATAGTTTAGCGATATTGACGATAGCGGCCGTGCCTGCGTGCGTACATCCGATAACTGCTACTTTCATGATGGTTTCCTCCTCGAAATGTTTGTTTATTTTTCCACATATTCAGACATATAATGTGAAAGTGTTCACTTAAATAACTGGAATCTTGTGAAATGTTTCACCTTATGTTTTATATTATAGTGTGACATTTTTCACATTGCAAGAAAAAATAATTTTTTAATATTCATAATTTGACTCAAAACCGAGATCAGTGCTTGACAAAATAAATTATGATAGCGTTCGTGTCTTGGTATCCCTGCATGCTGCTTTGCACGATTATCCCTCTTGTTCAGGGGGTGGAGGGTAGGGGCTAATCACGGTCCTTTCATTTTTTCCCGGTGTTTTGCCCCATTCCTCCTGGCATGTCTGCATCACTTCTCCTAAACCTCCTTCTCACAAACCTGTCTAACGATCTCGAACTAATGATCTCGAACATGTCTGCTTCTCCCAAACCTATTTTCTTCTCCTGAAATTATCTTCCTCTCTTATATTCCTCTCTGCTTCCGGATCAAATGGGATAATCGTGCAAAGCGTCCGGACAGCGGATATTGATCTGCCGATATTTCTTGCCACGATCGCTTACCGGCCCTCCCTGTCGAGCGCTGATTATTAGGTAACCTAAAACGCCGTCTTTTCAAACAAATAAGGCAGTTGGGGTCCGTTAACGCAAAATAAAGCCGCTCCCGAAAGCGGCAGCCAAGTTACTGCGCTTTGGAAGCGGCTATTTTTTCCATGATCTCAAGACGTTTGGCTTCCCTCTCCTGCTTGGTCAGCTTCGGGCAGCCGTAGCAATAGCCGTGCCCGGTATCCGTCCGGTAGGCCAGGCAGCAAGTCGGCTTCATCGGCGTTTTCTCGCCCGGCCGGTAAGGATCGTCCAGCAAAACCTCCTTAACGTTAAAAGGATTCCGCTTCAGTCCAAACCACGCGGCAGGCAGCTCTTTGGCGAGATAGCCGTAATCCTCCATCAGCCGGGAGCGCAGCGCCTCGTCCTCCAGCTTGCCGGCGATCGCGCGGATATAATACTGCACGCCCAGCGGAATCTGCCCCCACAGCTGCGTCAGCGGCACCCCGGATACGGCCGCGATGTTCTCCATCACCGGGCGCAGCGCCTCCGCGTAGAATCCGCCCAGCTCGTTTTCCCGCCACGCGTTCCTTTCTCCTTGCGGCCAGGGTGCTTCGCCCGGATCGTTCAAGACGAAATAAACCCACGGAAAATCATTGACTAGAACGACCTGAATAGTGAGATTTTCAAGCGAAAAACAAAGCCGGCCCGGCGCCGCGGACAGCATATACTGCATCGCCGTGCACAACGCCCGCCAGGTGGCAGCGAAATACGTCGCCGCCACCTGGATGTCGAGCCCCTTAATCTGCTCCCGGTACAATTTCAGAAAAGACTCCATAGGTTCGCGATCCGTCAGCTCGGCTGCCGGCATCGTGAGCAGGGCGTCTTGGCGTTTCTTCGTCACGATTCCCAATTGCTGTTCAAGCAGCTCATAATCGATTGGCATTCTTTTTTCCTCCAGCCCTGTTTCTCCCGCCGTTTTCAACTACAGGAACGAAACCACTTTGCGCTCGGGTTCCTCCCGCCCGTCTTTGGCCGCAGGGCGCACCTTGCCTTCGGCAGCGGCGCGGTAGAGCTCGTAAGGAAGACACAGCGGCACCCCGCTGCGCGGGTCCGTTACAATATCCGCTTCAATGCCGAACACGTCGCGCAGCACGGCGGAAGTAACCACCTCTTCAGGAGTTCCCGAAGCTACGGCCTGGCCCTTTTTGATTGCGATCATATAATGGGCGTACCGTGCGGCATGGTTTAAGTCATGCACAACCATCACAATCGTGCGTTGCGATGCCGCGTTCAATTCCTCCAACAGCTGCAGCACTTCCAGTTGATGCGCCATGTCGAGGAAGGTCGTCGGCTCGTCGAGGAACAGAATATCGGTCTCCTGTGCCAGCGCCATGGCGATCCAGGCCCGCTGACGCTGCCCGCCGGACAAATGCTCCAAAGCGCGATCGGCAAATTCGTTCATCCGCGTCGCTTCGATCGCCCACTCGACGATTTTGCGGTCCTCCGCCTTTAACCCGCCGAAGCCTTTTTGATGGGGAAAACGTCCGTACGACACCAATTCGTACACCGTCAGCCCCTCCGGCGCCGTCGGGTTCTGCGGCAGGATGGCCAGCTGCTTGGCGACTTCCCGAGTCGATTGTTTATGAATCGACTTGCCGTTCAGCAGTACAGTCCCGCCCTTCGGCTGCAAAATCCGGGCCATCGTTTTTAAAACCGTGGATTTGCCGGAGCCGTTGGCGCCAACCAGCGCCGTAATTTTTCCTTCCGGAATGGAAATATTCAAGTCCTCGACAATCAAGCGGTCCTCGTAGGCAATATCCAAATGGGAAGTTTTTAATGAAACCATGGCACTCTTCCTTTCCGTATGCAGCCCTTAATTTCTCATGCGTTTATGCGCTTAGATGCGTTTATCCGTATTCGTTAATTTTGCGCTCATCCACGCCAGTTTCCAACATCTATGTTCAGCTTCATCAAGACTTCATTTATTTTTCATCTTTATCTTTAAAGATACTGATAATCATTATCATTTGTCAACTGTTAAATTCACTTTTACCCCTTCAGCGGGCCTGCTCTCAAGCGGAATTCATTCAGCGGTTGCCGGCGGCGGCCGTTAATGCTATCAGCCATACAATTCATACATCCTCATATTGGAAAAATCCAATCAAGCCGTTATATTCCCTCAAACATGCGAAAAAGACGCCGACAGGCGCCCTTTTGTTTTGACGTTTATTCTTGTATATTCATTGTTGCTGGCCGGATACCGGCACGGCATCATAGTACTCTTCCAGCGTAATGCCGCGTTCGGCGATGTCCGCCGCAATCTCTTTACCGACATAGCGGAGGTGCCATGGCTCGTATTTATACCCGGTAATGTCCTCTTTGCCTTCCGGATAGCGGATAATAAAGCCGTATTCCGTTGCATGATCGGCCAGCCAGGCCGCTTCCTTCGTATCGCCGAAGCAGCTTTCCGCCGCGCATTTGCCGTCGCTGCCGGAAACGTCGATCGCCAGCCCGGTCTCGTGCTCGCTGTGGCCGGGAACGGCGCTGTAGGTTTTGGCTTTCTCTTCCCCGTCCTTCTCTACGTACCGGTTAAACAAAGCGGTCTGCGTTTTGTGCGAACGATACGCGGATACGCCGGCGAGATAGATTCCGTCTTGTTCGGCGCCGGCAAACAGCTCCTTCAAAGCCTCCGCCGCCTCTTTGCGCATCATCCGCTTTTCGATTTTTTCCTTGAACGTGAACCGGACATCAGGATACACGAGATCCTTCGGCTCGTAGTCGTCCGGCAAGGCAAACTGCTTATTAATCAAAACGGCGGTGCTGTACGGATCGGAGGCCGCGGCCGTATCCACGCTTTGGCCGTTGTCGGCGCCGGAATCGGCCGGGCCTTGGCCAGGCGAATTTTCAGCGCCGGACCCATTTCCCGCGCCCGAACCCGCCGTTCCGGAATCAGCCGGGTTATTCGCGTTATCATCAGGATTCACCGCTCCATTGTCCCCGGTTTCGCCTCCCGCGGCGGCGTTTCCTCCAGCGCCCGCTCCTCCGTTTGCCTCCCCGGCATTCTCCGTTCCCGGTGACGAAACTTGCGGCGCGTCCGCTTCTTTATCTCCGCAGCCCGCAAAAAGCGCCGCCGCCATCATCAATATGACCGCTGCCGTCAGCGTGCCTTTCTTGCTGTACATCCTGGTTCCTCCCCATTAGGTCGATCGCTAGCAGCTTTAAGCAACAAACCTTGTAGTCTTGTTTTGCAATTCATCTATAATTTTAACGAAAACCTTAGGAAATTAGTTGCATGGAAAATAACGACGGCGCCGGGATTGGCCAAGGCGCACGGCTCCTGGCGCGCCGGATCGCATATTGGCGCAAAGCGCGCCGGGATCGCCGCACCGGCCGCACCGGTTGCCAATGGCGCCGGGCTACCGTCCCCGGCGCCCGTGCCCGCCGCCGCGGCGGCTCTGCCCTTGCGCGCGCGCAGCGCCTCCGCCGGAGCCGCGCTGCGTGCGCGCACTTTCGCCGCGGCGTTTCCCCGCGCCGCGGCTTCCCCGTGCCGGCGCCCCACCGTCGCCGGCCGAGCGCCCGCGCCCGCCGGCCGCTTCGCGGCCAGGGCGGCCGGGCGCGCGCTTCGCGCCGCCGTGCTTCGCGCGGCGCGCCGTTTCCTCCACCGGGGCCGAGTCCAGCCGGCCGCCGGCGGAGCCCCGGGCGGCGCCGCTCCCCGCGCCGCCCGCAGCATAGCGCTGCCGCTCCAGCTTGCGGTCGATACCCCGCTCGATCAGGCGCAGCGCCTCGATGTCCTTCGGCGCCGCAAACGTGACCGCCACGCCCTCCTGCCCGGCGCGGCCGGTCCGCCCGATACGGTGGATGTAGCTGTCCACGTCATGCGGGATGTCGTAGTTGAACACATGCGTGACTCCTTCGACATCGATGCCGCGCGCCGCCACATCCGTAGCCACCAGCAGCTCCAGCTTGGCCTCGCGGAAGGCGCGCATCACCTGCTCGCGTTTCGCCTGCGACAGATCGCCGTGCAGTTCGTCCGATTTAAATCCAGCCTCCTGCAGCGCCTCGTTCAGCTTGCTCGCCCGCCGCTTCGTCCGGCAAAAGATCACCGCCAAATACGGGCGCTCCCCGCGGATCTTCTCGATCAGCGCGGCCTGCTTCGTCCGGTCCGTACATTCCACCAAAACCTGCCGAATGCTGTCTAAGGTCACGCGCGGCGTTTCCGCAACGCGGATATCCCGCGGACGATCCATGTACGTGCGGGCCAAACGCTTTACACGATCGGGCATCGTCGCCGAGAACAGCATCGTCTGACGGCTGCGCGGCACCTGCAAAATGATCTCCTCCACCTCGGCCAAAAAGCCCATATGCAGCATCTGATCCGCTTCATCAAGCACCAGCATCCGCACGGCGCCAAGCGTCAGCGAGCCGCGCCGCAAGTGGTCGAGCAGCCGGCCGGGGGTTCCGATGACAAGCTGGGCGCCGCCCTTAAGCTTGCGCAGTTGCCGCTCCACATCCTGTCCGCCATAGGCGGCCAGCAAAGACAAGCCCTCCCGGGCTTGCGCCAGCTTGCGGGCCTCGGCCGTAATCTGCAGCGCCAGCTCCCGGGTCGGGGTGATGATCAGCGCCTGGGCCTCCTGCTTGTCCGGACGGATGTTCTCCAAAATCGGCAGCAAAAAAGCGAGCGTCTTACCCGTGCCGGTCTGCGCCTGCACGATTGCGTCCTCCCCGGCGAGCAGCGCCGGAATCGCCGCCGCCTGCACCGGGGTCGGATTGGCGATGCCTTGTTCCCGCAGCCTGCGAAGCAGCGCGGGCGAAATGCCCAGGTTTTCAAAAGTCGTCAACAAATTCACCTCATATTCTAGGATAAGCCGAACGAATGATGCCGACTAGGCCAGGGGGAGGCAGCCCCCATGCTCGCATCGCCGGTTTCAACCTATCGCCGGCGCACCTAATTCCAGTTCGTCCAATGCCGGTCTGTCCTATGCCAATTCGTCTTTTGCCAGTTCGTTCTTTGCCGATTCGTTCTTTGCCGGTTCATCCCGTTTCTGTTCAGCCATTTTCCGGTTCAACCGATTTAACGGCCGCCGTTTCGGGGCGGCAACCTTCTTATTGTAACAGACGATCCGCGGCACGGCGAGCTAAAACCGCCCCGAGCGGAAGATCGAATACAGCAGCCACAGGAACATCAGCAGCGCCACGACGAAGCCGATTTCGATCGCCGGAACGTCCCACAGTATCGTCGGCTGCCGGCTCAGTGACGAGCCGACGATCAAGCCGACCATGATGATGCTGAACGAAAGGAGAACGATGCTGAAGGACAAACGGTTGCTGATTTGATCCAGCTTGCGGAGAAACTGCTCCATCTCCGGGAAATCCATCTCCATCTTGATCTTCCCTTTGCCAAGCATCGTCGACAGCCGGCGCAGCTGCTGCGGCAGGTCGACCACAGAATCGGTCAATTCGGCCGCCCCTTCGATCAGCTTCTTCGTGAGCCGGCGCGACCCGTATTTCTCCCGCAGCAGCTTGCGCCCGAACGGCTCGGCCATGTCGAGAATGCGCAAGTTCGGGTCAAGGCTTAGCGCCACGCCTTCCACCGTAAGCAGCGCCTTCCCGAGCAGCAAGAGATCGGCGGGCAGGGTGATCCGGTGCCGCCGGGCGGTCACAAACAGATCGTTTAACGCCTGGCCGACCTGAATTTCGGCGAAGGGGATATCGTAATACCTGTCCCGCAGCCGCTCCAGATCCATGCGCAGCCCCGCCGTATCGGAGGCGTCATCCACCAGCCCCATGCGCAGGATCGCCCGTACCATACCTTCGGTGCTGCGCCGCATCAAAGCGATCACCAGCGAGGAGAGGTGGTCCTTCATGTCGCTGCTGAGCCGGCCGACCATGCCGAAATCGATAAACGCCAACTCCCCCCGCTCCGTCACAAGCAGGTTGCCGGGATGGGGGTCGGCGTGAAAGAAGCCGCCTTCAAAAATTTGCCGCAGCAGGGCATCCACGAGGCGCTGGGCGATCGTCTTCCGGTCGAAGCGGACTTCCGCCCGCCCGTTCAGCCGGTTCAAATGCACGCCGTCGACAAAGTCCATCGTAAGCACCTTGGACGTTGTGTAGTGCCAATAAACCCCGGGGATGTAGATCCCTTCCCCTTCCTTGAATTGCCGGCGGATTTTCTCCATGTTCCGCCCTTCATGGCTGTAGTCCAGCTCGGCCCGGATCGACCGGGAAAATTCCTCGACCATCTGCGGAATTTGATACTGGGAAACCCAGGACCACCGTTTATTCGCCAGCGCCGTCAAGTGCTTCAGAATGTCCAGGTCGCGCTCGATGACCGGAATAACGCCGGGACGCTGAATTTTGACGGCGACCCGCTCGCCGCTCGTCAGCCGCGCCCGGTGAACCTGCCCGATCGACGCCGCAGCCAGCGGCGTCTCGTCGAAGCTGGCCAGCAGTTCCCCGACCGGCATCTGCAGCTCCTGCTCCAAAATCGCCTTCGCTTCTTCGGCGGAAAAAGGCGGCACCTGATCCTGAAGCTTGACAAGCTCCTGAACGATCGGTTCCGGAAGCAAATCGGAGCGCGTGCTGGCCAGTTGCCCGGCCTTAATAAAGGTCGGGCCCAATTCCTCCAGCACCAGCCGGATCCGCTCGGCCAAAGTTCGCGTTTCCAGCGGCCCGGCCTTGCGCCACCACCGCAGCGGACCTCGAATGAGCCGGGTTAACCCGATCTCTTCGGCCATAAACCCAAAGCCATGGCGCACCAGCGCCATGGCGATTTCCCGGTATCTTCCGTTATGACGGACAAAGCTGCCCATGGGTCTACGGCTGCTGCAGCTCGGCGAGCTTCAGCTCCAGTTCGGCCACCCTGCGGGTCAGTTCCTCCACCTCTTTGGCCGAGGCGAGCCCCATGGTTTGAAGCGCGGATCTCACCTGTTCGTTAACGAGTTCCTTGAATCTTCCCTGTTCCTCGGCGCCTTTGTCGATCAGCTTCTCCACCAGCTGTTTCGATTCGGATGGAGCCAGTTCGCCGCGCTTCACCAGATCGTCCACAATCCCTTCGATCTTTTCCTTGCTCACGATCGTAAGGCCCCAACCTAAAGAAATCGCCTTTTTCAACAAATCGCTCATAACCAATCATCCTTTCCGTCATAGGTTTGGATATTGCTTATCATTACTGCATCAGCGGCGCGGCTTCTCCGGCATAATACCGGGCCAATTCGACGATCATGCTGCCCATTCGCTCTTCCTTGGGGGCCAGCACGCGCGGAACCCCGGCCTCCCGCAGCCCGGACGCCGTCACCTTGCCTACGGCGACGGCCAGCACCGGCCCCTCCAGCGCCTGCATCAGCGCCTCGAGCCGCCCCCTCTTCTCCGCATGCTCCATGAGAAAACGGACCTGCGGCCCGCTCGTGAACGTCACGGCGTCCACCTTCCCCTCCACGATGTCGGCAAGCAGTTCTTCCAGCGCTTCCTCCGGCGGCGCAATATGGCGATACGGCAAGACCTGGCGGCAGCTTGCCCCTTGCTCTTCCAGCCACGCGGTCAGCCGCGGGGCGGGGTCGCCGTGCAGCTGCAGCATCACGCTTTTTCCCGTGAAATCATGCTCCGCCAGTCCCCGGATCAAGCCTTCCGTACTGCCGTCGTCATCGCGGACGAGCGGCGTCAACTGCCGTTTTTTGAGGGCGTTTGCCGTCTTGTACCCCCGGGCGGCAATGGCATTCCTGCGCAGGTTCTCCCAAAGCTGCTGAGCCGCCCCCATATCCTCGGCCATCTCGAACACGGCTTCCAGCCCCATGCCGGTGGTGAAGATCGACCAGTCCGGCGGAGTCTCCACCCAGGCCGCTATACCGCTCCGCAGATCCGCGTCGTCCAGCAGAACCGTTCCTTGGGCCGGCCGGTACAGCGGAATTCCCCCGAGGTTTTCCACCAGCTTCCCCAGTTCCTCCGCCCGGCGAGGACCTGTCAACGCAATCCTTTTCCCTTCCAATCTCCGCGCCATATTTACCTCCCCAAAATCAGCCTGTTTTCTACTACCAGCTTATACGACCGAGGGGAGGAAGTAAATCCCAAGGCCCGCACGTCAGCCCGATTTCGGTTTGACCTTTCGCGGCCATAACGCGGCGAACAATACGATCGGCAGCACCAGTTCGAAGATCAGCGCCACCAGCGGCCATACGTAATTGAAGTTGAATTGCTGCAAGGCGTTTTTGAAAAACCAGATGGAGCACACGAACGCCAGCGCGCCCGCGGGGGCCGTCATAAGGCGGCCGGACAATTTCGGCACGACCATCTGCATTAAATAGCACAGCACGTAGATATCAAAGCCGATTTTGCCCAGCGCCGTCGGATACCATAGTCCTACGACAAGCAGATCGAAGCGGTCCATGAAATCGGTGATCTGCAATTGCCGGATAAGCTCGTATCCCGAATGCGTCAATTTGCCGGTCAGCGGCACACCCATGACCAGTTCGGTCATAAGCAGGGTGCCGAGAAGCAGCGCCGAGGTGGCGATCAAACCGGCAAGCACGCCCGCAGGACGGTAATACTTTCCCGAAATGACGAGCGGCAGGGCGATGATTTCCCCCAAATAAGGGACCGCGTACCATGCGCCCTTGGCGATGCCTATCCAATCGAAGGAAAAGTAAGGAACCATGTACTTGATATGTATATTCCTTAGCATGATGACGCTGACGGCGGTCAGGACGGAGATCATGATAGGCACATAGATTTCGCTGAGCCCGAGGAAGGCCCGGATTCCCCCCTGCGAAATATAGACTGCCGTGGCGGTGATCATGATCCCCAAAATCAAGATCGGCGTCCGGTTCAGCAGCACCGAATTCGTAAAATCGGCAAGGATGCGGATATCTCTGGCGGCGATGAACAGAAAAAAGAGAAGGTACATTCCCAACAGGACCCGGCCGCTCCCCGGAAATCTCTCCACGACCGCCTGCATCAGATTTTTGTCGGGAAACCGCTTCAGCACCGCCGAAAGCAGCCACAGGGACAACACGCAAACCCCGCAGCCAAAGACGAAGGAGATCGCGGCATGCTGCCGGGCCACATCCGCCATTGGCGAAAATGTCTGCAAAAACGTCAAGGAGTTGATATACAGCAAGCCAAGCAGCGCGATTTGCCGCTCCGTTATTTTTCTCATCGTAATTAATGCTCTCTCCTTCCATAATCTCTTTAAGGAAAAGGCACAAGCGGCCGGAGCACCTTGCCCAGCCATTCGCTTGGGTAAAAGAGCTGAGGCGACAGCATGGTATAGAGCAGGATGCCGAGGGAAACGGCCATCATGCCGTAGGAAAACCACCGGTTTATGGGGGGCTCCTCCCTCATCGCTTCCTGGTCCCGCCATACGCCGAAGGCCATAAGCATCAGCAGCAGCAAGACGATATCAATCATTGCGGAGCCGATCCTCCCTTACGCCAAGCGAATTGATCAATTCGCCGGTATTTTCCAGATGAACGTGAGAGTGCACGCGGACTTCGACCTCCGGGAGCACATCGTTCCAGCGGTTATGCACTTTTGCCCATTCCGCCGGGTAGGCGTTGTGAAAAGAGTTGCCGATTCCGAATATGTCCGAACGGTACTCCTTCAGCACTTTGTTCGCCACCTCGCGAACGCGTTCCGCCACAAAGTCATTGCATTGCTTTTCCAGTTTGCCCATCATGGTGGACTCCAGGTTCACGTTCGACGTATTTTCCACAAGCAGCCCTTTGGCCTGGATATAGATGTCCGCGACAATTTGCGAGTTCTTCAGGCGAGTCCGGATTTTGGAATTCGTTTCGTTCAGGCTTACCGTGATCATTTGGTCGGGGTTGCCGCCTTCATACCGGACGCTGACTTTGGGATCGATCGCCTC
Organism: Paenibacillus sp. FSL P4-0127; assembly: GCF_038007325.1. Taxonomy (NCBI): domain Bacteria; kingdom Bacillati; phylum Bacillota; class Bacilli; order Caryophanales; family Paenibacillaceae; genus Paenibacillus; species Paenibacillus sp. FSL P4-0127. Next base: position 1,428,278 of record NZ_JBBOWY010000001.1, on the reverse strand, counting down.
GTTCATCGCCAGCAGCGCCATCGCTCCATCGTCCGTGTCCAAAAAACCGACCAGCTTGTCTGTACGGAGGACGCCCAGCCCATCCAGCCGAACGAGGCTTTGACCGTCGCCGACCTTGTCCGGGGCGCTTTCCCCCAAGGTAACGGCCGGAATCGCCGGGTCGATCCCTTCCGTGAGCAGCTGGTTGGACAGTTTTTGCACACTCATCGCCGATTTCATTCCCGATTTGGCGATTTCCCGGATCATCTCGGCGGGAACCTGCTCGATCGGGGCGTCCGCCCCCAACACTTTGTATGCGGGGCCGCGGGTAACCACAATGTAGGTGGTTAGGCGGTTTTGCGGAAAACGGGCGAACGTATCGATCTGCTCGCCGATTCCCGTCCGGGCAAATTCTTCGCCGTACAACGTTACCCGGCGGTGGGAATAGTTCAGCACGCGGGACAGGCTGGTCTGCATTTCCTTATTTGCGGTATAAACCGTCGGCGCCGTCTTGGACAGCATCAGAAACGTTTTGCTCCCGGATGTGCCGCCGCCTCCTCCCTCGCTTCCCGCCCCGCCCAATTGGCTTGGGAGAGCGATCTGAACCGTTGAGCGGATAAGGCCGTTTTCCTTATCGATGGAAGATCCGAGCACAAAAGCGATGTCGTTCACTTCAATCCGGTCCCAGCAGCCGGTCAGCAGAAGGGGAAGCAGCACCAACGTCAGTAGGAAACACGGTGTTTTTCGGTTCACCTTGTTCACCATCCCTCGGTGGTATCATTGCCCAGCCGCCGGGTTTTGCCGATTCTCCGGATATTGTCCGCCGCGTCGGCGGCCGGCCGTTTTTTCATCTTCCACATCGGGACGCGGCTGAAGATATCTTTCATATCCCTGGGCCGGTAAGGAGCGACCCCAGTCATATAGGGAACGCCAAAAGATTTTAATTGCGTCAGATGCACGATAATCCAAACCGCGCCGACCACGATGCCGAACAATCCGAAAGCGCCGGCTAATATCATGATCGGAAAGCGCAGCATGCGGATGGTGACGGCCAAGCTGAACCGCGGAATCGTAAACGAGGCGATGCCGGTGAGCGACACCACGATAACCATCGGCGCCGAGACGATCCCCGCCTGAACCGCGGCCTGGCCGATGACCAGCGCCCCTAAAATGCTGACGGCTTGTCCCACCGTTTTGGGCAGTCGGATGCCGGCTTCGCGCAGCGCCTCAAACGAGATTTCCATAATGAAAGCCTCGACGAGGGCGGGAAACGGGATTGCTTCCCGGGCGGCGGCAACGCTCAAAATGAGCGTCGACGGCAGCATATCCTGATGGAACGTCGTCACGGCAATATATAACCCCGGCAGAAACAAGGCGACGCACAGGAAAAAAATACGAATCCAGCGGATCATGTTGCTGATAAAAAACCGCTCGTAATAATCCTCGCTGGCCTGCAGCATCTGCCACAAAGTTACCGGCGCGATCAGCGCAAACGGCGTACCGTCGACGAAGATCGCCACTCTGCCCTCCAGGAGCTGGGCGGCTACGGTATCCGGCCTTTCCGTATATTGCATTTGGGGAAACGGAGACGACGGATTATCCTCAATCCATTCCTCGATATATCCCGTCTCCAGAATCCCGTCGATGTCAATCGCCTCGAGCCGTTGTTTGACGTCGTTAATCAGATGTTCTTCGGCGATGTTTTCGATATACGCAATGGCTACATCCGTCTTCGTCACCTTGCCGATCACCATGTCGATCAGCTTCAGCTTCTCCGTCTTGATTTTGAAGCGGATTAGCGCGGTATTGATCCGCAGCGATTCGGTAAAGCCTTCGCGCGGTCCGCGAATGACCGCCTCGGTCTGCGGCTCCTGCACGCTCCGGCGCGAACCGCCCTTCACGTTGAAGAGGAGCGCCTCATCCATCCCTTGGATAAAAACCGCCACGTTCGACGTCAGGACGGCATTAATCACCTTTTCCCAGTCGGAGCTCGCATCGGTTTGGCTGATGGAAACCCGCTTGAACGAAATCGGGTACGGATTGTCCGGCAGGACGCCGGCCAGCCCCTGAATGACGGGACGCAGAATATGCTCCTGCACGTCCTCCACTTTGATGATCCCTTCGATGTAGACGAGCAGGCCCTTAATGTAGTCCGTTAACTGGACCTCGCGGTAAATGACGTCCGAGCAGTCCTGGAATACTTTTTTGACGGTTTTCGTGTTTTTCGTCAGATCGCGGCTGACTTTCTCCCTCACTGCAACACAACTCCCTGCGGTCAACTGTTCATCGTTAACAAGATGTAGAATGTACCATTCGGGGAATAATATGTAGCCGGAGGGAAAGAAAAAAAGCTGCCCTACAGGCCGGCATGACCTTTCGGACAACTTTTTCAATGCGCGGTATTCTACTTGTGCGTGATCAAAAGCGGATTTTTTGAACTGCCTCTATTGTTTTCTAACGGTAAACTTGTCCAGCTGCCCCTTAAGCTGCTCCGCCATACGGGTCAAATCGGCGGAAGAAGAAGCTACTTCCTCGATGGAGGCGAGCTGCTGCTCGGCGGCCGCCGAAATCGTCTGCGTATTTCCGGCCGCTTCCTCGGAAATCAGCCGGATGTCCTTGATCGATTCCGTCACTTTGCCGGCTCCCGCCGCCAGTTCCTTGGCCGCTCCGGCCACGCCTTCCATCTTGGCGGCTGCGCCGCGAACCGCTTTGCGGATCCGCGAGAAGGAGCGCCCGGAGGTGTCGACGGCGACGATCCCTTCCTCGACCCCCTGCTTGGCGTTCTCCATCGATTGAACCGCACGCTCCATTTCGTTTTGAATGCCGGCGATCAGCTCCGCAATTTGCTGGGCCGATTGCTCCGAACCTTCGGCCAGCTTCCGTACCTCGGAGGCGACGACCGCAAATCCCCGCCCCTCTTCCCCGGCCCGGGCCGCTTCGATCGAGGCGTTCAGCGCCAGCAAATTCGTCTGCTGGGCTATCCCCGCAATGACCTCCACGATTCCCCCGATATTTTGCGTCTGCTCGCCCAGCGTTTGGATGACCGTCCCCAATTGATCGACCGTTTGCTGGATATACTCGATTTTTTCCACCACGCTAAGCACGGAGGCGTTCCCTTCCTCGGCAACGCCGTTCGTCTGCTCCATCGTTTCCGTGACCGCCCGGATATGCTCGGACATCGTGATCACCTGACGCGACATTTCCTCCACGCCGTCCGCGCCGGCTTCAACCTTCTGCAGCTGCTGCTCGCTGCCGGTCGCCATTTCCTGAATGGCCACGGTCACATGCTCAATCGCCTTGGTCGTTTGCTCCGCTCCGGCCGACAGCTGCTCCGCCGAAAAGGTAACCTGGTTCGCCGTTTCCCGCACGCTGGCGATCATCCCGTTCAGGTTGTCCACCATGCGCTGAAAATGGTTAGCCAGCACCCCGATTTCATCTTTCCGGTTCAAATAGTCGATGCGTCTTGTAAGGTCCCCTTCGCTGATGCGCTGTGTCGCTTCGCTCAGCCGGTCCAGCGGAACGGCGATCATTTGGACCGTGATCCAGGCGGCCGCGATGGCCACCGCCAAGGAAATTCCCGCGATCAGCAAGGAAGTGGAGTCAAAGATGCCCCTCAGCACTTGATCCAGCACGCACGGAACGATCGCCGCCAGCACCGTCGTGATCAGCAAAGTTAACCTAACACGCTTTGCCATAATGAACAGACCCTCTCTCTATCAAAATTTGGTAGGTATATCTGTATGTATTATAGATTTTAACGAAGTTTCCTGCTACGTAAGAAAACATTTATCGGCCGTCGTGCCTTTCGTAAAAAAAGAACCGCCCACCCAAACATGGATGAACGGTCCGGTGAACAACCGCAAGTTAATCGGCCAACCGGTAGCCCACGCCCCGCACGGTGGCGATATACATGGAGTTGGCGGCCCGGTCGCCCAGCTTTTTGCGCAGGCTTTTGATATGAACATCGACCACGTTGCTGCCGCCGAGAAACGATGTTCCCCACACTTCCGCCAGCAGCTCTTCGCGGGACAGAACTCCGCCCTCTTGCTCCAGCAGCTTAATCAGCAGCTCGTATTCCGTTTTCGTCAGCTCGATTTGAGCCCCGTTGCGGTAAACCGCCATCTTCTTGCGGTCGATCCACAAATCCTTGAAGATCGCCGGTGAGCTCCCGGGAAGCAGCCGCGTGGCTGCCCTGCGCGCACCGCTGCTTTGGATGATCCGCTGCGCGCGGTAGACGATCTCCATCGGGCGCGCGGGCAGCACGAGCAGTTCCTGATTCATCAGCCCCTGATCCAGGCGCGGCAGCATCGACTCCTTGATCAGCAGGAGGGAAGGAATGTCTCCGGTTTCCTGCTGCACGATGGACCGGATTGCCGCAGACTCCTCGCCTTCCTTATAGGAGGTCAAATCGAAAATCAGCAAATCCGCGGTCATCGCGTTGCGAATCCCTTGCTCCCAGTGATGGAACACCAGAACGTCGAAGCAGCCTTCCGACAAATCCCGCACCAGCTCATGAACATCGCTGGGGAAGGGACTGATCAGAATAACCCGCTGGGTAATCGGGCAAACCTCCCGCCCTATCGTCTTCTCCTCCTCATGAACGGCGGCCTCCAGGCCGGCAGGTCTGCGAAACGGCGTCACCGTGCTTACGATCTCTTTCAGTTTGGCTTCTTTTGCTGACACGACGGACACACCCCCCCAAATACGATATGAGCATGATGGACATCATACCCAGTTTCTTCGGCAACGGTCTTGCTCCATTCCTCGGGCAACCCGGACATCACTTCATCCACGCGCCCGCACACTTCGCACAAGATATGCTGGTGGTCATCCATCTTGGCGTCGTACCGGCTGGCGGACTCCCCCAGCTTCAACTCGCGGATCAATTCCTTTTCGGTCAAATAGCGCAGCGAATTGTACACCGTACCGTAGGCGAAGTTATAGCCCTGCTCCACAAGCCGGTTCATGACCTCGGCCGCCGTCGGGTGATCGTTCGCGTTGCGCACTACATCGTACACCGCTTTGCGCTGAGTCGTCAGATTTAAAGTTTTCATCTATTATCAATCCCTATTGTTTTTATTTTTAGAATTAGTATAAGTCTTATTTTAGTTTCAGTCAAATCTAATCTTTCGCAGAGCAAAAGTCAGCTTGAGGTTAGGAAAGTGGGGTGGGCGGCTCGCTGTCCGAATACTTTGCACGATTATCCCGTTTGATCAGGTAGCAGAGAAACAGACAAGCTCGGGAGAAGAAATATTTGGTGGAGAAGCAGATAGGCTCGAGATAATTTAGACGGGCTTAGGAGAAGGAATCAGGTTTAGGGGAGGTGAAACAGATCAGATAGGAATCAAGGACCCATTAAATTGATCTGCATCAAGTACCCCTACGGTTCAAGCGTCACGATCAGGCCGCAGCCGCAAGGGGCTGGTTCGGTTGGCGCGCGATTAGCCGACGGTAAGGGATCGCCGGAATCGCCACACACATGCGCAGCAACTTCTGCCGCATCGTTTCTTCCGCTCCGGGCAGGCGCAGACGGCGGCGTACGGTGTATTCGTTCAGATACGCCTGCAGATGCTTCAGTCCCAAGGCTCCATACGTACTCTTCAGCGATTCCCACGCCTCTCTCACTACTTTCCGCAAGGGCGCATACAGCCGAAAGGCCTGAGGGAACAACTGCACCACCGATGTACGGACATCCACATGCCCGTTGATGAACGCGGCGAGTTCGTGACGGTCTGCCCTTTTTTCACTTCCCCGCTTATTTGGCACCAGGCGGATTTTGACCTGCTCCGGCTCGCCCGACTCCGTGACCGTGCAGCCGGCTACGACCGCCGAGGCGTACGGATGCGAAAGCTGACACCGGGATGGATTACGCCCATACTGATCGCTGTTCACTTTCACGTCTCCAGAGAGCAGCTCCCGGGCATCAAACTCCCCCACGGCATGACGTATTTTGTGCAGCATCGACCAGGCGGTCTTGTAGGCGACCCGGATCACCTGGCGCAGCCGCAGCGCCGAGATGCCATCAGGGAGTAGGAACAACTCCAGCGCCTGGAACCACTTCACCAGGGGGAGATGCGTTCCTTCAAAAATCGTACCGACCAAAGGGGATGTTTGATGCTTGCACTTTCCGCACTCGAACAAAGGGATGTGCCGGGAAGTCAGGCGGCTGCAGCGGGTGTAAGTGCAGCGCGGGCAGACGAAGCCGTTTGGCCACTTCATCGCGATTAGCGCTTCCATGCAGGCCTGCTCGCTGTTAAAACGGCTGCTGAATGGCTGAAGTTCCGTTCCCGCATTGATCTCCATGTTTACTCGCCCCCGAATCAAGAATATACGAACATAAATTCCATTTATTTCATTATACCAAACATGCGTTCTCTAATCAAGCCGAAAATCTCTCCTGAACCGCCTCATTTTGTCCTCAGCTTTTTTTGTGTTTTTTCTTCTCTTTTTTTGGAACCCTTGACTTGCTCTAACCCCACTCCCTGCTCCTTAACGAAGGGGATAATCGTGCAAAGGCAGGCAGCAGGCAGAGACACCAAGACACGAACGCTTTAGATGGTCCCATCCAGACAGCCCCCCCTCACCTGGCGTCGATTTGTGACGCAGCTCGAAACGGCTACGGTGCAAAAGGTAGATACACCGCCCCGCCGGATCGTGACGCCTCTACATCGTTGACGCTTCCACACTGTCCGTCTTTGATTGAGCGTCAACTCCGGCAATGGATTGCTGCTTGCCCAGCTACATCCAGGCTTGCCTGCCGATTTTTTGCTGCGAAAGTTGAGTTTCTAACTACCCGGTGATGGAAATAATGAAAAAAAATGATTTCCCCAAGGAGGAACAAGGCATGTCAAACCATACTTCCCCATCCGGCCGGCTGCCGCAGCAACCGGAATCCATGTGGCGCAAAACGACCGCCCTGCCTGCTTTTGAACCATTAAAAGAAGATATCGAAACCGACGTGCTCATTGCGGGTGCCGGCATCGTCGGCATTACGACCGCCTATTTGCTGGTCCAGGCCGGATTGAAGGTCGCCGTGATCGACGCCGGAAAAATTCTCGACGGAACGACCGGCTATACGACGGCAAAAATCACGGCCCAGCACGGGCTGATTTACGACAAACTGTTGAACCATTTCGGCAAGGAAGGCGCCCGGCTGTATTACGAGGCGAACGAGGAAGCGCTCGGCTTTATTGCGGACACGGTGAAAAAGCGGAAAATCGACTGCCAATTCCGCCGCGAAGATGCTTATCTGTACGCCGATTCGGATGAGCAGCTGCAGAAGCTGGAAGCCGAATGGAAGGCTTACAAAGAGCTTGATCTGCCTGCCGAATGGCTTGATTCCCTGTCCTTGCCGCTGTCCGCCAAAGGGGCGATCGTGCTGAAGAACCAGGCGCAGTTCCATCCGCTCCATTACTTGCGCGATTTGGCCGAGTTCGTGGCCGAAAGCGGCGGTACCTTTTACGAGAACACCACCATGAGGGATCCAGCCGAGGATTTGGAAGACGGCCGGCTCAAGCTGTCCTCCGAGGATGGGCACACGGTCATCTGCCGCCACGCTGTTTCGGCTTCCCACTTTCCGTTCATCGACGGCAAAGGGTTGTACTTTGCCCGGCTCTATTCCGAGCGGTCCTATGCGGTCGCCTTCGAGCCCGAGCAGCCGTATCCCGGAGGCATGTACATCAACTGCGGGAACCCTAAACGCTCGCTGCGCTCGGCCGAGCTGAACGGGAAAACGGTGGTGATCGCCGGCGGAGAATCGCACAAAACCGGAAAAAACGACTGCACGATCAAATGTTACGAGGCGCTGGCGGAATTCGGGCAGTCGGTGCTGGGCGTTAAATCGATCCCCTACCGCTGGTCGACGCAGGATTTGGTCACGATGGATGACGTGCCTTATATCGGCCGCCTCACGGAAGATCGCCGCAACATTTATGTAGCGACCGGCTTTGCCAAATGGGGCATGACCAGCAGCACGGTGTCCGCGCACCTGATCCGGGATCTGATTTTGGAAAAAGATAACCGGTACGAGCGCTTGTTTACACCCTCGCGGTTCAAGGCGGAACCCACGATCAAAAATTTGGCCCGGCAAAACGCCGATGTGGCCAAAGAATGGGTGACCGGCAAGGTGGAGCTTGTCCACCTGAAACCCGAGGATCTCGTCCCCAGCCAGGGCGCTGTCGTCAAGCACCGCGGCAAAAGAGCAGGGGCCTACCGCGATGACGAGGGCCAGCTTTATCTTGTGGACACAACGTGCACTCACATGGGCTGCGAGGTCAAATGGAACGAAGCGGAACGCTCGTGGGATTGCCCTTGCCACGGCTCGCGGTTTGATTATAAAGGCGCGGTCATCGAGGGACCCGCAACCAAGGATTTACCTCGGCTGCACCGGCAGCCCGAACAAATGAAAAGCTAGGATGGCGCTTGCATCCGCTGAGATCCTTATTTTTTGAATTGAAAAAGGCTCGGCGGATGTTTTGTTTTTTGTTCACTACCTTGCTTTGTTCAGTACTGTGTGATATTATGCTTTCAGTGATACTGATTATTGTTCAGTAGTGGAGAAATATCTTGAAATGAGGCGAACACCGGTATGGACATCAGCATCCAATTCAAGAAAGGCGCTTTGGAGCTTTGCGTGCTCGTGCTCATCCAGCAACGGGACCGTTACGGGTACGAGCTCGCCCAGTCCGTTTCCAAGCATATCGAAGTGGCCGAAGGAGCGCTTTATCCTCTGCTGCGAAGACTGGTCCATGAAGGCTACTGCACGACATACCTGCAGGAATCCACGGGCGGCCCGCCGCGCAAATATTACAAGTTGACGCCCGAAGGGGAAATATATACGAACAGGCTGGTGGTCGAGTGGAAACAGTTCGTCCAGAGCGTATCTACATTAATCGAGAAAGGAAGCCATTTATGAATAAAAATGAATTTATTGCGCTTCTTAGAGCCCATCTCTCCGTCCTTCCGCCGGAAGAACAAAACGAATTGCTGGAAGATTACGAAGCTCACTTCGAATTCGGCCTGCAAAGCGGGAAGACGGAGGAAGAAATCGTGCTGGAACTGGGCGAACCCGCGGAACTGGCCAAAGAAGCGCTCGGCAACCGCTACATCCCCCAAGATCATGTGTATTGGTACGGACCTGATCCGGCGGGCCGCGCCAACGCGCCTGAACCGAACTCCGCCGCCCGCGCGGGAAACGATCGTCCGGCGGGAAATACGCCGGCCTATACCGGACCGGGTTTGAAGGCCGTTAAGCGCCGCGGCGTGTTTGCCGGTGTGATGGTATACATCGGACTTTTTTTCTTAAACCTTATCGTCGTTCCGCTGCTTCTGTCCTTATGGTCGGCATTTGCCGGTTTTGCGGCCATCGCGCTGGGCGGGATTATCAGCCCGCTCGCCCTCGGACTGGAATTTGCGGTGCATCACCAGTTTAACCCGGGCAAGCTTTTTGCAGCGGTTGCCTGCGTAGGGATCGGCATCTTGCTGGCGGTCGGTTCACGTTATTTATTCATCGGAATGCTGCGCTTGAGCACCGGATATTGGAAGTGGAACGTTCGAATCGCAAAAGGAGGAGATGCGGCGTGAACAGCAAAAGATGGACGCTGCTTGGATTGTTTTTGATCGTGCTGGGGCTGGCCGGGATGGCCTACCAGCGGTTTGACTTCGGCGAGAAGCTGCCCGCCTACCAGCAAAAATGGACCTTCGGCGAAGGCGAGCTGGAAAATCTGCACATCGAAGGCGAATATGACGTAGATGTGGAGTTTATCGACAGCCCGGACGGGGCCGGTTATATCGAGGCCAGCGGCAACATGAAGCAGGAAGCGATCGATAAAATAAAAGCGGCCGCGATATCCGGCCAAACGCTTAAGCTGGAATTTGAGGAGCCATGGGACTGGTCCTTCTTCAGCATGAATTTCCAATCAACCAAACAGCATATTACCGTGGCCCTGGCCAAGGACAGCGGACTGAAGGCGATCAGCTACAAGTCGGTCGACGGGAACGGCAGCTTCGCTGGTTTAAAGGCTGAGAATATCGAGCTTTCCGTTTCCTCGGGCAACATCCGCGCCGATGCCGTCCAAGCGGAAACCCTGAAGTTTACCGCCACCACCGGGAATATTACCGCCGAACGGGTTGAGGTTCAGGGAAATGCGGAAATCAAGCTAGGTTCCGGCAACATCAAAATCAATGAGCTGCAGGGAGCTTTGACGGCAAAAGCGACTTCCGGGAATATTACGGCGAGCGGTGTGGAAGGACCCGTCGAGGCTTCGCTGGGTTCCGGAAATATCAAATTCACCGACTTCACAGGGAACGGCAAGCTTAAGTCGACCTCCGGCAACATCACTTTGGAAAATCAACGTTCGGACAGCCTGGACATCGCTGTGCAATCCGGCAGCGTAAAGCTGTCCATAGACCCGCAGTTCCGGGGAGTTTACGACCTAAGGACGAAATCCGGCAGCATCACGGCCCCCGAGTCGCCGCAGCAATCGGAAGACGTCGTCAAGGTGCGGACAACGTCCGGCGATATCCGGATTCGGTAACCTCCTTGATTTTTCAGATCATTAATTATATAATTCACATAACTAACATTTAAGGAGGTGGGTAGAGTGGATCGCAAGCTTGTATGGAATCGGATTAGCCAGCTGCCATTGGCAATGTCTGGCATTATCTTTGGCACAGCCGTTAACGGGATAGGTCTGTCCATTTTTAACGATTCGATATCCATACCCAATTGCGAAATGCCGCTCCTACCTTAACCTCACGTTAAACGTGCGTACCGAAGGCAGCAGGATTTCCTGCTGCCTTCTTTTTTTTGGATTTACGGGCTTAAGGCAGCGGACGGCATGGGACGAAGGAGATTAAATAACCCATGATGATCCAATGTCAAAACATACAGAAATATTACGGCGCCGAAATGGTGCTAAGCGATGTTACGTTTGAAATCAAAACGGGCGAGACCGTCGGCCTGATCGGCCGCAACGGCACGGGCAAAACAACCTTGATGAAGCTGCTGACAGGCAAAGAACAGCCCGACCGCGGACAGCTGCATATCCGCAAAAACGCCCGCATCGGCGCGCTGGCGCAGATTCCCGATTATCAAAACGGCGAAACCGTTCGCGGCGTGCTGCTGGAGGCTTTTGCCGGGCTACGCCGGGTGCAGGCGGAAATGAAGCAACTAGAGAACGAAATGTCCGCGGCCGGAGGCCATGCCGAGACTGCAGGCAACATGGATAGCTTGCTCCGCCGGTACGGCGAGCTGCAGGAGTCCTTCGAGCGCGGAGGAGGTTATGAAATCGACGCCTCCATCGACCGGGTGGCCGGCGGGCTTGGCATCCCGGCGGAGCAGTTTTCCCGCCCCTTTTCTTCGCTTTCCGGCGGGGAAAAAACCAAGGTCGGCTTGGCGGTCATCCTGCTGCAGCAGCCGGATCTGCTGCTTCTCGACGAACCGACGAACCATTTGGACATGGCCGCGATCGAATGGCTGGAAACGTATATCCGGACTTTTGCCGGAACCGTCGTCATTATTTCCCACGACCGTTATTTTCTCGACGCGGTGGCGGAGAAAATCGTCGAATTGGAAGACGGCGAAGCCTTCACCTACTATGGGAACTACAGCACGTACAAGGAAGAAAAAGAACGCCGCCTGCTCCAGCAATTTGCCGACTACCAGGAGCAGCAGAAGAAGATCAAAAAGATGCAGGAAACGATCAAGCAGCTGATCGAATGGGGCAACCGTTCCAATCCGCCGAACCCCTCGTTCCACCGGCGCGCCGCTTCGATGCAAAAAGCGCTGGACCGCATGGTGAAGCTGAAAAGGCCGATCCTGGAGCGCAAAAAGATCGGCCTCCAGCTGCAGCAGGCCGACCGTTCCGGCAATGACGCGGTCGTGCTGCAAGAGGTCGGCTGCGTCCGCGGAGCCCGGCGGCTGTATTCCGGACTGACGCACACGCTGCGCTACGGCGAAGCCGCCGTGCTGATCGGACCGAACGGGACCGGCAAAAGCACCTTGCTCAAAAACGCGCTCGGCCTTGAGCCGCCGGAGGAGGGGGAAGCCCGTCTCGGCACCCGGATCGACGCCGGTTATCTGGCGCAGCAATCGGCCCCCGCCGATCACGAGGAAACGGTGCTGCAGTATTTCCGCGACGAGATCGGCATCGAAGCCGGAGAGGCGCGGCATCAGCTGGCCCGTTTCCTGTTCTACGGCGCGGACGTGTTCAAGAAGGTGCGCAGCCTCTCGGGCGGAGAATGGACCCGGCTGCGGCTGGCCGTGCTGATGCATCGCAAGCCGAATTTGCTGGTGCTTGACGAACCGACCAACCATCTCGACATCGATTCGCGCGAAGCGCTGGAAGAAGCGCTGGAAGAGTATGCGGGCACCCTGCTCGTCGTCTCCCACGACCGCTACTTCATCAACAAGGTGGCGAGTCAGATCTGGGCGCTGGAGGGCGGACGGATGCACGTTACCCATGGCAACTATGAAGATTACCGGGAGGAACTGTCCCGAAGATCGGCCGCCGCGGAGGTTCACATCGGCGGTCCGGCCCCGGCTCCGTCCTCCTCTTCGGCTTCAGCGGCCGGGGTGTCCCCCGCCCTCTCCGCCCAAGCGGACGCTGCGGAACGGACAAAATCCGCCGATAGAGCGGATGGGACCTATGAGGCTTCGGCTTCAGATGGAGCCTCGCGAGGAGCCTCTGGGGGAGCCTCGGGAAGAGCTTCGGCAGAAGCGGTGAAAGCCGCCCGCAAGCCCCGGGCAAATCCGGCCTATCTGCGCAAGCTGGAGGCCGATATCGCCGCCGCGGAAGCCGAGCTGGCGAAGATCGACAACGCCATGCTCGACCCGGAAACGGCTTGCGACGCGACGCGTCTGATCGCGCTGCAGCAGGAGCGGGATGCGCTGCAGGGGCGGCTTGACGAGATGATGGAAGAGTATTTTGCCTTGCTGGATGAATCCGCCGAATAAAAGGAGAGCGATAACGATGAATCCCCCCAAATTCCAGCTTCACCCCGAAGACCCCCGCGTCCGGGCGCTGGCCGCCGCCGACCCGCGAATGGGGCGCCTGACGGCCTTGATCGGCGGCCTGGCGACCAAACCGCAGGGAGCTTATTTTGCCGAACTGGCCCGCTCCATTATCAGCCAGCAAATTTCGGTCAGGGCGGCGGCGACGATCCGCGGCCGGGTCATCGAGCTTGCCGGGGAACTATCCCCGGCCGCTCTCTCGGCGCAAACGGACGCCGGCTTACGAGCCGCCGGCCTCTCCGCCTCCAAGGTCGCTTATATCCGCGATTTATGCGGCAAGGTTTTATCCGGCGAACTCCAGCTGGAAAAGCTGGAGGACATGAGCGACGAAGAAGTCGTAGGCGCGCTCGTATCCGTGAAAGGCATCGGCAAATGGTCGGCGGAAATGTTCCTGATCTTCGCCTTGGGCCGGGAGGACGTCGTGTCGTTCGGCGATGCCGGCTTGCAGCGGGCCGCCAAATGGCTGTACGCCATGGAGGACCGGGACGACCGCAAATATTTGCAGCAGGTGGCCGCGCCATGGTCCCCCTATGGATCGATCGCTTCCCTGTATTTATGGGAAGCGATCAATCAAGGTCACGTCGATTCCGGCGAAACCTTCGAAGAGCGCTGTAAACACCTATGATTGGGTGTTATCCTTTGGCGTTTGCTAAACGGTGACAAAGAGGCGGGCGCTTGCGTAATTGATCCCGATCCGATGCTCCCCCCGTCGCCCGCAGCCCCTTCCACCTCTAACGGACTGAGATGACCTTATTCGCTCATTTCCCGGTTATTTCCCGCTGTAACGGACTCCAAAGGCGTTATTGGGCTGGAAATAAGGCGATCGGGGCGGAGTTGACCAAAATAAGGTCTCCTCGGTCCGTTACAATTTTTCTGCTCGAATTTTCGCCAGTTGAGCGTCATCAGTGTCCGTTAGCCCCTACGCCCGCGCCTTGCTCCCTCTTACCATGCGGTCCCGGAACCCAACCCACTCCTCCTGTCCTCACCCGTAAATTCTGATCTCATATTCGCAATGCTCGTCGCCGGATACGTTGCATTGGGTCTCACGGACGCTCACCTTGCGGTTCAATATACGGCCGAGCGCCCCTTCCAGAATTGCCCCCTCCAAGTCGCATACCTTTTTCTCTTCGATCACAGGCAGTCCTTTGCAGAAGCAATCGTCTACCGCAATCCGGATCAGCCGCTCATCCCGCTGCAAAACGCGCGGCAGTCCTATCCGCAGCTTGGCGAACAACTCCAACAATTCCTCCAGCGTCCCTACCGGGAGGCTCTCGCCGATTTTGCGGCCGATCGACGCCGTCGTTCCTTTGCCTTCCAATGGCAGACCCTGCTGCATACCGATCAAGCGGATCGCCCGAAACAGCTCCAGCGGCACCTCGTCTCCCAGACGGACGCGATTGATCCGCTGCAGATCCTCAAACGTAAAGCTTGTCATGGCTCATTCCCCTTTTCCTCGTTGGTTATATTTTTAATTTGCCATAAAACGCAATTCATTTCCTTGACTGAGATCAAAAATGCACAGCTATAAATGTGATATATATCACGAAATATGACGCATATCCTTGATAGGGTAAAAACAAGATCGTCTCGATTCCGGGTGGAGGGATGAATGATGCAACACACTTTGTTTATTTTGCTGCAGCTGCTGGAGCGGGCGGCGCTGCTGCAAATGTGTTTGTTTGTGCTGACCCGTCTGCCCCGCTTCAAGGAGCTTTTTCAGAAGAAAGAATACAACCGTCAGGAGCTGGCGCTGGCTACGGCCATTTTCAGTCTGTTCGCCATCTTCGGAACCTACAGCGGCATCAACGTTGAAGGCTCGCTGGTCAACGTGCGGATTATCGCCATCATGGCGGGAGGCATACTCTTCGGCCCGGCGGTCGGCCTGATCACCGGGCTCCTGTCGGGCGCGCACCGCTTCTTGATCGACATCGGCGGGGTGACCTCGCTGCCCTGCCTCATAACGAGCATGATTGCGGGCGTTGTTGCAAGCATCATATACGTCCGCACGCCGGCGGAACGGAAATGGGCGGTCGGCATCGCCGCCGGCATGGGCTGTGAAGCGCTGACGATGCTGCTGATTCTCTGGATGGCCGAGCCGTACTCGCTGGGGCTGAACATCGTTTCGCAGATCGCCCTGCCGATGATTGCCAGCCAGGTCTGCGTGGGATTGATCGTGATGCTGGTGCAGAGCGTGGAAGGAGAGAAGGAGCGGATCGCCGCCAGGCAGGCCAAGCTGGCGCTCGATATCGCCAACAAGACGCTGCCTTATTTTCGCTCCATCACGCCCGAATCGCTGCGGAAGATCTGCCGCATCATCCAGGCCGAAATCGGCGCGGACGCCGTGGCGCTCACCGATACCCGGTATATTCTCGCTTACGTGGGCTTGGGGGAGGAACATTATGCGAACCGGCATGAAATCGTGAGCGATGAGACAAAGAGTTCGCTGGCCAACGGGGAAATTACGATCCGCAATAATGAGGCCGCCCATATCGACCCCCGGATCAAGTCGCAGATCATTATTCCGCTCAAGGAAAAGGGGGAGGTAACGGGCGCGCTGAAAATTTATTATGCCAAGGCGCATAAAATCACTTACTCGCTGCAGGCGATGGCCGTTGGACTGTCTCAGATGATCTCCACGCTAATGGAGGTTTCGCGCATTGAGGACCTTAAGCAGATGGCCAACAAGGCCGAGCTCAAGGCGCTGCAGACGCGGATTCACCCGCATTTCCTGTTCAACGCGCTCAACGCGATCGCTTCCTCCATCCGTGTCGACCCGGAAAAGGCGCGCGAACTGATCGTCAATTTGTCCGGATACATGCGCTACAATCTAGAGCTGACGGACGAGATGATCGATCTCAGCAAGGAGCTGCAGCAGGTGCGGCAGTATGTGGAGATCGAGCAGGCCCGTTTCGGCAGCCGGCTGGAGGTGCGCTACGATATCGACGATACGCAGGTGCGAATTCCGAGTCTGATCATTCAGCCGCTGGTGGAGAATGCGATCGTCCACGGAATTTTGAAGGGAAAAGGCAAGGGTACGGTCACGATATCGGTCAAAGACCGCGGAGACACCGTGCGTATCGGCATTGTCGACACGGGCGCCGGCATCGAGCCGGAAACGATACGTAAGGTATACGAAGGCTCCATGGAAGACAACCGGATCGGGCTTTACAATGTACACCGCAGAGTAAAGCTGATCTACGGGGAAGGGCTTAGGATCCACAGGCTGGACAAAGGAACGGCGATTTATTTTAACCTCAAGAAGGAGATCTCATCAATTACTCATGACTAAAGTCATGAGCTTGTAACTGCCCGGAAGTGAATGCGACAAAAAGTCTCCTTCCTTAACATGGCGTTACTATAGGCAGGTTGACATCTGCCCAATTGTATAGGTATACCTTATACAATCCCTTCAGTGATGTACTTCATTCCAATACGCTGAAGGTTCATGGCGGCAACTCGATCATCACTTGAGCTATACCCGCATTCTTTACATTTGAAGTGATGCTTCTTCTTGTCCCGGTTCCCTTTGTTTTTACGGCCGCACTTCGGGCAGGTCTGTGAGGTGTACTTGGGATCTACAGCAATCACTTTTCCTCCATGTAATGCGGCTTTGTACTCGATCATCTTTCTTAGTTGATAGAACGACCAAGATACCGATTCATAACGTTCGTTAAGTTGAATCTTTTCTGTTTTACTACGAACACCTTTTAAATTCTCCACCACCATCAAGGTTGCACCATACTTACGGACGAGTGCCTTCGATACACAATGATTGACATCATACATCCAACGGTTTTCTCGTCCTCCAATCCGCTTTAGTTTCCTTCTGGCGGAGGCTGTGCCGACTTGTTGCAGTTGTTTTCGCATATGCTTATACCTCGATCGCTTATCTTTGATCGGTCGACCGTGGAAGAACGTACACTTGCCCTGCGAATCATAACTGGTGGCGATAAAGTTGATCCCGAGATCAATACCGACGACTTGATGGATGGCTCCTGTTTCGATTTCGGCGATTTCTTTGGATACTGGAATATAGAGGAAGAATTTCCCCTTCTTGTGGACCAACTTTGCAGTGCCGTATGACCAAGATCCGTCAAAGTAAGAATCCATACCTTTCGTCATGTAGGGTACTTTAATCCGACCATACAGCGTGTTGATGGAAATGATTTGTTTGGAGAGCGAATAGTCCCGATTCCATACCAGGTCGTACTCGGGTTTCTTGAAAAGGACCGTGTCCAAGGGTGTTTGTTGCTGAGTAACGACTTGTATCTGGCGATGACGGTACTCATAACGGACTGGGCCATTTGCGACCGGAGCGAAAAAGCATAGCGCAATTCTCGATACATCATGTTGTGGAGTAAAGTCTTCGAGAGGATCTTGTCTTTATGTACAAGTACAGACAAGTGGTTGCTCGCTTCGCGGTAAGCGCGCTAGGGTTTGTCGTAACCAATCCGCTTGTTGCTCATTAGGCAGTATTTTCACTTTCGCTGTTAAAGTAAGTTTCAAACCTGTCACCACACTTCAAAGAAAGGTGAAGTCAACACAAGGAAGCAACATCTATCTCATTCCATTATACCAAACATTCGTTCTCGTTTAAAGCGATAACAATGTCTTTTCAATATTTTGAAGGGAGGAAGTAAAGGAATATAGCTTGTCAGTGAGGCGTAAATTCCTCTCATGACTAAAATCTCAAGTATCCTTTACGTTATCGATGAAAGCGATCATCATCGAAGATGAAGAACTGGCCCGCCGGGAATTGGCTTACTTGATCGAGCGCTACAGCGCGATTGCGGTCGAAGCCTGCTTCGAGGACGGGCTGGAGGCGTTGAAGTTCTTGCAAAACCGGGAGGTTGATGTACTGTTTCTGGATATCAATATTCCCTCGATTGACGGCTTGCTGTTGGCTCAGACGATCAGCAAATTTTCCGCCAGACCTTTTATCGTGTTCACTACGGCGTACAAGGAGCATGCCGCGGATGCGTTCGAACTGGAGGCCTTTGATTATATTCTCAAGCCTTACAGCGAGTCGCGGATTCAGAATATGCTTGGCAAATTGGAGGCGGCCCACACGGCGCGAAGCGGAGGCACGGGAGAAGGAAGAGGCGCCTTCGGCAAGATCAATCTGTGGAAAAACGAAAAAATTATTGTCGTGGAAATCGACGACATTTATTATGCGGCCGCCCGGGAGAAGAGCACCAGCGTGATGACGAAGAGCGGGGAATACACGATGGCGCTCAGCATCAGCGACTTCCAGGCACGTCTGCCGCAGGAGCATTTTTTTCGCTGTCACCGCTCCTACATCGTTAATCTCGGCAAAATCAAGGAAATTATTCCGTGGTTCAACAATACCTATTTGCTGCGGCTGCGCGATCTGGACTTTGAAGTGCCGGTCAGCCGCGGTAAAGCGAAGGAATTCCGGCAGCTCATGCGTCTGTAGCCGCAATTCATTCCGTATTCGCGTCATTTCGTTCCCGTTCCCGTCAAGCGCTGCGCGTATTCGTTTACAATAAGAGTGCAGAGAGCTCTTGCGGAATCGAGAGAGAAAGAAGGAATGGCTATGAACGGCAAATCCGGAAAGCGGTGGCCGATCGTATTGGGCACCATTATTATGCAGATGGGTCTCGGCACCATCTATACCTGGAGTCTGTTTAACCAGCCATTGGCGAACAAATTCGGGTGGGATCTTGGCTCCGTTTCTACAACCTTCTCCATCACAAGTTTCGCGCTCGCCTTGGCCACATTGTTTGCGGGCAAGCTGCAGGACCGCTTCGGTCTGCGCAGGCTGACGATGGCGGCAGGCATTTTGTTGGGACTCGGCCTGATGTTAAGCTCGCAGGCAAGTTCCCTTCCGATGCTGTACCTGCTCGCCGGCGTGATGGTCGGCTATGCGGACGGGACGGCTTATATCACCTCACTGTCCAATCTGCTGAAATGGTTCCCCGGCCGCAAGGGTCTTATCTCCGGCGTTTCCGTCGGGGCTTACGGTACGGGCAGCCTGCTGTTCAAGTATGTCAACGGGGCTTTGCTTGAAACTGCCGGCGTTTCCGGAGCTTTTCTTTATTGGGGTTTGATCGTCATGGCGCTGATTGCCACCGGTTCCTTGCTGGTGCGCGAGGCGCAGCATTCGCCCGCCGTCCCGGCAGCCGAATCGCGCCCGTACGGCGCGGACAAGGCCGCAGATATGGAGCCGCGCAATTACTCCGTGGGTGAAATGCTGCGTACGAAAGAGGCTTACATGCTGTTCGCGATCTTTTTTACCGCCTGTATGAGCGGGCTTTATCTGATCGGCATCGTGAAGGACATCGGCATTCAGCTTGCCGGGCTTAACGAGGCCGCCGCGGCCAACGCGGTCGCGTTGATCGCTTTGTTCAACACGTCGGGCAGGCTGGTGCTGGGCGCGCTGTCCGATAAGATAAGCCGGCTGGGCCTGATCGGCGGAGCGCTGGCGGTAACGGCGGCGGCGGTGTTCACCCTGAGCTTTGCTCAGCTGAATTTCGGTCTGTTCTTCGCCTGCGTGGCGGCTATCGCCTTTTGCTTCGGCGGCAATATCACGATCTTTCCGGCGATTGTCGGCGACTTCTTCGGCCTGGCCAACCACAGCAAAAACTACGGTCTCATCTATCAGGGCTTCGGCATCGGCGCGCTATCCGGCTCGTTCATCGCCGTGATGCTGGGCGGCTTCAAGCCGGCGTTCATCGTCATCGGCCTGCTCTGCCTGGCCGCAGTCGTCATCGCGGCGCTCATAAAACCGCCTGTGGAAAACACGAAGAAAAAGGGGCTGCACCTAAAGCCTTTCAGGTCCGCAGCTTAAATTATAAAAAGCCGGTACGCACTGCTTTGCGGTGCGCCCGGCTTTTGCTAGTAGAAGGATCCGGAAATAATATGGCTTATCTGCGGACGGGGGTCATGGATCGCTTTGTTCTATATTAGTCTTGTGCTCAGTATCGCCCCTATAAAATAGCGGAACTTTCGGGTCTTATTTTCCAATTTGAGCCTATTTATCACCAATAGGGGAACTTTTGGGTCTTATTTTTTGATGAACAGGTCTAAAAGTGGCCTTTCGCCACTAAATCGTGAAAATAGCGCCATAAAATTCCTCTATTGCACGCAACATGGGGGTATCGGCTGAAATAGCGCCCTTTTTTTCCTTTATGCTGTCACCCGAGATCTTCAACAGACTAGTTTTGCCCTTTTCTCATGTCTTCACTTGCCATCATGCTAACGTTATTTCCAGAATCGTCTACTAGTTTATAGGATATTTAAATGATTGCCTCTTTTACACCGCCTCCGGCTCGAAGCTGCCTTTCGTAAACTGGCTGTTGTACAGATCGGCGTAGAAGCCTTTTGCAGCCAGCAATTGTTCATGCGTGCCTTTTTCGATCACCGAACCGTGATTCATGACCAGGATCAGATCGGCGTCCTTGATCGTCGAAAGGCGGTGGGCGATGACAAAGCTTGTTCTGCCCTTCATCAGTTCGTTCATCGCTTTCTGGATCTGCACCTCGGTCCGGGTGTCGACGCTGCTCGTGGCTTCATCCAAAATGAGAATGGCCGGGTCGGCCAAAATCGCCCGCGCGATCGTCAGCAGCTGTTTCTGACCCTGCGAGATGTTGGAGGCCTCTTCGTTCAGGATCGTATCATATCCGTCCGGCAGCGTGCGGATAAAGTGATCGGCGTAGGCCATTTTGGCTGCCCGCACCACTTCCTCCTCGGTCGCGCCTTCGCGTCCGTAGGCGATATTGTCGCGGATCGTGCCGTTGAACAGCCACGTATCCTGCAGCACCATGCCGAACATGCTGCGCAGGTCGCCGCGCTTCATCTCCGCGATGTTGACGCCGTCCACGCTAATCGCCCCGTCGCCCACTTCATAAAACCGCATCAGCAGGTTGATCAGCGTTGTTTTGCCGGCCCCGGTAGGTCCGACGATCGCGATCGTTTGCCCCTGCGATACATTAATGTTCATATCCTCGATCAGCGGATGCTGAGGATCGTATCCGAACTTCACGTGATTGAAGGCCACATCGCCGCGCGGCTCTTTGAGTACCTTCGGCCGGGCCGATTCCGGCACTTCCTCTTCTTCGTCCAAAATTTCGAATACGCGTTCCGCCGAAGCGACCGTCGATTGAATGATGTTGGCGATGTTCGCCGTTTGCGTGATCGGCATCGTAAACTGCCGCGCATATTGGATGAAGGCCTGCACATCGCCGATCTCGATCGTCCGTTTGGTGACGAGGATGCCGCCGACCACGGACACGAGCACATAGCCGATGTTCCCGATAAAGCTCATGATCGGCATGATGACGCCGGAAATGAACTGCGCCTTCCAGCCTGCCGTGTACAGCCGCTCATTAATGTCGTCAAACTGCTCAAGCGACGTTTTCTCGCGGCCGAACGCCTTAATGATTTTGTGGCCGGTATACATTTCCTCTACATGGCCGTTAAGTTTGCCCAGCTCCGCCTGCTGGCGGACGAACTGCTTCTGCGAGCGTTTGGCGACCTGGGTGATCGCCAGCACGCTGAGCGGCAGCGTCAGCACGGCAATCAGCGTCATCAGCGGGCTGATCGACAGCATCATCACGATGACGCCGATAAGCGTCAAGATCGAGGTGATCAGTTGCGTCAAGCTTTGCTGCAAGGTATTGCTGATATTGTCGACGTCGTTCGTGACCCGGCTGAGAATTTCACCGTGGGTACGAGCGTCGAAGTATTTCAAAGGCAGCCGGTTCAGCTTGGCGTTCACATCGCGGCGCAAGTCGTACACCGTTTTCTGCGCGACGCCGGCCATCAGGTACTGCTGCACATAACTGAACAGCGAGCTTAATACGTAAAGTCCCACCAGGACCATGATGATCTGCCACACGTACGCAAAATCGATCGCCGCCCCGGGAACCCCCTGAATTTTCGCCATAATCCCTTCAAACAGCTTGGTCGTCGCTTTCCCCATCACCTTGGGGCTTACGATGCTGAACACGGTGCTTAAAACCGCCATGACAAGCACGGCTGCCAATTGATATTGATGCGGCCGCAAATAACGGATAAGCCGCTTTAAAGTCCCTTTGAAGTCCTTTGCTTTCTCGGCCGGCATGCTCATGCCGGGTCCGCCGGGCCCTCCCGGTCCGGGATGTCTCGGAGCGTGTCCTCTTAGCCCCGGAGGTCTGCCGGCAGGCTGCCCAGAGGCGCCCGCGCCTTTTTGCTCCTGACTCATGCAATCTCCTCCTCCGAAAGCTGTGAATAAACGATCTCTTTATACACGTCGCAGGTTTCCATCAGTTCGCGGTGATTGCCGATGCCGGCGATCCGGCTTTCGTTCATGACGATGATGCGGTCGGCGTCAAGCACGGTGCTTACCCGCTGGGCCACGATAATGACCGTCGCTTCCCGGGTCTCCTGCTTCAAGGCGGCGCGCAGCTTCGCGTCCGTTTTAAAATCGAGCGCGGAGAAGCTGTCGTCGAAAATGTAAATTTCCGGCTTCCGCACGAGCGCCCGGGCGATGGAAAGCCGCTGCTTCTGCCCGCCCGACACGTTGGTGCCTCCTTGAGCGATCACCGATTCGTAACCATGCTCCATCTCGGCGATAAAATCGCTCGCCTGGGCGATCTCGGCCGCGTGGCGGATCTCCTCGTCGGTGGCGTCCTCCTTGCCGTAACGGATGTTGTCGTTGATGGTGCCGGAGAACAACACCGCTTTTTGCGGAACGAAACCGATTTTGCGCCGCAGTTCCTCCTGCTTCATCTCCCGCACATCGACGCCGTCCACCAGCACGCGTCCCTCATCGACGTCGTAAAACCGCGGAATCAAGCTGATCAGCGTCGATTTCCCGGAACCCGTTCCGCCAATGATCGCGGTCACCTCGCCCGGCTTGGCGCTGAACGTAATGTCCCGCACCGCCGGCTGTTCCGCTCCGGGATAGCTGAAGGAGACGTTTTGAAATTCCACGTAACCTTTTTGCCCGGACATCGCCGCCGCCACATCGGCATCCTTGATCTCCGGAACCATGTCCAGCACCTCGTTGATCCGCACGGCGGAAGCGGAAGCGCGGGGAACCATGACGAACATCATCGAAACCATGACGAGCGAAAACATAATCTGCATCGCGTACTGCAGAAAAGCCATCAGGTCCCCTACCTGCATTTGCCCGGCATCGATCCGCAGCCCGCCGAACCAAATGATCGCCACCGAAGACAGGTTCATCACCAGCATCATGATCGGCATCATGAAAGCCATGATTTTATTGACCCGAATCGAGGTATCCGTCAAATCGAGGTTGGCCGCGTCAAACCGTTTGCTTTCGTAAGCGGTCCGGTTAAACGAGCGGATAACCCGGATGCCGGTCAGACTCTCGCGCATGACGAGGTTCAGCTTATCGATTTTTTTCTGAATCGCCTTAAACAGCGGGATCCCTTTGCCGGCAATCAACCAGATCGACCCGGCCAGCACCGGCAGGACGACCACCAGCACCAGGGACAATTCCGCGTTCTTCGATACGGCCATGATGATCCCGCCCAAACACATGAGCGGCGCCATTACCATCATCCGCATCATCATGATCAGCACCTGCTGAACTTGGGTAATGTCGTTCGTCGTCCGGGTGATCAGCGAAGCGGTGCCCACCTTGTCGAACTCTTCCAGCGAAAAGTTGGACACATGGTTAAACATTTTGGCGCGCAGCCGCTTGCCGAATCCCGACGCCGCCTTGGACGAGAAGAAGCTCGCTCCGATGGAGCAGGCCATTCCGCCCAGCGCCACTAGCAGCATAAATCCGCCCACCCGCCAAATATACGGCGTGTCACCTTTGACGACGCCGATATCGACGATATCGGCCATCAGTGTCGGCAAATACAGCTCGGACAACGTCTGAAGAAAGACGAGGGCGAGCACTCCGGCGACCAGCCAGCGGTATGGTTTCAAATAGCGGAAAAGTTTGATCAATTCCATCATCTCCACTTATCCGAATCACTCGGTTTTATTTTGATTGATCTGCGATTCGAAATACCGGTGTACATCGTGCAGCAGCTCGATCAATTGGTTGCTTTTCTCTTCGCCCAAAAAATCGCATAAATTTTGAATTTGCTTGGATCGGTGTTCCGCCGCCGTGCGAAACGCCTGATGGCCTTGCTCCGTCAGCTTGACGCGCACGACCCGGCGATCCTCCTGATCGTTGTAGCGATGCACAAGCCCTTGTTCTTCCAGGCTGCGAATCTGCGGCGTGACGGTGGGCGAAGCCACTCCCATCCTTGTGCTGAGCTCGGAGACGGTGATGCCCCGCGGCTCCTGTTCAAGCCCTTGAAGAATAGAATACATCAGTCTGAATTCGCTTGGTTTGAACGTTAACGGCGCCATTTTGTTCATATCCAGTCTCCGCAAGCGGTGCAGCGCCAGCATAAGCTTATGCGCCTGCGAATTATCGCTGGAATGCACCGGTGATCACCTCAGCTTTCCATTTATTTTCATGATTTAATAATTAGGAATCCTATTTATTAGCAAGCCTAATTATAATTTCGCTTATCATGAAAGTCAAGCGAGCCCGAAGTTCCACATATTAGAAAGAAAAAGACGCCTGCCGGGGTAAAGCTACCGGGTGCTGGCGTCTTTTTTACACTTAAATAAGGAACTGGCTCCGTTTTCGGATAAAGCTTTGCAGGTGCGTGCGAAGGATATGGGATGGGATCGGGACGGGCAAACCACTGTTGCCGGAAATAACGGTAAATTGTGGCGCTATTTTCGTGATTTTGTCCCTCGGTCGCAGGATAGCGGAACTTTTAGGCCCTATTGGGAACTGAACTTGAAAAAGCAGCCTTTTCCCGCTCATTTTCAAAAAATAGCGGTAAAAAGTTCCGCTAATATAGCTGGACCCCCTATCTCGGTAGGGGATAACGCCCTTTTTTACCTCTATTTCCCTCGATTCCGCAAAAAAGATCGTACCGGCGGGCTTGTAGAGCTAAAATTGTCCCCATGGCCGTTACGATCCTTTTCCATTACTGCCCTGCCCCGCCGCCTTGGCGGAGTTCATCCAGACTTTTGAACTCGTATCCCTGGCGCCGGGCTTCATCAATGATGGAGCCCAAAGCCGCCGCGTTGTCCTTGGACACGGAATGCAGCAGAATCACCGCGCCGGGATGCAGTTGAGAGACCACTTGCCGGTATGCGTAATCTGCGCCTCTTTGGGCCTTGACATCCCAATCCTTGTAGGCCACCGACCAAAATACGTTGGTGTACCCCAGCTCTTTCGTCACCCGCAGCGTTCTGTCGCTGAAAATGCCGCGGGGCGGCCGCAGGTATTTCATCTCCTGACGGCCGGTCACCTTCGCCGTCTCCTGCTTGACGCGTTCCAGTTCGTCGCGGATTCGCTCGTCGGAAATCGTGGTCATATCCGGATGGCTCCAGGAATGATTTCCGATAAGATGCCCTTCGGCAACCATCCGCTTTAACAGCTCGGGCTGATCCTTCACATAATGTCCGGTGACGAAAAAAACGGCCGGCACCTTCTTCGCCTTCAGCGTGTCGAGAATCGGCGCGGTATACCCGTTTTCATAACCGTTGTCGAACGTGAGAAACAATTCCTTCAGGGAGGTATCGCCGAGAAAAATTGCCCCATGTTTATCGACGATCTCTTTGAAACCCTCCTCGTTAATCGAAGGAAGACTTCCGTTTACGCTTTTTTTGAACCCGAAATGATGGGGCGAATCGGCGTTAACGGTTTGCGGTACCGCGGGGCCAAGCAGCATGCCGGCCATTACCGCACAGATCAAGGCCAATCTCACAGAGCATTCTCTCCTTATTCTCCAAAATCCTAGCTGCAGCGCTCTCGTTTACTATTGCCTGTACTGCGGGAAATATACAACTCGCTTTTGGGCCGGCCGGGCCCCTCGCACCGCAACTTTAATTGCCCTGCTGTCTGCCCGCCGAACCGGACAGTTCGCTGTGCCGGTACCCGTACAGCACATACACCAATAACCCGAAAATCATCCAAACGAGGAAGGCGATCCAAGTTATCCGCGGCAGGCTGGTTAACAAATAGCCGCAGGTCAACACGGCCAGCAGCGGGATCCAGGGCACCAGCGGCACTTTGAACGAGCGGGGCAAGTCCGGGCGGGTCCGGCGTAAAATGACAACCCCGAGCGATACCGTGATAAAGGCAAAAAGCGTACCGATGCTGACCAAATCGGCGAGCCGGCCGAGCGGAATCAGACCGGCCAACACCGCGACCGCGATGCCGGTCGTCCAGATGCTGACGGAAGGTACCCCGGTCCGGGGATGCAGCCGGGCCAGCTTCCCGGGAAGCAATCCGTCCCGCCCGATCGCGTACAGGAGCCGGCTTTGGCCGAACAGCAGCACAAACAGCACGGTCGTTATACCGACGATGGCTCCCAGCGAAATAAAGCCGGCCGCCCAATTCTGGTCGATATACTTTAGGGCGAAGGCGACCGGATTTTTGACGTTCAGCTGCGAATACGGAACGATCCCGGTAAGCACCGCCGTGACGAGGACGTACAGCAGCGAGCAAATCGCCAGCGACCAGAGGATGCCGCGCGGCAGATCCTTCTGCGGGTTCCGCACCTCCTCGGCGGCTGTGGCGACGGCATCAAAGCCGAGATAAGAAAGGAAGGCCGTCGCCGCCCCGGTAACGACGCCGCTGAATCCAAACGGCATGAACGGCGTCCAGTTGCCCGGCTTCACGTAAAAGGCGCCGACAACGACAAACAACGCGATCACGGCGATTTTGACAATGACCATGATCGAGTTCAGCCGCGACGACTCCTTCGATCCGCGGGATACGATAAACGTAAGCAGCAGCACGATCAAAACGGCGGGAACGTCGACATAGGTCCCGGCTTTAGGATCAAAGGCGCTGCTGATCGCATGCGGCAGGGCTATGCCAAACCCGGCGGCAAGGCCCTGAAAATACCCCGACCAGCCGCTGGCCACCATAGAAGCGGCAAAACCGTATTCCAGCATCAAGTCCCAGCCGAGAATCCAGGCGACAAGCTCCCCGAAGGTAGCGTAGCTATAGGTGTAGGCGCTCCCCGACACGGGAACCATCGACGCGAATTCGGCATAACACAGCGCGCAAAAGGCGCAGATGATCCCGGCCAGAATAAAGGAAAGAATAAGTCCCGGCCCGGCATGCTGCGCCGCCGCAACACCGGTGAGCACGAAGATGCCCGTCCCGACGACGCATCCGATGCCAAGCATGGTTAAATCAAAGACGCCAAGCTCTTTTTTGAGCGTGGTGCCGGCCGCGTTTTTCTCCGCAAGCATGGAGGTTATCGATTTTTTTCTGAATAAATGCATTTAGGCTCTGTCCCCTAATTCAAATTTAAGACACCCATCCGGCAATTATAGAGTCCCCGTGCGGTACGGACAAGCGCAAATATTGCCGGTTGCGCCTTTAATTTCGAACATTTCAGGAAATATTATCCCGGGCCCCCCGTTAACTCCTGCTGCGCAAAGCGGATCCACTCCCTCGTCGCAAAGGACAAATAGCGGTCGTCCCGCCAGACGATGCCCAGCTTCCAGGGGATGATCGGCTTTACCAGCGGAATGATCCTTACGCGCTCGTCATCCACCTCGCGGCAGATCGTTTCCGGCAGCAGCGTGATGCCGAGGCCGACCGCGACCATTTCGCTGATAAGGTCCCATTGCGAGCTCTCGTAAATGACATGCGGCTGAAATCCGGCCTTGGCGCATTCGTTAATGATCCGGTCATGCAGCGTAAAATCCTCCCGGAACAGGACGAACCCGTCCTGGGCCAGTTCGGACAGTTCCGCCGCCTGCCGCTCCGCAAGCGGGTGGGACGGGTGCACGACCAGGTTGAGCTTCTCTTCCACGAACGGAAAACTGCTTAATTCTTCCGCCGTCGCCGGCAGCACGATAACGCCGACATCAAGCGCCCCGCCGACCACATCCGACTCCACCTTTTTGGCCCCGTCCTCAAACAGCTGGATCGAAATGTCCGGATATTTCTGATGAAACTGCCCGATCACTTTCGGAAAAAAACTCGATCCCACCATCGGGGGAAGTCCGATCCGGATATGCCCTTTTTTCAAATTCCGCAGGTCGTCCAGCTCCGCCACCAGGTTTTGGAACGAGGTGACGATTTGCTGCGCTTGTCCCACTATGATTTGACCGGCATCGGTGAGCACGATTTTTTTGCCGACCCGATCGAACAAAACGACGCCCAGTTCGTCCTCCATGCTTTTGATCGTCTTGCTGATGGTCGGCTGGGTGATATACAGCGCTTCGGCCGCTTTCGTAAAGCTTTTGAACCGGGCAACCTCGATCAAATATTGCATTTGCCGAATATCCAAATTTGGAGACACTCCTTTCACAACCTATCGATAGCCAATTGGAATGTTATTCATTCAGTATATTCATTTTACCCATGAAAACAATCGGTGTAATATTTTCATTATCAACGACGCAAAACCGACAGGAAGGAGCTTCCGTTCACCATGAACACGATGAAAATAATGAAAACGGCCGGCAAGGGCGTATTTCAAGTAGCGATTTTATTTTTATTCACCTTTGTCATGAACGAGGTTGCAAAGCTGCTTCATCTGCCGGTACCCGGCTCGATTTTGGGCATTTTCGTGTTGTTTGTCCTTCTGAAAACCAACATCGTCAAGCTGGCGTGGATCGAACAAGGCGCAAACTGGCTGCTCGCCGAGCTGCTGCTGTTCTTTATTCCGTCCGCCGTTGGCATTATGAAATATATGCCGCTGCTGGAAAGCGAAGGCGTGCGGATTTTGATCGTCGTCATTTTCAGCACCTTGATCGTCATGATCAGCTCGGGGCTTGTCGCCTCCCGCATTTCCAAACGAAAGGAGCGTCACAGCTCATGATCACCGGTTTGCTTAGCCTTGTTTTTACATTGGTGATTTATTATCTGGCCAAACGGCTGTACAAAATCCGGCCTAAAGTTTATTTGTCCCCACTGCTGATTACGCCGCTGTTTCTGGTCATCGGCCTGATGTGGGCGCAGATTCCTTACGAAACTTACCAGGCCGGGGGAAAATGGCTTAGCACGATGCTGCAGCCCGCCACCGTCGCTTTTGCCGTTCCGCTATATAAATACTACAATGTTCTGAAAAAACACGCGGTGGAAATTCTCATCAGCGTACTGACCGGTTCGGTGGTGGCGATGTTCTCTTCGGCCTTCCTGGCCGAGTGGCTGCATCTGGACAACGATCTGATCACAAGCCTGATCCCCCGTTCGATTACGACGCCGATCGCTATGAACGTCTCCCAGGTCATCGGCGGCGTGCCGAATATTACAGCCGTCTTCGTCATTATTACCGGCCTGCTCGGAACGATGCTCGGGCCGCTGGTCGTGAAGCTGTTCCGCATCGAAAACGAGGTGGCGCGCGGCGTATTGTTCGGCACGAGCGCCCACGGCACCGGAACGTCCAAAGCGTTTGAGCTAAGCTCGCTGACCGGCACGATCTCCAGCATCTCCATGATTTTGGCCGCCTTGTTCACGTTGGGCGCCGCCCCGATGCTGATCTCGCTGCTGCAATAATGCAATAACCTTACGGTTCCTCCAAACTCAACATATAGTTTCCTCTTGAACCTCCGCCTTGGGCGGGGGTATTTTTTTGCGCGGTAAGTCTTTGCCTTGCGGCTTCCACCGACGGCCGGCTTTTCGCCCGTTTATGCCGAGTCAACATTTGGCCGGCATCATTTAAAACTGTACTTGAAATACTAACAGTTAGGCTTTATACTGTGATCGAGATCATTTTATAAAGAAAGGATGATTTTGGATATGAGTACGGCAGAGACAGTAAATCTGAACGATTTTTATACGGTACTTCGGGAAAGACATTCGGTTCGCGCTTACGACCCGTCGGTGAAAATCTCCCGGGAAGAACTGAAGGAAATGCTGGAGCTTTCGCTTTCCGCTCCTTCCTCTTCCAATTTGCAGCCTTGGCGGTTTTTGGTGATTGACGAAGACGAGCTGAAGCAAAAGCTGCTGCCGATCGCCAACAACCAGCAGCAGGTCGTGGAAGCTTCCGCCGTTATCGCGGTGCTTGGCGACCTGAAGTCCTATGAGCAGGCCGATGCGATTTACAGCCAGTCCGTGGCGATGGGCGCAATGACCGAAGAGGTGAAAACCAATTTTGTCGAACGTTTGCAGCAAATGTACGGAGGTTTGGGAGACGAGCGGCTCCATCAGGTCAACTTGCTCGACGCCGGTCTGATCTCCATGCAGCTGATGCTGATCGCCAAAGCGAAAGGCTACGACACCGTGCCGATGGCCGGATACAATCCGGAAAAATTCGCCGAGGTCTTCGAAGTTCCGGAAACGCTCAAGCCGATCCTCCTCATCGCCATCGGCAAAGCGGCCAAACCGGCTCATGCCACACCGCGCCTGGGCGTAGATCAAGTGACGTCCTGGAACTCGTTCCAATCCTGATAAGCAAACAAAAAGCGGAGGAAACCGAAAGGTTCTTCCGCTTTTTTTATGCCCGGATGGCTGCCCCTATTTTTTCGAAATTCCCAGCCGGTTTGGCCGCCGTTTGGCGCATACTATATCAGGTCATTTGCTTTTTTTCTGCATAAGTCCGCGGCTTGAGCGGCCGCTCGGCGAAGTTGATCTCAATTGCTCATGAAGTTGATCTATAATTAGCTTTGTTTAAAGCTTACATAGATATTACAATAAAGGTCATAAAAAACGTGAAAAGTAGAACATGTTTTTAGCGAGAAAGGGTGGATCCAAATGGCGATTACACAGCAAAACGAGGCACTGGAACAAGCCAGCCGCTATGTGGCTGAAGTTTATGAAGCCGTTCAAAAACGCAATCCGGGAGAACACGAATTCCATCAAGCGGTGAAGGAGATTTTGGATTCGCTGGTTCCGGTGTTTGCCAAACATCCGAAATACCAGGAAAGCGGCATCCTCGAAAGAATCGTGGAGCCGGAGCGTTTGATCAGCTTCCGCGTTCCGTGGGTGGACGATCAGGGCAAAGTACGGGTTAACCGCGGCTTCCGCGTGCAATTCAACAGCGCGATTGGGCCTTACAAAGGCGGGCTGCGCTTTCATCCGTCGGTAAATGCCAGCATCATTAAATTCCTCGGCTTCGAGCAAATTTTCAAAAATTCGCTGACCGGCTTGCCGATCGGCGGCGGGAAAGGCGGCTCGGATTTCGATCCCAAAGGCAAATCGGAGCTGGAGGTCATGAGATTCACCCAGAGTTTTATGACCGAGCTGGCCAAATACATCGGTCCCGACATGGATGTGCCTGCCGGAGATATCGGCGTAGGTGGACGGGAAATCGGCTACATGTTCGGCCAGTACAAACGGCTTTACGGCAGTGAAACCGGCGTGTTGACGGGGAAAGGCCTGACGTACGGCGGCAGCCTGACGCGCACCGAAGCAACGGGGTACGGCCTGGTGTACTTCACGGCGGAAATGCTGACCAGCAAAGGCGAAACCTTTGAAGGCAAAACGGTCGTCGTTTCCGGTTCCGGCAACGTTTCGATCTACGCCATCGAAAAAGCGCAGCAGCTGGGAGCCAAGGTGGTCGCGTGCAGCGATTCGAACGGTTACGTGTACGATCCGAACGGCATCGACCTGAAAACGGTCAAACGGTTGAAGGAAGTCGAAAGAAAACGGATTAAGGAATACGTGAACGAGCATCCGGGTGCGGAATACCATGAGGGCTGCCGCAATATCTGGAGCATCCCTTGCGATATCGCCCTGCCGTGCGCGACACAAAACGAAATCGATGAAGCTGCGGCAAAGCAGCTCGTCGCCGGAGGCGTGAAATTCGTCGCCGAGGGCGCCAACATGCCTTCGACGCTGGAAGCGATCGAGGTGTATCTGAACAGCGGAGTATATTTCGGCCCGGCCAAAGCGGCCAATGCCGGCGGCGTCGCCGTCTCCGCCCTGGAAATGGCGCAAAACAGCGCGAGATTGTCCTGGACCTTCGAGGAAGTGGACGAAAAGCTCAAAGGCATCATGAAGAACATCTATGCCAATAGTGTAAAAGCCGCCGAAGAGTTCGGCCATCCCGGAAACCTGGTGGTCGGCTCCAACATCGCCGGCTTCCTGAAAGTCGCCGACGCGATGCTGGCGCATGGGGTAGTTTAAATAGAATAAAACCAAAAAAAGCGCCCGGGATCTAATGTCCCGGGCGCTTTTTTTCGCTAGAGCCCGGCTAAATTAATAAGCCAGGGCGTCCAGAGCTTTAATGTGCGACAAATAGCGGATGTTGCTCGCTTCTTTCATCATCGTGGCCGGCAGACCGCGCAGCTCGGTGTTGTTGGCGCCGATCGTCGCTACGGCGTCCTTGCGGCCAAGGCTGGCCAGCGTACCGGAGTTGACCGGTTCGAACCCTTCCATCTTTTTGCCGCGCAAGAAAGCGAACAGGTTGTAGCCGGTCAGCTCGCCCATTTGCCAGGCGATTTGCGCCGTCGGCGGATACGGGCGGCCGTCAGGTCCCATAAATACCGCGCTGTCGCCGACCACAAACACGTCCGGATGGGAAACGGACTGCAAGAATTGGTTGACCGAAGCGCGTCCGCGGTTCACTTCCAGGCCGGACTCGCCCACGAGCGGATTGCCTTGCACGCCGCCTGTCCAGACGAAAGTGTTGGCCACGATTTTTTGGCCGTCCTTCAAATCGATTACATTGCCCGCGACATTCGTCACCGGCAACCCGGTCAAAAATTTCACGCCGCGTTTCTCCAGGCTCGCCGTCGCGCGTTCGATCAAAGAATCCGGCAACACCGGCAAAATCTTCGGCCCCGCTTCCACGAGCAGCAGCTTGATCGCTTCGCGGTCCACGCCGTATTTCTTCGTCAGCTTCGGCAGCTGGTCGGCGATTTCCCCAACCAGCTCGACGCCGGTCAAACCGCCGCCGCCGATCAGGATCGTGGCGTCCGCTTCATTGCCGGACTTGGCATACTCGCTGATCCGCTCCTCGATATGCTTGTAAATTGCGTTGGCGTCATCGGCCGATTTCAGCACCATGCTGTGCTCCTCCAGACCCGGGATGCCGAAGTAGGCCGTTTTGCTGCCAAGCCCGACCACCAGCGCGTCATAAGTCAGGGTCGAACCGTCGGAAAGCTTAATTTCTTTATTATCCACCGAAAAGCTCTTGACCGTGGCGATACGCAGATCGATGTCTTTTCCTTTAAACAGCTTATCCAGCGGCAGCGCCACCGCCCGTTCGGAAATGCTGCCGGCAGCCAAACGATGCAGCTCCGTAATGATCTGATGCGTCGGGTATTGGTTAACGACCGTCACCTGCGCTTCCGATCTGTCCATATATTTGCGAACGGTCAAAGCGCTAAGCACACCGCCGTAACCGGCACCTAAAATTACAATTTCTTTTGCCATGGTTATTATCCTCCGTTATTTTTGTTGACTGTCGCGTGCGCCAGAGACTTGAAGATAAGCATTCACAAAGCGAAACAGCTTTTGCGCCTGCGGATCCTTAAGCATTCTAAGCAGACCGAACAAGCCGATTACCTCCTGGCTCTCTTCAGCCCGATCTCTGGCTTCGATGACGTTGGCGGCTACTTTCTTCACCGTGCCCACCACCGGTCCGGCCACCTCCGCGAAACCGCCAACCATGTCGTTTTTCAGCACTTCGTCCGTCGACAATGATTTGAAAAAATCATACGATTTGGTCAGCGCGCCGACCATTTCCGTTAATTTAGGAAGCTGCTCTACCAGCACGCTCAAGGATTCCTGAACTTCCGGCTTCAACAGCTGCTCCAGAAGTTCACGCTCCTGCTGCCCGGCAGACAAGGCGCCGCCTTGCTCCGTCTTCGTTTCGGCAATTGTTTCTGACATTTCCGATTCTCCTTTGCAATAGATCTTGAGTGACTTACTTGTTCCTTAGTGTTCCAACCTTCTCTTTCTCCAACCATTTTTGGTTAGTGAAAAAAGGCACATCTCAACCTGCAACAATCCCAATAAATTGTACCACATTTTCTACAAAAAAGGACCATGAAAGTGATTATTTTCACGGTCCTTAATTATTAAAAATTTTTCGGTTCGCTTAACCAGGGGATATATAACCCAGCGCCTGGGGCGAAAGCTCCGTCAGGAACTCGTAAAACAGCTTTTCCGTCGGCGCCATTTCGCGCCCCGCCGGAACGATGACCCCGACATCCCGGGTGACCTGCGGTTCATTGATCGGCACCGTCACAATCGTCGGCGGAATCTGCTCGCTTAAGGCGATTTCCGGCAGCAGCGTCAGGCCAAGGCCCGCGGAAACCAGCCCTTTGATGGCATCCAGATCGTCCCCTTCAAAAGCGACCTTGGGCTGAAACCCCAAATTGGCGCAAGCCCTCACCACGATATCGCGCAGAATGAAACCTTTGGGGAACAAGACAAACACGTCGTTTTTCAAATCGCTGAGTTTCAAAGAGGGCTGGTCGGCCATTGGGTGTCCGGCGGGAAGGAGCGCCACGAATTTTTCCCGGAACAAAATCTCGCCGTTGATTTGCGGTTCCTGCTGCGGCACCGGCCCCATCACCGCCAGGTTGATCTCCCCTTCGACGACCCAGTCCATCAATTCTTTGTACGAGCCGTGCTGCAGTTGAAAATGGACATACGGGTACTTTTTGCGGAAAGCCGAAACGACCGCCGGAACCATCCGCGCCGCCAAGCTGCTGGGGAAGCCGATCCGCACGGTCCCCCGCTCGGGATCCAAATATTCTTCGATCTCCTGACGGGCATGGTCGATGACTTTCATCAGCTGCTCCATCTGGTTTAAAAACTGCCGTCCGATCGGCGTCAGCTTGACCTTGCGCCCTTCATGAATAAACAAGTCCACGCCCAGCTCCGCTTCCAGCTTGAAAATTTGCCGGCTTACCGCCGATTGCGAAACGTGCAGAGCGTAGGATGCCTCAGTCACATGCTCAAGTTTAGCCACTTCGATGAAATATTGGATTTGCCTCAGTTCCATGCCACACCCTCCCTATTCCAGACGCCTCAGAAAAACCGGATTCCCCTGTTTCGTGAAAAAGCCTTCTTCTAAGCCGTCAGCAGCCTTTGGCGCACTTGCCCGCAGCAAGCGATGCTCTACCGCCGGCAGGCCATTTAAATGGCTCCACCATTAAATCATTAAATCATTAAACTATTAAACCATTAGATTATTAACCCATTAAATCCCTTACATTCCGTGTAAATATATTAATCTCCATTATA
Source organism: Paenibacillus sp. FSL P4-0127 (assembly GCF_038007325.1). Classification (NCBI taxonomy): domain Bacteria; kingdom Bacillati; phylum Bacillota; class Bacilli; order Caryophanales; family Paenibacillaceae; genus Paenibacillus; species Paenibacillus sp. FSL P4-0127. The sequence continues at coordinate 1,393,125 of NZ_JBBOWY010000001.1, read as the reverse complement.
TAAGGGAAGCGACCGAAACGGAAGCATAGACTTCAGGAAAAAGCGCTGGAAACATAAGAAAATACCTGCATAATTTGCAGGCACTAGGACCAGGCTGCCGGAAAACGCCAGCGGAATGCGGCGGGGTGCCGCGAATGCTGCGAACTTCAACGGAATGTTGCGGGACGCGGCGAACTTCAGCGGGATTATACGGAATGCTGCGGAACTTCGGTTGGATTCCAGCCAAATCCAGCGAGTTTCAGCGGAATGCGGTTGAATGCGGCGAAATTTCGGTGACTTTAGCGAAACTCAACAAACTCCGGCGGACTCTAGCGAACTCGGTGAACTCCAACAGAAACCATAAGAGCAAAAAATGACGTTATTCCGGCGATATCGATCAATTTGAAAAAAATAAAGGCAATTTATGCACTAGCGTTGCATAAAACCTAACGCGAATAATCAAATATTAGTTAAATATGGGTAATTATGATCATTTTTCATGGAAAAAGCATAAAAAATCTCCTATTGTAAAGAGGTAGGTACGTTGTCCATAACTCTCTACAAAAGGAGACCAACCATGGATAACGTTAAAGCTAAAACGGTCATTCGTCAACTGATTTCCTTACTGCCCATCGATGTGCATCAACGTTTACTCTTCGACCATTACACCAAGAAACTTACCACGATGAAAGCGATCATGCTCTTCATCAATGCTCAGTTGAAACAATGGTCATCTTACGGTGAAATGGAAATTGCACTTCGTGCTGAGCCGAAACTTCAGCAGCTTCTACAGTTGGAGAGTATCAGCGGCTCGCAATTATCCCGAAAACTCGATCAGATCCCAACGGAGCTGTTGGAGTGGATGTTTCAGCATCTGGCATCACAAACACAGCAACGTGCTTGCCACCAGGGCCAGAGCGGGAAATTGCACATCATTGATTCTTCCAGCATTCGACTGCCGCTTCAACTTGGAAGTTGGGCCAAGATGTCAAATAAGAGTAGCGGCGTCAAGATGCATCTGCGCCTCGTTGTTACAGCTCCCGACAAGCTATTTCCTGATGCCATGATCCCCAGTTCGCTCAATGTAGGGGATCGTGCGGGGGCCGTTGAACTGGTCGTCCCCTCGGATGCGATTTATGTGATGGATCGCGGTTATGATGATTATGCCCGGATGGATCAATGGGTCCAGGACAACATCCAGTTTGTGATCCGTATGCGAGATCGCGCGCTTGCCACCGTCATTGAGGAGTATCCTGTTCCGGAAGGCTCGAACATCACGCGGGACGCCAAGGTTTGCGTGGGCAGTTCCTTCCGATCCATGGAACATTCCGTTCGTTTGGTGGAGTTTTATGACGAGCAGGAACGGACTTATCGTATTTTTACATCGGTATGGGATAAGACCGCTGAAGAAATCGCGCAGATCTACAAAAATCGCTGGCTCATCGAGTTGTATTTTAAATGGCTGAAGCAACATTTGCGATTGAAGAAGCTGCACAGTCATAAACCACAGGCTATTTGGAACCAGTTATTCTTGGCTTTAATTACTGCCTTGCTCGTGGAGCACATCCGGCACAGCACCCAAACGGCAAAAACAAACTGGCAAGTGCTCCGGATTCTCCGCGAGTATTTGTACCGTTCATGGCGATCCTTTCGAACCGAACTGGATCGGAAACCCAGTCGAAGTAGTCCGGGGAGACGTCCGGGGTCAGGTCCCAAAGCGTTATCGGTGCGCACAATGGTTGGGATAATTAAGCCAAGCAAATTCAAGTAATAATATCCATTATATACATTTAATGGGACATCGCGACCTACGCATTAGGTAACCTTGGCTTTTTGGTCTTAAGCTTAAAAAATGACTGTAAAAAAATCCATTTATAGTTTCAATAATCCAAATGTGGGTTTTGCTGAAAATTGATGTTAGTGTTCTTGCAACGCTAGTGCAATTTATGCCGCTATTTTCTCGAATCGTGAAGAAATATCCCCGTTTCGGGCCATTCATAAGAAAATAAGGACAAAAAATGCCGCTAATGGGATGGACATGCCGGAGAGCAGAGAATAAGAGCAAAAAGTGACGTTATTTGAAGGCCGACGGTCCTCGTCATTCCGGAAGCCGGCTGCTGTCAAACATACTTCCCAAGCCGAGCTGTTTTAGCTAGCTCAAAACTAAAAACGGCGCTTGACGATCAGAAAGACGCGGCCTCTCGGGTGAGCCGTCATTCTTACGGTTGCCAGCGCCGTTATTTCGGCATAATGTGACCAAAACAAAATTTAACGGTTGCCATAAAGCTAATTTTTGCTTTTTTCCGCGGATTCGAGCCTTTTTCACCCAAGTAAGCGCCGTTGCAACCGTTAGAAATTGAAACCCCCGCTTTTCAGCTAAATAACGGCTATCACAACCGTTAGCGAAAGACCCAAGCCCCCGGATGCCGAACCCGCTAACTCCAATAACGAATGAATCGAATGAAGTGGTAAGCAGCCGGTCTTGCCATTGCTACATCCGGTTTGATGCTGCCGCCGGAGTCCCTCGACATACAGCCTATAACCGCTGCCAAGCCGTTAATCCGGCCGGTCCAAGCGGTATAGATTGCGGTAGCGCGGTTCGGACTTCATCAGTTCGGCGTGGGTGCCCCGCATCAGGATGCGGCCATGCTCCATAAAAATAATCTCGTCCATCTTCTCCGCGCCGACCAGATGGTGCGTCACCCAGATGAGCGTTTTGCCCTGCGTCGTGCGGAAGATCGTCGCCAGCAGCTCACGCTCCGTGCGCGGATCGAGCCCTACGGTCGGCTCATCGAGGATGAGCACGGGCGTGTCCTGCAGCAAGATCCGCGCCAGCGCCACGCGCTGCCGTTCGCCGCCGGAGAAACGCTGGCCCGTTTCGCGCATCGGCGTGTTCAGGCCCTCCGGCAGCGCCGAGATCAGCGGGCCCAGCTGCGCAGCTTGCGCGGCCCGGCGGATCTCCTCGTCCGCAGCCTCCGGCCGGGCGAGCCTGATGTTGTTCGCCACCGTCGTGTCGAACAGATGCGGGCTCTGATTCAGAACGGACACGTACTCCGGCATCCGTTCGCCTAAGGCCGCGGCGGGGACGCCGTTAAACGTCACCGTTCCATCGCTTGGGGCAAGCGCCCCCTGGATCAGCTTCAGCAGCGTCGACTTGCCCGCGCCGCTGCGGCCGATCACGGCAACCCGCTTGCCCTGCGGGATGTCCAGCGACACACCGTCCACGGAAATGGCGCCGCCCGCCGCATACGCGAAGCGCACGCCCTGCAGCCGAATGTGGACGGCTTGAGCAGCCTCCGGGGCCATGCCGCGGAATCCCCCGCTCCCGCCGGCAACGCCCGCTCCGCCAGCGGCCTGCCGCTGCTCACCGCCGGAGTGCTCGATCCGCTCCAGCCGCGCCAACGACACGCCGTACTGCGGGATACGCTCCACCGCGTCCGAGACGGGCAAAAACGCGTCCGCCAGCGGAAACACGATCAGCACAAACGCGGCGATCAGCGTGGCGTCGATCTGTCCGGCCGCGGCCTGCCCGCCGGCCCAGTACACCATCGAGACGACGGCGAGGCCAACGACCATTTGTCCGATCAGGCTCCGCCAGCGCGCCCATGCCCGCAGCTTGCGGTCTTTGCGGGCCACGGCCGCCTCATCCCGCTCGTACGAGGCCAGGAATTCGTCCGCCCGGCCGCTGATCACCCAATCGCCGATGCCCATGACGGCGTCGGTCAAGGTGCGGTACAGCCCGCCACGCTCGCGTTTGACCTCTTCGTTGGTCCGCCGGGTCAGCCGCAGCGTCACATAGGGCAACACCGCCACCAAAACAAAAATGTACCCCGCCAGCAGCAAAGCGAACGTCACATCGAAAAATCCCATCGCAATTACGGCCGCGGCATACAAAATCAAAGCGACCAGACCCGGAAACACGGTACGGATATATACGTTCTGCAGCTGTTCGATATCATCGGCCAGCGCCCCGAGAATGTCCCCCGTCCGGTAGCGGGAGCGGATAAAAAGCGCCTGGGGTTCCAAAATCCGGTACAGGCGCACCCGCATCCGGGCCAAAATCCGCAGCACCGTGTCATGCCCGACCAGCCGCTCGACATAGTGGATGACCGCCCGGCCGATCCCAAATGTGCGCACGCCGACGATCGGCACGTACACCAGCAAAATATTGTAAGGCTGCAGCGCCGACTTCGAGATCAGAAAACCGGAAGTAAACATCAGCATGCCGGCGGAGAGCAGCGTAAGCACGCCGAGGAGCAAATAAAGGGCAAACCGTCCGCTGTACAAGCGAAAATAAGGGCCAATCCAAGACTCCCGCTTCATCCGATCTCCTCCCGCTGCGCCGCAACCATGCGGTAATAAGCGCCCCGTTTCTTCATCAGCTCGTCATGCGTTCCCAATTCCGCCACCCGGCCCTGCTCCATCACGATAATGCGGTCCATCTCCCGCATCCAATGCAGGCGGTGGGTGGCCAGCAATACGAGCTTGCCTTCAAACAAAGGCAGCATCGTATTCTTCAATTCGTATTCCGTCTCGATGTCCAAATGGGCCGTCGGCTCGTCGAGCAAAATGATCGGCCGTTTGCTGACTAAAGCCCGGGCCAGCGCCACCCGCTGCTCCTGGCCGCCGCTCAGCGTCCGCCCGCCGCCGCCGATCGGCTCGTCCAGCCCGCCGGGCAAGCTGCGCGCCAATTCCCCGAGCCCGGCCGCCACCGCCGCCCGCTCCACGTCCCCGCGCGAAGCCCCGGGCGCATGGAAGCTTATATTATCGGCCAGGCTGCCGCTGAAAATATACGGACGCTGCGGAATATAAGTGATTTGCTCCCGCCAGCCCGCGGCCGTCAAGTCGCCCAGCGCGCTGCCGTTCAGCTCAAAGCCGCCGGACGTCGGCCGCAAAAAACCGCCGATCACGTCGATCAGCGTCGACTTTCCGGCTCCGCTTTCGCCGATGATGCCGATTTTGCCCATGCCGCGAAGCGACAGCCCGACGTCCTCCAGCGAGGCCTTGGCCTCCCGCTCATGAATCACGCCCACGCCATGCAAGGCCAGCGTACTGTCCGCCGTCCACGCCCAGGCCACGCCTTCCGGCACCGGCGCCGCCTTGGACGCCTCCTCCTCCGCCGCCGTGATGATCGCCTGCATCGCTTCCCCGGCTTCTTTCCCGTCCAGGGTGGCGTGGAAATCCGCCCCGACCATCCGCACCGGCAAGAAATACTCCGGCGCCAAAATCAGCACGGTCAGCGCGGGCAGCAACAGCATTTCCCCGTCCACCAGCCGCAGCCCGAGGCTGACCGCCACCGAAGCGACCGACAGCATCGTAAAGAAGTCGAGCGCAAACGAAGACAAAAAGGCGACCCGCAGCGTGCGCATCGTCGCCGAGCGATAGGAATCGCTCACCCGGGCGATCGATTGCTGATGCGATTTGCTGCGCCCGAGGAATTTCAGCGTCTCCAGACCGCGCAGCGAATCGACGAAATGGTTCGCCAACACGCGGTAAGATTTGAGCTGCCGCTCCGTTTGCTTCCGCGCCGCCAGCCCGAGCAAAATCATAAACGCGATCAAAATCGGCATCGTGATCGTCAGGATAACCCCGGAAGCTAGATCCAGCTTATAAACGTAAGCCAAAATCAGCACCGGCGTAAGCCCGGTCGCCAGCATCCGCGGCAGAAACAGCTCCAGGTAATTGCGGAATTTGGCCACGCCCTCCAGCACCAAGGTCACCAGGTTCCCTGTGCCTTCGGTTCCAGTAAACCGCGGACCCAGCTGAAACAGCTTCTCCAGCACCTGCTTCCGCAGGTCCCGCGCCGTCTCTTCCGCAAAACGGTAGGCCGTCTTCTGCATCGTCAGCGCGCAAATTTGCCGCACCATAAAAGCAAGCAGGAACAAACCGGCCCCGCCGGCTTGTTCCTGCAGCTTGGCGCCGGCAAACAGGGCGGAGACGATCTCCGCCAGCCATTTAGCCTGCCCGATGATTGCGATGCTCTGAAGCAGGGTCAGCAGGGCCATGATCGCCATGACCGGCCGCACCCCTTGAAATTTCATCAAACCGCGTCCCATTAATATTCCAAATGCTCCTTCTCGTGTACGCGTTTATGGAAAACGAAATAACTCCAAATTTGGTACCCCAGCACAAACGGCAGCAGGGTTAAAGACACGATCGTCATGACCTTCAGCGAATACGGCCCGGAAGACGCGTTCTGGATCGTCAGGGAAAACGTCTCGCTGATCGAGCTAACCATGACGCGCGGGAACAACCCGATAAACACCGCCGCGATCGATAAGGCGATCATCGTTCCGGTCATGCCGAACGCCCAGCCGTCTTTTTGCTTGGAGATAAACCATCCCCCCAACACAAAGGCGATAACGCCGAGCAACCCTACCAGCCCTAGCACCAAGCCGCGGACTTGGAACACGTCCGTCTGGAAGTAGGTCAACACGCCAAACAGTACGAACAATACGGCGAGCGGAATCAGCATTTTATGCGCCAGCTTGCGGGCCCGCTCCCGCAAGCTGCCCGTCGTGCGCAGCGAGGCGAACAGCAGGCCGTGCACAAGGCACAGCACCACGACCGTAATGCCGCCGACCAGCGTGTAGACGTTCACCATATCGAACAGGCCGGCCTTCATTTCCATGTCCCCGTCGATCGGCAGGCCTTTCATCAGACCGGCGAACACCACGCCGAGCAGGAACGGCGGCAGCAGGCTGCCGAGAAAAATCGCGGCGTCCCAGGTCGACTTCCATTTCTCGCTGCCGACCTTGCCGCGGAATTCAAAGGCGACCCCGCGGGCGATCAGCGCCAGCAGCAGCACGACGAGCGGGGTGTAATATCCGCTGAACATCGTGGCGTACCAGTTCGGAAACGCGGCGAACATGGCCCCGCCCGCCGTCAGCAGCCATACCTCGTTGGCATCCCAGAACGGTCCGATCGAGTTGATCAGCACGCGACGCTCCATATCATTTTTTGCCAAAAACCGGGTGCTCATTCCGATGCCGAAATCAAAACCTTCCAAAAAAAAGAAACCGATGAACAATACCGCGACAAGGATAAACCACAGCTCATTAAGAGACAGCATGATAACCCTCCTTACCAAATGGATCCGTCGAATGGTCGGCACCGGCGCCGTCCTCATTCGGCCCTTTCTTGATAACTTTAACGAACAGGTAGGCCATCACCGCTCCAAGCACCGCGTAAATCAGCGTGAACGCGATCAGGGAGAACAAAATTTGCCCGCCGGTGACGCTCGGCGATACGCTGTCCTTCGTCTGCATCAGGCCGAATACCGTCCACGGCTGACGGCCGATTTCCGTCATGATCCAGCCGGACGTATTGGCGATAAACGGCAGCGAGATCGACCACAGCATCGCGCGGTAGAACCATTTGTTCGGACGGTCCAGCTTTTTGCGCCAAGCGAGATACGTCCCGTAAAGTCCAAGCAGGATCATCAGACAGCCGGCGGCGATCATGATCCGGAAGCTCCAGAAGGTCGTCCGCACCGGCGGAATATAATCTCCAGGCCCATATGATTGTTCATATTCGGCCTGAAGCTCGTGCATTCCTTTTACTTCGCCGGAAAATTTACTGTAAGACAGGAAGCTGAGCAGGTAAGGGATTTTGATTTCAAAGTCGTTTTTCCCGTTGCCCGAATCGATGTGCGCGTACAGCGTCCAAGGCGCCGGGTCGCCGGATTTGCCCCACAGGCCTTCGGACGCGGCCATTTTCATCGGCTGCGTTTTGACCAGATACTGCGCTTGTTGATGGCCGAACAGCGCCGTGGCGAACGAAGCGATTAAAGCAACGATGATGCCGATCGTAAACGATTTTTTGAAAAAGGACGTATCCTGGCGTTTCAGCAGCTTATACGCGCTGACCCCGGCGATCATAAACGCTCCTGTGGCAAACGCGCCAAGCACGGTATGCGGGAATTCCACCCACAGCTGGCCGTTGCCGATCAGCGCAAAGAAGTCGTTCATTTCCGCACGGCCGTTATTGATTTCAAACCCGACCGGGCGCTGCATGAACGAGTTGGCCGCCAAAATCCAGAACGCCGATACCGTCGTCCCCAGAGCCACCAGCCAAATACACAGCAGATGCACCTTCTTGGACAGGCGATCCCAGCCGAAGATCCACAGTCCGATAAAGGTCGATTCCATAAAGAAGGCGAACAGCGCTTCCACCGCGAGCGGCGCGCCAAACACATCCCCTACGAACCGCGAGTAATCGGACCAGTTCATTCCGAACTGGAATTCCTGAAGAATCCCCGTTACGACCCCGACCGCAAAGTTGATCAGGAACAGTTTTCCCCAGAATTTGGCCATCCGTTTGTACTCTTCTTTTCCCTTGACGACGTACATCGTCTCCATGATCGCGATCAGGACGACTAGGCCGATGGACAGAGGCACAAAGAAGAAATGGAAAATCGTCGTGACCGCAAACTGAAGCCGTGCAAGCAGAATCGGATCCAACATTTCATTCCCCTACTTTCGAATAATTATTATCTAATGTGAATTCTAGCACTCATTGATGAAAACGAACGCCGAAAAAATAATAATTTTGTGACAGAAATCACATGATGTATGTCACAAAGGCGAAAGTGGAGCCGAAAACCCGCGCCATTACTGGACTTTTTAAATGCCACAAAAAGTTTGACATTATTGTGAATGAGATCACTTCCTATCGTCCAGCAGATGCCGGACCGTCAATATCGGATGCCGCAACAGCATTTTCGGTCCGGCGTAAACCATGATTTTGCGGATTTTGTCCCGCTGTTTGGGCGCATAGCAGTGGACCGGACACGCCCGGCAGGTCGTTTTGTCTTCGCCGAACCGGCAGCGGGCGAGCCGCTCCAACGCGTATCGGTGCAGCTCCGCGCATTCCGGGCACAGGCCGGGTTCGCTTCCGGCGGCGGCTTCGTCCCGGCCGGTCCGTTCCCGGCGGCTATGCCGGCGCCGGCAATAAAGGGAAATCATCAGGGCCACTGTCGCCTTCTCGCGGCGGATCCGCGGCCCTTCTTTTTCCGATTGCATCCTTCCAACCTTCAATACTCCGCCCTCCCTTTTGCGAGCGTTCCGGGAGCAAACACTTTTCGCCACCCCAGCCAAATCGCGATGATCAGCAATAACGCATAGACGATAACGCCAAACGGAACCGTGGTCGCCGCCCAATGCAGTAGTCCCATGCCGCCAAGCAGGAACATAAGCGGCAGTAACTTCAATCCTTCGCTTTGCTGCGTGGCCTCAAACGGTTCCGAGAAGGGAAGCCCTTTGCGCAAATAGGCGAAGCACAGAATGGCGAACAATTGCAGCGCCAGGCCGGTGACGACCAGGTCGGGAATGATATGCGCCCCGAACAACAGGACGAAAATCAGGCTTTCCAGCACGAACAAAGGCAGCAGCAGCCGAACCAGACAAGCGAGCAGCGCCCCCTTGTATACCGGCCCCTCCTCCCGGATCGGCAGCACCCGGTAAATCCAGGCGGCCTTGTGTTTGCCGGAATAGCGCAGCATCATAATGACGGTAGGCAGCATCAAGCCGCAGAAATAAATAAACAAATATTTGCGGGTTCCGGCCAGCCCCTGAAGTCCGTTTCCGAAGCCGTCGGTAAACAGAAAAATAAACGGGAATATAATCGAAAACCCCAGCGTCGGGTACACTTTTAGCTTAAACTCCCGCTCATTCCCCAGCATCGACCAGGCGAACCGGAAAAATACTCTCTCCTGCGGGTCCCGGCACAGCCACTCGGCCAGCCGCTTCAATGCGGTTCCGGTCCGCTGTCCGCGCCGCCGTCCCGGCTCCGCCAGCTTCTGCAAATTCCTTTCCAGGGCAGGCGCCAACTTCAGATACAGAGCGAAAGCGGCCAGCGGCACGAGCAGAGACAACAGGGCGAGGGCCGTGTACGGCCTTCCGTTCCCCGGATGCAGCACCGTCTCGAACGCCGCTCCGAACCAAATCGGCGGGATGAAATACTGCCACCATCTTGGCTGGAACACGACGTTTAAGTCGGCAAAATCGAAAAGCCGGACCACCAGCTGATACCCGACCGTGATGCCGATCGTTAACCCGATCTGCACATAGTTGATGATGTCCTTCAGCTTTTCGCCGTCAAAGAAGCGCAGCACTCCCAAATACAGCAAGGCGGTAATAACCACGATGAGCAGATCCATCAGCACCAGCCCCAACAGCAGCAACACCGTAAACCCGGCCCCGTGCTTAAGCAGCCCGACAGCCAGCGGCACCGCCGCAATCGCGCCGGTCAGAAAAAACAGGTAGAAGAAAATGTGCAGCGCCTTGGCCATGGCGATCGTCCGGCGGTTCACCGGCCTGACCGCCAGGATGCTCCGGTCCCGGATATCCAGCAGCACCGCGGAAAAATCGGAGATCATCGAGGTCATGACTATAAACATCATAATGCCAAACAACATGCTTACCTGAAACAGGTAGTTGTCCCCGGCCGCCACAATGATGCCACCCAGCGCGCCAAAAATAAAGTAAAGCCACAAGGAACCAAAAAACTGGTTTCTCTCCTTTTCCTTCCCGAAGCGGTCTTTCCCCCGATCCGCCTCCTTTCGGGATTTTCCGACAATGGTGGGCACCCGCCGGGCATCCATCGTCAGCTTCACCTGCAGGATGCGGCGCATAACGGGATAGTCTACCCCCATTTGCTCGAACAGCCCGCGGAACCGGTCCAGCACCTTCAGCGACTTCATCTCGTTCATAACTACACCTCTTGCACAATCGCCACAAACTGTTCGGCGATGCTTTGATGCTCGTTAAATCCGGTCAACTGGTTAAACACCTGTTCCAGGGAGCCCTCTTTAAATTGGCCTTTAAGCTGCTCGAAGCTGCCGTCGGCGACCACGATTCCCCGGTCCAGAAGGATGATCCGATCGCTGATTTTTTCCACCACGTCCATAATGTGCGAAGAATAAAAAATCGTTTTCCCCTGCGCGGCCAGCAAAGCGAGAATTTCCTTCACCACCATGACGCTGTTGGCGTCAAGCCCGCTGAGCGGCTCGTCCAGGAACAAAATGTCCGGGTTATGCAGCAGGCTGGAAATAAGCAGCACCTTCTGCTTCATCCCTTTGGAAAACGTGGCGATACGGACGTCGTAAACATCCTTAAGACCGAAACGTTCCGCAAGCCGGCGCGCTTTGCTCTCCGCATCATCCGCAGGCAAGCCGTAAAGCTCGCCGATAAACGTCAAATATTCCCGCGCCGTCAGCGTATCGTAAATTTCCGCCACTTCCGGCACATAACCGATGCGTTTTTTGTACTCCACGCTTTCATCCTGCGGGCTGGCGCCCAAAATCCGGACCTCGCCGGAATACCCTTCGATCAGTCCCAGCATGATTTTGACCGTCGTGCTTTTGCCCGCCCCGTTTGGACCGATGTAGCCGATGATTTGCCCCGGATACACGTCCAAATCAATTCCGTTTAATACAAATTTGTCTCCAAATCTCATACGCAAATCCCGCAGCGTGATGACAGGTTCATTGTTGCCGACCATTTTCTCCATCCCTTCTCAAGGTTAATCCGTCTAGAGTCTTACAGTCTTACAGTCTTAGAGTCTTAGAGTCCTACCTTCTTTCCTTCCACGTTTTGTACAATCCCACTAAACAAGCCACTGCTCCAAGCAAGCTAAGGAATTTATCATAGCCCTCATCGTTCCATGTTTTTAATGTAGCAGTTATTGTCACTAGAAGCAGTATCAGATAAAAAAGATATCTCCACTTATAATCATACCTCATCTTGAACCACCTCACGGCCCACCAAAATAGTGAATTTTATTGCAAACTTAATAATATTATAGTTTTACACAAAATCCATATATTGAAATAAATTTATACTTTTTTCAAAATAAAATTCTCCGTTATGGATAATGAAAACAAATAAATTATCCTTATTTGCAAATTAAATTTTAATCGTGATATACTTTTACTGGAAATTAATCGCATCCGGGCTCCGAAGGAGGTGGTTATGCATTAACCGGAATGAAGTCCAAACGCTCAAAAAAGGACTGGATATCTTCCATTTGCTGATCGATTCGCCCGGCCTCACGGCCCAGGAAATCATCGAAAAGCTGCAGCTTAACCAAAGCACCGCCTACCGCTTGATCAGCACCTTGGAACAAAACCGCTTCATCGCCAAAAACAGCGGCAGCCGGTACGCCGTGTCGGATGTCTTCATCTCCAGGCTGTTTGCAAACTACCCGCAGAAACAAGACTATTTCAGGTGGCGCTCCGTTTCTCATCTCGATCAATTGAGCCGGGAAACCGGGGAGACCGCCTACATCGGGATGCTGCAGGGAACGGAAATGATGATCACGCAAGCCGTGCCCGGCAAATATGCTACACGTACCCATCATGAAGCCGGAGACCGCCTGCCGCTGCATGCCGATGCCATCGGCAAATGCCTGCTGGCCTTTCAGGAGCGGGAGGAACAAAGCCGGATCATCGAGCAGTTGTCTTTGGAAAAACTGACGGAGCATTCGATCACGTCCCGGGAATTGTTCCGGGAGGAGCTGGAGCGAATTCGGCAAAACGGTTATTCGTTGGACAACGAAGAGGGGGAAATCGGCGTACGCTGCATCGGCGCCCCGATCCGCAAAGGAGATCAGGTTATCGCGGCGATCGCGTTATCCGGTCCATCCAACCGGCTGTGCAGGGACAAGGATCCCGTGCATATCCGCATGGTTAAGGATTGCGCCAGAGCGATATCGGAAACACTTTAACAGCAAAGCTATCAAATGGAGAAAGGAAGGATTTACATATGGATTTTGTCACATTAAACAATGGAGTAAAGATGCCGCAGCTCGGGTTTGGCGTATGGCAGGTCAAAGACGAGGAAGCCACTGCGGCGGTAGCCAAAGCGCTGGAAGTCGGATACACTTCCATCGATACGGCGATGATTTACCGCAACGAGGTTGGGGTCGGCAAAGCGATCAAGCAGTCGTCCGTTCCCCGCGAAAATCTGTTTATTACAACCAAGGTGTGGAACGCCGACCAAGGCTACGACAATACGCTGCGCGCTTTTGACGAAAGCCTGGAGCGGCTTGGTCTCGATTACATCGACCTTTATCTGATCCACTGGCCGACGCCTAAATTCGATCAGTACGTGGACACCTATAAAGCGCTGGAAAAACTGTACCGCGACGGCCGCGCCAAAGCGATCGGCGTCTGCAACTTCGAAATCGAGCATCTCGAGCGCCTGCTGAACGAAACGGAAATCAAACCGGTGCTCAACCAGGTGGAGTGCCACCCGCATTTGTCCCAAAATGAGCTGAAGGCGTTTTGCGCGAAGCACGATATTTTCATCGAAGCGTGGAGCCCGTTGGAGCAAGGCGGCGACGTGCTGAAGGACCCGGTTGTCAAGGAAATTGCCGAGGCCCACGGCAAAACAGCGGCCCAAGTCGTGCTGCGCTGGCATCTGCAAAACAACACCATCGTCATCCCCAAATCGGTCACCCCTTCGCGGATTGAGGAGAACTTCAACGTGTTCGATTTCCAGCTGGCGGACAGCGACATGGAGCGGATCAACAAGCTCAACATCAACCGCCGCAAAGGCTCGAATCCGAACGAAATGCACGTGCGTTAAGCATTTAAGAAGAGTTGTCCCATACGAGACAACTCTTCTTTTATTCCTCACTGAGCGTTGCTCATGTTTTTATCAAGCAAAAGTTCTTGGCCCTTTTGTTCTATAGAGGAAAGTGCTTCATCAAGCGTAATACTTCCTTCATACGCTTTTTCAATTTCAGTATCTGCATAAGCATTTAATAACTCATTAAAACGATGTGAGAGCCTTAAATTACTTTGCGGCTGGTACGGATTCATTTTAGGTTTATAAAAAGCATCCAGGTTATGACTGTCACCGGTCATTGCACTTCTTCTTAAAGGCAAGCTGTCCCGGAGCGTTGATTTTAACGTCACCCTGGTAAATTCCTCACTGTTAATATACTTCACCACTTCCCATGCCGCAGATAAATTCGCTGACTGCGAGTTAATAGAAAGCATGTATTGAATCCATATGGAGTCTTCACTAAACAGTTGGTCGTCGTTAGAGGGCAGGCTAACCACGTCCCAGTTTGGCACTTCTTCCGGCTTTAATTCTTCGGCCAGCCTCAAATCATTCATAAAGTAATGCCCTTCTATGGCCATAGCTACTTGATTGGTAATAAAAGGATTCAGCAATAACCTTTCCTGATATGTCATACCTGGCTTAAGCTTGTCTTGATCGGAATTTTGGTAAATAGCATCTTCTTTATAAGTGTCAAAAACGGATTGAAAAATATTTTTCCAACTAGGTGTGTTTAATGTCATCCTTTTATGCTCTAAATCGATATATTTCAGGTCATTGTTTGCCCCAATTTTTAGAGCCAATTGAAAAAGAGACGAATTGGCCGAGTTGAACCGTATTCCATAGGATGATGTACTACTAGGGGAAAATCTCCGGGCAAGCTGCATTAACTCCTCCCATGTCATTGCATCTGTAGGATACGGAACTTGGAACTTATCGAATAAATCTTTATTGTAATAGACTCCCGTGCCATAAAAGTTTGGGGTTAGCGCAAAAAGCTGTCCTGAACCGATAGAACGTATGTAATCGACGATAGCAGGATGCAATTTTTCAATATCGAAGCGATCCTGATTAATGAGTGAGTCCAAATTATATAATTGCCCTAAATTTCCGTATCTCTCTACTTGCTCCGGAAATAAAAATAGCACATCCGGTTGCTGCTCTTTGATTACTTGATCATAAGCAAGCTGAATTTCTTCACCGTCAGCCGAAGGAGCAACGTAAGGGAACGGAATTACAACAAATTCTATATTGGGGTATTTTGCGCTCAATAAGGACCCATAGTTCGTGAAAAAGGCCTCCTCGCTTTCATACAATACCTTAACAACTTCTTTGGTTTCGTTCTTTTGGGATTTAAACAAGTTAATATCAGTACAACCGACACAGAGTATCATGGTTAAAAAAGTGCAGAGTAATACTTTTATATTCATTAGCTCACCGCTTTCTATGGTATTTTACCTATGAAAGTACCGTTCCCTTCTGATAACTGTTAGCTTGTAACAAAAACATTTTGGCATAATATCCATTTTGAGCAAGAAGCTCTTCGTGTTTCCCTTGCTCAACAATTTTCCCTTCTCTCATCACTAAAATTAAATCTGCATTCACACAGCTACTTAAACGATGTGATATTAATATAGTAGTTTTCCCTTTTGACAAGTTTGCAAAATTTTCATAAAGAGAGGCTTCAGCAAATGGGTCCAATGATGCTGCTGGTTCATCTAGTATGATAACTTCGGAGTCTCGAATAAAAGCACGACTTATTGCAATCCTATGCCACTGACCGCCTGAAATTTCAGTTCCCCCATTAAAACTTCTTCCTAATTGAGTATTAAAACCGAAGGGGAGTTGATTAATAAATGTATATGCCCCGCCTTTTTTAGATGCTTCAAGTATTTTATCTTGGTCATGAATATATTTTATATTTCCAAAGGAAATATTTTCACTTACCGTCAACTCATATTTGCCAAAGTCCTGAAACAATGCGCTTACATGATTAAACACTCTATTTATCGGTAATTGCTTCAATTCTTTATTTCCATAGTAAATACTACCATCATATGTGCGATATAGCCCTAACAGACATTTGACAAGTGTGCTTTTTCCGGCCCCATTATCTCCAACAATTGCTACTCTTTCCCCTGGTTTAATGCTAAATGAGAGATGATCAAGTACTACCCGATTATTATCATACGAAAATTGAAGATCTTTTACAACAATACCATTCCCTATGAAATCTTTATCCTCATTAGAAAATGATTTATCAATATTGTTGTACTCTGTTGTTAACTCATCAGACATTTCAAGAAATTGAATTAATTCCTGTATTGCTAATGCGTTGGCATACAATGAAGAAACAGAATATGAAAGAGAAACTAATATACCTTGAACAGATACAAATGCTTGTGTTATAGCAGTATAATCCCCTATTGTTAACTTATTTTTTATTCCAACCCATATAATAAAACCTAAATTTACTGCAATTAGCAGTGTAGTAAATATCTCAGTACCTGTCCTTAAATATGTGCTATAAACCTCAAAAGAAAATTTTTTTCTTGTGTACGTAACATAGAGTCTTCTCCATCTATCGATCAAGTGGTTCTGTAATTGAAACACTCTTATCTCTTTAGCACTGTCTCTATGTTTTAACAAATTTAAAAAATAGTTAATTAGTCTTGTCAAAGGAGTTATTTCTTTATTGAGTTTAAAATTCAGTTTACTTACTTTTATGTTAATAATCAGTGGAAAAATAGCAAAAATCACAACTGATATACTTGTTATCCAATGGATCGTGGAAATAAGTCCAATAATAGTTGTGAGAGTAAGAAGATTTTGGAGTATATTTAATGGACCATTAAACATTTCTACAACCCTTTGACTCTGTCCAGACGATACACGTAATAATTGATCATAGAACTCACTTTTTTCAAAATGAAGAATAGGGATCGTCGAAGTTTTAGTAATTATTTTTTCTTCAGTTGCATACGTAATTTTATTTTGCATTTTAATACTATTTAATCTATCAATTGCAATTAAAATATGACTTAGAACCATGGTTATTGCTTGTAATCCTAAATACTTAATTACTATATCGATAGCAACGTCTCCTTGTAGAACATTACTTATTGAATCAATTAATAATTTTGTTACCAATAAATGTAGGCTTGGAATAATTGCCTGCCCAATTTTCAAAAAAATTGAAAATATAATTTCTAATTTTGCAACATACCAAAAGTATAGTACAAACCGAATGCTTACTCGGGTTATAAACCTTAGTTTGGATATAGTTAACATTCCCTGTATACCCCATTCAGTTGAATAAAATTGTATCGCTGATAAACAAAACGTTTATCAGCGATAATTTATCCCCGCATTAATAAATTTTAGATTATTTTTCCTAACAAGTTCCTGTACTACAAGTTTTGTCTCCTACACTTCTTGAAAAGCGATTTCTTCCGCTAGCAATTTCAGTCCCTCTATCAATTGGGCTTTCACATCCGCAACATGTGTACTGTACCCAATCACAATATTTGTAAGAGGAATCACTTGGGTCCGTGGTGCAGTTTGAATAATACGTACATGTTTTCTTTGTAAGATCCATTATTGTAATCATTTTAAATCCTCCTTATTTTTTGCGGGGATAAGAAGCTTATCTCGCTGTTGGTCTATTATATATAACCAATTTCTAATGTCGAATGTTACATTGAATTATAAAAAATATTAAATTATTATTTTTTTATTATTTTTGTAACAAAACCTCCTTTTTTGGTGTTATATGTTATAAAAATGTTTTTAAGGAGGTATTATATGACTTTAGTTATCTATTTTCGAGTCTTTCTTGCTGTCATTATGATTTCTTCAGGTATTTTAAAATTGTTTTCTTTAAAATCATTTAAGGTAACTGTATCAAAACTAATCCAATCTAGAAAATTAATATCATTCGGAACTTATCTCATTATTCTTTTAGAGTTACTTTGTGGCATTTTATTATTTTTAGATAATTTATCTTCTTACGGTGTCTATATTTCATTTTTATTAATTTCAAGTTATTTATGGGCTGTTTGGAGAGCTACAGCACTGAAATCAAAAATTACATGCAATTGCTTCGGTGACTGGGTTCCAGAAGAACTTGGGAAGTCTACATTGTACAGAATTTTCGCTCTTACTATATTATCTATCGTTCTACTATTTAGTACTGCAAGTTTGAACTTAGTTGATCCATATGAAGTTTTATTATCTGTCCTATTAAGTGTCTCATTTATATGTTTATATGCGGTCTCTAATTCTTTCTTAAAATTCAATAAAATATCAAAATAGGAGGATTGAATAAAAAATGAGTTTCTTACAATTATTCGAAGTTGCTCAATGGTTCATAATTATAATTATGCTTTTTTTTATGACCTATATTTTCAATAAGAGCTACGAAGCTGCTTCAGTAAATTATTCCATGACAGAATCTAATAGCAACAAACACCTTGAAATAGGAAGCTTTTTCCCAAGCCTCAGTCTTTTAACAATAACAAATGAAGTAATTGAACTAAATAATTCGAATCATTTAGGTTCTATCGTTCTTTTTAGTGTACATGGTTGTAATGCTTGTGAGAGACTCTATCCACAAATGGACTCTATAGCAGATAACTTGCCTAACTACCAAGTCATCTCCATAATGATAGCTCCATTAAATAGTGTTATTTACAATAAAAGTAAATATAAATTAAAACTTCCGATTCATCACGTTGAACTTGATGAAATGTACAAATATGGAACAAGTACTTTCCCTTTTTGTTATGTTGTTTCTAACACTGGGGAAATCATAAATAAGGGAATTATTCAAAATAGAGATGATATAGGTGTATTGCTTCAAAACAATATTTCTACTGTTAATATGGATGAAGTTAGTTAAAAAAAAGAGAAGGATCGAGAGGATATTTTTATTAAAAGGAGAAATCCAATGCTTTCAAAAAATGATCTTGAGAATTTCTCACTTTTGAATAATGATCGTCAAAAGAAAGTATTCAAACATTTTTATCGCTCATATTATAATTTTGTAAATTCAACTGTCCGGAATCATTACTCAACAGAAGACATTTTGCAGGAAGCATTTATTAGAATAATAGGGAGAGATTTAACTAAAATTAATGAGAATAAATTAAAACCTTGGTTACTTACTGTAACAAGAAACACAACTTTAAATTATATCAGAAAATATAGAAGAGATAGTTGTTCGGTAAACATTGATGACATAATAAATAAGTTGCATGACTCCAATAACATTGCAGAATATATGAAATTAAAAAGTCTGCTACATGATATAACAGAGCTTCCTTTAAAACTAAGAGAAACTATTTATCTCCGAGTTGTAAAGCAATTAAGCTATAAAGAAATAGCCAATATATTAATGATAACTGAAGGTTCGGTAAAGCAGAATATATATAGAGCTAGAAAAATAATTCAAAATAATTATATTGATACGAAATATTAATTTTCAAAAGGAAGCACTAGGCTATACATAATATTAAATGCTTTTTTAAGGAACATCCAGAAAAATACATCAAGGTTTTGCTTTTTCCAAATTAACGTGGTTACCCAAAGCCAACCTTTCGTGGAACCTGCACACCTTATTGTGCGTAAAAAGATTAAGAAATTTTTTATCCCCGATAAGGAGGTTCCTATTGATAGTACTTATTATAGTAGCCGCGGTGCTTGTTTTGAGTGCTGTGTCCTTTGGGCTGCTGGTATTCTACGCCAAGCGGAAAGACGAGCGCAAAACGGAAGCGGATGTCCTGCAGTTTCTGGCGGCTCATCCGGAGCTCGCCTCAATGTATGTCATGGAAAATGATCGGGTACTGATCGATTATCAGTCCGATGTCAAGCGGCCGCTGGCCAGCGTGCTCAAAATCATATTGGCCATAGAGTTGGCCGAACAGGCGGCGGAGGGGCGCATCGATATGAATGAAGCCGTGCCTCTTGATTCGCTTCGCCGCTTCTATATTCCGGGAACGGATGGAGGCGCGCACCCAAGCTGGCTGGACGCGCTGGGTCCTGCCGTAACCGCAGACGGCACGGTTTCCTTGATGGAAGCTGCCAAAGGCATGATCCACTACAGCTCCAATGCCAATACGGAATATTTCATGGAGAGGCTTGGCCTGGACAACATCAACGCCCGCATCCAAAAACTCGCCCTGTCCCGGCACGATCCGATATTTCCAGTCTCTTCGGCCATGCTGATGTACGGGTATATGACCAAATACGAGCATATGCCGCACAGGCAGGCGGAGCAAGCGATGAAAGGGTTGACGGACCAGGAATACGCCGCCAAAGCGCAGCTCATTTTCGATTGGATCCGGCAAAACCCGGAGTCGATTCCGTCGCTGCACGACCGCAGCACCCCTATACCGGTTCAGCGGATCTGGTCATCCAAACTGCCGGGCGCCACGGTCAAAGAATATGCCGTCCTGCTGCAAAACATCCAGAAAGGCGAATCGCTTTCCCCGGAAGCGGCCCGGATCGCCAGGGAGATCATGGAACGTAAGCCAAAGCCGGAATCCAGGTACATAACTATCGGGTCCAAGGGCGGCTCAAGCCTGAGCATTATGAATCAGACCTTATATTGCGAAGACAAACAAGGCAACCGGATTCAGCTGGCCCTGTTCATTCACGAACCCCAGGGGCTGGAAATCATGTGGCTGGGCAAGAAGCTGGACTTGTTTTTGCAAAAATACTTAACCGACGATCATTTTAAGCAGCAGGTCATCCAAACCCTTGGCGGCGCCGGTTAAGCAAAAAAAAGAGCAGGACTCCCCACGGAATCCTGCTTTGTTTACTTTATTTTATCCCTTCCTGGACTTCCTTCAGCATTTCCGGCATGGACAGCAGCCCGCCCCCGGAGAGGTACCAATAGTTCGCGTCAAGGTAAATGATCTTGCCGTTTCTGTAAGCGTTCGTTTTCTTCACCAGATCGTTTTCGACCAGTTTGGCGGCCGGTTCGGCCTGTTTGTCCTCCTCGGCAACAACGGCGTCGCGGTCTACAACGAACAGGTAATCCGGGTTTTTCTCGGCGACGTATTCGAAGGAGATGCTTTGACCGTGCGTCGAAGCTTCGATCGTGTCGTCCACCGCGGGCACGCCGAACACGTCATGAATCAAGCCGAACCGCGAGCCCGGACCATAAGCGCTCACTTTGCCGCCGGTCGTCAGGATGACGAGCCCTTTCTTACCGCCGGCCGCCGCCGTTTCTTTGACCGCTTGAATCGAATCGCTGATCGCCGCCAGCTCCTGCTCGGCTTCGGCTTCCTTGCCGAAAATCCGTCCCAGCGTTTTCACGTTCTCCGTAAACGATTCGAGGTAGTTTTTCGTATCGACGCCCATAAAGATCGTCGGGGCGATTTTGTTAAGCTCCTCGTACGCTTCCGAAGACCGGCCGGAAATGAAGATCACCCCGGGCTCAAGCGCGTTCAGCTTCTCGAAATCCGGCTCGAACAGCGTGCCGGCGTTCGTGTATTTGGCGTCTTCGTATTTTTTCAAATGCGCCGGCAAGTTCCCCTGCGGCACCGCCGCTGCCTCCACGCCCAGCTTATCCAGCGTTTCCAGTACGCCGTAGTCAAAAACGACGACATTGCCCGGGTTTTTCTTGACTTTGGCTTCCCCCAGCTGATGTTTGATCGACAGTTCCTCCGCCTCCGACCCAATTGCATCGGCGCTCGCCGGTTCGGCGGTATTCGTACTCCCCGCGCTGGCTCCGGCATTCGTCCCGGAGGCCGCATTGCCACCGTTCCCCGCCGCGCTTCCGCCTTGATTCGAGCCGCAAGCCGCGAGGATTGCCACCAAAAAGACCATCATCAACAACATTGAAATTTTCCGATTCATCGTTCATTCCCCCTCAAATATGTTCAAATGTGCTAAAGCCGGCCCGATGCCGAAGCCTTCGCACGTTAGCCCGCAAAATATACGCAAATCCGGTTTCCGCCGATGTTTTCGATCGGAATATCCATCTCGTACACTTCCCGCAAAACCGCGGGATCGATGATCTCATCCTTCATCCCTTCCCTGACCACGACCCCGTTTTTTAAAGCCACGATGTAATCGGAGTAGCAGGAGGCGAAATTGAGATCGTGGATCACCAGAACGACCGTTTTGCCGAGTTCATCCGTAAGCCGGCGCAGCACTTTCATGATCTGTACCGAATGTTTCATATCCAGGTTGTTGAGCGGCTCGTCGAGCAGCACGTATTCCGTGTCCTGGGCGATAACCATGGCGATAAAAGCCCGCTGCTTTTGTCCGCCGCTGAGTTCATCCAAATATTTGTGCTGCATCGGCGCCAGGTCCATATACTGAATCGCTTCGTCCACGTACCGTTGGTCCTCCTTCGTCAGCTTCCCTTGCGAATAAGGAAAACGCCCGAATGCCACCAGGTCGCGGACCGTAAGCCGCAGGTTGATATGATTGGACTGCTTTAAAATGGAGATTTTTTGCGCCAGCTCCCTGCTGTTCCAGCTGCCGATTTCCTTGCCGCTAATGATGATTTCGCCTTCGTCCTTGGCGATCAAACGGCTGACCATCGACATCAGCGTGCTTTTGCCGGCGCCGTTCGGGCCGATGAAAGACGTGATCTTTCCCTCCGCGATGTCGAGCGTTACGTTGTCGACCACTTTTTTGCCGCCGTATCGTTTGGATACTCCCCTGACCTTAATCACGACTTATTCTCCTTTAGCATTAAATAGATGAAGTAAACGCCGCCGATAAAGTTGATGATTACGCTTAGCGAGGTGGAGAACGTAAACACTCGTTCAACGAGCAGCTGTCCGCCGAGCAGGGCGATGAAGCTGATCAGGGAAGCGCCGAGGATCAACGTCTGGTGGCGGTAGGTGTCCAGAAACTGATAGGCGACGTTGGCGACCAGCAGGCCAAGGAACGTGATCGGCCCGACCAATGCCGTGGAGATCGAAATCAGGACCGCCACGACGATCAGCATTCTTTTGACGACAAATTCGTAACTGATTCCCAGATTCACCGCGTGATCGCGTCCCAAAGCAAGCACATCGAGATACTTGGAAAATCGGGCGAAGTACCACCCCACCAGCAGCACGCCGGCCAGCGAGATCATTAGCAGATCCGTATCCACGTTGTTGAAGCTGGCGAACATTTTATCCTGGATAACGAGAAATTCGTTCGGATCGATCAGCTTTTGCAGAAACGACGACAGACTGGAAAAAAACGTCCCAAACACTAAGCCGATCAGCAGCAGGTGGTAGATGTTGCGCCCTTCCTTTCGGAACAGCAGGCGGTACAGCAGCCCCGCGAACAGCACCATGAACCCGACCGCCAGCAGAAAGCGCAGGTTTTTGCTCATTAGCGTCAGCGCCGTTCCGCCAAACAGAAAAACAATGAACGTCTGCAGCAGCATATAAAGCGAATCCAGCCCGATGATGCTCGGCGTCAGAATCCGGTTGTTCGTAATCGTTTGAAACACTACGGTGGAAAAAGCAACCGCCGTTCCGGTAAGAAGGATCGCAAGCAGCTTTTTGCCGCGTCTCGGCAGTATGTAATCCCAATGTCCGCCCACGTCGATCGTCATAAACACGACCACGAGCAGAATGCCGATTCCGACGAGAATCGCAAGTTTCGTTTTATGGCTTAGGCTCATAGGCGTTTCTCCTCATCAGCAAATACAGGAAGATGCCGCTCCCGATCACCCCGACGGTTAGACCGATCGAAACCTCATACGGATAAATGATGACCCTTCCCAAAATGTCGCAAGCCAGCACAAAGACCGCCCCCAGCAACGCCGTGTGGGGCAGATTGTTTTTCAGGTTATCGCCCCGGTACATCGTAACGAGGTTCGGAATAATCAACCCGAGAAAAGGGATCGACCCTACCGTCAGCACGACGACCGAAGTCACCAGCGCCACCAGCATCAGACCGAGATTGACGACCCGCTTGTAATTCAGCCCCAAACCTACGGAAAATTCCTCGCCCATCCCGGCGACCGTAAATTTGTTAGCGTACCCATAAGCCGCCGCGACCAGCGGAACGCTGATGTACAGCAGCTCGTAACGCCCCTGCATGATCATCGAGAAATCGCCGTGCAGCCAGGCGGACATGCTTTGAATCAAATTGTATTTATAGGCAAAAAACGTCGTTGCCGAGCTGACGATTCCGCCAAACATCAAGCCGACCAGCGGAATGAAAATCGTATCCTTATATTTCACGCGATCCAGGATTTGCATAAAAATATAAGTGCCCGCGAGCGAGCAGACGAAGGCCACGGCGATTTTCGCCAGCGGCCCCGCCGCCGAAAACAGCAGCAGCGAGATCATGATTCCGAAGCTGGCGGAATCCATCGTGCCCGCCGTCGTCGGGGACACGAATTTGTTGCGGGTCAACTGCTGCATGATCAGCCCGACGATGCTCATGCTGACCCCGGCGATGATGATGCTGACGAGCCGGGGAATCCGGCTAATGCGGAAAATCTCCCACTGCTCGGCGTCCAGACGGAGCAGGCCCGGCAGGGAGATGCCCTTGACTCCGATAAACAAGGAGACCAGGGATAAGACAATCAACATTGCTGTTAAATATCTTGTTTTCATAATTCGTCCTTGCTTCCCTTCCTCTGGCCGGGAGGAAGTTCAAGTTTGACCACTGCCGGCAGGACATTTTTGATAATGATATTCATTATCAATTAAATTGAATTATATCGTCTCATTTTCCGGACTGTCAACCCTAACGTGATGAAAGGCACCCAAACGGGGCATAGTATCACGGGAAGCATATATCTTTAATAAAGGAGTCGACGCTAGCTATGGAAAATCTGCACGAATTCGTGGAAAAGGTGCATGATCAGCAGGAAAAGCAGGAGAAAAACAAACAGCGCGGCAAAGGCAACCCCGCCGGCCAACTGCCGACGAAACAGCACGGCACGCAGAAGTAAGAGTCTATGGTGTCAACCGGATCATAGGGGTAATTTGTCCCATTATAAAAGCCGCCCACAGTGCGCTGTGCAGCGGCTTTCTTGCTAAGCTTTGGAGGACGCGCCTTCCTTGCTTTATCATATTCCGACGATTCTGGAAATAACGTTAACATCATGGTAAATGAAGGCTTGAGAAAACGGCAAAATGAGTCTATTGAAGATCTCGGGTGACAACATAAAGGAAAAAAAGGGCGCTATTTCCGCGATATCCCCCATGTTGCGTGAAATAGAAGAATTTTATGGCGCTATTTTCATGATTTAGTGGCGAAAGGCCGACTTTCGACCTGCTCATCGAAAATAAGACCTTAAAGTTCCCCTATGGTGATGAATAGGCTCAAATTCGAAAAATAAGACCCTAAAGTTCCTCTATTTTATGGAGGACGATATTGAGCACATGACTAATATAGAACAAAGTGATCCATGGCCCCTGTCCGCAGATAAGCCATATTATTTCCGGATCATTCTACTAGTAAGCATTGTATCTGTAATTTTAAGCCGGATAATAACCGACCCGATCCCGCAATATATTCTCGATGATCCATGCTTTCCTTGTCCAATATTGATACGTCTTGCCGACCTCTCGCTGCCCTTCCTCGAAGCCAGGCTGCAACGCAGCTCCTTTATTAATTACCCGCAGCAGATTGTACGTAAGCTTACGCTCCTGCCTCACCAGTTGCAAAAGTACCGTTAAAAAATAGCTGTCCTTCTTTAGAAGCTCGGATGTTGATTGCTTAGCAGCAGCAAGAAATACCACTTCTTCAATAGGGATATCCCTTCTTTTTCCATCGTCCATCACATCATCCTTGAACACTTCCATGCCGCAAAAATAGCAATAAAACCTCGTGCCAACCGGCTCAACCGCTGAACCGCAGTAAACGCACGTCCTTCATCTTCTGTGCTCCCCTTTACAAAAAGACCAATTCTGGATTATCACTCAATTATTTGAAAAATATTTCAATTTCCCTTGAAAATTCAATACTAATTCCTTATAATGGAATAAGAAAAATTAATCTACCCCTTAATTTATCAGAATGGTGGTGATTAATCTTAACAATATCTCAAAAGACTATGATTTGACGTTGGGAATCTGTTTTTAAAAACAACCGTGTATAACCAAAAAAACCATTTCAAGGAGGAACAAGATGAAAAAGCTCGTATCGATTTTATTAGCTGTTCTTGTAGTCCCGCTGGTTATATCAACTCCCACCTCTTATGCTAAAAGTAATGTCGACGAAGGCTCCGTAACCGTTCAATCTATTGACGGTGGAGCTACCATCGAAGCTTCCATAAAGAGTAGTGATCCTAATGAATCCGTTCAAGCTGTTATTGAAGAAGAGCCGAACAATTATTCACTTAATCGCACATCAGATAATGGCTACATCACTAAGTCATACAAGGTTACCTACTATGTCCCAAGTAGCGAACAACCGTCTTCAGGGATTACGCCCCAATCTTCACAAGGAGGTTCAAAATCCGAAGTGGGGGCAACAGCAAGAATTACAGTTACCTATGACAAGAAGGGTGACCTTATTGATTTACAAACGGTATCCGGAGGATGGACTCCCGAAAGCTCGTTGTATTATATTACAGATCGAGAAGTGATCTATAGAGCAGACTCCATCACTGCAGGAAAAACGGTGAAAAAGAATCCTTCATCTAACACGTTTAACTATTCCCCTAATTGGGGATACGTTCAATATTATCCTAGCACCGCATACTCTGGTACAGGCGCAGACTCATGGGCAACCATACGGGTTAATGGAATGACTGCATATTATAATATTGAAGTGCATGTAAGAATTTAAAGAGCTACACACATAATTATGGGGGGATTGCAATGGACAACTGGGAAAAACAAGAAAAGGATAAGTTTGAAGAGTATAAACGCAAGCCCTTCATCAATTTTGCTGATTCGATGAATCGTGCTGAAATCGGTGATTGGAATGCCTTAGCAAAGGGCGGTTGTTTGACCACCATAATCATCATTGTAGGACTTCTTCTTTTCTTATACTTTAGATAGAGCTTGTGGTTCCCCCATGCAACAGCCATGATTCAAATGGATCATGGCTGTATTCATTTCTAAGCAAACTATACGGCTCAAAAATAGTTAATGATCAGCGCTTTCATTATCTGTTAAAATAAAGGGGCGAGCAACCCGGCAAAAGTTTCTCGCCCCTAAGTCGATTGTTTAGGCAATCGGCTTTTTTATGTTCCGTTCATGAAGTTGGTAATACTGGTTGATGAGTTCATCAATGATCATAGATTGATGAATCATGCAGGGATGTCCAAACTGTTACCGATTGCTCATTTTGAGCAATCGGCGTCTGTAAGCTCGTAAATTTGGATTTTTGGCTCCGAAGATCGATACAAAAAAAGAGATAGCACCTTCTAATCAAAGGCCTACCTCTTTTTGTTTCAACCCGGCAAAAGCTGTTTTCAAGCCAGAGGTGATCCTTAGTTCTTGTCGTTTCCGCTAATATACTCATCCAGCGGCCCCACGCCCGTCGTGCTGTGGTTTTTGATTTGGGCGAGGCGTCCGTTGCGGCGTTCTCCGCCGTCTCCGGTCGTATCATTTTGCCCGTTGCTGCTGCCGTTGCCGGCTTGCCGCCCGCGGTTTTTCTCGTTTGCCAAGTGAGTACCCTCCTATTCATCCGAATTACTCGTTTCTAGCGTTAGCGTGTCTTTTATTGGCTGTTTTTATACTCTGACTGGACCTAAGTCCAGTTCACAACTTCCCCAGAGTCCGAAGAACCGGGCGGCGATTTTATTGTATGCTGTAGATAATGAATACATAGGCAAAGGAGACCTTGGTATGAATTTGAATAAAAAATCATTAATCGGACCGGCGCTTGTGCTGATCGGCATTTGTCTGCTCTTTTTCCGCAAGGAAGCGGTCAGCGCGGGCACGATCTTCGGCCAGTTCTGGCCAACCCTGTTCGTCATTCCGGTCGGGCTGTTTTTCCACTGGATGTACTTCTCGATGACGGACCGGAGAGCAACGGGGCTGCTTATTCCCGGCGGCATTTTGTTCACGGCAGGCCTCGTCTGCCAGCTCGCCACTCTCTTCGACAGCTGGCAATACCTGTGGCCCGGCTTCATTTTGGCTCCGGCCGTCGGCCTGTTCGAGTTCTACTGGTTCAGCGACCGCAACAGATATCTGCTCATTCCGATCAACATTTTGACCGTGCTGTCGCTGCTGTTTTTTGCCGTCTTTTCGCTCGGCAACTTGTATAACCGCCTGATCTTCGGCCAACCGGTGCTGGCGATCGCGCTCATCGCCATCGGCGCCGGCGTGATGCTCGCCCCAAAAAGACGGCTGTAAACAAAAGCTGATCTGCTTTCCGTACAGGACGCTTCTTCCGAATCACTCGGGGGAAGCGTTTGTTCGCTTTCGGCGGTACTAGTAGACGATTCTGGAAATAACGTTAGCATGATGGAAGGGCGCTATTTCAGCGATATCCCCCATGTTGCGTGAAATAGAGGAATTTTATGGCGCTATTTTCACGATTTAGTAGCGAAAGGCCGCCTTTCGGATGGCGTAAAATAAGTTGTGTAAGGACGGGTTAGTCTATCAAACGACAAAAAAGTAGGGTATGCTTGGGATTGTCGAAGTCACCAAGGAGGAACCCTACTCAATGACAACTATACAACAAAACTCGTTCGCAGAACAACTCGAAAATACAATGCAAAGTTTTCTAAAAGAAAAAATTGAAACTCTTTTAAAGGAGGAAATTAAAAATTACTTACAAGTAGAGCACCCGGAAGTGGCAAACAGCCGCAACGGATATTACAGCAGGAGCTGGGAAACCCGGCACGGAGTGATTCCGGATCTGCAAGTGCCGCGGGATCGCCAAGGCGACTTTCAGACGGAATTGTTCGCGCCTTACCAGCGGCGGGAAGCTTGGCTAGAGGACACGGTCATTCACATGTACAAGGGTGGGATGAGCACAAGAGACATCGCCACCTTCATCGAAAAAATGTTTGGCGCCCAGTACTCGCCAACGACCGTGAGCAACATCACGAGCACGGTGCTGGAAGACGTTGCGGCCTGGCAGGCTCGACCGCTGGCCAAGCGTTATGCGGTCATCTATCTGGACGGGATGTACGTGAAGCTCAAGCGTCAGTCCGTCGCCAGCGAAGTCATCTATATTGCCATGGGTGTCGATGAGGCCGGACACCGTGAGATCCTTAGCTTCAGCATTGGCGGCAAAGAAAGCGCCAACGGGTGGCGGGATGTCCTGCGAGACCTCTACAAACGTGGCGCGCACGAGGTGCTGCTGGGCGTATTCGATGGCTTAGCGGGACTGGAGGAGGCCTTCCGGGAAACGTATCCGCAGGCCGGTGTCCAGCGTTGCATCACTCATAAAATGCGTAACACGCTACCGAAAATCCGCGATAAGGACAAAGCGGATTTCGTGACGGACATGAAGACGATTTACAACGCCATGGATCGCGATGTCGCCATGGCCAACTTCGACCTCGTGCAAGCCAAGTGGGGCAAGATCTATCCGAAGGAGCTCGCGTCGTGGGAGAACGAGTTACCGGTCCTCCTTCGCTTTTACGATTTCCCAACGATGATCCACTATGCCATTTACACCTCGAACCCCATCGAGCGAACAAACAAGGAAATCCGCAAGCGGCTGCGGCCCATGAACAGTTTGACGAACATGGATGCAGCGGAGAAAATTATTTATCTGGAGGCTCTCTCCTATAACGAACGCTGGAGCAGCCGGGTGTTGCGTGGATTCGCGGATGCAAAAACCCAGCAAGCGCTCAAAAAAATGTTTGACGAAAAATATCCCCAGGCCTG
This sequence comes from Paenibacillus sp. FSL P4-0127, assembly GCF_038007325.1. Taxonomy (NCBI): domain Bacteria; kingdom Bacillati; phylum Bacillota; class Bacilli; order Caryophanales; family Paenibacillaceae; genus Paenibacillus; species Paenibacillus sp. FSL P4-0127. Next base: position 1,363,805 of record NZ_JBBOWY010000001.1, on the reverse strand, counting down.
AACCGATGCAGTCGCGTTAGCCAGGCGTGGCACACGAAGCACAGATAACAAGGACACTTTGACAACTGGAAATGAAAGGGAAATTTTTCAGGGGGGGGATCCCCCTGAAGCTTGAAAACCAATGATATCCATTGTCCCAATGGATACCCTACTTCAAACCCTAAAAGATATTTACACAAAACTCTTGACGCTACCGCCTTTCGACCGTTCATCGAAATATAAGGCCCAAAAGTTCCTCTATTTTATGGGGGACGATACTGAGTACAAGACTAATCATAGAACAAAGTGATCCATGGCCCCTGTCCGCAGATAAGCCATATTATTTCCGGATCATTCTACTAGGGCCGTTTGCCATTGGCACAAAGCTTACGCAACAATGCTTCAGGTATTACCTATACCTACCGGACGCGTTCGGTTTCGTTCCGCCTGTCACCGTAAAACCGGTAAGCGCCCGTTGTTCCCCGCTTGGCGTCATACATCGTGGCGTCCGCCTGCCGGAGCATCTCCTCCAGGCTGCTGCCGCCGTCCGGGGAGAAGCTGACGCCGACGCTGGCCGAGATGCCGAGCCGAACGCCCCGGTACTCGCAGCCTTCGGACAGGTTGGCCAGAATCCGCTCCACCACTTTCAAGACGCCATCGGTGTCCAGATGGGTCAGCAGGATGACAAATTCATCGCCGCCCATACGGCAAACCATATCGTTTTCCCGGATCAGGGAGGACAATTTGACGGCAATTTCCTTCAACAGATGATCTCCGGCCTCATGTCCGTATGTATCATTAACGTCCTTGAAATTGTTCAGATCAAGGAACAGCAGCGCCAGGGGATAGTCCCCTTTGCTCACGCATTCCGCAAACTTCTCCCCGAACTTTGTCCGGTTGGGCAGGCCGGTAAGTTCATCATGGTACGCCAGATAATGAACCGTTTCCTCCAGCTGTTTCCGGTCCGTAACTTCGATAATGATCCCCTCCAGACGAACGAGATGGCCCATGGCATTAAAATAAGGCGTGCCCCGGCTTTGAATCCATCTCACCTCGCCGTCCGGCCGCAGAATCCGGCATTCCTTCACCGAGCTTGTCCGGCCGAGAATCATTTCCTGTTGGGACTCGAAAAACATGTGCTGATCCTCCGGATGAATCATATCCGTGATCCGCTCCGGGGACTGCTCAAATAAGCTAGCGGGATACCCGGTTATCTGCTCAAATCCGTCGGAAACCGTCAGCTTCATCTCGCCAAAATCATAGGTCCAAATGCCGACGGAGACGCTTTCAAGGATCGCCTTGAGCCGCCCTTCGCTGTGCTCCGCCCGATCTGACAATTTTCTGGTAATCATGGTAGTAATAAGGGAAAACGTCAGAATGAGCACTCCGTATGCGGCGATGTAAGCCGTATCGGACAGGTTGGTGCTTTCGGCAAACATCGTATTTTGCAGCTTGTAGAAGAAGTACACCCCCGAGGACAAATAAAGCGCGCCCGCCAGCGACACGGCCGTGTAATTTTGATAAAACAGGCTCAGCAGCGGCAGCAGTCCAAGAAAGATATAACTAGTAAAAGAACGCTCGTTCCATATTACAACGAAAAGATAGATAAACAGCAGAAAGATCGCAAGCAGCATCGTGGCCGTCGGCCAGCGCCCGTTCCAAACGAAGCCGGCCAAAATGAGCAGCAGGACGAAGCCAAGCAGCGGCTGAACCGCCATGGCGTTCCGGTTGATCAATATGTTCATGAACAGGCCTGCCGCAAAGAAACAACCCAGCAGCACCAGCATCCATACGTTTTTTTGATGAATCAGTTTGGCATCTCTACTCATTTCTACCACCTTTTTGCTTTGCAGTCAGCAGCAGACTTCGCTGGGAATTTCGCGTGGGTATAAAGAACTATGCCTAAGGAATTATTATACTACAAAGTATAAAATGTGGAATACGTTAATTTTATGCAGCGGCATCGCGTTTCCGTTTTTAATCGAGAAGAACTAAAAAAACGCGGGTCCAGAGTGTTAAGATTCCCCGCAACCCGCGTCATGAGTTTTTGTTCCTAAGGGATAAACTGTTGAACGATCCGCACCACTTGCCCGCCTTCAATGGTAAGGTGGTACGGAAACCGGCTTAAATCGATCAAATCGTTGTCGCCAAACAGCCGGCCGAACTTCTCCAGGCTTACCGGCTCGTTCCATTTGACTTGAATGTCCTCGATCCGCCCGGTGCGATCGTAAATCTGCATCAGCACTTCGGCATTTTTCGCTACCGGATACTCCACCGTCTCTTTGACGTCATTCACGATGTAGTAACCGTCCGGCGGTCCGTCAATCCCCGCGTCCGGCTCATGCTCGGCGAACGCGGCTGCCGCCTCTTCCCCCTCGTACCAAAGAATCGGATCTGCGGCGAGGGTACCGCCCCGGGGGCCCAGTTCGAGCCGGTTCACATACACGGTAACCGTATGAGGGCCCTGCATGGGTCCGGAAATTGCCTGCGTTCCGGGCACCAAGGAACCGGATGCGGCAAACGGGGGCAACGCAACGATCAACAACAAAGGAAGCACTGCTACAAACCAATTTCTCATGTTTCGGGTCCGCCTTTCCCTGTCAGCACAAATTCAGCATTCAAGCTTACTAATATGCCTTACACGTTCATTATATGACGGCTGCTGCGAAAAAGGGTCACAGCAAAGTTAAAACGGGTTACAAATTGTTTAAAGTGCGCGTATGCAGCCTCTTAAACGCAAAAAGCTGCCCGCAGGACCATTCTAAGATGATCCCGCGGGCAGATCTGGGTAAACCGGCGTGAAGCCAAGGATTAAGAGCCTTGCTTCGCCCCGGAACCGTGTGCTTCCGCCGGCGCTTGTGTCCGGCGCAAAAACAAACCGAGAATGAGGGCGATGACGCCGACAAACATCGAGATGGTAAAAGCGCTGTGCAGGCCGCTGACCAAAGCCTGGGCCAGCTCCCCCGGGTCCTTCGGATTGGCGGAAGAAGCCAGATAACGGGCCTGGCCGGAGGAATAGATGCTGATGAACAGCGCCGTACCGATCGCCCCGGATACCTGCTGGAGCGTGTTCATGATCGCGGTTCCGTGCGGATACAGCTGGCGCGGCAGCTGGTTTAGTCCGGTCGTTTGGCCCGGCATCATCACCAGCGAGATGCCGACGAGCAGCGCGATGTGCAGACCAATGACGACCCCGGTAGGAGTGGTCGTTTCCAGCCCGCGCATAAACCAAAGCGTAATGATGACGATGAGCAGCCCCGGCGTGATCAGCGCGCGCGGCCCGAATTTATCGAACAGCCTGCCCGCCACCGGAGACATCAGGCCATTAATCACCCCGCCCGGCAGCAGCACCAGCCCGGCGACAAACGGCGCGAGCAGCAGCGCTCCCTGCAGATACATCGGCAGCAGGATCAGCGTGGAGAACAGCGTCATCATCATCACCGTCAGCAGCGTGGCGGACAACGCGAACATCGGATATTTAAAGACGCGGACATCGAGCGTCGGCTCGGCGACGACCAGCTGGCGCCATACAAATAAGGCAAGTGCCACGAATCCGACAATCAGGCAGATGTAGACGATAGGGCTCGACCAGCCTTCGCCTTCCCCGGCGTGGCTGAAGCCGTAAACGATACCGCCGAAGCCGGCCGTAGACAGCAGAATGGAAATCAGATCCACCCGCGGCTTCGTGGGCTCGGAAACATTCCGCAGATAAACGGCCCCAAACAGGATGGAAAACAGGGCCAGCGGCACGACCAAAAAGAACAGCCAGCGCCAGTTCAGGGCGTCCAGAATCAGGCCGGACAGCGTCGGACCGATCGCCGGGCCGAACATGATGACGAGACCGATGGTGCCCATGGCCGCTCCTCTTTTTTCGGGAGGGTAAATCGTCAGGATCGTGTTCATCATCACCGGCAGCAGCAGGCCCGTACCAATGGCCTGAATCACCCGCCCGAACAGCAGCATCCCGAAATTCGGGGAAATCCCGCAAACGACGGTACCGATTAGAAACAAAATCATTGCGGACAAAAACATTTGCCTCGTCGTAAACCACTGAATCAACAGCGCCGTAATCGGCACGAGGATCCCGATCACCAGCATATATGAGGTCGACAGCCATTGTATCGTAGAAGCTCCAACCCCGAGCTCATGCATTAAATCCGTATAAGCCACGTTCAGAAGGGTTTCATTCAAAATGGACACAAAGGCCCCGATGATCAAGGCGATCGTTATCGGCAGCCGCCTAATCCCTTCTACACTGGCCTCCTTGACAGCGCTAAGCGTTGTTGTATTCATTTTTTTCGGTTACCTCCATACTATCCGGAATTGGATTGTTCTCTTTTTATTTTTTATATATAAACAAGGAGGGTCCAAGATCATTTGTATGTTTCCAGGGCCTTCCTTGGGGTGTGAGCGCCTTTCATCTTTTGTTGAAACCGTTTTTCTAGACCGTTCTATATATAAAATTTAAAGTATTACCAATGCATTTGTCACTGTCCTTTTTTAGCCAATCCATTACACCTTTCGTTCATTACGCCTGGAGCAGGCGCGGCACCAGTTTGGCAGCCGTTCGTAGCGGGGCGCTGTCCCGCTGGGTCATGCACATGATCATGGAGCCTTCGATCAGCGCATTGATCGACACGGCGATCTCCTTCGCTTCTTCAGGAGCGTATCCGCAGGCGACGAATTTGTTTTCAAATTCGGCAATCCAGGCGTTATATACGCCGCAGCAGGCTTTCCGGATGTTCTCGTTGCTTCCCGCCGTTTCATGGGCGATGACGCCAAGCGGAATGCCGAGCTCCGCGTTCTTGCGATCGACCTGTTCGGCAAGCACCATAAGCAGCTCCTGAACCGCTTGGGTGGCATCCGCCTTCGAATCCAGAACCGAACGCAGGTTGGCCAGCGTAACGTTTTTTGTATGGCTTACGGCTTCGCAGGCAAGCTGTTCCTTGCCCTCCGGGAAGTGGTAATAGAGCGATCCTTTGGGTGTGCCGCTCAGCTGCGTGATCTGATTCAGCCCGGTGGCGTTATATCCCTGGTTCTGCAGCAGTTTTGCCGTCGTTTCGATCAGTATTTGACGGGTGTGATTGCGGGTAGACATCCAACATCATGTACCTTTCATTCTAAGATTAGACCAATCGGTCTACATCATAAACGATAACCGAGGGGAGTGTCAACTCCCCAATGGCAGGTACATTTCATATTGACGCAAACTTTCCCGGACAAACCCGGTCCGCTCCAAAAAACCTTCCAGCAGCGCATTGCTCGGGGTGGACGCGGTTAATTTGGCGATCCCCAGCTCATCGCGGGCGGCGGCCAGCAAGCAGGTGGCGATCCCTCTGCCGCGATAACGGCGATCCACCAGCAGCATGCTGATTTTGCCGGACACGTTTACGCTCAGGCACCCCGCCAGCTCATCGTTTTGACTGATGCCGAAGTACGCGTTTCCCTCGCTAAGCTGCTGGTATTCCAGGTCATTTTGCCAGTTCACGTGAAAATATCTGCGCGCGTCAACCGCCTCGGAAAACTCCTCAAACGCCAGCCGCCGCAAGCGGCAGCCCTCCGGGACCGGCGGAGAGCCAAGCCTGGCCGCATCGGTCAGCGTATAATAGTGCTGGTCGTAAACTTTACGGTACCCCCGTTTTTGGTAAAAAGAGATTGCCCTGTCGTTCCCGACGATGACTTCAAGAAAAAGCTGGCGGCACCCCGCCTTTTCCGCCTCCTCGCGGTGCAGGTCCATCAGCTTGCCGCTTACGCCTGTCCCCCGGTATTCCGGGCTTACGGCCAGCGCCCCGCAGCGCATCGTTTTGATCGATTCGTACATTTTGACGCCGCCCAGAACGATCCCAACGGCCTTCTCCCCGTCCAGCGCGACGAAGGAATGCTCTCTCCGGTTCCCCTCCGGGCCAAAAAATTTGGCCGCAAAGCCGGGTTCGTCCAGCTTGAATTGAATAATATAGTCCGAAAAACCGCGCCGAAAAGCGGCGAACAATACATCCGTCCCCACTTCGGAGCCTCTGGCATAACGAAGCATTTCACACCTCCGAAAATCTACTCTCCATACACGCGCGGGCCTGCTATTTGCCTAAACAAAAGACAGCCGATCGTTCGACTGCCTTTTGCATATTATGAAAACCGCGGATTACCAAGCGTACGCTTTCGGAGCCTCCCCGCCCGGGCCCGGAAAAATTTCGTCGATCGCCTTCAGCGTATCTTCGCTCAGCTCCACATCGACGACGCGCAGCGTCTCCTCGAACTGCTGCAGCGTACGCGGCCCGATAATCGGCGCCGTGACGGCCGGATTGGCCAATGTCCAGGCCAAGGCCACCGTGGCTGCGGATTCGCCCAGCTCTTTGCACAGGCTGTTGAACCGCTCCAGCTGCGGGCGCAGCTTCTCGACCCGTTCGGCCTGCTTCTCGGTGCGGGATCCCGGCTGCGGGTTGAGATTGCCGCCGAGTATGCCCCCGTCCAGCGGGCTCCAGGGGATTACGCCGATGCCCAACTCTCCGGCCGCGGGCAGCACTTCCAGCTCCGGCAGCCGGCATAGCAGGCTGTATTTGTGCTGCTCGGAGACGAGTCCCAGCGCCCCGTGCGCCTTGGCTTCATACTGAGCCTTGACCAAATCCCGGGCGGCAAAGTTGCTCGAGCCGACATAGCCGATTTCCCCCCGTTTCTGCGCGATGTCAAAAGCGTTCCAAAGCTCATCCCACGTGACGTTGCGGTCGATATGATGCATTTGGTACAGTTCGATATGATCCGTACCGAGCCGCCGCAAAGAAGCCTCCAGATGGCGGCGGATTTTATAAGCCGACAACCCGGCCTCTCCGTTCGGGCCGTCCAGAGGATCGTCCATCGGGCCGTACACCTTGGTGGCCAGCACCACTTTCTCGCGGCGGCCTCCGCCCTGCGCGAACCAGCGGCCGATGATTTCCTCGGTCCGCCCGCGGTGTTCGGGGCCGCCGTACACATTGGCCGTATCAAAAAAATTGACCCCGGCATCAAGGGCCGCGTCCATAATTTTGAACGCCTCCTGCTCCTCCGTCGCCGGCCCGAAATTCATCGTGCCCAGGCAAAGACGGCTGACCTTCAACCCGGTTCTTCCCAAACTGGCATACTTCATGACTACAACCTCCTTAAGCGTTTTGGTAGCATGACTCTAACGGACATGTTTGCACAAAACCTTTCTAGGTGTATGAAGTCCATACCCATTATATACCATAGTCCGAACCGGTAAAAAGCTCGAGTTTCTGTTGTGATACCCTTCGGTGCTTGTTATCGGCAACCCTTGCCTCTCCAAAAAATAGCGGTAATTTTTGGCCCTATCCGCACCTTTTCGCCTCATTTTCGGGCCTTAGCGGAATTTTTTGTCTCTATTTCTAGAGTGACCTTCCTTTCTGCCGCCTCTCAACAGGCAGTTGCAAAGATTAGCGACATAAAATTCCGCTATTCGTGCCACTTTCGCATGTCCGGTCAAAATAACGCCCTTTTTTACCGCTATTTCGGCGTACGGCCCCGTTTATTCGCTTTCCCTGCGCACCGGCGCTTAAGTCCCTCCGCCTGCCCCTGGCCTGTCCCTGGATTTTTCCCTTCTGCTTGTCCCGGCTTAAACTCGCTCGTTTCCGCCAGCTTAAGTCCTTCCGCCGATTGCCCCGGCTCGGATTCCACGTAATGCTTGAGCATGGACAGCTTGTTCTCCCAGAAGCGTTCGTAGTAATCAAGCCAGCGCTTCAGCTCCAGCAGCGGGTCGGCGTCCAGCCGGTAGCGCGTCTCGCGTCCTACCTTGCGCTCGTGGACAAGCCCCGCCTCCGCCAACACGCGCAGATGCTTGGAGACCGCCGTGCGGCTCATCGGGAAGCGGCCGCTGATGTCCTTGAGCGGCAGCTCCCGGTCGCCGAGCAAACGCAGCATTTCCCGGCGCGTCGGATCGGCGATCGCCTGAAACACGTCATGCTTCGCGGCAGCGCTCTCCATCGTTACGCTCCGACGTAAGCGGCCAGCTTCTGAACCAGTCCGGCCCAGCCTTGGTCCATCCGGCCGCGCACCAGCCCGTGGGCTTCGCCGAATTCGGTCACTTGTTCCGCGCTCCAGCCGCCGTGGATCAGGGTGAATTCCGTCCGATCGCCCTGCTCCTTCAGTTCAAACGTCAGCGTCCAGTCCTTGCCCCAGTTAAACGACAGGCGATGCGGCGGATCCACCAGCGTTACTTTGCAGGGCGAGTTGCCGAAAGGCCCGGCGTTAAGATGGAACTCGAAGCCTTCGACCGGCTGAAAATCGTTGGGCATAAACCAGGCGGCAATCCCTTCCGAGGTGGCCACCGCCTCCCATACCCGGGAGATCGGCGCGTTCAGCATAATTGTATGGCGGATATCCGGCAGTGCTCCGCTTCCGCCGGTTTGATGATGCGGGTTGTTGGTTTGATCCATGATGTTCGTCCTTTCGCGATTTGTTTTATGAAACCAAAAGGTTTCTCAATATCATTTTAAGCAACCGTTTGGTTTCATGTCAATACTGCGGAGTTACTATAAGCTGTTCTGTTTTAATTTGTCCATTTCTTCTAATGTCATGGCGTTGCATTGCTTAAGGAAATCAAGAATGATCCGGCTTTCCTGTTCATTATAACGAGTTACCAGTTCCTGAGTGGCCTTTAGCGCGGAATCGAACAGAGACGAAATCAGCTCCGATTTTTCGGAAACGGCTTTGACCAGCACCTTTCTCCGGTCGTTCGGGTCTTTGTCTCTGGTCGCAAATCCCGCTTGCTCCAGGCGATCGATTACACTTGTAACCGCTCCGGTGGTCAACCCCGTTAATTCGGCCAGACGCCCTGCGGTTACAGGGCCGGCTTTCAGCAAATAATCCAGGCATTTGTGATCGGTCGCATTCAAGCCGATCTTTTCAGAAATCGTCTGATGCAGCATCACGGCCCGGGTCCCGTTTTCGCGCAATTCCAGAACAATTTCCTGTTGCAGCGGCGTCAGGTTCGGCCATGGCCGATAATTATCGCTTGACATAAAGAAACCTCCTATATATGATTAATTTATCTTGATTAATTAAGATAATTATTTAATTAAGATTTCATCATGGTTAAGATTTTATTCGGCAACAGTATATCACAGCTCCAAAGTTTAACCAATCGATGATCAAACCTTAATGGAAAGGACAGGATCAAGTATGGAAAATCGGGAAAAAGACCTAGACGCAATCAGAGAACTCTTTACAGCGCTTAACGAGGCGTGGAACGACGGCGACGGGACCGCATACGGGGAATGCTTCACGGAAGACGCCGATTATGTTACTTTTATAGGCCAGCATATAAAAGGCAGAAAGCAAATTGCCGAAGTTCACCATTGGTTGTTTAACGGTCCGCTTCGCGGGTCAAAAATGGAATCCAACTTTACATCCGATCTTCAACCTCGTTATATTACGCCGGATGTCGCCGTTGTCCACGGGATCGGGGAAGTTAAGCTGGGCGATCCCGAACAGGATCCTAACGACAGAGGCTCCATCAATACGAATGTTATCGTTAGACAGGCTGATAAATGGCTCATTGCCGCCTTCCATAATTGCCGCATCCAGGAGATGCCGTCAGGACCGCGTTCATGATAAAGCAAATAAGAAAAACGCCTAACGGCGTCCTTTAGCGGCTCTGACTTTTACTTGGGAGCGAATAGGAGGGCTCTTCTTAAACTTTGGGCGCTGCTCTAACGGACACCAGCGACCTTATCCGCCCATTTCCCGGATATTTAATTTTATAAATTCTAGCTATAATGTCAAAAAGCAACACAGCGCCGGTTTTCCGGCGCTGTGTTGCTAGTATTCAACCAGTCTCAAAAGGCCTGCCTGAACACGACTTCGGTTCTGTTTCTGCGGATCAATTTTCTTCGTTTCTGTTACACATAATCCTTAGGTCTATCGTTTCGGGTGAATTTCAAACAGGCGCGCCGATTTCACACTCGCCAAGGTCACTTGCAGTTCGCCCCGCTCGGCGTCCCAGCTCCACGAGCAGTCGAACCCTTGCGGGTAAGCGCAGCGGATGTCAAGCTGCTCGCCCCGCAGCGCCGGAAGCGGAAGCGTCCGGGTCGGCGAAGCTCCGCCAATCCGCCACACGGCCAAATAAACCGAGCCGCCGCGGCGCAGCCCCAGGCTGATCCACTCGTCCTGCTGCTTCGGCAGCCCAAGCGGCCAGAACGGCAGCGCCTCCGGAATGTCCTTGCGGATCGTTTTGTAGTAATCCAGCGCTTCCTTCACAAGCTCCCGCCGGCGCGGACTCAGCTCGGCCAGATGCCCGCTTTGGTGGACCCGCAGCAGCAGCGCGTTCACCATGTTGAACACGACCTCTTCATCGTCGCCTTCCCGCAGCGGGTAGGACCAGATCGCCGACTGCTCCGGCGTCAGCGCCGAAGGCGAAGCGGCGGCAATGGCCGCGTAATTGACGTAGTTTTCCTGATCGCTCGTCGACTGAATGCTGTGGCGGCTGAGCATCGCATAGTCCATTCGCATCCCGCCGCTTGAGCAGTTTTCGATCACGAGGTCCGGGTACCGGGCAAAAATACCGTCCAGCCAAGCCAGATAAGCGCGGTTGTGCTGAAGCAGGCCGTCGCCGAAGCTGTCCGCGTCCGTCTCCGTGCCGATCCCGGCGTTGATGTTATAGTCCATCTTGATATAGCCTACCCCGTAATCCTCCACCAGGCGGCGGATCACTTCGTTCGCATGGGCGACCACCCGCGGGTTCCGGTAATCGAGCTGATAGCGGCTGCGGTCCTTGACTCTCCGCCCGTGGCGCATGAAAAACCAGCTGTCATCGGTGCCGGCCAGCTTCGGACTGTTGATGCCCATCACCTCCAGTTCAAGCCACAGCCCCGGAACCATCCCTTTGCCGCGAATGTAATCGAGCACGTATTTGATGCCTTCCGGGAACCGTTCCGGCGACGGCATCCATTCGCCCACGCCGTCCCACCATTCGCCCGCCGCATACCAGCCGGCATCGATGCAGAAATACTCGCAGCCTGCTTCGGCCGCGGCGTCGATGAGCGGCAATAGCTTGGCCGTCGTCGGCGAACCCCAGAGACAGTTCATGTAATCGTTGAAAATTATCCGCAAATCGCGGTTGTCCGCGTTCGGGCGGCGAATCCGGCGGCGGTACGCGGTCAGCTGCCCGATCGCCTCTTCGAACCCGCCGAGCGCGGCGCCCACCGCGACGGGGACGCTGACGAACTCCTCGCCCGGCGCGAGCGAAATCCACCAATGATTATCGTGTTCCGTCGGCCCGCTCAGGAGAAGGGTGAGGAAGTCGTTCTGATCGATGATCTCCCAATGCCAGGAGCCGTTATGCTCGATCTGCCAAAACAGGCTGCTTCCGGCTTCCCGGTTCTCCAGCACGGCCATCGGGATATGCTCCGCAGCCGACCACGAACCGGTATTGCTGCAGGAAACCCGCTTGGAGCTGCGGTCCGTCAAATGCGACATACCCAGCTCCGGCAGGCTGTACGTGCGCCACTGCAGCTCGCTTTGCCAGCCGCTGTGCGGAATGTACAGCGCCATTTTGTCGTCGCGGTCAAGCGCGCCTTCCTTATCGAGACCGGTTAAGGCGAAGGAGGAAACGTATTCTACGCCCAACTCTTCCGTTCCCTCGTTGCTCAGCGTTACCCAAGCCTTGACAGTCTGAAGACCGTCGTAGAATTGAAAATGCTGCACCGCCCGCAGCGACGTGTCCGGATCGCGCAGCACGATCTCCAGCTTGCGGCCGGCCTTATTGCGTATATCGGCATGAGCCTCGTAGCGCATGCGCAGCCCCGGGAACGTGGCCCGGTGCGTCCGCCCGTGATATTCCGCGCGGTCCTCGCCCGTCAGCTGCAGCTCCATCAGCCGGAAGCCCGGCTTTTGCCCGTTTGAAATCGCGCCTTCCCGCAGCTCGCCCGTACCAAAGTGAAACAGCCGCACATCTTGCTCCGGCGTAACCTCCAGCACCAGGTGAAGTCCGTTTTCCTGAACATGAATAAGTTGGGACATAAGAATAAGCAGCCTCCCTATTAAAAAATCGCTGAACTTGCAGACCCTTGTTGATTGATTTCGTGAACCCGGAGCATTATCCTCTGCAAAAATTTAACTCAGCACCACCCGGGGTGCTGAGTTAAAAAGGATGGGTTCATTAATTTTGCCGGTTTATTGGGCGGAGCCCAGTTGAACCCATGCTTGTTCGATTTCGGTCACGGCTTGGTCCTTCGTTTTGCTGCCGCCGATGTAAGCTTGCATGATTTCACCGAATTTTTGGTGGAACGTATCCAGCGAGTAGTTAATCGCCAGATCGCCCGAAGGTTCGGATTGCAAAATTTCGTTCATTTGCTTCGGCATATCCAGCTCCGGAAGCGGAGCGTCCTTGATCGGCGGAATGACCTTCGCTACGTTGGAGAACCAGCTCTTGCCGTAATCGGAAGTATACAGCCAATTGAAGAATTCGATCGTTTCGTTGACGACGGCGGAATCCTTGTTGATCCGCAGCGCCTGGTCGGCGCCGGTGATGATCGTGGCTTGCTCCGGTTTGTCGCTGACCGGATATCCGGCGATCCCGATTTTAATGTCCGGGCTGATTTTCTTGATCGCTTCTTCGTCCCATGCGCCTTTACCTACCATGATCGCCGCCTTGCCGGTGGCGAAGTCGCTGATTTGCGCGTTGCTGTCGCGTTCCAGCGGTTTGTCGGTGCCATGTTTAACCGTTTTGTCAACGAAGTCAAAGAAGTTGTTGTAAAGCACCGGATAATCCTTGATTTTGGCGTCGCCGGCGATAAAGCTGTTCACCAGGTCCTTCGACGTTACGCCCTTGTCTTGAGCCGCCGCGTTGACGAAATGCTGGAATACGTGTTTCCATACCCACCATTCTTTATAGGCGTTGGCAAACGGCTTGATGCCTTTGGCTTCCAGCTTCGCGATAGCGTCGTCCAGTTCGGCCGTCGTTTTCGGGAAGGTTGTGATGCCGGCTTGTTCAAACAGATCTTTGTTGTAGATCAGCGAGAACAGATTGCCTTTAACCGGAAGGCCCAGCACTTTCCCGTCGGAAGAGGTCATGTTGGCGCGAACGGCGTCCGTCATCGCTGCCGCCAGCGGCTGATCCGTCAAATCGGCGCTGTATTCGGCAAACGTGTCGATATCTCCGCCGGCTGTCGTTTGGAATACGTCCGGCGTGCTGCCTGCGGCGATTCTCGATTTCAACACCGTATTATAGTCGGACTGCATGATTTCCAGGTTGATCGTAACGTTGGGCTTCACTTTTTTGTATTCAGCGATATAGGCGTTAAAAGCGTCGGTATATTCCGGAGAAGCCGTAAACATGTTGATCGTGACCGGTTTGGAATCATCCGTTGTGCCGCCGTTCCCTGCACCCGCGCCATTCGTTCCGCCCCCCGCGGCATTGTTTCCGCCGCCACCGCAAGCGGACAGCAGACCCATGAGCAGCACAAGGCTGAACGACAGGGCCAAGATTTTCTTCTTCATTCGTAACGCCCCCACTTTCTTGTCGTTGTTCATTCTTTGAAAGCAGTTTCACGCTTTCTATGTTCCTTATTCTAAAGAAAAGGTGCAGCGATAAAAATGTAGATAAGTGGTGACTTAAGGGTAAAAAAGTGGAGTGATCGTCCAGTTCACTTTTTGACCCCTTCCTCCTCTTTCGACCGGTATTCCGTCGGCGATAACCCGCAGTAATTGCGGAACGCTTTGCTGAAATAATTTTTGTCCTTGTAGCCGAGCATTTCGGAAATCTCCTGGATTTTCAGGGAAGGATCGTCCAGCAGCTCCTTGGCCTTGTCCATGCGGACCTTTTGCACGTATTCGTGGATGCCGTACCCGTACTGCTGTTTGAACAGCTTCATTAAATACTCGCGGCTTAAGAAGTATTTTTCGGTGAACATGGAAATTTTAATGTCTTCAAAATAATGATTGTCGATGTACTCCTTGATGTCGTCGACCTGAAACGGCCGGTTGGCCGCCAGCAAGCGGCGGATTTGTTCGTGATAGTACTCCGTCAGCCGCAGGAGCACTTCTTCGTATTCGTCGAAGCCGGCAAAATCGGTCCGCAGCCCCAGCGCGCGCAGCGCCCTTTCATCGCCGGAACGCGGCAGCGCGTCCCCCGGCACGCCAAGATCCAGGGCCATGTCGCTTAAGAGGACGACGATCTCGCGCAGCGTCCGGTCGGCCGCCCCGATGCTGAACGCGTCCGCAGCTTTGATCTTCTTGGCAAAATCCCCCATGACCGATTTGGCATGATGGAGATTGCCGGCTTCCAGCGCCCCGCGAAGGAGCGGCATCCGGCCGGTGAAAGAGTAGATATTCTTCGCGGCAGCTCTCCCCTTGTCGCCGATCACGGCCATTCCCTTCAGCTTTAATAGGTCGATGGCCAGGATCGAACTGACCGCCGTCTCATAGGAATCGGCCAGTTCCATGATGTTTGGGCTCGAAGGGCCGATCCCTCCCGCTACCTGTAAACCAAACAGCTCGCTTAGGGTATTGATGATCTTGCGCATCATTTTTTCCGCGCGGAAAGCGACTTCTTCGGGATAACCGCCCCCCGCGGTATACACCGCAATAATCTCGCGCTCCTGCTTCGGATTGGCAAAGCTGAAGCAGAGCATGTCGCCCCCGCCCACGTCGCTCACCACATTGGCCACCGCAAAATAAAGCAGCTCGGTATCGCTGTTGAACCGGCTGTCCCTGATGGCTTCCATATTCATGATCCGCAGCACCAGCGCGCCGAAACGGTTCAGGGGATCGTCCGCCCCGATCAGCGGCAGGAACGCCCGGTTGCTATGTTGTTTGAAGCTTCGTTCAATGATCGATAGATAAATTTTCTCCTTCAGCTTCGGCAGCGACATATTAAACGCAATGTTGCGGGTAATCGATTCGGTTTGCATCTGCCGCTTGGCGTTTAGCAAATCGATGCCTTTGCGGAGCGCCTGGTTGAGATCATGCCGGTTAATCGGCTTGAGCAAATAGTCCAATACCCTGGAGTGAATCGCCTGACGGGTGAACTCAAAATCGTTATAACCGCTAATCACGATCGTCAGCAGCTCCGGGTAATCGCGCTCCACGATTTTTAAGAACTCGACGCCGTTCAGCTCGGGCATTTTCATATCGACCATCGCCAGGTCGGGCTTGTGCCGCTCCAGCATGGCCAGTCCGGTTTTGCCATCCGTCGCTTCCAGCACTTCGTCAACCTCAAGGCCTTCCCAATCCCCTAAAATCCGGATCGCCTCACGGAGCGGTTCTTCATCGTCAATGATCAACACTTTATACATGGCTGCTGCCTCCCCGCGGTATCATCATTCGCATTTCCGCGCCGCCATCGCCGCTGCGGACCACCAGATCGGCGTCTTCGCCATAAAGCAGCCTGAGGCGCGTGTACAGGTTTTTGAGTCCGATGTTGTCACCCTCCTGGTCCTCCCATTCGACGTGAAACGATTTGAGGATTTCCTCCAGCCTTTCCAGGGAAATCCCCGGTCCGTTATCCTGCACGGAAATTATCGCATGCGTATCGGCCAGTTCCGCCCGAATCACAATCGTAATGGCGCTCGACACCTTTTCCAGGGCATGCTTGATCGAATTCTCCACCAGGGATTGAATGGACAGCTTAGGGATCTGCAGCTCCATCAGCGATTCGTCCCATTCGATCGTCACCTGAAGGCGGCTGCCGAATCTAGCTTTTTGCAGCGCCAGATAACGATCGATATGTTTAAGTTCTTCCCTAGCGTTTACGATATCTTTTCCGCTTATGCAGTATCTGAGCGTCAAGGCCAAGGCATCCACCATATCGGCGACCTCGTCGTCCCCGCTTTTCAGCGCTTTGGTCGAGATCGCCTGGAGGGCATTGTACAGAAAATGCGGGTTGATTTCCGCCTCTAACGCTTTCAAAATCGCGTTTTTCTCCACCAGTTTCATCTTGTAACGCTCATTGATCAAATCGTTGGTCCGCCGCACCATCCGGTTGAAATGCCTGGACAAATAGGCGATTTCATCCCTGCCCTTGACCGGGATTTCCGCGTCGAACGTGCCTTCGCTGAAACGTCTCATCCCATAGGACAAGTCTTTCAGCGGTCTCGTGATCGCACTCGAAAGGAGCGTAACCAGAACGACCGAAATGAGCAAAAAAATGCCCCCGATGAGATAGCTCAAATCCCTCGTCGTCGTCGCCGCGGCGTAAATGTTGCGGTAAGGAATCGGCTTGACCAATTTCCAGCCTTCGTCCGGGAGCACGTTGTATACAATCAGATACTTGGTGCCGTCCTCGCTCGTCCAGGTTAATGGCCGCATGCCGCCGTCCTTGCCGATCTGCCTGAGCCAGGGGGCGTTCTCCACCTGCTTCAGAAACTCCGGATCGTCGACGTGAAACGGCACGTTGTCGGCATCGAGGTACAAAAGATGCTCCCCTTCTTCAAACGGGATATCCCGCAAAATTTCGTCCTTGCCGGCCGGCTTTATATAGAAGGAAATAACCGCTTTCGGGTCGCGGGAAACGAGCGAGCGCAGCACGCGGTGATATCCCATGAAGCTGGGCTCCTTGCTCATGTTGTACCCCGACTTGGCCCCGGGAACGATAAACGATTGAAACGAACGGTTGTGCGGGCTCTCCATGGCCTGCTTGTACCACGGCTGGTCGGGAATCCCCTCCTGGTAGCTGACGCGCACCGTAATGTTATAGGCTTCGCGGGTGATCGAATAATATTTCTTCTGATCGATGAGGTAGAAATAAATGCTTTCCAGATCGTCCCGCGAGTAGAACAGGCTCCGCAAATAATTTTCCAGATACATTTTGGACGAATAATCGTTTTCCTCCAGCTTAATCGCCCGGATGATCTCGTCATAGCGGATTTGCGGCAGGGACAACTGCTCGATGCCGGACAAATAATCCTCGAGGTTCTGGTTCACCAGCTTCAAATTGTTGGTCGTGCTGGCGATGCTGTGATCGACCGATTCTTTTTCGAGCATTTGATAGGAGATGACGGTCAGCGAGCCTACCACAAGAATAATAATCGTCGTAAACAGCAAAATAAGCTTATTGACCAATCGGCGCGAAACCCGGTCTTTAAGCGACAATGTCAAACGTTTCAGTCGGCTGAACATATTGCCCTCATTTCTATGACTGTGTAAGTTGCCTGTCCCGTTCTATTCCCTAGTTCAAAATATAAGTCATGACCCGCGCTTAACGCCAGTTCACGTTTTTACCCTTAACTGTTTTCTTAAATCCATTTTGGCGTGAAAACGGTTGATTTATAATCATTATAGCCGAATCACCTTATATAAACTATCGTTGCGAAAAAGAGGTGCATTATGTTGAAACTTGGGAGAAAACGCGCCGAGAAGCTGGAGTTCGGAATATTTACGCTGCCGATCCTTATTTCGGTCATCGCTGTGTTCTACTATCCGTTTATTATGACCATTCGCTACTCCCTGACCAAATGGAACGGGATTTCGAAGCACCCTAAATTTATCGGACTCGATAACTTCAAACAGATCTTCATGGGCGACGCCAACTTTACGCACGCCGCCTGGTTTACGGTCAAATACATGATTCTTTACATCGTTTTGATCAATGTGCTGGCGATTTTGCTGGCGCTCGTGCTGGACATGAAGCTGAAATCGACCAACTGGCTGAGAGCGGCCTTCTTTATTCCTTACATTCTTAGCTTGGTAATCGTAGGGTTTATCTGGAAGTTCATTTTCATGCAAGGTTTCGAATCGCTGGGGCAAAGCACCGGTTGGGGGGTATTCGCGCTAAGCTGGCTGGGTGAACCCGGACTAGCCTTTATCTCCGTGCTGTTCGTCTCGATCTGGCAATCGATCGGCTTCTACATGGTTATCTACATCGCCGGTTTGCAATCGGTTCCAGACGATTTGAAGGAGGCGGCCACCGTCGACGGGGCCGGACCGGTCCGCCGGTTCTTCAACGTCACGCTGCCGCTGCTCGCGCCGTCGATCACCATTTCCGTGTTTATGGCGCTGACCAACTCGATCAAGGTATTTGACGTGATCCTGTCGCTGACCGGCGGCGGACCCGGCGGCACCACATACAGCGTCGCTTACGACATCTACCGCGATACGTTCCAGAACAATCTGTACGGTTACGGCACGGCCAAGGCGCTGATTTTGTTCGTGGCGGTGCTGATCATCACCATTATTCAATTAACGCTCTTCAAACGCAGGGAGGTTGAGGCATAATGACTAAAAACAGAGCGGGGCGTTTTGTCCTGGAAATCGTTATGGTCCTCCTGTCCATTTTGTTCCTGTATCCGTTGTTCCTGACCATCATCAATTCGCTGAAAAGCTTCCAGGAGGTCATGACCGACGTAATCGCTTTGCCGAAACGGCTTGCTTTTGAGAACTACAGCTACGTGTGGGAATTCATCAACTACCCGCGGCTGTTTCTGAACAATGCGGTCATTACGATTCTCGGCCTGGCCGGGATCATCCTGATCTCCTCCATCGCCGCTTACAAGCTGGCCCGCACGAAATCGAAAGCCAGTTCGATCATCTATATGCTCTGCATCATGCCGATGCTGATACCGTTCCAGTCGATCATGCTGACGGTGCTGCAAATGGCCAAAAACTTTCACCTTTCCGACAGCACCTGGGGGCTGGGCATTTTGTACTGGGGTTTCGGCGCTCCGCTCGCCCTGTTCATCTACCACGGCTTCGTGAAAGGGATTCCGAAGGAAATCGACGAAAGCGCCACGATCGACGGCGCCTCCGGCTTCCGGCTGTTCTTCAGCGTGATCTTCCCGCTGCTGAAGTCGGTTACGACTACGATCATCATCATCGACGTGATGTGGATCTGGAACGACTTCCTGCTCCCGCTGCTCATGGTCAATGGCTCGCCGACGACCAAAACGCTGACCCTGGCCGCGTACACCTTCGTCGGACAATACACCTCCGACTGGCAGTACGCGATGACCGCCATGGTGATGGCCGTGCTGCCTTCGATCATCGTGTTCATCTTCCTGCAAAAATACATCGTCAAAGGCGTGGTCGCCGGCGCGGTGAAGGGCTGAAAGTGGTTTATAAGAACCCCCGGAGCGGATGCTCCGGGGGTTTGTTGGGTTGGGGGCTGGATGTGAGTAGATGTGAACTGGACGGGGGCTCGGCGTGGGCTGGATGTGTGCTGGACGAGGCTGGATATAAGCTGGATGTGTGCTGGATGTGTGCTGGATGTAAGCTGGATGTAAGCTGGATGTAAGCTGGATGTGTGCTGGTCGGGGGCTGGACGGGGCTGTCATCGCTCCGCCATCATGATCATTGCGGCAACTTGCCTCTTTATGCGGTCCTTGCCGGTTCCTTCCCCGGACTCCCTTCCGGGGCTTGCGAAAAATAGCGGTAATTTAGGACGTTATGTTGAGAATCTCTAGTTCCCGTTATGAAATAGAGGTATTTTATGTCGTTATTTTCCAAAAAGGTCCTGATTAGCCACTGATTCAGCCACACTGCCCGAATATAGCGACATTTTTTTCCTCTACTTTTCAGTTTGCTCACGTGATAGAGAAGATAGAGGCATTATTTTCCGCTATTTCGCTATTTGATGAAGGGGGTTGAAGGGAGAGCATTACTGTGACAGCATTCCCCATTCTAACGGTTGTCACAGCCGCTATTTGCCCCAATAAGGCGGTTTTCAAATTCTAACGGTTGCCATGCGCTTATTGGGCAGAAAACCGGCTATTGGGGCTCAGATTAAAGCAAATAACGGCGCTCACAACCGTTAAAATTTAGAAGGTGGCTTTTTTCGTAAAATAGTGCCTGCTGCAACCGTTAGAATTCCGGCAGAATGTAATACCCGCCCGCAAATGTACCGGGGATTTTGCGTAAGCGTCAATGCGACGCCAGCTCAGGAGAAGAGTACCTAGCAAACTAGTAGCCTGCCAACTTACGGCCGTTTTGTTATAGGTTCGCCAATACTGCGTTTCCAATCTAGTCTGATACCGTTCATGCGCTTCCCGTATGGGCTTTTGTACCCTTTTCCTTCAAATTCGTTATAATAAAAATTAGGCTCCGCTCAAAAGCATTTATGCGAAGCTTGTTATCCGAAAATGAAGGGAGACCTGCTTCATGCCAAATTCATCTCATGACCGGAAAGGTCGTTTATCCGATATTCCCGTATCCATCCTGGACCTCGCTCCGATCACCGTCGGCAGCACGGCCGCCGAGTCGCTGCGAAACTCGCTTGATCTGGCCCGGCACGCGGAAGACTGGGGATATCACCGCTACTGGCTGGCCGAGCACCACAGCATGCCCGGCATCGCCAGCTCGGCGACGGCGGTCGCGATCGGCCATATCGCCGGCGGCACGGCCAAGATCCGCGTCGGCTCCGGCGGCGTCATGCTGCCGAACCATTCGCCGCTCGTCGTAGCGGAGCAGTTCGGCACGCTGGAGTCGCTGTATCCCGGGCGGATCGATCTCGGCCTGGGGCGGGCGCCAGGCTCCGACCCGGCGACCTCGCAGGCGCTGCGCCGCGGTCCGGGCAGCGACGGCCAGGACTTCCCGGAGCGGCTCGCCGAGCTCCGGAATTACTTCCGGCCCGCACCCGGCTCCTCGCTGGCGGTGCGGGCCATCCCCGGCGAAGGCCTGGACATCCCGATCTGGCTGCTCGGCTCCAGCGGCTTCAGCGCGCAGCTGGCGGCCCAGCTCGGTCTGCCGTTTGCCTTCGCCAGCCATTTCGCGCCGGATTATATGCTCCCGGCGCTCGATTTGTACCGCGGCCACTTCCGCGCCTCGGAAGCGCTGGCGGAGCCATACGCGATGATCGGCGTCAACGTGATCGTGGCCGATACCGACGAAGAAGCGCGGCGGCTGGCGACATCGCAGCAGCAGCAGTTCCTCAACCTGATCCGCCGCCGCACCGGAAAGCTGAACCCGCCGGTCGACCACCTCGACTGGTCGCTGCAGGAGCAAGCGCTGATCGAGCGGCAGCTCAGCTGCTCCGCGATCGGCTCGCCGTCCACGGTGCGCGATCAGCTGCAGCTGATCCTCGAGCAAACGAATGCCGACGAAATCATCGTAGCCGCGCAAGTCTACGATCATCAGGCTCGTTTGCGCTCCTATGAGCTGCTGGCGGAAATTTGCTCTTTATAATCCGTCGGGCTGTATCCCGTGTACTCCTTAAACACTTTGGAGAAATAGTGTTGATCGGTAAACGACAGCAGATCCGACAGCTCCTTGAATTTCATTTCCGGCTTGCAGGCCATCAGCCTGCAGGCCTCTTTGATTTTCAGGCCCGTATAGTACTGCACGAATGTGGCACCGGTAAATTTTTTGATCACTCGGCTGACATAGGAAGGGCTTACATGAAATTTCGCCGCGATATCGACCACCGACAGCTGGGAATACATATTCATTTTCACGTATTCGTCCATCTGCGCAAACAGTTCCTCGCCGCTTTTTCGGCTATGCGCTTGCAGCATATCGAAGCACTGCCTGGTCCACTCCAGCAGCTCACGGCCAAAATCGCCGTAGCTCTCCGCCTCGAACAGCTGCTTCGCTTTCACCTCCAGGCCGAGCCGGAGGGCCGTGCCCCGCTCCTCATACAAATGAGCGAACGTATCGACCAGCAGCCCGACAAATCGCTCCAGATCCGCAAGCCGGACGTTCTCCTCTCCCCATTTGGCCAGTTGTTCCATCAGTTTAAGCGCAAACTGCTCCTTGCGGCGCCCGCGGATCATATCCGCGAAACCGAACGCCACATGCGGCTCCATCCCGACTTCCCCCTGCTTCGCATCAGGAACGGGAAGTCCCGTATCCAGCACTCCCCCTTTCATGATCCGCTGCCGCTCATTCAGGATGGACGACACCCGATGGTACAGCTCGGGCAGCTTCTCCGGCTCGGGGGACAGCACCTGCCCTCCGAGCATCGCGTCAATGCCACAATCGTGCAGATGGCGCCGGGCCGATTCCAGACATTCATAAACCGAGGAGTACATGTCCAGCACCGGCCTGTTCACCAGAACAAGAAACTGCTTCGGCGTTTGCGCAGGGAAAACCCAGCAGCGGTGCGGGGCGAAAATCTCCGTTAAGCAAAGCTGGACCTCTTCCCGCGTCCAACGTTCTTCCCCTGCCGTAAACGGCTGGCGGCGCACGATCAGCAGCATCTTCGCATAATGATGAAACTCGTCATCCAAGCGCAAGTCCGCAGCATAACCGGGAGCCACGATATCTTTTAACATCGCCGCATCGCCGGGCGCCCGCTTGTTCAACTCCCCGATCGCCCGGTCCATCACTTCCGCCAGCTGCACGCGCTCCACCGGCTTCAGCAAATAGTCAAATACCTGAAGGTTCAACGCCTTGCGGGTATATTCAAAATCGCTGTACCCGCTGATCAGCACGTATTTCAGCTGCGGACTGATCAGCTTGGCCTGCTCGATCAACGCGAGCCCGTCCATTTTCGGCATCCGGATATCGGTCAGCAGCAGATGGATCGGTTCCCGCCGCAGCGTCTTCAGCGCCTCTTCCCCGTTGGTCGCCGTCGCCGCGATGCGGATCGGCAAATCCATAGATTCCAGCAGCGTTTTTATGTTCCGCAATATCGGCTTGCTGTCCTCCACGATCATCACGTTATACATCGCCCGTCCCTCCTGTTATGCTCAATAGAAATCTTTCGTCAGCGATCCGATGATTTGCACCGTAGCGCCCGTTTCCCCGTCCGAATGATTAAAAATATTGAAAAACAGCCGATTCTGATACATCAGCTTTAGCCGGCCCACGCTGTTGACAATCCCCATGTTTCCGATGGCCGACCGGTGGTTCTGAATCTCGCTTACGCCCGCAGCGGACTGCTCAATGTTGTCCAAAATTTCGCGGATTTTGTCCGGCGGAAAGCCGTCCCCGTTGTCTTTGATTTCGACGGCCCACAGCCCGTTAAACTGCTTCACCGTAATTTTGATCCGCCATGGGGGATCCGTGTTCGTGAACGCATGCTCGACGCAGTTCTCTACAAAAGGCTGAATAACCAGCCGCGGCAGCTGGATTTCCCGGGACAATTCGTCCGCTTCGATTTCCCATTCCAAGTCATCCTCATATTTTTGCTGAACGAGAGACAAGTAGTGTCTCGTATGCTCCAGTTCATCGGCCAGTGTCACATGGGCGTAAGGCGACGACACGATATAACGCAGGCTGTCCGAAAGATGCTTGCACATATCGGACACGACCTCCGTTTTTCCCTCCTGGGCGGCGATGCTGATCAAATAAAGGACATTATGGATGAAATGCGGGGCGATCTGGGCCTGGAGCGCGGAATTGCGCGCTTTGACCTCTTCGTGCAAGGCCAGTTTCTCTCGTTCGATCGATTCCTGCAGCCGCTCCATGAGGTCCTGGAAAGCTTCGTTCAGCAGGATCAGCTCGTTGTTTTGCGGCCGGCTGTCAACCTTGACCTTCATATTGCTGTAGTTAATGCGCCAAATTTGGCTGCGGAGCTTGCGGATCGGCAGCAGCAAGTTGCGTGTCGACAAGAAAATATAGACGAACGAAACCACGATCAGCGAGGTAATCAACAGCATCGAAATGTATTGGACCGAATTGACAGGGCCGAGTACGGCCTTTTTAGGCGTCACGATATAAGTGGTCCAGCCGGTTTTTGGCGACTGGGAATAGGCCACGTAGTTATTGAATTTGTCGGCGTAAACCCCATTTCCGGTTAGCCCCCCGGTCAGTACGGCATGGTCCGTATCCGGGCCGGTGCGGGTAATTTCCACGCCTTGCCCGTCAAGGATATAAACGTCTCCTCCGGCGATTCCTTCGGTCATTTTTTCGATATAAGCCTGATCCATTTGAATGGAAAGATAACCGAACACTTTGCCGTTTTGGTTGTTGATCGCGCGGATAAACGATACCGTGTCACCCTCGCGGGTCAACATAAATCCGCTGCCGCTCCACCACCCGCCCCTGCCGCTTTTTCCCAAATAGGTTTCCAGAGTAAGCGGACTTCGCTGAGAGCCGATATAAGAAACGAGCAGGTTGCCCTGTTTGTCGTAAATGATCATGTCTTTGATGGCCATGCTCGGCCCGATCGCCTGAAACATCGTATCCCTAAGCTTTCGCGTGCGATTTAACATTTCGACACCGTTCGCCGGGTCTTTATCCAAAAGGGCAAAAATATCTTTGCTGGACAATATACGCTGCGACAGCTGGTTCTGACCGTCGATGTAAGCATCGACCTGTTCGCTGACTTTGGCCGCGGTCATCCGCGTTTCGCCGACCGTTTTCTCCTTCAGCGGCTTGACTACGATCAGATTGACGTATACGGTAAAGCAGCCGAGCACAAACAGAAGCAGGGCGACAAACGTAAGGAACACCTTCGTTTGCAGGCTGAACTGATATTTGCGCGGTACGGTTTTTACGATCATGGCTGCCGGTTCGCCTCCTCCATCCGCCAGGGCGCAGCTCGTGATGCTCTTTGACTCGTCCTAACTGTACCACGGCCATTCGCAAAATGACAACGGTTTCAAGTTCAGGATTTTACACATCAACTGTCATGTACAGACATGTACCTTGCCTCGGGCAAAATTTATAATCGGATTGTAAACGGATTCAAAACAAACGATTTACGGGGGGATTCATTTATGAACAGCAACCGCAAGAAAAAAATAACGGCCCTGGCCTTGGCCAGCTTGCTGTCCATCTCACTGGCGGCTTGCGGCTCGGGCGGCAGCGGCAGCGGCTCCGGCAGCGCGGCGGGCGGGGAGAACGGCGGAAACGGAGCCGGCGGCAAAAAAGTAACGATCGAGCTGGCCATTTCCAAAAGCTCGCAGGATTCGGCATTTATCCAACAGGATTTGCTGGACGAATTTGAGCAAAAAACGAACATTCACGTCAACCTGCAGCTGATCCCTGCCGAGCAGACGACGACGGTGCTGCAGACCAAATTGGCCGTCGAGGAAACGCCGGACATTATCCAGTACAACCTGGCGAGCGCCACGACCGACCTCAACCTGGAGCGGAACTTCGAAATTCTCGACAACGAGCCATGGGCCGGCCGGATCGTCAACAAGGACGTGCTGTCTGCCAACGGCCATCTTTACAGTTTCCATGTCAGCCAGGACACGGGCATGCAGGGGGTCGTGTACAACAAGCAGATTTTTGAAGACCTGGGCCTGTCGATTCCGAAAAACTTCGACGAGTTCCTGGCCGTGTGCGAAAAGATCAAGGCAAGCGGAATTACGCCGGTATTTATGCCATACAAGGACAATTGGGCCGCTAACATCTGGCCGGCCGCCGCGTTTGCCGATTTCGCGGCCAAAAACGATCCGACGTTCTTCGACGATCTGAACAGCAACAAGCGGAAATGGTCGGATATTCCGGAATTCCAAACGTTCCTGCAGCAGCAGTACGAAGTGTACAAAAAAGGCTACACCAACGCCGACGTGCTCAGCGACAGCTACGACATGGCGGTCGGCAAATTCCTGAACAAGGAAGTCGCGATGATATTTATGGGCGATTGGCTGATCGAAGGGGTGGCTCAGCAGGACCCTTCCATGCGGCTGGGCGTGTTCCCGATCCCGTCTTCTCAAGACGCCAGCCTCGGCGCAAGCCCGCTCGGCGGCCAGCTGTTCATTCCGAAGAAAGCCCCGCATATGGCGGAAGCGAAGAAGTTCCTGGATTTCATGGCTTCGAAGGAAGTGGCGCAAAAAATTGTCGATTCCAAAGGCTACGTATCCAATCTCAGCGACGTCACGACGCCGGAGCTGCCGGAATACAAGCAGGAAATCGTCGACAATTACATTACGCCAAAGAAAACCGTGCTGACGTCGGACGCTTACATGCTGGTTGACCGCAGCGAGCTGTACAGATTGCTGCAGGACCAATTCGCGGGCGGCTTGACGCCGGAAGAAGTGCTTAAAGCCTGGGATGAAAAATTCAGCCAACTGATGAAAGATAAAGAGGTTCCCGGTTTCTAAGGGACGATGGTGTAAGAAGGCAGCATAAAATCTCCGGATTTTATGCTGCCCCAGGCTATGATGGGGGTGTGAGAACATGAAAACAATGAAAAACCTATACTCGTATTATCTGATTTTACCGGCCATCCTGATTTACTCCGTATTTTTCGTGGTCCCGGCGGTGATAGGGTTTTACTATTCTTTTACCGACTGGCGTCTGGACCGGCTGGATATCCACTTTATCGGCTGGGAAAATTTCAGCAAAATTTTCTCCGACAAAACGCTTACCCTGGCGCTTAAAAATACGGTCATCTTCGCCGTCGTCACCGTCGTCGGCAAAAACGTGATCGGCATTTTGCTTGCCGTCGCTTTAAACATGCGCTTGAAAACGAAAAACCTGCTGCGCGCGCTTTTTTATTCGCCTTCCATCCTCAGCATTCTCGTCATCAGCATCCTGTTTACGCCGATGCTGCGCACCGAAGGCACGATCAATCAGATGTTTGAAGCGATAGGACTGCACTCGCTCAGCCAGGCTTGGCTGACCAATCCGCAGCTCGTCATCTGGACGATCGCCGCCGTGTCGATTTGGCAAAGCGCCGGTTTTCAGATGGCCATTTATTTGGCCGGCCTGCAGTCGATTTCCCAGGAATATTACGAGGCGGCCAGAATCGACGGGGCCAGCTCCTGGAAAAGCTTCTTTAAAATCACGCTGCCGCTCCTGCTGCCGGCGATCAATATCAATCTGATGCTGACGTTGATCGGCGGACTTAAAGTGTTTTCGGAAGTGTACGTCATGACGGGCGGGGGCCCGGGCAACGCCTCGCAGGTCGTCGGCACGATTATTATGCGGGCCTTCGGCGAAGGCAACTGGGGGCTCGGCACCGCGGTCAACACGCTGCTGTTCGTGGCCGTGACGATTATCGCCATTCCGCTGCTGATCTTCATGCGGCGTAAGGAGGTCGCAGAATAATGGGATACACGCGCAGACTCGCCATACGCAACTATATCGTCGAAGGCATCTTGATCCTGGCCTCGCTGCTGATTATATTGCCGCTGCTGATTTTGATCTTCGGTTCGTTTAAGACGAGCGCCGAAGTGCTCAGCTTTTCCCTGAAGCTGCCTGAGAAATGGCAGTTCGCGAACTACGTGCGGGTATTTGAAGAAGGCGGTCTGTCCAGGGCGTTCCTGAACAGCGTCTGGATTACGGGGATCTCGTCCATCATCAACATCGTCGCTTCCTCGGCGGCCTCCTTCATTCTGGCGCGCCGGGAGACGAAAGTCGCGGGTACGATTTACATGTACTTCTTCATGGGGCTGATCGCGCCGATGTCCGTGATCACGACGATCCGGGTCGTGCAGTGGATGGGCTTCTACGGCAGCATCACGAGCGTGATTCTCATTTATGCCGCGCTCAACACGGCGTTCAGCGTCTTCCTGTACAGCGGGTTCATCAAAACGATTCCGAAAGCGCTGGATGAAGTCGCTTTTCTCGAAGGATCGAGCGTATTCGGCGTGTTCTTCCGGATTGTCACGCCATTGATCCTGCCGGTGAACGCGACGGTGGCCATCATGGTGTTTATGTCCGTGTGGAACGATATCACGATTCCGGTGTATTTCCTGACCGACAGTTCCACCTGGACGATGCCTTTATCGATTTACAATTTCTACGGCAAATACAGCCGGGACTGGAACCTGATTTTCGCCAACCTCGTGCTGACTTCGCTGCCGGTATTCATCCTTTATTTATTCGGCCAAAAATACATCGTCAGCGGCCTCACGGCCGGCGCGGTGAAGGGATAAGGATAAGCTTCCTGCCTTTGCCGGATAAAGTGCTAACATCCCCTCTAATATAAAAGCGGCAGGCCAGCAACTTCTGTAGAAGTCCGGCCTGCCGTTTGTTTGTTCTTGTTAAGACGCTAAACTGCCTCTTTTATTTCGCTTGAATGTACCCTTCCGCTTTCAGCAGTTCGGCGATCAGCACGGCGCCGCCCGCCGCGCCGCGCAGCGTGTTGTGCGATAGCCCCACGAATTTATAATCGTACAAGGAGTCTTCGCGCAGGCGGCCCGCCGAAATGCCCATGCCGCGTTCCATGTCGCGATCCAGCTTCGTTTGCGGCCGATTTTCTTCTTCAAAATAGGTAATGAACTGCTTCGGCGCGCTCGGCAATTCGAGCTCCTGCGGCCGGCCTTTGAATTGCCGCCAGCGGGCGAGGACTTCTTCTTTCGACGGTTTGTTCTCGAAGGAGATGAACACCGTAGCCAGATGGCCGTCCGTCACCGGAACGCGGATGCATTGCGACGTAATCAAAGGCGCGTTGGCCTTGACGATTTCCCCGCCTTCGATGCTGCCCCAGATGCGCAGCGGCTCTTGCTCGCTTTTTTCTTCCTCGCCGCCGATGTAAGGAATGACGTTGTCCAGCATTTCCGGCCAATCGGTAAAGTTTTTGCCGGCCCCGGAAATCGCCTGGTACGTGGAGACGACCACTTGGGTCGGCTTGAAGTCCAGCAGCGGATGGATGGCCGGTACGTAGCTCTGGATGGAGCAGTTCGGCTTCACGGCGATAAATCCGGTTTTGGTGCCCAGCCGTTTGCGCTGCGCTTCGATCACCTCGATATGCCCCGGGTTGATTTCCGGGATGACCATCGGAACGTCCGGGGTCCAGCGATGGGCCGAATTGTTGGAAATGACGGGCGTGCCGGTTTTTGCGTACGCTTCTTCCAACGCTTGAATTTCATTCTTTTTCATATCGACCGCGCAAAAAATGAAATCGACCTGATCGGCCACTTCATTCACTTTCGAAGCGTCCTGCACGACGATATTTTTGACGGCTTCCGGAATCGGTGTCGCCATTTTCCACCGGCCTTGCACGGATTCCTCATACGTTTTCCCCGCTGAACTCGCACTGGCCGCGATGGCGGTCACCTCAAACCAAGGATGCTGGTCCAGCAGCAGCACAAACCGCTGGCCGACCATGCCCGTTCCCCCGACAATACCCACTTTCAACTTTTGCGTCATCCGGTATCAACCCTTTCCCCATGTCTTTTTCACATATTGATAAATAACTATTCAACCCGGCTGCGTTGGTGTATGGCCATACGCGCAAAAAAATCCCGCCCCCAAGACGATCCGTCTTAGGGACGAGATTTACGCTCGCGGTACCACCCCAAATTCGCCGAAATGTCGCCATTTCAGCCTCTTCGAGTACGGCATCGCCCCGGGCGACGCTTATACTCTAGCTCTGTAACAGGAGCCCCTGCCACACCACCCCCCGCTGTTCGGGTTCCGATGCGGTGCTCTGAGACTTTCTTCAATAAACAACTCTTTACCCCTTTTCAGCAAGCGGGGCTCTCTGGAAAAGAACTCGTCTATCTACTCTTCTCTTCATCGCATTTCATTATTACGTATTCAATTACGTATTTAAAATCGTAAGTCGCATTTCAATGTTGAAATTATATTATCAAATATTAGCCGGAACGTAAACAGGATTGAACAAATTCCCAGAGCGGCCGCAACCTCATTCTCGAAATCCGCACAAAATAGACGCGCACAGGTGGGCCCGGAACAACCGAGATTAGTGCTTGACAAAATAAATTATGATAGCGTTCGTGTCTTAGTATCCCTGCATGCTGCTTTGCACGATTATCCCTCTTGTTCCGGGGGCGAGGGTAGGGGCTAATCACGGTCCTTTCATTTTTCCCGGTGTCGTACCCCATTCCTCCCGTCAGATCTGCTTCACTTCACCTAAACCTCCTTCTCACAAATCTGTCTAACGATCTCGAACTAATGATCTCGAACATGTTTGCTGCTCCCAAACCTATTTTCTTCTCCTGAACTTCCCCTCCTCTCTGCTTCCGGATCAAATGGGATAATCGTGCAAAGCGTCCGGACAGCGGATATTGATCTGCCGATATTTCTTGCCACGATCGCTTACCGGCCCTCCCTGTCAAACGCTGATTATTAGGTTGAGCCAAAATAAGGGCAAAAAATGTCGCTATTCCAGAGATATCCATCCCTTTGAGAGAAATAGCGGCATTTTATGTCGTAATTTTACCTGGTAGGAAGGAAATTACTGGCGTTCTGGACCGTTCACAGGAAAATAAGTACAAAAAATGCCGCTAATGGTGCTGAACACGTTAGGCTCCGGAAAATAAGCACATAAAGTGCCGCTATTTTGAGGGCCAACGGTCCTCATCATTCCAGCAATTGGCTGGTGGTGGCTGACACTTGATGAGTCTATAGGTTGAGCTAAAAATAAACGCAGCTATTTTCGCATAAAGAAAAATTTAATAATTAAAAAAATGTTCTTGCAAATTAGTGCTTACCACACTACCATACAAGTATGGTAGTTACTCTTTAAAAACTAAGCCCACGCTTACGATGCGAGTTTTGCTCGAAGTTGTTTCATGCGGCATCTCACACAAAACTTTCAGGAGGTGATGAAATGAACGACATGTGGCTCCCGCAGCCGGGATCGGCCGGGAACGCGGTGTACGGCCAATTGAAGGAGCGGATCGTCACGCTGGAACTGCCGCCGGGGACGGCGCTTTCCGAAAAAGAGATGGCCGCGGCTTTCAACGTCAGCCGCACCCCTGTCCGGGAAAGCTTTGTCCGGCTGGCCCAGGAGGAGCTGGTGGTCGTTTTGCCGCAGCGCGGCACGCGCGTGTCGCTGATCGACCCGGAGCTTGTGCTGGAAGCGCGGTTTATGCGGGAACAGCTGGAGCGCGCCGTGATCCGGCTGGCCTGCGAGCAGTTCCCGGAGGAAGGCTTAACCGCGCTCGCGGACAATCTGGCCCGCCAGCAGGACAGCATCCGGCGGCACGACAATCACGCGATGTTCGCACTGGACGAAGAGTTCCACCGTATCCTGTTCAGAGGTTGCCGCAAGCTGGGCACCTGGAACGTCATTCAGCAGATGAACGCCCACCTCAACCGTACCCGCGTCCTTTGGCTGACCACCGATCCGCATTGGGAACATTTATACGACCAGCACAAAGCGATGTACGAGGCGATTCTGGCCCAAAACGCCGGAAGCGCCGACCAATTGATGAAGGAACATCTGAATTTGAGCATAGCCAATTTGCCTGTCCTGCAGGAGAGGTATCCGGATTATTTTAAAAAATAAATGGCGGTGATTACATGCGTATGGTATTTCGCTGGTTCGGCGAAGGCAATGACACGGTTTCGCTGGAACAGATCAAGCAGATTCCCGGCGTGGAAGGCCTTGTTTGGGCGCTCCACGACGTGCCGGCCGGAGACGAATGGCCGATGGAGAAAATCGAGGAAGTCCGCAGGCAGGCCGATCGCTACGGGCTCCATCTCGATGTTGTTGAAAGCGTTAACGTTCACGAAGATATTAAGCTGGGCTTGCCAAGCCGGGACGGGTACATCGAAAATTACAAGCGCACCATTGAAAAATTGGCCAAGGCTGGCGTCAAGGTCATTTGCTACAACTTCATGCCGATTTTCGACTGGCTGCGCACCGATCTGCATAAACCCACCGGAGACGGATCGACGGCGCTGTTTTATGAAAAAGCGAAAATTCATAACATCGACCCGTTTGAGCTGGTGCGGACGATCAACGAGAACAGCGCATTAACGATGCCGGGCTGGGAACCGGAACGGCTGGCGCATTTGACCAAGCTGTTTGAAGCATACCGTAATGTGACTGAAGAGGACCTGTGGA
This sequence comes from Paenibacillus sp. FSL P4-0127, assembly GCF_038007325.1. Lineage (NCBI taxonomy): Bacteria > Bacillati > Bacillota > Bacilli > Caryophanales > Paenibacillaceae > Paenibacillus > Paenibacillus sp. FSL P4-0127. The sequence goes on along the minus strand of NZ_JBBOWY010000001.1, from coordinate 1,332,253 downwards.
AGCATCTGCAATATTTTCTGGAAGCCATACTTCCGGTTGCAGAACAAAACGGCATCAAAATGGCGATTCACCCGGACGATCCGCCGTGGCCGATTTTCGGTCTGCCGCGCATCATTACGAATCAGCAAAATCTGCGCCGCTTCCTGTCGCTTGTGGACAGCCCGTCGAACGGAATTACGCTGTGCAGCGGTTCGCTTGGGGCCAATCCGGAAAACGATATTATCGCCATGATCCATGAGTTCCAGGAGCGGATTCCGTTTGCCCATATCCGCAACGTGCGCGTGTTTGACAACGGCGATTTCATCGAGACGTCACATCGCACCGCGGATGGCACGGTAGACATTGCCGGGATCGTAAAAGCTTACTTCGATAACGGCTTTAACGGCTATGCCCGGCCGGATCACGGCCGCCACATTTGGGGCGAAGAGTGCCGCCCCGGATACGGGCTTTACGACCGGGCGCTTGGCATCATGTATTTGTGGGGTTTATGGGATGCTTATGTCAAGGCCGAGCAAGCAGCAGAGTCCAAGCAATAAGGAGGAAAATGCGATGAATCCACTACCTTCACACCCTTCGCTGGCGGGCAAAACCGCGGTCATTACCGGCGGAGCCGGGGTGCTCTGCCAAGCGATGGCTCATGAGTTGGCCCGCCAAGGGGTTCGCGTCGCCATTTTGAACCGGACAGCGACGAAAGGCGAGGCCGTCGCCGAGCAAATCCGCCGTGACGGCGGAGAAGCCGCGGCCATCGCCTGCGACGTCACGGACGCGGAGAGCGTCAAGGCCGCCGAAGCCGCCGTACGCGAAAAATACGGTCCTTGCGACATACTCATCAACGGCGCGGGCGGCAACCAGGCCAGTGCCAACACGACAAACGAGACTTTTCGCCCCGAGGATTTGGAGAACCCGGAGGTGACGACCTTTTTTGATCTTAGCCTGGCCGGTGTCCGCGGGGTTCTCGACCTCAACTTCACCGGCGCGCTGATCCCGACGCAGGTTTTTGTCAAGGAAATGATCGGCCGGCCGGGCGCCGTCGTGATCAATATCTCCTCAATGAGCTCGGTGAGCCCAATGACCAAAGTGCCGGCCTACAGCGCGGCCAAAGCGGCGATCAACAACCTGACGCAATGGCTGGCCGTGCATCTGGCCGAATCGGGGATCCGCGTGAACGCGATCGCGCCGGGTTTTTTCCTGACCGAACAAAACAAGAATTTGCTGACGAACCCCGACGGATCGCTGACCGAACGTTCGCATAAAATCATCACGCACACGCCGATGCGCCGGTTTGGCGTTCCCGAGGATCTGCTCGGTACGCTGCTATGGCTGGCGGACGCCGACACCTCCGGCTTCGTGACCGGGACCGTGATCCCCGTGGACGGCGGATTTATGGCTTATTCGGGCGTGTAACGGGAAAACACGGTGTTTTTGCCAAGATTGCCCTGGCCGGGTTAGTATAGTGGTGTGGTGATTTATAGCGACGAAAGGATGGTCTCATGAGGTTCAAAGTTTGTTTGTTGGGTTTGCTTCTGTTTTTTAGCATAGTGCCGGCTGCGCTTGCCGCGGAAAACATTCAACTCGACTTCAATGGACAGCTTGCCGATACACCCGCAAGACCCGTGAACAAAGACGGTTCGGTATACGTACCCATTCGCGTTGTTGAGGAAATCGAAGGCTTAACGATCAGCCGTTGGGACCATGCGTCCAAAACCTTAACGATCGCCCAGCGCGGAACGGATGCAACGCTTACCCTGAAAGTCGGTGAAAAAACGGCCAAGAAGGGAGCGAAAACGATCGGCATGTCTCAACCTGCGCAGGTCATAAATAACAGGGTCATGGTGCCTTTGCGATTTGTTGCGGAAGCATTCGATGCCGACGTTGCCTGGAATCCGGCTACCAAGACGGTTTACGTTGCCAAAACGACAGAGCAGCAGAAAAAAAGCCTGCACAGCGGGGATTTGACCGCCGCACGGCTCGCGGCTTTGAATTTGCCGAAAATATCTTCTTTGCCGGACCTTGATTATTCCGGAGACAGCCTGGGGACCTGGAGCATTTATTTTCCTGAGGGAGATTATAAAAGCTTCTTCAGCATCTCGAATCAAGTCATCAGTTATTACCGGATTACCGATAACGCGGCTAAACTAATCTGGGAGGCGGCCTTGGACGCCAAGCAAGGCAAGGAATCCACTTTTTACGCTAAAGGGATCATTAAAGAACAAGGAACTCGCCCGGAAATAAAAACAAATTTAATCTTTTACGATATCTCCACGCACGCCGGGCAAGCGCAATACGGCCGCATCCATACGGATGGAACGGTGGAACAGCTTGGCACCAAAGAGATGAACAATTTGGATGCTCTGTTTCCTATTGAAGAAGAGAACACGGGAGTTTCGCCTCTGCGCTTAGAGGGAACAAACGAGGCAAAATGACGGGACATCGGGCATGAATAGAGGGTTGGGTTGGTTCCAGGAGACTTTTTCTTGTAACCAGCCCGTTTTTTTCTTCAAGTCAAATACCTTGATCTATAACTGTTCTACCTCTTGTCGATATGTTTGTACTCCCCTTCGGGTTTTCTTTTATTAGATACCCCTTCAACGACCGAATGAGTAAATTGTAAAACTTCCCCGTCCCTAACTCTATAATAATACGACGCCTCAGGCTCGTCTTTGAATATAACCATTGTTTTAAATAAAGGGGCCTTCCCAACTTTTGTTCTGATGAACTTAATATCTTCATTAAACTTACAGTTTTGCGTACCCACTATACTTCCTCCCAAAACAAAAAAGCAGGTAAATGGGCAAGAAATAACATAGATAATGTTGATGGCTATCTATTCAATATATGGTTATCCAATACGCAATATAATTATTGTTCAAAATTCGTTTGGCAAGCTTTTTTTTACGGAACAAATAAGGATATTCTTGGAGAAGATATAGACGACAATACCATAAGATATATACTTCCATCGGAAATTAAAGCCTCTGACGAATTAGGAAGCTATACATCTTTTTATCCTAATTAATTAAAGACCCATTGAGGATATATAATAAATGTTTGACATGTCACTTTTGTAAACAAAAAAGGACTCTACCCTCAAACCACGAATAAATTTAGTAACCTAGCTAACAGATTTAACTGGAGGAGAGGTCCTGACATGTCAAGTCACGAAGTGATTTCTCGGATTGCCGTCCGGGAGAAGGCCGTCGCTTTTACGTTTGATGATGGCCCCAACCCGGAATTTACGCCGCAGATTCTCGACATTTTTCGAGAAGCGGGGGCCAAGGCCACCTTTTTTATGATCGGCACACAAATGGAAAAAAGCCTTGGCACCGCGCAGGCCGTGCATGAGCAGGGCCATGAGATCGGAAATCATACTTACACGCACCCTGCTATGCCTGAAGTCAGTCCCGATGAATGCCGCCGGGAACTGGCGCAAACGGAGGAACTGATCGTGCGGGTGACCGGTTCGAAACCACGCGTGTTTCGGCCACCGTACTTCGCTACCAACGCCGAAGTGGCCGCGATGGCGGCCGGCGAATTCGGCTACCACTCCATCGGGGCGGTAAACGGCGCAGCTACCGACTGGGAGATGCCCGGGGTGCGGCACATCGTCGATAAAACGCGGGAAGCGTTGACGCCGGGCAGCGTGCTGCTGTTCCATGACGGCTTCGATGACCGCTCACAAACGGTAGAGGCTGTACGGATTCTCGTCTCTGAACTGACGCGTAAAGGATACCGGCTTGTTACGGTGAGTGAACTGCTTGAAATGAGCGAGGACGCTTATTAGGGGAGCCGCGAGCCAGCCGACGGAACAGGGGCCAGGGGGGCAGGGCCCACGCAAGGGCCTCCCTCTTTCTCATATTGGAAAAATCCAATAGATTGACGGAAACCGAACGCTATTGGGAGCACTCATTGGAAATATCCAACAGAATTCGCTTAAACCTCCCGTTATGCGCCCTTCCGAGCCGAATCTATTGGAAATATCCAATCATGCTGCTGTACTTGGCGCTTACTCACCATTCTATTGGATAATTCCAATCAGAACGTTATGTTGCCCCACGGCCGCAGTAACCTGCCACCCGACTATATCGGCATATAGCCTATGTCGGCACCGCTCGCACTTTACGCCCTCAAAACGCAAAAGGTACAAAAGACGCAAAGGCAAGAGAACCGAACCATAGCTGCGGTTCTCTTGCCTTTTGCGCTTAATTCCATAAATATACGTTATCTACATATACCGAGGTTTGGCCCGAGGAGTTGTCGGCGTCGATAAATTGAACGCCGTATTCTTTGATATTGGACTTATCGACACCCGACAGATCCAGGTTTAAATCCAAAGTTCCGCCGGCGCTGATCGTCCGCCAGCCGCTGTCTTTCCACGTGTAGTTGTCACCGTGCTTCACATACAGCTTGACCCCGAGTCCGGAGCCATAGTTCCCCCAACTCGCCCCCCTTCACCGTAGCCCTTAGCAGTGAATGGCCCGAGAAATCAAAATTGCCGCTCTTATACATATAGTGCTGGCTTCCGTTCGACATCGCAATGTCGACCTGCAAAGATTTCGAGCCTTTGGCGCTCCAGGCCGTGGTGGACCAAGGTCCGCCGGCAATATTGCCTCCGCTCCATCCGTCGGTGCCCGTTTCAAAGTCGGCATAAGCTCCGTCGGAACCGCCCCCAGGGCCACCAGGGTTGCCAGGGTTGCCCCCGCCTCCATCAAGATACTGCCGGAGCCATTGCAGCGCCGGGCGTTCGGTGCCCGAACCGGTGATCAATTGCGTGCCCTCATGCCAGGTCTGGCCCTCAAGATAGCCCCACAGTGTGATCCCTTGTACTGCGGAATGCTCCCAAAGCACCGGGAATTTTTGTTGGTATCGGGCCAACTGCGTACTGTCGTCGCCGGTCATGTCCAGCTCCGAAACATAAATCGGCAATCCGGTAGCAGCCAGCGTGTTCAACACCGAATTCATCGTATTCACCGACACCGTATCCATATTAAAATAATGGCACTGGATGCCGATCCCGTCGATCAGGCCTCTCGCTTTCAGCAGATTGATAATCTTTACATAATTGGCCGCCGCATTCGGATCGCTGATGATCCCGTATTCATTGATCAGCAGCTTGGAGTTGGGAAAAGCTTGTCGGGCTTGTTCAAAAGACCAAATGACCCAATCCCAGCCCGTAGCTCCGTCTCCCCCGATCGCATTCCGATAGGAAGGTTTGGCGTGCAGCGGTTCATTAACGACATCGACGAATTGCGCGCCTCCATACCGCTGCCCCGCCGCCTGAATCCACTGCGTAACTTCCGCCCTCTGCTCCGCGGCCGACAGACCGCTGATCCAGCCGGGCTCTTGGCTGCCCCAAACCAACGTATGGAATTTGAACGGCATGTTGTTGCTTCGGGCATAGTTGTAAGCCGTATCGGCCGCGCTCCAGTTCATGCTGTTTCTTGTTCCTTCAACCGCTCCCCATTTTGTCGAATTTTCCGGTGTTATCTGATTCCAGTAGGTTGAAAAGTTGGAGGGAACACTGTTTGCTATGATATTGCCCAAAAACTTGCTTCCGCCCGCCAATCCGGCCCTGGCTTCCCCGCTGAGCGCGGTCGATAGCACGGAGCCCAGCAGCACAAAAGCGGCAAGCCCCATCATGAACCTTGATTTAAACATCATAATTCCTCCTTGATTATTTTTACTCGAAATCTTTACCTGGGACGACGCGCGGTATTGGATCTGTTATCGGAACCAATCACCTCCTTTAATCTAAATATGCAATCGCTTACATTTCCATATTATAATTGTTTAGTAATATCTGGAATTACCCAAATTAAAGCTTTTACCTTGAAAAGTTTAGATATTTGTTTATGCGGATTCAATCCTGTCACCCAACAAATAGGGAAATTTGTGGAAAATAGTCGAAAAGACTTATTGTTAGATTACATTTATTTACTATATAGTTAATTCAAGGACGCCGCTTAGAAATAATTCCACTCTCATTTCCCCAGAGTTGAGGTAAGACGCCCTGTAAATTTTTAGACGAGGGGGTGTGCCATGAACGGATTATACTTTCGAACTGGGCCGCTTTTTGTTGACCGGACTAGCCTTTTTTAGCGTGAATACCAAAGCCTCGCTTACGAACCCTGCCGTTACTGCCGTTATTTTTCCAACCCTGGTTTTTTCGCAAGTTTTCACCTGTTTGTTTGTGATTTACAAAATTTCCGTAAAGGAGCTGTTTGTATGAAAAAATCGAAATTAGGTTCATACGGAACAATGGTTACGCTTACATTTTGCCTTGCGTTGGGCGGATCGCTAACTTGGGGGTTGCCGTCCTCACTGGCGGTAAACGACGAATTTGGCGCGACCGGGATCGAAGAGCTTACTGCGCCGGCGACCCAGGATTTTGCTGCTGACGAGCGCGAAGAGCCCGTAACAGCGGCGGCGGAAGCCATTTATGTCTCCCCCAACGGCTCAAGCGGCAATCCGGGCACAATCGCTAGTCCAACCACGCTGGCTGCAGCCATTGCCAAAGTTTCACCCGGCGGCACGATATACTTGCGCGGAGGCACCTACAACTTTTCCGCTCCGGTAACCATCGAACGGAACAACAGCGGCAGCGCGGGCCAATACAAAACGATCGCCCCGTACGGGAGCGAAAAACCGGTCTTGGATTTCTATGCGCAAGCCTTCGCCTCCGACCAACGCGGACTGCAAATTTTCGGGCACTACTGGCATGTCAAAGGGCTGGAAGTGCGGGGAGCGGGGGATAACGGGATTTTCATCGGCGGAAATTACAACATCATCGAAAACGTGGAAACCCATCATAACCGCGATTCCGGACTGCAGATCAGCCGCTATTCCTCCTCTATGACGAATATCGCCGATTGGCCAAGCTACAACCAGATCATCCGGGTGTACTCCCATGACAATTTCGACCCCGACAACGGCGAAGACGCGGACGGCTTTGCCGCCAAGCTGACGATCGGCCCGGGCAACGTATTCGACAGCTGCATCGCCGCCTGGAACACCGACGACGGCTGGGATCTGTACACCAAGTCCGAAACGGGAGCGATCGGAGCGGTTACGATCAAAAACAGCATCGCCTACAAAAACGGCCAAACCTCGGACGGCAATTCGACATCGGACAGCGACGGCAACGGCTTTAAGCTGGGCGGGGACAAAATTGCCGTCAATCATATCGTGCAGAACAGCGTCGCTTTCCAAAACAAGAAACACGGCTTCACCTACAACAGCAACCCGGGCTCCATCGCCATGACCAATAATACCTCCTGGAGCAACGGGCAAAGCAATTTCGCCTTCGACAAAGGCACGCACGTGTTCACGAACAACCTGTCGTACTCCGGGGGATCCAGCGACAAAACGAGCGGAACCGACGTCGACAGCAGCAACGTCTGGTGGAAAAACAAAAAAAGCACCAACGCCAAAGGGCTGGTGGCCAGCGATGCGGATTTCGTCTCCCTGACCCCGTCCGTCACCAGAAACGCCGACGGTTCTTTCAGTCTCGGGAACTTTTTGAAGCTTGCCGCCGGCAGCGACCTGATCGGATCAGGAACGCCCAGCGGCACGAATATCGGCGCGACAATGCCGTAATTCATGGCAAGCACTGTGTGACAAGCGCCGTGTAGCAATCGTCATGTGGCACGCGCATGTGGCACGCGCATGTGGCACGCGGCGCCGTGCCAACTTTCAATTTCAGTGAAAGGAAGCCGTCTAACGGAGTCCCTTAAGTAAATGCGACTCGGTTTATGCACACCCAAATAGCCGGATGCGGTAAACGATGGCATCCGGCTATTTTTGCGTCAGCCGCTACGGATGGATCTGGCCGACGTCCATGCAGATCGCCAGCGTATCGACGTTATGCGCCAGCAGATCCCAGCGGACGGGCGACCCCGTTCCCATGGCAGCGGCTGCCGGTAACGCAGGCAAAGGAAGCGGCCGCGCCGCGGTGCGTCAGCGGAACGCCGGCGGTTGATTTCCTCCTGCGGCAGCGCATGGTGCCCCGGCGCTTTGCCGCAGGAGATCAGCTCCGCCCCTTGGCCTGCATACCGGAGCTGCTCCTCGTTTACCAGCCGGTCGCACAGGATAACCTCCGCCTCCCGCAGCCGCTTCAACGCTTTGACCGTGATCAGCTCCGGAACCCCCAGCCCCGCGCCAACGATGCTTCCCCTACCGGCGGGGCCTGTCATAGGCTGTTCCCTGCTCCGGCCGGATTGGCCGGCACCCCGCGGCGTTCAGGCTCGTCCGGCGCATTTGCTCCAGAGGATGCCAGCGCCGACGGAGCCGTAGAGACCGCCGAACGCTCCGGGCCCGCCATAGCCGCCCGCGCATTGTCTTCCACGGCCAAGCCTTTTCCTTTCTGCGACACGTACAGCAGCAGTCCCGTAAACACGACGCCGCCAAGGAAGTTGCCGATCAGCACAGGAATCTGGTTCCATACCCACCAGTCGGCAAAGCTGACGTTCGCACCCAGCATCATCCCCGCCGGAATGATAAACATGTTCACGACGGCATGCTCAAACCCCTGCGCGAAAAAGATCAGGATCGGCAGCCACATCGCCGCGATTTTTCCCGCCGTCGAACGCGAAGTCATCCCCATCACCACGCCCAGGGTGACCATCCAGTTGCACAGCACCGCTTTGATGGTGACGAGGGCAAGCCCGCTGCCGCCCATATGCTTGTAGGCGACCGTTTTGGCCTCACTGGTTTGAATGATCGTCTGGATCAGCGGATGGCTGAAATCCGCGCCCATTTTCGTAATCGTCAGTCCATAAAGGATCGCATACACCGCGCAGCCGATCAGATGCCCGAGGATCACCCAGCCGAAATTGGCCAGCATCCGGGATAGCGGCACTTTTCGCTCCAGCACAGCCAAAGGGATCAAAGCAAAGCTGCCGGTCACCAGCTCAAGTCCAAGCAGTACAATGATGACAAAGCCGACGGGAAAAATCAGCGCCCCGACAATGCCAAGCGACGTTTGCTGCGTGGCCGTAAAAGCCAGCGTCGTGGCGAAGGCGAGAATCGACCCGCCCAAAAATCCTTTCGCCAGCATCTGCAGGATGCCCAGGCGGGCTTTGTTCTCTCCCGTTTCAATCATCGCAGTTAGCACTTCACCGGGTTTTACGTAGTCCATGGTGCGTCTCTCCTTCTACAGCGAAATATAGATAGCTCCGTCCTTTTCATCGATTTCGGTTTCGTAAACGGTCACTTGGCCATGATCCGGCTCACGCACTTGTCCGCTGTTTAAATCGATCTTCCAGTCATGCAGGGGACAATGCACGGCCGCGCCGCACACCATCCCTTCCGACAGCCGCCCAGCCTTGTGCGGGCAGCGGTTTTCGAGCGCCCGCACCGTGCCGTCGCTGAGCCGGAAAATCGCCACTTCTCTATCCCCGATCGTTACCGTCCGCGCCCCCAGCCGGTCGATCTCGTCCAGTCGGGCAACCTGTATTTTTGTCAGCATGGTGATTTCTCCCCTTATCAGTTAGTTCTGCAGCTGTGCGCTTTGCAGCGGTTCAAAGTTTTTGCGCAGCTCTTCGTTGTTTAAGATTTCCTTCCACGGATCGGTCGTGCCGCTGAGCGTCTCCTCGATGCGCGCGGCCAGCGCTTTGCGCTCCCCGGCGTTCTCCAGCACCGCTTTGATCGCGTCCAGCCCGACGCGCTCCACCCACTGGGCGGTGCGTTCGTTCCAGCTCGCCTGCTCACGGTAGTATTGGAGGAAAGCGGCCGTCCACTCCATCACTTCGTCCTCCGTCTTCACCGTGCAGAGCAGCTCCGCCGCCCGCACCTTCACGCCGCCGTTGCCGCCGATATAAAGCTCCCAGCCGCCGTCGATGGCGACGACGCCAAGGTCTTTGATCGTCGCTTCCGCGCAGTTGCGGGGGCATCCGGATACGGCCAGCTTCACCTTGCCCGGCGTATTCAAGCGTTCGAACGCTTTTTCCATGCGGATCCCCATCGCGATCGAGTCCTGCGTGCCGAAGCGGCAGAAGGTCGAGCCGACGCAGGTTTTCACCGTGCGCAGCGCCTTTCCGTAAGCATGGCCGGAAGCCATATCGAGCTCCTCCCAGATCTTTGGCAGGTCTTCCTTCTTGACGCCAAGGAGGTCGAGCCGCTGTCCGCCGGTGAATTTCACCATCGGCACGTTGTATTTCTCCGCCACGGCCGCGATCCGCTTAAGATCGGCCGGGGAAGTCACGCCGCCGTAAATCCGGGGCACGACGGAAAAAGTTCCGTCCTTTTGAATATTCGCGTGGTAGCGTTCGTTGACGAACCGGGATTCTTTTTCATCGACGTATTCCGCAGGCCAGAGCATCCCTAAATAGTAATTCAGCGCCGGCCGGCATTTGGAGCAGCCTTCCGGCTCTTTCCATTCCAGCACGTTCATGACTTCTTTGACGCTCTTCAGGCCCATCGTTTTGATGCTTTCGACGATTTCGTCGCGGGAAAGCGGTGTGCAGCCGCAGATGCCTTCCTTGGCCGGCTCGCCGATGTCGCCTTCGGCGTATAAGTGCAGCAGCCCTTCGACGAGCGGCTTGCAGCCGCCGCAGGAGCCCGACGCCTTGGTGCAGGCTTTGATCTCGCCGACGCTGGTGCAGCCGTTTTTCACCGCGTCGACGATCGTTCCTTTGGATACGCCGTTGCAGCCGCAAATGATCTCGTCGTCCGCCATCGCGGCGAGCCTGGCGTTCGGGGAGGCCCCGGAAGACTGCCCCGGCGCATAGCCGAGCAGCAGCTCCTTTTCCTTTCCGGCCACCGACTCCCCGCTTTTGATTTTGGCGAACAGCGAGGCGCCGTCCGTCGTGTCCCCGAACAGCACCGCGCCGACGATCCGGTCGTCCTGCAGGACGATTTTGCGGTAGATGCCTTCCAGTTCATCCTGGACGCGTAGTGAACGCGTTCCCGGAGCATCGTGAAAATAACCGGCGGAAAAAACGTCCACGCCCGACACCTTCAGCTTGGTCGAGGTGACGGACCCTTCGTAGCCGGCCGTCTCCACGCCGGAGAGCCGCTTGGCCAGGACGCTGCCCTGCTCGTACAGCGGGGCCACCAGGCCGTAAGCGATGCCGCGGTGCTCGGCGCATTCGCCGACCGCGTACACGCCGGGGGCGCTCGTTTCCAAATAATCGTTAACGACGATGCCCCGCTTCACCTCCAGCCCGGCCGACTTGGCCAGCTCCACGTTCGGCTTGATGCCGACGGCCATCACGACCAGGTCGGCTTCCAGCCGGCTGCCGTCGGCAAATTCCAGGCCTTCGGCCCGGCGATGGCCGTAAATGCTCGCCGTCTGCTTCTGCAGCAGAAACTTCATCCCCTGCGCCTCCAGCTCGCGCTGCAGCATCCGCGCGGCCGGCTCGTCAAGCTGCCGTTCCATTAAGAAGGGATTGATATGCACGACGGATACGTCCATCCCCAGATTCAGCAGCCCCCGCGCCGCTTCCAGGCCAAGCAGCCCGCCGCCGATCACCGCTGCCTTCTTATATTTTTTGGAGGCTTCAATCATCAGCTCGCAGTCTTTAATGTCGCGGAAGCCGATCACGCCTTCTTTTTGCGCGCCCGGGAGCGGAAGCATAAACGGGTCGGAGCCCGTCGCCAAAATCAGCGCATCATATTCCGCCTGGACGCCGGACGCCGAGCTGACCCGTTTGTTCGCCGTATCAAGCTTGGTCACCGCGTCGCCGAGATGCAGCTTGATGTTGTTTTCCGCGTACCAATCGAGGTCGTTAATGATGATTTCTTTCATATCGGCTCCCCCGGCGAGCACCGAGGACAGCATGATCCGATTGTAGTTCGGATACGGCTCGGCGCCGAACACCGTAATTTCATAAGCCTCCGGGGCCAGCTTCAGCACATGCTCGATCGTGCGCATCCCCGCCATCCCGCCTCCGACGAGCACCATTTTTTTCTTGTGGTTCATCTCCACTCTCCCCTTTCGCGTAATCGCCCTAAAAAACAGAAAAAGCCCGCTTCGCCCATAGAAAAACACACGCTTTTCTTACGGATTGCGAAGACAGGCTCCATTGCCGCTTCCATTCATTCGGATACCCCATTGTATCCGACGTTTCAATATTGAATTGAATAAAATTTAAAAATGTGATTGATTGACATTTACTATATAAAAGCTTTGTGGCAATGTCAATAATTATTACATAAAATTTAATAAATAATTTTTTAATGTCAGCTTTTTTAACATTTATATTGATTTTTTGGAGAAAAGACGAGAAAATACATGTATCATTTTCACGCCTCGTTTCCATGTCAGTTTTCTTTCCGTTGCAAACGGCTCTCCATCGCCTTGCTCCTTGCTTGCTGCGGGCGTTCTTGCGCCTTCTTAATAAGTACATGTTCAAAAAGGACGGTTTTCAGCGCCGAAGCATATGCTAGGGCCCGGCTGAATTCAAGATTCGATGCCGAGGTACTTCTTGAATTCACTTCGTGATAAGAAAAACGTCAATCGACGTATATTCAAAGAAAACGGATCGCGATTAGCGATAGTTTTTCTTGCGATATAAGGGAGCTGATTCTTAGTAGTCAACTCTTTCTTATATCTTCAAAAGCGGCCTTTTTTGAACTACCTCAATAAGTTTGAAAAGATCGTCATGGATAGGAGGGAGTGCCTCTCGATGCGCTTTTTATTGGTCATACGCGATACTTCTTATACCGATGCCGGGCCGGGGGCGCCGGACGTGATTCCGCCTCTCCCCGATCCCGAGGCAAAGCTGAAAACGAGCGGTTATCTCGTCCTCGCCTCCAGACAGGAAGCGCAAATCCGCAAGCGGATCAGAGAGGTCGACGCCGCCGTTCTCGATATGCCGATCGATACGGTCCGGCGCTGGGGCGGGTTATTGCTGGAATGGAAGCCCCTGCCGCTATTGTGGTGGTGCAGCGCGGAAGCCGCCGCCGCTTCCCTGGAAGCTTGCGAAACCGACGTTCCGATCGACGGCATCCTGACTCCCTCGATGTCCGCGCAGGAGCTGCACTGGGCGTTGCAAATCGGCGCCAAGCATTTTTTTGAGCGCCAGGCGTGGATGGATGAACGCGCTCAACTGGTCTCGCGCCTGGAAGAACGCAAATGGATCGACATGGCCAAAGGCATTTTATGCGACGTGAACAAGGTGTCCGAAGCCGAAGCCTACGACATGCTGCGCAAGCGGGCGATGAATGAACGAAAACGGATGGTCGATGTGGCGACTTCGGTCGTTAGGGCGCACCAGCAATTAAAATTTTGAGCCGGTCTTACTCGGGCCAGTCATATAAGGGAAAAAAGCGGCGCTGATTCAGCGAGATTACCCATTTTTAAGGAAATAAAGGAATTTTATGTCGTTATTTTCTTGGAGCGAGGGAAAGTGACGCTTGGGGGATCATTGATCGTGAAATAAGACCATTCAATTCCGCTAATGATGATGAACAGGCTTAGTTCCTGAAAATAAGACCATAGAGTTCCGTTATTTTTAAAGAAACGCACCTTGGCAGCACAGGCTTCGGTGCCGAAAAACTGGTTTTTAAACGGAATTCTCTAGAAAAGGAGGGGCTGCTGATGTTGATGACGAATATTCTGAAGGAAGTGGGCCGGGGAAAAAGAGGCGCCCGAGATTTAACCTATGAGGAGGCGCTGGCCGCTGCGGAACTGATCGTGAACGGTGAAGCGACTTCGGCGCAAATCGGCGCGTTTTTTATGGCGCAGCGTATCAAGCTGGAAAGCGTGGATGAGCTAAAAGCGTTCGTGACCGTGTTTCGCCGCCATGCGCACAGGTCGGAGGTACCGGGCGGCCTTGACTGCGCCGGCCCTTACGACGGGAGAACCAATTCCTTTATGGCCACTTTCGCTACGTCCTTCCTGCTGGCCGCATGCGAGCTGCCGGTGACGCTGCACGGGACCAAATCGCTGCCCCCTAAATGGGGCGTCACGCTGCCGGACTTGCTGGGTGAAATGGGCATTCATGCCGAAAAGATGGAACCGCCCGCCGCGGCCCAACCAGCCGGCGCTGCCCGCTCAGGAGGTGCGGCCGAGGCGGCCGGAGTCCGACCTGCCGGTGCGGCTGAGGTAGCCGGAGTCCGACCAGGCGGCGCTGTCACGGCGGCCGGGGTCCGGTTTGTTCCTGCGGAAGTCTGGTGCCCGCCGCTGGCCCGTTTGCGGCCGATCCGCGAAGAACTTGGGCTGCGGTCGATCCTCAATACGATCGAAAAACTGCTCGATTTCAGCCAATCTCCTTGTCTGGTTTATGGTGTATACCACAACACCGTATTTGACCGGATAGCCCAGCTCATTCAGGAGCTCGACTACCGCCGGGCGCTTATCGTCCAGGGGACGCAAGGATCGGAAGACCTGTTTATCGACCGGCCGACCCGGACATACGTTGTGGACCAGGGATCAGCCAAGCTGCGCGTGATCGACCCGGAAACGTTCGGGCTGGATACGCCGCTCCCGGAGACGAACACACCATGGTCGGCGCAGCAGCAGTTGCGCGTCACGGAAGCCGTGCTGCGCGGCGAAGCCCATCCCGCTTTCGTCAACCAAGTGCTGCTGAACGGAGCCGTGCGCCTGGAGTTGGCCGAGCGGGTCAGTTCCGTCGAGGAGGGCGTCTACACCTGCAAAGCGCTGCTCGACAGCGGCGCAGCCTGGGACGCCTACTGCCTCTGGCAGGAGGCGATGCGGCTGACGCAAACGGCCGCCGCCGAACGCGAGCAAATCTCCCGCAAAGCCTGAATCCCCCGGCTTAAGGCTTTTTTTCCATTTCCTCGGGATCGAGCCTCCCGGCGCTGACGCTGGCAACTCCTTCCCCCGGGGAATTACTCGCCTTCTTTCTTCCACTCCTCCCCCTTGCTCACCCTAAATCGGGACAGTCGCTCCACCGGGCAGCGGGCGTAATTGACCCGCCCATTATTTTTCACCAAAATATCAGGCTGTGGCGCGGAAGCGGGTATGTCCAGAGGCTGGCGGGTACGTCCGGCGACAGCGACATATCGAGCGGCAGCGGTCGCTATTTGCCCCCGGATGAGGCAATTTGAGCTGATTTGAAGGGAATAAGGCCAACTGAGTCCGTTACAATTTTTACTTCTCCATTTTGGGACAAGTAGGGTTTCTCAGGTCCGTTAGCGAAAAAAGCACTCCATCCCCCCAACTGATCGAAGCCCAGGGGAATGAAGTGCTTGTGAATGGAATGCTTGTGCGTAAAATGCTTGCGAGTAAATCGTCTTTCTGGAGCAGCCGCGTTTTTCAATACGCCCCGCGGATATGTTCGGTTGTGCAAACTATGCGGCTTATCCTAACGCTACCCCCGCCACGCGGTCGAACGCCGGTTTCGAGCGGTGCCGCTCATCGAACAGGAACGGCCAGTTTTTCCGCCCTCGGACCGGAAAATCGTCCAGCCACGTATAATCGTCCGCCGCTCCCCAGAAGGTGACTCCGCTGATGACGCCTCGATACTCCTTCAGCAGCCGGAAAACGGCTTCGTACCGTTCGGCCTGGCTCTCCAGCATCCCCGGTTCGGGCGCGGTCAAATCACTCCGTCTGTCGTCGAAACGGAAGACGGACATGTCCAGCTCCGTGAGCTGCAGCTGCAGCCCGAGCGACGCGTACTTCTCGATCGCTGCCCGGATCTCGTCCAGTGACGGATCGAACAGGTTCCAGTGCGCCTGCAGCCCGATTCCATGGATCGGCGCGCCTCGTTCCAGCAGCGATTTCGCCAGCGCATAAATTTTATCGCGCTTAAGCGGATGGGATTCATTATAGTCGTTATAAAACAGCACGGCGTCCGGATCCGCTTCATGGGCAAACGCAAACGCTTTGACGATAAAATCCAAGTCCGCTCCGGCAATTTCCGTCCACTTTGAGGCGCGCAGCAAGTCCCCGCCCTCGTCGGCAACCGCCTCATTGACCACGTCCCAGGCGTAAATGTCGTTTTTATACCGGCCCACGACCGTATGAATATGCTCGCGCATCCGCTCCAGCAGCACCGCTTTGCTTACGGGGCCTCCCCCGCTGTCTTGGAACAGCCAATCGCCCGTTTGGTTATGCCAAACGAGCGTGTGCCCGCGCATCGCCATCCCGTGCTTGCGGGCGAACTCCGCCAGCCGGTCGGCCTCCTCAAACGTATAGGTCCCTTCTTCCGGATGCAGGCTGGCGAACTTCATCTCGTTCTCCGCGGTAATGCTGTTAAAGTGACGGGCCAGAAGCAGTTCCTGCGTACCGATCATAAGCGGATTTACGGCAGCCCCGACCTTGAAATCAGCCGCGAACAGCTCCTTAAGCGCCGGCTCTACATGTTCCCGCATCGTTTCCTTTCCCTCCCTACGATTTACGTCTTTTTTCGACTGTGGAGATAGATGCTTTTTTTCCGCAAAACTATTCTAACGGATGCCACAACCGCTATTTGCCCCAGCAACGGCGATTTCAAAGGGCATTTTTCGCAAAATAGCGGCTGCTGCAACCGTTAGATTACCAAGGAAAACCCGCAGCCTTCACACGCTAAACAACCTATGCAAGCGGCCCATGCAAACGCGCATGCTTATCCCCTACTCCTTGACGCTCCCCACGTTCAGCCCCACGACGAAATATTTTTGCATAAACGGGTACACCAGCAGGATCGGCACGGAAGCCACGATCGTCACTGCGGCCCTAATCGACAGCGGCGTTACCATCGCGGCCGCAGTCTCCTGGGTCATCCCGGCCCCCGCGGCCACGGCCGGATTGCTGTTCGCGTTCATGCTTGAAGACAGCAGCTTCATCAGCTCGTATTGCAGAGTGCTCAGTTCCTGCCGCGAGGAAGTGTACAGAAACGCGTCAAACCACGAGTTCCAGGCGCCGACGGCGACGAACAGGGCAATCGTGGCCAGCACGGGCTTGCACAGCGGGAAAATGATCCGCCAGAAGATTTTGAACTCCCCAGCCCCGTCGATTCTGGCCGACTCGATCAGGCTTTCCGGAATTGTGCCGATGTAGGTGCGGATAACGATCAGGTTAAAAGCGCTGACCATCGAAGGAACGACGTACACCCAAAACGTGTTAATCAGGTGCAGGTCCTTCATCAGAAAGTAGCCAGGAATCAAACCGGCGTTGAAATACATCGTCAATACGAAAATAAACGTAATCGGCTTGCGGAACACGTATTCCCGCCGGCTTAACGTATAGGCCAGCATCGTCGTCAGGAAAATGTTCAGCAGAGTGGACAACACCGTGCGCGCCACCGAAATCCAAAAGGCGTCGTAAATCGTCCCCGACACGAAGACGGCCTTATAATTTTGCAGCGTAAATTGCCTCGGCCACAGGTAGATCCCGCCCCGGATCGTATCGTTACCCGCGTTCAGCGACACGGCGATCGTATTCAGGAACGGATACAGCGTGACGACAACGAGAAAAATCATGAACAGCGTATTGAAGGTATGAAAAAGAACGGGCTCAACGCGGCCTGTCCCCAGACGCCGGTTCACGGCCGCAGCGGGAACCCGCTGCGGACTTGCCGTTTGGTTTGCCATGCTATAACAGCCTCTCTTCCCCGAGCCGCTTCGCGGTCCAATTCGCGATGAGCAGCATGATGACGCTTACGACCGTTTTAAAGATGCCGCCGGCGGTAGCTAACGAATAGTTGCCTTGGGCAATCCCATATTTCAGCACGAAGATGTCGATCGTTTCCGCCCAGTCGACGACCAGCCCGTTGCCAAGCAAATACTGAACTTCAAACCCGGCCTCCAAAATATGGCCGATGGACATAATCAGCAGGATGACGATTGTCGGCTTGATTCCCGGCAGCGTTACGTGGAGCATTTTCCGGTAGCGGCTTGCTCCGTCCATGTCTGCGGCTTCATACAGCGCCGGGTCGATCGAGGCCATGGCCGCCAGGTAAATGATCGTGTTCCAGCCGACTTCCTTCCAAACATGGGACGCCCCGACGACGCCCCAGAAGTACTTCCCTTCGCTGAGCCAGAGAATCGGTTCATCGATCAGATGCAGCTTGATCAGCAAATCGTTGACAATCCCGTCGGAAGCCAAAGAAGTGGCCACGATCCCCGTCACGATAATCCAGGACAAAAAGTGCGGAAGGTAGGAAATGGTTTGTACGGTTCTTTTCCAGAACACCTTCTTGATTTCATTCAACAGCAGCGCCAGAATGATCGCGGTAACAAATCCGAGAACCAGGTTGATGATGCTCATGCCCAACGTGTTGCGCAGCACGCGCAAAAAATTGTCGTCCTCGAACAGGAATTTGAAATGCTTGAACCCAACCCATTTCTGTTCACTGAAATCCAACGCCGGCTTGTAGTCCTGAAACGCCATCGTCCAGCCCCACACCGGCACGTATGCGAACAAAACAATGTAAGCTAGCAGCGGCACCGACATGTAAATCAACTGCCGCTGGCTTTTGATGAGGTTCCACGTGATGCGCTGCTTGCCCTTTTTTGTTTTCCGGACAGTACTTCGTTCCATTAAGGTCTCATTCATAAAGTTGTTCTCCCTGCTTTATTTCACGGTCCAGGTATCGATTCTCCACTTCAGCACTTCATTGATCCGGTCCTCGTAAGCTTTCACGTTCAGCTTGTGGATTTCGGACGTATAAGCGTCCCAGGCCTTGTCGAACTCTCCCGGTTTCGCCATAATCGCTTGCGGCAAGTGCTTGGTCGACAGGTCGTTCAGCTTCGTACTGACGATTTTCGCTTCCGAGCCTTCCACCAGATCCACTGACCAGGCCGGGTAATAAATCGGATTTTCCGGCGGATCGCTGAAGAAGTCGACGTAGCTCTCATAACCGTAAGCCGCGAGAAACTCCTTATCGTAGTCCTTCAGGCCGGCCCGGTATTCTTCCGGTTGCGCGGCGGCGTCGGTCGCATTGCCGTCGCTGTAGTAGCCTTCCATTTTCGGCATGAAGCCAAACAACGTGTCCGCTTTGTTGGCCAGCTTCCAAGTGGCGTCGGTCGTCTTATCGCGCTGTTCCTGCGTTCTCACAAACCGGCCTTCCTCATTGACGATATAATCCTCGCCTTCGATGCCCCAGGCGAGCACCTTTTGCCAATCCTCCTGAATCAAACGGTCGAGCAGCTTGATGATCTTGACCGGTTCCTTCGCATTAACACTGATGCCGAAACCGTTGTTGAGGTTGAGCGGCGGACGGTCCCGGTAATAATCCCTGGTGCTCGAATCGTAAACGAGCGGGAGCCCGACATAGGTTCTTTCCAGCTTCTGCTGCGTGATCAGGGCGTTCTCCGCGGTCTGGAAGTTCCAGTGTTGGTCGAACATCCCAAGCACGGTGCCGCTGGATATTTTGGCCAAATACTGGTCAAAGTTTTGCGTAAACGTCTCTTTGTCGATCAGCCCGAGCTGGTTGACTTCGTTCAACTTTTGATAATACCGTTTCGCATAATCCTTGTCGGCGAAAATTTCGGCTTTGCCGTCGTTCACCACGACGCCGCCGTCGTTCGGGTGCCCGATCAGATGCTGCGGCGCGTTGAACAGCCCCCAGTTTTTCCAGTCGTAGTTCAATATTTCAAAGCCGATCGTCGGGCTGCCGTCGATCGTCGGATATTTCTCCTTGTATTTGGCGATCAAATCGAAGTATTCGTCCAGCGTTTTCACCTGCGGATAGCCGAATTCCTTGAGCACCGCTTTTTGGATCCAGAAGGCCGGCCCCGAGTAATAGGTGCTGCTGACTTCGCCGTTGAAAGCTCCGTAGTTCGGCAAAATGTAGATATGGCCGTCGTTCGGGTCCTTCATCATGTTCCAGTACTTCTCGTAATGCTTCTTCAAATTGGGCGCATGCTCTTCGATCAGATCTTCCAGCGGAATGTAGGCGCCCGCCGCGGTCAGCTTGGTGTTCCCGGTCATGATATCCGGGTAATCGGAGCCGGCGATCATCACGCCCAGCTTCTGATTGATATCGCCCGCCAGGAACTCGAATTTGAACGTCGCTCCCAGCTCGTCTTTGATTTTCTTGTAGATCTTGTTGTCCGGCGTCGGCTGTTGCCCCGCTTCGCCAATAAAAGCGGTGATCTCAAACGGTTCCGCCTTGTCCCCGGCATTTCCGGACCCATTATCGGCATTGTTTCCGGAACCCTCTGTCCGGTTGCCTCCGCCGCACCCCGACAGAATAACGCTAAGCGACAGCAGCAGCAGGATGCCGAGCCGGAGAACCGACTTTGACTTGCCCCCCATGTAAAGCACCTCCGTAAAGTTTTAGTTGCTTGTCAAGGTTTGGAAGCCCTTACAAGAAACCCATCTTTATTGTAAAAGCGCTGCCACGGCCGAAACTATATCACAATTAAAGCATTACCCTTCAAAATTTTAGCTCCTGCCTCTGTATTCATTCGGAGACAGGCCCAGCCGCTTCTCGAACTGCTTGAGAAACTGCCCGTAGTTGGCATAACCGACCCGTTCCGCCACCTCGCTGTTGTTCAGTTTGTTTTCCCGAAGCAGCCGCGCCGCCTCCTCAATGCGGAGATTATGAATCATCTCGTTGAAATGAACCCCGTTTTTCTTCATCAGCAGCTGCCCCAGGTATACCGGATGGAGATAAAAAACTTCGGCCAGCTTTTTGATCGTCAGCCCTTCCCGGTAATGCTCGCCGATGTAGCGGTTGATGTCCTGAACGATGCCCCGGGAGCTCCGCGTCGTTTCCTCGAGCAGCAAATCGATGCTTTCCGCGCCAAAAGAGACCAGCGCCGTCAGGAGCTCCTCCACCGTCAGCGCCTCCTGGGCGCGGGGCGGCCCGCAGCGGCCGATGAGGGGATCAGCCTTGTCGCCCAAGGCTTCCCGCAGCTGATCGGCAATATTGTAAAAAAGATGGATCGCCAGCTTCATCACAATATCCGGGTCGGTGTACCGCTCGCGAAAGCGGACGGCCGCCTCTTGCCCGGCTTTCCGCAAACCGGCTTTATCAAGCAGCTGAACGGCTTCCAGCACGCGGTCAATCCACTCCGCCTGATCGTAGCGGGAGTTAAATGAACGAAGGCATACCTGCAGGTACCGGGCGATCGCGGGGTAAGCCTGGGCGTAAAAATTATGCGGCATCGCCCCAAGGGCGCTGCGGAAGCAGGCATGGAGCCCGCCGAGAGACGGTGCGCCGGCTCCCAGCGCCAGGAGCGCGGGCAACCCGGCATACCGCCGAGCCAGCTCCCGCATCCGGGCAAACCCGTCTTCCCCATCCGGGCCGGGAGCGTAGCCGAATACCAGACCGAAATCGCCCGTTTCCAGGTCCACCAGCACCATCGCTTCCTCCCCGGCGGCCAGCGAAGCCGCGATTTCCCGCAGCTCCGCGCGTCTGTCCGGCACGGTGCGGATCAGGCAGAAATTCCAGGCCTCCCGAAGGGAGGAGAGAGCTTCAAGCCCCCTGGCCGAGGCAAGCTGCACCGCAGCCTCCTCGGCATCGGGCTCCGGCTCGGGCGGCAACCCGGGCGGTTCGGTAAGCAGCTTCTTGATCCGGGATACCGTCTCCTCCAGGGACGCGATCCGGCTGATGCGCTGCAGCTCGCGTTCCTGCAAAAGCTCCCCGTAAATTACCGCCAATTCCTTGGCGGCCGCTGCTTCATCAATCGGTTTCAAAAAGTAATGGTTAACCCCGAACCGCATCGCCTTTTGCGCGTATTGAAAGTCGCTGTACCCGCTGACGATGGCGAACCGCACCCCGCGGGAGCCGCCCCGCTGCCACGCCTCGATCATCCCGAGCCCGTCAAGCACCGGCATCCGCACGTCCGTCACGACGAGATCCGGCTGCAGCTTTTCGATCATTTCAAGCCCCTCCGCACCATTGGCGCACGTTCCGCAAACGTCGAAGCCAAGCCCGCGCCAGTCGATCCACAGCTGCATTCCTTCGATCGCACCCGGCTCGTCGTCGATCAACAGCACTTTAAAAGCCATGTTCACGCCTCCCTGTCCAATTCTTCTTGATGCTCCAACAGCTTGATCGGGATTGCGAAGGAGACCTCCGTTCCCTGGTGGAGTTTGCTGCTGATGTCAAAACGAACCTGATCGCGATAATAAAGCTCGAACCGGCGGTAAACGTTGCGGATGCCGATGCTGCTCCCGGAGGCGTTCTCGCTGCGCACGGCCACCAGCATTTCCCGCAGCTGCCCGGGCTCGATGCCCTTGCCGTTGTCGGAAATGACGATGCGGAGCCTGCCGTCGCCCACGTACGCCTTAATCTGAACCAATCCGAGCCCTTGCACGGCTTGAATCCCATGCTTACAGGCATTTTCGACAAGCGGCTGGATGCTCATTTTCGGAATCTTGTAGTGCAGCGCCTCCTCCGCAAGGTCGAACCGGTATTCGAATTTATCCCGGAAGCGGAATTTCTCGATTTTCAGATACATGTCGATAAACATCATTTCTTCCTGCAGCGTCACCAGGTCTTCCTTCCAGCTGAGCAGCCGCCGCAGCAGCTTGGACAAGCTCTTGATGATGTCCGTTACGTCCGAATAATTGTTTTTCGTGCAGACGACCAGGATCGCGTTGAGCGTGTTGA
Source organism: Paenibacillus sp. FSL P4-0127 (assembly GCF_038007325.1). Taxonomy (NCBI): domain Bacteria; kingdom Bacillati; phylum Bacillota; class Bacilli; order Caryophanales; family Paenibacillaceae; genus Paenibacillus; species Paenibacillus sp. FSL P4-0127. Next base: position 1,309,805 of record NZ_JBBOWY010000001.1, on the reverse strand, counting down.
ACAGAAAATGCGGGTTCATCTGACTTTGCAAAAAATTCAGCTCCGCGCGCACCCGTTCCATCTCCAGGCTTTTCTTTTGGATTTCCAGCTTGTAGACATCGTTGATCAGCGTATTGATCCGCGCCGTCATGCGGTTGAAATGGCGGATCAGCCCGCCTATTTCGTCGCGCCCCTCATCGATCCGGATGAGATCGAACTTCTCGTTGCTGACCTTCTGCATATGCCGCGCCAGCCGCTTAACCCGGTAATGATAGGACCGGAGCATGACGTAAATAAACACTGCCGTAAAAAAGGCCGCAGCAGCAGCCAGTATCCCGACAAAAATCCGCATGTCGAGCATCGCGTTCGTGACCCGGACTCCCTGCGGAATGCCGATCAGCCGCCAGCCTTTGACATAGCGCGCGCTTCCGATGGCCACGGTTTTGACGCCTTTTTCCCGCATCTCCTCCGTCCATGCAAACTTGGCGTAACCGTTTGCGCCTCCGCTTTGGTAGCCGCTGGCCGCGGACATGATGACTTCGTCCTCCCCGTTGACCAGATACAAGTCCAGATAATCCTGCTCCCGCTTGATGACGTCATAAATTTTGCTGAGGTCAATGTCGATCCGCAACAGCTTATCGTATTCGTCGTAGGAATCATAGGAATCCATGCGTTCGATGACGCTCAAATACGGCTCGGTGTTCGCCCAATTGCTGGCCTGGGCCGCCCGGTACGCTGCGACGGAGACCTTATCGCCGGAGATCTGCCAAAGGCGGTACCAGGCGCTGTTTTTCACCTGCTCGTCGATGATATGGTAATTGCCGCCGGGAACGATGGTCGGATTGGCGGTATAAATCCCGATCCGCAAAATCTGGTTGTTGACCGGAATGTAGCTGGTCACCCGGTTGCGCAGCTGCTCGTCGAACGTCGTATAGAAATCGAGTTGGCCGGAGTATTCCCGGTCGAGCATTTCGTACAGCGCTTTGTCCGTATTCAGCGCATGGCTGACGGCGACGCCTCCGTCGATAAAATCGTGAATGTCTTTTCGGGCCCGCTCCATGGAGATCTCCAGGTTCTGCTCCTCCCGCTCCATGATGAAATCGGACATCCGGGTCATAAACAGCAAAATGATGACCAAAATCGGCACCAGCACGCCAACCAGATAAATCAGCAAAAACTTGTAGTTGAGCGGAATATCGTTCACTTTTCCCCGAAATTTCAATCTTGCCATGCGCGCACCGTCCCCCAATTAATCCGCCCGCTCGCGATCGGGCTCCTGCTTGTAAACCGAAGGCAGCACCCCGGTCGCCTGCTTGAACTTGCTGAGAAAATAGTCCGTATTCGGATATCCGACCTGCAGGGCGATCTCGGAAATTTTCATCGGAGTCCGCTTCAGCAGCCGTTTGGCCTCTTCGATCCGCTTCATGTTCAAATATTCGTTGAACGGTTTGCCCGTCTCCTTTTTGAATAATTGGCCCAAATAGGCCGGGTTCATATGGAACTTTTGCGCCAAAATCTGCAGCTTCAGCTTGCTTCTGTACGCCCCGTCCACATACCGGATCACTTGAAAAATCGTATTGCCCTCGCTCCGCCGCTTGAGTTCGCCGATCTGAGCCGCCGCTTCCAGGCACAGCCGGCGCACATACCGCTTCAACGCCGCGTAGTCGGCTATGCCGCCGAGGCTTCCGTATTCCGCCTGCATACGTTTCATGAAACCGTCGGGATCGCCGTGGAATCCGGCCATTTGCCGGCAAAGGGTGAGCTCCAGATTCGCGGCGTCCGCTTGCAACGCTTCGATGTCCGCCTGACCGCAGGTTAGCGCCGCGAACGCCTCCTCGATCGCGGAATCAATCATCTCCGGCGCGCCGGCTTCCACCAGCTCGGGCAAACGGCGGAACCAGCCCTTATAGGCGGCATCTTGCCAAGTCGCCGAGGCTGGGCCGTTATGAAAAAACAGCCCCGTTTTCCCCTGGCTGCGTTTTGCTCTGTTCAGATCGAGCGCCTGCAAATATAGCTCCCGAATCGCCCCCATCCCTTTTGCGATGCCGCTGACCGTCACCAGGACCCGCTGCTTACGCTCCGCAAGCTCGCGGTTGACGGCCAGCCCGGTCTCCTCCAAACGGGAATCCGTCATGTCCTCCGCGCGCAGGATCACGCCCGTCCGCCCGGCCCGGTCCTGAAAAAACCGGCCGGCATCCTGCGCGAAAAAGGCGCCGATCCGCTGGCTTAGGCCACTCCCATCGGCCCCGGTATCGATCAGCGCGCAGCGCAGCTCCGCCTCTCCCGGAAGGCCAAGCGACCTCGCGGCTTCGGATTGCAGTTCCGGATCGCCTTCCCCCTGAATCAAACGGTTGAGCAGATTGTTTACGAACAGCGACCGCTTCCGGGGCAGGCTGCGCTCCGCGGCCAACTCGTCCGTAATCTTTTGCCCGAGCTTGGCCAGAAGGGCCTCGATTTCCTCTTCGTCAATCGGTTTAAGCAAATAATCCACGGCGCGTTGGCGCATGGCCGTCAGCGCGTAATTAAAATCGTCATAGCCGCTTAAAATGACGAATTCGGGCGGCCTTTTCAGCGTCTGCCGGCTCCTTTCGATCAATTCGAGCCCCGTGACCGCCGGCATGCGGATGTCCGTGAAGACCAGCTCCGGCCGGAGCTCTTCGATCATCGCCAGCGCCTCCGGTCCGTCGTGGGCTTCCCCGCAAACCCGGAAACCGTGCTTTTCCCAGTTCACCATTGTGCGCAGCCCCTCCAGTACCCATGGCTCATCATCCACAAGCAGTACCTGCAGCATACCGCATCGCTCCTTCTTCTTTTCGGACGTTTCTTGTTTCTTGTTTCTTATGTCAATGCTGAGTCAGCCAAACTTGTAAGCGTGTTCATGAAATAATTTAGCATAACTCCCGGAAGGTGGAAACCAAAAAATCCCACAATGGCCGCCAGCCTTCCGGTTATAAGCTTGCATTTTTTTATATTTCATGTCACAAATCGTTAAGAAACGGTAGTCGTATAAGCGAAGTTAAAACACAGGGAGGTGATGAATTGGATAGCAAAACAGCGACTTCGATAAACCGGGCTGAGCGAAGAGCTATGGTTGACGAATGGGCTCGCCAGGCGCAAACAGGCTCTCAGGAGGCATTTATCGAGATCACCCGCCATTTCGAAAAAGAGCTGTATACCTATTGTTACTACCTGATTAGAGATCGTGAGGAAACCAAGGATGCGCTTCAGGACATTTTTATCCGGGCCTATCGAAATATAGGCGATTACCGCGGGGACTCCCCATTTTCGGCATGGCTGTACAGAATCGCCTACAATCACAGCATGGATGTGCTGAAAAAGAAAAAACGGTACCAACGAATTGCGGACAGATACCAGAACGAAGCTAAATTATTCACCTACTCCGAACAGGAATCCGCCGTCATGGAATTGCTGGATCCGCTGACCCCCAGCGAACGGAATCTTGTGCTGTTAAAAGCGGTGGAGCAGTACACTTCCGAGGAGATTGGGCAGATTATGGACCGCAAGCCGGCCACATTACGGAAACAATATGAGCGCATCCGCAACAAACTAGTCCAATACAAACGGAATAAGGGAGGCCAAAAAATTGAAGCCAATATCCGATCCAGCAAAGCAGGTTACTGACAACCTGGAATATATGATTCAAAATACGGAAGTTCCGGAATTAAACTTGGGTGAAAGGATTGTTGAACAAATGAACCATACAAATGCAGAGTTGAATCGTCGCAGCCGCAGTAAAAGCAACCGGATGAAAAGAACGGTGGCGGTCTCGGGGATAGCCGCGGCTTTAGGTTTTGGGATCATCGGCAGCGGGTTCGTATCCCCGGTCATGGCCAGCGCGCTGAGCCAGGTTCCGCTCATCGGCAACATCTTTCAGCAGTACGGGGATACCGGGCTGCAGGCAAGCGTGGCCAACGGATTGTACCAGCCCGTCCAAGCTAAAGACAGCCATAACGATATGACCCTGGAAAGCACCGGATATGTTTATGATGGAACCCGCATCTCCATTGCCCTAAAAAGAGACGGTCAAGCGGACGCCAAACTGCTTGGCGAGCGCATGGACAACGGTGACACCGACAGCAGCGGCAAAGGCGTCCTTAAAGACATCAGTATGTACATTAACGGCGAGCGGTACTATCCGGGAGGTTATACTTTGACGGACGGAGATACCCGGGATACGGCCATTCTGGAATTTAACGACACCCCTCCTATCACCCTGCCTAATGCTGATCCGGATCTGGTGAGACGGCCTGAACCGCTGGGCGATTCCTTCGAATTGAAGCTTGAAGCGACCTTAACCGGTTCTGATCAGCCTTATTTGTTGACGTTCCCGGTGAAGAAAAACACCGAAAACGTCGTTTTGAAGCCGGAAATGGTTAAATCGTATGACGGATTCCGCTTTGCTCTGGACAAGCTGGAATTGACGCCGATCACGACGCGTTTGACCATGACCGGCAGCGGGGAGCTAGCCAGCCTCGGGGAAGAGTACAAACTTCCGGCTGAAGATCTGTACGCCGGCAAATATCGGTTTGGATTCGATATCCGCGATGAGAACAACAGCCTGCTGGAGGAACTTCCAGGCAACCATATAACCTTTATAGACGGGCAATATGTGATCGACTACAATTTCACGCCGTTTAAAGAGACGCCGAAATCGATTACGATCAAGCCTTATGTGCTGAACCAAGACAAATCTTCCGGCAAATTCCACGAAAAGAAATACCTCAGCGAGCTGGAATTCCAGGTGGATGTAAAATAGCGGCAAATCTCTAAAATTAGCAAAGGCTCGGCCCTTACACAGGCGCCGGGCCTTTGCATTTTTGGGACGAAGCTTCTTTGTCGGCAAGAGTAAAGTCAACCCATAGGTGATGTAAGGGTGTATCCGGCCTCAATCGCGGCTCCTCCGATGGTGGGGCCCGCTATGACACTGAGGCTCGCCAGCGCACGGAAATTTGTCTGCGCACGAAAATTTATCGGCGTACGGAAATAACGGTAATTTGTGTACCTATTTCTTAAGCTTCACCCTTCACTCGCGAATTAGCGGAACTTTTTGTTCCTATTCTTCTGCCAAGCATGGTAAAAGCGCCTTTGTCAGCTCATCGCTCACAATTAGCGGTAAAAAATTCCCCTACTTTCCCTGACCCACCTTTTTCGCCGAAAATAACACCCTTATTTACCGCTATTGCTGCGGTTCCGGGCAGCATCCACAATCATAACCATGCCCCCCGCCCCCTCCTTGCCCGAAATAAGAAATCCTCTCCCAAAACGGAAGAGGATCAAATTGATATCAATTACGAAAAGTTTTGCCGGAACCAGGCGGCTGCGGCATCCACTTCGGTTGGCGTCAGCTGATGGCCGTACGGTTCCCAATGCACGTGCACGTCGGCCCCAGCCCCGCTTAATAGCCGCTCCAGTTCCTCGGTTTCCCGCGCCGGGGACATGGCGTCGTAGCGCCCCGCCCCGATAAAGACCGGCAGCCCGGCCATGTCCGGCAGCTCGACGCCGCGGCGCGGCACCATCGGGTGGTGCAAAATCGCCCCTCCGAGCGCCTGCGGATAATGAAACAACAGGCTGGCCGCAATGTTCGCCCCGTTCGAGTAACCGACCGCGACCAGGGCGCGGCGGTCAAACCCGTATTGCTCCGACGCTTCGTCCAGGAAGTCGTTGAGCTCCCGCGTGCGGAGCACGAGATCTTCCTCGTCGAAGACACCGGCCGCCAGCCGCCGGAAAAACCGCGGCATCCCGTTTTCCAGCACGTTGCCTCTGACGCCGAGCACCGGCGACGCGGGCGAAATCAGCTCTGCCAGCGGCAGCAAATCCGTTTCCGTCCCGCCGGTGCCGTGAAGCAGGAGCAGCGGAGGAGCCGCCCGCTCGCCGCTCCCCGTACCCGGCTTGAAAATATGCTTCATCGCAGATCCTCCTCAAGCACCCGCACTTCGATCGGAGTTAAGTTCTGCTCGATCGCCTCGCGTTGCGGCTCGTACCAGGCCGGCAGCATCAGCTTTTCGCCCAAATGCTCCGGATCTTCATCATTCGCGAAGCCCGGCGGGTTCGTGGCGACTTCGAACAGGATGCCGCCCTCCTCCCGGAAATATAGCGCGTGAAAATACTGCCGGTCGACGATCGGCGTCGGCCGGTACCCATGCTCGGCGACCCGCTCTCTCCACTCTTCATGCTCGGCGAAATCCCGGGCCCGCCAGGCGATGTGGTGCACCGTGCCGGCGCCGCCCGCGCCGTATTCCATCGGCTTAACGTTCACGTCAATGACGTCGCCCAGGTCTCCCTCCGCTTTAAAGCGGGCGTAAAATTCGTCTTCGCCCAGCTTTTTCAGGCCCATCACATGCTCCAGCAGCCCGGCCGTTTTGCCGGGAGCCGCGCTGAACAGCACCGCGCCGCCAAAGCCTTTGATCGCTTTATCCGCCGGAACCCCGCCAAACGACCAGGTGCTTAGCGGTCCGGCCGCCCGTTCGACCAGCTCGATTTGCAGCCCGTCGCCATCGCGGAAATGCAAATACGTTTCGCCGAAGCGTTGCGTGTCGGTCGTGGAAATGCCGAATTTCCGCAGCCGTTCCCGCCAGAACGGCATCGCGCCCTCCGGAATGGCGTACACGGTAACCCCTACCTGACCGGCTCCGACCCGGCCGCGCCGGGCTCCCGCCGTCGGGAAAAAGGTCATAATCGATCCCGGATTGCCCGCCTCATCGCCAAAATACAGATGATAGACTTCCGGCGCATCGAAATTGATTGTTCTTTTGACCAGACGCAATCCGAGTACACCTGTATAAAAATCGACATTTTTCTGCGGATCGGAGGCAAAAGCCGTAATATGGTGAATCCCTGCCGTTGGTTGAATCATGACTGGTCACTCCTTTTTTTGTGGTTACGCTTATTTCAAAACTTGTCGTAGCTGACAAACTCTCCAACCGGTTTGCGGTAACCGCGCGGGCGAAAGCTGGAAGTATCCTCCTTGCCGATCGCGATGAGCATGGCCGGGACGTAATTGTCCGGGACCTGCAGCAGCTTGCGCATTTCGTCCGGGTTAAAGCCGATCATCGGGCATGTGTCCCAGCCCTTGTCTTTGGCGATCAGCATAAACTGCATGGCCGACAGGCTGGCGCTGCGGATCGCTTCATCCCGCATAAATTGCTCGCCCCGGCTCTCATAGAAACCGATCGTGGACGAGACGAGCTGATCGTATTCCTGCTTGCTGAGCACTCCCAGGTTAAGCAGCCCTTCGTTCATCGCCGCGGCGTCCTTGTGGGCGTCGAGTTTGCCCAGCACCAGGATCACCGCCGACGCGGTCCGGACTTTGTATTGTTTTTCCGCCGCTTCGTATACTTTCTCCTTCAGATCGGGGTCTTTCACCACCACATAATGGGCATGCTGCAGATTAAACGCTGACGGGGCGTATTTAACGAGGTTGAACATCTCGTCCAATTCCTTGTTATCCATTTCCACCCCCGGGATAAATTTATTCGCCGAGCGGCGGGATTTAAGTATTGATGTAAAATCATGATCAGCCATACTTGCTCCTCCTTCACCTTGGAAATGTCAAATGCGTACATTTAAAGAATCTCTATATTAAGATATTGGAAAGGCAGCAGGCCGGGGTCATCCAAAAGACGCCCCAAAATCCCATCCAACGAACCTATCCAACGATTCAGCGATCCTCCCCAATAAACCAATCGCTTCACCTTTGCCATCAAACCCATCGATCGATTCTCGCCTACTTAAAGCCCTCTTCCTTATAGCTCTCTTCAGCATGCTTGCCCAGCTTTTTCAACAGTTTAGCGGCCGTTTGCATTTCCTCCGGCGACAGCCCGCCCAGCACCTCTTCAATCAGTTTCGTATGCCGGGGGAACACTTCTTCGATAAATTGCTTGCCGCGCTCGGTAATTTCCGCATACACCAGACGCCGGTCTTCCTTGCAGGTTTTGCGGGCCACAAACCCTTTCTTCTCCAGCTTGTCGACCGTATACGTAATGTTGCCGCTGCTCATCAGCACTTTGTTGCCGATCTGCTGGGTCGGCTGGCGCCCCTTGTGGTACAGCAGCTCCAGCACGCCGAATTCGGTGCGGGTCAACCCGTACTCGCGGATCGATTTGTCGCTGTGCGCATGTACCCATTGGCTTGCCCGGGACAATACGACCAACAGGTGCAGCGCCTCGTTTTGCACTCTATCCACGCCGGTTCACCTCCAAACATTTGTTCATGCAGATACATTTTCTTAATTGATACGCGATTTTCATAAGTTTTTAAGACTCTTAAATCTATTTGTCTTAATATTAAGATATTATCTCGGCGATGTCAAGCCTTTCTGTTTAAAAGAAGCTGAAGCATTACCGCGAAATGCAAAAGTGCAGTTGAAATGAGCCCGAATTCCGGTTATTTGAGCGGTGAGATGCAAAAGTGCAGTTGAAAATGGGACTTAGAGACAAGTTTGCTCAAAAGGGTGAGAATGGCCTGCACTTTTGCAATTCGCCGGTTAGTTTCGAGAGGTTTTGACAAAATTCGCATGCACTTTTGCGCTTGATCCAACTGTCCTGTCACGTTCTATCATGTTCTGTCACGTCCTGTCCCCTGCCCTGCTATCTCCAAAGGAGTCCAGCAGCAATACTCATCACTGCTTGCCGCCGGACGCCTTGGGATGCACATGCAGCAATACATTGGCGGCGAACAGAACGACGCCGAGCACAACCAACATTCCGCCGATCGCCGCCAGAGGCTCAAATTGCTCCGAGCCAAGCTCCAGAAAGGCGAGGCTGATCATCATGATCGGCAGGCCGAGCGAATAAGTCCAAAATTGGATTTTGCTAAGCAAGCTTTCTCCAGCCTCCGGAAACAGCACATAAATCAGCCCCGCCAGCGCAAACGAAGCCCACCCCAGCAAATTGACATGCGCGTGCACGCTCTCCAGTTCATGCGCATGCCCCATCGACATATACATGCCCAACAGTACCCCGGCGACAAAATAAATGACGGAAATTCTAATATACGCGATCCCCACGGCCATGCCTCCCGCTTGGTCAATTTTTTGCTTGTTCAAAAATATGTCCCAATCGGCAGGAATATTCGTGAAGATGACCGTTACTTCCCGGCGAGGACGATGCCGTAATCTTTGGCCAAATAATCGTGAATCCGCTCAAAATCGGCCGGCGTCAGCTGATTCAATCGCTTATGCTTCTGTTTCCATTCATGCCCGAGAATGATGCCGATCGTTTCCCCGGCCAAACCGGTGGTCGGAATGACTCTGGCGCTGCCGTAGGCTTTAATCTTGGCCCCGATGTTTTTCCCGGCCACCAGCACGTTGTCGTAAGACTTCAATTCAAAAGAGCGCAGCGGGATCCCGTACCGGTCCGGTTTGCCGTAGCCGATCCCCTTGGCAATCGCACGGGTGCCCTGCAAATCGATCGGATATCCGCCGACGCTAACATTATCCCAAAACATCCGGCTCGACTGCAAATCCGGGTAATCCAGCACGTATTCCGTTTCATAGCGGTCGAAGTCGCGGATGTACAAATATTCCGGATACCCGTTCAACTCGGCTTTATCGAAACCGGGAATATGCTTGCGCAAGTATTTGACGATATCAGGCGCTTCCGCTTTGGCCCGGCTGACGGCCGACGTTACCGATTTGGGGTCCGCCGGGTTCACGTCGTAAATCAGCAGGCTGTTGATGATCACCTCGCCGTCTTTTTGATATGTCGCATTAAGTCCCCGGAGCACGAGATGCGAGTCGCGCGGCTTATATTTAAACGTCAGATTGCTGAACCCCGTGGCGAAATGCCAATCCACATAAGTGTTGGGACCGTATTTCTCCTGGACGTTCGAAAGCGGATAATCCTCCAACACGGCTTGATGCAGCTTGTTCCAATTGACGTTTTTGACCGGAATCATGTAGGTGGCCGCCATATAATCCGGCTTCTTGCCGCCATAGATGCTCTCCATGCCGGGAATCCGCTTATTTCCAAGCTTGCTGGTCAGGACGGCGAAATCGGTGTTTTCCACAAAATAACCGGCTTCAACCGTATACCTTTTTCCATCTCTCGCCCGGTACGTCAGCGATTTGAGCGATTTCCCCTTGCCTTGGGGGACGATGCCCACCCCTTCGATCGCGATGCCGCTGCGCAGCGGGATGCCCTGGATCAACCGGCCGTAAAACCGTTCAAAGGCAGGCAGCTTGCGGATCTTTCCGGCTTTGTATCCGTCATACAGCGGCTTCAGTTCACCCTGCACCAAGCTGCGCTTGCGGTTGTCGTTCGGCTCGTCCAGCACCAGCATCTGCCCCTGGATCAATTCGCCGCCCGGTTTGCCGCGCGGATCCAGAATGAGCACGCTTAATCCCGAATCATGGGCCGCCTTGGCCAGCAAAACCCCTTCGATTTCGCTGCCGATCAGGACGACGTCATAACGGCTGCAGCCCTGCCCGCATTTCGGAGTTTCGGTTTGTGCGGAAGCCGTGAAAGCCCCCGTCAAAGGGGCTGTCCCCTGCAGAATAATGACAGCGATCAACATGGCCATAACGATTCGTATGTACTTTGGCAATCTTATTTTCATCAATCGACAATTCTCCCCTCGCCTATATGCTGCTATTTTATCGCTTCGGAAAATAGATATCCAGACGACATCTCTTGAAAGCGCATCAAGCTGCGTAAAAAAGCCTCCAAATACCGCCGTTAAGCGGTTTTGGAGGCTTTTTTCGCGCAAACGGTTACAGAAAAAAGTGCTTGATCTTCATCCGCCGACCCCTAATAATAGGAAACTGGACTTAAGCGAATCCATTCGAAGACTTGTACTTCAGAAAGGTTGTACAGCATGAATACATCTCCGGCAATACATAAACAAGCCACCACCGCAAAAGAACCGTTTCCCGTCGCGCTCCTTTCCCTGACCGTCGGCTCGTTTGCCATCGGCATGACCGAATTTGTCATTATGGGGCTGCTGCCGAATGTGGCGAATGACCTCGATGTCAGCATCTCCACCGCCGGGCAGTTGATTACCGCTTACGCTATGGGCGTGGCGATCGGCGCACCGATTTTGACGCTGCTGACCCAGCGGATTCCGCAAAAAGGCCTGCTCTGCCTGCTGATGCTTCTCTTCATCCTAGGCAACGGCATTTCCGTCGTGGCGCCCAACTATGAGGTGCTTATGGCCGCTCGGATTCTGACCGCCTTAACGCACGGCACCTTCTTCGGCGTTGGCGCCGTTATCGCCGCCAGCCTCGTCCGGCCGGAGAAACGCGCCGGTGCGGTATCGATCATGATGGCCGGGCTGACCATCTCGAACATCGTCGGGGTTCCGCTCGGCACGTTTGTCGGCCAGCAGCTCGGCTGGCGCGCTTCCTTCGGCGCCATTGCCCTGATGGGCTTGATCGCCCTCGGCGGCATCCTCCGCTTCATTCCGCGCCTCCGCCAGGAGGAGCCGAGCGGCGTGGGCCGGCAGATCCGCGCGCTGCTCCGCCCCAAGCTGCTGCTGTTTCTGCTGATCGCGGCGCTGGGAAATACGAGCTTGTTCGCCGTTTTCACCTATATCGCACCTCTGCTTCAGGACATCACCGGCTTTGCCGAGCATAACGTGACCTGGATTCTCGTTATTTTCGGCTGCGGCGTCACGCTCGGCAACATGATCGGCGGCAAGCTCGCCGACTGGAAGCTGATGCTGTCCTTGCTTGGTCTGTTTTTGGCCGTAGCGGTCATTTTGGGCATTTTCACCTTCACCGTTCACAGCCCTGCTTTGGCCGTCATTACGATTTTCCTATGGGGCATGGCCTCGTTCGGCGTTATGCCGGGGATGCAGGTGCGGATCATGAACCTGGCCAAAGCGGCTCCGGCGCTGGCCTCCACCTCCAGCCACGCGGCCGGCAACTTCGGCAACGCGATGGGCGCCTTCATCGGCGGCCTGGTCATTACCCATATCGGCCTGACGTCGCTGCCTTGGGTCGGCTCGCTGATCGTGGTCCTCGCGCTGGTGATCGGCGCCGTCAGCTACGCGCAGGAGCGGAAGCAAGGAACGGAATGACCGCGGCCTGCGTCAGCGCCTAAATCAAGGCCCATACACCGCCAAATCCGCATATTCCGCGATCAGCGGGGCCATCTGGCGGAAGCCGATTTTGCCGCCGGCCAGCAGCGGACCGTAAGAAAGCCCGTCATCCAGCCACGAAAACATGATCATTTCATTGATCGCAAACGTGATGGACGGGCCTTTTTTGACGATCAGCATCCGGTAGCTATCGGCGGCGTCGGCAACACCGGGCAGCGGGTCGGCGCCCTGCGCGACCAGATGGAAGCCGTAGCTTTTGCGCAAATTGCAGGTATGAAAGCTGCGCTCCTCGGCCCACATGCGGCGAAAATAAGAAACATGAAAGGCATCCATCGCCCCATGGTGGTACTGGTCGTATTCGCCTGTGCGCGGCGGCAGCGCCGGATCGAACAAATCCCTTCCCTCCGACCCCCTAGCGCTAAAAAACAAAATCGCGAGCCCTGGCTCCCGGATCGGCCGGAACCGCCAGGACACCGCCATATCCGCGGGAAACTCCTCCGGGCACCAGTACACCAGGTTGGCTTTTTGCCCCTCCTCCGCACTCCGCTTGCTCTCCAGGCGCAGCCGTCCAAGGGGAAAAGTCGCGGCCCCGTCCCCTTCCATCCTAAATCCCGCCGTATCCTGCGAAGACTGCAGCGGATTGCTGTACAATAAACGCCAACCTTCGGGGATGAACGGGCCGCTCTCCATCATAGGAGGATCAACATTCGCCAAAACCGGCAACCTCCCTTCCGCCCAGCAGCTGAAGGGCCTCAATCCCCGCCAGCAGCACGATGCCGATTCCGTGAGTATCGTTCAACCGCCACGTTAATTCATCCTTGTAGTAGTATTTGTTAAAAGAATACCCGGACCCGCGGCATACACCGTAGACGTTGCCGTCCTTGTCGATGCAGCTCTCGGTCAACCCCCGCCAGCCCCGCAGGGCCGACTCCAGGTAGGCTTCCGTCTCCTCCAGCCAGCCGCGGCGGACGCCCCGGGCAAACGCGTAAATGAACATCGAGGTGCAGGACGCCTCCTCATACGAGTCCGGCTCGGTCAGCACTTGATGCCAGAGCCCGTTTTTACCTTGCAGCCGCAAATATCCTTGGCAAAGCTCCCGATAGAACGCCAGCAGTTCGGGGTGAAGCGCATGCCGCTCGGGCATGGCCGACAGCAGTTCCGCCAGCGAAAAAACGACCCAGCCGTTCCCTCTTCCCCAAGCCACCCCGTTCGGCCGGCCAAACTTCATATCGTAGACATGGTGCATAATTTGGAGTTCGGGCATAAACAGCCTTTCCTTGTAGCGCAAAAATTGTGCGGCCGCATCCTCAAGGCAGGCTTCTTCTCCCGTCAATTCGTAATACTTACTTAAAAACGGCGTGCTCATGTACAGATCGTCGCACCAAAGGGTGTCTTTCATAAAGTCGGTCGTCCCCCGGGCCCGGTACAGCGTCCCGTCCGACAGGCGATCCTGCACATGACTAATGTAACGGGCAATATGCGCCGCTGCCTCGGCGGCTCCCCGGATCGGACGCAGCTTGTTCGCCTCCAGCATCGCGGCGCCAAACGAACCGCAATCGTCCAGCGAATCGATCATCGCCAGCTGGTGGTTGATGCCGGGAGCACCGTAGCGGTCCCGGTCCCAAAGCGCGTACTCGTGCAGTTTACTGCACTGTTCGATATGCTCGGCCGCGTATTGGGTAAAATGCGGGAACTTCAGGACGCGCCCCGTTTTCAGCAGACCGTAAAGCGTCACCCCGAGCGGATAATTCCATCGGCCGTACAACGGGCTTTCCGTAAAAGGCCTAATCCAGCAATCCGGCCGGTCAATCCGCCAAAACGTTGCTTCTTCCCCGCGGCCCAGCAAGGTATCCATAACGGTCGCCGCGGCCGCCTGCGGGGCGTTTTCCCCGGAAAAAGGACCGGCATACAGCCAGGTTTCCGTCATCCCTTCCACCGGATAGGGCCTCAGCAGACGGACGCGATTCCGGCGTGCAAAAGCCGGCGTTGCCTTCGGGGCCCGCCGATACTCGGTAGCTTGGGCCGTGGCGATTGCGCCTGCGCCCTCCCCGGAGGCCTCCCCCGTATCGCCCTGCTCCAGTTCCCGCACCTCGTCTATCCCGAACCCCCAGTTGCCGCCTCCTTCGCAAACCGATTCCACCACCAGGTCATGTATACCGTAATCGACGCCGCGCAAAACGATCCCGAAGCGGCCCCGTTCCTCCATGCCGCGGAAAACCGGGCGGCCGTCGATATACACGGTTGCGGCGCCCTCATAATGGCCGGCGATCCGCACGTCCGCCGCCGGAAACTTTCGCGTCTCCAGCTTGCACCATGCAAACACTTTGTCGCCGGGCTTTGCTTCCGAACCAAACAGGCGGGCGAAGCAGCCCGCTTCCAGCTCCTGCGGCGACCATCGGTCCTGCGGATGCCACGCGCCATAGATACAGCCCTGGTTCATGCCAACAAGGTTCTGGCAGTTTTCGTGATTCTTGGCGTTCTCAGCGTTCCCAACGTTCTCAGCGTCCTCTCGCTTCCCGCTGCCGCGGCTACCGCCCCACCTTTCGCCTTCAACCGCTCCCGGCAGCCGATCCCAACGGTTCGCTTGCGGCCCGCTGTACACCCACCCTTCGCAACCGCGCCCCTCCGGCGTCGGATTCAAAAAATGCAAGGGCGCTCCTTTCACGCTGCCTGTACCGAACACGCCGCCGCAGCCGGTGCCGGCCGCCGTGAATTCCAGCACGATGTCGTTCCGCCCTTTCCCCGTCTTTGCGCGGAAGAAGGCTTTCCGGTCGGGAAACACGTCATCATTTAAATTTGATTGAAAGGCAAGCGCGCCGTTGACATAAACTTTGACCGGGCTGTAACAGCTGACGGAAAAGGGCGTCTCCCCTTCCTGCTCGCACCACAGCATGCCCCACACGTATACAAATTGTCCAGGCGTCAAATCGGGCCATCGCCGGGCCAAATCCATATCGTAACGGCAGTCCGCCAACCGCTTGAACCCGCGCCGCGAGTGCACACGGTACACCGGAGGCCGCGGCGGGTTCGCTCCAACAAACCTGCCGGCCACGGCGGACAGCACCGGCTCCACCCGGCCCGCCGCAACCCGCGCTATCGCATCATACTCATGAAAATAAGGCGGCACCAATGCCTCACCCCTTTCTCCAATCGACTTCTCCTCCCGGGTACAAGGTGGAATTGTAAAGCCGTTTCGGTTGCGGCAGCGGGCCAGGCGGCCGTGAGCCTTGAACAAGGCTTTCCCCCGAGGGGGAATCAAAGCTTTCAAAACCGGCGGCAAAAGCCCCGCTTAACTCCAGCGGTTCGCTCGCAAACAAAACGGCCAGTTCATCGTCATAAATGATCACCTGCTCCGTACCCCGCCCCAGCAAATCGCCATGCACCGCATACCCCTCATGGCCAAATTGGGCGACGATCCGCTGTTCCCCGTCATAAAGGGCCGGGAATACGCCCCCGCCGCGGCGGTACGCCAAAATATAGTCCGGTGCCCCCGGATGCCAGCCGCTTAACGTTTCGGCGATCGTCAGCCAGCCGCTGGTTTGCCGCTCCTCTTTCCATAATTCCCGGCCTTCGCTGTCCAGCATAAACAAGGCGTCCTTGCCTTTTAAGCCTTTGCCGTCGTCCTCCCGGACCATACGGTCCAAACCGGCAACCTGCAGGCCGGGCAGGTCGCTTCTGAACTTGCCAAGCGCGATGTGCTGCGACTCGATCGAGCCATCGTACCGCCACAGCTCTTTGCCGTCCCGGCTGTACATCACCGTCACGCTGCCGCCGATCACCAGCTCGGGAGCCCCGTCGCCGTTCACGTCCCCGACCCAGATGCAGTCCGCGTGATCCTCCAAATCCCGGCAGCTCCACAACACATGGCCTTGGTGATCCAGCAAATCGTACCCCGCCATCACCTCATCGTATCCATCCCCGTTCAAGTCGCAAGCCCAAGGGTAATGCCCCGTGTTCCCCTCATGCGTCCACAGCAGCTCAAAATCGTGGTTCAGCGCCCATAGGCGCCGGTAACGGTCTTTCAAAATAATATC
This sequence comes from Paenibacillus sp. FSL P4-0127, assembly GCF_038007325.1. Lineage (NCBI taxonomy): Bacteria > Bacillati > Bacillota > Bacilli > Caryophanales > Paenibacillaceae > Paenibacillus > Paenibacillus sp. FSL P4-0127. Next base: position 1,293,735 of record NZ_JBBOWY010000001.1, on the reverse strand, counting down.
GGAAGCCCGCTCCCCGCCGCTTAAATTGGCGATAACAATACAGTCATGCGCTTCCGGGTCCGGCAAATCGCAAACCTTTTTTACCGAACCGTCCTCTCCGGCCAGCATATAAAATCGCCCATTCATCACGCACAGCACTTCCAGCTTGCCGTCCCCATCCAAATCATAAATTTGGACCGGATAATCCGAACCCTGACTGCCCGCCCCGGGATCGGGTTTGCCGTGCTGCCACAGCAGCCTCCCGTCCAGGTCAAACGCCGTCAGGCACTGCACCTGGTGGGGGATATACCGCACATCCTGGCGATTGTCGGGCTGGACGAGCAGCAGCTCCATCCGGCCGTCGCCGTTTAAATCGCCCAGCAGCATTTTACAGCGCGGACCGGCCGCCGAGATATCGATTTCAGCTAACCGGCAAGCCTCCGGACAGGCCGCTTTCCCCTCGCCCCGTTTTTCTCCCTCCAAGCGTGTACACGACGCATTATCCATCGTCCCCGCTCTCCCTATATCCATCGCTCTCTGCTTCACAGGTTCCAGTCCCATCGTCACTCTACCTCCGCTCCACGTTAAAAACCGCTCCTGCACAAATTTCCATCATACATCTCAATCACACATTTCCATACACACTTCCATACACACTTCCATCGCAAGCTTACACTGCAAACTTACACCCAAACTTAAACCGCAAACTTAAACCGCAAACTTACACCACAAATTCTCACCACAAATCCTCATCACAAATCCTCATCACAAATTCCGGCTTAAACCCAAAACCGCACTTGACAAAACAATTAGACAGAATCCATAACATCCAGGCTGTCTGAGAAACTCCAGCGAAAAATATAAGAATAAAAAGTGTCCCTATTTCAGCAATATCACCCATTTTGAGTGGACTAGAGGTAATTTATGTCGCTATTTTCCAGAGTCTCGAGGAAATGCCCGTGTCCCGGGACATTCATAGGAAAATAAGTACAAAAAATGCTGCTAATGAGGATGAACATGCTTGGCTGCGGATAATAAGTACATTAAGTGCCGCTATTTTGAACGGTTCAGCTGTGCTGCTGACGATTGGCTGTTCAAGCAGCCGGCAGTTGGCTATTCCAGCCAGACGACGGTTCGTTGTTCCAACAGCCGGTTGCCAGTTCCGATTTCCTGGTTGAGCCCAATTTCCCGCCACACACCCCGCCTCAAACTTTCAGCACAACTCCACCCCTCCACCACCAAGCACCTCAACAAACTTTCAGCGCAGCTCCACCAGGCCACCGCCAGGCACCTCGACGCTGCCGCCATCGATGCTAAGCCAAACCGGGGACGCCCCAGGATTTTGCACAAACTCCCGCCCCGCGGCAAACCGCAGCCATTTGCAGGCCTTCATATAGTCGACGATTTCGATGTTGGTCGCGTACCAAACATCCTCCCGTCCGCCGGTCGTCTCGCAAAATCGCTCGATCAGTTCCCAGTTGTTGTCGTTATCGAACTCGTAGCTGTGCCCCCACACATACATCAAATACAAATATTGCGTTTTGTGCAGCCCGATGAAGGTTTGGGCATGCTCCAACAAGCGATCCTTATGGTGGCAGGTCGCCTCCCATTCCAGCCAATCCTCCGGCAATCCGAAGCCGCCGCGGGTCGTCTTCACCGTCCGCGCGTATTCGATCCCGAGATGCGGCAGCAGCTCCTTGATCTCCCGGCTGTAAGAGCCGTTCGGGTACGACATCCCCCGCACCGTCGTCCGAAACAGCCGCTCCAGGTTGCGGCGGTCCTCCATCACCTCATCGACGATCTGCATCATCGGGCAGCGGGCCATCGTCGGATGCCACACCGTGTGCGCGGAAACTTCATGCCCCCGATACAGCGCCACCGCATCCTCCGCCGTCAGGCGATCCTTATCCCCGAGCAGACCGGAATTGAGGTGAAACGTCCCGCGAATCCCATGGCGGTTGAAAATGCCGACCAGCCTCTCATCCGCCCTTCGCCCGTCATCGTAGCTCATCGTCAGCGCCTTGTGCTTCCCTCCCGGAAAGCAAAAATAAATGTTCGGCATCCTCATGCTTTCATCCGCCCCCTGGCTCATTGTTCGTTATGTTGCCGCGCTAGCAGACTCATCCGTGATTTGCTCCGGCAAAAACTGATCGATCAACTCCAAGCTAATGATCGCATTAAGCGACCACTGCGAAGCCTCGTTCGTATTCATCCAGTCCACTTCCAGCACTTCTTCCGCATGCAGCGCCGGAACCTCCTCCCGGCTCAGATCGACGCGCCCGAAGTCATTGTCCAGCAAAATCGACCAGCACAACGCCGCTGTCGCCGCGTCATTGTGGTAATACGCCCCGTAAGCGGCGATCGCGACGCTCAGCACCGGGTGCTCAAACCGCAGGCGGCCGCCGCCGACCGCCCCGCCGGTGCGGACCAGCTTTTCCTCGGACGGTAAATTGTAAAACAGGCCGAACTCCGCCAGCATTTCCTCCCACTCCGGGTCCTCCAGCATCCCGGCCAGCTCGAACCATACCTGCGGACCGCCCATGCAAATCGCCAAATGCCGTCCCCAATTGTCGTCGCCCATGCCGGTCAGCACGCCGGTCCGCGGGTCGTACCCGTAGGTTGGTCCGGAAATGAGCCGAAAGTTGGCCGCTTTCAGGCATCCTATCCCCGTGATGATCTTGTCGCGGTAAACTTCGTCCTCATAGCGCTCCCAGCGGGTCATCCAGTTCGAGCTGAAAGCCGCCCAATCCGGCCCGACGCGGATATGCGTGGGGTGTTCGTCCTTCGGATAATACGCCCTCATCGGATCCAGCGTTACGGTAGAGTAATCGGCATCTTTCACCTCATCCATCATGTCCCCGATCCGCTCATCCGCGGTCAAATAATAGTAATACCGGTGCAGCCCGGCCATCGCGATCCGCGCCTCCTTGCAGCCGCAGCCCCAGTGGACGACGTTGTGGCGCGAACCGAGTCCGGCGTATTCGCCGAAATGGTACGCGTCCACCTCGCTCGTATGCCGGGTCATCGCCTCCGCCATCCTGAACACGTCTTCCCGCCCCGTGCGGAGAAACGTAAGCCACAGCCACATGTTCGGAGCGAGTTCGGTATTTTGCCAGGCGCAGCCGCCGAGATCGTAATTCCACGCATGCCGGACCGGGTCATAACTATGCATAACATCGCCGTAATCCCAAAAGCCGTACCATTTCCGCTGCTCGATTTCCCGCCGGTAAAAAGCGATGATCCCGTCAAGACGGTCCTCGAGATAAGCTTTGGCCGGCGTGCTCCGGTCGGGCAGGCTCCATATGCCGAACGCGCCCGCCGCGTAAGTATACTCCGGCCCGCAAACAAGCCGGGAAGGCGCGCCGGCCTCGCGCGCCATGCGGGCGACCGCTTCAGGCTCCGGCGTCCCCCCGGTGCACCACACCGTCAGTTCGCTCGTGTTGGCGATGCCGTAGGGCGTGGCCCGCAGCTCCTCGGCGCCCTCATACGAAGACTCCACATGCGTTTTCGTATCGTAATGCCGCAGATCCATGGCCCCCGCATCCGGCGACCAGAACCAGACGGTGAACTTCGCTTCCTCTCCGGCCATGCCGGAGATCTCCATCGCGGAAGGATGCTTTTGCCAAAAGTCTTTAAGTCCAACGGCAAGTCCGCCACCCTCGCTCCCGGCATATCCCAAACCGCCGGCCCGCCGGCCGTCCGCCGCCTTCACCCAGCTGCAGCCTGCCCCGGTCCGCTTGGCGATGCGGTAGTGCTCGGAAGAGTCCTGCACCAGCTTAAAGGCGTCCCAGGTCGCCGAGTCGTCCAGCAGGCCGAGGAAATAAGCGTCCTGCTCCGGGTCAAACGCGATCGCCCGCCCTGCCGTCTGCTCCGCAAACAGCTCGCGGTAACGCCCCTTCGTGCGGCGCGTGTGCAGCGTTTTCGGCGACTCGCTGAACAGGCCGCGTCCGCCGGCGAAACGCACATGCCGGTTGTACAGCGGCCCGCGCATCGGCAGGGCAAAGGAAATGCCCAGCCCTTTGATGAAGTCCTGATGCGGGTTGCCATCATAATGGAACGTATAGACGAAGCGGATCGACTCCAGCCTGGCATAAAAATACAACCGCAGCGTAAACGGAAGCCACTCCCTGCTCCCGCCGGACGCCGCCGCATGCCGCCCCTCCAGCTTCACCACCGCGCGGACCGGACCGGCCTGCTCCACCTTGGCCCGGTGAATGCGGCCAGCGAACGGCTCTTCACGCCGGACGCGCCCCCCGCTTACGGCGCTTTCCGCTTCCCGGAGGCAGACGAGTGTTCCTCCGCTGCACAGCTCCGCCCCGCCCCGCATGATGCTGCCGATCACCTTTTGGCCCCGCGTGCCGATCAGGCATGTGATAGCTCCCGTATCTACGCGGATTGCACCCTCCAGCTCTTCGACAGACAGCGCGCTGCCTGCCGCTAAGGCAGGGCGCTGTCCATTCGGGTTCAGCCGCACGGCGGCACAGCCCGAAGGGGGGCCTCCCGCCGCCAGTGCCGCATCCCTCATGCTTCCGCCCTTTCCGAACACCGCCGCATGGGCGGTCCATTTCACGCTTCCGTCCGGCCAGAAGGCCGTGGGCCAGCTTTGCAGGGGTACAAGCTCTTCGTCCGGGATCACGTCCGGAATCATCTCCCCCCACGCCGCATGTGCCCGGACCAGCACAGCTCCCGGGGCAACGCCCGGCACCGGCAAGCCAACCATGCTACCCGCGGTGCCGCCCGTGGCGCAGCCTGCGTTGCCCAACCTGCCCGCACATCCTCCACCCGCAGACTCGGCAAGCCTGGAAGGCTCGGCAAGCCTGGAGGGCTCGGTAGACCCGGTAGACCCAGCAGACACGCCAAACCCGCCGGACACGACAGACTCGTTTGACTCGGCAAACACGGCTGGCCTGCTAGACCCGGCAGTCTCAGCGGATCGGCCGAGCCCGCCGTACCCGTCGGACCCGCCAACCCAGCCCAGCCTAAGCCCCGGCACCTCCTCCCGGGCGAGCGCGCCTTTTTTCCAGGGGACGCCCCAGGTGGTGCCGACAGGCAGTTCCGGTTCGCCCCGCTCGCTTAGCCACCGCAAATGGACCGGCCCCGCTCCAGACAAAACTCCAGGCAAAGCTCCAGACACGGAAATCATCTCCTTTTCTGGTATGTGCCCTGATTGTAGGCACAAGCCGGTTTGCCGGCAATGAGACATTTTTGCCCGCGCTTCCCCCTGGCCCCGGCCCGCCGGAGTGAGCTGAATTGCACATTTTTATTCACTTTGGACTTTGTTGCGCCCTGGAATTCCGCCGCTTTATCACTAGCGTTGTATTCTAACGGTTGCCACAACCACTATTTGTCCCAAAAACGCTGCTTTCAACTTCTAGCAACGGTTGCCATGGCGCTTATTTAGCTAAAACCCGGCTATCTGGACTCAGATTAGAGCAGATAACCGCGCTCACAACCGTTAAAATTTAGAAAGGGGCTTTTTCGGCAAAATAGCGATTAATACAACCGTTAGATTTTGGCGTGATCTCAAATGGAATAGCGGGCAAGGTGTACTGAGATTTTGTGTAGGCGTTTATGCAACGCCAGTGTAGAAAGCGCCTTTTTTCGCATAAAAGCCGCTGCTACAAACCGTTAGATTCTCGGCGGGCGACAATATCGCTTCGAAAACCTGAGCAATTGCGGAAATCCGAAAAGTATCAGGGCTACAACTTGTCTTATGCAAAAGTTTATGCAACGCTAGTGCCGTTTTACTGGCTAAGCTCGCGGTACCGGGTCGGCGTCATCCCTTCCAGCTTCTTGAAAATCCGGTTGAAATAGCTGTGCTGGTACCCAACCTGCTGGGCCACATCGCAAATCCTTAGGCCGGTGTCGCGCAGCAGCTCCTTAGCTTTCTCCATCCGCAGCTCGGTCAAATAATCGATGAAATTGTGGCCCGTCACCTGCTTAAACGATTTGCTCAGAAAAAACGGGTTCGTGCCGACGTGATCGGCGCAGCTATCGAGCGAAATGTCCTTCATGTAGTTTTGCTGCAAATAAATCATCGCCTGCTCGATCAGCAGCTTGACCCCCGCGTTTGCACGGAGGGACAGCTCTTTGAGATAGGGGGCGAGCACTTTTTCCCGGAACCAGGTCAGGATCAGCTCCGGCTCGCGGATTTGCGAAAGCGCCTCGTACAGATTGACGCCTTTAAACAGGCGATTCGGATGAATGCCGGACTGCATGATGGCGTGCTGGATATGGCCGAGCAACTGCAGCATCCCCTGCTGCACGTCGATCGTCTTGGCGCCTCTTGCGCTCAAGGCGGCGAGGAATTCGCCCAGCAGCCGGTACGCGTCCTCCTCCTGGCCGGTGCGCATCGCCTGAATCAGCTCCCGCTCGAGCGTAAACGAATAGGCCGGCTCTCCCTCCTCGGCCCCTTCGCGGTCCAGCTTCTCCATCTCGATGATCTGATTCTCGCCGTCAAATGGCCGGTAGCTGGCGGCCTGCCGTACCCCCTCAAACGCGAACGGAATGTCCGTAACCTGGGTCACGGCCCGGCTGACCGCCACTGTGACGCGCATCTTCAAGAACAGGTTCACCGTCCGGATCAACTCTTCGCTATAAGCTTGAACTTCTGGCATGTAGGACGTTTCGTTCGGTACCATCAGCACAATCCCGGTCGATAAATTGTGAAAATGAATCGTATCGCACTGGCTGAAGCGCTGCGCGGCGAGCTCGCCGATAATGTTCGCCGCCGCGTAGGATATGAGCCCTTCGTCGCCGTTTTTGAATTTCCCGCCCAAGCTCGTGATGCCCGTCAGCTGGACATACAGCAAAACAAAGCGGCGGTTCTCCACCTCCCATTTAAAACGCTCCATCCGGCCGCGCAGCTCCTGCTCGGAATAGGCGTATAAATGACCGTGCAGCAGTTGGTGAAGAAAGCTCTCCTTCACATGGGGAAGCTGCTCCGCCAGTTTCCGCTGCAGGTCGTGGCTCTCCCAGTGCAAGTTCAGCCACTGCCGCTCGATCAGCGCAAACTCGTCGTCCTCCTGGCCCACCGCCGCCGCATGCTCCGGCAGCAGCGTCTTGAACAGCCGCCCGATCGGCGAGTACATCCGCCTGGACGCCAGCCAGGACAGCAGCGCGGCCAACACCAAGGCGCTGAAGCTCACGATAAAAATCAGCTTGGATACAAACATCACCGGCGCCGTGATGCTGGAAATCGGCGAAGCGGAGACATACACCCATTCATTGGCGATCCGGGAAAACGCGCCGTACGTGACGGCATAGGTTTTCCCCTCCCACTCGAAGACAAAAGAAGCTTTATCGGCGCTTCCCCGCTCGCGGATTTCGGCCCGCAGCCGCTTCACGAACGGTGAATCCGGCGCGCTTCCGCCGGCCGAAGCGAACAGCCCGCCGGTCGTTTGGGCCAAAAACGTCTCCCCCACGTTATAAGGCGTCATCGTTTTCAGCATATCCGCCACTTTCCCGGTGTCCATCCGAATCAGCAGCGCCCCGAACGGTTCCTGGCTGCCGCCGGGGATGTGGTGCACCAGCGTCAGCTCCTTTTCGCCAGGGCGGCTCGGGTCAAAGGCCCACTCCGTCCAATAGGTGCTCTGCCGCGTCCCGACCAGCTTGTCGTACAAGCCGGTCACCGCCGCGGACTTGATCTCCCCGTATTCGGGGTCAAACAGGATTGGCTCATTCCCTCCTAAATACAGCTCCACCTGCTTGATCATCGTATTGGAGCCCTGCATGACGACCAGCGTTTTCGTAATATCCCGCGCCCGCTCGAAATCGATGGTGAAGTCTAGTCCGTTCAGACTGTAATCGAATTTCGGATCAAACGCCCAATGGGACAACATCAGCTCCAAATTGGCCAGCTGCTCGTCGATGTTGCGGGCCCGCTGCTCGATTTGCCGGTGATGCATCTGCAGCAGCTCGTTTTCCAGCCGCCCGCCGATCATGCCGTAGACGAGCGCCCCGGTGATGATTCCCGGAATGGCCGAGACCACCAGCATCAGGATCAGGTTTTTGCGGTAATACCGCCCTTTCCCCATTTTCATTTCCTCACCAACCGAAATAAGATATACCCAAAATGTAAACGCATACACAATAAATTGCAATGCACGTTACATGATTTGGGAATATAAGTGCGGGAAGCTGCCCGCAAAGGCTCGTCACGAACCTTCGGGGCAGCCGCTATCCACGCCTCCATCCGATGATCTTTTTGCGGTGAGCTTGATGCGCTTACGGGTTCTCCTTGCTGTAAAGCTCGTTCATTTCCTTGACAAGATCGGCTCCGCCGGACTTTTTCCACAGCTCGAAGGCCGACTTCAACCCGGCCTCGTCGATCTGGCCGACGATAAACTTGATGCGGGCATCGTTGATGATGTTGTCGAGCTGCTGGCCCTTTTGCGAATATACCGTGGAAATGAACGGCTCCGCCGGGTTGGAAACAATGTACTGCTCGTTCGCCTTTTGCACCTCCTCCTGCTTCACGCGCAGCGGCGTCTGCTTCACCTGTTTGGAACGATCCTCGGGGATAAACGCGAGCATCTGGTTTAAACCTTCAACTTCCGATTCCAGCTTCGCCGTATCCTTGATCGGTTCGACGTAATCATTCACCAGGTTGTAGTGGGCGCCTTCCAGACCGAAGTTAAGCATCGTCTGCATCTCCGGTTCGTTCAGTTGATCCAGAAAAGCGAGCACCCGCTTCAGTTCCGCTTCGGTTTTAACCGACGATTTCGGGATCGCCAAAATGCCGGAATACCCGGAGGTCGGCAAAGTACGGAGCTGGCCGTCCGTGCCCGTGACGCCGCCCGTCACGTCGATATAATGCTTCTCCGGCTCGTCTTTGCCTTCCTTGGCCAGCGCGGCGTGGATTTTGTCGTCAATCCGCGCGCCGACGTCCACGACGTCGACGATGACGCCCGCTTTATTGTTGACCACCGGGTCGACCCATTTGGCGCTGTCCATGACGGCAAAGTCGGAGTTGATCAGCTTTTCGTCGTACAGCTTTTTCATAAATTTCAGCGCTTCCAGATATTCGGGGTATTCGTGCTCGGGGACGAGCTGGCCGTCCTTTACCCCCCACTTGTTCGGCGCGCCGAACCACAATTTTATGGTGTCGAAGCCGCTGGCCCACTGCCCCGTCCATTTGACCAGAACCATGCCGTACGTGTCGTCTTTTCCATTCCCGTCCGGGTCTTGCTCCTTGAAGGCCTTCAGCATATTGTAAAAATCGTCAATCGTTTGCGGTGTCTGCAGCCCGACTTTATCGAGCCAATCCTTGCGGAACGCGATTCCGTTGCGCCCGAGCACCCGTCCGCGGTAGAGGCCATAGTTTTTGCCTTCGATAGACGAGTTTTTCATGATGACCGGGTTCGCCCCGCTCAGGTTTTTAAAGTCCTTGAGATAAGGCCCCAACTCCCAAAACCCTCCGGACTTGGCCGCGCCCACAAAGCTTGGTCCCTTGACGTCCCCGACGTAAATGATGGTCGGCAGCTTGCCGGAAGCGAGGGTGATGTTGAACTTGTCGGCGTAGGAAGCGTTCGGCACCCACTCGAAATGGATCTGCGTGTTGGTCCGCTTTTCGACCTCTTCGACGACCGGGCCGTCGTCCTTCGGATAGTTTGTTTTGAAAATCGGCAGCATGATCGACAATTTCAGGGGCCCTTCCGACGAGGCGTTCCCTCCCCCGCCTGAGGTGGCGGCCGGAGACGCTTCCGGTCCCCCGCCTCCGCCGTTCCCCCCGCCGCATCCGGCGGCCGCGAACATCAGCGATGCCAGCGGCAGGGCGGCCCAGCGCTTCCAACTCGATTTTACAGTCATATACGTTTTGACCTCCTTTTAATGGTATGAGCCTGGTTCGGCATATATTGCAAAATCATCGGACCTTTCAAGAAAAGTCCATGAATTTACACAAAGGCTTTTCAATGATGCGGAATGTTGATGCGATCGCGGCAGCCGGTCAGCCTTTGATCGAACCGAGCAGCACCCCTTTGGCGAAGTGTTTTTGCAGGAAAGGGTACACGCACAGGATCGGAATCGTGCCGACGACGATCACGGCCATTTTGATCGATTGCTCCGGCGGCTGCACGAAGGTCGGGTCCATGGAGTTGATGTCCCCCGCCGCTTGGGACAGCATGACGATCTGGCGCAGCATCACCTGCAGCGGCCATTTCGCGGGATCGTTGATGTACAGCAGCGCCGAGAAAAAGTTGTTCCAGTGGCCGACGGCGTAAAACAACGTAAAAGTAGCCAGCACCGGCTTGGATAAGGGGAGCACGATGCGCCACAGCAAGCCCAGTTCGTTGCAGCCGTCGATTTTGGCGGCGTCCTCCAGCTCCGGGGGGAGCTCCTGAAAGAAATTTTTGACGATAATCAGGTTAAAAGCGCTGATCGCTCCGGGCAGGATAAGGGAGTTCAGCGTGTCCAGCAGCTGGAGATCGCGGATGACCAGGTAGGTGGGAATCATGCCGCCGCCGAACAGCATCGTGAAAATGACGAGGTTTAGAATCAAATTCCGGCCCATCAGGTTGCGCCGGGCCATCGGATAAGCCATCGTCACCGTGAAGAACAGATTGACGATCGTGCCGACCAAGGTGACATAGATGGACACTCCAATGCTGCGGACGATCGTGTCCGTCGAAAAAATAAACTTGTACGCATCCAAGGAAAACGTCCGCGGGATAAGAAACACGGCGCGTTTCGAAATTTCCGCATCGGTGGCGAAGGAGCCGGAGATGACGAAGATGAACGGCAGGATCGCCAGCAGCCCGAAGAGGCTGAGAAAGACGTAGTTGAACGCGTCAAATACCTTTTCGCCCGTGCTTTTGTATTGTTTGGCCATAAGCGTCCCTCCTTTTTAATAAAGTCCCGATTCTCCGGATTTTTTGGCCAGCCAGTTCGTGCCGAGCACGAGGGTGACGCCGATGACCGACTTAAACAAGCCGACGGCCGTACTGTAGCTGAACGCCCCCTGGGTGATCCCCAGCGTGTACACATACGTGTCGAACACTTCGGCCACCTCGCGGTTCAGCGCGTTCATCATGAGGTAAATTTGTTCGAAGCCGTTATCGAGAATCGTCCCCATGCGCAGGATCAGCAGGATGACGATCGTGCTGCGGATCGACGGCAGCGTAATATGCCACAGCTGCCGCCAGCGGCTCGCCCCGTCGACGATGGCCGCCTCGTACTGCTCCACGTCCACCCCGGCCAGCGCCGCGAGGAAGATGATCGTCCCCCAGCCGCACTCCTTCCAAATCGTCTGCAAAATGATCAGGGGCCGGAACCAGTCCGGGCTGGACAGGAAATCGATCTTTTCTCCTGTAAACGTATACAAAAATTCGTTTACCATGCCGCCCTCAGTCGTCAAAAACACGTAAGTCAAACTGGCCACAATGACCATCGAAATAAAATGCGGGACGTAAATCATCGTCTGAATCGTCCGTTTGAAGAAGGACCGGCGGATTTCATTCAGGAGCAAGGCCAAAATGATCGGTGCCGGGAAGAAAAAGATCAGGTTGTAAAGCGACAGCACCAGCGTGTTGTGCAGCAGCATAAAAAAGTCGGGGTTCTGGAAAAAAACTCTGAAGTGCTCGAAGCCGACCCATTCGCTTTTCCAGAATCCGAGGAACGGCTGATAGTTTTTGAAAGCCAGCAGCACGCCCCACATCGGCACATATTTGAAAATGATAAAATACAGGACCCCGGGCGTCAGCAGCAGATACAGCCACTTGTCGCGCCTGAGGCGTCTCCATCTCGTTTCCCGTTTGCTTTGTAAAGGCGGTTGATTCATTCGGATGCTTGCCGCAGCCGTTTGCTTCACCCCGTTCACCTCCCAAGACGTTCTGCCGAATCGTCAAGCCGGCTTTGCCGCCATTTGGCTGCGGGCGGCGAAGCCGGCTTGCGACCGATGTAGTCTCATTATGAAGCGGTCCTTTCTTTCCGGCAATTGGACTTTCTTGAAATTGCCCGCCGCCTCGAGGAGGTCCCGTTTTTTCAAAAAAGTGCGAACCCCGCAAAAGATTGCTATTGCGCCGCCCCCGGCAACTGGCGCAGACTGACGGGGAGAGGTGGATTAGATGACAAACGGCAAACTTTATCACGGCGCTGCCCTGTATCCCGAGCTGTGGAGCCGGGACGTGCTGATGCGGGATATCGCGGCCATGAAGGAGGCCGGCATCAATGTCGTGCGGATGGGCGAATTCGCCTGGTCCGTGCTGGAGCCGGAGGAGGGGCGCATCGATGTCGGCTTTTTTGCGGAGGTGATCGGGCTGCTTTATGCGAACGGCATCGATACGGTGATGTGCACGCCGACTCCGGCGCCGCCGATCTGGATGAGCGACGGCCATCCGGAGCGGATGCACGTGAACGAACAAGGGATCGTCATGAACCATGGCGCTAGGCAGCACGTCTGCACGAACAACGCCTATTTCCGCGAGCGGGCCGCGATCATTACCGAACGGATCGCCCAGGCCGTCGGCCGGCTGCCCGGAGTGGTCGCCTGGCAGCTCGACAACGAGTTCAAGGCGCATGTTGCCGACTGTCTGTGCTCGTCCTGCAAGAAGCTGTGGCAGCGCTGGCTGGAGCGGCGCTACGGCACGATCGAAGCGCTGAACGCGGCGTGGGGAACCAACGTCTGGAGCCAGACGTACCGGCGTTTTGAGGAGGTGCCGCAGCCCGGCCCAACGCCGTTTCTGCACAACTCGTCGCTGCGCACGATGTACCGGCTGTTCACCATGGAACAAATCGCCGAATTTGCCGACGAGCAGGCGGCCATTATCCGCCGTTATTCCGCTGCGCCGATCACCCATAACAGCAACATTCCGTTTCATCTGGACAACGAAAGACTGTTCCGGAATCTCGACTTCGCCTCCTTCGATTCGTACGCCTCCCGGGAGAACGCCCACGCCTATTTGTTCAACTGCGATCTGTGGCGGAACTTGAAGCCGGGAAAGGCCTTTTGGGTGATGGAGACGAGCCCGTCGTTCGCCGCGTCGCTTGAGAGCTACGCCTCGCCGCACCCGATCGGTTACGTCAAGGCCGAAGCGGCGGCCGCCTACGCCCTGGGAGCGGGCGGGTTCTGCTACTGGCTGTGGCGGCAGCAGCGCACGGGCAGCGAGCAGCCGCACGGCTCCGTCGTCAGCGCCTGGGGCGAGCCGACGATCGGCTACCGCAGCGTGCTGGAAGCCGAGGCGGCGCGGCGGGAGCTGGAGCCGGTGTTGCTGGCGAGCCGGCCGGCGCGCGCCGAGGTCGCGATCACGTACTCCGACCGGGCCAAAGCTTTCCTGCAGACGGAGCCGCACCGGAGACTGAATTACCGCGGGTTGATGAACGATTTTTACAAGCGTTTTTTAGCGCTGGGCCTTTATCGCGACGTCGTTCCCGAAGGCGGCGAGCTGACGGGGTATAAACTGCTGTTCACCCCTTTCCTGCCGTACGTTTCTTCGGAATTTTTACAGCGGGCGCTTAAATGGGTTGCCGAGGGCGGCATCTGGGTGGCCGGGCCGCTGACCGGCGGACGGACGGCGGAGCATACGATTCCGGCGGAGGCCGGTTTGGGCGAGCTGGAGGGTTGGGCCGGCGTCAAAACGGTGTACACGTATCCGATGGACGGGACCGGTTCGGTTGGGGAAGCTTTCGGCGTCACCGCCCCGCTCTCCCTGTGGAGCGCCGTCTTTGCGCCGGCCGGCCGGGAAACCGCCGTCGTCGGCACCATCGCCGCGGGCCTGACCCCCGGCATGGCCTTTGCGACCGAACGCCGCCATGGGCGCGGAAAAATCGTCATGCTTGGCTCCCTGCCGTACGGCGAAGCGGGCGACCTGCTGCTGCAAAAGCTGATCGGGCATTATGCCGGCGAAGCGGGAGTTGCCCTGCAGAGCGACGTCACCCCCGGCACGCTTGTTGTCCCCAGAACCGGAGACGACGGCCATGATCTTTGGGTTATTATCAATATGGACGGCTTGGGAGGAACCGTCACCCTCCCCCGCGAAGGCCTGGATGCCGTCACCGGGCGCAAGACCGCCGCCGGGGCGTTCGCCGTTGCCGCGTATGAATGCCGGGTAATCCGTATGGAAAAGTGAAACCGCAACCGTCCAGAGAGCGTATTAACCTCCGTAACCGCTGCATACATAATCCTGCAGACGAAAAAATGTTGAAGGAAGGTTGATATCATGTCCTTTTTTAAGAAAATGTTGGCCAGCGTGGGAATCGGGGCGGCGCGGATCAATACGGAGCTGGATACGTTGGAGGTCGCCGTCGGCGGGGAAATCGGCGGAACCGTCTATTTGGAGGGAGGACAGGCCGACCAGTCCATCGACAACATTTATCTGAAGCTAAAAACCCATTACATACGCGAGCAAGGCGACAGCAAGCTCAGGGAAACCGCCACGATCGCCAAATACCTGGTCACCCAGGGCTTCGAGCTGAAGGCCGGCGAGAGGAAGCAAATTCCGTTCCGCTTCAGGCTGCCGGACCGGATGCCGGTGACGCTGCGGAACGTACCGATCTGGATCGAAACCGGGCTCGACATCGACATGGGGGTCGATCCGAAGGACGAAGACCTGATCCACGTCGTACCGGACCGGAAAATGCGAACCGTGCTGGACGCGGCGGAGCTGCTCGGGTTCCGCCTGCGCGAAGTGACGAACGATTACGCTCCGAGGCTTGGCGGGACCCTGCCATTCGTGCAGGAGTTCGAATACGCGCCCGGAGGCAGATTCTACGGATACCTGGACGAGTTGGAAATCCTGTTTTTCCCGAAAGGCGATACGCTCGAGCTGATACTGCAGGTCGATCGCCGCGCCCGCGGCTTAAGCGGCTTGTTCGCCGAAGCGCTGGAGCTGGATGAGCGGTTTGTGCGGGTCCGGTTGTCCAGAGACGACCTCCTTCGCGGTCCGCAATCGGTAGCCGCCCAGTTGGAAGCGGTCATTGCAAGGCATATTTAAGGCATTTATCGCCCCAGGGGTCCGGGCCGCCGCAAGGGATGATATAAAGGAAAAAAGCGCCGTTATTTCGGCGTTATCCCCATCCCCCGTTTTGAGGAGCCTGGACTTGCGGTTGGCGGCAGTTGCAGAGCTGATTTTTGTTACGGCATCAGGCGGCGGTTGCTCCCGAATTCCACGAAATGCAAAAGTGCATGCGGTTTTCGTCGAAATGGCCCGAATATGACCCGTCAAATGCAAAAGTGCAGGCCAGTATCGCCATGTTGAGCAAATTTGTTTCTACACGCCATTTTCAACTGCACTTTTGCATCTCATCGCTCTAATGGCCGGAATTCGGCTCATTTCAAATGCACTTTTGCAATTGGTCCGGTTAAGCGGCCGTTCCCTCGCCAAGTTGCGCTGCCTTCAACGACTCAAAAAAGGACTTGGAGCTCAGCTCCAAGTCCTTCCTTATTGGTCCGGCGCCACGCCGTCCGCCCCTTCAGCTCGGCAGCTTCAGCTGCTTGCTGCGCAGCTGGCCGCATGCCGCGTCGATGTCGGTGCCGTGCTCCAGCCGGATGCTGCAGCTGACGCCTTGTTTTTTCAGCACATCGTAAAAAGCCAGCACCGATTCCTGCGCGCTTCTTTGATACTGGGCGTGTTCGTCCACCGGATTGTACGGAATCAGATTGACGTTGACGAGCCGATCGCCCATTAGTTCCGCCAGCTCCAAAGCGTGCTCTTTGCCGTCGTTCACGTCCTTCAGCAAAATGTACTCGATCGTGATCCGCCGATTCGTTTTCTCCAGGTAGTAGTCGATCGCCGCCAGCAGCTTCTCGATCGGAATCGCCCGGTTGATCTTCATGATCCGGGTGCGCAGCTCGTTGTTCGGCGCGTGCAGGGATACTGCCAGATTAACCTGCAGGTCGGAGTCGGCGAATTCGGTGATTTTGTCCGCCAGCCCGCTCGTCGATACGGTGATATGCCGCGGCCCGATGGCCAGCCCTTTCGGATCCTGGATGACGCGCAGAAAATCGGCCATATTGTCGTAGTTGTCGAACGGCTCGCCGATCCCCATGACCACGATATGGGTGACCTTCTCCCCCCGGCCCTTGCGGTCCAGGTGAAGCTGCACCTTCATGACCTGCTCCACGATCTCCCCGCCCGTCAGGTCGCGGCTTTTCTTGAGCAGTCCGCTGGCGCAGAAGCTGCAGCCGATATTGCAGCCGACCTGGGTCGTCACGCATACCGACAGGCCGAATTTATGGCGCATCAGCACCGTTTCGATCAGATTGCCGTCCTGCAATTGGAACAAAAACTTGATCGTGCCGTCGACGGATTCCTGCCGGGTATGTTCTTTCAGCGTTTCGACCGCAAAATGCTCGGCAAGCACCGCCCGGCACTCGGCGTTTACATCGTCCATCGCCTGAAAATCGGTGACCCGCTGCCGGTACAGCCAATCCCAAACCCGTTCGGCCCGCCCCTTTTTATGTCCATGATCCAGCAGCCAGGCGGCGAGCCGGTCCTTGGTCAAACCATATATCGAATATCGTTGATTCATCGTAATATCCTCGATCCTCTTTCGCTATATTTTAAAATTTTAGAAGTTGACCTTCACCTATTTTAACACATGTTCGAGGATATTCCGCCCTATGGTTGATTTTGACTGCCAAGACCGTCCCGCCGCCGCAGAAACCGGCCGATCCGCTCGACCGCCTCGGCAAGCCGGCCGGAAGGCTGCACAAGCGCGATCCGCACGTACCCTTCCCCTTGACGGCCAAACGCATCGCCCGGCACCACCGCCACGCCCGCCTGCTCGATCAGCGCGAACGCCAGCTCGCGCGAAGTCCAGCCTGCCGGGATTGGGGCCCACACAAACATCGTGGCCGGGGACTTCGCCACCTGCCAGCCTACCTTCGCCAGCCCGGAAATCAGCGTATCCCTGCGCGCTTCATACTCTTTCACCTGGGCCTCAAGCAAACGATCGTCCGCCATCAGCGCGGCCGCGGCGGCCTGTTGAACCGGAAGAAAAACGCCGTAATCGATGTTCGATTTCAGCGTGCCGAGCGCCCGCAAAACTCCAGGGTGACCGACGGCATAGCCGATCCGGCAGCCGGCCATATTAAACGTTTTGGACAGCGAGTTGAACTCGATGCCCACTTCCCTGGCGCCGGGAACCGCCATAAAGCTTAGCCGGGGGCGCCCGTCGAAAATCAGTTCGGAATACGCGAAATCATGGACGATCAAAATGTTATGCCGCTTCGCAAACCGGATTGCTTCCTCGAAAAAAGAAACGTCCGCCATGGCCGGCACCGGGTTGCCGGGATAGCTGAGAATCATCATTTTCGTCCGCGCCACAATTTCACCCGGAACCTGATCCAACCGCGGCAGATACCCGTTTTCCTCGCGAAGCGGCAGCGGATACACCTGGCCCCCGGCCAGAACCACCCCCGCCTCGTAAATCGGATAACCCGGGTCCGGAATCAATACGTAATCCCCGGGATTGACGACCGCCAAAGCCAAATGGGCAAGCCCGTCCTGCGAACCCATCGTTTGGAGCACCTCTTGCTCCGGATCGAGCTCCACTCCGTACCGTCTGCGGTAAAAATGACTCACTGCTTCATGAAACTCCCGGGTCCCCCCCAGGGCATATCCGTAGTTTTCCGCATGCTGCGCCGAGGCCGCAAGTTTCTCCGCGACCAGCGGCGGCGGCGGAAGATCGGGGCTGCCCACGCTCAGGTCGATAACTTCGATGCCCTGACGGGAAGCGGACCGTTTACGCCGGGCCAATTCCGTAAATATGCCGGTGGCCATTTGCTGCACTTTATCCGATGGGGTAAATTCCATAGCCAAGCTCCTTCAGATTTTTAAACCATTATACCAATTACTCCGGCGAATTCGATACCGCCGATTCCTCTGGAGATCCTTGTTCCTTCACACCCTCCAGCCGGAGGGAGACCCGCTGATAGATGTAGGAAATGGCCAGCAGCACGACGCCAAACCCGAAAAAGGCGAGAATTTTGCTGCCCGTCGTCAGCAGCGACAGGTCGTACAGCAGCATTTTTCCGGTGGACAGCAGCGTCAGCCCCAGGCCGATCCGCCGGATGTACACGTATCTGTAGCGGAAGCCGTAAACGATGTAACCGATCGCCAGCAGCAGGTACACCAGACTGAACCATAAACCGGCGTCTCCGAGCCGGAACTGCACGCTCAGAAAGGCGGTAATGACGGCAAACAGGTACGCCCCCATGATGACCGGGTACCATTCCGCGCTGCGGAAATCGCGGCGGATCGCCGAAAACAGCATGTCTTTGCCGCTAAAGAAAACGATAATATTAAAGGCGATCAGCACGATCAGCGCAATATACTCGGCCGCTCCGTTCCGGGCCGCGTCTTCCTGCAGCGCAGGCAGCGCCACCGTGACAATGAAACAAATGAAATAGCTGATCGAATACAAGACCAGCGTATAAATTTTGACGAACCGGTCGTAAAGCAGCCTGAACTTGGTTAACGCATAGGCCAGCACCATCGTCACCGCCGCGATGAGCAGCCATTTGTACAAAGCTTCATGGCTCATCGACGCCGGAACGAGCCGATCGTAGACGAAGCCCGCTTCATAAACCAAATACAGCCACAAATTGCACAGCGTGACGTATTTTACCCAGGAGATGAACGTGTGCTCCCAGGCAAGATAACGGCCGTTTTCCTCCGGGTTTCGGAAACGCAGCGCGTAATACAGCATCAGCAACAGCGGCCCCAAAGAGATGGAGCTGTACTGCAGATTGAAATCGCCCGGGCGAACGACACCCACCAAATAGCGGATAAAATCCACCCAGAAGAACGCGCCCGCACAGAGCAGCACAATGCCCCATCCGCCGCGTTCCAGCGGCTTCAAACGGCTGCGGCCGGCGAAGACGGCGAGGGCCATTCCCTCGATGAGCCAGCCCATGGAGACCCAGCGGACATCGAGCTGGAACGGGATCATCAGAACCGCGAACGTCAGCGCCGTGGCGTAAAACAGGACGCGGATCGCCCGTTCCTGCGGCAGTTTCTTATGCGCAAACCGTCCCAACGCCGTGTAGACCAGGCAGAACAGCAGAGCCAGCAGCCCCCTGAATCCGGTCAGTTCCGCTTTGGCGATCAGACCGTACAAAGTCCCGCAGCTGACGACGGTATTCAGCGCAAGCAAAGAGAAGTCCCACCAGGTTAGCTTCGACTTGTGCCTAAACGGTATCCAAAGGGTGATGCCCAAATACATCAAAAAGATGCAAACGGCGTACAGCATGGCGATCCACGCCTGCTCCGCCAGCGCCGCCAGAGCGATCATGGACGGCGTATGAAGCAAAAAGCTGATATAGGTGACGGCAGGCCACCGTTTCCGGAACGAAACGAGCAGAATCAAGCCGTTGAGCAGCAGCAAATACCCCATGCCCGCATAAACGGCGGCGCCCTCAAGTCCAAATGCGCTTATGTATGATAGCAAGGGCAGATAACCGCCGATCAGTCCCAGGGAACAAATCGTCCGCGACCTGTACCTGAGCGACAAGAACACGGCCGCCGCCGTGATCAGGACGCATACGGCAAACCCGGCATACATGCCGATGATGTGCAGGAGAAAATAGCTGTAAAAAACCGAGCCGTACAATACCGAAATCCCGCCGCCGAGCAATCCTAAGGCGAAAATCTTTTTCCCTTTGCGGAACAGCCATTCCCCGCCCGCGATCATCAGCGCCCCGAGCAGGAAGAAAACCAGCCCCTTCATATACCCGCTGAACCAGGCCGTATAGGAATATTTGAACGCCGCGCCTACCCCCAGAACGATCAGCAAAATGCCGATCTTGTTGATCCAGTTCAAGCCGATCTTCATTTCGATCTGGTTTTGTTTCTTGCGGCGCTGTACCGTTTCCTCATCGACGCCTTCCGCGGCAAGCT
Source organism: Paenibacillus sp. FSL P4-0127 (assembly GCF_038007325.1). Taxonomy (NCBI): domain Bacteria; kingdom Bacillati; phylum Bacillota; class Bacilli; order Caryophanales; family Paenibacillaceae; genus Paenibacillus; species Paenibacillus sp. FSL P4-0127. The sequence goes on along the minus strand of NZ_JBBOWY010000001.1, from coordinate 1,273,918 downwards.
TCTCGTACCCGGCCCAGGTCTCCTGGCGAATGCGGTTCTCCTCTACCAGCAGCCGCTTCCGGTGCTCGGCCATGCGCTGTTCCAATTCCTCGTGAAATTGCTTCAAGCGGGCCTTGATTCCTTCTTGGTCGGCATCCAATTGCCTTTCAGCCTGATGGATCAAATGATCGATTCTTTGTTTGGCGAAATTCTCCAGACTTTCAAGCCGGTTCCCCTGTCCGATCACCTTCTCCGAAAAATAGGTGTACAGCTTCTTCCTCGATAAGGCCAGCAATCCGAGCTTTTCATCCAACATCTGCTCGGAAAGCGCCCGGCGCAGCTCCCGGTTCTCGTGATCGAGCTGCCCCAGCCGTTCCTCCAGCGCGTCCGCCCGCCGCTTGAGCTCCTCGCATTGCCGGCGGAGCGCGCCGTTTTCGCGTATGTAATCATAGGATTCATATTCCTCGACCAACGCTTGGTATTCTTTAAGCATCCTGGCCTGATCCTCCTGGAGTTGAACCAGGCGATCCCTAAATTCCTTCATCGCAACCTCCAACCTGTTTCCGTCTGCAACCAAATGACTAGAGTGATAAAAAATCGACTTCCATTATACCTAATAAATTCCATTGTTAACCAGTGTAAAAAGACTCAAAACTGCAATGTCCCGTTAAGTCCGCTCCTTTGTTAACAAAGATCGGGCGCTCTGTTGAAACCGTGAAAACACTGGGACAATACAGTGGAATATGTTCGGCGGAGCGATTTGGCGGACGGTTCGGAGGTCAGTCCAGCCCGCTACTGGACTTAAGTCGGAAGCGAAATCTCGACGCGCGGCCAGTTCGGTTCCTCACGCGCTTCCCTTATACTGAATAGCGAAGTGCAATAAAGGAACGGAAAAACGCGAACGATTTTAGCAAAAAAGGCAGGTATAAACCATGAAGCAGGACATTAGCATCGTTATCCTGACCGCCGGTTACGGGAACGGTCATATTCAAGTGTCGCGAACGCTGCAGCAAGCCTTCGCCCGACTCGGCGCCGCATCGGCAAGCATTCTCGATTTGTATCGGGAAGCCCACCCCGGCATGAATTCCATTTCCCGTTATTTATATTTATACAGCCCTTTTTTCTCCAATTACGGTCTGGACTATTATGGCTGGTCGTATTACGCCACCCGGAATATCGAAGAGACCAGCGCTTTGGCCAAGTGGGCCGGGGTGCTCGGAATGAAAAAATTGATCTCCGTCCTGAAGGAACGAAAGGCGGACGCCATCGTAAGCACGTTCCCGTTCGGAGGAATTTCACATCAGCTGCAAAAGCACGGTATTCACATCCCGCTATTTACCGTAGTGACCGATTTCAGCCTGCACAGCCGCTGGCTGCATAACCGCCCGGACCGGTTTTATGTGGCCACCGATGACCTCAAGCAAGAAATGATCCGGCGGGGAGTACGGCCGGGAACGATTACCGTCAGCGGCATTCCGCTGCGGGAACCGTTTTACGAGCCGCCCTTTCCGGTGCCGCCGGACGCGCAGCGGCATCCCCGATCCATTCTTGTCATGATGGGCGCCTGCGTGCCTTTGCCGGATATTCAGCAGTTGACGGCAAGCCTGCTGTCTTTGCCGGACGTGCGGGTCGACATCGTATGCGGGGGGAACGACAAGCTGCGGCGGAAACTGGAGCGCCGGTTCGGCGGTCATCCCCGGCTGCGGCTGTTCGGGTTCGTGGACGCGGTCCACGACCGCATGCGGCGCGCCTCCTGCATCATTACGAAGGCCGGCGGCATCACTTTATCCGAAGCGATCCAAATTCGTACGCCGATCGTCGTTTACAAGCCGTTCTCCGGGCAGGAGCGGGAGAACGCCCTTTATCTGGAGCGAAAAGGCGCCGCGGCGGTGGCCAAACACGTGCGGCAGCTCCTCCCGCTGGTGAGCGAAATCCTCGACTCCGAAGCTACCCGGGACAAAATGATGCGGCAATGCGACGCGCTCGCCGCCGGGCATGCCGCCGATATGATCGTCAAGGACGTGCTGCGGCTGGTCCGCGGACTGCCCGCCGCGGAAAACCAATTCATAGTATAGGAGTTCGAAACGATGAAAAATTCCGCGCAAGGAGGATTTTGGAGCAAGCTGCCCCCTTCCTTTCTGCATTGCTCCGCTATTTTGTTCCTGACCGAAATGGCCCGCAGCGCTTTCCTGATTTCATTCCTGCCCGCCTATGCCAATGACCGGCATATCACCCTGGCGGCGGTCGGCGCGGCCGTATCGATCCACTATTTGGCCGACACCCTGATCAAGGTCGTCGCCGGATACGTGCTTGACCGGTTTCCGGCGCGGCTCATCCTCAACGTATTTTTGCTGCTCGGACTGCTTGGGCTGTTCGTATCCTTCGGCATCAGCGCACCCTGGGCGATCATTGCCGGCTCCGGGCTGCTCGGGATAGGCGTGTCCCCGATCTGGCTGCTCTGCCTCTCGGAAATCCGGGAGGACCACCGGGGTTCGCAAATGGGCGCGGTATACACGGTTTGGCTCGTTTCGCTCGGCCTCGGGCCGGTTGCCGTTAATTTTCTGATCGACCGGAGCTACTCCTTGTCGTTCTGGCTGTTGGCCGGACTTTGGGCGGGAGGCTGGGCGCTGGCGGCCGTAAAGAGCAGCGTATTCCGGTCCAGGGATTTGATCCGAACCGTTCCTTTTAAGCAGCAATTACGGCAAATGCAGCAAAAGCTGTCGCAAATAAAACCGCTCGTACCCGGCATGATTTTGCAGACGCTGGCCGCCGGACTGCTGGTGCCCGTGCTGCCGAGCTTCGCTTCCGAATATCTGGCTTTGGATTATTCGGCGTACTCGATCGTGCTGCTCGGCGGAGGGTTGATGACGGTGCTGCTTCTCATCCCCATGGGCCGCCTGGCCGACAAATGGGGCCACAAATGGCTGCTCGTCGCCGGCTTCGGCGCTTTGGCCGCCTGCCTTGGGCTGCTCGTTTATTCCCGGCAGATGATCAGCACGATGCTGCTGGCCCTGGGCTTCGGTGCGGCTTATGCCGCCGTGCTTCCCGCCTGGAACGCCATTCAGTCCTACTTCGTTCCCGCCGAGCAAAAAGCGACCGGCTGGGGGGTATTGTCCGGCATCGAAGGAATCGGCGTGATCATCGGGCCGATTTTAGGCGGGTGGGTGGCCGAAAGCTTCGGCGAAACGGCCACGGTCGGCGTCAGCGCTTTGCTGTTGTTCGGCATCATGCTGTTCTACTGGATCCGGCCGGTCCGGTACCAGGCCGGACAAATGCTTGAGCGCTACGGGCAAGAGCATTAAACCATCCGTTTAAGCGTGTGATAAACCGGAATTTCCGGCGGATAGCGGACTCGTTTGAATGTCCCGCGCGGGCGGGAAATTCAAACGGCACACCACGAACACGTCCGTTATTTTTTTAGGGGAGTGGAATGTTTTTCATGAGGTATCGCTATTATGAGCGGCTGCGCGAATATGATAACCGGCTGTTTTTCTGGTGCAATCATAAGCTCAGCCATCCCGCGCTCGACCTGGTCTTGAAGGGAATCACCCATTTGGGCGGGGCGGCGTTTACGATTGCCGCCACCCTTTCGGTGATCCTGTTTGCGGCGGGACCTTGGCAAAAAGCAGGCTGGAAGAGCTTGTGCGCTCTGGCGCTCAGCCATCTGGCGGCCGTCCTGGTCAAAAGGACGTTTCAGCGGACCCGTCCCTACGCGGCGCTCCGGGGAGCCCGGATCTCGATCCGCCCGCTTAAGGATTACTCCTTTCCGTCCGGGCATACGACGGCCGCGTTTTCCATCGCCGTTCCGTTTCTGTTCGCCGCCCCCGGCCTGGCTCAAATCCTGCTGCCGCTTGCGTTTATCGTCGGGATGTCGCGGATTTATCTGGGCGTTCATTATCCTTCGGACTGCCTCGCCGGCGGCCTGATCGGGGCGCTGACCGCGCTGCTTGTCGTGTTGCTCGCGGGAGCCGCTTGAATGAATAATATTTGAAAGGAGATAGTTGAAATGCGTCCGGTTCCAATAATCAAACGGGCCGTCCAATGGGGTTGGATGGGCTGGGAGCAGGTATTCGAGGCGTTTAGCCGCCTCCGCTCCAAATATGCCGGGGAATACGGCATCTGCAAAATGTTCGTCACGAAGTATCGCGGCAAGTGTATGTTGTGCGAGGATGGAACGTTGATTCATGACGGGGACTGGATCGGGGAACTGCATTTGGACAACCGGAAAATCCTCGCGCTGCTGCAGTCCCACGAAGCAAACCGGGTCGCGCTCATGATCGCCCGGTTGATGCGGGGCACCATGCGGCAGATTTGCGCGGAAATGGTGAAAAACCCGCAGCTGAGCCAAGTCAAGGCGCTGCAGGGCGTCACTTTGCTGCATCGCGGCATCACGCACGGGTTGGGCTTTGAGACGCATCAAATGGAAAGCAGCACCTTCCGCGCGCTGACGACTTCGTATCTGCGTCTGCTGCTGACGGTGTTCCACCCGAGCAACCGCAGCCGCATCGTTCCCCATGCGGAGAAGCTCGTACCGATGCGGCTGGTGATGACCCGCTCGGCGCTGATCCGGCGGTTCTCCGGGCAGAATCCCGCCGTTTAGGAGGAAGCCCCGGCGGGGCCCCCGGCTAGGCTTCCGGCGCGCACCCTGCTTGCGTTCACGTCTACGTTCACATCTCCCGTCCATGTTCACGTCCCGTCCACGTTCACATCCCGTCCTCGTCCTCGCCCCGTCCACGCCAACGTTCACGTCTTTGTCCACCGCCCACGTCCCTTTCACGCCCCGTCCACTCTTCTGACGAAATGCAAAAGTGCAGGCGAATGATGTCGAAGGCTCCCGAAAAAAACCATCAAACTGCGAAAGTTCAGTTCATTTACGGTTATACACCCTTATTTTTCCATAAGCACTCAACGCAACTGCACTTTTGCAGGCCAAGCGACTCGGAATGGGTAAATCACGATCTACCAAATGCATTTTTGCATTTGAACCCTGCCAAACAGCACAAGCAGACCCAAAAAAGTCCCAAAGCTAGTCTACGCCCCCCACCTGACTTCCGCCTGGCCCCCACCTGGCTCCCGCTTTGACCGGGGGCCGCGGCTGCGTCTTAGGGCCCGGAATGATCACTTTGCGCGCATCTCATTGTACGCCCGCAGCAGCGTGTGCCGGCCGGGCCGCACGAGATGCGCTTCCCGCAGGCTGCGCTCCAGCAGCTCCGGCGATACGCCAAGCTGCTTCACCGAGACGGGGCCGCCTACAAGGGCCAGCAAGCCGCCAAGCTCTTGCGGATCGGGAATTTGCCCGATCTCCCGGCGGATCCGCTCCCAGTCGGCCGCCGGCGCCGGTTTCACATTTTCCGCTCGGATGAAGTCAGCTGTGGATCTGCCGTTTGCCCGTCCCCGTGCCGATCCAACGTTCCCGGAAGACACCGGTGTCTTCCCGCTACCAGCCTGGCCCTGGTTTCGGCTCTGCCCCTCCGCCTGCCGGTGTGCCGCCCATTCGTTCAGGGGCAAACCTTCCGCCGCGATCCGGCGGTACAGCTTGGCGATCTCCATGCTGGCCACGCCCACCTTGGCGCCATGCAGCAATTGGCGGCGTCCGAGGCGCAGGTATTCCATCTCCCAGTAATGGGAGAGATGATGCTCGGCGCCGGAGGCCGGGTGCGACTGCCCGAACAGCAGCATCGCCAGCCCGGACTCGATCAGCGCGGACATGAGCGCGTGAATCCCCTCCTCGCTGCGGCTGGCGATCAAACCGGCGGCAGCGACGCATTTTTGCAGCGCCGACCGCGTGATCTCCGCCGCCGCCGGCAGATAAGGCTCGCCCGCGGCGAGCGCGCCGAAGCTCCAGTCGAACAGGGACGTGTATTTGCCCAGCATGTCGCCGAAGCCGGCGGCGGCCAGCTCCGCAGGCGCTTGCACCAAGATGTCCAGATCGGCGAAAATCGCCATCGGCCCGATCGCCGGGATCGTTGTTTTCTCGCCCCGCAGCAGGATAGGAGCGCCTTTGGAGTTGAACCCGTCCACCGACGGGGCGGTCGGCACGGAGATAAAAGGGATGCCCGTCGTGTAGGCGGAAAATCGGCAGATATCGTGCAGCGTCCCGCCCCCCACGGCGATGACGGCGTCCGCGCCATACCGCTGGATATCCAAGATCAGCTGGATCAGCGAAGCCTCGTCGGCGATGACGTCGCCTTCCGCGTCCGGGCGGATCATCGTCGTATGGACGGCCGTTCCGCTAAGCCCTTCGGCCCGCTCCATTGACGCCAGCAGTAGTTTCCCCGCCGCCTCGTACGTATCGCGATCGGCCGCAACGATAACGCTGCGGCAGTTTTTTCGTTCCAAATAAGCGGCCATCCGGCCAAGCGCCCCCGGCTCGACCCGGATTTCGTCCAAATCGATCGCCCTAAGGTACTCTTCCCCCAGCGCAGCAGCCTGCTGCCTGATGTTATGCAAAAGCTGTGTCATGAGTAAAAATTCCCTTCTCTTTCCAGTGAGTTCGTACCTCATCAGTTTATCCCGCATCGTTTGATCCCGCGTCGTTTATTTCGCTTCCGTTTATCGCGTTTCGGTTGATCAAGCATCGTTCATTTCGCATCTCCGGGCAGCGGCGCCGCCATTCCCCGGCGAAAATGCAGCGCCGGCAGCGGATTGTTGCACGTCATCCCGGTGACGCCGCATTCCACGCTGTACTGCACCTGCTCGGTTTCGTCCGGGCAATAGCTCCAGACGAGCAGGCCCAGGCCGTGAAATTCCCGCACGCGCTCGGGGGTCAGCAGCTTCATTTCCAAGCCCAGTGCCCACATTTTCGAGTAAGTGCCGGCTTCGCCGGGCACGAACCCGGACATCAGCTCGGCCGGAAACCCCTGCGTTTTCAACCCGTACGTGTCGTGAATATGCGCAAGCACCGCCGCATCAAAGCAAGTGAATAGGCAGCGCGCCAGGAACCCGGCCCGCTCCAGCAGGGCGACCGCCTGGTCGGCGGCTTGTTTCGCGTCTGCGGCCGGCTTGATCTCCACGTTGAGCAGCACGTCCGGATAGGACGCCAGAAGAGCGATAAGCTCCACCAGCGTCGGTATTTGCAGCCCGGTAAATTCCCGGCCGAACCAGCCGCCCGCGTCCAGTTTTTTCAGCTCTTCCAGAGTGTGGCCGCCCACCGGCCCGGTTCCGTTCGTCGTCCGGTCCAGCGTGGCATCGTGAATCACCATAAGCACGCCGTCCTTGGACAGCCGGAGGTCAAACTCCAGCATATCCACCCCCAGGTCCAGCGCCTTGCGGAACGCCAGCAGCGTATTTTCCGGATAAGCCGATTTATAGCCCCGGTGCCCCGCCACCATGAGCGGGGAATCAGCGGACTCCAAACGTCCGATCATTGTCGGTCCCTCCTTTTATAAACGCTTCCCGCTTTTTACGATTCGGACAAAATCCGCTCCGTCTCTTTATTGAACGTATCCAGCGTGGATTTGATATCCTTGCTGTCGTACATAATCGCCTCGATCGCGGAGAAGAACTCGTGCATCACTTCCGGCCAGGCGACGTCCATGTTGGTGTCGACGGCATATTCCAGCTGGTCGTAAGCGACTTTGCGGTTCGGCTCCTTCGCCCACAGATCCTGGATTTCCTGGGATTCGACCATCTGTTTCGTAAACGGCAGGTATCCGGATTGCAAAATGAACTGCAGCCCGCCCTCCGGGTCCGTTTCCATCCAGCGGATAAATTCCCAGGCGGCGTCTTTGTTTTTGGAACCGGACATCAGCGCGATGTTTGCGCCTCCGGTCGGGCTTGCATACACGTCGTTTTTCGGCAGGAAGGCGGTGACATAGTCAAAATCCACGGACTCATTCAGTCCTCCGATCGAACCGGTCGATTGGAACATCATGCCGACTTTGCCTTCCACGAACATGCTGTTGACGATATTGCCGGAATCCTGCGCCGGAGGATAATACAGCGCCCCGGTGTTTTGCAGGTCTTTCAAATAACCGAACACTTCCTCGCCGACGCCATTGTCAACGAACCCTGTCGACGTCTTGTCATCGTTAAAAAACTTGCCCCCGGACTGGGAAATCATCGCGATCGGATACCAGGTGTCGTACGGCATCGTCAGCCCGTAGCGCTTCACTTCTCCGCCTTCCTTGACCACCAGGGCGTCCGCCGTTTGCTTCAGCTCCTCCCAGGTCGTCGGCACGGCCAGCCCCAGCTCGTCCAGCAGCGTTTTGTTCACGTGCAGGATCGGCGTCGAGCGGTTTAGAGGCAGCGATACCAGCTTGTCGTTAAAATAGGAATGCCCCATCAAGCCTTTCGTGAAATCGTCGGCGCTCACGCCGGACTGCTCCATATAAGGCGCCAGGTCTTCCAGCACGTCCGAATCGGCAAACATCTGCACATAGGCGCGTTCCAGCATCGTCACGTCCGGGGCCGTATCCGAAGCCACTGCCTGCTGCAGCTTGGTGACGGTCTCGTCGTATCCGCCTTGATACGTTCCGACGACCTCGATGTCGTCGTGGGTTTCATTAAAGCGTTTGATGATCGCGTCCATGTATTCGCCGTTTTTGCCGCCCAGCGAATGCCAAAATTGCACCGCCGTTTTGCCGGCGGCGCCCGCCGAAGCCGTCCCGTTTCCGTTCGCCGCTGCGCCTTCCGCACCTCCATTTGCCGAGCCGGTGCCCGAGTTCCCTCCCGCACAGCCGGCCAACAGGCCCACCAGCAGCGTTAATGCCAGAAATACGCCCAATCTCGTTTTCATGTCTTGGTTACCCTCCGATTTTTTAAATTGGTGTTGTATTTAAAAAGGGAACGTGAGTGACGGCCGCAGACGGAACTCACTTAATCCCTGAGTAGACAAACGCTTTGACGATATGGCGCGAACAAAACACGTACACGATCAGGATCGGCACGACCAGCACGACGTTGCCGGCCATGATGATATGCCAGTTGCTGATTCCTTCCGTCTCCCGCAGCATGGCGATGCCGAGCGTCAGCGGCCGGATCGCCTCGGAATTCGTCATGACGAGCGGCCAGAAATATTCGTTCCAATGGCTGACGAAGCTGAACAGCGCGATCGCCGCCAGCGCCGGCCCCGCCAGCGGGATCATGATCTTCCGGATCAGCTTCAGTTCCCCGGCATTATCCAGTCTAGCCGCCTCGATGATCTCCTCCGGGATCTGCATGAAATACTGGCGCAGCAGGAAGATCCCAAACGCGTTGGACATAAACGGAATGATCTGCGGCCACAGCGTATGGATCAGCCCGAAATCGGCCATCATCAGGTACACCGGAATAAACGTGATCTGGCCCGGGATCATGAACGCCAGCAGCACCAGGCCGAACAGGAGGTTTTTGCCGGCAAAACGGTATTTGGCGAAGGCGTACGCCGCCGGAATCAATACGGCGAACTGCAGCACGATGATCGATAACGTAATGACGGCCGAATTGCGGAAGTACATCAGGAACGGGCCGGCGTTCATCGCCTCGGCGAAATTACGCCACTGCGGCACGGCCGGAATCCAGGTCGGCGGAAAAGCCAGCGTCTCCCGGAACGTCTGCAGGGAGGTCGAGATCATCCACAGGAACGGAAACACAAACATGATCAGGACCGCCAGCTTGAGCAGCACGCTTAGCGCCGCAAGCAGAGGACGCATAGGACTCCAATCGAACGTTTTCACGGGCATGAAGCTCCTTCCATCATTGATAGTGCACCTTCTTCGCCAGCAGGCGGAAATAAATGAAGGTCAGCACGCCGATGATCGCCATCAGCACGGTGCCGGTGGCCGCCGAATAGCCGATATTGGTCGTCCGGAAGCCGTAGATATAGTAGACCAGCGTATTCGTCGCATCGTTCGGACCGCCGCCGGTCATGATTTTGACCGTATCGAACACCTTAAAGGACCCGATCGTCATAATGATCAGGATGAAAAAAAGCTGGGGCGAAATCATCGGCAGCGTGATCTTCCAGAACACCTTGAACCGGCTGGCGTTGTCCAGGGCGGCCGCTTCGTAAATGCTCGGCGGCACGCTTTGCAGCGCGGCGACGATGATCAGCGCGTAATAGCCGACGCTTTGCCAGACCGATACGATGATGACGGAAAAGAGCGCGGTTCCCGAGCTTTGCAGCCATTCGGAAGGGGGCAGGCCAAACGTCCTCAGCACGAAGTTGAGCAGCCCCTGATCCGGGTCCATCAGCCACAGCCAGACGAGCGCGATCGACACGATCGAAACGATGTGGGGCGTGAAAATGCCCGCCTGCACGAGCGCATTGATGCGCGTTTTCCGGTTCAGCCAAACCGCGATCAAGAGCGACAGCGCCATCGTCAGCACGACAACGCCCAGCGTGTACACCGCCGTATTGCCCAGCGCCTTGTAGAAATCGCCCCGCGTTAAAATTTGCTCAAAGTTGTCCAAGCCGATGAATTTGCTTCTGGCTTTGTTCATCAGGTTGTATTTGAAAAAGCTCAGGTACACAAGATAGGCGACCGGATAAATGACGAACAGCCCGATGCCCGCCATGGCGGGCGCGATCAGCACGTAGGGACGCAGCTTCTCCCAAATGACGGACCTACTCATGGCTTCTTCCCCGGAGCGCTTCAAGATAAGCGCTTCTGCGCGGATCGCTCTCCTCCAGGCGGCGTTCGTCCGCGCCGAAGAAGTGGATGTTCGCGGCGTCCACGCCGAGCGCCACCTCCTGGTCCACCGCGAACCGGTCCTCGGCGCTCTTCACCATAAACGATAGGCCGCCGCCGGACCGGACCTGGTAAATTGTTTCCGAGCCGAGCATCTCGCGGGTGACGATCGTGCCGCGCAGGGAAAAGTGCGGTTGGCTGCCGTCCGCCGGACACAGCACGGCATGCTCCGGCCGGAAGCCGAATTTGGCCCCGTCCCGGCCGAGATCGCCGATATTCATGGGCGGCACGCCGATAAACTGGGCGGTGAACAAGTTGCGAGGCTGCTGGTAAATGACGTGCGGCGGCGCTTCCTGCTGGATTTGCCCCTGGTTCATCAGCACGATCGTGTCCGCCATCGACATCGCTTCCACCTGATCGTGCGTTACGTACACAAATGTCGCGCCCAACTTCTTGTGCAGCTCGATCAGTTCAATACGCATCTGCACGCGCAGCTTGGCGTCCAGGTTGGAAAGCGGCTCGTCCATCAGGAACACGGACGGCTTCTTCACCATCGCGCGGGCCAATGCGACGCGCTGGCGCTGCCCGCCTGACAACGCGGACGGCTTGCGGTCCAAATAATCCAACAGCCCCACCGTCGCGCCGATGCTCTCGACCAGCCGGGCGCGCTCGGCTTTCGGCACTTTATTGTTTTTTAGACCGAATTCGATATTTTCGCGCACCGACATCGTGGGATAAATCGCGTAGTTTTGGAACACCATCGCCACGCCGCGCTGCCCCGGCGGAATCCGCGAAACGTCGCGCCCGTCGATGAGCACCTGTCCGGACGTTTGCGGGCCCAATCCCGCAATCATCCGCAGCAGCGTCGTTTTGCCGCAGCCGGACGGGCCGACCAGCACGGTGAACGAACCGTCCGCGATCGTCAGATTGAGGTCCCGGATGACCGCATTTTTCTCGAATGTTTTCGCCACGTTCACAAATTGAATGGATGCCAAGAGCCACCCTCCTTATCGCAAAATCCAAAATGCGCATTTTTTTGATCCATTTTGCTCATTTGAGCTTAATTCGATTTTAAAATCCGTTCATTTCGGGAGTATTAGAACAAATCCGCGGAAATGTAAACCTGCCCGCCGGTCGCCTATCTTGCCGAGGTACGGGGTTTGGCACGCTATGAAAGGAACTGTCCCTTCAGATCGCCGTAAATGTTTACTTTGCTTTAACACCGGCCAAACATGGCTTTGATAAAATGAGAGCAAATATTAAATCAAGATTATTTCAGCACGGGCAATTGCGCATTTTTGCGCACTTGTCCGGAAGGAAGGAAGATACGCCTTGTTGGCAGCCGAAAGAAAAAGACGCATTGTGGAATATGTGAGGCAATACCGAACAGCCACCGTGGCCGCGCTGGCCCAGGAGTTTGGCGTGCACGGGGCGACGATCCGGCGGGATTTGGCGGAAATCGAACAGGAGGGCGTGCTGAAAAGAACGCATGGGGGCGTCATTATGGAGCAGTGGACGCATGACGAGCCTTCTTTTTACGATCGAAGAAATCAGCATTTGGAGGAAAAGATGCGCATCGGCCGCCGCGCCGCCTCCCTCGTGGAAGACGGAGAGAACATTATTATCGACTCGGGGACGACGACCCTGCACATCGCCACCCATCTCGTGGGGCGTTCCGACATCACCGTGGTCACCAACGATATGAATGTGGCGGTTGAGCTGCGCGATGCTCCGGGGATTAAGGTAATTTTGACCGGCGGGGAACTGTATCCGTCCAGCTACATGCTGAACGGCATGTTTACGGATCATGTTTTGAAGTCTTTACACGTGGAAAAAGCTTTTATCGGTACCCCGGCGCTGCATCCCCAGCACGGGCTGATGCATCCCGAGGCGTTGCTGGTTCCGGCGAAACAGGGCATGATCGCCGCGGCGGGGGAGATCATCGTCGTGACCGACCACACCAAAATCGGCAAGCTGTCGCTGCACACGGTCGCGCCGAACAGCGCCATCCATACGCTGATTACCGGAACCGAAGCCTCCGAATATGACGTCAAGCCGTTCCAGGAGCGGGGAATTACCGTTTACCGGGTATAATCCCCCGCCCGCGTAACGCCTTCCTACTCGGCCTTCACCAAGATTTTGACCTGATTCCGTTCTTTGAGGAGCCCTTCAAAGCCCTCTTCAACGGCTTGATCCAGCTTGATGCGCTTGGTTACAAGCTTGTCCGCCGGGAAGTAACCTTGAGCCATCAGGCTGATCACCGCCGGAAAAACGTCGCGGTAGCCGATAATGCCGGTCACGGTGCGCTCTTTCATGACGATGTTTTGCGGATGAATCGAAGCTTCCTTCTCGAAAATGCTGACGATCATCGTTTCTCCGCCGATTTTGGTGGAGTTGATCGCCTGGGTCAGCACCGGCGGAACCCCGGTCACCTCATAGGCTACGTCCACTCCGCCCTGCGTGCGCTTGTGAATTTCCTCGACGGCATCGTATTCCTTCGGATCGATGACGATCGCTCCCAGCTCCGCGGCTTTCTGTTTCCGCTCTTCCGACAGCTCAACCGCGTAGATTTCCGCAGCCCCCGAAGCCTTAAGCGCCTCGATCACGAGCAGGCCGATCGGCCCTGTGCCGAACACGGCGGCCTTGTCGCCGACTTTCAATTTACTGGAGCGCACCGCGTGCAGCGCCACCGCGGACGGTTCGACCAGAGCGCCTTGCTCGAAGGAAACCGAATCCGGGATTTTATGCAGCATTCCTTCCGGCACGGACGTATATTCGGAGAAACCGCCGCCTCCGCCGGCCAGGCCGTAAAAGCCCATTTTATCGCAAAGATTGTATTTGCCTTGCTTGCAAGCCTCGCAGGTTCCGCAGGCATAGATCGGCTCCACGACGACGCGGTCGCCGACGGCCACCCGGGTCACTCCTTCGCCGACTTCCACCACCTGTCCGGAAAATTCATGCCCCATTACTACCGGCGCTTTGTCTCCGCTGAGCGGGTGGGTTTCAAGCGGGATGAAAATCGGGCCAGCCGTATATTCGTGCAAATCGCTGCCGCAAATGCCGCACCATTCCACCTTTATTTTCGCTTGACCCTTAGCCGGTTTCGGCTCCTCGATGTTTTCCAGTCTCAAATCCTTGACGCCATGCCATCTCAAAGCTTTCACTTGCACTCATCTCCTAGTCAAATTATGAAGCATATGAATCTTTCATTCACTTCCATTTACTAGGGTACTCCTAATTTTAGAATTTTTAAAGTTAGTTGATTAAAATTAATTAATTTATTTTTATTGGGCTCAAAACCGAGATCAATGCTTGACAAAATAAATTATGAAAGCGTTCGTGTCTTGGTATCCCTGCATGCTGCTTTGCACGAATATCCCTCTTGTTCAGGGGGTGGAGGGTAGGGGCTAATCACGATCCTTTTATTTTTCCCGGTGTCTTGCCCCATTCCTCCCGTCAGGTCTACTTTACTTCTCCTAAACCTCCTTCTCACAAACCTATCTAACGATCTCGAACATGCTTCCGGATCAAACGGGATAATCGTGCAAAGCGTCCGGACAACGGATATTGATCTGCCGATATTTCTTGCCACGATCGCTTACCGGCTCGGCCTTTTTCCATCAAATAGTCCAAATCCAAATCGAGAATCAACTCGACCGGGTTTATTCTATTTTATAGACGTAAATTTTAGTCCGGTACATGTCCCGGCAGGTGATGATCTTTTCCGCTTGCCAGCCGGGAAGGGCGAAGCAAATGCTGACGACCCGCGCCCCCGCACGAAGCTGCCGGCGCAGCAGAGGATCAAGCCGCTTCATGGCCCCGGGATAAAGATAACAGATTACCGCATCGGCATGTTCATAACGGTAATCGTACAGATCGCTCCGGTGAAAAACGGTGTTCCCGCAGGCGCTCAAACGCCGAGCCAGCCGCGAAACCGTCCATGGAATCAGAGAATTTTCGATGCCGGTGATCCGCCAGTCCGGGCGGCTTTTGGCGAGATGCAAGGCGAGCGTCCCCCAACCGGAACCCGCCTCCACGATAGAATAAGCGGAGTCCGGCGAAGCCGGTTCGGCGCCCGCCGGCATCCGGCCATCCGTCGGCATCCGGCCGCCCTTTGGGTACCTGCCGCCGGCCGCCCCAGTCAGCCGGTTCAGTTCCGCGGCGACAGCCCTGCGCACCTCCGCCGAAGCGGGCATCGGCGATATCCCGTTGCGCCAGCTTTTATATACGATGGACAACATGGCCAAAAGTACAAAAAGCATAAGTAATGCGGACAGGATTGAACTCGCTGGCACGGTCATGAAATTTCCCCTCGACTTTATGTAACTTTCCGTTTTTTATTGCGTCTTTCAATTATATGCGTTTTTATACAAAACCCAAAGGAGCTGCAACATGAAACGAATGACCATGGTCCTCTTATTAGGTTTGGTTTGCGCGGCCATTGCCGGCTGCGGAAATACCAGCACCCCCGGAAGCAAACCTAGCGAACCGCAAACGCAGGATCAAACTGTAAATTCCCCGGCACAAAACACCGCGGAGCAGCCGGAAAATCAAAACGCCGATGCAAGCGGCGATCAGGTCGATTTATCGGTTTATTATTCTCGCGATTTAGCCGCGGAATTTAGCGAAGATGACAGCAAGCTCACCTGGACGGCCGGCGGCGTTACCGTAACGGCAAAGAAAAAGAAAGGGGAGTTCGGAACCCCCGTCCTCGCTTCCATGGCCGTCAAAACGAAAGGCCGGAGCTATCCCGTCAAGTTCGATGCGGAACCCAAAGAGATCAGCTCGCTGGCCCTGTCCGCCGACGACCGGTATTTGGCCATAAACCTGTTCTATAGTAATATCGGAAATAAATTGATCGCGGTGAACCTCGAAAGCGGCAAACAAATCGACATCAACGCCGAAATCGGATCCCTGCAGAAGGAATATGGCGAGACGGTCGTCGAAACGGTCCATGCTTATAACTGGGCGCCCGGCGGCCATACGCTGGCGCTTTCGTTTGGCGACACCAGCAGCGCCATCCCGGCGTTGTACGACCCGGAAGAAAACTCCCTGCACAAAGTCGGCGGCGATAAAAATTACATCACGACCGCATATGCATTATGGCATAAGGACGGCAATATCGTGGACTACATCAGCGAACAGCCATCCGACGAATACCATCTGTACCGGTGCGATGTTGAAAAAAACACGACCACGGATATAACCGCGCTTAGCGCGGAGGATTTGTCCGTTTTTGTTCCGTATAGCCCCAGCCGTCTGCAATAGCCGCTCACTGGCTGGAGGCGACGACCTTCCAATTATGATCGCAGGCCGCCGTAATGGTGCCGCGCTCCCGGATATATTCCGCCACGAGTTCGGCCATGTCGGTCTGGATTTCTTTGACTACCGGTTTGCGCCGGTACATGTCGTAATCCCCTCCCCCGCCGGCGCGGTAGCTGTTCATCACCACATCGATCTCCGCGTCGTCCCGCAAGGGTTCGCCGCCGTAACTCAGCAGCGCCACGCGCCGGCCGGGGGGCCGGGACACGTCCAGCACGTATTCGATGCCCTCCCACATATCATAGTTGTAATGCTGCGCCTTAGGCTCCACGTATGCCGGATTTACGGCAATTTTCCCGTCTTCCCCGACGGTGAAATAATTCGCCGTCTGCTCCAGCGCCTCCCGGATATCCTTCCCCTTAAGCCGCAGCACGGCCAAAGTGTTCGGATACATAAAGTTGGTCAGCACATCCCGCATCGTAATGCTCCCGCGAAAACCTTTCGAGGCATTGCTGAGCAAAGCCGCGTTCGACACCCCCACCCCGGCAGCCTCCATCTGTACCTTGTTCACGAATTCCATAAAAGGATGATCGGCCAGCCGGCAAGCCAGCGGGCTGCGGATTTCCATATCCCCGCTGACCTCCCCAATCGGCTGATCCAGCCAATTTTGAGTTTCCACTTCAAGTCCGCGGACCAAATCCAGCACCTTGCCGTCGGCTTCGGTCGTTTCATCCGGGATCAGCAGCTCCGCCTTCCTCTCCCGAATCGCCCATGCTCCGTCCGCGCTTTTTTGGAGGCGAACGGAGATTTTCCCCAGCGCCTGACCGTTCGAGCCCGGCTGAATCACCGTGACCCCGCCGGCCTCGGCCGCGATTAAACGGTGCTGGTGCCCGGTAATCAGCACATCGATCCCCGGCACTTCCATGCACATGGCGTATCCCTGGTTTTCCCCCGTCAGCCGCTCAGCCGGTTCCCCGGTGAGCAAATCCCGTTCGAAGCCGCCGTGATAAGCTACGACCATCAGATCCGGCCGCTCCTGCTCGCGGATGCGGGGCACCCAGGTTTTTACGGTCTCCAGCGCGTCCCGGAACTTCCAGCCTTCGATATGCCGCGGATTTTCCCAATGCGGGATATAATGTGTCGTCACGCCCAAGACGGCGATTTTGACGCCGGCCTCGGTCGTTTTGACAAGATAAGGCCGGCCAAAGACCGGCACACCTTGCCCTGCGTCCACAATCCCCGCCGACAACCAGGGAAACCGCGAATCCTCCATGACCCGGCGCAACACCCGCTGCCCGTAATTGAATTCATGATTCCCCGGGACCGCCGCGTCATAACCCAGCTCGTTCATGACAAGCACCGCCGGATGCGACCCTTCCTGACGCTGTTTTATATAGAAGGAACAAAGCGGCGACCCTTGAATGACATCCCCGTTATCCACCAGCAGCAGGTCTGGCGTCCGCTCCCGTTCCCGGCGGATCATCGCCGCCAGCTTGGCCAGACCCAAGGGAAGCTCCTCATGCGTCCGGTAATCGGTCGGGTAAATATGCCCGTGCACATCGCTTGTGACGAGAATTTCGCAGACCGCTTCGCAAACCGTACCGTCACCCAAGCTTCCCTTTTGGCTATCCTCCGCATTGCTCCCCTCCACGTTGCCGGCCCGCGGCAAGTCCGTCCCGGTATCCGGCCTCGTTTCTGTGTCTATCCGCCGCCACTCCATACGCTTGCTCATCTTCTGCGTCCATCCTTTTCAAAATCCCCCATTTTTGCGCATGATCCGGCGCCAGCCGGCTTCTGCACATGATCTTATTTTAGCAAGCCTTTTTTAGGGCCATGTTAAAAATTGCTGCTCAAAAATTTACAAAACTCGGCCGATCCCCTGACTGCCCGTTAATAAACCTCTTATATATTAAACAAGTGAATTCAAAAATAGAATGTGTGGAGGTCATACGTTTTGAAAAAGCTTGCTAAGTTCATGTTGCCTTTATTGTTTACGGTTGCCCTCATCAGCGGCTGCGGAAGCAACGCCCCGGCGAACACCAGCGGCAACGCCTCGGCGGACGGCAGCCAGCCGGCCAACTCCGCAACTGCCGGCGGAAACGCCCAGACGGACAAAGCCGCGGAACCCGCCGACACCGGTTATGTTCCCGAAACGCTGACCGTGCAGTTCGTGCCTTCGCAAAACGCCGACACGCTGGAAGCCAAGGCCAAGCCGCTCGAAAAACTGCTGTCCGACCGCCTCGGCATTCCGGTAAAAGTCAGCGTGTCGACCGACTACAACACGATCATTGAAGCGATGGCTTCCAAGCAGGTTGACGTTGGCTTCCTTCCTCCGACCGCTTACGTGCTGGCGAAGGAAAAAGGCGCGGCGGAAGTCATTTTGCAGGCGCAACGTTACGGAGTTGACGACGCCACCGGCGCTCCTACGAATGAGCTAGTCGATTTCTACAAATCGATGTTTATCGTCAAGAAAGACTCGCCGATCCAATCGGTGGAAGATCTCAAAGGCAAAAAGATCGCCTATCAGAACGTAACCTCTTCCGCGGGATATGTATGGCCGGCCGCTGTTCTTCAGGAAAAAGGAATCGATCCGCTGTCGGATGTCGAACCGATCACGGTGAAAGGCCACGACCAAGCCGTTATCGCCGTGCTGAACGGCGACGTCGACGCCGCCGCCATCTTCCAGGATGCGCGCAACACCGTGAAAAAAGACTATCCGAACGTCTTTGAAGATACTCGCGTCATCGCTTATACGGAGCCGATCCCGAACGACACGATTTCCGTCCGTTCCGATATGAGCGCCGAATGGGTGCAAAAACTGAAGGACGCCTTCATCGAAATCGGCAAAGACAGCGAAGGCCACAAAATCATCGCCGACATTTACACGCATGAAGGCTACGTCGAATCCAACGACAGCGTGTTCGACATCGTCCGCGAATACAACGAGAAAGTAAAGACCGAGTAGTTCAAGACGCCGCGATTGCCCAAATCCCGAACAATCAAGTCTTGAACAATTAAGCCTGAAACAATTAAGCCTCAAACAATCAAGTCTTCAAGCCAAAGTGCAAGCCAGTCGGTGCCCCCTCCGGGCCCGTGCTGGCTATGCGTTTTTTAAGATATTTCATTTAAAGGATGGTTATTCACGTGATAGAACTTCGCAATATATCCAAAATTTATCCGAACGGCACCAAAGGGCTGGATCAAATCAACCTCAGCATCGAAAAAGGCGAATTCGTGGCCGTGGTCGGGCTGTCCGGGGCCGGTAAATCGACGCTTCTCCGCTCCATCAACCGGCTGCACGACATTTCCGAAGGCGACATCCTCATCGGCGGCAAGTCGATCACGAATGCCGCGGGCAAAGAGCTGCGGACGATCCGCCGCGACATCGGCATGATTTTTCAAAGCTTCAACCTCGTCAAACGCTCCACCGTGCTGCGCAACGTCCTGGCCGGGAGGGTCGGCTATCACTCCACCTTGCGCACGCTGCTTGGGCTGTTTCCGAAAGAGGATATCGAACTGGCCTTTGGGGCGCTGGATCGGGTGAACATCGTGGAAAAAGCGTACGCCCGGGCCGACGAGCTGTCCGGCGGGCAGCAGCAGCGGGTGGCGATCGCCCGCGTGCTCGCGCAGGAAGCGAAAATCGTGCTGGCCGACGAACCGGTGGCCTCGCTCGACCCGCTGACGACCAAGCAGGTGATGGACGACCTCAAGCGCATCAACCTCGAGCTGGGCATCACCACGATCGTCAACCTGCACTTTATCGACTTGGCCCGCCAGTACGCGACCCGCATCATCGGCTTAAGAGCGGGCCGGGTTGTCTTCGACGGCCCGGTCTCGGAAGCAACCGACGAGCGGTTTGCCGAAATCTACGGGCGGCAGATCGACCGGGAAGAGCTGCTCGCCAGCCGGCTGCCGGCCGAAGCGGTGTTGGGGGCGCGGGCCTGATGAATACGAACGCAAACCGGCAACCCCAAGCCGCCGCGCTTGCCCGGCGCCCGAAGGCCCCAAGCAAGCTGAAGCATTATTTGACGGCCGTGATCATTATTTTGCTGCTATGGGGCAGCGCGGCAAAAACCGAAGCAACGTTCGGCGAACTCATCAAAGGGGCGCCCAACATGCTCGACCTGCTGCGGGAAATGTTCCCGCCGAAGTGGAGCTACTTCGACAACATCGTACCGGCGATGCTGGAGACGATCCGCATGGCGCTGATCGGCACTACCTTCGGCGCTATTCTCGCCGTTCCGGTAGCGCTGCTGTGCGCCGGCAATCTGACCCCGAGCGCCTGGATCCGCCAGCCCGTCCGCTTCGTGCTGAACCTGGTGCGGACGATTCCCGACCTGCTGCTGGCCGCCATCTTCGTGGCCATCTTCGGCCTCGGGCCGCTGGCCGGCATTCTGGCGCTGACCGTTTTTTCGTTTGGCTTGATCGCCAAGCTGGTGTACGAAGCGCTGGAGACGATCGACCGCGGGCCGCTGGAGGCAATGACGGCCGTGGGGGCCGCGCCGGCGCAGCGCATTATTTTTGGCGTCGTTCCGCAAATCCAGGCGCATTTCATCTCCTACGTGTTGTATGCCTTTGAAATCAACGTCCGCGCGGCGGCGGTGCTCGGCCTAGTGGGAGCCGGGGGCATCGGGCATTATTACGAGGTGACGCTAGGGTTTCTGGAATACGACAAAACGTGCATGATCATCCTGTTTACGCTGGCGGTCGTGCTGATCATCGACTATTTAAGTGCGAAAGTGCGGGAGAAATTGTTATGACGACGAATACATGGCGCGAAAAAATAACCAAACCGAAAAAAAACCGCTACCGCTGGCTCATCTACGTTCTGCTTGTTCTCGTTTACATTTGGGCTTTTGCCGGCATTCCTTTGGACGGCATTAAGGAAACCGCCGGCCAGATTACGAAGTCGATTTTTGCCGGCCTGTTCTCGCCGGATTGGGGTTACGTCTATTTGCCGGACGGCGAAGACCTGCTGCGGGGACTGCTCGACACACTGGCGATCTCCATTTTGGGCACGGTGATTTCCACCATCGTTTGCCTTCCGTTCGCCTTTTGGGCGGCGGCCAACATGAGCCGCACGCGCTGGATTTCCGGTCCGGGCAAAATAGTGCTGAGCTTCGTCCGGACGTTTCCGGAAATCGTCATGGCGTTGTTGTTCATCAAAGCGGTGGGGCCCGGTTCCTTCGCCGGCGTGCTGGCCCTGGGGCTGCACTCGGTCGGGATGCTCGGCAAGCTGTTCGCCGACGAAATTGAAAACATGGATCAAGGGCCGGCCGAAGCCCTAACCGCTGCGGGCGCCACAAGGCTGCAGATCCTTTGGTTCGCCGTGCTGCCCCAGGTGCTGCCGGGATTTCTGTCGTATACGCTGTACCGGTTCGAGATTAACCTCCGCTCCGCCACCATTCTGGGGATGATCGGCGCCGGGGGCATCGGCACTCCGCTGATTTTCGCCCTCAGCTCGCGGGATTGGGATCGCGTAGGCATCATTATGCTCGGCATTATCGTGATGATCACGATCATCGACCTCATCTCCGGCGCACTGCGCAAAAAACTGGTGTAGCGGCCCGGGGCAGCTTGGAAATATCCAATGGATTGCCTAGATCAACGCAATAAAACCTCCACCCGGGAAGTGGAGGTTTTATTGTTCCTGCTTACGCCCGTACTTCAGCGCCAAGCAGCTCGCGGATATGGCTTTCGATTTTTTCCGGTTCCTCCGCCGGGGCAAACCGCTTCACGACCTTGCCGCTGCGGTCGACCAGAAACTTCGTGAAATTCCATTTGATCGCTTTTGAACCGAGCACACCGGGCGCTTCGTTCGCCAGCAAGCGGAACAAAGGATGGGCATTTTTGCCGTTGACGTCGATTTTGGCGAAGAGCGGGAATGAAACTCCGAAATTCAGCTCGCAGGACTGGGCAACCTCCTCGTCGGTGGCCAGCTCTTGATTGGCAAATTGCCCGCAAGGAAAGCCAAGCACGGCCAAACCCTGATCCTTGTAAATGTCGTGCAGCTTTTGCAGACCTTTGAATTGCGGAGCAAAACCGCATTTTGTGGCCGTATTGACGATGAGCAGCACCTGCCCGCGATAAGGCTCCAGCGTCTGCACCTCGCCTTTAATCGTTTTAACCTCTATTCCGTATAGGGACATCATGATCTCCTCCATTTTTTACAAATGTGATATAATTAAATTGTATACAATCTAATTGGCGATGTCAAATTACTCTCTTGCCCGTATTACCCTGTAACCCCCGCCGTTCTCGCGCTCCCCCTGCTTCAGCCTTTTGCCGCTCGGGCTTTCGTGCTTCCCGGACTTTTGACTTGCCGCGCCCGCAGGTGCTATAATTACGCGAATAAAATTGCATACAATTCAATGGCAGGTGATACTCTCATGCAGCCGCATGAATGGATGAAATTGGACAATCAGCTCTGTTTTGCTTTTTATACATGCTCCCGGGAGATCATGAAGCTGTACCGCCCGCTGCTGGCCGAATTCGGACTCACTTACACGCAGTATATTACATTGCTTTCTTTATGGGAACAGGACAACGTTACCGTCAAAGACCTGGGAGCAAAGCTGTTTCTCGACTCGGGAACGCTGACGCCGCTGCTCAAAAAGCTGGAGAATATGGAGCTGATCACAAGAACGCGGGATAAAGCGGATGAACGCAACGTCATTATCGCGTTGACCGAACGGGGGCGGGCTTTGCAAGAGCAAGCCGTGCAGGTGCCGCTTAAGCTTTACGAAGGCACCAAGGTGACGAAAGAGGAGATCATGGAGATGCACAACCATATTAACGACTTTCTGCGCAAAATCGGATCGGCTGAATAAGTTCAGCCAAATCCTCCATAATAGGGAAGTAACCATAGGAGGACCGCCTGAAGTCCCCCGGAGAAAATGGAGGAGGTTCGCTGATGCTGGAAAATCTCGAAAGCAATTACGATTGCGCCCGCGCGGGAGAAGATCTTCATACGTTGAAACAGGAGCTCGCCAAGCTGCGCGGCTCGGGCGCGGGCGATCCACATACGCAAGAGCAAATCAACCGCATTGAAAATCAAATCTCGTTCATTATGAACAAATGCGATATCAACCACTAGCCACACTCCAAACAAGCACCCGTTCATCCGCTGAAATACCGGCGGCGAACGGGTGTTTTCTAGGCTATTTGCTCCCCGTCCCCGATTTGTGTCTTCTCCTCCGGGTTTAAGGGAATTCCAAACGAAGCGTTTATATTATGGATAAATTTGCAGGTTCATTCCTTTCTTAAGCCCCGTTCCTCCGGTAAAATAGAGCTGCAGCCACCCCTATTTTTCAGGAAGCAGGTGACGCCGGTCGTGGATCTGAACGAACTAGCGAAGCAATTTGCCGCAGGAGAGCTCTCCCTGCAAGGGATTTATTTCACCCAATTGCAGCCCGGCATTTACAAGGGACATACCAAATCCCGCCCGACGCCGCATGCCGGCCTGGTTTTCGCCCTGCGCGGACAGGCCGTCTTTACCTTTGACGATACGCCTTACGAGCTGCAGCCCGGCCTGATCGTCCATGGCCCCAAGGGCGCGGCGCTGCAGGTCGAGGCCGGACCCGGCGGGTTCGACTACGCCCTTATTCACTACACGCTGGATTCGCCGGCGGGCAGCCCCGATGCTTATACGCGGACCCATTATTCGCTGGACACCGGCGAACAGCCCCGGATCATGGAATTGCTGCGGCTGCTGCAAACGTCCATGACGACGCCCGGCCCTCTGCAGGCCGTCAGGTCCAAAGAGCTGTTTTACGGGACGGTCTATGAAATGCTAAGCTGCGCGCGCAGCCGTTTGAACGCCGGAAGCCGAAGCATGATCGAGCATGCCCTGGGCTACATCCATGAGCATTATATGGAGCCGCTCAATCTGAAAACCTTGGCCGGCTTATACGAAATGGACGTCAAAAAATTCGCTTACGCATTCCGCAAATACGCTGGTATTTTTCCCATCGATTATCTTATCCAGCACCGCATGAGCCGGGCCCGCCAGCTGCTCGTCGCCACGCGCTGCAGCGTAAGCGAGATCGCCGAGAGCGTCGGTTACGGGGACGCCCATTATTTCAGCAGGTTATTCCGGAAACATACCGGCTGCTCCCCGAGCGAATTCCGTTCCCAAAGCGGAAATAATCCACCTGCCTTTTGACAATTGTCTATTTCAAACCCCGGGATCGTTCATTATAATGTGATCTGAAAATGAAAATCATTATCAGTAGAACGAAGTGGGGGAAAAACCGATGCTTGCATCCTTTAAACGCTGGGGCGTCCTGCCCATCATCGCCATCCTGTTCATCGTCGCCACGGCGGCCTGCGGAACGCCATCCGCTGCCACCCCGCCGAACGGAAACGACGCAGCAGCCGCGCAAAACTCCAGCCCAGGCGAAGCCAATACGGGGGCCGGTCAGCCGGGGGCTAACGGGGGCGGGAACGGGACCGATTCCACCGCAGACGCAGGAGGAACCAAGGTCCCGATAACGATTCACCATGACAAGGGCGAAACCGTACTGGAGGAAAAACCGAAAAAGGTCGCTATCACCTACTTCCCGTATGCGGAGCACCTTTTCGCCATCGGGGAACAGGATGCGGTGGCCGGCGTGGTCGGCCTGAAGTCGCTGCAAAATTTCCCGGTATACGACAGCTTCACGAAGCAGGGGAAAATCGCCGACCTGGGCGACACGGCCAATATGGAGAGCATTTTGGCGCTGGACCCCGACGTGATCATCGCTTGGGAGGACGATCTGAAAATTTACGACCAACTGGCCCAAATCGCCCCCACGATTCTGATCCATCAATCCGAAAACTGGCAGGACACGATTACGAAAGTAGCCGCGGTTTTGGGCGAAGAGGAAAAAGCGGAGCAATATATCGCCGGCTATGACGCCAAGCTGGACACGCTGGCCGCGAATATGGACAAGTCCGGGGTAAAAGGGAAAACCGCGATTTTCATGATGACCTGGGGCAAAGGGTTCAATTACTACGGCGGCGTGCGGATGGAGCCGTATTACGAGCGCCTGGGCTTTGCCAAATTCCCGGATATGCAGGATTGGAGCGAAATCAGCCTGGAAGGCGTGGCCGCCATCGATCCGGATTATATTTTTCTCGGCGAGGATTTTACCGGTTCGGCGGAGCTGTCGCTCGGTGAGCTGGGCAAAAACCCAGTATGGAATCAGCTGAAAGCCGTCAAAAACGGCAACCTTTACGTTATCGATACGGAAATCGTCGGGCCGCTGGCCATGGGCCAATCCAAAGGGCTTGACGTCATGGAGCAAATTTTGCAAAACTAAGCCGCACCGGGACTCCCCTTCTCTTCCGGAATTTTATATGGAAGGGGAGTTTTGCTATATGGCTGCCCGCTCGAAAGTGTGTTACGATTCTTCTGTTCGCTTATGAACTCATTCATAACATTACTTGTCGGATCGACATTGGGAGGGCGTCACTTGAAAGCGCAGTCTGATACCACGGCGCAAGGCGCGGAAACAACCCGTACGGAAGCTGGCCGCGCCAAACCACGTTTCGCGAAGCGGAATTATTATTTGCAGCTGGCGACGGTGTTTGTCGGTTTTTTTATTTTTGGTTTCTCCGAAAATATTAAAGGGCCAGCGATTCCGCGCATCCAAACCGACTTCGGCATCGACGAAATGCAGGTCGGAACGCTGCTGTCCTTCAACTCGCTCGGCTATTTGCTGGCCTGCTCGTTTACCGCCTATCTGGCGCGCAAATGGGGAGCGAAAGCAGTCACCCTGCTGGCCTTCGGATCGATGGCCGCCTCCGGCGTACTGATCTTCGCTTCACGCACCTACCCGGCCTTGAGCGGGTCCTACTTCTTCATGTACGTTGGCAACGGCATGCTGGAAATCGCGCTCGCCGTGCTGGCGGCGCGTATTTTCGTCGGCAATACCGGGACGATGATGAACCTCGCCCATTTCTTCTACGGGCTTAGTTCGATTGTGGCGCCAATGATCGCCTCCGGGCTGATGAGCGTAACGATCGGCGGCCACATGCTCGATTGGCGGGGCATGTATCTGATCATGTTGTCGCTGTCGGTCATTCCGATGATTCCGGCGTTTATGAGCCGGTTTCCGGGGGAGGAAGAGCACGGCGGCGAGCGCGTGCCCGTGTCGCAGCTGATGCGGGACCCCGCCATTTGGCTGATCGTACTCGTTTTATCGTTTGGCGTCATTTCCGAAATGGCTGTCGGCGGCTGGCTGGTCAACTTCCTGGAAAAAGCCTACCACTGGAACACCTCCAGCGCCTCGGGCATGCTGTCGGCGTTTTTCGTATGCTTTACGTTCGCGCGCCTGCTGCTTGGACCGGTCACGGATAAAATCGGGTTCACGCTGTCGCTGATCCTTTTCTCCGGCTTTTCCGGACTGTGCACCCTGGCCGCCATCTGGGCCGGCGAGCCCGGAGCGTTCCTGTTCGCCGCCGCCGGGATCGGGATCGCCCCGATCTACCCGACCGTGATGGCCTTGATCGCCAAGAAATACCGCTCCGGCAGCGACTCCGCCATCACCTTTATCGTGACGCTGATGGGGGTGGGCAGCGTGATCGGCAATTACTTGATCGGCGCCATCACCGACGGCATTAAGAAGCTGTTCGCGAACGCCAGCGACCCGGAGCTCGGCTTGCTGCGCGGCCTTCAGGCCGGATACGGCTTTATCGGCGTGTGCGCGCTGCTGTGTACCTTGGCCAGCGCCGTATTATTCGCATATTTGCGGAAGCGGAACGAATTGATGTGATATTCCGCCGAGCATAAACTGCGCTGAGTAATTATTGCGCCAAACAACCGCTAAGCAATACTGCGCCAAACAACGCTGGAAAAAAAATCCGCCACGCATGCATCAGGCATGCATCAGGCATAGGCTTGGCATGCGCCAAGCATAACACCAGGCATAACACCAGGCATAGGGCTGGCATGCACTAGGCATGCGCCAAGCAACCTGTGGGAATCCGGGGGCCTGAGAGCCACCCCAGCGAAAAATAAGAGCAATAAGTGCACTAGCGTTGCAAGAACACTAACATCAATTTTCAGCAAAACCCACATTTGGATTATTGAAACTATAAATGGATTTTTTTACAGTCATTTTTTAAGCTTAAGACCAAAAAGCCAAGGTTACCTAATGCGTAGGTCGCGATGTCCCATTAAATGTATATAATGGATATTATTCCTTGAACTTGCTTGGCTTAATTATCCCAACCATTGTGCGCACCGATAACGCTTTGGGACCTGACCCCGGACGTCTCCCCGGACTACTTCGACTGGGTTTCCGATCCAGTTCGGTTCGAAAGGATCGCCATGAACGGTACAAATACTCGCGGAGAATCCGGAGCACTTGCCAGTTTGTTTTTGCCGTTTGGGTGCTGTGCCGGATGTGCTCCACGAGCAAGGCAGTAATTAAAGCCAAGAATAACTGGTTCCAAATAGCCTGTGGTTTATGACTGTGCAGCTTCTTCAATCGCAAATGTTGCTTCAGCCATTTAAAATACAACTCGATGAGCCAGCGATTTTTGTAGATCTGCGCGATTTCTTCAGCGGTCTTATCCCATACCGATGTAAAAATACGATAAGTCCGTTCCTGCTCGTCATAAAACTCCACCAAACGAACGGAATGTTCCATGGATCGGAAGGAACTGCCCACGCAAACCTTGGCGTCCCGCGTGATGTTCGAGCCTTCCGGAACAGGATACTCCTCAATGACGGTGGCAAGCGCGCGATCTCGCATACGGATCACAAACTGGATGTTGTCCTGGACCCATTGATCCATCCGGGCATAATCATCATAACCGCGATCCATCACATAAATCGCATCCGAGGGGACGACCAGTTCAACGGCCCCCGCACGATCCCCTACATTGAGCGAACTGGGGATCATGGCATCAGGAAATAGCTTGTCGGGAGCTGTAACAACGAGGCGCAGATGCATCTTGACGCCGCTACTCTTATTTGACATCTTGGCCCAACTTCCAAGTTGAAGCGGCAGTCGAATGCTGGAAGAATCAATGATGTGCAATTTCCCGCTCTGGCCCTGGTGGCAAGCACGTTGCTGTGTTTGTGATGCCAGATGCTGAAACATCCACTCCAACAGCTCCGTTGGGATCTGATCGAGTTTTCGGGATAATTGCGAGCCGCTGATACTCTCCAACTGTAGAAGCTGCTGAAGTTTCGGCTCAGCACGAAGTGCAATTTCCATTTCACCGTAAGATGACCATTGTTTCAACTGAGCATTGATGAAGAGCATGATCGCTTTCATCGTGGTAAGTTTCTTGGTGTAATGGTCGAAGAGTAAACGTTGATGCACATCGATGGGCAGTAAGGAAATCAGTTGACGAATGACCGTTTTAGCTTTAACGTTATCCATGGTTGGTCTCCTTTTGTAGAGAGTTATGGACAACGTACCTACCTCTTTACAATAGGAGATTTTTTATGCTTTTTCCATGAAAAATGATCATAATTACCCATATTTAACTAATATTTGATTATTCGCGTTAGGTTTTATGCAACGCTAGTGCAATAAGTGTCGTTATTCCGGCGAT
Source organism: Paenibacillus sp. FSL P4-0127 (assembly GCF_038007325.1). Classification (NCBI taxonomy): domain Bacteria; kingdom Bacillati; phylum Bacillota; class Bacilli; order Caryophanales; family Paenibacillaceae; genus Paenibacillus; species Paenibacillus sp. FSL P4-0127. Next base: position 1,245,515 of record NZ_JBBOWY010000001.1, on the reverse strand, counting down.
ACCCATCCATTTGAAAGAAATAGAGACAATTTGTGTCGTTATTTTCCCCCATCGCAAGGAAATGCCCGCGCTCTGGACTATTCATGGGAAAATAAGTACATAAAATGCCGCTAATGGGGATAAACACGCCTGGCTCCGAATTATAAGTACATAAAGTGCCGCTATTTTGAAGTCCCAGCCCACGGTTGGCTATGTCCGCGCCATTCCAGCGGCCGGATTCCAATATCACACACTATCAACGACTATCTCAAACTATCTCACGGTAACACACACTAGCTCACACTCTCTCACTACCTTTACCTAATCTCACCTATCTCACGCTACCTTACGCACGTAAAAAAGGGCCCGACCGGGCCCCGATCATTTCCCTCCTTTAAACCACTTCGAACTACTTCGTATCTATGCTTGCCAAGCCTTCAACTCCACCTAAACCTACTTTAACCACTCATGTCCGCGCCTTTCCGGCCCCGGGCTCCCTTTTCGGCCTTCAGCTCGGCTCCGGGCCTTGCTGTCTTTCCGCCCCTTTCAGAGCCAGCAAAAAGATACCTTCCGCCGGGCGGACGGAGCTGACCTCCGTGCAGCCCGCCAGCCCGGCTTCGCCCAAGGCAGCTTCCAACTCGTGCATCAGCCGGGAAGCTTTAAACACGCCGCCGGACAAGTACACGGGCACGTCGCCCAACTGCCGGCGCGCCGCAACGGCCAGCTCGCACAGATGCCCCGCCGCCGCCTGCATGATGCACAAAGCGGCTCGGTCCTGCCCCTCGGCGAGTTCATTGACCAGCGGTACCAGCAGGGCCAGGTCCTGGTCCGTAATCTCGCCGGAATAGCAGCGGGCCAGCAGCACGCTCTCCTCTTCGCCCTTCAGTGCGCGCAGAACCGGGCGAGCCAGCCCAGTCGGCGGCTCCAGGCCGGCTTGCGCTCGCAGCGCCGATTTCAGTGCTGCGAGCCCGATCCAGTAGCCGCTGCCCTCATCGCCTAGCTGATGGCCCCAGCCGCCCAGCCGCAGTTCCCGCCCGGCTGCGTTTTTCCCGTAAGCAACCGTGCCGCCGCCGGAGATGATGACGAGCCCCGGGCCGCCCCGGGTGGCGGCGTACCAGTTCCCCCAATAATCGGGGACGACTTTTAAGCTCGCCAACTCAAAGAGGCGGCCGCTCATCGCCTTCCTAATCGCTTTCGGAATCGCCGCCACATCCCCGTGGTAGCCGCTCAGGCTGAAACAGATGCTGACCGGCGGCCCAACGTCTGCATCCACGCTCGTGCCTACGCCCGTGACCCGCTCATTCAGCCGCTCGCAAACCTCGGCGGCGATTTTGGAGTAGCTGCGCAGCCCGCCCGGCTTCGCGTAATGGATGATCGGCGGCAGCATCCACTCTTCCAGCAGCCGGCCCGATTCGTCCAGCAGCTCGACCGCCGTTTTCGTTTGTCCCCCGTCAACGCTAACGATAAGCACGCCGATCACTTCCCTCTCGGTAGGGTTGCAGCTTGCCGGCAAACTGCCGCGTGATCGCGATCGGGTCGGTGATCGCCGTGCCGACCACGACGAAATACGCTCCCGCTTCGATGGCGGCAAGCGCCTGCCCCGGCGAACCGACATGCCCCTCGCATACCGCCCGCACCCCAGCCTCCGTCAACTGCTTGACCAGCGCGATGTCCGGTAGGGCACGGCCTACGCTTGCGTCCGTATACCCTGACAGTGTCGTACCGACGAAATCGGCGCCCAGCCGCCAGGCTCGTTCGCCTTCCGCGAAAGTCGACACGTCGGCCATTACCGGCGCATGCAGCTCCTCCTTAACGCGGCGGATCAGCATCCCCAGCGCCTCGGTATCCGGCTGGTTCTGCACGCTCGCTTCCAACGCGACAATGTCCGCCCCCGCTTCCACGATCGCCCGCACATGCTCGAAGGTCGGCGTGATAAAAAAGCGGTGATCATATTGATGAACTTTATAAATCCCGATAACCGGCAAGCCGACCTGCTTTTTGATTTCCGCGATATGCTCCGGACCGTCCGCCCGGATTCCGGCCGCGCCCCCCAGCTCCGCGCTTTTGGCCATCGCAGCGATCATCGGCGCGTGATTGAGCGGGTGGTCGAAATGCGCCTGGCAAGAGACGATAAGCCCGTGTTTCATGCTGTCGATCACATAGACATCTCCTTTGACATTCAATATAAATTTTGCTGCTGGCTCGCGCCGTCAAGCGGCGAAGCGGCCCCCCAGCCGATATCCACCGCCTTGAACGCGGCTTGATAAATAAATATGCTTAGCATCTCGGAGACATATCCGGGACCGCCGTTCGTCAGCACATAAGAAAAACGTCTATCGACGTACTTTCAAGGAAGCCAGACCGCGTAAACCGGTATTTTTTGCGATTACAGGATTGTTTCAACTTTCGCAGCAAAAAAACGGCAGACAAGCCTTGATGTAGCTGGGTAAAGCAGCAATCCATTGTTGGAGTAGACGCCGAATCTGAGGTAAACTGGGTTTTCCCGGCTTTTTGGGCTGCTTCGTTGATCAATCCAAGCAACTGTTATAAGGCAACCAGCCAATCGAGTGTGCCGACTTCGTCGCACAGCAAGGAAAACAAGCCGCTGAAGGAACGTACGTTGTACTTTACCGGGTTCGTGTCTTGGTGTTCCTGCCTGTAGCCTTTGCACGATTATCCCCTTCGTTAAGGAGCAGGGAGCAGGGGGTGGGGCTAGAGCAAGTCAAGGATTCCAAAAAAAGAGAAGAAAAAACAAAAAAGATGAGGAAAAAATGAGGCGGTTCAGGTGAGATTTTCGGCTTGTCAAAGGAACGTATGTTTGGTATAATGAAATAAATGGAACTTATGTTCGTATATTCTTGATTCGGGGGCGAGTAAACATGGAGATCAATGCGGGAACGGAACTTCAGCCATTCAGCAGCCGTTTTAACAGCGAACAGGACTGCATGGAGGCGCTAATTGCGATGAAGTGGCCAAGCGGCTTTGTCTGCCCGCGGTGCGCTTACACCCGGTGCAGCCGTCTAACCTCCCGGCATATCCCTTTGTTCGAGTGCGGAAAGTGCAAGCATCAAACATCGCCTTTGGTCGGCACAGTTTTTGAAGGAACGCATCTTCCCCTGGTGAAGTGGTTTCAGGCGCTGGAGTTGTCCCTGCTCCCTGACGGCATTTCGGCGCTGCGGCTGAGCAAGGTGATCCGGGTCACCTACAAGACCGCCTGGTCGATGCTGCACAAAATACGCCATGCCGTGGGGGAGTTCGATGCCCGGGAGCTGCTCTCCGGAGACGTGAAGGTGAACAGCGATCAGTATGGGCGTAATCCGTCCCGGTGTCAGCTTTCGCATCCGTACGCCTCGGCGGTCGTTGCGGGATGCAGGGTCACGGAGTCGGGCGAGCCGGAGCAGGTCAAAATCCGCCTGGTCCCGCATAAGCGGGGAGGTGAAAAGAGGGCAAACCGTCACGATCTAACCGCGTTTATTAGCGGGCATGTGGATGTCCGTACATCGACGGTACAGTTGTTCCCTCAGGCCTTTCGGCTGTATGTGCCCTTGCGGAAAGTGGTGAGAGAGGCGTGGGATTCGCTGAAGAGTACGTATGGAGCCTTGGGGCTGAAGCATCTGCAGGCGTACCTAAACGAATACACCGGACGCCGCCGGCTGCGCCTGTCCGGAGGACTGCCCGAAGCGAAAGAATCGATGCGGCAGAAGTTACTGCGCATGTGTGTGGCGATTCCGGCGATCCCTTACCGCCGGCTGATCGCGCGCCAACCGAACCAGCCCCTTGGGGCAGCAGCCTGATCAGGACGCTGGAACGGTGGGGGGAGTTTGATGCAGATTAACTTAATGGGTCCTTGATCTCCTGTCTTGATCGCTTGTCCGGTCTGTTTCACCTACCCTAAACCTCATTCCTTCTCCTAAGCCCGTCTAAATTATCTCGAGCCTATCTGCTTCTCCACCAAATATTTCTTCTCCCGAGCTTGTCTGTTTCTTTGTTACCTGATTAAACGGGATAATCGTGCAAAGCCTCCGGAAGGGAGTGTTGATCTGCCGCCCACCCTCTTCCCTGTCCCCGAGCTTTCAACGCCCTTCCGCGTTTCTTGCCACGATCGGTTTTGAAAGCCTTCAGTTCAAGGACTCAAGCTGATTGTTAAAGTTGAGTTATAAAAAGATGACCCTGAATAATTCAGAGGTCATCTTTGTCGGTATGGATTAGCCGGCCGCCTCGTTACGACGGAGGGGTCGTGGATTCGCGGATCAGCAGCTCCGCCGGGAAAATTTTGTGGGCGTGCGTTATTTTTTTGTTGATCAGATCAAACAGGATTTTGATTGTTTCTTCGGCGATTTCCTCCACGGGCTGCTGGATCGTCGTGATCGACGGATTATAATAATAGGCGATGTCCAGGCCGTCATAACCGGCGACGGAGTAATCCTGAGGGACCGATTTGCCGCATTCGAAAATCGCCCGGCAGGCGCCGACGGCCAGGCTGTCGGAAATGGCAAACAGCGCCGTGAAGTCTTCGCCCGACTCCAGCAGCTCCTTGGTGACGACGTAGCCGTTTTCCATCGAATAGCTCTGGATATGCTCCTTCATCGTACGCACCAAATTTTCGTTCAGCTCCAGGCCGTGGTCCTCCAGGGCTTTTTTGTAGCCTTCGTACCGAAGCCTGCCGATGCTGGCGTCCGACATCGGAGCGGAAATAATTGCGATCTTCCGGTGGCCGAGCTTGCACAGGTAATCCACCATCTTGTAGCTTTCCTTAAAGTCGTCGACGGAGACCGAAGAATATTCCTGCGGATCGTACTCCGACGTCATGCCGATCGTACTGAGCACATAAGGCACGGTCAACTGCTCCAGCTTTTCTTTGGCATGCGCGAAATAACCGCCGAGGAACACGATGCCCTTCAGCCGCTTTTCCTTTTCCAATTCGATCGCCACTTCGATTTCATCCTGATTTTCGTCGACCCGCTGCAGGATGAACGAGTATTTTTTGCGCTGAATTTCTTTTTCAAAGACTTGTATCATCCGGTTAAAAAAGGGGTTGGTGATCCCCTTGATCAAGACGGCTATCGTTTTTGAGGCGGAACGCTTCAGATTTCGGGCGCTGTTGTTCGGAACGTAATGGTTCTCCTTGATCACTTTCATAATCATCGCTTTCGTCTCTTCGCTGATGTCCGGATGATTATTGATTGCCCGGGAAACCGTCGTTACGCCAACCCCGCATATTCTGGCAATATCGATAATTGTCATTGAAGCCATATCCGATCTTCCCTTACATCGTAATTTCCGCTATTCTCTTCAAAATATAGCAACATACGTAGTAGAAAACAAGGGAAGGCGGAGAAAGCAAGGGGGCCGGTTCACACTTCCCCAATCCCAAAAAGCCTTATCCCCTGTATCCCTTTGGCCTTGCCCCGTGCGGATTACCCCTTCACGGCGCCGGCAACGACGCCTTCGATAATGTATTTTTGACAAAGCAGGTAAAACACGACGATCGGCAAAATCGCCAGCACCAGCATCGCCATCATCGCGCCCATATCGATCGAGCCGTAGCCGCCCTTCAAATATTGGATCGCGATCGGAATCGTCCGGTATTCGGTCCCGATGACCAGCATCGGCAGCAGGTAGTCGTTCCAGATCCACATCACGTTGAGAATCGAGACGGTGATCGCAATCGGCTTCAAAATCGGCAGGACGATATGGAAAAAAGATTGCACCGGGTTGCAGCCGTCGATCAGGTCGGCCTCTTCGATTTCCAGCGGGATCGACTTGACGAAGCCGCTGAATAGGAACACCGACAAGCCGGCGCCAAAGCCGAGGTAGATGACGATGATCCCGGCAGGGTTATCCAAATGCAGGATATTGGCCGTTTTGGTCATGGTGAACATCACCATCTGGAAAGGGACGATCATCGAAAACACGAAAACGTAGTACATCAACTTCGTAAATCTCGTTTTCACCCGGGTGATATACCAGGCGGTCATCGCCGTCAGCAGCACGATCACGGCCACCGAGCAGACGGTGATAAACAGCGACATGCCAAACGCGTTGAAAAAGCCGGTTTTGACCACGCCTTCCGTATAGTTCTTCAGGTTGACGAACGTTTGACCGTTCGGGAACTGGAACGGCGTATCGCTAATAAAGAACTTGCCCTTGAAGGAGTTCATCAGCACGATCAGAATCGGAGATAAAAACAGCACGGCGAGAACGAACAGGACGGCAAATTGCAGCACGTCTCTTCCTTTCGTTTTTGGCATCAGTTTTCAACCTCCTTGCTTCTCGTAGCCAGCAATTGCACCAGGGCGATCAAAGCGACAAGCACGAAAAATACGACCGCTTTCGCCTGGCCGACCCCTTCCCAGCCGACGCTGCCGTAGAAGGTGTTGTAAATATCGAGCGCCAGCATCGAGGTTTGCTTGGAAGGCGCCCCTGCGGTCAAAGCGAGGTTCTGGTCAAACAGCTTAAACGAATTCGACAGCGTCAGGAACAAGCAGATGGTGATGGACGGCATCACCAGCGGGATGGTGACGTTCTTCAATATGCCGAAACGGGTGCATCCGTCGATTTTGGCCGCTTCAATTACTTCTTTGGACACGTTTTGAATGCCGGCGATATAAATGATCATCATGTACCCGATTAATTGCCAATTCATCAGAATCACAAGCCCCCAGAACCCGTACGTTGCACTGGAGGTCAAAGTAACTTCAAACTTGTACAAAATCCCGTTCAAAATGAGCTGCCAGATGTAGCCCAAGACGATGCCGCCAATCAGGTTCGGCATGAAAAAAACGGTGCGGAACAGGTTGGTGCCCTTCTTCCCCCGGGTGAGCAGCAGCGCCAGGAGAAAGGCGAACACATTCACGCTAATGACGGCCACGACGGTAAAGCGAACCGTAAACCAAAGCGCATTGAGAAAATCCTGATTCGAAAAAGCTTTGACATAATTGCTAAGGCCGGCCCATTTGGCGTCGGTTACGGTCGTAAACTCCGTGAACGACAAATAGATGCCGAGCAGAAACGGAATGATAAACATGACGGTAAAAGCCAGTATCGTCGGTAATGCAAAAAGGGCGAAGTATTTTTGTATCGATTTTTGCATGGGGCTCTCTCCTTACCCGGATTAAAGCGGCGGCGCACCCGGCCGGAAGCGCCGCCGCATCGCAATCGCAATGCTTTACTACTATTTGGCTCTTTCGGCTTTCCAGGAGTCCTTCACGGTCGTCACAACGTCATCCCACGTTTTGTTGCCCTGCGCGTATTGCAGCAGCGCATCGCCGAATACGTTTTTGAACTCTTCGCTCGGGAAGGCCGCAAAAGCCCACGGCACCGAGGTAATGCCGTCTTTGTTCATCCAGTCGGACACTTCCTTCGCCAGCGGATCCGCCGGTTTTTCGTTGTCTTTGAACGTATTGAACGGCGCGATGAACCCTAGCTCATTCGTAACGTACGCTTTGCCTTTATCGCTGGAGAACAGCCATTCCAAGAACGCGATCGAAGCCTGCTGCTTCTCGGGCGACACTTTGCTGTTGACCGCCAAATAGTTTTCCGTACCGACGGCCAGACCCTGGCTTTCTTCCCCGGACATCCCGGTGTAGATCGGCAGGAACTTGATGTCTTCCGCCTTCACGACGTTGCCGTCAACTTCGTTGATCTGCGCCCAGGCCCAGTTGCCGTTTTGCACCATGGCGGATTGGCCCAAAGCGAACTCGGCCATGGAATCGGTGACCGATTTGCTTCCAAGCATCGTCGGTTTCGTCACCGAGTTGTTGATGTACAGGTCGAACAAGTTCTTGAAGTTTGAATTGTATTTGAATTCCACTTCCGTTTTGGACATCCCCGCCAAAATCGGGTTGTCGAAAGCCGTATCCTCTTTAAACTCATAGAAGAATGGGTAGTTGGCCAGGTGAGTCTGCCATCTCCACTGCTCGCCGGAAGCGAGGGAGGTCGAGGAGAATACGCCTTTGATGCCGAGCTTGTCCGCCTTTGCCGTCATATCTTCTACAACCGCTTTCAACGTATCGAAGTTGTTCACTTCCTCCATTGACGAAATCGAAACGGCTTTGTCCGGCAATGCAAAATACTTCTGCATAATGGCATTGTTGTAAATAATGCCGTAGCCCTCCACGACATAAGGAATCCCGTAAACGCCCCCATCGTTCGTGACGGCCAGACTTTGGTCGGACAGATAGCTGTACAGCTTCGTATCCTTCAAATCCAGGGCGTAGTCCTTCCAGTTTTGATAGCCGACGGGGCCGTTGATTTGGAAAATCGTCGGCGCTTCCGACTTGGCGATCTCCGATTTCAGCGTCGTTTCGTAAGTGCCGGCGGCGGCCGTCACCACTTTCACCTTCACGCCGGTTTCCGCCTCGTAATCTTTGGCGATTTTCTCGTAAATCGCGGCGATCTCCGGCTTAAAGTTGAGGAAATAGATTTCTTCCGCTTTCCCCGAATTTCCGTCTCCGCCGTTGCCCGCTTGGCCGCTTCCGCCCCCGCAGCCGGCCGCCAATCCGGCGAACAAAGTCAAAGCCAGCACAAGACTCCACAGTTTTCCGACCTTCATGTTCGTTCCCCCTTGAGAGAATTGTATAAATTTCAGCGGATTGAATACGCTTCCGAACAATTATGAATGCGCTCTCGGTAACGATTCCGAAAACCGTTCCGGCATCCTTATCGGTAACGTTTTCAGTCACAACGCAATAGTAGCACACTTGTCTTGAGGTCGGCAATACATATTTTTCTAAAAAAACAAAAAACGCCTGACGGCGTTTTGTCTGAAGCGGGATTCGTTTTAACAAACATAAGGCTGTGATGGCGTTAATCTCTAGGGAAAAAGGTCTTCTCGAGTCGCTTCCCATCTAAGCTCCGCTAATCCGGCGGTAAGTCGCCTCATCAGACACGATGTATAGCCGGGCCTCCGCCGGAATCGGCTGGTCGAGCTTGCGGTTGATGCCGAGATCCCCGCGGTCCGCCAGCAGCGTGGCCCCTTGACTCAGCAGATCATCAAACGCTTCGCGGTACGTTTTCCACTCGGCTTTCGCCCGGACTTCGTAAATGTCGTCGCCATGCTGGCGGCTGAGAAGTTGACGTATCAACTCCGAATTCCCTGCCTGCAGCGCGGAACGAACCGCCAGCCTGGAGATGGCGTCATGGGAAAGGACAAACTCGTTTACTTGAACATGGCGGAAGTTCTGGATATTTTTCTCCTGCGTGATCTCAACAGTTGTATGTACGTGCGGAGCCAGGCGCTCAATGCTGGAGGCGATCAGCAGCGACTTGCCGTCGATCAGCGAAAATTCGTCAATCCGCGCATCAGCGAAAATAATCGCCGCTTTGGCCTTGCCGATGCCCGCCTTGAGCAGCGTTTCGTCCGCGGCCGGGTCGCCGCTCACGAAATGAACCTGATGCATATGCGCCAGCGGGTGCTGGCCGATCTCATCGACCAGCACAATCCGGTTGCCGGGGGAATAACTCAAAATTTCCTCCACCGCCGCTTGCGCTTTTTTGCTCCAGTTGATCAGAATGATATGATTTTCGCCCCGAAAGCTCAAAGCTCCCGCCCCTCTCTGCCGCTGAAGGCTTCCTATGGAATCGATCACTTTGCCGATCACCAAACTGAGCAGCCCGATCCCGAAAATGTACAAAAAGATCGTAAACACTTTCCCCGGCACCGTTTCGGCAAAAAAGTCCCCGTAGCCCACGGTGGCCATCGTTGTCAGCACCCAATACAGCGCATTGAACCAGGTCCCGAACGTAGCCGGCTCCAGACCGTAAGCGATCGTCGCGCTCAAGGTGACAAACAGGACGATCAAGATTGCCAGGGAGGTTTTGCGCAAACGCATCAATCGCGCCGTGATTCTAAGCAAAAAATGCACGAGGGCCGCTCCTTCCCCGGATGCTATTAAATAATCAGGCTGCTTACGGCAAAAGCCATACCGATGAACACCAGGCAAAGCAAGGTGCCGACGGCGACGTTGCCCTTCTTGAGCTGATCGGAGATTTTAAACCCGGGCGTCACCAATTCAAAAATCCAATACGAAGCGATCAGGCACACATACCCCACGGCAAACCATAACATCATGTGCCAAATCGAAGTGTTCGTATAAGCCGCCACCCCGAGAATGATCGCCGTGCCCAAAAATTTGCCGCCCAGCGCCAAGGCCACGGCCACATTTCCCTTTTTCAGCTCATCCATGTCGCGATACGGTGTCATCCAATTAAAAATGACCATCCCCACCAGCTGGAGCAAAATCATGGCGATCACGCTCACGACAATATTAATGACTACCGTCAATTCGCCCACCCCCGAAATTTCGCGTACGCCAAATCATAATCGGCAAAATCATGCACTTCCTCCAATACGACCGACGCGGTTTTGGCCTGCTTCAAAGCCGTGTAACGTTCGTCGTCGATCGGCTGCTTGATGCGGTTGCCGGTCGGCAGCTCTAGCACGGCAAAATTCCGGGTCTTCCCCTTGTACTCCGTTTTGTACACGCCGACCAAATCAACGTCCGTCGTTACGGACACCTTGAGTTCGGCCAGGTCTTTTTCGGCCGTGGCCTGATCGGGGTAAGACTTCAACGTCGTCCAGGAGGACAGACGCACCTCGTTTTTCTGGTTCTCGTCGGTCGTCAGCTCGGCATCCATAAACTGGAGCACCCAAACCTTGTCGCCCGTCGCATAGTTATTGTCGTTCGGCAGCAGATCGTTATCGGGTAATATCGTCATGTCGCTCCCGACCAAATCGCCCACCGTTCCTTCGAGGATCCGGTAGTCCCACGGCACGCGCGAAGTCGTTAAGGTCGCTTCCGCCCCTCCGCTGTCCGTGCTCAACACGCTGTTTTGCCCGCCGCAGGCGCTTAGCGCCAGCACGGCCAAAACGGCGACGGCCGCCGCCAGGAAACGCCGGACCCAGGCTCTATTACGCAATTGCATTTATCTCACTCCCAACGCAATAAAATGACTGGCGTTGCCGGTAATCGGCCCGCCGGCCCGGCCAAGCAAACCGCAGGGCGTTCCGTTCAAGACGAACATGCCGGTCAACAAATGGAGTTCGCCTTCCGCCGTTTCGATGCGCGCCAGCTCCGCTCTTTTTTGATACACCGAGGGGAACAGCACGCTGCTGTCGAAGCCTTCCCGATCCTCCAGCTCGAGCCGCCCTTCCGCATCAAACATGCGCACGGAACCGCCCTCACGCCCAAACATTGATTTGGACACGAAGCTGCCCGAAAAGACCGGTTTATTGTAAGTCGGCAGGACATAGCGGGCGATCGCCTCGCGTTCTTCCGCGTCGAACAGCAGACCCAACTCATACAGCCCCCAAGCCGCGGCGAGCAAGCCTTTGGACTGCAGCAAAATGCTGTGCGGCGAATTAAACAGGGTCAACCGTCCGGTTTCGATCGCGTAGCTCAGCGCTTCGCCCCCATCGTCTACCGCCATCCACTCTTTGGGATACAGGGCGAACATCCGTTCAATCACGCGACCGTCTTTGTTTTTCAGAACGCCTTCATCCACCCAAAGCTCCAGGCAATCCTCGTAAAAAAGCTCCAGCCCGCTGTGTCTGCCCAACGCTTCGATTGTCCCCGAGTCCTCAAGATGGCGGCCGTACCATACACAAGCTGCGGTGTCCGGGCGTTCGAGCGCCCAAGCTTCCTTAACCAGCTCTTTCATCCGTATGTTGGGCGAAGCGTACCCGGCCTGCTCCAGCACCCACGGCGTGGCGATCGAGGCTTCTACGTATCCCGTGGGCGTATCGGCGTTCAGCTCCAGCAGCTTGATGGTGCCGTCGTTCGCCACGGCGAAATCAAACCGCGCGTAACGGCTGATGAGCCCCGGCTCCGGCAGCGGCAGATCATCGAGCATGTTCCACAGGATCGGCGGAATTCCGATCAGCTCATACAAATCGCGGCGGCGATGCACGTAACGTACGGTTTTGTCCAAAATGCGCCAGATGGCGGACGCCGCTTGCTCCAGTTCTTCGTAAACAGCCTTGGGCATTAGGACGATCTGATCGATCCAGTACTGCTCTTCTTCGATATCCGCCCATGTAAATCCGAGCTCTTGCAGCCGCTTCACCCGTTCGCTCCGGTCCGGATGGGGCTGGCCGATCACTTCGAACACGCAGCCGTTCGTTCCGTCATTCGTTCCGCCGTTCATTCCGCCAGTCGCCCCGTTGGGTATCCCGCCGCTCATCCGCCGAAAAACCCTTTGCCGCCGCCGGATTTCGAGCCGGAAATCGAGCTTTTGCTCGACGAAGAACCGGAGGACGTGCCGGAAGACGAGCCCAGTCCGCTCGATTTGCCGCCGATCCCCCCGGCCGGCGACGAGGTGGAGCGTCTGACGATCGACCCGGTGGATGAGGTCGAGGTTTTCGGCCGCACGACGGAGCCGGCTACCTGCTTGTTTTGGAACGTTCCGCTGGAATACGTGCGCGGAGCATACGGCGTATTGGTGCCCGCGTAATAACCGCGATGGTTGTCATACCAGCGGCTGGACGAATAAAACGAACCGTTGTTGAACAGCAGATGATACAGCAGCATATCATCCCAGCCGAACCCCGAGCCGTAATGGTTAATGACGGTCGTGCCGCCGGAGGATCCGGAAGTTCCGTCCGTCCCCGCACCGCCGCCGGCTTCAGCGCCACCCTGCTGCTCTTCGTCGGCCGGAAGCGGAATGCTCCAGTCTACGTTTTTGTCAAAATACTGCTTCACTTCATCCGTCGACCATTCGACCAGCTTCGGTCCGTCCCCCGAAGAATCGCTGCTGGTGGCCGAAACCCCGGGGGCGGGAATCAAAAAGGCGTTAGCCAGCAGAGCGATCCCCAGCGATGTGGACAATACGCGCAGCGGTTTGCCGTCCGGTGTGAAAAATTTAGAGCCGGCCGGCTCTTCCGGTGGCGACGATGGCGATATGATCTCCGTCGGTTGCATTTGCTTTTTCGTTACTTCTTCCTCTTCTTTCGCCAAATCCGAACCCTCCTTACGAAAGCATCCTTTAATCGTGCGCAATCGGAATGAGCAGAAGCTCCAATTTCCCCTCGTCGACGTTCAGACGGCCTTCCACCGCTTCATATTCGCGGTTGCCGACAACAAGATAATTCACATGCTCAAGCGCGGCGACCATGTTGGCGCTCCAGGTGCGCTCTTCCAGCTCCCGCAGCTCCCCGTCCGGCAGTTTCTCGTATAATTTTACGCTCATGCCTTGGTCCAATCGACTCACCCTTTCAATTTAAAACAACACTATCTAATGATACGTAAAGGATCTTCCCTAGTTTCATGAAAGATCAGGAAAAATCATAGATAAGGGATGATTAAAAATTTTAGATTCCACGGTGGTTCCACACAGTTAGACCCACTCGTTGGATCCCCAAGCTATCACATGGCCGTCCTTCAAAAGCACATAATGATTCCGAACGTCTTCCGTAATGGAGACCGCACCGGAAATCCCTTTCACTTGCGTTGCTCTAATTTTCCCGTCGCCCTCCCTTGTCCATGTCCATACTGTTCCGTCCGCTTTTACCGCCGCATCTGTCGTAACCGACACAACGTCCCGCAAACCGTTTCCAAGTTGGCCTATAATTCATTACTAATATTGAGGCTGATGCGGAAGGAACCAACAAATTAAAAACAGGATCAAGTAGACGGAAAGCGCCCCCTTGATCCCAAGATAAACCTGATTTCGATTCCATCAACATCAGTGCAGGCCTCTCTGGCGTTCCCCCGTATTTCCTCACCGGCACGATCCAAAACCAATGTGCAGCACGCAAGGCGAACCGGGAGAGACGCTCGTTAGCTACACCAAAAACATCGCCACCACCGTCGTCACAGCAAGCCCGATCAGCACCGGCTTCAGGTTGCGCCGCGCCAGCTCAAACGGGCTGACGCCGCAGATCGCCGCGGCGGGGATGAGCGCCCACGGGATCAGCGTGCCGCCGCCGACCCAGATGGCGGCCACTTGGCCGAGCGCGGTCAGCGTCGCCGTCCCCGAGCCGATGGCGGTGCCGAACAGCCCCGCGATCGAGCCGGCCAGCGAAATGCCCGAAAAGCCGGAGCCGTCCAGGCCGGTGATCGCTCCGGTGACAGCCAGCGTAATCGCGCCGACGATGCCGTTCAGCGGCACGATTCCGGCCAGGGCCGCGCCAAGGTCGTTGACGATGCCATGCGATGTTTCGGGCAGCACCTGTCCGAATAGCTCAGCAAAAGCGGCATCACCGAGATAAAAAAAGGCGGCGATCGGAATGACCGGGCCGAACACCTTAAAGCCGAAGACCAGACCGTCGATCAGGTAGGACGTGACCTTCTCCAGGCCGCGGTTTTGGTGGGCCAGCAGCGTCACCGCGATCAAAATCAGCACCGCCGTCCCGCCCACGAGCGCCGTAGCATCGCCGCCTTGAAGGTGGAGCAGGAGCATCGCGACCACGTCGGCGGCAAACAGCAGAGGGATCAGGACGGCAAGCCATTTGCGGGCTTTGGGAGGCAGCGCGGCCCGGTCCTCATGGCCGGCCGAACGCTCCTCCCCCAGCACGCCGCCCGCGCCGTTTTTGGCCGCGGCCAGCCCGTCTCTCCAGACCCCGCTGCGCATGTCCTGGCGCATCATCCAAAAGGCCGTGATGGTGCTCACCAGGCCCATCACGATCACCAGCGGCACACTCGCCGCCATGACGCTGCCGACCGGGAGCCCGGCGGCATCCGCCGTCAATTTCGGCGCGCCTTGAATAATATAATCTCCGGACAAGGCGATGCCGTGTCCGAACAAGTTCATCGCGACGGCCGCGCCAAGCGCCGGCAGCCCGACGCGAAGCGCCACCGGCAGCAGGACGGCCCCGATCAGGGCGACCGCCGGCGACGGCCAGAAGAAAAAGGAAGTCACCATCATAATGAGGCCGATGCCCCAATACGCCATCGAAGGTGTGCGCAGGAAACGCGTGAGCGGCGCCACCATCGTTTCGTTGATGCCGGTCCGCATCAGCACCCGGCTCATCGCCACGATGATCGAAATGATCATGATCGTGCTCATCAGCTCTTTGGTGGCGTAGATAAACGATTTAAAGATGCCCGACACCGAACCGCTGAGCGTTCCCGTCGCAAGCAGTCCGAGCGCAAATATGCCGGTCACGCAAATCATCGTCGTATCCCGCCGCTTGATCATCAGCGCCAAAATGAACACGATGAAGGCCAGATACACGTAATGAATCGCCGACAGCTCTATTCTCATCATGATGTCACGCTCCTTTTCCAAGCATATTGTGCTATATGCTATGCAGGAGCCCAAGCAAGAGTTCGACCCATGACGCTAACTGATGTTTGGTTGTGTCGAAGCTTGGCGTTCAAAGTATGATGGCAGTGAGGCAAGAGTGAGGTAAGAGTGAAGTGTAGGAATGAGATGGGAATGAGATTGCAGAAAGGCGGCAGTGGGAGAAAGTGAGGTAATAGTATAAAGTAAGACAGAAGAGTTTAGGCGACAAGTCGATAAGGGAGATTGAAGTCACGCAAAATCTTGCGAAATGTGAAACCCATAAAATGTTATAAATCCTGCGAGACAAAAGCAACGTCCTGCAAAGTAGTAACATACTGCGAAGTAGCAGTATCCTGCAAATTAGCATCATCTTGCGAAGTAGAAATCTTTTGCAAACTGGCATCATTTTCCCGAGAAGTAATTTTCCTCCAGGGTAAAATCCCACGAAATGCAAAAGTGCATGCGGATTTTGTCAAAACCTCGCGAAATGGACCTGCGAAATGCAAAAGTGCATTTCAATTCCGCCAGAAACATCAAAAATTTCTGAAACGGCCCCGATCAACTGCACTTTTGCAGGCGAATCGCCTCAAGGGGGGCATTCGCCGAAAATAAGATGCACTTTTGCATTTGGTCCAACAAGCGGCTGGGTCCATATACTACTGAAGCGAAAACTAGTTTCAAACCAACTAGTACTAATAAAACAGCTGCTTCTAACAAACCAACTGTTTCAGACTAAACCAGCGGTTATAGACTAAACCAAATTGTAGTCCTTGATTTTTTTGTACAAGGTTCCGCGGGAGATGCCAAGCAGCTTGGCGGCATTGCTTTTGTTCCCGGCAGCGCGCTCCAGCGCCTCCTTCATCAGCTCGATTTCTTCCTCGGGCGTAATCCGGGGCTTCAGCATTCTGGACGGAGGTTCAAAGCCTGCTCCTCCCGACTTCTCCATTCCTTGCCCTCCGGCCTGACCGGAAATGGAGCGAGCCCCCATGACCCGGCCGGAAGCGGAGCGAGCCTCCCCGGCAAACCCTTCGCCGTCAAGCTCCAACTGAGCCTGCCGCTGCTGCAGCGCCTCGGGCAGATGCTCAAGCGTAATCCGGTCGTTTTCGCTCAAAATAACGCAGCGCTCCATCACCGCCCGCAGCTCGGTCTGGTTGCCCGGCCAGTCGTAATTCAAAAAGGCAAGCATCACTTCCGGGGCCACCACCGGCACCGGCTTTTGATATTGCAGCGAAAAGGTGCGCAAATACGTCTGGATCAAAGTGGACAGATCCTCCTTGCGTTCCCTGAGCGGCGGCACCTTTAGCGAAACAACGTTCAAGGCGTAGTACAAGTCCGCCCGGAATTTCCCTTCCTGCACCAGCCGCTCCAGATCCTGCGCCGTGGCCGCGAAAATCCGCGTGGATACGGGCGTCTCCTCACCGCCGCCGATTCGCGCAGCCATACGGCTTTTCATGAACCGGCACAGCTTATCCTGAACATCCGGCGAGAGGCGGTCGATTTCGTTCAAAAACAGCGCCCCCCCGTCGGCCCCTTCCAGCTTGCCGGCCTGACCGGACGGCCTGCCGGAAAAAGCGCCCCCCTGATAGCCGAACAGCTCCGCCTCGGCCAGCCCTACGGGGATGGCGCCGCAATTGACCGACAGAAACGGCCCCTCGCTCCGGCGGCTGGCCCGGTGGATCACCTTCGCCAACTGTTCCTTGCCCGCGCCGGTTTCGCCGATGAACAGCACGGGCGAATCGGTTTCGGCGATTTTTTTGGCGACTTTCACCACCTTGCCCATGCTTTCGCCGCGGGCGTGCAGCAGCGCAAACGGATCCCGGTCGCCCATTTTGTGGGTCAACAGGCGCGATTGCGCGGCCCCCAGCTCGTCGTTCAGCTTGACGAGATGCGTGATGTCCTGCTCGGTCGCCACCCCGCCGATGATTTCGCCGCCATCCGCTACGATCGGCGAAGCATTGATCAGGACGTGAGTGTCCTGCCGCGGACGGTGATACGCTCCCTGCAGCCGCCGGCCTTCGTCCAGAATCTTCAGCACGACCAGCGCCTCCGGGTCGAAATGCTCCCCGATCGTTCGCCCGACAATGTCCTCCTTGGCAATCCCATATACTTCTTCGGCCACCGCATTCCAACTGACCACCGTCCCGTTCCGGTCCACGACCGTCACGGCGTCGCTAACCGTCTCCAGCAGCGTCCGGAAATAAGCCTCTGTCTGCCGCCCGGTCTCCCCCACCGCCCGCAGCATCTCGCCAAACGGGCAATATCCGATCGGCCGCCCCTTCTCGTCCGCGACAACGATGGCCGTCCGGCCGCCGGCTTCAGACAGCTTGACGATCAGCTCATGCAGCGGGCCGCTCACGCTCAACTCCACCTCGTGGACAACAACCGCCGCAAAAGCCGCGCCATGCGCAGCCAAATACTCGCCGATGCGGCCCGTCACCCCCTCAAGCAAGCTGGCGTCGCGGGGTGCAAACAGGCACACTCCCCCGTCCCCCGCCGCCGTAACGACCATCTTGCCCTGCCGAAGCGCCGCCAGCAGTGCAGAAACTTTTTCTTCCGGCTTCAGTTCTACGAAATCCCGGCGAATCAGCCGCTCCCGTTCAACATTGAACATTTCGATTACCTCGCACGTCGTTGCAATTTATTTGTAAATCTAACATGAAAAAAGCGGCGTTTCAATACTCGTTTAACGAGATTGGCTTGACGCGTAAGAGGGAGAAGACGCAGGAGTCAGAGGCTCATACTGTTCATTTTTGAACATAATTAAGATTTTCGCAATAAAATTCCGTCTATTTTTTAGACACATATTGTTCATTTATTTAAAATATTGTATATTCTGTGTACAACGACATATGGAAAAGGATGGGTGCCATGGATGCGTTAATGAGAACGCTGTTTTTGGCCTTGGCCCAAAACCGGTCCGTGAGCAAACTGGCCCGCCGATACGGCCTCCGTTTCGGGGCTAGCCGGTTCGTCGCCGGGGAAACGCTTGAGCAGGCCATCGAAACCGTACGCCGATTAAACGGCTCCGGACGGGAAGCGACGCTCGACCACCTGGGCGAATTCGTTTCGAACGAAGCGGAAGCCCGCCGCTCCACCGAGATGTGCCTGAGGACGCTCGACGCGATCGCAGCCTCAGGAGTCCAGGCGAATCTGTCGCTGAAGCTGACTTCGCTTGGCCTCGGCATCGGCGAGGAGCTGTGCATGCGCAACATGACGGACATCCTGGAGCGCGCCCGCATCCACGGTTTGTTCGTCCGCATCGACATGGAGGATCATGCGCAGTGCGAAAAAACGATCGCCATCTACAGACGTCTCCGCCGGGAATTCGGCCATGTCGGCATCGTCATCCAGGCTTATTTGTACCGCTCCGTGCAGGATCTCGCAGACCTCAAAGAACTGAAGCCCAACCTGCGCCTCGTTAAAGGGGCTTACAAAGAACCGCCCGAAGTGGCTTATCCGAACAAGCCGGACGTCGACGAAAATTTCAAACGCCTCATTTCCACTCACCTCAAGAACGGCAGCTATACCGCTATAGCAACACATGACCCGCAAATCATCGGCTTCACCAAACAGCTCGTAAAACAACTGAATATTCCGCTTAACCAATTCGAGTTCCAAATGCTGTACGGGATCCGCGAGGAACTTCAGCTGCAGCTCGCCCGCGAAGGCTACAAAGTGCGCATCTACGTTCCTTTCGGCCGGGATTGGTTCGGCTACTTCATGCGCCGTCTCGCCGAGCGTCCGGCCAATGTCTGGTTTGTGTTGAAGAACCTTTTTAAATAATCCCTCTGAAAAGGAGACTTCCCCCATGAACAAAACGGCAAAACCCGCTGTATTCCGCAACGAGCCTTTTACCGATTTCAGCCAGGAGCCCGGCAAGCGGGCCATGCAGGAGGCGATCGCCAAGGTCAAGTCCGAGCTGGGGCGCGAATATCCGCTGCGCATCGGCGGCGAGCTTATTTTTACGGAAGACAAGATCCGTTCCTTCAACCCGGGGCAAACCGGCGAAACAATCGGATGGGTAAGCAAGGCTGACCGGGCGCTAGCCGAAAAAGCAATGCAGACGGCGCTGGAGACGTTTGAGTCGTGGAAAAAAACAGCGGCGCAAACGCGCGCGGAAATTCTGCTGAAAGCCGCCGCCATCATGCAGGAGCGTAAGCACGAGTTCTCCGCCCTGATGGTCCTCGAGGCCGGCAAAAACTACGCCGAAGCCGATGCCGACACGGCGGAAGCGATCGATTTCCTGAATTTTTACGCGCGGGAAATGATCCGGCTGAGCGAAATCAACGAGACGATGCCGTTGACCCCGGTAGCCGGCGAAGAGAACCGGCTGACGTATATTCCGCTTGGCGTCGGCGTCATTATCCCGCCCTGGAACTTTCCGCTGGCGATCTGCGCCGGCATGACCTCGGCGGCCATCGTCGCCGGCAATACCGTCCTGCTGAAGCCCGCTTCCAACACACCGGTGATCGCCGCCAAGTTCGCCGCTTTAATGGAAGAAGCAGGCCTGCCGGCCGGGGTGCTCAACTTTGTTCCGGGCAGCGGCGCGGAGGTGGGCGATTACTTGACAGCGCACCCCCAAACCCGGTTTATCAGCTTCACCGGCTCGAAGGAAGTGGGCCTGCACATCAACAAGCTGGCGGCCGGCGTCGCCCCGGGGCAGCTCTGGATTAAGCGGGTCGTGGCGGAAATGGGCGGCAAAGACGGGATCGTGGTGGACGAAACCGCCGACCTGGACGCGGCTGCCCAGGCGATCGTCACCTCGGCGTTCGGCTACCAGGGGCAAAAATGTTCCGCCGGGTCCCGGGCTTTGATCGTGGAGGCGGTGTATGACGAGGTCGTGGAAAAAGTGGTAGAGCTTACCCGGGGGCTGACAATCGGGCTGCCCGAGCGCAATTTCCCCATCGGCCCGGTGATCGACGAGAGCTCCTGCCGGAAGGTGCTGGACTACATCGAGATCGGCAAGCAGGAGGGCGAACTGCTGGCCGGGGGGCGCCAAGCCGAAGTGGCCGGCGCGCAAGGGTTTTATATCGAGCCGACGGTTTTTGCCGGCGTCGGCGGCAAGGCTCGGATTATGCAAGAGGAGATTTTTGGGCCGGTGCTGGCGATCGGCAAAGCGAAGGACTGGCGGGAAGCGATCCGGCTGTTCAACGACACCGAGTTCGGTTTGACGGGAGCTTTTTTCTCACGGGATGAAGACCGGATCTCCGAAGCGCTGGAAACGATGCATTGCGGCAATCTTTACGTGAACCGGAAATGCACCGGCGCCCTGGTGGGGGGCCATCCGTTCGGCGGGTTCAATATGTCCGGCACCGACTCGAAAGCGGGAGGCTACGATTATTTGCTGCTGTTCACGCAAGCCAAACTGACCTCGCGAAAAAAATAACGCCGGTGCGAAGAATCCCGATATGAATAGCGATACGGTTGCCGATACTATTGCCGATGTGGATATAGTTCAAGTGCGTGTTCAAAAAGGTCGGTTTTCAGCACCGAGAAGATTGGATGAAGCCAGGGGCCGAGGAGCGGAGCGTACGTTTGGGGTACGTGAGCACCGGAGGGTCCGGCTGAATTCAAGATTCGATGCCGAGTTACTTCTTGAATTCTCTTCGTGATCAAAAGCGGACTTTTTGAACAACCTCTTTAAATATGGACATGAAAAGGGGATAAACGTCATGAAGGGGAAGCTCATTAACGCGGAAAACGGGAACGTGTTTACCAGTACGCAGCAGTTGATCCGGACTGCCCTGCAGACGATGAACGAGCCCGCGGCGATGTACGAACTGCTCAAGGAGCCGCTGCGGACGCTGACGGTGCGGATTCCCGTCAAAATGGACGACGGCTCGGTCAAAGTGTTCACCGGATACCGCGCGCAGCATAACGATGCGGTGGGTCCGACCAAAGGGGGCGTGCGGTTCCATCCCGACGTCACGGAGGAGGAGGTCAAGGCCCTGTCGCTGTGGATGAGCATCAAATGCGGCATCGTGAACTTGCCGTACGGCGGCGGAAAAGGCGGGGTCGTCTGCGACCCCCGCACCATGTCCCTGCGCGAGCTGGAGGCGTTAAGCCGGGGATATGTCCGCGCCGTAAGCCAAATCGTTGGCCCGACCAAGGATATCCCGGCGCCCGATGTATATACCAATTCGCAGGTCATGGCTTGGATGCTCGACGAATACAGCCGGATCCGCGAGTTCGACTCGCCCGGCTTCATCACCGGCAAACCGGTCGTGCTGGGCGGCTCGCTGGGCCGGGAGTCGTCGACGGCGCTCGGCGTGACGATCGTGCTGCAAGAGGCGGCGAAAAAAGCCGGCATGACCGTCGAAGGCTCGCGCGTCATTATCCAGGGCTTCGGCAACGCCGGCGGTTACCTGGCCAAGTTCCTGCACGACGCCGGGGCGGTGATCGTCGGAATCGCCGACGCGCGCGGAGCTTTATACAACCCGAAAGGACTCGATATCCTCGAACTGCTGGACCGGCGCGACTCGTTCGGAACCGTGTCCCATCTGTTCCCGGACCGGATCACGAACCGGGAGCTGCTGGTGCAGGATTGCGATATCCTGATCCCGGCGGCGATCGAAAATCAAATCACGGAGGAGAACGCTCCCGACATCAAAGCCAAGCTGCTGGTGGAGGCGGCCAACGGCCCGACGACGTACGCGGCGACGGAAATCCTGACGAAGCGCGGCGTCCTGATCGTGCCGGATGTGCTGGCTAGCGCCGGCGGCGTGGTCGTGTCCTATTTTGAATGGGTGCAAAATAATCAAGGCTACTATTGGACGCTGGAGGAAATCAACAAGAAGCTGGCCGACATCCTGACCGCCGCGTTCGAGACGGTGTACCGGACCTCCAGGCTGCGGGGCGTTAATATGCGGTTGGCCGCTTATATCGTTGGCCTGAAAAGAATGACCGAGGCCGTAAAATGGCGGGGGTGGATCTAACTATGGCAACTACGCTGATCATTATCCGGCTGGAGCTGGATCACGAGCACGCCAGCTTCGGCGATGTCGCCGCCGCGGTCAGCCAGGCCGGCGGAGACATAACGTCCATCGACGTGATCTCTTCGGCCAAAGGTTCGTCGATCCGCGACATCACCGTGGACATAGGCGACCGTGATGAAGCCGCCATCGTAGGCGCGCTGCGCAGGCTGCCCGGCGTCCGGCTGATCAATGTGTCCGACCGCACGTTCCTGATGCATCTCGGCGGCAAAATCTCCATCAAGCCGACGATGCCGATCCGCAACCGCGACGATTTGTCGCAGGTGTACACTCCCGGCGTGGCCAAAGTGTGCAAGGCGATCCACGAAAGCCCGGCCAAGGCGTTTTCGCTGACGATCAAGCGCAATACCGTCGCCGTGATCTCGGACGGCACCGCCGTGCTTGGTCTTGGCGGCATCGGCCCGTACGCCGCCGCGCCGGTCATGGAAGGCAAAGCGATGCTGTTCAAGCAGTTGGCCGGGGTGGATGCTTTTCCGCTATGCCTCGATACGAGCGACACGGAGGAAATCATCCGCACCGTCAAAGCGGTCGCTCCGATTTTCGGCGGCATCAATCTCGAGGATATCAGTTCCCCGCGCTGCTTTGAAATCGAGCGGCGGCTGGCGGAGGAGCTGGATATCCCGGTGTTTCACGACGATCAGCACGGGACTGCGGTCGTCGTCACCGCCGGCCTGATCAACGCGCTGAAGGTGGTCGGCAAGCGGATGTCCGAGGTGCGGGTCGTCGTGAGCGGTGTCGGCGCGGCCGGCGTGTCCATCTGCAAAATGCTGCTCGCCGCGGGCGTCACCCGGCTTGTTCCGGTGGATAGAGCCGGGGCCATCGTGTTCGGCGGCAAATACGAGCACCCGATGTGGCAGTGGCTGGCGGAGCAGCCGCAGGTGGAGGCACGCGCCGGCTCGCTGAAGGACGTCCTGCCCGGGGCCGACGTGTTCATCGGCGTCTCGTCCGGCGGCCTGCTAACCGGCGCCGATATCTTGGCGATGAACGAGCGCCCGATCGTGTTCGCGCTGGCCAATCCGGAGCCGGAGATCAGGCCGGAGGAAGCGCTGAAGCACGCGGCCGTGGTCGCCACGGGGCGGAGCGATTACCCGAACCAGATCAACAACGTGCTCGTTTTCCCCGGCTTGTTCCGCGGCGCGCTCGACTGCCGGGCCAGACGGATCAACGAGGCGATGAAGCTGGCCGCGGCGGAGGCGATCGCCTCGTCCGTCACGGACGAGGAGCGGAATGAGCAGTACATCATTCCGAGCATTTTCAACGACCAGGTAGTCCCCCTGGTTCGTAAGGCGATCGTGGTGGCGGCGATATCGACCGGAGTGGCCCGGCGCATTCCGCCGGATTTCCGGTAAGCGGGAGCGATTGGCGGGTGCAACGACGGATGATCCGGTTGTACTCACACTTGCCGCATACCACCAACAGATCTGAATATAAACCGAACATTAACTCCAATTCATAATTTATCCATGGTAAATCATTGAATAAAATACACAATTATGCTATATTAAAACTATCCGGCCGGTTTATATCAAAGAAGTAAGGAGGTTTAAAGATGAGCATTTTAAAATCTTTAAAACTCACTTTTCCATTACTATTATCCTGTACCTTACTGCTTTCTAACGGAGGAACTGTATTTGCAGAGGGGAGTCAAAATGGGGACATGGAATCGACTTCTGAGATATCTTCTCAATCAACCTCTGTTATTAAGATGTCCCTTGATCCAGAATTAAACAAGAAATTTGCTGAACAACAAGGATATGGCCTGATTCCATTATCGGAGCATCCAGATTTTTTCACTAATTCTGAAACTTATGCCTCCTCTGAATATTAACTTATACAAACAGTTACTGGAGGTGGAACAACTACTGGAGCAGAATCCTATGCAGTTTACAAAATGTATAAGTCTGTAACTAAAGGTGATGACATTATTACTTTTGAGTTTCAATCGAATGCGAAACCAAAATCAGGAATTAGTTTAGTTGGGTTTACAGAGTCTCATTGGATTGGAGAACCTGCATATGAGGTAATAGATTGGTCACCGAAAGGAACAACAAAAACAACAAGTGGCAGCACTATAAAATGGGAAATAAACCCAAGCTATAAAGGTTTTTCTCTAGGGAAACTAGCAGGTGAATTTGGAGGAAAAAATGGTTCAATAACGGGAAATTACCAGGGATTGGATTGAACATTAAAAACATTAGAGAATATGAATTTTCTAAAAAATTGATTTTACAAAGCTATACCGAAAGGGAGTATCTGGATGATAATTTGAGGTATGAAGATATCAAGAAAGTACTCAATATTAATGGCGCCAAAATTGTCGAATCAACAATAACCGAATTTAAACAACAAGTAGATAATACCAACGTAGATAGAAAACTAGTTCTGCCTCCAGACTCTAATCTTCAAGAAGGGTCAATTTATTATGTGCTTTTTTCTTATCTTGAGAAACAAAGTAGCGAAAAATACCATTTTTATACTGATTTAGATGGATCGTCTGGATACCTAGAAAGTTATGGTCAAGAGTTAATAAATGTAAATGGAAAAAACAAAAAAAATACCATTAAGCTAGAAACAAATGTTCCAGTGAAAACCGAGCTATGGTATGACCAAGATACTGGTGTCCTTCTGAAAAAAATTGAGTACTTTAATCAAAATTATGTCCTTCGTTACGAAATCAATTTAGATTCCTTGAAGGAGTAGCTACCTATGAAAAAAAGAATTATCTATTTACTAGCAGCTATTTTTGCCTTAATTGTACTTTTTAGTATCTTTATTTATCCTTCTTTTTATAAATATATGTATATAGAAACTGACAATGGTAAGTTTCCAGTAAGAATTAATGTGATAACTCAAAACGCAGAAATTTTGACTTTAGATGGTTGGTTGGATATTGTAAATTAATAAAGCAATTTCACAATTATATTGAATAAGTAGCATTTACCAAATAAAAAAACAGGTTATTCCTGCAAACAAATGAAATCGAGTGCAATTCATCAAAAAATAGTTTATCCGTATCTGTAAAAAGTCCTTCCTTTCAAAGTGGTTGATGGATAAATAGAATTTCCTCCTTCTCCGTTACAACCCCATAAACAATCGGTCTCTCCTAGATAGTAGCTTTACGATTTATTAGGATAACAGGAGCAGAGAAAGACCCTATCCTCAGCAAACATGGAGGCAGGGTCTTTTTGTATATTCAAAATTTTGATTACATATTTTTTAAATTATTATATATTGACTGTAACTAGACTTCCAGACAACCAGAGGGGAAATGAAAGATAGCTAGTTAATGGGGGGACTTTTTTGAACAAAAAGCTTTATGTCAAGGTAATCACCACGGCAGCCCTGCTTAGCGCCTGCGCGCTGCCTGCCCATGCGGCAACCACTTTCACGGACATCGACGGCTCCTATGCCAAAGATGCGATCGTGAAGCTTGCGGAGTCCGGGATTTTGAACGGCAAGGGCAACGGGAAATTCGATCCGACAGGAACCATTGAGCGCCAGGATTTTGCTATCATCCTCGCCAAAGCGCTGGGACTGGATGTGTCGGCGCCCCCGGCGTCGGCCACCTTCCAGGACGTGCCCGCGGCCAATTATGCCTATAGTGCCGTGGAAGCCGCGGTCAAAGCCGGTTTGATAAACGGCTACGGTAACGGCGTTTTCGGCAATGGCAACAATTTATCGCGGCAGGATTTGGCGGTTATTCTGGTGCGGGCGCTTAGGGTTGATGCGGCCGGTAAAGCGGCGTACCTGAAATTCAACGACGCGGCTTCCATTTCCGGTTACGCCAAAGATGCGGTCGCAGCAGCCGTTGAATTGGGCCTCATCTCCGGCTATCCCAACGGCACGTTTAAACCTGACGGCAGCGCGCAAAGACAAGAGGTGGCTTCGCTCACCAGCAAATTCATCGAAACGCTGGACACTCTTAAAGGCGAGGATTCTTCTCCGGACACGAAGCCTTCCGAAGGTGATACGGACGCATCCAAGCAGCCTGAAACAACTCCTGCGGCAAGCGGGACGGACAGCGGCGGCGGAACTTTGATTGCCGGCCGCGAAAACAGCAATAGCAGCGGTGGCGGCAGTGGTACAAACCGGCCGGATACAACCGCCCCCACGGTCACGGTTGTATCCGCTTCACCGGTGAAGATCGGACAAGCCGTTGCCGTCAAATCCAGCGAAGCCGGCTATGTTTACCTTGTCCCGGCCGCCAAAAATCCGTTGACCAAGGCAGATTTGGATGCCCTGGTCTCCGCAGCATCCGCCAGCGGGGCGGCCGTTTCCGCAGCCGGCGGCATGGCCGAAATCCCTACCTCCGGCCTCACGGAAGGGGATTATAAGGTTTACGCGGTCGACGCCGCCGGCAATGTGTCGGCGCCTTCGGGACCCGTGTCATTGACCGCCGCCCAAGAGCTGCCGCTTGAAATCAAGCTGGCGGAGGGAGCCGCGCTTTATCTGAACAGCGTTCTTTTACCGGATCAGGCTGCCGTTACGATTTCATCCGGGGATACATCCGAATCCGAAAGAGCGGAATACTCCTACAACAAGCGGAATATCAGGGACTTCTTGCAAGTCAAGCGCGGTGAAACGGCCGGAAGCATCAAATACGCTCCGGAAAAAGGCGCCTTCAACGTGAGCGATTCGTCCACCCATGCCGTGATCGCTACGGTTACGCTGAGCACATACTCCGATCTCGTTTCTATTATTCCGTCCAACGACGGGATCATCATGATTCCTGCCAAGGAAGCGACGGAAAACACGGAAGCGTCCCTGTTCTTTAATCTTTGGGAAAACGGCGTCGTGCTCGGCAGTCAGGAACTCCGGATTACGTTTGACGAGACGCCGCCAACCGTAACCGGCAGCACGTATAACGAAGACGGAACGATTAGCTTAACCTTCAGTGAGGATTTGTCGGTTTCGCCGGACTTTGGCGGCATCACGCTTGATTTTTCGGCCAGCGGCGACTTCACGGACGAGGACACGAAGCACTTGAATCCCTTCGGAGATTACACCGTGACGATGCTCAGCCGCCATGAATTCAGAATCGAGCTGAACCCAAGCACGGCTGCTTACCTGAAGCTCCAGAGCCCAGGCAGATTCCGCATCGTCGCAATCGGCGGTTGGGATTTTGCCCGGAATCCCGTGATGCTGTCCGAGCCTGTCTTTATCGATATCCCGGGGGAGGCGGAGATCACGCCGGAGGAAGCACCGAAGTAATACCTGAACGTGATCTTCTTCGTGGAGGCGGAAAACGGGGATATGGTCCGGTTCATGAACCGCCATATCCCCGCTGCTTTATTCGTTCAAAAAGGTCGTCACGCGGTTTTGAATCAATTTTCCCGCTTCCTCCGCGGATTTTTGCCCGCTAAAGAAGGCCAGCGATTCCTCGCCCACGATGGCGATTACCTTCCCGTCGAGCTGCGAATATTGGTCCACTTTATCCAATAGCTGCTGGAACCGGGTGAATTCCTCATCCCCCGCCTTCACGGCTTTTCCGTCAGGCAGTTTGTAGGCGCCTTCCCCGATTTGCTGCTTGATCTCGTCCAGCTTTTGCCCGTTCACCGATTTGAGCAGCGAAAATCCGCTGCGCTCTCGTATAGATTGCGCCTCTTCGGACAGGAGGAAGCTCACCAGCTTCCAGGCTTCCTCCCGGACGGGCGTCTTCGCACGGATGCCAAACTGGGTAAGGGGAATGATCCGCATCGTGCCGGATTGCTCCGCGCTGTGGGGCTTTTGCAGCAGCTGCGGGTGGTCGAAGTACGTATGCGTAACGTTGATTACATCGGCCGGTTCGAATAAGACGGCAGAATAAAACAACTGCTTGCCAAGTTCTGCCGGGTTCCCGGTCATGATGCCGTCATCGTACATCTTTTTCACTTGCTGCAGCAGCGCCACGAATTCCGGCGAATCGAACTTCGCTTTTTTTGCCGCCGAATCCACGTACGTCCCGTAGCTGTCGACCACCATTTCCTGCGTCAGCATCTCCGGCGGGTAGTCCGCCATCGCATAAATGCCTTCCTTGCCCTGCGTCAACGTCTTCGCAACATCGGCAAAATCCTGCCAGTTCCAGGTCCCTTCCTGGATGCCGGCGTCTTTCAACACCTCGCCGTCGCCGATAAACGCCCTCAGGCCAAAGCCGGCCGGAACAGCGTACAGGCCGCCGTTTTCCTTCATCGCCTCCAGCACATTCATTTGCACATCGTCCGTGTTCACGGTCTTATCCTGGCTCAACAGCGAATCCATGTTCAAAAGCAGGCCCTTTCCGACATAATCGCCCACCGGCAAGTTGTCGAGCTCGAACACGTCAGCTCCTTGCCCTGAGAGCAACTCCGTATTGATCGACTTCCGGTACTCCTCCAAATCGCCGGGCTTACTCTCTTCTCCGGCTTGCTTGTAAGCCTGGACGTTCAAATCGATGTCCGGGTATTTCGCTTCAAACTTACGCTCCAACGCTTCATAAAAGGGAGTCATTTCCTGAACCGATAAGGTCAGCCGGGTTTTGCCCCCTTCCTCGACAGGCTGCTCTTTCTTCCCGCTCGTCTCCGGCCCTCCGCCGCCGGCTCCGCAAGCGGTCATCGCCACCGAAAGTATTAAAGCTCCAATTAGTGTCATTGCCAACCGTTTTTTCATGGGATATACCTCCTTGTTCTCTTCGCATCTTTATTTAAAGTCCGTGTTCAAAAAGTCAGGTTTTCAACAAATTTATTGCAAACGAATCTGGTTGCCGTCCTGCAACGGCTCGCTGCTTTCCAGGATAATCAGGTCTCCTTCATACAGGAGATCCGCCGGAATCATCGTTTCCCCTTCGTTCACGGCGCTCGTTTCGATCGGCACCTTGCGGGCCACAAACATATTTCCCAAAGCGCCCAGCTGTTCCTCCACCTTGAAAATAAACCGCTTTTCTCCGTCGCGATGAACCGCTTCGTTCGGAAGCACCCAGCCTTTGTCGGAGGAAGCCTGCTCCAGCTTGACCGAAGCCTGCTCACCCCCTTTCAGGCCGGAATCGGCCACATGGATGCGCAGCAGCTTTTGCGGCACCGCCTCCAGCGTTCCGGCAGCGTTCTCCGACGAACCGTAGCTCCGCGACCCCGCATCGGCCATTTCTTCGATCGTGCCCTCCAGCCTGTACGCCGGCCGATCGGCGACCTGGGCAACCTCAACTTCGATGTTCTGCCCGGCCCTGGTCCCGAGACGGCCGATCAGCGGCCCGTCGACGGCAATCTCCAGCAGGTATCCCGCGCTGCCGCTCGATACCACCACATCCGGCAGTCCGGCCGAGGCCAAGCCCTCCACCGCATTCACTTCCTTAATCACCCCGTCAAACGGGGCCAAGAGTTCCCGCTCACGCTTTAACTGCTCCCGCAGCCCCACGATTTTCCGCTCCTGCACCGAGAGATCGAGCTTTCGCGTTTCCAACTCGCGTTTAGTCGTACGAAGGCCGGCTTCGTCTCCGCTAACCGTCGCCTGAATAAATTGATCCTGAACGTTTTGCAGCGCGATTCGTTGCTTCTTTAGCTCTGCGAGCTCATCCTCAAGCTCACGCTCGGCGGCGGCGCTGTCGTAAAGCACAAGCTTCTGTCCTTTCTTAACCGCTTCGCCTTTCTTCACGAGCACTTCCCGGACCTTCCAGCCCGCCGGATTCGCCAGCTCCGCCTGCTTTGCCGGCTGCAAGATCCCGCTGCCCTCCAGCTTGTATGTAAGCCCCCCGGCCACCGCCTGTACCGTCCGGACCTTCGGTAAGGTCACCGATTGGAGCGTGTTGCTGAAAAACGTGAAAAACAGCAGCCCCCCCATCAGCAGCATAAAGACGGTAAAAATCAGTTTTTTTCGTTTACGATCAGCCTGCTCTTTCGTTAACTCCATCGTTTTGCATCCCCCCCTTATCCCTTGATCCCGGACAACTGCACGCCTTCGATGAAATACGTCTCCGCGTAGAGGAACAACAGCACCATCGGAGACATGTACAGCATGGATGCGGCAAAAGCCGTCCCCCATTCTCCGCTTAATCTCGATAGAAAGACCGATAAAGGCTGCTTGAGCGGGTCCAAAAAGATCAGCGGCTGCTCGACCATATTCCAATAATCGACGAACAGCAAGACTACCAGCGCTGCCAGTCCCGGTTTGACCATCGGCAGGATGAGCGTCAGGAATATCCGCAGATGGCCGGCGCCGTCCATTTTGGCGGCTTCGATGTAAGCGTAAGGGATATGCAGCATGAACTGACGCAGCATGAATACCCCGAACGCGGCGAACACGCCCGGCAGGATCACCGCTCCCGGGCTGTGCAGCAGTCCCAGCTTATCGGCCATGATATAGTTGGGGACCAGCGTCACCTGAAAGGGCATCAGCATCGACAGTAAATAGACCAAGAAGAGCGCGTCACGTCCGCGAAACCGCAGTTTGGAGAGCGCATAGGCGGCCATCGCCGCCACCGCCGTTTGTCCGGCGATGATCGGCAGCACCAGTCCCGCGGAATTCCAAAACATCACCAAATATTTCGGGGTATACACCAACAGCCGGCCGTACTGCTCCAAGGTGACCTGGTCCGGCACCCATTTCAGATTGACGAAGGTTCCGGCACCGGTCGAAGTCACCTCCGTGAGCTTTCCGATCTCCCCGTAATTGATCTTCAGCTCCTGTTCCGTCATCAGCGAATTGGTGAACGTAATGACGACCGGGAACAGCAGCAGCAAGCCGATCACCCCCAGGAACGCCGTCAGCAGAGCTTTTTGCACCGCTTTGATCACTTGCACGCCGTCCACCTCCTATTCGTACAAGTTCCCTATTCCATAAACTTCCGGTAGCGGCGCTCCAGCCCGAACAAGACCAGGACGATCGCCAGGATGGCGGCGACCATCAGCACCGCCGCGGCCGTCAGCTTCTGAATGTTCAGCGAAGCAAACATGTTGTTCATGTAGTGCTGCAGCATGTAGATGCTGTCATGCGGATAATCGCCCGCCAGCAAATACGTCTCCCGGAACACCTTAAACGAATTGATGATCGATATGATGACCACGAAAAACGTCGTCGTCGTTAAGTAAACGAGCGTGATGCCCAAAAACTGGCGAAAGGGTCCGGCGCCTTCGACCCGGGCGGTTTCGTAGTAATCCTGCGGAATTTGCTGCAGGCCCGCCAGGAACAAAATGACGTTGTAGCCAACGTTCTTCCACAAATACACGACGATGACTACATACCGGGCGGCGGGGGTTTTCATCCAGTCCACGCGCTGGATCCCGAAATGGCTGAGCGCATAGTTCAAAGCGCCGTTCCAGTCGAACACCACCTGCCAGATGATGATGACCGAGGCGACCGGCACCACCAGCGGCAGCACGTAGGAGGTGCGCAGCCACTTCCGCAGATAGATTTGCCGGTTCAACAGCAGTGCCAGTCCCAGCGACAGCACCAGCATCAGCGGGACGCCAAGCGCGCTGAAATAAAACGTGTTGGCCGCCGCTTTCCGGAACGAATCGCTGGACAGGAGCTCACGGTAATTCGCCAGGCCGACGAAACTTCCGCCGGAAGTGCCGCTCATGAAGGAATACATCAGACTCATCCCGAACGGAATCAGATAAAACACCGCAAACCCGGCCGCGCTCGGCGCCAGAAACAACCACGCCGCCGCCCCGTCCCCGCGCAACGGGCGGGCGAGGCCCAGCCGGGTCAGGCCGTTCGGCGCACGCAAAAAAACCCACTTCTTCATCTTCCAGTCCTCCTGCATTCATGCCTTTAAGCATAGGGCAGACTTTTAAAATCAAAAGTGGGGTAAATCTTAAATTTTTCTTAACTCGATGTCGAATCTTGAATTCAGCCGGGCGGGGCATCTGCTTTCATAAAACCTGCTTTTTGAACATGTATTTAAGTTCCTAACTTCGGCAAGCGCACTTCAAACTGCGTGCGGATGATGTCGCTTTGCGCTGAAATGGAGCCCTCATGCTGTTCGATGATATTTTTGGCGATGAACAGGCCGAGGCCGGTGCTGCCTCCCTGATGCGTCCGCGCCCGGTCGCCGGTAAAAAACATCTCAAACAGATGCGGCAACTCGTCCGGCGGAATGGAGTCCCCGTAATTGATGACGCGGATGACCGCATTCCCTTCTTCCATCCGGCCGTGGATATCGATGTACCCGCCGTCTTTGCCGTAACGGACGGCGTTGGACAGCAGATTCTCGAACACGCGGGCCAGCAGGTCCCCGTCGCCGGAGATCGTCAGCTGCGGGGCGAGGTCGAGGCGGACGGTCAGCTCGTTTTTTTCGAACAGGGGGTACAGTTCTTCAGCCAATTGGGTCAGCAGTTCGCCGAGGTCAATCGGCCCCCGGTTCAGCTTGAGCTTGCCGTAGTTCATCCGCGTGACCTCGAACAGCTCGTCGATCAGCTTCTCCAGCCGCTGCGATTTGGTATAGGCGATGGAGGTGTAATGTTTCATCTGTTCGGCGGTCAAATCCTTGCCCTGTAGAATGAAGTCCAGGTACCCGATCACGGAGGTCAGCGGCGTTCGCAAATCATGGGCCAGGTTGAGCACCAGCTGCTCTTTGCTGGTTTCGGCAAAATCGCCTCGTTCCACCGCATGCTGCAGCTTTTCGCCGGCCAGGTTGATGTCCCGCGCGATATCTCCGAGTTCGTCACTCGACGGGACATGGACCCGGTAGCTGAAATCGCCCCCGGCCAACTGGTTGATTCCCCGGGAAATTTCCCGGAAATAAGCGACGTAACGCCGGGTCAGCAGATAGAAGTAAAAAAACGAGATCGGGAAAAAAATAATCAAGAACACATTAATATCGCCGATATCTCTGATCGTTTGGCGGATTTCGAACATCGGGTCTTCGCGTAACAACGTATGGTAATACTGCCGCAACGCCAAGTAGATTAGAACAGTAGTACCGGCGGACAGCAGCATGCTTAGTCCGAACAGCTTGATCATTTGAAAGCGGAAACTGCGGAATTTGAGTTTAGCCATCGAACGTGTACCCTACCCCCCATACGGTTTTGATCAGCTTGTTTTTGTATTGTTCCTCTCCCAGCTTCTTGCGCAGGGTGCGGATGTGCACCATCACCGTATTTCCGCCTTCGTAATAAGCCTCGCCCCACACCTGCCGGAAAATATGCTCCGAGCTGAACACCTTCTTCGGATGGCTGGCCAGCAAATATAAAATATCGAACTCCTTCGGCGTCAGTTCGATCCGCTCACCGTACAGAAATACGGTCCGCTCCTCGGGATGGATGACGAGCCCGCCAGCTTCCAGCACGGGAATGCCCGCCTGCGCTCCCGCCGACGGGTTAAGCTGAATGAAGCGGCGCAGCTGCGCGTTCACCCGGGCCACCAGTTCCATCGGGTTAAACGGCTTGGTCATGTAATCGTCCGCGCCGCGAACCAGCCCGGTAATTTTATCGAGGTCACTGGCCTTGGCGCTCAGAAAAATAATCGGCAGATGGTGCCGCTCGCGAATTTGCCGCGTAGCCTCGTACCCGTCGAGCCTCGGCATCATGATGTCCAGAATCGCCAAATCGACCGGCTGCGTCCGCACGGCGTCAACCGCCTGCTGCCCGTCGGATACCTTGATGCAGCGGTAGCCCTCTCTGACCAGATGCAGCTCAATCAGATCGGCGATCTCCGCCTCGTCATCAGCAATCAGAATCGTGATTGGTTTCATCGCTTGGCTCTCTCCTTTTCATGGACAGCATAACCGAGATCAGCCTGCGATTTCAAATGGTATTAGTGATAATCATTTACTACTTCCGTTCTGTTTTTCATTGATAGTTTCGTTGGTTGCATTTGTTTTGTTGTTAATAGAGTGGTTTTTTGGAAAAAAATAAATTTATATTAATGATTAGCGAAGAGCTGGGGAGATTCGGGCTTGAATGTTGTGGAGAATTGAAACTCGGCAGACAGTTTCATTTTTTACGGAAAAGGCGAAGAAATAGCTGCCAACCGGTTAGAGGATCAGGAGATGACCGTACTGTCGCTTCACCTCCTGAAGAACTGTTTGATCTACATCAAATCCAGCGTGCTGACTAGGGGGAGTACCAGCGAAGCTGACACCTTCTCTAGTCAATTATATTGACCATTGTTTAAAAGATGGCTATATTTATGATATATTCCCAAAATTTATCAGAGGTGGTTAGTTTGAATGATACAACCACGATTCTCGGAGCGCTGGAGCAATTTTCAAAACAGAATGGGTTAAATATTAGTCAACTATCCAAGCAGGCCGGATTGAATACGGGCACGATGAGTGCTATTTTACACAGTCAGAGAGTGCTTTCCGTGCATCAACTTGACCGGATTACTACGGTGATGAATCTCCCCGATGGGCATTTTTATGAGCAGTACATCCAGGAGTGCTTGAATGAAGTGGCGCCGAATTGGCGCAGAATCAAACCTTTCTTGTACCGGTGCGCAGAGTTGGACAAGCTGGATTGCATTAAACAAACCGTAAATCTATTGCTGGATAACCTTGTATATTCATCTCCCTTATTTGAGGTAGCGGAAGATTTAATTGCGCAAGGAAAACGGATGGCAGCAGCGATTCTTTACGAGAGTGTAGCGCTAAGCGAAAAAAGTCAGCATTCAGAGCGGTTGGCTTATTGCCAGTACAAGTTGTTCCTAACTAGACTCGGGTCCGATCAGGAACAAAACTACCGGGCTGCGATCCAGTTTGAGCCTTTCGTGGAGCGGCTTGATGAAATCGACCAACTGGATGCATTGAAGAATTTGGCGGACACTTATCGTTCTTTGCGTCGCTGGGATAAGGTCTATAAAATTTGCATAAAGTTAAAGCAGCTGGCTAAAATTCAGTACTCTTTGCCCCACTCCCGGAAAAATAATAACCAGGACATTGTTAAGAAACTGCCTAGACCATTATTTTTTTATGTTGCCTTTAGTAATTTGCTAATAAGTAACACTTATTATGAACAAGGAGATTATGAATTGGCTTTGCAAATACTCAGCGAAGCTGCTGATTTAGCATGGGTTAAAGAGGCGGATAAAGATACACTATACTGGAGGAACCTGTTCCAGGAATGGACTCAAGCGAATATTTTATTGACCAAGTTAATGGCTGGCAATATAGAGTTGCTTCCGGAATACGTGAATTACTTTGAAAAGAAGGAAAATGAAATACTTACGGGTTTATGGAATATCATGATAGTAGCTAACCGTTACAAGATTAACGTCGATCATGTCCTTACTAAGTTTGAAACCGTGTTATCTAATGTCCTGGAACAGGAAGAAAACGAAATCTATAACCAACAAAATACCGATAATAAGCTCGTTGGTTTGCTGTGTGAATTAGCCGATTATTACTTATTCAGAGAGGATTATGAACAAGGCTTTAAATCATTGATGCATGGCCTGAAAAAATCTACTATGATAAATAACGAAAGCTCTATGCTTCGGTGTATGAGATTGTTTGAACGTTTTAGAAACGTTGCGTCGGCTGAATCGAAAGTAGAGTATCATCAATTAGTGGAAATGGGGGAAGGCCATGAAAAAGAATGTTCTGTACGCCATTAATTTTCTATTCGTATTGGTGATAAGTGTAGGAGTAAGTGCAGGACCACTTATGGGGACGCTCGACTTTCATGTTGGAGGGTAATTCGAATCTCTACCATGATTTTTAGATGGCAAGTCGCTATAATTTACATATCAGCTAAAACCACCGGATTCCACACAAAGCTCGGTGGTTTTTCTGCCGGAGGCGGGGGAATCAGGAATGATAAGAAGTATCGGGATTGTCAGGCCACTTGATGAGCTTGGGAGAATCGTTATCCCTATTGAATTACGCCGTTTTATTGGGATAAGCCAGGGCGATACCATAGAGTTTTTTATTGACAATGCATCCCAAAGAATCATGATGCGCCCGTACCGGACACAAGAGTGCCTGTTCTGCCAATCGATGGAGCAGCTTATATACTTCCGGGAACGCTTCATTTGCGCGGCATGCTTACAGGAACTGTTCCCTGAACAGCAAGCAGGGAGTCAACAATCGGCTAACCTGGAAATTGCGGTGGTGTTAGAAAATCAAAGCAATCTAGACGCAGGAGCTGCACGGCGGCCCCGGCAAAAGACGAGTGAATTAATCCGAAAGCTCAATGAAGTAATGGCTATCTATCCATCTGAAAATCAATCCAAGTGGGCGGAAAGGATCGGAGTTTCGCCGTCGAGAGTCAGTCAACTACTTCGTGCTATGAAATCAGCAGAGAGCTAATAGAAAATGTATGTTTGAGACATACATACGAACGTATGCTATGTAACCCGGCTGGAATGGAAGCGAATATTCATCAACGGAAAGGCGTTCCTGGAACATGGGGAACGCCCTTCTTTAAGTTTCTCTGGAAATGGAATAAAAAAAATCGTATAACCAAACCAACGGACCAAATATGGCCAATAGTATGTTGTAGCCATCATTTACCGAAGTATTTACAACAATAACGAAAAACGGAATTAAAACTAACCAAAATCGAAATGATTTCATTAAAAAACGAATGGACTTCATTATTTATACCTCCAATTTACATTTGACCTAATATCGAATTGTCTAACTGGCTACACAAATATTATACAGAAGTTAAATAAGACCGTTGTAACAACTGTTACTTCTCGCTGAAAACGATGCAGAATTGGCAAGAAGAGATCGTGAACTACCATCCTGTCGCTGGACAAACGCAACAGTCGAAGGGCTCTATAATCGCATCAAGGTTTATCGACGTCGTCATTACTTCACAAGACACTATGGGCGCTACAAAACCGGCATTCTTGTTGAATGTAACCGATCGTGGCAAGAAATATCGGCAGATCAACATCCACTGTCCAGACGCTTTGCACGATTATCCCATTTGATCCGGAAGCAGAGAGGAAGATAAATTCAGGAGAAGAAAATAGGTTTGGGAGAAGCAGCATGTTCGAGATCGCTAGACAGGTTTGTAAGAAGGAGATTTATGGAGAAGTAAAGCAGACCTGACGGGAGGAATGGGGCAAGACACCGAAAAAAATGAAAGGACCGTGATTAGCCTCACCCTCTCCCCTCTGAATAAAAGGGATAATTGTGCAAAGCAGCATGCAGGGGTACCAAGACACGAACGCTATAGACAGCCACCTCAGAGCCAAAGTCATAATTTATTTTGTCAAGCACTGATCTCGGTTTTGAGTCCCTTTTTCCGCTATTAATTTTAATTGGTGCTACGCCAGGGGTCTTACTATTTTCTTAGCCCCACAACAGTTGCTTTAGTATACAATCTTCCATTTACCGTCGATTTTCCTTACTTCGAAGGTATGATCTGTCTCCCAACCATCCATATTTATATATGTCGATACGTAATAAATCTTCTTGTCTATTTTTGAAGAGCCTTTAATTTTGTACTCGATCAATGGATCGCTGTATACACTCTCTTTGTACGTCTCAAAATATAATCTACTTTTACTGTTTTGGATATACAACATTTGATAGGCGTCTTGAGCATTTTTCTTTTGAACTAACATTAGATAGTGATTAACTGCTTTTACAGGTTGTGGCGTCCCGCTCCAATCAATCGTGTACACTCCAAATAGAAGAATTATGAAACCTAAAATAATTAAGTTTCTTTTCCTTAAAATTTTCACCATTTTGAAAATTTGCCCTTTCTCGTTGCTATCATGGTAAATATATTCTGTAATCAATATTGTACCATAATATTCCTTCATTGGGAGAGAGTTGCTCGTGAAAGGATTTAAAAGAAGAGTAGTAGCTACAATTGCATCTGCTTTAGTGGTATTTTCATTGGCTGGACCTATTCCTGCATCTGCCAATGACTCATTCATCCCTCGTGACAATAATTCTCGTTTGACAGGGAAGGCCGGTTGGTCGGCAGATTAACATCCGCTGTCCGGACGCTTTGCACGATTATCCCGTTTGATCGGGAAAAGGACCTTGATTAGCCCCTCCCCTCCACCCCCTGAACAAGAGGGATAATCGTGCAAAGCAGCATCCAGGGATACCAAGACATTTATTTTGCCAAGCACTGATCTCGGTTTTGAGCCTCTTTATTTAAAGAAAATTGGTGAAGGTGAATATATTCCGATAAATGAAGACGTTGATATCTTTAGAGAGGAAGCTAATCAGGGATTTGTAAATTTATTTTTATTGGCATCTAAATCGTAGCATAGATTGTTTTATTTTTACTCCAAAAAGGGGCTGGCCGAAGTGATGATACTTCGGTCCGCCCCTACACTTGGTTCGAACAGTTCAGCTTTTGAAGTCCAACGTTTTCCGTAAAAAGGCTACATTCAGCCCTGTGGTATCCGGCAGGACAACGTCCGCCCCCGACGCGGTGAGCGCGGCTTCCTCGCCGATGCCCACTGCGGTCATGCCCGCTGCCTTAATCGCTTCGATCCCGGCCTGGGCGTCCTCGACGCCGATGCACGCCTTCGGCGGCACGCCGATCTCCTCGGCTCCGCGCAGGAACAGATCCGGGGCGGGTTTGCCCCGCTTAACCGAATCCGGCGGCACCACGTAACTGAATAATTCCGTGAGCTCCAGAGCGTGGAGAATCTGCGGCGCGTTTTTGCTGGCCGACGCGATGACCGCCGGAATCCCCTCGCGCTGCATTTCCAGCAGCAGCTCACGTATGCCCGGATACGTATCCTCCGGTTTCAGGCGCTCCAGCAGTGAAACGTAATGCTCGTTTTTCCGCCTCGCCATGTCCTCTTTTTCCTCCGGCGTATAAGCATCCGCCTTCCCGCCGTGAATAAGAATCCGTTCCAGCGATTCCATCCGGCTGATGCCTTTAAGCTGCTCGTTAAACGCCCGGTCGATGGCGATGCCCAGTTCTTCGGCAAGCTGCTTCCAAGCGATGAAATGATACTCGGCGGTATCGGTGATCACCCCGTCCAAGTCAAAAATGACCGCTTTCAATTCCATATTGTCCAGAACACTCCTATCCACTTTTTTCAATAGTACCCCACGTTGGATAAATCCAATAGAATTTCCAGCTACCAAACGCATTTTGAGCTCTTATTGGAAAAATCCAATAGATTTTGCCCGAATGGCGCCGTTTTGCGTCTGCTGAACCTCATCTGTTGGAAATATCCAATCTGGGCATTGTATTTATGACTGAATTTCCATTCTATTGGATTTTTCCAATCAGAACGTTGGGCCGGGCGGTGAATTTTAAGGATCGGCGCCAGGTGGAGTTTTTTAGTGAAAAACGCCCCAAATCATCGAGCATCTTCCCTCTCCTCCCCTCACCTCACCTCCCCTCTTCTTCCTTCTACTTCCTTCTACTTCCCTCTACTTCCCGCCAACTTCCCACTCGATCCAAGGCTCGTCGCTTTCCAGGCGCTCCCCGTTCAGCTCCAGCACCACGCGCCATCTTTCATCATTGCGTACGGTGACTACACGGCCCTGCCCGTCCGTTCCGGGCCTGATCACGATATCAAACCGGACGCCGGCGATGTTCAGCCCGCTGAGCTTGCATTCGCGGTCATGCCAAGCGGCCGGCAGCTGCGGGTTTAAGCGCAGCACGCGCCGGTGCGCCTGCGGCCGGACGCCGAAAAATCCGCGGACGACCGGCACCGCCAGCGCGTAAAGGGTCCAGGCCTGCACCACGCAACCGTAGTCCGGGGACATCTCGGAAAAAGAGCCGGGCAGCGCCGAGGAGAACGTGCGCAGCATCCGGCGCAGCAGTTCCAGCGCCTCGTCCGGGTGCCCGTTTTCCGCTTCGGCCACGGCATGGACGCCGGTTGAAATCGTCATCGTCCCCTGCTGGAGGATGCCGGACAGATAGGTGCCATACTCGCCGACAAAAACGTCCGACCGCATCGTTTCCAGCGCTCTGGCGGCTTTGTCCGGATCGGCGATGCCCGCCTCCATCGGCGTGACGATCACCCAGTTTTTGTTCAGCAGCCAAGGGATGTCTCCTTCCTGGCCGGCGGTGTCCTGAAGGATCCGCTCCATGTACTCCCCGTACCCGGCAACCCCGTGTTTCTCCGCCAGGGACACCATGGCCTCCCGCTTGGCCGCGACCATTTCGCGGGGCGCTACAGCGTCGGCGTACAAGCCATCCGCTTCGCGCCAGAAAACCCGATTGACGGCCTCGGCCGCCCGCTCGGCCAGCTCGCCGTATTTCGCCGACCGCTCATGCTCGCCAAAGAACCCGCTCATGGCGGCCATCGCCCGCAGCGCTTGGGCGGTATAAACGGCGCTGTCGATCAGCTCCATGTTGAGCCCGGCGATTTCGATAATCCCGTAGCCGGAAGGGAACAAATCACCGTCGGGGTCCATTTCCCCCAGCAGCCAATCGATCCCTTTCACACAATAGCCATAGTGGCGGCGCAGCAGCGCTTCATCGCCGGTCCATTGAAACAGCTCCCACACAAACGCGATATAATGCGCAGTCTCCTGGGTATTGCCCGGATTGGCCACCGCCCCCAGCGTCGTGATCTCATGCACGACTCGCCCGTTGCCGTTCGTTTCCTCCGACTTTTTCAGCAGCAAATCCAGCGTATCCTTCGCCAGCACGGGGTCGCCGATGGCCAACACGCCCTGCAGCGCATAGGTGCTGTCGCAGCCGAACCACCAGGGATACGTCGGTCCCCCGGCGGTCAAGCCGCGGCCCAGCCCGTCGACCGTCTGCACCAGCCACTGATTGTTCCACTTGGCCCAGGCAAAAGCTTCGTTCAATCCCGGTTCGCCCTCGATTTCCAGGTTGGCCCTTTCCGCGATTTCCCGGTACAACGCCTGTTTCTCCGCAAGCAGCGCTTCATGCCGCTGCGAAATCAGCTCGTAGGAACGGTCGCACTCCTCCCGCGAGGTATACGAACCGGCCGCAAACAGCCGGAAATCGAACGTTCCCCCCGCCTGAAGCTCCACCTCCGCGGCAAAAGCGATCCCGCAGCCGGCCCCCGCCGTAAATTCAGGTCCGTACAACTCCGGATCGGCTTCGACTGCGGTCCCCGGCAGGTCTGTCCCCACCCGCACGAACCACGAATTATCCTGATCCTTGACCAGCACCTGGCGATCCGCGATCTCCACCGGCACGAACCACGAATTATCCTGATCCTTGACCAGCACCTGGCGATCCGCGATCTCCACCGGCACGTCCTGCTCCCCGTCCACGACGCCGGCCTGCTCCGAAAACCAGACCGGGCGAAGGTCCGTCCGCACGAGCAGCTCCAACCGCAAACGTACGGGCTGCCCGGCATTGGCAAAGACGCGGTAATCGGCGACGAACCCTTTTTCCCGTTCCGGCGCGAATTGGGAACGCTCGATGGAAACCGGAATATGGCCCAGCCAGTGATCGTATTCAAAACGGCCGCCCCAAGGCTCACTCACAAAAGCGTCGGCTCTTGCCCAGACGGAAATGCCCCGCTCCAGATCCGTGACCTTCAGCCAAAAACCGTCCAGCAGCTTGATCGGATGCAGCCACACGCCCCCCATCTCGCCCGCGAGATGATGGCCGAAATCGGGGAAATACCCGTCCTGCGAGCCGCAAATTTTGACGTATTCGCCGCCGTGATAATAAAGATTAAGTGGGTGTCTGCTCGTTAATCGGCTCATGAACTTCCTCCTTGATATAAATCAGCCTTTAATCGCCGAAGAGATGGAGATGCCTTCGATAAAGTATTTTTGCGCGACGAAAAAGACGATCAGCGCCGGCAGCATAATCAGGATCGTAGCCGCCATCAGCATGTTCCATTCGACATTGTAGAGCCCCTTGAACATCGAGAGGCCCAGCGCCAGAGTGTATTTTTCCGTGGAATTCAAATAAATCAAAGGTCCTTGGAAATCGTTCCATACGCCCATAAAGGTAAAAATGGCTACGGCGATCAGCGGCGCCATGGACAACGGCAAAATGATGCGCAAGAAGATCTGCATCCGGTTTGCCCCGTCCACAAACGCCGATTCGTCGAGATCGCGGGGGATAGCCCGCATAAATTGGCGGATCAGAAAGATATTAAACGCCCCGCCCCCGAAAAAGGACGGCACGATCAGCGGCAAAAACGTATCGACCCAGCCCGCTTCCTTGAACATGATAAACATCGGGATCAGCGTCACCTGGGAAGGCAGCATCATCGTCGCCAGCAAAACGAGAAACAGCGTTTTTTTCCCTTTGAAGCGGAATCTGGCGAAGCCGTAGGCGCATAAAGCCGCCGAAAATACGGTTCCGATCAGCACCGGGATCAGAATGATCAGCGTGTTGAGCAAAAAGGTGAAAAACGGGATCGCCCGCACGGCGTCGGCATAATTGCTCCACAGCCAGGTCGTCGGGAAGAAGTTGTCTTTAAACACCTCGGCCGGCGTTTTTAAAGAAGTAAAAAAAGTCCACAGCAGCGGAACGATGACCACCGCCGCTCCGGCAATCAGCACCAGCTGGCTTACGATCCCGGATATGGTTATTTTTTCGAGCCTTTGTTCCATTTGCTTGCGCCTCCTTTAATCCTTTTCGTCGTCGCCCTGGTAGTACACCCACATGGAAGAGCTGCGGATGACGAGGAGCGTGAAGACGAGGATGATCACGAACAAAATCCAGGACAGCGCGGAAGCGTAACCCATTTCATAATCCTGGAACGCTTTGTTGTACAGATACAAATTGTAGAACAGCGTCGAGTTGAGCGGCCCGCCGTTCGTCATGACAAAGGCCTGGGTGAAATACTGGAATCCGCCGATAATCCCCA
This sequence comes from Paenibacillus sp. FSL P4-0127, assembly GCF_038007325.1. Taxonomy (NCBI): domain Bacteria; kingdom Bacillati; phylum Bacillota; class Bacilli; order Caryophanales; family Paenibacillaceae; genus Paenibacillus; species Paenibacillus sp. FSL P4-0127. The sequence continues at coordinate 1,202,679 of NZ_JBBOWY010000001.1, read as the reverse complement.
TGATCAGATTAAAAAAGATCGTCGGCGAGATCATCGGCAGCGTAATGCTGGAAAAACGGCGCAAACGGCCCGCCCCGTCAAGTTCGGCCGCTTCGTACATTTCTTCCGGAACCCCTTGCAGCCCGGACAAATAAATGATGATCGTATTGCCGATCCCCCAGATGCCCATGACAATCAGCGCCCCCAGCGCGTAGGAAGGGTCCTGCAGCCAGGCCGGGCCCTGGATGCCGAACAAGGCCAAAGCCCGGTTCAGAATCCCGTATTCCGGGTTAAAGATCATCACCCACATCATCGACACGGCGACCGCCGGAATGACCGAAGGCATAAAGTAAATCAGCCTGAACAGCTTCATGCCCCGGCTTCGCATGTTCAGCAGCATCGCCGCGAGCAGGGAGAGAATCTGGTACAGGGGCACGGAAACAAGCGCAAACACAAAGGTCACTTTTAAAGACTGGTAAAACAGATCGTCCTGAAAAATCGCCCGGAAATTATCCAACCCGACCCATTCGATCGATTTGACCCCGGTGATGATGTCCCATTTGCTGAAAGCCAGCAGCAAGGAGAACAGCATCGGACCGATGGTGAACAGCAGCAGTCCGAGCAACCAGGGAAGAATAAACAAGTACCCGGCGCGCTCCGATTTTGAATTACGCATGGAAAAACCTCCTTGATGAGACGCCTACTTGATTTTACCGTCCACATTTTTGGCGGCTTCATCGAGCGCCCCCTTGACATCCTGTTTGCCCAGCAAGATTTTCTCCAGCGCCTTGGTGAATTCCTCGACGAACACCGGCCCGTTGGCGGAACGCATTGTGACCGGCTTTTTCGCGTAGCTCATCATTTCGATCACCGGTTTGTCGGCTACTTCCGCCTCCTTCACCTGATCCAGTTCGGCGACGGTGGCGGGCAGCACCTTGCTGTTCTCCGCGCGCAGCTTCTGGGCGTCGGTGCCGGACAGCCATTTCACCAGCTCGTAGGCTTCCTGCTTATGCTTGCTGGCGGCGTTGACGGCCCAGCCGGCGCTGGCGATGATGCTCGTTCTAGTCCCGTCTTCCCCTTTGGGAATCAAGGCCGATCCGTATTGTACGTCCGATTTGTCCAGATCCCCTTTGATCCAGCGTCCGGTCACCATCATCGCCAGCTTGTCGGTCATGAACATCGAAGAGTCTCCGCCCATCGTTTCCGTATCCTGCGGCGTCGGGGAGACGCGGCCTTCTCCTTTGGACAAGGCCACGTATTTTTCCAGGGCGGCCACGGTCTTGTCGCCGTTCATGTAGCCTTCCGCTTGGGTGCCGTCCTCGTTGGCGATGTCCGTTCCGTAATCCCACAGATAGGTGTAAATCGGATATTCCCATTTCGTGGCGTTGAAGCCGAATTGCGTATATTTGCCGCCGTCTTTTTTGGTTAGTTTCTGCGCGGCGGCGATCAGGTCATCCCAAGTCCAGTCGTCCGTCGGATACGGGAGCTTCGCTTCATCGAACATCCGCTTGTTGTACCACAAGGCCAGCGGATTGAAGTCTTTCGGCAAATAATACTGCTTGCCGTTAATCTTCATGTTGTCGATCAGGTCCTTCTGGAAGATGTCCAGGGAGAAGGAGCTGTCGTTCTTCAAATAATCGTCAAGCGGTTCAATGACGCCCTTATCGACATATTTGAAATAATCGCCTTCACCGATCAGGAACACGTCCGGGGCCTGCCCGGCGGCCAGCGAAGTGGTCAGCTTCGTGCCGTAGCCGTCGCTTGGAATCGGTTCGAATTTAACCTGGATATCCGGATGCGCCGCGTTGAATTCATCCGCCAGCTTCTGCTCGTTGGCGCCGGCGTTCACGTCTCCCCAGACGGAGAAGGTCAAGTTTACTTTTTCTTTCCCGCCTTCCGCGCCCCCGCCGCCGGAAGCGCCTTTTCCGCCTCCGCATCCCGATAAAACCAGCGCCGCAACCATAACCAAAATAACTGCTGCCGACCATTTTCTGTTCATTTTTAATGACCTCCCTTAATTAGCCTGTAATCAAAAACCGTTGATTCTGCCGAAATACCGGAGCTACGGTCCGTTAAGATTGCTTGATCAACTCGTAATTGTAATGCAGTTCACCGTTAAACTGTACGCGTTGTCCATGTATGATTAGCGCGACCTCCGCGTTCGCGTCCTCCGCTTGAATATGGAGGCGCTGGCGGTCCAGCGTAAACCGCAGGCGCTCGCCCCGCCAATACAGCGGGAAAGATAGTGTCTCCCACGCCTCCGGCAGTCTGGGGTTCACATGCAGCTCTCCGCCCAGCATCCGCACACCGGCAAAGCCCATAACTACGGACTCCCAAATTCCGCCCAGCGAGGCCGAGTGAATGCCCGCGTCGGACGAATGCATATAAGGGCCGAGATCGATTTCGGCGGCCCGCCGGAACAGCCGGTAAGCCAGGCTGCGATCCCCGAGATCGTTGGCCAGAATGCAATGCGTCGACAAGGACAACGAGGAATCGTGCAGCGTTTTTTCTTCGTAGTAATCGTAGTTGGCTTTTTTCACCTCCGGGGAAAACCGGTTTTCCAACAGGAAAAACAGCATCATGATGTCCGCCTGTTTGGATACCTGCATTTCTCCCACCTGGTCGAGATTGTAATCGTCGAAAATACCGCCGACCCTCTCTTGCTGTTTGTATGGGGTGAGGTCGATAATCTGTTTCTGCAAATACGTATCATCCTGCGGGATGATCCCCGCTTCGTTCGGCTTAGGCAAATAAATGCGCGGAGCCTTGGCCGCCCAATCGGACACGGCCTGCTCCAGGCCAAGCTTCGCGTTCAGCTCGGCGAACAGCTCCTCGTCTTCTTCCAGCAGCACGTTATAGTATTCCATGGCCAGCTCCAGATTAAAGTGGGCCATATAGTTGGTGAACGCGTTGTTGTCGACATGTTCTTTGTATTCGTCGGGCCCGACAACTCCGTTGATTTCGTAGCGGCCCCGGTCCTCGTTCCATTCCAGCCGGCTGGCCCAGAATTTGGCCGTATCGAAGATGATCTCGTACCCGCAGCGGCGCATGAAATCCCGGTCTCCGGTCGCCTGGTAATAATGCCAGACCGCGTACGCAATGTCGGAGGTAATGTGCTGCTCGATAAACCCGGACCAGATTTTGGTCTGCTCGCCGGTAACCACGTCCACCGCTCCCCAAACGGGAGTCACTTCGCCGTCGCTCGGCCAGGCCGCTTCCCAAGGATACATCGCCCCTTCGTAACCGTTGTCGCGCGCCTTGGCCCGCGCTCCTTCCAGCCCCAGGTAACGGTATTCCAGCAGCGAACGGGCAACCTCCGGATTCGAATAAATGTAGAACGGCAAAATAAAAATTTCCGTATCCCAGAAGGAGTGGCCTTTGTAGCCTTCCCCACTTAAGCCTTTGGCGCCGATCCCCATGCGGCGGTCATGGGCGGGCGTCATGACGACCAGATGGTAGACCGCGAAGCGGACGGCCAGCTGATCGAAATCATGGGCCGATTGAATCGACAGGTCATACCGGTTCCAGACATCGGCCCAGGCTTCCCGGTGCCGGCGGAACAGCTCATCGTATCCGGCGCGGTGCATCTCCTTCAGTTCGTGCAGCGCCGTCTCGCGGAGCGCGTCCAGCGTCGCGCCTTCGGCGAACTCGCGGTCGCGGCTGGTGTAAACGGCGGCCAGCTTTTCAAACACGAGCGCGTCCCCTTCCGCTAGGTCAAGCGAATAGGTGACGGCTACCTTGCGGCGGTCGATGTCCATTTTCGGGGCGATATCGGCCTGGCTGCCGTTAACCTCCAAGCGGTGGGCCGCCCCAAGCACAAAGTCGATTTTCGACTCCGTTGTCGTCTGAATGAGCTCCAAATACGTTTTGTCGTAAATCCGCTTCTCGCCTTCATGAAAATGCTGGCTGCCGCTGTTGCCGGCCTGGCCGTCGATGCCCGAGTTGATCGAGAGGCGAGCGCCTCCTTGCAGCAAACGGATTTCCACCTGCATACCGATCTGATGCAGATGGGCCAACGAGACGAACCGCCGGAACGTGAAGGCGATTTTTTGGCCCCGGTGCTCCCATACGAAGCTGCGAACCAGCTCCGCATCCCGCAGATTGAGCCTGCGTTCATACTCGGTCACCGTTCCGAGCTGCAGCGACAAGCGTGTGCCGTCGATCCGGATGTCGAGTTTGGTCAAGTCGGCCGCATTCGGCAATTCGCTCACTTCGAACTCATCGAACTTGTTGAACGTGCCGTTGACGAACAAATTTCTTTTTTCCCCGATGTAGGGTTCTTCCGTCGCCGAACGCAGCCCCATGTAGCCGTTCCCAAGCGACATTACGGCCTCGCACTTGCCGAGGGCCAGCGGATCAAATTCGGTCTCGGAGAACGTCCAGTTTCGCAGTTCTTCCGTACTTGCCGGATTGTAGTTTAGCATTGCATTCATCCACTCCATATCACTTTCTTTTTTTCTGAAAGCGCAATCGAAATCGTTTTCGAAACGATGAAAAAATTCGAAAACGATTTCGATTGCAGCAAAATAAAAAAGACATTACTTATTCGAAAACGTTTTCGACTCCATTATTGCACCTTAATCGTCTCTCTGTCAACAATTTCGAACGGAAGAATTTTATGATAGCCGGCCGTTTGCTTTTCCAGCATGTTAACCACCTGTTCAAAGGCGGAATAACCGATCTTGGTAAAGTCCTGTTTGACGGTCGATAATCTGGGCGTCGTATAGCTGGACAGTACGATATCGTCAAATCCCATGATCGAGAGTTGATCAGGAATGGCTATGCCCAGTTCCCGGCAGCGGGTCATAAATCCGATCGCCATCAAATCGCTGACCGCAAAAACGGCGGTGATTCCGGGATTGTCCCGCAGATAGCCGTCCGCGGCTTCATAGGCTTCCTCCTCGTTAAAATTTGCGTCGATCACGCGTTCGGGACGATACGGCAAACCCGCTTCTTCCAAAGCTTGGCGGTACCCCTCGAGACGATCCACGCTAACCGCGGCAAAAGGATGCCCGTTAATCAGGCCGATCTCCCGATGGCCTTTGCCGATTAAGTATTTTACGGCCTCCCTGGCGGCGCTGAGGTTGTCCGTGGCCACGGATCCCGAATGCGGGCCGACGATATTCGCATCGACGACAACGCTTGGCAGTTCGCTGTTCACCAATTCTTCGAAATAAGGGTCGCTGGTGCGCAGGCCGGAAATGACCACCCCGGCGATTTTGTTTTCCTGGCAAAACTGCCAGTAGGATTTGTCCTGCTGCTCGGACAAACTCCGCGTATAGATGACGACTTCATACTGGTAATGCTGGGCGGCCGCATAAACCCCGCTCATAATCTGGAACATTACGCCGTCTTTGCCGTTGGCCTGCTCAAAGTTGGAAATGATCAGCGCGATCGTTTTCGTCACTTTGTGCTTCAAATTTTTGGCCAGCATATTCGGGAAATAGTTCAATTCCTGCGCGGCCTTCATCACCTTTTGCCTTGTCGACTCGCTGACGTCGGAATAACCGTTCAACGTCTTGGACACCGCCGAAATCGACACATTGGCCCGCTTGGCCACATCTTTGATCGATACCATCTTTTCACCACAACATTTCTATTAAGAGGTAGGTCAAAAAGCCGACTTTTTGAACCCGCACTATAAGGTTCAAGTTCTATTGTATAGAATGCCGGCAAAATAGCAACCGATTGGTTAACCGCTTACCTCGATTTGTTTATGTTCGGCCGAGCTGACGAGGGACGGGTTGCTTTCTGTATAAAATTAAGCAAAAAAATCCAACTTAACCATGAATTCTTGGATTGGATAAGGAGGAACTGCTGATGAACTGGTCTTGGGTATGGGAATCTTCGGTCCTCGTCCTGGCCGGGATCACACTGCTGCGGATTGCCGGCAGAAAGTCGATCGCCCAATCGACCGCCGCAACCACCGTAATCATCATTTCGATCGGGACGATGGTCGTGCAACCGGTAGCCTTCGATCCGCTGTGGAAAGCACTCGCTTCCGCGTCGGTATTTATCTTCTGGCTGATTGTCGTCGAATACTTGCAGTTGAAATGGAACTGGTTCGAAGGCTTGCTCAGCGGCCGTTCCATCACCATGATCGAAAACGGACAAGTGGTGCCGAACAACATGCGCAAGCTGCGCATAAGCGGGACCAGTTGGAGGTTTAGGTTAAGGCAGATCGGCGTATCCAACATCGCCGACGTAAAAACGGCCACTCTGGAACCCAACGGGCAGATCGGATACGAACTGACGGAGTCTGCCCGCCCCGTTACCGTCGGCGATCTGGAGCGTATTTTCGGGCTCAAACCAGGCATGTCCCTGGACCAATCCATCATCCCACCTCAGTCAATCCCAATAAAGGAATTCCCATGTATGGCCAATTCATGAATTCGGCATAACCGGCCGCTACCAACAACATACTAGAGTCATCTTGTGATGGAGGCTGGAAACGATGGGACAAAAAAGAATGAACCTGCTGATGTTCAGCGGTGAATACGACAAAGCGATGGCCGGACTGATCCTGGCGAATGCCGCGCGGGATATCGAGGTGGAGGTGACGATGTTCTTCGCCTTCTGGGGGCTGTTTCTCGTGCGCGATCCCGACAAAATGACCCTCGAGGACAAAACGCTGTACGAAAAACTGATGACCTGGATGACGCCCAAAGGTCCGGAGGAACTGCCGTTGTCCAGGATGAATTTCAGCGGGCTCGGCAAACGGATGCTGACGGAGATGATCGAAGACAACGAGGCGCCGAAGCTGATTCATTTTTTGAAAGGCGCGCGAAAAAAGAACATCAAATTCTACGGCTGCAAGCTCTCCGTGGAAATTATGGGCCTCAAACCGGAGGAGTTCATTCCCGAACTGGAGATCATCGATGCTCAGACCTATCTGCGCGATGCGCTGGAATCCGATATCCAGTTGTTTATCTAAAGGCATGAAGCAAGGCGGATAACTTATCCAAATTATTACAATTTCCCGACAATTCTAACTTCCGCTTAACCCCTTTGGGCGAATGTACGTAACCTAAACCGATCTTAAAAGAAGCCTAAAGGGGAGACACGGCATGCTGCAGGCCAAAATCGGTACCGCCGCGCACGAACACGGGTTGAACGGGCGGCGCAACATCGCGGAGGAAAATGAGTTCCATTTTTATCGGGAAAATACGATCGGTTATCGCCAGAGCTTTATTTCTCCGTACGGAAGGCAAAGGCTGCTCTACGCCGATTGGGCGGCCAGCGGCCGTCTATACCGGCCGATCGAAGCGAAACTGGCCGGGGAGTTGGGCCCGTTCGCGGGAAATCCGCATACGCATTCCAATCTGACCGGCACGGCGATGACCGCCGCTTACGAGGAGGCGAAGCGCATCATCAAGCGCCACGTCAACGCCGGACCGGACGATATGCTCCTGCTTGCCGGGACCGGGATGACCGGCGCGGTGAACAAGCTGCAGCGTTTGCTGGGACTGAAAATGCCGCGGCGCTGGCGGGCGGCGGCCTTGTCCACGATGGCCGAGCGGGACCGCCCGGTCATCTTCGTCACGCATATGGAGCACCACTCCAACCATATTTCCTGGGGGGAAACGATCGGCGAAGTGGTCTGCATTCCCCCAGGGGCCGACGGGCGCGTTAACCCGGAGCACCTGGAGCGGCTGCTCCACCGGTACCGCGAGCGGAAGGTCAAGGTGGGGGCGTTTACCGCTTGCTCCAATGTGACGGGCTTTGAAACGCCCTATCACCGACTGTCGCGGATCATGCACGAGCACGGCGGAATCAGCGTGGTCGATTTCTCCGCCAGCGCTCCTTATGTACGCATCGATATGCATCCGCCGGGAGCCCCGGAGGACCGGCTCGACGCCGTTCTGTTCTCCCCCCACAAATTGCTCGGCGGCCCGGGCACAAGCGGCGTACTGGTCATGAATGCGAAGCTGGGCGCCGAGCCGGTCCCCGATCATCCCGGGGGCGGTACGGTCTCCTGGACCAATCCTTGGGGAGAGTACCAGTATTGGCCCGACCCCGAAACGCGGGAGGACGGCGGCACGCCGGGAGTGATGCAGGCGGTGCGCGCGGCGTTATGCCTGAAGCTAAAGGAGCGGATGGGGACCGAACGCATGCTGCGCCGCGAGCGGGAGCTGACGGAGGTGCTGCTGCGGCAGCTCGAATCCGTTCCGGGGCTGCACATTCTCGGCGGACCCGGCCGGAACCGGCTTGGGATCGTGTCCTTTGTCACGGAATCCGTTCACTACAACCTGATGGTGAAGCTGCTGAACGACCGCTTCGGCATTCAGGTCCGGGGCGGCTGCTCCTGCGCGGGGACGTACGGCCATTATTTGCTGGGCATAGACCGCGCTTCGTCCCGGCAAATCGCCGGCCTGATCGCCGCCGGCGATTTATCGCGGAAGCCCGGTTGGGTCCGCGTGTCCCTTCATCCGATAATGACGCACCGGGAAGCCGCATTTATCGGCGCCGCGGTCCGGGCGGTCACGGAGAATATCAAGGAGTGGAAACAAGACTACATCTATGAACCGCGAACGAACGAATGGCGGCATGTTCGCGAACAGCGGCCGGCGTTTGGCGAGGAATGGTTCGAATTCTCCAGAGGATAGGCATATTCCGCCGGAAAGCGCATAACGTATGGCGATGCCAGTGATCCTGAGAGAAGGAGTGAGTCGGATGGAGTCCGGATACCTACCTATCTCCCGCCGGGCAGCGCCATTATCAGCACCGCCTCGCGGATCGCCTATGAAGGCGATAAGCCCGCGGGCAGGCGGCCTGGAGGCCGGGCAGGCGGCCAATCGGTCAGGCCGCCTTTGACATGCGGGTTGACCGCGCCCCTTTTTTGTTGGCGAGGTAGACACCGCCGAGAATAAACACAAGCCCGGCCAAGAGACGCCAGCCGACCGCCTCGTGCAGCAGCGCGAAGCCCCAGATAATCGCGCTGGCGGGCACAAGATAAGTGACCGTCGTGGCGAACTGCGCGCTGCCTTTTTGCACCATGAAATAGAAAAGAATATAAGCCAAGCCCGAGCCGAATACGCCCAGACCGATGACCGCGCCCAGCGTGGCGGGCGAAGCCAGCGGCGCCAGAGAAACGCCCTCGGTCGCCGCGGCCATGACGCCGCTGCCGAGCATGGCGCACAGCAGTGTGCCGAACGTCACCTGATACATCGACAATCCTTCGGAGAGCTTCTTGGACAAGTGCGAGCCGATCGCATAACATAGGGTGGCCGCCAGCATGCAGGCGAAGCCGAGCCCGTCGACCGAAACGATCGAAGTAGGACTTACGCCGAGCAGGACGATGATTCCGATGAAGGCGATGCCCATCCCCAGCCACTGCCTCCGGCCCGCGGCGGCGCGGAAGAACAACACCCCTACGGCCAGCGTCCACAGCGGCGTCGTGGCATTTAACACCGAGGCCATGCCGCTCGTCAGCCGCGTTTCGCTGAAGCCGATGAACGCCCAGGGAATCGCGGTATTCACCAGCGCCATGACGGCCATCGGCGGCCAGGGAATGCTGCGGAAGCCAAACGGCTTGCGCAGGATCAGCATCACCGCGGAGATCGTTGCCAGCCCGAAGGCCGACCGCAGGAAGGCGATCGCCCATGGGCCGTAGTCCGGCAGCAAAATTTTGATGAAGAAAAAGGAACCTCCCCATATCAGGCTTAATAGAATCAATGCAAAATAAAGCGGACGCGCCACTCCCAATCCCTTCTTTCTTTCAGCGTTTGCGCTAAAGTATTTTTATCTATAGTAAGTTGAGCTGCATGTTCTAACGGTTGCCACAACCGCTATTTGTTCAAAAAACGCTGATTTAAAATTGTAACGGTTGCCATGGCGCTTATTTTGCTTAAACCCGGCTAATTTAACTTAGATTCAGGCAAATAACGGCGATGGCAACCGTTAGAATTAAGAAAAGGTCCATTTTCGTAAAATAGCAGCTGCTGCAACCGTTAGATTTCCGGCGGGCGATAGAATCGGCTCGAAAACTTGAGTTTTGGCGGGAAATCCAGAAAACATCAGGGCTGCAAGTTGTCTTGTGCAAGAGTTAACGCAAACGCTAGTGCTCAGGCGGAAACTAAGGACCAGAAATGGCGTTAATTCGGCGAGATCACCCACTTCAAGAGTAATAGAGGGAAATTATGTCGTTATTTTCTCAAACTGCAGGGAAATGGCGCTTTTCACCCTGTTTATTGGAAAATAAGAACATAAAAGTCCCCTAATGGGAATGGACATGCTCACCTCCGGAAAATAAGGACATAAAAGTCATTTATTTAGAGGGGCTCGGGCAGACTGAGTTTTCTTACCGCGGTGTACCGATTGTGATTGTAGCACGGATTCGCTTCGACTATGATCGAAATATCGATGTTGCATAAAAATGGAGGAAGATGCTCATGAATGTAGGGTCCGCACGAACGGCAGCCGCCAGATGGGTGGCGGAGCATGCAGCCCGGAAAGCGGATTTTCTGGGAGCCTATTTTAGCGGTTCAACGGTTGGTCTGCCGGATGACGCGCCCATGTCCCCAAGTTCCGACATCGATGTTATCGTTGTGACCGCTCAAACCGAACCACCGCTCAAGCCGGGAAAATTTCTCTTCGAGAAAGCGCTCCTGGAGGTAACATACCTGCCCTGGAGCCAACTGGCCTCCGCCGAAAATGCCTTGACGGATTATCATCTCGCCGCAAGCTTCCGGACGGATACGATCATCGCTGATCCGGCGGGACGATTGCGTAAGCTGCAGACGGAAGTGGCCCCCCGTGTCGCCGAACGGCCATGGGTACGCCGCCGCTGCGAAAACGCCCGGGAACGCATAGAGCGTGGACTTCGCGGCATCGACCCTTCCGCACCATGGCACGACCAGGTGACCGCGTGGCTGTTTCCGACCGGGATCATGACCCATGTCCTGCTTACGGCCGCGCTGCGCAATCCTACCGTACGGCTGCGTTATCTCGCCGCCCGGCAGGCGCTGGCCGACTACGGGCTCAGCGCCAGATACCCCGAGCTGCTGCGGCTGCTCGGCTGCACTCAGCTCGGGCCGCAGCAGGCGGAATCCCATCTGGACGCGCTGGCCCGGACTTTCGACGCGGCCGCTGCGCATGCCCGTACGCCGTTCTTCTTCAGCAGCGACATCACCGCCGCGGCGCGCCCGGCCGCGATCGACGGCAGCCGCGAGCTGATCCGGGGCGGCCGCCATCAGGAGGCGGTGTTCTGGATCGTCGCTACCTTTGCCCGCTGCCTCAAAATTTTGGCCGCCGACGCTCCGGCCCTGCACAAAAAATCGCTCCCCGGCTTCAACGAAATGCTTGCCGACCTCGGCATATATAGCTCCGCCGACCTTCTCGCCCGCGCCGGGGAGGGGCTGCGCTATCTGCCCCGGCTAATGCAGACGGCGGAAGCGATCATGGACGCCAACCCCGAGATTAAGACCGGGCAAGGATGAACCTGCCTTGCGCCGCATGCTGCTGTCAAAAGCCCCCAATCACGGCTTCGGGCGAAATTGGGGGCTTGATTTTCTATGAAATTACGTGCTTAGTCAATACGCAGCTCGCCGTCATAGGAAGTGATGATTTTGTACAAATCCGGCCGGCGGTCGCGGAAAATTCCCCACTCGATGCGCTGGGTCTCCAACTGATCAAGGTCGAACTCCGCCACCAGCACGGTCTCCTCGGTGCGGTTCGCTTCGGCGATTTTGTTGCCCTGAGGTCCGGCGATAAAGGACGAGCCGTAAAACGTGATGCTGGAATCCTCATCCGTTTCCACGCCAACGCGGTTGGAAGCGACGACCGGCACCAGGTTCGCGGCGGCATGCCCGAGCATGCACATCTGCCAGTGATCCTTGGAATCGATCGAGCCGTCCTGCGGCTCGGAGCCGATCGCAGTCGGGTAGAACAATAGCTCGGCCCCCATCAGCGCCATGCAGCGGGCGGCTTCCGGGTACCATTGATCCCAGCACACGCCGACGCCGATTTTGGCATAACGCGTCTTCCACACTTTAAAGCCGGTATCGCCCGGGTTAAAATAAAACTTCTCCTCATATCCCGGCCCGTCCGGGATATGGCTTTTCCGGTAGCGTCCGAGCACCTCGCCGTCGGCGTCGATCACGGCCAGCGAGTTGTAGCGGGCGTTGTTCTTTTTTTCGTAGAAGCTGATCGGAAGCACCACTTTCAGCTCCTTGGCCACCTGGCGAAAATGCCGGATCGCCGCGTTCTCCTCCAGTTCTGTTGCATGGACGTAATAGTCCGATTTTTCTTTTTGGCAAAAATAAGGCGTCTCGAACAGCTCCTGCAGCAAAATAATCTGCGCTCCCTGCCGGGCGGCTTCCCGGACCAGCTTATCCGCCTTAGCGATGTTTTCTTCTTTATTTGTGGAGCAGCTCATTTGCGTGGCCGCCACCTTTACATTTCTCATCAGGGGTCCTCCTTTATTATTGATTTTAGACGCGTACCCGTCCCGCCGGCATTTGCTGGGTCGTGCAGTGCACATTGCCGCCCTCGCGGATGATCGCCATGCCGTCCACCGTGCTGATTTTGCGGTCCGGAAAGGCCTCGCTTAAGATTCGCTCCGCCTGCCGGTCGGTTTCCGCCGCGGCGCCGCCAAACACTGGCAAAATGATGCCGCCGTTGACGAAATAAAAATTCAGATAGCTCAGCGTCAAGCGGCTGTCTTCATACATGGTGCGCGGCGGCTGCGGAATTTGGATGATCTCCGGCTTGCGTCCCTTAGCATCCACCGCGGCGTTCAGGATCGCCAGGTTTTCCTGGGTGATCTCATAATTTTCATCTTCCGGGTCCGTGCATACCTGCAAAATTACCTTGCCCGGCGCGGCAAAGCAAGCCACGTTGTCGACATGGCCATCCGTCTCGTCGCCGCTTAAGCCCCGCTTCAGCCAAATGATTCGATCGACGTTGGCGAAATTTTTCACCGCCGTTTCGATCTCTTCCCGGCTCATCTGCGGGTTCCGGTTCGCGTTCAGCAGGCACTCCTCCGTCGTCAGCAGCGTGCCTTCGCCGTCCGTATGGATGGAGCCGCCTTCCAGCACGAGCGGCGCGTCAAACCGCTTCACGCCCAGCGCTTCGAGAATTTGCGGCGCGACCGCGTCATCCAAATCCCATGGCGCATATTTGCCGCCCCAGGCGTTAAACCGCCAGTTGACCCCGGCCAACTCGCCTTCGCCATTCACGAGAAAGGTCGGGCCGTTGTCGCGAAGCCATGCGTCATTGTGCGCGATCGGCAGGCATTCGATCGGGTGGCGGTGATTGCCGCCGCTGAAGATTTCCTGCACCCTCTGCAAATCGTCCGGATTGACGACTACCGTCACCGGTTCGAATTCGGCGATCGCCGCGATGAATTCGGCATAACCCCGGCAGACCGCGTCGTGCTGCCCGGGATAACACATCGACGCCTGCACCGGCCAGGAAATAAACGTGCGCTCATGCGGCGCCCATTCGGCCGGCATTTTATAGTTCAAGTCTCTAGGATACATCATTTCCCTCACACCCTATATTTAAAATCATTAGATCATGAATTCCTGGTTCACCATGATATCATATAACAAAACATACCCGCCCACAATGGAAGTGTTGACCGCCTGCGGGACAGGCCGGAGCGAAAAAAATCGCTGCCCGATTTTCGGCGGCGGCGCGGGCCGGTGAGCGGTATAATTTATGCGATATGACGTATTGGGATAGGACAGGACATTTTGAACAGTAAGCATCTATACAGAAAGCATCTATAACAGGCAACATCAAGACGGTAAGTACGGACACAATCCAATTTCAGGGAGGCCGCGCATGATCCCCACGGAACGCAAAGAGGAATTTTATAAAGCTTTGTTGGAGAAAAACACAGAATACGAAGGTTTATTCTACGTCGGCGTGAAAACGACCGGCGTCTTCTGCCGGCCCACTTGCCCGGCGCGGAAACCGAAGCTGGAGAATTGCGAATTTTTCGAGACCGCCAAAGAAGCGCTGCTCGCTTCTTTTCGGCCATGCCAGCGCTGCCGTCCGCTGTCTCCCCCAGGCGAGGCGTCCGATCTCGTCCGGCGGCTGGTGGCAGCGGTGGAGCAGCATCCCGAGAAGCGTTGGAGGGACGAGGATTTCCGGCAGCTTTCCGTCGATGCGTCGACGGCTCGCCGCCAATTCAAGAAGCGCTTCGGCATGACCTTCGTCGAATATGCCCGGGCCCGCCGCATGGGCCTGGCGATGAAGCATATTCGCTCCGGCCAGCCCGTGATCGATGCCCAGCTTTCCACAGGCTACGAATCGAGCAGCGGGTTCCGCGACGCGTTTTCCCGGATTATGGGCGCGCCGCCGACCCGGCTGGATGAGGGCCGGATTTTACGGGCGGCCTGGCTCGATACGCCGCTGGGGCCGATGATCGCCATCGCCGACGAAGCGGCCTTGTATCTGCTGGAGTTCGTGGACCGCCGCGGGCTGGAACGCGAGGTGGAGCGGCTTCGCCAGCGGACCAAGGCGGCGGTCATCCCCGGCGTCACCGCGCCGATCCGCTCGATTGAGAAAGAGCTGGCGCTTTATTTTGACGGCGGGTTAAGCGAATTCAAGACCCCGTTGTTTTTGCTGGGGTCGCCTTTTCAGCGGCAGGTGTGGGCGCAGCTGCAGCAAATCCCGCCCGGGGAAACCCGCTCGTACGCCGAGCTGGCCGCTGCCGTGGGGAATCCGGCGGGTTACCGCGCCGTGGCCCAGGCCAACGGAGCCAATCAGCTCGCCATCGTCATTCCCTGCCACCGCGTCATCAACTCGAATGGCGAGTTGGGCGGCTACGGCGGCGGCCTGTCGCGCAAAAGCTGGCTGCTGAACCATGAGAAACGCAGCGGCAGTGTGAAGGCGGTCACGAATTATACCAGTTGAGCAGGTGGAGCTGATTAAGCGGATTGAGTAAATAGAGCTGGTGGAGTTTGTGGAGTTGCGGAGGTAGGGGAGGTAGTGTGAGGTAGTGGCAGAAGTAGCGGGAGTAGCAGAAGTAGCTGGAGTGGCAGGAGTGGCAGGAGTGAGCTAGCGGAGGTAGTGGGACAAGTTGGGTACGTTGGGCAAGGGGAGCGAGTTTAACTAGTTGACCTGGTGAGAGAGTTTAACTAGTTGAGCGAGTCAAGTTAGTTGGGTAGGTGGAGCGAGTAGAACTATTTGATCGTATGGAGTGAGTGGAGCAAGTTAAGCAAATTAGAGCTAGTTGGAAAAGCGCTGCCCGTCTCGAAGAAGTCATAAGGGCATAAAATGTCGTTATTCTGGAGATATCCGTCCCTCCGAGGGAAATAGCGGCATTTTATGTTGCTATTTTCCCCGGTCACAAGGAAACGGCCCCGTTCTGGAGCGTTTACAGGAAAATAAGTACATAAAATGCCTCTAATGGGGATAAACGTGCTAGGTTTCGGATAATAAGTGCATAAAGTGCACTAGCGTTGCAAGAACACTAACATCAATTTTCAGCAAAACCCACATTTGGATTATTGAAACTATAAATGGATTTTTTTACAGTCATTTTTTAAGCTTAAGACCAAAAAGTCAAGGTTACCTAATGCGTAGGTCGCGATGTCCCATTAAATGTATATAATGGATATTATTCCTTGAACTTGCTTGGCTTAATTATCCCAACCATTGTGCGCACCGATAACGCTTTGGGACCTGACCCCGGACGTCTCCCCGGACTACTTCGACTGGGTTTCCGATCCAGTTCGGTTCGAAAGGATCGCCATGAACGGTACAAATACTCGCGGAGAATCCGGAGCACTTGCCAGTTTGTTTTTGCCGTTTGGGTGCTGTGCCGGATGTGCTCCACGAGCAAGGCAGTAATTAAAGCCAAGAATAATTGGTTCCAAATAGCCTGTGGTTTATGACTGTGCAGCTTCTTCAATCGCAAATGTTGCTTCAGCCATTTAAAATACAACTCGATGAGCCAGCGATTTTTGTAGATCTGCGCGATTTCTTCAGCGGTCTTATCCCATACCGATGTAAAAATACGATAAGTCCGTTCCTGCTCGTCATAAAACTCCACCAAACGAACGGAATGTTCCATGGATCGGAAGGAACTGCCCACGCAAACCTTGGCGTCCCGCGTGATGTTCGAGCCTTCCGGAACAGGATACTCCTCAATGACGGTGGCAAGCGCGCGATCTCGCATACGGATCACAAACTGGATGTTGTCCTGGACCCATTGATCCATCCGGGCATAATCATCATAACCGCGATCCATCACATAAATCGCATCCGAGGGGACGACCAGTTCAACGGCCCCCGCACGATCCCCTACATTGAGCGAACTGGGGATCATGGCATCAGGAAATAGCTTGTCGGGAGCTGTAACAACGAGGCGCAGATGCATCTTGACGCCGCTACTCTTATTTGACATCTTGGCCCAACTTCCAAGTTGAAGCGGCAGTCGAATGCTGGAAGAATCAATGATGTGCAATTTCCCGCTCTGGCCCTGGTGGCAAGCACGTTGCTGTGTTTGTGATGCCAGATGCTGAAACATCCACTCCAACAGCTCCGTTGGGATCTGATCGAGTTTTCGGGATAATTGCGAGCCGCTGATACTCTCCAACTGTAGAAGCTGCTGAAGTTTCGGCTCAGCACGAAGTGCAATTTCCATTTCACCGTAAGATGACCATTGTTTCAACTGAGCATTGATGAAGAGCATGATCGCTTTCATCGTGGTAAGTTTCTTGGTGTAATGGTCGAAGAGTAAACGTTGATGCACATCGATGGGCAGTAAGGAAATCAGTTGACGAATGACCGTTTTAGCTTTAACGTTATCCATGGATGGTCTCCTTTTGTAGAGAGTTATGGACAACGTACCTACCTCTTTACAATAGGAGATTTTTTATGCTTTTTCCATGAAAAATGATCATAATTACCCATATTTAACTAATATTTGATTATTCGCGTTAGGTTTTATGCAACGCTAGTGCATAAAGTGCCGCTATTTAAAGGTCTAAAGCCAGCCGACGATCGGTCTTTCCAGTAACCGGCTGTCATCACCGTTTTTTAGCCCCAAGTCCCATTTTTGCCGTTATTTCTCCTAATGTCCTTTCCACTAACGGCCTCCCTTCCACTGCATCTTTTGGCCGCTTCCTTCCATTGCTTCCTTGCTCTGCTTCTTACGCTTCTACCTTCCGCTTTTTCTTGCGCTGCTTCTTGCGCTGCTTCCTTCCGCCCCATCCCGTGCGGTTAACCGCGGGCAGTTTCGCTGCCTGTAAGGACAGTTTCTCTCTCATGCCCTATTAGCCTAAGGGGCAATTGCCCCTTACCGATTCACGGCTCGGGCCATAGGTTAGTTTAAAAGGAGATGTTCAATTGTCTCATCAAGACAGTAAACTGACGATCATCCTGGAAAAAGGCAAGCAGCGGTTGATTGCCCAAACTCCTCTGCTGGGCGTGCACCGGATTGTATTCGTGGTAAACCGCCAGTTTACGAACGCGCCAAACACGACGCAAATCGCTAGCGGTGCGGGGCGCAGCAGCGCCGCCGGCAGCAATGCGGCGATCAATTCACCGCATACGCGGCAGCAGCAAAGCGTGGGTGCCGGAGGAAAAGCGAAGAACAAAGAGCTGAAGGGAGAGCCGGTGAGCTGGTTTCATCCCGGTTATGCCTCATTCGGAAAGCACGCGAAAGGGAGAAAAGGCCGCCACGGCAAAGAAGTGGTGATCGTCATCAATGATCAGATTGCGAAGCTGCCACGGGGGCAGAGAACCTCAGCGGCCACGCAGGTCGCGAGCGGAGCTGGAGCTTACAGCACGGGCGGCACCAACTCGGCGATCGGAAGCGCAGGCACTCGGCAGCAGCACGCTGTCGGCGGAGGCACCGGGAGCAAGGCGATAAACGAACGGATTCGCCGGGGAAAGAACGGCAAGCTCGGGGAGAGTCCGAAAAGCCGCCTGAAGAAACGCTAAGTGAGATCACGCCGGAGCGGCTTAAATAATGGCAAGCCGGATTAAAGCAACGGCGGGGATAGTCAAAACCAGGAGAGGTGTTTGTACCCGACGACCCGCCTGGATCGAAACGATCTGCCTAGACTGAAACGACCTCCTAAACCGAAACGACCTGCCTAGACCGAACCCGCCATGAAGTCCTCGGCGCCAAAAGGAGCGAATCCGGTTGGCATATTTTTTTTCATTAAATCCCCTCCTCCCCCTTGAATAAATAACGTCATCTACGCTATACTGTGAAAAATATATCGGAATCATGCCTATGAAGAGCATCCAACTCGGAGGCGTTTTCGTCAAGGGGAAGCCGGCAAAAGACGGCTCCTTCTCCCTAAGTTAACCGGATCCGCCCGTTACCGCGGAAGCAAGTGGATTGAACGGCATCACACCGTTCGGTCAATTTGGGTGGCACCGCGAGAATACAAGCGCTCCTCGTCCCAATCGGACGAGAGCGCTTTTTGTATTTTTATAACCAAAGGAGCGGATAGCCATGTTAGACATCAAGTGGATTCGGGAGCATCAGGAACAGGTTCAATTAATCGCGGAGCAAAAGGGGATTGATCTTGCGATCCCCGAGCTGCTCCGCCGGGATGATCAGCGCAGGGCGCTGCTGCTGGAGGTCGAGCGTTTGCGGCAGGAACGGAACCGATTGACCCAGCGTATTCAAGGGTTTATTCGTGAGCGTGCGGTGGAGGAGGCCGAATCGTGCAAAGGGGAGGTCAAAACGCTGAACCGCCGGCTCACCGGTCTGGAGCATGAACTCCAGGAAGCGGAGCGGGAATATCGGGACCTCATGCTGCTCGTGCCTAACCGGATTTCGCCGGACACGCCCATAGGCCGGTCGGACCGGGACAATGTGGAAGTAAGGCGAGCCGGCGAGCCCCCGGCGTTTGGCTTTGAACCGCGGGACCACGTGGCGCTCGGCGAGCTGCACCGTCTCATCGACATTCCCCGCGGCGTCAAAACGGCCGGAAGCCGCAATTACTACCTCACCGGCATTGGCGTTTTGCTCCACCGGGCGGTGCAGCAGTTGGCCGTCGACCTGCTGGTTGCCAAAGGGTTTGCACTGTTCGAGGTCCCGTTAATGGTTCGGCCCGCGGCGATGCTAAACACCGGTTTTTTCCCGCTTGGCCAGGATCAGACCTACCGGATCGCCGATGAAGACCGCTATCTAGTCGGTACGTCGGAAGTGCCGCTTGTCTCGTATTTCGAGGATGAAATCGTTGATGTCGCCCGCCCGCTCAAGCTGGCCGCGGCGTCACCGTGCTTCCGGAATGAGGTGGGCTCGGCCGGCAAAGACGTGCACGGCTTGTACCGGGTCCGCCAGTTTGCGAAGGTGGAGCAAGTCATCCTCTGCCAAAACGATCCGGGGGTGTCGGAACAGCTTTTTCAGGAAATTACAGAAAACGCCGAGGAGCTCTTGCAACTGCTGGAACTCCCTTACCGGGTAATGGCCGTCTGCAGCGGCGACATGTCGCAAAAAACGTACAAACAATACGATATCGAAACGTGGATGCCGAGCCGGGCGGCGTACGGGGAAACCCATTCGTCGTCGCAGCTTCTCGATTTTCAGGCCCGCCGGTCGAACATCCGGTTCAAGGATCACAGCGGCAAACTGCAGTACTGCTACACATTGAACAACACGGCGGTGGCCTCGCCCCGCATTCTGATCCCGCTGCTGGAAAACCACCAGGAAGAAGACGGATGCATCCGGATTCCGCAGGCGCTGCGCAAGTACATGAACGGATTGGAAAGGATCGCACCACCATATAGGTAATATTTACTATAAAACTAATCCGCACCGGCACCGTTTAAATATATAAGACTATCCAGAAATAGGTGATCTTATGACGAAACGAAAACGCACGATAACGTGTATGCTGGCGGCCTCCTTGGTATTGTCCGCCTCGGCGGAGGCTGCCGCCGCCGGTACGGCCCAGCAGGGGCAAGCCGGTGCGGACAGCCGCATTGCCATAGAACTGGACGGGAAGCCGCTTGTGCCTGAAGTCCCGCCGGTCTTGGTCAACGGAACCGTGCTCGTCCCCATCCGCGACGTATTTGAACCTTTAGGCGCAAAGCCGGCATGGGATGGGGAGAACAAAACAGTAACGGCGGCCAAAGACGGCACGACCCTTGTTTACCGGATCGGCGAGCGGGAAGCGCAGCTGAACGGTCACACGCTGGCGCTCGCGGTTCCCGGACAAATCGCGGACGGTCACACGCTGGTTCCGCTCCGCTTCGTGAGCGAAGCGCTGGGCAGCGAGGTGGAATGGGACGGAGCCGGACGGACAGTGCGGATCGCTTCGGCTTTCGATTACGATACGACGATTAAGCAGAGTGTTTACCTTCGCAGCAAGCCTGACGCGGAAGGCAACGCCGTTAAACTGCTGCCCGCCGGCAGCAAGATTCACGTAGCCCGTGAGGTCGGCGCCTTCTGGCTGGAAGCGCGCACTCCGGACGCACTTAGCGGATATGTGTCCGCCAAGCCGAAATACACCGATTACACCAGCGACGCGTTAGCGGAAAAACAAGCGGACAAGCTGATCGCTTACGGCAAAACCTTCGAGGGAACGCCTTACGAATTCGGAGCTTCGCCGGATCAAACGAATACGTTCGATTGCTCTTCTTTTGTCAAGCACGTATTTGAGAGCGTGCTGTCGATTGAGTTGCCGCGCGTCTCTTATGACCAAGCCAAAGAAGGCAAAGAGGTCGGCGAAAACGAACTGCGCAAGGGCGATTTACTCTTTTTCAGCTCACGCGGGCTGGACATCGGCCATGTCGGCATTTACGCCGGGAACAATAAAATCCTTCACACCTATTCCAATGAGAAGGGCGTACATATCGGGGAGTTTGACGGCCAATGGAGAAAACGGTTCGTAACCGCGCGCCGGGTGTTTTAGAGAGGCGGCGCCGGGCAGGCGAATCCTGAGACGCAAAAGACCCGTGGAAGTGTTTTTCAAGCCTCCTCCGCGGGTCTTTTTTAGATTATTTAATTGGGCCAACACCAAGCCAAATTGGGTCAAGGCCTGCAGCCGGGTTTGCCTGTTTTTCACGGGAAGAAGGGCGACCCGATGGGATCAACTGCAAAAGTGCATTCTATTTCCCGCAAATCACCATTTTAGAGCGATTGAAATGCAAAAGTGCATCTCTTTTTAGGCTATCCGATAAAAAAAGTAGCTTATGACCGGAAGTGAACTGCACTTTTGCATCTGAACCACCTGTTTCGGGGAAATTTGGCGAAAACCGCCTGCACTTTTGCATTTCGCCACCCTTCCCCCGCTTCCTCAGCGGAGCTGAGCAATTTCATAATCACGGGAAAAACTATCGCTAAACGAGGTCTGTCTTCCTTGAGCGCGTCGATGACCGAATCGCATGCCAGCACTACAATTTCACCTGCAAACGTAACGAATTTACCAAAATCTGCCGAAATATATGATATAGAGAAAATTTTGCCGCAAGGAGGTGAATCCGTGCGCCGCAGGGCGAAAGTCCGGTCCTCGCCGCGCGCACGGAGAGCGATGTGGAAATGGCTGAAATCGTCAAAAACGTCTCCCGTTCCCCCCGAATCAATCGGCAAGCCTGAAGCAACGGGCATAACCGCCGAAACCTCTAAGGCCGGCGAGGCTAGCAAGGCCGGTGAGGCTAACGAAGCTGGCGAGTTTGGCGGTGCCGCGAAGCAACAGGTCATTGTCATCACGGGAACAAGCGGCTCGGGACGCAAAGAAATTGCCATGCGATTGAGCTCCGAACTGGGTATTCCTTATGTGCTTCCTTATACGACACGCGCGCCTCGACCGGGCGAACGGGACGGAGAGCATTATCATTTCATCTCCGACGCGGAATTCCGGGCGCTTCAGGACAAGGACGAGCTGTGCGAGGCCGTTCGCCTCGAACGGGGCGGCTACGGCATCGCAAAGCTTGAGCTGGAGCAGGCGCTGCAGCAGCGCCAGGCCGCAATCGTCGTCGTAAACCACGAAGGCGTCCGGACATTCCGGAAGTTATACGGCGATGACGCTATCCGGATTTTTCTGTATGTCACCAAGGAAGATATCCGGCTTCGCCTGGAGCGGGAAGGAACTCCTCCCGAGGTGCTCGAAGAGTATTTGCGGAATTACTCCGACCAGGTGATTTACAAGCGGGAAAGCGATTTTTTGCTGCAAAATATCGAAACGGCCGCAACGCTGGAAAAAATCAAATTATTTCTGCAGGGGCGAATATAGGAACTAAGCAGGCGGAGGCTGTTAATCCTCTACCTCCAGCGCGAAAGTTTCTTTCAACCCGGCTTTGCCTTGCGGCGTAATTTTGACCGCTCTCGTATTCGGCAGACGCTGCACCCAATTCAGCTCCAGCAGCCTGTCCAGCAGGGCGTGGCCCAGCGCTCCGGCCAAATGATGACGCCGTTCGCTCCAATCCAGGCATTTGTGGGAAAATGAGCGGCGTTTTCTTTTTACCCGGTTCAGATCGATTTGAAAATTTTCAAAAAAAGCTTCCCCATTTTTCGTTACTTCAAATCCGTTCTCGCCTTCCAGCAATATCCCCTCCCGGACCAGGCTTTGGGTTAAGCTCACCCCCAGGTTTCCGGCCAAATGATCATAACAGGTGCGGGCCTTGCGCAGCGTTTGTTCTTCCGCCGATTGCCTAAGCGATTTGATCTTCACCGGCGGCGCGATGGACAATAGCGATTCCATCACCTGCGCGACCTCCGGATTCCGGATGCCGTAATACCGGTGCCTGCCCTGTTTTTCGACGGCAATCAACCCGGCATCAACCATTTTGGCCAAATGAAAACTTGCCGTTTGCGGCTGGATGCCCGCCATCCGGGCCAACTCCCCGGCCGCGTGGAATCTTCCGTCCATCAGGGCGTTAAGTATGGCCGAACGGGAGGCGTCGCTGACCATCGAGGCGATAAGCGCCACATTGGTGTTTACGATTGCCATATAAGTTGCTTCCTCCTTGTCGTGGATTTTCGTATGACGGCTTTATTTTGCTATGCAATCCATACTTCGATCATAGTGGAAATGTCCTTATTATACAATTGGGAAAGCAGTTCGAAGAAAGTTTACTAAAGGAGGAGCTAAGATGAAGCATTACACGGACAATACGGAAGCAGGGCCGGCTGAAACCAAGGTAATCCGGCCTAAAATTTTATATTACGGAACCCCGGTGATTTTGCTGAATACGTTAAACGAGGACGGCACCGTCAATATCAGTCCGATCTCTTCCTCGTGGGCGCTCGGGGATATCATCGTGCTGGGCATCGGGCTGAACGGAAAAGCGGCGGAAAATTTGGACAGGCACCGCGAATGTGTCATCAATCTTCCCAGCCCGTCCATGTGGGAGAACGTGGAGCGCTTGGCCCCGACAACCGGCAAGAATCCGGTGCCGGAAGCCAAGCTGGATATGGGCTTTAACTTCGAAAAAGACAAGTTTGCGGCCAGCGGCTTAACGCCGGCGGTATCGCATCAAGTAAAACCCGCGCGCATTCGCGAATGTCCCTTGCAGATCGAAGCCGAGGTGTTGTCCCTGCGCGTCCCGGAACATTCTCCAGATTTCGCCATCGTCGAAACCCGGGCAGTGAGGGTTCACGCCCACCGCAGCATCCTCCTGGACGAAAACCGCATCGACCCGAGCAAATGGAGCCCGCTCATCTACAATTTCCGCCACTATTTCGGCTTGGGGGAGCGGCTGGGGAAGACGTTCCGGGCGGAGAGCTGAGAAGATTAAGGGGATTCGGAATTCATCATTCCGAGAACCCCGGTTCAGAATCGCCCAACGCTTCTCTATTCAACAAAATAAGCCCCTAACCAGGAAGTAATGCATTGAAGACCGAAGCCATCATTTAAAAATCAAGCTGTCGGCCTTTTCCCTTATCTTGATAGTCCGATATCTCTTTGGCTTCAGGAGATAGTCCCGGTTCCTTGATCGAGGGCTCGAAATCGGGCAAATCCAGATGACGGATTACCGGCCGCGGCGCTCCGTTCGAAAAGCTGGTGTGGGCGGGAGCGGGTCGATTAGCCTTCACAAGGACAACCTCCTTGGCCTTAGTTCCCGCTTCCATATTGACCCGGTCCAAGGAATTCAGCAGGGCATAAATGAACTGCTCCGGGGAGTCCTGGGCGCTTTCCCCCAAGAGAGTTAAGCGAATGCTTGTTTCGTTTGCCATTCTAAATGTTAAGATCATGCCTTGACCGTATCTTCCATCGGCCATAATGAAGAGGCCCGCAATCTCTTTCAAACGCAATTCATACCGCTCCCCCTCTTCCGGGGTGACCATGCGGATCAAAATCAGATGATCCGGCGTGAGCACGACGATTTTGGCCCCCTCGTGAACGTCACTCCAAGATGTAAAGTCTTTGTACAAGCCAACTACCGATTCTTCGGAAGCAATGATTCCCAACTCCTCAAGTTCGAACAGACTGGCGTCATCCACGGGCGTATGCAGCTTAATTCGCCGCTTGATTACAAACTGTATATAAACGATACCGCCCAGGGCGGTGAAAGTCGCGTACCACGTACCAAGATCGAACAGCCAAAAAACGATGAGGAGCAAGAAGAAAACCAACTGGCTTACTGATAGATAAGTTATTTTGTTCTGAGGAGACAACCGATAATACCAAAAGCCCTTCCTGGGAACATAAGGACGAATGTCTCCTTTAAGCAGTTTGCTGTACATTATCATAGCCGGCACCACAACAATAATAAGAGCTCCGAGTAACATCCCAAGAAGAACTTCTCCCATTACAAGAAGAAAAATTGTTAGAATCGCACATAATACAGACCCGGTCCATAGGAGGATATATCTGGACTTTAATTTCTTTATCGCCTCTTTATCCATAGCCCCGCCAGTCCTTAACCAATTTTGAGAGCACCCGATCATCAACGTGCAAGCCGCAACACCTTCAAATCCCGGCCCTTCACCGAATCGGGTACCGGTCAAAAAAAGCTTTTCCTTTCCGTTATTTCTCTATTATCCAACAATTTCCCTGCTTCCGAAGAACTATTTCGTGTATAAAAAAGCGCGAGCATAGAGGACAAGGACACCTCCCCCTATTACTCGCGCTTTTTGGCTTTAACTTACTCCACTTCCTCACCTTCCGCTTCCCAGCGGGCGATTTCCTCGCGGACGCGAGGCGCCACCTCGGTGCCGAGCAGCTCGATCGATCTCATGACGTCCTCGTGAGGCATCGTGCCGAGCGGACAATGCAGCATAAACCGGGTGATGCCGACGTTTTTGCGCAGGTGGATGATTTTGGCCGCGACCGTCTCCGGATCGCCGACGTACAGTGCGCCTTCCAGGCTGCGGGCCGCATCGTAGGTGGCGCGGCTGTAGTAGCCCCAGCCCCGCTCCCGGCCGATGATGTTCATGCTGGCCTGGGTCGGCGGGAAAAACTTCTCGACCGCCTCGTCCAGCTTATCCCCGACAAACCCGTGCGAATGCGAAGCCACCGTCAGCTTGGAAACGTCGTGTCCGGCCTCGGCCGCCGCACGCTTATACAGCTTCACCAGCGGCGCAAACTGGACGGGACGGCCGCCGATGATCGCCAGCACCAGCGGCAATCCAAGCACCCCGGCCCGGACGACGGACTCGGTATTGCCGCCGCTGCCGATCCATACGGGGAGCGGATTCTGTACCGGACGAGGGTAGACGCCCAGGTTTTGAATCGCCGGGCGGTGTTTACCCTGCCAGGTTACCTTTTCCGACTCCCGCAGCTTGAGCAGCAGGTCCAACTTCTCATCAAACAGTTCGTCGTAATCGTTCAAATCATATCCGAACAGCGGAAAGGACTCGATAAAAGAACCGCGCCCCGCCATAATCTCCGCACGTCCGTTGGGGATGCCGTCGAGCGTGGCGAAATCCTGAAACACCCGGACCGGATCGTCCGACGACAATACGGTCACCGCGCTGGTGAGGCGAATCCGTTTCGTTTGCGGCGCAGCCGCCGCCAATACAAGGGTGGGCGAAGACGCTGCATAATCCTTCCGATGATGCTCACCGACGCCAAAAACGTCAAGCCCCACCCGGTCGGCCAGAATAATCTCCTCCACGACCTCGCGCAGCCGCTGCGCATGACTGATGACTTCGCCGGTAACAACGTCCGGCGTGGTTTCCACAAACGTGCTGATTCCTATTTCCATGATCGGTCCCCCGCTTCAATATATTAACTATACTTTTGTATTCTACTATACTTTTCTCATTAAGGCAAAAAGAAAAGCGCTTGATTATAAACTGTACGCTTCTGCATACCTATATTCGAAATTTGCCATTAGATACATTTTCTTGCCACAAATATTCTAACGGTTGCCATTAGCACTATTTGTCTTAAAAACGTTGATTTCAAATTGTAACGGTTGCCACGGCGCTTATTTCACTGAAATCCGGTTATTTGGATTAGATTCAGGAAAATAACGACGCTTACAACCGTTACAATTTAGAAAGGGGCCTTTTTCATAAGATAGCAGCCGCTACAACCGTTAGATCTCCGGGTAGCTTTTACGGGAAATCTTAAGCAGAAGTGGATGCAACGCTAATGGTATTTCCTGGTTATTCCCTATCTTAACGGACACAACTGACCTTATTTTGCTCTAAACGAGGCAATTTTTACGAATCTGCAGGAAATTACACCTCCTGTGACCGCTGCAATTTAGGACCCGCTTTTTCGGGCGAACAGAGTTTTTAGCGTCCTTTTCGGACTAACCCGATTTCTAGAGTACCGGATTTAGTACCGGATTTACGTCTTTTATCATTTCATGCAAATGCACAAATGATGTATACTTCTTTGCCGAAGGATAGAATGGTTGTAGGCAGATTTTTTTCCGAAGGAGGACCCCGAGTTGTTCCAGCTTTCCGAGAAGCAGGCCCAGGAAATCGTAGATAAAATGATGATGGACATTCCCTATAACATCAATATTATGAACGACCGGGGGATCATCGTCGGCAGCGGCAAAAAAGAAAGGGTGGGCACCGTCCACCAAGGCGCCGTCAAAGCGTTGGCCACAGGACGAATGGTGGAGGTATGGGAGGACAAACGTTTTGAGAAAAAAGGCACCAACGAACCGATCGTCATCGACGGCCGGCGCGTCGGCGTCATTGGCATCAGCGGCAATCCGGACGAGGTCCGGCCTTTTTGCAATATCGTAAGGACGACCGTAGCGCTGCTGATCGAGCAGAAAACCGCCTTGGAAAATCTGGCGCATGAAGCCACCCGCAAAAAAGCGTTTTTGGAAACGCTGCTTGCCGCGCAAGGGCCTTACACCCAGAAGCTGAAAAAGGAAGCCGCCGCCTACAAGCTGGACCTGCTGTTAAAAACCGCGGCGCTCTATCTAAAAAATCTCCAATGGGACGAAGAGACGTCCAGGCTGCTGCGGCCATATCCCTCTTTTCTCCTGGAGGAGGACGCCTGCCTCATCCTCGTGCAGCATGAAGCGGACACAGAGCCGCTGATTCGCCAGCTGCTGAAAAAACAACCCGAGGTATTGATCTCCGTTGGCCAGTTTGCGAGCAGCATCGCGGAAAGCCAGCGGCAGGCGAAGTCAGCTATGGGCGTACTGCTGGCATTAAAGCTGCCGGTGCGGACGGTCTATTATGAGCAGGCTCCGTTTCTGGTGAAGCTGAGCCAAGTGAAACTGTCCGACGACCTGCATGCCGTCGGCAAGCTAGAGGATTCCGCAGAATTGCTGGAGACGCTGCGCAGCTTCATCAACAACAACTGCAGCGTTTCCCTGACGGCGGCCGAACTAAA
Organism: Paenibacillus sp. FSL P4-0127; assembly: GCF_038007325.1. Lineage (NCBI taxonomy): Bacteria > Bacillati > Bacillota > Bacilli > Caryophanales > Paenibacillaceae > Paenibacillus > Paenibacillus sp. FSL P4-0127. Next base: position 1,175,026 of record NZ_JBBOWY010000001.1, on the reverse strand, counting down.
TATCCACCGCAACACGCTCCAGTACCGGCTGAAACGGATCGAAACCGTGACCGGCAAAGATCCGCGGAACGTGCTGCAATTGTTTGAGCTTATTCACGGCTTGCTGTCGCTGTACAGCTAAAGGGCAAGGAAAAAAGAAAGGGCGCATACGACGCAACCTTTCTCCCTCGGCTTTCCATGTCGTACAAGGGCGGACTCCATTCGCCCGCCCACGTCGGCTCTCGCAAAGCTTCAGCACTCAGGATACTTGCTCAGCCTTAGCACTCTGGACTACTCGCTCAGCTTAGCACTCTGGATCACTCGCTCATCCTCAGCACTCTGGCGATGTTTTCGCAGGTGCGCTCCACGTTTTGCGGCCCTTCGGCCAGCAGCTTCTCCAATTCGCCCGCGCCCGGGACAATGCCAAACACCGCGTCGATCCCCTCCTCGTACAGCGCTTCGATCCCTTCGCCGATGTAACCAGCGACGGCGATGACTTTTTTACCCGCTTCTTTGGCCGCTTTGGCTACCCCGTAAGGAGTTTTGCCGAATTTCGTCTGGAAGTCGATGCCGCCTTCGCCGGTAAACACCACATCCGCCTCCGCCACCTTCTGTTTCAAGCCGGTGTATTCGATAACGATTTCGATGCCCTTCCGCAGCACGGCCTGCGTAAAAATCAGCAGCCCCGCTCCCAGCCCGCCGGCCGCCCCGGCGCCGGGAATATCGCGCACATCCTTGCCGAGCTGCCGTTTCGCAATGTCCGCGTAATGGGCCAGGCCGGCGTCGAGCTGCCGCACCATCTCCGGCGTGGCGCCCTTCTGCGGTCCAAACACATGGGACGCGCCATGCTCGCCGCACAGCGGATTCGTCACGTCGCAGGCGACGATCAGATTCACCTGCCGCAGCCTAGGATCAAGCGCGGAAATATCGATCCGCTCCAGCCGCTTTAGCGCTCCGCCGCCGCGGGGCAGATCCCGGCCTTCCGCATCCAGGAACCGGGCGCCCAGCGCCTCGGCCATGCCCGCCCCGCCGTCATTGGTGGCGCTGCCGCCGATGCCGATGATAATCCGCTTGATGCCTTTATCAAGGCATTCGCGGATCAGTTCGCCGGTGCCGTAAGTGGTTGTGATCAGCGGATTTTTCGTCTCCTTGCTCACATGGTGAATTCCGCTGGCCGAGGCCATTTCGATCGCGGCGGTCTCTCCGTCGCCCAGAATGCCGTACCGCGCCGTCACCGGCTCCCCGAGCGGCCCGGTTACCACCTTCGTATAGATCCGCCCTCCGGAAGCGTCCACCAGGGACTGCACCGTACCTTCGCCGCCGTCCGCCATCGGAACGTGGATATAGTCGGCATGCGGGTAAACTTTGCGCAGCCCTTTTTCCATCGCAGCGCACACTTCCTTGGCCGTCATGCTCTCTTTGAACGAGTCCGGCGCCAGCACAAATGTTTTCGCTTTCATTTTCTCACCCCGTCTATGATTGTAAAAGCAAACTTCCGCTATTCTCGTATTGTGTTAAAATTTGACTTTAGAACAAAAATCCGTAAATCAATGTCGCCGCAATGGCCATCGTTCCGCCGACAATGGCTTCGTAAGGAATGAGGCCCATCCGCTGCTTGATCGTCATTTTCATCGCTCCCGCCGTGACGTGGAAATAGTTGCCCTGCGGCAGAGAATCGATCACGGTGGCCCCGGTATGGACCATCACCGCCGCCGCCAGCGGAGCCGTGCCCATATTGAGGATGGCTTGTCCGAACGAACCGGTCGCCAAAATGACGCCCGTCGATGTGGATGCGGTGGCCGCGGCCATCAGGATACCGGAAATCGGCGCCAGGAAAGTGCCCGAAATGCCCGAAGCTTCAATCAGAGCCACCACCTGCGTCGACAGATCCGAAGCGGAGATCAGCCCGGCGATGCCGCACGAGCCGATCAGGATCAACACGGTTGCCGTCATTTTATTCAAGCCGGAGGCGGTGTACTCCAAAATCTTCTTGCCCTGGCCCATGGCCAGCATCCCGATGATCCCGGCAATCGGCAAAATGTACATGGCGTCCACTTTAAACTTCGCCAGCGCCTCGATGCCCGACAGCGAGCCGATCGGATTGATCATCAGCAGGACGACGGCGACCAGCGGCGCTACGATCGCTTTACCCAGGGGCGGATATTTCGACATGTCCACCGCCTCATCTACTGCTTCGGCATCAGCTACTTTGGCTCCTTTATTTTTCAGCAGCGTAGCGACGATAACCGTGACGATCAGGCCGCAAACCGCCGGAATCAGGCCGGCCAGCATGACTTGGCTTAAGTCCAGGTTGAAGCCGCGCGCGGCGGCAATCGCATTCGGGTTCGGGGAAATGATGTTCCCCGCTTTCCCGCCGCCGGACAACGCCAGCAGCAGCGAAATCTTGGAAATGCCCATCTTGTTCCCGACCGACAAAGCGATCGGCGCTACGATCAACACGGCAACGGGAATAAATACGCCCACCGCGGTAATGATCATGGTCGCCAGCGCCAGCGCCAGAATCGCTTTGCCTCCACCGAACTTTCTGACGATCGCCTGGGCGATCGTTTCGGCCGCCCCCGACTCCATCATCACCCCGGCCAGCACGCCGGCCGCAAGCACCCGGATGACCGTCCCCATCACGCTTTGCGTCCCGCTGACCAGCACGCCAACGGTCTCTTCCAGGTTGGCTCCGCCAATTAAAGCGCCTACAATCGCGCCCAAAAACAACGCATAAACCGGATTCAACTTTCTTAATATCAGAATGATGGCTATAGCGAGCCCCGCCAAAGCGCCAATCCAACTGATCGTTAATCCTTCCATCTGTCTTCCTCCCATGCATTTGTTGAACACGCTTTCAGTATAATCGGCCCCCGCCGGAAAAAATATTGATAAAGGGACGAAATGTATTGTGCAAATGCACTATGAACTGCCGCGCGTTTATCCTTCAAAAGAGGCTTTCATGAACAGTAGCGTCGGGTACCTCGCCCCTTTCCAACTGTAGTCTACATCCCGTGGACGTTGCTCTAACGGACACCAGCGACCCTATCCACCCATTTCCCGGGTATTTCCCAGCCTAACGGACACAGACGGCCCTATTTCGCTCTAAACCCGTTCATCCACGCCGATTTGAGGTAAATAAGATCATCTGTGTCCGTTACGTTTTGCAAACCTCCGTTTTTCCTCAAAATAACGGCGCTGGTGTCCCTTAGCCCCATGATCATTGCGGTAAGGTAACTTGCCTCTTCTCGTGACCCTTTGCTGGTTCCGCGGACTCCCTTCAGGGGCTTGGCGAAAAATAGCGGTAATTTAGGGCGTTATTTCGAGAATTTCTAGTTCCTGTTCTGGAATAGAGGAATTTTATGTCGCTATTTTTCCCAGAAGCTTGGATTTGCAGCAAATAACACCACTCTGCCCGAATATAGCGACACTTTTTTCCTCTATTTTTCAATTTCCTCGCGAGTAGAGAAAATAGCGGAATTATTTTCCGTTATTTTCTGAAGGGGAGCATGAAGGCGAGCATTACTGAATAGTAGCGTTTCTATTCTAACGGTTGCCACAGCCGCTATTTGCTCCAATAACGCCGATTTCAAATTCTAACGGTTGCCATGGCGCTTATTTCACTAAAACCCGGCTATTTTTGCTCAGATTAGAGCAAATAACGTCGCTCACAACCGTTAAAATTTAGAAAGGGGCTTTTTTCACAAAATAGCGGCTGGTACATCCGTTAGAATTCCGGCGTGACGCCGGTCCCCGCCTGCAAAGCGGACCAAAGATTTTGTGTAAGCGTTAATGCAACGCAAGTGCCTTAGCCCCAGATTCCTCTTCTCCCCCCCCCTTTCTACCTGCGCATCGCCCCCTACCCTATCCGAAATTTTATAAAATAAGGTCAAAAAAGGACGCCAAGCTGGCGTCCCGGGGCCTGAAAATCAGGCGCTTTCATGTTTTGAACGTACTATTCGGCTACTGCTTTCGCGGCCGTCTCGAGCGCTCCGATCACTTTATCGCACCAGGCGTCGAACTCCGGATCCTCCGTCTGATACTCGGGATGCGCCAAAATGTATTCCACCGTCCGTTTGATGCCCTGATCGGCCCGTGTTGTGGCTGTGAAACCGGGCACCAGTCTTTTCAGCTTGGCGTTGTCGAACACGACGGTGTTGGCCTTGTCGCCGAGCAGCCCGCCCCGCAAATCATAAGGACCGCCGGCCGCCAGAAATTCGGAAGCGACATGCACCGCGCGCAGCTTGACGCCAAGGGCATCGGCGATAATTTCATAAATTTGATTCCAGGTGACGCTTTCGTCCGAGGTAATGTGCACCGACTCGCCGATGGCGTGGATATTGCCCATCAGCCCGATAAAACCTTTGGCGAAATCGCTGTTGTGGGTCAGCGTCCACAGCGACGTGCCGTCCCCGTGAATGATCACCGGCTTGTTCTCCAGCATGCGTTTGGCCACCTGCCACGAGCCTTTGCTACCGTGCACCCCCAGCGGAATGGACCGCTCGCCATAAGTATGGCTTGGCCTGACGATCGTCACCGGAAAGCCCTGCTCCCGGTACTGCTTCATCAAATACTCCTCGCAGGCGATTTTGTTCCTGGAGTAAGCCCAATAAGGGTTCGATAGCGGCGTTCCCTCCGTAATGCGGTAATCCGACAGCGGGGTCTGGTATGCGGACGCCGAACTGATAAATATATATTGTTTCGTCTTCCCGTTGAACAAGCGGTAATCCCGTTCCGCCTGCGACGGTTCAAAAGCGATGAAATCGGCCACCACGTCAAAGGTTTGGTCCGCCAGCAGCCCCCTGACTTCGTCCTCATGATTGATATCCGCTTGAATGACTTTTACGCCGGCCGGCAAATCCCCGTTCCGGGTTCCCCGGTTCAAAAGGTAAAGCTCGCAGCCCTGTTCCGCCAGCTGCCTCGTAATCGCCGAACTGATCGTCCCCGTTCCCCCGATAAACAGCGCTTTCAAAAAAATCCCTCCCCTATGGCTTTGCCTTGCTTTTTTTATGGTATCATTTAAAAGTATCGGTTGAAAGCGGGCAAATTTCGGTGATCCATCCGACTTCATTGACAGATAGCGCCGGTGATGTTATCTTCAACCCTATCGCTAATCTTGCGATTCGTTCAAGCTCTTCGTCCGAAGAGTTTTTTCCATTACATGAAAAGAATGTGATTCCTTTGAAACAGGTTCTGGCCCGTCTGCAAAAAGAGGGCGGCTTACTCGACAAATATTTATCCGGCGAATCGATGGATTACCGGCAGGTGATCGCCTTGTTTTTGCCGATTTTGGTGGATCAGGCCTTTATCGTCGGCCTTAATCTGGTGAATACCGCGATGATCAGCTCCTCGGGCGTCGCCGCGGTCAGCGCCGTCAACATGGTCGACTCACTGAACGTGTTCCTGATCAATGTTTTTGTCGCCGTGGCCACCGGGGGAACAGTGGTCGTAGCCCAATACAAAGGCAGCGGCAATGACCGCATGGTCTCCCGGGCCGCGGCGGGCACGGTCACCTCGGTATCCCTGATGGCCCTGGCCATCGGCCTGCTCCTGATTGGGCTGCACAACCCCGTCATGAGCCTGCTGTTCGGCTCCGCCTCCCCGGATGTGCTAGACAGCGCCCGGGTCTATCTGATCGGCAGCAGCATTTCCTACATGGGCTTGGCGCTTGTACAGGCGGTGTGCGCGGGACTGCGGGGAATCGGGAAGACCCGGGCCTCGCTGGCCCTCTCCCTCATCATGAATTTGCTGTACGTGCTGCTGAATGTGGTGTTCATCAGCGTGTTTCACATGGGCGTGGTCGGAATGACCCTTTCCGTGAACATCGCCCGGTATGCGGGCGCTATTTGCGCGTTGTTTTATTTGTTCAAAATGGAGGAGACGCTGCGGCTGCACCTGCGCGACCTGTTCAAGCTGCCGTTGTCGATGCTGCGCAAAATCATGTTCATCGGGCTCCCGTTCGCCGCGGAGCAGATGTTTTTTAACGGCGGGAAGCTGCTCACCCAGGTGTTCATCGTCAGCCTGGGCACCTACGCGATCGCGACCAACGCCATCGGCGGTTCGCTGGCCATGGTGTTCCAAATCCCCGCGAGCGCTTTGTCGCTGACGATCGTCACCGTCGTCGGGCAATGCATCGGGAGCGGAAATATTGCCGACGCCCGGAAGTTCATCAAATCGTTCCTTTGGCTCGGCTCCGCTTCCCTGGCCGTGGTCGGACTTCTGCTGATGCCGTTCTTCCGGCCGCTCGTCGGCTTGTTCGATCCTCCCGCCGAAATCGTCGGCGATATATTTGCGGTCCTGCTGATCAGCACCATCGCCCAGGTTCCGCTGTGGGCGGTCAGCTTCATCCTCCCTTCCGCGCTGCGGGCGGCGGGAGACTCGCGGTTCACTTCGCTGACCTCGATGCTGACGATGTGGCTGTTCCGGGTCGTGTTGGGATACATTCTCGGCATTACGCTGGGCTTCGGCATTACCGGCGTCTGGCTGGCGATGTGCTCCGAATGGGGCGTGCGCGGCGCGGTTTTCCTGTGGCGGTTCCGCGGGAAGAAGTGGTATGCCCATAAAGTGATTTAAAGCGCGGCAAGTCCCTCTAAAAATGCCTGCGGAAAATGCCGATGATTAATCTGTTCGACGCAAATTGGCGTCCTTCATCACATAGAAATTACCAGTTTAGGAGAGGTGCCTTTGATCGACGCCACGCAAGAGCGCCGCTTGCAGCGCCTGCTGCAAAGCTGCGGACACAACTCGCATACGCACTTATACTACCTTGGCGATAAAAAATGGTTTTGGGATTCCGAGCACGAAGCTTGCATCGTCTACCGCAGCCTGGGGAACCGCAGAATCGCGTTGGGCGATCCCCTGGGCAAACCGGAGGCGATTCCGCGGGTGATCGGCCAGTTTATGAACCACTGCCGCGAGCACGGGTACATCCCGGCTTTTTATCAGGCCAAGTCCTCCTTTTTGCAGCTATACAAGCAGTACGGGCTCCAGTATGCCAAAATCGGGGAGGAGGCCCAGGTCGATCTGGCGAAGTTCCATTTGCACGGAAAAGCGTGGCTGAAGCTGCGCGGCCGGATCAATAAATTGAAACGGGCCGGCTTCACATTTGCGGTGCTGCACCCGCCTTTTGAGGACCGGTTCCTGGACCGGCTGCACAAGATTTCCGGGGAATGGCTCGGTGAGCGGAAAGAGAAAAGCTTCTCCGTGGGTTCGTTCTCCCGGGAGTATGTCAACCGGTTCCCCGTCGCTGTCTTGATCGGCCCGGATGGAGAATACGAAGCTTTTGCTACGCTTGGCGGCGATCCGCCCCCGTCCTTGCCGGATTCGCGGGATGCGGCCGTACCCCGTCAGATCACCGTGGACCTGATGCGGTATACGAAGGCCTGTCCGCATGGCGCCATGGATGTGCTGTTTGCCTCCCTGTTTTTGTGGGCGCAAGAGCATCGATACGATTTTTGCAGTCTGGGCATGGCTCCTTTGGCCAACGTAAACGACCTTCTTTTTGCCAAATGGGTTTATAAATACGGGAACAAGTTCTATAACTTCAAGGGGTTGTACGATTACAAGAACAAGTTTGCCCCCGCATGGAAGGATGTGTACTTGGTCTATCCTCCATCGGGCCTCCCGGTTACGCTCACCGTACTCATGCTGATGATCCATACTGCTCCCGGGAACAGGAAGCCGGCAAAAGACAAGATGCTTTCCAACTTCGTTTCTTAAATCGGGCTCCAATATGAAAGCAAGCCGGCGCATACGCGCCGGCTTCACTTTTACGGGGCATCCGTCGTATTCGATTCTTCGCCGGACTGCCGGTTGGCGGGCGGACCGCCTTGCGGTCTCGTGCCTCCCCGGCCGCCGCCTCCGCCGCCCGGGCCGCGGCCCATCGTATTGCCGTCGGTGACGCCGGACTCGTTCAACCACGTCGTTACGCTGTCCGTGATTTCGAACGAAACCACCTTCGCGCCGCCGGTGTATTCGCCGTCCGCATACAGGCCGTCCGCCGCGGTTCCGGTCGAGCTGCCGCCGCTGTACAGCGTGTAGGAACCGGCTTTCAGGTCCGGCGAGCTGATGACGACGTTCCGGTAATCTTTTGCCGGCGCAAAGGTCAGAATGTTGTTCCCCGCGCTGTCCTCCAAATGAACCAGCGTTCCGGCCGCCTGCGTCTCGGTAAAGTTCATGGCCACCGAGTACTGGCTGGAGGCGCCGGACGGAGCCTGGGCCATGCCCGCGCTGCCCGCGCCTACCAGGATGCCGCCGGTGATCGTGAAGCTGCCGTCATAATCCAAGGTCCCGTTGCCGTCCGAAGTCGGGCCGTTTACGATCACGGTCCCCCCGCTCATTTCGATCGAGCCGTTCGAATCGAGCCCGTCGCCCGCCGCGTCCACCGCCAGGTACCCGCCGCTGATCTTAAGCATACGGGTTCCGGTATCGCTAGATTGATCTTGTCCCCCCGGGCCGCTGCCGCTCGCTGCAGACTCGTCGTTGCCGCCAGCCACGTTCACCCCGTCATCGGAAGCGGCGACATGTGTCTCCCCGCCGGAAATCGTAATCATCGCCCCTTCGATGCCTTCATAGCTCTTGGCGATATCCAGGGTGCCGCCGGCGATTTCCACCGTCAGATCCGCATGGATTCCGTCGTCCCCGGTTTGGAGGGAAAAATTCCCGCCTTTGATGCCAACGTTGCCGTTGCTGTGAATGGCGTCGTCCGCGGAATCCATCGTAAATTTGCCGTCATGGATGATGATATTGCCCGCAGCTTTCAGCCCCTTGGCGCTTTGCGACTCCGCCTCTTCCGCGGTGACGGTCCCGTTGCCATTGTCGGTTGTACCGGACGCCTGTTCCGTAACGGCGGTACCGTCCGCACCACTCGCTCCGGTTGAGCTCTCCGTTTGCACGCTCGCTCCCGTACCGGCCGTGTCCCCGGTTTTGCCGGCGTCTTGCGGAACATTCGCCGTTCCCGGCCAGCCGCCCCCTCCCGGAGCACCCTCGCCCCAAGGGCCGCCACGTCCGTTATCGGCCGCGTGATCTTTTCCGTTCGCGCTGCCGCCGCCCGTTACAAGGTCAAAGGTACCGCCGTCCGCCACCAGCGAGGTTTCCGCCTGAATGCCGTCGCTTCCGGCCCGGATGTGGAACGTGCCGCCGGCGATAGCGACAAATCCTTTCGATTCGTCGGTGTCATTGTTTGATTTGATACCGTCCCCCGCAGCGGTTATCGTAATATTCCCGTCTTGCACGGCCACCATATCTTTCCCGCGGATGCCGTCGCCGGCCGCGTTAACCACCAAAGTGCCGCTCATGATCTTCAGATCGTCCTTGCTGTTGATCCCGTGCTTGTAATTAGCATTTACCGTCAGCCGGCCTTCCCCGTTAATCGTCAGGTCCGCCTTGCTGAATACCGCCGCGTTCGGCTCGTCGTCCGAGGCATCCGGGAAGACGTAAGTTTCCCCGTCGGAAACGGTGTTTTCCGTGCCCGCGGCCAGCGTGACGATCGCTTTGCCCGCTTCTTTCACATAAATCGGCGCGCTGTCGCTGTCATGGATATCGACGCCGTTCAGCACCAGATGAACATCGCCATCATCCTGCGAATCGACCACAACCTGCCCTTCGCTAAGCTTGCCGCTCAAAACATAGGTGCCTGCGGCCGTGATCGTCACCGTTCCGCCGTTCGCCTCGGCCCCGACGCCGTCGACCGCAGCGCTCGCGCCATTCAGCGTAATCGCCGTGGCGCTGTCCGCGCTCCAATCCACCGTATTGTCGGTATCGTCAAACGTAACCAGGTCCGTTAACCGAATGTCCTCCACGGAGGCGGCAACTGCAGCGGCAGCCGCCGTCTGCTGCGTTCCGGACGCCGCTCCTCCGTTCTCCGTAGCCGAAGCCGAACCGCAGGCCGAAAGCATGGCAGCGCAGAGCAGCACAATTCCCAATTTGTTGATTGCCGTAAAATTCTTCATTTTCCCATCGTTCCTTTCGCTTTTCATTTTTGTCATGCATATTCGTTTGCCGCCGGGCTCAACGTCAGCGAGATGTCCAGATTGCCGTTCCGGACGCGGATGTCGTCCAGAAATTCCTTCTGGTTGGCCGGATGGTCGAGCGTAATCGCATAAACCAGTTCATACAAGCTGCCCAGCTCGGTTGTTCTGATCTTTTTCAGCTCGTAGCCGACGTTGTATTTCTTGAACACCTCGTCGAAGGCTTCCTCGTACCCCAGGTTTTCCGGGATCGTTACCTTGAGCGTTTTCTGCAGCGTTTTTCTCGCCCCGAAGTTCATCCGGTTCAGCACAACCATCAAGAGACACAAAATGAGAGTGAACAAAACGGCGTATCCGAAGGAGCCGACGCCGCAGGCCAGTCCCGCCGCCATCGTGAACAGTACGTACGAAATATCCTTCGGGTCGCCGGGCGCGCTGCGGAAGCGGATGATCGAGAAGGCTCCGGCCAGGCTGAACGCCCGGGCGACATTGCTGCCGATCAGCATAATGATGATCGCCACGATCGAGGGCAGCAGCACCATCGTTAACGTGAAGTTTTGCGAATACCCTTTCGGGTTTGTTTTCATATAAGTGACGCTGATGATTGCGCCCAACGCGATGGAAATCAATATGGTGATGACAGCGCCCGTAAAACTGAGCTCCGTATTCGTTAAACTGACATTGAAAAGCGTATCAAGCATAAAGGACACCCTCCCTTTCCGCGTCTTTCCTTTTGATCGTTTTTTTGTATTCGTTGCCGTATTTGGAAAAGCCGGTCCGGTACATCCCGTGCTCCGAAAGCATTCTCGACAGCCACACCGGCACCGTCTTCTCCGCCTTCACTTCCATCAGCCACAGCCCGCTTTCCACCAAAGGCTCGCCGTAATCGCCCTGTTCAAGCCCCACATCATACCGCCGGCTGCGAATGTTCGTATCGAAGGTGATCCGCAAATCCCGGTTGTTTTTGCAAAAGAGCGCTTTGCGGTCGTAAGCGAGGTACACCTTCGGCTCCAGGTCGTAACGCTGCAGGAAGTATGTAATTTCGTGCAGGACCTGTTTGTTCATGTAATCCCTGTACTCCGGCTCGATTCCCGTGCGGACGAACTCGTAAGCTTCGCTTAAGCGGAGCGCGGTCCGTCTTTTGTTGACCAGCCCGAATACCTTTTTCTTGATTTCGAGATACACCTTCGCCTCCGGCTTCGGCACCCCGTAAGCTCTAAGCCGCAGCTTCTCTTTATATTTAGGTTTCGCCAGACTGTTTCGGATCAGCGTATCATGTTTGGTATCGAAATAAAGATTGCTGATGGAGTAAAACTCGTGCTGCTTGTTGTATTCGTCCGGCTCCATATATTCGAGAAGCTCCTCATAAAAATTGCGGTAGGCCTCCGTATCCAGTAAATATTTGTTTTCGTAACGGTTGAACACCTCGATCGCCATAACCTCAAATCCTTTCTGCCATCATACTTTCGGCGGCTGTCCCGCCGGCCATGTCTGTATCTTAAACGCCGAACCTTTAATGAATCTTAAATGGAGCGCTTAAGGTTGGTTAAAGGTAATCCTGATATAATAGCGGAAGCAAAACGCAAAGCGACTTTTAGGAAGAGGATGACGAGCGATGAGAATATTGATCGTAGAGGACGAGGTGCATCTGGCGGAAGCCTTGACCCAAATCTTAAAAAAACATAACTATTCGGTGGATGCCGTGCATGACGGCAGATCCGGTTACGATTACGCGCTGAGCGGGATATACGATCTGCTGCTGCTCGACGTGATGATGCCGGAAATGGACGGCTTTACGTTATTAAAAAAGCTGCGTAACGAAGAGGTGTCCACGCCGGTGATTCTGCTGACCGCCAAAGGGGAAATTAACGATAAGGTGACGGGGCTCGATTACGGGGCCGACGATTATATCGCCAAGCCTTTTTCCACCGAGGAGCTGATGGCCCGCATCCGCGCCGCCCTAAGGCGCAAAGGCGAGGTCATCCCGGAGGAGGCGCTGAAATTCGGGGATATTGAACTGAATACGTCGAACCTGAAGCTCGCCGCCTTGGGCAAGGAGATCAAGCTGAACCTGAAGGAAAGCGAGCTGCTGGAGCTGCTGATTTCGCGGAAACAGGCGGTCACATCCAAAGAGCAAATCATCGAAAAGCTGTGGGGATTCGACTCCGAGGTGGAGCATAACAATGTGGAGGTGTATATTTCCTTTTTGCGCAAAAAACTGACCTTCCTGAATTCATCCGTGCGCATTAACACCATTCGCGGATTAGGGTACGTATTAGAGGTGAACATCTGATGTTCAAAAAGCTCAGGAACCGGTTTCTGATCGTCAATCTGTCCACGATCTCGGTAATGATGCTCGTGGCGTTCGCCGCCATTTACATCATCACCTATCGGGACGTGCAAAGCGACATCACGATGGCCTTGCACAAAATCTCCCAATCCTACGAAAAACCGCCCGGACAATCCGGCCCGCCACGCGGCGGGGGCACGGCTTCCAAGCAGCCGCAGACGGATGCCGGGCAGCAGCAGGAAGGGGCGCCGCGCGGCGGGGTCGGTGGCCAGGATGGTCGGCCCGCCGCTGCCGGCGCGGACGGTTCCGCGGGGAGCGCCGGGACTGCGGTGTCGGGACGCCGCGCCGATGAGCCTGCCGATAACGCGCCCGCCGATAACGTGACCGCCGATAACGTGCCCGCCGATAATGTGCCCGGCGATAACGTGACCACCGATGACTCGCCATCCGGTGGCCCGCCCCCGGACGGCCGGTTCGAACCGCCGCCGGAGCGTTCGGTCTCCTTTATGCTGCTGGCCGATGCGGATTGGGGGCTGATCTCCGCGACGTCCAAGTTCGATATGGACGATGAATTTTACACCAGCGCTTTGGAGAAAGCCGCTACCCGGCATAAAGAGACCGGACAGTTCAACCTCGACGGGAGCCGCTGGATTTATTCCGTCCGCCCCGAGAACGGCGGGTATATGCTGGTTTTCCTGGACGTGACCGCGCAGCAGGAAATTCTCGTCAACCTCATTTACACGTTTGCCGTGGTGGGGGCGGTGATGCTGATCGCGTTGTTTTTCGCCAGCCGTTATTTTGCCAACCGGTCGATTGCCCCGGTCAGGGAGGCGTTCGAGAAGCAGAAGCAGTTTATCGCCGACGCGTCGCATGAGCTTAAAACCCCGCTCGCCATCATTAACACCAACGCCGATGTGCTGCTCAGCGGCGGAGCCAATACGGCGGAAAACCAGGCGAAATGGCTGCATTACATCAAGTCGGAAACCGAGCGGATGGCGAAGCTGACTAGCGACCTGCTATATTTGACGCAAATGGACGATACCCGGACGGAAGTGATTTATTCCAAGTTCAATCTGAGCGAGGCGGTTGAGACGATTATTTTGACGATGGAGGCGGTCATTTTCGAAAAAGATCTGTCGCTCGATTACGAGATTGAGCCGAATTTGACGGCACACGGCAACAGCGAACAAATCAAGCAGGTGGTCATGATCCTGCTCGACAACGCCGTGAAATACGCGGGGCCGCAGGGTTCGATCCGCGTTTCGCTGCACAAGCAGCACAGCGACGCCGTGCTGGAGGTGTCCAATACGGGCGAAGGCATCGCCCCCGAGCACCTGGCTCGCATCTTTGACCGGTTTTACCGGACCGACGCTTCGCGGTCGCGCAAACAGGGCGGTTACGGCCTGGGCCTGGCGATCGCGCGGTCGATCGTCGAACAGCATCGCGGACGGATATACGCCAAAAGCACCCCAGGTGAATTGACCACGTTTTACGTGCATTTGTCCTAAAAGGCGCGCTCGGCTTTTGCACCGTAGCCGTTTGGAGTCGTGTCACAAATCGACGCCAGGTGAGGGGGCCGTCTAAAGGGGTCACGTCTTGGTGCCCCCTTCATGCTGCCTGCCTTTGCACGATTATCCCCTTCGTTAAGGAGCAGGGAGCAGGGGGCTGGGCTAGAGCAAGGATTCAAAAAAGAAAAAAACAAAAAAGATGGGGGAACAATGAGGCGGGTTCAAGTGAGATTTTCAGCTTGATACAGGAACGTACGTTTGTTATAATGAAATAAACGGAACTTACGTTCGTATATTCTTCATTCGGGGGCGAGCGAATATGGAAGTCAATCTGGGAACGGAACTTCAGCCATTCAGCAGCCGTTTTAACAGCGAGCAGGACTGCATGGAGGCGTTGATCGCGATGCCTCCTCTAAACCTGATTCCTTCTCCTAAGCCCGTCTAAATTATCTCGAACCTATCTGCTTCTTCACCAAATATTTTCCGAGCTTGTCTTTCTCTTTAGCTACCTGATCAAACGGGATAATCGTGCAAAGTCTCCGGAAAGCGAGTGTTGATCTGCCGCCCCTCCCCCCCCACTTCCCTATCCTCAAGCCTTCAACGCAGGGACTCAAGCTGATTTTTGCTCTGTGAAAGTCGAGTTATAAATAATCTTAAAAAAAGAGGTCGCCCCAAGTAGCTTAAGTCTACTTTTGGGGCGGCCCTTTTCGTTCGTTTATGCCATTAACGCAGCGTCTTCAAAGCGCCGCTCCAAGCGAGCACTTGGTCCAGCATGCCGTTCAGGTTGGTCAGGTGCAGATCAGCCGGTTTAAATACGCTGTAGTTTTCGAAATCGGTGAACAGCGACAGCGTAACATGTACGCGAACGTCGGCCACGGACAATTCGCCAAGGATGCCGCGCAGGTGTTCAGCCGCGCGGGCGCCGCCGACCGAGCCGTAGCTCACGATGCCGGCCGCTTTGTTGTTCCAGGCTTCGCGTGCGTAGTCGAGCGCGTTTTTCAGCGCGCCGGTGATGCTGTGGTTGTACTCCTGCACGATAAACACGAAGCCGTCCAAGGAGTTCAGTTTTTCATTCCACTTCGCCGCTTGCTCGGAAGCGTCGGCTTCACCCAGAAGCGGCAGCTTATAATCGGCGATATCGACGATTTCATAGTTCGCGTCTCCGCGCGCGTCGGCGATTTTTTTCACCCATTCTCCCACTTGCGGGCTGACGCGGCCATCGCGGGTACTTCCCAAAATAATCCCAATGTTCAATTTTGACACGTTTGTCTCCTCCTTATTCGTTGTTCTTCCAAATATTCTGTCCAACAGACCCATGAGTTTACACCGCCATGTATATTGCTTGCATCCCTAAAATATTATCTTTATATTGAGATGCTTGATTCTGAAACAATCATAAACCCAGGCGGTTCCATTTGTCAAGCTGCTTACAAAAAGTTTGTTAAAAATATATTCGTCCGCTCTATTCCTCATGCACAGTTACAATCACACCGTCCACATTATTTCCGGAAAGCTCATAACTTCCTTCGACCGGAACGCGGATTGTACCGCCATCGGTGACGGGAAAATAAAATACGTGGTAGGTCTGGCCGTTGACGTCGGCCTTAACGGCTTGTTTCACTTTCAGGTAGTTGAGATACTCTTCCAGAACCATGTCGTTTCTCTGCATAATGGCGCTGTGGGGCAGGCCTACATAACGGAAATGCCAGGGCTCGTATTGAATGCCGGTCACCGCGGTTTTGTTCTCCGGATAACGCAGTACAAACCCGTATTTCCATGCGTTCTCTTTTAACCATTTGCCTTCCGGCGCAACGTTCATCTCCGCTTCTGACGAGCCGATATCTAGCGACAAACCCAGGTTATGCTCGCTATATCCCGCCGGCATCGCATATTCCGCTCCCATTTGACGATACAGCTCATCCTGCCGCCGCTCGTCCCGATACCCGCTGGTGATCAGGAAATGATTCACTCCGTCCTCGCCTGCGGCGGCGGCCATCTCGATAAATTTTCCAGCCAATCTTTCCGACAGCCGAACCGTGTTATCCATCACGCCAAAACCTTGGAGTAATTCATCATGTTGAACCAGACTGAGTGCTTCCTCCTCCGGACCTTGATCCGGAACCGGATGGTCTTGATTGACCAGCAGCAGATCGCCCCGATAAACCTGCTCCCCCGTGATTTTTATCGTGAATCCCCGGTCCGCCGGGGCTTGGGGGTTATCGTCGGTAAGCGTAATTTTATCCAACGGAATCGCGGATAAATCGCTGACTTTAAATTTAACGAAAGCGTAGCCCAGCAGCAGCAGGACCAGCACACAAAACGCCCATTTCTTCATGGCTCGTATTCCTCCTAACCTTTCATTCCTTAAGAATAGTCAAAATTTTTTAAGAAGAAATGGGTATAAAAATAAAGTTTTTCTTAAGTTTCCGCTTATCCCGCCGGAGGATGGATTCAGAAGGTTCATTCGCGAGCCAGCTTCTCCACGGCATCGATGACAGCTTGCGGATGATGATGGGGGATCATGTGCGCGGCGTCGGGGAGCTCCATCAGCGCCGCATTCGGCAAGTCCCGGTGCAGCCGATAGCTGTGTTCCTTGGTCGGAAAAGGATCCCGCCGCCCGACGACGATGACGGCAGGCGCCTGAATCCGGCGATAGTTCGGGGATATCTCGGCGGCCGCCGGAGCAAAAGCCAGCACGTCCTCCCGGTTCGCCCGGAACTGGGACGGCCGGAGCCACAGCGCCAACGTTTCCTGTTCATAAGCGAAGGGAACCGGCTCCGGGGCGAAGGTCGCTTTCATGATTTGTCGGGCCATGACTCTCCCCAAGGTTGCCAGCAGAAGATTCATCACGATCCGCCCCGCCAGCGGCATCATCACGATTCTGGAGATCGGATCGCCTTTTTCCGCCGGATATCCTTCTTTATACATGCCGCCCCCCAGCGTCACGATCCCCGCCAGATCATCGGGATACAAGGCCCCGTATGCAAGGACCAGCAATCCGCTCCAGGAATGCCCGACCAGAATCGGCCGCTCCACTCCCTGCTTGTTCAAAGCCTCATGCAGCAGCCGGGCTTGATCGGCCGGTGTAACCGGGCCGTGCTTCGGGCGGCCGCTGTGCCCGTATCCGGGGCGGTCAAAAGCCAACGCCCGATATCCCTTGGCCGCCGCAAGTTCCATGACCCGCTCAAAATCACGGCTCCATAAAACTCCCCCATGCAAAAATACCACCGGCCTGCCCTGCCCCCGTTCCAGGTAATGCAGGCGGATTCCATCCGCCTCCACAAACTTTCCGGATGGCGGGAATTCCATTTCCGCCTGCCGAAACTTCAATTGGTTGTAGCCGTAGAACGCCGCCAGCATTATCGCAGCAAGTCCCAGCAATACAGTTAGTATCACCAATTCTCCCCTCTCCTCCTTTTGGTTTTCCGAAACGCCAACGCAGCAACGTACTAATCGGTATGTTAATGTTATAATTAACGGCTTCATCGAAATAAATTTCCAATGAAGCCGGAAAAAGTCTTCCGCCCTTATCGCGGCGATAATCCGTCCCACAGCAGCCTTGCGGCATCCCGGGCGAATTGATCCAGCTTTAGCTCCTTAGGGGCCAGCAGCCACGAAAGAACGATTCCGTTCATAACCGTCTGGGTGTACAGCGTGAGCGAGCCCGGATCGATATCGCCGCGCAGCCACCCCTGCGTTTGGCAATCGCGGAGCAACTCTGCGACTTTGGCGTAAAACCCCGCGAACAGCCCGCGGATCTTGTCCTGGACCTCCGGGTTGCGGCTGGAGGTTAAAAACTCAAAAAACAGCATCGGCCGATCGGGGGTTACCATACAGGCGGCCAATTGGCCCTTCAGCCAGTCCGTCAAAGCCCGGACTTTATCCTCCGCGCGGGCGATCGCTTCGATTTGGGCGGGCAGCAGCTGCTCCTGCTGCCTTAGATTTCTTTCGCAAATGGCCAGATACAGCTCGCTTTTGTTCGCGAAATGCCAATATATCGCGCTTTTCGTGAACCCGGCCTCGGCCGCCACCTGGTCCATCGCGGCTTTGGCATAACCGTGCCGGGCGAACACCTCCATGGCGGCATCCAGCACGCGCGTCCGCGTATCCGCAGGCAAGCCCTCCGGCTCTGCCCCGCGGCTGGCCAGCATAGCCCGCATATCATCTTTGCCGCCCAAATGTCTGCGCACCGTTGTCCAATGCACGCCGGCGGCGCGGGCCACTTCCTCATAGCTGATTTTGTCCGCAGGCAGCCGCCCGGCCAACTTCATGAATGCCTGAATGATTTTATCGCGGTGGTTCAACGTTCATTTCTCCTATCAGGAACAAGTTTGCAACACCACATACCAACAAGTATGTAAATATCATATTTTAAACAGATAAAATTGTCAAAAAGGTAAAACCTAAAAGTTCGTTTCACATTTGTTTACTAAACATTGTTATAAATATTAAAGAATGGACACCCGTTCCAAAAAATGAACCAACCTTATTTCAAACTGCCAGACGTTGCAATAACACGGAATTTACACATGTTTTTTGCAAAATAACAATTGTTCATACGCTATTCGTTTGCTATAATGTATTCGTGATTTACTAAACATTACTTAACGAAACAAGGAAGGAGGTTTGGAATGGCAACGATTCGCGACATCGCCAGGGAGGCTCAAGTTTCGATCGCTACGGTATCCAGGGTGCTCAATGAAGACGCCACTTTAGCGGTCACGCCGCAAACACGCCAACGGATTTA
The DNA here is from genome assembly GCF_038007325.1 of Paenibacillus sp. FSL P4-0127. Taxonomy (NCBI): domain Bacteria; kingdom Bacillati; phylum Bacillota; class Bacilli; order Caryophanales; family Paenibacillaceae; genus Paenibacillus; species Paenibacillus sp. FSL P4-0127. Next base: position 1,156,534 of record NZ_JBBOWY010000001.1, on the reverse strand, counting down.
CGCCGTGTGCGAGCAATTGAACTACAAACCCCGCAAATCCAAAAAGAAAGCGCATGCACTGTCCGAACAGCGCCATAATCTCGGTTTGCTGCTATGGAATTCTGGCGAACAGGAGCAGCAGGACCCGTACTTTCTGTCGATCCGTCAAGGTATTGAGAACCAATGTGCCGAACTGGGCTTTGATATTGTCAAAACGATCCGGATGTACGGGGACTCGCCGGAATATCGGGACCTCAGCAACCTGGACGGCCTGTTTGTCGTGGGTAACGTCGATCCGCAAGATTTGCATGAGATTTTTCCGAAACGCGATCGGACAGTATACGTGGCCAACACCCCGGAAGTCGGAGAGATCGACGCGGTTGTCGTGGATTTGGAGCAGGCCGTGAACGATGTGCTCAGCTATTTGCTGGAACACGGGTATCGGAACATCGGTTTTGTCGGCGGCCAGGAATTTATGCACAGACTTGAACGCACAATGAGCGAAATTCCCGAAAAGCGCCGGAAAGCGTTCGAAAACATCATGCGGGCCAACAAGCTATACCGCGAACGCAATGTGTATGTCGGAGACTGGACGATTCTTTGCGGATACAAACTGATGCAAAGCGCAATCGCCAAAGGGGATTTGCCGGAGGCTTTTTTCTTTGCCAACGACCCCATGGCTATAGGCGCGCTGCGGGCGATTAAGGAAGCGGGCCTCTCGGTACCGGATGATGTTGCAATTGTGGGGATGGACGATATTGAAATGGCGGCATTTGCCAGCGTACCCCTCACGACCGTCAAAATTTACAGCGAACAAATGGGGCGGTCAGCGGTGAACCTGATGGCCGAAAGATTGCGGGGCCGCGACGTTCCGCTGCGCGTTGTAGTGCCAACCCGGCTCATAGTGAGAGAGAGCTGCGGCGCAAAGACAAAATGACATCGTAACGCGGCGCAAGCAAAAAAAGGACTCCCGTAAAGGGAGCCAAGAAAAAAGATTATTCCATTCTGTAGTATATGATGGCCCAAATCAAAAAACAATCATCCGACAGGTTTATGGAGGACAAATATGAAAAAAACATCCATTTCTATGCTGCTGCTGATTTTAGTCCTGATTGTAAGCGCTTGTGGCAGCTCCAAAAGCAATAATAACGCCCAGACGTCCGGCTCATCCTCCGGAGCGGGCGGAGAAAAGATAACCCTTAGCTTGTACAGTACGGCATCGGACGGTTCTTCGCAAGAAGTGCTGAAAAAGGTAATCGCCGATTATAAAGCGGAAAACCCGAATGTCGAAATTGAAGTGCAATACCCGGGGGCCGATTATGACAGCGTTCTCAAAATGATGATGGCCTCCAACCAGCTTCCCGATTTATTCGACACGCACGGCTGGGCAAAAACCCGTTACAAAGACTATGTTGCGGATCTGAGCGGAGAAGCCTGGACGGCCGATCTGACGGATACGATCAAAAATGTGCTGATGGACGAAACAGGCAAAGTCTACGCACTGCCGCTGAACGAATCGAAGGACGGCATTACGTTTAATGCCGCCGTACTGGAGAAGTACGGCATCGAAATCCCTGCGACAATCGATGAGATGATTGCGGCCGGCGAGAAGATCAAGGCCGAAAGCAACGGCTCGGTCATTCCGTTCTATTTTGCCGGTCAAGATTCATGGACGATCGGGCAATTTTTCGATTACTTTGCCAACTCGCTGCTGATCAGCCCCGAACCGAATCAGGCGCAAGCTTTGCTGGACAACACGTTCGACTGGAACAACTGGACGCCGCTTGCCGAAAAATTCAAAGAGCTGTCCGACAAAGGTTTAATGAATGAAGATGTGCTGACGGCGAAATATTCCGATATCCCGGCTTTGTTTGCTCAAGATCAAATCGCCTTTGTCATGACCGGTCCGGCGTTTACCGCCGACGCGCTGAAGTTAAACCCCGATCTGAAATTCGGAATTATGCCGGTGCCTGCCATGGCTGCCGGGGACGCGCCGAACTTCTCCGGCGGCGAACGCAACACTTTGGCGGCCTGGAAGGATTCGCCGAAGCTCGAAGAAGCGAAGAAATTCCTCGCTTTCTATGCAAAACCGGAATATATGAAAATGATGTCCGAAGCAACGGGCTCCCCCGCCGCATTCAAAAGCGTGACCGCCGACCTTGGACAGGCCACCGCTTATTATGAGCAATTCAAGGATGTCCGCGTATTCCCGTACTTCGACCGCCTGTACTTGCCAAGCGGCATGTGGGACGTGCTGACGACCAAGGGGGAGGAAATTCTGTCCGGCGGCATAACAGCGCAGGATTTCTCCAAGGCGATGAAGGAAAATGTCGATCGTTTGCTTAGTCAACAGTAAGATGGCCACCCATCGAACATAGAGAATTACAAGCGTTATGACTGAGGGGCTTGCTTCAGGAAGCCCCTTTTACCTACTTCACGCAAAAGAAGGGATACCTAGTATGAAAAGTACAGGGGCTGCGCGCCTCCATCGCAACGCGCCGTTTTGGCTCAACCTCATGTATTTGCCGGCGCTGTTGCTGTTTTTGCTGTTCATTGTCTATCCGTTTCTGAAAGGCGTTCAAATCTCTTTCACGAACTGGAACGGGTTCTCTCAAACGTACAAATGGATCGGACTCGATAATTACAAGCGGATGTTCTCCGACCCCAATATCGGCATCGTCATCCGCAATACGCTGATTTACGGTGTCGGAAGTACGCTATTGCAAAATATTTTCGGCCTGCTCTACGCCCTGCTCTTGAACAAGAGCATCAAAATGCGCGGCCTGGCGCGCACGATCGTTTATTTGCCGGTTATCGTCAGCGGTCTGATTATGGGTTATATTTTTTACTTTTTCTTTCAGTTTAGAGGCGGTGCTTTTAACGACGTTCTTAAGCTGTTTGGCATGGCCCCGATAAACATGCTGGGCGATCCGAACCTTAACGTATGGATCATAATGCTGGTCAACAGCTTTCAGTTTATGGGCACGGCCATGATTATTTATTTGGCGGGCTTGCAGTCGATCTCGAAAGATTATTTCGAGGCGGCGGATATCGACGGGGCGAACGCATGGGTGAAATTCAAAAATGTGACGCTGCCGCTGTTGATGCCCTCCATCACCATCAATGTCGTATTAAATCTCATCGGCGGCCTGAAGCTGTTCGACGCCATTATGGCGCTTACGGGCGGCGGACCGGGGTACGCTTCCCAATCGATGTCCACGATGATGTACAAGACGTACTTCTCCAGCCAAGATGCCGGGTACGCGTCCGCGATCGGCATCCTGATGTTCCTAATGATCTCGTTCTTTAGTATTTTCGCTTTACAGTATTTGCGCAGAAAGGAGATTAATTAGGATGAAAAAGACGGGATATATTCTTCTGACCGTGCTGATCAGCATCGTTCACATCCTGCCCTTTTATCTGCTGCTGACGACATCGTTCAAGCCTGCGAATGATTTCAGCTCGAAATGGCTTTTTCCCGGCCGATTTTATTTCGGCAACTTCACAAACGCCTGGAAAAACGCCAACCTGGGGCAAGCTTTCATCAATAACATCATCATAACGGCGTGTTCCCTGTTGTTAATCATTGTCATCGGAGCGATCGCCTCCTATCCGCTGTCGCGGTTCCAAACGAAGCTGAACAAGACGATCTATGCCGTGTTTATTTCCGCCATGATCGTACCCCCGCTAACCACGCTGGTTCCGCTTTATCAGCTTTATGTCGATATCGGCGCGATGAATACGTATTGGGGCATCGTCCTGCTGCTGGTCACGTTCAACATGCCGATTACGATTTTCTTGTATACGGGCTTCATCGGCTCGATCCCGAAGGAATTGGATGAGGCGGCGATGATTGACGGCATGAGCCGTTTTCGTCTGTTCTTTAAAATCATCCTGCCGCTGTTAAAGCCAATTACGGCCACGGTCATCATTATGACGGGCGTTGGGGTATGGAACGACTATCAGTTTTCTTTGTTCTTCCTGCAAAAATTGAATATGCATACCGTAACCGTAGCTTTGTCTTCGTTTTTTACGCAGTACAGCAGCAATGTAGGTTGGGTGGCGGCCGGCTCGCTTCTGGCCGCGCTTCCGCTGATCGTGCTTTATTTGTTCTTGCAAAGATATTTCGTGTCCGGACTGTCGTCCGGGGCCGTCAAAGGGTAGAAAGCCCGCGCGGCTAGCGCTTAAAGGAGGACCATACGTGGGAATACAATTCAATAGAGACAATAAAACTTTTCATTTGCAGGCGAAAGACAGCAGCTATTTGCTGCAGATTACGCCATATCAATATGTCGCCCACCTTTACTGGGGCAAGCAAATCGCCGGCTGGCACGGGGCAAACCCGATCCGCTATCTGGACCGGGGATTCGCGCCGAATCCCATCCCGGGAAACCGCGATTTTTCCTTGGACACCATTCCTTTGGAATATCCTTCATACGGCAATAGCGATTTTCGCGAGCCGGCGATCCAGATTCAACTCGAAAACGGGTCGACCGTCAGCGATTTCCGTTACGTGTCGCATGAAATCTATAGAGGCAAGCCGAAGCTCGCAGGGCTTCCCGCGACCTATGCGGAGCGGGAAGACGAAGCCGAAACGCTGGCGCTCCAGCTTGTCGACGAGCTCACGAAGCTTCGCGTCGAGCTGTTGTATACCGTATTTGAAGAGCATAACGTGATTACGCGTTCGGCTCAAATCATCAACGAGGGTTCCCAACCGGTTAAACTGCTGCGCGCCCTTAGCGCCAGTGTGGATTTCCGCGATGCGGACTTCGAGCTGCTGCATCTGTCCGGTTCGTGGGCGAACGAGCGGAACATCGTCCGCCGGAAGCTTGTGCAGGGCACGCATTCGATCGAAAGCAAGCGCGGTGCGAGCAGCCATCAGCACAATCCGTTTCTGGCCCTGCTCCGGCCAGGCGCGAACGAGGACCACGGCGAAGCGTACGGCTTCAATCTGGTTTACAGCGGGAATTTTACGGCCCAGGTCGAAACCGATCAGTTCAACACGGCCCGCGTATCCATGGGCATCAATCCTTTCGATTTCACCTGGCTGCTGGAGCCGGGCGAGTCGTTCCAAACGCCGGAAGTCGTGATGGTCTACTCGGACATGGGGCTTACCGGCATGTCGGGAACTTTTCACAAGCTGTACCGGACCCGTCTCGTTCGCGGCGCGCACCGGGATGCGCAGCGGCCGATATTGATCAACAACTGGGAAGCGACCTACTTCGATTTTAATGCGGAGAAAATCGAGAGCATCGCCCGCAAAGGCCGGGAGCTCGGCATGGAGTTGTTCGTGCTGGACGACGGCTGGTTCGGCAAGCGCGACGATGACAAGACATCGCTTGGCGACTGGTTCGTCGACAAGCGCAAGCTGTCCGGGGGACTCGAAAATCTCGTCGCGAGAGTCACCGAAACCGGGATGCAATTCGGCATCTGGTTTGAACCCGAAATGATCTCCGAAGATAGCGAGCTGTACCGCCAGCATCCCGATTGGTGCCTGCATGTGCCGGGCCGGTTGCGTTCTTCGGGACGGGACCAGTTCGTGCTCGATCTGTCGCGCAAGGACGTGCGCGACGCGGTGGTGGAAATGGTGGCGGACGTGCTGTCCTCCGCGCCGATTTCCTATGTCAAATGGGATATGAACCGCCATATGACCGAGGTCGGCTCCGCCGCGCTTCCGCCGCAGCGTCAACGCGAGACCGCCCACCGCTATATGCTGGGGCTGTACGAAATGATGGAAACGCTGGTTACGCGGTTTCCGCAAGTGTTGTTCGAAAGCTGCTCCGGCGGCGGCGGGCGCTTCGATCCCGGCATGCTGTATTACATGCCGCAGGTCTGGACGAGCGACAACACCGACGCGGTATGCCGGCTGAAAATCCAATACGGGACAAGCCTCGTATACCCGATCGGAGCGATGGGCGCCCACGTCTCGGCCGTTCCGAACCATCAGGTGGAGCGGGTGACCCCGCTCAAAATGCGGGGGGATGTCGCCATGTCCGGCAATTTCGGTTATGAGCTCGATCTGACCGCCATGCCGGAGGACGAACAGGAAACGGTCAAACAACAGGTCGAGTTCTACAAGGAAATCCGTCCGCTTGTCCAGTTCGGCGATTTCTACCGGCTGCTCAGCCCTTTCGAGGGTAACGAAGCGGCGTGGATGTTCGTCTCCGCGGACCGCGGCGAAGCGCTGTTCGCTTATTACCGCGTGCTGGCACTGCCGAACGCGCCCCTGCGCGCGCTTCGCCTCAAGGGACTCGACCCGGACGCGCTTTACCGGGTCGACGGCTTTGACGAGCCGGTCGGCGGCGATGAGCTGATGTATTCCGGTGTGATGATCCCGCACCAGTCCGGTGATTTCTTCAGCGTCGTCGGCCGTTTGCGGAAAGTGACATGAACCTGTTCATTTTTTCCGGATCAGGGCCGTCATTTTAACGGTTGCGGGTGCCGCTATATCGAGGAAATAAAGGAAAAACCAAATTTAACGGCACCAGCGTTGTATTTAAATCTGACAAGATACCTTTTCTCGGCACATTAATACTCTAATGGTTGCCACAAGCGCTATTTGTTCCAATACGGTTGATTTTAAATTGTAACGGTTGCCATGGAGCTTATTTCACTGAAAACCGGCAATTTTTGCTTGGATTCAGGCAAATAACGGCGCTCGCAACCGTTAGAAATTGAATCCCGGCATTTTGGGCCAATTAAGCGCGATTACAACCGTTAGCGATAGTCTGGAAATCCGGGATGCGGGGCCGGGTCACTTGTCTTAGATTGCATATTTCCGAACAGCGGTAATGCCGATTCATTCAGCGGTAATGCCAATTTATCCGTCAATCAATCCGCAGCACGGCTTTTCCGGAAAATTTGCGGTCCATGAAACTGCGGGTGACGGCTCCAATTTCGGTCCAGGGCGCCTCCACTTCGATCCGGGGCCTTAACCGGCCGTTTGCGGCCAGCCGGGCCAGCAACTGCAGATCGTCCGCGGCCGAACGGCGGGTGAGTTCCTCGCCGAGAAAGAAGCCGTACAGGGTTCTCCCTCCGCTGGTCACCAAATTCATCATATCGATCGTCGCCGTAGGCGCTGACGAGAATCCCACCGCAACGCAAATGCCCTGCGGCGCAAGCTGCGGCAGCAAAGCGGCCAGCGTATCGCCGCCGACCGAATCGATGATCAGATCATAAGGCCCGCAGCTGCGGGCCTTTTCCATGCCGGAAGCGCCAACGGCCACTTCGTCGGCTCCGGCCTCCCGGACCAGCTTCGCCTTCTCCGCCGTGCTGGCCGTGCCTACGGTGAATGCGCCCGATTGAGCCGCAAGCTGATGGGCAAACAGGCCAACGCCGCCGGTCGAGCCCGTAATCAGGATGCGCTTGCCGAGCAGCAAACCTCCTTTTCGCAGCGCATTCAGCGCCGTCAGGCCGACTACGGGCAGAGTCGCCGCTTCCGCAAAGCTGACCTGGTCCGGAATTTCCGCCAGCATCGATACGGGGGCGGCAACTTGCTCGCTCCAGGCGCCCAGCGGGAGCAGACCGACAACCCGCGCTCCTTTTTGCGGGCCAGTGCCGATTTGGGCCGGCTCGATGACCATCCCGGCGAAATCCCAGCCGGGCCGGGATGAAGCTCCTTGATCTATGGCGTCTCTCACTTCCCCGCGATTGAGCGAGACGGCCTGCACCTGCACGATCGCTTCCCAAGGCTGGGCCTGCGGGGCGTCCACCTCTTTGATCGCGAAATATTCCGCGGCATGCGGATCGGTTACAATGGCACGAATCATATTGGGTCCCCTCCATAAACTTGGAATATTGCGGTCAACCTGAATTGACCTCCGATTTCATACAGGAGTATACTTTAATCACTTTTGCGGACCAAGTGCAGAACTACTCTTGAAATCGAAGGGAGGAGAAACGGGGGGATGCATACGGAAAACACGAGGCTAAAAAACGTACTGGGAGAAATCGAAACGCTGCGGATGAAGCGGCAGCGGGAGCTGGCCGACCGCGCTCATTCGCCCTGGAAAAGATTTACGCAGCAGGAGCTGAACGACGAGGCTTGTCCCACGTATAAAAATCTGCTGATCGGACGTTCGCGCAGAATACCGGATCGCCAGACGATCATTGGTATCGCGGAATATCTCGAATGCACTTCCGGCGAGCGCAACGACCTGCTTCTGGCCGCCGGTTACTTGCCGATTCAAACCGAATTGGCAGGGCGGGCGCTGGAGCGGGCGCTCGAATGGGCGCAGCAAACGATGAAGACGCTCCCTTTTCCCGCCATGATCGTCACCCATACCCAGGACATCAAGGGATATAACGAGCCGTTTCGCCGCTTGTTCGATATCCCGCCCAATCCCTGTTATAACAACGAGTTGAACCGGATTGATCTGCACTTCAATGCCGATTTGCCCGTACGCCCCCGCTCCACCTTTGACAAAACGTCGTTCGAACAGTGGGAGTCCCATGCCATTCACGGGATTCAGGCGTTCAAAAGAAATCATGCGCTGTCACGTTACGACGTGTGGTATCAAAACGTGGTCCGCCTGGCTCAAAAATATAACGCGATCGAAAAATATGACCATAAGCCGGATGTAGAGGAAGAGGGAGAGCGGGATTGTACACAAATCATCCTGGCCGGCTCGGAAAGCTCGGGCGAGCTGGTTCCGATCCGTTACAGGCAAGTTTCCGTTTCCGCCGGCGGCCGCCTGTACCCGCAAATTGAAGTTTTTTTGCCGGTCGACGCTTCCGCGCGCAAAGTTTTCGCGGACCTTGGCTGCCCCGCCGATTGCGAATCCGGCTGGACCGCCCGGTAGTCTCCCGAAACATGGCAAAAACCCCTTTCCGTAAGTCCGGAAAGGGGCCTTGTCCGTTAATGCCCGCGACGCTTCGCCTTGGCCTTGCGGATTTTGATTTCCCGCTTGCGTTCCCTCTCGGCCTCCCGCTGTTCCTTCGCGGTCGACCGTTTGGCCTGCTTACGCTGCTCATACTCCAGCCGCATCGCTTCATACGCCATGGTAGAAGCTCCCCGGCGTTTTAATTCCGCGGCGGCCTGTCTGGCCAACCGCTTCGGATTCACCCTTCCGGCATCCGGCAGCTGAATGGCGACGCCCTGCGAAATGCCGTCAAGCAGCCGGCTCAAATCGCTTCGGATAAACGCAAGAACCTCCTCATCCTTAGGCTCCGCCCCGAAAATATGCCTTCCTGCCCGCAGCTTTCCTTGGCTGCGCTCTTCAAACACGCCGATCCAATACTGCCCATCGTGGTAAATCGTAAGTTTCAACGCAAACATCCCCCTCTTGTTCAATCGGAAGCGATGGACATCCCGAGGGGGGAAGGTTACTGACACGCCGCCGGGTTCAAGCGTTCCAAGCCGCGTGCGCCCGGACTACCAACCGGGCCGTGTTTTTTCGCTCCAAACCTATTATATTTTCAAGAGCGAGGGGTTGGCAATGCCGGCATCGGGTAATATCAAGGCCTATCAAGGCCGTGGGCAGTACCGGTGCTTCGTACACACAACAGGCGGACTATTCAGCCCGCAAATACCGTTTGTCCCTTAAGAACAGCCACCAGAACAACACGAACACCGGCAGCAAAATCACCGTCCCTACCCCGTAGCCCCACAGCAGGGACACAAACATCGAGTGATTTGTAATCCCCTCTTCCACCGTTAAGAACGGATAGACGATGTAGGGCATATGCGCTTTCCCGTAAGCATAACTCGCCAAGGCGAACTGGATCACCACGAAAACAAACGCGAGCCGTGGCCAGCCGAGCCGGCCTTTCCGTTTGATCCACAGCGAACCGTAACCGACGACAAAAGCCGCAGTGGACAGCATAAACCAAAGCCCCTGCTGCTTCATCCGGGCCACCATCCACATCGCTTCCCCTTCCATGGTAAAGGTGGTGACGACGGCGAGCAGCATCGCCAAAGGCCCGAAGACAACCGCCAGCGTCCGGTAATACCGGTAGGAGGTTTCATCCCCGGCCTGCCGGGAGAAGTCGGAGAGGAACAAGGAGGACAGGAACAGCTCGGTGGCGATCCCGAACCCCAAATAGGCGTAGAGCGAAGGGCTCGCCAGCAAAGCTCCGTAGTTCAACTGAGGGTAGCCGCTCTCCCCTTGGATAAAACCGCCGAGCGTAATAGGCAGCACGCTGACAAGCAGGCCCGGAATGAGCAGCCCGGTAACTCCGGACACAAAACGCAGGCTGCGGACGTTCCGCTGCGCGGAATAGGCGTACACCATAAAGGCGCTGCGGAACAGCAGGAGCACCAGCACGAAGCTGACGGGGAGCAGCAGCAGCGTACCGAGCAGATAAGCGGCACGCGGGAAAAAACCGACCAAAGCGACGACCAGCAGCACCAGAAAAACGTTGGTTACCTCCCAGGACGGGGACAAAAAACGGTTGGCGAGGCTGGCGGCCTGCGGATTTTTTCTGCTGAAAACAAGCGCCCAGAACCCGGCGCCGAAATCGATGGAGCCCATGATCGAGTAGATGAACAGGAACCCCCAAAGAATAGAAATCGCTATCGTGGAATCGCTCATATCCTCTTCACCCCCTTCTTCTCACCCTGCTTCCAGCATGTCCGGCGTCACCGGATGACGCTTGAAATAATAACGCAGCACCAAAGACGTTACGACCAGCATAAACACGTACAGCCCGATAAAAGTGACGAACAGGGTGCCGAGATTCTCCGATTGGGTAGCCGCGGACGCGGTCTTCTGAACATGGTAAATCGTCCAGGGCTGGCGTCCCGTACAGCTGAAGATCCACCCGGTCTCGATGCCGATCAGGGCGAGCGGGCCGGTCAGCACCAGCCCCCTAAGCAGCCAGCGCGGGTACTCTCGCTTCTTGACCAGCCGATAAAAAATAGTGCCGGCCGAGACCACAATCAGCAGGGAACCGATCCCCACCATCAGGTTAAACAGCGTATGCACAAACAGGGGAGGCCACTCCTCCTCGGGAAAATCGTTCAACCCCCTGACCACGGTGTCAAAGCGGTTGCCGGCCAAAAAGCTGAGCGCCCACGGAACTTCGATCGCCCCCCGGATCGTCCGGGTTTCCTTATCGGTAAAGCCGCCGATCGCCAGCGGGGCGTAAGCCTGCGTTTCAAACAGGCCCTCCGCGGCGGCCAGCTTCTCGGGTTGATGGCGGTGCAGCATCTGCGCGGTTTCATGCCCGTTGAGCGCGGTCAGCAGCGACATTACGCCGCCGATGGCGAGCGATAGGATCAGGCCCTTGCGGTGATACTGCCGCTCCCGCTCCGGCCGTTTTCGGGCGAGCAGTTTGACGGCGGCCACGGAAACGATGGCGAAAGCCCCCAGCAGATAGGCGGAAAACAGTACATGCGTCGCGGTCGTAGGCCAGCTGGGATTGAATACCGCCGCCCACGGGTCGGCATCGACGACTTGCCCGTTCTCCAGCCGGAAGCCCTGCGGGGTGTTCATCCAGGCATGGGCGTCGGTGATCAGCGCGGCCGAAGCGCTTGCTCCCAAGGCCACGAAAGTGACGCTGGCGATCCGCAAAGCCGCGGGCAAACGTTCAGACGCGTAGACGTAAATCGACATGAACAAGGCTTCCAGCAAAAACGCCCAGATTTCGATTTGGAAAGGCAGCGCGATCACCTGGCCCACAATTTCCATGAAACCGGGCCAGAGCAGCGACAACATAACGCCGACCATCGTCCCCGACGGAATCCCCACCCCCAGGAGGATCGCCTGGCATTTTGTCCACCGTTTAGCCATCAAAGCGTAATCCCGGTCTTTTTTGACCTGATAAGCGATTTCCGCAACAACGATCATGAAAGGCAGCCCCACTCCCAAGGTGGCAAATATGATATGAAAGGCCATCGACGATCCGAACAAGGCCCGGGCCAGCATCACGTTATCCATGAATAACTCCTCCATCTTTTGGATTAACGTGAGTATTATGAATAAAAATTTCCAATATTATTCTTTTTCGGATTTTACTTCGCACGTTGTTCACGTTTGTTGGCGGTGCCGAATGGGCCGCGAAATGCAAAAGTGCATCTCATTTCCCCCGAAACCGGGCCGTTTATGCGCTCCAAATGCAAAAGTGCAGGCCATTTTCACCATTTCGCTCAAAAACGCCTCCAATCCTCAGTTTCAAATGCACATTTGCATCTCAGCGCTCTAAATGCCCAAGTTGGGGCAGATTCCAACTGCACTTTTGCAATTGGTTTAGCACGCGTCCATAAAAAAAGAGACCGGTTGCCCGGCCCTTAGTTTAAGAGTTGCTTTTAGAGCTCCTTATTCGATTACGTCCCGCGTTTCCTCGGCCGGGGTTGCCAGCAGCGGCTCCCAGGCGAGGCCTTCTCCGGTTATTTTTTTCCGCTGGTCGGAGATGCTTTGCAGCGTTTCGTTCCGCTGCTTTTCGAGCGCGCTGACCGTTTCGAGATACAGCTGCTGAATCTTCCGGTCCGCGGACGCGGCGGTTTCGGCGATTTCTTTCTTATGAGCCGCGGTATCCTTGGAAATCTGTTCGGTATATTTCTTGTACAGCTTGTTGTATTCCTGCTGCGCCTTTGTTTTGCTGATTTTCCCGCGCGAATACTTATAAATTGGACTTGAGATATAGTTGGTGCTGGAGCTTTTCATCAACGTGTTCATCGGGCTGCTCAGATAGCTGTCGGACACCGTCTTTTTCAGCGAGTTGGCCGGGCTGGACAAGTTATTGGGATTGACCGCCTTTTTATATTCCGCCATGTAGCTGCTCAGCAGGTTCTCATTAAGCGCGCGGGCGTAGACGCCCAGCGTGCTGCTGAGCAAATTTCGGTTGGCCGCCCGGGTATAAAGCCCCATAGGACTGCTGAGCAGATTCGGATTGATATCGCGTTCATACTCTTTGAGTTCTTGCTTCAGCTCGCGGTCGTCCCCGTAACGTTCCTCCAGTTCCGCCAAGTCCGCTTCCAGCCGTTCGTTCCACTGTTTTTGGTCTTCAAGGACAATACGCTCCAGCTCCGCCAGCCGGTCGTTTTGCTCCTTGAAATACGCATTGTATGTATCGGTTGTCTTTTTCATGTAAGCATCATAGCTTGCAACCGTCTTCTTGTTATACGTTTCATATTTGCTCCAAACCTGACTTATCCATTTGCTGTCGGCAGCCTGGGCGGAACCCGCCGGCAGGAAAGCCAGCGACACCAGCAGCAAACTTAAGGCCAACAGCCAGCTTTTGCGCGGAAACGCGCTTCTCCTCTTCTTCATACTCATCATGCTCCGTGTTTTCTCCTCCATTAAAAAATATTAAGAATTTTAAGGGTATTTTATCCAAATATACGCCGGGTTCCAATAGTTCATACCGCCTATGAACCTTATGGACTATTATAATTGAGCATCAAGAATCACCTGCGGTCCGTTGCTCAGCGTTTGCTGCAAACACCCTATGGATACAATAAATACCGTGTGCTCTCTTTGTTTTGGATTCTTAATGGGGGTGAGGAGAGGAGATGACATACAAAATTTCCGCGTACCAATTATTCACGATTACCTTCATTTTTCAATTAGGCACGACCATCATCTTTGGGTTTGGCGGCTTGGCCGGCCGGGATGCGTGGATTGGCGATCTGACGTCACTGGGGCTGGGCCTCTGCGTGATTTGGGTATATACCGCCTTAATGCGCATGAACCCGGGCTTATCCCTGGTTGAATGGTTTCCGGCCCAATTGGGGCGCTGGATCGGGACGCCCATCGCGTTTTTGTACCCGCTCATGTTCTTGTATCTTACAGGACGAATTATTGCGGACATCAGAGACATGGTTTCGACCACCATCTTGCCCGGAACGCCGCCAATTGTATTTGCGGGGTTATTTGCCATTATTATCGCTTACTGCGTCTATGGCGGCATTGAGATCATTGCGCGGCTGGGAGAATTGATCTTCCCCATCGTCGTCGTTATGTTCATTATAGAGACGGTTCTGCTCTTTGGCTCGGACGTCCTGCATTTCGATTATGTCCAGCCGATTTTGGAAAGGGGATGGGAACCCGTCTGGAAGGTGGTTTATCCAAACGGGATCACCCAACCGTTTGGGGAAACCATCGCGCTCGCCATGTTCTGGCCGGACGTAAAAAACCGTGAAAAGATCACGAAAATTACCTTTCTCGCCACCTTACTTGCCGGATTTATGATCACCGGTTTTGATTTTTTGGCCATTTTGGTTTATGGCGATCTGTTCTCGCGTTTTCTCTATCCGCTTTACACTTTATTGAGCATGATCAGCATCGGAAAATTCATCGAAAACTTGCAGATGTTCGGGGTCATGTATTTTTTCATGACGGCGTTAATAAAAAACGTAGTCAATCTGCTAGTGGCGCTGAGAGGCATCCAGCAGCTGACGAAGATGAAGGATTATCGCGTGCTTGTCATCCCGGCAGCCGCGATCGCCTTGTTCCTGGGAATGACCATGTCAAAAAACATCGCCGAACATATTTATTTCCAGCATTATAAAATACTGGTGCCTTATTTCTGGGTGCCCATGTTTTTGGTCTTGCCGGCAATCCTGCTGATCGTGACGTGGACCCGGCAAAAGCTGCGAAAATAATGATCTATTCATTTTTGAATGTTGTCTTCTTGCAAATGCAACGACGGTCCCGTTACGCCTATTCGCCGGATCGTCAGATTCGCTTTGACGGAAACCTCGGCTTCCCGAAACTCCTTGTTCCAGTCGTTTTTTAAAGATCTCCAACGGGATAAATGTCTTCTGTGTACGGTTTCGCCAAACCCGAAAACATCCACCCCATATTCTTTTTGGACCTTGGTAATGGTTTGAAGCGTTCGCGAATCATGCCTTCCCCGATTAATGTGACCTGGAATTTTAGCTTGTCTCCTTGAAACATGGGCTGAATCTTGCTGCCTATCTTGTTCATCTCCAAACTGGCGTAGCCGTTAACTTGCGGCACGGTTGCCGTTACCACCAGCTTCCTTAGCTGCCCGTTAATCCACCGCAGCGCTCTGGCCTCATTCCCATTCAAGAACCCGAGCAATTTCAGATCTTTGTCAAAAATTCCGGTTCCCGCGATACGAAACCCTTTCGCATTGGAATGATCTTGCCGCCCTTCGCCTTCTTGATCGGCCGGATCGAAACCGACGGCAACCGACGGCAAAGCCGGGCAGCTTTCTTCACTGGCCGCGGAGATCATCAGGTTGATAAATCCCATTTCCTGCAGCGATCCGATCTGATCATATTCTTTTAAAGCACCGAGGCCGGGAATTTTCTCCAGCGGGTAGGATACTTTCAGAAAATCCTTGGCGCTGCCTCCCTTGACGATAAATACATCGGTCCGCAGCTTGAGGTTCGGGTCCCGGGTATACGTATCCAATACATCTTTGATGCCTTTTCTGGCCAGCGGTTCTCCGATCACGATGATCCGCCGGTGTCCGCGGAATACCAGCCGGGAAAGCTTCGTTTGCATTTGCTGCACCGCATCCAGCGTATCTCTTCCGGCGCCGGATACGACAAAATAGGGCTTTCCCGGCCCCCCTCCGCTTCCGCCTCCTTGTCCCTGCACACTGCTGATCTGGGACGGGATGATCACCTGCGCGCTAATCAGAATCCCCTTGTCCTTCGCTTCGTCGATTCCCCATGCGAGCTCAAGGGCAAGATCATTGACCTCCGAACTATCCCAACACCCCGTCGTTAAAAACAAAGGCAGAATAGCCGCCAAAATCAACCGTCCTCTTAGACTCCAGTTCATCTGTCTTCTCTCCCTCGTCTCGGACTCGGCTGCTGGCCTTCCGGCACTCGCTTTTTGTTTGCCCCGGAGCTGAGCAGGGGACGGCGAGACACGCTCCATCTGGGCGCGCGTATGAAGACATCCGCCAGGTTTCCGGGAATTTGCGGGGCAATCGGACTCATATAGGGTACTCCAAACGAACGAAGGCCGAGGAGATGGATGGCTATGATAAAAATGCCCGCTATGACGCCGTACAAACCCAGAACTCCCGCCAAAATCAAAATGGGAAAACGGAGCATCCGGTACGCCGTCCCGAGATTATATCGCGGGATGGCAAACGAAGAGATGCCCGTCGTGGCCACGATAATCACGACCGTGGCCGACACGATGCCGGCCTGTACGGCGGCTTGTCCAATGACAAGCGCCCCCACAATACTCACCGCCGAACCGATCGGCTTCGGCAGACGAATGCCCGCTTCGCGCAGACCTTCGAACATAACTTCCATCAATAGGGTCTCGATCACCGTGGGAAACGGGACGCCTTCCCTTGCGGCAGCAATGCTGATGAGTAAATTCGTAGGAATAAGCTGCTGATGAAATGTGGAAAGCGAAACGAACAAAGACGGAAGCAACAGGGAAATATTCAATAAGGAGTAGCGGATGAAGCGAATGAAGGTCGTATAAATGGATCGCTCGTAATAGTCCTCCACCGCTTGCAAACCGGACCAGAATGTCATCGGCACGATCAGCGCAAACGGAGTGTTGTCGACGAGAATGGCAACTTTGCCTTCAAGCAGGCTGGAACATACGACATCGGGCCGCTCCGTGTTTTGAATTTGCGGAAACGGGGACCAAGGCGTGTCTTCAATGAATTCTTCGATGTACCCCGATTCCAGTACCCCGTCAATTTCGATACGCCGGATTCGGCGGCGGACTTCCTCCAGCACCGAATTCGAGGCGACGCCTTCTATATAAGCAATGACAATATCGGTCCGGGTAAATTCACCGATGTTGAGCGATTCCATTTTGAGTTTATCGCTGCGGATTCGCTTGCGTATCAGACTGGTGTTGGTCCGCAACGTTTCCGTAAATCCATCCCGCGGTCCGCGAACGGACAGTTCGGCGGTCGGTTCTTCAATAGCCCGCTTTTCGGATCCTTCCAGACCGGCGAGCATAGCCTTGTTCTCTCCATCCATTAGAACGGCTATATTGGCCTTCAGAATACCATCAACGACCTCGCTAATCCGATGAACCACTTTTATCCGGGATATAGAGACAAGCTGTTCTTCTATAAGCTCCTCCAGCGGATCGGCGTTCTCCAATCCCCCCGGCACGCCTTCGAGCGTCATCAGTTTTAACACGACCTGCTCCAGCGCTTTCGCGTTTACCAGCCCATCGACATAAATCAGAAGCAAACGGGTTTGTCCATGGATCATAATCGAACGGAACACAATATCCGAACAATCGGCAAAAATTTGTTTGAACATCTGTTCATTGTCGGAGACGGCGGCAGCGAGTGCATCCGTTTGATCGTGGCCAGCCGATTCGCCGGCGTTCCCTATCGGATCCGCTTTTTTATAGAATTTAAGCAGCTTAAGAATATCCATCTTTCCGCTCCCTAACTCATGATGTGTATATTATTCCAGTTGGAAAGCGGATCATTCACAATATGGGCAGGCTTTAAGGCTCGTATTCGCTCAATTTTCCTTCGTAAATCAGTTTAAGCCGATCGCACTGCCGGAAATCGTCCGGCGTCACGAGCGCGGGCAGCTTGTTCCACAGCTTGATGCCGGAACGTTCAAGGATCTCCGCGACGAACTGCGAGCAGAAATAAGAGTTGCTGAACTCCACCGGCTCCTTGAGGACGATGCCGATCACCCCCAGCAGATTGTACAAATATTTGTTCCGCTTGCGGATAAACAGCCGCAGCACCCGCTCCATTTTTTCCACCTCGCGCCCGGTCACCCGAAGCTCGTAAAGAACGCACGTCGTATTCGGATATTTGCTGAACGTGCCCGTCTTGATGTCCTCCTTCACGAACCCGCCGTTCAGCGGGTTGTTCGGGTTCTTCCGGCCGAAGCTGTACAGCTCGGAAAGCTCGCGGTCGAAAGAAATCGAAGCATGATTATAAGGCGCTCCCGTGTACCCTTTAATCACCCTCGTAAACAGCGTCCCCGTATTCGTAAGCAGGATATAAACCGATCTTTCCCCGTCCATGTCCGAAAATTCCCCTTATCAAGTGTGAACTATTCCTTCATAATAACATAGTATCCCTCTCCAGGATTCAGGGATTCTACCACGCTGCAAGTTGGTGATAAAAAATGAACAGTTTGCAATTCACGCTGATGATTCTCTTTTTTGCCTTACTCGGGATCCACGCCGCATACCTCGTTACCGGACGCGTCCGCCCGGAACGGGACTACGCCGCGTTGGGGCTGCGCCTGCGGACCTGGTGGGGCATGTGGCTGATTTTATGCCTTGCCACCTTGTTTAACCGGGCCGCTTCTCTGCTGGCCCTGATGATCCTATGCTTCTTCGCGCTGAAAGAATATTTCTCCATGATCCGCTCGAACAAAGCCGAACGCCGCCTGTTCCTGTGGGCCTACCTCGCGATTCCCGTACAGTTCTACTGGATCTACATCGGCTGGTACGGCATGTTTATCGTTTTTATTCCGGTCTACGTTTTCCTGTTCCTGCCGGTTCCGCGCTTGATCAACAAAGGCACGGTCGGGTTTCTGCGCAGCGTCAGCCGGGTGCAGTGGGGGCTGATGCTGATGGTGTTCGGTCTCAGCCACCTCGCCTATTTCCAGGCCGCCTCGCCGGAATACGGGGCCGGACTGGTGCTGTTTCTCGTCTTGCTAACGCAGCTGAACGACATCGTGCAATACGCGGCCTCGTTTTATTTCGGCCGGCGCAAGGTCGTCCCCACCGCCAATCCGTATTTGACGTGGGAGGGCTTTGCGTGCGGGCTGCTGGCCACCACCGGGGTGGCGTGCCTGATCTCCCCTTATCTGACGCCGCTCGGCGCGGGGTTCGGGCTCTTCTCCGGCATGCTGATCGGCCTTAGCGGCTTCTTCGGAAGTTTGACGATTTCCGTACTGAAGCGGGACCTGCTCATCGGCGATGACGACAAGGCCCAAGCGCTTAAAAAAAGCTACTTGAGCCTCGTCGACAGCCTGACCTACACCTCGCCGGTGTTCCTTCACGTCATCCGTTATTTCTTCGATTTTATGTAAGCCCGCCGCTTTAGTTGACGGCCGGAAGCTTAACCAGCACGCGATATTCGGCGCCCGGCCGCACATTCCGCAGGATACCGTCCGCCATAGGCGCGCCGTCGGCATAAACCTCGGTCTCGCGGACGCCGGCATCGCGCGCCATCTCGACGCGGATCTTGGCCCCGCGGAAATTCCGGGTTACCTTGGCCCCGCTCCAATGGGACGGAAGCTGCGGCCGGATGCGGAGGCCTTCGGGGCATCCCTGCAGCCCGAACAGTCCGTCGATCAGGCAGCGGTAAACCCAAGGCGCCGTTCCGGTGTTGAACAGGTGGCTGGAACGCCCCGCCGTGCGCGGGAACTGCCGGTAGGCGCCGCGATAGTAGTTCGGAACGAACACCGGGAGCTGACCCCGCTGCACGATATCGTCCAAGTCCGGGCCGGGGATCATTTTGCGCAGCAGCCGGTAGGCATCGTCCTTCTCCCCTACGGAATACAGCCCGTAGATATAGAAGGCGGCCGCATGGTTGTACACCGCGCCGTTTTCGGCCGATCCCGGGTGCTTCTGGGTGACCCGGCCGACATCCTCGCGCATCGCGGTGTAGGAAGGGGCCAGCTTTTCTACGCCATAAGGCGTTTCCAGCTGTTCCCGAACGGCCCGCATCAGCTTCTCCCGCTTGTCCCGGTCGGCCGCCCCGCTTAACAGCGACCAGCCCTGCGGATTGATGAAGATGCGTCCTTCCCGGTCCGCGCTTACGCCGAACACGACGCCCGCATCCGTGATGCCGCGCGCATACCACTCGCCGTCCCATAAATATTCGTTGACGGTCTCGTTCGTCGCTCGGGCCGCCAAGCGGTATTCCTCGGCCATGCCTTCCCGTCCGCCCCGCGCGCATATCCCGGCCCAAACGTTAAACGCGTACGCGGTCGCGATGGTCAGCCAGCCGGATACGCCTTTTCCTTGATAGCCGACCATGTTCATCGGATCGCACCAGTCGCCCTGGTTAATATAGTTTAACCCGCGTTCATCGCGATCCCGGATCAGCCACTGCAGCGCCCGGTGCACATGCTCGAATACGGAACCGCTTTCCTCCCCGCCCGCATAAGGAACCTGTTCTTCCAGCAAGGAGTAGTCGTTCGTTTCATCCAGGTATGTGCTTAGACAGATCGGCAGCCAAACGCAGTGATCCGTGTGCGGAACCTGGTTGATATACTTCAGCTCGGCCTCGGGGTGCAGGATGATGCCGTCCGGCATCGCGCCGCTGGCCTTTTGCTGGCTTAAGGCCGTCAGGAAAGCCGCTCTGGCGGTTTGCGGTTTGATATAACTCATCCCCATATGGTCCTGCAAATAATTGCGCGTTTGGGGATCCGTCGTCAGGCGGTTGGTCTGCCCATGATAGTACATCTGCCGCGGGAGCCAGTGATTCACGAAGTTGTCCAGATGCGGGTCCGGGGTGGCGATCTCCAGGCAGCCTCCGCCTTCCCGGATGTAGCTTTTATACTCCCGTTCCGCCAGGACGAACCCGTCATCGCCGCAGGCATGTTTGCTTCCGAAATACTCGGCTTTGATTCCGGCGATTTGCTCCTCGTCCCGGGCCGGGCCGAATATAAACCGGTAGGCTTCCTCCTGCCCCGGCTCCAGCGCGATCCGGTACTGCAGCACGGCCACCGGCGTTTCGTACAAAGCGTCTCCCCGCGCGAGTTCCTCGCGGTCCAGCGCGGACGGCCGCATGATGCCGCCTTCGCCTTCGAAGGCTTCCTGGTTCACCTCCCAGGAATCGGCCGGACGGTCGGGGATCAGAAACGTTTTATCGCGAAAATGCTTGATTTTATCGTAGTCCTGATATTTCTGGTAAGGGGTGACGGAAGAGCATACGATCGACTGCAGCGCCTCGTTAAACTCCCCCGACTGGTTCATCCACGACATATAACCGACCGTAAAATAGGGATAAATGCTCAGCTTGCGCTTGGCCGGCGAGAGGTTTTTCACTCGGATGCGCCACAGCTCCAGCGGTTCTTCTTTCGGAAGGGTCAGGCTCATTTCAAGAGCGATGCCTGCAAATTCCACTTTCCAAACGATGCGGCTTTTGCCCACCGCAAAGGTGTATTGGTCGGCCGGCACGCGGACCGGCTCATAAGGCGCGGAGAAGATTTCCCCGGTCTCCTCGTCCTTCACGTACACGAAACGGCCGGGATGATGCGCGTAATAAGGCTGCTCCGGCTGCATGAACGTCTTCGCTTCCAGATTGGGCTCATGTGAATATTTCGCGGGCTCCGGCTGCATAAACTGGGCCACCGTGTAGCCGCGGCAATTCACATGAATCATCATGCTCTCATTCCACAAAAATCCCGATGCCTTCGGAAGCAATGTGGGACTGGCCAACTCGTAATACTCCTGATCCTCGGTCGCTTTTAACATCCTGGATTCTCTCCCCATTCAAACGCCTATGATTTTCCAAAAATAACTGCAGGTTTATTATACAACATAGGCTTGCAAAAATGGGCTTTAACTGAATTTGATGGAAATTTCCCGGTAAAATTCATCCCCCGTTTCCTTGGGCATTCTGATCTCAAAAACGCCGTCCTTATATACGCCCTTGCTGTCTTCCACCCTGACGCGCCTTGGCAGCGGATTCCGCTCCTCCTCGCCGTCCGGCAGCCGAACCTTCACTTCGCCCGCGCCGACCCAAACCGCGATATCCTGCGGGTCCACGTTCGCCGGCGCCCGAAAACGGGTAATCACCGATTGGTGGGTTTCGAAATTTTCAAACTGGACTTTTCCCGCCGCCCATCCCGATACCGAAGCCTGCGGAGTCATGCCTGCGAACGAATTCATCGAGTCCGGCAGCGTCTTTTTTAAAATGTCGCTGACATACTGGGATATGGACTGCGGATCGGGGGGCGCCATGTTGGAGCCGTTCAGGGCATTTTGGCCGGATAGGGATTTTTGAATGAGATCGTTGATAAAGCTCGCAAAGCTCTGTTGATTTAGAAACGGGAATTTGTCATCAAAAAAAGGCTTGTGCACGCCGCTCATCTCCTTTCCGTTAAATTAATCCTTGCTTTCGGAACGTGGTCTGGCATCCGCACTTCGCGCAAAAGGCCGCGTCCAAATCGTTCACATAGGAGCAGCCTTTATCGATCCGCCCCCCCTCGTCCGAGCAGCGGTTGATCAAAGGCGCGCCGCATATTTTGCAATATTTGTCCTTGCCGTTAGCTTCATAGAAACAGCGCACGCACGTTCGAGTTTCTTCTTCCTTGGCCATATGAACCTCCGTTACATGTTCTTGATGGGGGAGTCGACAATATCGCCGTCAAATACATACGATTTGCCGTCCCGCGTGATGTTGATTCCTTTGGATCCGCCTACTCCGGCATTGCGTTTGCTGTGCGAGCTCCAACCGGTCTGCTCGACTTCCCCCACCGCCACGGCGGCATTCGCCGCCATTCCGTTGACGTTAATATCCGCCAAGGAGATGCCCGTCCCGGCATGAACCCCTTCGGCCGGGCAGCCCCCATGATGAATCAAAAACTGATCGGCATCGTCGATCAGCGTATCGATCACGTCATTGTCGATGACGATGCCCACGCAGTGGGAAAGCTCCACACCGGACAAGCTGCCGAATCCGGCATTCGACTTGCTATGGGAGCTCCAGCCGTCCGCATGAATCACCGTGCCTATAAATACGCCGGAATTGGATTCTATGGAGTTCACCGACAATTTATCCAGTGAAATCACGGTTCCCAGCGGTGTTATTTTCAGAGAAATCCCTCCGTTCCTTCAGCTTAAATTGCATGTTCAAAAAGGCCGGTTCTTTCAGTGCCGAAGCTGATGCTTCCGATATGCGTTTTTTCAAAACGCTTTAGGTCGGATGAAGCCAGGCTCCGAGGAGCCAACTTTTTGAACAACCACTCATAGGGTTTGATTTTGGCCGGTGGGTCCCACGATATCATTGTCGACAATCGGCGCATCCACGACTTCGGGATCCACGATCGTGCTGACGAACATAATCGTGTTGTTTATGCCGAACTGAATCCCCTGTCCGATATTCAGCTTGGCGTGAGCCGACCATGTATTCTGCAGGACTTCCCCGATGGATATGGTGCTGTTGGTTTTCTGCCCCGCTACGTTGATCGCGTTGAAGACAATGGAAACGGCCACTCTAAATCACTCCTTTATTCATCCTATGCAGCCATGAACTGTCCCGATTCCCGGGATGAGCCATGGGCCTTCGTCCCAACGCCGGGCCAACTTAAGCGCGGGCCCCAACTCATAAAGTCGCCCCGGGAATAATAAGCTTTAAATAAGCGTCATCACCTGAAAGTCTTTGCCAAAAAAGGGGGATTGGCCATGGAGGTTGACCCTTCGAAGCGAATGCTCCGCAAATTGCGTTCGCATATGCACGAGACGGTTGGAGAGAATTTCTGGGAGGATATGTCCGGCTTGATCCCGCCGCTGTTCCCCCGGATGGATATGTATCGTCAAGACGGTCGATTTATCGCCGTCATCGAGCTTCCCGGCGCCGCTTCACCCGACAAGATCAAAATATCGACGAACGGAAAAACCTTGAAAATCACCGGGGTCATTCCGTACGATTACCCCGTTCATGAAGACCGGTTATTGCGATCGGAACGTTCCCTCGGCAGCTTTAACCGGACGGTCTCCCTGCCGGTCGAGGTCGAGCCGGACAGTGCAGAGGCCGTGTTCGAAAGCGGTCTGTTGACCGCCATATTTCGCTGCAAGCCGGACATTCCCGAACAGGACGTTCCGATTTTGCCCAAGAAGGAGGAACAAACGTAAATGGGCTTCCTCTTCCGACGCAAGGCCGCCGGCAAGCCGCCTCCCCCGCAGGACCTGCTGGCGCGCCTGGAGAAGATGGAGGCCCGATTGAAGGAGCTGCCCCAGGCCAAAACCGAGTACCATATCCGGATCGACCAGGTCCATATCCATCATCCGGCGCTGGATCAGCTTACGTTTAAATTGGATAGCCTGGATATCGACGAACTCAGCGGTTCCCTGAATCTCGGGAACAACTTTGGGACCGGGGGGCATCAGCCCAAGAAGCCGGACGCGAAGCAGCCCGGCGAGTTCCCGAGTCAGGGCGGGCCGCAGGAAACGGATGAGAAGGGGGCCATCCCGCCGCAAAGTCCCGGTTCCGGGTTCAAGCAGACGCCTAAAGGGTTTTCATTCAGGAAATAAGGAGGTCTATAATGAAGCTGCATATTGTCGGAGAGATTCAAGTGGACCGGATTCAACGTACTTCGGGCGTTTTTGCCGGAGACAACCGGCAGTCGGGATGGAGTTCAGCGGCGGTGGACAATCAGGCCGCGGCCGCCGCGCAAGGCCAGGGAAACCGGATTCAGGGGCTTCGCTCGGTGCTGGTCGGCCAGCATGTTCCCGGGAAGAAGGTGTGAGCATGGAGCTGGTGCTTGCGCCCAATTTCGTCATTGGCCACATTCGGGTGGGGACCGTCGAAGGCTCCTCCTGCATCAATATCGGCAACAACCTGCCGAGCGGATTTACAAGCCACAAGAAACAAAACCAGGGACTTTCCGTCTCCGGAGATCATAATGAATTAAAGGACATCGAATCGCTGCTGGACAACGCAGGCAGCGCCGAACTGCTGGGAAGCGTGTTCGGCGAGGACACGGCGGCGCGGATCTACCCGAAGCATCGCCGTAATGCCGTCTGACCGAACGCTCGCGAAAAAACGCATCCAAGAGCAAAAAGAAAAAGAGCCGCATTTCGTTATGTCGAAATCGGCTCTTTGCTCCTTATGGATCGGCATTAGATCCAAGTGCGGAGAACGATTACCAGGAGGATAAACAGCACGAGAATCACACCCGTAGAAGTCCACAATCCGAAGCCTGCACAGGATCCGCCGAATGCAGCATTAGGGTAACCCATGTTTTTTTCACCTCCTTTTCAGAAATACATCTCAGCCTCAAATCCAGAAGAACGGCCACAGGAACAACAGCGCCAGGAGCGCCCAGGGAAGCCAAAAACCGCCGAAGCCGCCAAAGCCGCCAAAGGGGCCGAACCCGAAAGCCTTCGTTTTTGCCTTGGATTTTAAATTGGAAACTTGTTTTCTGACTTTTGGGGACTGCTTGGAAAGAACCGAAGCGCCTCCGGGTACAACCCCATCAAATTGAATGCCTTCCGGGCCAACGGCGCTTATCGTTCCAACATAACAGTTTCCGTCACGAAGGACCGCACAGACCGGTCTTCCAATATAGGGTCTGCAACCAGCTTCGGTAATAGGGTAGATCTGCTGCATGCATCTCTGCCTCCCTTCTCGGTGCTTTCGGTTCATCCTATGCTTTGCCTACGCGGGTGGATTGGGTCATTCGTCCATATACAGCCAACTAATCAGCGTCCGCCTATCATTTTTGATTGCCTGGGGCATATGCTACCCTAGAAAGGGCTGATGGAATGAACTATCATGAGATGATCGCGGCGATGGGTGAAGGAGCGGCTCATCCGGGAGGATATAAAGGGACACTCGCTTTTCTTGACGGGGTCGACATTCCCCCGGGGCTGCGCGTATTGGAGGTTGGGTGCGGCACCGGCAGAACGGCCTGTTTGCTGGCCCAAAAAGGGGCTAAAGTTACGGCTATGGACCGGAGCTCCACCATGGTGGGGAAGGCCAAAAAACGGGCCGAGATGCAGGGGATTGACATTGATGTGGTTCAAGGGGATGTTTGCTCCATTCCGTTTGAAGCGGACACCTTCGATGTCGTGTTTGCGGAGTCGGTTACGATTTTTACGGATCCTGCGGCAGCATTTCGGGAGTATTGCCGCGTGCTTCGAACCGGGGGACGGTTATGGGACCGGGAGCTCTATGAAGCGGCGCCTCACCCGGAGCTGTATCCGGAAATGTTCAAGCTGTACGGCAATCCCCAGCTTCCGGAGCTGGACGCATGGATCGGGCTGATGCGTTCGGCCGGATTCCGCAACGTTCGGCCGTGGAAACCCGATGCGGCTTCCCTGATTCCTGCGGATTCGGACGGGGAATTCCTTTACGACCCGTACCAGCTTTTTGATTTGGAAACGCTGCAGGACCCGGACACGCTAGGTTTCTTTGCACAAAATCACGCTTTTTTGCTGGAATTTCACGAGCATCTTTCGTTTTGCGTTTTTATGGGGGAAAAATGACTTCAGTTTGCGCGAAAAAGGGACCGGAGCCCAACCGATCCCTTTTTTCGTCCGAATTTCATTATGTCCCGCAGAAAGTCCGGTACGGGCAGGCCGTGGGGGCGGGCGGCGCGGCGTATTCGGCCTGCTCCGGAGCGTGCGCGAACGGGTTGGCGAGCGCCCCCAGGAACCGTTCCATCACGCTGTAGTCTCCGCGTTCCGCCGCGGCCTCCAGCGCTTCCTCCACCCGGTGGTTGCGGGGAATGAGCGCGGGGTTGCTGCGACGCATCAGCTCATGGGAGGCCTCCCTGGTCTCCTGCTGCCTGCCGAGCCTTTCCTGCCACCGCTCCCGCCACCGCGCAAATTCCGGCGCGCCGAACAAAGCGGAATCGTCCGGCCGGTCAAAGGTAAGCGCCAGAAAAGCATTGGTGTAGTCCGCCCGGTGCTCATGCATCAGTCCGAGCAAATCCTTGATCATGACTTCGTCCTGCGCTTCTTCGCCGAACAGCCCCAGCTTGGCGCGCATTCCCGCAAGCCAGCGGGATTGGAACAGGCCGGTATACCGAGACAGCTCCCCCTCCGCCAGCTTCACAGCCTCGTCCTCGTTGTCGCTCAGAAGCGGCAGCAGGCTTTCCGCCAACCTCGTCAAATTCCAGAGCCCGATGTAAGGCTGGTTGCCGTAAGCGTACCGGCCGCCCGTATCGATGGAGCTGAACACCGTCGCCGGGTCGTACACATCCATGAACGCGCAGGGGCCGTAATCGATCGTTTCCCCGCTGACAGCCATGTTATCGGTATTCATGACGCCGTGAATAAAGCCGATCAGCTGCCAGCGGGCGATCAGGGACGCCTGGGCTCCGATTACCGCTTGAAGCAGCGCCAAATAGGGGTTCTTCGCCTCGAGCGCTTGGGGATAATGGCGTTTTATCGCATAGTCCGCCAAAGCGCGCAGCTCCTCCTCGTTGCCGAAGTTTGCGGCGTATTGGAACGTGCCGACCCGAATATGGCTGGCGGCGATCCGGGTCATCACCGCTCCCGGCAGCTCCGTTTCGCGGTACACGGGCTCCCCGGTCGTCACCACCGCCAGGCAGCGGGTGGTCGGAATCCCCAGGGCGTGCATCGCTTCGCTGATAATGTATTCGCGCAGCATCGGGCCCAGCGCGGCCCGGCCATCCCCGCCCCGGGAATAAGGCGTTCGGCCGGAGCCTTTCAGCTGGACGTCCCAGCGCCCCCCGGAAGGCGCGATCTGCTCGCCGACCAGCAAAGCCCGGCCGTCCCCAAGCATCGTGAAGTGACCGAATTGATGTCCGGCATACGCCTGCGCCAGGGGGAAGGTCCCTTCGGGCACCCGGTTTCCGGCAAACACCGCCACGTTTTCCTCGCTTTGCAGCGCCGCAGCGTTTAGCCCCAATTCCCCGGCCAGCGGCTCGTTTAAAACGGCCAGCTTCGGCGAACGGACAGGATTCAGGCCAACCCGCGAATAAAAGACGTCCGGCAATTCGGCATAGCTGTTATCAAGGTTCCATCCTGTGGTAGGAACGGTTATTTTCGTCATCATAAGTATCTCCCTGCTCTAAACGATGGTTTGATCTATTATACACAATTTTGGGCGCACGCCATTCATCCGTCCCTAGGGGCATTCGGACCGTTGTCCCCCGCGATGTGGATATGCCGTTACCGTTATATGCCTCGTACATATTGTAAGAGTGAGATATGGACTTGATGAATGAAATTACGGATAAGGGGAGTGATGAAATGGGAACCGGCCATAAAAAATCGATCTACCCGCAGGGAATTTCCATTATCACCTGCACGAACCGACGAAGCTCTATCAAAAACCTGTTCAACAACTTTGCCAGGCAGCTCCATCCCAAAAAAGAGCTGATCATCGTCGTAAATAACGATAAAATTCCGCTTGAACCTTATTTAAACATGGCAAGGCGATATCGAAACGTTTACGTCTACCGCTTGCCGGGGCGTTTCTCGCTCGGCGCTTGTTTAAACCATGCCGTCAAGAAAGCGAAGTACCGCTACATTGCCAAGTTCGACGATGACGACTACTATGCTCCTTATTATTTGACCGCCAGTTTGCGGGTCTTTCGAAGAACCGGCGCCGACGTCATCGGAAAGCGGGCGCATTATATGTATTTACGCGGATCGAAGACGCTGATCCTTCGTTTTCCGCAGGATGAAAACCGGCCCGTCACCGAAATTCCCGGCGCTACCCTTGTTTTTAAGCGGCAGGTATTAAGCCGGGTTCAGTTCCCCAATCAAAGCGTGGGGGAAGACGATCTTTTTTGCCTGCGCTGCAAAAGGAAAGGATACAAAGTTTATTCCGGAGAAAAAACGAATTTTGTTGCGATCCGCCGTAAAAATTCCTCCAACCATACGTGGATTATCAGCGATAAAGAGCTGCTCGCCCATCATAAAAAGATCCCGAACGTGAAAAATTACAAAAAATTTGTACAAAGTAAACCGAAGGGGGAGCGATAATGGCACATCTTCCTTCTTCATCCTGGACCAATAGTCGAAAAATAAGGACAAAAAACGGCGTTATTTATAGGATATTTGTCCATTTAGAAAAAATAGAGGAACTTTATGTCGCTATTTTCCTTAATCGCTTGGAAATTCCCGCGTTTGGGACCATTCCTAGTTAAATAAGGACAAAAAATACCGCTAATGGTGATGAACCTGCCTGGCTCCGGATAATAAGCACATAAAGTTCCGCTATTTTGTCTTTCAAAACCCGAAAAGCACAAGGAGCCTTTCCTTGAAACATCGTTCAAGAGGGCTCCCTGTGTTTTGGATATGACTCTTACATATTATGCAACTCTTTAATCTCTCCGCCTTTCAGTTCCACAAATACTTGGGCAGCGGCAGTATTCTGGCCAAACCAATCGGCGGAAACCTCGGCATCATATAAAGTCCAGTTTTCGGTATTCATTTCGCCACAGCAACGGCTGACATGAGCTGCTCAGCTCTTTCGACGCGGCCGGGCCGCCTCCTCCATCTTCCGGTTCAGGAGCTAATTTCGTAAGAAAGGATTCCCGGTTGGAATGATAGTTGCCTTCATCCAAGATGGTTAAATCTACGGGATCGTTAATGTAGCCCGAATCTTTGTAAAAAAGCCGTCTGCTTTCATCCGAAAAAACAGGGATAATGGCGGCCGGATCCAAGGTGTCCAAAGTCCAAACCGGATTCGAGGATTCGTTCTAAAAGCCGTCGTTTCTTTAAACCCTGCGGAATTTAACCGCTCATTGGTCCAGTAACGATACATTTGTAAACTCGTACGGAGCAACCACGGTATTTCCCCAAGTATCCAGATTGCTTCCCTCTAGGGAGATGTAGGGAAAATACGGGACAGGCTCGTTAGCGACTTCTGCATCCAGCGCTCTAAAACATGCCGTGGCCACACTAGCAAGATCTCCATTATTCTCCAAGCAGCCCGATAACAGGATAAACGCGACGACTGCTAAAGGTATAAACAACTTTTTCACAATAACACCTTCGAGCAATCCATTGCTTTTGGCGGTGACTTTGGATCCATATATTTGGGCCTGTTTCCGTCCATATAGTATGGAACCTTCCCCTCGAATTGTTTAGCTAACTCCAGTACCTGCTCCCTTGCAGCTTCAATCCCTTTTACGGCAGCTTGAAGTGATTTACTTGTTTCCGAAGGCAGAGGCTGACTGGACAGAGCACCCGTTTTGTCCGGTACTTCCAAAATAGACAATAGCATGATTGCGACACCGGGATTTTTATCGACTACAGGACCGTAGGTAAAAAAACTCTATCTTTATAATACTTTCCTTCTAACGGTATATTTGTACCGCTAAACACATATACGCTATTTACCTTGTGATTGATATGTCCCAGGCCATTGTAATACTCGGCAAAAGTCATCATTTTAGCAATATCCAATATCCTTGGAAGAACCGTCAATCCCGACACTATCTCAAGTTTATAGCGGGACATTTGTCTCATAGCAGCAGATAACTTTTTTGAATGAGGTACATGGATTAACATAAGAAAAACGTCTATCGACGTACTCCCTAAGAAGCCAGACCGCGCTAAATAGTAGCAAAATGTACAGTTACTTATCCGGAGATCCTGCCACAGTGCTTGATTAAGTGTAAAACCTGCAATTACTCCACAATCTTTCGAAAAAAAGGCAAAAAGACGAGGATATAGTTGTACGAAATGCAATTAAACGAATGATTAGACAAATGGATATAAAGTTAGTTGTATGATTTGCAATTAATGGTCAGAGTAGGGCCGGTCAAGCACACTTTTACCCGCCATCCGACCAGGGGAAATAAATAATCAGCGGTTAAGACGATTTTGGTACTGCGAAAGTTGAGTTATAAATTAAAAACTAAAAAACAAAAGCCCTCTTGAGGCAGAGGGCTTTTGAGGTAACCAAAGTAGCTGTGCTAAAATAAACTTTATTCATCGGCGCCGATATTCACGGCGCTGCCTTTCACGCGGGGCTCCCCGTCAATATCCTCGGTTCCGATGATGGCGGTGTCCGTGTTCCCGGCATCGATCGCCGGAGACGATGACTGCAGATGGAAGTCGCCGTTCGCGGCGTTCACGAATTTGGGATCGGCAAACAGCGAATGCGCATCATTGCCGGTTCCCTTTTGATACGAGGAGAATCCCGTATATTCTTTATTTTTCCAGGTCCAAGTCGCTTCCGAGCTGCCGCCCGGAGCAAAATACAAATTGTAATCCACAACGTTGCCGGTGTTTTTGGTGTATTCATTGTAGATCAAAACATCCGTGGAGTTGGCCACGAAAATATTGTTTTTGATTACGTTGTTTTGCGTATCGTACTGCACAAGAAGCTGGCCGTTATAACCGTTTAAAGTGTCGTTTTTGTACACTGTGTTGTTGACGATCTTGCAGTTTACGGTAGAGCCGCGCTCTTCGTCGTAACCGCCCATGGCGATGCCGGTCAGCCGGTTGTTATAGATCACGTTGCTGCGCACCGTAATATTGCTGGTGGATTTGCCGGCATGTTCGGAGGCGATTTCGAGGCCGATGTCGTTGCTGTAGCTGTAGTTCTGCTCGATAATGCTGTCCTTGCCGCCATCCACATAAATGCCGCCGGCCGAGTTGTCGTCTTTCCCGTAGGACGGGTTATTTTTAACGGAATTGTTGTACACCCGGTTGCCTTTCACGAGCCCGTTCCGCGCCTGATCGTAAGCGGTCTTCGGGGCGGTTCCCTCAAAGCCGATCAGATCGATCCCGATGTTGTCATTGTCGTGAACGAGGTTGCCGGTCACCGCAAAGCCGTCTACGTTGCCGTTTAAAACGAGCGCTTCGCTGGAGCCCAGCACGAGATTGTACAGCTCATTGCCGCTGATCGTCAGGTCGTGTATCGAATCGGGAGCTTTCGTGCCATAAACCGCGATGCCGTGGGCGTCCCGGCCCAGCCGGCCGCTGCCGCTTGGGGTGGCCGTGTTTTTGATGTCATGGACTTTGTTGTTGGACAGATTAATGAAGCCGCCTGCGCCATGGACATAAATACCTATAGGTACCGCGTTCTTGGATGCCGTGGTAAACCCGCGGACTTCAAACCCCTGAACAGTAACGTAATTGACATCCTCCAGCTCGATCAGCCCTTCGCTGCCGTTGACCGAAAGTCCGGTGCCGTCAATGACGGGGGTCTCGTTGCCATAGTTGGTGAACACAATGGGACCCTGAGAAGCGGAGCCGGAGCGGGTAATCTTCAGTTTTTGATTGTACACGCCGCCCCGGACGTAAACCGTGCTGCCCGCGGGGGCCACATCGGCCGCATGCTGCAGCGTCTTCCACGGTGCGTTGCTTGTTCCCGCGTTGGAGTCGCTGCCGCTCGTCGCCACATAGAATTCCGTGCCGGCCGCGGAGGCGGAAGGGGACTGCGCATTTCCGGCCGCCAAACCAAGTCCTAAAGCCAACCCCAGACTCAAACTCGCCAGTAAAATTTTCCGGAATTTCATTATGATTCCTCATCTCCCTTTGTTTGGTATAGTCATTATACCATAAATTCACTACGCCTGTCCTGCTTGCAAACGGAGGACGGCCTCCACCGTGGGCAGGCTCCCGGTGCCGCCAAGGCCTAGCGTCGACAGCGCCCCGCAGGCATTGGCGAATCGCAGCAGCTCCTCACCGCGGCGGCCGAGCAGATATCCGTAAATGATTCCCGCGTTGAAGCAATCGCCCGCACCCGTTGTATCCACCGGGGTCACCGCGTACGGCCCGGCCGAGATCACGCTTCCGTCAGGCCGGCGCAGCGACGCGCCTCTGGAGCCCTGCTTGACCGCCACCATCCCCGCCACCGGAGGAAGCTCGGACTCAAGCACACTGGCGACCCGGTCGGCCGGGAAAATATGCAACAGTTCATCCTCGCTCGGAATGAACAGATCCGTTTCCGCCAGCAGCGCGCCGATGCCGTCGCGATCCCACCGGTTAGCCACATCCCAGCCCGTATCAAAGGACGTGCTGGTCCCGTCCGCGCGCAGCCGTGCAAAAAGCTCCAGCCAATGCGCTCTCATGCCGTCCTGCAAAT
Organism: Paenibacillus sp. FSL P4-0127; assembly: GCF_038007325.1. Lineage (NCBI taxonomy): Bacteria > Bacillati > Bacillota > Bacilli > Caryophanales > Paenibacillaceae > Paenibacillus > Paenibacillus sp. FSL P4-0127. Next base: position 1,123,978 of record NZ_JBBOWY010000001.1, on the reverse strand, counting down.
AATAGGAGCCGAAATGCAGATGACGGGCCTGCCGCAGCAGCGTGTCCGGGATATGCTCCGGGGTCAGCAGCGGGATGCTGCCGGCGTAGGTTAGCAGCCCGCGGTCGGCGGGCGTAGAGAAGGAAAGCGTCACGCCCGTCTTCACGCCCGGCAGCCGGGTTACATGCTCGGTGTTAACGCCCATCCGCCGCAGTTCGCCCGTGCAGAAGGCGCCGAAGTCGTCGTCCCCCACCACGCTGACGAACCTCACGTCCGCCCCCAGGCTGGCCAGCGCGCAGGCCGTGATCGCCGAGGAGGAACCAAGCACGACCTCGAACCCGTCGACCATCTTCTCCCGGTTCCATTCCGGCATGACATCCCCGCCGGACACAATGATGTCCACGTTCAGCTCGCCGGCGACAACAACAACGGGCTTTGTCTCCTGAGCCCCTTGGGAGCGCATCATTTCAATACCGGAACAAAGCCTTGTTCCGCCTCATACAGCTCTTCGAACATGCGGCCGATTTCGTCCAGGGAGCAAACGGCCGCGGTCAGCGGGTCCACCATCAGCGCGTGGCGGGCCATGTCCTTGTCGCTCCGGAGCACGGCTTCCACCGCCAGGTCAAAAAAGGCCATGTTCGAGCGGCACAATGCGGCCAGATGCTCCGGCAGTCTCCCGAAACGCGTAGGCTGCACGCCCCTGCGGTCGACCAGGCAGGCCACCTCGACCACGCCGTCCGCCGGCAGATTTTCGATCAGCCCCCGGTTCGGAACGTTGCCGTAAATGACCTTCGGCTCGTTATTCAATACGGCTTCGATAATCACCGCCGCGTATTCATTGCTCGACCGCATTTCGAGCGGCAGCGTGCCTTCGAGCTGCTGAACGATCTCTTCATCGTTCTCTTTGCGCCAGATCGGCCAATTATCGGCATAGAAACCCGTGGCCCCGTTATAGCCGGCATTGCAGTGCAAATCGATAAGCGACTGGCGCTTTCGATAGTAAGGTATATACTCCGAGAAATGGCCGCTCGATTCCGAGACGAAAGCGCCCAAATATTTCATCGCGTCAAAGCGGACCGGATCCTGCCGCAGCAGCTCGGGGTCCTTGATTTTTTCCAGCAGCACGGGATACAGGTCTTTCCCGGCATGGGTCAGCTCCACGAACCAGGACATGTGGTTGATCCCCCCGGCTCTCCAATGCATTTCTTCGTAAGGAACCCCGGCATATTCCGCCAGCTGTGCGGACGTGTTCTGGATGGAGTGGCAGAGGCCGACCACCGGCAAATCCGTGATGCGGGAAGTCAGCAGCGTAACTGCGGACATCGGATTGGTATAGTTCAAAATTATGCCGTCCGGACACAGCTCTTCGACGTCCCGGACAATCTCGATCCAACTGGGAAGCGTGCGCAGCGTTTTAAACAGCCCCCCTGGTCCCAACGTATCGCCAATGCATTGATTAACCCCGTATTTCAGCGGAATTTCATATTCGTAGCGAACCGTCTCCAGCCCGCCGACCTCAATCTGGTTGATCACAAATTGCGAGCCGCCGATGACCTCCCTGCGGTCCGTAGAGGCGATCACCTCCCACCGTTTCCCCGTCATTTCCACGATTTTGAGCACCAGCCTGCGCGCCAGCTCCAGCCGCCGCTCGTCGATATCGACCAGGGCGATCGTGCCGCCCTCCAAACCTTGGATCAACAGGATATCCATGGCGATGTCCCGGGTAAACGCGCTGCCTGCGCCGATAATTGAAATTTTCGTCATATCTCTTCTCCTCGCTCCTTATTTCATGCCTGTCATGGTCAGGCCTTTTATGAATTGCTTCTGGAAAATCAGGAACACAATAATAACCGGCAATGTAATCAGAACCGCCGCGGACATGACGACGTTGTAATTAACCATATGCGTTCCGTTAAAATAGACCAACGCGAGCGGAACGGTCATTTTGCTCTCATCATTCAAGACAATCAGCGGCCACAGGTAGTTGTTCCAGGAGTTCATGAACGTGAATATCCCCAGGGCCGACAGCATCGGCAGGATCAGCGGCGAAACGATGCGGAGCATCAGCCTGAACTCGCCGGCGCCGTCCATTCTGGCCGCTTCCAGCAGCTCCTGCGGAATCTCCTCTATGAATTGCTTGGCCAGAAACACCCCGTAGGAGCTGACCAGATTGGGCAGAACGATCGCCATCAGATGGTTGACGAGCCCCAGCTCTGCCGTAATGAGATAAGTCGGGATCATAATCACCTGGAACGGAATCATCATCGTCGCCAGGATCAAGATGAACAACAGTCTCTTTCCCTTAAATCGATGTTTGGCAAAAATATATCCGGCCAGGGAACTGGTGAACAAGGTCATGACCGTAATGATGACGGAGGTCGCCAAGCTGTTGAACAGCCAGGTGACAAACGGCGCGTCGCGGAACACCGTCCGGTATCCCTCCAGGCTGGGCTGCCGGGGAAACAACCCGCCGGTGCCCGAGACGATCTCCATATTGCTTTTCAGCGAAGACAGCACCATCCAGGCGTAAGGCAGCAGCATGATACAGGCTGCAATGGCCAAGACAGCGATAAGAACCCCGTCCCAATACTTGCGTTTATACGGCATAGGCTTCTTTTCCCCCTCTCAATGCTCCCACTGGGTGCGTCCCCATCTCAGCTGCAGCAAGGTCACGAGCAAAATGATCATAAGAAACACGGTCGCCATCGCCGAAGCGTACCCCATATTCGAATTGGCAAACGCCTGATCGTAAATGTGCAGCGCCAGCACCCGCGTCTCGTTGAACGGCTCCCCCTTCGTCATGATCTGGAACTGGGGGAAGGCCTGGAAATAGGAAACGACCGTGGTCACGGAGACGAACAGCAGCGTTCTGCGCAGCAGCGGCAGCGTGATGTGGAAAAAGATATGCCGCCTGCCCGCGCCCTCCAGAATCGCCGCTTCATAGTACATGTCGGGAATGGAATCCAGCCCGGCGATGAAAAGAACGATATTATAGCCGATATCGGCCCACAAGGTCATCATAATGACGGAATAAAGCGCATAATGCGGATCGCTGAGCCACTGGATCGGGGCCATATGCAGCTTGGCCAGCAGGATGTTGAACAAGCCGTTGTTGTAATTGAACATCGTGCTCCATACGATGGCCGTTCCCGCCAGCGGGGCGATCGTCGGAAGAAAAAACACGGTGCGGAACAAACTTTTGAGCCAGGGGATTCTGACCCGCTGAATGGCCGAGGCGATCAACAGCGTGATGACAATATTGATCAGCACGGTGATCGTTACGAATTTGAACGTGACCCATAGCGACTTCAGAAAAACGGCGTCCCGGGCCATGCGGATATAGTTGTCCGCCCCCACGAACAGCGCCTTGGAGCTAAGCGGGTCATACTTAAAAACGGACAAGCCCAGGCTCCAGGCGATAGGAAGAAACGCAAACACCCCAAACAGGAGCAGGACCGGCACCAATGAAATGAGGATGAACCTCCGCTTGGCTCTGTATCCCGCCGCTTTTCCCGCCGATTTTAGCTTACCCGTCTTGTCGGTCGGTACAACAACACTCATGCCCGAACACCCCTATTCACTTATGTTGATCCTGATTATCGTTGATGGCCTGTTCGATTTTCGCCAATCCGTCCTCCACGCTCAGGCTTCCGCCGGCCATCAGCTGAAAATGGTCGTTGACCTGCTTGAAGAAGTAATCGCGGTCCGCTACGGGGCCGATCCATTGGCCAAGCGACAAAATTTCCAGCGAGGTTTTCATATACGGATTGTTTTTCAGGAATTCGGGGTCTTCGGCGATTTCTTTTTTGGCCGGAACGGTGAAGGTGTCCGTATTCCACTCCTCAAGGTTGTCCTTCTCCGTGATGAAGCGGATAAACTCAAGCGCGGCCTCCGGCTGCTTGCTTTCCTTCGCCACCGCAAGGCCCCAGCCGGATTCGGCGGCAAAGGCGGGCGGGTTCTCCGTAAAGGACGGTACGGGCACATATTCAAAATCGCTGACCTTATAGTTGTTCAATCCGGCGGATATCGTCCAAGGGCCGCGATAGGTCATAGCCGAGTTCCCGCGGAAAAAATAATCGGAGGTATCCAGCTCCCCTCCAAACGTGGTCAAATCGGCGACCTTGTCGTCGGCCACGAGCGAGACCAAAGCGGACATCGCCTTTTGCGCCTCAGGAGTGTGGAAGTTCACATGCCCGTCCTTTCCCCAGAAACCGGCGCCCTGCTGCAGAATCAGCGACAGAAAAGTAAACGTGATATTGTCCGACGATACAAAGTCGAAACCCTTTACTTTAATGACATTGCCTTCGCGGACGGTCAGCTTTTTGGCGTAAGCGACCAGTTCCGCCCAGGTGGAAGGCGGCTGGTCGAAGCCCTGTTCCTTCAGCATTTGCGGGTGGATCAGCATGCCGCCGTTTTCAATGTTGTATTCAAGCGGCAGACCATACAGCTTGCCATCGCGCAAATACCCGCCGAGGGGTGCGTCATAGTACGCTTTTTGTACAGTTTCGCTATCGGGGATTTCAACGAGCAGACCGTTCTTGGAATATCCGGGAACCCAAGTGCCGAACAGCTCGGCGATATCGGGCGGTGTGTTCGCAGAAAATGAAGCTTTCAGCTTTTGGTTGTACACGTCATAAGGAAAAGTCTGATATTCGATCGTCACATCGGGGTGCAAGGTTTGATACTTCGAGATCTGTTTTTTGTATGCGTTTACAATTGCATCTTCCTGATGGCTCCAAAAGACCAGTTTCACCTTGCCTTCCGTGCCTGAGGATGTATCGCCGCCGGAAGCGGAGGGGCCTGCACAGCCCGCTGCGGCGAATACAACGCAAACCGCCGCAATGATCAGCATAAACTTCGAAAACCGCATTCGCATATCCCCCTTATCTCCTGCAAATTAGCCAGCATTTGAAGGGGAGGTTGCTTGAGAATTGGGGCGCCTTTAAGTGAGAGTTCAAAAAGTCGGCTTTTCAGCACCGAGAAGGTTGGATGAAGCTAGGGACGTCAGGAGCGGAGCGTACGTTTTGGGTACGTGAGCACCGGAAGGCCCGGCTGAATTCAAGATTCGACGTCGAGACCACTTCCTGACCTGCTGCTTCGTGATCAAAAGATGACTTTTTGAACAACCTCTTTAAATAGGAGCAGTGTGGTCTAAGGGTGTATATACGGCAATCTGCTGCTCCCGGCACGCTTGCTCAAACCATCCCTCCGGCTGCTTATTCGTGATTACCCCCGTCACCTGATTCAGGGGAGTAATGGTAAACAAAGCGCTCTTCTCCAGCTTGCTTTGATCGAATACAGCATACACTTCGCTGGAACGTTCCATCATCAGTTGGGCAATCCGGGCTTCAAGCTCGGAATGCATCGTAAAGCCATGATTCAGCGATACGCCGTCCACCCCGAGGAACATTTTGGTAATGTTGATTTTATCGATCACATTCTCCGCCAGCGGACCGCTGAGCTCGTAGCTTTTGGCCCGCATTACGCCGCCGATCACCACAACCTGAATGCCTTCGGCGTCGGCCAGGTCGAAAGCGATGTTCACCGCATTGGTGACAATCGTAATATTGCGGTGTTTTTTCAACGCTTTGGCAATAAAAAACGTCGTCGTTCCCCCGGTCAGGCAGATAATGTCTCCCTCCTGAACGAGGGCGGCCGCGGCTTCGGCAATCCGCTCCTTATCCTGCCGTTTGAAATCGCGTTTGGCGGCAAAAGGCAGCTCCGCCGCCGACGGTGTCAGCGCCCCTTCGTAAATGGCTCCGCCGCTCGTGCGGATAATCCCGCCCGCTTTCTCCAGCACGTCCAAATCGCGTCTTGCGGTCGCTTCCGAGCAGCCGACGGCTTCAATAATTTCCTGCAGCGATATTTTTCCGTGCGCCTTAATCAGTTCCAGCGTTTTCGCTCTGCGCAGCTCACCCTTTGAATATTGCATAGCTCTCTCCTTTAAATGCGAGTTCAAAAAGTCAGGTTTTCAGCACCGAAGCCTATGCTTCCGATGTACGTTTTTTCAAAACGCTTTAGGTCGAAAGAAGCTTAGGGACTGAGCAGCGGAGCATAGGAAGATCCTACGTGAGCAACTGAAACGTTTCCGTAGGAAACATGCTTCGGAAGCATCCGCCCCACCCGGCTGAATTCAAGATTCGATGTCTAGTAAGCTCCTTGATTCTACTTCGTGATCAAAAGATGACTTTTTGAACATCCTCTTTGATATATCTGAGCCGTACAGCCCGTGTTAGCTCTATTGTGGAGGATGAAAGGATAGATTGCAATACGCCGAAATGAACCCGCATCCTGCTGCAAAATCCGTTAGAAAAACGCGCTTCCGCACGCTTTTGCCGGCCCCTTCACAAAGCTATGATTTGTACCTGACTCTCGTACTCCCGGAAAAGATGGCAATCGATATCCCCCGCTTTGGCGGACATCGCATTGGCCGCGGCCGCCGCAGCGGCGGTGCGCAGTCTGTCTGCGGCCGAATCGCCGCGTTCCTCCGCATACGCCATGCCGGCCACAAAAGCGTCGCCGCAGCCCACGGTATTCACGGGACGAATGGCCGGCGGCGTCACCACATACCCCGCTCCATCCAGAACCGCCACGGCTCCGCGGCTGCCCAGCGTGACGCACACCTCGGCGATTCCCTGATCGGCCAGCAGTTGGGCAGCCCGGACCCATTCGCTTAGCTCCCGCGGTTCGCGTCCCAGCCATCCGGCCAGTTCCTGCTCGTTGGGCTTCACGAAGCGGGGCGACGCGGTCAGCCCGGCGCTGAAGGCCGCTCCGCCGGTATCCAGAAAGGCCTTGGCGCCGGCGGACCGGACGATGCCGATCAGTTCCGCGTACATATTTTCCGGCGCGCCCGCGGGCAAACTGCCGGAGAGCACGACTATGCTGGAATTTTGGGCCAGATCGTGCAGCGTTTCCTTAATTGCGGCTGCCTCCGTCTCCGTCATGGCCGGTCCTTGCCCGAGCAGTTCGGTGGAGCTTCCGCTGGACTCATCCAGGATGTTGAGGCAGACCCGCGACTCTCCCGGGGCGTGGACAAAAGCGGTCTCTATGCCCCGTTCGGCCAGGCCGCGTTCAATGAACGCGCCGCTCGCGCCGGCGATGATGCCGGTGGCGGTGACCTGGCCGCCTAGCTGGCGGATCACCTTGGCGACATTGTTGCCTTTGCCACCTGGCTCATCTACTTGCCGGGCCACCCGGTGCACCTGGCCCAGGCTGAACCTGTCGACGTAACACGTCCGGTCGATGGCTGCGTTGAGTGTGACCGTGGTGATCATCGGGCTGCGCCGGCCTTGCCGGTTGTTCCGGTTGCGTCAACAATCCCGGATGTTGCGGTCGTGTCGCTCGTTGCGGTTGTTTTTCCTGCTGCTATGGTCGTGCCGGTTTTCCCCGCTTTTCCGGCGGAGCCGCAGAGCCGCATTTTTTCCATTGCCAGCCGTTTGACCGCTTCCTTCGCCGGAACCATGTATTTGCGCGGGTCGTTTTCTTCGGGATCGGCCGCAAACACGCCTTTGATCGCGTCGGAGAAGGCGATGCGCAATTCGGTGGCGATGTTCACCTTGGACATCCCCAGCGCGACCGCCTGATGGATCTGCTCGGCCGGAATGCCCGACCCGCCGTGCAGCACCAAAGGAACGGACACGCGGTCCGCGATCCGCGCAATCCGCCCAAAATCAATGTTCGGCCGGCCCTTGTAAATGCCGTGGGCGGTTCCGATCGCGGGCGCTAGCGTAGGTACGCCGGTGCGTTCGATGAACAGCGCGCATTCTTCGGGATCGGCCAACGACGCTTGCCGCTCATCGACGACAATGTCATCCTCGACACCGCCGACCTTGCCGAGCTCCGCCTCCACGTTTACGCCGGAGGCCTTGGCGATCTCCATCACTTTGCTGGTCCGCTCCACGTTTTCCTCAAAAGGAAACATGGAGGCGTCGATCATAACCGAGGTGTAACCGGCGCGGATGCATTGGATGATCGTCGGAAAATCCGTGCAATGGTCCAAATGCAGCGCCATGGGCAGACCCGTCCGGTCCGCCGCGGTTTTGGCCGCATGGGCGAGGTAATCCGCACCCAGATGTTTGACGGTGCCCACCGTCGATTGAATAATGAGCGGGGAGTCCATTTCCACCGCCGCTTCAACGACCGCCTGAAGCATCTCCAGGGTGTGCACATTAAAGGCGGCGACGGCGTATTTATCCCTGCGGGCCGCTTGCAGCATTTCAGTAGACGAGATAAGTGGCATATCCTTTCCCCCTTAAAAGGTTTCGCCGCGCAGCGGGTGTGAAGGGAGCACCAGGGCCTCGTTATTGGAAAGAGACGTTGAGAGCCCGTTTACACAAAAGGCCATGTGCCCCTTTTATACGCGGGCCTGGCAACCCCTTTTATGCGATGGCATTGCCCCCACCTATTTGGGCTCGGCTGGCGGCGGTTTGAACGAGTTTAACGCCCTCCTTTCGTGAGTGGGGCGATTCGGGAATAACGTGAGTGGTGAGACTGGTGCGACAGCAAAGCTAATCCTAACGGACACCACAGACCTTATTGGGCATGGATGAGCACGTATCCGAACTTTTTGAGCAAATAGAGGCTCTCCTGTCCGTTAGAAATGAAAACGGCGTCTTTTCTGGCAAATAAGGTCGTTCAGGTCCGTTAGCCTTCGTGCGGTATGCGGTAAGCTGTATGCGGTCGATCCACGGCACACCAACGTTCACGTTATTTTTGAATCGGTCCACATAGACAAATGATTGCAACTGCCGGTTGATAAATCGGATGATTGATGCTTGGATGAATCTTGTGCTTGTGATCATAATAATCGTTTATTTTGATTAAATCAATCATTTTGTAAAAATTTATTGCTCAGTTCGCAAATTTTATTCCGTTTTATTGATTGAAGCAATCTTTTTTATTGCATTTTTGATCGAAATGATTATAGAATTGACATAAAGCGTCATTTTAATTCATTTACGGGAGGTACCTTTTATGAGTTTGACGTACAGTGAAATAAAAGGCCAATACAAGGCCTTGCAGCAGACTTACGATTATATGCTGGCCAAGCGTGCTGAGTTTACGGCATTTGTTCGAGCGCAAGGGGTGAACTCTGTGACCTTCGTTGGCTCCGGTTCCAGCTACTGCTTGAGCGAAGCGGCCTCCTTCTCCTTCCGGTTGCGCGCCGGACTGCCTGCGGTTTCCCTGGCCGCCGGCGACCTGATGCTCCATGCTGACCGCTACCGCCCTATGTTGGCGGGCACCCTGGCGATCGCGCCGTCACGGTCCGGCAGCACCAGCGAGGTGGTTGAAGCGTTGCGGTTGATCCAATCCGATGAAAAGCGCATTCCCGTGTTGGCAATTTCCTGTGTGGAAGATTCTCCGCTTTCCTTAACGGCCGATTTTTCTCTCGAACTGCCGTGGGCTTTTGACCATAGTGTCTGCCAGACCCGCACAGTCGTCAACCTGTATGCGGCCAACCTCCTGCTCGCCGCCTTCCTGGCCGGAGACGAGGCGCTGATTGCCGATATGCAGACGGCTATTCACCAGGGCGAAGCCTACATGGCGCGCGTGGAGGACGGCATCCGCCGGGTGTGCGATTTCACCTGGACAAACGCCGTTGTACTAGCGGACGGCGAGCTGCAGGGACTGGCCGCCGAGGGCGCGATCGCCCTGACCGAAATCGCCAAGACGCAAGCGCACGCCTACCATCTCCTTGATGTCCGCCACGGACCGATGGTGACGGTTGGACCGGATACGCTAGTGATCGCGGCCCTGTCGGATACCGGCATCGACCATCAGCGCAACCTGATGCGCGATATCAAAGACCGCGGCGCCACCGTGATCGCGTTTGCCGATCGGGCGGCGGCAGTGCCGCATGAGATCGTTGACCTCGCGATCACGACGGAGCGGCCGCTGGACGCTGCGGTGCGGGGCATTCCGTTCATTTTCATCCCGCAAATCGCCGCTCTGACCAGCGCAGAACGCCACGGCATCAACCCGGATCAGCCCGACGGGCTGGTGGCCTGGGTTAAGCTGTAAACGAAACTGTCGCCGCATGCCGTATGGTAGGGGCCGGGACCGAGTGGTTCCGGTCCTTTGAACTGATGAGTCGAGTCCTTTTGGTTGATGAGTCGGCTACTTTGAGCTGGCCTGTCCGGTCTTTTGGGCTGGAGAAAAAGTCATGGCGCCCAAAGATAAACGAGATTCGGCCTTCCGTGGCCTTTCATGGCCTGCCATAACACCATTGATCCCGATATCCCCGGAAATAACGGTAATTTATGTCGCTATTGGGACGGATTTTCCCTCCGTTCTCCAAATAGCGGACATTTATGTTCCTATTTCCCCCGGGGCCCGGAGATATTAGCCTTAGACCACCCGCCCACTGAAATAACGACCAAAAAGTCCTCTATTAGCCCCAGCTTCCGCTCAATGACGAAAATAGCGCCGAAAAAGGGCGTTATTTTCGCTCGGCGGCACTAAGCGGCTACTAGGCAGCACTAGGCAGCACTAGGTGGCACGCAACACAGAGCAGTATTGAGCAGCACTGGACAGCACTCTGCCCGCACAAAAAAAGCTTTTCCGCAAGGGATCGTAGATTTCAATCTTGATCGCCCTCATCCTCAAGGAAAAGCTCCTGCTTATGCGTCCGCCTCTGCCCGCCATCGCTACTTCCACCACGCCTCGGCCGGATATTCGGACGCGCCCACCTTGACGGGCTCCCCGATTTTCGGCGTTGTGATCGGGACGCCCCGCCGCCCGGCCTCTTCGGTCAGCCGACGCACCGGATCGTACCAGCTGTGCATCGCCAGCGTAAACGCGCCCCAATGCACCGGAAGCAGCACGTTCCCTTTGACGTCCAGATGGGCCCGCACCGTCTGCTCGGGAAGCAGGTGGACATCAATCCACCGTTCATCATACTGGCCGCACTCCATTAAGGTGAGATCAAACGGGCCGTATTTTTCGCCGATTTCCTTGAAATGGGGTCCGTACCCGCTGTCCCCGCAGTAATACACCCTCGTCTCCGGCGTCGCGATGACCCACGAACACCATAGTCCGCCGTCGCGGCTAAACAGCCCCCTGCCGGAAAAATGACGGGCCGGCGTACAGGCTAGCCGAACGCCTTGAAACTCCAGTTCATCCCACCAGTCGTGTTCGCTGATCCGCTCGGGCGCGACGCCCCACCGTTCCAAATGACAGCGGACGCCCAGCGGCACGATAAACCGTGTCACCCGGTCCTTCAACCGCTTGATCGTACCGTAGTCGAGATGATCGTAATGATCATGCGACAAAACGATGGCATCGATTGCCGGAAGCTCGTCCAGGCCGCCGAATGGCAGCTCTTGGTTGTACCTTTTTCCGCCCATTCCCTTGATCGGAAATGAAGAGGGACCAAACATCGGGTCCAGCAGCATCCGCGTCCCCCCAAGTTGCAGCAGCAGGGCCGAATGGCCAAACCAGATCACCGTGTCCTCCTTGATCCCTTCAATCGCCTGCCGATCCAGCTTGACCTGCGGGAGGGGCCGGTCCGGCCTCAGATGAGGTTTGCGTTGCAGGTATTCGCGCAGAGCCGTTAGAAGACTGCCGGGGAGCGGCGCCATCAACTGTGTGTGCAGGGGGTACTCGAACTTTTTTCCGTTATAGTTGGGAGACTGCCGGTAACGCTCCATCTCTGCGGGCGACGGCTTGCCGCCAAAGGGCGGGTACAGCTTCATAAACAAATCGAAGCCGACGGCGATGAGCACCACGAGGCAAATGAGGGTAAAGAAAACAAGCATACGCTTGTACCTCCTTCTTTTTAGCGGCTGATGAGAGATTTGTTGCCGGGCTTGAGCTGACCGGAAGGGCTGAGGAATACGGCATTCGGGAGAGGTCAAGTTTGCCCAGGCGAGGTTTGCTCACGATAAAAAGTTACATATTTCATCAATTCGGCGATGCCTTGGAATCGAGTCGTAAGTTGATGATTTAATTTTTGCAGAGCCAGTTGAAAAGACCGCTCCACTTTCGTGTAGTGCTGTGTTTCGAGTTCATTTAGCAACTGTTTCATATTTTCGATGTAATGGATCGTTTTTCGCAGGCTGCTGATCACAATGACTTTCTTCAGTTCGGATGTGGTGTACATTCTGTACCCGTTCCCCCGCTCTCTCTCCGATTTGATCAGTCCTTCCTTCTCCCAGTGCCGGATCGCCGAAGGATTAACGCCGGCCAACGCGGCAACTTCCCCGATTTTCATCGTTTCCGTAACCTTGACGTTGCAGTATTTGGAGAAATCCGCGTTTTTGATCATCATTAAAACTTCCTCAACTCTATGCTTCTCCTCCTGTAGGATGTGCAGTTGCCGGTTGATTAACCAGAAAGCCTCCACCGTGTTCCCCTTTTTAATATTTTGCATCGCCTCATAGACCACCGGGATGTCATACCCTTGAAGCAACATTCGGATAACGGTGAAAGCCTGTACGTGAACAGGCCGGTAGCATCTGCGGTTACTGGCCGTTCTATGGACATGTGGAATTAGCCCCTGTTCCTCGTATCTTCGCAAAGTTGTGGTGCTGATGTTTAACATTTTTGCTATTTGTTTCGGTGTATATACTTCGTTCATTCCTGCCCCCCCAGTGAAAAGATTAAAGTTAAACCCTAAAGTGCTGCGTTAATATTGACCATTAATATAACACGAATACCAAGGCATGATGAGCGGCAAAGCGAAAGATTGCATGAATGTTATACGATGATAATATAACCGCCCTAAGGAGTGATTTGTGTTGAAAAAAACGATAACTCTGCCCGATAATTCAGTCATCGAAGTGGGGCTGCTTGCCGGACAATCGAACCCCAAAACGATCATGCTGCCCGTCGCCAAAAAACCGGTATACGGTCAAGAGGCCGAAAGTTTAAAGCAGTGGGGCGTTGACCCGGAATTGGGAAAGCGCTTGGTAGAAGGGCTCGCCGACCGGTTTCAGGTTTTATTTTTCGATTATGAAGGGCACTTGTTTCAAAATCCCGTTCCGGACTACCTCACCCCGGAGCATATCGTGAACGATTTCCTGCACATCGCGGATGAAATGAACATCCGGCAGTTTAGCTACTACGGATATTCCTGGCTGGCGCTTGCTGGATTGCAGCTGGCGGTCAGGACGGATCGTTTGGAAAGTTTGATCATGGGTGGCTTCCCGCCTTGCGAAGGGCCGTACCGTGAAATGCTGGCCGTCACCGAAAAAACCTATCAGCAAGCGCTGCAGCAAAAGCAAAATGCGGTTCCCCAGCAAGCGGACTCCGAAAATCCGGCGGATTTCGATTGGGATAACGTCAACGTCACGATCGATCCGTCCGTAACCAAGCAGTTTATGACGTTGTACCGTAGCTTGATAGGCTTTGACGGCCGAAGCGTACTGGAGAAGCTGCCGATTCCCAAGCTCGCTTTTGCCGGGGAGCAGGACACAATCGTTTACGGCGAAAACTTCGGCAATGTTACGGTCGACATCGTTGGGCGCTTGAAAAAGAACCAGAGTCTGTTGGGGCAAGCGGGGTGGGATGTTGAAATTATGCCGGGGAGCGGCATGGATCATACAAAGGCAATGCAGCCTGACGTGGTGTTGCCCGTGATCAAACCTTGGCTTGTGGAAAAATTGTTGGGCGGAAAGCGCTGATAGGCGGATTCGGGTGAGGAACGCTGATGCGGGGAATCGGGTGAGCAAAAGACAGGGCCGTGAACGTCATGTTCGCGGTCCTGTTCGCTGTTAATCGGCTGTTAGTCGATTGTTAGTCGATTGGATAGCCTGCGGTTGGCACACCATGTTGAGCCGCAATAATGGGACTTTCGTATAACGAAATTTGTACGATGTATCTATTGTCCGGCCTGGTTCATATTGGTAGAATACCCGTGAATATACTGGGTGGTGGTAAATTTTACCGAGTACATACGTCCACCTAAAGGCGGAGATCAAGCATGTTGCAAAAGGTAAATCCCGATCAAATCGAGCAGTTGTCTCGCCAACTGGACCGGTTAAGGCAGACCTTTGAAGAGACAAACACCGGGATGTACCGGGAACTGAACCGGCTGATCGGCAGTGTGGAATCGGCTTATCATGAAAATAACGTGCGCTCGGCGGCGCGGGCGGCAAGGGATCGGCTGCAAAAGATCATGTCGCTGTCGATGCAGTTGGACGATCATATGAGGAGCAAGGCGAAAGCTCTGACGATGGCCGCCGGCCAATATCGCCAAACCGAAAAAGAGATGCTGGCGTTAACCCGTGCCAAGAAACCGCCGGTGTTTACTTTAAAGGGGCTGCTCCAGAGCGGGTTGAACCGGTTTGCAGGCATTGCGGCAGGGGATGGAGCGGGCCCACAGACGGCTACGGCAGCGTATCCCTCCATCCTGCAGTTGATCAAAGAGTCTTTGCTGAAGATTCAGGAATGGTCGCTTGAAAGCCGTCTTGCCCCGGTCAAAGAAGATGCGCGGATCGCTGCTCTTTTGGCTAGCTTGGACACCGGAAGTGCAGAGGAGCAGTTGAACGCAAGAAGAGAACTCGAGATTATCGCGAAAAGTTTCGAAGAAATCGCCCGCAGCCAGGCGGCCTACCGTATTTACATGGTATATGGAAACCGGATGTACATGGAGCAGACCCATCAAGAGGCTGAGAAGTATCGCAAGGTGTTGGCCGATTTAGGCGTATCGCAGGAGTGGTTCAAGGAAGAAGTCAGCTTGGCGGAGTTCCAAAAAGGCTCGCCTTTGGACGCCTGCGCATACAATCCGCTCAAACAGGACAGATCCCCAATGCCAAAGGAAAGCGAACTGCGGCTTGTCATCGCAGCCGGAATGCTGAACGCCGTGTACCGGGAATGGGCGCGTAGCCACTACGATCAAATCGAAGCTGCTGTTCTTAAGGCCGCCGAGCAAAGACGAAATCTTCAGGAACAACTTGATACGTATAACCGGGAGGTTCCCGAGGAAGACATTCGCAAGTTGCAGCAATATTTGAAAGACATGAACATCTATCACGGCGAAATCACCGGAAAGTACAACGAGGAATTTTTGATCGCGGTCGCGGGCTACCAACACATTGCGAATACCGTCAGTTCCGTGGCCGCGGTGCGCCGGGACATGTTCGGCCTGGACGGCTACCAATTTGAAGTGGACGGCAAAATTACGAAAGAGCTGCTGGAATTGGCTTATGCCGAGAGAGGGCTGGGCATCCGCAATAATCCGGACCTGGACACCCGCGGAATGAGCACGGCTTTCACGACGGTAGGCGTCGGGGAGGGCATCGTCAAGCAACTTGGTGAAGATGCCAAAGATTTGATTGAGTACGCAATAAGCGTTCAGCCAACCAGCCTGCAGTTCTGGACAGAAACCATCCCGGGATATTACGATCTGGGTAAAGCGATCGCCGGCGGCGAGATCACCTACGATGACGTTAAAAATACAGTCGGCGAAGGGTTAGCCCAAGAATTCGTCGTTCCTTTTGAACAAATCAATGAGCTGTCCGACAAAATCTTCAGCGGCAAAGCCACCTACGAAGAGAGCGTAACCTATGGCCGCGCTTTGACCAAAGCCGTTATGGCGCTAACGCTGGTAAGCGGAGCGGCCAAATCCGGCGCCAAGATTTCGGCGAAGACGTCGAAGAAATTGGCTGAGTTGTTGCCGAAGATTTCCGGTTCGGTGAAGGTCGAAAGAGGACTGACCTCCGGGGGCATGATGGCCCCCATCCCCGGAACGAGCGTCGATGATATCGTCCTCCCCAGAACCCCGGCGCAGGAGAATTACCTGAAGTTTATTGAGGAGAGGGAGCGGGGAGTTGGGGGGACGCCAAAAACCCCCGAATATAATACAAAGATAAAATGGGGCATCAATGATATTAATGCACGTCCATATGGTAAAGGTTTCTTTGGTGAAAGAATACCTCAGAATAATCCAAGAGTAGATGACTTTGAACTAAAAATAAATCCTAACAACGAAAGTTATTATTTACCTCATCCAAAAGGGGGGTATGTACAGTTTGAGAACCTTTTAGAGGATGTTTTGCAGGATGGCAAGCTTATAATAAAACCGAAATCATTCTATCACGTTGATGAACTACCTGAATTTGCTAAGAATAAAGTAGTACAAGAGGCATTAAGACAGCAAGAGGCGGCAGTTACTGCAGGTTATAAGGTAGAATGGTTAGTATCTGATGAGAAGGCTGTAGAACAATTGACAAACTTATTTAATTCTAGAAAAATCGATATTGATGTGAGGTTCTTTCCTGAATAGTCACTAGGGGTGAGATGTATGAGAATTTTAAAGGAAGAAGAAATTAAGAAATATATTTCTGATGAAGAACTACAGAATTTCTACAATGATTCTATAAATGATGCTCATTTAAACGAGTTGTTGGCATATTATTCTTATTTAAAGAACAATGTTAGCGCAATCCCTCTGGATAAACAAAGTATTTATTACAGTATTTATTATTGGTATGTACAGTTTAAAGAACGGTACTTTCAAGTTTATGGGCATGATTCAGGAATCGAACAAGAAGGATTTAAATTATTAGAAGAGCTGGACTATCAACTTGAGGATGGTGTAAATTGGGGGCTAATTGAAAAAATAGAACTCAAGGATATTTAACTCTTAGAGTAAGAGAGAGCTTATATAACCTAGAAAGACAAAATCTAAAGAAGAGATTCGGGATGTTAAATGTATAAAGAATTGGATAATCTATTATCTGCCGATACCTCTGAGGACTCATGGTACGATTATGGTTGTATTATTGCAGGCCTGGTACGTGATTTGCTGCCTAAAGTAGGCTTACCAGTAAAAAAAGTTCTTGAGGACTTCCTTGAGAAGATTCATTCTTAACAATATAGTGATGTTCATAGGTCGTCTTTGGTCAGGGTGTGCCGAAGTCGGCCTTTTCTTATCAAGCTAAAAATTCTTATTGAACAGAAACATCCTCTGAGAGCATTAATACAGGCCGAGACTCAAAGCAGACTTAGAATAACTTGAGAATGATAGATCTACTTATTGAAACTGCTAAAAGAGAATCGCGTTGATAATGAGGGAACTCAATGAATGCAGACATTAGATTAAGTTCTTTCCCGTCTGATAAAAATAGGTTGTTTCAAATTATAAAAATCAGACGCTTTGCCAATTGACAAGATTTAGCTGGTGGGAAGGTAGTGATGCCTTAGAGCAATGTGAGATTGAAGAAGAAGACGTTTTCTCATTAACCGCAGGACCAGTGTTAATGTATTTTCAATCGGGGTTAGTCATTGGGGCCGCCAGCGACCCATCGCAAAATTCGGTTATTACATGGGTTGAAAAAGATGATATAGGCTACACCACTAATGAGCCCCTCGAAAACGATCCAGAACTCTACGCTATTAGTGCCCTGGATAAACAATACAGCAATTCCTATTGGAGCCGAATAGTAGGGCAGAAAATAAGGATGGTAAATATTATTAAGCGCGATCCGCAAAATGCCTTGCTCGCCGAATTACCAAATGTGGTTGGTGTTGAGATAGTTATGGATAACGGAGAAAAATTTATACTGTCGCATGGTCTCCACAACAATTCAGACGATTTTTCAGTAATAACAGACTTATATATTGACCGGAGACTTTTGGAAAGTTTAAGGCGGGAAAATATGCTGTAGTTTATTTTAAAACAATAACCTAAGTATATTTTTAATTGTTATTCAGAGGTATGCCCGAAAAGGAGTATTGCATGGATATTAAAGATATGTTTTTGAGCCATCACCTCTGGGCACAGTCGGATGGGAAAAGTGGAAGAAAGTTAGAAATAGTAAAAAAAGAGATATGTGAACTAAATCTAACAGAGATTAATCTAAGTTGTTCTGAAATTGTTGATTCAAACGCAAGCAACTCCTTCCTGACAAATAATGATATGAGCGATTGCTACTTTTTAGGTTCTTCGTTTGATTAATCGAATTTGTCGGAATGTATGTTGAGCAAAACTGTATTCGATTATGCATCATTAAAAAATTCAATTTTGAGAAATTGCCTTGGTATAAAGGCGTCTTTTGACGACGCAAATCTTAGCTTTGCTGACTTATCCGGATCAGATATGCACCGTGCTTCTTTTCGAAGAGCGAATTCAAGTCATGCAAATTTTTACAATGTGGATCTAACAAGCGCTATATTTGATGGAGCACTTCTATGCGGGACAAGTTTTAAAGATGCAAAAGGAATTGAGGAAGTATCAGCTCAGTATATTTTTGTTGGAACAGAAGACGAACCAATAAAGCTAGAGGGCGATAATATACAGAAATGGTTGTTAGGATTTAGAAAAGAGTGACATAGTCAAAAGAGGCATACGGTATTATAATCAGATCTCCTCAAAAACTGAGCCCCCAGATACAGTTTGAAAATATCCATACTCTTGCTTGTAACACAACAATTTGATGTATGAATTTAACGTTTTTTAAAGACATGTTAAAGCCCACCTCCCATTTTGGTTAGTGGGCCTTATGATTATCCATTATTTTGTAATCATGACCGTCTTTGTCTTGTGTCCCAGTCTACCTCAGTGCCGAGCGTGTCTTAAAACTCCAATGGCCCCGGTGTTGTTTTTGTAGATGAACTGTCCTGGAATGGCTACGACAGGCTTCTTCCCGTTTTCGATAGTAATCGATCGAATGAGCCATTCATATCGAATTTCACTGTGGCCACCATTCCCGTAAACCGGATAATTTCCTAAATCAATTTAAAATCTTTAAACTCGATTGCTTCGACATAAGCCTTTATTACTTTTAAACATCCTGATCATGTATATCTCCCCTTTGTTTTGGTCAATTTAGCAACATCTTCTCTAACCACAATTTTCCTGATACCCCTCTAGCATGTACTCTTAAATAGTACCAACCAGTTAATCCTTTTGTATATATATTGAACTCTTGCCGATATCCACTACCATGATACGGTATATCACTCGATGCGATGACGCTCCCTCCGCTGTAACTTCCGTGCTGCACCGGGTCAACAACCACCCTAGCGATGTCGCTGCCCAATCTGTTGATTTGCTGTACTCCGAGGCAATAGAGTTGTGTCACGCCAGTAAAGTCTATAGGTGTTAGGGTATATAGATAACAATCTTTAGTGTCGGTCCCGGAGCCTAAATCTAGCTCAACCCTATAATAACTTGGCGGGTAATTTGCACTTGCGTATCCGGCATTTCTTTGGATACCCCACTCCACAGATGATCCAAAACCAAAGATAGATCGTACCGCTTTCGAGTCTGTGATCTTTTGAGCTATAGTAGCCCACGGATCGCTTGTGGACGCTCCTGCGCCTAGCTTGGAGTTGACGGCGCCCACAATCTGATTTTTAGCGTCAACTCCAGATTGAAAAACCTCGTTTATGGCGGCAACCGCGTTCCCCTTTGCCGACGTAAGCAGGCTTGAGAGGGGACCTACGGCGTTGCTGGCGGCATCTGCCTTGCTTTGAGCGGTAACAGCCGCACTGCTTGCCGCGCTAGCCATTCCCTGAGCGTTAGCAGCGGCAGAATTCGCCGCGTTCGCCGAGTTCTGCGCATCTGCAGCAGCCGTATTTGCAGCGTTCGCTGTATTTTGTGCCGCCACTGCTGCGTCGTATGCTGTTTTCGTGGCTTTCGGCGTCGAAGCTTCAATTTCGCTGGTGCTATTCACGGCGTTGGAGAGCTTTGTGATACCTTTTTCGGTCAGGCCTGCATCCGGGATATGAATATTATCTATAGCATTTTTCAGGCTGTTAATTTCTTCGCCGATGTTGTTCATGTCTTGTGCTTTAACCACATCTGAAATTGTCCAATCCGTTTTGGCCATTACTTTAATCCCTCCTTAAATTCAATTGTTTGTAACATTAGGTGGTCTGCCGTAATCGGGATGTTCACAGCGTTTGACGTAAACACGACGTCTGTCGAGTCTTTGAGCTCAACCAACGTGATCAAAGATACTTCTTTGACCGGCACTACATAATTGAGAGCCAGCACGTTGTTAGTAACAGCCTTTACTTCAAAATTCGTAATGACATAAGTCCCGTTGATGACCACTTTGGCTACCCGGCCATTTACATACTCGGCAACATCGTGTAGCAAATTTGAAGCTATCATTTAATCGGCACCTCCGGTCCATAAGTAAGGAATGGTTTTTCCCCGAGCTTCCAAGAGCCGTCCAGCTTGTAATTCCATGTCATTTCCCGCGCGCTGATATGCTCTTCCAGCGCAACGGCTCCCTCTAGCGCCGTGTTTTGTTGGTACACGAGGTTGGCCGGCTTGATCGTCTCAATCGTCCGGAGCACCTCTTTGAAGACGCTAGCATTGTCAATGTTGGCCGTCACCGTCAAAACCCGATTGGCATAGTCCACCGACGCGATCGTCATCCCTTTGCCGACCAGTGCGTCGAGCTGCCGCTGCAAATATCTGACGGTAAACGGAGGTTTGGTCTGGTAGCGGTTAAGAATGCGGCGCCGGCGGAACTCCAGCGTCTCTCTCGTGGGGTCCGCCTGGATGCCAAGCATCTGCTCGCGCCGTTTGATCGCCTGCAGCGCGGACGTTTCAACAAACTGGTCATCAAAAAGCTGGTCGATGGCTCCCTGAGCCAAATCAAGCTCGATGGTCTCCGTTTCGGCCAGCCGGATAAAATCTTCAATGCCGCCGTAAAAGGCCGGCAGATGGATCAAAATGCGATCATCAGACACGGAGGGTCACCGTCCCCGGCTGCGGCACCACATCGGCCTCCAGCGTTAAGTTGGCTGCCGATCCATTAACGGTCGTCCCGGTCACATCCTCGACGCCGTTCACGGTCAGGATTCGCGCATCGATCTGCGCGGTCCGGACGATGATCTGCTGCTGATTGGCCCAATCTTTCCGGAGCTCCAGCAGATAAGACGCAATCACAGCTTCAACATCTGCCTGCACCTGACCGGGCGTGACTCCTGTCGCTAGAGTCAGCGTCGTCTCGACATTGATCGGGAGGCCCGTCACTCCGGCAATGGTCACTTTATGGTCGATCGGCGCCTGACCAAATCCTTGACCGCTATTGACCGTGGGGTCGATGATCGTTTGCACCTCATCGATCAGCGCCGGCGACGGAGGCGTCCAGTCCGCGGCAATGATGGTGCACTTAACGGTCCCTCCGCCCTGCCAGACCGGGTAAACCTTGGTCGCACCGACGCCCGGGATACGATTGATCCGCTGCTTGTAATCGGCGACATTGCCGCCAAAAGCCGGTTCGTTGACGGTCTCGTAAAATCGATTGCGGAGTACATCGTCCGGCTCCTCGTCTTCCCCCGGCACCAGCACTTCAGCCAACACGGCCCGGGTCAGGTTGGCCACATAATCGATCGGCAACAGTGGACCGAACTGCGTATTACCGATCGTGCCAGGTGTCTCACAGGACATTTTATATATGCCTGTGCTGATCTTCTCTTTGACCGTAAAGGACAAATCGGCAATCGCAAACCGTGTACCCAGAGGTACATCCATGAGGTCATTGGCCGAGTTGTAAAACATCGCTTTTCGCTCCGCCGGCGTCGCCGGTATGCGGTTCACCCCAAATTCAGCCGTTTTCCGGCTCAGATATTCGCCGCTGGCCGTGTCCACGAATGAAAGAGTGTAGTTAACGTCCAATTCAATGTACATTTGGGCCAGCTCGGCCGCGGCCGGTGCGCATGCGTCATAAATAACGCTGCCCTCCCTTTTGTCGATCGTATCCGGTACCCGGGAGAGCATTCGCTGCAGTATAAAATCAAAAGTCATGTGTTCATACACTACGTCTCACCTCCTGCTCAAAACTGCCGTACGCTGTCACCACGGTAAAACGGATGATGAGTCGATCGCCATCTACTTCAACCTCCACATTTTCCAGCGAGTCGATCCGGTCATCAGGCAATAATGCCTCCCGAATCATCCGGTTCGCCTCGGACCGGGCAAATACTGGGCTGCTGCCGAGCAGCAGCGTTAGCTCGTGGCCATAATCGAATGAATAGATGTCATACCAAAAGCGATCCGTCTGGAAAACCTTGAATACCGCCTGTTTGATGGCGTCCAAGCCGTCCGTCTTCCCGGCGATGCGTCCCCTGCCCAAATCAATTTGCCAAGTCAGGGACGGCATGGGCTGGTCCACTAACGGCTCGTTTAACAGATTCTCGTCTGTTTCCGGTATCATGATCCGCTCACCACCCTATCCCATACGACATATTTTTGACCGCCTTGTACTCTCAGCAACAGAACCGCATCACCGGCTTGCAGCCCTTCGCGGATCACAATTTTTTCCGGCAAAGCGTCCCCCGTCATTCCACCGTTGTACGCGTGGTTGTGTTTTAAATCGAGTTTGTCCAGCAGCGCGTCGCCGGCAATTCCGCCATCGAATGTGTGGTTATGCTGGAGATCGATCTTTTCCGGCAACGCATCGCGGGTAACTCCTCCGTCAAACGTATGGTTGTGTTTTAGATCGATTTCATATCGGGTTAAGCGTTCTGTCACATACAAAAAATCCGCAGTGAGTGTAAACCGTTGATCAACGATTACCTCCAGCGGATTCACCTTGCTTATTTCGCCGAACAGCACTGCGACAGGGTTGCCGGCATGGACGGCGTCTGTTGCAGCTTTTTTCAATGTACCTAGTAAATCCGCCATTCACACCACCCTCAAATCCAGTGTCATTGTATGCACCGCCCCGTCGAAGTCGTGAGAACACTCATCCACCAGCAGCGCCTGATCGACGCCGTATTCCGATATGATAATCCGGACGCGCATGCCGGCGCGGACGCGGATATCCCCCAGGGCGTTTACCTTAAGCGACTTGGTCTCACGGTTCTTAAGCTTGGCCAGTTTATCCAGAAGCTCGCTGATCTGCGCCGTGTTGTAGTCTTCATCTACCGACTGGTAGTGCTGCAGCAAGCCCCAGCGCTTAATATTGACGCTGTCCTTGGCCATGTAAATTTCACGTTTACCGGTCTCCTTGTTGTCCTTATATAACTTAATCTGGTTGTACGTATCACTGTCGATCGAGCGTTTAACCTCATAGTCGTACATCAGACTGCCGTCGCCGATAATCAGATCCAACCCGGCATCATTCACCTCGCGCAGGCAGAGCGAACCGAAATCGTCGTAGAGGCAGTAGTCGCGGCCTGTATGGTGAAGGGTCAAGGTGATCGCCTTGTCGATGATATCCAGCAGCTTTTTACCATCCTCGGTCATCGTCGGGATTCGGTGCTTCGTATCAGCCACCGTCCCGAGCTTCAGATTGAAATCCTTGGCGATCCGCTGCACAACCTCCGTCGCCGTGACGCCCGTAAATACGTAGGTGTCGGTGTTCATTAGATACCTGATCTGATCGTACGCGGTGATCTTGACGGCTTCGTCCCGGCCCTCGTCAATGCTGAAAATATAGCCGTGGAACACATTCGTGTCATTCACCCGGACCCGCACGATATCCCCATTGTTGTACGTAAAATTAGTGGTTTGAAAAGGAGAACCTTTAATCAGCGTAAAAGAAACGCTCCCCGCCTTGCCGATCCGGGATGTCTTCCAGGACAGGCCTTTCACGATTTCGCTAACATCCCATTCGGCGTCGTTGCCGGTCCCCTGCCGATTGATGATTTTCACAGCCATGGTCATGGCAGCTTCAGCACCTTTCCTACAGGCAGCCGTTTCAGGTCGGAGTCCTTAATTCCGTTTAGCTTCTGGATTTCCTTCCAAAGGGCTCCATTGCCGAGCTTCGTCTGAGCCACCTTCCACAGACTGTCGCCGGCAACCATCGTATAGTTCTTCGGTTGCTGCTTATCATTGGGCCGGGTTTTGGCCGTTTTCTTTTGTACCTGGCCGCCCCCGTTGGTGGTCTCCCGGGTAATTTTCTGGGCGGCGTAAAAAACATATTTTTTAAGCTGGATATCGTATTCAATGTCTCCGCCGCTGCCGGCCACCTCTTTCCAAGTAAAAGACTCGATGCTGGCCGGTGTATTAATGTCGTAAGTGTCACTGGTGAAAATAAACCGGATCGGCCGCTTGGCGATCATCCATTTTTCGATCATCTTGATATATTCAACCGGGTGCAACAGGTCATCCGTCGCCACAAACTTATACCATTGGGCCGGGAACAAGCCGCTAAAGCTGTATTCCGTCAACCCCCGATCCTTAATCACATTGATCTGGCCCAGCCCGGCCACATCATACGAGCTGCCTTGACCGGACTCACTGACTTTGATTTCGGAAGGGTTGATCGGCAGCTTCAGTACCTCGGCCCTGTTGTTAAAACTTAACTCAACGCCATATACTCGCACCATCCATCCCTCCTACTAACCATAGACAGCATCCGCCGAGGTGACGATATCCTGTTCTAATTTTTCTGTGATATGCGCAATGATCGTATTGATGTCGCTCTGCTGACGGACATGGGTATCCCCGAAACTGATCGACGGCTGCAAGGTAACGTAATTCTGGATATTTTTCAGTTCGGCCAGCTCACGCATCATTTTTAAATCCTCCGAGGAAATATCCACGGTTTCATTAACACGGTCCACGCTGCCGACGTTCCCGACGCTGCCGATGTTGGTGATGTTTCCGCCTCCCAAGCCTGAAATCAGAGCATCTTGGGACTGGTCTTTCCCGAAGCCGGAGGTCAAGGAATTCGTCTTATTTGCAAGCTTATCAAATTGTTCCACTGCTTTCTTGCTGCCTTTTTCAGCCTCTTCGGCAGGATTCTTATACTGCATCTTGTCTAAAGTAATGACACCATCCGGCTTCTCCGGAGCCGGTATTCCGTTCATGAAGCTTTGTACCCCATCGCTGATTCGATGGAAATTCCAGTCATCAATCTTCGGGACATCTTTTCCGGACACTTTATTAAACGCCTTGATTAAGCCGTTTGCCAATCCTTTTACGCCCTGGAACGATTTAAGAAAACCTTCGACGAAGTCTTCCGCGGAGCGCAGCATATTGTACATATACCCGCCAAACGCCATCGCCAGATCGTAGATCAGCTTTTTGATGGCATAAACCGGGTCATGGAATACGTTGAGCCAAAATTCAACAAAGCTGCTTATTACATTGTAGAGAAGTGCAAACTGGTTATACAAATAGGCAAAAAAACCGTAAAATGCTCCCGCGATAACACCGACAATGGTCTGGGCGGAGACTCCCAAATTCATCAGCACACCGATGAGTAAGGCGATTCCGGCGGCGATGAGCAGTATCGGCCAATAAACGCCCAACCATGCTATCGCTTGGGCCACAACCGGTGCAACCATCGCCCAGAGCATGATCGTCATCAGCCCCAAGGCCGCTATGATTCCGAGAACGATAAAATAAGAGGAAGAACCGTTGGACGTGAATGCTCCAAAGAACGCCGCCAGCCCATCGGCCACCTCGCCCAAAAAAGACCCCACGATGCTTAAGCCTGCCCCCAAGCCGTCGATAAAGCTCTTGAACGCATCGCTGTTCAACACTTCCAGGAAAGAGTCAAACATTGGCCCAAGCGCGTTTAGCCCCTGACGGCCTATCGATCCGAGCTGGAAGTTAAAGGTGTCTACCACCCGCTTCCATTTCACCGCCGGGGAGTCCATCATCATTTCAAAAGTTGCCTGCGTCATCCGCTGTTTGTTCAGCAGCTCATCCATCGCCGCGATGACGCCGTTCACGTTACCCTGCTGCCCCGCCGTTTGAACTCCGCTGTTATCGATCGCCCCGGCCGAAATATCGAAAGATCCTAAGCCTTCCGTACTTCCGGACAGTACTTGCGAAAGCGCATCGGCGGCCCCTTCCAACCCTTGCCCGGGGTTAAGCCGCTCAAGCCGCATCGCCAGCATATTCAGTTCGGCGAGCTGTGCGGGATCAGTCGTTATCGACATAAATTTCTGCGTACCGGCCATTGCGGTGTCCACATCTTGCCCGTACCGCAGCGCCTGCGAGGCTGTCTGGTCAAAAATCTGCTGCCCCGCCCCCGGACTGCCGGCACTGAAGGAAAGTTGATCGATTGCGGTTTGCTGCTGGGCGCCGTCGCTTAAGATCCGCCCGAGGAACTCTTTACCCGTCGATGCGATCTTACTCAGGTCCATCTTTTTAAAAGCTTCGACAAGCTTGTTCCCCTTCTTGGCGGACTCGTCCAGCTCCTGGTTAAATTCCTCTTGCGCTTGCGTGGCCTGCATCGCTTCCCGATGCGCCTTCAATTCGCTAGATATAATTTGCTGGAGGGTCTGTAAGAACTGCAGCATCACATTAACGTTGTCGTTCATCGCCCGCGCGGAGGCCTCCCAGACGACAATCGACTGCTCGGCAGGCTGGATGACTTGAGGAAGCAGATTCCTCATTCTGTCGTACACTACTATCATGGAATCTGGAGTTGCCATGGCTTCACCTTCTTTCCAGGCAGGATGTTCACTTTTTCTTCGCCGCTTTTTTCTCGGATTTGATGGTCTCCTGGATCATCGCGATGAGCGCTGCCTTTTGCTTTGCGCCCAACGCGGCGAACTCCCAGGGCATCAAGTGGTAGCGGTTCAGGGCGAAGAGGGCGCAGACCGTTTCGCCGTCGCCCTCATCGATCAGTTTTTTACTTCATCCGCCAGTTCGTTGATGCTCTTGTCGAAGCCGTTGATCTCCTGGACCTTCTGCACAAGTGTGGCGTATTCGCCCGGGAGCAGCATCTTCCGCAGGCATTGATCCGCGCCCATCACCTGATAGGATTGCTGAAGCTCGGCATTCTTCAAATCCGGGAATACGACGCTGGCGACCGCCAGCTTGGCCAGGTATTCATCGGTGTTCGTCTCGTAGCTGACCATTCCTTTGTCCTTCACCTTGCGCTGGCAGGATTTGCGGATCGTCTCGTTCTCCTCCTCGGTCATGCTGCGCAGGCGCCACGGGACCGGCTGGCCCTGCTCATCCTTGAAACGTTCGGACACGACAACTTCCTCCACCAGTCCGGCGGCGGCATTTTGCGCAAAAAAAGCAGATAAAGAGCTCATTCGTGAATCTCCTCCTGAATGGTTTTATTTTTCCGTTAAAGAATCGTTAGTTGGTCGGCTGAATCGCGTTAAAGGATTCCATCACGTCATAATCCTCGAAGGTAAACGGAATCTCTTCCTCAAGCATATCCTCGCTGGACGCGTCGAATTTGGCCGCAATGATGCTGTCGAGGTTGCAGTTCCGCAGGAACACGGTTTGTTTGCCCGCGCTGCTTCCCGGCTGCTCGTTCGTAATCATCAGATCGAACCAGAAGTCGTTCCCGTTCTTCACGTAGTCCTCCATCAGCTTGCGGAAAAAGGAGGAGACGTAATAAATGGTCAGCGTGCCTGTGCCTTTCCAGCCGGCCGACCGCTGCGGCGTCCCCGTTCTGCCCAGCGTCGGGACGTCCACTTTCGATTTTTCGATCGTCGACTCCAACGTTTTAGCGTAGAACAGCTCCTCCGTCCGGTCGCCGATTTTTACGAAGGCTTTGGCCTGTTTGCCGCTTATCGCATCTTTCACATTAAAAAAAGAACCTGCCATGTTTTCGTCCTCCTTAGTTGACCGTGACGGTCATGTAGATTTTTTCGATACTATCCACCGGCTGCACGCTCAGATTGATGACAACGGCGTCCCCGTCGATGCCCGGCAGCACTTCCAGATCGGTCTCCGCGTTGAAATTCTGAATCGCTCCAATGCCCTGCAGGGTTCCCAGATAGCTGAGCACCTCGCCTTTCAGCAAATTGCGGCCGTCCGCGTTGTTTCCGACTTTCCCGATGTAACTTGCGCCGAAAGTACGCTGAATGTCCCGCGCGATCGTGTCCAATACCCGCACGACGCGGTTTTTGCTGAAATGTTTGGCTTTTTCGGGCGTAAATGTCTTGAAGGTGTTGATATCCTGCTGGATCTGCACCTTGCCGTTCGCCGCCGTCAGCACCAGCTCGCCGTTTTGCAGCGCCTTGATCGTCTCGCTGTACGTCAGTTTCGGCGTTACGTCAACCGCATTCGGAATCTCCGCATAGGTGAGCGATTCGTTGACGGCTGCTCCCGCTTCCATCGCGGCGATTTCCCACAACAGGGAAATCGGCTCCACCGTCAATCCTTCGGCGGTGATCACGCTATTCTTCAAGCTGATGACCCCTTCGTAGTCCGCTTGCGGGTAATTGTAGAGGACGGTGACGAACTTCTTGCCTTCATCGTCCCGCAGACGTTTTGTATACGCCACGGCCAACTGCTTCAGCGCGGAATCGTCGGTCGGCAAACCAAGCACGTCGAACTCCTCCGCTTCCAAAGCCGCCAAAGCATCGGTCCAGTCGCCGTTTCCGCCGGTGCCTTCCTTGCCGCCCGCCAGCGCCGTTCCCGCCGTTTCGGTCAACTCACCGCTGCCCGCGAACGTGACGAAGTCATTGCTTACGAGCGCCTCGGCCGAACCGACGATCTGGGCGTCGACTTCCTCGCCTTCCAGCAACGTGCGGACTTCGTAAGCGTCCGGTTGATCCACGCTGGCCTGCACGACGATTTGCAGGTCATTGCCGCGCGAGCCGCCGTATTTGGCGGTAGCCGTCAAATTGCCGATAGCGGCCGTAGCCTTTACGGCGTTTTTGGCCCCCAGCCGATAGATCAGCACCTGGCTGGCGTGCGCCATCGCCGCTGCAATGTGGCGGATTCTTGCGTCAGCCGCGTTAAAGCCCAGCAGCTTCAAGGCGTTCTGCAGAAAAGTCGCCGCCTCCAGCTTGATCAATCCGCTTGGCCCCCAAGGCAGCGATGCCGGAAAAGCCGCTACCCCGCGCTCGCCGACCGTGCCTAGCGGGCGAGCCGCCGATTTAAAATTAATGTAAACCCCCGGAGATACTTTATTTTGCGTTGTCCATGTGCCGTTAGCCATGTTCCTTCACTCCTCTTTGGATAAATGATTGTAGCGCCTGCTCGGCCTGGGCTTCCGTATAGGCCGCCCCGTCCTCCAGCGTCACGTGCAAAATGTCCTTTTCCACGCCGCTAAAGCGT
Source organism: Paenibacillus sp. FSL P4-0127 (assembly GCF_038007325.1). Taxonomy (NCBI): domain Bacteria; kingdom Bacillati; phylum Bacillota; class Bacilli; order Caryophanales; family Paenibacillaceae; genus Paenibacillus; species Paenibacillus sp. FSL P4-0127. The sequence goes on along the minus strand of NZ_JBBOWY010000001.1, from coordinate 1,095,105 downwards.
TTGGCCGCCAGCAGCTGGGCCTTGGAAAAAGTCCGTTCCGCCGGTGCCACAGGCTTGTCCGCTTTCTTCTTAAACACCATCTTTAACCTTCCCCTCCTGCCGAAGTTTTCTCATCTTGATCTCTTCGCTGGCCGGCGACCAGACCCATTGGCGGAATGTCAGGTACAGATGCAGCGTCCCGTCGTCCTTGATTTCGGCGTTTATGCCCGCCCCATGCGACAGCCCGTCATCCGCCGGAAAATCCGCAAACAGCTCGCAGAGCTGCTCCGCCATGTCGTAGGCGGACTCTCGGCTGCGTTCCGCCGCGGGGAAAAACCCGACATCAAGCGAATAGGTCCGCTTAAAGCGCCGCCCCAGCTCCTGATTCTGCTCCGATTTAAGCAGCCGCACGAAAAAGCACGGCCCCGTGAATCCTTCCGGACTCGGCTCGGTATAAACCGGCAGATCCCGAAACCGGGCCGCTACCGCCGCAGCCACCCGCTGCACCACGTCGTTCATGATCGACTGTGACAAATGCTCACCTGCCTTCGCTTAGGCTTGTTTTTCCCGCCGATTTTCAAGGACGCAGCATTCCGGACAGCATTCAACCGGCATCGAACGGCCGACGCTTCCAGAACACTTCACGGCTGGCCCCATCCGGCGTCCCTTCTATTGCACAATTGTTCGAACGCCCTTCCTCTATAGCGCCTACCTGGTATCATCACCCGCTGCAATGAGGGTACGCCCGTATGGGATGCCTGCCGCTGCCTCTGAAACCGGCGAGAAAAAAATAGGGCCGTGAAAGTCTCATTCACAGCCCCGTTCGGTATTAAGTTTTTATCTTTCGACACTATCATTTTATCTCGGATTGGCGGCCATCATCGGCCCTAAAGCGGACATGGAAAGGACAATGAGCGGACAAGTGGGAGGACAGGAAGAGGACAGGTATTTTGGCTTCTGGGAAGAATACGGTGACTAACTGCAAACCACTGACGGTTTACTCACATTGGCTTGCCATTCTTCGTTTGTTAAGCTTAAAAGGGTTCCGTCCTGAACGGCATAGATTTTATCAAAGTACTGCATCTCATCCGTGTTATGGGTTATCAAAATAATGATTTTATCGTTTTTTATCTCTTTTAGTAAATTTAAAAACGCGCCCCTTCTTTCCGCATCCAAAGAAGCGGTCGGCTCATCAAAAATGATAATGTCCGCATTTTTTACCAAGGCCCTTAAAATATCGAGTCTCTTTTTTTGACCGCCTGAAATATTGTTTCCGCCGACACTCAAGATCGTATCCCATTTGTTGGGCAAGTCCATAATTTCATCGTACAAATCTATAGTTTTAGTGTAGTCATCCAGCAAATTCAGGTTAACATTTGTTCCAAAGCCTATGTTATTTAAGATCGAGTCATGAAAAAACAAGGAATCTTGAGGAATATAGGCCGTCCTTCTTCGGAATAAACACAAATCCATGCCGTCCAGCCTGTCATGATTGATCCGAATACAACCTTGCTGTGGTTTATACAGCCCGAGCAGCAGCTTGGTTATCGTTGACTTTCCGCAACCGCTTGGCCCGACAAAAGCCGTAATTTCTCCCTTCTTTATAGCTCCTTTGGCATCCAAAAGCACCGGTCTGTCGTTTACATCGTAAGAAAAAGATACATGATCAATAATGATCTCGTAAATTTGCTGAGGCGGAGGGGCACCTTTCACGTTCTCTTCCGCTTCATTTAAAATTTCATCCAATCTGCCGATCGCTGTTACTGTCCCTTGGTAACTGTTGTTGAATTCGCTAAAAAACCGGGTCGACCCTAGCAGCATACTCTGGTAATTTATAAGCGAAACGATCGTTCCGATTGTATATCTATTTGCAAAAACGCCCAACCCGCCAATGATCCATATCACTCCCGATAGCAGGTATACCAATATACCGCCAATATTGATATTGATTGAATAAGCCAGTTCCAATTTCATCTGATGGTCGTATTGCCTTTTATAAGCTTTTAAAAAATTTTTTTCTACATAACCGAATGCATTATAAATCTTGGTCATCAATACATTATTATACGTCTCCACCATTTGATTCATCGATTGCTCGTTGCTTTTCATCGTTTTTTCCGCATATTCTTTTACTTTTTTTCCAAAGCATCTGTTGACCAAGATGTATAGTGCGATGATGAGCATGGAAACGGCGAGCAACTTCCAATCAAAAAAAAGGATCATACTGCAAGCAAAAACAGTAGTAACCGCATTACTGAAGATGCTGACCGTCATATATCCGCAATTTTGTTTGATGGTATCTATTTCTTTGTTATACCGGGATAAAATGTCGCTTAACTTATGATCGTCAAAAAATTTGTAGGGCAGCCGGCTGAGCTTGTCGTTGAGCCCTCTTCTCAAAGAAAAGCTCAGATTCTCGACAATCTTTGCCAGCAAATAATCTTTTAAAATATTCAATAAGGAATTCGTAAAAAATAAAATAAGCATACCCGAAACACAAATCATAAACAGATTAAAGTCACGTTTCGGAAATGCTTGATCAATAAGCCCTTTATAGGTTAATGGAATACAGATGGTAATGAGGCTTTGAAGTACCGTTATAGCCAACACTACGATGATAATTTTTTTTTCTTTAAGCAAGTATTTGTTCAAAAAAGCAATATATGCATTATGCATAAGAGAGACAACCTTCCCTCAATAAAATTACAATGGGTACCTCACTTTGATTCAAAAACTAGCTTCTTTAAATGGTCGTTTGCGTTGTCATTCAAATATTCCAAGAAGCTGCCCAGATTTTCTTTGCTCGTTTTCGTACGGTCATAGTGATAGAGCATAAAATTGACCAGTAATATTTTCAGTTCGCAATCCCCGTATATGTCTTCGGATTTTTTCTCCTTTTCCACAATTTCGGCAGCGCACGGGCCAGTACAAAAATATTGGATATCGCACTTACTGCATCTCTCCCGCTTGCTTACCAAAAAAAGATTTTGAATCTCCTCGTTTTGTTTCTTCACATTGATTAGGTCAGTGATCTGATCAGGAGTATGTTCCCTAATGTTCCCTATCTTGAAGTTTTCATCATGAAGGTTTGAACACATCCGTATTTCACCGTTGGCATGAATTCCCCAGGTTCTCCCGAAACCGCCGCACTCTGTTTTCGTCTGAACCGTGCTGAAAAACATATTGGTAATGTTATCATTGAAATATTCATGCTCAAGAACATAGTGGACCGTGCTTCGATAAATATCTATCTTTTCAAAATAACTCATAGTGGATGGATAAGCCGCCGCGCGCCCTACATCGCTTACAAACCTGATTAAACACGCTGCGTTATATTTATATGTTAGAGCGATCGCCCTTTGCAGAAATTGAGCGGTATGCTTGTTAATGACGAAGGAAAATTTCAAACTGCAATCGTTATCAATAATCTGGTTGAACGATGTTATCATCTTATTCAGCAATTTATCGTGTTCGAATATATTTTCTATGCTGATCTCAACAGCTCCAACGTATTGCGCGAAGTTATCGATAAGCTTTTTGCTAAGCAGCAGTCCATTCGTTTGAAGAAGGATGCGTTCCTTTCCGAAGGTATCGCTGAAGGCCTTTAAAATTTCGATGATGTCCTTTCTTACAAAAGGCTCCCCACCGGTAATAATGACTACTTTGGGGCTAACTGCCCTGATTTTGGGGATCAAAGTATGTTTTATCTCCTCCAAGGAAAGGTCCTCTTTCGTGCTGACATGTGTTCCCGAATTCATGCTGCAAAAATCGCAATTCAAATTACATTTGCCCGTAACTGAATAGTATACGTTATTGATCGATTGTTTTTTGTCGATCGTCTCAAAAAGGCTGAATCTTTTGTTCAAATATTCACAAAAAACCGTCCAATGAGTGCTATATTTATTAAAAACACGCTCATCCATCTTTACCCAATGGGAACTTTCCGGGTTCAACAGGATTACTTTTCCATTCTTTTTTACGATTTTGATTTGGGGACTAAAGTTCGTATTCATAGGCACGACTTCCTTCGGCGATTTTTTTTAATCGGTCTATATTTTTATAATAGAAAGAACTTTTAAACTTCTGCATATAACAGAGCGTTGGATCCGGCAAATTCACGTCGCCATTCGTTTCCAAACTTTGCATAATACAGCCCTTTGCCCCGCACACTTCGTAAATTTCACACCTATTGCAGTTTTCATTATCGATAGAATTCAAATTTTTTAAGTATTCAATTTTATTCCGGTTTAATCCTTGATCGGCGTTTCCCAGGCTTTCCTCTTCTACCATGTAGGCGTGACACGGGTAAAAGGTTCCGTCCGTCCGGACATAAAGGCTAATGATCCCGGCGCCGCAGCTGTAAAATTTCCTCTTTTTCTCCACGGAACTGAAAACTTCATTAATAAAGCTCCATCCAAAAGCTTTTCTTTCAGCGGCACATTGTTCATAAAAGGAAAATACCTTATTTATTTCATCGCAAATGACCGTCAGCTCATCTTTTTTCCAGTCGACGGACAAATCAATAGCCGTGTCAACGATTTTGATGCCTAATTCTTCAACCAGAAACTTCACGGTTTCCCCGTAATGCATGTAATTGTTTCTCGTAATAACATTGGTCGCCTGGATGTATTTTCCCGCTTTCCGTTCATATTCACGTACATGTTTCCAGTTTTTCAAAATAGCATCAAATGAACCCCTGTTATGGATGGTAACCCGATTCAGATCGTGGACGTCCTTTTTTCCGTCAATGCTTACTTTTAAATCAAAGTTGTTTTCCGCCAACCAATCGATAATTTCCGAATTCAGGAGCGTAGCATTCGAGGTCATCGACAATTTAACATGGTACTGCTTGTCCTTATTTTTATCCTGGATATACTGCAGTATTTGGTTCAGCAAAGGAAAATCGATCAGCGCTTCCCCGCCGATAAAATCAAACCAGATTTTTTTGTCCCTATGAATCACCGCTTGATCAAATGCCAAATCTACGCTTTGTTTAGCCGTTTTCAATGACATGACGGAGCCTGCTTTATCCCCTAAATAGCAGTATTTACACCTCAGATTGCATTTCTGATTAACTTCCAGCGATATTGAATACATGGTAGGATACCCCTTTATTTTATGATTTGGCAGCCGCCGCTTCACGGATGATGGATTCCATCGTCTTTCCGATTTTAATTTGATTGGCCTCGGCAATCTCAAAATATCTCATTAATCTGGGGATTTTCCGCTCATACATCTTTTTAATCACTTGGTAATTATGTTTATACAATATCCGTTCCAGTTTGCACGTAATGTCCGAAGGTATATTTAAAGAACCCGTCAGCCGGTAATTTTGAAATCCGCACTTTCGCCCACTGCACGTAAAGGCGATATCGCAATCATTGCATTTGTTCGAAGGTTTCACAGACGCTTTGATACAACTTATTAGTTTCGTTCGGTCAATACCCTCCTGAAAATTTCCGATGTTCCATTTCATATCGTTCAGTACATACCCGCAGGGAAAGATATCCCCGCTGCTATTTACCGTAAAGTGCCCGATTGAACCGGCCGAACAAAACAGCGGCTTCCTGCTGGCAAAAAACGTTGTTAACTTGAGATCATGCAAATTAAAGAGGCGATCTTGAGTGTTTGCCACCGAATTTAAATAGTACTCGTCCAGAAGCTCCATCTGTTCATCCAGCAGGTTCAGGGTTTCTCGTGTCCACGCTCCGAAATCATCGTAAGCGGCGTGAACTCTTTTCACGCCCATCTCGTAAAAATAAAGTACATTTTGATGAAATATGTGTACATTATTGCAAGTCACCGTCATCCGAACGCCAAACTGGACTTTTTGCTCAATTAACTTTTGTAGATTGCGCAGAATCGTGTCGTAGTAATTCCTCTTATTGCCGCTTGATCTGTTTAAATTATGCGTCTCACGGTCCCCATCGATGCTGACATAAAGTTTGAAGTTATTATTTCTCACGATTTCCATGATCCTGTCATCGAGCAATATCCCATTGGTGGTCATCTCGAACTCAAACCTTTGTTTTATTTCGCGGTATTTATCATCTATATAATCAAAAAGACGGAGGAGCACCTTTTTGTTTAATAATGGTTCTCCACCTAGCAAACTAAGATGAATTTTTTCTTCTTTCGGGTTATTTTCCACCATAAAATCGATAGCTTCCCGCATCACTTCTTCGCTTAAGACCGAGTTCCGTTTTTCATTGCCTTCATAACAATAAGTACATTGAAGATTGCAACCATCCGCCAGGTTTAAGGTGCACTCCATAAGCACTTTCCTTTCATTCAGGTTTTGCTTTAACTGTATGCTCCTTTGAGACCTGGCGAAATGGTTTTTGTTTAAATGTACTCTGAAGTAGCCTAGATGGTTAGCATATGTGGTTAGCTTAACCTCATCCCCATTTATCGTAATCTCTCCACTACAGTCTGCCTTGACATTGAGCTCCTCATGAACCGGAGTACGCAAACTTGAATCAGCAACGTAGCGAATACATATAAGAAAATGGCAAGCCACGGAAATTTATAATGAATAAAAGAAAGTCCGCCAACGTTCCCTAAAGATTCGCTTATCCCATACCCGATAAGATTCCCTGCAAGAAGAGAAATCACGAAGCTTCCAACAATTAAAAACCCGGTTTCGCAACCCAACATGGCGAATAACTGTTTCCGATCCATGCCTATGGCTTGCATAATTCCGATTTCGACTCTTCTCGCATTAATTGTGGTCATAACCGTGTTCAACAGATTAATAACGCTAAATAAGGCTATAAAAATCATAAAACTGTACACAGCAATCGTGATCATTCGAAAGCCCGCCTTATTGGACTTCACCATGTCAGAAAATGAAAGTACGTTTAAAGTGTCCTTGTTTTGAATCAGACGTTGCAGCTCCTCTTTCACGATTTGTTCATTCGTATTTTCCTTGAGAACCACTTCAAAACTTTGATTCGGATTAAAAGGGGCTAAGGATTGCATGACTTTGGACGGCAAGTAAAACTCTGTTCCCATGTTTTTATCCGCTATATCGCCAATGATCTCGAACTCATGTTCAACCTTGTCCCGATCATTGCCAATGATAAATGAAATTCGGTCGCCAACGGCGTACTTAATGCCGTAAAATTCGAAAGCACTACTGGCGCTGTTCATCAGAATATAGGAATCATCCGAAGAATCAACTTCAGGTATTTTTCCTTGAACCAGGCGCTTTCGTAATGGCTCTATATTATTCGGAGAAATGTTTTCTACGCTTACCACCGCAGGTCCTTCACTTTCGCTCGTTCCTTTAATAGTGGCTTCGATATACTGACGTTCTATAACACGATCGACTCCGCTTATGGAGAGGATGCTGCCCTTTAAAGTCCCGGAGAGCTGATTCTCGCTTTGCAGATCGCTTAAATTCACCGTTTCAGAATAAAGTTCACTGTTGATTTGAATCACGAACTTCCCGTTATTCGGGAAGTTCGGCTGAGTTCTGGAGACCGCATCAACCGAATTCAGCAGTGTCGCAAATGAAATGAACAGAACGCCGCTTAAGATCAACGATAACAACGTCAACAGCGTTTTTTTTCGGCTTCTTGTTAAATTCATCCCGGCCAAAGCAAAGGGGGTTAGCCGTTTCGAGCTTTTCTTCTCTTTCCTCTTATAGATATAGATTTCCGCTCCGATGTAGCGAATCGCTTCGATCGGGGATATTTTCGCTGCAAACTTGGCCGGCGCGTTTAATGAAAACCGTACCGTTATAACCGTAAACAAACCTGCCGCTATAGCGAGAAGCAGGCTGGGAAGGAACGTCCAAACGGAAGGATTCATGGCCCAACTCATCAAGCATCCTAGGAGAACGCCAACCGGGATAAAATTACGGGATACATATCCCCCTTCATATTTCACCATCTTTTTAATTTGCTTGCGCGTTGCTCCTAATGCCCGTAGTTGTCCATATTGTTTGATTTGTTTGATAATCGATATATAAAAAATGTTGTAGATTACGACCCAGCATGCCAATGCAATGACCACGATGATGCAAAAAATCATCAGGATGGTGCCGCCTGATAGATTGTTGGTATCTACGTTCATATTATTGATCTGAACGTTTTGCTCAGGAAAGCCGATTTGATTTCCGATATCTTTGATTTTGGATTTCAGTTCTTCATTGGCATAGCTGCCGGCATTTTGCACTTTAATGGCTGCGGAATATTTTGCCTTGGAAAGGTGCGGATCGGCCGCGATAAACGCCTTTGATACCAAGGCGTTGTAGCTGATCCGATTTGCCTCTCCGGACGCAGTCGTTTGTAACAAGCCTGAGATCACAAATTCGTTCGTCTGCATTTCTTTGCTGGCGTTGTTTCTAAACTCCACTACGATGCGATCCCCGATACCGGGTTTGGGAGCATCGGCCGAAAAGTAGCCTTCTTCTATCGCCATTTCATTGGGCTGTGTCGGAAACTTGCCCTGAACGATGCTGGCATTCGATAAATCCATCATCGTCTGATCCGTATACAAAATCGATAATGATCGCTCCTCTTGTTTCTCCCTGCCCACCTCCAGGTAAAGCCCAACCTTGTCGATCTCCTCTACTTGTTGTATTCGAGAAATTTCATCAGGGCTGACATTATAAAAAATGGCCTGAAAATCGGAATCATTTTGCAAGTTCGTAAAAGAGTTATATCCAAATGTCAATACAACCGTTAATAAAAATGCAGCCAAAGCAATAATACTGCCGGCAAAGTAATATTTAACTCTATCCGCCTTTAAGTTCGCTTTGGATAATCTTTTTATCCCTGAAGTATTTAATTTCGCCATTTTTCTACCACCTTATTTTCCGGAACTGCTGGCATTATTTTTCCGTCTTCGATGCGTACGATACGATCAGCAAGTTTGGCGATATCCGGATTATGCGTAATCATAATAAGAGTTTGATTAAACCTTCTGTTGCTCATCCGCAAAAGTTCCATCACGCTGGCACTTGTTTTGCTGTCCAGGTTGCCCGTCGGCTCATCGGCCAGAATAATCGCCGGCTTCGTTGCCAGTGCCCTTGCAATCGCCACCCTTTGCTGCTGTCCTCCGGACAATTGATTCATTAATTTCGTTTGTTTATCGGATAAATCGAGCATCTCTAAAATACTTGTTAAATAATCTTTATCAATCTTCCCATGATCCAGTTCAACCGGAAGTATAACGTTTTCGTAGACATTCAAAGCAGGGATCAAATTGTAATCTTGAAAAATAAACCCGATGTTTGTTCTCCTAAACACCGTGAGTTGATCATCGCTAAGTTTGGACAATTCGCATCCGTTGATGACCACTTTTCCTTCCGTAGGTTTGTCGAGTCCGCCGATTAAATTTAACAAGGTTGATTTGCCGCTTCCCGAAGTTCCCTCGATCGCGACAAACTCTCCGCGGCTCACTGATAAGTTGACGCCATCCAAGGCTTTGATCAGGTTAGGGGCAACTCCATAATACTTTTTTAAATACATAGCCTCCAAGACTACCATGATATTACATCCTTTCTCGGCTTACTGGACGAATTAATCTATTTAACTTTTATATATGTAAAATAAAAGGTTTTAAACTACTTGGTTTCAAATCGTAGTTTAAAACCTTTTATTTTTAATTTGCGTCTGCAATAAAAGCATCAGGATTCCAGGTCTTTCATCCGCTTTTTGTTAATTTATGTCTGCGATCATAGCATTAGGAAGCGGGTTGATACAATCGTTCAAGCATTTGTCCTTATGCGTGCTGCAGTAGGCATAGCCTTCGATTTCCTCGAGTTCGTCCAAAACGTTGAGTTCTTTTTCCAGCTCTTTGCTCATCGTTCTCCCTCCTTTCATGCACTTACTCAAGTAAGTTTTATGTCTTAACTATAAAACCATATTCTTCCTGTACATAGCGCTTTTGATTAAATGTATCATTATTTGGGCTAATTGGTCAGTTTCATAAAATTGCAACCTTTTGGAGGCTAGATATATGCGCTCTGTACGTAAATTTTATACTTTTCCGACACCTGTAATCGTTGATGAATGCTCATAAAGGGCACCATCATCACCAAATGTATGCCTTGCCTGGCGGCGGCGTTAATTAGTTTTGACAATACGGGTTCACATTGCATCGCTTCACCTTTGCTGATTTCTCCAAAAAATAAAAAGTCCAAACCGGAAATAGAGCATTGGTCGATTTCTTCGGCCATATGAAATAAACGAACGGTTGCAAATTGATGGAGCCGGTTAAGCAAATGAATGTCGTTAGCGGTTTTTTTCATATAAAAATAACCGACTTTTTTGCCATGGAACTGGCCGTAACTTTGACTCTTGTTTCTATAGAAAAACAGGTTCGTATGGTTGCACTGAACATGCTCCATGAACGATAAAAAATCGCGGTGAATGTCGGAGCGATCCACCGTTTCCTTCAGAAATTCACTATACAAGCCGGCTATGATCGGCGCCAAAAAGCTGTTTCCTTTTTGAAGTATCACCCTATTTCGGTCAGGGACGCTGACAATATTGTCGGAGAAAATGATTTTATTCGTTTGGCGGTCGAATTTTATTTTTTGCTCAATCCCCAGGGAACTGGAAACCCCAATAACTTCGTCAAAAGCATACGGATAGGACGGAAGGTCCGTATTTCCGTCGTTATGGTTGGAAGAGACAATAGCCACTCCCTTTTTCACCGCTGCATCGCAACAGGACTTTAATTTTTGTATGGTCTCGCTGCTTGTATTTCGCAGCCCTAAACTTAGGTTGATTAAATCAACCCCGGTTTCAGCACAGTGGTTTATGGCTGCGCATAAGGCATCAACAGAGCCTTTATTGTCGCGGTTGAGCACCTGGATGGAAACGATGTGCGGAGCCATGGTCTGTCCGCAAATAATTTTTACGATATCCGTTCCATGTCCGCTATCGTCGATTGAGCATGATTGATAACGGCCTTGTCCCATTGCGATGGTTTCAATAGTTTGGTCGAGCAGTAGTTCATCTTTTAGGTTAACGCCCGAATCGATTACCGCTATTTTCATTTCACACCTGCTTTGAAAAAGTTGACCCTGCACCCGGATTCATGGGTTCACATCTGCTTGGGCTCAACATAAGTTGAATCAAACCTTTTCTTCGGTAACGGCTTACGGGTATCACTTTCTTATTAATCATGCTCAATTCATGATCGTGTAGATTGGCAATATAATTCGTATTCACAATAAAACTCGTATGACATCGAAAAAAAACAGGCTCCCGCAGTTTAGATTCGTACTCCTTCATTGTTCTGCAGCTATTGATTTCTTCAGTATTCGTATGAATGATGACGCTCTTCTGACAACGCTCTAAAAATATAATGTCGCAACACCTGATTTTAAAAATACCCTGATCATTTTTAACCAACAGGCTTTTTCTTTCTCTGTATGATTTCACATTTCTGATTTCGTTAACTAGAAATTCAATTTTCCCGTAATTGATCGGCTTTGTTATAAAAACAACATTCGCCAAGTTAGGCTCCTTTACGATAATGGAGGCGGAACTTATAGACACAAAAGCTATAACTGCATCCGGGACGATTTTTTTTACTTTCTCGACGATGGCAAATTCCTGTTCCCCGGACTTAGGGAGATCCATAAAAACCAGATCGAACGCTTGATAATAAATGTCTCTCAAAAAGCCGCGAAAGTTATAATATTTTCTGACATCCAGATGCGTATCGTTCAAAGTGCAGTAATGCTGCATGTAGCCGTGGATCTCCTTCAATAATTTGGGGCTGTCCAAACATATAGCTATTTTTATCATGTATCCATACCTCCGATACTTGCCAAATCTAGCTCTGAATGATCCACACTTTTAAACGTTTTCAATATAACTAGTCAAGCTCTCTACAACGTTTTTCCTCCTCCATTTACTGACTAGAATTTTATCGCGATTCTCGAGCTCGATCTCGTTATTCGTAATTCTCCTAATGTAATCCATATTGACGATGTAACTACTATGGCATCTTATAAATGGATAATTGATTAACTCGTTCTCAAGTTGTTGCATTTTTTTGAAGCATAAGTAATTGCCGTGATCCGTATGGATCAACAAATTTCTGTTAAAGGTCTCGATATAATAAACCCCTGGCAAAAAGACTTTAAACAATCCGTCGTGGTTTTTAATGAACATATAGTTGTTGGCAATTTTCTCAGTATGTCTTATCGCCCTGTCCATTTCCCTCTCCAGCGCAGTTTGATGGAGAGGTTTGGTCAAATAATTGATAATCGGAACAGGGTAAGTATCTTTAGCCATCTCAATAGCCGATGTCAAAAAAATCAAATAAGCGTACTTGTCCATTTTTTTTATGGAATGTACCAACCTCATTTTTTTCCTTGAAGTCATGTTAAAATCAAAAATGTAGATTTGAAAATCTGTATTCATCGTTTCAAGCAGAGGGACGGCACTGGTAAAACTGTGAATGGAAAACGACAGCCTATTCTTGCAAGCATAGTCATTCAGCATCTTTTCAACTTGATCTAAACAATCTGCATCATCACCACACATAGCCACTTTTATCACGATCCACACCCTCTATCCTGGATTTATCTCGTCATAAAAATGCAAAATATAACATTTTAATTAATTTTATATATTATTCTCCATAAATATCCTTTATCCTCTCTTTTTCTATACTTTTAACAAATTATCCATAATTATTTGAAAAACAATTGTCGCCTTATCAAACCTCGTTAAAAAACAAAAACAGAGCACTCAAGCGAGCGCCCTGTAATCGAACGAACCGTTGACTCAGAAAATCAGGACAACTCAAAGCGTTCTTCCTGCTCTATTTCCGAACCAATAAGCCCTACCTTTTTTAAATCTTCAAGATTCAAGTACATGATATTTTTATATTTTTTGACGCGCAAATCTCCTAATACAAAATCGCCTTCTTTGGCGTTCTTGTATTCGTCGGTTAAGGGGATTTCGTATCTGACAACCTCAGTACCAACATATTTGCCGATCGAAAGCTTACTTTTATCGCTGCTGCCCAAATTAACAATTTTTTCGATTTCCGAGAGCATAGCCAGTGAGATCCAACCTTCGCTCATCAGCGGCGGCAGTTTCTCATTGTTATCTACCGCAGCAACATAATTGGCATCAAAATAATCGGGGTACCCTTTATACCCGGGATCCTTCGATTCTTCAGCGGTTGGAGGTTCGCCGATAACACGGTATTTCGGAGAGTTCTTAGCCGCATTGTAGTCCGACTTGATCTCGGCCAGTTCTCTCATCATATTTAATTCCTCTTCGGCTTTGAGACCAATCTCGACGGTTCCATAAGAAGTGAAAAATACCTCAATTCCCTCAACGCTGTATGAGGCCCCTCCAAAAGAAGGGCTTGTGATTAAAATACCATTCACTTTCGACGAGTAATTGACGGTGTACCCCGTCATTGCCCCAACAAATTGAAGCGGAATATAAGTCGTGCCGTTCCGAGTAAAGGGCGCTGCCTTCAGAGATTTCTTTTTTCCATTAACATATGCGGTTTTGCTGCCGACTTTAAATGTTACCTTTAATTGATCCGCGGTTCCCGTGGTTTGACCGGATTTCTTATCGTACCCGATGTTTATATTCAGCTTCTCAAATACTTCCCGGAAAGGTACGAATGATTCCCCGTTCCGGTTTATGGATTTCGAGGAAAGCGGCTGCCCATCGACAAAAACATTTGATCCATTGGTTGCCGCTGAAGCGGATACAGCACTTAAACTAAATAACAACACACATACAATAGATATAATAGATAATCTTTTCAACAAAGAGCCCCCCATATACAATTAATTCCCACTAATTACTAGTCTAATGGGATTAGGACTTGTGTCAAGATGTTTAGTATATGAGTACTAGAATGGTTCTTGGCCCGATATGAGTTGCCTATTTACAATTGCACTTCCAGCGAGAATTTCTTATGATACAAATAAGGAATTGATACTAAATATTGCCATAGGAGGTTGTGATGAATTCAAACCTGCCCAACGAAAGCAAGCATGAGGATGTTAAGGAAGATATTCATGAGCTTAAACAGCGATTACATGATGTTGAACAGCAGCTAAGCCAATCCCGGAATGCCTCACGTAAAATACAGAAGGTAGTCCTTATTTTAGTTGCGATTATTTTGGGTATTTTTCTACTGTTGACTATAGTAGGGGTTATTCAATTTATAAGTGGCGGAAGCTAAGATTTTCTTAAAACGTTTCTCCTGAATACACAATCCATTAGGTCGGTCATGCAACTTTATCTTAGGCTCCATCCACCAAGTATAAAAATGTTCTCTAAAAACCCCGCTCTTTCCTTACTAAGGAATAAAAAGAACGAATAGAAATGCACTTACGGGGAGATTATATTTTACCATTAATTAACTGGAGGCATAATAGTTAATTCCCCCCAAATCCACGAGTTAGGTTCCCTTTGAACCGGGCTAATAGAGTCTAAACGCCCTGAGTTGTTGCGTTCTGGAATATTTAGACGTACAATGGGAATAGAAATAAAAGGGACCTTTAGGTCATCGGGGAGGCGACCCTCGATTCCACGCCGTGGGGACGTTAAATAAGACACGGAAACCTTTGTCGCCATATCACACTTACTTGCTCTGATGTTGATTGCATCAGAGCTTTTTATTTATGAAGGAGCTTACCGGATGCTTGATGTAGAAGCATTGTCCAAATTATCGGCTAAACCCAGGATTGACGAAATATCTTTAGAGCTATTGCGTCAATATTATGAACGGTATTTAGAACCTTACACTTACATCTTTGAATTAGATAACGGAGTTATCATCAAATTAGACTTTAGGAAAGAGCATCTTTGTCATCTACTTGGAATTGAAAAAATGGCCAAAGGTGCTGTTAGATACCACGACCGATTTAAATACTGTGGTCTTGAAGGATACAAAAATATTCAAAAGAGAGACATTACAATAAAACATTTAAAGTCACTAAATAAAGGTCGCTTTAATTTTATTAAGGACAAGCTCGTCTTTTTCTATCTGCTCCCTTATATTGTACATTCCCCGGAAATATTGTTGGATTTCGTAACAGGTGAGGATAACTCTCTCATAGAGGCGAAATTATTAGCCTATATGGCAACGGAAGAAGCCTATGTCCATGTAGGAATTGATGAAGATGAGTCAACAAAGCGGTTTTTCCCAAGAACCTATCTTATTGAGCGAATTAATGAAACGAGTGACGGCACCAAATTTATAAAAGGCAGAACACCGTTTCGAGTATTAAGAGCACAAAAAATGGAACGCTCCTCTACTGAAAAATTAAAAGATGGATCAGCGTCATAATGAAATCTTTCAGCCCATCTGAAATAAAAGAGAAGGGCCCTTATTCATATCGGACTCTTCCCTTTTAGAATCAGGATATCTCACTGAAAACGCTAGAAAAGATTGCTGCAGCCTTGAACATACCGGCAGGGGAATTGTTTCGTCCAGAAGAGGTTATTGGATAAACAGCAGTTGCTTGATGAATATATGAAGTTGGTAAGCGGTAGAAGTACGGAGGAGATTGCGTTGATCACGAAGATCACGCGGGATGTTATTGGGGTTGGAGGAGGGGGACGAGTAGAGACTGAATCTAGAGTATAAATAGAAAAAGGAACGGTTCGTATTCATTCTGATGTAGTATCCGTTTTACAAAAGGCTGACCGTGTTGGTCAGCCTTTTGTAAAACTTAAAGTGATTGTATCAAATTTTCCACTAAATCCCTAGTTTTAGATATTTTGTCCAATGATCCCTGATGTTTTGATTTATATTCATCTATAATACCTACCATTTTTTCGAATACATCCATCAATAAATCATTAGTTATTGTATCAATACTTAATGTAGTAACCTCTGCTACGGAATAACTGCTTCTACCTAATATGTTTATGACAGTCATCATCCCTAAATGAAATCTAAATTGTATATAATCGTCCAACTCTTCTGGAACATCTTTAAGAAAGTACTCAATTTTCTTCATTAATGAAGAGCAGGTAAGATAAACTTTTAGTCCGTATTCTTCATTGAATACCTTTTTATAATCATCATTATGTTTTATTAATGACGATGGTCTTGCTCGAGCATTATCCGGCTCTTTTAAAATAATGGACATGATGCACTGTGCCATATAAGGAATACTTACTATCCGATCAGATGGCTTTCCTTGATTTTTATAATAGTTTTTTCTTCTGTCGTAATACCATCCGTTTTGCAACAAGTATTCTTCAATATCACGTTGAATACGATCTGTTGCTCTTAATGAAGCGGTAGGGATGGTAGTTTGATTGTTTGTCGCTTTAATAATCCTATCCCGAGCTTCGGGGTCTTTGGTTACAATAATTCTAACCAATATGGCCCTGCCTTCATCCTTCCAACGCTCTCTATCCACAGTTAAATAGTTAAAAATTGTTGTAGTTGTTTGGAGTCCATTTACAACTTGGATATCATCTAATGTTATTGTCTTTCCTACAATACTTGCATTCGATGCTAAAATCGTAACACCATTGTTCAAGTACCAAAAATCAAGCGTATCCTCATGCTCTAATGTTAGTCTTATATCTTTATTTACTTCTACCTCACCTTGATAGTCTCGAACGTTTGACTCAAATATATATTTTCTTAAACTTCCTCGTTCATCAGAAACAAAGTCACAATAATCGGTTATCTTCGAAAGAATTACATAGTTGTCTTCTCCCCGAGATATATAATTTTCAAGAAATCGAAGCTGTAGTGTGTAAGTTTTTTCAGTACGAGCTGCGTCTAATAACTGTCTTGCCCCAATAAAACCCACCGTACATTCGGAACCTGCGAACTTGGATGTAACAATATCAATCAGGCTTTTTCCTTTTGCCTCTACTTTATGATGTACGTCTTGATTGTCTCCCTTACTTGCATACACAAATTTCACGGATAATTGTGGGTGCCTTCTGGCTAAATGAACATATATATCTTTAAATTGTGTTATCTTCTTAACAAGAAAGCTATTATACCGTCCTTTGATATCCCTCTCCTTTTTTGATAGGTCAAAGATATCAAACGCAGTTGATATAACTTTGTCCATAGCAGTTTCACTGAATGAAGAAGATTGCTTTGCCTGTATAAGAACTAGATCCATTTTGGGATTTCTTTTTACTTCTTCATGGCTAAAATCCTCATCGACTAATTCATCGTTAATAAAAAGAAAGAACCCGTCAATACCACCATCATCACCAGAACCTATCTTACCGCTCTCAAGTTCCTCATATGATAAATCGTTATTTTTCAAAATTTGCTCGAAGGAAAATACTTCAAAATAATCGTCTTCTCTAATTGACTTCGCAATTTCAGCCCTACGTTGTTCTAAAATTGCATTCAATACAATTACATCATTACTAGACACCATTTTTCCTCCATATTATGAAATTTGTAGTAGTTCTATCGCCTCATATCATAGCACATAATGGGGTATTTTCTGTTATTATCCTGAATGTTGATTTGAGAATTTAGGCATCATTCAGCGGAGTTCCCCAATTGCCCCTCCAAATACCCCCTCAACTCCGGGTTCCGGCAGTACAAATAACACCCATTCATCCCTCGGGAAATCAACACTTTATAGATGTTTTTGATCAGCTTGGTTAGCTGGTCGGGGTTGTTTTTCAGGCCTCTTTTGCCCATGGTGTCTTTGTATTCGTTATAATCGGCGTAGAGTTCCATGGTCGTTGGATCGTATTTCAGATCGTTGCCGATGATGACGCCGACGTAGTCGAATTCCAGGCCTTGCGAAGTATGGACGCAGCCGATTTGCTCGACGCCGGCCTCGTGGATGGCCCAGGTGCTGGAGATGGAACGGCCGTTCCAAGGCATTTGGAAGCCGTGCTCCGGGATGGTCACGTCCGCGACTTCGCCGTTGCGGTTGCCTTCGGTGTCTTTGGTCCAATCCCAGGCGAATCCGGCAAGCATCCGTGCTTTATACCCAGCGTCTACCTTCGCTTTGATCTCTTCATATACGGCATTAGGCGTGTCAAGCAGTTTGAACTCAAAAGTTTCCCGGTCCCAGCCGTTAAAGTTGGCCGTCGGACGGATTTGCAGCACGTGGTCGATCCAGTTAATGAAACCTTCAGCTCCCGAACAGCGGAATTGGGCCGACAGCGTGTATTCGTGAATTTCGGAGCCATAAGTACTAGCGATTCGTTCGATTTCGGACACAGTGCCGATGTCGTCCGGCCGAATCCGCTGGAATTCATCGATGAAAAAGACGTTGACCTTCGAGGCTTTGATAATATCCTCGATCTGATTGACGCCGCGGTATTGGTAAGCCCCTTTTCCTTTCAGGCGGTGGGCCTCATCGACGACGAGGACGTCAAAGAAATTTTCCGGGGTATCGACAAATTGACCTGATCCCGCAAACAAATTGCGAACCCGCGCTTTGTTCTTCGGCTGCTGCTTCGCCAGCGTCTCCACCATGACCGTTCTAAAGGAGGCGTTGGGGGCGACAAACTTGGCGTTCAGCTTTTGCTTCAGCAAGCCGCCCAGCGCGTTCATGGAAATGACGGATTTGCCAGTACCCGGCCCGCCTTTGATGATGATCGTTTTTTTTCGGCTCATGTCTTTGGCCAAACTGATGATCGTCTCATAAGCGACCTTCTGTTCGTCCAGCAAAATAAATTCGGCGTTCCCTTTGAATAGCCCGTCCACATGGTCGATCAGCTTTTTGGAGGGGCGGATTTTCCCGTTCTCAATTAAGTAAAGCAGATTAATGCCGTTTCCTTTGCCGACGTGTTGATGTAAAAACTCCTGGAGCTTCGCCGTATCATCCGCCATAAATAACGGGGCTTCCCGGATGATGTTTTGGTAGCGTTCGCTCTTTAGCGGATCAGGCTCCGGCACGCGATAGTTATGTAAATAAGCACAGGAATAACCCTTAAGCTCACTACTGTGAATCGCTTCATTCATATCGTCCAGAAACTGGCGGTAAGACCATGCTTGGTAGGACGGATGAGGGATCTCGCGCTGTCTGCCGTTGATGTAAGCCACGACCACATCCTCCCGGTCGGTCGCCTGGGCCGCATCCCACTGCTTCAGCTCCACGATTACGAAGTTATCCCGGACTTCCGTGTCCTGCCCCGCCACGATGAAATCGATGCGCTTGCTGGTCGCCGGGATATTGTATTCGATCATGACGCCACAATCGTCGGCAATGTTGGAATTGCGAATGACTCGTTCCATGAACTGCATGGAGTTGTTCCAGGCTCTTTTTTCGCCCGGGCTCGGTTTCATCCCCATCTTGTTGAGGAATGCTTGCTCGATCTCCACGGTGATTTGGTTGCGGTCCACCGACTCCCTAAAATTCAACGCGTTGCTGCTATAAATAATCATGCTGCCTGCACTCCTATAGCTCGGTATATTTGGTCATTTTGCCGAAGGCCTTGTCCACCGGATATTTGGCGGCGTTTCTCCGCATTTTGTCCCGGATCACGTCCTCGATCTTAAGGTCCAGCGCATCGGCCAAATACACGGCGTAGATCAGCACGTCGGCCAGTTCGTCAGCGATTTCCTGTTTTTTATGCGACACCGCGTCTTCGGACGATCTCCATTGAAAATTCTCCAACAGCTCGGAAGCCTCCAAGCTTAGCGAGATCGCCAAATCCTTCGGATTGTGGAATTGCCCCCAGTTCCGCTCCTCCCGAAAAGCGAGCAGCATCTTGATCAGCTCTTCATTCATGTTTGTGCTCCTATCATTCTGTAATAGAGTTTGAGCCGTACCCGTCCCCATGCAAAAAAGAGACGGTCCACCCCCTTGGTATAGGGCCCGCCTCTTGTCGTTCTTGGTGTGGCCATGCTTTGGCCCATGGTTGAATTTTCCTACTTCCAACTTATTACGGAACGGGGGATTCGTCAAATTAATCGGACTTATTGCAAGACAAATACGAATTAACGTAATGGCTCGCCAAAAAATACATGAAAATGAAGATGTTTTGAGTCTTGGTACTTCCCCAAATTTATAAGTACCCTGCAAGCTCCATGCTCAGATTGCACTTGTGATGCCACTTTTTTAACAACGTCCATCAACTCAATTAAGAGTTCATTGTCGCTTTGCTCTAGTGTTAGTAGAGATGATATATGCTTCTTCGGAATCACAACAATGTGAACAGGATAATAAGGGCGAGTGTGATGATATGCAAGAACATTCTCAGTCTCAAATACTTTCTCTACTAAAGTACGGCCACTTAATACCTCATCACAATAAAAATCCTCAGTCATAACTATCCCTCCACATCTTGTTTTCTTTATTTTAACACCCAATATTAAATAAAACTCACCCTCTTTACACAAAAGAAGGCGAGTTTCTTTAATTGTAGGATCGTAAAATAAATACCTGTTTTATGATGAGGTATCCGTCTTTAAAATCTCCTTCAAAACATTCTTAGCCAGCTTCATTTTCTCTTCATTAGCTTCTCGAAGCATGTCCACAATCTCTTGGATAGAGCGATCCATAAGAGTTATTTTCATTTCTTCTTCAACATAAGCAAACAACTGGATCAAATTAACTTCCAAAGCCTCTGCAATTTTGGCCAAATTCACAAGTGATACGTTTTTCTCTCCACGTTCAACTTGCCCGATATATGAAAAATGGAAGCCGCCCTTCTCTCCTAGAGCTTCCTGGGACAACCCCTTTTCTTTTCGCAGCACACGAACTCTAGCTCCTACGAGCTTTAATACCTTTTTGTCCGTCACGAGATTCACCTCTCTATGTAGAAGTGTAGTCAAGTTTCCGGGAGGTATCAACAGAGGGAACTTGGGAGACCAAAAAAAATAATCTCATTTATTTTTATACTTATAAGTACTATTAAATCGCTTATATTTCTATTATAATTATATATGTGCCTTGCCAAAACTAAAAGAAGAGGTGGAAATCCATGAGTTTACCAAAAATTGTTGGAAAACGAATACGCGAATGTAGAAGAAAGAAGAATTGGACCCAGGAGCAACTAGCCGAAGCTGCTTCGCTTCATAACAGTTACATAGGCAGCGTAGAGCGTGGAGATCGCAATATTTCTTTGGAAACATTGGAAAAAATCGCCTTGGCTTTAGACGTACCGGCAGGGGAGCTAGTTCAGTCGGAAGAAGCATTGGACAAGCAGCGTTTACTTGATGAACATTTGAAGTTGGTAAGTGGTAGAAATGCGGAAGAGATCGCGTTGATTACGAAGATCACTAGGGATGTAATTTGGGGGATGGAGATGAAGGGGAACTAATTAACGGAAGGTAGAGAGACAATTACTAGCATACACGGCATGAATGGAAACTATCTGCAAATTCCAAGTTACTGTCCTGGATACAACGATTTTTTAATACAATAAAACCACTCCGCTAAACTGAAGTGGAGTGGTTTTATTAGTCCAAGTATCTAAGTCCGTATCATTATCAGTTCACTCGCCCCAGTCTATTTCTCCTTCACGTCCATTGTATCCAAAACATCCTCTATCACGCGAAAAATAAGCTTGCTCTCTTCCAAGGAACGGCTATAGAGCAGTACTCTAAAGGATGTTCCACTTCTTAAGTTTTATGGATATGGAAGTGGCGATAAATCCGCATATCCATTCCCGGAGATATCGTAACTGTTTACATTTTGAACCCATATATAATATTCTCCCTCGGGTATCCCTCTAAAATCAAAAGATGTATTTTCACTAGTATACCTTCCGGTTACATAGTGGTCCTTTTGAAAGTCTTTGCTTATCAACATATATAGAACTTGTGGGCTTCTAATTATGCTGAGATTGTCTGCCCACTGTACTACAGTTACCGTCACAATGCGTCCGTAGTCTGAATCGGGAACAGTGAGTGTACTACTTGATTGAGAGATTTCTGATTCCCCTAATCCACTATATTCAAAAACGACACGTGAGGAATTAACTGCAAAGTTATTTTCAGGCACCTTCGGTATTTGACTTTCTGATGAATCTTGCCAAACCATATGTTTAAATATTTCTTCCAGCTCGCTTTGACTTAATTCAACTTTTTCCATAGAACCTAAACTCACATTCATTTCAGAAGAATTACCAGACTCTGCATAAACACCTACGTTAAATGCTAGCAACAAGACAGTAGCTACTACGGTTGATGACAGCCATTTGACTATTTTCATTGTGCATCTCTCCCTTCTATTAACCTCTCAAGGAATATATTCCATATATTAACTATATATCATTTTGAAGGAATTGATACATTGATTTCTATGTGCTTGGTTGTATTTTTCCTTATGGTTTCAATCAAATATCCTATTATCTCACTGCAACTTAAATTGAGGAAAACCATAGAAAAAATAAGGATTCAAAATATTGTTATTTTTGGTACGATTATTGTAATGAAAAAGATTTACAATGAAGTAGGTGATAAGTCTTTGAAATGTAGATCAAAACATATAGTTTGCTAGATATGGGAACAGGCGCATCAGAAAAAAGGAGGGTTTTCATGACAAAACAAATTCATGTAGTTGTTATTGATAACCAACCTGCCGTAAGTGCTGGTATCAAAATCATTTTAGAGGAAGATACCTCCATTAAAGTGATTGGCTCGGCTAAAAATGGTAAGGATGGTTTAAAACTTATAGAACAATTAAATCCATCCGTAGTTTTACTTGAATTAAAGCTACCTGATGGTTCTGGTCTTAAACTATTACGGCATATAAAAGAGCAATTTCCTGCGATTAATACTATTATTTATACAGGATATGATTTTGAGCCTTTTCTTAATGAAATCATTGAGAGTGGAGTAAGCGGAGTTATGAACAAAAATGCATCCACAAAGGAGATTCATCAACTAATTCGTAATGTTATAAATGGTTATACGATGATCCCTTTAACAATATTTAGCAGAATGAGGATACATCGCTCTCCAGAAGTTCAGCATTATTGGGAAATTGATTTGACTGATAGTGAAAAAAGAATTGTATCTTTAATAGCTCAAAAATATACAAATGTAAAAATTGCCAGTGAAACGAATGTCAGTGAAAGTTCTGTTGAAAATCATTTAAAGAAGCTATACAACAAGCTTGGTGTAAATTCAAAAGCTGAAGCATTTAATAAAATAACTCGTGAAAACAGAATCTTGGCCCTCAAGGACATATAAATAAAAATACATATTTTTTCAATCCATGTAGGACTCATAATTGAACAAACTAAAACAACAGCTTCGTTACTCCTCAAGTGATTCCCTAAAAATGAGTTTTACACAAAATTCTTGGAGACCCAGCTGTTGTTTTAGCTTGTCAGGGGAAAGGGGGCTCATTAATTTCCTTATCTGAATGCATTCTCTTACCGTAAAGCTCACTCTTCAACTTTCAAAAACTTCTTCTCCCCTATGATTACCATCTTAGTATCTTTTCTAATGTCACCTAAGTTATAAACCACACCTTCCGAAGGTACGGGAGCATCGGGTGTATACTCAAAATCACCGAACTTTGTGGTTATTCCGTCAACATATTTTGCAGTTTTAGCATTCCCTATTTCCTCCGGGGTAGCTTTTCTGACAATCATGTTGCCTTTAGTTTTGTTACCCGTATCTGAAATGTTCAGAAGCGCCAGAAGCACGACGGCACAAACCAACGAAGCTGCAATGGTGATTAAAACAACTTTTTTTCGATTTCTCATTGGACTGATATAATCCTCCCTAAGTATTTTTATAACATAATTATATCTTATCTTGATTGTGGATTAACACCCATTTTTTACATGGTTTGCCACAAGGGACTTAGGGGGGACACTAAATTTTAATGAGAGAATCACCCATAACTCCGCATACTTAGTCATCCTCCCAAAGGACTTGTCCACGGAAGATTTAGCGGCGTTCTTCCATATCTTGTCCCGAATGATGTCTTCCATGTTGAGGTCCAGCTCATCGGCCAGTTCGTCGCGATCTCCTGTTTTTTTGTGCAACACCGCGTCTTCGGACAATTTCCACTGAAAATTTTCCAGCAATTCGAAATCCTCCAGGCTTAGCGAGATAACCTCAATGGTCCTTAGAGAGGCCATCGATGCGTTTATTGATTATGAAGAACCATTGGGCTTGGGCGCTTCGATTGAAGAGATCGGGCATTATTACTGGAAATACTATGACGCGTGCGATACGAAGAAATATTATTTTAATCAGAAATTGGCTTTTCCCGGGAATTTAACGAAAAAATTGATCGAACGAGTGCTGATCGCCGCAAACGGACAACAACAGCTCGAAATGCAGCTTATTCCGTCATTATTGTCGATTTGGTCTGGACGGAAGGTGCCCGGGGAGTATCACACCGTGATCAACGAACACAACTACAAGGACTTCATCGATTATGTCAGAGAGCTCTCCAGAGGAGATTGGGAGGCTGGGGAAAAATATTTTTACGGGCATAAGCTATAGCCTCCCGAATCACATTTTATGTTCTCCGTACAGATCGATGACGGAAGTAGAATATCATGATTGCAAGGGTCGCTGACAGGAAGACGATTTGCATTAGGGTGCGGGGAATCAATGCATCTAACGGTTTCGTCGCAAGGCCTGAAAGGGCATAGTGGACATTTGCCGGGAACATGCAGATGAGTAGAAGCGAGAGCCCTGCAGCTGCCCAAGGGGCCGTGGGCCGCCACAGCAAACCTATAGCCCCTGCCAACTCCAGCAGACCGGTGATCGTCACGATTAGACCGGGATAGGGCAAGCTGGACGGTACCATGCCAATAAGTTCTTCCCGCATCCATACAAAATGAACCGTGCCGGTCAACACAAACATAGCTGCAACTCCGCCTCGAAGCGCAACAGGCCAAGAGCGCAGACGTTTTACTCCAGCAGCTCCCAGAGCAAAAATGACAAGCGTGACGACAACAAGAACAATAAGGGGTTCCATCGTATGACCTCCGTTATTTTCGGTTTCGAGAGTACCCGCAGTTCAGAATCCTTTTGTTACCATCAGGTAAAGAATAACGAGCGGCAGCAAAGTAGCGGCCGTGCCGTATATGGCCCATATACGGGAAGCGCGGCGATATTGTGCGGAGATGGTGCCGCTCTCTATGCAATCGGCGCTATACCCGATCATTTTGCGCTGCATCGGAATCAGAACGGCCAGCCAAACGAGTCCGGTAACGGCGAACAAGCTCAGGGAAAGGGTAAGCCAGTTTAAACCCGACAGCGAGAATCCCGATAATCCGGCCATTGTACCGCCTGAGAGGACGATCAGGATGAACCCGGGAATGGTAAAAACATAATCCGCGGACATCACGTTCTTAACAGCATGGTGAATGACCTGCGGGTTACCGGTCAGATCGGCCCGAATTTTCCAAAATGCCGCCGTCACGATATTTCCAACCATCAATAAAACGCCGATCAGATGCAAGGTTAACCAGAGTCCCACTTATCCTCACCCTTTCTATTCCCGTTCTCTACGGGGGTTTAGAATATCCGTCATCAATGCCGTTAAGTCCTGCGCTTTAAGAATCGCCCGAACATTCGGAATGCTTGAGCGGATGCGGAAACCGAGCGTCATCAGGGTGAACATTTCCGCCGTTTTTTCCGCATCCACCATCTCTGGAATGACTCCGTACTTCTGGCCCGTTTCAATCCATACCTTGGATAAATATACGGACCGATCGTAATACTCCTTCAACGCTTCCGCGACTAAGGGGTCTTCCTCCTTGCCGAGTAAATACAGCAGCACTTTGTTGGTAATGCTATATGGGCTTTCATACTCGATAATACTCTCCTTGATTTTCTGCATCGGGTCGTCGAAATTCCGGCGGCCATGCTCAACCTCATTCATGAAACGTCTATTGGTTTCTTCGAGAACTTCTTGCAAAAGCCAAACAAAGATTTCGTCTTTGCTTTTGACATAATGGAATATCGCCCCTTTGGACAGGCCGGATCTGTCCATGATGTCCTGCATCGTAATCGAATAGCAGCCTTTTTCCTCAATCAATGCCTTGGTTGCGTCGATCAGCCGTCTTGTTGTCTGTTGTCTGCGTTCCTCCTGTTTCAAAGCCGCCCCTCCATGTAACCATTTAAATTTTATATGTTTATTATAAATACAGACCGTCGGTTTGTAAATATATATTTAGTGTTTACAGCAAACTCATATCGGATAAAATACGAACATATACTAGTTGCAGTTTAACTTGCAGTTTAGTTGTAATTCAACTTTTAGTTTGCTATGATGGGAGGTGAATAGACATGATGAGCAAAGGGGTGTGGCTCATGACAACCATAGAACTCCGGATGCAGGCAAGAGAGCTTGTCAGGGAGATTGCTGCTAAATCCGATCAGGAACTAATCACGATTGACGCCGGCTCACTTAAAAACTTAATCCACCTAATGAGAGATTACGCTATCATTACCCATGCAACAAATCCGGAAGCGGAAGTTGAAACCGTTATGGAATCGTTAATCGAGTATGTAGATTTTAATGAAAGCGCGTCTACCGCTCGCAAGGGAGGTATTACCTATCGCACTACCCAACTTGCCGAGATTTTTGATGTCTCCGTAACCGCGATCAATAACTGGATTGATGAAGGCCGGTTTATTGGATACAAACGGCAGCCTCGCAGACATGCGCGAATTCCGCATTTCACGCCATTCAAGCACCGTGACGGAAGTGTGGAGCCTCTTGGACTTGTTGTAGAAAGATGCAAACACCAAAAAAGTGATTCGTTCGCGGACGACGACGAAAAAGCAATGCTAATTAGTGAGATCAGACTTCTTCAACAAAAATACGGTGGGAAAGCCTTCGATGAAGCTTTTGATTTCGAAAATCTGACAAGCGAACAGGAAAGCGATGCTTCCCGTTGGCGCTTTTACTTGGCTAGGCTTAAAGAACTTTCATGAGCAGATATAGCGAATATGTCGAAAAACACGTACCGAAGCCTCCCATTGTCCCCACCGATTGGGATTACGTCAGTTACGAGTTTGATGATATTATAGACGGCTCGATTCTTGACGGGAACAAAGAAGGGCCTAGCCGATACCCCCAAATCCGGAAAACGATCCGTATCAAATATAGCGGAGGCACCTTGCACGCCTCTGAGTACATACAGGATCGTAGGGGCGAAGCCCCTAAAGTGATTGGTTTTGAATATGATTGGCAGTACAACCGGGATAATCCGGATGCGTGTTGGAAGTTCCACTATGATACCTATCATCCGGAACAATATTGGCCAGCGACAAAGCACTTTCACCAACATGACCAGCCAAATCCGCAAAAAACGAGTCATGGGAGGATGTCCAATTTCTCCATACGGGATACTTGTGCCGTACTGGAAACGATCCGCGTTGTACTCCGTGTATCCGGTAAATTGCCCATGTCCTGATTCAATACATAATAGACTGGCCGCTCATTGAGCGGCTTTTTAAGTTTTCAACTATAATACTACTCATTCACCACCGTAATATCCTCATCCCTAATTTTCCAAAGCGGATCATGGCTTAGCCCCTTTTGCGCAATAAATCCGCTCACCTTCTTCGTTAGCTCAAATAGATTTGCGTATTCCAAGCTGCAATGCCGCTCTTTTTCGATAATTCTGTTGATGATAGTCATGAACTTTTGGGCAGCCTCATTTTCTTCCTCAGCGAAAACTTTCCATGCATTATACGGTTTTAAACCGTCGGCCTTTCCCTCTAGGTACTCGGCTTCAAAATTCGGTATGGATACAAAAGATTTGATGTTAAGGCCCTTCGTCCGCCCTGCCTCAACTTCTCTCATCATTTTTTGGTTCATCGTCCACATGGAATTTATGATGTACTTGCCGTTTCTTTTGATTTTCGGGCTATCCGCGTCATGAAGAATACTGTAGTTTACTTTAAAATGATTAAGTATTTTTGACACGGTCACGATATTCGCTTTGCCCAAGCAATTGATGACGTGAACCGAGTCCTGTGCGATTTTTCCGGTTTGCATGAGTGATTTTACAACCGTAACTTCGGTTTCCCCTTCGACCAGCAAGTTATGATTTGCAAAGAAAAATTCGTTGAAATATGGGTTGCAGAAATTCAGCATTTTTAAGTTTTCTTTATCATCGGCTGTAAACTTGGCATCACCTGTGGAAAAAGTGTTCACCGTGTGGTTAACGCCGGGATCTTTTTCAATTCTGATGATGGTTGTATGGTCTTTCGTCAGATCGATAAAAACAGGGGAATGCGTGGAAATCATCACCTGCCAATCGGAATGCTCTGCAATCGTGTAAAGTGATTCCATGGCGCTTCGAATCGCCGAGGGATGCAGAAAAGCCTCCGGTTCCTCCAATAGTAGAATTTTTTTCGTGCCTACGCCGACCGGCTTCTTTTTCACCTGGTGTCTGCCGGTTTCCGCAAGCATCTTTAAGGCCGACCACAGAAACGTTCTCTGCAGACCCGTACCATGATTGGAAAGGGGTGCTAAATGCTGTTCACTGCTGCCCAGCCGGATAAAGCTGCCGCTTCCGATCAGCTTGTCCGGTTCGATTTTGCTGGCCTGCGGATCAATCTGGACGATGCTTGCTTCCGGAAAAACCTTCATGATTTCTGCGGAAACCATAGCGCATGAACGATTCAACTCTTCCGAAATTTCCGTTTGTACGTCCTCAGCTAATTTCTTAATGTCGGCTAAAAGCTGCTGAACCTTCGTATTATCCCTTTTGGTGTTTTGTTTGATGGCATCGATGAGGATTTCGAGGATTTTTTTCTCTAATTCCAAGGGATCGTCGAGCGGAGATATTTTTAAAGGAGTTGGGATCTTGTTCGTCAGAATACTGTCAAAACCGCCCATGCCCCCTTTTTCGAACTCCCCAGTCGCGGGGTTAAAGGAGAACTTCTCACCGCCCGCATCAGGCGAAGACCAGCGGTACTGCGCTTTGATGCAATTTTTGTACCCGGATTCCTCGTCGTCATGGATCCACTTTTGGGCTAACTCCCCTTCTTCAACATCCACAAATATCCCGGTTATTACGGGCTTATGGTTGATATCTTCGTTGTGAAAATCTTTCAATTTCAAGGGCGCACCTGTCGACGCAAAGGCCTCATAGGCGGATAGGACGGTGGTTTTGCCGACGTTATTTTTACCTATGAGTACAATAATATTATCGATTTTTATCTTTACGCCCTCCGGACCGATCCCCCGGAAGTTTTCGATGATTAGCTCCGCCAACTTCATTACCGTTCCTCCCGAATGCCTGCGAGATTATTAGAATAAGAGATTCACTAAAATCATTATCTCCTGTCCTCCTTCCTAATATCCCTTCACTTCACCTGTTCTTATTTCCTTCTTTCCTCGTTGGCCGCTTTTTCCAGGCGGCGGAAACGTTTCAGGTCCGCCTTCCGGATTGGTAGCGGTTCTTGTCTGACGAGCCGGACGACAGCCACCATCAACAACAGCAGCAGGATCGTAAACGGCAGGGCCGCAATAAGGGAAGCGGTTTGCAGCGCTTCAAGCCCGCCCGCATAGAGAAGGACGCCGGCGATCACCGCCATCAGCCCTCCCCATACAAACTTGGCGAATTGCGGCGGATTCAGGCTGCCGAACGTCGTCATACTGGATAAAATGTACGTCGCCGAATCCGCGGAGGTCACCAGAAACACGAAGATAAGCAGAATGGACAGTACCGACATGAACGTGGAGAACGGCAGTTGATTCAACGTCTGGAATAGAGCGACAGTAACGTCTTCATTGACGGCCGAAGCAATTCCCGATCCATGGTTTAGATCGCTCCATAACGCCGTACCGCCGAACACCGCGATCCAGAGGCAGGCGATCACCGGGGGGATGATCATGACCCCCATAATGTACTCGCGAATCGTGCGCCCTTTCGAGACGCGGGCGATAAAAGCGCCGACAAAGGGCGACCACGCTATCGCCCAGGCCCAATAGAAAATCGTCCAGTCGCGCACCCAGGTGCCGCCCTGATAGGGCTGCATCCGCAAACTGTATCCGATAAAATTCGAAAAATAATCTCCCAGCGCCAGCGTAAAAGTTTCCAAAATGAACACGGTAGGTCCGGTGGCAAATACGAATACCAAAAGAACGAGGGCCAACCCCAAGTTTAAGTTGCTTAAATAACGAATCCCTTTATCGAGGCCGGTGGTCGATGACAGCATATAACCCACAAAAATGATGGCGATAATCCCCAATTGGACCGCGATGGATTGCCCCAGGCCAAACACCGCTTTGAGTCCGCCATTCATTTGCAGAGCCCCTAGACCAAGGGACGTGGCGACGCCCATCACGGTGGCTATAACCGCGAGCGTATCCACCGTATTCTTGACGGCGGGTTTACTCCCCAGTACGGGTTCAAGCGCTGTGGACATCAGACCGTTTTTTTGTTTGCGGAACTGCAGAAATCCGATCACCAGCCCCGCCAGCGCCAAAACCGCCCATTGGCTGACACCCCAGTGAAAAAAGGCATACCCCATCGCAATTCTGGCCGCCTCGACCGATTCGCCCTGTACTCCGGAAAACGGTGGCGTAAAGAAGTGGCTCATCGGCTCGGCGACTCCCCAAAACACCAATCCGACGCCAAAACCGGCCGAAAACAGCATGCCGATCCAGGTGAAAAAAGGAAACTCCGGCTTCTCCTTTTCCCCGCCCAACCGGATAGCCCCATACTTACTAATCGCCAGCCAAATCAGAAACAGGATGATCGCAAATACCCCCAGCAGGTAAAACCATCCGAAATCCCTTGTAGTGAACTCAAACAAGCGGCTCGAAACCGCGCCAAACCTCCCGGGCATGATCGCCCCCAGCAGGACCAGGGCAAAAATGATCGCGGCGGATACGGAGAACACGGGATTTTTCCAAATCGATTTATTGTTCATGATGTTTGCACCCCTTAGCTGGCCAGTTTCTCCGCTTTATTTTTCCTGATCATGCTAAGTAATATACGGTCCTCGGTGGAGCGCTGGCGAAAGAAACAGCCCCCGATAATGCGAGCGGGGAAACGGCTGTGATTACGGTAACGTCCGATACGAAGCTGGTTTCCATAACTTTTTCGGACAATCAGGTAGTGGAAAGCGAAATTTCTCTGCCCGATCTGCAGGAAGGGGCCATGATCCAGTATACGCTGGCGGAAAATTCAACAGATGCGCTTAAAATTACAGTAAGGCCGGCCGGCGGACCCGAGGATATGAGCGCCAAGGCCCGGAAAAAAACGCGGAGCAAACGACATCGTCAGGAGAATAATACCGGTAAAACTACACCACCTGCATAACGGATGTTTTTTGTTTCGCACGCTTCGCGGGCTCAACTGGCTGAAGCCATTAACTATCACAGCTCCGTATACTTCTCCCTTTTCCCGTAAGCCTTGTCCACCGGATATTTGGCTGCGTTTTGGCGCATTTTGCTGCGAATAATATCCTCGATGTCGAGGTTCAGGGCATCAGCCAAATAAACCGCGTAGACCAGTACGTCGGCCAGTTCGTCCGCGATATCCGCTTTTTTGTGCAAAACGGCTTCCGCGGAGGTTTTCCATTGAAAGTTCTCCAGCAGTTCGGAGGCCTCCAGGCTTAGAGAAATCGCCAAGTCTTTCGGATTATGGAACTGCTCCCAATTCCGCTCCTCCCGGAAAGCGAGGATCATTTTTATCAGCTCTTCATTCATGTTCGGCGCTCCTATCATCGTCTTACTTCCAACTTATTACGGAATGCGCCGTTCGTCAAACGTGCGGTCTGGAGACAAGGGGTATGACTCGGCTGGACAAAGAGAAAAATAACTGACATCTCCCTATCATCAGTCCAAAAAAACCATGACTTTTCCCGCCCCATCCCTTAAAATAAAAACAATTTCATAAGTTTACTTAGTTTTTACGTTTGCTCGGAAGTACCAAAAAAGGCTCAAAACCAAAAACGGCGCTTGACCAACCAATCATGTGAACCTCCAGAAAGAATATAAAGCCAATAAATGTCGTTATTCCGGCGATATCCGTCCATTTGAGAGAAATAAAGGAAAATTATGTCGCTATTTTAGTAAATTACATGGAAATGTCCGCGTCCCAGACCAGTCTTAGGAAAATAAGGACGAAAAATTCCGCTAATGGGAATGAACACCCCCGGCTTTCTGATAATAAGCGCATAAAATTCCGCTATTTTCAAGGCCGGAGGTTCTTCGTGTTCCTGCAGCAGGCTGTCAAGCGCCGATTTCTAGGTTGGGCCAAAAAAAGAGGGAGGAATAAAATTGATCAAGCACCGAAGTCCAAAGCTTATCCTGATGTCGGCGATCCTGACCGCCAGTCTCGCGGCCATGCCTTTCTCGGCCTTTGCGGCCGACAGCGCCGGGACTACCGTGGAGCTCCGCATCCTGGAGACCACCGATTTGCACGTCAACATCGTCAACTACGATTATTTTGCGGATAAGCCTACCGATGAGTACGGTCTGGCGAAAACGGCGACGCTTATTAAGCAGGCCCGTGAAGAAGCCAAAAATAGCGTGCTTATCGACAACGGCGACCTGATTCAAGGGAACCCGCTGGGCGATTACGTGGCCACGGTGGAGAAGCTGCAAGAAGGCCAAACGCATCCGGTCTATAAAGCGATGAATCTGCTGAATTACGATGCGGGCAACCTGGGCAACCACGAGTTCAACTATGGGCTGGATTTCCTCAAAACTGCGCTGAAAGGCTCCAACTTCCCCTATGTGAACGCGAATATTTACATAGACGACAAAGATGGGGATCCCGCAAACGACAAAAATGCGTTTAAGCCATACATCATTTTGGACAAGGAAGTAATCGACAACAACGGAGCGAAGCACACGCTAAAGGTTGGGGTTATCGGTTTCGTGCCTCCGCAAATTATGTCCTGGGACAAGGCCAATCTGGAAGGCAAAGTCATCACCAAAGATATCGTGGAAACAGCCGAAAAGTTCGTGCCGCAAATGAAAGCGGAAGGCGCCGACATCATTATCGCGGTACCGCACTCCGGCTTCGAGGACATCCCGCAAACACCGCTGATGGAAAACTCGGTGCTGTACCTCAGCAAGGTGAAAGGGATCGACGCGATCCTGTTCGGCCATGCGCATAAAGTGTTCCCGGACGCTTCCTTCGAAGGCAAAACCGGCGTTGACCTGAAAAAAGGCACGATCAACGGCGTTCCCGCCGTCGAGCCGGGCTACTGGGGCAACCATCTGGGGATCATCGACCTGACGCTGGAGCAAACGGACGGCAAATGGACGGTCAAGGATTCCACCGCTTCCGTGAAGCCGATTTACGACACCGCCAACAAAAAGCCTCTCGTCGAAGCCGACCAGAAAATCTGGGACGCGGTCGCCAAGGATCATGAAAACACGCTGAACTACGTGCGCGGTCCGGTCGGCACGACGACGGCGCCGATCAACAGCTGGTTCGCGCTGATTCAGGACGATCCGTCCATTCAAATCGTGAACAACGCGCAAAAATGGTACGTGGAACAGCATCTGCAAGGAACGGAATACGAAGGTCTTCCGATCATTTCGGCGGCGGCTCCTTTCAAAGCGGGCGGACGCCAGGGCGCAAACTACTACACGGACATTCCGGCCGGCAACATCGCGATCAAAAACGTCGCCGATCTGTACCTGTATTCGAACACGGTTAACGCCGTGCTGGTGACGGGCGCCGAGCTGAAGGAATGGCTGGAATGGTCGGCGGGACAATTCAATCAGATCGATCCATCCAAAACGGAGGAGCAAGAACTGGTCAACTACGATTTCCCAACGTACAACTTCGACGTGATTGACGGAGTGACTTACCAAATCGACGTCACGCAGCCAGCCAAATACGACGCCAAAGGCGGACTTTTGAACGAAAAGGCCAGCCGTATCGTCAATCTCAGCTACCAAGGCAAACCGATCGATCCGCAGCAAAAATTCGTCGTGGCCAGCAACAACTACCGCGCCTCGTCGAACAAGTTCGCCAACCCGGACGGAAAGCGGATTATCTTGGCTTCGCCGGACGAAAACCGGCAGGTCGTCATCGATTACATCCGCAAAAACGAAACGATCAATCCGAGCGCGGACGGCAACTGGTCGCTCGCTCCGTTCGGCAGCGCCAACGTAACGTTCGCCACTTCGCCGGCCGCCAAAGACGCCCTGGCCGCGAGCGCCGCATTGGCCGCGAAGCAAAACGTTCTGACGTACCTGAAAAATACGGAAGACGGCTATGCCAAATTCAAGCTGAGCGTGAATGCCGAAAAGGCCTCCGCCAGCCCTGCTTCCGAACCGGTTGCGCAGCCGGCATCGCCAGCGGCGCCGCAAGCCGATCCGGCGGAAACGCCGGCAACGACGCCGGAGCAGCCCGCTCCGGCAGAAGAGCCGCAGGCGGAAGCCAAACCTGTTAAGACGCCGTCTAAACAGACAATTTCCCAACCGGCAGCCTCCAAAGATACCGTCTATACGGTGGAAAAAGGCGACAACTTGTACCGCATCGCCATCAAACACGGCACGACCTGGCAAGCTTTGGCCAAGTACAACAAGCTGGCGAATCCGCATCTGATCCATATCGGGCAGAAAATTTTGATTCCGGCGAAGTAACCTGTTTCGATAGAACAACCAAAGGCGCGGCCATCATGGCTGCGCCTTTGGTTTTATTTTTTCAGGATGACTTAGTGCTTCCCAAACTTTACCGGGTTTAGACCAAAGTCACCGTCTTGTTCACTTCCGCTTCGGAAGCGGCCCCGGTGAACTGCGAGAACATCCGCTTCATCATTTTGGTCCAATTGCCGGTTTCCCAATATTCGGCCGCTTCGGCCCTCACCTTGATCAAAGCAAGCTGCGGATCGTCGCTGGTCGTATTCAACAGCTTCGCATAGGCCGGGTTCCAGAGCTCCTTGATTTTCGCCCGGTCTTCAACAAGTTCGCCTTTTCCGCGAATGGACACATACGATTTCCCCGCATAGGCTACATTCACATTCGGATTGTCCCGGAGCTGACGATACTTGTCCGTATCCTCTTTGGTCAGGAACCAGAGATCCCCGTCAAACTCGACTTCCTGCGTTTTCATCGGACGTGACACTAATCCTTCCTTCGTTACGGTGGTAAGCATCGCTATCTCGATCCCTTTGATCAATTCCCGAACCGTCTCAACGGCCGCTTGATGCGCTGCCTGATCGTTTGTCATTTTGGTTCCCTCCATTTAGGGTTTTGGACTGAATGTTGCTTCCCCGTTAGGTTAAACAGGAAGGCCGGAAAATAAACAGACCCAAGAGGCTGGTTCACATGAACTTAACTATTTTGTAAAGTTTTGTTGTTTTTATGTAAATAACCTGCTTATTTTCTCTGGTATCATTTTTGCTAGACAAGCTGAAAGGGGTACATACCGTTGAAAAAAACTGGGCGCATGGCTGTTGTTGGGGGCCATTTTGCTTGCGGGATGTAGTTCGGATATGCCGGAAGCAGCTTCACAGGCACCAAACGAGCCTACCGGCAATCAGGCATTCACGCAGCCGGAACAAGAGACGAACCAGGGTACGACCAATCCCGAGCAAGGTACAGCGGCAACGGAGCCGACACAAGAGGCTGAAGAAGGTCCAGCCTGGTCTTCGGAAAACAAAGA
Source organism: Paenibacillus sp. FSL P4-0127 (assembly GCF_038007325.1). NCBI lineage: Bacteria > Bacillati > Bacillota > Bacilli > Caryophanales > Paenibacillaceae > Paenibacillus > Paenibacillus sp. FSL P4-0127. The sequence goes on along the minus strand of NZ_JBBOWY010000001.1, from coordinate 1,059,643 downwards.
AGTGAAGCTTAAGCCTGTGAAGGTCACCGATACTTCCTATGAGGGCCTGACTGTGGAAATCAATGGCGTGAAAAAAGAATTCGACTGGAGCTTTCCTACGCTCTATGAGCCTCAGGTTTTTTATGCGGATGTGACGGGAGATGGCAAGCAAGAAGCGGTTATCATCTATAGTATAGGAAAAGGTACTGGTTTAAGCCTTGATGAAATCCATGTGCTGGACAGCAGCGATTTTTCGGAAATCAAAGTGCCGAGTTACGAGGAAACCGTTGCCAACCATATCGAAACGCATATTACGAACCATGATGATATCTTAGACATTAAAGTGAACGCCATGGAAAAAGAACACAAATTCCGTTACGAGTCCCCCTATCCGGATTTGGATCAAGATCAGCTTGGGTTCGGCGGCGTAGTTTATTATAACGTGAAAAATCAAAAGCTCACCTCCACCTTGGGCGCAAGCATCGGAATGGCAGTGTACGTATGTGATGTCCACATCACCTATAAGTTCGACCCTGCCAAAAACGAATTTGTTGCCGATCAAATTGAAGTCGAACCTTTCAGCAACATGAAGTAGAGCGAGCGCCTGCTTGTCACTGACTCGCTTTTCCGATAAAACAAGCCTTCCCCGGCGGTCTTCTTGGCCGACAGAGAAGGCTTGTTTATGGTTTTTTACATCACTTCGAAATAATAAAATTGACCTTTGGAATTAAACTTGCCTTGTACCTTTGGAGCGCCCTTTTTAGTGAACATCACGGTATCCTCATTGCCTTTGACCTTTTCGGCGGCATATCCCGAAAGATCCAGATTCATGATCGATTTGGCCTGCTTGGCGGCAGTTTTCAGCAGTTGATCCAAAGTATAGCTTTTGATCTTGTTTTCGATAGCCTCCCTATCTTTGGTGTCTTTTTTATGAAGTTGATCGGTCAGTGCCAGCGCGTTGACGGTCATGATTTTGTTGGTTCCTTGCTCGACGTCAATCCATGCGTTCCCCTTGTCTGTCGTGTAGGCCAAATTATAAACCGGCTTTTGATTCGGTTTTATCGTCATACCGCTTACGCTGCGGGCTTTCTTTTTTAGTCCGCCGATTTTGGCAAGGGCCGCGTCCGCCGCCGCCTTGGCCGGCTGAGGGACATCCTTGTCTTTAATGTCTACGGTACTGTACTCCAGCTTTCCGTTTGTAAGGAAAATGGTCCCGGCATCGTTTCCTGTATTCACTTTCAGCCCCTCTGAATTCATGTAGTTAACGATAACTATGTCAAGCTCCTGGCTGTTCTTCGGGAATGCCTTTTTCCATGCATCTTTCAATTCTTTCTTAAACTTTGCGTTTTGCAGGTCCTTGTATTTGAATTGGGCCGAGATGAAATTAACGGTTCCTTCAGCATCTACGATCACTTGGCTGTATGACTGTCCCTCGATCTCAAACGCCACATCGTTTCCGAACGGTTCGGCTTTCGAGAACGAGTAGGTATTTCCCGTGATCTCTTTCAGCTTGTTCTGCGCAGCTTCGATTAAAGCTTGATCCACGTTCTGGATAGTTACAGCCGAGGCGGCATGGGCAGAAGCGTCCGGTAAACCGCTCACCAGCATGGCGGCCAGTGCAACGGAGCCGATTATTTTGTGAATTTTGTTCATTGGTGTTATCCTCCCTGATCCTTAATCTGTTCACTTATATAACAAATAAGGACAGGCGATTCGTGACAAGGCGCAAAAAAAAGCCGCCCTTCGAGCGGCGGTGTTATTCAAATGAGCGAGCAGTTCACGGGGAAAGGCCTTCCGCCCCATAAAGCACAAGGCCGCCTATAAGAAGGCGGCTCTGCCGTTCATTCTTTTTCCCGGGGGAAGAAATGGTTTACGCTTAAACCTCACTAACCAGCCCACGAATAAAAGTCTCAAAACGGGAAGCGAGTTTGGTTATTTTGAAGTTGTTCGCCTTATCGACATGCACAACCTCGGGTTCGCCGTCGTTTCCGGACTCGCGGTAGTCCAGCATAATCGCCCCGGACTCCGCCGGACAGTCGCCGATGATTACGCCAAATTCGGGATAACCCTCGTTGTCAATACGGAATCGGCTGCCCGCTGCCCCGCATAGGGAATGTTTTTTCTCTCTGCCGATGCCCAAAATGCCCGTAATCTCGATAGGGCCTTCAGCCCGATCACCAGCTTGCCCTATAGGAAAAAACCGGCTCCGCGGAATGCCGCCGTTATGTATTTTCATCATCTGAATATAAAAAGCAGGCAGCTTGAAAACCAGTTCTTCTTCCACGGAAGCAATCAGTTCGTCGCTGGGCGGTCCGGATACGTACTTCTCCGCGTCCGGGGCGCCGTCGTCCCAAAAACCCGCCAAATCCAACTCGCCGTCCGCGCCGGAAACGGCGTAACCGCCTGGTCCAGCGGGGCCGCCTTCAGCACTTCCATCGGCTCGTCCGGCACCGCTTCCCCGATCATTATCGCCGTCCGCATCGGCATCCGCCCCAGTTGAAGCCTCAGCTTTGCCCCGGTCGCCGTCTCCCGATTCGCCAGGCTCCTCCGCAAGTTTTTCCCGGATCCAGCCCAGGAATTCCAGCGTGTCTTCATCCCCGGGGTCCAACCGGTCGGCGGCTTCGAACGCTTTCAAAGCTTCGTCATACTGCTCCAGATAGTAATAGGCAAGTCCCACCCGGTAATGCCAAAGCGGGTCCTCCCGCCCCTCGTCCGCAACGGTCATAAACTGTCCAACCGCTTCTTCATACCGCTCCAGATTGTTTAACGCCCGCCCCAAATGGCTGACCAGCTCATAATTCCTGTCCTCGGCGGGAATCTCCGTAATCGCATTTACGATATTCTCAAACTCATCTTCCTCATGCCACGTCTCCAACTGCGCCAAAAGATCTTCTCTCAACACGAACTCCTCCTACGCGAAAGCCTTTTTCAAATTATACCATTCCGAGAGGAGCGTTCTCCAGCGCGGCACCTCTTACTGATCATTTCTTCCTGTTTATCTCTCTCCGATCACGGGAGGGGCGGTAATATTCCGCGAAATGCAAAAGTGCAGGCGATTTTTGTCGAAACCCTCTATAACAGGCGGCTCAAATGCAAAAGTGCAGTTCAGATTCAGTCATTCGCCCATATTTTTCCAAAAACTCCCCAACCAACTGCACTTTTGCAGGCCAATTGCCTCGGAAGGGGAAAATCGCCGAAATGAGATGCACTTTTGCAGTTGGCCGACCAATGAGGCCTTCTATAATAGAGAGCACGAAATAGAGAATCCGACTGTCCGCCTACATCACACTCTCGCCTTCGCCCGCCCTTCCCGCACAAACCTCGCGGCGGCGGAGCATTGCTCCTCCGTCACCTGCTCCAGCGTGACAAACCCGTGCGGCTTGTACTGCTCGAGCAGCCGCCAGAAGAGGGGATAGTCAAGCTCGCCCAGGCCGGCGGCCGCGACCGTTAACCCGCCGCCGTCCGCTTCACGCTTGACATCCTTGGCATGGGCGCTGACGATCCGCGAGCCGAACAGATCGAAGGCCGTACGGATAATTTCATCGTGCCGGTCAAAGTTGGAAGCGTTTAACATATTGCACGGATCAAGCAGCACGCCTACACACGAGGACGGGAACCGCTCGATGGTCTCGGCCATCGTTTCGGGGGAATCGATGAGGTGGCCCTGCGCGGCTTCCAATCCGATCGTAACGCCCCAGCGTTCCGCTTCTTCCACCAGTTCCTCCAGCGCCTGGTTAAGCCGTTCCCAATGCTTGGACAAATGGCTCCGGTCCGCAGGCACGCCCACCTCGGTCGCAACGATCGGCGCCCCAAAATGCCGCGCGTTCCGCAGATGCTCCTTAAACCGCTCCACATTGTGGCGGAAGCTCTCGTCGTCAAGCTCGATCAAGCTGGCGTAGCAGCCGAGCACGGCGATCCGTACGCGGTTGTCCGCGAACGCCCCTCCCACTTCGTTGGCCAACCCCGGACTTATTTTTCCCAGCGAAAAATCAACGTCCGAAATCGCCTTGGACAACGCCAACTGCACGTAAGGAAAATGAAATTCGGCCACCTTCGCCGCCAACTCTCTAAAAGGCTGCTTTCCCAGCAAATGCGCTAAAATTCCGACAGACACTCGTTTCTCCTCCTTTTTACTCACCCACTCAGGATTAAAAACTCATTTCTTCCAGTTCATTCGCCATTTCCGGGCGTATTCCTGCAAAAATTAAGGTTAATTATGAATCGTATGAATCAACGGAAAGACCCGGGCCTTTAAGGCCCGGGCCGTTTATTCCAAAGCAACAAGCAATGCTGCCTCAAATCCTTTGCCGCAGGTACAATGCTGCGCAAAGCACCAAAACTTTGATCACAGAGCTCTTTGGAAAGTTTTCAACTCGCTCCGGCTGTTTAGTGCTTACCGTTTGCCATCATACCCCCGGTTCGATCCCCCACACCAGTTCTCCGTTTTGGTACAGCGTCACTTTTTCCCAGTTAGCGAACGATGTTTGGGTTGCATTGTAAGAGTAATCATCGGTTTCGTCAAAGTTGGTCCAGCTTGATTTGGCCGCGCGAATCTGGATATCTCCGGTTTGTCCTCCCGGAGCAAGCGAGCCCGCGCCGCTGGTGAAACCAACCTCCATATAACTGTCCGTGAAGGTTACCACTACGTTGGAAGAGCCGACTTGCGCCCAGTCAACCCAGGCTTGCATCGCATCGCTGCCCTCTTTGGTGAAGTAGTAGCGAAGCTTCACATCGCTCAGCTTAACGGCTGTCGAACCGTTGTTCTTGATGTTGAACTGAGGACGGATCTGGTTGTCGGTCGCGCTGGAGTCGCCGTTGCGGTATTGCGCGACCAAATCGCCTTTAGGCAATTCCCGGGGAGCTGCGCTGACCGCATTGGAATCAGAGCTCTCGCCCGATTTATTGTTGGCGCTCACCACATAGTAGTACGTGCTGCCATTCTTCACATCAGTATCCGTAAAGGAAGTTCTCGTTACGGAATCCGCGATCGTCTCAAACGGACCTTGCGCGCTATCCGCACGCTTCACATTATAGCTCTCCGCACCTTTTACCGCGTTCCAGCTCAGCTTGACCTCGGCGTTGCCGGCCGTCGCTTTCAGTCCCGCGGGCGTATCCGGGGCCGGTTCCGCGGCAGGAGTCGCGCTGACCACGGTAGATTCAGGGCTCACCCCGGCGCCGTTTACAGCGCTGATTACATAGTAATAAGTAGTGCCGTTAATCACATTCGTATCCGTATAGACGGTCCCCGTTACGGTTTCGGCGATAGGCTCAAACGGCCCTGCCGCGTCAACCGCGCGCTTCACGGTGTAGCCCTCGGCTCCGCCCACGGCATTCCAGTTGAGCTTCACCTGCATGTCCCCCGCTTTAGCGGTCACCTTCGCAGGAGCGGCCGGCACGGTAGGAACGGAATTGCCGTAGCTCGTCGTTACGATGACCTGCACGGCGGAATCCACGCTTTCCCCGGCTTTGTTAACGGCGCTGACGACATAGTAGTAAGTAGTGTCGCTCTTCACGCTTGCGTCCGTGTAGGTCAAGCCTTTCACATTGGAAGCGATGACGGCAAACGGACCTTCCGCGCTGGTCGCGCGTTTAACGTTGTAACTTTTCGCGCCTTCCGCCTTCGACCAGTTCAGCGTTACTGCGGCCGTCAGCGTATCCGGAGCTACAGGAGGCGTATCTTCCCCGCCGCCGTTGTCGGACAGCGGAATCGCCGGATAAGCGTTTTGTACAAGCTCTACAAACTGTTCATGGAACCAGTGACCCGACAGCGGAGCGTTCGGCAGAGCTCCGGTCAATGTACCGTCGGCTGTCGTGTAAGTCGGATCGCACATCCGGTCAAAACCCTTGCCTTCATCATTCGGGATTAGGGTACTCGAACCGTCCGAATCTCCCGGCGGCTTCACCCATACCAGCGCATCGACATGCGGATAAGCTTGCGGAGCGGCTTGCGGCGGCATGCCCATCCCCGCGCCCGCCGCATTACACCAGTTGCCGCGATGCAGGCGCTTATCGATACGTCCGGAATCTACATAAGTATTGATGTCCGATCCGGATGCCCCGGTCGGACGGTTAGGTCCGCCCCATCCGTTACGCGAGGTATCGATCAGGAAACCGATGTCGGACGGCCAGCCCTTGGCCACAAAACCGGAGTACAGCGCCGCCGTAAAGTCGGCCTCATCGAAGTACGGATTCCATTCATAGTATTTCGCCGCACGAATCGGCTGCCCGTTAATCTGCAAATTCGCGTTCGGCAAGTTCGGTTCTTCCAAAGGCGTGGTGTTGGCCGTATTGGTGACGAAACCGTCAACGCTGGAGAAACCGCCTTTGGTACCTTGAACTACGGAAGTATACAGATTGACTGCAGGCTGCAGGTTGGAATCCCATCCGAGCCAGCCGGAGTGCCCGATGTCCAGATATTTGTAGACGTTCGGGATGTCATGCAATTGGTCCAGCGCATAAGTGATCCCATCCCGGTAAATATTGCTGGAATTTGCCGCCGCACAAGCCGGGGTGCTCAAGTTCGTCACCAGGTTAGGCAGCGAGTCAGGTTCGATCACGGTGACGATGCGGATATCTTTATACTTCGGATTGGAGAAAATATCCGCGATTACATCGATATATTCCTTCTTGTATCTTTCCAACGCATCTTGCGTGAGCGGCAGTTCGCCGTTGGAAGCCAAAGCGTGACAGTCGCGTCCCGGCATATCGTAGATAACGAAGCTGGCCGTGATCGGCGTGTCGCCTTCTTTTTGCGCCAGCGCGTTGTCCAGGTGTTCTTCCAGACTGAGGCGTCCGTCACCGCCTTGAATCGCCGAAATCCGATCGAGCCAGACGGCCGTCGGGTACGACTTGACCGTCTCCATCTTGGCGGCCAATACATCGTCAGTCACCTGCGCGATCGACGTGTCGACAAAGTTCGCGTAATCGGGGTTAATATAAGCCGTAGCGCCGACAAACGGGTTGTCCACATGAGCGGAGTCCGCCGCCGAAGCCGGCAAAGCTGCCGGAACGGTTAATGCTGTAATCATACTAGCCATGAAGAGGGTCTTCATTTTGGCGAAAAGCTTTTTCTTCATTTCCTTTACTCCCTTCGTTGTTTCGACAATTTCCTCATACAAAGCAGCAGCAGTGAACAGTCCTTACCGCGTCATCATTCACGCCCTCTCTCTAGCATTTTGGACGGGAAACGATAGAAAAAGGGAATTACGGCCGCTCTGCAGCCTGAATTCCTTCTCTCCCTTGGCCGACTCGCCTCCCGCGTTTTCCGCATCGTTCAGCCATCCGATCTCCAACTTTTAAACATCCCCTCCCATTGTTAGATTAGTAGTTTTTGGGCGTCATTTAAACGCTTCCAAACTATTTCTATCGTATACATAGGAGGAATAATTTGTCAATTAAGAAAATTACTCTATTTTCCATCGAATCTTATATACTGGTTTTACCCCATTATTTTACATTCATTTTACAATCGATACGTTCCCCCGCCCCGTTTTGACAAAAAATGCCCGCCCCCATAGTTGATAGAGGCAGGCATTTGCTCGACTGCATTTCGCAAAATTCTCCCGGTTCTTTTGAATACCCGGCTTTTATTCGTTCCAGATCAGCACGCGGATCGGCGTCGGATTGTAGGCGTTGCACGGATTATTGAGCTGCGGGCAATTGCTGATCAGCACCATGGAGCGGCAGCTCGACTGAACTTCCACATAACAGCCCGGCCCCGATACGCCGTCTTCGAAGGTCAGCCCGCCTTCCGGCGTAACCGGTACGTTCATAAAAAAGTTGATGTTCGGCGACAAATCGCGTTTTCCGTACAAATGGCCTTCCGGATGCTTCGACAGTTCCAGCATAAACGTATCGCGGCAGTTGTGCATGTAGCCTTTCTCATGGGCGTAGCGGACCGTGTTGCTCTGGGACGAGCACGCCCCGCCCAGCGTATCGTGACGTCCGCACGTATCGGCGACGATCCGGGCCAGTTCCTTGCCCGATTCGGCAAGCAGGGCGGAGCCCGTTGTCAGGTAAATGTTATTCTGCGCATGAATCGTCCGCACGGCACTGTAATGGTCTTCCGGATTGTCGGCATCGTAAAACAGCGTATCCGCCGCCTGGTTTCCCTCCAGATCCACGATGCGCAGCACCTGCCCCGGCCCAAGCTCATGCATCCAGCCCTGGCCCGCCGGGATCGCCTCGTCATAAATCGCCGTCTCGGCCATCCGTGGACTTTCCACCCGATAAAATGCCTTCATCATTTTTAAACCTCCCTTTTCTTTTTAGTCAGTCAGCTTTGCAGCGCATAATAATTCCACGTGTTATCAAAAGCACGGCGGTTCTCCGGACGGTAGTTGACGCAGGGGTCCTGCGAATCGGCCGGCAGCCCGGGCAGCACTTCGATCTTGACCGGCACCGACGGGTACGGCTCTCGCGGGTCCAACGGATGGGGCGTATTCGAAAAGATGACGAGGACATCCATTTCCGTACGCAGTGTGACCGTCTGTCCCGCGGCGCAGTGGTTTTGGACGAAATTCATATTCCCTTCCTCGTCGCAGAACACCTTGGAGAACCAGTTGACCACCGGCGACAAATCCCGGTTGCCGAGCCCGCTGCGGGTAAGCTCCACCGCCAAATTTTCCTGGCCGCTGCGCAGCCATTCGTTGCGCTTCTCCTGATACCGGCTTAGGCCGTATTTCGCGTCGGTGGATTCCCGCGTCGTGTAACCCCCTAACGGGTCATGCCAACCCAAATCGTCCTGAACGATGCTTGCCAGCACCCGGCCGTTGTCGCTCATGAGCACGTTTCCCTTCGTTAAATGCGCGGTGTGTTGGGCTTTAAGCGTGTCCGGCATATTGTACCGTTCCGTCAAATCGCGGGCGTGGTACATCAGCATTGCCACATTCGCCCCTCCTTCCAGGGCCGTCAGACGAATCAGTTTGCCCCTGCCGATCACTCCGGACCATTTGCCTCCCGGGTGCATCGTTTCGCTCCAAATCACGTTCATGGCCATCCACTCCTTTTTCCTGGCGGTTCGCGCCGAACTTTCGGAAGGTAAAACAAAAGGAAGACATCTTTAAACGCAGCCAGACGCTCGTCCTTACGATATCTCCCAGGTTTTTATCCTTCCGTGTAGTCCCCCATGCACGGGACCGTTTACTCTCGGACCAGACTCTGTTTCCAGACGGAACCCTAGTAAACTGTTAAACTATTTTATTTTTATGTTAGATAACATAACAACAGAATCATCACCTTGTCAAATCAAATAAATGTAAATATTTCTGAAAAAAAAGCACCCGCTCACCTAACCGAGGATATCTTCAGAACCCGCGCTACCAGCAGGTTTTCCCGCCCCTCATTGAATCCGCCCATAATTCTACAGGCATTTTCTTGTGGATCGTACACAAATTTTTTAGGGAGGAAAGCACCATTTCTGTGGACAAACCATGAAAATATCGAGTCCAATTCGTGGTATCTTGACAGTCTTCGACAACAGCGACAATAATAAAAGCCATAACACTATGTCAATTTACATCACACAAATTTGCAAACTCAAGAGATTCATGGCATCCAAATAACATTTAGAGTCATATAAAATGACACGGCAAAGTTTTATATTTTTCCATTATGGTTGCAAATTTTGAGAGAGAGGGGTTCACACCTTGGAAAAGCTGACCATCGCTACGTTGAAGGCCATGTACAGGAGCCAGAAGACGACGCCGCAGGCACTGATCAAAGCGATTATTGAAAAGGCCGAACGCGACAAGTCTTTAAACATCTGGATCGTTCCTCCGTCCCTGTCGTTGATCCAGCCTTATTTGGATGGCTTGAAGGACAAAAGCCCGGAACAATATCCGCTGTGGGGCGTCCCCTTCGCCATTAAAGACAATATCGACTTGGCGGGCGTCCCAACCACGGCGGCTTGTCCGGCCTACGCTTATACGCCCGAGCAAAGCGCTGAGGTGGTGGAAAGGCTTGTCGAAGCCGGGGCCATCCCGATCGGCAAAACCAATCTCGACCAGTTCGCGACCGGGCTTGTCGGCACCCGCAGCCCTTACGGCGAAACGCACAACGCCCTGCTGCCCGAACTGATCAGCGGCGGCTCCAGCGCCGGGTCGGCGGTGGCCGTCGCCCGCGGGCAGGCCGTCTTCGCGCTTGGCACCGACACGGCCGGGTCGGGGCGTGTTCCCGCCGCGCTGAACGATCTGATCGGCTACAAAGCCGCGATTGGCGACTGGCCAACCAAAGGCGTCGTTCCAGCCTGCGCCAGTCTCGATTGCGTCACGGTGTTCACGGCCGCGCTGGAGGACGCTTATCTCGTCGATTCCGTTGCCCGGGGAATACAGGAGCAGGATGCCCACAACGGCGGCGGATTCCGCTTCAATCCGCCCATCGCTTCGGGCAAGCCGCGGAAGCTGCTGCTGCCGAAGGAGCCGCTGTTCTTTTACGGCGACTTCAAAGACGCTTACCGCTCCGCTTGGGACAAAGCGGTAAAACGGCTGGAGCAATGCGGAATTCCCATCGAATACATCGATTCCGGCATTTTCCGCCAGGTGTCCAGCATCCTGTACGACGGCCCGTGGATCGCGGAGCGCTGGTCCGACTTGGGGGAATTCGTCGAATCGCATCCCGGCGGCATCTTCCCGGTGACGGAACAAGTCCTTCGCTCCTCGCATGATCGGGGGTACGACGCCGCCTCCGTGTTTACGGCGCTGCACCAGCTTCGCGGCTATAAAGAGCAGACCGGCGCGCTGATGCAGGACGCCATTCTCGTCATGCCGACCTGCGGCGGAACGTATACGCGGGAGCAGGTCGCCGCTTCGCCAGTTGCCGCCAACAGCGACATGGGCTACTACACCAACCACTGCAACCTGCTCGATCTGACGGCCATTGCGCTGCCGTCCGATTACGCCGGCGAGCGGCTGCCTTTCGGCATCACGATGTTTGCCTTGCGCGGCCAGGACCACATCCTGAAAGGCGCCGCCGCCGAGTTTATGCAGACCGATTCGATTGAGCTGGCCGTCTGCGGCTTGCATATGCGCGGGTTCCCGCTGGAAAAACAGCTGCTGGAATGCGGCGCCTCCTTCCTGCGGCCGGACCGGACGGCTCCCTGCTACCGCCTGATCCGGCTGCAATCGAACCCTCCGAAGCCGGGCCTGATCCGCTCCGCGCCAGGCAGCTCGATCGAGCTGGAGGTTTGGCGGATTCCGCTGCACCGGCTTGGCGAGTTCATCCGCAAGGTGCCCGCGCCGCTCGGGCTGGGCAAGATCGAGCTGCACAACGGAAGCGAAGTCACCGGCTTCCTTTGCGAGCCTTACGCCGAGCCGGGCGGAGAAGACATCACCCGTTACGGCGGCTGGGCGGCCGCGGAGCGGAGCAGGAGCCAAAGCGGCGAGCCCGCGACGGGATAAAAGCAAGTATGAGAGAAGGGAGCGAACAATCATGAACATGACCCGTCGTTTAACGGAGCCTCCGGCCCGCGAATTCCGCTGCGCAGATCTGTTTCATATGAACTCTCTCCCCAACCTGAAGCTGTTGGCGGGCGAATGCCGGCTGGACAACGCCATCAGCCGGGTCAACATTATGGAGGTTCCCGATATTCAGAATTGGGCCCAGGCCAACGAATTTTTGGTGACGACCGGCTACTCGCACCACCATAATATGGACGCCTTCCTGGAGATCATTCCGCGGCTGGTCGAGCGCGGCGTGGCCGCGCTCGGCATCAAGCCCAAGCGGTTCATTACGGACATCCCCCGGCAGATTATCGACTGCGCCGAGGCGTATGAACTGCCGCTCTTCGAGCTGCCGGAGTCGACGATCTTCTCCAACGTCGTACGCGAGGTGATGGAGAAGGTGATCTCACTGGAAACGAAAAACGTCCTGCTGCTGCAGCAGCGGCTGGAGCAAGTGGCGGAGCTAATGCTGCACGGCCGCGAAATGCCGCGGATCGTGGAGGCGGTCGAGACGATGGTCGGCAATCCGCTCTGCATCTTAGGCGCCGAAGGCCGGATGATCGCCTCGCCGCGGCATGCCGCCTACTTCTCCCCGTTCCGCGAGCGTCTGGCGGCCCTGAATTCCAGCTCCCCCCAAAGCCGCAGCGTCATCACGGTCCCGGGCAAGCCGCCCAAGGGCAGCGACGTCCGCCTGCATGTATTCAATCTTTGGGAGGCGGAAAAGGACCCGATTCTCGTGCTGCTGGCCGAGAAAAACGGCACCTGCAGCGAACTGGACCTGTCCACCGTATCGCGGATTTTGCCGCTGATCAACATCAGGCTGAGCGGCGAAAACACGTACAACCTGGTAAAAGCCAAATACTTCGACGATTTTATTAAGGACTGGCTGACCGGAGTCGTTCCCAGCGCGGAGCATCTCGATATTAAAGGCCGGCTCTACGGGTACGAGGGCCTCTCCTCCAAAACCTACCGGGCAGCGATCGTCAAATTTCATGCCGGCTCGCCGCCCGCTTTGGATAGCGGTTTGATCGCCGAGCTTACCCGCTCCGCGCCAAACGATTGCCTGTTTACGAGCATCGGCGGCAAAATCATCGGGCTCCTGCCGCAAACGGCCAATAACGGGGCCGGACTCACGCCGGAGGATACCGAACCGTTATTCCGCCACATCGCGGACGTATGCGGAACGGACGCCTTCTCCCTATGCGTCGGCGAAGCGAGTGAGCCGCTGGCGGTGAACGACAGCTATATCGATGCGGAAAATCTATACACCGCCTCCTGCATCAGCAAAGAGAACGCCAGACTGATTACGTGGGAACGGCTCGGCATCTACGCCGTCCTCAGCCTTTTGCCCAAACATGCCAACGTGGACAAATATTTGGGCCGCTATGTGAAGCCGCTGGTTGTATACGATGAAGCGCATCACTCCAGTCTGATTCAAACGCTAAAGGTCTATTTTCAAATGGGCTGCAACATCAAGCTTACCGCTCAAAATATGTACACGCACTACAATACCGTTGTGTACCGCCTCGATAAAATCAAGTCCTTGCTGGGCATCTCGTTCGACGATCCGGAAGCGCGGCTTCAACTGCAGCTGGGCTTGAAAATTTATGAAATGGGAGAGTAGAGCACTAACTCACAAAGGGGGAATTTAAAATGAACCACCGAAGCCAGCCGCGCACCCTGTTTCGAATTCGCCGGGACATCCCTCCGCGCCTGTTCAATACGATCATGGCGGTCACGTTTCTGCTGCTGATTGCGCTGTGGTATGCCGGGAGCCATTTTTCCGGCATCAATCCGATTTTTTTGCCAACGCCGGAGGCGACCTTCGCTTACTTGTTCTCCGTCCTTCAAGACGGAAGCCTCTGGGGAGACATCGGCGTCAGCTGCTACCGGGTGTTGATGGGCTTTCTGATCTCCGTTCTGATCGGCGTTCCGCTGGGCCTGCTCTCGGGCGCCTACAAAGTCGTAAACGCAGTGATGAAGCCGCTGATCGAGTTTTTCCGCTACCTCCCGGTTTCCGCCTTGATCCCGCTTATTATGGTCTGGACCGGCGTCGGCGAAACCGCCAAAATCACGATCATCGTCGTCGGAGCCGTTTTTTCCATGACAGCCATGATCGCCGACATCGTAAAAAACATCCAAATCGACCTTATCAATACCGCCTATACGCTCGGTGCCACACAAGGGCAGGTTATTCGCAGCGTGATCATTCCCGCGATGATGCCAAGCGTGATGGACACGATGCGGATGGTTATGGGCTGGGCCTGGACCTATTTGATTATGGCGGAAATGCTCGCCTCCAGCTCCGGCCTCGGTTACAGCATCATGATCGCGGAACGCTTCATGAAAACCTACATCATTTTCGGCGGCATCTTCGTCATCGGCCTGTTGGGACTGCTGTTCGACCGCATTTTCGCTTACATCAACAAGCGGCTGTTTCACTGGGCCGAAGACCTCTAAACCTTTACTGCGATCCATGAAAGGGGGAAATAATCATGTTGCAACCCGCGTCCAGCCCAAAAATCTCCTGTAAAAACCTCAACAAAATCTACCGCTCGAAAAGATCGGAAACGTACGCACTGAAAGACATCAACATGGACATTGAGGACAATGAATTCATTTGCGTCGTCGGCCCGTCCGGCTGCGGCAAATCAACCCTGCTCCGCATCTTTGCCGGGCTCGACGAGGCCACTTCCGGCGATGTGATGCTGGGGGACCGCGTCATGACGGGGCCGGGCGCCGACCGCGGCATGGTGTTCCAGGCCTACACACTGTTTCCTTGGCTGTCGGTCGAGCAAAACATCCGCTTCGGTCTCAAGCTGAAAAAAATGCCGAAGGACGAAGCCGACCGGATCACGGAGAAATATTTGAGCCTGGTCGGATTGACGGATTTCCGGGGCCGGCTGCCGAAAGAGCTGTCCGGCGGGATGAAGCAGCGCGTGGCCATCGCCCGGGCGCTGGCGAACAGCCCCGAGGTGCTGCTGATGGACGAGCCGTTTGGGGCGCTGGATCCGGACACGAAAGGCAATATGCAGCTGCAGCTGCGCGAGCTGTGGGAACAAGAGAAGCACACCGTCATTTTCATCACCCACGATATCGAGGAAGCGGTGTTTCTCTCCCAGCGCGTATACGTCATGAGCGCCCGTCCGGGGCGGATTATCGCCGATATTCCGATCGACCTGCCGGCCCGGCGCGATCTTGAGCTGAAGGACACACTCGAATTCATCCAAATCCGCAAAAGGATTCACGGCCTGCTGCACTCCGGCGATTTCAGGAATGACCTGTATGCGGCAACCTAATCTCTTTTCGACCTTTCGCAAGGATGTTCCGTTTCTGAAAAGCTTCCTGCTTCTGTCGCTGCCGATCGGTCTGCAAAGCATGATTACGAGCATCACGAACACGCTCAGCTCGGTGATGGTGGGCCAGCTTGGCGACCTGCAGGTATCCGCCACCAGCCTGGCCGGCCAAGTCTTTTTCATCCTGAATCTGGTCATCGTCGGCATCGTCAGCGGAGCCACCATTTTCCTGTCGCAATTTTACGGCAAAGGAGACCGGCGGCAGCTAAAAATCGCCTCAGCGCTCGCCTTCGTCCTCATCCTGGGCGTCAGCGGAGCGTTTACGGCGATCGGGCTGTTCTGGCCGGAGCAGGCGCTGCGGGTGTTCTCCAACGAAAGCGAAGTGGCCGCGGCGGCGGGGCGCTATCTGCAAGTGGTCTGTCTCAGCTATTTGCCGACAGGACTATCGCTCGCCTGCACGATGATTTTCCGGAATATCGGCCGGCCCGGGTTCCCGCTGCGCATTACCGTGCTGACCATCTTGATTGACATCGCGCTGAGCTATGGGCTGATCTTCGGGAAATTCGGTATGCCGGCGCTGGGCATCCAAGGGGCAGCTTACGCGATCGTCGCCGCGAGATGCGTCGAAATGCTCATTATGACGGCGGTGCTGTACGGCAAATTCCGCGACTTCGCGCCAACGGTCGGCGATTTGTTCGCGGCCAAGCGCGATTTCCTGGCTGTTTTTTTCAAAACCTCTTTTCCCGTCATCATCAATGAAACGGTTTGGAGCATCGGCTACGCCCTGTACAGCGTCGTCTTTTACCATATGAGCTACACCGTCGGCGCGGCCGTGGGGATCGCCAAAGTGCTGGAGCAACTGCTCATCGCTTTCTTCATCGGCACCGGACAGGCGGCCGCGATCATGCTGGGACAGACGATCGGCGAAGGCCGTCCGGAGAAGGCGCCCTATTACGTCAAGCGCATGGAAGCTTATACCGCTCTGTTCGGCGTTTTGACCGGAGCGGTCATGGTTTTGGGGACGCCGCTGATGCTCCAGCTTTATCAAGGCATCTCGGATACGGTGCGGGACAATGTCATGCTGATCGTCGTTTACCTCGCCGTCATCATGCCGATTAAGGGAATGAACTTCGTGCACATCATGGGGACGCTGCGCGCCGGCGGGGACACGAAGATGTGCTTCATCATCGACAACGCCGCCCTGTGGTGCGTCTCGCTTCCGCTGACGTTTCTCGCCGGCTACACGCTGAATCTCGGCATCGAAGCCGTTTATCTCTTCGTCGTCATTGACGATGTTTGCAAATACGCGCTTGTCCGGCTTCGTATCCGGAGCAACAAATGGATTCACAATCTGGTAGGTTAGCGGGCTAATGGCTGATTCACCGGATGTAATCAAATAAAAAAATAGTTGGAGGCGAGAAATCATGACGAGACAAAAGAAACGCGGCTTGATGAAAACGGGGGCAACGCTGCTGCTGCTAACGGCCATGATGTTCGGGGTGATCGCATGCGGAAACGGCAATTCCGCCAGCGGGACAACCGGCGGCGGAGGCAAAAGCCCGGCCAACGCCGCCGGGTCGGCGCAAGGCTCGAACGGTGCGGCGGGCTCCTCCGCACAGAACGGAGCACCCGTGACCGTCAAAACGGCGTATGCGCCGTTTATCGGAGGCATCGGGGTCTACGCGCTTGATGACAAGGAGTTTGACCTGGCCCACGGCGTGGATGTGCAAATCGGCGCTTTCGGCGCCACTTCCCCGCTCATGAGCGTAATGACCGGGGACGTCGATATCGCTTTTACGACGCTGCAATCCTATCTCATTTCGATAAACGCCCTCATTGAAGAGGGCACCGACATTGCCGATCTGCCAAAAATCGTGTACCTGCACAACGCATCAAAGGGAGCGGACGGCATCGTGGCCGATAAAAGCATCAAAACGGTCTCTGATCTGAAGGGGAAGTCGGTCACGGCCCAATACGGCGAAGTCACCCACTACATGCTGGCAAAAGCGTTAGCAACGGCCGGACTGACCGTGGATGACGTCAAGCTCGTCGACATGGGGCCGGGCAAAGGCGGGGCCGCCTTCGTCGCCGGCAGCGTCGACGCCGCCACGACGTTTGAGCCATACCTGTCTCAAGGCGTAAGCTCCCGGGGCGGCAATGTGATCATCTCCACCGCCGACTTGGAGAACACGATCCTGGACGTGATCGTCGTCTCCGCCAAAAACGCCGAAGAAAAACCGGAATGGCTGCAAAACACGCTGAAAGCCGTGGAAGACGCCACGCAATACGTCAACAGCGATCTGGACGACGCTGCCGAAGTAACGGCCGATGATCTGCAGGTCAGCGCCGCGGAAGTCAAGGAAATGTTCCCGACCGTCCACCTGTACACGCTGGACGACAACCATGAAGGGATGGACGAAGGCGGCTGGTTGTACAACACGATGAAGGATGTCGTTTATTTCTATCATTCCATTGGCGTCATCAAGAATAATTTTGATGTGAAGCAGCTGGTATCCACCGATTTCCTCTGGTAACCCGAAAAACTTGGCCGGGGCGTCAGCGCCCCGCCACCCCATTTTAATTAGGAGGCGACCATAATGATTGCGATTCCCGAACACAGCGTGCTTATCCTGGTTGACGTGCAAAACTCCGACCCTGCCAAGCATCCGCGCGGCATTCCGGAAAAAAGACTGGCGTATTTAAAAAACGTCGAACGGGTCACCGAATATTTCCGTCAGCGCGGCGACGTGCCGATCGTGCACATCCGCGAAATCCACCGCAAGGATCTGGTCGATTTCGGCCGCGAGCTGGACGGCGCGGAGAACATTCACTGCGTGGAAGGCACGCCCGAAGCGACGTATTACGAGCCGACCGCGCCGATCGAGGGCGAATATACGGTGGACAAACGCCGGTACAGCGCCTTTTTCGGAACCGATTTGGAAATTCTGCTGCGCGGGCTTAAGGCCGAGCATCTGTTCCTCGCCGGCGGCATGACCGACATCTGTGTTCACTATACGGCCGTGGACGCCCATCAATACAACTATCACGTTCACGTGTTCAAGGAAGCCTGCGGGACGCCGAGCAGCGACGAGGTTGCCCAGGCGGCGCTCGACAATATCGAATATTTCCAAACGGGCTCGGTCATTTCCGTGGAAGACTTATTCAACTAAAATCCAATAATGAGGAGGAGAGCCGATTATGGCAAAAATCCCCGAACATAGCGCATTGCTCGTCATCGACATTCAAAACGACACGGAAAACGACGCCATTCCCGTGATGGAGGGCGGCACCTGCCTGCTGAACGCGCCGAAGGTCATCCAGCAATTCCGGAAGCTGCAGGTGCCGGTCATCCAGATTCGCGAGCTGCACCGCGCCGACCACAGCGACTTCGGCCGCGAGCTCGACGGCGTGGAGAAGGTCCACTGCCTGGAAGGGACGCCCGCCGAGGAGTTTCACCCTTCGACCGCCCCGATCGAAGGCGAATACATTATCACCAAACGCCGCTACAGCGCCTTTTTCGCGACCGACCTTGATTTGCTATTGCGCTGCCTTGGCATTAAGCGCCTGTACCTGATCGGCGGCATGACCGACATCTGCGTCCGCTTTACGGCCGTGGACGCCCATCAGCACGACTACCATTTCCATGTCGTGTCCGACGCCGTCGTGGGCACGAGCCGGCAAGCCCATGATATGGCGCTGCTCAACATGGAATACTTGCAAACCGGGGCCAACATCACGACCGAAGACGTGCTGGCGCTCACCCGCTAATCGGCCATGGTACAGGAAAGAGGCGCAAAAACGGCCGCTTGGAAGCGGATTGCCGAGCTGGTCGAGCGGCGGCGGGAAGCGATGACGGAGCTGAGCGACCGGTTATGGGAGCTGGCCGAAACGAAATTCGAAGAGTTCGAGTCGGCCGGGCTGCTCGCGGAGCGGCTGGAGCAGGAAGGGTTCACGGTGGCGTTTGGCACCGGCGGGCTGCCGACGGCATTTACGGCTTCGTACGGCAGCGGCCGGCCGGTTATCGCCATCCTGGGTGAATACGACGCGCTGCCGGGGATGAGTCAGATCGCGGGCGCCGCTTTCCGGGCGCCGCTTAAACCCGGAGGCAGCGGGCACGGCTGCGGCCATCATTTGCTGGGCACGGGTTCGCTCGCCGCGGCGGTGGCCCTGAAAGAATATATGGCCGAAGCGGGGCTGCCCGGAACGATCCGCTATTACGGCTGCCCGGCCGAGGAAGGCGGTTCCGGCAAAACGTTCCTGGTGCGGGAAGGCGCATTTGCCGACGTCAACGCGGCGCTGACCTGGCATCCCGGCTACGGCAACGCGGTCGTTTCCCAGACGTCCTCGGCCAATTACCAGGTGCGCTACCGGTTTCAAGGACGCAGTTCGCACGCGGCCGCCAGTCCCCATACGGGAAGAAGCGCCCTGGATGCGGTGGAGCTGATGAACGTCGGGGCCAACTATTTGCGGGAGCATGTCCCGCGGGAGGCCCAGTTCCATTACGCGGTCACGGATACGGGCGGATTCTCCCCGAACGTCGTGCAGGCGGCCGCGGAAGTCGTATATTTGATCCGCGCGCCCGAGGTTCGCCAAGTGGAGGAAATTTACGCGCGGATCAACGATATCGCCAAGGGAGCGGCGCTGATGACCGGAACGAAGGTGCAGATCGGCTTCGAAAAAGCCTGCTCCAATCTGATCCCGAACGTGACCGTGGAGCGGATCATGCAGCGGTGCTTCGAGGCGCTTGGCGTGCCGGCGTTTACGGAGGAAGAGCAGCGTTACGCCCGCGCTATACTTGAGACGCTGCGGCCGGAGGCGAAGCCGGGCACGGACGGCGGACTGCAGGTGGATTCGGGGCAGGAGGCCGCTCAGATCGGTGATCCAAGGCCGGAGGCCGGACCAGAAACGAACCCCGAGCCGAAATACGCTCCGGATCAAGCCGCCCTGCCGGAGACACTCGATCCGTACCGCCCCTTGACCGGCCGGATGCTCGGTTCCACCGATGTCGCCGATGTCAGTTGGGTCGTCCCGACGGCCCAGCTTGAAACGGTCTGCTTTGCCGCCGATACGCCGTTTCACTCGTGGCAGATGGTCGCGCAAGGGAAGGCGGCGGCCGCCCATAAAGGCATGCTGCATGCCGCCAAAGTGCTCGCGGCGACCGCGGCGGAGCTGCTGAAAGACCCGTCCGTTCTCGAAGAGGCGAAACGGGAGCTGCGCAGCCGGGGTGGTCTGGAGGGATACGCCTGCCCGATTCCCGCCCATATTTTGCCCCCGGTAAAGGCCTGCCGGGGAAACGGGCAGCTCCCCTGAACCAAAACACAAAGCACCAAAGCCGTCATGCGTTAATTGGCGGCTTTGGTGCTTTGCCTTTAACTTGAAGCTAACGGTTGCCACAATCGTTATTTGTTCCAAAAACGTTGATTTCAAATTCTAACGGTTGCCATAGCGCTTATTTCACTTAAAACCGGCTAATTTCGCTTAGATTCAGGCAAATAACGACGCTGACAACCGTTAGAATTTTGAAAAGGCCTTTTTTCGCAAAATAACCACTGTTACAACCGTTGCTAGATTTTTTTGTGCTTTAAGGTACTTCAACGTGCTTTAACCCTTCAACGTGCTTCAACGCGCTTCAATGCACTTTGGCGAATTAATGAACTTTACCGCTTTAATCCACTTGAACGATCTTTTACGATCTTTTACACTCTTTTACCCACGCGTACTAATTCCCTTAGACTGCCTAAGCGCACCGGAAGCTTCCGCCCCCCCCCTACGCGCTATATCACATCCCCGGCTCAATCCCCCAAACGAGCGTGCCGTTCCGGTACAGGGTCACGCGATCCCAATCGGTGAACGACGTCTTTGACCCATCATAAGAGTAATCATCGCGCTCGTTATAGTTGGTCCAGTCGGTTTTGTTGATCCGCGTCTGGATCTCGCCGCTGTTGCCGCCCGCCGCGATGCTGCCGGCCGCCGGGGAGAATGACAGCTCCAGATAATAGTCCGCTCCCGAGCGAGCCTCGTCCAGCTTCACCAGACTGCCGCTAATGTTCGAGCCGCCGATCTGCGCATAATCGCAGTGGAATTGCTGCGGCTTGTCCCCGTCGATCGTGTACCAGTACCGGAGCGTCAGCTCGCTCAGCGGCACCGCTTCCTCGCTCTGGTTGACGATGCGGAAATGCGGCTTCAGATGGTTGTCGCCCGCATTGGAATCGGCGGAACGGTACTGCACCGCGAACTCGCCGGGCTCCGGCGTCGGCGTCTCCCGCGGCGTCGCATTGACTTCCGCCGAATTCCGGCTTTCGCCCACATTGTTGACGGCGCTGATCACGTAATAATACGTCTTGCCGTTGACCAAGCCGGCATCGCTATACACGGCGGCCGTGACCCCTTGGGCCACCGTCACATACGGCCCGCCGCTTTGCTCCGCCCGCTTCACATGGTACCCGGACGCCCCATTGGCCGCATCCCAGCTCAGCGTCACCCGCTGATCGCCGGCCGCCGCCTTGACGTTTGCCGGCACCGCCGGAACCTGCGGCTGCGCAGCGTCGACAATCGCCCAATACGCCGGTTTGGACTGCAGCCGTTCATCGAACAGCAGCGGCCAATTGTTGCGGTTCACCGGGTATTTGCGGAGCCAGGAGTTTCCGTCGTCTTTGCCCCAGACCGTCACGTTGTCGATCAGGTCGCTATGTTTTCTGAAAATGTCGAACAGCTGTTTATAACGGGTCACTTGCTTTTGCGCGATGCTGTCCGGCAATGTGTCGTAACGCTGATTGGTGTTCGTGTACACATCGATGTCCAATTCGGTGATTTCCGTCTTAAGCCCGAGCTCGGCAAATTTAAGAATTGAATTTTCGATCTCGCTCATCTGCGGCCAGTCGATGTTGATATGCGTTTGATGCCCTACCCCGTGAACGGGAATGCCTTTCTCCTGCAGCCGCTTGACCAGGTTGTACAAAGCCTGGCTCTTGGCCGGCTCGTGCGTGTTGTAGTCGTTGATGAACAGCACGGCGTCGGGATCGGCTTCATGCGCATAAATGAAGGCCTTCTCGATGTATTCTTCGCCGGCGATCTGGTACCACAGGCTGCGGCGCAGTCCGTCCGGCTGGCTCGGATCAATCACCTCATTGACAACGTCCCAGGCGTAAATCGCATCCTTATACCGCCCCATGACTGTCTTGATGTGGTTCTCCATCCGCTGGAACAGCACATCCTTGCTGACCAGATTTCCGTTCTCGTCCCGGAAAACCCAATCCGGGGTCTGATTGTGCCACACGAGCGCATGGCCCCGCACCTGCTGGCCGTTGTCCAACGCGAACTGAACGGCCGCGTCCGCCCCAGCGAAGCGGAACTGGCCTTCCTCCGGCTCGGTGCTGTCCCACTTCAGCACATTGCCCGGCGTTACGCTATTAAAATGCTTGGCCAAAAGCTGTTTGTCCGGCTCCTGGTAAAGCTCGGAATTTTCAAAAGCGGCCCCGAACAGGAAATCGCCGGCGAATACGCCCTTCAGCGACGGAATCCCGTCTTCGATGACGATCGGGTCGGAGTCCGGCAGCCGCTCCAGCGCAAAATCGTCCAGATAAAACGACAGCGTCGGCTGATCCGGGATTTCAAAGTATATGGACAGTTGATCCCCCGGTTCGCGGTATTTGTACTCCGCCCGCAGCTCTAACCAGCGGCTGGCCGAAGCGGTGCCGTTCGCGATTTGCTCGTAGTGCGCATCGCTCCCCGCCGTTCGCTGCATCGTCATGTACACCCGGCTGTCCGGAGAACCGGCCGGCAGCTTGATCCAGCCCGAAAACACGTACGTTTTCCCTAATTCCATCTGCGCCGTCACGTCCAGCGTCACCCCATGCCACCCCATGCTGCGGTCCGCCACCTTCAATCCGTAAGCACCGCTGCGAGCCGCTTCGGCCGCCGCCGTCAGCGTCTCCTCCGAACTGCGTCCGGTCCACCCCTGGGCCGTGCCGTCCTCAAAATCGCTTTGCACCAGAACGGTGTTCGCCGCCTGGGCGTCCGGCTGTGCAGAGAAGTACGCCCCGACTAAACTTAAAATCCAAAACAAGCTAAGCACTTTGCGCAACAACCGTTTTCTCATCGTCATTCTCCTCCATTCACAGAAAAAAATCGTTTTCCAGTCTCGTTCAGCATGAACAGGAAACAAAAAGAAGTCCTGCTAATGAACATCACCCTCCCTCCGGTTTCATCGTTATAGACAAGACGGGCCCCCGCCTCGGCTACCGTAAACCGTCATCCGGCCAACCATCACATAAAACGCTTCCATTTCTATATTTATCCTATAAGGTTTGTACAGGATTTGTCAATCAAATTTTTCCAATTAACCCATATATTAAATATCCAAAATTATTCATAACAATTTTTTATTTTTCTCTTGCCCTTTCCCATATGTCCTGCTAATATAAGGACAGCGTTAATTTGGAAAGCTAATATTCAAGTATATTTTCGGGTCTTTCCAAGCAGATAATTTTTGACCACTTTCCTCGGAGAGTTAAGGCCATACGGACAGCCGGGTCAAATGCCGATTGGCAACTTTTGTTGCCTTATTGATTGAGTTAAAAGCTCAAATTTTATAAGTTGGTTACTTTACAACCGGTGCATATCGCACATCAACTTGTGAAACGGTCAATAAGAGTGGTAAAGGCGATTATTTGCTAAATAGACTCTGATCCTAACATGATATATTTGAATATTAAGAACTTTTTCATAAAAAGCGCGCGTTTTATGGCTGGTTGGCGAGCGTTTTACGGACGCTTATGTCGTTCGTCCCGTCATGACCGGAGTTATCTTAATATTTGACTATATCGAAGACAAGTGGTGCGCACCTATGCGTTCATTACTTGTTTTTTTATTTGCAAATTTCGCGGAACCAACAAAGCAGCACAAAAATTCACTGGGTTAGGAGAAATGGAACAATGGGAAAAGCGCTTATTATCGGAGCCGGCGGAGTTGCTTCCGTGGCCATTCACAAATGTGTTCAAAACAGCGAAGTGTTTGAGGAAATCTGCATCGCCAGCCGCACGAAATCCAAATGCGACGAGCTCAAAGCCAAGCTGGACGGCGGCAAAACAAAAATTACGACGGCTCAAGTAGACGCCAACAATGTTGAAGAACTGATCGCCCTGATCAACGAGGTGAAACCGGACATCGTCATGAACCTGGCGCTGCCTTACCAAGATTTGACGATCATGGACGCCTGCCTAGCGACGAAAACGCACTACATGGATACAGCGAACTATGAACCGGAAGACACGGCGAAATTCGAATACAAATGGCAGTGGGAATACCGTGAGCGCTTTGAGAAAGCCGGCATTACCGCTCTGCTGGGCAGCGGCTTCGACCCTGGCGTGACCGGCGTATTTTCCGCCTATGCCCTGAAGCATCATTTTGACGAAATTGAATATATCGACATTCTTGACTGCAACGCCGGCGATCACGGCTATCCTTTCGCCACCAACTTCAACCCGGAAATCAACATCCGCGAAGTCTCGGCTAATGGAAGATACTGGGAAAAGGGCGAGTGGGTCGAAACCAAACCGATGGAGATCAAACGAGTCTACAACTTCCCTGAAGTCGGCGAAAAAGATATGTACCTGCTGTACCATGAGGAATTGGAATCCCTTGCGGTTAACATCCCCGGGCTGAAACGGATCCGCTTCTTCATGACGTTCGGCCAAAGCTATCTGACGCACCTGAAATGCCTGGAGAACGTAGGCATGACGTCGATCGAGCCGATCGAATTCGAAGGCAAGCAGATCATTCCGCTGCAGTTCCTGAAAGCCGTGCTGCCGGATCCGGCTTCCCTGGGACCGCGCACGAAAGGCAAAACGAACATCGGCTGTATCTTTAAAGGCAAAAAAGACGGCAAAGATAAAACTTACTACGTATACAATGTGTGCGACCATGAAGCGTGCTATAAGGAAGTGGGCTCCCAAGCCGTTTCTTACACTACCGGCGTTCCGGCCATGATCGGGGCCATGATGATCCTTCAAGGACACTGGAACAAACCGGGTGTGTACAACATTGAACAGTTCGATCCGGATCCGTTCATGGACGCGCTGAACAAATGGGGTCTGCCATGGCAAGAAAACTTTAATCCGGTGCCTGTAGACGAGTATCCTTCGGAAGAAGATACGAAAAAAGTGCTGGAAACGGAGCTCGTTTAATCCGATGCGTTTTGAGGAACTGCCTACCCCTTGCTACGTAGTGGATGAAGCCCTTTTGGAAAAAAATCTCCGCATCCTCAGCGGGGTCATGGAGCGCACCGGCGCCAAAATCATTTTGGCCCAAAAAGCGTTCTCGATGTACACCCTGTATCCGCTGATCGGAGAGTATTTGAGCGGTACGGCGGCCAGCGGGTTGTATGAAGCGCGGCTGGGGCACGAGGAGATGGGGAAGGAGAACCACGTCTTCTCCCCGGCCTACCGCGAAGATCAGATCGACGAAATTATCGGGCTGTGCGATCATATTATTTTCAATTCGTTTTCCCAAGTGGAAAAATATCGCGATAAAGTGCTCGCCGCCGGTAAAAAAATCGGCCTCCGCATCAATCCCGAATGCTCCACGCAGGTCGGGCACGATATCTACAATCCGTGTGCGGTAGGTTCCCGGTTCGGCGTGACGATCGAGCATTTCCGGCCCGAGCAACTGGGCGGGATTTCCGGTCTGCATTTTCACACGCTTTGCCAGCAGAATTCGCATGATTTGGCCACCACGCTCGATGCGATCGAAGAGAAGTTCGGACCGTGGCTGTCGCAGCTGGAGTGGATCAACTTCGGCGGCGGCCACCATATCACCCGGGAGGATTACGATATCCCCCTGCTGGAACAATGCATCAAACGGATGCAGGACAAATACGGCTTGCAGGTGTACCTGGAGCCCGGAGAAGCCGTGGCCTTGAATGCCGGTTACCTGATTACGACCGTGCTCGACACAATGCAAAACGGCATGGATATCGCCATCCTCGACACGTCGGCCTCGTGCCATATGCCCGATGTGCTCGAAATGCCTTATCGTCCGCCGCTGTTC
This sequence comes from Paenibacillus sp. FSL P4-0127, assembly GCF_038007325.1. NCBI lineage: Bacteria > Bacillati > Bacillota > Bacilli > Caryophanales > Paenibacillaceae > Paenibacillus > Paenibacillus sp. FSL P4-0127. The sequence goes on along the minus strand of NZ_JBBOWY010000001.1, from coordinate 1,033,884 downwards.
GGTTCCGGGGAACCGGGAGAGAAGCCGTACACGTACCGGCTTGGCGGGCCGACCTGCCTGTCCGGCGATACGATCGGCGACTACTCGTTTGATCAGCCTTTGAAGAGCGGCGACCGGCTGGTGTTCGGCGACATGGCGATTTATTCGATGGTGAAGAACACCACGTTCAACGGCATGCCGCTTCCCGCCCTCGTGGTTCAGCACAAAGACGGCGATTGCGAAGTTCTGCATGAGTTTGGATATGAGGATTTTAAGATGAGATTGGCATAAAAAAGCAGCGGCAATTCCAATCCCCTTCAAATTATTTGGAGGGGATTTTTGGGCGTTCAACCTGGAAAACGGTGCATGACGCGGCTGGTTACCGGAACGGAACGGGAACGGTCAGGCTGCGCCGATAGCGTCGGGAGCGCCGGGTTGGGCCAGGTTCCCCCATGCATTGTCGGGCTGCTTCGGGCAGCCCGGGTTGGGCCGGGTTGCACCAGGTTGCGCCGGGCTTCTCCAGGTTGCCCGGGCAACTCCCGGTTCCGCCATGCAGCGTCGGGCTGCATCCGGCAGCCCGTTGGGCCGGGATACGCCAGGTTGCGCCGGCTCCGGGTTCCCCCGGGCAGCATCGGGTTGCGCCATGCAGCTGCATGCAGCGCCAGGCCGCTCCCAGGCTGCGCCAGCTACCCGTCGGGTAACGTCAGCCTGCAAAATAGCGACATTTCATGTGCTTATATGCTGAACCCGGGTATGTTCACCCCCAATAGCAGCCTTTCATGTACTTATTTTCCTATGAATGGTCAGGAACGCGGTCATTTCCTGGCGACCGTGGAAAATAGCGACATAAATTGCTTCTATTTCTCTCAAATGGACTGATATCGCGGGAATAACGACACTTATTGCACTAGCGTTGCAAGAACACTAACATCAATTTTCAGCAAAACCCACATTTGGATTATTGAAACTATAAATGGATTTTTTTACAGTCATTTTTTAAGCTTAAGACCAAAAAGCCAAGGTTACCTAATGCGTAGGTCGCGATGTCCCATTAAATGTATATAATGGATATTATTCCTTGAACTTGCTTGGCTTAATTATCCCAACCATTGTGCGCACCGATAACGCTTTGGGACCTGACCCCGGACGTCTCCCCGGACTACTTCGACTGGGTTTCCGATCCAGTTCGGTTCGAAAGGATCGCCATGAACGGTACAAATACTCGCGGAGAATCCGGAGCACTTGCCAGTTTGTTTTTGCCGTTTGGGTGCTGTGCCGGATGTGCTCCACGAGCAAGGCAGTAATTAAAGCCAAGAATAACTGGTTCCAAATAGCCTGTGGTTTATGACTGTGCAGCTTCTTCAATCGCAAATGTTGCTTCAGCCATTTAAAATACAACTCGATGAGCCAGCGATTTTTGTAGATCTGCGCGATTTCTTCAGCGGTCTTATCCCATACCGATGTAAAAATACGATAAGTCCGTTCCTGCTCGTCATAAAACTCCACCAAACGAACGGAATGTTCCATGGATCGGAAGGAACTGCCCACGCAAACCTTGGCGTCCCGCGTGATGTTCGAGCCTTCCGGAACAGGATACTCCTCAATGACGGTGGCAAGCGCGCGATCTCGCATACGGATCACAAACTGGATGTTGTCCTGGACCCATTGATCCATCCGGGCATAATCATCATAACCGCGATCCATCACATAAATCGCATCCGAGGGGACGACCAGTTCAACGGCCCCCGCACGATCCCCTACATTGAGCGAACTGGGGATCATGGCATCAGGAAATAGCTTGTCGGGAGCTGTAACAACGAGGCGCAGATGCATCTTGACGCCGCTACTCTTATTTGACATCTTGGCCCAACTTCCAAGTTGAAGCGGCAGTCGAATGCTGGAAGAATCAATGATGTGCAATTTCCCGCTCTGGCCCTGGTGGCAAGCACGTTGCTGTGTTTGTGATGCCAGATGCTGAAACATCCACTCCAACAGCTCCGTTGGGATCTGATCGAGTTTTCGGGATAATTGCGAGCCGCTGATACTCTCCAACTGTAGAAGCTGCTGAAGTTTCGGCTCAGCACGAAGTGCAATTTCCATTTCACCGTAAGATGACCATTGTTTCAACTGAGCATTGATGAAGAGCATGATCGCTTTCATCGTGGTAAGTTTCTTGGTGTAATGGTCGAAGAGTAAACGTTGATGCACATCGATGGGCAGTAAGGAAATCAGTTGACGAATGACCGTTTTAGCTTTAACGTTATCCATGGTTGGTCTCCTTTTGTAGAGAGTTATGGACAACGTACCTACCTCTTTACAATAGGAGATTTTTTATGCTTTTTCCATGAAAAATGATCATAATTACCCATATTTAACTAATATTTGATTATTCGCGTTAGGTTTTATGCAACGCTAGTGCACTTATTGCTCTTATTTTTTGGTGCTGAATCCCCGCTCAGCCTTTCAGCTTGATACCAGCATGGTTTTGACGTTTCGCGACTATACATATTTTATCTTGACACTCATCGGAAGGAATACGTTACCTTAAAAACAAACCGATGGTTTGTTTTTAAGATTATCCATTGTACGGGATGAATCAATATAAAAGGGGATGGGACTATGAATCATTACGATGTGGTTATCGTAGGCGCAGGGATCGGGGGATTAACCTGCGGGGCGAGATTGTCCGCCCTGGGTTATAAAGTCGGCGTGTTCGATCAGCATTATTTGCCCGGAGGATATGCCACCAATTTCCAGCGCAAGGGATACACCTTTGACGCGGCTTTGCACGGGGTCGGCGCGCTGGGCCAGGGACAGGGTTTTTATCAAATTTTGCAGGCGAGCGGGGTGATGCAATACATTCAACCTCTGCCCAAAGAACATCCTTATTCGATCCGCTGGAAAGGCGAAAAGTTCGACATCCCCCAAGACGCCGGCGCGTATCTGGCGCTGCTTCAGCGGCGTTTTCCGGAGGAGAAGGAGGGGATTGCCCGCTTGTTTGATGCAATCCGCCGGCTTTCCGCAGAAATGAAGTTCCTGAACGATCCCGGCATTGCCGGCTGGATAAAAGCCTTGGGCTTTTGGGCCAAATGTCCGACGCTGGTCCAATGGTCCAAATTAACCACCGCGCAGGTGATCGAGCGGTATGTGAAGTCCGCGGAGTTCATGAGCTTTTTTACCGTCCTCTGGCCTTATTACGGGCTGCCGCCGCAGCGGCTTTCCGCGCTTTATTTTTTCATTCCCTGGCTGGGGTATCATTTCGAAGGCACTTACTACATTCAAGGCGGCGCCCAGGCATTATCCGATGCGCTCGTCTATGTGATCGAACAAAACGGAGGCAAGGTGCATCTGCGGCAGGAAGTGGCCGAAATCTTGATTCATGGAAAAAAAGCCCGCGGAATCCGCACCCGAAAAGGGCTGGAGTTCACGGCCGACTGGGTCGTTTCCAACGCCAGCCCCGAGCATACGCTGGGGCCTTTGATCCAGCACCATCCACGGGCCGAGAAATATCGAAAGCGCCTTGTAGAGCACGAAATCGGCCCATCGCTGACGCAGCTTTATATCGGGCTTTCCTGCCCTCCGGAAGAACTCGGCATCGTGGAAGAAGACCTTCTTTTGGCGGAGGAAACGGATCATCAGGCCGATTACGATAACGCGATCCAAGGAAAATATGCCGCCGCCAATTTGGGATTAACCAACTACAACAAAATGGATCCCGCCTTAAACCGCAGCGACCGCGGCGTGCTGGCCGTTACCTTGATCGATGATATCGGCAACTGGCCGGAGCGGGGCGAAGCCTACACGCGGAAAAAGCAAGAGGTCACCGATATTCTCCTGCAGCGTCTGGAAAGCAGCTATCCCGGCATAAAGGAACGTATCGCCTTGCTGGAGCTCGGCACGCCGCGCACCATGGAGCGTTACACGAAAAATCCGCGCGGCGCCGTTTACGGTTTTGCGCAAACCGTCAACCAATCCGGCATCAAGCGCACCCCGCGGAAAACCCCTTTTGCCGGCCTGTCTCTGGTCGGGGCCTGGACCCAGCCCGGCGGGGGTTTCCAGGGGGCGGCCACCTCGGGTTTCCTGGAAGCCCAGCGCATTCACAAACAGCTGCAGCTGCGGAAAAACCGGGGATAGGCGGCGGGAAATCCCATCGTCCAGAAAATCAATCCTTGCTTTTATAGGAAGTGGCTCGTTTCCACGAAGCTTTTTTCCAGGGGAGACAACTCATACCCCGCGCGGGTAACCAAATACTTGTCCACATAGCGGAACGGTTCGGGAAGCTGGGTATATGCCGAAAATCCGTGCTGCATCACGATATTCTTGGACATCAAGGAGATGCCCATGCCAAGGGAGGTCAGCTGAAGGAGGGTATCCAGGATCCCAACTTCCGTGACTTCCCCTTTTTCAAGGTCAAGCTCGGCATACAGCCGTTCCAGAATCGCTGCGTACAAGCAGTCCCGGGTCAAAATGATCCAGTTCTCCCCGTGCAGACAGCTCTCCAGGCTCAGCCCGCTGGCGAACCTTTTGCCGATGAGCACCATCTCCTCCGTCCCCAGCTTTTTGTAACTCAGCTGCGGCGAATCGGCCTTGCCAATGGTGAAGGCCAAATCGATGTTGCCTTGGATCAATTCGTGCTCCATCGACAGCGTGGTCCCGGTCTTTAGCGTTACGGATAAATCGGCGTGGCTCTCATATAAGCGGGTCAGGGCGTCCGTGAGATCTTTGCCGAAGACGGATTGCATAGTGCCCAGCCTGAGCTTCATCTCCCTCCGGCTCATATCCAGCTCGGTCTCTTCCCATAAAACGAGCATTTTTTTGTACTGGCGGTACAGCTTCCGTCCCTCCGACGTCAGCTCCATGCCTTTGGCACTCCGAATGAACAGCTGCTGCCCGTAATGGGCTTCGATTTTTTTGATCTTGGCCGTCATGTTGGACTGCAGATGGTTCATTTTGATGGCTGCGGCAGACAGGCTTTTTAATTCGGCGACGGTAACGTAAGCTTTCATATTGTCGATATCCATACGGACCTCCAAGGTATCAAAAAAGATGATGACTCCATTAATAACTTGCATTATTCGTGATGGCTCAATCCCAGTATACTGAAACGGCAAAGGATCATAAAGACGGAAGGAGATATAAGTTAGACATGAAAACGCTGGGTTCAGCAGGTTCAGCAAAAATACGCACTGGGATCATCGGAGGGTCGTTAAACAATCAATGGGCCAGCCGGACTCATATTCCGGCCCTTACCCAAAGCACATGCCATGAAATTACCGCCATTGCCACCTCGAATATGGCATCCGCCAAGGAGAGTGCCGCTGCACTGGGTGTCACCCAGGCTTTCGACGACTATCGGGAACTGGTGCGGTCCGAAAATGTGGATTTGGTGGTCGTCAGCGTCAAGGTTCCCCATCATTACGAAATGATCAAGGAGGCCATCGCCGCAGGAAAACATGTGTACAGCGAATGGCCGCTTGCCGTCACGCCGGAAGAGGCGGAGGAACTGGCGGAGCTGACTTCCCAAAAAGGGATTCATCATGCGGTCGGCTTGCAAGCTAGACAGTCGCCTGCGCTGCTGGATGCGAAGAACCGCATTTCGCGCGGAGACATCGGCCGGGTGTTATCCGCCTCCATGGCGGTATCCACCCCGGGCAAGGGAGGGTTTACGGAACAGAACGCCATCTATCTGCTCCAGGAAAAGTATGGGGCTACCCTGCTATCGATTAATGGGGGACACTCGCTTGACGCGTTTAGCTTTGTGCTGGGAGATTTGAAAGAAGTTTACGCAACCATGAACAGCAATTATTCAGAGGCTAAGGTGCTGGGAACCGGAGAAACCGTGCCGAAAGATACGGCCGATCAAATCATGGTTCACGGCATGCTCGAAAGCGGGGCATCAGTATCGGTCCATATTCAGGGCGGCACCTATCCCAAATTTGAATTGGAGATTCAAGGGGAGAAAGGGGTCATTCGCATTTCCCAGCCCCAGTCCCAAGGTCATGTTCAGTTCGGGGGATTGGTGGTCGAGCAGGCGCTGTATCCGTTAGGACACCTTGGGAGTTACGGAGATCACGAGACTCTCCAAAGGGTGTACGATGAGACCGAAGATGGTTCAGTAACCGTGAATCAAGTTCTGAAGGCTCACCGGTTGCTGGCAGAGGATATCCGCCAGGGGACGTTTCAGGCCCCCGGCTTTCATGAGGCCGCCCGCCTGCACCGTCTGCTGGAAACGATTCGGCAATCCGCCCTTACCGGCGAACGGCTCAGCACAATCTAATCGGGACGAGCCGATTTCAACCGTTAGTCATTTAGTCATGAAACGCATGCTCGAAAGCGCGGATGCATTTGCCGTCTTTCGAGCTATCCAATACCGCGAACCGGATTTCCGCGAACAACGATCCCCAGCCCTCATCATCCAGCAGCTCCAGCCACCAGCGGGCCACCTGCACCGGATCATTCCGGAACACGCCGCAGCCGTACGCGCCCAGAATGAGATGCGTATCGCCTTGGTTGGCGAAGATCGCCAAAGCTAGCCGCATCCGGTCTTTCATCACCCGCTTTGCTTCTTCCGGATCTTCTCCTTTGAGCAGAACCTGCCCGTAGTTGACGGCGGGCAGCGTCAAGACCGAAGCCGTAACCGGCCGTTCCAACAGGTTAAACCGCTCATCGCGGAAGAAGACCACATCAGGCGAGTAAATGGCATGGTCCGTGTACATCATGGAACGGTAGGCGCGATTTGCGGCATAGTAACCTTCGTTGCGCAGCTGCGTTTCGTACAGCCCGCTGGAGGCCGCCAAACTTTCTTCCTGGGCCATCGCGCCGTTCAAATATCCGCCGCCCGGATTTTTCGCGCTGGCGAAGTTCAGCACGCCGACCCGGTCTTGGCCCGCTGCCGCAAAATCGAGGATCGCTTTTACGGTGGCCTCGTTCGCGACGGAATACTTCGCAGCTTGCTGTGATCGTGGCTGCATACGATAAGTTTTTACCAGTTCCGCCCCCTGGCCGGGAGTAATCAACTCGCTTCCCTCTTCCGAGCGCTTCTGCACCGCGGCAAAATCAACCCGGCGCCCTTCAAATTCATAGAAGCCTTGCCGCTGAATCCGCAAGGTATCCGCGGCAATTTCTTTTCGATTCATAGTTTATCCCCTTCTTCTCTCAGCATTTCGTCCCGCGCTTCGGTCAGTGCGAACCCCAGCAGGTTTTTGCCCCGCCATTTCAGCGGATTCTCCACATCCGGGTTGGACTGGCCCATGCCGATCCCCCAAATGCGGTCCCGCGGGCTGGCTTCCACCAGAATGCGGTTTTTCGTTGATTTCAGGTAATCCCCCAGTTGCGAATTCTGTGAAAATTTCGCCAAGCTGGCCCGCTTGACGATACCGTAGCACTCTCTGTCCCAGACATCCTTGTCAAAGTTTCGGACCGCGCGCCCGTACGCTTTCATTTCCTTGGGATGTTTCGCCTGCATGATCGCCGCCAGCATCTCATCATCCCCGAACAGCCGGGCCTTTTCCGCCATCATAAACTGCTCTGCGCAGGAGTACTCCGTCCCCTCTACAGTGAACGGACTCATCCACCACTGGCTGAAGCAGCTCTTATCCACGCTTCCGTCTTTGGGCGGCGTATGCCCCCAGAAAAACACGAACTTGAACGTTTTTCCGGCCACGTAAGCTTTTCGCAATTCTTCAATTCCGTAAATCATCGGTAATCCTCCATGTTTCTTCGATATAAACGCGATGGCCGGTGGCCCGCATTTTCCGTGTAATGATCCGTTTTCGTGACAAGGTCGGCCACTTTGCGCCGGAAGGCCGCCTTCAGCAGCTCTTTATCCAAAATTACCTCGTACACCTGCTGCAGCTCCGTTAAAGTAAACAGCTTCGGCATCAAATGAAGCGCGATATCCGTGTAATTCACCTTTCCCCGCAAGCGCTCAATAGCATAGGCGATAATCTTCGCATGATCAAAAGCCAGTCCGTCGTTGGACACGATGGAATATGATGTAGCCGTCGAAGCCGGCTTCGCGGTCACCGTCCGCTCCACAACCGCGGCCAGTTCAATCTCGCCGGAGCTGAGCCGAAGCTCATACTGCAGCGCCTTGATGAAACCGCCGTCGATCAGTTCCTTCCGCTCCCGCAGCAGCCGGTAGGATACCTTGAACCAGGCGGCAGCGTCAGCGTCGTCCCCCGCCTGCAGCTGCAATTGGCCGCTGTCCACCAGCGCCATATAACTGCAGCTCATTACCCAGGTGCGGGGATCGCGCCCCACGTCGCTGAACGTGTACAGCTGCTCCAGGTAAACGTCTTCTACGCCGGTCTCCTCCCGCAGCTCCCGCGCCGCGGCTTGCTCCGTCGTTTCATCCGGCCGGACAAAACCGCCCGGCAGCGCCCATTGGCCCAGAAAGGGATGCCCGCCCCGCCGAATGAGCAGTACTCTCAGCTCCTTCTCCGGAAGCTTGCGGTAACTGTCCGCATCCGCGTCCGTCACGGTGAAAATTACCGTGTCCGCGGCCACCGAGGGCCGTTCGTAATCCCCCGGCGAATACCGCCGCAAAAATTCGCTTTCCGTCAGTCCGTTGCGATCCAACATATCCACTAACTCCACCCGCCTTTTTTTGTTCTAATATAAGTTGAACTAATAATTTTGCGGCCGTTTCTTCAGAATCATTTCCCGCTTTTGCCTCTCTCCGCTCTTTTCTTTAGTTCAACTTCTATAAGAGCTCGCCAAAATAATTGCTGTAGGGCTTAAAGCCGGCCAGCACTTCGTCTACTTTGCGCATCCGCTCCTCCAGGCTTCCCCGCAGTGTAATGAAGGGAATCCGGCGTTCCTTCAAGTCGGCGATAATCTGTTTATGAAAAACATGCCGCTTCTGGTCGCCGCTGCGGTCCCACGTATCGTCGTACGGGATATCGTCGTCGCACAGGAAAAACAGGTCGTATCTCTGCGCGTTTTCCAGGGCGATCCGGGTCAGCAGCTCCGGCGCCCTTCCATGATAGTCCAAGGCGAACATATACGTGGTAATCGCATTGGTATCGACAAAAAGATACCGGTTCGCCCGAAGCAAAGCCTGCTCCTCCCGCTCGATATGCCCGAGGGCGATCTCGTCGAACGCCTCCAGGCCGATCCGGCGGTTTACCTGGTGCTCGGTCCAGTAGTCGCGCCCGTACTCGCTGGCGAACGTCGTCCCATGCCGCGCCGCGAGCGCCTCGGTGATCGTCGATTTGCCGGTCGACATCGCTCCCACGAACACCACCTTCGTGATTAAGTCCCGGTATACGATGTCGCTGATAAACTCCCGGTATTTATAAGGATCGGAACGGATCATCGTCGCCGAAATCGGGACTTCCTTGCGCGCTTCATCCACCCTTCTGTCCACCGCGCCCAACGCCAGGCTCATATGCTCCCCGTAAAACTCGCTGGAATAAAAATGCGTCACCTGCTCCCCATCTAGCAAGCCTAGAATATATTGCTCTTCGCGGATTTCATGTTCGCGGTCGTTCGAATAGCCGTCCGGGCCGTCCCAGGCTTCAATCACCCTGACCGCCGGATAGAGCTTGCGGATCCAGCCGGCCCGAATATGCAGCGGAATCGGCGTCACATCCGTCTCATAAATGACGACGATCAGTTCATCCACCTCTTGCAGCGCCGTTTCGATCATAAACTGATGCCCTTTGTGCAGGGGCGCAAACTTCCCCAACGTTAATCCCAGCGTCTTCATGCCAGACTCTCCTTTGCCCCTTTGTTCCAATTATAGTAGCCGTATACCGCGTTGATCAGATAGGCGCTCCACATCACGATCATCAGAACGCCGTCCGGGCTCCCCTCCAGCGTTCTGATCGCCCACAGCAGCACCGTGAACATGTTCAGCACAATATAAACGAGCCATTGCTCTTTGAACCGCTTCACCATTAACATCGTCGCCACAACCGACAGCACGGTCGTAACGGCATCGATATACGGGGAGTTCTGTCCCGGAATGAACGATAACCCGAACCCGAGCAGCACGCTGCCCAGGACGCAGGCGACGGCTACGAGCAGCAGGCCTCTGGCATCCATCTGCCGCATCGATAATTTACCCCCATCGCGGTGATTCCTCCACATCAGGAAACCGATGACGTTCATCGGCACAAAAAACAGCAAATTCAGCATTACTTCGCCAAACAAACCATTCACATACGCCAGATAAGCGTAGCCGAACGTGTTGTACATCCCGAACGCGTAGGTCGTCAGGTTGCCTTTGGCCGCAAAAACCACGCACAGCACTCCCGTAATAAACACCGTAAAACCAAACAAAGAGTCCTTCATCAGCACCGTGAGCGCGTATCGCGATTCCGGTGAATAAAGCCAACCAGATTAATTCGAATAAGCTCCAACCGCCCAACCCTTTTTTCACGTTGCATCCCCTCGGCTTTCGCACTTGTTAGTATATTTTTGATAATAACATTTTGTTAATATCAAAAATAGCAGAAGAGGAACCAAAGGTCAAGCGATTTTTATGGAGGCAGTGTTGCATAATACTTTGAAATGAAGATCGACGCTGTAATATAATGGATGATAGCCATTTTAAGGAGGATGATAGACGATGGATTTACAAAACAAAACGGCGATTATTACCGGAGCGGGCAAAGGAATCGGAAAAGCGGCCGCGTTGGACTTGGCGAAGGAAGGGGTTAAGCTCGGCCTGCTCGCCAGAACCGGCGCCGACCTCGAAGCGCTGCAAGGCGAGTTAAAGCGTACATATGGCGTGGACTCTTATTACGCCGTAGCCGACGTCTCCAATCAAGAGGAAGTTAACTCGGCGGTTGGTCAGTTGATTGAACAGCTGGGTGCGGCCGATATTCTCATCAATAACGCGGGGATCGCCCAGTTCGGCACCTTGCTCGAGATGGACCCCGCCGAGTGGGAACGGATCATTCAAGTAAATCTTATGGGGACGTATTATGTTTCCCGCGCCGTACTGCCGACGATGATGAAGCAAAACCAGGGAACCATTATCAATGTGGCCTCCACCGCAGGGGAAAAAGGCTTTGCCACCGGCTCCGCCTACTGCGCTTCCAAATTCGGGGTGCTTGGATTGACGGAGTCCCTGCTGCAGGAAGTGCGGAAATTCAACATCCGCGTCACCGCCTTGACTCCGAGCACTGTCAATACGGAATTGGCCGTCAAAGCCGGCCTGAAAATCGGCGACGAAGACCGGATGATGCAGCCGGAAGACGTGGCCGAATTGATTACCGCCACCCTGAAGCTGCCGCAGCGCGTGTTCATCAAATCCGCCGGCATCTGGACAACCAACCCGCAATAAACGGAAAACGCCAGGAGCTCAGGGGCAACCCTCGGGCACTGGCGTTTTTGGTTAATTTTATTATATAGGGGCCCAGTATCTTCCGCCATGCAAACCGGTTTCCTGAAGGGCGCCGTTCGTTTCTTTCGTATTTTTTTCCACCGCCGATGACGGCTTGGCCGAGCTCTCAACGTCCGTGCTGCCGCATCCGGCCAGCAATGACAGGAGTATAACCCCTCCGATCCAAAACCTTCGTTTTCTCATCGTTCCCCTCCAACTGTTCATGATGGATAGCCCTGCCAAGCCATTTTTCCTCCATTATGTCGGATTAAGGCAAAAAAGGAAACCGCCTTGGCCATGGATATTATATTGAAGAATTTGAACCTGGTGAACCAGCCCGGAAAATTCCTTATTTAAAAAAAGGCACTAGTCCAAACCGTTAATCCGGAAAGACCATACACTAGACTAGATTGAAGCGAGGGGAGATAAAGAAAAATAGCTCTTAGGGGATTTGGCTTGCCTTTATACGGAAAAAAGCGGGTGGAAAAAATGAAGAATGGAGTGAAAAAATATGGGATTAGGATTAGGAGCGGGCGCAGGATTTAGCTGCGCAGGATTTGGCGGTGGACTCTGGACTAGTACGGGAGTAATCCTGGTACTGTTTATTCTCTTGGTAATTATTAGTGTATCCTGGATTTAAGTAACGAGTACACCTCCCTTCCTTTATCTGTTGATTAGGAAATCACTTCAGATTGAACTGACGTCGCATATTGGCGTCAGTTCGTTTTAGTTCATCCTCTTAGTGAAATTCTTTGGGTACAGGGATGGAGCGCCTTTTCCGATCGACCTCGGCGAAAAGCCCCCCATCTTATGCCGGGAGTTCATTGCATTTCGTTGACATAGAAAATTTCAGGCCCTCGTTGACCGCCCCTTTATATTAACGGCAGGCGGTTCGTTTGATTTGCCGTTTGTCAGGGGCTTCTCCCCATAGCTCTGCAAAAGGGCGGCAACCTTTTCTTTATTCGGCATTGCCGCCGTTTCCGCCCCTTGTCCATAATTGGCGCCGATGTTCAGTCTTCCGGCCAGCTCTTTAACGCCCAAGGCCCCGATATTGTTGTTGGTCACCACCCGGTCAATCAACACCTTCTCGATATCCAGCGTTTCGATGTGAATGGGGGGCTGTTTTTGCCTTTGTTCCTCCGCCTCCGCCAGTTTAACCATCGTGCGGCGAAGCTTTTGGAGCTCTTCGATAATGCTGCGTCCGATATCCTGAACTTTCAGCTTTTCCAGCTCTAATTCCAGCTTCCTCAGCCGATCGTCCACTTCGTTTACTCGATCATTTACTTGATCGTTTGCGCCAAACCACTTTCTCCAAAATTGCCCCGCCATTTGTGCGATCACCTTTTTCTTATCCGGTTATGTATGTAGCCAGATCCGGTTGCATACTTTTTTAGTAAATCTAGCGATGAAAAAGAGGGATTGCCATGAAGAAAGTAAGGCAAATCAATTTGGGCTTAATCAAAGTCAATTCCATCGATTATGTTTCCCAGCTCTCCATAGGCGGCGTCAATCAAAAGCAAGCCTTTCAAAACTCCATGAAGATCAGTCAGTTGATTCGCCAACAAGCGGACCGATCGGTGGCTTTTCATTCCGTCATGAACATCGATGACCGGGATTTGTTTGATAGTCCGACCCGCATGTCAGACGAAAGCTAATCAATGATGACCTTCCTCCCTTGTACGGGTTTAATCGGAAACCGGATGAGCAGCAGCCCCTTATCCATGAAGGAAGTAACCTCCTTCGTGTCGACGCGGCCGGGCAAGCCGATAACTCGCTGGAAAGCGCCGTTATGCCTTTCCGATTTAATGAATGTAAATCCGTTGTAATTCATGTTCGGTTCTCCTTGTATCCTTAATTGCCTGCCCTCGATATATACCTCGATTTGGTCCTTGTTATAACCGGGCACATCAACAACGATCAGCATCTCATGCTCGCTTTTCAAGACATCAATCGGAGGATATTCCATTTGGGGAGAATCGGGCTGCTGCTCCATACCGGAAAAACTTTCGTTTAAATTTGAAGTATAGGCTTCGGAGGAATTTTTAAAGGGCTTTATTTGTTCGCGAAAGACGTCATCCCAAAATTCCTTGCCATGAAACTGCTGCGCGATTTCGAACCATTTTTTGAGCCTATCCATGTCCATTGATGCCCCCCCTTACTAAAATACATATTCAGAAAATATCCTCATATACATGTCGAAAAGGAGGGAGCGGGAATGTACGGAAGGCCTTCCATCATAACCAACAACATCTATATCCTTAAAATTAACTCCATTGAAAACGCATCTGCCGTGAATATAGGCGAGAATTATTTGATCGATTGGAACAATTCGTCCAAACATACCCATGGCTTCGGCAATAATTCCGGTGATGACAGCGGTTTCTTCGGCTTACGATCGGCTATCGACGATCGGGACCTAATCGATGCCCCGTCCTTCTTCAATAAGGTTAAGGAATTAAATTGCTGCAGCTAAGGAGGAAATGGCATGAACAAGAATTTTAGCCCGATGTTTGTGAATGTATTTGCTTTTAAGGTGAACACGCTAGATAGAGCATCGTCCCTTAGCCTTGGGTCCACGCTGCAGGAGGATGTGCTCGTATCAACGAAGCGAAGCCAGGGCGTAGAGTCTATGGGCGACTTATCCCCGTTTTATCTGACCTTTACGAACATTATGGACGCCGATCTGCTCGATTCCAATACGTCGAAGTCAAGCGTTGTGTAGGGCTCCGTACCCATTCTTGCAGAGCGCGGCAGCGGGAACCTTCAAGATCTCATCCCGCTGCCCCTCCAATGCCATATCAGGGCGTATCGGTCTTTTCACCTAAGTCTCTCCGCCTTCATTTCAGCGCCTTCGCCTCGTTTAAATAGCGGATAAGCCCAAAGCATAACTCTCCGGCCCAAGGGCATGCTATCTCTAAAAAAATTGGAGGCATGCTGTCCCGATGAATACACAAACTTTGGCGCCCCATGAATCCATGGACCTTCATGAGATGCTTAATTTCAAGACGCTTTGTCTGGCCAAATCCAAACTGATGCAAGGTCTCGTGTTTGACCAGGAGCTTAAAGATTTGATGCAAAAAGACGTCGTTCAATCCATTCAGGCAATTCAAGATCTGCAGGCCATTTACGCAAAAGTTCCTTTCCAGTCCCCCGTCCCCGAAAGCCGTCCCGAACCGATTTTGAATTAAGGGGGGAGCAAAACATGAATCACGATGATTTGGATCCGATCAACGCGCTGAATATGCCGGAAATGGCGGACATGACCTTCGCTATGGACTTTCTGATGCGGGCGAAGGAAGGGGTAAGAAATACGGCGATCGCTCTCACGGAAACGGCGTCTCCGGAAGCCCGCGTTCTGCTCCGCAATCAACTCCGGCAAGGAATCGCGCTGCACCAGGAAATCTCCGAACTAATGATACGAAAAAAATGGTTTCACCCTTACGAGCTGCAAGAACAATATCAGCTCGATCAGCTTTCGGCCAAAAACACGGTCATGATCGGGCAGATGAATTTATTCCCTGCGGATACGCGCCGCAAGGGCATGTTCGATCGGACGCCGGACGAACACCTGGGAGGGCATCAAGCATGAAAGCCGTCACTTATCAAGGAATCAAAAATATTGCCGTCAAAGAGGTGCCCTCCCCCAAAATCGAGAAACCCGACGATATGATCATCAAAATCACCAGTTCGGCCATCTGCGGCTCCGACCTCCACCTGCTTCACGGGATGATCCCCAATCTTCGGGAGAATTATATCATCGGACACGAACCGATGGGAATTGTGGAAGAGGCCGGCCCCGCGGTTACGAAGCTGAAGAAAGGCGACCGGGTGATTATCCCCTTCACGATCGCCTGCGGAGAATGTTTCTATTGCAAAAACCATCTGGAAAGCCAATGCGACAATGCCAATGAACACGGGGATATGGGAGGTTACTTCGGCTACTCCGAAAACACGGGCGGCTACCCCGGCGGACAAGCCGAATATTTGCGCGTTCCCTTCGCGAATTTTACCCATTTCAAAATCCCGGAAAACTGCGAAGAACCGGATGAAAAGCTGTGTCTGATCGCCGACGCGATGCCGACGGCGTTTTGGAGCGTCGATAATGCCGGAGTTAAAGACGGAGATACCGTGGTCATATTCGGCTGCGGTCCCATTGGGCTGCTGGCGCAGAAGTTCGCCTGGTTGAAAGGGGCAGGGCGGGTGATCGCCGTCGATTACGTCGACTATCGTCTGCAGCATGCGAAGCGCACGAACAACGTGGAAATCGTCAATTTGGAGCAGCATGAGAACGTTGGAAACTATCTCAAAGAACTGACCAAAGGCGGCGCGGACGTCGTCATCGATGCGGTCGGCATGGACGGGAAAATGAGCGACCTGGAGTTTTTGGCCAGCGGGCTGAAGCTGCAAGGCGGAACGATGAGCGCTTTGATTATGGCCGCCCAGGCGGTCCGCAAGGGTGGAACGATCCAAGTCACCGGGGTGTACGGCGGACGTTATAACGGCTTTCCGCTTGGCGACATCATGCAGCGCAATATCAATCTCCGCTCGGGACAAGCCCCGGTCATTCATTACATGCCGTATATGTACGAACTGATCACCACGGGCAAAGTCAATCCCGGCGATATCGTCACGCACGTCATTCCGCTTAGCGAGGCGAAACACGGGTATGAAATGTTCGATACGAAAACGGAAGATTGCATCAAAGTCATCCTGAAGCCTTAAGTACAAAATCAATATAGGAGGAGAAGCCAAATGAATCCGACGGCATACGGCCTGCACGAAACCTTGGAAGTCCATGAACTGGCCGCGTTCAAAACGCTTTGCATGACCAAGTCCAAAACGATGCAGATTCTGGTTGCGGACCCGGAATTGAAGCAGATTTTGCAGCAAGATGTCCTGGTGACCACGCGGCAGCTTCAAGAACTCAGCGGAATTTTATCCAATTCGGGCTTAGGGGAGGTGAGCCCATGATTCCTATTCTGGAACGTATGATGGGTGTGGACACGTTGACCGATGAAATCATCGCCATGGATTTTTTACTGAGCGCCAAAACCGGGGTCAGAAACTACGCCATGGCCGTGACGGAATGCGCCACTCCGGAAGTCAAAGCCATTTTGGCCAAACAACTGGAGGAAGCGATCAACACGCATGAGATGATCGTCGACTACATGATGAGACGCGGATTCTACAAGCCTTACGCGATAGACGAGCAAATCGGGCGGGACCTGCAAAACATTCAAACCGCTCTGAACATCCCGTCCTGACCTTTGCAAGTGTGCCCGAAAACAAGGAAAAGTCCCTCCTGTCGCTGAACAGACGAGGGACTTCCCAAGTGAAACGCTTTTGTATTCCGTTACGTTAAATCGGCAGCAGCTTCACGGTTTCTTTCGCTTTCAAGCTTTCAACCATGTCGTACCAGGACTGCGGCTTGTTCGGCAGTACGGTATAGTAACGCTGCAAAAACTTCACGATCAGATCCGTTTGCAGCGTCTCCTCGTTCCCGCCCATCGGAAGGAAACAAAGATCAAGCCCGGTGACCGCCTCCCCGTCATTGTTCCAGGACGGATGGACATAAGGGAAATCGAGGCGCTTATATCCGAGATGCGACAACACCTCGCGGCGCACATAAGGGTCCATCGGTTTTACGCCGCCGAATTCATGGTCCTCCACCCGATACGGATCGTAAATTTCCGCAAACATGCCGAGCAGCTTTTTCCCGTTCGCTTCGGCCAAGGCGTGCAGATCCTTTAATCTTTTGTCCGCCAAAAACCGTCCGATCCCCAGCCCCGCTTGGCCGATGATCGTAAAATCCGTCATCGCAACGTTGAAGTCTTCGTAATACCGGTACTCCGTAGCGCCGACCACTTGACCTTCATGCACCGCGACAAACACGCGGATGCCCGGGTCTTCCAGCGGCTCTTTCCAGAGATCGAATTCCAGCACTTCTTCCGGCGGAAAAATGTTTTGCATCAGCTGATGCATTTGCTTAAATAAAGGGTCCTGAATATTCGTAATTCGCGTATATTCCATGAGTTTAGGCCTCCTCCTATTTGAATGTTACGGGATAAAAAGGATTTTTCCATTCCATCAGCGCGGCATAATTGCGCGATTCCTCATCCTCCAAATAATCCGCTACGACGGTGACGGGAGTTCGGCCGCAGCGAAGGAGGAAGGTAATGACGGGGTCCTTTAATTCACCTTTGAGCACCGTCTCCAGGTACTGCTCCGCCGTCATTTCATCCGCCTGCTTGTGATAGCCGGGCATTCTTCCTCCGCCCAACAAGCGTTCCAGCTCTTTATGCACGACAAGGTCATACATGGACAACATCAGCCATTTGCCAAGCCCCAGCTTGCGGTAGGACGGCCGTACGCTGATATCGACGACGTACAGCGCATTCCCCTTGGGATTATGGTTGCGGATATAGCCGTTATCGGTAACCTCCGCCCAGGAATGCTCCGGTGCGCGCGGGTCAAAGTCGACCAGCAAACCGGTCATCGATCCGGCTATTTCCCCATCCGCCTCGACGCATAAAGCCCCTTCCGGAAACAGCTCAACATGCTTGCTTAGCTGCTCGGTGTTCCACCATAATTCCGCAGGAAACGGCGGCGGAAAGCTTTCCTGCTGAATGCGGATCAAGCCCGGAAAATCCTTCTCCTTATAATTTCGGATGACCGCCGGAACCGGCCGGTCCCCGTCAAACACAAACAGCTCTTTCCGATACATCGCTTGCGCCTCCATACGCTGAAGTGGTCCTCCGCTTATTTCCAGTCGGTGTAAAGATCCGTCCGCCGGTCGCGCCAAGTGGTGACAGAGCCTTTTTCCCGGACCTGGTACAACAGCTCCAAGTCCAGATCCGCGGTGACGATCATGTCGTCGTTGATCTCGCCTTCCGCCAGGATGCCGCGCGGCGGGAACGGAATATCGTTCGGCGTAATCACCGCCGCCTGCCCGAAATTGGCCCGCATGAAGTCCACCGTCGGCAGCGAGCCGACCGTACCGGTCGTAACGACGTAGACCTGGTTTTCGACCGCTCTGGCGTGGCTGGTATAACGGACCCGGTGAAATCCGTGACGATCATCCGTGCACGAAGGACAGAAAATCACATCCGCCCCTTTGGCCTTGGCCATCCGGACGATCTCCGGAAATTCAATGTCATAGCAGGTCAACATGGCGATCGTCCCCTTCTCGGTTTCGAACACCTGGAGGCCGTCGCCGGGGGTCATTTTCCATTCGTTCACCTCGGTCGGCGTAATGTGCAGCTTGGCCTGCTCGGCGATTTTTCCGTCCGGATAAAACAAGTGGGCCACATTATACAGCCGGTCTCCCTCCCGGGTCACATGCGTGCCGCCGATAATATGCATCTTGGTCTGTTTGGCCAATCCGGAAAACAAAGACCGGTACTGCTCCGTAAAGCCAGGCAGCTCCTGAATCGTTAGCGCCCTGCCTTCACTGTTCCCGATGGACATCAGCTGGGTCGTAAAAAACTCCGGAAACAACACAAAATCCGCGCCGAACTCCTCGGCGGTTTTGATATAATGCTCGACCTGCCGGGCGAATTCCGCGAACGAGTTTATCGTATGAAGATGATACTGAACGGCGGATACTCTCAGTTTCATGCGTTTGCTCCTTTCGATTCCATTCATAAAGGATGTATTTTTGTTAAGCTCAATCTCGAAATCGGCGCCTGACTTCAAGGTCAGTTAGCCAAACCATTCGTTTGGTTAACGAGGAAGTTTCCGGGTCCCCAATCTTTCGCTAACGGTTGTACACGCGCTTATTTAACCGAAAAGACGGGAGTTCAATCTCTAACGGATGCAGGCGCGCTTATTGTGGTGAAAAAGGATCGAATCCGCAGGAAAAAAGCAAAATAAGCTCTACCGCAACCGTTAAATTAGTTTTCCCCTACATTTTGCCGAAATAACGAGGCTGACAACCGTTAGAATAACAGCTCGCTTTAAGGGCTGCACCTTACCGATCGTCAAACGCCGTTTTTGGCTTCAATCCTCAGTTACTCTCCAAACTTTCTTATTGCGACAACAATATTTCTTAAAATATAAATGTTTCCCGGTTCGTAAGGCAAGCAAATTATTTCAATTATCGAAAATATAATGAAGATTCCATAGAACATGAATATGGTAAAATGAGGTATATCTTCTAGTTGCCCAAATATACTTCTTTTTTCATGAGGTGAAGAACATGACCCTGTTGAAGGAAAGTGAAGCCATCGATGAACTCAAATTAAAGTACGACCAAATTTGGAACAATATTTTGCATTGTGAAGTAAGTGAGGCCAAAAGATTGGTTAACGGATTTGCTGAGCAAGTGAATTTCCATTATATCAAGAAATCCGAGACTCGCGAATTCAAAGATTACCTAAAAACTCCTTATCCGTATATTGCCATACTGGTTGGAATCGCCATTCCGGTCACTGCGTTCCTGCTCATCCTCCTCTTGCCGTAAGGAAGGCAAGGCTAACGGACCTGGACACCTTTTTCACCTGTAACGTTATTTCCGGTTCGGTCCACTAGCTGATCCCTTCATGACGCGAGACTCCCTCCTCTATGCCCTCCCTGTCATTATACCCGGAAATTTCCGGAGCCAGTTAGAAGCAACAGCAATCGCAATGGATCGTCATAAGATCATAACATTGGTTTGTTAAAGTAAACATCAACTGAGTTATTTACCTGTTAAAAATTTTCAATATCATTTAAATTAAAAAGAAACGACTGCCGGAGGATAAAATGAATATCAAAAGGATCAAATATTTCATCGATCTCGTGGAATGCCGAAATTTTACGGAAACGGCCAAGAAAAATTTTGTGTCGCAGACGACGGTCAGCCAGCAAATTGCCGCGCTTGAAGACGAGTTCAACACCCAATTAATCGATAGAAAGCAAATTCCGATTGAGCCGACGAAAGCGGGATGGCTTTTTTATGGCGAGGCCGTTGTGCTCTGGAAGCAATATAACCGTATGAAAATGAATATGGAAAACTTTCAAAAATACAACATCCAGTTGTTGAGCATAGAATACGCCGCGATTACGGATGTCCAAAGTTTGTTGAAGTTGATTCCCTCGTTCAAAGAAAAGCATCCGAATATCAAACTTGAACTCCATAAAGTGTTGCTTAAGGATATCGCCGAACTTCTGCAAAAAGGAGTATATGACGTGGCGGTTGCCTTCGACTCGGAGTTTGAAGGAAAAAAGGATATTCGCACCTATCCCCTGTACAGCGGCCGGTATTGCGCGGCTGTTAGTAAACAGCATCCCCTTTTCCATTATGAATCGATCTCGAAAGATAAGATATATGAATATCCGCTTGTCATGCTGAGTCCCACGGCTATTGGAAACTCCTATTATTTGATGATCCGGCATGCGATTGCAGACGGCTATCATCCCAACATCCAACGTACCGCCGACGATGTCGAAACAGAGCTGTTTTATATTATCACGGAGAATTTAATCGGCTTTTTCCCGGATAACTACCATCTCGCTTACCTGAAGGAAGAAGTCCGGTTAATCCCGCTCGAAGATTCACACCATACCTTTAAGATCGAAGCCGGTTATCTGAAAAACAATACGAACCCGGCATTACAAGCCTTTCTGCAGCAGATCCGGCATTCGTTTTCCCAATAGCCCATAAGTTTTTTGTGTTAGATATTGTTATTTTTTTCACATACTATATAAGTGTAAAATCATTTCAGCAAGGAGTGGCGACGATCATGGGTAAATTGTTTGATCTCCATGCCTTTTGTCGGTGCGAAACGTCAAAACGCCCACAAAAACGTGGTCGATGCCGCAAAAGCAGCCGGCGTGCAACAAATCATCTATACTTCGCTGGTCAACGCAGCCGATGATTCCAATCCAAGCGTTGAGAAACTGGACCATGTTTATACCGAAAACTATATTAAAAGTGTCGGGTTGGACTATATTTTCCTTCGTAATTCGCAATATGCCGAGGCCATGATTACCAATTACTTCACTTATGTGAAGGGAGACGGGGTGTTAAAAAACAACCAAGGCGACGGCAAGATGGCCTATATCTCACGCAAAGATTGCGCAAAAGCGGTCGCTTACGCACTGGCCTCGGGCGATTATCATGAAGCGATTCTAAATATCAACGGTCCCGAGTTAATGACGATTTCCGACTTTATCGAAATCGGAAATGAAGTAACGGGGAATCACGTCACCTACAAACAGATCACGGATGAAGAAAATTACGCTGTCTTTGATGCCATGGGCGTTCCGAGAACAACGGACGGCGAATTTAAAAAAGATTCCGAAGCGCCATACTCCTCCGATGGCATGGTTACTTTCGGACAAGCGATCCGCCTGGGAAAAATGGATGCATTCACGGACGACTTCCGGAAACTGACGGGCCAAGCGCCAGTGACCGTGAAATATATGTTCGAACATGCCGATGAATTCCAGGTTGGCGAGCGGCACTCGAAAGATAATTAAATAAAACAGAGGTACAGAAGGCACAAAAAAGAGGGGGCTTCCCCTCTTTTTTACTGTACGCTTTTGGTTTGGCTGCCTCGTTGGATGTTTAAAGCCGTCCCGCTCACCCAAACCGCTGCGTTTTGTACCATTTGGTTTTTCTGCCCGTTATTTTGTCGATGATCATGGAATAGCAAGCGCGCAGGGAAATCACCAGAAACAGCTGGGAATAAGTGAAATAGGATACGCAGGATAAAATAAAGTTCTCTTTCGTGCTTTGTCCAATATCGGTGGACAGCGCCAGGTTGATTTGCAGCACAAAAAGGTAGTACATCAACCCGGACGCAATCACCAGGTGCACATACACATCCCCCGCAAATTGAAAAGGCGAAACCACCCCCGGGTTGAACAAAGCGATCGCCCCGTAAGCCAGATTGACAAGGAAGATGATATCGGCGACGATCAAGGCAAGCAAAAACCAGAAATAACTCGCCGCGAAATAGAGCACATGCAGCTTAATGCGCCAGCTTGACCGGTGAAACAAATGATGGATATTCTCCATCACCACGGAGAAATTCCCTTTGGCCCACCGTGTCCGCTGCTTCAGATACACGCCGAGCCGCTCCGGTTCCTGCTGATAGGCTTCCGCCTGGGGCGCCAGCGCAATGAGCTGTCCCCTCGCCATAATTTCAAACGAAATGGCCGTATCCTCCGTTATCGCCTCCGTATCCCAGCCGCCGATCTCGCGGATCAGCTCCGTTTTGATGATGAAATTCGTTCCCGGGATCGTCCCCAGCTTAAACAGCTCCCACAATCCGGTATGATAAATCCGCTGGGCCGTCACCAACTCGAGATTGATGCATTTGGTCAAAAAATTTTGCCCGCGGTTCCTCGCCTTATTCCGCCCGAAGACCGCTCCGTAGGTCTCGGGGTCTTCCAGCGCTTTTTCAATCAAAAAGTATAACGCGTTCCGCTCAGGCGCCGCGTCGGCGTCAAAAATACAGATCCACTCGTTGTTGACATACTGCAGCGCATCATTAAGCGCTCCCGATTTGCCGCCCGTTCCCGTCCGTTCGAAGATCATAAAATCCCGGTCCCGAAACGCTTCCTTATGCTTGAGCGCCTGCAGTTTGCCCGCGGTATCGTCGCTGCAGTTATCGGCAATGACGATAAGCTGGACTTTGTCCTGGGGATAATTCAACCGCAAGATATTTTCCGCCGTGGCGGCGATCACCAACTCTTCATTATGCGCGGGCACCATGACGGTAACCCTGGGAAAGTGCTTCATCCCCTCCGGATCGGGAACGGTCCATTCCTGACGGCTCTGCCTGAAAATAAACCGGACCGCCCCGCACATAATCAAAATCGCCTCAAAGACGGCCGCCCAAATGCTTATAATGGAAAACAACAATAATAGATCAGCCACTGACTTTCCTCCGGTCGTATTTTCGAGTTACACGGGACCGAAAGACCAGTGTCGCGATAAACAGTCCCAGAACCGCGAGGGCGAAAATCAGGCTGACCGCAGTGCATAACGGGATGAA
This sequence comes from Paenibacillus sp. FSL P4-0127, assembly GCF_038007325.1. NCBI lineage: Bacteria > Bacillati > Bacillota > Bacilli > Caryophanales > Paenibacillaceae > Paenibacillus > Paenibacillus sp. FSL P4-0127. The sequence continues at coordinate 1,010,586 of NZ_JBBOWY010000001.1, read as the reverse complement.
CCATGCGGTATAAGACATCTCCTTCTCCTCCTGCTGCCAATCATCCAAAACGAACTCGCTATGGGTTCAAATGTATTCCCCGATCAAATCCGTTTCGGTATTGCGTTCGAGCGCGGCAATGACCGCGTCCGCATTTTCATACTTGCTGAACTGCTCCTTGTTAAAAACCAGCGCCCCGGCCCGGATTACCAGATTCAGCTTGCGGCCTTTCCGGTCCTCAAGCGGAATGTCCGTCAGCGTACTTTTCATCCGTTCCGTCAGCGCCTTTAAATACGCCTGGTTTGTCATCGGGAGCAGAACGATAAACCTTCCCCGGTCTAACGCAAACTTGTAATCCTCGTAACGGATTTGTTGCTGGATGGCTTCCGACAAAGAAGCGAGCAGCCGGGCATACCCTTGCGAACCGAGGGATTCCTGCACCATCGGCAGAAAATCAATTTTAAACATGGCCAGGCAAAAGTTGTATACGTCCGAATAACGATGAGCGAGGTTGGACTGCTTCACCAGCGTTTCCGCAAAGGCCTCCTTATTGCCGAGAGAGGTATCCGGATCCACTTCCGGATTTCTGCGCTGCAGTTCCTCAAGCCGCTCCATGAGCCGCTTATTGCGGATCAACCCGGCCTTGATAAACGCGGCTGCGGCCGCATTGGCCGGAAGCAGCCACCACCAGGAAAACGACAGCACTCCCGCTTCGGCATAAGCCGAAAACCATACGAAATACGCAACCATATAAACAAAAATAAAAACGGCCGAGGCCCCGGCCGGAGCCAGAAAGCCCAGCAGCAGCGCGGCCAGGCAGCCGATACTGAACCCCAGATCGACGATGGCTAACGATTGTTCTCTAAAGACATGAATATACACCAGCAGTTCCTGCAAGATCGCCAACCCGATCAGCAGCGCGTACCCCCAGACCATGCGCTGGACCAATCTTTTATTCCTCATGTTTACCTCATTGATGTTTCTCATTTGTTTTCTAAAGCATATTCCCCTAACAATGGAAGCAGGTTATCAAAAATATGGGTATTGCCTGCAAATACGTACCCGCCGGGATACTTTGCATCGCGCCCTTTGAGGGTCAGCATGTGCTTATACAAGGCTTTCGCAAAAGGCCTGTCCCCTCTGTCGAGTGCAAACTTAATGGCGAGACCGTAGACCGAAGGGGACTCATAATTTACCGCGGCCGTTCGGTCGGCGCGCACGTACTGTCCGGACAGTTTCCCCGTTTGCTTGAATTTTCGTTTCAGGAATTGAAGCAGCGGATCTTGATTCCTTTCCGTTTCCCGGGCATGAATCGCCACCAGCAGCTGGTCGATTAAATTGACGGTTGTTTCATACGTATACTCCCCGGTTTCCACGTTAAAAGACTTGGGGTAAAACACGCCGTCATCCGGCATATCCTGCAGCAGGCCATAATACCGGCCGTACGTTTCCTCGTCCAGCATCCCTTCTTGCACAAGCTCTTTCAGTGCCGGCAGATCCACATAGGCGAGAGACAAAGTATCGGGAGCTTCCTGCCTGGAGAAATCGTAGAAATCCGTCAGGAACCCGTTTTTTTGCGACCGGCTTAACAACGTCTCCGTTAAAGTCCTGGCCGTCGTCTTCCACTCGGGGTGGCCTTTCCAAGTTCGAGCCCCCTTCAACAGAGCCTCGATAATCCGCAAATCGTCGCCAAGCGCGTTCGTGCTGACTTCCGTACCGCCTTCGGGGTTTAACTTCCACGCAATATAATTTCGATCCGCTATGAAATAGCGGGTTAACGTTTCATAACTTTTTTCAAATGCGGCAAGATCACGGCTTTCCAACGCCGCCTGCATCCAAAACCCAAGCGACTCGGAGAGCGCCTCCCGCCCTGCCGCCAATACAGGACTGACCGGTTCCGCCCCCTGCAAATAGGTGGCCAGTGTGCCGTTTGGGTTGGTCAGATTTATTTGAACAAACCGTTTCGTCGATTCTTTTCCTGCTGCAAGGGAACGGCATCCCCCGATCCCCATGGATGCAACCAAAAGGATAACGATCGCCGCCCGCAACGTTCTACGCCTGTTTCTCCATTCCAAGCTGTTGACCTCCATTCTGCTGATCCCCCACCCTCCCGCGCATTGTATCATTTATTTCTGAACAAAAACTGTACAAGGGATTAATCGCTGCTTGACCGTCAAGCCGGCAACCGATCGTGGCAAGAAAATGCCGCAAAGGCGTTGAAAGCTTGAGGACAGGGTAGGCCAGTGGGTTTTGTCGGCTGGATCAACATCCGTTGTCCTGACGCTTTGCACGATTATCCCATTTGATAAGGAAGCAGAGAAGAAGATAAATTCAGGAGAAGGAGATATGTTTGTGAGGATCAGATATATTTAGGAGAAGCAAATATGTTTGTGAGAAGCAGACATGTTCGAGATCATTAGAAGGTTTGTGAGAAGGAGGTTTAGGAGAGGGGAAGCAGACCTGACGAAAGGATGGGGCAAGACACAGGAGAAAATGAAAAGACCGTGATCTTGCTGCAGCCTGAATCCGTTTACAGCAATGTCTGCACCGTTCAAGCATTTCTATTAGGCTGCAGCCGGCAATATCCCGTTCACTAGCCCCTCCCCCCTGCCCCCCCTGAACGAAAGAGATAATCATGCAAGGCAGCATGCAGGGATACCAAGACACAAACGCTATCTCGGTTTTGAACCCCATTTTTTTCAATTTTACTGAACCTTTTTTAAACTCGGAGCGAATATACGGGTGAGGTCACACTGAAGGAGGAACGGACTTGCAGGGCATAGACCTTATACCATGGCTGCAAAAATTAAGAGAGGGTGACGAGGAAGCGTTCCGGTATGTGTACGACGCCACGGTCCAGGATGTGTACCGCATTGTCGCGCTGCTGATCCCCCGCGGGCAGGACATCGAAGACATTATGAATGAAGTGTATATCCAATTGTGGACCTCCATAGCCAATTACGACCCCGAGCGTCCTTTTAGATATTGGCTGCACGGCATCGTTGTCCGGCAGGTGCAGGATTGGAAGCGGAAAATGTGGCGCAAGTTCCGTTTATTTGAACGGCACACCTTGCTGGAAGTCAAGGAGGAGGCTCCCGGGACCGACCGCTACGCCTTGATGAACGAAACTGGCGAGGAAATGAGGAAAATCCTTCAACGACTGTCTTACAAGTTACGAATCGTGATTGTGCTCAGGTACTATCATGAGTACAGTATCGCCGAAATCGCCCAGCTGCTTAACCTTCCGGAGGGAACCGTGAAATCCCGGCACCATCTGGCGCTTAAAGAACTGCGTAAATATTCCTTATTTCTCAGCGAAGATAAAGGCGGTGATTGCTTTGTCCATTGAAGATCAGCTTAGGGAGCGAATTCAGCGCGCCGCCGGGGAGATGAGCTGCCCGGACGACCTTTACGAGCGCGTATGGAAATCCAACAAACGCTATATCGAAGCGGCTTCGTCCAAACGTTCACGGACCGTTCCCGACCGGCGGAATTTCGCCCGGAGGGCCGTCATGGCCTGCGCGGCAGCCGTTGTTCTGACAGCCGGCGTGCTTGCCTCCGGATTCGTATCCCCCGCAATGGCCGAGGCGCTCAGCCGCATCCCATGGGTTCGAAACATCTTTAAATTTGCCGGGGATATGGGGTTACAAAACGCAGCACAGCAGGGCTTGGTGAATGAGGTTCATTTCAGCGATTCACATGATGATTTTACTTTAACAGCGCTGCAAGTCGTATATGACGGTACGCGCGCGAGCATCGCCTTGCAACTGGATAAAGCAGGGGAGCCGGCTGCACTCTACTCTTACCTGGAGAATGGCGCCCTCAAGCAGCTTCCAAAGAGTCAGGGCTACTTTAAACGCTTAAAGGCGCGTATTGACGGGGCCGAAGCTGTTACCTGGGACATCGGCCCAGGGGTGGATACGTCGTCCGCCATCATCACCATTATCGCGGTTTCCGATGATCAAACCCGCCGCGCCGTTTTGCCCGAACAGTTCGACTTATCTCTGGAAGTCACCTTGACAGGCGTTCGCGAACCGTTCAGGTTTAATATCCCGATTCGTAAAAACACCCGGAATCTCCTGCTTTCGCCGGATGCCGGCAAGTCGTTTGGGAATCTGAGCTGGAAACTGCAGAAACTGGAATTGTCCCCCATTTCTACCCGAATGTCTTTGCTGTCCGAATATAAGGCTGCGGACGGGCGGGTACTATACTTCGATTTGGCGGACGACCAAGGGAACATTGCGGGATGGATCGATGTTGCCAGCGAAAGATTACCGGATGGCAGCAGACAGTTCGATCTCCTCTACGAGCCGCTGCCTCCAGATGTCAAGAACGTGGTGATCAAACCTTTTTTGTATGTATACGAAGGCCCACCCGCCAACCGGGTTGCAAAAATAGACAGCCAGGGCCGGTTGATCAGAGAATATATTAAAGAGTTAGAAATGACGATCCCCATTTTTTAGGAGGTTATTTTGATGAAGAACTACCAAAAAGCAATCGCTCTATTGACGGTCGCAGGCGTTCTGTTAGGCACAGCGTCCCCTCTGGCGGGTCATGCTGCCGCAGCTGCAACGAAAGCCAGCACGAGCACACAGGCTTCTTTAAAAGGAGTAGACGCCAAACTTATTACTGCGGCGCAAAAGAAACTGCAGGAAGTCTCGGGAAAAACCTACACCTTCAACGAAGCGGAGAAATGGAGCATAGACAATAACACCGGGTGGGATCTGCAAATCAAAGAAGCGGCCCACAGTTATGTCAGCATCGGCGTAAACGGTCAAGTGGACCGGATCATGCTGGATCAGAAATGGTCCGATCTGAAGGAAGAATACAAGCAGCAGATTAAGGACGCCTTGCAAAAATCCGCTCCGGGTTCAACCTCGGTTCCTGAGACCGTGACCCTTACGATCGGTTATCCCGACGTATATATGCATGCAGGCAAGCTGGAATTGTTTACGCAAGTCGATGATCAATTGCTGACTCTTTTGGATGGAAAAATAGAGCGGATCATGACCTCCCTCAATCCGGAGGATGTCCCTGAAGCGGTCATGCAAGCGGCGGACGCAATCAAAGAAGGTTTAGGAAACGTAGAAAAGGGCGAATTGACGAAAGCTTCGGCCGCCATCGATGGAAAAGGGGAAAAAACATATGAATTGATGTTTGCCAGCCAAGATCCTAAATCGCCTATATTCATAAATGTCAAAGAAGCGACCGGCCGGATCTCCAAAGCGTATATCTCCCCCCTTGAAGATTCGGTAACCGAATATACGCAGGGCTACAGCCAACTGAAAAACTATACCGTTAAGCAATTGAGCGAAAATGCGAAGCCTTCGGCCCAGCATTTCCTGAATATCGACCTGACCGGCTATACCGCGATCAAGGATGAAGAAAAGCCGGGAACCGCCGTCTTCAGCAAAAAGAACGCTCCTTCTATAAAAGGGCAGTACAATACCAAAGGGCAGTTCTATAATCTGGAGTTGGCGGAGTAAGCACTCGAAAGAGGATTAATCCGCATAAGAGAGAATTTTAGAGGTTGAAATGAACCGCGTCTCCGTTGTGCTAAGCACGAATCACAACGGAGACGTGTTTTTTTTGCTTTAAACTATTGTTAAATATGTGCTTGCAAGAAGTATGATTAAGTGCTAGTGTGAAAGGAAAGAGGGAAAATAAGGAAAAATTGTATCATTATTCGAAATTTTTAAGTAATTTTTATAAAGTATTATTTCCACCATTCTCTTTTTTACTTTGTGAATATTTTTGTTTCTTTAGGAGGAGGCACTATGAATATCAATAGTATTAGTAATACAGCAGGTAATGCAATTGGGGGAAAATATAAAAAGAGGGAAATGTCTAATTTTAAAGACAATTTAGATACTATAATGAAAAATGCCCCGAAGCTTGATACATACATACCTGAAGAGAAATTAAACGGGTTGGACAATAGCGGTGTGTACAATAAAACGAATGATATGATGGAAGCTGCAAACAGATATCTGGGAATAGATAGAGAAGAAAGTGAGTTTGATGTAAGCGTATCAGTTAATGAAGAGAAGCTTGAAGAGATTACCCAAGAATACTTCAAGTACCCTCAAATTGCAGGAAGTTACGAGGACGCTAAGTTTCGGGCAGCACTAGAAGCTTCGGGCAACGCAACTCGCTGTGAAAATGGTATTTTGACGATTATTGATGGATATATGATTTTCACTTCTTTTGATGAAAAAAAGGCAAGTAGTTGGAATAAGTCATTGGATAATAGAGAAGTCTACGAGGATACCTGTAAAAACATATTAAAAAGCGGAAAATCTAAAGATTTGGAACAAGAACAATTTTGGCAAGGAGTATTTCAGATTTTAGATAAAGGCAGTGAGCAGCAGGCAGCTAAAACTGAGTCAACTACTGATTCTAAAGTAGTAGTTAAAGCAGATGGTTCAAGGGTTTTGATGATTACTATCAATGTTAATGGGATGAAAATGACAATGAGCTTAGAAATATCAAAACCAACACAAATGCCTAATAGTGAGGGAGATCAAGAGTCGGATACAACAACGCTTAATACTGGTAATTTACAAAGTGTAGATTCTGAATTGTAAGTGTATACGCAAAGAGTAATTACTTTGCTAATGCGCCGGACAGTTATTTTTCTGTCTGGCGCTGTTTTTTATGAAAATAGTACATAAATGCCGCCTAATGCACGGCGAAAGTCCATACCATCCGCCTTTTATTGAGTACGATAAATAAACCATTATTTTAACGAATCGAGGGAGTTTCATGAACGGATCGTATAGAAAATCACGGATAGAACGAATAACACGATGCTTTGGTCTAACTCCCTTAAAATATAAATGGTTGCCTTCCGTTTATCGAAAACAAGCCGTCATCCGTATAAAAACAAGCGGTGGATACTACGCATTAAAACCTTATGTCCGGAGTCCGCTGTTTAAAACAAGTACGATTCAACAAATGAGTAAAACCTGGTCGGACCGGCTAAAGGCTGCCCAATGGTTAGATGAGTGGGCCCGTTTGATAAAGTAATCGCATGGATTCGATTTTTTGGTTCATGTAGGCAATTCCCTCCGCAGGCGCTGCGAGTTTGACTTCTCCCCCCAGCTGCCAGATCAAGTCCACGTAAAAATTCAAGTCCTCCGCCGCTATTTCAACGGTTGCCATTCCGCTGCCGTCTTCGTTCCGCTGTATAAAAGGAGCAAACCGGGGATTGGATTCCAGCAGCCACACTCCTTTTTTCGTCATCTCCAGTTGAAGGGTCGTCTGTTCCAGCTGGTCTTTATTGGGCTTATCCAATAAAGTCATGGGGCTTATATCTTCTCGGCAAGGAATCGTTTCGTTCAACGCAGCGGAGAGAATCCGGTCGGCTCTGAACTGCCTGATGTCTTCTCTATGGAAACAATACGCGGGACAATACCAATAGCCGGAACTGGCATAGAGGCCGATGGGTTGAATATTCCGCTCTGATACTCCGCCGCTGGATTTGTATTTTACGGTAACTACACTACGAATCATAATGGCTTGCAGCAGAATTTGAAGAATCTCCGCAGACATCGGGCGATAAGGGCTCCAGAACATGATCCGGTTCTTGAGCCGGTCGATCTGTTCTCTAATATCGGCAGGCAAGTAATGATAGAACTTATGGAGCGCAGAATCGGCCCCCTCGCCAAAAGGAACGGAACCGAAATAATCCAAAGTTTGACCGGCAAAAAACATGGCGAGCGCTTCACCTTCGGTAAAGCTGATGGGCGGCAAAAGTCTTTCTTGAAGAAGCTTGTACCCTCCTCCCCTTCCTTGAACGGAATAAATGGGAATGCCGAGTTCGCTGAGTTCTTGCAAATCCCGCGTAATCGTTCGCGTGGACAGCCCAAATTCATCGGCCAGCTCCCTGACGGTAAAGGATCGTTTGGCGTTGATCCGCATAATCAATTGAATGAGACGCTGTGACTTTGGCAATGGCTCCCCTCAATTCCGTAAATAAGACATAACTTGTCTTGTTTAAATGATATTATCATCCCATAAGTTATCCGAACTGACAACCTTACGAGGGGAGCATAAATAAAATGCAAAACAATCCGCAGGAAAAGATCGGCGTGGTATTCGTCCATGGAGCAGGCTTGGGCAGCCGAATTTGGAGTAGAGTTGTGAAAGGGATGGAACATCCTTACTTACTTGCCGAGTACCCTTCCCGGGATAGTTCGGTGGATTCAAGGCGCCGGCTTTCGATAGAAGATTATGTGACGTATATGAAAAAACAAGTGGATGAATGGGGGGTTCGCAAATTCGTGATCGTGGCGCATTCACTTGGGGGAGTTCTTGCTCTCAAACTTGCTTCCGAACTGAACGATCGTTTGGCGGGCTTTATCGCTGTTGGGGCGGTAATTCCCAAAAATGGCGGCTCATTTTTGTCCGTAATGCCATTTCCCCAAAAAATAATTATGTCCGCGATCCTGCGAACCATAGGTACGAAACCGCCGGAGTCCGTCATCCGTACGGGGTTATGCAACGATCTCTCACCGGATCAAGCCGCGGAAATCGCCCGAGGATTTACCCCCGAGGCCGTACGCGTATATACTGATCGAATCCACGTGTCCGTTCCGGATGTACCAAAACTATATGTGAAGCTAACCCAGGATAAAGAACTCAGTCCGTCCTTGCAGGATCAAATGATCTCAAACCTTTCCCCGCAATCGGTTCGCAGCCTGGAAACCGGACATCTCCCCATGATAAAGGATCCGGACGGGTTAAGAGCGATCTTGGAAGATTTCCTATAATTTCCTATAGCCAAACCTGCCTGCACACGACAATCGAAGAGCTTTTCTTAGCGGCTTCTCAGGGCATGTTCGATTCGCTTATCCGGCAAGAACCAGATAATTGTAATGATAATCGCCAGCACGCCATCGCTAAACGCTTCCATCCGGTTCGCTTTCAGAGGGTTCACCTTTTCTCGCTTTTCGCGTTCTTTTAGTCTATTCGACATCAGTAACATTGCATAAAATGATTTATTCTGTCAAGCAAAACAAAGCAGAGTCCAAGAAGCTCTGCTCTGTTTTGCTTTGTTTGGTTTCTTAGTGTTCTTATCCATTGTCGGGAAGCACACGGCGAGCCGTCACAAACGTCCGATCCCAGGCGCTGCCCGCGAAGTCGGAAATCGTGACGCCGATGCCAACCCGATACGTGTGCAGCAATTGGCCGTTCCCGATGTAAATACTTACGTGATTAATAACGCCGTCCCGATTCGTATCCGAGAAGACCAAATCGCCCGGCTGCAATTGATCTTTGGACACCGGGGTGCCTACCGTCGCCTGTTGTCGCGACGAACGCGGAAGATTGATGCCGTTTTGCTTGTACACATATTGAACAAAAGAGGAACAATCAAACGCATCGGTTCTTCCCGATTTGGCACCGAAGCGATAAGGAACGCCCATAAATTGTTCGCCGGTGGCGGCAATATGATCCGCAATGGATGTGTTGGACGAAGCCGCCGCGGCTTGGGCAGGTTGGCTCGTAAACGCCACGCTCCCGGAAAAGATGATCGAAAGGCAAAGACCGGCACCCAACAATTTTTTGCCAATCCGACTTGTCTTGAGTTCGTTATGGAAGTTCATAATGTCCTCCTTATGAGTGGGATTGGGGCCCCACGAAAACCATAACATATATTTTTGAACCCAACACTTACCAAGGGGGGAGCAAACCCTTGGGCTGCCTATGATCGCGTTTTGTTATTAAACTTAGATTAAAATCAACTAATCCAATCCCCTTTAGAGCTATAACCACCAAGACAATATAGAGGGGACGGTCGTCCAGCCCACGCCAAACGATATTTATATCATATAAATTGATAAAAATTTATTGTAAGACGATAAATTACATGTTAAGTTTAAGTCGACATTAACTACGTGAGGTGTTTTTGATGAAACGTGAACAAGGTTCAACGCTGTTCTTAAAGGGTGTTGTTTTCCTGATGGGCATTGTGGTATTGGCTTTGTGTCTGTTTGGGGTGCCCGGGATCGTCAATGAATTGATCGAATATTACCCCGCGATGATTTACTTGCCTATTCTAATTGGTATGTATGGAGCGGCGATTCCGTTTTTCTTTGCGCTGCATCAGACGTTGAAGCTTTTAAGTTATATCGACAAGAACACCGCTTTCTCGGAATCGTCGGTGACGGCTTTAAAAAATATTAAAAATTGTGCAATCGCCATCAGCATCTTGTATGCGGCAATTCTGCCGGTTCTTTATATCATCGCGGAGAAAGACGACGCCCCGGGGCTCGCCGCGCTCGGATTGGTCATTGCTTTTGCGTCCATCGTGATCGCCGTCTTTGCGGCTGTGCTTCAAAAGCTATTAAGAAATGCCATCGACATAAAATCGGAGAACGACTTAACGATCTGAGGTGAATAACGTGGCCGTGATCATCAATATTGACGTGATGCTGGCGAAAAGGAAAATGAGCGTCACGGAACTTTCGGAGAAGGTCGGCATCACGATGGCGAATCTTTCCGTATTGAAAAATGGGAAAGCCAAAGCGATTCGATTTTCCACGTTAGAGGCGATTTGCAAGGCTTTGGATTGTCAGCCTGGAGATATTTTGGAATACAGAAATGATGAAGAGACTCAAGGATCAAATGGATAGATGGGGGAGACACTTATGAAAAACCGCTTATGGCATGCCCTGCAGCAGTTGGTTCGCTTCGGCTGGCAGCAAGCTTTGTCCTGCGTATTTCCCGTGGCCATCTTTGCTTCGCTGGCTCTGACCCAGTTCATCCCTCTTCCCTGGCTGCACCGTTACGATTGGCTGCTGATCATCTGCCTAACCATGCAAGTATGGATGCTGCGTGCCGGACTTGAAACCCGCGACGAACTGAAGGTGATCACCGTCTTCCACCTGATCGGTTTGGCTCTGGAAATGTTCAAGGTTCACATGGGGTCCTGGTCTTACCCGGAAGAAGGCTGGACGAAGGTGAACGGGGTCCCCCTCTACAGCGGATTTATGTATGCCAGCGTGGCCAGCTACTTGTGTCAGGCCTGGCGGCGTCTGAAGGTTGAACTGGTTCGCTTTCCGCCGCTCTGGCTGGTCATCCCGCTCGCCGCTTCCATCTATCTGAATTTCTTCACCCACCATTATTGGATCGACGTTCGCTGGTGGTTGTCCGCGTTGGTGCTGATCGTATTTTGGCGAACCTGGGTGACCTATGAGGTTGGGCGCCATCGCTACCGGATGCCGCTAGCCCTCGCCTTCGTGCTGATCGGCTTCTTTATTTGGATTGCGGAGAATGTCGCCACCTTCTTTAGCGCGTGGAAATACCCGAATCAATCCGACGCCTGGCATCTTGTCCATGTCGGCAAGATCAGTTCCTGGCTTCTGCTCGTCATCATCAGCTTTCTGATTGTCGCCGCATTGAAGCAAGTCAAGGAGCAGCGGCCCGCGATTGGCCAAGATAGCCGCGACTCCATTCAAAGCGGAAGCCATTTGCCTTTAGAGGCCCGACGAAGCGGTAGACAATTAGATTAGGCACCATTTTCGATTTTCTTATCCAGTTTCGGCAATACATGACTCCTGGAGACAGGCAGTTTGAACCGATGCTTGAAACCGCAATGCAAAAGGAAGTTCAGCGGCTCCTGCTCAGCATCGTCCCCATAAAATAGAGGGACTTTGGGGTCTTATTTTCCGAATCTGAGCCTATTCCGCACAATAGGGGAATTATTGGGTCTTATTTTTCGATGAACAGGTCGAAAGGCGGTCTTTCGCCACTAAATTGTGAAAATAGAGCTATAAAATTCCTCTATTTCACGCAACATGAGGGACATCGGCTGAAATAGCGCCCTTTTTTTCCTTTATGTTGTCACCCGGGATTTCAATAGACTAATTTTGCCGTTTTTTCAAGTCTTCACTTGCCATCATGCTAACGTTATTTCCAGAATCGTCTACTAGGGGTATAGGCGGAAATTGCTAGAAAAAACGCCTCATCGTCCTGTGAAAATTCGTCACTTTGATCGCTATTCTTGATGTTACGGGCAGGAATATATTTTCGACCAACTATCGCCTTATGTAGATACGATTTCACGTATGCTTACTTAAAGGCGATTACATTGGGCCGGGGCCATCCTTCTCGAATTTAATATGCTGGATAGAACAAGCAACACTTACTTTAAAGCCGAAAAACAGCCTTTACAGGTTCCAATAAAATAAAATCAAATCTTCGTCGCGAATATGTTCCTCCAGGCATAACCGTGATCAATATCTGGTTAACGATAAATCCGTCCAGATCACCGTCCGCTCTACTAAATCCAGGATGACGGGAATGGCAATCTGCGTATCGGCGGCGACGTCGATTTTGTTCACCACTGTCGAAGGCTCGAAAATCTCGCCGGAACCCGGTTTTTTGCGCATCATCCAGCCCACAAAGCATTCCGGCAAATCGCAATAAGGCTGACTCGTAAACGAATGCAGGGTAGCCACAATATAACGGCCGCCATAATCGACGATGGAGGGAATGTGCAGGTCGATGAACTCGCATGCGCCCTGAGGGGCCGATACGATATCTCCGCTGTGAACGGCCCGGTATTTGGAGGAGCGCAGATGGGTATAAGAAATATGCTCCACATACTGCCAGTTGCGGTCATACATGACGGCGGACAAGTCAATATCTACGCGGCCGGTAGGCTTGCCGTCAACGATCCCCTCTTTCCACCAACTGAAAAAACGAATCGCATCTCCCTCTTCCATCGGTACGCGGCTTCCCCTTACAATCGTACGCAGGGCCTTGCTCGCCGATCTCTGGGAGAACGGTACAAGATAGTCCGCTAAGCGTTGATCGACATATACCTTCCCCAGCGGAAGGAAGCGCGGAGAACCGCTGAACCAGCGCCTGCTTGCACCATTGCACGATATCCCGGCATAATGCCTCATCGATCTCCGGGAGCGTATTTGAAATCGCGAGGGCTTTCGCCACGTTTCCTTTTGGGAAAAAGACGCGAAGATCCTGCAGTTCGTTTCGGCGGGCAAAATGATTTTTCACTTGCAGCAGCACGGGTGTCGATACCTGATCTACGATATCGCCAAAGGCTTGCACTACATACTCCGGGTCTTCGGCGGTTCGCAGCAAGTGATCCAATCTTCTGGCAAATTCGCCCGGACGCTGCATCAATAAATCAAGGAGAGTCCACGTATTTTGATATTGGAACGCAAGCTCAACGCTGCCGTTAAAAGTCGTGAAAGGCTTGTTATTGCGCAAAATATCAAAAGCTTCCTCACACCGGGCAAACCGGTGCTTAAACTCGGAGGGGTGCAGAATCTCGCCTAAACGAATCCAGCGGTCCTTAAACTTAAGCATATCCTCCGTTATCTGTCCGCATTGTTCCAGCAGTCCAAGGAGCAGCCGCCGCTCGGGCCGCTTGAATTTACGGAAGCGCGTTGCCTCGGTCAGACTGACATCGCCATCCGACCAAGCCGCGGCCAGCCGGAGAACATCGGAGGCCGTTTTGAAATACCTCCCGATCAGCCTCATGTTCGCCTTGTCATGCTTCAATAAGGAAGCAGCCACGAACCCGGCATTCTCCTTGAACGGAATCTCGGGCGGCAGCATCGCATCCAGCTCATCCGGGTCCGCGTATTCGATCGCCGTGTCGATATCTTGTTTGTCCGTCTCGGAGATGGAGCCCTTTGCTTCGATTAACCGGCGAATCAGAGTATGGAATTCTTCCTTGCTTCCGAGATCAATGACTTTTAGGGCTATCCTATCCGGCAAAGGCGCTCTATCGGCCGGCTCACGCTCAGGCAATTCTAAAGTAAGGTAATGGTATAAGGCATTCAGATAAAGCTCGGCGTCATCCTCCTGCATCACCTGCAGTGGAAATTCGGAATACATCGGCTTGTATTCCACATGAGCCCCTACCATGACCCGCAAATCGACCACCAGTTGATCATATAACGCTTTGAATCGCTCTCTGGATAAAGTGTGCACGGCGCGCATCAACTGATGCGAAAACGTAAATCCAAGCGATTCGATATTTTTTAAGGCCGTTGCCAAATAAGCCTTTGGGAGCCGTTTCTCCCCTTGTCCTTGTTCCACAATAAGTTTGTTTGCTCTTCGCAAATAGATGGTGTTTGTCATGATCAAAGAGTCCAGGAAAGCAGCGGCCCTAATTTCGCCAAATGAAGTAGAAGGAAGGACCGCGGGTAGCCTGAAGGTCAAGGTTCAAAGTCCGTAACCCGAACCTTTGATGCACTCATCTTCTCAAAATCCACGGCATGCCAACAGGGTGAAAGTATTACGACTTATAAACCGGGCTTGTACCAGACTTAGCTCCGGCTCCACACCTTGCCAAAACCAATTGGATTGGGTATTATTCCCATAACGAAACTTGTAGGAGGAAAATCGTATGCACCCCAAAAAAGTCCCCCGTTAAGCCCGTGCCCCCCCAACCATGCGTTAGCAACTGCTTAACCTCAATCAATTAGAAGGAGATGCTCGCTAATGCATATGAACGGACCTGTGGAAATTACTCGGGGCGAACGGCTTGAAACCTGCCGCGAAATTGCTGCGAGATTGCATGAGGTGTACGGAGAGAACATCCGGGCCATTGGCGTCTACGGCTCTGTGTCCAGAGGTACGGACGGGCCCTTCTCGGACATTGAGATGTTTTGTGTTCTCAAGGGAGAAGGCGAACCCGCGGAATTTAGCTACGAATGGTCGGCGGGGCCTTGGAAAGCGGAAGTGGATGTCTGTAGTGCGGACGTTCTGCTTAGAACTGCTTCAACAGTTGAGGGGGATTGGCCGTTGACGCATGGGCCGTTTTTTTCCCCGCTGAGCCTGTATGATCCTGAAGCATTTTTCTTCAGATTAAAGGAAGCGGCCGAGTCGCCAACAAAGGAGGACTTCAGGCGTGCAATCAACGAGGTGCTTGTCGGGGAAATGTACGAATTTGTTGGCAAGCTCAGAAATGCCAGTCTAAACGGCCCACGCACCTACTTGCCAATTAATTTTCGCCTGTATGCCCCTGCAGGACACAAATACTCCTATAGGGGTATTTTTTCGTACTCTAGACCGGATCACTGTTTTGACCCGGCCCGAATATTTTCTTTCGCATTCTTGTTCAGGTTCAGCAGGTCTTCAACCGTAACGAACTCAACGCCATCGCTTTTCAGAGATTTTACGATCCGGGGGATCGCAGCGACAGTACCGCTCAAATCCTCGCCTTGTCCACCGGCGGCATGCTGCAGAATAATCGCGCCCGGCAGAATATGGCCAAGCACATTGGTACTCACCTGATCCGCATTAAGCCCTTTCCAGTCAAGTGAATCGACGTTCCATCCGACAATCCTTTTATCTTTGCTCGCAAGCCAGAGAATCTGATTTTCATCCGTATTGCCGTAGGGCGGCCGAAATAGGGCAGGCACGGAACCAGTGTAATTGCGGATGATCTCGTCCGTCCGGGTTACCTCGCTCCGGAACTCGGGATCGGTAAGCTTCGGCAAATTCGGATGACTGTATGAATGGTTTCCGACCTCGTGCCCTTCTCTAACGATCCTGGCCATGATGTCGGGATGTGCCTCGACTCGGTTGCCGATGACAAAAAAGGTGGCCTTTACCCCAGCCTGCTTTAGCGCATCCAACACTTGCGGCGTGAATACGGCATCCGGCGCATCATCGAATGTAAGCGCAACCTGCCGTTTACTCCGGGGCCCGTTCAGCACGTAGTAAGTAGGATACTTATCGTGCAGATCGGCAAGCGACATCGGGTGAGGCATACGGACACGGCCCTCCGGGCCGCCTTGGAGTTCAGGCGTGCGGTTAGGCTGTTGATTCTGTTGCGTCAAACGTGCCTGTGATATCTTTTGGGTTTTAGCCTCGGGACGATTGTTGCCTTTTTCCTGGTTCTGTGCACATCCTTGGCACAGGGTCACTACAAGCAGACAAGCAGCCAACATTCTTAACGGTTTCACGTTTCATATAACCTCCCGCATGAAGCGATAGCATTTTGTGCCATAGCATTCCATAGAAGGCGATGATTTATGCGAATTGAAGGAGCAAGCGAGTATTTTACCGTCATCCGGAGCAGGAGGATTTCCATTCCCGCTGATGGATATATTGCTCGCCCCACTCGTCCAGTTGGTCCAATATGGATTTCAGCGACAATCCAAGTTCGCTCATTCCATAGACCACCTTCGGCGGCACCTGATTATATACCGTTCTCGTGATGATGCCGTCTTCCTCCAACTCCCGAAGCTGCTGAATTAACATTTTTTGCGTAATCTCGGGAATCGCCTTTTTTAATTCGCTCGTTCTCATGGGACCGGGTCCGCAGTTCAAATGGCATAAAATCAATAACTTCCACTTCCCGCCTATGACCTCCAGCGTCGCTTCCGCAGGGATGTTATACGTCCTTGTTGTCTGCTTTTCCATAGGATAACCATCCTCTCGCCAATCAGGGTAAACAGTTACTTATAAGTGACTATATCACTTTCGAGTGATTATATCACATTAAAGTAAGTACTTCCTATTTCTTACTGCTTATTAGATAATTTTATCGTAGCTTATTCGAAGTAAAAATTTTAGATCTGGAAGGTGACGTTTATGAAAATTTTGACCGTTGTGTCGCACCCAAGAGTGAATTCCCTAACCTTTGCCGTTGCGGACAGATTCGTACAGGGGCTTACTGATGCGGGACATGAGACAGAACTGCTGGATCTGCACCGCAGCGGCTTCAATCCTGTTATGTGGGAAGCGGACGAACCGGATTGGTCATCGAATCGCAAGATCTATTCACCAGAGGTGGAAGCCGAGATGGAACGAATGAAAAATCACGACGCGCTCGCCTTTATTTTCCCGATATGGTGGTACAATCTGCCCGCTATGCTGAAAGGATACATCGACCGGGTATGGAACGATGGTTTTGCTTACGGCTCCAATAAATTGCATCATAAACGAGTGCTATGGCTCGGCCTGGGAGGAGCTCCGCAAGAAGACTTTGAGAAGAGAAAGTACGATAAAATGCTCTCTCAGCTTCTAAACACCGCAATTGCCGAATACTGCGGAATTTCTAACAGCAAGGTTGAGATCCTTTATGACACCCTGGATTCAAGGCCGGAAATTTTCGAAAATCTCCTGATGCGAGCTTATCATCTAGGGCTATATTATGACAACGATTCAAAGGACGTACGTCCATCCTAACAGTAAGATCAAGTTCGTAACCACGCTCTGTAAACCTCCTGAAGCGCCAATCCCACTCAATCCCACTGTATGTTCAGTTTTTGTCAATCTGCCTGATTTACAATGGGATTCACTTAAATTTTTAGGAGGTAGTTATGAACGCTTCATTCAAAAAGTATGCGGCCGAATTCATTGGAACATTAGTGCTTGTTCTGTTCGGCTGCGGCAGTGCCGCTACGGCGGGAGGAGAACTCGGAAATTTGGGAATCGCCTTGGCATTCGGGCTGTCAATTGTGGCGATGGCCTACGTTATCGGTCCGATTTCGGGATGTCATATTAATCCGGCGGTTTCTCTCGCCATGCTTCTTAAACGTAAGCTAACCGGTACCGATTTCATCGGATACGTTGTGGCGCAAATCGCCGGTGCTATTGCAGGATCTGCCATTCTGTACGCCATCCTCGTCTCCGCGGGCATGCCAACAACAGGGCTTGGTCAAAATGGCTTCGGCCCCGGCTATGGGATCGGAATTTCAGCCCTGATGGCGGTCATTGTCGAAATCGTGTTAACCTTCGTTTTTATCTATACCATTCTGGGCGTGACCTCCACTGAGAGCAACGTGAACGTAACCGGCCTGGTCGTCGGACTCACGCTTGCTTTCGTACATATTTTAGGCATCGCCTTAACGGGAACGTCCGTCAATCCTGCAAGAAGCCTCGCGCCGGCGCTGCTGGTTGGCGGAACGGCTTTATCCCAAGTTTGGGTGTTTCTTATCGCACCGCTTGCCGGCTCGGTACTGGCCGTTGCCGTATATCAGTGGTTGAACAGCAGCCGCAGGGGGAAGCAAGCGTAAAAATGGCTAACTTGAGGGGCTGCCCCAAAGTCACTGAAGATGACTTAGGAGTTGCCCTCCTTTTTTGATTTACCAGCTAGCCTTTTCTCCTTCTTCATTCATCTCGTTCGCCCCTTTCTTTAGATATCCGCCATACTCTTGAGTCCACGTCCACATAGCTGCAAAAATCGGCTGCAGACCTTGCCCGGCCGAGGTGAGTTCGTATTCGACATGCAGCGGCACACCGGGGAAAATCGTCCGCGTGACGATCCCCTTCTCCTCTAACAGCCGCAAGCGATCTGTCAACGTTTTCGGACTAATCGGCTGCAGCTTGCGGCGTAATTCCCCAAACCGGCGGGTCCCGTTAAATAGTTCGAACAAAAGAAGAAGCATCCATTTGCTATCCAAAATCTCCAAGATAGGTTCAACAGTGCCGGGACAGGATTGATCCATCATGAATTATCACTCCATAGTTCATTTTTTGAAACTATTGCACTTAAATGTAACTACTTTTCAAATGTACCATAGATCAATTACGATGTGAATCGAAGGCAGGAACAAATCCTAAGGAGGAATATTACTATGAAAACTATTTTATGGGCAACGTTAGCCGCCAACGGCAATTATGCGCAATCAGGTCCCGAAAACCCGCCGACAAAAGAAGCGCTGGCCGACTTCGCGGCACAAGCCAAAGCTGCGGGAAATTTCATCGTTGGACGCCGCACTTTCGAAAGCATCGCCGGAAACGGTGGTGGCGGAGGTCCCTTTGCCGATCTCGATATCGTTGTCATTTCCAACAGCATCCCTAATAGTGCGAATATCCACAATTCGTTTCTCGGCCAAGAACTGGTAGACGAAGTGATTTTCAATGTGGCGCCTGTGTTGGAGGGTAAAGGATTGAATCTTTTAATCGACAAAGACCACTACCGCTGCAAACATGTGGAATTGCTGGACTGCAAGCCCCTCGGCGGCGGCGTGGTTCAACTGCGGTATGCAATTAATCGGTAACCATTAATTTGCTCTCCCGGTGATACGTCAGCGTTAACAATCCATATAACCTCGAGTTTCTATGCAGCCTGCAAGCAAAAAACCCTTCTGCACGGACGCAGAAGGGTCAGAGGTTAACCAATGATCAAAGTCTCGCGTTTTTTGTGTTTAATTTGTGTTTAATCCGTCTCTTCGCGATTACAAGCCTTCGATCATCGCTTTGATTTTGCTGTCGCTCTCCAAAGCGCGGAGAATGAGCGTCACGGCTTCGGCGCGGGCGGCCTTTCTGTCAGGTGCGAATGAAGAGGCGGATATCCCTTGAATCAGCTTGGCCGACGAGGCCTGTTCAATCGCATCCGCCGCCCAGTGTCCGCTGCTTACATCGCTATAGCTGGCCCGCGCGCCTGTGGAAAGCACGCTAAGATTCATAACACGCGAAATCATCGTCACCATCTCGGCACGGGTAATGGTTGCATTCGGCTTAAAGCTGCCGTCCGCATAACCGTTCACGATCCCCTTCTCCGCCAATGCGCCGATGTAACCGGCAGCCCAATGCGAGCCCGTATCCTTGAATACCGCCGCAGCTGCACTTGGGGTCAGCCCGAAAGCACTGACGATCATGGCGGTAAATTCCGCTCTTGTTACTGATCCGTCAGGACGGAATGTACCGTCCTTATATCCATCGACAATCCGCAGCTTCACGGCTTTTGCAATGGAGTTTTCACCCCAATGATGACTCGTATCGCTGAACGTCTTGTTCTCGTTTTTCGTTGCGGCAACCGCATCGCCGACCGCCTTCAGAACCGCTTCCCGGCTAACCGCGTCCGCTTTGAACGGGCTCACTGCGGTAGCCGGCTCTGCTGCGGCTGGCTGTCCCGGCTTAGCATCCGGCTTTTGCGTGCCCGGCACTGGCTGTTCCGGTTTGGCCGGAGAATCCGTACTGCCGCTGACTCCCCCGCCGCCCGAAGAGTTATTCCCGCCGGAATTTGAATTGCCGCCGTTCGACTTATTCTTAATAGACAAGGCGATGCGATCGTTTTGATAGACCACTTGAGCCGTATACTTGCTCGGCAACCCGCCGATCTCAACCTGGCCGAACTCTCCGCTCCGCTGACCGGCGTCATGGGCTACAAGAGTGATGGTTCCGGAACCAGGCACATAGTTATTGGCGAATTTTACGCGCAGTTTCCCGCCTGTTTGCACCTTGCCTTTGATTTCAAGCACGTCACCCGCGCCGGTAAGATTAAGCTCAAGGATGCCGCCCGCAGATTGCGCAAAGTTTCCGTTAATGGTCATTTTTCCATATACGCTCTCCACAACGGAGCCGCCGGCATTCACCACATCCCCGCTGCCGAAAGCCGTTGCCGAACCGCCTTCAAGCGTGCCGGCGTTGATCCGTGTGCCGCCGGAATACGTGTTATTGCCCAGCAGCTTTAAGGTACCGGTTCCTTCCTTTGTCAGCTTGCCCGTACCGGAAATGTCGTTCCGCCACTGGTCCAATGCATGGAAGCCGCTCTTGCCGGCATCCATCGCCACTGTTACATCGCTGTCAAAAGCGCCGTATCCGTCTGCAGCGGCAAACAGATTCAAACGTCCCCAACCTTCCGGATCGTCCAGCAGCGGATAGCCGGACGGAAGGCCAGTCGTAGCCAGAACCTCACGGCGCTGCTCATCGCTCAAATACGGAAGCCGGGTTTCCAGCAATACCTCGGCGCCTTTAGGAACAACCATAGGCTCCGTCGTGGAACCGATCGGCGAGAATCCATAGGTCAACCGCTTGGTAAATTCCGCTTTATTCTTCTCATAATCGCTGAACCGGTCTTCGGCCGTACCGCTCTGCTTCAGCAAAATGTCATGGGCCTGACCATAAGCGGCCTGTTTAAGCGCGGCATTCTCCGGGTCATTGAGAGTAGCCGCCGCCAAAGCCGTTGCCATAACGCGCCCGCCCATCACATCCAAAGGGGAATGCATACCGGCTACAATCCGGTTGTTCCCCATCTCCGATGCCCGGGTCAGCAGCTCCTGAAACCGCTCAGGCACAGCGTAGGCCAGAGACAACGCGGCGAGATACGATGCGTTGGTATGGCCGCTCGGGAAGCCGCCGTCCGTTTCGGGCGTGCTGCTTCTGGCAGGAAGCAAGACCGGCACAATAATGGAAGGATCCGTCCAACGGTACGGGCGAGGGTAGCTGAAATAATTTTTAGCCGGCGTCGTTGAAGCATAATTGCCCCGGAGCTTGCCGATCAAGTCGACCATGCTGCCCAACTGGGAGTTGGAATCGCCGCCTTTGTTCTGACCGTTGCCGTCGTTATATTTTACCGAAGTCGCATCGTCCGGGATATCGGTAATCGTGGTGTACGTTCCCGACATGGAGCGGTACACTTCGGACAGAGAACCCAGCCCATCGGCGGCCCCATAGGTTTGGTTCCTCCGGTCATCGTAATAGGCCGCTTGTTCCTCTTCAGGCGTACGGGCAGCCGCAATATCGGCCACGTATTGAATGTTGTAGTCCAGCACCTCGCTATTCAGCTTGGTTCCGTTATCCCAGGAAGATCCGGGCTTCCAGAGGTTCAGGTATCCGGAGAGTATTCCGATCGCCGGGTTGGAATAGACCGCATCATTCACGGAAGTGTTGTTTTTGTAGCTATCCACAAAGTGCCCCCATGCCGGCGCTGCCGGCAGCCGGGTGGAGGACGCGGCGGATGCGGCCACTGCCGGATTCCCAATCATCAAAGAATTGGAAATGACCGCCAGCCCTACAGCAGTTGACAACAACTTGGTTGTGAGCTTTGTTTTCATAACTTATCTGCTCTCCCATCATATTTTTTTCGATTCGAACCGGTGCTAATGTAGCATCCGGCCATGCCATCCTTCAATAAGACAATTTCTCCATTCTATCAATTTGGGATCATTTCGGCCGATTTCGGCGATTTAACATTCGCTTAACATAAACCGTGAATTAATTTGTCATAGTATGGTGTATAATGCCGCCGGGGAGGAGAGTAAGCTTTGAAAAAGTGGAACTCAGCATTTGCCAGCCTGGTTATTTCATATGTATCCATGGTGCTTGTCATCGTCCTATTGCTCTGCACTGTCTTCTATTTCTATTTCTCGGGCAAATATAAGGAGGAACTGCGCGACAAGAGTCGGATGATTCTTGAGAATACAGCCCATACGATTGAAACTTCGGTGCTTCAGAGGGCCCAGCAGGTCTATCTGGAACTATCGCTGGACAAAACCGCCGATCTTCGTTTATTCGCCGATGCTTCCATACCAAAGCATCCGGCCGGCGCGATCGACCTCCAGGCGCTGCTGAAGTCGGAGGTGGCCGCCCATTCGGATATCGTGCAAGCGGTACATCTGTACGATCCCAAGCGGAATGTCATGCTTTCATCGCTTTACGGGCTAAAATACAATGCCGATCAAGGGGACGGCGCCGAATTTTTGGCGGACTGGATGGACGGAATGCGCAAGCACAAGCAAAACAGCCTGTGGACCCCGGCAAGGTGGATCCCGGAAGATATTTTCTCCAACGTCCCGGGCGGCAACGGCAATAACTTGCTCACTTACGCGCACAGTTATCCCTTTCAGTCCTCCGGCGAGAACAGCGACCTGATCATCGCCATCGATGTGAAGGAAAGCGCGGTGAACGGGATTATCCGGAATATGATGCCTTCGCAATATGAGAGTACGTTTATTTTGGACCGGTGGGGACGCATGATCAACGGTTCGGACAAGGATACATCAGGTCTTCAGAGCGATTTCGACTTCAGCATCGCCAAGGTAACGGAGTCCGGGGCGGATGCCGGAAGCTTTCTCGACAAGATCGGCAGCATCGCCTATGTGGTTTCCTACCAAACCCTTCCGTCCACCGGCTGGAAAATGTACAGCGCCATGCCCTCCAGCTTCTTCTATGAAAAATCGCTGGTCGTGCAAAAGCTGACCCTTGGGATATGCCTGCTTGCCCTTCTGTTGGGCACTCTGCTATCCGGGATTTTGGCCGGAGTCAACTATAGCCCGATCAAACGGTTGGCCATGAAAATCAAGGATCTGACCGGCCATACGCCTGAACCTGCAACAAATGAGTATCGGATGATTGACTCCGCCTTCACCAGGCTTAGCGATAAAGTCAGCAGCCTGGAAGAGACCTTGCAGGCCACTGGCCCGATTATCAAGCGCAATGTTGTAATGAATATTCTGCACAACGATTTTACCCGCGAGACATTGGCGAAAGAGCTGCCATGCCTGGGCATCTCCCGGGAGTTCAAGCATTACTGCTGCCTGCTCCTCAATTCGGGGGGCGCCATTGCCGCATTAAGCTCCGGAGATATGCAGGTGGTCATGCAGCGGATGATCGCCCGGCTGGAGGCGGTTTGTCCGCCGGAGAGCCGGATCATTGCCGAAGAACTGCCGGATAAGAAGATTGCAGTGATCCTTTGCGCCCGTGAAGCGTCCGACGCTCTATTGGAGCAGTTCTCCCGTTTGGTGTTATCGGAGAGCAAGCAGCAGCATCTGGAACTTCAACTCTCGTGGGGCTCTTGGGTGCGGAGGATGGCCGATGTCCACATCAGCTATAACGAAGCCCGGACCTTGATAAAATACGCTTATTTCCTGCCGGAGGTTTCCATTTTGAAGGACCTGCGCCTCTTGGAACGGGAGAACAGCCTTGACGAAATTCCGCAATCGGTACTTGCAAGGTTCAGGGAAAAATTGCACGCGCGTCAGCTCCATGAGATCGAAACGGCGGTCAAGCAGCTTGTTACTGCTATGCGGGAAGGCATGTACCCCGCCGATTACTGCCACTTTGTTCTGGCGAATATCGTGTTCGTCTACTCCGATTATTTAAAAAGCGTCCGCTATACCCCACCTGTTCAAGGACATTTGGATCTGTACAATCAGTACATCGAGCTTCGCAATATCCATGACTTTCGGGATTGGCTGGTGGATTCGGCCGCCGCTTTCATCCATCACACGGAGAAGCGGAATAGCGAAAGAGCCGTCTCCACGATTGAATCGGCCAAGCAGTATATCGAACGCCATTTGTCCGAAGACCTGTCTCTGGAGGCGGTATCCGCCAAAGTGTTTATCAGTCCTAAGTATTTAAGCAAGCTCTTTAAAGAGGAGCTCGGCGTCACCTATACCGACTACGTCACCGGCCGGCGTATGGAACGGGCCAGGGCGCTGATCGAGAACAACAATATGACGGTCGAACAAATCGCGAGTACGGTCGGCTACGGGACGGCGGCCTATTTTATCAAGAGATTCAAGGAAACGTACGGCTGTACACCGGGAAACTATTTGCGAAATATGGTGAACCAGGGTTAGCCGCTTCGGCCGGCCGGCGGAAGCAGGATCATGATGAAAGAAGGACTCCCCATGAAAAAGAAGGAATTACGGCGTTTCACCATCCTTTTCGCTGTGGCCGTGTTAGGTTTGGGCAGCGGCTGCGGCACACCGCCAGGCAACCTGTCTGCCGCCGTGGATATTCAGGAGAAAAAGGCTTCCGTCACCCCGCAGTACAAGATTTCCTGGACGATGCATCAAAACCTGCCGGTGCCGGAGGATGCGGAGATGGTGCGGTATGTGGAAGATAAATTTCACGTGGATCTGGACGTCTGGAATCTGGAAAACAATAAATATGAAGCGCTCCTGGACATCCAATTAGCGCAAGGCGCAATTCCCGATCTTTTCAGGATTCGGCAGCCGCAGGACCTGCTCAAATATCAACAGCAAGGCCTTCTGGCCGAAATTCCCGAAGACAAGCTGATCAAATATGCCCCCTATATCAATTTTGTAGAAAGCAATCAAAGTCATCTCAAAGCATAAACAGTCGTACTAAAGATTAAATAGTCGTGCTACGAGCCGAGCGAGAAGCGGGGGATCCACTCCTGTTTTTCCTCGGCTTTTTTTCTCTGTTTCAAAAGGGTCGCAAGACCCGTAAATGCAGGGGAAAGCGGATGACAGGGAGGAAGAGGAAATGCAAGCGGGGCAAGGGGTTCGAACGTTTTCCTCGTGTTTTTCTCGATGATTTCCTCCGATTTTTTCTCCGATTATCATTAGCCCTATCTCCTGTTTTTTCCCTGTCTTTTCCCTGCCTTTCGTTCGACTTTAATTGCTTTTTTGCCCCCGATTTTGCTCATCCTGAACTCAATTTTGCCCCGTTTCTTATCACGACATTAATTGCAGGGAGGATTAGGGAGAAGGGGATAGGAAGAGAGGGAAAAGCCTTGGGGCTGTAGGGTTCTACCCACCGAGTAGAGCGAAGAGCCACAATACTGATGTCTGGCTAAGTAAAATAGTTAATTTCCAATAGAGTTGGCTATCTGAACAAGTTCAGAGATACTATACAAAGGAACAAAGTCACCATCTTCAACCTTGTTCGATGCTAATGCATAGGTTAATCCATTATTTCTCCAATATAGCCCGCTTAAGTTCGGTGTGCTTTGGATCCAGGTTTGTGTCCCGTCGTTTAATTTAGGACCTTTTTTTCCGTCCGGCTTGGATTTGACCTGCGAATTTGAAACGGCCAATATCAGTTGCTCTCCGCGCTCTTCATTAGCAAAGGTCAGTTGGATCAAATCAAAGTTAGCTGGGACGATATCGGCAGACTGATGGGTAATCGGAAAAGGAACTTTAGGAATGGGAACCTCAAAAGGTACTTCCAGCAGGGTTTCTTCAAAAGATTGGCAACAATCTGTGCCCGGGTCCCATACTGCTACTCCATCTCTTATTGATAATCCTGCGGAATATCGGGGAGTTTGATTGATCTCCTCAGCAATAGGTGAGGCATGATTCTGTTTCCCAGTTCCACAACCACCAGCTAGCAGCAGAAGAGCAATAATGAAGCAAACAAATATGATTTTTTTCAAAATTGATCATCTCCTGTCATATTCCTTAATTATGCCCTGAATCCGTGAACTTGAACAAATAAATCCTGAGGCGGACACAGGAAAATGCAGCCAAGAAGGCGAATTATTCAAGTATTTGGAACCTTCAAAGCCATTCACCTGTGGGGTGCATGATGAAAATCCGTTTTGTCCGATCCAACGAACTCATTCTGTCCACCCATGCCGGTCTCGCTACCGTCGGTGCCTTGCTGGCACATACCAAACTCACAAAACGCCTTAACCATACCCGACTCACAGATGTAGAACATCCGTATCATTCTCACTCCGACGTGATGAAAAGCTACATCGGCTTGCTGTGTCAAGGAAAAAGCGATTTCGATCACATTGAGCCGTTTCGGAACGACGATGTCTTTCAGATCAGTCTGCAACTGCAGCGCGTGCCCTCCAGCCCGACGCTTCGCCAACGCCTGGAGCGCGCGGCGGAAACGAAGGCGGGATGGAACGAGATTCTGCTTGAGGAATCCGCTGATCTGATCCGTCGCATCCAGGCGCCGTTGACCGGAGTTCAGGCCGGATCTCGTGTTTACATCCCGCTGGACATCGACGTTTCCCCCTTCGACAACTCCGGTACCAAGAAAGAAGGCGTTTCTCGCACGTACAAAGGCGTGGACGGCTATGCGCCGATCTTTGCCTATCTGGGGCAAGAGGGGTACGGCGTCAATGTCGAATTGCGGGAAGGCAGCACCCATGTCCAGAACGGCACCGCGGCATTCTTGACCCAAAGTATTGCCTATGCACGGCGCATCACGGATCAGCCGATGCTCGTGCGCATGGATGCAGGAAACGACAGCCTCGAGAATCTGCATGTGTGTCACCGTGAGAATGTGGACTACATCATCAAAGTGAACCTTCGCAGGGACCCCAAGGAGGCCTGGTTGCACGTTGCCGAGACCTCGGGCATCTGCTGCGAGCAACGCGAAGGCAAGAAAGAATATGTCGGGTTCATCGAGTTTCCGGAGAAAGGATTTGACCGCCCTCTTCGACAAGTCTTCCATGTGATCGAGCGAACGATTGACCGAGATGGACAAATCCTGCTGGTTCCCGAACTGGAAGTGGATGTATACTGGACTTCGCTTCGCTGTGCACCATGGCGGGTGATTGAGTTATACCGGGATCACGGCACCAGCGAGCAATTTCATAGTGAAATCAAGACGGATCTGGATTTGGAACGGTTGCCGTCCGGGAAATTTGAAACCAATCATCTCGTGTTGCACGCAGGCGTGTTTGCGTACAATTTGCTGCGCATCATGGGGCAGGAGAGTCTGCGCAAAGACGATGCGCCTATACGCGGCAATGTGCAGCGACGCCGGATTCGGACGGTGATCCAGAATATCATCTACATGGCGGTGCGGTTGATACGACACGCCCGGTTTAACTTTGGCAAGAACAGCCCATGGTCCCCCGTATTGGAGCGGATTTACCACGCGTTTGCATGAGCATGGATCGAAACGAATCGTTTTACTCAAAACCTGCAATTTCGCAGGTTTATTTGGCATGCACAAATTTGTCGTTCAGGCCTCATTGAAGCTTCAAAGGATTGGCAAATCCATCCCGGTGGCCATCTCCAGGAGAGTATAATCTGATTTTGAATCCGTCACATTAGAACGATTTAGCAAATATCACGGATTCAGGTATGCAATAAATTGAAAATAATTACCAGTTTGGAGTATACTAGAGAAGTAAGATATCTATTCCATATAGATTATCTTAAGAAATTATATTTAGGAGGGATTTTACTTATGACTAGTAATCAAAAACATCTCAGATCCACTTTAGTTTTCACTTTAGTAAGTAGTCTGCTTCTAACCATCTTTAATCCGGTAATTGCTTCCGCAGCAACTAAGACTAGCGAAACTCCCAAGAGCATTCTACAATATGGACCTGATGGAGGAATTACTTTCACAATCAGTCTAATCGCTCAAAGTACGATAACATACTCAGGCACTTCGGGCTCAACAATCACATTCTCCAAATCCGATAGCAGTGTTAGAATACCACCTGGATATTCTTATGGTGCATCTGCATGTGGAACTCAGATTAATGTTCGTAATTATACAAGTATGAGCGATCCATTTAAGAACAGTACTATAAACTTACCATATACTTCTTCTTATTGGACAGAGCCGGGTACAGTTGCTATCTCAGGGAAAAATAGTGGTAGTGATTGGAGTAGACAAATTGGTGGTACATTCACTGCAACATTCCAAAATGAAGGGTATGCCCAACCATCGCCTAGTAAATGCTTTCTCTTGAGTAGTGGAACTGTGTCGGACACACTATCGTTTAGTAACTAATAACAAGGAGGGAGAAAAATGCATAAAATGAGATTTCTTATAACATCTTGTATAGTATTACTTGTAGCAGTTAGTTCATCTTTATACGTATTTGCAACTAATAAGTATTTGGTTACAGATGAACAAAAAAAAATGATAGAAAATGCATTTAGTGAACTGAAAGATCAAAATAACTCTATAGGAAAAAGCAATTATATGTTCTCGGGGGATGACATTAAAATAAGTAAATCGGAATTTGATTTTTACAAAGTAAACATTAAACTTATGTATCAATTGAACGCAACATTAGACAACTCTTCAGATAAAATAGCCAGTCTTCCTACAGATCAGGAATTAATAGATGAGATGCTGAAAAAACGAATTACGGTACAACATGCTAAAAAAATAGGTATCACTGTAACAGAGGGTGAAGTTAAAGAGGTTATAAATCGGGAAAAAAATATGCTTAAAAGTGAAGAGGTTGATGCTCAAAATCAAGCTCTTATTAGAGAGATAATGAACCAGAGAATTAAATTAACTGGACTTTCTGAAGAGGAATTTTGGGACAGTGATCTGGTATTCAAAGAATATGAAAAAACACTTTATATAGACAAATTATATAACAAATTAATTAGCGAAAAGGTAATAGATGACATTCGAGGTTTTGAAGAATTTCAGAATAAATTACTCGAAGAATATAAAGATGCCCATAGTATAGATTTAAAATAAATTTAGCCGGATACTCTCCCACTAACAAGGGGGGCTGTAAAATAAACTCGTATTATGAGGTTAGCCAACTTAACTGGTTAACCTCATTTTGATTTAAAATAGATATACTTAAATTTAGTATTGAAATACTTGATTTATTCGTGGTAGTATTTGGGTAGGAGTTATGTTGATCAAAAGGGACTAATCCCGAATCTTCTTGTTATAAATTTCTCGATTATAAAATAAGGAAATAACCTAACTTTTATCTTGAAAGAAGGTGATAAATTGATTGAATCGTTCTGGAATATCTGTCTGCTCCACGATATATCAACACGTGATCAGTTGCTTCGCGAGGCCATTCGAGTAAAGCGGACGCAACAACTTCTGAAACAGCAACAGTTGGCCGAAACGGAGCTAATGACGGAACCTGAGAAGCTGTTTCAGTGGATGAAGGAACGCGCCTTAGACAAAGAATTAGGCCATTTTCCCGGCGATCGGGATTTATTTTATAAATTATACCATGCAGGCAAGGATATGGACTTGTTGGAATACGCCATGCTCACCATCCAACAAGATCGTGTTACAGGGAGCATTGTCGTCCATCCAGGAATCGTCGAGCGGTTTGTCGATCAGTGTGAGCGACATGGTTGCAAGAACATTCTGTTTGCAGAAGCTGAAAAGTATATCAAAGGACTCATCGAAACGAAATGTTACCATCGACCATGGACAATCACATTGTTAACGGAAAACTACATCATAGGCAGATTGTTCAAAACGTATTTCGAGCCCTATTCCAATATCCGCATCGTTCAAGGGTCCATTTATCAACCGTTGCCTGCAGAACATCAATTCGACGCGATCCTGGCGATGCCGAATTTCGGGATGAAAATGAACGATGACGATGTCGCGGTTCGGGAATCCGAAGGCGCAGCGGCCAGCTACCTCCTTCCACTCTTGCAAGACGGCGGGAGATTGAGCGTGACCTTTCCTGCACGGATGCTGTTTCAATCCGGCGCGATCGCCAGCTGGCGGAAGAAAATGAATGAACAGGCGCCGGTGCAAACGATCTATTCGCTTCCGGACGGCTTGTTTCGTCCCTACACTTCTATCAAGACCTATCAGGTTGACTTCGGCAAAGTGCCTGTGGAAGAGGTGATCCTCGGGCGACTCCATATGGAGAAGTCAAAGCTTGTGGGGGAACGGGAGATTACCATCCATCCGGATCAGTTCCGAGAGCTGGATCATTGGCGAATCGAACTGCTGCTGGATGAAGATCAGGATATACTTCGTTCGTTCCAGCAAGCGGCAACCCCGAAAGTGAAGTTGCGCGATGTGGCAGAAATTTTTCGGGGAAAATCGATTCTTAAGCAGGATCTAAAGCCCGGGAACATTAAGGTGCTGAATATATCCAATCTGGATGACGGCGAAGTGCTATTGGATCAGCTTGAAACGATTGACGAGGAAGAGAGGAAAGTGAAACGTTACGAGATTCTCCCGGGTGACCTGGTCATGACGTGCCGCGGCACCGTGAACAAGCTGGCTGTATTTCCGGAGGCTCAAGGGATGGTCATCGCTTCCTCGAATATGATCGTGATCCGATTCAAGTCGGCCATCAAGAGTCATTTTGCCAAAATGTTCCTGGAAAGTCCGGTCGGGACGGCCCTTATTCAAAGCTTCCAGCGGGGGACGACTGTAATGAATCTGAACCCGGCGGATGTGGCGGAATTGGAATTGCCTCTGGTACCGGAAGATAAGCAGCACGAGTTAATAGAGCAATATATACGGGAAAAAGAACGATATAAAGAAGTTGTTCGGGAAGCGACGAATCGCTGGGAACAAGTGAAGAGCCAGTTATACGAGGAACTCTACTGAGGAGGAATTAGGATCATGGCAACAGCGAACATTGGATTCGAGGAAAAATTATGGAGCATGGCCGATAAACTGCGCGGCAGTATGGATGCAGCGGAGTATAAGCATGTAGTGCTTGGCCTTCTATTTCTGAAATATGTGTCGGATGCATTTGAAGAAAAATATGAAGCATTGAAACATGAACCGTATGCTGATCCGGAGGACCGGGACGAATACGTGGCAGAAAATATCTTCTGGGTACCGAAGGAAGCGCGCTGGAGCCATATCAAGGATAACGCGAAAAAGCCGGAAATCGGGCAGATCATTGATAATGCCATGATTGCCATCGAGAAGGAAAATCCGTCGCTGAAAGGCGTGCTGCCGAAGGATTATGCTAGGCCAGCGCTGGATAAAACCCGCCTTGGCGAAGTAATCGACCTGTTCTCGTTCAAGGTCGGCGATGAAGAGAGCCGTTCGAAGGATGTTTTGGGTCGGGTATATGAGTACTTCCTTAGCAAATTTGCTAGCGCGGAAGGCAAGAATGGCGGCGAATTCTACACCCCGAACAGCGTGGTTCGCCTGCTCGTTGAGATGATTCAGCCGTTCAAGGGCCGCGTATACGACCCCTGCTGTGGTTCCGGCGGCATGTTCGTGCAGAGTGAGAAGTTTGTAGAGGAACATCAGGGACGCATCGGCGATATCGCGGTGTATGGGCAAGAGTCGAATCCAACAACGTGGAAGTTGTGCAAAATGAACCTCGCTATTCGCGGCATCGACGGCAATCTTGGAGAGCATCATGCGGACACGTTTCACAATGATTTACATAAAAACCTGAAGGCCGATTACATCCTGGCGAATCCGCCATTCAATATCAGCGATTGGGGCGGCGAACGACTGACAGAAGACGCTCGTTGGGCGTATGGGGTACCTCCCGCTGGGAATGCCAACTATGCGTGGATTCAGCATATCGTGAACAAGCTTGCGCCCAGCGGTGTTGCAGGCTTTGTACTTGCGAACGGCTCCATGTCGACAAGTACGACGGCGGAGTTCGAGATTCGCAGCAAGCTGGTTAATGCCGATCTGGTCGATTGTATCGTCACCTTGCCGGGTCAATTGTTCTATTCCACGCAAATTCCGGTTTGTCTTTGGTTCATTGCCAAAAATAAAGCGCCAAAGGGCCTTCGGGACCGCCGTGGTGAAATCCTGTTTATCGATGCTCGCAAAATGGGCCATATGGTGGATCGGACACATCGCGAGTTGAGTACGGAGGATATCCGGAAGATCGCCGATACGTACCACGCATGGCGCGGTCAAGCTGAAGCCGGTACGTATGAAGATGTGAAAGGCTTCTGTAAAGCGGCGAAGCTTGCGGAAGTGCAGGAACACGAATACATTCTGACACCAGGCCGTTATGTCGGGGTTGAAGATGTGGAAGAAGACGGAGAACCGTTCGAGGATAAAATGGCACGGCTGACTTCGGAGCTGGCGGAGCAGTTCGCCAAGTCCCGGCAACTGGAAGAAGAAATCTGCAAGCGGCTTGGGGGGATTGGGTTTGAGTTCTAATGGATTTATTTGTGCGAAATTAGATGAGGTGGCTTTAGTAGTAATGGGTCAATCGCCAAAAGGTGAGGACTGTAATCTAAACGGAATAGGGATACCATTATTAAATGGTCCAACAGAATTCGGAACCAGCTATCCCACCCCTGTTCAATATACAACAGATCCCAAAAAGATAGCCAAGAAAGGTGATTTATTGTTTTGCGTTAGGGGCTCAACGGTTGGCAGGATGAATTGGGCTGATCGTGAATATGCAATAGGTAGAGGATTAGCCTCAATTTCACCGAAATACATTGGAGAGGAACATTATATTAAGGCTCTAGTTGATTACAACCTTCCACACATACTTAACATTGCGACTGGATCTACGTTTCCTAACGTGTCTAAAGATACACTTATCCAGTTGGATGTTTTGATAGCGCCTAGAGAAGAACGAATTAATATCTCTAAATTATTCAAAAGTATTGATAATAAGATCGAACTTAACAACGCCATCAACAAAAACCTTGAAGAATTGGCCCAAGCCCTTTTTAAGCGGTGGTTTGTGGACTTTGAGTTTCCGAATGAAAACGGCGAACCGTATAAGTCCAGCGGCGGCGAGTTTGAGGAAAGTGAGTTGGGGTTGATTCCGAAGGGTTGGAGAGTTGGTATTTTAGATGATCTTTGTGAGATGATTTTTAGCGGAGGTACACCTTCAACTAAAAATGAAGCTTATTGGAATGGTGATTTATTTTGGTTGTCTTCAGGTGAAACAAGAAATAGATATATTATTTCTACAGAAAAAAGAATTACACAAGACGGTGTAGAAAATTCATCTACAAGATTAGCTAAAAAGTATGATGTAGTAATTGCATCAGCTGGCCAAGGCTCAACAAGAGGTCAAACGTCTATTTGTTTAGTTGATACTTATATTAATCAATCAATAATAGCTGTAAGAGCAAAAAAAGGCAGTACATTCCCCAGTTATTTGTTTTTTAATCTTAGTACTAGATACGAAGAATTAAGGCAAATCTCTGATAGTAATAGCATAAGGGGAAGTTTAACCACAAATACTTTAAAAAAACTAAAAATAATTATTCCTCCGATTGAGATTCAATATAAAATCTGCTCTGTGCTTGACCAAGTTATTAACTGTGCAGAATACTATCAAAGACAAAATGAGTACTTAACCCAAATCCGCGACACCCTTCTCCCAAAACTGATGTCCGGCGAGATCCGCGTTCCTGTCGAGCGGGATCACAATGTTGCCGACCTGCCAAAGGTTGCGGAGAGCAGCGTAACTTATCAACCCTAACCCAAAGGAGGTGCAACGATGGCCTACTATACGACGTCCTACACCGAAAGCGACCTGGAGCAGGCCGCACTGGAGTGGTTCGAGGAACTGAACTACGGGAAAGCTTACG
The DNA here is from genome assembly GCF_038007325.1 of Paenibacillus sp. FSL P4-0127. Classification (NCBI taxonomy): domain Bacteria; kingdom Bacillati; phylum Bacillota; class Bacilli; order Caryophanales; family Paenibacillaceae; genus Paenibacillus; species Paenibacillus sp. FSL P4-0127. The sequence goes on along the minus strand of NZ_JBBOWY010000001.1, from coordinate 976,936 downwards.
GTCCGGATATTTCTCCCGAAGGCGAGTATCCCGAACGGCAGTTTTACCATGATGTCATCCTGAAAGACCGGCTGCGCGATGCGCTCATTCGTATCAACAAACATGTGCCGCGGGAAGCGATAGAGGAAGCGATCAAGGTCGTTGAAGTGCCGCGCAGTCCCAGCCTGCTGATCAATAACAAGGCGTTCCAGAAGATGATTACCGATGGGATCGACGTGCAGTATCAAGCCGCCAACGGCGAATATCCGACAGAGAAAGTATGGCTGTTCGACACCGACCCGGACCGGATCGACAACAACGACTTTCTGGTCGTCAACCAGTTTACCGTCGTTGAAAATCAGGGAGAGAAGCGCCCGGATATCGTCGTGTTCGTAAATGGATTGCCGATCGCCGTATTTGAATTGAAAAGCGCCTCCAACGAAGAAGTCGGGATCAGCGATGCCTACAATCAGATGCAGACGTATAAAGGAGCGATACCGTCCCTGTTCACGTACAACTCGTTCCTGGTCATCAGTGACGGTGTGAATGCGCGGGTAGGCACGTTGACCGCCAATGAAGATCGGTTTATGATGTGGCGCACGATCGACGGCGATGACGTGGCGCCCTCCTCCCTGCCCCAGCTTGAAGTGCTTGTGAAAGGGATGTTCGAGAAAAGTCGGTTGCTCGACATTATCAAGCATTTCGTGCTGTTTCAGACCGATGGGGAGCATCTGTTCAAAATATTGGCGGGATACCACCAATACCATGCCACCAACAAGGCAATTGCAAGTACGGAACGTGCGACGATGGACGAAGGTGATCGCAAAATCGGCGTCATCTGGCATACGCAAGGCTCCGGTAAAAGCTTGTCCATGGTTTTCTACGCGGGAAAACTTGTTCTGACGCTGAACAACCCGACGATCGTCGTGGTGACGGACCGGAACGATCTGGACGATCAGTTGTTCAGCACGTTCAGCAAGTCGAAGGACTTGCTCAGGCAAACGCCTCAGCAAGCGGAAAATCGGACTCATTTGCGTGAGCTTTTGTCGGTGGAGTCGGGCGGGATCATTTTCACAACGGTTCACAAGTTCACTCCTGATGAAAATGAAGACAAGTATCCTGTACTTACGGAACGCCGCAATGTGATCGTGATCGCAGACGAGGCGCATCGCAGCCAGTACGGGTTTCAGGCGGAAATGGTCGCCGGGGAAGACGAAGCGGCCATTAAGTATGGCTACGCCAAGTATATGCGCGATGCGTTGCCGAACGCTTCTTATATTGGCTTTACCGGAACGCCGGTTGAATTGACAGATAAAAATACGCCTGCTGTTTTCGGTGACTACATCGATATTTACGATATGACCCGAGCTGTAGAAGACGGAACGACGGTCAAAATCTATTACGAAAGTCGAATTGCCCGCCTGGAGTTGTCGGAGGCGGAGCGCCCAGTCATCGACAGCGAGTATGAGGAAATTACGGAGTATCAGGAATATACGCAGCGGGAGCGTTTGAAGTCGCGTTGGGCTCGGCTAGAAGCGTTGGCCGGTACGGAGAAGCGGGTTAAGAAAGTCGCTCAGGATGTTGTCGAACATTTCGAGCAGCGGCAGAAAGCCGGCTTCGGCAAAGCGATGATCGTTGTGATGTCGAGGCGGATTGCCATCGATATGTACAAAGCGATTGTTGCTCTCCGACCGGATTGGCATAGTGACGACGATAATGAAGGCAAGATTAAGATTGTCATGACCGGAAGTTCCAGCGATCCGGAGGAGTGGCAACCTTTTATCGGCAACAAGCGGCGCCGTGAACATCTTGCGAAACGTATGAAGGATGTGAACGATCCGCTTCAGATCGTCATTGTCCGTGATATGTGGCTGACCGGGTTTGACGTGCCGAGCATGAATACCATGTATATCGACAAGCCGATGAAAGGCCATAACCTGATGCAGGCGATCGCCCGTGTGAATCGGGTATTCCGCGACAAGCCGGGTGGTTTGATCGTCGATTACATCGGAATAGCGGATTTGCTGAAATCGGCGCTTCAACAATATACGGAAAATGACCGCAAAACCGCCGGTATCGACACGGACCAGGCCGTTGACTTTATGCTGGAAAGGCTGCAGCTCATCCGCGAATTGCTTCATGGGTATGACTACAGTAAATTCGCTTCGGAGAAAGCATCCGAACGGATGAAGGCCATTGTTGAGACGGTCGATTACGTTCTCGGATTGGGTGAAGAGAGCAAGCGGAACTTCCTAAATTGGACGACGGAATTAGCAAGAGCCTTCTCGCTTTGCGCGACGACTCCCGCCGCTGAGGAAGTTAATGTCGAAATTAGCTTCTTCAAGGCGGTAAAATCTGGTATTATTAAGTTGATAACTGATGAGAACAGGAAGAAAACGACGAAAGAACTCGACGCCGAGTTGAATCAGCTCATTTCGAAATCGGTCGTATCCGATGAAGTCGTTGATATTCTGGAAGCGGTAGGTTTGCAGAAACCCAACATCGCGATCCTATCGGATGAGTTCCTGGAACATGTGCGCGGGTTGAAGCAGAAGAATCTGGCGGTGGAACTTCTTCGCAGGCTGCTTCAGGGTAAAGTGAAGGCCGTTTCTCGGACCAGTATTGTGCAATCGAAGAAATTTTCTGAGATGCTGGAGGAAGCGATCCGGAAATACAACAACCGTACCATTGAGACGACTCAGGTCATCGAAGAACTGATTCAAATGGCCAAAGAAATGAACGAGGCTGTCAAGCGTGGCGAAGATCTCGGTCTGGTCAAAGAAGAACTGGCTTTTTATGAAGCTTTAGCTTCGAACGAATCGGCCAAAGAACTGATGGGCGATCTGATGCTGAAGCAGATCGCACATGAACTGACCCAAGCGATCAAAAGCAACATCAAAGTCGACTGGACGCTTCGTGAGAATGTACGGGCGCAAATGCGGATTACCGTCAAGCGGCTGTTGAAGAAATACGGTTACCCGCCGGATCTGGAGAAGATGGCCATTGATCTGGTGCTTCAGCAAGCCGAATTGATGGCGCAGACAGAGACGGGAGAATTTAAATATTAACTGACAACGGGTGTAGCTAGCTAAATGGTGATTGCTACACCTATTTTTTATTGGGGTGTTATATGGTAAAGATAAACAATATCTTCGATCAACTTTTTATTAATAAGCAAGATGAACTCTTGAAAAAGTCTGTGGCCTTTGAAATGGCCCAAAAACTGCATTCGGATTCAGCCAGACCTCAATTATTAGAAATTAGAAGGTTATTTGGAAAGCCTGGGCAGTGCTTCTCATCTAGTATCGGGTCTCACCCTGATTTTTGCAATCTAAGAGAAGATGAATATCAATACCATTATATTGTGTCTGTTTTCATGGATATTTCAGGATCAACACGTCTTGGGTTAAAGTTCAATTTGCCAGATGTAAGATTTTATAAGAATGCTATTTTGAGTTCTGCTATTGAAATTTTTCAGGCTTTTGATGGACATATACACAGGTTGCAGGGTGATGCGGTATTTGCATTTTTTGGACATAAAGGTATGAAAAAGGCGGATGCTATTATTAATGCGCTAAACGCTGCGTCTTTAATGCAAGCATTTAACAAGACTACATTAACAAACTTTTTTCAAACAAACGGCCTCGAACCTTTAAAAATTCGAATAGGAATTGATATTGGAAATGATGAGAGCGTTCTGTGGTCCAAGTATGGTATTGGTGATATAACAGAAATCACAACAACTAGTCTTCATACGGATCTGGCCGCGAAATTACAATCAAGAGCGAATGGAAATAGTATAATGATTGGAGAAAATGTTTATAAATATTTAGACCTCACTGAAGAATACTTGGATATTAAGACCTACCAAGAAAATTATCAGATTGTTGAGGATAGGTACATTCTTAAATCACCCAAATACTCGATGAGATTATTTAACTGGAATAAGTATCTTAGTCAGTTTCCATTTTTACCAAAGGAGGGGGCTGGTGCTATTGCCTCTCCTGATCAGTTTGAAATTAAGTGCTTCTTATTAATTGATGGGAAAGAGATTGAATATAGGAGTAACAGTTTTGCTCTGGAGAAAGGAATAAATCTAAAGTATGAATTAGTACCTAAATTTATTAAGCCATCTTACATAAAATGGAATGTAGAAAACACGGGGGAAGAAGCAACAAATGATGGTGCTTTGAAATTTCCAATGGAGAAGTACAACAATAAGTATGTGTGTTATCAATCAACGAAATATAACGGACATCATCATATGGTATGCTCTCTCTATCATAGGGATAATACCTTGATGGCAAGGGATAAGTTTGGCATTTATGTAAGTGACAATAGACGGCCATTTAAAAATTTAACAGGGTCAAAGCTTGTTGAACTTAAGTGAGGTTGTTCACAAATGAAATGCTTTGCTTATAGCTTGCTCAGGAATTGATTAAAGTATGGACAAAGGACAGCTGTTGGAACCAGTCCATTTCGGACCTTCTTAAAGGAGTAGAGAGATTACGTAAATTTATCGACTATAACGATTGTGTTTGATTTTCCAGATTTCTCATTCTATATCAAAGAACACGGAGCACGAGATTATTTAATGATGCATAGAAAACGAAGCGATAACCAAGAATTCTGGTATGGGGTGATATAATGAATAGTAATCTAGAGTTTGATTATCATAAGCATAATTCCGTTTATATCAGTGACTATATTAAATTTGCTGATACTAAAGCAGGGGTTGCTCTGGGAATTAATGTTGCATTAATTGGTATATTTGCGGAAACTTTAAAAAGCAGTTGGACTATTACGGCGCTAAAATTATCTGACTTATTCTTGATGGTTTCGCTGTTGTCGCTCATTGTCGCATTGTACTATATCTTATGGAGAGTGCTTTGGCCCCGTTATGTTAAGAGTACAGAATTATATTTATCATGGGGAGGTATTGGTTCCTTCCCGACGAAGGAGGACTATTATAATCATCTTAAGCAACAACCAGAGGCTCAGTTTCTTAAAGATTTAGCGACCCAAAATTATTCATTAGCACAAGTATGTATAAAGAAATACCGGAACTTTGAGCGCGCTGTGATTTTTTTGACTATGGGTGCAATCTCAGGTGTAGCTGGCTGGTTGCTTATTTAAGGATTATTTTGTGTTATGTTGTTAAGGGTTAAAGCATACTCTGCACATATGAAAAAGGTGGGGATATTTTCATGAAGCGATTATTAAAAAAGTCGCTAAACCCAAGTGATCTTAATAAGTTATTTCAGGCTGGTCAGCTCACTAGAAGGGCAATCTATGGTAGTTTAGATCCTCAAATTATTCATGAACATTTCTCGATTACAGATGTAGAAGTTGGTGATAATGCAATATTAGAAACACCAGGTGTGACATTTGTATTCGACCTAGAAGGTTCATCTGCTAACATTCGTGATCGTGGTGAACGGGATTTTATCGACACTTACGCAGAAATGTTTAGCAATCTTACCGACATCATATATCGTAATAATGGCATTGTAGAAAAATTTCCGGGTGATGGGATTAGCGCCCATTTTTTGAAACTTGGGAATGAGCAAGGTCTATCTTTGTCCAGATATAGAGCTGCTACTGCCGCATATGAAATGCAAACATACATGAGTAGACTTGGTTACAGGGGTTATCGAATTAGTATGTGGAGCGGTGAATCAACGGTGGCAACGACAATTGGAAACGAAAACCATCATGAGCTTATTAGTATCGGACATGGTGTAAATATGGCCCATAAGCTTGAGAAGATTGTTAAAGAGAACGGATTTACCGTGGGAATGGACTATGAAATTTCGATCCATTACAGAAGAATAGCTGCAAAAGCTATAAATGAACGGGTCCTACCACAGAGTCTGATGACTCATGACGTAAAGCATTGGTATGGTGTAGTCTAATACTTAATTTTCTCGATTGACATCCACAGTTCAAGTGGTCGATAATTTAGTCTAAAACTTATTTTTCAAAAGCTGACGATTTTCCAACTCAAAAACCGCATCAGATCAACAATTACAGTTTAATACTTTATTTTCTTCGAACATCATGAAAGCCATCCGGGAACATGCGCCCGCCTACCGGGATTACGGAAAAATCGACGGGAAATATTACGCCATTCCTGTCGTCAATCCCACGAACATTTATCGCATCCCTGTAGTTTACAGGAAGGATTGGCTGGACAAGCTGGGCCTGCCTATGCCGGAGACGCTGTCCGACTTTGAAAAGGTCATCTATGCGTTCGCGAATGAGGATCCGGACGGCAACGGGATCAAGGATACCTACGGTTTGTCCCTCGAAGGGATGAATGTGGTGTTTGGCGCCTTCGGGCAGATCGTGTTCGCGGACCAGATCTACTTCGGGAGGAAAGACGGGAATCTGGTGATCGGCGCTTTGGAGCCGGAAATGAAGGAAGCCTTGCAGTACCTTCGCAAATGGTACCTTGACGGCATCATCGATCCGGAATTTATTACCGGGGAGAATAAAGGGGGCTATAAACATCTGTCCCATGCTTTCATTAATGGAAGAATCGGCATGACCTCAATGGGCAACTACTATCACTGGATTCAAGACGGCGATTATTCGGCATGGACTTACGACGGCCATTCGGGGGGCAAGGAGACTCCGGTAGAAGCCGCCTATAATGCGAAGGAATTAACCGCCAAAAATCCGCAGGCCCGGATTGTGTTTGGTCAACCCTTTAGCGGACCCGACGGCAAACGAGGTTCCAAAGCCTATGACATGCTGATGAGCTTCACCGCGATCGGCGCGGACGCCGCCAAAGAGCCGGGCAAGCTGGAGACGATCCTGCAGATTCTTGACGATGTCAGCGCCAATCCCGACCCGGAAGAAGATGCTTCGTTGAAATACGGGGTTAAGGGAAAGCACTGGGTATGGGCAGAGCCCGCAAAGGAGGATGTCATTGTGCTGCCTCCTTATGACCGAATGTTCAGCTATCAGAATACGATCGGCGCCAATCTGGGCATGACGATCCCTGTGATGCCTACAACGCGAAGAGAGCAATGGGCTAAGGCCTTGGGCCTCGACCGGGACGGTGTCTACAATGCCTTGGAAGTGGCGACTCCCTCCCTGATCAAGGATGGCCCCGAGCTCATTAAGCTGCGGAACAAAGCCTACATCTCTTTCATCACAGGCGACCGTCCTTTGGAGGAATTCGATGATTTCGTTCAGGAGTTTATGGCGGCCGGCGGAACCGAGGTCCTGCGGGAAGCGAATGAGTGGTATCATCAGCATGCCGTGAAGTGACTGCCCCGGTTGGGGGAACTAGGCCGTATTTTAAATATTTGCCGCAACGTTCCGTGCCTGCTCGTCCAATTTTTGGGCGGAGGCGGCGATATTGTTGAAGTCTTCCATGGTTACTCGTATCTGTTGCTGACTCTCCTCAATGGAAGATTGGACGCGGTGGATACCGTCCGATATCTCGGTTATCTCCTTTGTAATGCCGCTAATGGCGTTTTGCACCTTGACGATGGATTCCGACACCTCGCCCGACAGCTTGCGCACCTCTGCGGCCACCACATCAAACCCTCTGCCGTACGGCCCCGCATGGGCCGCCTCGATGGCTGCATTTAGGGCGAGCAGGTTGGTCTGAGAGGCAATATCGCGGATCGTCTGCACAATCCCCTGGATTGACTTGGCTTGCTCCTGCAGCCCCTCAAGGGTAAGGGTGTTATCCTCCGAAAACTCGGCAATCCGGTCCACGCTGAGCAGCAGCTCCCGGCTCCTTCCGATTCCCGCTTCCGCATGCTGATTTAAGCCTTGAGAGGCCGCCTCCAATTCTTTAACCACCATGGACAGGCTGAATTGGCGTTGGGTAATATCCGTTGCAATTTTAGAGACGCCGATGACCTCGGACTCCTGTTCATCATAGATCGGTATATAAGTGGCCTCCAGCCACACTGTTTCACCACGGGCATTTTTCCGTTCAATCTTATCCTGAAAGCTTTGCCCGGACAGCAGCGCCGTCCAGAACTGCTCATAAACCGGTGAATTAGCAAATGAGTCAAAGCAGAAGTCCCGATGCCGCATTTTCATTATATCCTCAATTGAATATCCCATGGTATCGGCAAATACCTCGTTTACATAGGTCACTTTACGATCGATATCGAAACGGATCATGGCTAAGTTCTTCTCCATCGCTCTGAAGACCAATTCGTTCGTTACCGCCGGTTTGTTCATCATTTGTGTCCACCTCTCACTGTTAAATAAAGCAGCGCACCATAATATACCAGTTTAACAACTGCATCTGAACAATAAATAGACATGCTGGCAGCGGAAGCAGGCTGCCGGTTCGTTCCGGCAGCCTGTCGTCCTTTTATTAGGAGTTCTTCAATTTGACCGGGAACAGCAAATCCAATTGATGCTCATCGCTCTCCGGCCAATTGAGATGGCAATGATAAACGTAATTCAAATGTTCCTCCAACAATCCGCCCATAAACTCTCCATGGTCATTCAACATATTGGCTTCATATTTCGGATGATTATGAACCCAATCGGACAGCCACTTCCATTCATGGAAGTTCCCCAATGTTATGGTATGCGCCGCATACATACCGCCGGCAAACCGCTTCTTCACCAGCGGCGCCGGAACTTCCATTTCGGCAGGGATCGTCACCCAAAACTCGTACCCGTAATACGGTTTCTCATCGGAAGGGTTCGGATGATTAAACCCAAATACACGAGCGTCTGGTTTCACGTTATAAAGTCGGCTCTTCTTTAGGAATTCCGCGAGCTGCTCTCCGGCATTCTCCTCAGGGTTCTCCCCCACATAGTGACTCGCCGCGACTGTACAGGGGGGGACGTGGATCATTCTCACATTTTCAAGCTTTTGCAGTTTCGCCGCTGCCGCGTTTAGATCATTCATTGACTTTTCCTCCCTTGGATCGAAATGAGATAAGGATAAGGAGTCAATTTCATGAAGCATGCTTTCATCACACAAAAGATCGCGGTTTATTTCAAGCGCATGGTTTCTTTCCAACTCTTCGATCAGCCTCGTTATGATTTCTTTGATCGTGGCCAACGACTCTATAGTGCTCGTCAGCTCCTTCACTCGTTCTTTAAAAATGTCCACAGCCGCTGCCGCGTCTTCATGTTCAAGGATAATCGCGATCTGTTTTAAGGGAATACTTAATTTCCTTAAAATCATGATTTGTTCGAGACGCCTAAGAGAGGCTTTGTCATATGTCCGGTATGCATAGCCTTCCTTTTTCGTACTGGCGATCAGCCCGAGCTCTTCGTAGTACCGAATCGTTCGAGTCGTTACTTGAAAAAACCTCGATACTTCGCTAATGGTTGCAAGTTCCATAAAAACCCTCCTCCCCTTCAACATGAAGTCTATAGGACGCCGCGACGTCAAAGTCAATGGCACGATCAGCAAAACATAAGGACAGAAAATGCCGCTATTTTGAAGGTTCAGCCGCCGGATTGTCGTTGCAATAGCTGCCAGCAAGTTAGTATCGGTTATCCGCGCATCGCCATTTTTCTTGGAACCTGCGAATACTACTTCTTTACCAGTAATATTGTTGTAAGGCAAGGAATTTCATCATCAATAACCGTTCAATATTACTAATTCCGCAGGATAATTGTGTCAAAAAAGCGACTTTTGCACCTTGGAGGACACAGGAAAAGTGGGTAGTCTATGCTTAGTTTATCCAAGATAAGATCAGGGAGAATCAGGTACAGCCGATTACGGTCGGGGGTACGACCCTTGTGCAGGTCCGTCCGCTTTTTGAAGCGATGGGACTGGAAGTGAAGTGGGATAAAACCAGCGGAGTATCAAGCGACGGCACGTTCAAGAGCACGGACCTGATCTTGGCCTCACTCGACGCTACGGATACGCTCGTCCTCACCTACGCGGACGGGACCGTCGTCCGCAGCCTTTTCTTCGATCACGCTCCCGGCAGCAAAAATTCGCTCAAGAATATCCAAATCGGGAAAAACAATTTCTATATTTCCGAGGATCAGTAGCGTCTTAAGCAAAGCCCCTTCTGCTGAATGAACAGCGGAAAGGGCTTTTTTAATGGATAATATTCCGGAATCGGCGTTCCCAGTCCTCGGAACATGGATGATTATGGCCAACAAGGCCCTATTCCACTTATTTCCTGATTATAATAATAAAAAAAATCCCGCAATAACTGCGGGATAATAGCTAATTCTAATACCAGCATCTATGCTTTCTTTCATTTCAGGCAAAACCACTTTAACGGTTGTGCGTTGAATCGCTTTTACTTTGTTAGCGGCAATGTTTCTTGATTTGTTCTTATTTTTGTTTTTAGAAACTCCCTTAGCTTTGCTTGCGGGCGAAAGAACGTAATATCTTGATCTCGATCTAGGCATAAAAACATTACTCCCTTCTGTTTGTTCTAATAATAATTGTGTTTCTCAATGTTTTTTTCATGGCCGGGCACATTTACTTTAACTGTTGTACGTTGAATGATTTTCGCTTTGTTAGCGGCAATGTTTTTGGATTTGTTCTTATTTCTGTTTTTAGAAATTCCTTTAGCTTTGCTTGCAGGCGAAAGGATGTAATATTTAGCCATAATATACAGCGCCTCCCTTCTGCTTAATCTAGTATAGAATATGAAAAGTTCAGCAGATAGTTTGTATCGATATCTATAAAACTAAGAATAGTCAGATTATCTGATAAGCGCATCATGAAATGACGTTCATACCGAAAGAAGTTAGCGCCGATATTTTGACCAAATCACCATTTCATTTGACGAATGGCACAGAATTCACCAACATTTACGGAAATTTAATGTCCGCTATGTACGCGGCGGTAACACAGGAAGTATGCGTTATCATTGGGTGGCATGTGAATCTATAAATTAGGCTCATAACTCCCGAAAGCCAACTCCCCCCAATTTTCGATGCCAACTTCAATTTTAGAAATCCTAACTTTCTCAAAAAAAACAACGGCTCCCCCTGCCTGCTACCAGGACAAGGGGAGCCGAAGCACCCGGAAATATTGTTACTTGGTTAGTCGTCTGCGGCTTAACCATACACCGAGAACGATCAGTCCGAGACCCGTCAAATAGTACGGATAACGGCTTTCTTCACCGGTCTTCGGAAGCATGGATACCGGCTTCTCCGATGCCGGAGTTTGCGGCTTCGGCTTCTCCGGCTTCGGCTCGCCGCGTGGAATATCCTCTTCTCCGACATCAACGGTAGGCGTTTCCGAATCATCCGCCGAAGGCGTTTGAGGTGTTGCCGGTTCGCCTCTCGGGATATCTTCATCCGGCACTTCTACTTCGCCGGTCGGCGGCGTCTCCGGATTTGACGGAGTCGAAGGATCGCCCGGCGTTACCGGAGTCGATGGACGGTCCGGTCTCGTTGGGTTCCCGGGATTGCCCGGATCGGACGGATCGGACGGATCGGACGGATTCGACGGCTCGCCAGGTTTAACGGGTACCTTGCTGTTCGTTACGGTCATTTTCAGCACATTGCCTTGGCTCGTAATACTGGAGTCGATCGTTACGTTCCAAGTTGCCTGATCGATCTTATATCCTTCCGGAGCGGCTAACTCCTCCAAAATATAATCGTCATACAACAGTTTCGTAAACAGGGCTTTGCCTTCCGCATCCGTAGTAATTACGTTCGGCGCCCGTTTGCCCGCTGCATCGTAAAGCGCGAACTTCGCTCCCGCCAGCGGCTTCGTGTTGTCGTCGCGGTCCACCTTCGTCACTTCCAGGCTGCCCGTTACGCCGCCGCCCGAACCTGAACCGGAGGAAGTACGGACAATGACCTCTTCCGTCGTTTCCCTAAGCTCGGTCTTCAGCTGATCTCCTTCGAGCGCTACTTTATTTTGCACAGCTTCTTTATCTCCAGCGGCAATGAACGACTGGTATTCTAAAATATAAGCCGTGGAGATGGCGTCCGTGAACTTTAATTCAAACGTCTCTTGATCGCCGTCAAGCCTTGTGATGGTTAACGTGTAGTCCTTCCCTTTGGTCAATTCTTCCGCTTTGACCGCTTCACCGTTTGCATTGACCTTGGCTTTGTAGAGGCGGAACGAATCTTCGATCAAAACCTGATTCACGCTTGGATAATCGATAATTTTGGCGTTGGAAATATGCGACTGGCCTTCATTAATGCGAATCGTCCAATCGATTTTATTTCCATTTTGGGCGCCTTTCTTCGTCACGTACTCGCCGCCATGCGGAATCGTCACGCTGGCGTTCCATATCGCCGCTTTATCGCTGCCGTTCCACAGCTCAGCGGTATTATCCATCGTCTTGACAATCAACGTGTCCTGCAGCGATGTTTTGAACTCGATCCAATAGGCCGATGCGATCTTGTTCTTAAATTGAACGGTCAGTTTGTTTCCGTTCGCTTCGGACGGTTCCGTCACCTCGTATTGAGCAGCCGAAACTTCAGCGCCCTTCTTAACGCCATTGCGTCCCCCCGTCAGCTCCATCGCATACACCTTTACCGAATTCGGAACAAACTTCTGCTCCTGCTTCAGAACATCCGTTACGATGGCTTTGTCAAGCGGATCGAGATTGTAATTCATCTTAATGTTCCACGTGATCTCTTTGTTGACAGGATCGTAGCTGCCGTCTTTACCGCCATTGTTTTTCGTATAATCGTCGGAGGAGAAGGCGGCTTCCCGTTGGATCGGCCCTTTCTTCTCGCCGTCCTCGGTCCACGTCATGACAGCTCTGTTCTTAAAATCGAGCTTTCGCTCCTTCAGCCAGCCGATGTTAAACTTCGTTTCATACTCGATCGTATACGTGGTGTCAATGGTCTTCAGGAACTTGATGACAAAGCCGCTGCGTACATTGTCGTACTCAACCTTATAATCGCTTTTAGGAACGAGCTTCCCATCCGCTTTTACGATCATGGAATCCGGAACGAATTCAAGACCGCCCTGCGGGAACGTATCCGTAATGACTACATCCTTCATGCTGTACTTGCCGCCGTCCGGCCGTTTATCGCCGTTGACCGTAATCAGCCATTTCGCCGTTTTGCCGGCAAAATCGATGTTCTGTACGCCTTTCACCAGAGCGCGGCTTCCTTGGGCCGGGGTGGTCACTTCCTTGGACGCATCACCCGACACGACTTTGTTCTTCACCTGCTTCCCGTCGGCGATCGTCCGATCGACCGGCTTCGTCTGGTAAACGATCGTATAAGGCGAATCGATATCCTTCTCGAATTGAAGGCTGAATCCGTTCTTACCCGCCGATTCGGCGGTGTATTCATCCTTGGCAACCAGATCTTTATCAGCCTTCGAATCCCCGTTGTACACCTTCAGCGAATCGGCAATCCATGTATGAATTTCGCTGAATTCATCCGTGATGACCGCTTTCTCTTTTGGAATCTTCTTTTCATTGAAATTGTATTTCACAGTCCAAGTGATGATTCCGGTGCTGTTATCCACGCTAAACGATTTATCCAAAAATTGGCCGCGGTTTACCGTTACCGTAGCGGTCGATTTGGCATCTTCCGTTCCGTCGCCGGACAAGACAGCGGTGTTTTCAAAGCGCGACTGCTCACCGGTAAGCTTCGTCGAAAAGCGAATCTCATAAGCCTTGCCGATCGTCTCATCCTGGAACGCAAGCTCCAGTTTCGCGCCACCGTTCGTTTCGACCTTATATTTGCCGGAATCTACCTTGTCGCCAAGGGCCGCCGATCCGTCACCGTTAACTTGCAAACGGTAAACCTCCACAGAGTCAGCAATAAGCTCCAAACCTTCAGGCAGTGCGTCAGTGATCACCGCGTGCTTGATTTTTTCCAGCGACTTGTTAACTTGAACCGTCCAATCGATCCGATCTTTGCCGATCGCTTTCCCTTGCTTTTCGATCAGCTTTCCGCCCTTCGGCTTCAGATTCACGATAGCGGTCTGCACTCCGCTTTTTACTGGAATGGCAATAACGACTTCCGTACTGCCTTTAAGGACTTCCTTCTTAAATTCCGTACGAATTTCCAGCTTGCCGGCGATGTTGGAATGACTCTCCACGTAATCATTGAAGGTCATCACAACTTTCCCGTTCAGATCGACCGTAAACCGGCCGACTTTCCCTTGATCGGCAAGAAGCGGGGCATCAATATCCGTAAAAATTTCAAACTGCCGCGGCAGCTCGAAGCTGAATGTATCTCCATTCTTGTAGCCGTGTCCGTTTGGAAGCTCCCATTCATAGCTGAGGTTGACGGCCGCGCCGACGTCCAAACTGCTATCGGGATTATACACCGCATCAATCACGGTACCGTTTAAATCGGTTAACACGACTTTGGTTAAAATACTCTCCGCACTGGCGACTGGCCTGGCGACTGGCGCCGGCCGGTCATATACGCTATCCGTCACGGATTCTTGCGCGCTGCCCGTTGATTCTTGCACGCCGGCCGCTGCGTTCGCCGTCCAAACGGATGCGCCATACAGCGTCTGCATCAGCAACAGCAATGCCACAACGATTCCACAAACCTTTTTCCTCATAATCTCTCCCTCTGTCTCTACATCACCCTCATTATATTCGGTTCCGATCCGCCTTCCGTGCGCAATTCGGGCCATGCATCCATCGGACAACATGTCGATAGGGTAATTTTCAGTCCATCACCTCCGCTGATCTTTATTGGCGCACGATGAATTGTGCCTGTATTTTCTTCAGAACCAAATGGGCTTCCGCCATTATATATGCCAATACTATACAATTTCTCAACAACGCCAAATAAGCCTTGGACATATCGTCCAAAGCCTATGTTTATTTCGTAAAAATCAATAGTATTTCACCGGGGAATAACGCGAGGCGTCTTTAATCATGTTGACCCCTGTCTCACTGCTCTTCCAGCCCGCATCGACAGTTGTATCAATGGTTACCCATTGTCCGTTCAAATAAACTTCATTCCAAGCGTGGTAAACATCAACGTATTCCGAAGTTCCCATAACAAGCTTGGCCGGAATTCCGATACTCCGCAACATGGAAGCGAACAAGGAGGCATAGTCGTAACACATCCCTTTCCGCCCTGCCAACGTGCGGTTGCTATCGGGAAGGTAGTCCGTCAATTCGCTGGCTGCCAGAGTATGATCGTACCGGATCGTACCGACAATATATTCATAAATAGCGTGCACTTTCTTCTCGTCGGACGGAGCGGATTGGGCAAGCTTCTTCGCAAGCTGGGCTGCCTGATCCCTATCGCTCCAATCGACATTTTGCACAGAGTTCAAAAACACTTTGCTGTCATCCGCAAGTTGAAGTGTAACGGCCGCTTCCTGAACGATTTTGTATTTGGTACCGCTGACTTGTTCCAGAACGGTAACCTTATATTCACCATTGCCCATCTGGAGCGGAAATACTTCCTGCCGCTTATCCGGCGAAAGGACATAGGTATATTTGTCATTACCTTTTGCGATCATGAGCTTCGTTTTGGCCCCGGCTTCCGCATCATAACGAATGACGACGGCGCCACGGTCCAACTGCTCCAAACCCAACCAATCTTCGGACGGGGCAGCTTGTACATCCGGAGCCCACATCAATAACGCAAAAAGCCCTACAATAGCGAACACAATGTTGCGCATACTGCAAACTCCCTTCGGCGGCCAGGCTGCCATTGACGTTTCGTCAAGAAGGCCCTGTGGCTTTGCGTCCCTGTCTTTCGACAAGTTTGCTATTTTCGTAATAGAGTTTCACAGATACTGATACATCTTCTCCAAAAAAACAAAAAAGCATCTTCGTTCGGTAGCTGGCTGCCATTGACGTTCGTCAAGAAGGCCCTGTAGCTTTGCGTCCTTATCTTTCGACAAGTTTGCCGTTATCGTGATCAGCTTTTGTGAATCTATCATATCAAATATATGGAATACCATCAAGAGAAAATTTGGAATTTTGTCGAACTATCATTCCTCCCCCGAACTCACTCGAACTCACCCGAAAAAATAGGACCCCACCAAAAAAATAGCACCTGTTCATCCGGTGATCACATTCGATAGAATAAAAATGTACTATAATGTTAGTATTTTCCTGACCGTGTATGGGATAGGAGAATCCACTATTGATTAAGGGAGGGTATTTATGAAGCAAAAAGTTTTCAGTTTGTTCCTGGCGCTAGTTATGATGGCCAGCGTCAGCCTGCTATCAACTTCGCCGGTTCAGGCCGCTGAAGGAGCGGGAACGGCCACTATCACCTCTATGGATTATTTTTCAGCGGCGGACGGACCTGTCATCACAAAATCAGGGGTTGGACAAGCCAGTTACGGATTTGTGATGCCTAAATTCAATGGAGGCTCCGCCACCTGGAATGATGTGATCCAAGACTTGGGCGTTAATGTGAAAGTGGGCGGCAGTTGGGTCGATATTGACAGTGCCGGCAGCTTTGTCTACAACCAAAACTGGGGCCACTGGAGCGACAGCGGCTTTAACGGTTATTGGTTCACTCTTTCCGCGACAACCGAAATTCAACTGTACTCCAAAGCGAATGGGGTTACGCTGGATTACACTCTTGTGTTTCAAAACATCAACAAAACCACCATTACGGCGATGACGCCTACACAAGGGCCGCAAATTACGGCGGATACTACGGGCGGCGCCGGCTTTACCTATCCGGTTTTCAACAATGATCCGGCAATCCCCTTTGCAGCTGTGGCCGATGATTTGAAAGTGTACGTAAAACCTGTAAACAGCAGTGCATGGATCGATATTGACAACAATGCGGCCAGCGGCTGGATCTACGATAAAAACTTCGGCCATTTCACCGATGGAGGCGGCGGCTACTGGTTTAACGTCACGGAGTCGATCAACGTCAAATTAGAATCGAAAACCTCTTTGGTTAACGTCATTTATACCATTATCTTTAATGAACCCGTAAGAAATTCTTATGTCATTACTCCCTACGACGGAACGACCTTCACGGCCAATGAAAGCGGTGCGATCGGTGTGCCGCTGCCTAAGATTGATGGAAACGCGCCGGTAGCCGATGAGCTTGGAAATTTCGTATACCAGATTAACATGGGTGGGCAATGGGTCAATTTAGGGGATTCCGGTCAGAGCGGATTTGTATACTCCGCCAACGGTTACAATAACATGTCCGCCGCCAATCAGTGGGGGTATTGGGTCGACCACATCTACGGGCTATGGTTCCAGCCCATCCAGGAAGATCTGCAGATCCGCATCGGCTATCCATTAAACGGGCAGGCGGGCGGAAATGTCGGTGATAATTTCGTCTACTACACCTTTATCGGAAACCCGAACGCTCCCCGTCCGGATGTAACCGATGGCGAGGATATTTCTGTCGGAACGCCAAGCAACCCGGCCATTGAGGGCATGGAGCTCATCTGGCAGGATGAATTTAGCGAAAATAAGCTGGATACGAGCAAATGGAACTATGAACTGGGTTACTATCTCAATGACGATCCCGGTACCTGGGGTTGGGGCAATGCGGAACTGCAGCACTATACAAACAGTACGCAAAATGTATTTATCCAGGACGGAAAGTTAAACATCCGGGCCTTAAACGAGCCCAAATCCTTCCCGCAGGATCCTAGCCGGTATGCACAATACTCCTCCGGGAAAATCAATACCAAAGATCATTTTTCGCTCAAATACGGCAGAGTGGATTTTCGCGCCAAGCTGCCTGCAGGAAATGGCATCTGGCCGGCCTTCTGGATGCTTCCGCAAGATAATGTCTACGGTTCGTGGGCCGCATCCGGCGAAATTGATGTGATGGAAGCGAGAGGACGGTTGCCCGGCACGTCCAGCGGCGCTATCCACTTTGGCGGACAATGGCCGGCGAATACCCATGTCTCCGGCGAATATCATTTCCCGGAAGGGCAAACCATCGCCAATGATTTTCACGTATATTCCGTAGTCTGGGAAGAGGACAACATTAAATGGTATGTCGACGGCAAGTTCTTCTTTAAAGCTAACAGGGATCAATGGTATTCCGCAGCTGCGCCGAACAATCCGAACGCCCCTTTCGACCAGCCGTTCTACCTGATTATGAATCTGGCGATCGGCGGGAACTTTGACGGCGGTGTGACTCCGAATCCCGGCGATATCCCGGCAACGTTGCAAGTAGATTATGTGCGTGTTTACAAAGACAACGGCGGCGGCCAGCAGAATCCTGAAGAACCGGCGCCCCTTCCACGATCGTCATCGGCGATGAGGTGAAGGGCCTGAAGAAAACAGGCGATGACTTATTGTTCTATGTAAACGGCGCAACCTTCGCCGACTTGCACTACAAGGTCAATAACGGCGTACAGCTGAACGTGGCCATGACCGGGGCGGGGAACGGCAACTATACCTATGCGGTCAATAATCTGAAACAGGGGGATACCGTCGAGTACTTCTTTACCTATAACCCCGGGCAAGGAGCGCTGGATACCCCTTGGCAAACTTATGTCCATGGGGTGACGCAAGGAACTCCGGAGTAAACCGGGTAATAGTAGAATATTGCCTTACGCAGATGAGAGGGAAGATATATGACTTCCCTCTCGTTTTTCCTGTTGTTATGATGAGGTCGATCTTTCCTTCCACTTCTCTTTCAAAGCTTTCAAGTCCCCTACGAAGAACTTTAGCAAATTGGGCCTCCTTCTTACGGCAAGCGGGTGATAGGTAAAGCCGATAGGCAAGCCTTGGAAATCGTGCCAGCTCCCCCGCAATTCCTTGACACTGGCGTTCTCCTTCTGCGGGAATAAGGCTTGCGCCACGACATTCCCGAAGCCGAACAACACCGACGGCTGCTTCTGAAGCAGCTGCAACTGCAGATGAGGAAAACATGCCGCTCTGGCCTCGGGCTTATTGTAAGCGCGCAGCGGCCGGCATTTCAGTAAATAAGTGACATAAACCGAACTCATATCGATCCCCGCTTCCCTCATGCCGAGTTGGAAGGTCTCCCGGGTACCGCACAAAAACGGATTTCCTTCCCGGTCCTCCCGGGCTCCCGGATTATCCAGGATCATCATCAGCGGGGCTTGCGGATTTCCTTCCCCCCAGACGACGCGATTCCGCTGCTTGGACAGTTCGCAGCATACACAATGCTGAATACCTGCTGGCGCTTGTTCTTCAGGCAGAATTACAAAGGGATGATCCATTTCCGTGTCATGCGGCTCCTTTCTTCTTTTCCTTAGCACACAATGACTCCATTATGCCCATACCAGACGAAAACTTGCTCTTATTGCCAGTTAACCGCGGCAGAAACTCCAGCGCAACACATAAGGACAAAAAATGTCGTTAATCCAGCGGTTTCGTTTGTTTGAGAGAAATAGCGGCAATTTATGCCGCTATTCCCCCTCGTCGCAAGAAAGTGCCTACGTTCTGGGCCTTTCATAGGAATATAAGTACAAAAAATGCCGCTAATGGGGATGAACAGACCTGGATTCGGACAATAAGCACATAAAGTGCCTCTATTTTGAAGACAACAAATGCCCTTTATTCCGAAGGACGCCCCTTGGTTTGCTCCAACGAAGCTTCCAGCCGGTCCAAGTTTTGTTCATTGCCCTCGGCGCAGTAGCTCTTGGCTTCTTCGAACTCCTCCGTTTTCATAAATAGCTGGCGAAAAACGACCTTTGTTCCGCCGTCAAGGTCCTCGAAAGCAGCCGTTACCAGAAATTCATGGCCGGACAAATGTCTGAGTACGATTCGTTCCAAAACCACGATTTCCTCAAAAACGCAATGGTTGGGATAGTCCACGCCATCCGGCCCGTGCATGACATAACGCCACGCTCCGCCCGGGCGTAAATCGAATTCATGGAACGTATTGGTGAAACCGTTCGGTCCCCACCAACGTGCCAATTGATCGGGGTTCGTCCACGCTTCAAAAACCCGCTCACTTGGCAAATGGAATTGGCGTGAGGAGATAATTTCATTATCACCAATGATAGCGGTCATGGTTATACCTCCTGTTCGAGCGTGTTGCCAAGGGTATCAAGCATCTCACTTGTGCCCTGCTCACGCACTTCCGGCGTATCGTGTCCATCGAAAAAGGCCCCTTGCTCGGTGAAGACCAGCTTCGTCCCGCCCTCGATCGGGATAAGCTCGACCGTGGTGAGCGAAACGGAGATTCGCTCGTCGCCCGAATCCAAAGTGTAGCTATAGACGATGCGCTGCTCCGGTACAATCTCCTGGTAGCAAGCATCAAAGGTAAAGACGGGCCCCTCCGGCGGACCTCCGCTGCTGTATTCGCGTCCTCCGACGCGGAATTCGAAAATATCGGCTTTTGAAAACCACTTTGCTTTGGCGGCCGGATCGGCCCAGGCCCGGTAGACCCTCGCAGGCGGTGCGGCATAAGTCCGCTCCACGACGAAGGTGGCGTGCTTGACAAATCGTTCGGTCACGGTCAGTCCTCCTTAGATTTCGATTGTTCCTCTGTTTCGGCAAGAAAATCGCCCAGTAAATCCAGACGGCGCTCCCAGCTTGCCCGGCGCTCGACGACCAGCTTCTCATGGCTCTTTTTCATCGCTCGCAAGAGTTCCGTGAAGTCTTCAACCGCTAAGGGCGCCTTCCCCTGCATCGCTTT
Source organism: Paenibacillus sp. FSL P4-0127 (assembly GCF_038007325.1). Classification (NCBI taxonomy): domain Bacteria; kingdom Bacillati; phylum Bacillota; class Bacilli; order Caryophanales; family Paenibacillaceae; genus Paenibacillus; species Paenibacillus sp. FSL P4-0127. Next base: position 956,482 of record NZ_JBBOWY010000001.1, on the reverse strand, counting down.
GGATACATGCTGAAGCTGGTCAAGGAGCGTTTGCTGCTGTTTGATTTGCTCCTTGATTCGCGCCATTTGCAGGTTGACGATTTCCAGCGGGCTGATCTGTCCGCCGTTTAAGACGGACCTGACCTCCTCCAGAGACAAGCCCAATTCCTTAAGCGATAAAATCTGCTGCAGGCGCGACAGATCGGATTCATTGTACAGCCTGTGACCGGACTCCGTCTGGCCGGATGGTGAGAACAAGCCGATTTGATCGTAATATCGCAAAGTTCGCACGGTGAGTCCCGCCAGTTTGGCAAGATCCCCGACCTTCCAATGTCGTTTCATAGGAACCCCTTCGTTAGCGCTAACTTGTTTACCGGTAGCTTAAGTATAAAAGATAACGTTGCGTAAGGTTCAACCAAAATATTTATTTGGGAAAAAGACCTTTTATATTTTATGTTGACGACCACATTAATAAAGAAAGAGAGATAAAAATAGAAAAAGTTGAATGCCCTCAGCCGCAAACGGATGAAGTGCTCGTTCGCATCGTGTATGCTGCAGTCATTCCACTTGACTACATCCCGGGATTCTATGCTTCCGGAGTTGTCGAGGAGGTGGGGCAAGATGTAACGGAGTTTAAGCCAGGGGATCGCAGATTTTTGGTAGTGTCAAAGGGGCCTATGCAGAATATGGCATTGCGAAAGCCCAAGAATTAGTCAAGATGCCAGGTAATCTTACCTTTGAAGATGCGGCAACGACTAAGGCAGGAGCTGAAACGGCCTGGAAGGCGCTGTTCACCGAAGGCGAACTCCAGCCTGGCCAAACCGTGCTAATTCATGCGGCGGCAGGCGGTGTTGGTCGATTTCGTGGGAGGCGATACCGAGAATCGTTCCTGGGCCGCTCTCAAGAAAGGGGGGATTCTCGTCACTTTGGCTCAGGATTCATCCCAAGAAAACGCGCAAAAGCATGGCATTACAGCTAAATTCAACACCAAATTCCCAACCTACGCGAATCTGCAGACCATAGCGGAATTAATTGCCGATGGTACGATTAAAGCAAAGATCGATTCCATATTCCCGCTAAACCAAGCTGACAAAGCACTGGAGAAAAGCAAAGCAAGACATGGACGCGGAAGAATTTTGCTGGACATAAACTCAGGTTTAATTTGAAATACGCTCTTACAAATTTTTCATTGACAACCCGGCAAGGGGACTGTATATTGACTTTGATAATCATTATCAATTAAAAGCGCTATTTAAAAATACAGTTCTTGATAGGAAAGGGTATGCCGTATGCCAATGAATGCAAAACGAAATGCCTCATTAGGCACATTACTTGTTTCGATTGTGCTTATATTCTCGCTAGTTGGTTGCTCAAGCCAGCAATCAAGTTCAACATCCGCACCAACTTCGGCCGAAACGTCTAAAACTGAAGCGCCCGCTTCGCCAGATACGAATTCCGCATATCCGATCGTGATCAAACACGCTTTCGGTGAAACTGTCATTGAAAGCAAGCCTGAACGGGTAGTTACCGTTCAATGGGCGAATCATGATGTTGCTCTCGCTCTCGGAGTTGTTCCCGTAGGCTTCTCGGCGGCGAACTTCGGCGTTCAGGATGGCAGCGGGCTTTTGCCTTGGACAGCGGAAAAACTCAAAGAACTTGGCGCAAGCGATCCTAACGTTTTTCAGGATACGGACGGCCTTGATTTTGAGGCGATTTCCGATGCGGACCCGGATGTCATTCTTGCCGCTTACTCCGGGATAACTCAGGAGGACTACGATCTTCTTAGTCAAATCGCTCCGGTTGTGGCCTATCCGACCGCTCCTTGGTCCACCACATGGCGAGAGCAAGTCCTGCTGAATGCAGAAGGCATGGGCATGAAAGCGGAAGGGGAACAACTCATCAAGGTCACCGAGGATATGGTTAACGAAAAGCTAAGTCAATATCCGCAGATGAAAGGCAAGAAAGTGGTTTGGGTTAACTTCTCGGCTGAAGATTTGTCGCAACTGCATATCTATACTCCTGTAGACTCTCGCGTCGCTTTCTTGTATGAGCTGGGAATGGTTTATCCTGAAAGTGTTACGAACCAGATTACGGACCCTACTAGCTTCTCCTTGAATTTAAGCGCCGAGAATGTCGAGGCCCTTTACGATGCCGATCTCATCGTTGGATATGGGAATGACGAATTGTTGAAGACGCTCCAAGCCGATTCACTACTAGGTAAAATTCCTGCGATCCAAAGAGGTTCTGTCGCATTTATCGACAGCGATACACCTTTAGTAGCTGCCGGAACTCCTAACCCGCTTTCGATAGCTTATACCATTGATGAATATCTAGCATTAATAGGAGGAGCTATTGACAAGATAAATGAATAGTTCTTCGGTTTCAAAAGATAAACAGCAAAGCTTCCATATGCCGGAGCACTTTATGACGGTTCTGGTGATTTGTATTGTCTTGCTCGGCGCGTGCGTAGTTGCATCTCTGGTTTTAGGCTCTCGTATGGTTAGTTTTAATGAACTGATAAACGGTTTATTTCATCAAGATATCCAATCCTTCGGGGCTAACGTGGTTCGCAAAAGAATTTCCCGAACCGTGTTCAGTTTGTTTTGCGGTGCGGCGCTCGGAGTCTCTGGAGCGCTTATGCAATCGGTCACGCGCAACCCAATTGCGGACCCGAGTATACTGGGAGTGAACACAGGCGCGTCCTTGTTTGTGGTTTGCGGAATTGCATTTTTGAATATAAGCACCGCAAATCAATATATATGGCTAGCTTTAGCCGGAGCCGCGATCACTGCGGTGTTCGTATTTGGAATCGGCTCTATGGGGCGTGGCGGCGCCACGCCCATTAAGCTTGTTTTGGCCGGAGCCGCCACAAGCGCCGCACTTTCTTCTCTGGTCACCGCCATCATGATTCCGCGCTCTTATGTCATGGATCAATTCCGGTTCTGGCAAGTGGGCAGCGTCGGCTCGGCAACCTGGAGCGCTATAGCCACATTCACCCCGTTTATGATCGTTGGCATACTGATCGCCGTAATGACTGCACCGGCGCTAAATGCGCTGGCATTGGGGGATGATGCCGCGACCGGACTCGGCGTTCGAACAGGACTACTGCGGTTTGTCGCGGCTTTTGCAGGTGTTGTTCTATGTGGGGCAACTACGGCCCTCGCAGGCCCGATCGGTTTTATCGGGCTATTGGCCACTCACGTCATCCGTCTCATGCTTGGGCCCGATCTGCGTTTGGTAATCCCCATGTCAGCTATTGCGGGAGCCATCATTTTGACATTAGCGGATGTGTGCGGCAGGCTCATCGGCAGCCCGGGAGAACTTGAAGTCGGTGTGGTTACTGCGTTTATAGGAGCTCCAATCCTAATCATATTAGCGATGAGATCGAAAGTGCGTTCACTATGAAAAATGAATCTATTGAATTTATTATGGCGGGCCGGCGTCAAAGACGCCGCCGGTGGATACTGATCACCGGCTTCCTTGCAGTACTTGCATGCGTGCTTTGCTGCGCTATGCTGTTACTGGGAAACACCATTTATCCGGTTCAAGATGTCATCCGGGCGCTTTCGGGCGAGCAGCTTAAAGGCGTGTCTTTTGCGGTGAATACGATACGTCTACCGAGAATGCTGGCAGGTCTTTTCGCCGGATTTGCTTTTGGTGCAGCCGGCTGCATCTTCCAGACTATGCTGCGCAACCCCCTTGCGAACCCGAATGTCATCGGGATTACCTCCGGCTCAAGCGTGGCGGCTGTTTTTTGCATCACCTTACTTCATTCAAACCGGGCGGTTGTTTCCGTTGCTTCGGTGATTGCCGGTCTTGTTACGGTTATCATCATTTATTTATTGTCCAGGGGGAAGTCATTTTCGGTCGGGCGCTTGATCCTCGTCGGAATCGGCATACAGGCCATGCTTGACGCCCTGATTTCCTACCTGCTGCTGGTTGGCGCTCAACAAGATATTCCCGCAGCGATCAGATGGCTTAGCGGCAGTCTGAATGGCTCGCAAATGCACGAACTTCCGCCTCTTGTCCTAACGGTATTGATCTTTACGCCTATCGCTATCGTCCTGGGAAAACATCTAAGTCTATTGGAACTTGGAGAACAATCGGCCACTTCGCTTGGAGTGAACACGGACAAGACAAGAATAGCGCTTATTTTGAGTTCTGTGTGCATGATTGCTCTGGCTACCGCCACCACCGGGCCAATCGCTTTTGTCTCCTTCCTTTCGGGGCCGATCGCGAAAAGACTGGCCGGAGCCGGCTTCTCGAACATAATCCCGGCTGGTCTTGTTGGCGTAAATTTGGTTTTGGCGGCAGATTTAATCGGACAATTTGCTTTCCAGTACAGATTCCCTGTGGGCATCATGACCGGAATACTCGGAGCGCCGTATCTGATCTTCCTGCTCATCCGAATGAATCGAAAGGGCGAGTTATAATGAAACCAACGCATCTATTTCAAGCCGAACAGCTCGTGGCCGGCTATGATCATAAAACGATTATCCAAGGTGTAGACCTTGTTATCCCCAGTCATAAAATAAGCGTTATTATTGGAGCCAACGGCTGCGGAAAGTCCACGCTGCTGAAAACACTGGCAAGGCTGATAAAGCCTAAGTCCGGCAAAATCACGATTGACGGAAAACCCATCGGCAAAATGCCGCCAAAACAGCTGGCTCGCGTGGTCGGGCTGCTGCCGCAATCCCCTATTGTTCCGGAAGGCATTTCGGTAGCGGATTTGGTTGGACGGGGAAGGTTTCCGCACCAATCGTTGTTCGGCGGATGGACTAAAAAAGATTATGAGGCCGTTGCCGAAGCGATGCGAATTATGGACATAACGGAGTTTGCGAATCACAATATTGACGAGCTTTCCGGCGGTCAACGGCAGCGCGTCTGGATTGCCATGGCTCTGGCGCAACAAACCGACATTTTATTTCTCGATGAACCGACAACCTTTTTGGATATCACCTATCAAGTCGAAATTCTTGACCTGCTCACGGACCTTAACCGAAAACACGGAACTACGATTGTCATGGTTCTTCACGATATCAACTTATCCGCACGTTACGCGGACCATATTTTTGCGCTTCAGCAAGGAAAGCTTGTGGCGGAGGGCGAGCCGTCTCAGGTGATTACAACCACATTGGTGAAAGACATTTACGGGCTCGATTGCACGGTGATACAAGATCCCATTTCCGGCTCTCCATTGGTAGTGCCCAAAGGGCGGTATCATGTATGAGTGATTGTAATCCAACCGCGCCTACTGCATTTTGTTTTCGATCCGCTGCATGAACTCTTCGGCGGCACTATAGCCGAGCTGCTTGAGATACCAATTGTTGGCCGCCGCCTCGATCAGACCGGCCACATCCCGTCCCGGCTGGAGCTGGACCTCGATATGCGGGATCTTGACGCCAAGATATTCCGTGAATTGAGGTTCCAGTTCCAGCTCGTTATTCAGAGAGTCTTCCCTCCATGGCGCTAATTCAATGTCGAGTACAATGCGTGTCTCGTCCTGAAAAGCCCTGCGCCCGTATTGGCGTACGACATTAATCAGGCCGATGCTGCGCAGCGCGAGGAATTCGCGTGTGGTTTCATTATGCGTTCCGAGCAAAGTCGTTGGCCCTAACTTCTTCAGCACCACAATATCGTCCGCAACGAACCGGTGGCCCCTTCTGATGAGCGTGTGGGCGGTTTCGCTTTTGCCGATCCCGGATTTGCCGCGGAGCAGGACGCCAATCCCCGATACATTCACGCATACCCCATGGATCGATATCTCCGGGGCAAGCGCTTTGACCAGATAGCTGTCCAGCTTGGCGATAAACTCCGTTGTCGTCTCCTCCGTCCTTAGCAGCGGAATCCCCTCCTGATCGCAGAACAGGGTCAGATACGGGATCTCCTGCTGTCCTGACGTCACAATGAAGCAGGGCGGATGATATTTGACGATGTTGCCGATATGCAGTTTGCGTTCCTCAATGGATAATGTCAATAGATAGTTAACTTCCTTACGGCCAAGCACTTGCACCCGTTCCATCGGAAAAAAATCAAAATACCCCACAAACTCCAGCCCGGGTCTGTGCGCCCGCGGACGGGTAATCACACGGTCCATACGGCCCGCCCCGGCAAGCACTTCCATATGAAACATATTCGCAAGACTTTGCACCGTGATCGTCTTCATGTTGTTCTCCCCAATGATTAATAATTCTTATGATGACACTGTTTATGATGATTTACCCGCTTTTCTTCTATTCGAATAATACAAAGCAAACAGCAGAATAAACCACAGCGGCGTCAATAATAAGGCCATGCGTGTCTCTTTGGCAACCAGCATAATTATAAGAATTATAGCAAACAACGTGAGAACTGCATAATTAACAAAGGGGGTAAACGGAGCTTTAAATTTCGATTTTGCCTGCAGCTCTGGCTGTGTCTTTTTATACTTGATGTGACAAACAAGAACCACACCCCAGACCCAAATAAAACAAATGGCGCTAATGGTGGTGACGACGCCAAACGCTTGCTCCGGAATAAGCTTGCTCAATAGAGCTCCCCCGGACAAGACAAGCGTGGAGATCAACAACCCGTTTCTGGGCACATGGTTTTTATTCAGCTTGGCAAAATGGGATGAAGCCTGGTTATTCTTGCTTAAATTATATAAAATTCGGCTTGTTGAAAACATCCCGCTATTACAAGCGGAAGCGGCTGAAGTTAATACGACAAAGTTAATAATTCCCGCGGCAATCGGAATCCCGACTAAACTAAACGTTTTAACAAAAGGGCTTTCTGACGGGCTTAGCTCCGTCCAGGGATTGATGCACAATAGGGCAATAATGGCGCCGACGTAGAAAAATAAAATTCTAAGCGGAATTTTATTAATCGCCGAAGGGATATTTTTTTCCGGGTTGGATGTTTCCGCGGCCGATACCCCCACCAACTCCACACCAACAAAGGCAAACACAACCATTTGGAAGGAAAGCAAGAACCCGGGAACTCCGTTTGGAAATATGCCGCCATGTCCCCAAATATTTTTGACCGTAACCATTCCCGCATCCGTTTTAAATCCAATCACCAGCAAGACGACCCCAATGGCAATTAAAGCGAGAATCGTCACTACCTTAATTAGGGCAAACCAAAACTCCAATTCGCCAAAATTTTTTACGGTTAACAGATTAAGTCCTAATAAAACAACTAAGCAGATAATTTCAGGCACCCATTGCGGGATATCAAACCAATATTGTACATACACCCCAACCGCGATCACATCGGCCATAGCCGTCATAATCCAGCAAAACCAATAGGTCCATCCGGTTACAAACGCGGCCCGCGGTCCAAGATAGTCTTCGGCAATGTCCGTAAAAGATTGATATCCGGCTTTGGACAACAGGAGTTCTCCCAGCGCCCTCATCACAAAAAATATGGCGATCCCCACGATGAAATAAGCAAAGATAATGGACGGACCCGCCAGTTGAATGGCTTTGCCCGATCCGAGAAACAATCCCGTACCAATGGTGCCGCCAATGGCAATCAGTTGAACATGCCGATTTTCTAAATCCCTCTTTAATTCTTGTTGTGCCAAACCAAACTCCTCCTTAACGTGAAAAGTTGAACAATGGATTAAACCCAATAAAAAAAGAGACTGGATGCGCTCCAATCTCCTGGTCATAAGAATAACTAAATAGACTTGTTATTAATTATTTTCGAAATAACAAATAGATATTCAGTACTCTTCTGTCCTTTTGCCTGAGATTGTGAACCCTTCGGCGCCGCGGAGTCCCGCGGTCTCTCCAGAAGCTGCTCCTGCTATAGTACGATCCATAGCCGTCATAGCTTGCCAACTATTTAATTTTTTTATTGTAACAACCCATTTAAATATTTTTCAATATTACTCGCAGTGAAAAAATTTGTCAACGAGATAATTCCCATTCGCCCAGGTTTGATTACGGCAGTGTTTCCTCGGGCTGTCTGTAACGGTAAACGTAACGGATAGGTTCATTCATTTAACCGGGCGGTCATTGAGGGCATATTTAACAAACAGTTACAATGCAATTGACTAGTCGAAATAGTAAAAACGGGAGGTTCTCAATGAATATTGAAATAGGCAAAAAAATCAAAGCACTCCGTTTACAAAAAGGAATGACTCAGGAAGAACTTGCGGCAAAACTGAATATGTCGTCCCAAGCCGTATCCAAGTGGGAAAACAATGTAACCATGCCCGATATCCAATTGCTTCCCAGGTTATCTGCGATTTTAGGGGTTACCATCGATGAACTGTTTGCATTAACCGATGATATCCACTTTGAACGGATTGAAAACATGATTGGACATGAACATTTTATATCAAAAGATGATTTCACCTATGCTGAACAATTTCTTAAGGAAAAACTTAATGATGACGCAAAAAAGCCCCGATGCCTCACATTGCTGGCCGAGCTGCACATTCATCGTTTACAGGAGCATCGTGAATTGGCTTCTCGTTACGCCAAGGATGTTTTAATATTAGCTCCAGATAACAAAAGAAATCACAACGCTTTACGGGATGCGGAGAATGGAGTTATTTTTGACTGGAACCTCTCCAACCATCGTAAACTCATAGAGTATTATATAGATTTTGTGACAAATCATCCGGATTACTGGCCGGCTTATGTATGGCTTATGAACTACTTGCTTGCAGATGGCAGATGCGCTGAAGCCAGGGGAATTCTGGAAAAATTAAACGAAACCCATCCAGGTTATTTATATCAATTATATGGGGGCCTGATATACAAAGAAGAAGGCAACCTTTCTCAGGCATTCGTTCTCTGGGAGCAGATGACCGAACTGTATCCTCATGATTGGCAGGCATGGTCCTCCAGAGGAGACTGTATGGCGAAGCTATGCAGATACGATGAAGCCGTTAAGTATTATTCCAAAGGTTACGAACTGCAGCCCAATCCCAAATATACAGATTCATTGGAAGCAATTTCCTATATCTACAAAATTCAAGGGAAGTATGACAAAGCCATTGAAAAGCTCAAAGAAATCCTTGCACTTTTGAGCAGTGATTGGAAAGTGACGGAGGGGAAGACAGTCGATTTGTATAAAGAAGAAATAAAGCTTTTAAAGACATTGCTGAAATAATGAACGACAGAACAAGGTCCGATGTGAGATTTCTCCGAAAAAATACCGTTACAAATGATGCGCCCAGCTTAAGGGCCGCTTCGGCAAATACGAAAGGAACTGCTGCGGCAGTTCCTTTCGTAACTGTATTGGTTACGCAAAAGCCGGCCTTTTCTTATCTTACTCGGCGAGCAGTAACGTAATGGTCTTCCCAATAACCGGAGTTCAGCTTACTGAATCCAACCTTGTTAATAGGAGAGCTGTGAATGAAGCGGCCATTCCCCATATAGATACCGACATGGTTGATCTTACCGTCGTTGTTTGTATCAAAAAATACCAGATCGCCTTTTACCAGATTACGCTTGGCTACATAACGTCCCGTTTTGGCCTGTTCTCGGCTTGTACGCGGAAGATACACGCCTTCACGCTTAAATACCAGCTTTGTGAAGGAAGAACAGTCGGAATACTTATACCCGCTATTCCACGGTTCAGAGCCAAATCTGTATTTGAAATCCCCTAAATAATTGTCAGCCCGACTTGCGATTTCAGAACCGGTGGCCGCGAACGTCAATGTTCCGAACAGCATCGATCCGGCCAATAATGAAGCGGTTGTACTAACTAGCTTCTTGAACATCTGTATTCACTCCCCTTCTGTATTGCTGCATCCCCTTGTTGTATTCTGGCGGATTCTTCAGAACACCCAATGGATATATCCGAATTATTGCCTTGCCTGCAGGGCTAGTCCAAGTGAATGCGCTAACCCATGCTAACATATATGAATAGCAGGCTAAACCCCACATCATTTACCAAATCCCTGAATTTATGATCGCTAAAAACTCCGAACACCTTGTGACAACTGGCTGAATTGACGCTGAAAGCCGCGCAACACCGAAAGGTAAATTCCTTATATTACCTGGGGTTCCAGGTTACACATATTCCCTTCATATTGAAATTTTGGTATAAAATATTAGTTTGGCTAGTAAGCCCACGGTATTAATTGTGAATTATTCAACAAAAAAAACGCCCCCGAATTTATCGAATTGGCGTTTCTCTCTAATTGAAAATCGGCGAATGTTCCGTTAGGCATTACCTGCCTTAGACGGTTTGTTGCTGGGTGCAAACCACCCAATTAGGGCAATCGCCACCAAGACAGCGTAAAAAATAATCGTCCAGACCGTGCTATGGGGGAAATGAGGATCCAAAACCCCAATATCCTCATGGGCAAGCGTAATAACGGCAAGCTTTACGCCAACCCAGGCAACGATCGCATAAGCCGTCGTCTCAAGCGCCGGCCGCTGAGCTAGCAGTTTTACAAACCAAGTAGCTGCAAACTTGATTAAGACTAAGCCCGCAATTCCGCCGAGCAATACGACAATAAATTGACCGGCGTCCATCCCCCCGAAATCGCCAAGCGGCGAGTCTGGCAGCCCTAGCGCAAGCGCCACCGCAGCCAGGATGGAATCGATCGCAAAGGCAAGGTCTGCCAGGGCAATTTTTCCTACTGTAGGCCAAAAACCTTTCCCTGCCGACTCTTGCTTAGTGTCCTCGTGAACGTTCTCATTCTTCTTGCCGAACCGCGCTTGGATGATGTGCTTTAACCCCAAGTACAGGAGATAAGCTGCGCCAATCGCCTGTACCTGCCAAACATTGGCGATAAAGGAAATCGCAAATAACGCGAAAAAACGAAACACAAAAGCCATCATGATCCCATAGTTGATCGCTCGTTTCTTCTGTGCGTCCGGCAGATGCTTCGCAATGACCGCAAGCACGAGCGCATTATCGGCCGACAACAATCCTTCCAAACCGATAAGAATGAGTAGTGCCCACGCATACTCTAACCACATAACTCCATCTCCCCTTTGTAAGGTAAGTTTTTTATCAACCGGCAAAGCCGTACGTAGATAATATTGACTTGTACAGCAATGGGTATACGAGATGTTATACGAAATACCCCCCCGATAGAGTTCATTTTTTTACGATGAGAATAACATCGTTACTTCCTCCTGAAACATCTTTAGCCGTACGGATGATCATCCGCACGGCTAGAATCGGTTTATTCTACTTTGCGGTATTGCGGCTAAACCGGTTCACGGCGCTAAACAGGGCTTTCACGGAGGAGGTCATAATATCAACGTCAACGCCGCACCCCCAATATACGCTGCCGTCGGATGCCGTGATGCCGATATAAGAGACAGCTTGCGATTTAGAGCCGGTTTCCAGAGCGTGCTCCGTATAGACCAGATCGCTGTATGCCAACCCAAGATAGGCTTGCAGCGCATTGCTGATCGCGTCGAGTCTACCGTTTCCGGTACCTTCGATTTCCTTGACTTCATGGCCGGTCCGGATCGTGACGATGGTTTGAAAATCTTCATTGTCCGTAATACGGTATTTGACAAACTCGACAGGCGTTTTTATATTCACATATTCCTTCAGGAAAATATCGTAGATTTCCTCGGGCAGCAGTTCTTTTTGCTGCTGATCCGATACGTTTTTAACGAAATATCCGAAGTTTTCGCGCATTTTTGCCGGAAGATCGAGTCCGTACTTCAACTGCAGCACGTATCCGATCCCGCCTTTGCCGGACTGGCTGTTGATGCGGATAATATCGCCTTCGTACTCCCTGCCGATGTCCTTGGGATCAATCAGCAGATAAGGGACCGACCAATGCCGGGGTTCTTGTTCCTCGCGCCATTTCATGCCTTTGGCAATCGCATCCTGATGCGAGCCGGAGAAAGCGGTGAATACCAGCTCGCCTCCGTAAGGATGTCTTTCGCTGACTTTCATTTTGGTCAGCCGTTCATAAACGGAGGCGATGGCAGGGATGTTCTCAAAATTCAGCCTCGGGTCCACCCCGTGGGAATACATGTTGAGAGCCAGCGTCACAATGTCTACGTTTCCCGTTCTTTCCCCGTTGCCGAACAAAGTGCCTTCGACGCGCTGGGCGCCGGCCAGCATCCCCAGCTCCGCGTCCGCTACCCCCGTTCCCCTGTCGTTATGAGGATGCACCGACAAAATCACATGCTCCCGGAAGTTCAGGTGATTGCTCATATACTCGATCTGGCTGGCGTAAACGTGAGGCATCGACATGGACACCGTTGCCGGCAGGTTGATGATGACCGGGTTCTCCGCAGTCGGCCGCCATACACCCAGCACGCTGTTGCAGATGTCCAGGGCAAAATCAATCTCTGTACCCGTAAAGCTTTCCGGCGAATACTGGAACTGAAAATTCCCCTCCGTTTCCTCCGCGCACTGCTTGAGCAGCTTGGCGCCGCTTAAAGCGATGTCGATAATTTCTTGTTTGGATTTGCGGAATACCTGTTCCCGCTGCGCCACGGAGGTCGAGTTGTACAAATGGACTACGGCTTTTTTCGCGCCTTTCAGCGATTCGAACGTTTTGCGGATGATGTGCTCTCTCGACTGGGTCAACACTTGGATCGTAACGTCGTCCGGGATCAAATTCTGCTCGATCAATGTGCGCAGGAAGGTAAACTCCGTTTCGGACGCTGCGGGAAATCCAACCTCGATCTCCTTGAACCCGATCTTCACAAGCATTTTGAAGTACTCCAGCTTTTCCTCCAAATTCATCGGAACGATTAAGGCCTGATTCCCGTCGCGAAGATCGACGCTGCACCAAATCGGCGCCTCTGTAATGTATTCCTTCTTGGTCCAATTCAAGCTCGTCTCCGGCGGCATAAAATATCCTCTGGCGTATTTTTCAACATTTTTCATGGCGATCCTTCCCTTCATCAATTTTCCGTACTTATCTAACAAAGATCGGATGCGAAAAAAAGCCTTCCATCTCCATTAACAGAGACGAAAGACTTTGACATCTTACGCGGTACCACTCCGAATTCACGCCACCCTTTGGCATGCCCTCTACGGATACGGGTTTGCCAAAACGGACAAACCTGGCATCCTCCTGATGATAACGGTCAGGCTCCGGCTCCGCCTACTTAAAGAGGTTGTGCAAAAACCGTCTTTGGGGTTCAGCGGGCAACTCCAAGGCGAGTTCCGATTTCCCCCGCGGCTGTTTCACACCGCCCAACAGCTCTCTGTTCGCTCGGAAAACCGTACTATTCCTTCTCAACGTATTTCAAATATTAGAGATAATGTTATATCAGCAAAACGATGATGTCAATTATAATCTGATACCATTCCTGCCCGATCGCAGAAAAAGGCCGCCGGTCATGCCGGCAGCCTCGACGGGTTTATTATGAAGTGCGCGAGTGGGCACTGCCCGCGACTGGTAGTTCGATGCACCGTCTCCTTACTTAGACTCGATGCACCCCAGCGGGTGGGCGCTCTTTTCCAGAGCCGCGCGAGCCTCCGGCCAGCAGGAATCGTCGAGATCGAGCGCGGTGAGGAGGTAAGCCCGCGTCAGCCGCTGGATTAGGGCGACTCGTTCGGGGTTCTCATCCGTTGTTTCCGTAACGTTGTATCCGGGAATTCCGCCAAGCGAGTGTTCGGCCCCGAAGAGGGTAAGCAAGCTCTTACTGCCCGGGCTTAGGAAATACGGGTCGTGAACCAATCCGGCCCCCGAGTGGACAGCTGGGACTGGTCATGGTCCCCCGCAACCACAAGGGCTGGTGTGCTCATATCCGCGAAGCTCGGGTTCATGAAGGGAAAGTGCTCGGCCTCGAACGGAGTCAAGTCAGCTCCCCCCTTGCCGGTTGTGGCAAGCAATACGCCTGCCTTGATCCGTGAGTCGGACATGTCCTCTCCCGGTTCGCCGCGGGCGTCGAGGACCCGCGCGCCGAGCAACATGCTCGCCGTCTGGCCGCCCCAGGAGTGTCCGGCAACAGCGATGCGGCTTCGGTCAAGGCGCCCGCTGAGACCGGGAACGGAAGCTTCAATGAGATCAAGCTGGTCGAGGATGCGTTTCATGTCCTCCACCCGGAACCGCCAGATCAGCGGTGTACGCGGATCGTCAGGAGGAAGGTTCAGCGTCCTCGAGTCGAGATGGGTGGGCTGAACGACCACGAAGCCGTGAGCAGCCCAGAAGTCGGCCAACGGGCTGTAGCCGTCCAACGACCAGCCATAACCGTGCGAGAAAACAATAATAGGCAATTCGCTTCCAATCGCAGGCGCTGACACTCGCACTTGCAAATCCTCACCGCGGCCCGGAGCGGATAGCACTACCGGTTTCACCGAAACGACTGGAGCGGGTGCACTAACTTTAATATCCATAATAAATGTTCCTTTCTTTACGGGAGATTGGCTAAACCGTTTATGGAGGGAGCGGTCAAGCGTGCTTTGCATTATTGATGTTGGTTGATACGTCAACCAAGGCTTACTGTATCATGTTGTGGTTGATGTGTCAACCGTGATATTATGTTCTTATGGATAAAAACGAGCTGAATCAAGAGGAAATGCGAATATGGCATATGTGGAAAGGCACCTTTCAGAGCATCTTCGGCCGCGTTGTCAAAGAGATGTCCGAGCACACAGGACTATCGGAGGGTGATTACGGGGTATTGGACCGGTTAGTCCTTTTGGGGAACGGCAGCCTTCGCCAACAGGAGTTGGCCGGCTCGATGGACTGGGATAAGAGCCGATTGTCACACCATCTGACGCGGATGGAAAAACGCGGACTTGTGATGAGGAAACCATTAGACACGGATCGCGGTGTTCAAGTCATCATCACTTCCACCGGACAATCAGCGTTGGATGATGCCCGGCCCATAGTCGCAAAGGCAATCCGCAAACATTTCCTTGATCGATTAACAGATCAAGACATTGAATTGATTACTAAGCTGGCGCAAAGTACAAAAACAGGGCCTTCAGCGTCTTGTTAAACCCCTGCGCCTTGACCGCGTTTTTGATGTTGTTCATGAAGCAGATAAGATGATCGGTACTCCTCATAAGAAAAACGTCTATCTACCGGTAGAGTAGACGCTGAATCAGAGCGGAAAGCTTCCTGACTTTGGGAGCGACTTCATGAATCAGTTTCAGCAGTTGTTCGTTATTTATGGGAAGTAGGACGGTTTGATGGGATCAAATGCAAAAGTACATTTGAATTTCCGCAAATTTCTGCGTTTGAGCGGTTGAAGTGCAAAAATACATCTCATTTGCGGTGATTGGATAAAAAAGAAGCTTATGATCGGAAATGAACTGCATATTTGCAGTTGAACCGCCCGTTTCGAGGCGTTTCGACGAATATCGCATGCACTTTTGCATTTCATGGGATTTCCCCCTTCCTTTTTTCAAGCCCCGCATTCCAGCGCTGTCAAAGCCATACTCTATCCGCTTTTAAGTTGGTTTTCGCCCTGGTCCTCACCGAAAGTTGAGTTATAAATTCTATAATCTTAAAAATGAACCCTCCAGACGCGGAGGGTTCTTGCATTTTATCGATTTTGGAGGGCAACATTTCTTTAAACCCACTATTGACTTAAACTATGGTTTAAGTCGTATCATTTTCATGTCGACAACGAAACGCAAGAAATCGGAGGCCTCCAAATGAAATATTATTCCATCGGCGAAGCTTCAACCAAATTCAATATTCCGGAATCAACCTTGCGGTATTATGAAAAAAGGGGACTGCTGCCGCTAATCGAGCGTGATGAAGCGGGCCGGCGCTTATTTTCAGAACATCAAATGGCGCTCCTTGAAGCCGTCATTTGCTTAAAAAACACGCATATGCCGATAAACAGCATTAGAGAGTATATGGCATGGATCGTAGAAGGAGACACTACCCTTGAACGCCGGCTTGACATGATGAAGAAGCATAAGCAAAGAGTGCTGGATGAGATTGCATTGTTGACCCAGTACTTACCAGGAATTGATGAAAAGATTGAACGCTATATAAAAAAGATCGAGGAGGAACGTTCATGAAGCTTTCCGGAAATACAATACTGATTACAGGCGGAAGCACCGGAATAGGGTTGGCATTTGCCGAGCGATTTATGAAAGCCGGGAATACAGTCATTGTTTGCGGCCGGCGTGAAAGTGCACTTCAAGACGCGGAAGAAAAAGTTCACGGTCTGATCACCCGTGTATGTGATTTGGATATGGAATCGGAACGTTTAGCGTTGTTTGATTGGGTAACCGCAAACTATCCGGAAGTGAACGTGTTGGTGAATAACGCCGGCATTCAGTTGCGCTATAATGTGCTAAAGGCGGATGCGAGAGACCATTGGAATGATTTCAGGAAGGAAATCACAACGAATATCGAGGCCCCTTTCCATCTGTCCATGCTGTTCGCGCCTTTTTTTGCGGCAAAAGAAACGGCGGCGATCATTAACGTCACATCCGGGCTGGCTTTTACACCGTTTGCGATTGCCCCCATTTATTCAGCAAGCAAAGCGGCGCTTCATTCATTCACCATAAGCTTAAGACACCAGCTCTCCGATACGTCTGTGGAAGTTATTGAGATTGCCCCGCCAGCGGTGAATACGGATTTAGGAGGAGCAGGACTGCATACGCAAGGGGAACCGTTAGATGCCTTTGCGGATGGAATTTTCAACGATTTGGCGAAGGGTAAAACGGAGATCGGGTATGGTTCTTCTGTGGCCCGCTTGCGCATGTCCCGAGACGAAATAGACGTATACGCAGAAAAACTGTATCAGGCTACGAAAAAGTTTATTGAATAACTATACCTCATTCCGCTACTTGCAACACGGTTCACCGTATGAGCATGAAGCTAAATCAAATGGCACCCATTTGGGGTGCCATTTTTAGCGGTTCGAAGTTTAAAAATCCCTTTCTCTGCGAGCGGCTTCTATTCTTCCGCCTGCCGTTCCAGCAAATAAAACATGTAGTCGGTCGGGACCCCGGCATACCCTTGCTGTCTCAGCATTGCGGTCACATTGCCCCGGTGATACGTCCCGTGGTTGACCACATGCCGCAGGATGTCGGAGAAATGCGTATCAAGACGGCCGTACTTCGGATGCTCGATCGTCATCGCCTTGTCCGGGTCGGGCGTACGCCGCAGCAAATCGCGGAACTGTTCGGCGGCGCCGGCGAACAACCGCCGCATCTCGTCCACGGTTTTGCCCTGCGCTTCCTTCGTCCAGTCCGGGATCTTCGGAAAAATCTCCTCGTTTGGAACTTCCGCGAGTACGGACATATAAAGCTTTTCAAATAAGTGCATATGTCCGAGTGTTTGCGATACGGACGGGAACACGCTTGTCACTTCCGCATCGAACACTTCCTTCGGAAGCTGCTCCAGGTGGGCGAACAGCCGCTCGTTCGCCCAAACATGATATTCGTACAATTGATGTGAGTGCTCTCGCATGGACATGGATGGATTCACCTTTCCTTTATTCGTCGTCGTTTGGCCGCCGCAGCCTTGTCTCTATCGTATACCGGGTTCGCTGACAACTGCTGTCAGCGAAGTTCAACCGGGATCATTTTCGTAATGTTTGGCGATTTCGCAGGCCATTTCCCGGATCCGGCGCTTAAGTTCCAGCGGCTCCCGAATGCGAATGGCCGTGCCGAATGTGATCAGATACGCCGGAAGATACTTGTCCATCGTCGGGACATCGAGCAAAAAACGCGCCTCCCGATCGGTCCGTTCCGTCAAATAGTGGCGCATATGCCAGTGGCCGCAAACCGCGTTCAGCGTATCGGGTTCCCCCTCAATGCGGATGACCGTCAGCGGTCCGTCCGCCTCCCGCTCCTGCTCGGACTGGTCGCGGAAATAGGCGGACGCGGAGAAGTGCTCCGGCTTTTCGAACCGCGCTTCGGTCGGCTCGAGCCGCGCGATGCGGTCCACGCGGAACGTCCGCACCGCCCGCGACCGATGGCAGAACGCGACAGCGTACCATTCGTTGCGGTCGTAAGCGAGCCCGTACGGATCGACTTCACGTTCGCCCTCCTGCTCCGCATTCGCTTTGCGGTAGGCGATGCGGACCGTTCGTCCGTCCATCACCGCCTGCTCCAGATCCCTGAGCAACGCAACGACGGAAGGCGGGCGCGCCGGAGAGATCACATCCAAGCCGCTCGTCTGACGGGACAGATCGTTGCGCTGCTCTTCGTGCAACCCGTTCTCCACCTTCGCAAGCGCGCTTTCCAACTCCTCCGTGTACGGATAGCCGGCGCCTTGCGCAAATTTATACGCGTCTACAAGCGCCTTCAGCTCTATGGAGTTGAAGAACAACGGCGTTTCCTTGAAGCTTTCCAGAATGCGAATGCCGCCGTCATGGCCCGATTCCGCGACGACCGGCACGCCGCTGGCGCATAATGCGTCGATATACCGGTACACGGTGCGGACGCTGATCTCCAAACTGTCCGCGATCTGCGCGGCGGTGAGCTTCCTTCCGGAGCGCAGCATCCACAGCATGGACAGCATGTTATCCCATTTCGCCACCCTAGCCCTCCTCTTTTCCCCGTAAAAATGAAACTGATCAGAGTACTGCACAAATTCACATTTCAGAAAAGCACTTTTAGCCAGATACGCAGAGGCACCCGTTAGGGTGCCCAATGAGATGATTCTATTAGGGGTTATGCGCAATTTCAACCTCTTTTTTCTGTTCCGGCTTACGGGAACGTTTAAAGGCAGATGCAAGCAAGACCAAAAGGCCACAGGCGCCGATCCAAATTAAAGCGAATGTGGGATGATTCATGCGCAGGCCTTGCCCAAAGAAGAACAGCTCACGCAGCCCATCAATCATGAAACGCATCGGCAGCCATGATAGTATCCAATCCCGGTAAAACGAAGATAACAACTCGGGAGCGAAACTAAGGAGCGGCGCACCGATAAATAAGAACAATACAAAAATAATCATGCCTTTAAATCCAACCCAAGAGAAAACAGCAGCTATCATGAGAAAAAATACTAAATAAGCAATGGCCAAGAATAAAGCCGTATCCGTGAAATGAGGAATGTGCAACCCCCAACGCTCGGCGAACCAGGCGAGGCTAAATCCGCTCGCCAAAGCCAGGACCGCTCCCCATAAGACTTGGACTATATTCGCCCGAAGCCGTTCATTGCGATTCGCATAATTTGATTTATTTTTAACCAGCAAGAAAATCACGTTTCCGATCAGACTGGCCATCCACAAAGGTTGGAACATCAAAGCCGGTGAATTCCCGTTCGCACTATGCGTACCGACTGCATTCACACGGGTGACTTCGCTAACGATTGGCAAAGCCAATGCGGCGGCTTGTTTCGTTGAGATCGCAGCGCCTTGCCGCTCGAAAGCCGTTAATAGCTCAGTACGCATCTCCTCATTTATCCCACTAATCGCTTGATTTAGCATTTCCTCAGCCATACTCGATGCCGATGCATTCATGCCTTGGTTGACATAAATTCGCACCCGGGGTGCAGACGGATCCGGCGTCATCAGCGATGCCTGCTTCTCGCTAAAATCCCGGGGAATCACCAATGCAGCATAGTATTCTTGGTTATCAAGTCCTGCTTTTACTTCCTGTTCACTATCAACTTCGATCCATTTCATCGCCGGCTCTCCATCCGAATTCGCGAAGGTTGCCGACTGAATCTCAGACATAACCGTCTCGCCCATATTGACGTTTGAGGACGTCAAGCCTTGATCCTTATTCACAATGGCAATGGGCAGGCTATGAGGAACAGGATTGATGCTGGGAATGATGGCAAGGCTAAAAATGAAGACGGCAGCAATAACGATAAGGGGTAAGGCCACAATTAATCTATTTTTAAATAAGCCCATGCGTTTTCCTCTGTCTTTCCTTGCGATTCAGCTGCACCAGCCTCAAAATCTGCTGTTCGAATTTTTTCGTTTTTCCGCCGGCAGTATAGCCTCGATAACGTCCCAATGTTCGGCGATCTTCCCATCCTCCACGCGGAACAAATCGTAGAAAGCGGTAGGCTGACCATCGAAGAGACCTTCACTCACCGCAAGCACAAAATCGCCTTGTCCGATGACCTGATGGACATGGGTATACTGAAATTCAATATTTTTCTCCTTAAGGGCCTGCAATGCAGCATGAAGACCGGAAAGGCCATCCGCAATATGCGGACTATGCTGAATGTAGTTATCGCCATCAAAGTAGGAGGCGAGCAGGCTGGGGTTCTTCCCAAGCAAAATGTTCTCGACATAGCTTTTGACAAATGCTTTGTTGATATCCGTCTTGTCGATATCCTTAATCGCGACCGGCCCGTCAATCATCGTATGATGGCTTGGCGTCTTGTCCTCCATCTCTTGCAAGTTGTCCCAATGCTCGACGATTAGTCCATTCTCAAAACGGAAAATATCAAAGGCGATTTTAGGGCCGTGAAAATCATATACAGAATGAAGAGCCACATAATCTCCGTCGACTAAAGCGCGTTTAACGCTTACCTTTGTACCTATTTCCTTCAAATGATCAAGCGCGCCAAGCATGGCCCCGCGGCCATCGGGCAAGGCCTGGTTGTGCTGAATATATTTATCGGGATTTACGTAAGCCGTAATCGCCTCGGAATTGCCGCTCTCAAAACTTTCCAGCACAGCGATGGCCTTACGGACAAGCTCATTTTGATGGTTGAATGTCATTAGAATATCCTCCTTGAGTCTATAGTCATTTAGATAAATAATGAACACTATGTTGTTTATTTATCTGTTGCTCATTATAATGAAGGTTAATACAGCGCTCAATATTTAATATTTTTAATTTTGAAGGATAACAGACAATTCATAAGGCCTTTGTCGCTTAACGGTTAAAATTTAATGCTGGGGGAACGAAAAAGTGAACAAAAAAACCGATCTAAGAATACTGCGTACGAACAAATCGATTCGAAAGGCGTTTTATGAGCTTATTCAGGAAAAAGGATATGAAGCGATAACGATCCAGGATATTGCCGATCGGGCTATGATCAATCGAAACACTTTTTATCTCCACTATCAAAATAAACCTGATTTATTGGATACATGCATGAATGATCTGCTGAGCGAATTAAAAGATGTAGCCGTTCAATGTCCAATCAGCGCGAGTCCCTTCAGCACTTCCAAACTCGAGACAGTCATGCAAGCCGTGTTGGAACATATTTCGTGCAACACTTCTTTTTACTATGCCATGTTAGTTGATGAGAATAGAATCTATCCGTTTCGAACTAAAATGGAAAATATCATTAAGGATAAACTAAATGAGGGATGGAATCCCGTTCAGGGAAATTCCTCTTTAGCGATATCCAAAGAATTGCTGCTCGAATTCTTGGTATCGTCTTTCATGGGGGTGGTCATTTGGTGGCTTAAAAACGAGCAGCCTCTTCCCGCAAGCGAAGTTTCATCCCAGTTTAGCAGAATCGTTGCCTACGGGCATTGGAAAGCGGCCGGCATCGCCGTCGAGGAATAAAATGAGCCTTTTCCGACCAAACGACGAAGGGGACTTTTGCTGTCGGCAAGCAAAAGTCCCCCTTCAGGTCCGCATTTAACCCTGCGCCCCCATGCCGTTTTCCGAAACGGAAACAGGCTTCACGAGCGCTTTCTTCTCCCAGGCCCGGCTTCTCCAGCGAAGCAGCATGATGACCCCGCGCAGCCATTCGTCCACCACAAAAGCGATCCAGATGCCAAGCAGCCCCATCCCGAAATGAACGCCTAACGCATAAGCAAGCGGCACTGAGACGCCCCACATCGAGAGCACGCCCATCAAGACGGGAAACCGCGCATCCCCGGCGGCGCGCAGCGAATTGATGATGACCATATTGAAGGTCCGGCCGGGTTCGAGTACGATGGAAAGCAAAAAAATACTCGCTCCGGCGGCAATGATCTCGGGGTCCTTCGTGAACATGCCGATCAGCCCATGCCGGAATATCGCTGCCGCACTGACGATAGCTAAAGTTAATACAAAGCTGATCCGCACGCTTTTCATGAGCCGCTTGTAGGCTGCATTCATTTCCCCCGCACCGACCATTTGACCGACAATGATTTCCGTACCCGCTCCGATCGCCATCGCTAGCGCCATAAAATAGTTGGATACGTTCATGACGTAAACATGGGTGTTTAGCGCCGTAATGCCGATCATATTGACAAAGCTAATAATCATGAGGTACTGCGACTGCCAGGAAAGATGCTCACCCGCAGCCGGCAAACCAACGCTCAAAATCTGTTTCAAGTAGGAACCGTTCCAGGTAATATAGTCCCTTCCGCGAATCGGTGCAGGAACCCGCCGATACAAAATGATAAAAAGAACGACAATGCCGAGCAAACGGCTAACGACCGTTGATATAGCCGCCCCTGTCACACCCCACTCCGGAAAGCCCAGGTTCCCGAAAATGAGCAAATAATTTCCTGTTACATGAATGATATTGACGCCCAGCGTTACGAACATAACACTTTTGGTGTGTCCGCTCGAACGGATGACCGACGACACCGCGTAAGAGAGCGCCTCAATCCACATAAAACCGCCGATAATTTTTAAATAATGACTTGCGATTCCGATTTGTTCGGGATCCAACTTCAACAGATGCAGGAGAGGCTCCCCGTAAAAAACGAGAACCAAGCTGACGAGAATCCCGAAAACCAGGTTCATCGTAATGGCGAGCGCCGAAATGCGGCTTGCCTCTTTCTCCCGCCCGGCGCCGATATACTGGGAGACCGCAACGCTGGTGCCGATGCCAACAAAGCCGAACATCAGAATGCAGAAGTAGATAATTTCGTTGGCTAAGCCTACTGCCCCGGTCGCCTTATCGGAGATACGGCTTAACATAAACACATCCACCGTGCCCAGCAGCATCCGCAGTACGGAATCGACGAAAATGGGCCAAGTCACGGCAAAAAGACTAAGTTTTTTCCAGGATGGAATACGATCTGTTAGTGTCACGTTTTACAAGCTCCTACTGTATCTATTCTTTGCAACCTTCCCTAGTGTAGCGCCCGATAGGTCAATACGTCTATGGTTTATTTTATAATTTCATGACTATCTTTGTTCAACAATCGTTCCTTATCTCGCCTGATGATGGGAGAGAATTTACGGACCAAAATCATTTGGGCGATAGAATATTTATTGGCCATACCAGACGCAATCATTTTTGATGAAAATCAAAAAACGATCATTGGCTAACATTCTTGATTCCCATCGAACAGAAAAAGGAGAGATCGCGTTGCAGCTTTCAGATTCCACTTATTCCGAAATTACCGCTCTATGTAAACAAGGCGATGATTTAGTGAAGGCAGGCGATCTTGATGCGGGCAAGCAAAAATATATTGCCGCCCTCCGTTTATTGCCTGAAAACCATCGAGAAGTTGTATTATGAACAGGAAAACTTTGAAAAGGCGGCTGACGAGTTAACCCGGGCTTACATGGGCGCCGGTATGGAGATTTTTATGGAAGATGACCCAAAGTATCTTGAGTTTTTGGAGACAAATATAGAGATTTGAAATTAGAAAACCACGAATCCGCGTCAAAATCAGCCGCCGTTTGCTTGGAAAGGATCTGCACGATAGGCGGATTAAGACGCGATGCAGAACGAAACGGACTAGCGTAATGTCGAGCGCTAGTCCGTTTCTGTTTGTTCATTATTTTCCATTTTGAGCTGCTTTCGCTCGACATGGGCCGCTCCCCATTGATGTAAGGATTCTAAAATCGGAGACAGGCTCTTGCCGTATTCCGTGATGGAGTATTCCACTTTCGGCGGGATTTGCGGATAAATGACTCGTTTAACGATCTCTTCCTCCTCCAATTCGCGCAGATGGAGCGTAAGCATCCTTTGAGTGATATCAGGCAGCAATCTTCTTAGCTCATTGAACCGCAAAGGTTTACCTTGAAGCAAATGATAAAGGATCATCGGCTTCCATTTGCCGACGATCGAATCCAGCGCCGCAACGAATTGACATTGGACAGGGTTCTTTTGCATACGTCCGCCTCCCTTACAGTACCTTTTTTAATACTATACCACATTATTGTGCGTACTTCTCAAATAAAAAATATATTATATGATTAACCCTAGAAAGTGTATTTAATATAATTACAGAAGGGAAGTTTTGATTCATGGCAACAGTACTGTACATCACCGCACATCCCCTGGATTCCCAATCATCTTTTAGTCTCGCGGTAGGGGAAGAATTTATAGAAGCATATCGTCAAGCAAATCCAGCCGACGAAGTAATTCATTTGAATCTGTACCAAGAGAATATTCCGCAAATCGATGCCGATGTCTTACATGGTTGGGGAAAAATTCGGTCAGGTTCCTCTTTCGATCAACTGTCTGATGCGGAGAAATCAAAGGTAGCCCGTCATGAGGCGATTGTTGATCAATTCGTGGCTGCTGATAAGTACGTGTATGTTTCCCCTATGTGGAATTTCTCGATCCCGCCGGTTTTGAAAGCATACACGGATGCGACTTCAGTTGCGGGCAAGACTTTCAGATATACAAAAAATGGTCCTGTAGGTCTGCTGTCCGGCAAGAAAGCCTTACACATTCAAGCTAGCGGTTCCGTTTATTCGGAAGGTCCGCTTGCTCCGGTTGAAATGGGATACAGCTATCTTAAGAAGATTCTGCATTTCTATGGGATTCAATCGATTGAGGCGATTTTTGTTGAAGGAACGGCATCGTCAGAGCAAGCTCCGGCTATTAAAGAAAAAGCAATCGCACATGCTAAGGAAGTTGCCAAACGTTTCTAACAGGGGCCGAAGGAAAGAATAAAGCGTGACGGCGTGCTTTGATGGCTCTAACTTTACTTTGGAGCGATTGGGGGGATGGGTTCCCATTCCCTCTTCCGTTCTTTGAGTAACCTTCCCCTTCTTTCATGAACAGTAGCACCCGAGTACCTCGGCCCTTTCAATCAGTAGTCTGCATCCAGCGGACGTTCCTCTAACGGATACCAGCGGCCTTATCCGTCCATTTCCCGGGTATTTCCCAGCCTAACGGACACACATGTCTCTATTCCGCTCTAAACCAGTTCATCCAGGAAGATTTGAGGAAAATAAGAGCATCTGTGTCCGTTACATTTTGCAAACCTCCGATTTTCCTCAAATAACGGCTCCGGTGTCCCTTAGCCCCCGGTTTCCTCTTCTCCACACTAAACACTTTGTAAAGATTCAAAAGGTCCCGGGCGCCGGCTCTGATAATCGCTTACCAGCCGCTGCATTTTTTCCACCGTGCCGTCTTGATGGGGGACATGGATGGAAACCGTCAGGTTTGAATTGTCCAAATACTGAAACGAAACAAGATCAAAATTCAAGGTCCCGAGATTCGGACACTGCAGCGCCTTGGGTGCATCGATGGCATCGAGAACCTCATGGGAGTCCCAAAATTCCCGAAATTCGCTGCTGGCTTGGCACAGCGCCTCGAACTGCTCAGACCACCAAGGGTCGTCAACGTGCCGTGCATACTCGGCGTGAAATTTTGCGGCAATCCGCCGCGCATGCAGTTCCCATTGGTCCCCCTTGATGTAGCGGAAGCGGGGCGATGTAAACGTCATCCAGACAAAATTCCGCTCCCTTTCAGACATATCCGCGAGCTCCCCGTTCAACGCGCAATAGGCAGCATTCCAGGCAATAATGTTCATTCGCGCATCCATGACATTCGACGGGGATAAGTTTTGGCCATCCAAAAAACGTTGAAGCGCAGGTACTACCTCAGGGGGTTTCTCTATTTCGATCAAGGGGAACTGCTTGCGGGCAAGGTGAAACAAG
Organism: Paenibacillus sp. FSL P4-0127; assembly: GCF_038007325.1. Classification (NCBI taxonomy): domain Bacteria; kingdom Bacillati; phylum Bacillota; class Bacilli; order Caryophanales; family Paenibacillaceae; genus Paenibacillus; species Paenibacillus sp. FSL P4-0127. The sequence goes on along the minus strand of NZ_JBBOWY010000001.1, from coordinate 930,889 downwards.
TGCCTGCGTTCCGACTCACCCAACTGAAGCGCTCCTGCTATTCGATCGAGGACCTCGGCGGATACGTTGATATGACGCCCTTGTTCCAGGTAGGTATACCAATCCAATCCCACATCCGCCAACAGAGCGACCTCGCTGCGGCGAAGCCCGGGTGTGCGTCTGCGGCCGGACTCCGGCAATCCTGCTAGCTTGGGGGTCATTCGTTCCCGGCGCGTGCGCAAAAAACGGGACAATTCCTCGTAACGATCCAATCCGTTCGACATGATCTCCATGCCTCCTATCCATTGATGAACGTAGGAGTTCCAATCCTACGATAACCAGATCTCTTCCTAGCCTCGTCAGGTCCATATACACTAGTCTATGTTCTGCTTAGGGAGAATACAAGAATGGATGAAGCAGCAATGATCGGTCCAACCTGTTCATTTCCATTCGAATCATAATCATTGAGGTGATAAAAATGAAAGTGGCTGCAGCCGATGCGGTGTTATGGGTCACCCCGGAGTATAATTCGACCATTCCCGGCGTAATGGCAAATGCGATTGATTGGTTATCCCGCGTAGATCGAGTCATGATCGGGAAGCCCTCATGGATCGTAGGATCCTCGATGGGATTGTTGGGATCGGTAAAAGCACAAGGGCATCTGCGCGACATTCTGTTCGCGTCCGGCATTTCCTCACCGCTTTTGCCCGGAAATGAAGTATACATCGGCCTGGTTCATGAAAAGATCAATGATCAGGGCGAACTGACGGACGAACCTACCATAAAGCACCTTGATCTCGTAGCCGAAAATTTCGTGAAATGGATGGAGACACCATCCAGATTGAAGCAGCTGCAAAGCGAAATATAATCAGGAACCTTGGAGGAAAAAAAAGATGTTCGAGCATATTGTACTATTGAAACTCAAGTCCAATGTTTCCATTGACCAGCAGGAGGATGCGGTGAAGCGCGTGCATGCCTTTAGGGGGAATATCCCGGGTATTGTCGATCTAAGCGCCGGGGTTAACGTTACGGGGGAAACAGAGCACATGCAGGGCTTTACGCTGGGGATCAGAGTCACTTTTGAGAATCAGCAAGCTTGCCGGGATTATATTCAGCATCCCCTGCATCAAAATTTTTTGCAATCCATTGGCCCATTTGCCGAAGGGATCGTAGTCATGGACTACCCGATTGCTTAGCGCATCTGCACTCAAGGAATCCGCAAAAAAGTTTCACCCTACTTACGATATGGTTTACCGCGCTGCCTGTAACGGCAACTCTTGCCGGACCGAATAGTTGCTTCTCACGCAAGTAACCCTCGCTCTCCAGGTCGAGGGTTCGACCGCGTTGCGTTAGGATGCCGAAATAACCATTCATTTTCCTTGCGTTACCTTTGACTAAGAATAACCCCGGGGCAAACCGGCTCATCATCTTTAAGCCTCTTCCGCTTAGGTTTTGGTGGAAGAGGCTTACGTTCACCGTTTATTCTACAAGAAACTTAAACCAGAGTAGAACCGCCATCCACGACAACGATCTGACCGGTGGAATATTTCTCGCGTATTAAGTAGAGAAACGCCTCGGCACCGTCCTCCGGTTCGCCGATTCGCCCAACCGGCAGTGATTTCCCGGCATTTTCATACATCGCGTTCCGGTGTTCTTCAGGAACGCCGTCCCATAGCTCGGTACGCATTATGCCGAAGCAAACGGCGTTGACGCGAAGCGGACTCAGTTCGACGGCCAACGCCCGGGTGAGCGACTCGACAGCGCCGCATATGCTGGCTGCAACAGTAAGCCCCTTCTGCGGACGAACTCCGGCAACGCCCGATGTCAACGTGATTGAACCGCCCTGTCTGATGTTTCGGCTGCCGTATTTGGCCGCCATAAACGCTCCCCAGTATCGCACGTTAAACAATTGGCGCGCTGTATCGACGTCGGTGGCGTCAAGACTTTCGACCATCAATGGGTCGCCGGCAGTAAAGACCAAGTGATCGAATTCCCCGATTTTGCTGAAAAATTGACGAACCTGTTCCTGTACTTTGGAAGGGGAACAAATCATCCGTCTTCCCGAAGCGGGGCTGCTGACTTTCCGTTACCATACGTTTACAATCTCTGATAGCAGCGCTTTTGCAATGAGGGTGTTCACGCCACTTGAAAACTCGGGGACCGACGAACGGTTGGAAGAATTGCTAAAATAAGTTCATGATCCTAAACAACATTTTTTGTTGCCGCAGCTTCCTACATCAAGGTCCTTTCCCTCGAAAGGCCACTCGTAGAAGAAGTGCCGAGCAATGCAAAAACCGCCCGAATCCTGACCGCGTTAGGCGTTTGGACTAGGGCGGTTTTCATTTTGCGGTTACATTCTACTTCTCCTGCTCCTTGATCACCTGCTCAATCCCCAGCAGAATCAGCTTCAAGCCAAACTCGAACGCCCTGTCGGTCCCCATCAGCTTGAACAGCCCGCTTTTGAACATCCTCCGGAACAGTCCCGCTTCCGTCTCACTCATAGAGTCCAGAAGGCGGATCATCTCCTCGCCCGGAAGCGCTTCTGCTCCATGCTCCTTAATAATCCCCGAGACATTGCGCTGATGTTCATAAGCGTCCAGAACGAAGAAGTATACATAGTTGACAAACGTAGTAATGACTTGCATTTTCTGCTCTTGCTCAAGTGGTGTCGATTCTACGCAGAACATCATCCGGTTGGTAAACCGGATGATGTCCGGTTCATGGGGGAGCGTCATCATCATGAGCTGCGTGGAGCAGGGATACCGGCTGAGCACGCTTCGTACCGTTCCCGCAAGCTCTGTCAACTGCTCCTTCCAGTCTCCCTCGGAGTGAAACTCCTCCAAAATGATTTTCGATACCTGATTGGCCAGACGCTGATAGAGATTCTGCTTGCTCTTGAAGTACCAGTACAGAGAGGGAGCCTGAATCCCCAGCCGGTCGGCCAGCCGTCTCATGCTGAATTTCTCGATCCCCACCTCCCCCAGAAGCTTCCAAGAAGCTTCCAAAATCTTATCCTCCGAAATCTGAGGCTGCTGCTTTTTCATCGTTATCCGCCCTTTTATCTAACAGTGTAAGTTTATGCTTTACAGGTCTATAGGTTCATGATATCATCTAACACTGTAAGGTTCAAACTAACACTGTTAGACCAGAACGAAATATCTCAAAGAAAGTGGTGACTCGCATGGATGCAGAAAACCTTCATTATTTTGAAAAAGCACCAATCGCTAAAGCCGTAGCTCACTTCGCTGTACCTATGATGCTAGGTACGTCAATGAGTGTCATCTATTCCATCTTGAATGCCTATTTCCTTGGTACGCTGGGCAATACTGCCGTATTAACCGCACTCGCACTTACCTTGCCTTTATTCGCGATCATCATGGCGCTGGGCAACTTGATTGGCATGGGCAGCGGTACCTTCATCTCCCGTTTGCTGGGTGAGAAAAAATATGATGATGTAAAGCATGTGTCTTCATTCGCCTTTTACAGCAGTTTAGTTCTCGGTCTTATCTTAATTGCCGTTGGCCTCCCGTTGATCGACCCAATTGTCCATGGCCTGGGGGCAACGCCTGACTCCTTTGGCTTCACGAAGGACTATGTCACAATTATGCTTATGGGTTCACCATTCGTCGTATTGTTCTTCACGCTGGAGAATATTGTTCGTTCGGAGGGTGCGGCTGTCACGTCGATGATCGGTATGATGGTGAGTGTTGTCGTGAATATTATTCTTGATGCGCTGGCCATCTTTGTTTTCCATTGGGGCATCATCGGCGTTGCGTCCGCTACGGTCATTTCTAACCTGGTCGCAAGTGCATTCTACGCCTTCCATATGGGATATAAGAGCCAATTTTTAACTGCGTCCATAAAATGGTTCAAGGCTACCAAGGACATTCTAAGCAATGTATTCAAAATCGGAGTTCCCGTCTTTATTATGAGTATCTTTTTGGGTGCAATGTCGCTAATTTTTAACCATTTTCTTGTCGAATATGGAGATCAAGCTGTAGCGGCTTACGGAATTTCATCGCGTTTGTTGCAGTTTCCCGAGTTTATTCTAATGGGCTTATGCGAGGGAGTCGTGCCGCTCATTGCCTTCTCTTTTACAGCAAATAAATTACGTATGAAGCACACCATTGGATTTACGATCAAAACGATTACAACATTAGCCGTCTTGTTCGGCGTCATCGTCTATCTGATTTCCGGCCACTTAATTGGTTTATTTACAAATGACCCGCAATTAATTGAAATGGGCAGCTACATTCTGCATGTGACGTTCTTATCCTTGTTCATTACAGGAATGACCACGTTGTTTACGGGGATCTTCCAAGCTACAGCGCAAGGAACCGCCGCGTTCATTATGTCCGTTATTCAGGGAATTGTTCTGATTCCTGTGCTGTTTATTGCCAATCAAATGAACGGATTCCACGGGGTGGTCTGGTCGCTCGTCATTGCGGATGCGGCTGCGTTCCTTGTTGGAGCCATCATGCTGTATGCGCTGCGGAATAAATTGCAGCCGAATTTGGAAAGTTTAGTACAGTAGAAAAAGCATATAGCACGCAAGAAGGCAGGATAAGGGTTCTCCCCGTTCCTGCCTTCTTTATATATGGTGAAGCCGAAAACTTCGCTGTCACTGACGGTCTTCCATTTCTTCTGCAGAATAAACCTCCAATTCGCCGTCTGGTGCATGCTTGCCGCAAGAAACCCCAGGTAAATTTTGACAATTAAAGTGAGGGAGTGGCAGATTCTATTTATACTAAAATTCTTTGATTTGGGTGGGCCCATGAGAAAAAAATTACAAATTTACATATCGTCTACTTACTACGATCTTATTGAGGAAAGACATACCGCTGTTGAAGCCATACTTCAAGCCGGTCATATCCCTGCTTGAATCGAGCAGTCTTTCAAGGAAAGTCCAATGAAAATTAGGAAGAGATGGATCGACGAATCCGATGTATATATCCTGTTTCTCGGAGGATTCTATGGTTTAACGCTTCCTGATGATGAATTCAAGAGCTATACGCAGTGGGAATACGAGTATGCCGGAGAAGCGGGCAAACCCAGATTTGCTTTTGTTGTCACGGATGAAGCATTAAGACACAAGCCATACGACTTCACAGCAATTGAATACTATCAGGAGTTTCAAGAGTTTAAGCAATCGGTCATGGAACAAGTCCCTTTTTATTATGTTGAAGATGTACGGCACATTAAAATGGTACTTCGTGACCAATTGCCGGTGTATGCAGCAAGAGACGATTTGTATGGCTGGGTTTCGGGCAAGGATATTCCGGACCTTCAACAGCTATTGGATCGAAAAGCTGCCCGGATCAAAGGGCTGGCGACGCGAACCGAAGTTTTGCGTTTCGCCCAGGCTCGTTCGATATTCGGCATTCGGATGTATTCGGAAGCAGTCCGAACATTATTGAAGTTCCCCCTCTCGGCGTTTAGGGAACACCCGGTCTACCTGGAAGACGGGATAATCCTGGCCTTCGACACATGGGAAATGGCGGAAGGCATTCTAGGCGGCAGCGAAAGACCTGTCGGGCATCGGATGGAGAGCGCCTTCCAGTTAGACAGCCGCGAAGCGCTGGACGAATTGTACCGTCAATTGGCGGCTAAGGGCTATACCGGATATCTTGCACCGCAGGATACGCCTTGGGGAGAGGGCTATGCGATCGTCAAGGATCCCGACGGCAATCTTTGCCAGTCAAGTCGGAAACCGATCGCGGCAAGAAACGCGGAAGGGCGTTGAAAGCTTGAGGACAGGGAAGTGGGGTGGACGGTAGATCAACACACTCGCTGTCCGGAGACTTTGCATGATTATCCCGTTTGATCAGGTAGCAGAGAAACAGACGAGCTCGGGAGAAAAATATTTGTGGGGAAGCAAATAGGTTCGAGATAATTTAGACGAGCTTAGGAGATGAAATCAGGTTTAGGGGAGGTGAAACAGACCGACAAGAGATCAAGACAGTAGATCAAGGACAAGACGCGAAACGAAAGACCCGTGATTTTGCTGTAGCCTGAATCCTTCCATCTGCAGCAACGCCCGTACTGTTCATGCTAATCCCACCCATTAAATTGATCTGCAACAAGTAACCCCTACCGTTCAAGCGTCACGATCAGGCCGCAGCCGCAAGGGGCTGGTTCGGTTGGCGCGCGATCAGCCGGCGGTAAGGGATCGCCGGAATCGCCACACACATTTGCAGCAACTTCTGCCGCATCGTTTCTTCCGCTTTGGGCAGTCCTCCGGGCAGGCGCAACCGGCGGCGTCCGGTGTACTCGTTCAGGTACGCCTGCAGATGTTTCAGTCCCAAGGCTCCATACGTACTCTTCAGCGATTCCCACGCCTCTCTCACCACTTTCCGCAAGGGCGCATACAGCCGAAAGGCCTGAGGGAACAACTGCACCACCGATGTACGGGCATCCACGTGCCCGTTGATGAACGCAGCGAGTTCGTGACGGTTTGCCCTTTTTTCACCTCCCCGCTTATGCGGAACCAGGCGGATTTTGACCTGCTCCGGCTCGCCCGACTCCGTGACCGTGCAGCCGGCTACGACCGCCGAGGCGTACGGATGCGAAAGCTGACACCGGGACGGATTACGTCCATACTGATCGCTGTTCACCTTCACGTCTCCGGAGAGCAGCTCCCGGGCATCGAACTCCCCCACGGCATGGCGTATTTTGTGCAGCATCGACCAGGCGGTCTTATAGGTGACCCGGATCACCTGGCGCAGCCGCAACGCCGAGATGCCGTCCTCCAGCAGGAACAAATCCAGAGCTTCGAACCACTTGAGCAAGGACACCTTGGCTCCTTCAAAAATCGTGCCGACCAAAGGCGACGTTTGATGCTTGCACTTTCCGCACTCGAACAAGGGGATATGCCGAGAAGTCAGGCGGCTGCACCGGGTGTACGCGCAGCGCGGGCAGACGAAGCCGCTTGGCCACTTCATCGCGATTAGCGCTTCCATGCAGTCCTGCTCACTGTTAAAACGGCTGCTGAATGATTGAAGTTCCGTTCCCGTATTGACTTCCATATCCACTCGCCCCCGAATCAAGAATATACGAACATAGGTTCCATTTATTTCATCATACCAAACACACGTTCTCTTATCAAGCCAAAAATCTCACCTGAACCGCCTCATTTTTTCCTCAGCTTTTTTGTTTTTTTCTTCTCTCTTTTTTTGAATCCTTGCTCTAACCCCCATCCCCTGTTCCCTGAGCGAAAGGAATAATCGTGCAAAGGCAAGCAGCAGGCAGGAACACCCAGATCGAACCCTTCAGGCAACCCCTTTAGACAGCCCCCTCACCTGGCGTCGATATATGACACTGCTCGAAACGGCCGCGGTGCAAAAGGTAGATACACCGCCCCCGCCGGATCGTGACGCCTCATGGATTGCTGCTTTACCCAGCTACTTCAAAGCTTGTCTACCGACTTTTTGCTGCGAATGTTGAGTTATAATTTACACGAGTTTGAAATGATGCGGTTAATAAAATTTTTCCCTACTCATCCTTTAAACGCCGTTGATACAAAACGACGGATACAATCGTCAATACAACCGTCCAGGCCAAAATAATGAGGAAGGGTTTTAATAAATCTCCCGTCGTAAAGCCTATATTTCGTATATTTAGCAAATACACAAGTTGAACGCTTGGTGCATACTCCAGTACTTTGAAGATCGGAAAATCATCCGCTAGTAACACTCCCCATGGTGCCCCAGTGAATACGAGGCCCACAGGCATTATAGATAACGTTGCGTCAAGCAATGTCTTGGAGTATAAACCACATATCGTCCCGACTGCGGTGTATAGAATAATCGAAAAAATGATTGCTGCCACAATCACCCTATACTAGCTGGCTCATAGCCCAATATAAGCAGGCTTGTGCTAAACTCGTTAGAATCACAAACGAAATATTTAGGAGAAAACCGATTGCTCCAGGCAAGGACGGGCCGGCACTTCGAAAAAGAAATGCGAAGAGAATGGGAAAAATCAGAATAATGGAGATCGCATAATTACGTGAAAATTCTTTGTAATCCTTCACAAATATTGCCCCGGCACGTTTTAATGAGATACTCATAGTAACTCACTTCCTGTCATTTTAATAAAGATATCACCTAGACTTGGCTCTTTCGTTTCTAATCGCTTAATGAACCCTCGTTTCATCCAACCGGCGATTTGATCGGCCGTCTCCTCATCGATCGGGAGCTCGTAGGTTTCCCCATTGATTAAGTCAACACAAACTACGTTTTCCCGATGCTGTTTTTTTAGTTCCTTTGGGGAGCCGATAGCTTGGATTTGCCCTTGATACAATATCGCTACACGGTTACATAGCAATTCCGCCTCAGCCATATCATGCGTAGTTAAAAAAATCGTTGTCCCTTTATCATTTAAATAGCGTAAGCCCTTGTAAATATGCGCTGAGTTTACTGGATCTAAAGCCGAAGTAGGCTCATCCAAAAATAATAATTCCGGCTCATGGATCACCGCGCATGCCAACATGACACGCTGACGCACCCCTTTCGATAAGCGATTGACTTTCTTTTTGCGTTCTCCGCTTAGGTTTACAAACTGCAGTACCTTATCGATCGAAGCTTTAGGAAGATCATATAACTTACGATACAGCTCCAGATTTTCCTCAATCGTTAATCTCTCATATAGACCGCTGTTGTCCGTCAAAATGCCAAAGCGCATCTTCTGTGCAGACTGCTGCATCATCTCCGCCGGCTGGTTAAATGCACTGGCCTGTCCGCTTGTCGGATTTAACTGCGACGTTAAAATCTTGATTAATGTCGCCTGAATGGTACCCTGGAACGCTTGATGGATTCGATATTGCCCCGGAAATGGCATACGCTTACGAAATGTTTACTTCGCAAACATTTTAAATGTTAAGAAGTGCTTTTAATTCATGCAATTTTGAACGAGATAACGGAACCACGGCATCTTTACCCGTATTTAATCGCAAGCTGCAGCTATTTTTCGTCCATGTAATAATCTCTCTTACTTTTTGCAAGTTAACGATGTAGGATCGATGACACCTAAAAAATCCGAAATTCAACAATCTCTGCTCGAGCTGGGTTAGCGTCAAAGCACAGACATAATGTTCTCCACCCACATGAACTAGGATCGAACCATCCAAACTTTCTATGTAATCGACTTCAGGCGGATCAAATAAAATCACTTTGTCATTTCTTTTCGTATAAATCTTCTGCAAGGTGATATTGGCCCGATCTTGTTCCGGTACTTCCTGCTTATCCTCTTCCGAGTCCCGAATATCCAGTGGATGAAATCCGGATTCGTTCAATCGATAAATGGCATCACAGGAAATCATGGCATCCTCTAAATTCGAAGTTAAAATTAGAAGCTGCTTCTCTTTCGAAAGGTCATCCAAAATCCGTTTAAAATGACGACGATCTTCTTCTTCCAAGTAAAAATAGGGTTCCTCCAATACTAAGGTAGACTGATACGCAAAAAAGGCACGCAGCAAGGTCACATACATCCTTTTTGAGGGGCTTAGATCCTTGATTTTTACCTTTCGTTCTTCTTGTAAAGCAAAATAATCCATTAACAAAGCGGCACGCTCATTCCGCTCCGTTACTTTGATTAGAAAAGTGATCAGCTCTTCCACCGTTAAACGCATATACATAATGTTGGGATACTTTTTTGTCATAGATATCAGAGCGGCCGGTAGTATGAACTGCTAGACGGTTCTTTACCGCTAGCGCAACTAAACTCTACGTAACCGACTTGATTTTATGAATAGATGTGGTAGACTTCAGCTAAAAAAGGATTTTGGGACCTTTTTCATTTCTAGCAGAGGGGAAAACATGAGCGATAACAAACCGGATTTGTATGAGCAATATGTTCGTCTTGTATGGTTGGAACGTAGGCACCAGTTACAAAAGCTTAAAGAAATGGGCCCCATGGCTAATCCCCATCAGGGCCAGGGGCGAGTTCTGGCCCTATTAAAGTTGAAACCGGAAATGACCCAGAAAGAGCTCTCAGCTATTCTGGATATTCGTTCTCAGTCACTTGGTGAATTACTCGCCAAGCTTGAACGAAGTGGATATATCACCCGTACACCTTCCAAAGCAGATCGTAGGGTTATGGAGATACGACTGACGGAAGCTGGCAGAATTGCCGCCAAGCAAAATGAAGAGCAGTCGGATAGTGAAATCATTTTCGGATGTTTGAATGAAACGGAACAGGCTGCGCTAAGTGGTTATTTCACCCGTATTATCGAAGAACTGGAGAAGGAATTTGGAGATGACGATTCCGATCTCGGGTCAAGAGATCTTCGCGGCAGTAAGCAGAGACGATAGTGGTATCCCCAATAAGGATAACAAACCCGATATTTCAAACGACAAATAAAAAATGCTATTGACATATTGAGAAGGTACCTTTATTATCCATTTATGAAGGTACCTTTTTTTAAAATCAAATACTAAGGTACCTTCTTGTTTGATTCGATTATTCTAAAAGGAGCTGTTAGCCAATGAACAAGGAAAAAGTCACTTGCATTACCAACGCGCGAATTTTTGACGGCGAGAATGTCCTCGACAAGCAGTCCGTTACAATCCAAGGAGAGAAAATTATCAATGTTGGAGGTCCGGTTCCCGACGGATCTGAAGTTATTGACGCGAAAGGCTGTACGTTGTTGCCGGGGCTAATCGACGCTCACTCCCATCCCAGTATGGAATCTTTGAAGCTCTCCTTGACCTTCGGTGTTACCACCACGTACCAGATGCAGGGATATTTTTCTGAAGAGCAGAAGAAAGAGATAAACGAGCGAAGAGATTTGACGGATTGTCTAAAATCCTTCCTTGCAATTACAGCGCCGGACGGTCACCCGCTTGAACTTTTGCCTCCTGAAGTTGCTGCCCAGATGAAAGCTAAGGCCGCGTCTGTGGGGACGGCTTTAAACAAATACGCCTCAACGCCTGAAGAGGCAACTAGACTTGTGGCGGAACGCGTAACGCAAGGAGCAGACTATATAAAAATTATGATCGAAGAAGGTACGGTGTTCGGTAAACCTGGTACCCCCGACGTCACGGATGAAGTCATTGCAGCTGCTTGTTCGGAAGCACACCGTTTTGGCAAAATGGCTGTAGCCCACACTATGACGATAAAAGCCACTGAACGTGCAATCAGCGGAGGAATTGACGGGTTGATGCACATCTTCATAGACCAGCCGCATACCCAAGAAATCATTGATACGATTGTAAATTCAGGTGTGTTCGTATGCCCCACGATTGTTGCCGGCGCTTCCACGATAGGCGATAGCGATGCCCCTGAGTTTGCCACGGACGAACGTGTACGCTCTAAATTAAGCGAAAAGTGGCATAATGCACTTTATAAGCACATCGCCACTTATCCAGAGGGTAAGACGGAATATCTTTTGGAGACCGTGAAGGCTCTCCACGATGCTGGGGTCGATATTTTGGCTGGCAGCGATCCCTCGCAGCCGACGGTTGGCGGGATGGTTCATGGAGCTAGTTTGCACCATGAACTGCAACTGCTGGTCAAAGCCGGATTGACACCGATTGAGGCATTGAGAGCAGCCACCTCTGTTCCCGCACGCCGCTTTGGGATTTATGATCGCGGCCGCATCGTAAACGGGGCTCGTGCCGACCTGTTGTTGGTAAAAGGAGATCCAACGTCGAATATCTCTGACACATTATCCATTGAAGCCATCTGGCGTCAGGGCACCCGTCTGGCCGCGAATGAATGAGAAGGAGCAAAAGCCATGAACCATACATTTATTGACATTCACCACCATGTCATAGGAAAAAACAATCCCAATGCCGCTTTGCTGCCTCCATGGAGTATGGAAATTGATGAAGAGGCCATGATACGGATGGGGTTAACCGGAGCTTTACTTTCCCTGCCTGTATCCGCAAGCCCTGAGGTTACCCGGCAGATAAATAACTTGCTGGCTCAGTGTGCTGCATATAATTCAACAAAGTATGGAATGCTGGCATGTCTGCCTACTGAATTTGTCGATGAAGCGTTAAAAGAAATCGACTACGCGTACGAAACACTGAAGGTTGACGGATTCTGTCTTCCCAGCAATACCAAAGGAATTTACATTGGTGATGACCGCATGGACGAGATTCTCGCGGAATTAAACAGACGGTCGGCCGTTGTACTCCTTCATCCCACAAAACCTGCGGGAGCGAATGAGTCTCTGTTTGTAAAAGATATGTCTATCTACGAATTTCCTTTTGATACAACACGCTCCATGATGGATCTAATTTACAGAGGAAAAGTTCTCAAGTATCCCAATATCAAATGGATCGTTTCTCATGCGGGAGGAACCATTCCCTATATCGCGTACCGTTTGAGCACTGTTGCACAGGAAAACAAAGCAAGCAGTCTCTCCAGCGAAGAAGTACTATCATCTTTAAAAAGCTTGTACTATGATGTGGCGCTCTCAACCTCGCCTAGTGTATTTACGACATTGAAAGAATTGGTGGGGGCATCGCATATCCTGTTCGGAACGGATTATCCTTTGCGTTTCGAAAACGGAGTTACGGAAAGTATTGAACAGTTGAGCAGCTATTTGGGATTTGATGAAGGCGAGAAAACCAAGCTTATGTCTGGTACGGCAAAAGAACTTTTCCCTCGTTTTCGTTGAATGAGCAGCAGAACTAAGGGAAAATACGCTAATTCTAGAAAGATTAGAAGTAGCGTATTTTGCTTTTCCAGTCATGTATTCTCTTGCTTTAATGCGTCAATAATATTTTCCTTTCTTACTTTCGCGCCGGAATAAACAATCGCAGAACCGGCAATGACAAATACGGCGACAATGACAGACAGAATGCTCATCCAAGGGAGGGTGAACCCGTAGCTGAATTTGTTCGCAAATGCTCTATAGATCAGATACATCGCGGCGAAACTAACGGGAAGCCCGAACAATAGCGACTTGACCCCGTAAAAAATACTTTCATAGTTCAGCATTTTCGCAAAGCCTTTTGGCGTCATGCCTACGGATTTCAGCATCGCAAATTCTCGTTTGCGAAGCGACCACCCCGTCGAGATCGTATTAAAAATGTTCGCAATGGAAATCGCAGAGATTAATACGATAAAACCGTAAGAAAAGACGGACATCAAGAGAATCTGCCGTTCTTCGCTTTTTCTGGATTGATACACATTGTAGACATTCAGATTGGTCTCCTCCATCTCTTCAATTTCCTGCTGCGTTCTCATCGGTTCCGTGCTTTGCAAATGGAGGTACGTCGAAGTGTTAGCTTGGTCCTCGTCGCCTGTCAGCCGATTCAGGACGCGTTCCGACACGATCATATTTAACCCGCCTACGCCTATCGGGTTCATTCCCATCGGGGCTTGATCCGTCAATGCGGCAACAATCACTTTGTTTGCCTTCGTTTCTTCCCCATTCTCTTTATAAAAGTTCGTTAGCTCGATACTTTGACCGGCCTTCGTATACACGGCCTTCGTCTGCACATATTTCCCCGTGCCCATATCTTTGTAATGAATCGTATCCATCACGATCGCGGCGGGATGATCCGGATCCGTAAGCTGCTCGTAGTCTGCGCCAACCGCTTTGGCATAGGCTTGCAGACTCGAATCGTTTAAGGCAAGAATCTTAATATCGTAGGGGTATTTCCCGTCTTGCAGCAGACTCTTATCCTTCTTAATACGCTCTTGCAATTCGTCGGCGATGATCGCCGCATCGACCCAAGCGTTCCCATACAACTCGTGAATCACGTTGTATTTCGTGACGCCATCCAGGGATACAATCGATCGCAGCAACCGGTCATCTATTCTTTTTCCATCGCTGTACGATACTTCAATATCGTAATTGACGCCTTCCCGCGACAGTTCCAGGGATTGTGTCATGCCGGCCGTAAAAAACGATACCGTCAAAAACAAAACGATGCTGATGACAAGCGAAAAAAGAATAGCATGGTATCTCCGTTTGTTCCTTTTTAGGTTTTTCAGCCCGATTTCCGCTTCAATCCCGAGGAGCTTGCGGATGTACTTCGACGTTTTCACAGCTTTGGCTGTAAGCTTTATGTCGGCAGCTTGGCGAATCGCGTCCATAGCAGAAACCTTGGATGCTTTCAGCGCCGGGAGATACGCCGAAACGAAAATCGTCAGCATCGAAACAAGACAAGCCATCAAGAGCGATAACGGCGTGACGATGAGCCTCAGCTTTTCACTGGTCCCTAATGCCTCTTCAATCATCGCGTTCATGAACCAAAAGGTGATCCCGATCCCCGCAAGACCGCATAGGATGCCAATGGGAATGCTGATCAAGCCAATGACGGCACCTTCAAAAAGCACTGAATTTCGCTTCTGCCTTTTCGTAGCGCCCACGCTCGCGAGCATCCCTAAATGGCGCGAACGTTCCGAGACGGAGATCGCAAAAGCGTTATAGATGAGCGAAACCGAGCCGATCATAATCACCGCCATAAGGATCGCCGATAAGGAGAACATCATGCTGTACGAGGCTTTGCTTTTGGACAAGCCGTAATAATGAAGCAAATCGTTATTATATTGGACGGTTTCAATTTGGTTTTGCTTAGCCAAATCCTCCGCATGAGCGAACAAGGACGGATTAACGCGCTGCAAGACCACCGACGCATCGACTTGATCGTTTACCCCGATCATATGATCATCGACATAGCTAATGATCGTATAACCCGGGGCCCACGCCGTTTCCCATGCGGGACGCTTGATGAATCCTACCACCGTATAATTCCTTTTCTTGATATGCTGCAACGTTTCGGTCAATGTGCCGTCTTCCCTGCGCAGCGATTCGGTCTGATCCAGGGGATGATCGCCCCCTTGTTCGAATCGTTCGCCGACGCGAAGGGTTAAACGATCGCCGATTTCGTACTTCACTTTGGCGTTCGTGGCAACGGGCTCGGAGATCACAACTTCCTTGTCCGTACGGGGAAGACGCCCCTTGCTTAGTTCAACCTGGAATTGTGCGAACCCTTGCGCATCATATTCCTTGATGAACAAATACGGCTTATTGGGATTTTGTCCTCCTTCTAATGGGGCATAGCCAAGGTCTCTTGAGATCGCCACGGTTTTGGCTCTGTCATCGCCCTGTATCGCCGCCAGCTGTTCTTTGGTTACATCTTGATATTGGACATGCCACTCCCCTGTATCGGCAATGGTCTGCCTAATCATTAAATCCGAAAATGAGCAAACAAGCGTAGCGACAGCGGTCACCATGGCAACCGAAATGATGACGCCGACGATGGTTACAAGCGTTCGTCTCTTGTTCTGCTTCAGATGCCGGATGGTTAACGTATTGACAATATTCATCGCCTGATCACCTCGTCTTTGGCGATCCTCCCGTCTTCAATCGAAATGATCCTGTCGGCTTGCAAGGCGATCCGTTCGTCGTGCGTGATCACGATCAGCGTCTGATGATAGGTCTTATTCAGCATTTTTAATAAGTCGATGATCTCGCTGCTATTCTTGCTGTCCAGATTTCCGGTCGGTTCGTCGGCCAGCATGATCGCAGGATTGCCGATGAGCGCTCGGCCGATCGAGACCCGCTGCTGTTGTCCGCCGGATAGCTGATTCGGCAGGTGGTTTAATCGATGCTGCAAATTCAACGTATTCACAAGGCCAGCTAATTGCTTTTGATCTACTTTTTGTTGATCCAGCAAGAGCGGCAGCGTAATATTCTCTTCCACCGTCAGGACGGGTATCAGGTTGAAAAACTGGTAGATCAGGCCAATTTGCCTGCGCCTGAAGATGGCCAGCTGCGTTTCGTTCAAGGCATACATGTCCGTATCCTGAACATAAACTTTCCCGCCAGTCGGCCGATCCACCCCGCCCAGCATATGAAGGAGCGTCGATTTCCCCGATCCGGACGGGCCGATAATCGCGACAAATTCGCCTTTTTCGACCGAAAAGGAAACATCGTCAAGCGCCCTCACCGCCGATTCGCCTGTGCCGTATACTTTAGACAGATGCTCAATTTTTAAAATTTCCATGGCCATACCTCCTAAAAGTTTTGTGAGCGTTGCTTCTTGAATCGACTTCGTACAAAACTCACTTCGGAAGCATGGGCTCCCCTTGATGCTCATTCCAGATATATACCATCTCTCTAAATCCAAAATCCCATAGAGTTTCATTCCCCTCAATGGTTACAGTAAGCTCATTTGCCTGGGGGAGGAAAATTTTGTTCATTTCCGGCTCATGACGTTGATCTTTTGCGGATACGGAGAGGAACTCATGTCCATCAACGGTAAGCTTGATGCTGCCCTGGAAATCTTTGTGATCGGGAATTCCATAATTAAAGAAAAGATACAACTCCTCCTTATGACCTAACGTATACGTGTACGTTTCCTTCTTTTTACCTGCGAAGCTGTATACATTATATTGGGGTTCCACGTCCTGACCGCCAATCTTAAGACTGGACGGTTGGGTTCCCGTTAATGTGTTCCCGGCACTATCCTTCAATTCGTTTATTGCCATAAAGGGGCCCATTTCTTTGGTAAACACTTGCTCAAGCATCCCGAAGCCCCCCCACACTCCGAGCATCAAGACAACACTGGAAATACCCGTAGCGGCAATATTTCTCCAGTTGTTTTTTGTACGAAAGCCAAGTTTGTATGCCCCGAATCCGACGGCTGCACCCGAAGAGTTCTGTATGACGTCGTTAATATCAAAGCTGCCGAGGAACGTTAGCGCCTGAATCGTCTCCACCACGAGAATGGACAGGATGAACAAAGTCATGAAGCGGACAAAGTTGGTCCGATATAACAACGGAATCAATATGCCAAAAGGGATGAAGGCGGCGATGTTCCCGAAATCCACAAAATCCATCAGCGCAGGATGCAGAAGATCGGATAGACCTGGCAGCCTAAAAAAAGTGTCCGGTAAAAAAATAAAGGTGTACTCAGTGGTTTGATCTGTCTTACCTGCTCTACCGAAGGCGAAAAACAAAAAATAAAGAATCAAAAGGGTATAGAATATAGTGATTGCCAGAATAATCTTACGCTGTTGCTTCAAATGCATGGTCTTACCTCCATCGTTCATCTGATGAATATCATTTTAACTGTCTAAAATGACTTTCCCGTGACGATGGAGGTGACAATTCAGTCACTTACGGAGTGCCGTTAAATCACATGCTTATAAAATTTAATCCGAAACTGCGTACCCCTCTCGCTGTCGCTCGTCACATCGATCACGCCGTTCTGGCTGGCAATGATGCTGTGAGCCATCGCAAGCCCTACGCCGATGCTTCCTTCGCTAGCGTTCTTTCCTTTGTAAAAACGTTTGAAAATATAAGGCAAATCTTCTTTGGGAATGCCTTTTCCGTTGTCAGCAATGACGAGTTCCGTAAAGAGCGCGTTTTCGGAAAATGCGATGGCGATCGCTCCGCCTTCAGGCGTATGCTCCACGCCGTTTTTCAAAATATTGATGACCGCTTCGGCCGTCCAATTGAAATCGCCGACAAAAGTGACATTGTCATCGCCCGCGATGGAAACCGTCTGCCCCTTAATATCCATCGGAATCATAACCGGCTCTAATGCCTTTTGGATCAGGTTTTTCATGAGTATTCGATCTTTTTTGAATGGGATGGTCTTCGCGTCAATTTTCGATAGCTTAAGCAAGGAAGAAACAAGCCAATCGATGCGTTCAAGCTGGACGCGAATATGATGGGTGAACTCCGCTCTTTTGGCCGGAGGCAGGTTAGGGGCGCTTAACAAATCAGCCATCACCGTCATGGAGGTGAGCGGCGTTTTGAGCTGATGTGAAATATCGGAGATGGCATCCGTCAATTGAATTTTGTCCCGCTGCAATAGCGACCGGTGCTCCGATAGCATGAGCGTTACTTTGTAAATATCATTCTTTAAAATACTTAGCTCGCCTTCTTGGTTATCGCGAACGTCAAGGGAATCATTGCCGTTGCTTATTTCCCGCAAATAGACGGAAAGCTTCGCCAACTCCCGGTATCTCCAGCTCGTGAACAACAAACTCGTGCCAATAAGCAGCAGGGATACAATGAAAACAAATATCGCCGCCACGGATGAAAAGAAAGCAGCAACCACGGTCGCCGTTATGCCGATCGAGCTCATGACGAGCAATAGCATTTGAATTTCCCGATTGCGCAGCATCTAATCACCGACCTTATAGCCTAAACCGCGTACCGTTTTGATTAAAGCCGGATGCCCTGGATCATCCTCCAGCTTTTCCCTCAGCCTTTTGATATACACCGTTAACGTATTGTCGTTCACGAATTCGCCGGCCACGTCCCAGATTTGCTCTAGGAGCTGACTCCTTGTGAGAACCTGTCCAACGTGGTTGGCGAAGATCAGCAATAAGCGATATTCCAAGGCGGTTAGCGGAATTTCGGCGCCGTTTTTATGCACTTTGCCTTCCAGCGTATTGATTCGAACATGGCCGATGTCGATGATCGATCCGGCGTGGGACGGCTTCTGGTATCTCCGCAAGACGGACTTGATCCGGGAGAGAAGCTCGCGAACCCGAAAAGGTTTGGTAATGTAATCATCGGCTCCCATGTCGAGTCCCATCACGACATTGACCTCATCGTCGATCACCGTTAAAAAGATGACCGGAATGTCTCGCCGCTCCTTCACCATCTTGCACAATTCATAGCCGTTTCCGTCCGGAAGCTGTAAATCGAACAAGCATAAAGCGAACTGATCGATGTCTTCGGCGAGCACCTTTTTGGCCGAAGCGGCATCATGGCAGAGAACGGCCCGATAACCATCTTGCTGCAGCGAATATTCCAGTCCCGACGCGATCGTCTTATCATCTTCGACTAATAAAATTTTCATAGGCAGATCATCCTTACGTTAGAGTAAATTCACTGCTTATGGTAGCGTTCAGCTTAACGGAGCTACCCCACAATCCCCGCTTCGATCAGCTTCCAAACCGCTTCGAACTCTGCTTTGAAATCAATCCGCAGCCAATTGTCTGCATAAGCCGGCGCGGAAAAATAAGAAAAAGCCAGCAAAATGGCATGCAGACGCTTTATGTCCTCAATGCCGCTCGCTGCCTTCAAGCTGCCTGCCAAATCGCCGATGTGCCGAGCGAGTGCCGCCGGATTCCTATCGATATAGGCCGTATACAGCTTAAACATTTCCGGCTCACGCAAATAAGCTTCATATTTCGATCGACTTAATATCCATAACCAGTCGTGCACGATGTCCTTCGTAGACGAGTACTTGTCCGTGTCAAATGGAAAAATCCCCGCCAGTTCATGGTCCAGCCACGACAACGCAAGCTCGGTCCACAACTCTTCTTTGCCCGAAAAATACTTGTAGATCGCCGCGTGAGTTGTCCCCAGCTCAGAGCCGACTTTGGACAGATTAACTTTCACCATCCCGTGTTCGACGACCATTCGATGTGCGGTTTCCAAAATGAGTTCTCTGCTTAAAGTTTTCATGGTCTTATTATACAGATTGGCGAGGTCGGTTACAACTATTGGGTTTTGTAACTCAACATCCT
The DNA here is from genome assembly GCF_038007325.1 of Paenibacillus sp. FSL P4-0127. NCBI lineage: Bacteria > Bacillati > Bacillota > Bacilli > Caryophanales > Paenibacillaceae > Paenibacillus > Paenibacillus sp. FSL P4-0127. The sequence goes on along the minus strand of NZ_JBBOWY010000001.1, from coordinate 911,455 downwards.
ATGCTTAGCTCACTAGCAAGTTACAAATAATAAAATGTGTAACTCGAAAAGGAGAGTCATTTTTATGAAGCTTTCAAATCAAGGAATGGAGCATAACAAAAAGAGGATTGCCGTTATTTGTCTGAATCCAAGCAAAAATTACCGGTTTTCAGCGAAATAAGCTCCATGGCAACCGTTAGAGCCTTGGTGTGCTCAGAAAACATACTACCGGAATCCCGCGAATTTACCATTTTGTCGGGGGCAGTATACATCACTGAATACCCAAAGAAATAGTTGTACACTTAACTTTGACATACAAGTAAAAGATAAAAGCCTAATGGCCCTCTTAGCCAGATAAATATCAGAACCACCTTATTTTGCGGAAGCTTGCGTATGCAGATAAATCCCTTCACCATGAGCCAAACCGGTAAGGCAATTTCGAATATCGCTCCAGGGATGTCAGCCAACAAAAATTAACTGCCAGCTCGGTCCTTTCAAGCGCAATGAAATCCCCATCTTATGACAATAGGAGGGAATTAAGGGATAATGCGGTATTATTACTAAGAGGTGATGTTTTTGAAAAAATTTCTATTACACCAAGGGAGGAAGTATCAGCATGGCTGATTTAAACAAACAAAGAATTGTTGAGAGTGTTCCGCAACGGGGATTTTTTGGACATCCCAAAGGGTTATTTACTCTGTTCTTTACAGAGTTTTGGGAGCGCTTTTCCTACTATGGGATGAAAGCTATCCTTGTTTATTACATGTATTATGAACTGAGTCAAGGCGGACTCGGCATGGATGAGAGTACAGCTCTTGCCATTATGTCTATCTATGGTTCACTTGTCTATATGTCTGGGATTATTGGCGGCTGGTTAGCTGATCGAATATTCGGTGCGTCAAAAGCTGTATTCTATGGCGGCATATTAATCATGCTGGGGCATATCGCCTTGGCCATCCCGGGAAGTATTTCATTATTTTTTGTTTCCATGGTTCTGATCGTGCTGGGTACAGGCTTGCTGAAGCCTAATGTATCCAGTGTTGTGGGGGAAATTTACAGCGAAAGTGACCAACGCCGAGATGCAGGATTCAGTATATTCTATATGGGCATCAACCTGGGGGGATTCATTGCTCCGCTTATTGTAGGAACCGTCGGCATGAATTACAACTTCCACCTGGGCTTTAGCATTGCAGCCGTCGGTATGTTTCTGGGATTAATCATCTTTATCTTTACCAAGAAGAAAAACCTCGGCCTTGCAGGCACTTTAGTGGCAAGCCCGTTAACACAGGCGGAACGGAAAAAAGTGTTCCCTATAGTCGGTCTCGGCGCGGTGCTTCTCGCTGGTATCGTCGCTATTACGATTTCGTTAGGTTTGTTAACGTTTAAATCCTTTATCGCGATCGTAGGTATTCTGGGGATTTTGATTCCAACCCTATATTTTATCGTCATGTTCCGTAGTCCGCGAACGACAAGCGTTGAACGCTCAAGACTCGTTGCTTATATTCCGATGTTTATTGCAGCGATTATGTTCTGGGCTATTCAAGAACAAGGATCAACCATCCTGGCCAATTATGCAGATAAACGTACGCAATTGGATTTTGCCGGACTTCATATATCGCCAGCCTGGTTTCAGTCTTTAAATCCTTTATTTATTATTGCTTTAGCTCCCCTGTTTGCCTGGTTATGGATAAAGCTTGGAAAACGGCAGCCCACGATACCGAAGAAATTCGCCTTAGGCTCATTGTTTGCCGGATTATCCTTTCTTGTGATCCTCTTGCCGACTTACTTTGGCGGGGAGCATTCCTTGGTTAATCCTTTATGGCTCGTTCTCAGCTATTTCATCGTTGTGCTGGGGGAATTATGCCTGTCTCCTGTAGGACTATCGGCAACAACAAAATTAGCGCCCTCGGCCTTCTCGGCCCAGACCATGAGCTTATGGTTCTTATCCAATGCGGCTGCCCAAGCGATTAATGCGCAGATTGTTAGATTTTATTCGCCTGCCAACGAGATGGTATACTTTGGAGTCATTGGAGGAGCGGCAATCCTCCTCAGTATTCTGCTCTTTTCGTTCTCCTCGAAAATTCAGGGGTATATGAAAGGGATAGAGTAAAAGAACTCTTGTCCAGAATAGCAGTGTAGGGGGTAGCTCTATATCATTTGTGAAATGTCTGATTTCCCCCCCCTGAGAATAACGCTTTTCGCCCTATTTATGATACGGTTCACCGTATCTATTGATATGGTAAAATGAATATAAACGAAGGAGGGGCCACAGTAGCCTCTCCCTCACTTTTAATAGTATTACACCCTAACACGAACCTTCTTGACACGCACCTGCTCGCGAATCGTCTCTTGCACCCTGTTTGAAATCTCAGTGTACAAATCGACTTCCTCATTCGTATGCTCTAATGTTGCTACTATGGCATATTTTTGTGGTCCTAATTCCTCTGTGGCCCAAATGCTCTCACATCTTACAACTAGGTAATATGTTGAACCGTAATTCAATTTCTGCTTCGCAGTAAATACAGCTTTTTGCACAGTTCCATTATCCCTTAACGAGGGTGTTGGATACATTTTGCATTCATGGCTACCGAGTTTCCCTGGCGATCCTTCCTCCTTTTTTCTTGCCCTAAAGAATTCAATGACATCTCTTAATTCTCTTCCGCGGATAAGTCTATATGACATTGTTACACCCAAATAATCTAATCTAGTATGTCGTACTGGTGGATCAAATGCTAAGGTTATAGTGATGTGCCTATCGCCATTTACAGAGTTAAAATCCTCCGGTATAGGAATTTCATATATGTGAAATTTATCAAATTCTAAAGAACTTTCAGCAAATAAAGTTACTCGGTTATTGCTTGAAGTCGCAACTCTTTGGACATCTGAGATTCCATAACCGAATGACCGAAATATTTCATCGCTTGTCATTTCAATATTATTAGGTAATTGAGCAGAATGGACAAGTAATGCTCTTATAAGATTTGATGAAGCGTTTGGGAAAATCTTGTATAGTTGTGCAGCCTTATGCGAAACCTGAGGAGCTGCAAAACTTGTTCCAACATCTGTAGTGAATAGTTCATCGGGTATGTTTTTCGACGTACTTACAACAGATAAAGAACGATCATCTCTTATACGCTTTGTTAATCCATCATATAACAGGTTTCCCCCATACTCACAAAGCTCTGGTTTAATAGCTCCTCCAACACCAGGTCCAGTTCTAGTGAATGGAGACGGATGATTTTCCTTCCCAATAACTCTTAGATTAACCCCGCGTTCTATTGTCATTCCACTTATTGCAGGAGCTACGAAGTTAGCACAATAAGAACCAACTGTTAGTGCCAAGGCTGCACTTGCTGGATCAATAATTTTGGACTTCTGGTTGAATAAAAAACCCGGATATTCAGACAAGATGCTCTCTGGATCATCAGGATAATAAAAATGATTCCCGGCTGAAACAACTACAACTATATCGAGCTCTCTGATAAGTTCATCCAAAACAGAAGCCCATAAAGTCTGTTTTCCATCAACATAAACGTTCTCTTCATCTCCTAAAGAGATATTGTAAATTTTACATCCGTATTCATCATAGAAGTACCGTATTGCGTCTCTCATTTGTGTTGTTATTAGCTTTTCATCATCGAATCTATTATTTGAGTTTGTAACTCTTGCACTAAAAATTCTGTATTCTGGTTTGAACGCACCTGATCTTATCAACGTTAGTATATCGCCATATAAAGCTAACCCGGCTACTTTCGTTCCATGCCCTTCCACATCACTTGTCTCACCAAGTTCATCAGGAAAACACGCAGAATCCCCTATTGCCGGCCCTAATAAGGGGTGGCCTTGCATAATCCCACTATCTATAATGCAAATAGACGGACTGCCAGGAGACGGTTGTTGGATTTCAGGTAATGACTCTATCGAGACACTGTTATATTCTCTCGGAATGAAGGTGGGCTGTGGAGGCAAATCTATCATACGCACAATTTCAAGCTCTAGAAGATCATTCAAGAGTTTCCCTGTGACATTAGCTCGTAGAACGCATATAGAACTTCCTAGGTAGTCATCTGTTACCCGCCCTTGATTCTCAGTTATATAACCTCGTATTTCTTTAATTTTATCCCTGCAAACTGAGGCTGCCCCTAAATGCCACAATTCAATATCAACCCAGTATTTAGTTTCAACCTCTATTTTGATCGCTCTTAGTTTTGGCCCCACTCTATCAGCTGGAGTTAACGCTGAGACAGAATTAATATTTGCAAAAATCCCATTATAGCTTGGATTTTCAGATTTATTCTGTGGTCCAGCCTGATATTGTTTTAATCGACTTCTAAATTCAGATAGTTCCTCATCTGACGAGAAGAGAATTAGTGCGTTATTAGGATCTTCACCAATCACTTCAAAACCGCACCTTTTAAGTTCTTCGGCAGGAATTTTATTTTCATAACTTACTTTCAAAATTAACTCTGGTTTTATCCCTTTTGCCTTCGGACGATGATAACTTCTCATCAACAGGTCAATATTCTCTTGGATGTCTTCGCCATGACGTTTATATTCTCTTTGTGGAGCCTGACCAAATCCGGGTCTTTTTCTGCGGTCAAGCTCAAGCTCAACTCTTATCAATGGCAAGTTATCCAACCTTAATTACCTCCCTCGTATATTTTTTGACGATTACGTTCTTTAATTGTCTGTAATTGCATTATGTCATTAGTGAGTGCGGCTATATCATTAAGCAAGCAGAACTTAATACTTTCATGACAAATACGCTCAATTTCAGCATGACTAAGCCCAATCATATTTTCAGCTACTTTATTAAAGTCCAACTCTTTCTTTGGGTAACTGGTGGTTTTCTTCTTTACCAGCAAAACGATTTCTTCGTGCGTTGGCTTGTCAAAATAGATAACTTCGTCAAACCTTCGCCATATAGCCTTATCCAAAAGGCTTTCATGGTTCGTACAAGCAATTATTAAGCTCTGTCCCTCAAAGCTGTCCATGATTTGTAAAAAACTATTTACAACACGCTTTAGTTCCCCGTGTTCATTTGGGTCATTTCTACTCTTGCCGATTGCATCAAATTCATCAAAGAGCATAACCCATGTTTCCTTTGATCCGAAGTCAAATACCTTCCGAATATTGCTTGAAGTGTCCCCCAAATATGAGGATATTATCGAATCAAATCGGTTATATATAATCGGCAAGCCTAGTTCACCAGCAATAGCCTCAGCACATAAACTTTTCCCGCAACCTGGAGGCCCGCAAAAAAGTATCTTTGACTTTGGCCTTAGGTTATATGACTTTAATAGCTCCGATCGCCAAAATTCCTGAATTATTTCATCAATTGCATTTTTGTTTTCTTCCGATAAAATTACATCGGATAAATACTTCTTCGATTTTCTTATTTCAATTAAAGGAACCTCATTTTCGTCCTTAGGTACTGTGACCATATGAGATAACCGACTGAATTTATCAGGTGAGAATGATTGAGAATCAATAATTTTTTGTAGCTGATCAGCCAATGCGTGATGATTCTTCTTTCGTTCTTCCCTAATAATGTCCATCGCGATTTCCCTAAACTTTTTATCTTCGCCACGTTGGTACGACAATAACAGTTTTTTAATAAGGTCTCCTCTAGCCATTCTGCTCACCTCCTTATACCCAGTTACATTCATTATTGATTGGTATTACCTGTTAATATACACAAACTTTGTTCATTTTCTTGGCTCTTCAGCAGAAATCATAAAGATGCTAGGCTTTACACGGAGCCTCTGCAGACATGATTTCTTGCGAACAGCGGCGTATCAATGCAACTTCGCTTGACTAACTAAGCCCATCATTGCCCGCCATTCCAAGTAAAGCCTAGCATTGACTGTCATTGATAACGCATGGAAGCAACTTCTTTTTACCCCTTGACGATCTCAAACAACTTCTCATAAGTGTTGACAACATCGTACTTCAACCGGTCGGAGTTCAACTTGGCGAAGTGTTTACGAGCACATTCAATCTTCGCTTTCTCCACTTCACGTAGTTCCATAGATTCCATGGAGCCTTTCGTTTCAGCAATGAAGTAAATGTGTTTTACATCCCTTTCTTTGAAAACAATCGCCCAGTCCGGGTTGTAATTGCCCATCGGTGTCGGGATAAAAAATCCCCGCGGCAGCTTGGCATACACTCGAACTTCGTTGCTGACATCAAGCTCTTTAGCAAATGCACGCTCGATTTTGGAATCCGTCACGACATAGTCGTAAACGTGCTTCTCAACCGGAATCGCATTTTCTCCTAGTTTCCCGGATAATGTGTTTTTCGTAAATACGTCCGCTTCGAATTTATCATTGAGAACATCATAAGTGATGGATTCAATAATCGTCGTCGCTTTCTGCTCGTTGATCAGCTTGGCGGCACGAAGCATGAATTCCTCCGGGTTTTTGCGGAATTGCAGGAATGTGGCTTCTTTGATTCCCGTTAAAATGGCCACGATCGTTTTTCTCGTCAGCCGCGTTTCGTCCATCAGCTTTCCGACCAGATCATATTTCACCCGAAATTCCGGTTTCACTTCCACAAGCTCTGTTTTGGTTTCTCGCGTCTGAAAGGCTTCCCCCGACTTTAGCTGTTGCTGGGACTCAATTCGATTCATTTCGCCATGCCTGATCGCATATCGGATCGCAGGCACTTGTAAATGACTGTCCAAAGCCCATACACATTTCTTAACAAGTTCCTCGGAGTCGAATTTGACAGTATACACAGATTTCCGATTAATTTGGTTCCAGAGCTCTTGGAATTCCTTTTTATAAAAATTGTTGTTGACCGTAACCGAAGCAATATTGCGATTCCGTTCATTATCAGCCAAATTCGATTTACCCTCTACATAAATCGACTTAACCAATTCGACCAACGGTTCCAGAAAGTCCGTCAATTCCTCAGGAAGTTTGAGACTCTGGTTTTCTACAGCGTTAAAATAAACATCCGTCAAATTGTACTGATCATCCACATAATCATTTTTAATGAACGTGTACAGTAACTTGCTTGCCAAGGCATCTTCTAATTTCAATTGCTCGCCGCGTGCATTCTTCAACACTTTATCCAAGAAGAAGTCGCGATCTGCTTTGCGTGGGCGATCGGACAGCGTTTCGGCGATTTCATTTTGAAGCTGTTTCGCAAATTGCTCGTATGATTCACTGGCGATGACGGTCAGCACATTAATCTCATGAACGTCGATACCCGGTACGCTTGAATCCATACGTTCCCCGTTCTGATTGACACAAAGCCGCAGTCCACGCCCAACTTCCTGACGTTTCTTTATGGTGGAGTCACTGTGTTTCAGGGTGCAAATTTGGAACACATTCGGATTATCCCAACCTTCCTTAAGTGCAGAGTGAGAGAAGATAAACCGAGTGGGTTCCGAGAAGCTAAGCAATCGCTCTTTATCCCGCATTATAAGGTCATAAGCGTCCGCATCATCGGAGTCCGTCTCTCTTGCCGATACCTTCGGATCGACATAACGGTTACTTTTCTTATCGATCGAGAAATAACCCTTATGCGTTTCTTTCACCTGTATCCGATTCAAATACTGAATGTATGGATCATCGGCAAACAGCGACAATTGCTCATTGAGCAAGGCCGTGTATTCTTCCTCAAACATCTCCGCATAAACACCATTAAGCTCCGAACCATCTTTGTCATACTGCCGATACTTCGCTACTTCGTCGATGAAAAAGAGCGAAAGCACTTTAATCCCTTGATGAAACAACGCACGTTCTTTTTCAAAATGGGACTTGATCGTTTCCCGAATCTGAATACGGCGGAAATGCAGTTCTCCTACATCCCCCTGTACGTCACCAGCGTATAAAGTTACGCCGTTTATAAAGCTAATGCTGTTATTTTGTCCATTAATTTCGGACACTTTATATCCCTTGTACTGCTCAAGCTCACCGGATAATTGGTATATATCATCATTTTGTCTGATTTTATGCGTCTTCCTGGCAAGACCCGTTTTTGTCTTCACTTCGAATTCCAGCCGGGCCACCGGAGCCTGCTTCGTGCTCACATCGATGCCTTCCAGATACAGATAGCTGTTCGTGCCACTTGTTCCTTTGGCCGAAATCCCCTTCACGCTGATTTTTTTCACCAGCTTTTTGTTGTATGCATCCAGAGCGTCGAGCCGGTACACTTTGTTGTAATCTTCACGATGCGTCGCCGAATAACGCAAGGTGAACAACGGATGGAAAGCCTTCAGGGATTCTTTCGTCTGCTTGCCTTCAACGGATTGCGGTTCGTCAATGATCAGGATCGGATTCGTGCTCGCCAGAACGTCAATCGGTCTGCGACTGTTGAAGTCATCCAGTTCCATGTAGATTCGCCTTGCATCTTTTCCTCTCGCATTAAAGGCCTGCGAGTTGATGATCATGACATTGATCCCGGCGTCGCTGGCAAATTTCTCGATATGATGCAATTGCTTCGAGTTGTACACAAAGTATCGTGCCTTCGTGCCGTATTCGGACATAAAGTGATCTTCCGTGATCTGGAACGTCTTGAGCACACCTTCACGAATGGCGATAGAAGGAACAACGACAATAAACTTGCTCCATCCGTACTTTTGATACAGTTCAAACATGGTACGGATGTAAGTGTAGGTTTTGCCTGTCCCGGTTTCCATTTCGATCGTCAGATTATATTTGCCTTCAAGCTTCTCGGATATTTTCAGACCGTTCTTCCGTTGCACCGTTTGGATGTTTTTCAAGATTTCCTGATCAATCAATTGAATGGCGTTGTTCTTGAATCCGATGTTCGCTTGTTCGGTATTCGCAAGATCATCCATGACCATTTGTTCCGGCTTTTGTCTTCTGCCGCGGTCAAGGGTAAATCGGGACAACTCATTAGGCTGCCCCTCAAAGCAATCCACGATACTTTTTACGGCGTCCAACTGAAACTGCTGATGTTTGAATTTGATCTTCAATTTGAGCTCACCACCTTAAAGCACTTGAATTTCTGTGCTCGGAGAGAGCATCTTGAACAATTCTTCTACATTGATGCGAGCAGAATCATCTTCAAAGGAACTGTCGCGGAATACAACCCGAAGCGGATGTTCTGCTGCAATTTGTTTCATAACGGATTCCGGCACGTTATCATCAAAACATGCAATTAAAGAGTTTCCGGCGACATAGTGGACGGTCTTCCCTTCAAGCTGCTTCGTTTCCATTGGCAACGAAAGCTCAAGGCCGAGTTCCAGCATGACCTGGATGAGCAAATCTTCCCCGCTCCGATCTTCTTTGATATTTGAGGCGAGATCGAACATATCGCCCTGTTTCAGCTTGTCCGGTGTATAGAAAACATCCTTCATATTCGAAGAATCCACGCGGAACACCCGGAAGCCGTAATCAATGTCGGCTCCCGTTTCTTCTTTGATCTTCTTCGCGGCACGGCGGATGCGTTCTTTGCCGATTTCGCAGATGTTTTTTAATCCAAGATTTTGAGCTTCAGCTGTCTCATCAATTGCTTCAGGTACTTGAACCATAATAAACTTACGAGTAGCATTATCACTTGAGTTCAGTTTCAAAACAGCTTCAGCAGTAGTGGCAGAACCAGAAAAAAAGTCAAGTATTATATCCGACGTGTCCGTCACTTGCTCAAAGAGTTGTTTCAAGAGCGAGGTTGGTTTAGCATAATTAAATATAGGTATATCAAAATGCTCTTTTATTACTTTTGTGCCTTCTGAATTCATTCCAACATCCGTAAGTAATGTGGAAATTGGATCAACATCTTTTTTCAATTCATTCATAAATCTTTTTAACATAGGACGCTTACTTTCATCGTCGGGAAAATAAATTCTATTTTCTTCTATCATTTTTTGCATTGATTCAGGAATATAGGCCCAAACTCTATTAGGGTTTGCTTTGAAAACCCTTCCTGTTTTAGGATCTACTAAATCATAGAATTGGTTCGGTCTTTGATCTTTTGTCATTCCCACTGTCAGATTATCAAGCATCCAAGGCCCTCTCGGGTCATTATCAGGATTTTTATATGATGAATATGTTTTAGCTTTGCCTTTAAATGTTACCCCAGGGTTTTTACCGTATGCTAGTACATACTCATGATCAGTAGAAACAAGATTTGCAGCTAAAGCTGAAGAAGTTCGTCTTTTCCAAACAAAACATCCAATAAATGAATATTTTCCAAATACCTCGTCACATATTTTTCTCAAATTATGTAGCTCATTATCATCTATACTAATGAATATAACCCCATCATCTTTTAGCAAGCTTCTAGAAATGTGCAATCTTGAATACATCATAGTCAACCAATCACTATGAAAACGACCATTTGAAGTTTGATTGGAAACTAATCGATTTCCATACTCATCAAGTTGACCTGATTCCTCAAGGTACTTCTCAATCGATTCTCGAAAATCATCTCTATAAATAAAATCGTTGCCTGTATTATACGGTGGATCAATATAGATGCACTTAATTTTATTCAAGTAGGACTCCTGAAGAAGTTTCAACACTTCAAGGTTATCCCCTTCAATATACAAGTTTTGCGTATTGTCCCAATCCACGCTATCTTCCTTGACCGGACGCAACGTCTTATCAGTCGGCGTATTCGCATTCAGGATTGCTTGTTTCTTACCGGGCCAAGTAAGCTGATACCGTTCTTTTTCGCCTTCAACCAGAACATCGGAAAGTTCCTGCTTCAACAAATCAAAATCAACGGCTCGAATCACTTTGCCATGTTCGTCTCTTGCTTCAGTAATGACGTTTGGGAACAACTCAGCAATCTTATCGATATTGGCTTGGGTCAAATCCACCGATTTCATCGTTAGTTTATTCATGACACGCCTCCGATTACTTAATCAAGTAGTTGATTCAATTCTTTTCTCTTTCGTTGCAGTTCCATGTTCAATTCAACTTTCTTGTTGAATTGTTTTTCGGCCCGTATCTTGGACTCTAGCCGCTCACATTCTTGCGTCAGCTTGTCAATTTGGGCTTGCCGCTCCAAAACGGCTGTAAGCTCGATTTCCGGCTTCGCCTTTATTGGAAGCAGTTGACGGATGATGTTCTCGTAAACAGCTTTTAGATCGAGTCCTTGTAGGATGTTCAGCTCGATACTCTCCACCGGCTGCCAGTCCGTCTCATGGTAGGAACGAATGACAGACCGATTTTCGTCGGATTGATTTCGCTCTTTATACGCCATGGCGAGCTTGGCCTGTCCCTCATACATCAGTACATGCAAGATTGGATAGGGAATCGCCTTATCCATGCTCCGCAGCAATTCAAGGGAGTAAGATTGCTCCTTCAATTGAACTTCAAATATCTGAATTTCTTCAATATCCTCTTTCGGTTCAAGACGAATCGTATCCTTGGATAGCTTGTGCTTCCAGATGATCGATTCGACTTGTTCGGTAAACAGTTCTTTGAGGTGATAATTGGCTTGCAACTTCTCATAAAATTTGTTCTTCGGAATTTTACGGTTTACAAGCGTGCTTGAAGGCAATTGAAACATCATGCATGCACCTGCCTGATGACGACAAAGGTGAGGAGTTCAAAGTCCTCAAGCCCTTTAATCGAGTCGATCAATGCTGTCGTACCTCCCGAACTAAACAAGCTGTCCAGATCGTTTTCTTCTTTCACCTGTACAATCGAGCGGATGGTTTCTTCCAATAGCATGGAATACGTGTCCATCTTTTTGCCGTCTTTCGTCGCTTGATTGAAGCTGCGGCAAGCATCCATCATCGGTTCGGATTGCCCTCTGCATAGAGCTCGCAGGATATCAAGTGTCTTTTTGACATCCATATGATTGGTGACGACTTCACCATCTTCGCTCATGTAGACGAGATAGAAGGGATGTAGCCGGTTCTGCTTGTCGGGATTCAGTTCCTCATTGACGTTGCGAAGAACAAAGATGACGCCGGGCTTTGCTCCCTTCTCTTCGTCAGCAGCCACAACCGCATGCAGTCCGCTCGGAACGGTATCAAGTTCTCCGTTCTCCTTGACATAGTTCACCAAGTCCATGCGAAAATCGTTCAGGCCCAAATCGGTGATGGAGACGCCCGTGTTCATGTCATCCAGATCGACGACTTCCTTCTGCAAACGATGAAGCTGCTGCTTCCGATATTCCAGATCGCTGGATTGATTGAACAGGACGTTATCATCGCCAGTCGCCGTCATATCCATGATGACCATGCGATTCTCAACCCGCTCTTTCAACTGAATGTATTCATCCAGCGTCATGTTGGGCCAGAAGTTCACCAATTGAATCTCCTTGTTCTGCGACCCAATCCGATCTATACGACCAAATCGTTGAATAATCCGCACTGGATTCCAATGAATGTCATAGTTGATGAGATAGTCGCAATCTTGCAAGTTTTGCCCCTCGGAAATACAGTCGGAAGCGATCAGCAGGTCAATCTCGCCTTTTACATCCGGCATGGTGAGTTTCTTCTCCTTGGATCGCGGCGAGAAGCAGGTCAACAATGTGCTTATATCGTTCCGCAAACCGGCGGTGTTTTTGTTCTCGTCGCTGCCGACGATTTTGGCCGTATCGATATTGTACTTGGCCTTCATATACTCCGACAAATGCGTGTACAAGTACGCCGCGGTATCCGTGAACGCACTGAAAATGATGACTTTGCGGTTGCCGGGATTGATCGGATGATTGATTTTGTGATCAATAACCTGCTTTAATGTGTTTAGCTTCGCATCGTGTTCAGGCGTTACTTTCTGCATTTCGGTCAGCAAGGCGGAAAGAATGTTGTGGTCGTTCATCAAATCTTCTTTCCAGCGAAGAACATCCATATCGGACAAATTGATCTTGATCGTATCCCCGATGCTGAAATCATCGTCCAGCCAATCGTCATCGTCCAGATTGGCATCCTCAATATCGGTATAACCTACAGCGTCGGATTTCCCGCTTCCCTCGAAGGCTTCGATTTGCTGAAGCGTCTGATCAATTTTGGAGACAATCTTGGAAAGGGTCAATCGGAAAGATTCCACCGAACTTTCCAGGCGTTTCAGCAGGTTGATCCGCATCAAGAGCTGCAAGCTGCCTTCGCGATCCATCTGCCTGAAGTTCCCGCTCCCGCCCCTTACGCTGGTGTCATACAACTCTTCATAGAAACGCAGTCGGCTCGGTTGAATATATTTGAATGGTGCATAGATGCCGAGATTGATTCTGGACAATTCTATAAAGATTTCATTATACCCGATAACATCCGCTCTGTCGGTCAAATCGCAAAACTTCGAGAGAGGCGGCAGCCGCCTTGGGAACTCGCCGATCTCCTCCGCTTTGTAATACTTCTGGATATGCTTGCGTGACCGAGCGATCGTCAAGCTGTCCAGCAGCTCAAAAAAGTCGAAGTCGAGCATACCAAGAAGCGTCTCCGTTGTACGTTCAGCAACATCCATCTTAGACCATTGGTTAAACGCGGACTGGGCTCGTTTGAAGATGTCGTTAATCCCCCGCTCCGTGCCCAACTTGCTGTTGATTTCCTCTGGATTTCCTTCATAAGCCAAGGCAAGCTGGTTGCGAAGATCCATGAACTTGTTGTTCACCGGAGTAGCGGAGAGCATGAGCACTTTCGTTTTCACGCCGCTTTTCAACACTTTCCGCATCAGCTTCTGATACCGCGTCTCTTTATCTTTCTTGGCTTCGTTGTTACGGAAATTATGCGACTCATCAATGACGAGCAGATCGTAATTGCCCCAATTCAACCGGTCAAGCGGGATATTGTTTGATTTGCCTCTTTCCCGCGATATGTCCGTATGGTAGAGTACATCATAGCGGAATCGGTCAGCATACAAAATATTGTTGGTTACATTCTGTTTATAGGTAAGCCAGTTGTCGCCGAGTTTCTTGGGACATAGCAACAATACGGACTTGTTGCGAAGTTCATAGTATTTAATGATGCCAAGAGCCGTGAATGTTTTTCCCAGACCGACGCTGTCTGCCAGGATGCATCCATTGTATTTTTCCAGTTTATTAATCGCACCAAGAACCGCATCTTTCTGGAAGTGATAGAGACGTTTCCAGATTTCCGTCTCTTTGAATCCAGTTGCTTCGTTGGGCAATATGTCTTCTGTGATGTCCGATAGGAACTCGTTGAAAATATTGTACAAAATGACATAGTAAATGAACTCCGGAGAGTTCTCTTTATACACCGATGAAATATGCTCCACAACTTGGTTCGTGACATCTTCAAGCTTGCTTTTGTCATTCCATACCTGATCGAACAGATCGAAATACATTTTGGTAAACGGAGCTTCCGTGAACTTGTTCACCATCTTGGAGAGAGCATTGCCCTTTTCATAACCAAGATCAACGGTCGTAAAGCCATCGATCGGCATATAGGTGATCGGCTCGTTTGCAGTCTGCACATTCAGCATGCCTTGCATTGAACCTGAAGTACGGTTCGATTTGAACGTGACTTTTTTACGAATCCAGTCACTGCACTCTTTTGCAATCGCTTTGAGTGTCAATTCGTTTTTGAGCCGGATTTCAAATTCGGTGCCGTACAAGCTTTTTTCCCGGTTCCGTTTCGGGATATAAAATTCCCGCTTCTCCTTTTTTATGCTATCCGCAATAAAGGTGGGAGAGGTGAAGATGAACCGGACTTCTTCCACCTGATTCAGTTCTTTCATTAAGGCTTCATAGGCATAAATGGAGAAGCATGATGCAGCAATCGATACTTTGCTGCCTTTGCGAACTTCAAGTTTCAAATTTTCGCCGAGAAGATTGTCGATATTATTGATGATTTCCATAGTTCACCTCTTGTTCCGCCCGAAACCACGCAACTTTTCCTATTCGACATCCCCCGCTGAAATTCCTTGTTTGAAGTAGTTCTGATTTCCTATTTGAGGAAATATATTGTTCGATGATGACTTTTGTAACGTGAATTGGGTGTTGAACTTGAAAAAATGGATGTTTCGGCCTCAGCACCGCCTTACCCAGGCAAGAATCCCAATGAAACAAGCCAAAAGTCCACAAAATCATCCGATGAAGGGTTACTGTCGGCTGATCAATATTCTATATATCGTCAATATTGATAAATTGTAACGTACCAATGCAAATAAAAAGCCGAATTCGTTTTGAATCGGCCCACTAAGTTATATCTCAGAATTGATAGTAAGCTCAATTCGAGAAATTTATCCCCCCAAATCCTGCCTTTCGGCCATCGCTATTTGTGAAAAAAAGTGAGGTTCGCAATCCCCCGCCGCGATATCGATTCTGTTGTCTAGTAGAGACTAATACCGACAGTTATTCGCATTGCTTCAGTTGCTTTGAGTACGGGAACCATCGTTCAGAACGCCTTTTACGTATGACTTTAACTGCTCAGGTTCAACGTAAAGTACGGCATTTCCGTTCACTGATTTTTCTTGTATGAGTTCCATCGGCGGCAATTGAATGCTGTCAATGCTTTCCCTGTCGATCTCAAAGCCCAGCTTGCCCAGCTTTATCATATCATCGACATTGAGGTTCGTTTCGATATACGGCTCGAAAAAAAGTATTAGTTTTGGAAGCTCCGTAACTTTCGTTCTAGTAAGCAACTCTATGACGACAGCTTTCAGAAACTTTCGTTGCCGTTCCGTACGGGCGAAATCGCTCATTGCATCGTGCCGGAATCGAACGTACTGTAATGCCTGTATTCCGTCCAAGTGCTGATAGCCCTTTTTCAAATGGATTTCGTACATTGAGTCTTCATTGGAATCGACATAGTTCATATTTTTCTCTACTTCTAGGTCAATGCCGCCAATTGAGTCAATCAATCTGATAAAGCTCTGCATATCCATGTACAAATAATATTGGATTGGAATACCCGTCAATTCTTCTGCTGATTTCATTGCCAAACTGGAACCACCCATTGTAATTGCCCTGCTGATACGATCCTCACCATAACCCGGAATATTTACATATGTATCACGGAGAATGGAGAGCAATTTCATTTTTTTCGTTGCAGGGTCGATAGAAACAATCATCAAGCTGTCCGCAGAATGAATCTCGTCTTTCTTCCGGGAATCGCCGCCCAATAACAGAATATTAATCCTGTCCGTACTCTCCCACTTTGCAGGAGCGGTTGTCTGAGCCGCTGGTGCTTGGCTTTCATTTGTCACCGCCGTCTTGGTCGTTACCGTTGCCTTCCCAAGAGCGTCATTAAACGTCAGATAGTATTTGAAAAAGAAAAACAGACCTGCAAGCAATGCCAGTAAATAAGGTATCGTTAATACAGCAATAGGCAATACCAAATTCGTTCCGCCTGACGCTGTGATCTCTGCTTCCCGTGACTCACGCTTATTCTGGTCTTGGACAATGGCGGTTATTTTCCTTTTTGCTTGATGCAGATACAACTTGTTTGCAAAAATGCCCAGCACCGGTTTAGGGATGCAACAGATAACCAGCACCAATGGGAGAAGGCCGGGGCTCTCGATCGGGTTCCATTCACTGAACACCGAGGCAACAATCACGTTGCTCCAAACAAACCAAATGATGAGATAGAAGACACAGTAAAGGTACATCTTTCGGTACATCAGCCAGTAAGCATCAAACAGAAAGGCAGGCCAGTTCCAACGGCTATTGCGTCTCCATTTCTGTAAGTATACATCGGCGTTTTTGCCAATGAACCAAGAAATCTCTTCTTCGGAAACACCACTCGTTTGGGTCTCAGTGATGTTCTGCGGTCGATGATAACTGGTACTATTACCGGCATCTATTCGTTGCCCGCATTGCCCGCAAAAATTTTGATTGTCCTGTAGTGTATGTCCGCAATTTGTGCAGTTCATGTCTAACTCCTTTGCCGTAATCTTCGAGGTAACTTTTCTCGTTAATGAAGCCGAATCTTGGCACCGTTAACGGTTGTATAGTCCTCTGGATGTGTTTGTTCCCGCGGCGGAGAGGTTACGGTTGCTCCGGCTTCTTCAAGCATGAGCAATGCCTCTTGGTTATACGTCATTTTGGCCAGCATAACTCCTTGGTTTGGGTCTGCACCGCTCTCCAGCATCAATCTGACAATGTCGAGTTTGTCATACATGATCGCGAACTGAAGACCGCCGTTGATATCGGCCCCGTGCCGAATCAATAACTCCACTGCTTTTATTTGTCCCCTCTCGATTGCATCTTTCAGTGCATATGGATCATCGGCAACATTTATGCCCGCTTCAATCAATAATTGAATGACCGGTACCGGATCATCAACGTAATTTATGGCGATAGATAGATTGCCAACGAGTATCTTCTCCCCGCTTCCGTAGTTCGCTTGCTCATTCGGACTGGCACCATGGGCCAGAAGTTTTCTTATCATGTTTATGTCGCCGTTTCTGACAGCAAGATTCAATGGTGTGTACGCAGAATCGGTATGTGCATTCGGATCGGCCCCGAGTTTCAACATCCAGTCCACCATGTTCATGTCTCGTTCGTTTACTGCGGATAACAATAACCGTTCCTTCGGTATGAGCTTGATGATCATTACGACGGCAATACAACAAGCTAGCAAGGACAACATGATCTTTATAAACAGCCTCACTGGTTACCTTCCTTTCAATGCTTAGTAGTATCCGGCTCTCATCTTGTCTTCGATGTTAGTCGCAATCACAAGCAAAATTACGCCAACAACCAAAATGATGAATCCGATTCCGATTTGTGTTCTCTTCTTCTTTCTAATCGAAGCAATGATATGTACAATGCCGGAAACTTCCGAAACAGCACCGATGATTTTTAACAGCAATGCCAAGGTTGCCATTGAATGTACCTTCTTTCGTATGTTTGGAGTGAAGTCTTAATGTAAATAGAGGGAGCACAGCGGCTCCCACAGATTGATTAGAAAACTACAAATTGATGCGACGAATCGCTTTATTGTCGTCATCATAAATAATGACGTTACCGTTGCTGTCAAAACTCAATTGACTGATTTTTTTGATCGGATTGCCGTCGTTGTAGGTCAGGGCATTGCCGTTGATGAAGATGTTCAGTTTACCATCTGTGGTTAACTCATAAATTGTCGTACCGCTGGATAAATAAAACTTCCCTTCATAAGCTGTAAGACTATCAAAGCTCATATTGTCAAATTTGATGACTGACTCTACTTTTCGAGGGAATAGATGAATCTTACTGAGAGTCTTATTGCCAGTGTCAAAAACATAAAAGTCTGAATCTGTTAGAACCGCGTCACCTTTGCCATATTTATTATCTTCATCCCAATAAGACGCATAGAAATTAGTCCAAAACTTCACTCCAGTATGATCGTTGCTCGCGGCAATCCGAGTAACTTCCGAACCTGTCTCCCCTTGATAAACAAAAGATTCACCACGATCACTTTCCGTCTCTGCATATACAAGTGTTTTGTCATTTAAGAATTGAAAAAAGTTATAGGATTTGTATATCGAGCGATATGAATTCAGATTATATACTGCCATTTGTACTGTTGGGTAGATTTCGTATATTAGTTCACTGGCATCGTTCATCCCTAATAAATAGACTTTATTGCTTGCTTGATTGTAAACCAATTTTTTCGGGATTAATTTCGTGTAGTCGTAGTGGACTGCTTTACCGTCTTTTCTATAATCCCAGTCGAATGAGCGGTCTATTGTGATGGTTTCGACTGTACCATTTGATTTATTAAATTTGCGGACTTTATTTTTATTGTCTGCACTGTCAAGAAAGAAAATGTTTCCGTCTCCATCAAGAGTCATGCTCTTCACTGACGATATTTTTGCCTGTCTGACCGGCCCATCTACAATACCGGCCCCCATCCCGCCAACAAGTGTATCCACGCTGAATTTCGCCGCCTGCGACGGTTGTTGCGGCTGGCTTGGTGCTGTTTGTCCCGGTTGAGTTACGGGCGGTGTAGGTATTGTTGGGGTTATCGTCGATTGGTCGCCCCCTCCTACGCCTTTGTTGTCGTTGCCATACATGAATGCCCGCCACAGCAACGCGGCGGCTTCGGCCCGGGTGATGCTGTTTTGCGGACGGAACGTTTCATCGGGATACCCAGAAACAAGACCGTTCTCAACAGCGATGGCAACGTAGTCCTTCGCACTTTCCGAAATGCCCTCGTAATCCTTGAACATTGCTTCGATGATGGAGCGATTGGCCAGACGTGCAACATCGTACCCCTTCAGTTTGACGATGGCGACGGTAATATCTTCCCTCAACGCCGGTGCTGTCGGATTGTAAATGTACTCACCGTTTGCCGCCCTGTAACCGGTAAGGTAGTCTTTGGCGGTCTCAATCCAAGGCGAATACCAGTCCGTTACCTTTACGTCGCTGAACGACGAATAGTTGACTTTTTTCGCTTGCAGGCCAGCCGCTTTGACGATGATGGTTGCAAATTCAGCACGGGATATTGTGTTATCCGGACGAAACTTATGATCCGGATAACCTTCAAGCACTTTCTTGTTCACCATTTCTGCGATATATTTATACGCCCAATGGGTGTTCGGCAAATCGGTAAACGATACTGTCGGCGTATTCTGCGGCATGTTCTGAAGCTCTTCGCCGTATTCAACAGGAGCCGCAAACATCGTTCCGGTCAGGGTGAATATCATGAGGATTGCTATTAGTGCAGATGCGATTTTCTTATGTACCATTTTCATTCCTCCGTAAGCTATGAATCTACTGAAAAAACAGAGCTACATTATCAATGGACTGAAGGATAGGATAGGATAGTAGCGTAGGATGGGCATCATGGCCATCTTTTCTCCTTGTCCCTTTGAATATGGTTCACATTCATCTCTCATTTCGGTTGCTGATAAATGTCCCCCCTTGATAGAAATTGTAGAATCTTGGCAGATGTATCCAAGGCAATTATACTACAAACTTCACTTTTAAGTGTAGTATTACCAACACTATGTTAGGATAAAAGTCACAATCACACTCTACTAAGCTGAAGTAGAGGTGATACATAATGGATTTCAAGCAAATGGTAGGTGAACAAATCCGCAAGATTCGAAAGTTAAGAGGCATGACGCAGGAACGTCTGGCGGAACAATCCGGCCTTAGCTTCAGCTATATAAGTGATGTTGAACGTGGAACCCGCAATATATCGCTGGAATCGTTGGGCAAGATTATCAATGCTTTGGGTGTAAGGCCCGCTCAACTGTTTGAGGATATAGATGAAATAACGGAGAACTCCGGCAATGACGAAATTCGCAACAAGATCGAAGACTTGATCACTTTACTGAGTGAGCGTCAAATTGAAGAAGTGGACTTTGTTCTGACGTTGGCCCGTGAATTTCTAAACACCATTGATCGGAAGAACCGTTGAAAATATCGTATGCACAGCATTAATCGGCCCTATATAGAGGAAAAATGATATGCATTTTCCGGCGGCACCCCCATGCATAATTGAAGGCGGGGGGCCTGCCGTTTCATGCCCTACCCGGTTGCATAGGACTGTTGTCTGCTCATTTGGCAGATAGCAGTCCTTTTTTTGTTTTTCAGGCGATAAAAACCGTTTTGACAGCGAGGACACAGCGGCAAGGTGAGAGGCTTGCCAAATCACAAAGAAAGGAGGTGGTACCATGCGAGGTGGTACCATGCTTCGGAAGCGATTATCGTTGATCAGAATTGCCGTTTTGGGAAAAAACCTTCATGACGGTAATCAGCGAAGTTCAGTCAATACCCAATCATTCGACAGCGGCAAAGTGAATTGTGATGACTGCGGAAAGGTTTTGGATGTGCAGGAGGGAGAGGACATCTTTGTTGATGCATTTGTTTATTCCGTGCCCGAATCCAGAGTGGTATGCAGTGAGTGCTATGTGAAGTACGACAAGCTTTTGCCCCGCCGCTGAACACTAACTGAAATTGATGGCTTTATGTTGAAAAAACAATAAGAAAGGAAGATGCAGAATGTTGATCAACGTGTATATCGCCAATCTGGCGAAATACAACGAAGGGAAACTGGTTGGCCGTTGGGTCACGTTGCCAATGGAACGGCATGAACTGAAGCAATGCATCCGGGATGTGCTTGGCAAAGACGAAGAATACGCGATTCATGATTATGAATCTCCCTTTGCCATTGGCGAATACGAGGATGTGTTTGCCATAAATGATGACATGGAGATATTGAACCGTTACGACGACAGGCTGGTCGTGGCACTGTGTGAATTTCTAGGCAATCGTGACGAGGTGATTCAGGCATTGCAGACCGGGGAATTCATAGTGTACTACGACATAGATGATTTGGCCGATGTTGCGGAGCAGATGGTGGAGGAAGGACTGTTCGGCCATGTGCCGCCGTCGGTGATCCCATATCTGGACTACGGCAAGATCGCCCGGGATTTACAGCATGACGGATGGTATTTGAGCCGTCAGTTGCGGATTGCCGTGCGGTTGCAGTCCTAACAGCCTGACATTTAACTCAATATCGTTGATTTGCCTGCTTGAATCAAAGCGGGTTATTTGTCGTGGGCATTTGACAGTGAAAATCACCGGTTGTGAGAGTGCCGGAACATGGAAGGGAGGTGAACGCAAATGGTTGTACGCAGGGGTTTGCCGGATGAATTGCAGACGTTATTAAAGCGGCTGGTCGCCAACGGCAGTGTGCGAATCGCGGGCACTTTGCTGTACGCATGGTTCAGACGCTGTTGGGAGTTGGACGATGAGACAGCGGCCTATTACATGCGGCGATACTTTGAAAAGTATTTCAGCCGTCAACTCCAGTCTCACCGGAAACATGCAGGTGCAAAGTGATCGTAGGTTCCAGACTAAGGCAAGGAGGTGAAACGAAGATGAATTATCAAGCGTTCAAACGCAACAGCCAGAAGGAATACCTTGGCTTTTGTGAACAGAAAGGATTCGTGTACAGCGTGCAGATCGACAGTGACAAATACGCTGTAGTTGCCCTGAAGAACGGGCAAGTTGAAGTCTTGATCACGTACCGCGTGAAGCACGAAGTATCCGTCTAATGTTGCTTTGATGGGCAACGATGGACGGATTTTTTATTACTTGGGAAGGAGGTGATTCGCATGAATCGTCTGCAAACGCTTCGGAAGCAGAAGCAATTCTGGCTGTCGGTGAAACGTATGCTGGACAAAGATGCTCCAATGCATTCCGAAGAAGGATTTCAATACGCCCGCGTGCTGACGAAACTGGTGCTTATTGAACTGGAGATCGAACAAATTGAAAAAGAAAAAGCCGCCCGGTAAACGGAGCGACTAAAGAAAATAAGCTTACTTAAAGAATACTCGGTTTTATCACATCACGCAATGGGAGAGGCCGCCGCGGCTTCTCCTTTTGCATTTTATGGAGGTTAAACACATGAACATTAACCATACATTCAAATCTCTTCTTGCTGAGACGCTTCGTGAATCCGCCAACAGCTATCTGGTAGAAAAAATCGTTTCTCATTTTAATTCTCCGCAACAACTACTGGACGTAACCGAGCAAGAATTGTTGAGCATTCGTGGTATCGGTAAAGTGAAAGCGAAGCAGATCGTTGCCGCCATCCAACTTGCTAAGATGATGAATGTACCGAAAACAGAGCCGACAATCATTCGCAGTCCTCGGGATGTTTTCGAGTACCTCCGTTGGGAAATCGGTTATGAGCAGAAAGAACACTTCATCGTGATCTTTCTTTCGACTAAGAATCACATCATTGGAAAAGAGACGATCAGCATTGGAAGCTTGAATAGTGCAATTGTCCATCCTAGAGAGGTCTATAAAGCGGCCATTCGCCGTTCTGCATGTTCCATCATCGTTTCGCATAATCACCCTTCTCAAATATGTACGCTTCCTAGCCCAGAAGATATTCAGCTAACCAAACGACTTGCTGAAGCTGGTGAAATCATCGGTATCGAACTTCTGGATCACGTCATTGTCAGCGGTTCAGATTATACAAGTCTTAAGGAACGCGGCCTTCTGTAACGAAACAATTCATCGTCATTTTTCATCATCCGCATTATCAACAGCGGTTCGCTCTTATCGGCGGGCCGCTGTTTTCATTTCACAATGAAAGTGAGGCAACAGATATGCGTAAACAATGGTTGGAAGAGTACGAGCGTTTGGTGGTCGCCGCCGATGATCTGCATCATCGCATTGATTCGTGCGGACGGCTGATTGATAAACTGCTGGTTCATGTATATCGCGGCGAGCATGATGACCATGAGGCCCGCATTTTGATTCAAGTGTTGGCGGAGATTCAGGCCGACGTGATGCAGAGGTATTATCATATACGCCTTCAGAAAGCGATTCTCGCCCGGTTTATCGATGGGCTTCATCCATTTCATTAAGCATCATCAAATCACACATTGGAGGACGATCTACATGAACAAAAATGACGAACAGCAGTTTTTACCGGTGGCGGTGCAACAAGCAGATACGGATAGCGTTGTCGGGCTTCATCCGCAAATTATCGTCGTCGTTGGTACTATTGAAGCCTCACTTCACGATGAATCCACAGGAGGTATGAGGAAGATTGAATGCATCTTCGAATTGACAAATGAACGCTTCGAGATTATAGCATTAGAAGACAATAATGCAGTTAGCGGACGAAGTAAAGCAGGCTTCTTCTGGCGGACTTTAGAAAAGCTGTGCGGCGGTTGGCGAGTTCAATTCTTCAATGCATGTGACTCTGCCGCTGACCATTACAAAATGATGATCGACCGGGCCGGAAGGATACTACTAATCAACGCGGATGTTTTGCGGATGCCATACCGTACTCTGCTGAAGTTGATTGGCGGATTACCGCGAATGATCGAAATGGCGTTAAGGAGCGTAAAATCCGCTGTAGATGAACTTAGAGTGCCGAGAGGCATAAAGGGTCTATCGGCTAGTAAGAACGCCCGTATTAGCCTCGTAGCAAGCGAGAAAGGCTTGCAGTTTCCATCCGGCTTTGTACTGAGTGCCGAAGAGTGGATGATGCGAGTTACATCAATTGACACCGAGCTTTGCATCTTTGCTGGCCGACGCCGATGGATTCATCGGCCTGCGGTTATATTGCCCTTCTATGCGTACAAAGTAGCTGTATCTGTTGAGGATGACGCATATATGGTCGCTTTACCTCAAGATGTTTTACAAGCATTAGGGCCGGGCTTTGAGCTTCAATTTGATGAATACGCCGATTGATTCTACAAGAAAACCAATCGACATGCCAGTAATGGGAAGTTGGGCGGCTCGTTTGCACTCGCCGCCCGCCACCCATTACTTCACAGCGATGTGTCGGGATAGAGTGGCGATACTCAAAACAAAAGATCGCCCCTTCCGTCCCCGTCCGGGGAAACGCAAAGGATTACCACCCTTTGCAATCCCGTCACTCGCCGTGTGGCGTACCTTAGCTAAACGCTAAGGACAAGACATTAGTGTTGGCGTTAGAATCCGCTCGTCAAGGCTGGTACAAGCTCGGCTTCGCCTCGGCCTTGACGGCTTTCTGCCAGCCATTCGCGGTACGGTTGGAGAAACAATACATGATCGTTATGCTCTGCCAGCAGAATAGCCGGAACTGCAAGTAACTTTTTCAAATCCGAGTAATTCCGCGAGAACGATGCGGGTGAATAATACTGCTTGCATCCTTCATAGCCACAAGTCAAAAAAAGGTGAAGGAATCTCAGCAGGCGTTCTTTATTTCGTATTGAGGTCTGAGTACTCCTGATGTACAGCTTGATTTCCTCCATCGAATAAAACATCGGCATTTTGGGCAATTTGTTGGCCCATTCCTTAAGCAAGCCGTAAAGCTTGACATCGTCGATAAGCTCATGTAATAGTCGCTTTTGGCTGATCTTTGTCATCTGCTCCCGGGTAAGATCAAATCGATAACTGAATATGCCCTCAGAAATGCGAATGTTCCTGGTGTAATCACTTTTGGCGAAGGAATCGGTCAACTGAAAAAGCTTTTTACCTTGTCCGTGGAATGCTGTCAGAAAATCGGCTTTGGGGCCTAAATGGTATACCCATCTACTATCTGATTGGTATCGAATGAATTCTGTTTTCGGAATATCTTCGTAATAGAAAATCCGATTTCCGAGAAAGACATTTTGCCCAATAGTGAGCTTGTCAACAATGCAATAAGGGAGTTGATTAATGTGAAGCACTTGCTCTGGCCTGATATAGTACCAATTGCAGATGTATTGTTGAATTTTAGTGATAAAAGAGCTCACATTTCCAATCGATAGATTTTCTTCGTACTCCCCAGCCGCAAGCAGAGAAGGAACATCGACCCGCACATTTACAACTTGCAGAGGTGCGTTGCGGACTCTTGGCAACTCGACAGAAATATCAAGGTTGGACTTACGCTTTTGCAGATGCATTGCTTGCTCTTCATCCAGATCTACAAACATGCGAAATTCAATGTATTGAATCATGTATTTTTACCTCCGCTGTATCTGAATTGGAATGAAGTATGTTATAATTTCATTAGTCAATTTATTGGATGGTCGTTTCCTCAGCTCGCCTGCTGATGGAGCGACTTTTTTTGTTCTTAAACGAATCTTTATGGACTTTGAGTGGTGGCAGGTCAACTTCGGAGAAAAGAATCTCATCCATCCCGAGGACTTCCTTTAGCTTGTTGTAGTTGTCGTAGTAGGTTGTCCTCGGGTATTTATTCTTGCAATAGCCCTTGCCATAAAGATGCAATTCGGAGAGAAATGCAATCAGCATGTTTTTCGTCCTGACGTTGAGGCTTGTCCTGTTTATGGCGTCGAGCATGCCCCTTATTGAAGAATGCTTAATTGGTTTCGTTAGCCCCAGAGAACTCAGACCGTCTTGAAGTACCTTAACGGCAATCTGAGGGGTCAGCAACTCAATTGCCCGCCTTGAGGGGCTGAATTTCCTCATTTCATTGTAGGTAAGTTCAATCTCGTACCGTAGCAAGCCTTGAGCATCTCGCAGATGTTGTGCTTTATTCGGGTGAGTTGACATCTGATCCACTTCTGCCCGCTTATCGTAAAACTTATGGATGCTCCGGTTCTTTTTTGATTTACGTTGATAGGCGACGGATTCCAGTTTGTTGCTGTCGGCGGCCCTGAATGGGACAGTCTTGTACCCGCCGGGCTTTTGTATGCCAGACAGCAGGCTGAGGTAATCCTGTATCAGCGGGCCGACATTGAAGTTTTTGCAAACATGCAGTTTTTCGACTTCCCATTCGCTGTAATGAGGCACTTGCGAAAGGGGAATCTGCAACATACTTGCGACAAATCGGCGGAGCTTCCTAAACAGGGGCTCAACTTCAACTTGCTTCAACTCGTAGACGTTGCTTCCGTACAGAAATCGCGGCACCGATAATTCGAGTTTCAACCACGCCCTTTTCGGGTCATCTTCCTTGTATTTGTAAATAAGGCGTGGTTGGGTGTCATCGTACTGGTCAAACAACTCGCATGTGACGAGCCCTTTTTTCATGGTTTTCTTAACTTCGCTCCAAGAAATTTGCTCAATTTGTGCTTCTGTAAGTTTAACCGCAATGTCGAATTTCGTTGTATCTACCAAGGTTTCGTCCTCCTTCAGTCCGTAGTCCCGAACGGTTTATGACCTACTTAGTGGGAACAGCATTTTCTGTATTCAATTTCAAAATTATTGAGTACAACCATCTGTCCCGGCTGGTGGATCACGATTTTTGTGCAAATAATAATCAATGATCAGAGCAAGCTTGGACAGAAAAAGTTGCTCTACACGCCGCCGCTCTTGAAGAAACTCAACTAAATCTTGACTATCTTCAGGAGCAAATGCATTTTTTGTGTCAATGAAATCATATGGCTTTCTTGACACCCGACATCACCTCTTTTTATTGTAAAGTATTTTATTTACAGTTCTTGATTTATATTTTTAGCATAATGATTTCTTGTTGTAAAGTTTTTATTTTACGATTATACTAAGTTTGAGGTGAAAACAATGAATATTGCAGATTTAATAAAATCGAAGCGAGTCAAAATGGAACTGAGTTATCGGGAGCTTTCGGAAAAGACCGGTGTATCTCATACCTACATCCGGGATGTAGAAACCGGTAAATACGCACCGTCCTTTGAAAATGCAGAAAAGTTGGCGAATGTACTTGGAATCGAGATGGAGCAAATTGTTTTATTGACATACCAAGCCCAATTTCGCCAATCACTTTTTGACCTGATCTCGACTTGTCATAAGTACAACGTCAAAATGCCTTACGACAAATGGTTGGAGACTAGTCTGCCTCTACAACCGCTGAATCGTGAAGATACTATGATTCACGATTTTGCAATGAGTACCCTTAATCGACTCCATAATATTGCAGACCAACATGAACTCACTGATCGTATAAAATTGCTGACCGAGCTATCTTCACTGCAATATAACCATCAGATATTCTCATGCATCTCTGACATTCTACACATGATAACGGTCACGTTATTAAAATTAGGCAACGACCAGACCGAGGACATGTTAGAACAAATTTCTAAAATACTAGAAAAGTACAGCAACGAGGTGAGGAATTGATGAATAAGAAAACAGCCGCTATTTATGTTCGTGTAAGTACAGAGGAACAAGCAACCGAAGGGTTCAGCATCCAAGCCCAACTATCTGAGTTGGAGCGTTATGCATTGCAGAATAATTTAGACATTGTGGAAAGGTACATAGACGAGGGATTTAGCGGAAAAACCATTGAAGGCCGTCCGCAAATGAGGCGATTACTAAAGGAGGTAAAACAACGGCAATTTCAATCAGTCCTTATATACAGAACTGACCGTCTTTCAAGAAGAACAAAGGACTCCCTTGAGATTATTGAAATATTTCAAAAGAACAACATTCAGTTACTTAGCATTACTGAGAATGTTGACCTCTCAAACCCGGTAGGCATTGCGATGTTTCAGATCATGAGTTCTATCAATGAGCTCGAACGCAATACCATTATTACTCGTGTCAAAATGGGTATGACTGAGAGGGCCAAGCAAGGCAAGTACAACGGTGGCATTGTCTTAGGGTACGACGCTGTTAACAAGGAATTGATAATCAATGAGGATGAAGCTCATATTGTACGTACCATCTTCAATTTTGCCGAACAAGATATGGGTTTAAAAGCCATCACACGCAGATTAAATGAGATGGGATATAGAACGAAAAAGGGCAATCCATTCAGTACTCTTTCGGTTAAAAACATCTTAAATAACCCGATCTATATTGGGAAAATTCGTTTTAATCAATTAGAAAACTGGGCTGAAAAGCGGCGTAGCGGCAAGAATACCGACTACATCCTTTCCGACGGCAACCACGATCCAATTATCTCTATCGAACAATGGGAAAATGTTCAGCGAATCATGAAAAAACGTTCATATAAGCCAGTTCGTTCTCATACTCCATTTATTCTTGCAGGATTGCTACGATGCCCAGAATGCGGACACGGGATGGTTGCAGGGCGTTCTCCAGGCTCATCCGGACGAATTTACCGATACTACAACTGCGGTCAATACCATAATAAAGGTAAAACGGTTTGCAGTGCTCATGGGATTCGTGCCGATGTGGCGGAAAAACAAGTTTTCGATGAGCTCTCCCGCATCGTAACAAACGATCTCCTTCTAAAAAAACTGGTGCAGAAGATTAATACGGACAGAATGAATGCAGAGAAACCGCTTCTCGAAGAAAAGAAGCGTATCGAAAGCAAATTTGACAAGACACTAAAAAAACTCAATAACCTCAAAGAAAAAATCATAGTGGATACCGAGTTATTGGACATGTTTAAGCCGAATCTGATCGCACTTCAAGACGAGTTAAAAACTCTCCAGCAACAACGTGAAGAGTTGCTTTTCCAATTGGACAATCGGGAATCTGAGCCAGTGGACTTCAATTCACTGAAGAAATTGCTTTCAGACTTCTATAACGTACTAATGAGCGTCGATCCCAATGAACAAAAATCCCTTCTTTCGCTGATCATCAAGGATATCCAAATCACAAAAGATTCGCCAAGAATGATTGGGCGACGAGTAACAAAAATAAACTTGCTCTTTGACTTCACGATTGAAGCACTGCAATCCGATACTTATGAGTTGTTAAAGAGGGTCTATAGCGACTATGATTTTATCGCTGATTTTGACCCTCGCTTGCTGGATGGTGTAACCCTTGCAAATTTTCACAAAACCGGGCTCGGGGAGGTGATGAACTCCCTTAACATTTTACCATTAGCGATGATACGGTTCCCCCCGATTAATTTTCACCGCGCGGTAAATCTGCTCGGTGAGGACGAGGCGCATGAGCTGGTGGGGCAGCGTCATGCGCCCGAACGACAGCCGCTGCTGCGCGCGGCTGAGCACGCTATCGGCGAGCCCGTGGCTGCCGCCGATCACAAACGCGACATGGCTCGTCCCGTACGTGCCGAGCCGGTCGAGTTCGGCGGCCAGTTCCTCCGAACTCCAGAGCTGGCCGCCGATGGCGAGCGCGATGACATGCGCGTCGCTCTTGATCTGCGCGAGGATCCGTTCCCCCTCGCGCTCCTTCACCTGAAGCACCTCCGCCTCGCTCATCGTCTCCGGCGCTTTCTCGTCGGCAACCTCGACGATTTGAAACTTCACATAGGGCGTAAGACGCTTCGCATACTCAGCGATCCCCTGCACCAAATACTTTTCCTTCAATTTGCCGACGGCAATGATTTGTATGTACATGTTCAATCCCCTTAGCTTCACAAGTGTATCAGCGGATCAAAGCCGCCCAATCCGAGAGCAAATTCTGTAGGCAGCCTGCCCGACTAACCGCGCTGATCCGCCGCCATTTTTCCCTCTGCCGATCAGAGTTCCCGCTTATGTTCGAAGCGCCCGCTTCTATTTTTTCTCGCCATCATCCATCCCGCAACCAGCGTCCAGACGAACACCGGACCGGCGGTCAGCGGAAGAAGAACCAGACTCCAATCCGGGAGCAGCAGCGCGGCCGGGATGCCAATCGCCCCCCAAATGCCCGCGGCGATGCCGATCCAAGACATCAACTGGCCCATAGGCGCACGATCCTTCAACCCTAGCCAAACCCCGCCGAGCAGGCAAATGCCCAGCCAGGCCAGCAGCATGGCCAAATCCCCCGCCATAATGCCGAAAGCAAACAACCCTACACCGATCGCATCCGCGCCGGAACCGGCAACACGGGCCCATTGCCCGGACAAGACCGGTGTCACGGTCATTTCCATAGCCAAGATGAGCATCCAGATCGTCAAACCCGATACAAACAAACCGGAAGCAAGCCCCGCGGCTGCCTTCTCCTGATACATCCCCGCGGCGGCCGACCATCCGCCCAGCCACAGCAGCACTGCCGTCAGCATCAGCGCATGATCCCACTGCCAGTACGTCCTCATCTTATCGACCATGGCCAGCGCCTCGTTACCGGCCCATGGATTCGTCGCGGGCGGGTGCATCAGCGTAGCCGCAAGCATAAGCAGCCCGCCGAAAAGGATACTCACCCCCGCCAACCTTTGCAGCGTGTTTTTCGGGTTCATTGACCTCACTCCTCCGGGAATCTTTTTACTTACTCGTTAGATTGCTCCGGAGTCTGCCTATTTAGGCGGCAAACCTGCCCAAAAGAAAAAGGCCGCTTTCCCCCATGGAGAAAACCGCCCCCGTTTCCTCATACCACCAAAAACCGCGCCTCTTGCTCACATTCCTGGCACTTCACCGGCGGCTCCCAGTCGATGAACTTCGTGTGCTCCAAATCAACCACGTCGGGCGCCTCCTCGAATTCGTCCACGAACATATCAATCGCCAGTTCCACATGATCCTTGCAAACGACATACATAAATTCCAGGCATCCTTTCTCTTCCAACCGCCTGCCCGGCGGATCTTCACGTAATTACAGGTTGTCCTTTATCCTTTCTACCATACTCCGCGAAAAAAAGGAACCGCTCAAGCCGCATGCAAAGGGCAATTCCTTGTTCCTGTTAACTTATTTTTCTCACCCGTACCTCGAGTATGGGATCAATATAGCATATCCGTTTTACTGTGAACTATTTTTTATCGTATTTGCAATTTCAACTAAATCAGAAATATCATACAAAGGAACAAAGGCCCCCTGCTCCACCTTGGTTGACGCTAAGGCGTAGGTTAAACCTTCATATCGCCAATATAGCCCGCTAAAATCCCGATTACTTTGAATCCAGGTTTGACTCCCGTTGCTTAATTTGGGACCTTTTTCTCCTTCGGGCTTTGAGTTGTCCTTTGAATTGGAAATGGATAATATTAGCTGCTCTCCAATATCAACATTTGCAAAAGTTAATCGAATGATATCAAAAGGCGCAGGAACAATCTCAGCCGCTCGATGGGTAACCCCAAAAGGTGGCGAGGGAAGTTGAACCTTAAAAGGTACTTCAAGCAGGATTTCTTCAAAAGATTTGGAATTTTCTGAGCCCGGATCCCACTGTACACCATCTTTTGCTATTGTTAATCCTGCATAATTTTTCGGTTTTTGATCGATATTCACATCCCCTGGAACAGGCGGGGCATCAGTTTGTTTTCCCATCATGCATCCGTTAATCAACAGGAAAACAGCAACTAGCCACAAATAAAATATTTTTTTCAAGCCTGCATCTCCCCTCTGTTCTTTTCCTAAAAGGAACGGTCACCTAAATAAAGAAGATTCCGGCTACACCCCTCGTCGCCTTGCTCTACGGCTTTCCTGATGTAACGGAATCTCTATCGTTCCTGCGGCCATAAGCCTTGGACAAGTCAATTATTTATCTTCAAGCCCCGCGTCGATCTCTTCGTCCGACGGCTTGTCGGTCAGCTTCATCATGACGCTCTGCAGCTTACCGTCCCGGTAATAGCTAACCTGCAAATCCTCGCCGATTTTCTTGTTTTCATAGAGATAACGGCGCAGCTCCATCGTCGAATTGATCGGCTGCTTGTCGAGCTGAATGATCACGTCGTTCAGTTTCAGCCCCGCCGCCAGCGCCGGACCGTGGGCCTCCAGCACAATGACGCCCTCCGTAACGTGGCTCGGCAGCTTCAAATCTTGGCGCTGTTCGTCGGTGATCGGCGAATACGGATTATCCAGATCGAGCGTATACACGCCTATATAGGGGCGAACGACTTTGCCGTGCAGCAGCAGATCGTCAACCGTCTTCATCACATCGTTCACCGGAATGGCAAAGCCCAGCCCTTCCACGCCGGTGTCGGCGATCTTCATCGTATTGATCCCGATCAGCCGCCCGTCCAGGTCCACCAGCGCTCCGCCGCTGTTGCCCTCATTGATCGCCGCGTCGGTCTGAATCACTTCCTGCTCCCAATCGTAAACCCCGTCCTGGTTCAGCGAGACCGGTATCATCCGGCTCGTATTGCTTACGATGCCGGACGTCAGCGTTCCCCTCAGCCCGAGCGGATTGCCGACCGCGATGACCGTCTCCCCGGCGCGAAGCTTGTTGGAATCGCCGACGTCGATCACCGAATGGATTCCTCTATCGCCGATTTCCAGCACCGCGATATCGTTAATCGAGTCCTGGCCGGTCACTTTGGCCTTATGCGAAACGCCGTCGCTCGTCACCACTTCCAGGTCCTCGGAACCGCTAATGACATGCGTATTGGTGATAATGTAGGCCTTGCCTTTCGCTTTCTTGAAAATCACGCCCGAACCGAGCGCCGCCCGCTCGGGATCCCCGTGCGACAGCTCGCTGTGATTCAGGATGCTGACTACCGCCGGAGCCGCCTTGGCCGCAGCCCAGCTGATCCGGTCGAACGGATTCGCGGAATTCGGGGCCGCCCCCGCCGAAGCGGTTTCCCTGGAGGTAGTAGAAGGAAGCCCCACAATAAAACTGAATAACAAAACGGCGACAACCGCGCTTAACACGGAAGAGATCAATGAGATTTGCAGCGTGGACAGCCCTTGCCCGCGCCGCACCTCCAGCCAACGACGTTTGCCGTCCTCGGGCATACGCAAGCGTCGCCGCCCCGGCACTTTCGTCGAATAAAAATCATCGTCAAACAATCCCATCGTCTTCTCCCCCTCCATACTCTGTCCCTGATCTCGGCCGCCATTTTCTTTAGAACGCTTCACGCAAAACAAAGGTCCCCTTCAACTTTATGCCTATAAGGCAAAGCCATATGTCAGGCGCTCATCAATTCTCCTGACGCCGCGCTGCGCTTACAGGTTGCCGCCACCATGGGGGTTTTGCGTTTTTTTCTTAAAAATAGGAATGTTTGACTGCGTTTCGGACTACACTATAGTAAAGCGATAGATTGATAGATTTATTTTACCATATTTTGATGGTACTGAAGCCTTTTTCTATCAGGTAATTTTCGGATTTTCGCCTTAATTTATAACTTTAAGGAGGTACCTATGAAATCCTATCATTCTTCGCCCATGAACGAAGTGAACGTTCTGGCCAAGCTGGCCGATATGAAGGAGGAGCATTACCATCAGCTGTTGACCCTCAGCGCGATGATCGAGCTGTTGATGGAGAAGGGGATCGTAACGCGCGAAGAAATCGAGAAAAAGGCGCTGGAAATCGACGGCTTTATGACTCCGCCGCCCTATCCTTCCGTTTAGCCGGCTCCCCGGCTCGGCCCCTGTTCTTCCGCTTTCGGCGGATGCTTTGGAAGCTGGCCTTTGCGCTTTAGAAGCGGCTTCTGCACTTTAGAAGCGGCTTCTGCGCTTTAGAAACAGGCCTCTGCAATGCAGACGGTCTGTTTGGACTGTCCGCCGCAACTCTGCCAATGCCTGCCTATAACTAACGTGTAATATAACCTGACACAAACAATATCTCCAGCGTGGATTTTTCATATTTTCAACCGGTGCAGGCCGGATTCCCCTCAAAAGCGCAAGACTCCCGTCAGCTATCCTTACAGAAAGCGATTCCAAAATAAAATTTAGGGTTGATTATTTTCCGCCGATCGCCTATGATATGGATAATCATCGAAGAAAAATTAAAGCCCTTTAATTTTATTAGCAAACAATCCTCGGTTATTTCTCTTTTTATAATTTATTTTTTAACAAAAGTTAAAGCGCTTTAACTTTATTCGAGAAAGGCTGGTGGTTCCGTGATTCATCGTGAAAGCCGGAGGCAAACGTTCTACATGTATTTGTTCATCTCTCCCTGGCTTGTCGGCTTCGTGGTTTTTGCCCTGTATCCTATCCTGGCATCGCTGTACTACAGCTTCACCGACTACGACATTATCCACCCGCCCGAATTCGTCGGTCTCGCCAACTACATCGAGATGTTCCACAACGATCTGTTCTGGCAGTCCGTGGCGGTCACGCTCCGCTACACCTTCATCAGCGTGCCGGTCCAACTGCTGCTGGCGCTCGGATTTGCGCTGCTGCTGCATCAGAAGCTGCCGCTGCGGGGGTTCTTCCGGACGGCGATGTATTTTCCGAGCATGGTCTCCGGGGTGGCGATGTCGCTGCTTTGGTACTGGATTTTCAATCCGCAGATCGGCCTGTTCAATTACATGCTGTCCTGGTTCGGCATTCCCGGCCCGGCCTGGCTGATGGACCCGGGCACCGCGCTGTACGCGCTCATCATCATGACGCTGTGGACGTCCGGCTCGGGAATGATTCTGTTCCTGGCGGGCCTGCAGGGCGTGCCGTCCAGCCTGGTCGAAGCCGCCAAGCTCGACGGAGCGGGACGTTTGCGCATCTTCGCGAACGTTACGCTGCCGATGATCTCCCCCGTGCTGCTGTTCCAGCTCATCATGGGGATCATCGATTCGTTCCAGGTGTTCACGCAGGCGTTCGTGATGACGCAGGGCGGCCCCAATTATTCCACCTGGTTTTACGTCTACAACCTGTACACCAGCGCCTTCAAGGAATACCGGGCCGGATATTCGTCGGCGCTCGCCTGGGTGCTGCTGATCGCCGTCATGGCCTGCACCGCCCTCATCATGAAGCTTTCCAACCGTTACGTTCATTACGAAGGAGGGAGACGATAGATGAGCTCTTTTCCGGCTCCCCCCCGCTCCGCAACTTCCACGGTCAGACCCCGCCAAAAACCGGACGCGGTGAAAATCGCCAGTCTTATTCTTTTGCTCGCGGCGACGTTCCTGATGCTGCTGCCCTTGTTCTTTATGGTTTCGACCTCGCTGAAATCGCAGCGCGAGATGTTGAAATTTCCGCCGACTTTTCTGCCGGAAAGCTGGAGCTTTGGCAATTACGCCGAAATCTTCGACACCCTGCAGTTCGCCACCTTGTACAAAAACAGCCTGACCATCGGCATCCTCACCGTCTTCGGCACGCTGCTGTCCTCGGCGCTCGTCGCCTACGGGTTCGCCAGATACCGGGGCCGCGGCAACGGGTTTTGGTTCATGCTGCTGCTCAGCACGATGATGCTGCCCTATCCGGCGATCATGGTTCCGCAGTTCGTGCTGTTTTCCAAGCT
This sequence comes from Paenibacillus sp. FSL P4-0127, assembly GCF_038007325.1. Taxonomy (NCBI): domain Bacteria; kingdom Bacillati; phylum Bacillota; class Bacilli; order Caryophanales; family Paenibacillaceae; genus Paenibacillus; species Paenibacillus sp. FSL P4-0127. The sequence continues at coordinate 876,261 of NZ_JBBOWY010000001.1, read as the reverse complement.
GCAATGGATCGATACGTTCCTGCCGCTGATCGTTCCGGCGTTTTTCGGGTCGGCGTACAACATCTTTTTGCTGCGGCAGTTTTTCGCCACCCTGCCCGAAGAGCTGTTCGACGCCGGACGCATGGACGGCTGCAGCGAGCTCGCCATGTGGTACAAAATCGCCCTCCCGCTGTCCGGGCCAGCCCTGGCGACCGTGGCGATCTTTGCTTTCATTTACAGTTGGAACGACCTGCTGACCCCTGTGCTCTACTTAAGCTCGTCCGATCTGTTTACGCTTCCGGTCGGGATGGCCTCCCTCACCTCGTCGCGGTTCCGCATCCCGCCGTGGCATCTGCTGATGGTGGCGTCCGTGCTTGCGATGGTTCCGATCGTCACGCTGTTCGCCGTCGCCCAGAAGCAATTCGTCGAAGGCATCGTACTCACCGGCATCAAGTCGTAACGGCCGCGGGAGCGTGCGGCAGCGAATTACCTGAAACCAAGGAGGAATTGAGTTTTATGAAAAAGAAGCGCGCAGCAACCAAACCAAGCTTTATCGCCTTATTGGGAGCGATCCTGCTTCTGGCGGCCATCCTGTCGGCCTGCAGCGGGGGCAAATCGGCGGGCGACCTCGGCGCAGGCCCGGGGCCGGGCGGTTCCGGCGGGGACGCTGGGAGCGGCCCCGGCAACTCCGGCGGCACCGGGCAGGTGACCATCACGCACTACACGATCGATTCGCCCGACCGGACGTTTATCGAGCAGCTGATCCCGGAATTCGAGAAAACCCACCCGAATATTAAAGTCAAAGTGGAAAAAGCGCCCTACGAGCAGTTCGACAGCAAGCTGCAGACGCTGATCGCCGGCGGCAACTCGCCCGATGTCACGAGCCATTACGGCTACGGCGGTTTCGCCGAATACTACAACAAAAACATGCTGCTCGACCTGACCGATCTGATGCAGGAAGACGGCTTTAACGCCGCCGACTACAGCATTCCCGAGCATTTGATGGAGATTTACAAGGTCGAGGGCCGCACCTACGGCATTCCGGTAAACATCTACGTTACGCTGATGCTCTACAACAAGGATATGTTCGACGCCGCGGGCATCCCTTATCCGCCCAGCGATTTCGAGGACAAGAGCTGGACGTTCGACAAAATGGTCGAGGACGCCAAGAAGCTGACGGTCATCTCCGACGACATCGCCAAAACGCAGTACGGCGTCGATTTCACCTGGGCCGAACGCGACATGCGCCCGCTTTACTTCGGCACGGAGCCTTACTCCGCGGACACCTGGACCAACGGCGGCGTCCCGTCGGAAACGTATTTCGATTCGCCGGAGGTGATCGCGGCCTACAATAAACTGTTTGGGCTGATTTTCAAGGACAAAGTGTCCCCCACGTCCGAATGGAGCAAAAGCGTGGCCGGCCAAAACGGCGATCCGTTCGTCGCCGGGAAGATCGGGATGTCCGTCGGCGGCTCCTGGAACCTGGCCGGGGCCAACGATTTTCCGTTCAAGACGGGCGTAGCCGCAGTGCCTTGGGGCGGCAACGAGAAGGTGCGCAGCACGCTGTTTGTCGATCCGCTGCTGATTCTGAAAGACTCCAAGCACCCGAAGGAAGCGTTCGAGTGGATCAAATACCTGCTGACGGACGAAGTGCAGGAACGGTCGATCGAACTGAGCGGCGGCAACCCGCCGGTCAATGCGAAAGCGGCCGAAACGTACTACAAGTTTTTTGAAGGCGTCAATCCGGAAGATGTGAAGAAAGTTTACGAAGGCGCCACGAAATACGGGTTCGAATCCTACAATCACCTGGTCACCCATTACTCGCAAATCAACGACATGTTCATCAATGAGATGCAGCCGATCGAAACCGGCCATAAAACGGTAGAGGAAGTGATGCCCGCGATTCAGAAAAAAATCACCGAAATTCTTAAGCGATAGTCTGATGTTTTAGCGGACGATACGCCGGGCCTGTTATACTAAAGCTAACAAAAAGGTTTCAAGGAACGGAAAATCTGCCGCAAGGAGAAATCGAAATGAAGGTTAGTATTTTTGACGTTGCCAAAAAATCGGGGCTTTCGGTCGTTACCGTATCCCGTGTGCTGAACGGGGCGGAAACCGTACGGGAGAAAAACCGGCAAAAGGTGCTCGAAGCCATGAAGGAGCTGGATTACCGCCCCAATGCGGCCGCCCGCAGCCTCGCCAGCGGCAAAACCGGCATCATCGGCGTAATCCTTACAACGCTGCACGACTCTTTTTTCGATGCGGTGGTCAAAGAGCTTAATGAGGTGCTGGCGCTGCACGGCTACTATTTGGCCGTTTCGGTTTCGGCCGGGATCAGCGAAGGCGGCGATCATTACCTGATTCAGGAGGACCGGGTCGACGGCCTGCTCCTCCTCTCGCCGATGGATGAAGACAATTATATTCTGGAGCTCAAGCGGCGCGGCATTCCGTATGTGCTGATCGATCACCAGAAGCCGGAGAACGACGCCTTCTCCGTGACGGTCGACAATTGGAAAGGCGGGTATGCGGCGGCCCGGCATCTGCTGGAGCTGGGACATACCTCCATCGCCCATCTGTGCGGCCAGGAGGTGTTCCGCAGCACGCGGGAGCGGCGCGGCGGTTTTATGCAGGCGCTGGAGGAGCAAGGGCTTAAGCCGTTTGAGATCGTGTACGGCGATTTCGATATCGCCTTCGGCTACGAGACATGCAAGCGCTGGCTGCGCGAAGGCAAGCTGCCCGGCGCCGTGTTTGCCGGCGACGACAACATCGCCCTCGGCGTCGTGAACGCCCTGATGGAAGCCGGCGTGGAGGTGCCCGGGAGGGTAGCGGTCGTCGGTTACGACGATCACTTCATCGCTTCCCGGCTCCGGCCTCACATGACCACCGTCCGCCAGCCCGCCGACAAAATCGCGCTGGCCGCCGCGGACATGCTGCTGAAGCGCATCGACGGCAAAATGAAGCGCGGCGCCAGCCTGCGGATCGATCCGGAGCTGATCGTCCGGGAGACGACCGCGAACAAGGAGTGACTTACGATTGGGATATTATTTGGGGATCGACGGGGGAGGCACCAAAACCTACGCTCTGTTGACCGATGAGCACGGGAATGTGCTTGGCAAAGGCCGGAGCGGAAACGGCAATCACCAGCTTGGCGCCGAGCGGGCGGAGCGCAGCATCCGGGAAGCAGCGCGGATGGCCTTGGACGAAGCCGGGCTGCGCATCGAGGAGCTGCGTCACGCCTATCTGGGCCTGGCCGGGGCTGACCGCGAAGCCGATTACCGTGTCCTCCACCCGCTTGTGCGCGGGATGGGGTTCACGAAATACACGATCGACTGCGACACGATGATCGGGCTGCGGGCGGGAACGAATCGCCCTTACGGCGTCGCCTTGATCTGCGGCACCGGCACCAACGCGGCTGGCCGCAATCCGCAAGGCGCGTTTTACCAATGCGGCGGCTTCGATTATATGTACGGCGATTTCGGCGGCGGCGGCGCGCTGAACATCGAGGTGTTCCGCTCCGTCATCCGCGCCTGGGACGGCCGGGAGCAGCCGACGCGGCTGACCGGGCTGCTGCTGGGGATGCTCGGGTACGCGAACGTGGAAGACATGTTCCACGACTTCCTCGATCACGGCAAAGCCGTGCCGGTCGACGCGGCCCGGCTGCTGTTTCCCGCCGCCGCGGAGGACGATGCGGTGGCGCTGGAGATTTTGCGCCGCCAGGGCGACGAGCTGGGCAAGTCGGCGGCGGCGGTAATCCGCAGGCTGGGGTTGGAGCGCGACGTCTTCGACGTCGTGCTGGCCGGCAGCCTGCTCACGCGCGGGGACCGCGGCTGGATCCGCGGTCCGATCGAGCGGGCCGTGCGGGCGGCAGCGCCGCACGCCGCGGTTGTGACGCTCGCCACGGAGCCCGTCGTCGGGGCGGTATGGCTCGCGATGGAGGCCGACGGCCTCGCCGTCGCCGGCGACGTGTACGCCCAAATGTCGCGGTACGGCGAATTTGATGAAATCAAACTTTATTCCAACAATCATTAGCGGACGGCTCCAGCCCCTGGAAATTACGCAGGTTTGGCTTGCTTGGTTTGGACTTGGTTTGGCTCTACTTGGTTTGGCGCGACTTAGCTCGACTTGGTTTGGCGCGACTTAGCTCGACTTGGTTTGGCGCGACTTAGCTCGACTTGGTTTGGCCCGACTTGGCTCGGCTTGGTTTGGCATAACGGCAAAAAATGCCCCTATTTCGGCGGCAAGCCCCCTTTGGAGTGGAATAGCAACATTTTATGCCTCTATTTTCTCGAGTCGCAGGGAAATGGCTGCTTTTCACACCGTTGGTTGGAAAATAGGCACAAAAAAATCCGCTAATGACCGCCCAACTGCTCAAGTTTGGAAAATAAGGGCCTAAAGTGCCGCTATTATTATGGCTCAACTTAAATAACAGTGCTTTACGGTCGGCTGGCCATGGAGACAGGGACTTCATCTTGTGCTGGCTGATTATGCTGGCTGAGGGGACAGGAGCGCCCTTAACGGACCGGAAGCGCCTTATTTGCCACTGGCGTTGCATAAACTCAAGCTCATGCACAAGACAACTTGTTGCCTTGATACATTTCAGTTTTCCCGCACAAAGGCTTAGGTGTTCAAATTAAAATTGAGCTTGCAGTAGATCTAACGATTGTAGCAGTGGCTATTTTCCGAAAAAAACCCCTTTCAAGCTTCTAACGGTTGTGAACGCCGTTAATTACCTTAATCTAGACAAAAATAGCCGGGGTTCAGTGAAATAAGCGCTATGGCAACCGTTACAATTTGAAATCAACGTTTTTTGACCGCATAGCGGTTATGGCAACCGTTAGAATAGTTGGGGTTAGAGGTGTGCCTTGTGTAACTTGTGTATCTTGTCAGAATTAATGCAACGCTAGTGTTTATTTGCCCGATAACGACCAAATCATGCCCGAATGTGCCTAAATATTCCCTAATATCCCTGTAAAGGCCAAATAAGGTCGATAGGGTCTGCTTTTTATTAAATTGAACTTATAATATCGACAGGAGTGATGGATCTTGGCAACGGAGCAAGGCTTGAAAATCGCCGTCATCGGCGGCGGCTCTTCGTATACGCCGGAGCTCGTCGAAGGCTTCATCCTGCATTACGGGGGGCTGCCGGTACGCGAGCTGTGGCTCGTCGACATCGAGCCCGGCCTGCGCAAGCTGAACATTGTCGGCAATCTGGCCCAACGAATGGTCGAGAAGTCGGGACTGCCGATCGAAGTACACCTGACGACCGACCGCCGGGCGGCGATCGAAGGCGCCGATTTCGTCAGCACGCAGATGCGCGTCGGCATGCTGGACGCCCGGGCGCGCGATGAATCGATTCCGCCGAAATACGGCGTGATCGGCCAGGAGACGACCGGTCCCGGCGGCATGATGAAGGCGCTGCGCACGATTCCGGTGCTGCTGGACGTGTGCCGGGATATCGAGGAGCTGGCGCCGGACGCGTGGCTGCTCAACTTCACCAACCCGGCAGGCATGGTGACCCAAGCGATTCACAAGTATTCCAAGGTGAAGAGTATCGGTCTCTGCAATGCCCCGATCGGCCTGATCAAGCAGGTATCGGCCAAATACGGCGTAGCTGCGGACCGGGTGTATGCCGAATTCGTCGGCTTGAACCACCTGCATTGGGTGTCGCGGATCGATGTGAACGGCGAAGACAAGCTGGATGACATGCTGGCCGACACGGCCGGCTACAGCGCGCAAAACGTGCCGCCCCGGGAATGGAATCCGGAATTTCTGCAATCCCTGCGCGCCCTGCCCTCTTATTATTTGAAATATTTTTACATGACCGACGCGATGCTGGAGGAGCAGCTGGAATCCCTGAAACAAGGGCAAAACCGCGCCGAGGTTGTGAAGCGCGTTGAAGAAGAGCTGTTCGAGCTCTACAACGATCCCGATCTGAAGGAGAAGCCGAAGCAGCTTGAGCAGCGGGGCGGCGCGTTCTACTCGGAGGCGGCGGTCAATCTGATGCGCTCGCTCTACAATGGCACAAACGATATCCAAACGCTCAACGTGGCCAATCGCGGCATCCTGGACTTTCTGCCGGACGACGCCTGCATCGAGGTCAACTGCGTCGTGACCCGAAACGGCCCGCTCCCGCTCCCGCTGACCAAAATCCCGCCGATGGCCAAAGGGCTGATCCACGCGGTCAAAACCTACGAGCAGCTGGCCATCGACGCCGCCGTCACCGGCGACCGCAGCCTAGCCCTCCAGGCGTTGGCCCATCACCCGCTGGTGCCGTCCGTCGAGGCGGCCATCCGCATGCTGGATGAAATGCTGGAGGCGAACAAGGAGTTCCTGCCGAGCTTTTTCCCGAAGGAAGCGGCCGCAGCGAAAGACGTTAACTAAACTAATCCGCTATTTAAAAGACATCAATAAAGATGTATTAGAAGGCAAATATACTACTAACAAGAATTTGTCTTGCTACCTATGAACGAGTTATTAATCTTGCCGCTAAGAATGGAAATGGAATAATAATAATGCAGAATAAAAACTGGCAAAACCCTGATTTGCCAATTATCACTGTAGTACCGCAAGGTGAGTGAATAATAACATGAAGATGAGTCTGGCTTCCCTGTTTTTGGGGAGTCAGACTCAAAACTATGTTTATTGGGAGTGCTTCCAATGTATCGGCTTCAATTAAAATTAATAATTATCTATTTTATTGCTTCTCTAATAATAGGTCTCTCTGTCCTATATGATTATCATCAATTTGGCGCTATAACCAGATCGGATTTATCTTATATATTTCTCACACCTGGACTTATCACTGGGCTCTCCTTACATTACATCTACAGTAAAAGTAAAAATGGAATGCATAACTTTTTATTTTCAATATCCCATTTTTGCTTTTACTTAATCCCCTTTTTAATTATTTTTATGATTTCCGGTATGAGTCCGCTCGAAATAACGAACTACTTTTTAATCTCTCTATTCTATTTCGTGATTTCTTTTCAGTTCTTTTTTGTCTATAACGTAAAGAAGTATTTGTTTATAAGAGTAACAATGACCATCATCTTTATAGTTATCTTTATAGTTATCTTTTTAGCCCCATTATTCCATGTTTTAACTTACTTACAGGCTGTAACCATTTCGCCAATCATTGCTTTTCTTTATTCCTTGATACTCGTATTAATATTTAACTCAAGCAAAAAATACAATTAATCTTATCAGCCCCACTCCTGCGAAAAACATAAGGACAATAAATGGCGTTATTCCGACGATATCCGTCCATTTGAGAAAAATAGAGGAAATTAATGGCTCAACACCGAGATCAGTGTGCTTGACAAAATAAATTATGACTTTGGCTCTGGGGTGGCTGTCTATAGTGTTCGTGTCTTGGTATCCCTGCATACTGCTTTGCACGATTATCCCTTTTGTTCCGGGGGTTGAGGGTGGGGGTTGATCACGGTACTTTCGTTTTTCCCGGTGTCTTGCCCCGTTCCTCCCGTCAGGTCTGCTTCACTTCTCCTAGACCTCCTTCTCACAAACTTGTCTAACGATCTCGAGCATGTCTGCTGCTCCCAAACCTATTTTCTTCTCCTGAATTTATCTTTTTCTCTGCTTCCGGATCAAACGGGATAATCATGCAAAGCGTCCGGACAGTGGATATTGACCTGCCGGTATTTCTTGCCACGATCGGTTACCGGCTTAACTATCAAGCGCTGCCTTCTAGGTTGGGATCCTGCTTCGGGGTGCTTTTTGCATGGCTCAGTTAAATAAGGGAGCTCCTTCCCACGTGATCCCCCGCCCTATCCCCCCAACATCCCCTGCTCCCTTCGATACCCCTGCGGCGAGACGCCTTTCGCCTTTTTGAACACGCGGCCGAAATGCGTTCCGCTTTGGTAGCCGATGCGGTAGGCGATTTCCGTCACCGGCAGCTCCGTCTCCCGCAGCAGCCGGCAGGCCTGCTCGATTCGGACGCGGTTGATGTAAGCGACCAGCGTCATTCCTGTCACCCGGGGAAAAATGTGGCTGAGGTAATACGCGCTGAGGTGGAATCGGCCGGCAAGCCCGCTTAGGCTGAGGTTTTCTTCGTAATGGGCGGTGATGTACTTGGCCACCTCGGTGACTTCCCGGTAAGGCCGCTTCCCCGCCTCCGCTTCCCCATGATCAACTGGGCGGTTCTCCGCCAAGCGTACCAGGGTTAGCAGCAGTTGTGACAAAAGAAGCCGGCAATAATCCTCGTACCCGGTCCCCCTCCCGCTCTGCTCGGCAAGCATCCGGGCGAGCAGAGGCTGCACAAAGTTTTGCTCATCCGCGCTTAACCGCATCACCGGAAAGTCATTGAACAAACGCTCAAAGTCCTCTTTCCTGCCCGGCAGATGACCGGCGAACGCCTCCGTGCGAAAATTGATCAGAATCCGCTCATGGGGCTGCGACAGCTTGCCGGAAGGCGATGTTTTGTGCAGCACATCCAGCGGGATCAGCACCACGTCGCCGCCGCGGATATGATATGTTTGATTTTTGATAAAATAGCAGCGCTCCCCGGACACCAAATAGTAGATTTCCCAGGCATCGTGAAAATGCTCCCCATCCATGGTAAACCGGCCCGGCTGCTTGGCCGCCTCGATCGTGAAATGCCGCGCGATGGGCGCGAGCTGCCCTTCCATATTCATCCCGGTTCCCCCCTGCCGCAGATGGATTTACTTCCCTGGTCCATTTCAGCAAAAAATGTAGAATCCGCCGATCAATTCAGCAATAATCGTGCTGTAATCGCTCTCATTTTGCTCTATCGTAATTGTAACACGACACGAAGGAGTGAATAAATCGATGGATTTGAAAATCGCTTATATCGGGGGCGGCTCGCGCGGCTGGGCTTGGGGGTTGATGAGCGACCTGGCTTTAGAGCCGGCGCTTTCGGGGGCCGTCGCTTTGTACGATATCAACTTGGCTGCCGCCAAAGCCAACGAGCAAATCGGCAACCGGCTGCAGGAGCATCCCGAGGCCGTCGGCCGCTGGCGTTACCAAGCGGTGAAGACGCTGCCGGAGGCGCTGAAAGGAGCCGATTTCGTCATCATCTCGATTTTGCCCGGCACGTTCGCCGAGATGCAATCGGACGTTCATGCGCCTGAAGCATATGGCGTGTATCAGTCCGTCGGCGACACCGTCGGTCCGGGCGGCGCCATCCGCGCGCTGCGCAGCGTCCCGATGTACGCCGAGATCGCCGCCGCCATCCGCGACCACGCGCCGCGCGCCTGGGTCATCAACTACACCAACCCGATGAGCGTGCTGACCCGTACGCTGTACGAAGTGTTCCCGGGCATCAAAGCGTTCGGCTGCTGTCATGAGGTGTTCGGCACGCAGTCGCTGCTCGCCGAAATGCTCAAGGATATGCAAGGGATCACCGATGTCCGGCGCCAGGACATTCAGGTGAACGTGCTCGGCATCAACCACTTCACCTGGCTCGACCGCGCTTTTTACCGGGGCGCCGACCTGTTCCCGCTTTATCGTGAATTTGCTGTAAAATACGCCGAGGAAGGGTTCAGCGGCCACGCCGATAAAGACCACTGGATCAACAACAGCTTCGCCTCCGCCAACCGGATCCATTTCGATCTGTTCCTGCGGTTTGGCCTGATCGCCGCCGCCGGGGACCGCCATCTCGCCGAATTCCTGCCAAACACCTGGTACTTGCGCGATCCCGAACACGTCAAAAGCTGGAAGTTCGGGCTAACCCCCGTCTCCTGGCGGATCGACAACCAGAAAAAGCTGATGGACCGCAGCCGTCGCCTCGTCTCCGGCGAAGAAACGTTTACGCTGAAAAACAGCGGCGAAGAGGGCATCGCCATGCTGCGCAGTTTGACCGGGGCCGGCGGCCCGATGGTCACCAACGTCAATCTGCCCAATCGCGGCCAGGTGGCCTCGCTGCCGATCGGCGCCGTCGTCGAGACTAACGCCGTGTTCAGCGCGGACAGCGTGCAGCCGGTATTGGCCGGCAGCCTGCCGGACGATATCAACAACCTGGTCATCCGCCACGTTTACAACCAGGAAGCGCTGGTCAAAGCCTCGCTGAACCAAGACCGTGAGCTGGCGCTGCGGGCGTTTATGAACGATCCCCTGCTCTCCGCCCTGACGCCGGCGCAAGCGGAGGAGCTTTTCGTGACCATGCTGAACAACACCAAGGCTTATTTGCCGGATTGGCTGTTGGAAACGTACATGAAGGCTTGATGATCGCTCATAAATCGTAAAATAGGGGTGCCCGTGGCTCCCGAGTTATGGAGAACAATAACCAATGGGTGCCCCAATCAACGTATATATTAGGCTTTGTCGCCATGAAGCCGGGGACAAAGCCCTAAGGTATATCACCGCAGTGTACAGGACTATTTTTCGGTCGGGGGCCTTGTTTGCCAGGTATGGCGGTGAGGAATTTGTAATCGGCCTGCCAGCAGCTTCCATCCGGGAAGCCGGGGAAGTCGCGGAACAGCTCCGAACTGCTTTGGAGGAAAAACCGTTCGATACTGCAGGCGAGCTAGTCCCGATAACCGCAAGCTTCGGCGCCGCCCAATATGCAGGGGCTCACGATACGCTCGAGTCGCTGCTCCGGGATGCCGACACCGCCCTTTACGAATCTAAACGAAACGGCCGGAATGCGGTCAGCCTGCATCCTGTGGCCATGTCATAACGGATAACCTTGCATCAAAGCTTGAATTCCGTTCCTAAGTTACTGCTTTCTGCGTCCTGAGCCCATTGGTTTATACATCGGCTCTTTTCTTTGTGGAAACCATAATGCTGAACCTGTAGTACTGATTAATGAGCTCGTCCAACCGCACGGATTGTTTCAGGACCAGAGCGTGACCAAGCCCGTAGATCATCTCTAATTGGACAAGCCTCTTTCGGGCTAATTCAATCCTTATTTTTAATTTTTCGGGGCTTTCCATCAACGATTTTCCTCCTACCGCCATCATTCTAATGTATGATGTTAAACCCAGGGTGTGGCTATTTTGTCAGCAGTGGAACTTTCTTACAGAGGGAGGAGGGAGTGAGAGAGCATCGATCCGGAATTTTTTAGCAATCCACGAAATGCAAAAGCCGATTTTTAAAGAAGGTGGAATGCACTTTTGCAGTTGAATAAGCCAAGTTGGAGTTCTTTTTGCGATTACAATTGGTTCAGCTTCCATAGGATTAAAAAAAGCGTCCCCTGGATCAATAATCCAGGAACGCTTTTTAGGTTATGTAATTACATTCCGTGCCCGTGACCATTTATAGTCAATACAGGAGTTGGCTGTTTTTCAATAGAAATTAGATTTGAACCTGGAAGAATTGTAACCGCCACCAAGCTACATAAAGCTACCCATAAAGCCAATTTTCTTCTCATTAAGTTTTTGCACCTCGCCGATTAAATTTTTATACCTTTGGTTCGCTGCTTCATTTGCAAAATTCCGGTGTTGTTCAAAGAAGCCGATACATTTAAGAATACCGTAACCGCTGCGAATTTCAATAGCGAATGCAAAACAATCGAGAACATACGCCAACCCTTGTTGAAAATCGCCTTTCTTTAAATAGTACTCGCCTAAACCTGCTAATAGATTTAGATAGCAATCGTCTGTAACTTGCTCCATGATCTTTCCAAGACGATTATGTTGTTCGCTATACTTTAAATGAGACCCATATTGTTCAAGCACGAAATCAATATTCATGTCGAACTTGTTTGCCGCAGTTACGATCTCACTTAAGGCAACGAATACTTCGTTTTCTCTTGTGGAAATATACTCTAAATATTCAGGAAGAATTTCTACTTTGCCGGACATTAATTGATACAGGTAACGATTCCCCTCAGCACATTCCTGAAACTGGTGAATCACGACCAGTTCGTCTTCATTTGGTTCCTTCACCCAACTACAATCCGTATACAAGGAGACATAATATAAGGCATTCTCATATTCTTTTAAATGAAAATATGTATCTCCTAATTCCAAATAAGAGTACATGATATAAAAAATAATCGGTTTTTTCGTTTCCTTCGGCTTTTTGTTGCCGTTTAACTCATAGTGAATAGTTGCCATTACCTTTAGTTTTTCGGCCAATTCTTTAACCTTATCCCGCCGATTGACCGTGGCAAACACATTGATCAAATCTTTAATTGCATCCAGTTGATAAGGTTCGTCGAGCCGATCCACAAAATGTTCAAATTGCAAAGCCAGCAACAAATTTCGATTCTGATCCTTGGACAACCCCAACGTAAACAACCGGTATTGGCAAAGCGCCAGCCGCTCGGAATGCTGCTTCTGCTCACTTTCCGCGATTGATTCATAAAGTATGGCAGCCGCTTTCCATTTGTTCTCGTGAAAAAACTGCTCGGCCAAGTTAAACAACAACGGTATGTAAGCAAGGTTATCCATCATTAACCGAACCGATTGCTCAATACAGTCGAGCTTATTCAGCTCGGCGCACCGCTGCAGAAATGGTCCCAACCTGCGCCAGTCCGGCGCGGCCTGAAAAAAGCATTCATCAATATACAACTCATAAAAATGTCCTTCGGGCAGTCCCATCCCTGCCGTAATCCGGTCAAGCTGCTGCATGGCAATGGGCCGATGCCCATTGATAATGCCGCTTAACGTTCCGGAATTGATCTGCGTAAGTTCGGAGAATTGATTGAGCGTGATACTCTTGTTTTTTAAATAAGCCTCCAACTGGGAGCGAATCGTCGTTGCCGCTTTCAAGCGAACACCTCCTTTTACACAATAATGGAATAAACAACCATATATGACTAATAGTATAGACTAATATAACATCGGTCAATAAGGAAAAGGAAAAAAATGTTACAAAATTAACTTTTTCTAAAAAAAGAAAACCTCGACGGTGCGGAACCGATCAAGGTAATCTAACTTTTATACGCTGATTTCCGTAAAATTCATTTTCTCATATAACCGTTTGTACTCCCGGTTCACTTCGTCAGAGGCATAACTTCGATATTGTCCAAACAATTCCACACTTTTTAGCATTCCGTGTCCACTACGGGTATCAACAGCGTACGCCAAACTATCTAAAACAAACCTAAATCCCCGCCCTAAGTCACTTTTCCTTAAATAATACTCTCCCAAACCAATTAATAAATTCAAGTACTTATCATTAGTATTTTGCTCACAAATCTTCCCGAGGCGGTAGCGCTGTTCCTGGTAAGTTAAATAAGACTTGTACTTCTCAAGTATAAAATCGATATTAAAACCATACCGGTTAGCCGCAATAACAATTTCGCATAGAGCGGTAAAAACTTCGTTTTCCCGGGTAGATATATACTTCTCGTAATCCGGCAGAACCTCAACTTTCCCCGACATTAATTGATACAAGTAACGGTTACCCTCGGCCCATTCCTGAAACTGACGAATCACGACCATTTCTTCTTCGCTAGGATTTTTTACCCAATCGCAGTCCATATACAGGGGAACATATTGCAGCGCATTTTCATAGTCTTCTAAATTGAAAAGTGCGTCACCTAATTCTAAATAGGCATATAAAACATAAAAAATAATCTGTTTTTTGGTTTCCGTCGGCTTTTTACCACCATTCATCTCATAATAAATAGTTGCCCTTACTTTTAATTTTTCCGCCAGTTCTTTGACCTTATTCCATCTGCGCAATGAAAGAAACACATTGAGTAAATCATTTAACCCATCCAACTGATAAGGTTCATCCAGCCGATCCACATAAGGTTCAAATTGGGCGGCCAGCAATAAGTTCTTGTTTTGGTCCTTGGACAAACCCAGTGTAAATAAACGATACCGGCAGAGCGCCAGCCGCTCGGAGTGCTGCATCCGTTCACCCTCCGCGACCGCTTCGTATAATAGTACGGCCGCCTCCCGCTTGCCTTCATGAAAAAACTGTTCGGCCAAGTCAAAAAGCAATGGTATATAGGAGAGGTTGTCCATCAATAACCGAACCATTCGCTCAATACATTCCAGCTTGTTCAGCTCGGCGCACCGCTTTAAAAAGGGGCCCAGCCTGCGCCAATCCGGCGCAGCATGAAAAAAGCATTCCTCAATATACGCCTCATAGAAAAAACCTTCGGGCAATCCCATCCCCGCCGTGATCCGGTCCAACTGCTGCATGGCAATGGGCCGATGGCCGTTGATAATCCCGCTTAACGTTCCGGAGTTAATCTGCGTTTTTCCGGAAAACTGATTCAGCGTCATCCGGTTGCTTTTCAAATATTCCTCCAATTGCGTGCGAATCGCAGCCACAGATTTCAAGCGAGCCCCTCCTTCCTCAATAAACCGAGACAATCGATATACTAATTTTATAATACGGTTAGCTGCATTATGGAGCAATAAGGAAGAAATGTGCATGATTGGGTTGCTATTAATCCCTGGCTAACTGAGAAGCCTAACAAAAAAAAATCTCAAAAGCATTAGAGCCAATCAAAGACGAAAAATCTTAGGAATCATTGAGCAGTCGTCTTTAAACGCGGAATTGTTTCAGTAAACATAACATTGCTTCTCCATGCTGATCGATGATATAGTTTACATATAAAAAACGAACGAAAAGTGAAGCACACTTGCCAGCGCCCAAGGGGCGTTGTAGCGGGTGTGCTTTTTTTGTTGAAAATTGCCGCATTATGGGAGAGGAAGGGATTATTTATGAGTGCTTATGAACTGGCGGTAAAAGAAGAGAAAGCGAAATGGCCGGAAGGCAGGCCATTCACTCCGCATGACGAAGCGTTCAAGAAACTGCTGCAGACCTTTTTTGCGGAGTTCATTGAATTGTTCTTTCCTGAGCTGGACAAGCTGCTCGATCATCGGCATACTCGCTTTTTGATGCAGGAACTACTTGTGGATATCGTTGGCGAGGAGAAGCGGACGCTGGATCTGCTGCTGGAGACGAGATATTTGGAGTTGGATGCGTACATACTGATTCACATCGAACCGCAATCCTACCGGGAAAACGACTTTCATGAGCGGATGTTCATCTACTTCAGCCGTTTGTTTGAGCGGCATCGGAAGGAGTATAAACTCATTATTCCCATTGCCGTCTTTACGGCGGACGAGGTCAGGGAAGAGAAAAATACGCTGGAGATGAGCACTCCTCAGCAGCCGATTTTGCGCTTTGAATTTATGAAGGTGGAGATGCGAAAGCAACCCTGGCGGCAATTTATCGATTCCGGTAATCCGGTGGCTGCTGCGCTGCTGGCGAAAATGGGCTATACTAAGGGAGAAAAGCGAGAAATACGCCTGGCGTATTTACGGATGATTTTAAGGCTGCAAGGAAAGTTGGATGATGCGCGAATGGCCCTGATCATGTCGGTGGCCGATCAGTATTTCAATGCCGATCCCGAAGAGGACAAGCGGTTGCTCGAAGAGTTGAAAGAACAATACCCGGAGGAAGGTGAGTCCCTTATGGAACTGATGCCCGCATGGAGTCGTTTGGGGTACGAGAAAGGTTTGGAGAAAGGCTTGGAAAAAGGGATTGAGCAAGGCATCGAGAAGACAGCGCTCAATATGCTTCGTGAGGGAATAGAGGCATCGCTGGTGGCCAAAGTTACGGGGCTGTCCGCAGAGCAGGTGGCGAAACTGAAGAAAACAAGCAAGCTATATAAGACGAACTAAATAAAAGATAATACTCCCACAATCTTACATGGAAACTTCGAGACCTCTTTTGTGATGAGGGGGGGAGTACCTATTTCTAAAGCTTGATTTTAAATCAGCTCCCCCCTTATGAGAACTGCCAAAATTCCGCAACGGGATTTCGTATCTCCTTGTTTAATATGTTAGCGAATACATATATTGCTCCAAAATTAAAAGGCAAATTTCCCTCAACTAAGTCCATTGTGTAACCATCTTCATCTACTTGGAGCATAAATTCAAATGAATCTTCTGTTAACTTAGTAAAATAATAGTCCTCATCTTGAATTAGCTTCGAAGTCCCTCCGATTTTAATCAAAAAGGATTGTTCCATTGATTTCTTATCAGCAATTATCTCCCCTCCACTAATTGAATGTTTTATGAGCTCAGAGTGAGTGAAGATATCTCTAGTGCTTTCTGAGGTCATGGGATGATCAATACTTGTATTGAACAATTCGGATAAATGTTGTTTTTCCATAATCAATCTTATTATCAAAGAATAAGGGCGCTCTTCCGCCTATCCAGCTTGTACATTTTTCCTCATATGGGCTTGCCTGAAAGATCATACAATGTGTTCTTTCAATGAAATTTCATTAAATTTACTCATGAGCATAGACGTAATGCATTTGATTCGTGAGCATAACAAGGAAAGTTTATTTTTGAGTGTAGTAGCATTTGGAGAATTACAAAAAGGAATCAATGAATTAAGCGATAAAGCTTGGAGCGAGCGGCTTCAAGCCTGGGTCGATCAGGATTTAACCAAACGATTTGAAGGACGAATTCTTCCCCTCGACTTAGATGTACTCTTAACGTGAGGTAAAATCCAAGGAAATTCAGAAAAAAACGGAACAACGTTACCTGTTATGTATAGCCTTACTGCTGCTACGGCAATTACCCACAAGCTAACCGTTGTAACCCGAATGTCAAAGACATCGAGCGTTGTTCTTTCGTATCCATCGCCGATATTTTGAAGACCAGTTGTTTAATCGCTTACTATCCGCTTACGTATCAACCGATACCATTACCTACGAGGGATTTGACAAACTAAGCCTAACGTTGCTAGCCTGATTTCAAATTTTCAATTCTTTTTAGTGCTCTTCCATTTCATAAAAGTATTCAACCCAATAGATATTATTAAAATAAACAATAGAAGGTTGGTAACCCCAAGACTAGACTCTAATTCTTTAATACTATTTGATATTTGATAGGACCCACTACTAACCGATGAACCGACACTACTTACTTGATTGGCTACATTGATTAATTGTTGCTTATAATCCCCTTCAGAATTATCCAATTTATCAACTCTTTTCTTCTTTATTGTATGTTTACAAGAATAGCATAAAAGTTTCTCATTTACAATAATAAGGATTATATGTTATATTATAATAGTAATTACACTAAAATATAGAAGGAATGTTTTTATGTGGAATCATAAGTTATTTTTTTCACTAAGCTTTGCTGTTATTCTTCTTATGAGTTCTCTAACAGGAGTATCGGCACAAAGTGTTAACAATTCAGCTACTGATGTTGAAAGGACAGAAAAATCTGTTTACAAATTAAAATTAGATGGCCTTACAGTTGAAACTCCCTACAGTCCAGACTTATACAATTTTCTGAGGGAAGAAAGTGAAAATAGTGTTAAAGTGACAGTTGTAGAAAAGTCGTCGGGAAAAACTGTTTCGGCTTACGGGGAAATTGTTGAATACAAAGAGGCCCCAAATAAATTACATGGTGAAGTAACTCCCCTTGGAACCGGCACATACACTACAAGAACTACATACAGAACATATTATGATCAAGGTTATAATGGGCTACATTTTGCAGGCGCGAATCTTTACACAGTTTATACATGCTGGCAGGACGGATCTTTTGGACAAATTAATTCTGTAGAGGATACTTACTGGTCTCCTGTTCCAGGAACCGGGAATTTCGAGTTAGAATCTCCACACGCCACTACTGTTCCTACGGGATCAACTAATAAATTCCCGACTAACAAGATGACAACTACTGGAACTGTAGTATTTAAGACGACATCCAAAGAGGCCTTTAATGTAAATCTTAAGTTTTTTGGATTTACCCTTGGTAGCGACAGTATTAATAGATATGCTATTACTAGTGCTGGCTACAATATTACCTTTGGTAGATAATATACATCCCTAATAAAATACCTCTCCTTTTTCTTACAATTAAGCCCACTGACCATATAGGTTAGTGGGCTTCACAACAGAAAAAACTCACCAGCAAGACTTTACTCATATTTTTCAATAAAAGAAAATCACCGTTTAACGCAACCCAAACTCGTCTGACGGATTTTTTAGAGATTTCCCCCTATATGACATCGAGCCAGATGTTGAAAGAAGCACGACCTCTAACGGAAAAGGATTTCTGTCAAAAAAAGAAACCGCCCCCCCTCCGGGATCCGGTCTCCAGTTAAATCAACCTGTTCTATCCATTTGAAAAGTTTTTAAGAAACTGCTTCGTCCGATCTTTCTGCGGATGGTTGAAAAATTGATCGGGCGGGCCCTGTTCAACGATGTTGCCGTCAGCAACAAACACGACTTGGTCCGATACCTCGCGGGCAAATGCCATTTCGTGCGTCACGATGATCATGGTCGTATCCAACTCCGCGATCGATTTGATAACCTGCAGCACTTCGGCTACCAGCTCCGGATCGAGCGATGAGGTCGGTTCGTCGAACAAAATGGCGTGCGGGCGCATGGCCAGCGCACGAGCGATGCTGACGCGCTGCTGCTGGCCGCCCGACAGCGTCGCGGGATAGTTGTCCTTCTTGTGGTCCAGCCCGACTTGCTTCAGCAGCTGCATGCCAAGCTCGTCCGCATCCTTTTTCGGCATTTTTTTCACAACGATCAAAGATTCCGTCACATTTTGCAATGCCGTTTTATTTTTGTACAAATTATAGTTTTGGAAGACCATGGCGGTTTGCGAACGCAACTGCTGAATTTCCTTACGCGTGCAGTTTTCCGCGTCCAGCTTGGCGTTTCCGATTTCAATGATCCCGGTGTCCGGCTTCTCCAGAAAGTTCAAACAGCGGATCAGCGTCGATTTCCCCGACCCGGAAGGGCCGATAATCGAGAGTACTTCCCCGTCTTTGAGTTCAAGATCGATGCCTTTAAGGACCTCCAGGCCTTTAAAGCTTTTGGTTAAATTCGTGACTCTAATCATATCCCATTCAACCTTTACGTCCGGTATGGACGCTCCAAGTATTTTTCCAGCAGCTGCTGCAAATAAGTGTACACGATAATCATCGCCCAGTAAATCAAGGCCACGGCCAAGTAAGCCTCAAAGAACCGGAACGATTCCGCCGCTTGCATTTTCGCTTCCGCAAAGATTTCCACAACCCCCAAAGTGAAGGCAAGCGAGGTTTCTTTGAGCAGCGAGATAAAAACGTTGCCTGTACCCGGAAGGGCATTGCGCGCCGCCTGGGGCAAGATGATGCGCCAGTACGCCTGCGCCTTCGTCATTCCTCCGGTTAAACAAGCCTCCATCTGCCCTTTGTCCACCGACAGAAGCGCGGCGCGAAAGATTTCCGCAAGGAAAGCGGCCTGCTTGATCCCGAGCCCGATAATCGCTGCGGTGACCGCATCCATTTTCGTAAAAAAGGGAAACAACTGCGGCAATCCGTAGTAGATCAGGAACAACTGTACCAGCATCGGGATGGAGCGAAAAAACGAAATATATACGCTGGCCAGCCCCCTTAGCCCCCGGTTGGAGCTGTTCCGCAGGAAAGCCAGCACTAGCCCGACCACCACGGCGATAACCATCGCTACAACGGCCATAAGCAAGGCAATCGGGATGTACTTCATCGCACCCGCCATCGCCACTAGAATATAAGAAGGATCAAAATTCATATCGAATCGCCTGCTCTCCAGTCACCAGAGCCATTACTCCGGTTTTACCGTAATATCTTCTCCGAAGTATTTATCAGAAATCTGTTTTAGCGTACCGTCGTCTCTCAATTTTTGAATCTCGGTGTTGATTTGCTCGATCAAAGCGGCATTTTTTTCATTCTTGACAAACGGGAACGCAACATCCTCGTAATGGAACGGTTCACCGACAAACTTCAACGGCAAGTCCTGCTTTTTGATTTCGGCCAGCAGGGACGACTTAGAATTCACATAGCCGTCCACACGCTTGTTCAGCACATCGTTTTGCGCGCCGTCGCGAGTTTCGTACGTCCGGACTTTGATCTCGCCTTTCGTATCGAATTTCTCCAGGTTTTTCACGTTTTGCGAACCGAATACGCCGGCTACGGTTTTGCCTTTCAGGTCGTCCAACGTGTTGATATTCGTGTTGTCTTTATGCGTAACAATCGTCACCCCGGCGTAGGAATACGGAGCCGTGAAATCGTATTTGGCCTTCCGCTCGTCCGTCACCGCAACCGCATTAGCGATCGTATCGATTTTGCCGGTCTCCAATTGTCCTAACAAACCGCTGAAATCCGAATTGGTCCACTCGACGGTGTAACCGAGGTCGGCGGCTGCTTTCTCAATGACTTCCACGTCGAAACCGACTAGCTTGTCCCCTTCTTTATAGCTGTTGGGAAAAGATTGTCCTGTCGCCCCGACGCGAAGCACTTTCTTCCCGTCTGTCGCCCCGGAATTTGAACCGGAGCAAGCGGTAGCGAGCAAGCCGATTAAAAGTATAGAGATTAAGGTAAATAGATATCTTTTCTTCATTTTTGTGTTTTCCCCCTCATTCATGATGTTATTCACTTATATCGACAAATTCGACAATTTAATGAGTTTCATTATATATATTCCTATCAGACTAGTCAACTTAATGTCGTTTTTCGCCGTCTTGCTTTAGCATACCCGAAATGAGGATTTTTTTCATGTAAATCGTAATATGGCCTTTTCCCAGATCCGCGGAGCCTTCAATTTCGTACCCGCGCCGCTTGTACATGTCGATAAGCCAAGGATGCTTGTCTGCTGTTCCCAGCGAAACGGCCGGAGATTTCAAGGTATCGCGAACGATCGTTTCCTCGCACCAGGAGATCATTTCCCGGCCAATCCCTTTCCGTCCTGCATCCGGTTCGCTGGCAAACCACCACAGGTGCGGCACCCCGAACGGTCCCGGCGACGGTCCCCACGGCATTCTGGCCGAAATCGTGGACACGATTTTTCCGTCCTCCTCCATCACGAAACAGAGGTTTTCCCGGATATTTTTTTCCACCAGGGCGAGGTCGGCCGTGGCGGCGGCAAAGTTAATGCCGAGCTGGCGGATCGGTTCATAAGCGCGCAGTGATAAATCGAGCAAATCAGGCGCGTCGTTCAAGGTTGCCATACGAAAATTAGTCATGTCGTTTTCCGTCCTCCTGCCGTTCAATGCCGATGAACGCCGCCCGGCCACAGGTGCCAGGCTAACGGGTTCTATCGGGGAACGTTAATGTAGATGTTCTGTGCCGCTGTCCCCGTATTTACGCTTGTTCTTCCCGCAGCCACCCGCTCGCCTCGGCGGCGGCCAGCACCCGGTCTACCGTTTGCGGAGCCGAACCCAAATACGTCGATGGGTCCATCAACCGCTCCAGCTCTTCCACGGCGACCGCTTGCCGGATGCGAGTGTCAGCCATCAAAATATCGCGGAAAGGAATCTCCTCCTCGACGCTCTTCATACACAGCTCATAAACGACCTCATGCGCGGTCTGCTTGCCCATCGGCTTCGCCAGCGCAAACATAACGCGCTCGGAAAGCAACAGTCCACCGAGTTTGTTCAAATTGCGCAGCATATGGTCGGGCTTGACGACCAGTCCGGCCAGAACCGCTTTCGTGGACGCCAGCTGGGCCGCTAAATAAATGCAGCTTTCCGGCAGCGCGATCCATTCCCCGCGCCAGGACATTGCGTCCCGCTCGTGCTCGACGATCATCGACTCCTGCACGAGCGCGGCATTGTAACGGATCGGCTTGGTGAGGCTGGCGATCCCTTCCAGCGCCGCCGGGTTCCGTTTATGCGGCATCGTCGAGGAGCCGATTTTGCCGGATGTAAACGGTTCTTCCACCTCGTCTATCTCGGTGCGCATCAAATTGTAAAATTCGTTGCCCATTTTGCCGAGCGTTCCGCTGATCATGCCGAGCAGGCCGGCGTATTCCGCCGAACGGTCCCGGGACGAGTGCCAGCTAATATTCGGCGCTTGCAGGCCAAGCCGCTCCATTGTCAGCCGCTCCACCTCCGGCCCGTGCGGACCGAAGGAGGCGTAAGTGCCAACACCGCCGCCCATCACGCCGGTGAATACCCGGGCTTCCGCTTCGCGAAGCCGGTCCAGATGGCGGACCGTCTCGTCCAGCAGCACGGCGATTTTAAAGCCGAACGTGGTCGGCAGGCCCTGCATGCCGTGGGAACGCCCTGCCATCGGAGTTTCCCGATGCTTGCGCGCCAGCCGCGCCAGCTCGCGGGCGACCGCGCGCAGATCGCGAACGATAATCCGGTGAGCTTCCTTAAGCTGCAGCATCATCCCGGTGTCGACAATGTCCTGCGTGGTCGCGCCATAGTGAATCCATTCCCCGTGCTCCGGGCCGCACAGGTTTTGCAGCGCCTTCAGCGTCGGCATCAGAGAATGCTTAACCTTCAGCACTTCCTGCGCGATTTCCTCTATATTCATAAGCTCTACCTTCGCCTTGTCGGCAATGACGGCCGCCGATTCGGCCGGGATGAGCGCAAGTTCCGCTTCCGCAAGCGCCAGAGCCGCTTCCACGTCCAGGTGCTTCTGCAGCCGGTTCTCGTCCGACCAGACCTGGCGCATTTCCGCGGTTCCAAAATTGTTTTGCAGCATAATCATATCGATAACATGTGACGGCATGATGTGTACCTCCTATGTGTGCAAGTTCAAAAAGCGAGTTCAAAAGTGTGTGCTCAAAATGCGAATTCAAAAAGTCGGCTTTTCAGCACCGAAGCGTATGCTTTCGAAGTGCGTTTTTTCAATGGCTTTTTGAACTACATCTAGTAGAATGATCCGGAAATAATATGGTTTATCTGCGGACAGGGACCATGAACCACTTTGTTCTATATTAGTCTTATGCTCAGTAGGTAGCGTCAAGAGTTTTGTGTAAATATCTTTTAGGGTTTGAAGTAGGGTATCCATTGGGACAATGGATATCATTGGTTTTCAAGCTTCAGGGGGGATCCCCCCTGAAAAATTTCCCTTTCATTTCCAGTTGTCAAAGTGTCCTTGTTATCTGTGCTTCGTGTGCCACGCCTGGCTAACGCGACTGCATCGGTTCAGGCCTGGGGATATTTTTCGTCAAACATTTTTTTGAGCGCTTGCTGGGTTTTTGCATCCGCGAATCCACGCAACACCCGGCTGCTCCAGCGTTCGTTATAGGAGAGAGCCTCCAGATAAATAATTTTCTCCGCTGCATCCATGTTCGTCAAACTGTTCATGGGCCGCAGCCGCTTGCGGATTTCCTTGTTTGTTCGCTCGATGGGGTTCGAGGTGTAAATGGCATAGTGGATCATCGTTGGGAAATCGTAAAAGCGAAGGAGGACCGGTAACTCGTTCTCCCACGACGCGAGCTCCTTCGGATAGATCTTGCCCCACTTGGCTTGCACGAGGTCGAAGTTGGCCATGGCGACATCGCGATCCATGGCGTTGTAAATCGTCTTCATGTCCGTCACGAAATCCGCTTTGTCCTTATCGCGGATTTTCGGTAGCGTGTTGCGCATTTTATGAGTGATGCAACGCTGGACGCCGGCCTGCGGATACGTTTCCCGGAAGGCCTCCTCCAGTCCCGCTAAGCCATCGAATACGCCCAGCAGCACCTCGTGCGCGCCACGTTTGTAGAGGTCTCGCAGGACATCCCGCCACCCGTTGGCGCTTTCTTTGCCGCCAATGCTGAAGCTAAGGATCTCACGGTGTCCGGCCTCATCGACACCCATGGCAATATAGATGACTTCGCTGGCGACGGACTGACGCTTGAGCTTCACGTACATCCCGTCCAGATAGATGACCGCATAACGCTTGGCCAGCGGTCGAGCCTGCCAGGCCGCAACGTCTTCCAGCACCGTGCTCGTGATGTTGCTCACGGTCGTTGGCGAGTACTGGGCGCCAAACATTTTTTCGATGAAGGTGGCGATGTCTCTTGTGCTCATCCCACCCTTGTACATGTGAATGACCGTGTCCTCTAGCCAAGCTTCCCGCCGCTGGTAAGGCGCGAACAATTCCGTCTGAAAGTCGCCTTGGCGATCCCGCGGCACTTGCAGATCCGGAATCACTCCGTGCCGGGTTTCCCAGCTCCTGCTGTAATATCCGTTGCGGCTGTTTGCCACTTCCGGGTGCTCTACTTGTAAGTAATTTTTAATTTCCTCCTTTAAAAGAGTTTCAATTTTTTCTTTTAGAAAACTTTGCATTGTATTTTCGAGTTGTTCTGCGAACGAGTTTTGTTGTATAGTTGTCATTGAGTAGGGTTCCTCCTTGGTGACTTCGACAATCCCAAGCATACCCTACTTTTTTGTCGTTTGATAGACTAACCCGTCCTTACACAACTTATTTTACGCCATCGCTCAGTATCGTCCCCCATAAAAATAGAGGAACTTTAGGGTATTATTTTTCGAATTTGAGCCTATTCATCACCATAGGGGAACTTTAGGGTCTTATTTTTCGATGAACAGGTCGAAAGGCGGCCTTTCGCCACTAAATCGTGAAAATAGCGCCATAAAATTCTTCTATTTCACTCAACATGGGGGATAGCGCTGAAATAGCGCCCTTTTTTTCCTTTATGTTGTCACCCGAGATCTTCAATAGACTCATTTTGCCGTTTTCTCAAGTCTTCATTTACCATTATGCTAACGTTATTTCCAGAATCGTCTACTAGGTATTGGGAATCAATACGTGCATATCGGTTAGCTGCTCCAGCCGCCCGACCTTGCCGGGCAGCTCCTGCCAAGCGGCGGAAAGGCCGCGCGCGGCGTCCGCATACTTGTCCATTCGCTCCTCCGCAGTCAGCGGCCGCCCGGGCGCACCACGCGGGCAATCCACCCGCTCCGTATGCGTCGATCCATCGGCGTACGCGACGCTGACGATCGTAAACCGCCCCTTGGGCATCGCGTTTGGCGCAGGAACAACAGCGGCGTCGTAACGCCGCTCTACCTTGGCGGCCAGCGCCAGCAAATCGGGGCGGATCGGCTCGTCGGCAAACGTGCCGATGCCAAGCTCCCCGTCCGCCAGCGCCGCCGCAATCACGTATTCGACGCTGAAGCGCCCCTCCACGCCCGTTTTCGGTTCGCGGACGATGAGGGCCGCATCTCCCCCGGGCGGAAAAGTGACGGTCACCCGGTCGATGGCCGTGATGTCCGCCGCCCTGCGGGCGGCACGGATCGCCAGCGCGGCATCCGCGGCATGATGAGACGCCGAGCAGCACGGATACCGTTTGAACCATAGACCGGGTTCGGCGATTTGCCACGGCTCGCCCCAGCCTTCCGTCATCTTCTCCGGCTTCGCCGCGCCCCCGCCGAGGGCCGCAAAGAAGCCGAGCGGCCCCTCCAGCGGCTCCTCCGCCCCGGCGATTCCCGCCTCCGCAAGCCGCGCCGCCAGCAAGCCCGAGCGGGCGGCCAGACCCGCGTGCAGCGGCTTAACCTGCGTGCCGAAATGCACTCTTAGCCCGCCGGCTTGCGTGGCCGCAAGTCCAAGCGCTTGGGCCGTCGTGGCGGCGTCAAGCCCTATAAGCCGGGCGCACGCAGCGGCGGCCCCCAGCGCGCCGAGAATGGCGGTGCTGTGCCAGCCGGCCTCGTAGGGCTTGGGACCAAGCGCCAGCCCGAGCCTGCACATCGCCTCAACGCCAACGATATAGGCCGCCAGGAATTCGGAGCCGGCCGCGTCCCGCTCTTCCGCTTCCGCCAGCAGCGCGGACAAAATCACGGCGCTCGGGTGGCCCCGGACGCTTTCGTGGACATCGTCGTAATCGAGCGCATGGCTTAAATAGCCATTAACCAGCGCGGCATCAAGCGCCGCAAGCCGTTCCGGCCTTCCCGGCACGGACGAGCGGCCGTTGCCTGTCCCGCCCGCACCAATCCCAAGCGCCGCGATGATGCCAGCCGCTCCCGCATCGTCCCTAGCGGCCAGCGTCGACGCCAGCCAGTCCAGCACTCCGGCGCGGGCTGCCTCCACGGCCCGCGTATCCTTCAGCGGTTCGGAGCCGGCGATCCGCTCCGCTAGCTGCCGGGTAAGCGTCCTCCCCGTACTCATCCAAGCGCCTTCAGCGCCTGTACGGCCGTTTCCGCGAACAAGGCCGCGCTAATCCCCAGCGCTTCTTCCTTCAAAGTAAACTTCGGATGGTGCCATTGTTCCGTCCCGCCGGTCCCCATCCATATAAAACAACCCGGCACATGCTCCTGGTACAGGGCGAAATCCTCGCCGCCCATCGTCGGCTCCGCTTCCACCACTTGGAGCCCCTGCGCTTCCGCCGCCGCATGCATGATTTCCGCCATGTTAGCCTCATTATTTACCGCAGGCAGCATTCCCATCCAGTTCAATACCGCCTCGGCCCCGTATCCGGCGGCCACGCCTTCGACAACCCGTTTCATCTGGTCGGGAATTCTTATACGCGCTTCCGGCTCAAACGTTCTCACCGTACCTTCAAGTACTCCCGTGTCCGGGATCACGTTCCAGGTCGATCCGGCTTGCAGCTTGCATACGCTGACCACGGCGGAATGCTTCGGAGAGGCATTGCGGCTCACCAAGGTTTGAAGCGCGCCCACAATGGCGCTGCTGACCACCACCGGATCGATCGCCGCTTCCGGCATCCCCGCATGGCCTCCCTTGCCTTTGACTTCGATTTCGAAGCGATCCACCGACGCCATCAACGGGCCGGTCCGAATGCCAACCGTGCCGACGGGCAGGTCAGGCTTGTTGTGCATGCCGAAAATCGCCGTCACGCCCTCCAAAGCTCCCGCTTCGATTACCGCGCGGGCGCCGACCGCCAGTTCTTCCGCCGGCTGGAACAAAATGCGCACCGTGCCATGCAGCTCGCCGGCCCGTTCCTTAAGCAGCGCCGCCGCTCCGATCATCGAAGCCGTATGAAAATCGTGGCCGCAGGCGTGCATTTTCCCGGTAACGGTCGAAGCGAACGGCAGTCCCGTTTCCTCCTTGACCGGCAGCGCGTCGATATCGGCCCGCAGCATAATCGTCGGTCCCGGATGCGCCCCCTTCACCTCGGCCAGCACGCCGGTCGGCAACTTCAAATCGAGCTGATGAATGCCCAGTTCCGTAAGCCAGGAGCGAATCCGCTTCGTCGTCTCGTATTCTTCATTAGAAAGCTCGGGATGCCGGTGCAGCTCCCGACGCATTTCGACAAGCTTCGGCTGAAGCGATGCAGCTTCTTCGTTGAAGAAGTTCGATATCGTAGTCATATGCACATCTCCTTTTGCAATTAATAACAATGGGCCAGCCGGAAGCTTTCGGCCGGAAGAGCAAAAGCCGCCCAAAATGAATAATGGGCCGGGATTGTCCCTCCCGGCCGCCGCGGCTCGCCTTCCGAATAGTATAGCCGGGCGTGACCCCTTCAATCATGAGACGCTAACGTCCTTGCACCTACCACATTGCCGCGCTAAAACACAAAAGAACCAGCCCAAAGAGCGACTCTTTTGTCCACCCCACTACCTGCGATCTGCCTCACTCTTGCCAAACTGGTTTCAAATAGTATATCGGAATAGTCCGTTTTGAGATTAATTAAAAATTATAATCCGCCTAATTACATGCTGTCAACCTGCGTACAGATCAAGTCGCTTTCTTTTCCGTGGAGCGCCGCACTACAAGCTCGGGTTCCACCCATCGGCGCCTGCCGGACGGCGCCGTCTCCAACCCGTTGATCTGCGCCATCAGCATTTCGCCGGCCGCGGCTCCCAGCGCAAAAGTGTCCATGTCCAGGCAGGTAAGCGGCGGAGTGGTGAAGGGGGCGAGCGGCCTGTTGTCAAAAGTGGCGACGCCCATCTCGTCCGGGATGGACACCCCTTGCTCGCGCAGCTCCTCCAAGGCCCCGAAAGCGACCAAATTGCTCATGCAGATGATCGCGTCGGGAACGCTTGGCAGGGCAAGCAGTTCGCGCACCAGCCTGCGCCCGTTGGCTTCGTTGGCATAGCCGGGCAGCACAGTGCCGGACGCCATGAAAGGGCCTGCTTCCGCCGCCTTTTCCTTTTGCCGGGCCGCCGCTTTGATCTCTTCTTCCCGCAGGGCTCCGGCCGCGGCCGCCCGTTCTTGCGGCTTGAATCCGGGTTCGTTCGCCCAGTCTCTTGCGCTCTCCGCCGCGGCAAGCGCGTCGCGGAACCCCGCCACCCTCGCTTCAAACATCGGATCGCCCCGCTCCCCGCCAATAAAGGCGGGATTGCGGTATCCCCGGGCAAACAAATGGCTGGCCAGCATTGCGGCCCCGCGGCGGTTATTGATATCGACCCAGCACAGCGGGGCCACCCCGGGGATTTCGCCGATCGAAATATAAGGAAAGTTCAACTCGTTCAGCTCCCGGGCCAGTTCCAGAGTCAGGATGGAATTATCCATAATCAACCCGTCCACTTTGCGCCCCAGCACAAAACGGCTGACAAACCGCTCCCTTCCGACATGTTCGATATTGCCGATCGTCAGTTCGTAGTCAAGCGGCCCGATGACGCTCTCCACGCCGCCGATAATATCGTAGAAGGAAGCGTTCAAAAAATCGCTTTTGCGCGACAGATCGATAACCAGTCCGACATTATAGCCTTTTTGTTTCGCTAACCGCGTGGCCAAGCTGCTTGGTTCATAATTCATCTCGCGCATGACGGCCCTAACCTTGGCCTTGGTCGCTTCCGAAATGCTCGGCGCGTCGTTCAGCACTTTCGACACCGTTGATTTGGCCACATTCGCAGCCTTGGCAATGTCGTTAATCGTCACTTTCATCGTAATGGACCCTCTTCAAAGTAGACAATCATTTATAACCCCATCAACAATTATATCGTTTTTTTGTTCTTCACAAAAGCTGGAAATTTAAGCGCATACAAAGAAAACACGGGATCTCCGCTTGCCCTCCGGCAGCAGAAATCCCGCACCTGTATTTCACAATCCTCCCCGGGACGTTTGCACGTCAACTTGAACTGCCGGCCGCCGCAGTTTTTTGCCGGATGCCTCTCGTTCGGGCCGGCCGCTTAGCCGCTTAATTTTGCCAGTCCACCGTCACCGTCCCTACACCGCTGGCCGGCGTCGTGTACGTATGGTTGCCCCCGCCTTCCCAAGTCACCGTACCGCCGCCCTTTTTAATAAATTTAAATTCCAGCTTTGTCCCCGCCGGCACGCTGACATCGTAATACCAGGACGGGTACTTGGCGATCACCTGATTGTACATCGGCCCGATCGCTTTGTTCGGGTCCCAGGAGCCGAGCTCGGCGACGTTGCCGACAAGATAAACATTTGTTCCGTAATTGGTACTGGCTTGATTGACCAGGAAACGCACCGTGACCTGATCCCCCGTCAGTACATTGAAGCTTTTGAATGTATTGCTGGCGGTGCCGGACGACGTTTTGACCGATACGCCCGTTTTGCCCGCCGCAGCCTTCGGTATGACCGCCTTAATCTGCGTGTCCTCCCAGCTTACGATGCCGGAGCCGGTCACCACCGTCGTCCCGAAATAAACCGTGCCCGCCGTGCCGCCAAAGCCGCGGCCGTCAATCGTCACTATATTCCCCGGCTGGCCCATGGTGGGACCCACATTGCCGATCGCCGGCGACGTTTCCGGCGCTGTGTACTGCCATACCGCCGTGCCGCCGGCCGCCAGCGTAAAGTTGGTGACGGCGCCGCCGCTGCCTACGGTAATGGAGTTGCCGTTTAAGAGTCCGTTCAGTTCATCCGAATAAGTGCCCGCCGGCAGCGAACTCAACAGACCCGAAATCGGATAAGAGGCGGATGCGCTCCGATTGATCGCAACCAAAGCGGTGCTGCTGCCGAATTTGCGTTCAAAAATCAACACATCGTTGTTGACCCAGCGCTCTGTAGTCGTCCCGTAAGCGATGGCCGGATTCGATTTGCGCAGCGGCGCCAATGCCTGGATCACTTTATAAGCCGTCGTCCCGGTATTAAACGAGGTCATCATCGCCCGGTTGTTGGGGTCGCCATCGCCGGTCATGTACTGCTCCGTACCGTAGTAGATGGCTGGCACGCCGCGGGAAGTCAGCGTCAGCGTAAGCGCTTGCTCAGTCGCCCGCGTACCGGAACCGGCAACCTGGAACCGGTCCATATCATGGTTGTCGATGAAGGTCACCATATTGTTGATGTAGTCGTATTGCGACTCCGTGCTGGCCAGCACCTCATAGAGATCCTTCATCGTTTCCGTTTTGTCCCGGAACACTTCCCGCACTTCCTGGGCGTATTCAAAGTCCAGCAGGTTCATCCCGCTTTCGTTGGCGAATTTAATGTTGTCTCCGTCGGTTTGATCCACGCCAAGATACCATTCCCCGAACGTAAATACCGGATGATCGCCGCCGTAAATCGAGGAAACGAGGCTTTTTTGCCAGCCGAAGGGCATATGCTTCACCGCGTCAAAACGAATCCCGTCCACACCCATGCCGAGCCAAAGGTCGATAGCGCTCTTAAAATAAGCGTCCATCTTGCCGTTGTTATGGTTGATGTCCGCCAGGTCGTAGAGGTTCTTGTAAATGCCGTCTTCAATCGTGGAAAAATCGGTGCCCCCGTTATGATGGAAAAGGCCGGCCGTATCATTGCTGTAGGTGCCGAGCAGCGAACCGTTATCATACAGCGCGCCGTTCTCGGCGAAGCCGGGGTTGTCCCTGTCGGCCGGAGACGTGTGGTTGGGGGCGAAGTCGATCACGACCTTGATGTTATGAGCGTGAGCTGTATCAATCAGATTTTGAAAATCGGCAAAATCCCCGAAAGCATCGTTGGTTTGCTTAAAATCCCTCGCCCAGTAGCCGTGATAAGACGTATTGTTAACGCCGGAATACTTGATGACGGAGGTGATATTTTCCACAGGCTGGGATATCCAGAGGGCGGTGACGCCCATGCCGGTCAAATAACCGTCGTTAATCTTGTCGATAATCCCCTGCCAGTCTCCCCCGAAATAGAGCTTCAAATTGGATCGGTCGCCGCTGAACGCATCCCCCGCCGGATTGTTCGTCCTGTCCCCGTCCGCGAAGCGGTCGGTCACAATCTGATAAATGACGTCCGTACTGAAATTGACCTTGTTGTCCACGCTCGTATCGGGCGACGCCCATGCGGGCAGCGAAATCCCCAACGCCATGCTTAGCGAAAGCGCCAGGGAGGTCAAACGTTTGTACCGCGATTTCATTGTCCTACCTCTCCTCTCAAATGTTCTGCCGATCTTTGGGAGTCGAGCCTGCCTGAACCTGCCTAAGGCGGGTGCGCAACCGCCGGAGTCAGAATGGCAGACGCAACAATAAAACGCTTACACAACTCAAGGAAACCGGTTTCTTTCCTAAAAATACCATCCCCGATCAGGACAAGTCAATACTAAATTTGGAATTTTTCAACAGGTAAGAAAAAGAAACACCGTCATAGAGGCTCAATAAGCGTTATCACTACCAACCGTTAGCGCAGAAGCCAAAAAGGCCCCCCTGTCATATACAATGACGTACGGGAGGCGTGTTCTTCTATTTTTCCGGATAAAATAACACCTTGTCCTTGCTAATACTCTCCAATAAATACTCATTGTCGACGAAAGGCAATTCGACGATATCTATTTTGAGAAAACCTGCCGCATCATCAAGAGCGCTTTTAACATGGGGAGGAAGCTCTTGTTCTACCGCCAAATCGATGTCCGAACTTGCTGTACTGTTGCCTCTGGCCCTGGAACCGAATATATAAACGTTCGATAATCCGCTAGACTTACAAACTTCCAACAACCTGCGATGAATCCGATCAGGGATATCAAAGGGCATTTTCCACATACGCCTTCAGAACTTGCCGCAATTTTTTAAATTCCTCCAGATATATTTTGGTGATGCGTTCATACACGGAATCGGCTTTTGCTGCAAAATATTGATGCGTAGTGGTATTACAATCATATACTATATCTTCCCATAGAACGGCATCTTCGATCCAGCCTCTAGACAGAGCTTCACGAAAAATATCTTTAGGGTAAGGCGGAATATTGGCCAATCGTTCTTGAAAAATTGAATGAAGAAGCCCCTTTGCCATTTCATATGTATATTCGAACCTTTTTATAACCGAATCCCGAATATACACATTGTAAGGTTGCGCACAGGCGTCTTCCAGCGTTTCAACTGCGTTATAAAACAAACGAAACTTAAACAATACCCGTTCACGAGCCTTGTCCTTGCCTGAACTGAATACATTCATCCTATCCACGACACAATCCCCTCTCAATATAAATTAAATGGATCGCCATGACGTATAGGTAATGTAGATAATAACCATCATGCCCGGTTTCACTGCCAACAATCACCGCTCCTTCAGCACATCCCAGGGCGTCGGGCGGTCGTAATACGTGTCGCACAGCTTGAACTCGCTGTCCTTGTAGAAGCAGCCACGGTCCTCCATGGCGCTGCGCACGGACATTTTGGCCAGGTCGAGCATGTTGTGCTCGCGGCTCAAATGCGCCAAGTACACCCGCTTCAGACGGCCGTTCAGAATTTCGCTCATCAGCTCGCCGGTCGCTTCGTTGGACAAATGCCCCAGATCGCCAAGGATGCGCCGCTTAATGTTCCACGGGTAACGTCCCATGCGCAGCATCTCGATATCGTGGTTCGCTTCGAGCACCAGCACGTCGGCGTCGCAGATCGCTTCCTTCACCTTGTCGCTGGCATACCCGAGATCGGTGCACACGCTCAGCTTCTCTTTGCCGTCGTAAAAGTTGTAGCCCACCGGTTCGGCGGCGTCATGCGAAATCGCAAACGACTCCACCCGCAGCGAGCCGAAGTCGCGTGTTTCCCCCGTGCCCAGCACACAGCGCTGCTCGTCCGGGATCGCCCCGATCGCTTTGTCCATGGCGGCCCACGTTTTTTCGTTGGCGTATACCGGGAGATTGTACTTCCGGGCTACCGCGCCCAAGCCTTTGATATGGTCGGAATGCTCATGCGTAACCAAAATGCCGGACAGCTCTTGCCCGGTCACTCCCCGCTCCATCATCAGCTCGTCGATCCGCTTCGCGCTGAAGCCCGCGTCGATCATCAGCGTGACTTCCCCATTCGCGACCAGCGTTGCATTGCCTGTCGAACCGCTCGACAGCACCGAAAAACGTATCCCCATGATCTCCCATTACTCCTTTGTCTTCTCTGTGTTCGGACTGATAACGTCCCCGCTGATGCCCTGTACGTAGTACTCTTTGCCGCTCTCCAGCATAAACCGCCAGGCCGGCGCGGCCGGCAGGTGCGCGTCGGAATCGAACACTTCGCCATAGTAACCCAATTCGATTTCCGTCACAACCGATCCTTCCGGCAGGAAGTTCTCGATCAGATTGCCCAGCGCCTTCGACGCCGACAGCACCCGCTGCGGCTTCTCTTCCCCGGGGTGGCTGATTTCGATCGCCTGGCGCTGGTACGATACAATCTTCTGATTGCTGCCCAACAGCTTCATCTCGATTTTAAACAGCGGCCACTTGCCGTCGACGAGCGGATGCAGAACAAATACGTCCGCGCTGCTCGCCACCTCGTCGTACCGGTATTGATCGATATCCGGCAGCGTGTTCTTTAACGCCAAGGCCAGCTCGCGCGGCGAAAAAATCAGCTTGCTGTCCACCGGCGCCGGCAAATCCACGGTTTTTCCCTGCTGCTCGTCATCCACGAAGCGGTAAGCGATTTTAGCCAGCTCCGGCGTCTCCGTCGGAATTTTGGCCAGCACGCGGATCTGCTTCTCATCCATGATCCTTTGCGTGTTGTTATCCAGGGAGGTGATATCCAGATTGGAGTCCCTTTGCTCCCGCACACCGTTCCACAGCTGATAGCCAAGCACCAGGTTCAGCAGCAAAAACGCGTAAATCAGCACATTTTTCGCCCGGCCCCAATCCATGATTCATCCCCCCTTCGCTAAAGTCGTAAATCTATATTTGCGTCCCCGCCTCTATCTCAGCATCCGGATCGCCCCGTTGCTCAGCTCGGCCACCCAGGTCGGCGCAAGCAGCAGCCCGTCCTCGGACAAGGACGGCAGATAGGCCGGGTACAGGCGGGCGATGTCCGCCCCCGTCTGCAGCTTGGCGATCTGCTCCCGCAGCGTTTTGCCGCCGGGCAGCGCGACGACCTTCTTCTCCCAGTTGCCGCCCGCGCTGTAGATCAGCGACCGTTCGTAGGCGGTGATCGTCCCCTGGCGCATGACCAGGGAAATCGCTCCATAATGGAACGAAGGCAGGTCGAGGATCGGAAATGCGCCGTACTGTCCGATTCCGTAATACTGCTGAAAAACAACCCGAGGCTCGTCTTCATTCAGCCCGTCGGCCTGCTCCAGCCGGTATTTGCCGTTCCAGCCGCCGTGCTGGTTGACGAAGTCCACCGCCGACAGCACGTTTTTGCTCGGGCTGTTTTCGCCTCCCGAAGGGGCCGCCGGATCGGTGTAGTTGATCCAGTTCCGGTCCTGTTTGACCTGCAGGCTGCGCTTGCTGTCCGTATAAATTTCAGAACCGTCCTTTTCGCGGATGTACCGGGTAATGCTCGGGTCGAAAAAGAGGCTGCGCTGCATCTGTTCCGTCGAATACACCCCGATGTTCAGGCCCGTTTCCACCAGTTCGACCGGCTCCTCGGGAAGGTAGTAGCCGTCCGCCGTCAGCGAGTACGGCACCCAATTTTTGCCGAAATCGGCCTGCTGCTGCACGTCCTGCACCGTCAGGTCGGCTTTGGTCGCCTCATAAACGACATCCCCCTGCGAGCTGAAGAAAAACACCCGCACCTGGTCCTCGGTTCCCGTGTTGTAAATGAGCAGCCGGCTGACCGTTTCCGCGTCGAACAGCGGATCGGGAGCGATCTGCATCACCTTCTGCAGCAGTTCGACCGGGATGCCGTCCCCAAACTCCAGCTCGATGCCGACATGTTCGCCGCGGATCGCCGGCCAATCGAAGTTTTGCACCGCGTGGCGCTGAAAACCGTCAAATTGCCGGACCTTCAGCCGCGAATAAATCAAGTTGTAAAACGTCGAATCGGGATAAAAAACGGTATGCCGCTCTTTGCCCAAATGCACCGCAATCTGCGCCGGATACAGCATATCCTCGCTTTTCAGGGCGGTTCCCATGTTTTCCGTGCGGATATAGTCGCTTCCCGACTTGACGACCGGATTGCTCCCCGGCAGCTGGTAAATCAGAAAATAGCTTTGGATCAGGCTGCACGCCACCAGCAAGGCCAAGGTCAGCGATTTGACCTTCTCTTTCATCTCGCTTCGCCTCCTTGGGGTTCCATCGGCAGCGTAAAGGTCACTTTCGTGCCTTTGCCGAATTCCGACTGCAGGGAGATCGTCCCCCCGTGCGCCTTCACAATTTCCCGGGCAATCGACAGGCCGAGGCCCGTACCGCCCATATTCCGCGAACGCGCCTTATCCACGCGGTAAAACCGCTCGAAAATCCGGTCCAGGTCCTTTTTCGGGATGCCGATCCCGTTATCCTGCACCGAGACAGCGAGCTGCCCGTCTTCGCTCTTGCGGGCCTCCAGCGCGATCGTTCCGCCTTCCGGCGTATATTTCATCGCGTTCGAAATAAGGTTGTCCAGCACCTGGTCGATTTGGTCCCGGTCCAGCCAAGCCGTGTCCACATCGCTGGCGATAAACAGCGTCGGCTTGATCTCTTTCTCCTGCATTTGAAAAGAAAACCGGTCGGCCACCTCCTCCAGCATCTCCATCACGCTGGTCGGCTGCTTGCGCAGCTGCGCTTCCTTGGAATCGAGCCGCGACAAGTGCAGCAGGTCGGTGACGAGGCGGATCATCCGCTCCGTCTGGTTCTGGATGACGGCGGTAAACCGCGGCCCCAGCTCCGGGTCCTGCAGGGCCCCGTCCTCCAAGGCCTCCGTGTAGCTTTTGATCGTCGTCAGCGGCGTGCGCAGCTCGTGCGACACGTTGGCCACGAATTCCCGCCGGGAAGCCTCCAGCTTCTCCTGCTCCGTGACGTCCTGCAGCACGGCGATCGTGCCGATGATCCCGAACTCCCGCCGGTGAATCGGCGTAAACGTCACCCGGATCAGGTACACGTTGCCGTCCGGTCCGCCGTTCTCCAGAATCGTCGAATGCATCGCCCCCTGCTCCAGCACGCCCTGCTCCTCCGGCGGCAAATGGAGCAGCGACATGATGTCCGTCCCAAGGGCCAGGCCGTCTTCGACCTGTAGCATCTCGCCGGCCCGCCGGTTCATCAGAATGACCCGGCCGGTCTCGTCGGTCGCAATCACCCCGTCGCTCATGTTGGTCAGAATCGAAGCGAGCTTCTCCTTCTCCTCTTCGTTTTGCGCCAGCGCGTCGCGCAGCCGGCTCGTCATATAGTTAAACGCCTTGCTGAGCTGGCCGATTTCATCGTTGCCGAGCACGGCCATTTTCTGGTGGAACTCCCCTTCCGCCACCGCCGTGGCCCGCCGCGTCAGCTCCTTGATCGGCGACGTGATCGTATGCGCCAGGATGACGCAAAGTACCACCGTCAGGCCCAGCGCCAGCAAAATCCCGGAAATAAAGATGTTATTAATCCGCTCCATCGTGCTGTACAGCTCGGTCATGGAAGCCGCGATATAGATCGCGCCGACGATTTTCCCGCCGCTGACGACGGGTTTGGCGACCACTTTCTTGCGGACGTTGTCGTCGTCGATGATGTATTCCTCGTTGTCCCGGATACCTTGCAGCGCCCGGCTGACCACGGTTTGCGTGTTTTTCGTGCCGACGTAATCGGCGTGCGATGGTTTGGACGTCGTGAGCACCTTGCCGCTGGCGTCAAGCACTTGAATCTCCGCCCCGTTAATGCTGAACAGATTGTTGACGAGCACGCGGAGATTTTCCAGCGATTCCTCCGCCGACTCCCCGGACACGCCCAGGTTTTGCGCCGCCAGCACGGAGATCAGCTCCGCCCGCTCATTCAGATCTTTGC
Source organism: Paenibacillus sp. FSL P4-0127 (assembly GCF_038007325.1). Lineage (NCBI taxonomy): Bacteria > Bacillati > Bacillota > Bacilli > Caryophanales > Paenibacillaceae > Paenibacillus > Paenibacillus sp. FSL P4-0127. The sequence goes on along the minus strand of NZ_JBBOWY010000001.1, from coordinate 839,687 downwards.
TGAAATTGCTGGTCAGCGAGGTTTTCATCGCGCTCACGAAATAGACCCCGATCAGTTGCATCGCGATCAGGATCAGCAGTACGTAAATAATGATGAGCTTGGCCTGGATCGTGCGAAAAAAGGAGGGCAGATTCATCGCTTAGAATCCACCCGCCTTGGAGCTCCGCATCATGTAACCGAGCCCGCGCCGCGTTAAAATATACTCCGGCTTGCTCGGGTCTTTCTCGATCTTCTCGCGCAGCCGCCGGATCGTCACGTCGACCGTGCGCACGTCGCCGAAATATTCGAACCCCCACACCGCTTGCAGCAAATGCTCGCGGGTCATGACTCTGCCGGCGTTTTTGACCAGGTAATGCACCAGTTCGAATTCCCGGTGGGTCAAATCCAGCGGCTCGCCGTTCTTATGCACCGTATACATGTCCGTGTCGATGTACAGCTCGAACAGGCTGATGCCCTGCTTCGTATCTTCGGCCCCGTCCTGCACCGCCGGCTTCTGCCGTCTGCGCATCTGCGCCTTGACCCGGGCCAGCAGCTCCCGCGTGCTGAACGGCTTGGTCACATAGTCGTCCGCCCCAAGCTCGAGCCCCAGCACTTTGTCGATCTCCCCGTCCTTGGCGGTCAGCATGATGATCGGCGTTTCCAGCTTCGCCCGCACCTCGCGGCATACATCCATGCCGTCTTTGCCGGGCAGCATCAAATCGAGCAAAATGAGGTCCGGCTGCTCGGAAAACGCCAGCTCCACCGCCTCGATGCCGTCGAAAGCGAGAATGACCTCGTAGCCCTCTTTTTCTAAATTGAATTTTAAAATATCCGCAATCGGTTTCTCATCGTCCACTACCAAAATTTTGCCTTGCATGACACAGGTTCACCCCCAAACTCTCGGTCATGGCTTCCATCTCCCTCTATCTTACCATATCCTCGGCGGCATCAGCCATCCGGGAAACTTTAATGCCTGCCACGTGAGAAAGGCTGCCTTTCCGAAAATTAATTGGAAAAGCAGCCTTTCTAAATTGTTGGTGCAGATAGCACATGCTTAAACGCGGTCCGGTTACTTTTGAGAGTAAGTTCGCACATCGTTCGATAGCATGAACGGTTAAACCGATTTTTTATTGATCTCTGTTATAGGTATTTCATCGGGTTTTGGACGCCCCCGTTTTTATGGATTTCAAAATGCAGATGAGTGCCGGTGGAACGGCCCGTGCTGCCCATAACCCCGATCTTCGCACCTTTCTCGACGATCTCGCCTTCCTTGACGCTGATCTTGCTCAGATGTCCGTATAACGTTTCGTAGCCGTTTTTATGATCGATAATAATGACGTTGCCGTATCCGGTTTTCGTCCCGGTGAAAGAGACCACACCCTCGTCCGCCGCAAGAATATCGCGGTCCGAGGATACGAGATCGACCCCTTTATGCGTACGCCCCCAGCGTGACCCGTAACTGCTTGAAATGTTTGCCCCCGAAACCGGCCAGGCAAACTGCCCGGTTCCTTCGCCAACCACCTTCGTCCCCTTCAGCACGATTCGCGGCGTCGCCTTTTTCGATACTTCCTGACCGAGCCATTGCTCGGCAATGACCATACCGTTTTCCTTGGTGATGCGGTATTCCATCGTTTTCAGGCCGTTCGACCCTTTCGCGACGACCTTGGATTCGCCGGCCTTCAGGTTATCGCTTTTACGGATGATCAACTGCGGTTCGGTCACGATTTCTTCCGTCACCTTCTCCACCGTTCTGACGGTCAGAGCCGGCTGCAGCGCTTTTACGTTCAGCACCGTGCCGATTTGCATCGTCCGCTCCTCGACGTCGGGGTTATTGGCGAACAATTCGGCCTGGCTTACGTCAAACCGGGCGGCGATAGAGGATATCGTATCCCCTTCCCGCACTTCATACTCAAGTGCTTCTTCGTTGCCCCGCACGATTTTTTGCACCGCCTCGTCAACGGTAAGCACCTTGTTCGGGTCCGCTTCTACGGCCCCCTGCGCCACTTCCTCGGTGATTTTGGCCGACTCCAGCGTGACGCTGGCGCCCTTGGATTTTACTTGCGAAGTTTTGGATTTGGCCCCGCCGGTCAACTTCACTTTGGAAGCCAGCGTTTTCCGGTCGGTTTGCGGAACATATTTTTCTTTAACCCGTTCCAGGACCGCCTGCGCCGCCGCCTCATCCTTCACGATGGCAATGACTTTTCCGTCCACTTTCAGTTCGACGCTTTTGGCGTATCCGGTCAGCATACTGTACAGCTCGTCCAGCGTTTCCTCGGAAGTCACCTTCGCTTTATAAGCTTGTTCCGGCTTCAAAGTAATGCCTTCGGTATGTACGGCCATTTCCGCATGGGGATATTTTTGTCCATATTCCTGTTTTTTGCGTTCGATAACGGATTCATATTCCGCTTGGCTGGCGATGGTGCCAATCTCCTTGCCGCCTATATAAACCCTGTAATAGGACACCGTATTGGCTTTGACATATTGCTGGACCGCCAAGTAAATCGATCCGGCAACCAGTACGACCGCTGCCGCCGTTATAGCGGTTTTGAGGGATTTAAGCATATTGGATAAGGCCTTGGTGGCTTCCGTCTCTCCAGTCTGTTCGGATATCTCCAGATCATTTTCCGGGCGGCCTTCACTTTCCTGCGTCTGGGACTTCTCCCCGCGCCATAGCTGCCAAAGTTTCCCCGTGAAACCTCTCATACTGATCTCCTTTTTTCCATCGACTCATTTCGACCAAAAATGGTTTCAAAATTTTAACCTTTTTACCGCCAATGATTACTTTAACACAGTCCGACAAAGAATTTCAACTTTGGGCCAATATGCAAAAAACCCGCGCAGCGCGCGGGCCTGGCCCATATATCAATAACGTTTTTACCCTTCGTTTGGTTACAACCCGCGTGCGCGGAAAGCACTGGCGTGCCCGGCCCAGCGCAGGTTAAACTTCTATTTTTTGAGGATTTCCATCACTTTGGCATATTCCGTTTTATCCAGATGTTTCGATAAAATTTGCTCGATATTGATCAACTCCTCCTCCGTCAACCCGCCCTCCAGCGCTGCGGTCAACGACTGCATATCCTCCTGCGGCAGCTTGGACATGAGGATTTTGAACACCTCTTCCTTGTCTTTGTCCGGCAATTCGTCCTTTTTCGCTATCAGATCATCCGGCGTCACCACGACCTGTTGGTCCTGGTTCGATGCCCCCTGTCCGGCCTGGCTGGAAGACATCCCGCCCATGACCGGCAGCGCGTCTTCCGGGACGTTGTCGCCGGTTCCCTGCCCCGTGCCTGGGGAACCGGAGCCGGCCTGGCCGGAGGAGCCGTTAGCGCCCGTGGCCGCGTCACCAGAGCCGCCTGTGGACGTGCCGGCTGTCGAGGGGCTGTTGCCGCCTGTGGAGGCGCTCCCGCCTTGCCCGGCGCTTCCATTGGTTCCGTCGGTTCCGCCGCCCGCAATGCCACCGCTGCCGCTGTGCCCTCCCCCTACGGCACTCCCGGCTCCGTCAGATCCTTCCCCGCTCGCATTCCCGTTCCCGTTTGCCCCGGTCCCGCTGTTACGTTGCTCTCCGTCTCCGCTGCCCCTGTTGCCTCCGCCCAAACCTAGCATCCCCTTCACGATACTGCCCACACTTGGCGCCTGGCCCACCATAGGAAGATTGAAACTGCTTAGCAGTGATCCGATATACATATTTACCACATAACCCGTTGTCACCACACTGATCAGGCTTACCGCCACGATCGTCGCGCATAATTTCAGCAGCCAGCCGATCCATTTCATGAATGATTTCCTCCTTCTATCCTTGCTCCTTACAGCTCATCTAGCTCTAGTATGGACAGCAGAAGAAAGATTCAATCTGCATCGGCTTAGAATAGTTTCTTGCAAATATCCGGTACATGGACATGAAGCCATGCCGAATCCCAACCAAATGCAAAAATGCAGTTCATTTTCACTCAAAAGATTCTTTTTTAGCCGATAGCCCCAAAACAGATGCACTTTTGCAGTTGATTTGCCTAACTGAGTCGTAGCCCATTCCGGTTTCAATCCCATCACTTTTTGAATGGCTCCCTATAACGTGTTAATGTAAAGGAAGCACAAGTAAAAGAGAGAGGATTTAGGTGAATTAACTACCAAGTAGTTAGTTCACCTATTTCCACTTTTTAAGAAAATGGTGAGGGTATGAAAAAGATCAGCTTTAACGAAATGAAGGATAACCACACTTCCTTTTTTTCTCCAAGTCAGCTCGTTGTTCGTAAACTGCCTGTTATTTCAACGACTGACGAAGAGCAAATAAAAGAAATCCTGATCAACATGATCAACATTCAAGGGATCTTGGCTAGGCATTATTTTTATCAAAGAGAGCTAGGAAGCTCCAATATAGAAGATTGCTCCTTCTTTATCACTAATAAAGTGGATGATGAAGCTTTAATGTTTAGCATGATTTTTGATTCCGTTACTGTAACAAAGACCCGATACGGGCAACCATGCGGTCTCCAAGTTAATAACGCCAAAGATATAGCTTATAAGGTTTTTGAAAGAATGATTAAAGAAAAACTGGTTAACAATGAAATTGGCCACTTTATTCTAGGCAGAAAATTTCAGAATGATTATCGCCAGTTAGGATGTTTTGAAATAGAAGGTGATGGCAGAGAGGTTATTGAAAACGAGTTTTTTACTTATTTGATCAAAAGTTCAGCTTTGTCCACGGCTGTTTATCCTGCATATCTCGATGTTAGTGGTTTAAAAATGGAAGAAATAGAAAATGATCAGCTCGTACTTCAGTTAGCAAATCAAGTTAGCAAACTCTATTTAATGGTTTATGATTACGAAAATACTGAAGGGGTTCCTTTCTTTCGAAAAGAATTGAGATGGTATATTGAAGGTTCAACCTAAGTGCTTGACAGTCAAGTCAGCAACAGATCGGGGCCTGGGGCGAGACTCGCTATATCTGGAGGCTTTGCACGATTATCCCGTTTGAACAGGTGAATTGGCCTCCTGAAGCAAAGGGATGATCATGCAAAGTGGTTTGGAGAGACACCCCGCCCCCTATCGTCTATCCTTTGCTAGAAGTGTAAGCTAAACAAAAAAAGCGCAAGCAACAGGGCTTTACAACTCCTGCACTCGCGCTTTTTTTCAAACGCTCATAACCTTAGCGTATTCTGTATTACCAGGGCCTTGATAACATTTGCAGCTTATTCGTATATCGGCAGCACCTGGTTCGTTTGGCTGCGGTTGCGGCCCACCGAGAAAATCGCGATCGGCACGCCGGTCAGCTCGGAGACGCGACGCACGTAATTGCGGGTCGCTTCCGGCAAATCCTCCAGCGTTTTGGCACCCGAAATATCCTCCGACCAGCCCGGCATCTCTTCATATACCGCCTCGCATTCAGCGAGCATCTTGAGGCTGGCCGGATAGTGGGTGATCACTTCGCCGCGGTATTTGTAGCCGGTGCAGATCTTCACCGTTTTCAGACCGGTCAGCACATCCAGCGAGTTGAGCGATAAGCCGGTGAGTCCGCTCACGCGGCGCGTATGGCGAACCACCACACTGTCGAACCAGCCGACGCGGCGCGGACGGCCGGTGACGGTGCCGTATTCGTGCCCGGTTTCGCGGATGAAATCGCCGATTTCATCGTTCAGCTCCGTCGGAAACGGGCCGTCGCCAACGCGGGTTGTATACGCTTTGGCCACGCCGATAACCTGATGAATCTTCGTCGGTCCTACGCCGGAGCCGTTGCAGACGCCGCCCGCCGAAGGATTCGAAGACGTTACGAACGGATAGGTGCCCTGATCGATATCGAGCATAACCCCCTGGGCGCCTTCAAACAACACCTTCCGGCCCGCATCGATCGCATCATTCAAAATAACCGACGTATCGGCAACATAAGGACGAATGATTTCCGCGTACTCCAGGTACTGCTTCAGTACCTCTTCCACATCGAGCGGCTGCCCTCCGTATACGTTCTGAATCACCTGGTTCTTCTCTTTCATGATATGGCGCAGCTTGGCTTCAAACTCTTCCGGGTCCAGCAGATCGGCAATCCGAATCCCGCTGCGCGCCGCTTTATCCATATAAGCCGGTCCGATTCCCTTCCGGGTCGTTCCGATCTTGTTCTCCCCCTTGCGATCTTCCTCCAAAGCGTCCAGCACCAAGTGATAAGGCAAAATAACGTGGGCCCGGTCGCTGATGACCAAGTTTTTCGCGCTGAATCCGTTCTCTTCCACGTACTGGATTTCTTCGATCAGAGCGGCCGGATTGATGACCACGCCGTTCCCGATGACGCACAATTTATCTTGATTGAAGATGCCTGACGGAATCAAGGTGAGTTTGTACTTCTTGCCGTCGATAAGTATGGTGTGACCGGCGTTGTTGCCGCCTTGATAACGGGCCACCACATCTGCGCTCTCCGCCAGAAAATCCGTGATTTTACCTTTACCTTCGTCTCCCCATTGCGTTCCCACAACGACTACCGTTGACATGTACATTCCCCCGCCCGGTGCGTCCGGCACCTGTATTTAAGCACTCCAAAATGCAGCCTCGATTCACTTTCCCCAAATCGTAGGCCGATGACTGTAACAACCTGACCAACTTGACTGCCGCTTCCGCCGTTTGAACGCGCTCACACGCCTACGGGACCGCAGCTCATCTGCCGCTTTAACGCAGCAATTCCAGTTTAACAGTCTCAATTTTCAAAGTCAAATTAAAAAACGAACGATTTTCATACTGCTTTTTATGATTGTTCGGAAATAATGTGATTGCCGCACTCCGAAACCGAAAGTTTTCGGCAAAAAAGGGATGTCCGCCGCCGATGTCAATAATAGACTCACGCGGACATCCCCCTCCTGAACCTTGACCCTGCTTACAGTTTAAAGATCGCCACCGCCTTTTGCAGGTCTTCAGACAACGCCGACAGCTGGCGGATCGCCGCAGCGATTTCCCCCATCGCCGCGCTTTGCTGCTCGCTCGCCGCCGCCACTTCTTCGGAAGAAGCCGCCTGCTCCTGCGTCACGCCGGAGATTTGCTGCACCGAGGCCGAGATGCTCTGATAGGAATTTTCTACCAGAACCAAGGATTTCAGCAGCTGATCGGTGCGGGCGAAGAAATCGCCGATGCCCTGGAAAATATCCTGAAAGTTCTGGTACGTCTGCCCCATCCATTTTTGCCCCTCTTCAATCGCCCGGTTGCCTTCACCGATGCTCTCAATCACCAAGCGGCTGTTCTCCTGCGTTCCCGCTACCAGCTCCGTAATCGACGCCGCGGCGGCGGCCGACTGCTCGGCAAGCTTGCGCACCTCGCCTGCGACCACGGCAAAGCCCCGGCCCGCTTCGCCGACCCTCGCCGCTTCGATGGAAGCGTTCAGCGCCAGCAAGTTGGTCTGCTGGGCAATATCGGTGATCATGCCGATGACGTCGCCGATTTCCTTAGACCGTTCTTCCAATTGCCCGGCCGTCGTCACCGAATGGCGCATTACCTTTTCAATCGTATTCATTTGACTCAAAGTATGATCGACCATGTTCCGCCCTTCCGCCGACTGCTGGCTGACCTTCCCGGCGATGGACTGCATCTCGTTCACATCCGCCACGACCCCGGACAGCTGCCGCTCGATTTCCATGACCGACGCGGAGCTATGCGCGATCGATTCCACCACCTCGTTGATCCCCTCGCTCATGTTGTTCATCGATACCGCTACCTGCTGGGCGCTTTCGCTGGACTCCTTGGTTACGTGCATCAGTTGGGAACTAGTGCCCGATACCTCTTTCGATGAGGTCGAAATATGGCCGATCAGCCGCTTCATGCTGTCACTCATCGCGCGGAAGGCGTCCGCCAGCCGGCCGACTTCGTCCACGTTTCTAACCCGGACTTCCTCGGACAAATCGCCCGTGGCCATCCGTTCCGTCGCATGCACCAGCGTTTTATGAAATGGCAGGTTTTGATTTTCTTCAAGTTAAATGCCTGCTAAATTGCTCGACGGTTTGCTGCCAACCCCAAACTTACGGTTGCCGCAGGCGCTATTTGCTTCAATAACGCCAATTTTAAATGCTAACGGTTGCCACAAGCGCTATTTGTTCAAATAACGTTGATTTCAAATTGTAACGGTTGCCATGGTGCTTATTTCGTTGAAAACCGGTAATTTTTGCTTGGATTCAGGCAAATAACGGCGATCGCAACCGTTAGAATTTAAAAAAGGTCTTTTTTCGGCAAATAGCCGCTGCTGCAACCGCTAGACTTTCGGCCGTTCGTTCCCGTTGCCCGCTTTAACTTAAACAAAAAAAGAGCCGACGATAAACGTCAGCTCTTGTATCTTGCTCGTACCATATACTTCAATCAGCAGCTAAATAATATGGACAATTAGTTCCTTCCTGCGTGTTTTGCAGTGTCTTTATAATTTTTACCCGGCAAACGCGTCGGTATGCGCCCGTTCGTAGTTGGCGAATTTGTTGAAGTTCTTCAGGAACACCAGCTCGACCGTCCCGACCGGCCCGTTCCGCTGCTTGGCAATGATGATTTCGATGATGTTCTTCTTTTCGGTCTCTTGATTATAGTAATCGTCCCGGTACAGAAACGCCACGATGTCAGCGTCCTGCTCGATCGAACCGGATTCCCGCAAGTCGGACATCATCGGCCGCTTGTCCTGCCGCTGCTCGACGCCCCGGCTAAGCTGGGACAAGGCGATGACCGGCACTTCCAGCTCCCGCGCAATCTGCTTGAGCGTCCGCGAAATCTCGGATACTTCCTGCTGCCGGTTTTCGCCCGGTTTGCCCCGGCCGTGGATCAGCTGCAGGTAATCGATCAGAATCATGCCGAGGCCCTTTTCCTTCTTTAAGCGGCGGCATTTCGCCCGGATATCCGCGACCGTCACGCCCGGCGTATCGTCGATGTAAATCTCCGCTTCCGACAAGGCGGCGATGCCCATCGTCAGCTTCGCCCAATCGTCGTCGTTTTTGAAATCGCCGGTCCGCATGATCCCCGCGTCGAGGTTGGCCTCGGCGCAGATCATCCGCTGCACCAGCTGCGCCGCGGACATTTCCAGACTGAAGATGGCGACCGTCTCTTTGGCGCGCACCGCCACGTTCTGGGCGATATTCAGCGCAAACGCCGTTTTGCCTACCGACGGCCGGGCCGCCACGATAATCAAATCGCTGCGCTGGAACCCCGCCGTCATTCGGTCCAAATCGACGAAGCCGGAAGGAATGCCGGTCGTCGTTCCGCGGTTCTGATGGAGCTGCTCGACGCGGTCGAACACCTCCATCACCACGTCGCGGATCGCCACGAACCCGCTGCCCGAGCTGCGGTTGGAAATCTCCAGGATGCTCCGCTCGGCGTCGCTGAGCATGCCGGAGACGTCCTCGCCGCCGGCATAACCGTCGCTGACGATCTGCGTCGCCGTGCGGATCAACCGCCGCAGCATCGACTTTTCCTCGATGATCCGCGCGTAATAATCCACGTTCGCGGCCGTCGGCACGGCATGCGCGAGCTTGGCCAAATAGCTGACCCCGCCGATATCTTCCAATTCGCCGCGGTCCTTCAATTTGGCCGTCAGCGTGACAAGGTCGATCGGCTTGCTCTCCTCGCCAAGCTGAACCATCGCTTCAAATATCAACTGATGGGGCTTGTCATAGAAATCTTCGGTCCGCACCCGCTCCATCGCGGTGATGAGGGCCTCCGACTGAAGCAGGATCGCCCCAAGCACCGCCTGCTCCGCTTCCAGATTTTGCGGGGGGATCCGATCGAAAAACAGATCGCCGCTCATTTACTCCTCCGCCACGTGAACCTTCAGCGTCGATTTTACTTCCGGATGCAGCTTCACCGAAACCTGGGTCACGCCAAGCGAGCGAATCGGTTCGGGCATTTCGATTTTCCGTTTATCCAGCTTCACGCCGGATTTCTCCAGCGCGTCCGCCACCTGCTTGCTGGTGATCGCGCCGAACAGGCGTCCGCCTTCACCGGCTTTCGCTTTCAGTTCAACGGTGATCTCTTCGAGCTTCTTGCCCAGCTGGATCGCGTCTTCCTTCTCCTGTGCCTTTCGTTTTAGCTCCGCCGCCGTTTGCTGCTCCAGCGTTTTCACGTTGCCTTCCGTCGCCGGACGGACCAATCCGCGCGGGATCAGGAAATTTTGCGCGTAGCCTTCCGATACGTTTTTGATTTCCCCTTTTTTGCCTTGACCTTTGACATCCTGCAAAAAGATTACTTTCATTCGAACAACCCCTCTTCCTTCTCCATTTCATCCAGCACGGCGAGCAGCTTCTTCTCCGCTTCCGCCTGGGTTCCTTCCAGCTGCACGGCGGCATTGGTCAAATGCCCCCCGCCGCCCAGCCGTTCCATTACAACCTGCACGTTCATGCTGCCGAGCGAACGGGCGCTGATGCCGATCAGGCCGTCCGGCCGCTCGCAGATCACAAACGAAGCCTGCACGCCCGTCATGTTCAGCAGCGTATCGGCCACCTGGGCGATCAGCAGCTGCGGGACTTTGCGGCCCGGCTCCGCCGCGGCTACGGCAATATGCCCGTGAATCATCCGCGCATGCTTGATGATATCGGCCTTGGCGATATACTCTTTCAGGTCTTCCTTCAGCAGCCGCTGCACCAGCACCGTGTCGGCCCCGTTCCGCCGCAGGAACGCCGCCGCCTCGAACGTGCGCGACCCGGTATGCAGCGCAAAATGCTTCGTATCGACCGTCATCCCCGCCAGCAGCGTCGTCGCCTCCAGCGGGCTGATCTCCACCTTCTCGTGAATGTACTGCAACAGCTCGGTTACGAGCTCGCAGGCGGAGGAGGCGTACGGTTCCAGATAGACGAGCACCGCGTCGCTCACGAATTCCTCGCCCCGCCGATGGTGGTCCACGACGACTACCCGGCTCGCCTCCTCCACCAGCCGCGGCTCCATCGTGATCGACGCCTTATGCGTGTCCACGAGCACGAGCAGCGTATGCTGCGTCATCATACCGAGCGCCTGCTCGGGCGTAATGAACCGCCGCATCAAGGCGTCGTCCTTGCCGATATGCTCCATCAGGCTGCCGATGCCCGGGTTCGGGCCATCCAGGACGATGTGGGCTTCGACCTTGTACATATCGGCGGCTTTCAGCACGCCGATGGAGGCGCCGATCACGTCGAAGTCCGGGACGCGATGGCCCATGATGATGACGCGGTCGCTCTCCTGCATCAGGTCGCGCAGAGCGTGCGCGATGACGCGGGCGCGAACGCGCGTCCGCTTCTCTATGGCGCCCGATTTGCCGCCATAGAAAGACAACCTCTGACCGGCCTTCACCGCGGCCTGGTCGCCCCCCCGCCCGAGCGCCATATCGAGGCTGGACTGGGCGAGTTCGCCCAGCTCGCTGAAGCGCTCGGTGCCGAAAGCGAGGCCGATGCTGAGCGTAATCGGCACCTTCAGGTCCGCGGTCATCTCGCGGACCTCGTCGAGGATGACGAACCGGCTTTGCTCCAGTTCGTTCAGCGATCTCTGATTCAGGATCATCAGATACCGTTCGGAAGACAGCCGACGCAGATAAACGCGGTACTGTTTGGCCCATTCCGTGATCGCTGTCGCGACCCGGGCGATCAACGCCGTCCGCTGCTGGTCGTCCATCCCCTGCGTCGCCTCGTCGAGATTGTCCAGCAGAACGATGCCCAGCGCGGCGCGTTCGTCTTCGTAGCGCTCGCGCAGCACGGCCAGTTCCGTCATATCGTGGATGTAAATGAGCCGCTCCGCCTGATCAACGGTAAGCTCGTAATAACGATCATCCACCATCGCTTCCGCTTTCGTTTTTCCGCCGTGTCCTTCCTTCTTGTCCCGTCCCCCCGGCTGCGGCAGCTGCAGCTGCGGCAGCAGCTCGGCGAGCGGCTGACCGACGACCGAATCCCTGCCGTACATCCCGCCGACGAACCGGTTGTGCCATTCCACGGTCCGGTCCTCACTGTAGAGCATTAGCCCAAACGGAAGACTGCCGACCACTTGGCCTTCCACCCGTTTGACGCGATAGTTCAGATCCGTGACGTAACGGACCAGTTCCTTGCGGAACCGGCGTTCCGCCTGCAGCATGTTATAGGTCAGCACCCCGACCAGGCAAAGGCTGACGAGTCCCAGAATCCAGTTGTAATAGGAGACGAAGATGACGAGCAGCAGCTGAAGCATGAACATCCACACGGTTTGATAACCGTACCAACGTTTTTGCAAAAGATTTGGCATGCCTTCTCACCCTATCGTCTTGGTCTAGTAATCATATCCCGCAGCGGAAAAGCGATGTCCAGAATCCCCACGATACGCAAAGGCGGAATGAACAAGAGCGCCACCACGAGCAGCACCGGTATGGCCGGGTTCCACCTGCGATGATAAGCCACAAAGAAGAAGAAGCTTGCCGTTTGTACCATAAACAAAAACTGCAGCAGCGGCATCAGATTGAGCACGATCGTGCCGAGGAACCCATTTTGTATGACTCCGCCGGCAAACAATTGGATCAGCAGCCCGATCAAATAGTACCAGATTAGCGAGCGCGGAAGCTTCCAGTCCCGGATCGGCGCCAGCTTCGGAACGGCATGCCCCAGACTGGCCAGCGTCGGCCGGGAGACGGCATGGGCCACGGCGGCCATCAGCAGCGAGCAGACGATCATCGTGAACGGCACCATCCGTACGGTCAGGCTGGAAAACTGCTGGCTCAACTCTGGCGACCAGACCAACCCGCCCGACATGGAGCTGTCGGCCACGTCCTGCAAAGGCGCAACCGCCGCATTGATCATATCTTCAATGGCCGTGGCCAGATTGAAGTTGAAGAACACCGTGCTGATCAGCAGCACCAGAATAAATTCCAGCAGGAGCGTCCCGGTCCCGGACATCACGATCCGAAAGGCCGGGCTTCTTTTTTTATATAAATAACCCATCACGATCGCGGGGATGATGAAAAACACAGCCTCCAGCAATAGGAACGGCCCGAAAACAAGCGCCGCAATCAGCCAAACGGCCGCCGTATGCGCGATAAACGCTCTGGTGGACAACGTCGTGTAGAGCAAGACGCCCGGTACCATTAGAAAAAAAATCGTAACAACGGTCAGCGGAGTAGCGAGTGACAGCAGAAGCAGCAAATAAACGGCGCTCCAGGCCACCGATGTCCAGCGCAACTTCAAATGGGTTCACCTCTTACGCATATGTTCTTCAAGTGCAGATATATCCTGATACCAATCCTCCAACTGGTGACCCTCCTGCTGATGCTTCCTTAGTTTTTCCAGAATACTGTCATCCATATCCCGATAGGAAACACCAAGTCTGCGCCCCAAAATATAGCTGCTGACGATCAGACTGGCAAGACTGTCCGTTACCCGTGTCGTGCTGCCTTCCCAAAGTGCCTTAAACAAACGGGATACGTGATCGACAACTTCGGTTTTAAGCCATTCAATCACCTTGGCGCGTTTGGCCACATCCATTTCCCTTTGCATGGCGGACAGCTTCCACCCTCCCCGAAAAAAACTTATTCTTCATTATAGCATATAGCAAATGCGCCAAGGGACGCAAACGCCTTCTATTTATTGGATTCCAGCACGTTTCTGGTGACGAACTTTTCGCAATATTCGATAATTTGGCTGCGGCGGACGATACCGATAAACCGCCCCCGGTCGTCCACTACCGGCACGAAGTTCTGCACCTTTGCCAAATTGATCAAATCCTCCATATCCGCATCGATGCGCACCGGCTTGATATCCATCTTGAGCGGAACATCCTTCAGCAAAAATTTTGAAGCGGTCTCAAAGTTTATTTTGCCGCCGGAGTTTTTCATATGCCACAGCAAATCGCCTTCGGTCACCGTTCCGACATAGGCCCCGTCCTGGCTGATAATCGGCACCGCCGTATAACGGTGAAACTCCATCCGCTCCAGCGTCTGCCGCAGTGTGGAATCCAGCGTGACGGTGACGACATCGTTTTTGGGCAATAAAAAAAATGCAATATTCATCGGATCGAAATCCTCCTCACCTTTCTTCAGGCTCCCCTATTTGTTACGTTTCAAAACGGGAGTTGTTCCGCCCATCCCGCGAGAAATCGGCAGCCGGAAACCGGACTGCCGAATTTTTTCACTATATTTTAAAATATGACGGGATTCTACGGCTATGCTCCTATCGCTCTCCCGCTATTGCGCCGCGGACGTTCCCGAATCGCTTCCGTTTGAAGCCCCGGCTTCAGTCTCGGCCTTTTCCGCGTCGCGCGATTCCGGTGTAATCAATTTATCCGGCTCCGTTTCCGGATCGATCCAGCTCCCGATCATCTCTTTGGCGAAGGCGACATCCTCTTCGTTGGCTTTATCATAATAAATCCCTTTGATGCGCATCCCTTCGCCCATAATGGTGAACCCGCTGATCTGTGGCTGCTGCTTCCCGAGCAGCACCTGCTTCGACAGGTCGATGATTTTGCTTGGCGCAAGATCGGTTTTGAAGTTTTCCCCCATCATGTCCATCAATTCGGGAATTTTCGTCACCTGGTCCAGCTTCAGCATCCGGTTTACCATCGCATTCAAAAAGATCTGATGGCGTTTCGTCCGTTCAAAGTCGCTGTCCTCCCGGTATCTGACGTAATTAAGCGCTTCTTCCCCGCTATACAGCGGTTTGCCGGCCTTAATCGTAAATTTCTCGTGGTATTTCTCCTTATTGACGATATCCTTGGTGATCGGCAGCTCAATGCCGCCCAGGGCGTCTACAATTTCCCTCAGCCCATGAAAGTTGATCGCCGCATAATAATCGGCCGGATAACCGAGTAAGTTCTCCACGGTGTCCTTCGCCATTTTCTCGCCGCCAAAAGCATACGCGTGGTTAATCTTATCCATACTGCCTTTACCCACAATTTCCGTATACGTATCGCGGGGAATGGAAATGAGCAGCACTTTTTCCTCTTCCGGGCGCACCACCGCATAAATCATCGTATCGGATCGGGCCGGTTCATTATCCCGTTGATCGACACCAAGCAGCAGTATGGTGAACGGCTCCTGTCCCTGCTCCTGAGCAACCTGCTGCGGCTCCGTTTCGCCCCCCAGCGGAGCATAGGATTCCTGCAATTGCTTCTCCACCTGTCCGGAGAGGAACAAGTCAAACGCCATGATGGCCAGCGGCTTGCGGAACATGTAGGCTCCCGCCCCGATGATCAGCACGATGGCGATGATTGCAATCCACGACTTTTTACCTAGCTTCTTCTTTTTACGCTTCGAGCTGCGTTTCTGCCTTTCTATCATATGATGCCTCCGTTTTTAATTCATAGATTTAAATTTCCATTATATAGTAAAAATACCATTCCCAACTTGCCGACAAAAATATCTCTATCGTTTCGTACTATAACACATTGAGGAATTACGGTACAACAATAACCGACATACCTCCCGCCGGACAGGCCGCTTAGGTATCTGGTAAAACATCTCCCAGCGCAAGAGATTAATCCGACAAGATACATTTTCTCGTCACCACATTCTGTCACCATATTCTAACGGTTGCCACAGCCGCTATTTGCTCCAATATCGCCGTTTTCATATTCTAACGGTTGCCGTAGCGCTTATTTAGCTAAAACCCGGCGATTTGGGCTCAGATTTGAGCAGATAACCGCGCTCACAACCGTTAAAATTTAGAAAGGGTCTTTTTATGCAAAATAGCGAATAATACAACCGTTAGATTTCTGACGTGATCTCAAATGGAATAGCGGGCAAGGTGTACCTGAGATTTTGTATAAGCGTTAATGCAACGCCAGTGCCCTAACGGGCCCACATGACCCTATTTCGCTCTAAACCCGTTCACCCAAGCCGATTTGAGGTAAATAAGGTCATCTGTGTCCGTACATTTTGCATACGTCCGTTTTTCCGAAAATAACGGCTCTGGTGTCCCTTAGCCCCAGATTCCCCTTCTCCTCCCTTCTCTAGCTGCGCAACCTCCCTAACCCTGCCGAAAATTCCATAAAGAAGCCAGACCGCGTTTAGCGGTAGTTTTCCTTGAAGTATCAGGAAACCGAGGCTCCGAATCCAAAAAAACAGAGGCCTGTTCCTCATATGAGAGCAGCCCCCTGTTCTTTCTATTATTCCATTGCTACCGATTTCCAGCCTTATACCAAACCGCTATCCGCGCCGAGCGGAAAGTGGCAAGCCACTTGGCGGCCGGGCCCGGCTTCCGTCAGCTTCGGCTCCACCTTGGCGCATTTGTCCCCGGCAAACGGGCAGCGGGTGTGGAACCGGCAGCCCGATGGCGGATTTGCCGGCGACGGCACATCCCCCTGCAGCACGACGCGCTCCTTGCGGCGTCCCGGCGCAGGCTTGGGAATCGCCGACAGCAAGGCGGCCGTATAAGGATGAAGCGGCGCGGCAAACAACGTTTCGGTTTCCCCCACCTCCACCAGTTTGCCGAGGTACATCACCCCTACCCGGTCCGATATGTGACGGACGACATTCAAACCGTGGGCAATGAACAAAAACGTCAACCCCAATTCACGCTGCAGCTTCATCAGCAAATTGATGACCTGCGATTGCACGGAGACGTCCAGCGCCGAAACAGCCTCATCCGCGACGATAAATTTCGGGTTCAGGGCAATTGCCCGGGCAATACCGATCCGCTGCCGCTGTCCCCCGGAAAATTCGTGCGGGTACCGGTTGCGCCGGCTGGCATCCAGCCCGACCAGCTCCATCAGCTCAACAACGCGCTCGTCGATCTGTTTGGCCGACATGCTGCGGTGAACGCGCAGCGGTTCGCCGATGATATCCCTAACCAGAAAACGCGGATTCAGCGAGCCAAACGGATCTTGAAAAATGATCTGCATTTCCTCGCGCAATTTTCGCAGCTCCTGGCCCTTTAACTTGTGAATATCCCGCCCCCGGAACACGACCTCCCCGTCCGTCGCGCCCTGAAGCCGTAATATAACGCGTCCCAACGTCGATTTGCCGCAGCCCGATTCACCGACGAGCCCGAAGGTCTCTCCTTGGCGAATGGCCAATGAAACGTCGTCAACGGCTTTCACGTGCCCAACGACCCGGCTTAACAATCCTTTTTGAATCGGAAAATATTTCTTTACGTTGCGGATATCCACCAAAATCTCCCCGGAATCTTGGCTCTCCGCCTTCGGTGCTGACTGCAAAGGCGCCGTGTTGATGATCATGCCGGTTTCACCCCGCTTCTTCCGCTGGGCTCCCCCGCCGCGAACACCGGCTTATCCTCATACAACCAGCACGCCGCGCGATGATCGTTCCCAACCAGAAATTCGCCGGGCTCCTTCTGCCGGCAAATGTCCTTAGCATACGGACAGCGGGGATGAAACCGGCACCCCGAGGGCAGCTGTCCGATCGGCGGAATCGTTCCCTGGATCGTATACAGCTCGCCTCCGCGCTCCCCTTCAAAGCCCGGAATCGATTGCAGCAGCCCCACTGTATATGGATGGCTCGGATGGGCGAAGATTTCCTCCACCGGCCCTTCCTCCACGATCGCTCCAGCGTACATGACGGCGACCCGGTCGGCCATTTCCGCGGCCACGCCCATGTCGTGCGTAATCAGTAAAATCGACATCCCCAGCTCGGCCTGCAGCTTCCGCAGCAGATCGAGAATTTGCGCCTGCACCGTCACGTCCAGCGCCGTCGTCGGTTCATCGGCGATCAGCAACTCCGGATTGCAAGCTAGGGCAATGGCGATCACGACGCGCTGGCACATGCCCCCCGACAGCTCGTGCGGATATTGCTTGGCGCGGATCTCCGGAGCCGGAATCCCGACCAGACGCAGCAAATCGACCGCCATGCTCCAGGCTTCCTCCCCGTTTTTGTTCTGGTGCAGCTTTAAGCTTTCGGCAATTTGCTCCCCGGCCGTAAATACCGGGTTTAGCGCCGACATCGGATCCTGGAATATCATGGCAATCCGATTTCCGCGGATTTGGCGCATTTCCTCCTGGCTCATCTGCGACAGATTCTGCCCGCGGAACCTGATATCTCCCTCCAAAATCATCCCCCCGGCATAATCAAGCAGCCGCATAATGGCCAGCGAGGTGACGCTTTTTCCGCTGCCCGACTCGCCGACCAGGCACAGCGTTTGCCCTTTGTCCAGGCTAAGCGAGATGCGGTCGGTTGCCTTGACGACGCCCTGCTCCGCAAGAAACCCTGCCGTCAATTTGCGGATTTCGAGTAATTTTTCCGCCACTTTGTCAGCCTCCTCCGCGATTTGCTGATGTTCTGTCTGGGATCCAGGGCGTCGCGAATGCCGTCGCCGATAAAGTTCACCGCCAGCACAACGATCAGGATGCACAGCCCGGGATAAACGGCTTGCATTTTATCGATCAGCATAAATTCCTGCGCATTGCTGAGCATAAGCCCCCAACTCGTCGCCGGCGCCTGGATGCCGAGCCCCAGGTAGGACAAAGCCGATTCGCTCAAAATGGCCGTGCCTACCATTAACGTCGCATTGACGATAATCGGAAAGCTGGAATTGCGCAGCAGATGGCGGAAAATGATCCCCATATCCGATACCCCGATCGCCCTTGCCGCTTCCACATACTGCATTTCCCGCAGCTGCAGAAAGTTGCCCCGGACCAGACGGGCGATGCTCATCCAGCTCGTCAAGGCCAAAATCATGATCATGTACCGGATTTCGGACCCGAAGATGGCAAGCACAAGGATATTGAGAAACAAGGTGGGCACCGAATTCATCACATCAACGATGCGCATGCATACCGTGTCGACCCAGCCGCCGAAGTACCCGGACAACGCCCCGACGACCGATCCGATCACAACCGACGCCAAAGCCACGGAAAAGCCGATCAGCAAGGAAATGCGGGCGCTGTACAGCAGCCGGGTAAAAATATCCCGCCCCAGCTCATCGGTGCCGAGCAGATGCCCTGGCGAACCGGCCGGAAGGTTGGCGTACAACAGATCGATTTTCGCCGGATCATGCCTTGAAATCAGCGGTGCCAATACAGCGGCGATAATGAAAAACAACAGCACGCCCAGACCCGTCATGGCGTACGGATTATGCGAAAATTTGCTCCAGAGCATTCTCCATGGGCCGGGCGGCTTTTTGGACGAAAGCGCCGGCTCGGCTTTGCCGCCGGTTACGGAAGATTCCGCCGGCTTCGGAACGGGCGGCTCCGGAGAAGGGCCGGACGGATACGGAACTTTCAGCTCGCTCACGCCGCCGTTCCCCCCTTCTGCCCCAATTTGACCCGCGGATCCACGATCGCGTACAAAATGTCCGCCAGGAGGCTGCCGATAACTACCACGACAGCGGTAACGATGGTAATTGCCATCAGTACGGAATATTCACGCGCCGTGGCCATCTCAACATATAATCGGCCCATGCCCGGCCAGTTAAACACGTTTTCCGTCAAAGCGGCTCCCCCGACCAGCAGCGGCAAATCAAGGCCGATGATCGTGATGATCGGAATGAGCGCGTTGCGCAGCGCATGCCGGAACACCACCTTGCGTTCCTTGACGCCTTTGGCCCGTGCGGTGCGGATGTAATCCTGCTCCAGCACCTCAAGCATGCTCGCGCGCGCGTATTTCATATAAGAAGCCAAGAACCCCAAAGACAGCACCGAGACCGGCAGCACCAGATGCATAAACAAATCGGCGATGCTGCCTTCCTTGCCGCGGCTGTGCATGTCCGAAAGCGGAAACCAGTCGAGTCCCAGGGAAAGCCACTGCTGCAGCAAAATGCCGAACCAGAACGTCGGCATGGCAAACCCCAAATAAGAGATAAAAGACGCGGTCTGGTCGGACAAGCCGTACTCCTTCGTACTGTTGTAAATCCCCCAGGGAAGCGCAATAACCAGCGTCACCAGCCAGGCCGCCCCCATCAAAATCAGCGTGTTGGCGATCCGCGGCCACAGCAGATCCCCCACCGGAAGATGATTTTTAAACGTATAACCGAGGTCGCCCCGCAGCAGGTCCCCCACCCAGCGGACGTACTGGACGGGGATCGGCTGATCGAGTCCAAGATTACGCTTCTGCTGTTCGAACGTTTCCGGCGATAAGCCCGGAGCCAGCATCATCTGGGTGGGACCGCCCGGAGCAGCGTGGATGAGCAGAAAGGTGACGACCGTAATCAAAAATATGACCAGCACCGATTGCAGCAAACGACGGATCAGATATTCTGTCATTGTTTACCCTCCCGAGGCAGCAGGCGATAGAACCACCGGACCCTTTCCATGAAAGAGAAGGAGAAAGAGAGTGCTCCCTTTCCCCTCCGGCGATTCTATTTCCCGTACGCCTTTTCTAGTCGGTTACCCACCATTTGATGACATGGAAGTATTGACCGTATCCAAGCGACGGTTCCGGACGGTCTTCTTCCGCCCAATGCACCCGAGGTCCCGTTCCGATCGCCTGCCCGTATTGATACAGGAACACGTAAGGCAAATCGGTGGAGATCTCCTTGGCCACTTCTTTATAAATCGCCTGCCGTTCCGCCTGATCGACCGTCGAGTATCCGTCCACCCATAGCTGATCCAGCTTCTCGTTTTTGTACCAGCCGCTGTTTTGGCCCGCCGGCGGGAAATATTTAGAGGAGAATACGTTTTCCGAATCGGGATCCGGCGTATTCAGCGACCAGCCGAGCAGGATCGCTTGGTATTTGCCCGGCGTTACGTTCTGGTCGATCCATGCCGCGAAATCGATCGCTTTCGGGGTCACCTCGATCCCGACATCCTTCAGATTTTGCTGAACGATCGCAGCGATCTGCTCGCGGCGGCTGTTTCCGGCGTTGTACTGCAGTTCAAAGGAGAAGCGGTGTCCGTCCTTCTCGAGAATGCCGTCCTTGCCGGCCACCCAGCCGTCTTCGGCCAGCAGCTGTTTCGCCTTTTCCGGATCATAGGGATAATTTACGGCCGCGTCTTTCGGGTCCGCCCACGTATCCGGCAGGAACGGCGCATTCATCAGCGCGCCGACGCCTTTCAGCACATTGTCGACCATGCCTTGACGGTTAAGGGCATAAGCGATCGCCTGTCTCGTCTTTTGCCCTGCAAACAATCCGTAATTGTCCTTGAAGTTTTTCGGGTCAAAATTAAAGTTGACGTATTCGTACTGAGCCCCCGGCTTTTGGATGATCGCGATATCCTTGTTCGCTTTTACAGCTTCCACCTGAGTCACAGGTATCGCGCTGATATGGTCCGTATCGCCTTTCAGAAGCGCCTGTACTTCGGTGTTTTGATCGGCGTAAATTTTGTAAATGACTTGGGAGATATGCGGTTTCACCGCCCCCCAATAGTTAGGGTCCGCATCCAGCGTATGGCTTTCGCCCTGTTTCCACGCCGTCCACTTCCACGGTCCGCTCGTGACCGTCTTGGCCGGATCGGTGCCGAAGGCGTTCTTCTGCAGTTCCTTCACCGGAACGTCCTTCAAGATATGGGCCGGAGCCAATTCTTGGACCAGTGAATACTGGAACGGAGCATAAACCTGCTTCAGCGTAATATTAACGGTATGGTCATCGACCTTTTTCATTTTGTCGATTTTGTCATATAAACCTATTCCGGGAGCCCCGGTATCCG
Source organism: Paenibacillus sp. FSL P4-0127 (assembly GCF_038007325.1). Taxonomy (NCBI): domain Bacteria; kingdom Bacillati; phylum Bacillota; class Bacilli; order Caryophanales; family Paenibacillaceae; genus Paenibacillus; species Paenibacillus sp. FSL P4-0127. Next base: position 818,252 of record NZ_JBBOWY010000001.1, on the reverse strand, counting down.
GGTTGCGAATCGTGTCGAACGTATAAATGATATCGTCTGCGGTCACCGGCTGTCCGTCGCTCCACTTCGCCGTATCCTTCAGCTTCACGGTGTACGTTTTGCTGTCCTCGGAAATTTGCGGAAGTTCCGCGGCCAATGACCACGGTTCGGCGGCGACATTTCCTTCCCGGTCCAAATCATACAACTTGGCAAAAATAAACTGCTCCACATCCCCCGAAGACGTGTCATTTATTAAAATCGGATTTACATTGACGATATCGGAAAACGAACTGAGCGTAAGCGTTCCGCCGTCCACCGGTTCATTGGCCGCCTTATCCGTTCCCGGCTCGGACGAATTTTCGGTTGGCGTCTTGTTTTCTGGCGCAGGTGTTTTGGAAGCCGTGTTGTCCGTGCTGCAGCCCGTAAACAAGATTCCGACCAGCGATAAAATAAGTAAAACCGACCACATTTTGCTCCTTCTGCCCATGATGCAATGACTCCTCCTTTTTGAATTATGTAATTGAAACCGATCCTCTTATGGGAAAAAATCACAGTTGAATTATTGATCATAATACATGTGAAAATATCTTACGTCAATATCTTTTTTAGCAAACTGTTGGTTCCTGAATTATCATATTTTTCAAAAAATATAAATTAAAAGTTTGTGTAAAACGCTTACAACGTTTAATAAGTTATGTTTTATTACATATAACTAACATTAATGATAGCTTGTTTTTGACACATATTACATAAATATGACAAGATACGACTAGGCTTGTCTATAAAATAATCACATTTTGTCGTATCGCATCGATTGATATCGTTCAATCTCAGGGTTAGTATGTTAGAAAACCTGGCCAATTTCCCCCGCCCTTCTGGGGCATAGAGAAAAGAAAGGATCACGGAGCGGAACAATAATCCGCCTGTGATCCTGCTTTTGTTGTATATTAGAATGAATTAGAATACCTCGTAATTATGACCATAGTTATTATCCCAATACGTTTGCCCACCGGTTGTATACGAAATCGCATATTTAACATTGGTAGCACCCGGAACATTGAAACTGTAGTTCCAATTTTCAACACTATTGAAATTATTCAAGGAGCCATTATAAGTGGCGTAGCCCTCTTGAGTCGTTGCCCAATCATCCGTTGTGTACCGTATCTTCACGATTTTCGTAGGATCCAGGTTTTTCACATAAATATTTCCGCTAAATTCACCATTGCTCAGAGTACTATTGGCGTTAAGCACATTTGGTGATCCCAAAATCACGGATCTAAGTGGAACTGTACTATTCACTTCATTGTAATAATTCGCTGACCCGTTGTTATCCCAATAGCTCTGGTTATTCACTTCGTATTTGATTGAGAATTTTATGAATCTCAGATTCTTCAACTCAGAATGTTCTGTTGTGGAACCATTTGTGGAAATGCTAAAACGCCATTTCTCATGGTTTACATCTGTCGGACCTACATAATACGCACTCGTATCATACCAATTTGTGTTATCTGTCGTGTAATGGACAGTCACATTCTTCACGGGTCCCAGATTAACCACTTCAATATTGCCGCTGAATCCGACATATCCAGGTTTATATATAACGCTGACATCCGAGTCAATAAGCTTGACCTCATCACCGCTCGCAAATGCCGATCCAGCAAAAGATACACCAAAAATCAGAGTAAACATCATCAATCCAGCAAATATTTTTTTTATTGCTTTCACAATTTTACCTCCTCTAATTTTAAATCTTCACACCTGAGTCTGAACCGACAAGGAAAACATATATTTGTAGGCTTTATTGTTCTTTCATCCCTCCTTCAACTGTTCGAAACCATTTTGCTCCTTTCTGAAAGCCAATCATTTACTGTACAAAGGATAACTCTGGTGGGAATTTATGTAAATAGTAAATAAGTAACATATTTTGTACAAATACCTATTCTTTCTTCGGTTCTACTACGAGAACTCTTCCCCTTCTTTCATGAGCCAAAGTCCCTGCGCATCGCCCTCTACTCCGCCGGAAAATGTATATTCACAAAAAAAGCAGCCGGAACCATGTAGGTTCCGGCTGCCGTTTTCAGCTTGCCGATTACTCCGTAGTGTAAGGAAGCAATGCGATTTGACGAGAGCGCTTGATGGCAACCGTCAAAAGGCGTTGGTATTTCGCGCTGGTGCCCGTTACACGACGAGGCAAAATTTTGCCGCGTTCGCTGATGAATTTCTTCAGCAACTCGGTGTCTTTATAATCAATGTGAGTAATTTTATTCACAGTGAAGTAGCACACTTTACGACGTTTGTTGCGGCCGCCGCGGCGAGCCGGTCTCTTGTCGTCTCCGCCTTCTCTTTGTTTGAAGCTCATGCTTTTCAGTCCCTTCCGTAATTAAAATGGCAAATCGTCATCCGAAATGTCGATCGGTTTCCCGTCATCGGAGAAAGGATCATCTTGATTGCTGCGCGAGAATCCGCCGCTGCCACGGTTGTTGCCACCGTTGCCGCTGCCACCGCCTCCGAATGGAGACTCCTCCCGCATGCCGCCTCCGCCACCTGAGCCGCCTTCGCGGTTCGATTCCAAGAAACGGACATTGTCGGCAATAACTTCGGTGACGTACACACGCCGGCCTTCGTTATTTTCGTAATTCCGTACTTGAATACGTCCTTCCACCGCGGTAAGCCGTCCTTTCCGCAAATAGTTCGCGCAAGTCTCAGCGAGCTGCCTCCAGGTGACCACCGGAATGAAATCCGCTTCCCGTTCTCCACCCTGCGAGGTGAACGGTCTGTCCACCGCAATCGTAAACTGAGTCACCGCCACGCCGGAAGGCGTATAGCGAAGCTCGGGATCCCGGGTAAGACGTCCGATTAGAATGACACGGTTCAACAATCAAATCCCCTCCTTCGGGAAGTGTTTACTCAAACTTGAACAATTAGGCTACGTCTTTCGTGATGAGATAACGGATAACCTCGTCGGAAATCTTCAAAATCCGCTCAAGCTCGGCAACCACTTCAGGGGCAGCCGTGAAATTTACGAGCACGTAAATTCCGTCGCGAACCTTGTTAATCTCATACGCAAGCCGGCGTTTGCCCAACACGTCGTGTTTGGTAATTTCACCGCCGTTTTGGATGATACCTTGGAATTTTTCGACTGTAGCTTGAACAGCTTCTTGTTCAACGTCAGGACGAATAATGTACATCACTTCATATTTGCGCATCTGATTCACCTCCTCTTGGACTATGGCCCCTAAATTGCTGCGCTTAGGAGCAAGGAGCGAGCGTAAACTCGCACCATATTAATATACCAAATTGCCCGGGCCACTGCAAGTGCAAGCCTAAAGAGAGCCCAAACGGCCCCGGGATATAGATCGCGGCGGTTTAACGGCCGCCCTGGTTTTCCGTTTTCCCCGCAGCCGTCAAATCTTTGAATTTACTGGACTTCGTGCCGTAAGTCCCCTGCATCACGGCAATCCCCAAGACGGCGACCGCCAGCGTAATGGCCAGCGCGAGACGGGACCCGATTTCCCAAGCGGCCCCCGTAACGAGCGAGCCGATAAATGACCCCAGATACTGGATGCTGTTGAATATTCCGTTGGTCGTCCCCCGATAGCCGGCGCCGGCCATATCGTTGACGCAGCTTTGGGCGATCGTGGACACGCAAATGTAACAAACCATAAACAATACGCTGCCCGCCAAAATAAACCCGTAGCTCAGCTTGTAGAACAAGGCGATACCGACGGCGCAGAGCAAAAAAGCGGCTTGCAGCAAAATAAAGCGGTACCCTTTGGCCGCGATTCGGCCGGAAAATTTCAAAGCAATAATCGCTACGGCCACCGCAGGCATAAACACCTTCCACATTCCGTCCGTTCCCGTGATGGTCTGCAGATCCATCGGAACGATGTAAAACACGGCCACCATAACATAATTGTTGATGAAAGCAGCCGCGTTTAATTTTAAGTAGGCCTTATTTTTCAGCAAACTCTTCATCAGCGGTTTTAAACCGGACGGAACGTCTTCCCCCGCGGGCCGGCCTGCCGCCGCCCCCCCTGGCTCCCTCTCAGGCTCCTTTAAAAAGAACAAAATGAGCAGCCAGCTTACAGTAATAATGAAGGCGCACGCCAGAAACATTTCGTTGACGGTCAATATCCGGTGCACCATCGGCCCGAAGGCAAACGAAGCCGCAGCGGCAAAGCCGATGCTGGCGCTCGCGATGCTCATCGCTCTCAGACGCAGCCATTCGTCCAATCCTGCGGATATCCAGGAAAATACCACGGCTATGACCGCGCCGCTCCCCTGAAGGGCGCGGGCTGCAATCAGCCAGTAGATGCTGGTGGCGTAATAAGCGAGGACAAGCCCGACGATGACCTGGGCAAATCCGATCAATATGACTTTTTTATTTCCGATTTTATCGCTCCATAATCCGAACGGAATCTGAAACACGGCCTGCGCCAGACCAAACACGCCCAGCGCCACCCCGGCGAGCGTCGGCGTATATCCGCTCAGCGATTTGGAATACACCGATATAAACGGCATCACCATCGTCATCGCAACCTGCCGGATGCTGACCGCGGTACTAAGGATTAGCAAAAAGCCAAGCCCTGCTCTTGTGAAACCTTCTGTCTTGTATTTGCCGGTGCCGTTCATTGCATCGTCTGCTCCCAATCTTGCGGCATATTTTGATGGATGATCCAGGATTTATCGATATGCTCGCGGAAAAATTGCGGCGTAACTACCGCTTTTACTTTAATATGGCCCGTGATTCCCGTTTGTTCGCTTCTTTGCCGCTCCAACTCGGCGAACGTCCCCGGCCGGAATTGTACATAATGGGGCGGCTTAATGATCGTTCGCGAATAATTGCGGTAGGCGATGCGGATCTCTTTCAATGCCGCCGCAAAGGCGTCCATGAATTCGTTCATGGTCTCCGGCGATAGAACCTCTTTCATTTCAATCCCCAGACAATGGTGGACAAAACAATCCCGGTCCATCCAGCCGAAAAACAGATGAGGCCCCGCCTTCAGCTTGAGCCCGGCGGCAGCCTGATTAACGGCCTGGGCAATCTCCGCTTCGTTCAGCTTCTCCCCCGTTAAGTTGACCATGGACACCGTCCGTCCGACAACTTTGATCTGCGGCGGATCAGCCGACACGAATCTTACCACATCACCAGTCGTATAGCGGTACAGCCCATTAGAGCCCGTAATGATCATTTCGTACGGTACATCCTGCCTCACGTCCGCCAAAGGACACACGCTGCCGCTTTCCGGATCGCGAAATTCAAAGTAATACAAATCCGCGTTCAGCGTAAGCCCCGGGTCCTGCTCGGAATAAACGCAACCATACGCCCCTTCGGTGCCGGAATAAAAGTCGCTGACCCATACACCGTCGCCCAGCACTTGCCGGATTTGCGGAATAAACGTATCGTAAAGCACACCGGTAGACAACATCACCCGGAAGTTGGGCCATAGCTTCAGCAAATCGATACTGCCGTCGTCTCCCATCGCCGCCCGCACCGTCTCACGGTATTCGGGCAAGCGGGAAAATAAGCTGCCGCTCCGGTATTTAATATAATTCAATAAGTTCAGCGAGAAGCTGGTAATCCCGCCAATGCCGACAATATTGTGCTTTAGCGCGTATTTGGCCGTTTCAAACATTCTGCGGTCGTAATCTTCAAGCTCCATCACCGAATCGGGGACCGGATTAATATCCCTCAGCCTTGAGTTGTAGGAACTCATGATGCCGGAAATATAGCCGACCGGTACCCCGTTGATTTCCCCGACCTTCCGCGGCCCCGCCGTCGATAAAACCTTTCCGTCGGGCGGCAATAATAAGCCGCCGCCGGACTCCATATACCCGATTAAATTCCGCTTGGCGGCGCGAGACCACTGATCAAGGCTTTCACGGGTATGCGGTATCAGCTTGGCCGTGCCGGACGAACCGCTGGTTTTGGCCCAATAAAAGATTGGATCGCGGGTTAACACCCCCGGCTTCCGCTGCGCCTCTTCCAAATCGGGGGCGTATTCGTTATAACTTCTGACCGGTACGGCCCGGCGATACTGATCGGCCTCGCGCATTTGGGCAAACCCGTATCTCCGCCCTACTTCAGTCGATTCATTTTTACGGATGATGGACATCAGTAAATTTTGTTGTGTTATTTCAATGTCGGCAAGTGACTCACGAAAAGCGTTGAAATCTTCATACAATTGCCCCGTCAAGCGCTGTTTCGTAATCATCTTTGTACCATCCCTTTATTCGCAAATTCCTTTCATCAGAACCTGATACACTTCTTCCCAAGCTTGTTTCAAGGTCAGACCATGATCATGGAGAAACTGGTGCTCATAGATGATGGAACTCGTCTTCTCGATCATAAAAATGAGAATTTCCGGACGAATCGTCGGTCTCAGCAATCCTTGCCGCACTGCCCCGTTCAATAAATCGGTAAGCAGCCGCACTTTAAAGCGGCGGTAGGCCTCGACCTTTTCCCATTCCCGGGGATAGACCTGGCGGGCTTCTTCGATAACGGGCAAAGGCAACTTATATTTATGGTAGGAAAATACGGCAGCCCGGAACCGATCCCGCCATTCCTTGGCTTTATCCATTTCCTGAAGCGTACTGGTTCGATCGCTCCCCAACACCTCATCGAAAAAAACGGAAATAATATCGTCCTTGCCCGAAAAGTACTTGTATATGGTTTTCTTGCTGATGCCAAGCTGTGCGGCCAAATCGTCAAGCGTAAACCTCCGCAGACCATGCCGGCCAATAAGCTGAGAAGCTGTTTCGATTATCCGTTCCCGCAGCCTGCCTCCCTCCATTCTCCAACTAATTTCTACCCACACGGAAACTCAATTTAATTTTCTAGTTTCCTTGCTTATAGTACTACTTTTTCTATAATTTGTAAATCAGACTTTGGGTTTAAATTAGAATTCCGCCACATAACCTAAGAACGTTTTATAAAATTCCTCAAAGGAACTTAAAGGAGGCGGCAAGCGGCAATGGGTGAACAAACCGAATTTGAAGAAGGGCAACGGGCTCCGAACCCCGGCGTATACGTTGAGGTCGGCGAAGCGCGCAGCTTCCATACGCAAATTGAAAACCCCAAGCGGATAACGCTTGAAAAGGGCGACAAATTCCCGGAAACCACGAACAAAAACCGGAAGTGGAAAAAGGAAGAAAAAGCACGCGTTCATTAATCGCGAATTTCCAACTTTTTTCTCCGTATAAAAACCGGCCACCCGCACATAATATACTCAGACGGCGAGCAAGAGAGGTGTGGTTCCGTTGGATCAATCCGCAGGAAACAAACCATCAGGAGTATCTTGTCACTGCTTGTAGAAGCGTAAGAGCGCGGGTTGGGTAAGACCCCTCTTCTCCAATCCGCGTATGCTAAGGCAGTATCGAATGGTTCTCTAGCTTGTGTGAAAAGATTTCCAAAAATCAGTTCGCCGTCAACCAGGAAGGGCCCGCAAGGGTCCTTCTTTAATTTGGGCCTTATTTTTACAAAAAAGCCAACCCTGTTTGATATCGGAATGACACAGTTCCTTGCTGATGACTTTTACTGGATTCCAACGGCTGGCTGGTTCATGCAGACTCGCTGAAAACGAATCTGGTGCTTCTCGGCAGGTATTAATCCTAAAGTAAGAAGAGCCTGTTCCCGGAAGGAACAGGCTCTTCTTACTTTATTTTTATAACTTTAGATTACCGTTTCGAAATATCATTATAAACTTTTTCCAGCACATTAATTAAATCCTCGTTATGTAGAACACCTAAGAATTTTCCAATCTTCTCATGATGCAGCGGTATATACTGAGAACATCTTGCCACAGAGGGCTCGTCGAGCCCTGCTTCTTCCCAATGAATAATGGGAATATCCCCTTCGCCGCGTTCCCCATGAGAAGTTACTTTTATTACGATAGAAAACTGTTCTCTAGTATCAAAGATAATTGCAGGTCTTAACTTTTCCTTTTCCTCATCTTCAAAAGGATATAGCACTAAATAAACATCACCACGGTTATGGTTCATTAAGAACGGATTAATTCGAGTTAATCCCGTTCTCCCCCTTCTTTACACTTTCTATTTTTGTTTTTATTTTCGGCCTCAAGTTTTTTGTAATTAAGTTCTGCTTTTACCCAGATATCATCAATAATCGAATCGACTTTTTTATTTACTTCCGTTAAACGATCCTGAACATTAATCATATCTCTTTCATCTCCTTTATCACTCATGACAAGTACCTCCAAGAATTTAATCTTGGTAAAAGTTATGTCCAGTGAAGGATTACTTATTCGTACTATTAATAATACAATACAGCTTTTACCAGCTTAATTCAATAAAAGAATTACAATGGCTAACCTTAAAAAGGTGCATCCAGGGGCGCAGAATCAACGTACAACCCGGAACTCTTCGCTGACGTTCGGATCATTCATGGCGCAATCAATCAGAAAGTCGAGCGCAGACATCCGTAACAGGCAGGCGGCCACCTCCGCGACAATCTCCTCGGTCTGCTCGACCCCCTTCGCAACACGGACGGAATCCTTGAGTTCTTGCGAGATGTAGAGGCGCGGATGGTTCACGGGTGTATAACGCTTGACCATGCGTAAAACGAGATAGTCACCGCTAAAGTATAACGCCAAGTCGTCGCGGATTAGCCACGCCCGGTGAAGATCATAGTCAAGCGGATCGTCGCAGAAATGGCCGTCGACAACCAAAACGCGTTCAAGGTTCAGCGACATATGTAACGCACCCCTTTCGGCCAGGAATTGCCGCTTGATCAACAACCGTTTTGCGCATGTGCAAGCACCTCCAATAATTCGAGTGCGGTCATAGCGGCGATTTCCTGGATCTTTAGTTTTTGCGGCAGATTAGCGTCAAACAATACGCTGCGGGATTCGCCGACCGTTTGTAGCCCTCCGTCTACCTCTTTGACTCTCTCAACGACGAGGTATGTACCTGCCCCGGATTGATCCGCATAGACCGCGACATTCCCGTTTAATCTAATCCCGTCGTGGACAAGCACGCTCGGTTCGACTAGACCGTCGGGGTCTTCGCAAATCTCCGTTATTTTTACGAGGTTCACTCGAATCATTCCTCCAGTGCCGCGATGATCAATATGTCTAGCTCGTTGTCAGTGGTGTGGATTTTATGTAGCGCCTTTTAAGCTAATGGGGTTTTCCATGCACAGCCTTCCAGGCCCGGCCAATCTCCGACAACCGCGAAATAACCGCACACTCGGCCTCAAGATCACTCAATACCACCAGATCATCCCTTATCAAAAAAAGCGTCACACTCGTCAATTTTAATTTTTTGCATAGTTACGCCCTCCTTAAATTTGAAATAATAACCGTAAATCAATCCAGTTACCGCCCCGCGTACGGACGTATAGCCGCCTGTTAATAACTTTACCGACGCGGAACCTCATAGGCCCAACTAGTACAAAGATAATAGAGCTCATAGCAAAATCCCCTATAATGTAATAACGTTATTTTGTTATTCATATATATAACAATATATCGTTATCCCGGCATTGTCAATACCTATTTCGATATTTTAAAATAACGTTATGGAGGCGATTTTATGGCTCGAACAGTTGTTTCAAGGGTCGGAGAAATTCTCAAGCGGAGAGGAATGACACAATTACAACTTGCGGAAAAAGCGGAGCTCCGTCCAAGCACGATAAGTGAAATAGTCAGAGATTCGCGAACAGTAATCAATAAGGAGCACTTAGCGAAGATCGCTGACGCGCTCGAAGTCGACGACATATCAGAACTGATCGTATTAGAAAAGGAGTAGGCCTTTTTCACTTGTCAGTAAAAAACAAACCTATTAATATGCAAAATGTACATACCGGCCGTCGACTGTTGAGTTCGCGGCTTTTTATAGTGCGTTTTCCGTGGAATTTACGGTAAATTTTAGGCATTTCGGGCACAGTGAGTGTTATCGGAAGGATTGCGGCAAAGGCTCCGTGGGTGCTGGCGAACTACATAGTGTGGTAAATTTTTGCTAAATTCCTTGAAGTAACTTAGATACTGGCTCAAAACCGAGATCAGTGCTTGACAAAATAAAATTATGACTTTGGCTCTGAGGTGGCTGTCTATAGTGTTCGTGTCTTGGTATCCTGTATGCTGCTTTGCACGATTATCCCTTTAGTTCAGGGGGTAGAGGGTGGGGGCTAATCACGGTCCTTTCATTTTTCCTGGTGTCTTGCCCCGCTCCTCTCGTCAGGTCTGCTTCACTTCTTCCTAAACCTCCTTCTCACAAACCTGTCTAACGATCTCGAGCATGTCTGCTTCTCCCAAACCTATTTTCTTCTCCTGAATTTACCATCCTCTCTGCTTCCGGATCAAACGGGATAATCATGCAAAGCGTCCGGGCAGTGGATGTTGATCAGCCGACCAACCCACCGGCCTTCCCAATTCTCAAGCTTTCAACGCCCTTCCGATATTTCTTGCCACGATCGGTTACCGGCTTGACTGTCAAGCGCTTATTATTGGGTTGAGCCTAGATAATTCTGATTTAGCTTCTTGCAGTACATCTAAGTTAACGTTTTCTCTCCATTTCATTTATCCATAATAAAAGCCTTCTACGCAATTATAACGTAGAAGGCTTGGAATCATTCAGGTATGTACAAATCATAATGGTGCGGTTTGTGTATAATGGCGGAGAGGGTGGGATTCGAACCCACGCACGCCTTGCGACGCCTAGTTGATTTCGAGTCGCATATCTGCGCATTGATTTCGGAAATGTCCCGTAATATCAACGTTCAGTTTGCGGACACATGCCGGACTGACTCCGATACTTCTACGTTGTTTCGATTATCTACTATTATAATAGAAGCGCGATAGGAGTCAAGTTCGTACTTACAATTTTTGCCATACGGGTTTATTTTGCTACGCGTATTGTGCAGGGGCCTGTCGGGCGGCCCAGCGGAGGGTGCCTTGGGGGTCGTCGCTTTAACGCAATAAATCGTTAAATAATCGTAATTTTTACGTTATGCATTTTTATACACATACATTTGCACAAAACACGGATTTTGGACAAATATACTACGCCTCCAACCCGCGCCACTACTGCGTTTGTGGATTCGTGTATAAATACGCTTTATGCATTGTATATACATTTCCAGTAGAAACCGCATAACGGCGCGGTTTTTCGGCATATTAGTTGGAAATTTATACACTGCGTATTGGTACGCTTGCGTGCCGTTCATATACCGCTTATGCATAAATATACACGCAAGGCTGGCGCAAATTCACCGCCTGACCCCCGATTTTGCGAGCGGGCACGCGCCAGGAGCCCGCAGCAGGAAATCCGCGCCTAGTCCGAATAAATCCGAAACAAATACGCCTGTAATCCGCATGGTTACACGCAACCACAGGCGCAAGCGTTTCGGACTCTCCCGGTTACTTACCGTTAATCATCGCGTCTAATCCCTCGATCTCCGCGCGAATCTCCTCGTCCGTCTTACGGCGCGTCTCGACCGTATCGCGCATGTCCTCGACGACGGTTCGGTCGGTAAGCAGCCCGTAACGGCGCATGAACAAGTCGAGCGCTTTAACGGAAGGAATCCCGTTCGCTCCGCCACGGATCGCGCGCATGAGTTGAACGTAAACCTCCGATCGCATAGCGTCAAGGTTGCGCTCGGCCAGATAGTTCACGTATGCCGCAAAATGCTCCTGCGATTTCCACTCAAAAAGCGTACTGCGCGCGATTCCGATTTCGTCCGCTAGTTCCTGCATGGTCTTTTTCTTGCCGTCATCGCCGAGCAACTCGCCCCATTCGTTCGCGACCAAAAGCTCCGCAGCCTTCCGTTGTTGCGGCGTTAATTGCGCTTCAAGCGCTTTCCGTTGTTTGCTCATCAATATCGTCCTCCTCTAGTTTCCTCTTCGCTGCATCAACCGCAGCCCGCAGCGCGTCCGGATTGGATAATAGGTGCTCGGCTTCTTTCCGCGCGTCCATATCGTATTTGCCGTGTTGGTCAAAAAGGTCGTGGCGGAGCCCCTCGTCCTTCGTCATCCACTCGATACAATAATGAACTCCGCGCATTTCCTTATTCGTATTAATTTCGTCTGATCTTCCCGCGTCAATCAGCGCGTTTATGCGCTTCATAGCCGCAAGGACTCCGTTAGCCCCGAGCGCATGAAGACTGCAGAAGAAACCGACCGAGCGATTCAGTACGCGCGCCATTTCCGCGTATTCGGCGAGTTTGTCCATATCAATCCTCGCAACTTGGCCGGCCGCAAGGATCGACGCGTATCTGACCGCAATCGCCCGAAACGGCTGCAGGCGCTCAACCAACGCGAGCGATAGCGGTATCTCTACGAAATCCTCTCGCTCTGGCGGGTCCGGCGGGAGCCCTTTCTCGATCCGGATTTGACGCAAGCGCTCCGTTAATCCCGCGATGTCGAGGCGTATTTCATCGTTGGTCATATTTCTCATTCGCAAATTCCTTTCGTATTAAAATAAGCGGACTAAGCGCCATTATGCTGCACCTCCTACGTTACCGACCCGATCGAGCACGAAATAGCGCTGGCCGGCGTTGGCCGACGCAACGATTACGCGATCTCCGACTTTGAGTTCGTCGAGATGTTCGATTTCAATTTCGTTAATTGCGATAGAACCAGCGCTGAAATCGAACTCATCCTCGTAGGTTTCGTCCGTAACTGGCGGCGAAGATTCCGTTTTCCTCGTTGTCCGCGTGTATTCCTTCATTAATAGCTGCGTAGTCGGCAACCCCTTAAGCGCAACCTTTTCCGTCCACCTCGTTAAGTGCTGCGCTACGATCAAGTCGTCCGCATCAAGCGGTATTTTCATGTTGTCGATCTGGACTTGGAGAGCGGGTGGCACGGCTATTACCGTGCCAAGTTCGCAGTCCACGTCCTTGTTGTAGCCGATTTGCTTGACGATATCGCGGAACTGACTTATCCCGCTTCCTTCGATTAATTCAAACGCCATGTCGTTTTAGTTCGCCTCCTTTTATGCGTTCGCCAGGTCTCGCGCGAGCCGTCCGACGAATGTCTGATAGTCCATACCGTTACTGATGTTGATTGGCCCGTTGACCTGGATAGTGACGCTCTTACCCCCACCGCCACGTTGCTGCTCGCGGTACTCTGCGGCTTCTCCACGCGTGAGAACCATTTCGTCTTTATGCAGACGTGCGTTATAGCCACTATACGGCACGCGATCGAGTCCGCTGGAGTGGCCCTTCCCGAAACTTCCTTTGCTGCTGCTTACGCCCGTATTATTGCTGTAATCCTTAAAGCTTGAAATGGTCGGATGTTTTACCCAACTGGTAAAGTCGCTTAGTCCATCCTTAAACCCTTCCCAAGCCTTTTCTCCCCAACCTTTAGGCTCGGGAGCAGAAAAGTACCACCCTTCCGCCGCGCCGGGTGCAGGCTTCCCTTCGGCCTCGCGCTTAGTTGCGTCCTCAATCCCCTTTTCCCACGCGCTGAACTGACGATTAAACTCTTCTTTTTGGCGAATAACCGGCGAAGTTCCCTCGACCAGCGCTTTAAACCAGGCCGGCGCGGTCACGGAAAGCGCAACCGTTAAGCCGATTGGCGTTGGGCTTGCGATCAATGCCGCGACCCCTAGCGTTGTGGCTAGAACGGGATTGTTCAGGATTCCCTTAGTCATTTCGGACGCCAGGCCTGCGATTATATTTGTCGCGAGTTGGCCGCCAAGCTTTAAGGCGTCGCCCATAACGGGAGTCAGATCGTCGAGGACAAACCTCACCTGACTCTCCAATGTCGTAAGCTTCTGAAACTCGGGATTGTTGGTGAAATGGGTACTTATATAATTTTTCACCTTACCAACTAAGCGCTCCATGGCCGCCGTGATTTGCGGAGTGTACTTGCCAACAAATTCAGCCGCAGCATTCGCGAAGTCCTTAAGGATCGGCATCGTAGGGAGTAGCGCGGAGATTTGCAACGTCTCTATAGCGCCTTGGAATTGTTCGACCGCTCCGGCCGCATTGTTCATTTTTTCCTCTGCGACTTTTAACGCGGTTGTCGTGCTCATCTCGCTATAGAACTTTTTAACACCCTTTGCGCCAGCCTTGTAGAGTGTGGTCGCCGCCTTTACTGCATCTGTCCCAAAGGCGTCAAGAAATGTCGCGGTACGATCTTGATCGGTCATGCCCTTAGTGGCTTCTCGCAGAACTTCCGCGATCTCATCCAAACTCCGGATTTTGCCGTTTTCAAAAAACTTATTCGCTTTTCCCACGCCAATTCCGAGCTTCTTAAATAACTCCGTCGCTTTTTTGGTCTGTGGTTGCAAAAACATTAGGAAAGACTTGAAGCTGGTCCCCGCATCCGACCCGCTTTTGAGGCCATCGTTCGACATCAGACCAATAGCCGCGTTTAAGTCTCGGAAGGATACGCCGGCCATGTCTGCAACACCGCCCGCCGAGGCGATTGCGTAACCGATATTTCGTATATCGGTAGCGGCTGCATTCGCCGTGCCCGCAAGTATATCCGCAGTTTGGGACGCAGATAGCCCGTCTTTCTTAAACGCGTTCATGGACGTTGCCATCGTTTCAGCCGCTTCCGCGAGTTCCAGTCCGCCGGCCGTTGCGAGGTTAAGCGACGCGTTAAGGCCGCCGCCCTGTACTTGAGCCGTCGTCATACCCGCTTTGAGGAGTTCTTCGATAGCTTGCGCGGCTTCCATCGCAGAGTATTTCGTAGCCGCGCCTTGCTCCAACGCGAGCGCTTGCATTTGCTGCATCTGCTTGTCCGTGGCACCCGTCAACGCTTTAATCGAAGACATTTGCGACTCGAAGTCCATCGCCTTCTTAACGGAATCGGCCGCCAGGGCAACGCCGCCAACCGCAACGCTCATTCCGGTTGCAGCGACGCCGAACTTTGCGAAGGAGCTCATTGCGCGGCGAAGCGGCCGGGACGCCTGGTCTATAAGGCGTAGGTTCGCGACAATATCAATTGCCATCTTTCGCCAACTCCTCCGCGATCATCCGCGCCCCGAACGCCTCCCAGCGGCTTGTCAGCGCCTTCCACGCCCGGATATGAGCCGCTATTTTGCGCCGTGCCTGCCGCGCGTTACCGCCCGCAACCGCCTCGTCTACCTCGTTTAAGCAGCGCACAACGTCCGCCATCGACCGACCGAAGTCGTTAACTTCCTTAACCGGTGACTGCCGCAAAGTAGTGGCAATCTCCGTCCAGGTTGCGTATTCCTTCGGGAAAGCGGCCTTAAAACGATAATTTCCAGGTCGGCAGTACGTTACGGTCTGCTCAAGTAACCGCAGGATCGGAACGGCGCGCTCGGCTGCTGTAATTTCTGCGTCTGTGATCTTGATATTCATGACCCCCTTATAATGAAAGAAGCCGGCGCAATTACGCACCAGCCTCATCTAAAAGCGTCTCATAGTCGTAAAGGATGTTTTGGTACTGGTCCCCAAGCGCAGACGTCAGCCCAAGCGTAATCATCGAGTTAACCGGCGGCATGTTGCGCAACCTCTCGACAGTTTCCAAAGCTTCGCGGGCCTGGGCGCGGCTGTCCGTTTCGGCGATCCTCTTCAAGCCGTCGTATGCTGCACGCACGAGCATCCCATCGGTAACGTGGCCGTTAAGTGCCGGTCCAATGGCAGCAAGGTCGTCGAGGATTAACCGCGCCAGATACGGGTCGTCCGTCTCTCGCATAAGATCGAGCATTTTGCCGGCGGTACTGCGGTCGCTGAATACGAGCAACTCCGTTTTAAGTGTGTCGTACCGCTCTGTAAAATCGCGAATGACCTCGTCGGCCGGTTTGGCGGCGGTTTGGTCGATGGCGGCCCGGGCGCTTTTTTCGGCGGCGTCCAGTTCTTTACCAACCTCGCTTTTAGCTGCCTGGATAATCTTCGCGACCTCGACCGCACCCTGTTTCCGGATTTCATTTTGCTTTTGGATAATCCCGGTATTTGACAGCGACTTGTCTTTATAGACCTCCCCGGCTTCTTTTTTAACCCGTTGGAAGATTACCCCGGCGGCCTGCAACGATGAATCACCGTAAATCAAGGCTTTTGCGTTTTGGATGTGCTGTTGATATGACATTAATTGGACCTCTCCTTGTTATTCGATTTCGCGACCCTCGGCGACGCTGGTGTGCAATATTTTACCGTGGCGTAATGCGCGGTTGACCTCGGTTTCGGACACGCCGTGAACCTGTCGAGCCCCTCCACGCCAATGAACTGCAAGCTCTGCAAAATAGGGCCGTCCTATTTGCTCGGCGCGTACCGGGTTTGTTTCGTCTGCCGCAGTACGGTAAATGTCGTATGCCTCGCGCTCCAACGCGTGTAGACCGACCAACGCACTAAGGTACGCGTATTTAGAGTCCTCAACCGCTTTGAGCCTCGCGTCGTAATGCTCCTTATGGTAGCTGACGGCCTCCTCCCGGCCGGCCTGAATCGCCGCGTCTGCTAGTTCCGCTAACCGCCGACTCTCACCGCTAAAAGCGCGGCTTTTCCGGTCTTCTGCGGCTCTTTTGTCCATACTAAGCTCCGCCAGTCTGCGTTGCAGCTCCGTTTCGCGAGCGATATTCGCCGACGTAGGCTCTTCGAGTGCGGCGTCTGATGCGGCGGCAAGTTCCGCCTGAACCTTCGCGATTTCGGCGGCGAGTTCGTCTGCGCGCTGTTGGTGCGCCTCTTTTAGCTTGGCACCTCTGGCGGCCAGCTCTTTATACGCGTCGATTGCCTCTTGTACTCTTTTGGGGATTTTAACCATTTACTTAGCTCCTCTCCTTCACTTGATAATCCGGCCCGCGCCGGTAATGATGTCAAAAAGCAACCGCCACTTTCCGCGGACAGTGCGCGCCTCCTCAAGCGCGTCAAGACAATCGTCGAAGGCTGCGGCCTCCTCCGGCGTCAAATCCTCGTCCTCTTTTTTCATGGCGGCCAGATTGCATTGATTAAACCGTTTCATAACGCGCTTGGTGGCGCGGCACAGAGACGGATATAACGGCGGATTAACCTCCAATAGCTCTAGCCCAACGCCATTGGCGATATTGTCGTCGAGCATAACGGTTAAGTCAACGACGCCCTCCGCACTCTTGGCCGCCGCACGTAACGCCCGCTGTAACGCGACGTGACCGCAAAAGGATTCGTCGAATTTACGCTCGCCGGCCGTTAAAAACGTGCCTTCCGCGACTACCGAGCTATAGTCGGCCAGAACGTACGCATAGGCCATCCGGTGGTCGTCGGACGCGGCTGCGATGTATAGCGTATATCTCATCGTACTAACCTCACGCCTTTAGCGGTCAACCTTCCGCGCTTATCCTTGCCGACCCCAAACGTTACGTGATCGCCGCGCATTAATTTAACGCCGCCCGGTACGCTAAAGTGCAAGTCGTCCGCGCCAAAAACCGAAATAAAGCCGTAGCCTTTTTCTGCGTTGATAAATTTAATTCGGCCACGCTTGCGGCTGGTGTCCGCTTTCTTGCGCTTCTCTTCTGGCGGTGCAACCGGCGATTTACCGAGGCTCGGGCCGATCCGCGAAAATACCTCCTCCATCTCCTCACCGTTGAGTCCGTCCCACGTAATAGCTGCTGGATATGACATACTTACTCATCCATCTCCTCTCTGTCTTCTTCCGGGTCCGCCCATTGCAGGCGCACGTCCTCCGCCTTGTCCCTGCGTGGATGATACGTCAATTTACCGCTAAACCCGCTATCCGTTGCCGTATACTCCACGCGCCCCCGGATATTGCAATCGTAAATCACGTGATCCGGCGATAGGCTGCGCTTAAGCACCCGGAGCATATACTTCGCGTGCTCGTCCGCAATTTGCTTGAGCGGGTAAGCCGCATACGTCGCGATATTACGATCCAGCACCGCGCCGGCATCGTTTACTAGCGTCGTGTGTACGCACGTTTTGTCTCTGTCCGCAAACACGTATTGATACACTGTTACGGTCATTCCGCGTCATCCCCTTTTGCATATTTGCGTCTCAAGATAACGGCAGCGGATCGACTCGGCACCGCGCCAAACCTTGCATCGGACGTCTGTTTTATTTAACGCCGCCAGCAAAGCGCAAGTATATCCGTCAGCGCCGCGAAAATAAGGACAGTGACGTTTCGCGTCCTCCCGTCGGTCATACAATCGTGCTCCTCCCCTCATAATTGGTACCCTTTTTTGCAATTTCCGCGTTTAGGATTGCGGCTAGGGTAATTCATCCTATCTCTAAATTAAGCCCCCGCAAACCCACGTCTGGCGCGGCTTTTAATCGTCTAAATGCGGAATTATAGGGCGGTCTTGCGTCCCTTCCGCGCCCGATCCGACTCCCTACGCCGTACCTCCGCGCATGTCGGACAATAACGTTGCCTGTTAGATCGACGCGCGTAAGGTAATCCGCACGCAGCGCACTTGTCGCCCGGCTCTGCATCCGCGGCAAAGTAAGCGTCCGATAGCGCGGGATCGGTCGGCAATACGGCGCGCTCAAAATAAAGGCAGCGCAAAGAACCCGATTTAATATACGGTCGGGCCTGCTCGTCCTCGCGATAAAAGTTGCAGCGCGGTTGTCCGTTTGGTTCGAGCTGGCAACCGTTAGTGCCGCAGAAGTTAGCGCACTGATTACGGGCGAGTGTCTTTATTCGGTTATTCATCTAGGTAACCCCTCAAGAATTGCACGAAAGTGCGGTCAGTACAGTGATAGGAGTCCAACCACTCCCCGGCTTCGGTTGCGGCTTGTAGCACAAATAAAACAATGCCCCTAATCTCTGACTTATTAATGCCGTATTCGGTTTTAGGGGAGAACGCGTAGCAAATCTTCGTCGCCAGTAATTCAACCAGTGCAAAAAATTTCGCATCCTCCATCTTAGCGATATGATGAGGAGAGTTTGCCTCGACGTGGATAAATCTAATGATGTCTTGTAAGATATCTGCATCCTCTGCGGATGTTACAACGAAAGGCTCGATCTTTATTGGGCGCTTACCCTCCGCGTAATGAATAATGGTAATGTGTTCGTCCTCTGTAATTACTACGGCCATACTGATCATCCTTTTTGCGGCTTAGCAGTTTTGCCTTTAAATTTTTACCTGCATATTTCCCGTAGTTACCCGCTCCGTACGGCGTTCAACTTAAACCGTAAGATGTTCGGACATTTTTGCGCGACGGATCATCTCAACTGCGTTATCGTCGCCGTAAAGTTGACTGACGCGGATGCGTACTCTATCAGACACCGGCCGACGTTCTTTCTCTATTTCGCACAACCACGTAGGACTAATGCCCAACGTCTTCGCAAATTCCGGCTGTGTCATCCCTTTACTGATTCTAATCGCTCTGATCGCAAACCCGTTCATTCTGTTTTACTCTCCTTTCTTATACAATCTTCGCTTTGACCCCAAATAAAAAATCACAAGTACCGACGGGTTTTGCCCGTCTATATAGTATTGGAAAATGGTTCGATTACGCGGCAACCTTCTTATGCTTACGGAGAACCGCCAACGCCCGATCCCGTTCGACCTGACAGAAGAATTTCGCCTTAAACTGCGGATGCACCATTATTTCACACAGCTTGACCCGCCCCGGTTGTGGAGAGTGTGAATAGAACGCGTTCCCGCATACGACACACGTACGCACGCGGCGCATGTCTAGCGCTTCGATTGCCGCCCGCACGTTTTCCGGCGTCCGCCGCTTTACGGTGTTATCCCGGTTCCATGCGCCGCCGTTCGCATATTTCCGGATGAACGACTCCGGATTACGCTTAATCTGCGATAACATTCCGATTAGGTGTTCGGCCGCCATCGTCACCGTTTCATCAAACAGCGCGGATTCGACGGGCCGGTCTGTGATGAACGTATCCTCGTATATGCCGCGTTCCTCCGGGTCGCCCTCATCCGGCCGCTCCGTCAATAGCTGCGATTCTAGCGCCTGTCGACGCAGCGCTCCGCGATATTCAAACTCCGGACCATGTACCGGATACTCCGCTTTCCGTTCGGGGATCTCGCGTATGTTCATAATATAATCCGCGAGAATATCGCCTATCGTTTGATGTGGCGCGCCTTTTCGGAGCAATGCCGGATTAGCCATTCGCCATGTCCAGAAGGCCAGCCGCGGGCAACCTTTTTCGAATAGCTCGTCCGTAAATTGGCGGACAAGTTCGGCGCGCCAGGCGGTTGGAGTATCCTTATTTTCTATCAGAAATTTTTGCACAGCTTCGTACGTCTCTTTTCTTGTCATCATAAGACGCCCCCTTAACTGGTCAGCAATTCCCGCAAACAGGAACCGGCCGTATCTATCGTTTTTATTCTTCGAATACAATCTCTTACGCGCATAGAAATCTATTTATATATCCTCAATCCGGTCCGCGAGGTTCAATGAGCGTAAGCGAATTTAACCGAAGCGGTATATTTATTCTTGTTAATTCGTTGTTGTTAAGTTCGTTCTTATTACTATCCCAATAACAGGAATTAGTCGGTTCCTGAAAACAGGAATTATGCCACCCCATTAATGGGAATCACATCGCTTATCGGGTAATATAGCGGCAGATACATCTTCTTTTGATTCCCGTGCCACTTAGTCATTTTTGTAATCAGCAGTCCCTCGGTTTCGAGAATCCGGCATAGCGGCTTAATCCTGTCTTTGTGAATACCGGTTTCTTCTTGTATCTGCTCAACAGTCGGAAACGCCCACATATAGTATTCGTTCGCCTCGGTTCCGTTCACATACGCGTGAAGATATAAAAGGAGAATTATTGCGTCGCGTGCCGTCCGCTTATCGTATTTCGCGCTCAATTCAGGCAACTGAACGCGGAATAAATCGTGAAGGGACGGAGAGTACCCACCACTCTCTAATACGTTTTCCTTCTGCTGGATCGCAATTTGCGCCAAACGTTTCATTTCGCTCATGGCCGCACCTCTTCTTCATAGACAAAAGAACATAATTCCATTCTCTCTACTCTCTTTAATAATTGCTCTTCGCACCAAAGACATCCCATTATAATCGCATCTTCAACATCAAAGTTAGCTAACTCGATTAGTTCATCATCAATGTTGTTAATCCTTACGATCTCTTGATACGCATGGTCGTTGACAATTTCTGTGATAATACAAATGACAGGAGTTACTTTACCAGTTTCGTCTTCTATCTTCTCTTTTTCTACCCATTCATCAAGTGTGATGTATTTTTGGTATAAATATCTCCAGCTCACTTTATCCTTACAATTTAAAATAATTGTACGTCCTAATTCTTCAGCGTAATCGATGTAATAAACATAGCCGCCCTTTAGCCAGTTCAAGTATAGATTCTTCACCACCTCCTCCATTTCTCTGAAAAACCGTTCTCCTGGCATTTGTAATGTATTCATAATTGTTCTTCCTCCTTTTATTGACGTTTCTCCCTCAGCGCGATCCCTGCGGTTGCATGAATCGCCTTGTTGTGACCTGCCAGCGCTTGAATCCGCCTTAATGCGCTATTCTTTCGGGTGATTTCTTTACGGAGCCGTTGAATTTCCGCAACCGCCTCCTCAATGCTGTGGTATTTCATTTTTCGCGCCTCCTTTAATATGAGATACGCGGCAGCCGACGGGGCCACCGCGCTCGTTTTATTTTCGTTTAAAGTACCCACGCGTAAGGCTCGCCCATCTTCTGGCACAATTCTTCTGCGAGAGAACAATTACGTTCATAATCGCCGGTATCAAACTTAGCAACTTCGGTTCCGTCTCTTCTCGTAAGAATAACTGCTGTATCCTCTGTACTGAAATCGATCAAAATACTCGCATTTTCAATCGCCTTCGTATTTTCGTGCAGTACCATATAACCCTTCTTAGCAAGGACCTTAGCGATAAATTGTTTGAACATTTTCATCGTCTCCTTTTGAATAATTTATAGTGAGCGGAAACTCCGCCTTCACTAACTATGTTGCCGGTGATCGCCATTTCGCACATACTCAAAGTAATATACGAAGTAACCGAGCGGCTTCGCACACAATAATTTATAGAAAGTCCGCGATAGGCTCCGCACATTTTAGCGGATTTTTTTGTAGTAATAGTCCGAATAATCCCCGCCAATGGCCCTCAATTTAGACCGGATAAAACTCCCGCATGGCGATCCCACCGGTTGGCGGCCGGCAGGTACGGGATATAACGCGCGTCTCCTCCGCTTATCGACCGTTGGCGCGGTCGGCATCATCGGAGGGCGCGGCCCGTCTTATGCGAGATACTCCGCTAGGTCCCCGTCCTTTTCCGCGTCATAATACCGCCGAAGTCGCCGGAGGGCCCGGAACGCGGCGTGATGATGAGTACCGGCCCGACTAGCAAGCGCGCTGATTGACTCTTTGCCGTCCGTTTGGCGCGCTAAATCTACGATAAGGGCCGCCGTTTTGTCGCCGCTACGCTCGACAAGTTCGCGGATGAACCCGGCCCGATCCGGTTCGATGCGGTCAACCGTCGCGCCGAACTCCTCGTACTCTTGCGGATAGTATGTACGGTCGCGCCAGCGGGCATTTTTGCGCCATAGCTCAATCCGCTTGTATCTTAGGTGTACGTAGAGCAGCCGCCGGAAGTCCGTTATGTCATCCCGGGCCGCGAGCCCAAGCACCGCGTCATCAAACGATGCGTCCGCGTCGTAAACGTCACCGGCCCCGGAGGATACAACGCGCCGCCGGTGCCAGCGCTTGATATCGGACAGTGACGCATATAACTCATCAAACGTCAAGGCCGCGCACCCCTCTCCGCCTTTATCTGGCGCGTCACAGCCGCCTTGTACGCCATCAAGCGCTTGAAGCGCCCGGCTGGCGACCTCTTAGCGGACCGGCCGCGCGAGTAGTCGAATCGGCGCGCTCCGTATTGATTAGCTTTGCGCGTGAAGAATGCGATTCGATCAACGGTCGTTTTCATCGCGGCGTCACCTCCCTAAATCCGATCGACTCGAACTCGTCCGGCTGCGCGGCAATACCAGTTATCGCTAAGCGGTCAATTGCGCGATCAATCGCAAGGCCACGCAGTTCCTCTTCCGTGACCGGTCGCGGAGTAAATACGTTGACGGTTAAGCGGTAGCCGGCGCGGTCGAGAACGCATATATAGTGGTACTCAAGCTCCTCCTCCGCGATAATAAAGCCGAGGGCCCGCGCCTGGTCCGCCGCCAACGATACAGAGCCCAGAACCGCGCGATTAGATACACCGGTCACACGTCGGAAGTGCCGCGGATTAGACGATAATTCCTGGCGCGTCCCAAGCAGGCGCGCAATATAGCGGTCGATTTGTGGCACGTAGACATAGCGCACTTGATACGGCATGTCGATCTCTTTGCGCGGCTTAGGTCCGAGGCCAAGCGCGTAGAGTTGCGCCGGGTTTGCGTCAATGGTTCCGCTTGTGGCGGTTGGGGTAATAATTGCTTTGGTCATAGCGTAATAACCTCCTAATTTGATAAGAATGAAACTTTTTGGTATGATAACCGTATTAAAAGTAGACTTGGTAACATGTCAGCTAGTTGACTTGTTATCTTGTTTACTAGTTTAAACACAACTAGTCTGCTTGTCAACTAGTTTACTTGTTTATTTTGGAGGAATTTTTATGATACGCTTTTCGTTGGATAAAATTATGGAGGCCAAAGGATTAACGCAGAAAGATGTGGTCGAAATTACAAAGATAAGTCGAAATACTGTTAAAGCACTCGCAACAAACGCTAATGCACGAATCGACTTTCCTACTTTGGATGCTCTATGTAAAGGACTGAAGGTAACACCGGGGGAACTGATTGAATACATCGAGGATTAACACCATTTCACATACTGTGAATAAATAAACCTATTAATATGCAAAACGTACATCCCGGCCGCCGACCGTTGAGTCCGCGGTCTTTTTCGTATTGATTGACGCGGATAAGGGCCTGCATTCAGTACAGACCCACTCGTTTAGCCGCGAAGCTATTTTCGAGATTGGGCGCCGCCTCAAACACGTCAAGGAGAACGATTTGGCGCACGGGCAGTGGGAACGGTGGTTGCGGGAGGAGGTAGAGATACACCCTAGGGTTGCACAAATGCACATGAAAGTTGCGGATACTCCCGGTCTAAAAACGAGGACGTCCTCGCAAATGGGATTGGATGCTCTGTATCTGATAGCAACGCTTCCGCCCGAAGAACGAACGCGCGGCCACACGCTTAAATCCGGGGAGACGAAACCCCCGGACGAAATGACCGTACGCGAGTTGCGCGAAGTAAAAGCGGCATATTCGATTAGCTCAAACACGCGCATATCAATCGCAGGCGGTTGCGTAAGTTCCTCGAACTCATCCGGCTCGTCCGGTTCGATACTACGCTTAGCCTCCGCGCGGGCCAGCGTATTGCTTGCGGTCTGCGGCGAGGACACTCCGATGGCTTCCGCAATCTCTTTGAGCGTGCGCCCTTCTTCGCGAAGTTTGAGCGCCGTTTCCTCACGCTCGGTTAGCGTTTCGGCGGAAGGAGCGGTGGCTGGCCGGAACTTTCCGTCTGCGGACTCTACGTTTCCAACTGTTAATTTTTGATCAGTTGGAATTTCTTCCGCTTCCTTCGTCCAATTTACCGCTGTTCCGTAGCTTATTCCGAGCCACGCGCCTATTAAACGGTAACTCTTGCCGGCCTGCCGGAGCTTGATCGCCGCTTCTTGCTTATGCCGCGGCAGGCAAGCATTTACCGTGCGTTTACCGCAGATTTTACGTGAAAATAGCGATCCTGGGCGCGGGGAGTATAAAGGAAAGGGGAGCGGAGTAGAGGCGCTATCTTGACGAAAATAAAAACGCCAGCTTACGGAGAGTTTCCGCACGTGCTGGCGTTTATTTATTACGGTGACACTTGTATGAAGAACCCGTTTAGAAATCCGATAAACTTCGCGGAGAGCGGGCCGTCTGTCATGGTAAACGTCGAGAATAATACGTAGTTATCGCGTTCGGTTGCCGCTTCAATGTATCCCTTTCCTATAGTGTTGATTACCCCTCTTGCCAAGGCACTCTCCTCCTCGCCTGGGAACTTCTTCAACATATGATCAGCAAAATCATTAACAGACGGATTGGTCACCGCGAACACTACAGCAACCAACAAAAGAACAATAAGCGCGCCAAATCGGACCGTTTTACCTTTCGGACTCACCTGCGGGGTCGGCCGGCCACTACCAGTCGTTACGTTCTCCTCCAACTTGTGTACCACCTTTCGGTTAATTGGTTATATTTTACTATAAAGGCGGCGCGCTTACTATCGTTAAACGAAAAATGAACCCCTCAACGCAGTCTCTACGCTAACTACGCAAAGACCCGCCAAGGGGTTCCGTTATTTCGCTTTATTCCGTTTTATCCTCGCCTTCACTTCCGCCCGTGCCGTCGCTGTATCCTTCCGCCAGCATATACGCAACGCACGCGCCGACCGCACCAATAACGCCCGTCACCTGCAGCGTTACATTTTCACCCGCGCCGGCCGCCGCAAGGACCGACGTAGCGAGTGCGGCGAGCAGCGCCCAAAATTTACGCGAACTCAATTTGCGTGCCCAGTCGATTTTCATCGTTTATTTCGCTCCCTTCGGACTATTAAAGATTCCTGCGCGGTCCCCTATGGGGATAAATAAACCTATTAAGTGCAATTTCGTACACGAGCGCATGATGCGGGCAGTACCAAGCAATTATTCAAGCTTCTTGATTCTCCGTTCCCCTAAAGGGGATAAATAAACCTATTAATATGCAAAACGTACACGAGATAAAAAACCAACCTGTCAATTAAACAGGGTGGCATTTGAGACAACGATTTGGAAAAACGACGACGTCGTCGCATTTGTTCGAATAGAAAGTTCCCGACGTCGGAACGTTTGTACGTCCAAACATTTGGACTCCGCGCACTTACGGACAGTTTGGCAACCTCGCGACGTCGCGATGTCCCCCGGAGAGAAACCCGAGTTTCGTTCCCTATTAATCGGATGCCGCACTTTGTCGGTGTCGATGTTGCCAGGGCGCTTGAATATGCGAATCCCAGCAAGGGGGTTTCTAAATTAGGAATACCCTCCGTTTAACAGACACTTTAAGCAGGGACGTTTCGGCGTCGAAACATACTAGACTCCGCGCACTCTACGGAAACTTCGCGAATGTTCCGACGTCGTACCATTCCCGCGCCTTTTACGTGAAATTAGCGCCTAAATACGCCTACCCTACCGATGGTACTCGGACGCGATTAGAGCGGCTAATTTCGCGGTAAATGAGCGGAAAGAGTGCGGTATATGTATTCACTGAGCCGCCGCCCGCCTGCGCTTGTACCGGAGCGCCTTATACTGCGCCAGCGCCGTTTTATAAGCGTTAACAAACAGGCCGACCGGATTCATTACGTCGATCCGCGGCAGGTTAGTGCGTAAGTCAATCGCCGTCATGACGTATTGCTCCGCGGCCAGGTCGATGACCTCCGGATCGAGGCGGCCTGGAAAATGGCGCAGAAGGGCCGCGTAGATGTCCGCGAAATAAAAGTCGCCGACGGCGTGCGTGTCATTGAGCGGTATGGCGGATAGGCGTCGGTGGAGTGCGGACATAATACCGTCGGGATCGCGTAGTTGGCGGCGCTCAATATATCCAGCGGCCTCTAATTCTTTCAGTGCCGAATAAACCGCGTCTTTGCCGTCTTTTGAGCGTTTGACGAGGTCTGAGACATAAACGCGCCAGTTGGACGGCTTAGACAATAAATAGCCGAGTAGTCCCTTCGCCTTCCAGGATAGGCGCTCGTCCGACAGAAAATACGGGTCAATGATCGCATATGAGGAGTCGCGTTTGGATACGCGGACAATGCCGCCTTTATTTACCGCTGCCATTAGCGCACGCCCTCCCGCTTCATAATCCGCGCAAGTGGCGAGTGCTTCCGGTGTTCGTCCGCAATACTCTCCTCGCTGATCTGTACGTACTTACGCGTAGTTGAGATATCCGCATGACCCATAATCTTCTGCAGGTGGAATATGCTCATCCCATTCTCCGCGGCCATCGTTGCAAAATTATGGCGCAGGACGTGCGGCGACACACTCCGCCCGAGCTTCGCCTTTTCCGCGTACTTATCAAACGCCTTTTGGATCGTCTTCTCGTTCAGCGGCTCCCCGTAGTTCGTCGTAAAAACGTGCGTTGTATTGAAATGGCGTTCTGTTTCCGTAATAAGCTGTTTCACCAGCCGTACCGTCTCTGTCGATAGTGGCAATACGCGGGATTTCCTATTCTTATTCTTCGCGGCCGGAAGCACGATTAACTTCCGTACGAAATCAACCTCCGACTTTTCCAGCGCGCAGATTTCATTCAGACGTAGACCCGTGTCTAGGATCAACGTCATAATTACGTAATCCCTCCACTGCGCCCATTGTTTCCGGTCCGGTGCCTTTAAGAACCGCCGCAACTCCTCCTCAGTCAATGGCGTAACTGTATCGACGTCCTGGCGCATCAGAGAAAGGTTTGCGGCCGGATTCCGGTCAATTACTTCCTCCGCGTGAAGAACGTTAAAGAACGTCCTTAAAACGCGAATACGTACGTTTACAGAAGCCGGTGAGAGGCCACGCTGGTCCTTCTTGTATTCGGACTTGAACGGGTGCCCGGCGTAATACTCCTTTTCATTCGCGCACCAAATCACATAGTCACGCAGCATTTCCGCCGTTACGTCCTGGATCGTAATTTCTCCGTAATGATTCGCGACCCATTCGTTGAAGTAGCGCATATTCTTCACGTAGCCCTCGATCGTACGCTCCTTGAGGTTGTTTGCGCGCTTCACCTTTACAACGAAGTCGACCGCCTCCTCCAGCGTAAACGACGGTAAGCCGACCTCCGTAATGGGCGTCCGCTGGGTTAACGTTTTCTTTCCGGTGCGTTTATCCATAAACAAAAGACCTCCTACGCGTTTCTAACGTAGAAGGTCGGAATCATTCAGGTATGTACGAATCATCTAGCGCTCGTTTGCGTTCAGTTTCCGTACACATAACGTACTGAAAACGTGATAATGACGCGGTTTACGAGTGATGGCGGAGAGGGTGGGATTCGAACCCACGCACGCCTTGCGACGCCTAGTTGATTTCGAGTCAACCCCCTTGGGCCTCTTGGGTACCTCTCCACAGCGAATTTTATTATACCATGGATCATGTACCAATGCAATAGAATAATGCAGAACAAATAACATTCAAATTATGTAAACTCCATCCTCCCCCCAGACTGCAAGCAAATATGCCGAAAAAGAAAAAAACAACCTGCACCGTGCACTAAGCAAGGAAAGCTGCTTTTGGGTTTTCCGAGGCGTCTCCACCCTAGGCATCATTCACTTTTGGGACGAAGGCTGCTTAGGCATGCTGACGGTGACGAAGTCGTTCCAGAAATCGGGGTTTCCGATCGACACATAACTGGCTCCGCTTCGGAAGGCCGTGTCGATCTCCTCCTGATTGCGGATTAGCCCTCCCGCTATCAACGGCTGGCCGATCCTCTGCTTGAACTCGCGGATAATACGCGGCATAAGTCCGGGCATGAGTTCCACCTCATCCGGCT
The DNA here is from genome assembly GCF_038007325.1 of Paenibacillus sp. FSL P4-0127. Lineage (NCBI taxonomy): Bacteria > Bacillati > Bacillota > Bacilli > Caryophanales > Paenibacillaceae > Paenibacillus > Paenibacillus sp. FSL P4-0127. The sequence continues at coordinate 789,866 of NZ_JBBOWY010000001.1, read as the reverse complement.
CGCAATGCTGGATCATGCGAATCGCCGTTTCCACCGCCGCCGAATCGATCGCGAATACCCGTTGTATCGACTTGATGCCAACCTGCTTGGCCGCGACGACCATATTGCTTTTCGTCGTGACAATGCCGTCGATGTCGAACATTTCCGCCAAATACTCAATTACCGAGGCGTCCCGGCCGATCCCGCCGACCATTTCGACATGGACGTAAATCTGCTTGTTCTTTTTGCGTAATTGCTTGACGATCTCATCCAGCGACATAATATTGCCCGCCATCAAGATAACGCGCTCGACTTTGCCGTCGACAGCAGCAGAGATCATGATGTCTTGAGTAATGGAAGCGATAATCGGATAGCTGCTCATGCTCCTCACCTCTTCCGCTGTTCTGAACTTAGCATACTGCCGATATATTAAGGAAATGCGGGCCTTTTGTTCAAATTATGTAAAAAAAGAGGCGCATTCGGCGCTATGAAGCGTCGAACCACCTCTGCCGGGAACTAATATCACGATTATGCTCTAAAGCCCTTAATCTGTCTGCTCAGGAGGCTGCTGCCCCGTCTCCTGCTCTGCCGCCGCAGAACGCAGCACCTTGCGCATGTTTTTCTCGAACTTGGCGCGAGGCACCAGCACGCTGTGCTTGCAGCCTACACATTTAATGCGGATATCCATCCCCATGCGGATGATTTCCATTTCGTTGCTCCCGCACGGATGATTTTTTTTCATTTGTACAATATCGCCCAATTGAAAAGATTTTCGCTCCATGGCCCTGCTCCTTTCTGCATGCATTAGTTCCTTGCCTTAACTCTGCCAACTTATCGGCTTACTGCAGTCCCTCTCCCCATCTCCGCATCCTCCATAGCTTCCTTGGCGAAGGTTTGAATCAACCGTTCCACCTCCGTACGTTTCGACGGCGAACATTCCGCGGCGATCCGAATGACGTATTCACTGGAGGACATGGATTGGATGCCAAGCACGTTTGGCGCCTGGGAAAACTCCGGATGGCTCTGCTTCAGCTTCTCCATCGCGGCTTTCAGCAGCTCCATGCTCTCCTCCAGCCGGCGGGTTTGGCTAAACGTCAAATCGACAACGGCCAACGCGTTTCCGATCGAATAGTTCGTCACATTGGTGATCGAGCCGTTTGGAATAATGTGCACCTCGCCGGTCCAACTGACCAGCCGCGTTGAACGCAGGCCGATCATCTCCACCGTTCCTTTATAGCTGCCGGTCTGAATGACGTCTCCCACCGCGAATTGATCCTCCAATATAATGAAAAAGCCGGAGATCACATCTTTAACCAAAGCCTGTGCGCCAAACCCGATCGCCAACCCCAATACACCGGCGCCGGCCAATAACGGTCCCAATTCAAAACCGATTTCCCCCAGCACCAGCATCAACAAAATAAAATTCGCCGTAATGGACGTTACATTTTTCATTAACTCCCCTACGGTCACCAGTCTGCGGGGGTTCATTTGCAGCCGGTTCTTTTCCCTCCGCTCCAAGGAGCGGTCGATCAATCGGTAGATCACTTTTACAAATAAGCGGGTTAAGATAAAAATAAGCAGTATTTTTAATGCGGAAATCAGCACGCCTTGCCACATATCCATATCCGTAAACCAGTTCCAAACCTTATCCTTCCAGGTAACGGCGGCATTCAGCATTTCACCCGTTGGCATCTCCAACCACATTGCATCTATCATCCTTTCGCACAATCCCTGACGGATTATAGCTCTATGCTATCATAGCCCATCGGCCGCGGCGAGTAAATGCCCCGAATTCCCACCGTTTCGCTGCGAATGATCCCCTTCACTTTTTCCAAAGCCTCTGACGGAAATCGAATCGACAAGGCGCAGCCTGCGGTTATCTCCTTCGGCGTCGGACACAGGTCAATGTCTACCTCGGCATATTCCAACAGCATTTCGGCTCGCAACGCCTGCTGGGTCGAATCAAAAGCCATCACCAGCCACGCTTCCCCCACCGTCGTCCCCCCTTTTTTGAATCATGACTTTAGTCCGAGTATATAATCCCCGTTTCTTCCATATACTATCTACTAAATCTACGAGCTGTCTTTGACGTTATTTTACTCGAGGAAAGGGAGATTCCATGTCACAGCTACAACCGTCAATCTCAGGCCAACCAATGCCGTATTTAAAAATCGCCCATACCGAACCAGGGATTCATTCCGCCATCATTCATCGTCTGCTTCTGCATTTTGCCGAAATCACTCCCGGACAGGAGATCGTCATCATCTGCATTGGGACAGACCGTTCGACCGGAGACTGCCTTGGCCCCCTGGTAGGCACTTCTCTCGCAAAATATAATAGCCCGGAATTTCATCTGTTCGGGACGCTCGATGAACCCGTTCATGCCATGAATCTCAAAGACACGCTCGAACTCATCGACCGGACTTTCGCCGACCCGTTTATTATCGGCATTGACGCCTGCCTTGGCCAAACGTCGAGCGTCGGATCGATCCAGGTCGTGCAAGGGCCGCTCCGCCCCGGCGCGGGGGTAAATAAAGAACTGCCGCCGGTCGGCGATATCCATCTTACGGGCATCGTCAATGTCGGCGGCTTCATGGAGTATTTTGTATTGCAAAACACGCGGCTTAGTCTTGTGATGCGGCTATCGGACATCATTGCCAATTGCGTTTACACCGCAATCAAAGAATGGAACCGGAACCTTACTCCTTTATCGCGGCGAGAGCAATAGCTTCCCGTTCTTCCGTGGATAACGCATGCGTTGATTCGCCCTTCGACAAAGATTTGGCATATACATAGGAGCCGTCGCGGTTGTAAAGCCCGGTAAGAACAACCCCGTCCTGTTCCTCGTTGATAAACGCAATCGAGAAGCTCAGGTCGTTTCCGCGTTCACCGAATGCATTGTAGCGTTTAATTCCGATTTTCGCTTTTTGCTTCGGCATCAGGCGCTGTAATTCGTCAAGCTGCCGAGCTTGAGTTTCCTGAACATCTTCGATTTTGTCCTGCTGCATTTTCAGATCAATTAGCAGGCTCTCCAGATCTTCAACGCCGGTTCCCTTCATCATCAAATCGTATTTTCTTCTCATTTTCCGCAGCTTACTGCCTTGTATCAAATTCCAAACGAACAACCAAACCAACAAAATGATAAATACGCCAACGACCAAAAATAACTGGTCGAAGATGAGATCATTCCAATCCCGCATGCTAATGTCGACTCCCCTATGCCTATGATGACTTTGTGATCGATGTCAACGCCGCAATGAGCGCCTCGACATCGGCGTTTGTCGTATTGTACCCCACGCTGACCCGAACCGCTCCGCCTTCCAATGTTCCAGCCGTCTCATGTCCAAGCGGCGTACAATGATAACCGGCCCGCACGGCGATACCGAATTCCCGGTCCAGTGTAAAAGCCAGCCCGGAGGCGTCATGTCCGGCAATCGTAAACGCCACGATCCCCGTACGCGGCTTCCCCAGCTCCGGGCCCAATATGGATATGCCTTTTACGGCGAGCAGTTGCTCCATTAATTTTTGCGTTAAAGTCCATTCCCTGCGGAATAGATTTTGGACTCCTTCTTTAAGCACATAACCAACTCCAGCTCCAAGACCGGCAATCCCCGGCGCGTTGCCCGTTCCGGCCTCATACCGGTCCGGCCGGACCGCCGGCTGCTCGGGCTCCTCCGATTGACTCCCTGTGCCGCCGTGCAGCAGAGGTTCCAAGTCAACACCCGGATCGATGTATAGTCCCCCGGTCCCTTGCGGTCCCAAAAGCCCCTTATGTCCGGGAAACGCCAGCATATCGATCCCCAAATCCTGGACGTCGATCGGATAGGATCCGGCCGTTTGCGAAGCGTCAAGCAGCAGTATCGCCCCTTGTTCATGAGCTATGGCGCTTAACTCCTTTACGGGCAAAATGCATCCTAGCAGGTTTGAACTATGCGTACACACGACCAGTCTTGTATTGGGACGAAACATCGACCGGACTTGATCAAGGTCAATTTCGCCCCGGGAATTTACTTTCGCATAGTCTACAGCCACGCCTTGAGTTCGCCGTAAATATTCAAGCGGCCTTCTCACCGAGTTATGCTCGACCATCGTGGCGATAACATGATCCCCCGGTTTGACCCATCCTTTGATCGCCATGTTCAAGGCCGAGGTTGCGTTGGAGGTGAATGCAATATCATTGGGATTTGAGATATGAAACAAAGTTGCAAGCTGAGCTCGTGTTTTGTACATTGCCCGCCCCGCTTGCAGCGCCATACTATGGTTTCCGCGCCCCGCATTGGCAGCTGGTCCAGTTAGTATTTCCAACACGGCTTCTCCTACCCCAGGAGGTTTTGGCCAAGATGTGGCTGCATGATCCAGGTATACCACCGGCTTGTCTCTCATCCGTCTCCCACATCCTCCCCAAGTCTTTTCCGCCAGACCAAGAATGACATACCCCTCTTCCCTTCAAAGCAAGCCGCTTCACAGAAAAGATGAATATGTCATCGCCCGGTTAACTCAACATATCAAGGATTCTTTGCAAGTCCTGCAAGCTATAATAATTGATCTCGATTTTCCCTTTTTCCTTGTTCGCTTTAATTTTAACGGTCGTCTTATACCGTTCACGCAAAGTTTCCTCTACTTCTTCGATATAAGGATCCCGCTTTTTGTTGGTGCTTTTTGGTTTTTCCTGCTTTTTGCGATCAAGCTGCTGAACAGCTTCCTCCAGGTCGCGAACGCTCCACTCATGATCAATACATTGTTTGGCCAACTGTTTGATCGTTGCCGGGTCCTTTAATCCAACTAATGCACGCGCATGTCCCATCGACAATGTTCCACGTGAAACATAATCTTTGACTTCATCCGGCAAGGTCAGCAGCCGTAAAAAGTTGGCGATATGGGAGCGGGATTTTCCTACCTTCAGGGACAACTCCTCTTGGGTCAACTGGAACTGATCCATTAACCCCTGATAAGCTACCGCGATTTCCATCGCATTCAGGTTTTCCCGCTGCAAGTTTTCAATGAGCGCGATTTCCATAACCTGCTGGTCGGAAAAAGTTCTTACTACCGCCGGAATCGTCGTGTTCCCGCAGAATTGCGAAGCCCGGAACCGCCGTTCGCCGGCAATAATTTCATAACCTTTCAGCACACTGCGCACGATAATCGGCTGAATCACACCGTGCTGGCGAATGGATTCAGCCAGTTCCCGAATCGCTTCTTCGTCGAAAGATTTGCGTGGTTGATACGGATTGGCACGAAGCTGGTTGAGAGGAATCTCAATGACTTTGTCATCGTCTTGAATAGAAAGCGACGGTATGAGAGCGTCCAATCCTTTCCCCAATCGTTTGCTACTCATAAGAGACCACTTCCTTTGCCAACTCTAAATATACTTCCGCACCCTTAGAGCGTGGATCATACGTAATAATCGATTGTCCATGAGAAGGCGCCTCACTCAACCGGACATTACGCGGAATAACCGTTTTGTATACCTTTTGCTGAAAATATTTCTTAACCTCTTCAATCACCTGAATGCCAAGGTTGGTGCGCGCATCGAACATGGTCAACAACACGCCTTCGATTTGCAGTGATGTATTCAAATGTTTTTGTACCAGACGAACCGTGTTCAAAAGCTGGCTTAGCCCTTCCAAAGCATAATATTCGCACTGAATCGGGATCAGCACGGAGTCGGCGGCCGTTAACGAATTAATCGTTAAAATGCCGAGAGACGGCGGGCAATCGATGAGAATATAATCATACAATTTACGAACCGGCTGAAGCGATTTCTTCAAACGGACTTCACGGGAAATCGTAGGCACAAGCTCAATCTCTGCGCCGGCCAACTGAATCGTCGCAGGGATAATATCCAAATTTTCGATTTCGGTATGCGCAATCGCTTCTTTAGGATGTACTTCATTAATAAGGACGTCGTAGATACAGTTGGCTACGTCCGCTTTATTGATGCCAACGCCGCTGGTCGTATTCCCCTGCGGATCAATATCGATCAGCAGCACCTTTTTTCCAATCGCAGCAAGTCCAGCTCCCAAATTAACGGAAGTCGTCGTTTTTCCGACGCCTCCCTTTTGGTTCGCTATGGCAATGATTTTAGACAATCCAGTTCACCTCAATATAATAGAAGAATCTTCTTGTAGTTCATATAGATGTTTGAATTCGCCAAGTTGCAGCTACAAAAAGACCAAAAAGCCCCTCGGAAGTATTTCCAACCCGAGTGTTGATTTCCTAAAACCGTGAGCTGGTTTATGGAACAGAAACAGATTGATCCAATCGAATGAATTGGCGAGGAAGTGCGTTCCATTCCATGAGCATGTGGCTGAATTTGCGAAAAAGAAGCTGACCATCAAACCTCGCGGTAAGGGTCAGCAAGCATTCTAGGAACGCTTAGGGATTTGAATGACAATTTCATAATGATCTTCGTGATCTTTTTCTTCCGTTTTAATTTGCAATCCTGAACCGGTAACCATATCGATCGATTGGCGAATCGTATTCAGCGCCAGTCTAACGTCCTTCGTAAACGAAATCCGCCTGGAAGCCGATTTTTTGTTTTTCGAAACTTCCTTATAAAAGGCAATTCTGGCTTCGGTTTGTTTTACATTCAATTCCTTGCTGATTATTTCAGCCAGGACTTTCAGTTGCAGTTCCTGGGAGTCCAAGGACAGTAAAGCACGCGCATGACGTTCCGTAATTTTTCGTTCCATGAGCGCCGTTTTCACTTCTTCCGGAAGCTGAAGCAAACGAATTTTATTGGCGATGGTCGACTGGCTTTTCCCTAATCTTTGTGCCAGGCTTTCCTGTGTCAATTGATGAAGATCGATCAAATTTTGGTATGCCATAGCTTCTTCAATCGAAGTTAGACCTTCCCGCTGCAGATTCTCGATCAACGCAATCGAAGCGGCCTGGGAATCGTTGAAATCGCGCAAAATGGCCGGAATCGTCTCCAACCCTAATTTTTTGACCGCGCGCCAGCGCCGTTCCCCGGCAATGATTTCATACTTGTCATTCCGCTGGCGAACGACAATCGGCTGAATGACGCCGTGAGTCTTAATCGTTTGGCATAATTCATCGATCTTCTCATCGTCAAAAATGGTCCGGGGCTGATAAGGACTGCCGACAATTTCCCCCACCGGGATTTGCTTTACTTCATCACCGCTGCTCCGTTCGGTTAAACCAAACAATTTAGAAAATTGTTCTTTCATTCCGTCAATTACCACCTAGTTTCATAGTGACATAAGGCCAAGCCTTACGGGTAGCATCCCGTTATGGGGATGGAAAAGCAGTACAATCTACAATCAATCGCTTTTTAAGAGGTTGTTCAAAAAGCCTTCTTTTGAAGATGTAAGAAAGAACGTTCTGAAGAAACAAACATCATAAGCATAATCTTCGTGCTGAAATTCTGACTTTTTGAACATATACTTAAAGGTTAAGATCACCACGAATCACAAAACGCCCAAATAAAGCCTGAACGGCGAAATAGGCGCTAATCTATGTAGAATGATCTCAACGCAAACCCGATATATCTATTCTACCACTTTTTCCTCTATAATCCTATTCTCTTCTTTTTAGAACTTAAAGAATATTACAGAAAAGAACCCCTCTTAACGAGATGTTTCACGTGGAACATTTTGCTAAGAGGGTGAAACAATTTATACAAGCGGAGACTTGACCGGAGTTCCTGCTTTGCGTGGGTATTTTTTAGGCGTTGGGCCTGTTTTGCGAATAATAACAAGATGACGATCGGAGTTTTCCATCGGCAACGTAAACGGTACGGTGTTTACCCATTGGCCCTTAAGCTGTGACAGACTGTACGCCGCCTCTTTGACCTCTTCCTCCGGATCGCTGCCCTTCATCGCTACAAAAACACCACCCGCTTTGGCAAAAGGCAAACAAAATTCATTCAAAACAGCCATTCGTGCGACCGCTCTCGCGGTCACCAAATCAAAGGAGTCCCTTAACCCTTCCCGGCGGCCCAAATCCTCCGCCCTGCCATGCAGCAGCTGAACGTCCTGCAGCCCGAGCTGATCAACAACATGCTGCAAAAATTGGATGCGCTTATTCAACGAATCGATGATCGTCAGCTGCAAATGAGGAAAACAAATTTTTAAAGGGATTCCGGGAAAACCGGCGCCGGACCCGATATCCGCCATCGTAACAATCTCCCCCATAGGTATGTGGAAAGCTAGAGTGACGGAGTCGTAAAAGTGCTTGATGTACACTTGGTGCCGCTCTGTAATCCCGGTTAAGTTCATTTTTTCATTCCAGGAAACAAGTTCCTTAAAATAAGTCTCAAACTGGCTTAGCTGGTTTTCCGATAGCTCGATGTCATGATCTTTGAGCAGTGTAAGGAATTCCGATTGTATCGAATCCAAGAGTAACCTCAACCTCCCGCTGCGGTCACACGATTATAGTGTTCCAGATACACCAGCAAAATGGAAATATCCGCAGGCGTTACTCCGGATATCCGCGACGCTTGGCCGATCGAAATCGGGCGGATTTTGGCCAGCTTCTGGCGCGCTTCCGTCGCAAGCCCTTGAACATCTTCATAGTTGATATTTTCCGGGATTTTTTTCTTTTCCATTTTCTGTAACTTCTCAACGTGAATCAGCTGCTTTTCAATGTATCCCGCGTATTTGATCTGAATTTCCACCTGCTCCTGCATTTCTTCATCCAAGTCCAAATCGGAAGGAGAAAGCGAGCCGATATGGGCATACGTCACTTCCGGCCGGCGCAAAATGGTCAGCAAATTGCTGCCGTCCTGGATCGGGGCCGAACCGACCGACTCGAGCAGCGGATTGATTTCCGAAGGACGGACCTTCGTTGCTTTGAGGCGTTCGATTTCCTGCTCGACTTTCTGTTTTTTATCGAGAAAACGGTCGTACCGCTCCTGGGTGATCAAACCGATCTCATAACCGATCGGCGTCAACCGCAGGTCGGCATTGTCATGGCGGAGCAGCAAACGGTATTCCGCCCGGGACGTCAACAAACGGTAAGGCTCGTTCGTCCCTTTGGTGACCAAATCGTCGATCAACACGCCGATATACCCTTGCGAACGGTCCAAAATGACCGGTTCTTTACCCTGCACCTTGCGCGCCGCGTTGATCCCGGCCATGATCCCTTGACCGGCCGCTTCCTCATAACCGGATGTGCCGTTGATTTGCCCCGCCGTAAACAATCCCGGCAGCCGCTTCGTCTCCAGCGACGGCCACAGCTGCGTCGGCACGATGGCGTCGTATTCGATCGCATAGCCGGTCCGCATCATCTGCACGTTTTGCAGGCCCGGCAGCGTCCGCAGCATTTTCAGCTGCACCTCCTCCGGCATGCTCGTGGAGAAGCCTTGCACGTAATACTCGGACGTATTTTTGCCTTCCGGCTCCAAAAAAATCTGATGCTTCGGCTTGTCGCTGAAGCGCACAATTTTATCCTCGATGGACGGGCAGTATCTGGGTCCGGTTCCTTCAATGACACCGGAAAACATCGGGGCGCGGTGCAGGTTATCCTGAATAATTTTGTGCGTTTCTTCCGAAGTATAGGTCAGCCAGCAAGGCAGCTGCTCGTTGCCGGAGCTTTTCGTCTCGTAAGAGAAAAACTTCGGTTTTGCGTCGCCCGGCTGAATTTCCGTTTGCGAAAAATCGATCGTATCCTTGTGCACCCGCGGCGGCGTGCCGGTTTTGAAGCGGATTAGTTCAAAGCCCAGGTCCCGCAAATTTTCCGACAGCTTGACGGACGGCTGCTGATTGTTGGGCCCGCTCTCGTACATCAGCTCGCCCATGATGATTTTGCCGCGCAAATAGGTGCCGGTGGTCAGCACAACCGCTTTGGCCCGGTATTCCGCGCCGGTTTTCGTGATGACGCCGACACATTGGCCGTCTTCCACGATCAGCTCCTCCACCATCCCCTGCAGCATCGTCAGGTTCGGTTCCTTCTCCATCGTCTCTTTCATCGTGTGCTGGTACAGGAACTTGTCCGCCTGCGCCCGCAGCGCGTGCACGGCCGGCCCCTTCCCTGTGTTCAGCATCCGCATTTGAATGAACGTCTTATCGATATTGCGGCCCATTTCACCGCCCAGCGCGTCCACCTCACGGACCACATGGCCTTTCGCCGGACCTCCGATCGAAGGATTGCACGGCATAAAAGCGATCATATCCAAATTGATCGTCACCATCAGCGTACGGCAACCCATCCGCGCCGCGGCCAAAGCCGCCTCACAGCCCGCATGTCCCGCGCCGACGACGACGACGTCATAGCTTCCGGCAGCATACCCCATCACAAACAACCTCCTTATATCCCACAGAAAGAGAACCCTCTATCCGCTTATTTTTAAAAAATAAATCATTAAAATCTTCTGTATCATCATACCATGAACGGACTCGGCTGATACGTTCGAAATCTTTATTTCCCCAGGCAAAATTGCGAGAAAATCTGATCGATCAGCGCATCCGGCGCCGAGTCGCCGATCACTTCGCCAAGCTGCTCCCAGGCGAGCCGAACGTCGATCTGCAAAATGTCGATCGGTATCCCGCTGTCCGCCGCTTCGTACGCATCGGTCAGCGACTGCTTCGCTTTCTTCAGCAAAGCGATATGCCGGACGTTGCTGACATAGGTCAAATCGTTGGACTCCAGCTGACCTCCAAAGAACAGGCGAGCGATCGCCTCTTCCAGATGATCCAGCCCTTCCTCCGTTTTCACCGACAACTCCACAATCGATTCCTCTTTAAAATAACGCCGCACGACCTCCCGATTGAGCTGCTGCGGCAAATCGATTTTGTTGAGCAGCACGATGGCGGAACGGCTGGCCAACTGCTCCATCAAAGCAACTTCGTCCTCATGCAGCGCTTCCGCGCTATTAAGCACGAGCAGGATTAAATCGGCCTCGTTCACCGCCGCTTTCGAGCGCTCCACGCCGATTTGCTCGACGACGTCCATCGTTTCGCGGATCCCCGCCGTATCGAGCAATTTCAGCGGGATGTTGTTGATCGTCACATACTCTTCAATCACATCCCGCGTCGTTCCGGGAATGTCCGTCACGATCGCTTTGTTTTCCCGGGCCAGGGCGTTCATCAGCGAGGACTTGCCCACATTGGGCCGTCCCACGATCGCTGTCGTGATGCCTTCGCGCAAAATCTTCCCCTGACTGGCCGTTTTCAGCAGCGTGTCAATGCCTTCCGACACTTCCGCGCATTTTTGCTTGATAAACGCCATCGTCATCGACTCCACATCATGCTCCGGGTAATCGATGTTGACCTCGATATGCGCCAGCGTCTCCACTAGCGTTTGACGCAACGTTTTGATTTTCCGCGACAAATCGCCTTCCACCTGCTTCAGCGCCACCGAAAAAGCCCGGTCCGACTTGGAGCGGATCAGGTCGATCACCGCTTCCGCCTGCGACAGGTCGATCCGCCCGTTCAAGAACGCGCGCTTCGTAAATTCCCCCGGCTCCGCAAGGCGAATGCCGGGCTGCTGCAGCAGCAGGTCCATCACGCGTTTGACGGAGATGATCCCGCCGTGCGTGCTGATCTCGACCACGTCCTCCGTCGTGAACGAACGGGGCGCCCGAAACACGCTGACCAGCACTTCTTCGAGCTTCTCGCCCGTCTGCGGGTCGACGATGAACCCGTAATGGACCGTATGGGTCTCCGCTTCCGGCAGCGGGACTTTGGCGCGGAACACGCGCCCTACTTCGGCGATCGACTCCGGTCCGCTGACGCGGATGACGGCGATCCCGCTTTCGCCTACGGCGGTGGATATGGCTGCAATCGTATCGCTCAGCATTTTTGTTCACCTCGCATTATTGTAAATAAAATCAGGTTCGTGAATGTGACGCTGCGCTGCTCGTTTGATCTTCCGATCGCTGCTGCAATCAGATTGTATTAATTTGATAAATTCTAAAGCAGTGACAATCCGATTGCAAAGGCGAACGCTGCCGCTTCTCCAGATTCAAACGACCCTCTCCGCTATTCCCCATTCACTCAATTTTTTCTACACAAACGCCGGCTCACAAAAATGTTTCGCCAGGCATATTCCCGGATCATCGCAAAGCTCGATCCGGCCAACATCTTCGAAGCATTACTCGCGACGCCTTGCTCCATCCTAAGCGCATCCCGGAGGGACAGCGGCCTTCTTGCAGGTAGTCGCTCCACCACGCGCATCAGTAACTCTAAACTCCCGCTTCCCTGCGATTTCCCGCATAGAGGCAGGAGCACCGAAAGTAGAGCGTGCCCCGAAGGGGCGACAAGCGAGCCACTCGCCACTGTAACCCCGGGTGCTTCGAAAGCAGCAATGTAATCCAGCATGTTTTCAGGTTACCCGGGAGCACTCAAAGTAAGACGTACCCGAAGGGGGAAAAGCGTTCCAAGCACGCAGCTAAAGCGCATTCCCGCAGGGAACAGCGAGCAGGAGCACCTCTTTTCCTCCCACGTTACTCCAATTTGCGGGATCCCCAAGGGCAGCGAGCCCTTGGGAGCCCTCCCTTACGGTAAGGGAGGGTTTGGGAGGGTTGAGTCCCTGGTTTGGGAGGGTTGAGACACAGAAAAACGCAATGGCGTTCTACAGGCTTCACGCCGTAGCAAACGTCATTGCGTCCCATTCATTTGCTTTGCTTCAGTGTAATAACGACCCGCCGGTTCGGCTCCTCGCCTTTACTGTACGTTTTGACCTCCGGATGATCCTGAAGTTTGGAATGAATCACTTTGCGCTCCTGCGGCGACATCGGTTCAAGCGTGACTTCCTTTCGCGTACGAACGACTTTTCCGGCCAGCCTTACGGCTAGGTCCTCCAGCGTTTTTTTGCGGCGCTCGCGGAAATTTTCCGCATCCAATACAATCCGAATAAAACTATCCGAGTAACGGTTGGCGATAATATTCACCAAATATTGCAGAGCATCGAGGGTTTGCCCTCTACGCCCGATCAAGAGACCCAAATCATGGCCCGAAATGTTTAGCACGGTGCTGTCTTTGCCATGGATGGTCTCGACATTGAGATCCAATCCCATGCTTTTGCCGACGTCCCGTACGAATGACGCCGCCTCCTCATAGGGATCCTCATTCCCCTGATGCAATTCCTCCGCTTCCGCGGAAGCAGGCATCGGGGGTTCCGGAGCGCTCCCTTGCGGGGATGGTACTGAAACAGGGGCTTCAAGCAAAGTAAGCTCCACCTTTGCCTCCTTGACCCCGATCAATCCCAGGAATCCTTTTGACGGCTGCTCCAACACGTTTACGGCGACTTTGTCCTCGGTGGTGCCGAGCTTGGCCAGTCCTTGTCTTACAGCATCTTCAATGGTTTTTCCCGACGTCACGATTTTATTCATTTCGATTTTTTGGCCTCCTTGGCGCCTTTGCCGGGATGACCGGCTTTCAAATTCGAGCCGCCCCGCTTCTTGCCGGAAGAACTTCCCCCGCCGCCGCCGGCGGTTGCCACGGCCGGAACCGGGTCCTTCTTACGGTAGATGAAGAAGTTTTGCGCGATCGTGTACAGGTTGCTGAAAATCCAGTACAGCGGAAGCGCCGCGGCAAAATTGTACGCCATGACAAAGATCAGAATCGGATACACCCACATCATAAACGCCATGGGCCCTTGCATGCCCGACGGATTGACATTCGACATCATCTTGGTCTGAATAAATGTCGTGATCGCCGCAATCGCCGGCAATATAAACAGCTTATCCGGTTCTCCGAGCTGCAGCCACAGGAAGGAATGCTCACGGATCGCCGAATTGTAATAAATGGAGTTATACAACGCGATAAACACCGGCATTTGAATGATCAGTGGGAAACAACCCGCCATCGGGTTCACCTTGTTCTCCTGGAACAGCTTCATTGTCTCCTGCTGCTGCTTCTCGGGGTTATCCTTGTATTTCTCGCGGATCTTTTGCAGTTCCGGCTGGATCGCTTGCATCGCCTTGGAGCTCTTCACCTGCTTAAGGGTAAGCGGCAAAATCAGCGTCCGCACGATTAACACCATAATCAAAATCGCGATCCCGTATTCACCGTTAAACCATTTTGCAAACGTATCCAGGGCCAACGAAAAATAGTAAACGACGTTTGCGGTCCACCACGATCCGCTTGTTTTCATGCTTTCCGTCGTGGTAGCCAAATGAGCATTTTGCGGAGCGCAGCCGGCAAGAACCGCCACCAGCCCGACCGCAAGAAGGAGAAGAAGCCATCTTCTTCTGTTCGTCATCAATCGCGACACTTCAAAACCCCTCTCTTAACCTATCCATTCAACGTAAATCATAACATATTTAAAAGGACAAAGAAACAAGCCTGCCTAACGTCCGGAAGCCCGCAGCAACGAGGCTTTCCGAAGCACATGGAGCACGCTTTTCTCCAGTTCCTTGTATTCCATCCCGACGGCGCCGCTGCGGACGATTAAGATGAGATCGACATGGTCGCGGATCTCGGCTTCGTGCAGGCGGACGATTTCTTTGAGCAGCCTGCGCATCCGGTTGCGGACCACGGCGTTGCCGATCTTTTTGCTGGCGGATACCCCTAACCGGAACCGTTCGATATCCGGCTTATTGGACCAATAAACGACAAGCTGGCGGTTGGCGAAGGACTTTCCGAACCGGTAAATGCGATTAAAGTCGGCCCGGTTCCTTAAACGAAGTTTTTTATGCACGAGTTATCTCCTTGGTTCAAACTTCCCGATCCATTTCAAAGGGCGTAACTTCTAAAGTATTATAGACCAACATTTCCGCAATTAAAGCCGCATACAAAAAAAAGACCACCGCAGTGGTCTTTAACGCACGCTTTACGCACTCAATACTTTTCTGCCTTTGAGACGACGAGCAGCGAGAACCTTGCGGCCGTTTTTCGTGCTCATTCTTTTACGGAAACCATGAACCTTTTTACGCTTGCTCACATTCGGTTTGAAAGTCGGTTTCATCTATCGCACCCCCTTACAGGATTCACTATCGATTTCATCATTTTCATATCCACAGAAAATGCCTTTTTCCATTTAATCATACCGCCTGTAAAAAGTCAACAGACCGTTCCTTTTTCCCGGGCGCATTCTTTTTCTTAAAAATTATACACAATCCACAATCCTTCGTTTCAAAAAAAGTTGTCCACAAATAAATAAAATATTCGGCCAAGCATATAAGTTATGCACATGTGGAAAAGTATGCTTGCGGGACTTGCGCCGTTGAATTCACAAATTTCCGGCATCCCCGGTTTACAGGTTTCGGGCTAAGGAGTATATTGAACAAGAGAAGTTGTATACAAGTATACTGATACAAGAAAGAGGTGCTTTATTATCATGAAAATTGGCATGATCGGCCTTGGCAAGATGGGCATGAACCTGGTTTCCAATTTGCTTGAGCACAAGCATGAGGTCGTAGCTTTCGACATGAATCCGGATTCCGTCAGCCATGCCGCCGGTAAAGGAGCCGTTCCCGCCAACAGCTTGGAACAGCTGGTCGCTTCCTTGGAGCCTCCGCGGGTCATCTGGGCGATGGTCCCCGCCGGCGGACCTTTGCATTCGGTCGTAACAACGCTTACCCCGCTGCTTGAACAAGGAGACATCGTCATCGACGGAGGCAATTCGCATTATAAAGATTCGCTGGCCCTGGCCGAACAGCTGTCGGAGAAAGGCATCCACTTCTTTGATGTCGGCACTTCCGGCGGCGTTGAAGGCGCGGAGCATGGCGCCTGCTTCATGATCGGCGGGGACGAAACGGCCTTCCGCCATATCGAACCGCTTTTCCGCGATCTAGCGGTTGAAAACGGCTACTTGTACGCGGGGAAATCCGGCAGCGGCCACTTTCTTAAAATGGTGCACAACGGAATCGAATACGGCATGATGCAAGCGATTGCCGAAGGTTTTGAAGTGCTGGACAAAAGCCCGTTTGAATTCGATTTCGAGCAGGTGGCGCGCGTATGGTCCAACGGTTCGGTCATCCGCAGCTGGCTGATGGAGCTGGCGCAAAACGCTTTTTCCAAGGATCCGAAGCTGGAAAGCATCCGCGGGGTCATGCATTCGTCCGGGGAAGGCAAATGGACGGTCGAAACGGCGCTCGATCTTCAAGCCAGCGCGCCGGTTATCGCCATGTCGCTGTTTATGCGGTACCGCTCGCTGGATAGCGACGCATTTCACGGCAAAGTCGTCGCCGCGCTGCGCAACGAATTCGGCGGTCACGCGGTAGAATCAGCGAAATAAACGGTTTAAAACGTACGGATATCGGCTGACCGCCAGGACGCTTTCATGCTATGATCGAAGTGATCAAGTAAAAAGGATCACACGGGAAATTTCATCTGAATAGGAGATATGATACATGCAGTTTCCTGCTTCATGGCTAAAAAGCGGCTCTTTAGGCGAGTCGATCGCCGCCGAACTTCGGCTGCAAATGGTAAGCGGCGCGATCAAACCGGGCGAGATCTTGTCCGAAAACCGCATTGCCGCGGATTTCGGAACAAGCCGCTCTCCGGTCCGAGAAGCGTTGAAAACGCTGTCCGGCGAAGGCCTGATCACTTTGCAGCGCATGGGGGCCGTCGTTCGCGGCCTGAATTTACAGGATATCGAAGAGCTTTACGATGTCCGCTATTTGATTGAAAGCTTTGCCTGGCAGCGCCTCGCCGCCGATCCGGAGAAGCTGCTGTCCCAATTGGACAAAATCGTCGACAAAATGGAGCTGGCCGGCAAACACCGGGATACGGTGGATTTTGCTTATCAGGACCTCTGTTTTCATGAAACGATCATTACCGGGGCCCGCCATTCGCGAATCGAGCAGCTATGGACCAGCATCCGGCAAGTAGTGATGACGGTCATGCTGATTACGACCCGCGAGGTCCTATCGCAAGGCGAGGAAAAAATTGAATATGTCGTAGGCAAGCACCGCAAGCTGTTGGAAAGTTTTAAATCGCGGGACAGCGAGACCATTCAGCGCAATATTGAAGAGTATTTTGCCGATTCCCGCCGTACGCTGCATAAGAGTATCCCTAAATGATTTAAGGCTGGCCTTGTGCGGCCTTTGGCCGTTCATCTTGTCGACAAGTATACATTAATGGGAATTGGATTTTAGCTCATACTAAAATCCAATCAATCTATTGAAATGAAAGCGTTGCAATATGGGCATTAACTATAAAGGAGGAACTTCAATTTGGGTACGCTGTTCGGAATGAGCCATAACGCCACGCTGCTGTTATGGACCTTAATTGTGATCGTTTTTCTTGTCTTGCTGATTTCCAAATATAAATGGAATCCGTTTGTTACGCTGTTGATCTCCGCCCTGCTGCTCGGGCTGCTGGCCGGCATGAAGCCGCTCGACGTCGTTAGTTCGATCACGGGCGGCCTCGGCGGCACGCTGGGGACGATCGCCATTGTCATCGGGCTCGGCACGATGCTGGGCAAAATGATGGCCGAATCCGGCGGCGCCGAACGGATCGCCACGACCTTGATCGACCGTTTCGGCGAACAAAGAGTGCACTGGGCGATGATGCTCGTCGGATTTATTGTCGGCATCCCCGTCTTTTTTGAAGTCGGCGTCATTTTGCTGATTCCGATCGTATTTACCGTAGCCAAAAAGACGAACATGTCGCTGCTGCAGATCGGCATACCGATTTTGGCCGGCTTGTCCACCGTGCATGGACTTGTCCCGCCGCATCCGGCCCCCATGATTGCAATCGACGCCTACGGGGCCGATCTGGGCCGGACGATTCTTTATTCGCTCCTCGTCGGGCTGCCGGTCGCGATCATCGCCGGCCCCTTGTTCGGCAAATATATCGGCAAACGCATCGCCCTGCAGCCGCCGGCCGAGCTGGCCGAACAATTTGCCGTCAAAGAGGGCCGCAAGCCGCCGAGCTTCGGCATGACGCTGTTTACGATTTTGCTGCCCGTGATCCTGATGCTGATCGGTTCGCTCGCAAGCATCATTGATCCCAAGGCAACGAGCCCAATCACGCTGTTTTGCGAATTTATCGGCCATGAAATCATGGCGCTCTTGATCGCCGTCGTGTTTTCCTTCTTTTCGCTGGGATACAGCCGCGGATTTTCGAAGCACGACATTTCCAAATTTACGAGCGAATGTCTGGCGCCGATCGCATCGATCGTGCTGATCATCGGCGCCGGCGGCGCGTTTAAGCAGGTGCTGATCAATAGCGGCGTTGGCCAGGCAATTGCCGAAATGGCCACCGGAGCGAATATCAACATTATTTTCTTCTCCTGGTTGGTGGCCGCGTTGATCCGTGTAGCCACCGGCTCGGCCACCGTCGCCATGACGACGGCCGCGGGCATCGTCGCGCCCGTGCTCGCCCTGACGCCGGGAGCGAATGTGGAACTGGCCGTACTGGCCACCGGTGCCGGTTCGATCGTGCTGTCCCACGTCAACGACGCCGGCTTCTGGATGGTGAAGGAGTTTTTCAATATGTCCGTCCCGCAGACCTTGAAGTCCTGGACGGCCATGGAAACGATTCTTTCCGTCGTCGGACTGGTATTGATCTTGATTCTGAGCTTTATTTTTTAAAAACGTCATGTTTACAATGAGTTAACCGGATATGCTGAACTATTAGGAATGATAAAGGCAAGAGGGTAGCCTCAATTCGTTCAATCATTTGTTCAACTTATACAGATATAAACGTAGAGAGAAGGTTTTGAAATGAATTCCCTGACCTATATGATCGGCCTGGATATTGGAACGACCAGCACCAAAGCGGTCCTGTTCGAACGGAGCGGCAAGGTGGTCGCCTCCGCCAACGAAGAATATCCGCTATACACCCCTTCCGCTTCCATCGCCGAGCAGGATCCGGATGAAATTTTCTCCGCCGTCGTGGCGGTGGTTCGCCAAATTATGAAAAAAAGCGGGCTGGCTCCGGAGCAAATCGGCTTCGTGTCGTTCAGCACGGCGATGCACAGCGTCATCCCGGTCGATAAAGACGGCAAACCGCTGATGCGCTGCATTACCTGGGCCGATAACCGGAGCGTGGACTATGCGGAGCGGCTCAAAAACGAGCTGGGCGGCCATGAGATCTATCTGCGCACCGGAACGCCGATCCATCCGATGTCGCCGCTGACCAAGCTGATGTGGCTGCGCCAAGAGCAACCGGACATTTTTCAGAAAACGCGGAAGTTTATTTCTATTAAAGAATACGTTTTTCTCCAGCTGTTCGGGGAATACGTGATCGATTATTCGATCGCCTCCTGCACGGGGCTGCTGAATTTGGAGAAGCTGGATTGGGACGAGGAAGCGCTGCGCGTGGCCGGCATTACGCCGGAGCATTTGTCGAAGCTCGTGCCGACGACGCATATTATGCAGGGGCTTTCGCAAAAATACGCCGACGATATGGGCTTGTCGACCTCGACCCCATTTGTGATCGGAGCGAGCGACGGCGTGCTGTCCAATCTCGGGGTGGACGCGATCGATCCCGGGGTCGTCGCCGTCACGATCGGCACCAGCGGCGCGATCCGTACGGTGGTCGACCGGCCGAAAACCGATCCGAAGGGGCGGATTTTCTGCTACGCGCTTACGGACAAACACTGGGTGATCGGCGGGCCGGTCAACAACGGCGGGGTGATTTTCCGCTGGGTCCGCGACGAATTCGCCGCTTCCGAGGTCGAAACCGCGAAACGGCTCGGGATCAGCCCTTACGATGTACTGACCAAAATCGGCGAGCGTGTAAACCCCGGCTCCGACGGCCTTATTTTCCACCCTTATCTGGCCGGCGAACGGGCGCCTCTGTGGAATCCGAACGCGCGCGGTTCTTTTTTCGGGCTGACGCTGCATCATCAGAAAGAGCATATGATCCGCGCCGTGTTGGAGGGTGTTATTTACAACCTGTACACGGTGCTGCTGGCGATGGAAGAGCAGATCGGACGGCCCCGCAAAATCCAGGCGACCGGCGGCTTCGCCCGCTCCCCGCTGTGGCGGCAGATGCTGGCCGATATTTTCGACCAGCAGGTCGTAATCCCGGAAAGCATCGAAAGCTCTTGTCTCGGCGCGGCCGTCCTCGGCTTGTATGCGCTGGGCGAAATCGATTCCTTCGATATTGTCAAAAGTATGGTCGGGGGAACGTACATGCATTCGCCAAACGCCAAGCATACCGCGGTTTATAAACAGATACTGCCGATCTACATCCGCATTTCGCGCAAGCTGGAAGAAGAATACGAAGCGATCGCCAAGCTCCAGCGCCATCTGACCGAGGGGTGAGCGGACGGTAGCTTCAAACATAAAAATGACCCGCCTATCCGAGTTGCGCTCGTACTTTAGGATCTTTAACGAACCTTTGGCATGATGCGTACTCACAAGCGGGTCTAATTTTTTCACTACTGTTTTAGCCTACTTTAACGGAATATATATATCTATTTGCGAATGGGGATGATCGTAGCCCTTAAAGCGTTCATCATACAGCTCAAAGTCCTCCCGGTCGTCCACCTCCTCTTTGGTTGAAAAAAACCAGGTCCCCCAGATATAACGAAACGTTTGCGGCAGCAGCTCCAGCGTGCCCGTATGGGTGAAAACGGCGTAACGTCCTCCCTTCAGCCTCTTGACGACAAAAGCTTCGGGCAGACCTTCAACGTCATCCACCTCCAGGCCAACCACCTCGGAAAAAAGCATGTCATCGCCCATTGTGTACAGCGCGTTATCCCCCTGACAGGCTTCACAAATGCCGAAAGCCCGTCCGTTCGGTTTGACGCCGGGAATCAAATGCGATTTGGCATGAAACTTCCTCCACAATTCGGGCAAAACATTGTCCCGCAGCGTCGTCCGGCCGCGTATTCCGGCTATCAAGATCCCCGGCACATCTACGATTCGCGGGTGAACGGTTATGTTGTTAAGCCGATGGCGGATCGCTTCCGGCTCCAGCCTATCTTTTGCCGCGATCAGCAAATTCAGCCGTTTTTTGCGATAGGCATGGGGACTCATCTTATATACCGTTTTGAAGGCCCGGCTGAACGCCTCGTTGGAGTGAAACCCGTTTTCCAGCGCTATATCGATAATCCGCTTGTCGGTGTATAGCAGCTTTTTCGCTCCGTCCGCCAAACGCCGCTTTTTGATATAGCTTCCGATGCTTTCACCCAGCAGCGCCGAAAACTGCCTGGTAAGATGATAGTAGGAATAACCAACTTTCCTTGCCACGTCCTCTACGCCGATCTCCTCACCCAGATGGTTTTCTATATATATAATCGCTTTTTCGAACGCCTGCAAACAGTCCACGGCACACCCTCACTTCATATCAATTCGCTGGAATAGGCACGAACCCGAAAAATTCAGGATGTGCTTTGTCCGCATGCAATTCGATGTCCAGCACGGTCTCGCCAAGCGGTTCGCGAATATCATAACTGCGCCAGCCGTTGGCGCTTCGTCCGCCCCAGCACAGTTCCATGGTCCCTTTGGCCGGGTTCATGATCATGCTTTTAGTGGTACCGAAAAAGTCTTCATAATACGGGCAGCTGAGGCCGGCCGGGAATTTTCCCAATAGCAGCTGCTTCAAATCATCCTCCGAAACCTGACCCTTCCCTTCAAGAGTATGCCCCATCAATTCGTAACGCTGCAGGGAATTGCGCATCGCCTGCGGCTCGTAAGGCACCAGTTCCGGCATATGCGGATGATTGGTGGCGTAAAGAAGCTGGGTGGTGCTGGAATGGTCGATTTGCTTCACGGCCATCCGGCCATCGAGCGTTTCCGCGAGCGCGGCTCGGCCGCTTTTATCCACAAGCATTAGGTTCATGTTATACGCTATAGGCATGTCTTTCATATACGCCAAGGCCTCGGGGACATCCTTGCAGTTTTCCAGCAATGCGCGGATCACCGCCCAAAACTGCAAACCGGTCAGCTTCGGACTGCGCATATACGGCAGCGCCCCAACCGGAAAGCCGCAGGAGCTCATCGTCACGGCAAGCCCGCATTCGTTAAAACCGTCATCGCGGCCGAAATGCAGCACACTGGTGCCAAGATGGGCATACTTTCCGGTCACGGAGGTTTTCACCAGCGTAAAATCCTCCGCATCCGAGCTGAATTCATAGTTCCGGGCAAGCAGCGGGTTTCCGCTTGCGGAAATCCCCGGCAAGACGGCGATCTGGCTGCACCGCGGGCGCAAGTAAGTCATGGCGTAATAGATGATTTGCGAAGGCTTGGCTTCCAGCGCGTCGGCGAATCCCCGCAGTTCCTCGGCAAGGCCCGGACACCAGCGGTTGAACAATTCGGCGGCTTTCTTCGCCTCCGCTTCATCAAAATGATCAAATCCAGCGGTGTGAAAAGCTCTCAGCGCAGGGTTCTCCTTCGTAAATTCGCCAAAGCCCCAGCCGATTTCGTAATTCGTTCCTCGCAATTCTACCGTATAAGCTTGTTTTTTAATCATCCGGTTCCTCCTATGTCCAATGAGTTTTTTATTATTCCGGTTCTCCTGCTTCGACCACTGCCTTTTCTTCAGAATCATTTCACATCGCTTGCCAAACCCTTTATTCTTTTGTTCAACATATATTCTGCCAGAGGCAAAAATAAAAATCTTGATAGTTTCTGCTGCCTAACTGCAACGAAAAACATAAGGGCAAAAAAGGGCGTTATTCCGGCAATATCCGTCCATTGGAGAGAAATAGAGGCAATTTATGTCGCTATATTTACGAAACGTAGGGTGATGCCGGCTTTCGGGGCATCCATAGGAATATAGGTACATAAAATGCCGCTAATGAGGTTGAACGTGCTTGGCAACGGATAATAAGTACATAAAGTGCCGCTATTTTAAAGTCCCAGCCATCGGTTCCCCGGTCCAGCAACCAGCAGTCAAGTTCAGTCAAGCACCGATTTCTGATCTTCTGGGTTAAGCCTATTATCCCATTAAAAAAATATATGCACAGGTGAAGAGAAGCCGGTCAGGTCTTGCCATTAATAACCTGTGCATAATTTTTTTGAGTTTTTCGTTCATCATGTCGAAATTTAAACAAATTATAAACAATATGTAGTGGTGTGCATGAGAATTATGCACAAGTTATTGAATTTGTGGATAAAAGCAGACAATACATTGAAATATAAGCCTTGGTTTGCTATGATTATATTGCTTTTGTTGTGAATATCTAAGTTTTGAGTATCGTTTATTCACAACCTGTGGATAAAATTGTGAACAATTCGAATTTATTCACGTTTATAATAATCATATGGAACTGGACTATGGGGATAAATTTCCCCATTATTTATGTTTTTTTGACTTCTTTCGCATGGCTTAAGCCACACTTGGAAGTTTTAAAAGGAGTGACAGTCTGTGGACAGCCATACTTCGGAAATATGGCAGCAAATTTTAGCGATCATTAATACCAAACTGAGCAAACCCAGCTTTGACACCTGGTTCAAAGCAACGAAGATCGTCACTATGACCGACAAAGCGATCGTCATCTCCGCGCCGACGACGTTTGCGGTGGAATGGCTGGAAAGCCGCTACACGAAGCTGGTCGCAACGACGATTTTCGAATTTACCGGCAAACAGCTCGACGTCTCCTTCGTCATTGAAGAATCCGCTCCGGCCGAACAAACCCAGGTGTACAAGGAACCTCCCGCTCCCGTCCCAAGCGAGGAAAGCGTTTCCAACATGCTTAATCCGAAGTATACGTTCGACACGTTCGTCATCGGGTCCGGCAACCGCTTCGCCCATGCGGCTTCCCTGGCTGTCGCGGAAGCGCCGGCCCGCGCGTACAACCCGCTTTTCCTCTACGGCGGCGTAGGACTCGGCAAAACCCATCTGATGCACGCGATCGGCCACTATATTTTGGAGCATAGCCCCAGCAGCAAAGTCGTATACATTTCCTCCGAGAAATTTACGAACGAATTCATCAATTCCATCCGGGATAACCGTGCGGAAAGCTTCCGCAACAAATACCGCAACATCGACATCTTGCTGATCGACGATATTCAGTTCCTGGCCGGCAAGGAATCGACCCAAGAGGAATTTTTCCATACGTTTAACGCGCTGCACGAAGAGAGGAAGCAGATCATCATCTCCAGCGACCGCCCGCCAAAAGAGATTCCGACGCTGGAGGAGAGGCTGCGCTCGAGGTTCGAATGGGGACTGATCACCGATATCCAGCCGCCGGATTTGGAGACGCGGATCGCGATTTTGCGCAAAAAGGCCAAGGCCGAAAATCTCGATATTCCGAACGAAGCGATGATCTATATCGCCAATCAAATCGATACGAACATCCGCGAGCTGGAAGGCGCTTTGATCCGGGTTGTCGCTTATTCCTCCCTGATCAATCAAGACATCACCACTCATCTGGCGGCGGAAGCGCTCAAGGATATCATTCCTTCCAGCCGTCCGAAGATGATAACGATCCAGGACATTCAGCAAAAGGTCGGCGATTACTACAATTTGAAGCTGGACGATTTCAAAGCTCGCAAACGGACCAAAGCGATCGCTTTTCCGCGGCAAATCGCCATGTATCTGGCCCGCGAACTAACCGATTTCTCGCTGCCGAAGATCGGCGACGCCTTTGGCGGACGGGACCACACGACGGTCATTCACGCACACGAGAAAATCACCCAGCAGCTCAAGAACGACCAGGAACTGTACAAGATCGTAAACAACATTACCGAGAAAATAAAAAACGCCACCTGAATAAGGGATAAGCCTATGCACATGATATTCACATGTGGATAGGCTTCATTTCATATTTTTCGGGTTGTTATCCACATATTCAGGGCCCCTACTACTTCTTCTAAATATATTTAAATATACACATCTTAATAAGTGGTAGCGCACAACCTGACTTCGGGGACCAACGCAAACGGCAATCAGCACAATTCGCGCGCTCTCGTATAACCCGAAGAACCGAGGGAGTAATCCCGTTACATAAAACAAGCTTATGCGTATAAAGCAAGTTTTATTACTAATAGATTTAAAGTTACCGAAGTAAATTTTATTGCGAAGTTATTTCAAAGAGGCTTATGCTTCCGAAGTAGTTTTATTGCGATGTTATTTCTAAAGGAGCACACGCTCCATAAAACTTTTAGGAGTTGAATTTATGAAAATCCGCATTTTAAAACATGATCTTAACGAGTCGATTCAGCACGTATCCAAGGCGATTTCCAGCCGTACGACAATTCCGATTTTGACGGGGATCAAGCTGGAAGTGAATTTTCAAGGGATGACCTTAACCGCCAGCGACACCGACATCTCCATTCAGGCCTTTATCCCGGCCGAGGACAAGGAGAAGCAGATCGTTCAAGTCGAACGTCCCGGCAGCGTAGTGCTGCCCGCTAAATTTTTCGTTGAAATTATCAAAAAGCTGCCTTCGGAAGAAATCGAAATGGAGGTTCAGGACGGCTTTCAAACGTTCATTCGCTCCGGTGCGACGGACATCCAAATGGTCGGCCTTGACCCCGAGGAATTCCCGGTACTGCCGAGCGTCGAGGAGAACCAGGTCATTTCCATTCCCGGCGATTTGCTGAAAAATATGATCCGGCAGACCGTATTCTCGATTTCCACCAACGAAACTTCGCCGATTCTGACCGGGGTATTGTGGAATTTAAGCGACAATCAGTTCAAGTTCGTGGCGACGGACCGGCACCGGCTGGCCAGCCGTGTGGCCGGGCTCGATGACGCCGAAGGGGCGCGCTTCAGCAACATCGTCATTGCCGGCAAAACCCTAAACGAGCTGAGCAAAATCATTCCCGATCAAAATACGCGCATCGAGATCGTCGTCGCCGACAACCAGGTGCTGTTCAAAATCGACCGCGTCCTGTTCTATACGCGCATTCTCGACGGGACTTATCCGGATACTTCCAAGATTATTCCGACAAACTATAAAACAGAACTGATTTTGGACACGAAAAAATTAAGCGATTCGATCGACCGCGCTTATTTGCTGTCCCGCGAGGAGAAAACGAACATCGTGCGCCTGCAGACGCTGGAGGACGGCTCCATTGAAATCTCCTCCAGCTCTTCGGAACTGGGGAAAGTTACCGAGCAAATGGAAGTCGCCCAGTTCACCGGGGAACCGCTGCGCATCTCCTTCAACTCGAAATATATGCTGGACGTGCTCAAAGTCGTGGAGAGCGAGCAGCTGCATATCGGATTTACGGGCGCGATGAGCCCGATCATTATCAAGCCGGTAGACGACACGCAGAGCCTGTATCTGATTTTGCCTTACCGGACTACCCACTGATCTGAAAGGAAATTGGCGCCATGAAAATAATCTCCATTTCCAGTGAATATATTAAATTGGATCAATTTTTAAAATTGGCCGATTGCGTGCCGACGGGCGGCATGGCCAAAGCGCTGCTGGCGGACGGGGCGGTCAAAGTCAACGGGGAGGCGGAAGAGCGCCGGGGCCGGAAGCTTTATCCTGGAGATAAAATCGAAGTGGAAGGAAGCGGAACCTTCCAGGTGGCCGGACCGAAGGCTCCCTGACCGGCTGCTTCACAGCCTTAAATCCGCGGAAGGAAGCGGAAAACGAGGGGGCTTAAGCTATCGTGTATGTTAATCAAATAACGCTGCAGCATTACCGGAACTATGATACGCTCTCGTTAAACTCGTTTGGCGCCGTCAATTTGATCATCGGACGCAACGCTCAAGGCAAAACCAATCTGCTCGAAGCTTTGTTTGTGCTGGCTTTGTCGAAATCGCACCGGACCGGCAAAGACAAGGAGCTGATTTCGTTCGGCAGCGATCACGCCGTGGTCGAGGCGGAAGTGGAGAAGAAGTACGGAGCCGTCCGCCTGGAGCTTCGCCTGACCTCGCAGGGCAAAAAAGCGAAGCTGAACGGTCTGGAGCAGCGCAAGCTCAGCGATTTCATCGGCGCGCTGAACGTCGTCATGTTCGCCCCGGAGGATTTGGAAATCGTCAAGGGCACGCCGGGAGTGCGGCGGCGTTTTCTAGATATGGAAATCGGCCAGGTGCAGCCCGGATATTTATATCATCTTCAGCAATATCAGAAGGTTTTGGTGCAGCGGAACAACCTGCTGAAACAAGCCTGGGGCGCCGGACCCGAGCTTTCCACGATGCTGGAAATCTGGAACGAGCAGCTTGCGGAGCATGGTGTTAAAATCATCAAAAAAAGGAAACAATTTATAAGAAAACTGCAAAAATGGGCGGAGCAGATCCACGAAGGCATCACCGGCGGCGGTGAAAAGCTGAAATTATCCTATCTTCCCTCGTTCGGCGAGACGGAAGAAGAAGATGAAGCTGTCTTATTGCGCCAATTTATGATAAAGTTATCACAAGTGAAGGATCAGGAAATCCGCCGCGGCATGACGCTTTGCGGCCCCCATCGCGACGATGTCTCTTTTTATATTAACGGGAACGAAGCCCAAGTATACGGGTCGCAGGGGCAGCAGCGGACCACGGCGTTATCTTTGAAACTGGCGGAAATCGAGCTCATTCATGAGGAGATCGGGGAATATCCCATCCTGCTGCTCGACGACGTATTGTCCGAGCTCGACCCTTACCGCCAAACCCAATTGATCGAAACGTTTCAGAGCAAAGTGCAGACGTTCATTACGGCAACTGGCATCGAAAGCATCAATGCAAGCCGGCTGCGGGACGCCAGCATTTTTCATGTTCAGGACGGACAAGTCCAAGGAGGGGCGAAGGAGTAAAATGTATATTCATTTGGGCGGAGAAAAAGTCATTCTCTCTTCGGAGTTGGTTGCGATTTTTGATATTTCCATCGAGCAGTCTTCGAAAATATCCAAGCAGTTTATCAGCCACGCGCTTGAGCAAAAAAACGTCGTGCGTATCGGCGAAGAAGAGGCCAAGTCGATCGTCGTGACCCAAAATGAAGTATACTATTCGCCTATTTCCTCGGCGACTTTGAAAAAAAAGGCTAACGTTATATTGGCGGTTTAGCGTTATAATATAAGTTCAGGGGTTTACAAGTTGTGGTTGAATCTATAGAAGTAGGTGAAGGCATTGTCGATGAACGAACAAACGTATGACGAGAGTAACATACAGGTGCTCGAAGGCCTGGAAGCGGTCCGGAAACGGCCGGGGATGTATATCGGATCCACCAGCGTCCGCGGTTTGCACCACTTGGTATGGGAAGTCGTAGACAATAGTATAGACGAGGCGCTTGCCGGCTATGCCAACAAAATCGACGTCATCGTTCATGAAGATAACAGTGTGACTGTCATAGACAACGGCCGGGGCATTCCGGTCGGCCTGAATGAGAAGCTGCAGAAATCAACGCTCGAAGTCGTCATGACCGTGCTGCATGCCGGGGGGAAATTCGGCGGCGGCGGGTACAAAGTGTCAGGGGGACTTCACGGGGTCGGCGTTTCCGTCGTCAACGCGCTGTCCACGAAAGTCGTCGTTGAGGTAAGACGCGACGGGCATGCTTATCAGCAAGAGTATCACCGCGGCGTGCCTCAATACGATGTGCGGGTCATTGGCGACACGGAGGAAACCGGGACGAAGACGAGATTTTACCCCGATCCGGAAATTTTTACGGAAACGACCGTTTTCGATTACAACACGCTGCTGACGCGGATTCGGGAGCTGGCCTTTTTGAATAAAGGCATCAATCTTTCCCTGACCGATGAACGCACCGGAGCCAGCGATTCGTTCCATTACGAAGGCGGCATCAAGGAATATGTGATTTTCCTGAATCATAACAAAGAAGTGCTGCATGAAGAGCCGATTTATGTGGAAGGCCAACGCGAAATGATTCAGGTGGAAATTGCCCTGCAATACAACGAAGGGTATACCGAAAATATTTATTCGTTTGCCAACAACATTCATACGCACGAGGGCGGCACCCACGAATCCGGCTTTAAGAGCGCGCTGACGCGCATCATCAACGATTATGCCCGCAAGGCCGGGATGATCAAGGACAATGACAACAATTTGACCGGGGACGACGTGCGCGAAGGATTGACGGCGATTATTTCCGTGAAAATTCCCGAACCCCAATTCGAAGGGCAAACGAAAACGAAGCTCGGCAACAGCGAAGTGCGGGGAATCGTGGAATCGCTGTTTGCGGAGAAGCTGCAGGAATTTTTGGAGGAAAACCCGGCCGTATCCCGGCGCGTCCTGGAGAAATCGCTGCAGGCTTCGCGGGCGCGGGAAGCGGCCCGTAAAGCGCGCGAGCTGACGCGCCGCAAGAGCGCCCTGGAGGTCAGCGCCCTGCCGGGCAAGCTGGCGGATTGCTCCTCCAAGGACGCCTCGATCAGCGAACTGTACATCGTCGAAGGCGACTCGGCCGGCGGCTCGGCGAAGCAAGGGCGGGACCGCCACTTCCAGGCGATTTTGCCGCTGCGCGGTAAAATTTTGAACGTGGAGAAAGCGCGTCTGGACCGCATCCTCGGCAACGCCGAAATCCGCGCGATCATCACGGCGCTGGGCACCGGGATCGGCGAGGAGTTCGATATTGCGAAGGCGCGGTATCACAAGGTCATCATCATGACCGACGCCGACGTTGACGGCGCCCATATCCGGACGCTGCTGCTGACGTTTTTCTTCCGCTACATGCGGAAGATCATCGAAGCCGGTTACGTTTATATCGCGATGCCGCCGCTGTTCAAAATCGAACGCAACAAAACGGTGCGCTACGCCCAGTCCGAGAAAGAACGCGATGAAATCATCGCCGAATTCGGCGAAGGGGTAAAAGTCAACGTTCAGCGCTACAAAGGTTTGGGCGAGATGAACCCGGAGCAGCTGTGGGAGACGACGATGGATCCGGAAAGCCGGACGATGCAGCAGGTATCGATTGCCGACGCCATTCAGGCGGATGCGATTTTTGATACGCTGATGGGCGACAACGTCGAGCCGCGCCGCGATTTCATTCACGAGCATGCCAGATACGTCAAGAACCTCGATATCTAATCAGATGAAAAAGTAAAAATCAGCGTGAAATTGATCAAAATACCGTCACTGTGGTGGCGGTATTTTTTTAATATGGAGGTACGCAAGAGGGAAGACGACGAGGAAGGTTACTTAAATTCGGCTTGTCTGAAACTTGCTATAATCAGTCATAGACGGAGTAAACCGGTGGGAATGACATGGTGACTACCCGAAAGGGGGTGACGCTGTATCACTTGACTTGTTCGTGAAGATTCTGGACTTGCTGCTTAAAGTGGTTGGCATTTTTGCTGGCCTTCAGACTTTGTTTTGCGGCAAAAAACAGAAGAAAGCACGTAGAGACAAGAAAAACCACCGGCGATAGGTTGGGCCCTTGACCGGTGGTTTTTCTTCTCTTTGAATGAAAATCTCGCCGTGGTTGCCCACTGGAGCTTTGTCGGAATAGTCGTGATGCTACCAACATCACGACTATTTTTATGTACGCCCAGCATGGGCGTCATCTATAGGGTGAAAGTCCCGAGCGGGGGCTGGCGAGCGCCTGCCGCTAGCCAAGGGCAAGGGTGTCCATCGCGAGGTGGAATCTGAAGGAAGCCGGAGGCAAAAGCACGGGCCAAGGTACACAAACTGGATTTGAGGCAGGATGAACCGGATGAGCTGCCATAACACAGCGAAATCCAAAGCCGCCAAGGATCACTCCTGTAAACTCCAGTGGTCGTGGGCGGAAAGATGACGTTCTTATCTGGGGAGGCCTGCGGGAGAAAAAAAAAAAATGCGAAGTCACTTCGTAACCGCAACCGAGAGGCTGCGCTGAACCCGCAGGAGTCAGCAGAGGCCATAGTACGCAAGTACGGGACGCCGGAAAGCGGAAGGGCCGAACCGAAAGGAGAGAGGAAACCGATGCGTTCGCGTGAAGAGCAAAGACAGCCGAATATCCCAAAAGGGAGCTGCCAACAAAGAGAAGCGGTGAAGCCGTCAGGGTATGTTGGAGCGCCGAGTTCTTCATCGGCACAAATCGATCCTTCCTCTCACGAGGCAAGTAACGACTTGTTGGAGCGAATGCTCGAAGGGGAGAACCTCAGGCTCGCCTATAAGCGAGTGGTACAAAACGGAGGTGCCCCCGGTGTAGACCGAGTAACGGTAGCGGGGCTACAGGCTTACCTGAACACACGCTGGGAAACGGTGAAAGATGAACTCCTAACGGGAACGTACAGACCGATACCTGTCAGACGGGTGAAAATCCCCAAACCCGGAGGCGGTGTAAGGCTGCTCGGTATCCCGACCGTGATGGACCGCTTCCTCCAACAAGCACTTCTGCAAGTGATGAACCCGATTTTCGATGCCCCCTTCTCTTGGTACAGCTACGGCTTTAGACCGGGGAAGAGAGCACACGATGCCGTGAAGCAAGCCCAGCGATATATCCAAAGCGGTCTGCGATGGGTCGTAGATATGGATTTGGAAAAGTTCTTTGACCGGGTGAACCACGACATTCTCATGGCAAGAGTGGCAAGGAGAGTGACAGACAAGCGAGTCTTGAAGCTGATTCGGGCCTACTTGGAAGCCGGAATGATGGAAGGTGGCATCTGCCAGAAGACGGACGAGGGAACTCCGCAAGGCGGTCCGCTAAGTCCGCTTCTGGCAAACATCTTACTCGATGATTTGGATAAAGAACTGACAAAGAGGGGGCTGCGGTTTGTTCGTTACGCGGACGACTGCAACATCTTTGTAGCGAGCAGGCGAGCAGGTGAACGAGTCATGGAATCGGTCACACGATTTGTGG
Organism: Paenibacillus sp. FSL P4-0127; assembly: GCF_038007325.1. Taxonomy (NCBI): domain Bacteria; kingdom Bacillati; phylum Bacillota; class Bacilli; order Caryophanales; family Paenibacillaceae; genus Paenibacillus; species Paenibacillus sp. FSL P4-0127. The sequence goes on along the minus strand of NZ_JBBOWY010000001.1, from coordinate 758,408 downwards.
AAGGAAAGTTGAAACTGAAAGTGAATCGGGACAAAAGTGCAGTGGACAGGCCATGGAACCGGAAGTTTCTTGGCTTTAGTTTCCTGTCGAATAAACAGGCGACGATTCGATTGGCTCCCAAGACAATCTCTCGATTTAAAGAGAAGATCCGGGAGTTGACAAACCGTACCCAATCAGTCTCCATGGAGGAACGTATATCTAGACTGAACCGTTACCTCATGGGATGGATTGGATATTTCCGAATCGCATCGGCGAAGAGCCACTGTGAAAGATTCGACCAGTGGATTCGAAGAAGACTTCGAATGTGCCTATGGAAACAATGGAAGCGGGTACGCACCCGAATTCGTGAACTTCGGGCACTCGGAGTCCCAGAATGGGCCTGCTATGTTATGGCAAACTCCCGCCGGGGTGCATGGGAAATGTCTCGAAACACAAATAACGCCCTTCCGACTTCCTACTGGGAAGTGAAAGGGCTGAAGAGTTTGCTTTCTCGTTACCTGGAGCTTTGTTAACCTTTTGGAACCGCCGTATGCGGACCCGCATGTACGGTGGTGTGAGAGGACGGGGGTTAGTCACCCTCTCCTACTCGATTTTACCCATGTGCAGATGAAGATATGACATAGGGGTTGTTCCTTCATAATTTGTCCTTAGTATAACACATCCAGCGTTACATATCTACAAATCAGTGTTTGGGGTTTTAAACTTCCATTCGTCGATATCTCGCGGGTCCACATGCAGCACATGGGCGATCAACAGCGCTAAGGTGGCGTTCGGAATCACAATACCGTACTCAATATTCTGATAGTTTCGCAATGTGCATTTCATGGTGTTGTTGATGTGTTGTACGAGTGATTCTTGGGTAAACCCTGCGGCTTCCCTTGCTTCCTTGATCCTCAAATGCTACAGCTCCTCATTTTTATTCCGTCTCTTCTTTTTATGATAGAGGAGTTGAAATTTTTTAATCACGGTAAATTTTTCATGAAAAATATTGCGTCAACTATTTTTAGTTGTATAATAAAAAAAGCCAGATCACCTCTGGCTTGAAAGCACCTTTTGCCGGATAGTAAAGAGGGGGAGGTTTGTCTCCTATAAAAAATTTCAAAAAAAGGCATATTTCCCTAGGATATTACACTAGGGAGGTACACGCCAATGAATGAAAATGGTATTCAGGCAAGGATTGAGCGAGAGCGAAACAAATTGCATGTATTGACGGAAAAATACAATGGACAGTTTGGACATCCGCGCGTGATTCATCAATCTATGATCCTTGATGAACTCATTAATCAGTATTACCAGCTTCATAGACGTAACATAAAAAAGCCGATTGCGTGAACAATCGACTTAGGGGCGAGAAACTTTGCTGGGTTGCTCGCCCTTTTATTTTAACAGATAATGAAAGCTTTGTAACTGGTGAGGCAAAAGCGTAAGCATTCGTACAATCTGCGTAAATTGTATTGACCATTGTTCAAAATATGGTTATATTTATAATATATTCCCAAAATTTATCAGAGGTGGTTAGTTTGAATAATACAACCACGATTCTCGGAGCGCTGGAGCAATTTTCAAAACAGCATGGGTTAAATATTAGTCAACTATCCAGGCTGACTGGATTGAATACGGGAACGATGAGTGCTATTTTAAACAGTCAGAGAGTGCTTTCCGTTCATCAACTGGACCAGATTACTGCAATGATGAATTTACCCGATGGGCATTTTTATGAGCAGTACATCCAGGAGTACTTGAATGAAGTGGCGCCGAATTGGCGCAGAATCAAACCTTTTTTTTACCGGTGCGCAGAGCTGGAAAAGTTGGATTGCATTAAGCAAATCGTAAATCTATTGCTGGATAACCCTTTATATTCATCTCCCCTGTTTGAGGTAGCAGAAGATTTAATTGCGCAAGGAAAACGGATGGCAGCAGCGATTCTTTACGAGAGTGTAGCTCTAAGCGAAAAAAGTCAGCATTCAGAACGGTTAGCTTATTGCCAGTACAAGTTGTTCCTAACTAGACTTGGCCCCGATCAGGAACAAAATTACCGGGCGGCGATCCAGTTTGAGCCTTTCGCAGAGCGGCTTGATGAAATCGATCAACTGAATGCGTTGAAGGATTTGGCTGATGCTTATCGTTCCTTGCGTCGCTGGGATAAGCTCTATAAAATTGGTGAAAAGTTAAAGCAGTTGGCTAAAATTCAGTACTCTTTGTCCCACTCCCGGAAAAAGAGTGATCAAGGCCTTGTTAAGAAACTGCCCAGGCCAGTATTTTTTTATATTGCCTTTAGTAATATGCTAATAAGCCATGCGTATTATGAACAAGAGGATTATGAATTGGCTCTGCAAATTCTCAGTGAAGCTACTGATTTAGAATGGGTCAAGGAGACGGATAAAGAAACACTACACTGGAAGAACTTGTTCCAGGAATGGACTCAAGCGAATATTTTGCTAACCAAGTTAATGGCTGGCAATATAGAGTTACTTCCGGAATACGTGAATTACTTTGAAAAGAAGGAAAATGAAGTACTCACGGGTTTATGGAATATCATGATAGTAGCTAACCGATACAAGATTAACGTCGATCATATTCTCATGAAGTTTGAAACCGTATTGTCTAACGTCCTGGAGTATGAAGAAAACGAAATATACAACCAACAAAATACCGACGATCAGCTCGTTGGTTTGCTGTATGAATTAGCTGATTATTATTTAATTAAAGGGGATCACAAACAAGGATTTAAATTCTTGATAGATGGCCTAAAAAAATCTACTATGATAAATGACGAAAGCTCTATGCTTCGGTGTATGAGATTGTTTGAACGTTTTAGAAACGTTGCGTCGGCTGAATCGAAAGTAGAGTATCATCAATTAGTGGAAATGGGGGATGGCCATGAAAAAAAATACTCTGTTGTACGCCATTAATTTTCTATCCGTATTGGTGGTAAGTGTAGGAGTAAGTACAGGACCGCTTATGGGGACGTTCGGCTTCCATTATGGAGGTTAATTCGAGTCTCTATCAGGCAAGTCGCTATAATTTACATATCAGCTAAAACCACCGGATTCCACATAAGGTCCCGGTGGTTTTTCTACTAGGAGCGGGGGAATCAGGAATGATAAGAAGCATCGGGATTGTCAGGGCACTTGATGAGCTTGGGAGAATCGTTATTCCTATTGAATTGCGCCGTTTTATTGGGATAGGCCATGGCGATACCATAGAGTTTTTTGTTGACAATGAATCCCAAAGAATCATGATGCGCCCGTACCGGACGCAAGAGTGCCTGTTCTGCCAATCGATGGAGCAGCTTATATACTTCCGGGAACGCTTCATTTGCACGGCATGCTTACAGGAACTGTCCCCTACACAGCAAGTTGGGAGTCAACAATCGGCCAACATGGAAATTGCGGTGGCGTTGGAAAATCGAAACGATCCCGACGCAGGAGCTGCACGGCGACACCGGCAAAAGACGAGTGAATTAATCCGAAAGCTCAATGAAGTGATGGCTACCTACCCGTCTGAAAATCAATCCAAGTGGGCGAACAGGATCGGCGTTTCGCCGTCGAGAGTCAGTCAACTACTTCGTGCTATGAAATCAGTAGAGAGCTAATAGAAAATGTATGTTTGAATACGAACGTATGCTATGTAACCGGCTGGAATGGAAGCGAATATTCATCAACGGAAGGGCGCTAAAAAATGAAGAGAACAATTATTAGCATCGCTTTATTGTATTGCGGGGTTATTGTATGTTTGACTATATTAGGGTATGGATTTAAATACTCCCAAAACTTAACAGTATGGCGTGAAAGCTATGGGAAACTATGGACACTCATTAGTGATAATCATTTACTACTTCCGTTCTATTTTTCATTGGTAGTTTCGTTGTTTGCATTTGTTTTGTTGTTAATAGAGTATTTTTTCAGAAAAAAATAAGGAGCTTATCAAATACTTTCTGGGGTCGTAATTGGCTGAAGCACTCGAATGGGTTTCCCCATTCGAGTGCTTTTTTGTTGGCCGGATCGCTTCGGAGTGGCTGGCCAGAGATTTTTTTGTATACAGAAACGAATCCGGATCTTCAGCGAGTTGCGCCTGGGGTCTAATTCTGTATACATTTTTCAAGCTGCAGTTCGCCGGCTTAATCAGATTATGTATACAGACACATGCAGCGACGTGGCCCGGGAGTGCGGAGAGTATCAGCCCTTTGAATTAGCTTCGATCATTTTCAAGGAATTGGTATAATACAATGGACGAGGTGCACCGGTGGGTGGACGCGGCGAAGCCAGCCCTAAAGGGGGTGAGGCCGTGTCCATTCTTGAATTGTGCTTGAAGCTGTTGGACGGGGTGCCGAAGCTGGTCGGGATTCTGACCGGAATTAACAAGCACATTATACCGCAAGAAGAGGTTACATAAATGCTTGATCAGCCCCCGTTGGCTTGGCGTATCGCCTGGTTATGTTAATGTCGGCGTGTCCGGCCCAATCCGTGATGTGGCAATCCACGCCGGCGGTCTTACTATTTTCTTAGCCCACAACAGCTGCTTTAGTATACAATCTTCCATTTACCATCGATTTTCCTTACTTCGAAGGTATAATCTGTTTTCCAACCATCCATATTTATATATGTCGATACGTAATAAGTCTTTTTGTTTATTTTTGAAGAGCCTTTAATTTTGTATTCGATCAATGGATCACTGTATATACTCTTTTTGTACGTCTCAAAATATAATTTACTGTTCTTATTTTGGAGATACAACATTTGATAGGCGTCCTGAGCATCTTTCTTTTGAACTAACATTAGATAGTGATTAACTACTTTTACAGGTTGTGGCGTCCCGCTCCAATCAATCGTGTACACTCCAAATAGAAGAATTATGAAACCTAAAATCATTAGGTTTCTTTTTCTTAAAATCTTCACCATTTTGAAAATTTATCCTTTCTTATTGCTATCCTGGTAAATATATTTTATAATTAATATTGTACCATAATATTCCTGTATTGGGGGAGTTGCTCATGAAAGGATTTAAAAGAAGAGTAGTAGCTACAATTGCATCTGCTTTAGTGGTATCTTCATTGGCTGGACCTATATCTGCATCTGCCAATGACTCCTTCATCCCACGTGACAATAATTCTCTTAGTGGGCAAAGTGTGATTGTGCCTTACATGGGTAATGAGAGACTTATTGTAAATGGGAGTCTCAAAGTTTCTAGTAGTTATGATTTTGGGTATTTCACATTGAATAATAACTCTGTTAAAGTGGTTTGGTCACCGAATAGTGGAAGTAACAACTTTAAATTGCAAGTAGTGCAAACAAATTGGCTTGGTGACGATTATGTTATTGCCACGATGAATTTAGGCAGCAGTTCAAAAACCGACTACTTTACAAATTTGCCGGTTGGTAAAGATTTGCATTTTAAAGTTGTTGGCAAGGCGAATGGAGATATTTCGGCCTATGATTGGGGTCCAAACAACTAATAGGTAGAATTGAATATTCAAGTTATGGTTTTGGGATAAATAGAAAAAGACGAGTAAAGGATACCACCTTTACTCGTCTTTTCACTGTAGGCAGGGCTTACGTAAAAGCTTGATCAACTGCCTTTATGATTTCTGTCTCTGTCGGTTTCGCGTATCGCCGGGTTACGTTAATGTCGGCGTGTCCGGCCAGCTCCGCGGCCGTGGCGATATCTATACCGGGGGTGCTGACGAGTTCACGGCAGAACGTATGTCTCAATCGGTGTGGGTGGACACCGAATTTATACAGCATGTGTTGCACGGTGATCCGCTGAATGAGAAGCTGCAGAAATCGACGCTCGAAGTCGTTATGACCGTGCTGCATGCCAGGGGGAAATTCGGCGGCGGCGGATATAAAGTATCAGGGGGGACTTCACGGGGGCGGGTGGGCGAAAAAGTAAAAATCAGCGTGAAATTGATCAAAATACCGTCACTGTGGTGGCGGTATTTTTTTTAATATGGAGGTACGCAAGAGCTTACTACTCCTTTCCGAGGTGATTTCTATGATGAAATCGTTGCAGCGCGGCGAAACGATCGCCGGATTATTGTTCGTCAGCCCGATGCTGTTGGGCGTGTCCGTGCTGGTACTGATGCCGATTCTCGCCACGCTGGTGCTCGGGTTTGCGGACTGGAATTTCGTGCAGGGCTGGGACGGCATCCGCTTTGTCGGCTTGGAAAATTTCCGCAACCTGATGGAAGATTCGATGTTTATTCGTTCGCTCCGCAACAATTTGATTTTTCTGCTGACCGTCCCGGCCTATATGCTGATTTCGATGGTGCTGGCCATTTTGATCGACCGCTACGTGTACATGAAGGGCTATTTCAAGGTGGCTTACTTCATGCCTTACATCTCCAACATCGTCGCCGTGGCTGTCGTCTGGCAGGTGCTGTTTCAGCCTTCCTACGGTCCGATCAACGAGCTGCTGAAAACGGTCGGCTTCGCCAATCCGCCAAAATGGATCGCCGATCCGAATTATGCGCTCATCTCGATCATGATGATCACGGTCTGGATCTCCATCGGCTTCAACATGATCATTTACATCGCCGGGCTTCAATCGATCCCCAAGGACCTGTACGAAGCCGCCGATATCGACGGCGCCAACGGGTGGGTGAAATTCCGCCGCATTACGTTTCCGCTGCTGTCGCCGACGTCTTTTTTCCTGATGGTCACCGGGATCATTTCCACGTTTAAAGTGTTTGATATCATCGCTGTATTAACCCAGGGAGGACCGATCGGTTCGACGACGATGATGGTGTGGTATCTGTACGATACGGCCTTCGTGAATTTGAAAGTGGGCTACGCCTCCTCCATCGCCACGGTGCTGTTCGGGCTGGTTATGCTGATTACGTTCATCCAATGGATCGCCCAGAAAAAATGGGTCAACTACTGAGGAAAGGAGTGGGCTTAGATGATGACGAGCCGCCGTATCGAGTGGCCGAGGGCCGTTCTGACCCTGCTGATGTTTGCCGCAAGCATCCTGTTTCTGCTCCCTTTCTTCTGGATGCTGATGACGTCGTTCAAAATCGAAACGGAGGTTTTCGTTTACCCGATTGAATGGATTCCCCGGACCTGGAACGCGGTGGAAAATTACAAAGAGGTGTGGTTCGGCGACTATCCGTTTTACGTGTATTACTGGAATTCGATTAAGGTCGCTGTGGCGACGACGTTTATTTCCAGCCTTGTCTCCAGCCTGGCGGCCTACGGCTTCTCCAAGATCAAGTTCGCCGCCAGCCAGGGGCTGTTCTTGATCGTGCTGGCCACCTATATGATTCCGAGCCAGGCGATTTTGGTGCCGCAGTTTATTTTGTACCGCAACATCGGGCTGTTCGACAGCCATCTCGGCCTGATCATCATCAGCAGCTTCAGCGTGCTGGGGACGTTTATGCTGCGGCAGTTTTTTATGGGCGTACACCAGGATTTCATCGAGTCGGCGAAAATCGACGGGGCCGGGCATTTCCGGATTTTCCGTTCGATCGGTCTGCCGCTGGTGAAGCCGGCCGTGGCGACTTATGCGATCTTGCGTTTTATCTGGACATGGAACGATTATCAGAATCCGTTGATTTTTCTACGGACCGATAAATGGTTTACGCTGCCGCTGGCGATGCAGAAGTTCACGTCCATGAGCGGGGAGTTTTATTCGCTGATTATGGCCGGGGCGGTGTCCGCGATCTTTCCGCTCCTGATTATTTTCATCATCGGGCAAAAAAGCGTGATTGAAGGAATTGCTCTCGGCGGGGTGAAAGGTTAAAGGCATAAGAAAAGACATACGAACCGTCCGGGGGAATCCATATATATCCTGACCAAGGAGGGGTAACACATGAACAAACGGAAAACGGGGGCAAAGCAGGTAAAGTTATGGTCGGCCGTGCTGGCCATGATGCTGCTGATCGGGCTGCTGGCGGGCTGTGGGGGCGGCAGTGCCAATCAGGGAGACGGAGGCAACGTTGGGGGCTCTCAAGCTGCAGAAGGAGGGAAATCCGGTGATGGCGGCGGCAAGGTGAATCTTCGCTTGTACACCTACGGGACCGAGGAAGCGTACAACTGGAAGCACACGCTGGAGGCCTATGAGCAGGCTAATCCGGGCGTGACGGTCGAACTGGTGCAGCTAAGCGAAAAAGGAGACACCCAGGAGGCGTTCAAAAAGCTGGACCTGGAAGCGGCCTCATCGGCGCAAATGGACATCCTGATGTTCAGCGATGCCGCCGGATACGCACAGCGTGTGGCGTTGGGCATGGCCGAGCCGCTCGACGATTACATCACCAAAGACGGGTACACCGTGGAAGAGGATTACAAAGTGGACACTCATTTGGACGGTAAAGTGTATGCGCTTCCAGGGAAGTTTAATCCATGGTACGTGCTGTTGAACAAAGATCATCTTGAAGCGGCGGGACTTCCGGTGCCTGCCGACTGGACCTGGGACGAATATGCCGACTATGCGAAAAAGCTGACCCAAGGGGAAGGTGCAAACAAACGCTATGGAACGTATTTCCACGGGCCGCAAGCCGGCGGATGGATGGAATACGTCAAGCTGCTAATGATGAATCAGCCGAAAAATGCCGATTTTCTGAAAGCGGACGGCTCTTCCAATCTGGATGACCCGAATTTCCGCAAATCGCTGGAGCTGCGCGTGCGGATGGAGAAAGAAGACCAGTCTTCCGTGCCGTATACCGATATGATCTCGCAAAAGCTCGCTTACCGGACGCAGTTTTTCAACGAATCGGCCAGCATGCTGACAATCGGGAGCTGGATGAACACGGAAATCGGCGGCACCGACAAAGTCCCGTTGAATTTTAACGTGGCGGTCGCTCCGTTCCCGAAAAACAACCCCGAGGATGAAATCGGCCTGACGCCGGTGACCACCGATTATGTGGCCGTCGCCGCCAAATCGCAGCACAAGGAAGAGGCGTACCGCTTTGTCCGCTGGTATACGACGGAAGGGCAAGTTGTGCAGGGCAAGAACATTCCGGCGTGGAACGGCGTAAGCTCTGAGGAAATCACCGGCATCATCGATACGATTCTGGCCGGCACGAAAAATCCGGAGAAGGTCGACAAAGAGTCGCTGGTGAACACGCTGATGGCCTCCAAGGCTTCCGCGATCATCCCGCCTTCTTCGTACCAGGCCGAGGTGTACAAGGCGATCAACGAGGAGTACGAGAAGCTGATTTTGGGCAACCAGGATATCGATACGACGATCAAAAATTGTCAGGAGCGCGTTAACCAAATTATTGAATCCAACAAAAAATGAGTGGTAAAATGATCCAAAACAGGGGGCGGCATCGCCCCCCTTTTCGCTAAGGGGAGAGGTGAAATGTTCAAGCGGCTCAGCCACTTTGCGCCCCGGACGATTCGCGCGAAATTGATTTTGGCCGCGGTGGTCTGCATTCTCGTTCCCGCTGCCTTTACCTTAAACGTGTATCATGCGCTGACGCAAAAGGCGGTCAAGCAGCAGGCCATCGCCAATGCGGAAAATTCGCTCGAGTTGGTAAACGGCTCGGTGACCCATTTATTAAAAGGCATGCTGGACATCGCCAATTACATCCAGGTCAATGCGGGGTTGAACACGTATTTCAAGCTGGTGGCCTCCGGATATAAGGAGCCGGACCCTTACCGGAAATTTACTGACGCGAACCGCGTGCTGGAACAACTGGACAGCCTGACCGTGGTTGGCGAAAAAAGCTATGTAACGGTGCTGCTCACCGACGGATCTTATTTTATGAATTATTCCGTAAGCGATTACAACCCGCTCGATTTGCTGCAGGAACCCTGGTTCGAACAGCTCGACGAGCTGCAGGGGTTGGATTCTTATTGGATTGGCGCGGAGCCGACGAAATTCAAGTACGACCGGTTCGACCATCCGTACCAGGTGTCGGTAGCGCGTACGCTGCGGCTGGCTAATTCGGACATTTACGGGTATGTCGTCGTGACGGTGATGGAGGATCAGGTCAGCGATATTTTCAGCGAACTGACCGCGGGCCAGGAGGTGCGCTTGGTGGATGCCGCGGGGAGGATCATGGCGGACCGGAACAAGGACAACATCGGCGGCATGTATCCCGTCGGGAAGCAGGAGCGGCTGGGGTTTGGGGCTGGGCATGGGCATGCGGCGTTGGAAACCGCCTTTATTTCGCGGGACGATGGGGAAACGCGGCTTGTGGCCGAGCAGAGCATCGCCCTGAACGGCTGGCGGCTGATCCTGACCCAACCCTACCAGGAGGCGACGGTTAATATCAGCTCGATTTTCAACCGCGTGTTCTTGTTTCAGATCATCTCGTTTATCGTGTTCATGGCGATGCTGATCGTATTGGTTAGAACGTTCACCAGACCGCTAGTGCGGCTCGGCAAGGCGGCTTCGGCGGTGCAGCGGGGCAACCTGGAGGTGCGCTCCGGCGTTCGCGGCAATGATGAAATCGGGCGGCTGGGGTTGTTGTTCGACCAGATGCTGGACCGGGTAAAGGAAATGATCGCGGAAATTTCCGCGACCCAGGCCCGCAAACGGACGGCGGAGCTGAAAATGCTGCAGGCGCAGATCAACCCGCATTTTTTGTTTAACGTGCTCAACTCGATTCGCATGAAAGTGATGAAGCAGGGCGATCTCGAGAGCGCAAAAATGATCGGTTCGCTGTCCACGCTGCTGCGGATGACGATCAGCCGGGAAGAGGATGAGATCACGCTGCATGAGGAAATCGAACTTGTTTCGCATTACGTGCGGCTGATGAATTTGCGCCAGAAGCAGGAAGTGACGCTGGAGCTTGCGGTTGGGCCGGAGGCTTTTCTCGTGAAGGTGCCGCGGCTCATCCTGCAGCCGCTTGTAGAAAACGCGCTGATCCACGGGCTCACGCAGCAGGCCGGCATGATCAGGATCGCCGCCTCGATGGAAAGGAGCGGTTTGCTGCTCACCGTCGAGGATAACGGCGCCGGGATGGAAGAAGCGAAGCTTGAAGCCACGCTGCGCAGGATGAACGATACGGAGGCGGCGGCAGAGCGAGCCGGTTTAAAGCAAAAAGGCCATTTTTCCGGGATGGGCCTGCACAATGTGATGGAGCGGATGCGCTTGAGGTTCGGGCCATTGTTCCACGTGGAAATTCGCAGCGAGCCGGGACTTGGAACGGTGATCGAGATGTACATTCCTCACAATAAGGGGGAGCGCTGATGTATAACGTTATGCTCGTGGACGACGATTATCCCGTTACCCAATTGCTGTCGGAGGCGATTCCTTGGGAAGGGCTGGGGTTACATTTAATGGGTTCCTACGAAAACGGCTGGAGCGCCTGGGAGCAGGCGCAGCGGGAAATGCCGGACATTCTGATCACGGACATCGGGATGCCCAGGATGGACGGACTGGAGCTGTCGGCTCGAATCCGGGGGATGTCTCCGCATGTGCGGATCGCCATTTTGTCCTGCCACAGCGAATTCGAATACGCCCAGCAGGCGATGCGGCTGAATGTGCAGGATTATTTGCTGAAGGATACGCTCGATCCGGAGGATGTGGCCGCGGTGCTGCGCCGGTTCAAGGACCATATGGATGAAGAGGCGCACAACGGCTGGGAGCAATCGCGCATGAAGCATCTGGTCGTGGAGACGAGCGAGCTGCGCAAGGAGCAGCTGCTGGCGAGCCTGATCGATCAGCCGCTTTTCTCGGCGCAGAAGTGGGAGCAGGAAGCGCGGGAATACGGACTGTTTCTGCCCGGGCAGTCCTGTTTGCCGGCGATCGGTTACGTGGAGAATTATCAGACGGTGAAGCACCGCTTCGCATCGGACCGGACGCTGCATTTTGCGATTGGCAACGTGCTGGGGGAAGTATGGAACGGGCTGCCGCTGCAAGGCCTTCACGTCAGATATGACGCGGGGACGTCGATTTTGCTGTTCTCTCATACGCCATCGCTGAAGCGGAACGCCGCGGACGAAGCGGCCGCATGCCTGCAGGAGATGCAATCTACGCTGCGCCGCGTGCTTAAGGTCGGCATGTCCTTTGTGCTGGGAGAGAGCTGCGGCGGTGCGGAAAGCCTGAAACAGAAGCTTGGCGAGCTGCTTAACGGCGAAAGCGTGAGATTTTATCTGGAACCCGGGGAAATTGCCAAACGGAGCGAAAAGGCCTTGGATAGCGCGGGGGATGGCGAGCGGCCGAATCTGTTCGCTTTTTATGACCGGGCCAACGCGGAGCTGAGGGAAGCGCTGCTCGGCAAAAATCCCTCTCTGGCCGGAAGCATAACGGACCAATGGATGTCCATGATCGGCCGGGCGCGTTATTCGCCGGAGACCGTCAAAGACTGGACGCTGAAGCTGCTGCTCGATTTGAAGCTGAAGCTGCATTCGCTGCATTCGATCCGCCCGTCTTATTCCGCCGAGTCCCTGCATAAGGAATTGGTCGACATTTATTCGCTGTCCGAGCTTGGCGCTTGGTTGAAGGGGCATTTGGAGCGGATTGCAGCCCTGACGGAGGCGGGTTCGGGGGCGAGCCGGCGAACCGAGGTGGCGGAGGCCTGCCGGTACGTCTCCCTTCGCCTTCATACGCGGATCAGCCTCGACGAGGCGGCCGGGCATCTGCATTTGAACCCGAGCTATTTCAGCCGGCTGTTCAAGAAGGAAACCGGCATGACCTTCATAGAGTATATTACGCGCATGAAAATGGAGCGGGCCAAGGAACTGCTGGACGGGACCCGGCATTCTGTCGGGGAGATCGGCGAAATGCTCGGTTACGACAATCAGAGTTATTTTATTAAAACGTTCAAAGGTTACACGGGCGCCACTCCAATGGAGTACCGGAGATGAAGGGCGTTTGGAATCTGGCGCTGAAGCGGAGGATGGGATCATCATGAATTCGTTGGGACGAACGTTGGAACGTGAGGATTGGCTTGCGATCGTAGGGCGTATGGCTCCGGCTGACCTTCGTTTGTATTATCCAGGCGGAGAACAGGCCGCGTTTTGGCGGCGGGTGAGGGAGTCCGGGGAGTACCGGGAAGAGGTTCGGGAAATCCGGGCGGAAGCGGAACGGCTGCGGCACGAACAAAATCCGGAGCTCGCCTATTCGTTGTTTGCGGTCTTTGCGCAGCGGGGGACGCGGCTGGAGTATGAGCGGGTTTACTTTGAGCGGAGACGGCGGCTGAATACATTCGCTTTGCTGGCCCTGCTTGATCCGGACGATCAGGTTGCGGAACACGAGCTGCTGGACATGATTTGGTCGGTCTGCGGCGAGTATACATGGTGCCTGCCGGCCCATCTCGGCGCGGACGGACATGAAAGGGCCATCGACTTGTTTGCGGCCGAAACCGGGTTTACGCTTGGCGAAATCGCCTTGCTGCTGCAGGGAAGGCTGCCCAGGCTGCTGCAAACGCGCATCGAGGCGGAAGTGAACCGGCGGTTGTTCGAGCCTTTCCTGCGGAACGGGCCGTACGAATGGGAGACGGCCAGGCATAATTGGGCGGCCGTATGCGCCGGTTCCGTCGGCGCCGCCGCGCTGCTGCTGCTGCGGGACCCGGAGGCTTTGAGCGCCATCCTGGAGCGCGTGCATGCCAGCCTGGAATGCTACCTGCAAGGCTTCGGCGCGGACGGGGCCTGCCCGGAAGGGCCCGGGTATTGGAACTACGGGTTCGGCTATTTCGTATATTTTGCCGATTTGCTCGCCCGGCGCACGTTAGGAGAGGCCGACTGGTTTGCCGGGGACAAGGTGCGGCGGATCGCGGAGTTTCAGCAAAAATGCTACCTCGGCGGTGACCGGGTGGCCAATTTCTCCGATGCCGTCCCCCATTGCCGCGTGCAGATCGGGTTATCTCATGAGCTCGCCCGCCGTTACAAGAGCGTGCAGCTTCCTCCGCCCGGCCTGCGGGCCGATTACCGGGACGACCATTGCAGCCGCTGGGCGCCGGCCTTCCGCAACCTGATTTGGAAGGATGGTGCGGCGGAAGGGGAGCAGGACCGCGATTGGCCTGCGGTGAGCTATGATTTGCCCGATGCCCAGTGGCTGGTCTCCCGGCACCGGAGCGCGGCCGGAGCGTTTGGCTTTGCCGCCAAGGGCGGGCACAACGGGGAGCCGCACAACCATAACGACCTGGGGCATTTCATCCTGATCGCAGACGGGGACACCTTTGCCGCGGATTTGGGCAGCGGCGAATATACCGCCGATTATTTCGGAGCAGGCAGGTACCGCTATGATTGCAACGGGTCGCAGGGTCATTCGGTGCCGATCATCAACGGCCGGCATCAGGCCGAAGGGGAGCGGCACGCGGCGGTCGTATTGGAGGCGGCCACCGGTGGAACGCGGGATGAGCTGCGGCTTGATTTGACCGGAGCTTATGAAGAGCCGGGGCTAAAGCGATTCACCCGGTCGTTTGTCTGGGACAAAATGGAGCTGCCGGCGCTGGAGCTGACCGATGAATTCCGGTTTGTCTTACAACCGGAAGCGCTGGCGGAGCGAGTGGTGACGCCGCTTCGGCCGGTGATGAACGGAAACGGCGAGGTCCTGCTGGCACGAACCGGCGGCGGGAAGCGGGCGCTGCGCATCGTTTATGACGGGCAGCGTCTCGAGCCGGCCGCGCAGCCGCACACGTTCCGCAATCATTTCGGCCGGGACGAAACCTGGTATTCGCTTGATTTTATCGTCAAGCAGCCGGGATTAACAGAGCGGGTGCGGCTGAAATTCGAATTTGTTTGAACAACGAAAGGGGAAGGTGGATGGCATGCAAGCAGCGGAACACACGCTGGATAGGAACCGGGCGGATTGGGCGGAGGAAGCATGGGGCAAGGCGCTGCGAAAAATACAAAGAACCAGCGGGCGGATCGGAGCGGGATTCCCTCACGCCAGCCATAACGGGGCATACGAGCTTGCCGATCCGGGCTGGTGGACGGCCGGGTTTTGGCCGGGGATTTTATGGCTGCTGTACAACGGCGCCCGGGATGAGCGTCTCAAGGCGCTGGCCGAGCGGTGCGAGGAGACGCTGGACGACGTGCTCGACGGGTATACGAGGCTGGATCATGACGCCGGCTTTATGTGGATTTTAACGAGCGTAGCTTCGTATAAGCTGCTGGGCAAGGAGCAGTCGCGCGTCCGCGCGCTGAAAGCGGCCAATTATTTGGCGGCTCGCTTTAACCTGAAGGGGCGCTACATTCGGGCTTGGAATCCGTGGACCGAAGGAGAGGACAATGCCGGGATCGCCATTATCGATTGCAGTATGAACACGGCTCTCTTGTTCTGGGCTTCGGCCAACACGGGCGATCCCCGCTACCGCCATATTGCGGAGGCGCATATGGATACGGTGCTGGAGCATTTTATCCGCCCCGATGGTTCGGTGTACCACATCGTCCGGTTCGATGCGGAAACGGGCGAGCGCCTCGAACCCCTCGGCGGCCAAGGATATGCGCCGGAGTCGGCCTGGTCCAGGGGTACGGCCTGGGCGATTTACGGCTTGACGCTGGCATATCATCACACCGGCAAGCCGGCGTATCTTAACGCGGCCAAACAGGCCGCCCACTTCTTTCTGGCCGGGCTGCCGGAGGACCATGTGCCGCCATGGGATTTTCGCGCGCCGCAGGAGCTCCGCCATATCCGCGACTCCTCGGCGGGGGCCTGCGCGGCCAGCGGCCTGCTGCTGCTGGCGGATCAAGTCGATCCTTTGGAGTCCGCGGTTTACCGGGAGGCGGCGATCCGCATTCTGGATTCGTTGTACCGGAACTACGGCGCTTGGGACGATGAACGCGAGGAAGGTTTGATTTTGCACGGCACGGGTCATTATCCGGAAGGTAAAAACGTCGATGTGCCGCTGATCTATGGGGACTTCTTCTATGTCGAAGGGCTGGCCCGGCTGCTGGGGAAAGGGCCTTTTTATTGGGAATAGGCGCATTTGCGGAGAGGAGCGTCGGAACATGGCGGCGGAAATGGGAAAAGGAAAAGGAAAAGGAAAAGGGATACAAACGGGGGCAATTTCGAAGTCCATTCGGGAAAATCCTTTGGCCGCGCGGCGGGACCTGCAGGCGGCGTTCCAGCAGCTTACCGGGCCGCTGATGGGATATTACACGGGCGGCCGCGCCCGTTTAAAACTGGGAGCGGCGGGAGCGGGGTATCCGGACTCCGTCGCCGGGATGGAGGGTTTTTCCCGATTGTTGTGGGGCTTGGTGCCTTTTCTGGCGGGGGGCGGGGAAATCCCGTTAGAGGACATCTGCCTGGAGGGGATCCGCCACGGTACCGATCCAGATCATGAGGAATACTGGGGCGACGTGAACGATTACGACCAGCGCCTGGTGGAAATGGCGGCGTTCGGGTTCGCGTTGGCGCTGGCTCCGGAGCGATTCTGGGGGCCGTTGGATGAGCGGGAACGGAAGCATCTGTACGCCTGGCTGAATCAGATCAACCACCGCGCTTGTTACGATTGCAACTGGCTTTTTTTCCGGGTGCTCGTCAATATCGGGTTTCATAAGGCCGGACTTCCGTATGACCGCGAGCAAGTGGCGCGCAATTTAAGCCGGATTGACGAATTTTACTTATCCGACGGCTGGTACAGCGACGGGCCGGGCGGGCACAGCGATTACTACGTGCCGTTTGCCCTGCATTTTTACGGTTTGCTGTACGCCAAGCTAATGGGGGATGAGGACCCGGAGCGGGCAGCCCGCTTTAAGGACAGGGCGGCGCGGTTTGCCGCCGATTTCACGTTGTGGTTTGCACCGGACGGCTCGGCGCTGCCCTATGGGAGAAGCCTGGCGTACCGGTTTGCCCAGTCGGCGTTCTGGAGCGCGCTGGCTTACGCCGAGGTTGACGTTTTTTCGCCGGGGGTGATCAAAGGTCTCGTCTTGCGGAATTTGCGCTGGTGGTTTCGGCAGCCGATTTTGGATGCGGGCGGACTGCTGACGGTCGGTTACGCTTATCCTAACCTGGTGATGGCCGAAAATTACAATTCGCCGGGGTCGCCTTATTGGGCCTTTAAAGCTTTTTTACCGCTCGCTTTTCCGGAAAGCCATCCCTTCTGGCAGGCGGAAGAGGAGGCGCTGCCCGCTGCCGGGCCCGTCGCGGTGCAGCTGCCGCCGCATCTCGTCGTTTGCCGGCAGGAGGGAAGCGGGCATGTCGCCGCGTTCAACAGCGGCCACCTCTCGACCAATGAACACACGCATACATCGGCAAAATATGAAAAATTCGCCTATTCGACCGCCTTCGGCTTTAGCGTGCCGAGAGCGGAGTGGGGGCTTGGGCAAGGGGCTTTCGACTCGATGCTTGCGCTCAGCGAAGGGGACAATCTGTACCGGGTCAGAAGGAGCAACGAGGAGACAGGGATTGAGGAGAACCTCATTTATGCCCGGTGGAGACCGTGGCATAACGTTTGCGTTGAGTCCTGGATCGTCGCCGGTTTGCCGTGGCATTACCGGATTCACCGGATCAGCACGGACCGGGAGCTGGACGTTGCCGAAGGCGGATTTGCCTTGGGGCTTGAACCGGCTGCGCAGGGCGAACAAACCGGGACGTTGTCCGAGGGCGGTGTGCTGATCGGCAATTCGCTGGGGAGCAGCGGCGTCGCCGGCAAACTAGGGTATGAGCGGGCGGAACTGATTTACCCGAACGCCAACACGAATGTGTTGTATCCGCGGACCGTCATTCCTACGCTTCGGGGCCGTCTTCGGCCGGGCAACCATTGGCTGATTGCCGCCATATACGGAAATCCGGCTTGTCCGGGAGCAAAAAAAAGCGCCCGCATCAGTTCGCCGGAAAGCGCCCATGAGCCCTCCGGAATGGTGGATGTGGGGCAAAATGAGATCCGCATCAAAACGTTTACGGGCCAAGTAAAAGTGATTCGGATGGATTGAACAGACGCATGAACGGTTTTCGCTATTTGGAAGAAGCTTTCAGCCGGCCGTACGCTACTGCGTAACGCCGGATTTTTTTATAGACTTCTTTCGGGTGCAGCATTTTGAAAGGGAACAGGGCGGGGAGGGTGTTCACCTCCAAAATCCAGATATGATGGTATTCGTCAATGGCGATGTCCAGGCCGATTTCCTTGAGCCTTGGAAATTTACGGGCCAGCTGGGCCGCCACCTGTTCGCCGATCCATTTCATTTCTTTGTAAAGGCGGGCGAATTCTTTGGCGTTCGTGTAAGGAGCCAGAAGATCTTCGATCAGCATGACGCTGCCGCCGCCCCGATAGTTGGTGATTACTTTTTGCTGGGCCGCCACCCGGCCGATAAATCCGGTCGTTTCCCAGGTTTTGCGCGGGGTTCTCTGTACGAGGGCGCGGATGTCGAATTTACGCCGCCGGTACGTAAGCGCGTGAATCCCTTTTTGAATCAGGTAAGGCGTCTGTCCGATTCTTTTCTCAAGCGCCTCGTACAATTCCTCCAACGCCGGGAACAGTTCGGATTCCGTTCCGTACCTTAACCTGTATTGCATTGGACTCTCCGGGGCAAGTTCATCCCGCCAGAGTTCTACGCTCATGACGCCGTTGCCGTAGGTTCCATTGTCCGGCTTGACAAAGACGAACCCGTACTCGTTCAACATATCCCGGAGAGGCTCCAGAGCGAATTTTCGGGTATCCGGGATATAAGGACGAAGTGATTCATTCTGCCGGATTACTTTCGTTTTTTCCCATTTGCTTGCGATGCGTTGAATCGCCAAAACGAGATCCTTCCTTTCCTCAGACTTCTTTGCGAGCCAATTTCCGAGTGCGAAAAACATAGGACAGAAGAGATAAACAATGATATAATTATAAGATATGGGGATTTTATAAGCTTTTTTGGCCTATATCCGTAGTGTATGTGCGAACGTTTCGATGGGAGTGGACACATCCCTATTTTTTTGCTGTCCTTATGGAATGTGTGATGAAAACCGGCCCACGTTTAATTGAGCTTGCTTTGTGAAAGTAATATAATGAAAGTGGCGGTTTTTCGGGCTTTTCCCATAGATTGGCATGTGGGTAGAAATGAAGGAGGTCCAGCATGGCGGAAGAAAAATTCTCTCAAATCATTGACCGGGACATCAATGTGGAAATGCGCGAATCCTTTATGGATTATGCCATGAGCATTATTGTCAGCCGTGCATTGCCGGATGTAAGGGATGGTCTGAAACCGGTGCATCGCCGGATACTGTTTGCGATGTCGGAACTGGGGATGCATCCGGACAAGCCGTTTAAGAAATCGGCGAGAATCGTCGGCGAAGTCATTGGTAAATACCATCCCCATGGGGATTCTGCAGTTTATGAAACGATGGTGCGCATGGCCCAGGATTTCTCCATGCGCAATATGCTGGTGGAGGGTCATGGCAACTTTGGTTCCATTGACGGTGACTCTGCTGCAGCGATGCGTTATACGGAAGCGCGTTTATCCAAAATCGCAATGGAAATGCTTCGCGATATCAATAAAGAGACGATTGATTTTATGCCGAACTACGACGGTGAGGAGAAGGAGCCCGTCGTATTGCCGGCGCGTTTTCCAAATCTGCTGGTAAACGGGGTTTCGGGGATCGCCGTCGGGATGGCGACCAGCATTCCGCCGCATAATTTGGGCGAGGTTATCGATGGGGTCCAGGCTTTGATCGAAAATCCGGACATCAGTTCGCTGGAATTGATGGATTATATCAAAGGGCCGGATTTTCCGACGGCAGGTTATGTCATGGGCCGTTCCGGCATTCGGCAGGCCTATACGACAGGCCGGGGAGCCGTGACGATGCGGGCTAGAACCTCAATTGAGGAGCATAACAACAAAGCCCGGATCATTGTGGAAGAAATTCCTTATATGGTCAATAAGGCCCGTTTGGTAGAGAAAATCGCCGAGCTTGTACGGGAAAAAAGAATTGACGGCATCACCGATTTGCGCGATGAATCGGACCGCACCGGGATGCGCATCGTCATCGAGCTCCGCCGCGATGTGAACCCTAACGTTGTCTTGAACAATTTGTACAAACATACGGCGATGCAGAGCACGTTCGGCATCAACATGATTGCGATCGTCAATAACGAGCCTAAGCTTTTGACGCTGAAGGAAGTCCTTAGTCATTATTTGCAGCACCAGATCGAAGTTATTCGCCGGCGCACGGAATTCGACTTGAAAAAAGCCGAAGCCCGGGCGCATATCCTGGAAGGCCTGCGCATCGCTTTGGATCATATTGACGAAGTTATCGCCTTGATTCGCGCTTCCAATTCCGATGAAGAAGCCCGCGAAGGTTTGATGACGCAATTCGGTTTGAGTCTCGACCAGGCTCAGGCTATCCTCGATATGCGACTGCGCCGGTTGACCGGATTGGAACGCGAGAAAATCGAAAGCGAATATAACGAGCTGCTGCAAAAGATTGCGGAATACCGTGAGATTTTGGCCAATGAATCGCTTGTGCTGGAAATTATCGGGCAGGAGCTTCAGGAAATTCGCGAGAAGTACGCCGATCCTCGCCGGACGGAAATCACGATCGGCGAAGAGAGCATTCTCGACGAAGATCTGATTCCGCAGGAAGAGGTCGTCATCACGCTTACGCATACCGGTTACATCAAACGGCTGCCGGTTACGACCTACCGCAGCCAAAAACGCGGCGGGCGCGGCGTTGTGGGGATGGACACGAAAGATAATGACTTTGTGGAGCATCTGTTCGTGACGAACTCCCACCATTATCTGATGTTCTTCACCGACCGCGGCAAAGCCTACCGCCTGAAAGCTTACGAAATTCCGGAGCTGGGCCGTACGGCGCGCGGTACGCCGATCATCAACCTGATCCAGATCGAACAGGGCGAGACCGTCAATGCGGTGATCGAGGTCGAGCGTTTTGATGAGGACAAATACCTGTTCTTTGCGACCCAGCAGGGGATCGTCAAAAAGACGCCGATCGAAGATTACATCAACATCCGCAAAGGCGGCCTGATTGCCGTGAATCTGCGCGAGGACGACAGGCTGATCGACGTGAAGCTGACCGACGGCCAGCAGGAAGTCATCATGGGCACGGCGCAAGGGATGTCCATCCGGTTCCCGGAAAGCGACGTTCGTTCCATGGGCCGATCGGCTACCGGGGTTAAAGGCATTACGCTGGATGACGGCGACGAACTGATCGGCATGGATGTCGTGGTGCCGGGTCAGGACGTGTTGATCGTAACCGCCAAAGGCTACGGCAAACGTACGCCGGTTTCCGAATACCGGATCCAAAGCCGGGGCGGCAAAGGGATCAAGACGATCAACGTTACGGAGAAAAACGGTTCGGTCGTCGGCCTGAAAGTCGTTAAGGACGAGGAAGATTTGATGATCATCACAAGCAGCGGGACGTTGATCCGGACCAGCATGGAAGGCATTTCCACGATGGGCCGGAATACGCAGGGCGTAAAGCTGATCAATATCCGTGAGGATGATTCCGTAGCGACCGTCTGCCGGACGGACAAGAGCGAGGACGAGCCGGAAGGAGAAGGCGGAGAATCGGCCGTTTCCGAAAATCCGCCGCAGGAAGGATCGGGCTCCGAGCCGGCTGCCGATAGCGCTGAAGAATAAGCGGCATATGAAAACAGTCTTCCCAGCTTAAGGGCGGGAAGGCTGTTTTTTAGTTGATCATAGAAAGAAAGATTGCTTGCTATTTTGCCGCCGTACTATAATGACAGTAGACGAACCTTAGTTCTTAATCCCTAGATTTGGGAGAAATGAAGGCGGATTTTTAGTTTTGGACCTTGAGGAGAGAGTAAAAGATGACTAGTATCTCAATCACGGAATTAAAGCCTGGAGTCAAATTGTCAAATCATGTGCATAGCCCGTTGGGCGGTCTTTTACTGCAGAAGGGAAAGGTTTTGCTTCCGAGAGATTTGGATATTTTACGCGCTTTTATGATCGAACAGGTAGAAATTGAAGATTTGCAGCAACTCCCTGAACGTAAAGCAGCGGAGACGGTAAAGGAAGCTTCCAAAGAGGGCTACTCCGCTTCTATCGCTCCTTCCGCTTCTGCAAACGGTTCTGCGGAAAACGAGACGGTTTCTCCCTATGCTGCATTACACAAGGAATACGATCGTATGCTGCATTTGACGAAGAGCGCTTTTCAATCCGTATTGGCCGCCGAACTCCCGATTTATGAGCTTCGCCATCAGTTTGAGGCGTTGATCCGTCATTTGAAGCACTATAATGTGCTTACGTTTACGCCGCAATATATGAATGAATACGATTATTTGTACCACAATGCGCTCCTTTCTTCGCTGACGTCTTATCAGTTGGCGCAATGGCACGGATTGCCGCAGAAGGATTGGATGCAGGTCGCTTTTGCCGGCTTGCTGCATGATATCGGGAATACGAAAATCGATCCGGTGATTCTGTACAAACCGTCCCCGCTAACCTCTGATGAAGCGGAGGAAATGCGTATGCACACGACTTACGGCTATCAGCAGCTGCGCAAAACGGCGGCAATTAATGAAGGGGTCAGATTGACGGCGCTTCAGCATCATGAAAAGATGGACGGCACCGGGTATCCGTTCCGGTTAACCGGAGATAAAATCCATATCTACGCCAAAATCGTCAGCGTAGCGGATATTTTCCACGCCATGACGTTAAACCGGAGGTACCGTAAAGCCAAGTCGCCTTACTTGGTCCTGGAAGAGATCCGCTCCGAGGCTTTTGGAAAGCTGGATCCCGGCGTAGTCCAATCTTTTGTCGATAAGGTGACGCAGTTTCATAACGGGACGCGTGTACGGCTTAGCGACGGCAGCGTAGGCGAAATCGTGTTCTCCGACCGCAATCACCCGACTCGTCCGATGGTTTCGGTCAAAGGGGAAATCGTGAATCTTGTGCTGACAAGAGAGCTGCATATTGAGGAAGTTCTTTCCTAGGGTTGATATTGCACCGGCTTTTGGGGTATATTAATAGATACCCGCTGCAAAAGTGCAAGGCGATAAAAAACGACTGGAATTAGTTGTTATAAAAAAAGTCTTGCAATATTGTTTAAAGGGTGATATGTTATAAGAGTTGCCGCTGAAACACGGCAACGAGCGAAAAATGGGTTGATCTTTGAAAACTGAACAACGAGTGAGTATTAAATGAGAATTAAAATTCTCGTCAGTAACTGATTGAGCTAATCGCTCTTTCGAATAAACTTGGATGATTCGTTCATTCAACCTTTATTGGAGAGTTTGATCCTGGCTCAGGACGAACGCTGGCGGCGTGCCTAATACATGCAAGTCGAGCGGACCTGATGGAGTGCTTGCACTCCTGATGGTTAGCGGCGGACGGGTGAGTAACACGTAGGCAACCTGCCCGTAAGACCGGGATAACTACCGGAAACGGTAGCTAATACCGGATAATCAAGTCTTCCGCATGGGAGACTTGGGAAAGGCGGAGCAATCTGTCACTTACGGATGGGCCTGCGGCGCATTAGCTAGTTGGTGGGGTAACGGCTCACCAAGGCGACGATGCGTAGCCGACCTGAGAGGGTGAACGGCCACACTGGGACTGAGACACGGCCCAGACTCCTACGGGAGGCAGCAGTAGGGAATCTTCCGCAATGGACGAAAGTCTGACGGAGCAACGCCGCGTGAGTGATGAAGGTTTTCGGATCGTAAAGCTCTGTTGCCAGGGAAGAACGTCCTGTAGAGTAACTGCTACAGGAGTGACGGTACCTGAGAAGAAAGCCCCGGCTAACTACGTGCCAGCAGCCGCGGTAATACGTAGGGGGCAAGCGTTGTCCGGAATTATTGGGCGTAAAGCGCGCGCAGGCGGCTGTTTAAGTCTGGTGTATAATCCTGGGGCTCAACTCCGGGTCGCACTGGAAACTGGACGGCTTGAGTGCAGAAGAGGAGAGTGGAATTCCACGTGTAGCGGTGAAATGCGTAGAGATGTGGAGGAACACCAGTGGCGAAGGCGACTCTCTGGGCTGTAACTGACGCTGAGGCGCGAAAGCGTGGGGAGCAAACAGGATTAGATACCCTGGTAGTCCACGCCGTAAACGATGAGTGCTAGGTGTTAGGGGTTTCGATACCCTTGGTGCCGAAGTAAACACATTAAGCACTCCGCCTGGGGAGTACGGCCGCAAGGCTGAAACTCAAAGGAATTGACGGGGACCCGCACAAGCAGTGGAGTATGTGGTTTAATTCGAAGCAACGCGAAGAACCTTACCAGGTCTTGACATCCCTCTGACCGCTGTAGAGATATGGCTTTCCTTCGGGACAGAGGAGACAGGTGGTGCATGGTTGTCGTCAGCTCGTGTCGTGAGATGTTGGGTTAAGTCCCGCAACGAGCGCAACCCTTGACTTTAGTTGCCAGCAAGTGAAGTTGGGCACTCTAGAGTGACTGCCGGTGACAAACCGGAGGAAGGTGGGGATGACGTCAAATCATCATGCCCCTTATGACCTGGGCTACACACGTACTACAATGGCCGGTACAACGGGAAGCGAAGGAGCGATCTGGAGCGAATCCTAGAAAAGCCGGTCTCAGTTCGGATTGCAGGCTGCAACTCGCCTGCATGAAGTCGGAATTGCTAGTAATCGCGGATCAGCATGCCGCGGTGAATACGTTCCCGGGTCTTGTACACACCGCCCGTCACACCACGAGAGTTTACAACACCCGAAGTCGGTGAGGTAACCGCAAGGGGCCAGCCGCCGAAGGTGGGGTAGATGATTGGGGTGAAGTCGTAACAAGGTAGCCGTATCGGAAGGTGCGGCTGGATCACCTCCTTTCTATGGAGTACCTCGTTCCTGTTACGGAACGGTACAAATACAAAATCAGGTCTTAGGCCTGTTACTCACTCGTTGGTCAGTTTTGAGAGTTCAACTCTCAAGCTTATCCTTCCAACACTTGCCGGTTGAACGGTAAGGCAGGAGATGATAAGATATTCTTCCGCCGGTAAAACGGCGAAGAAACTTGATCCTTGAAAACTGGATAACGAAACGAAATTTGCGTTTTAGAACAATCCTTTTAGCTGAACTTGTGTCAAAACAAGTGAAGATATTAGTGGTTTGATATTTTCCTTCGGGAAAAATCATGGTTAAGCTACTAAGAGCACACGGAGGATGCCTAGGCGCTAGGAGCCGAAGAAGGACGTGGCGAACAACGAAACTGCCTCGGGGAGCTGTAAGCAAGCATCGATCCGGGGATGTCCGAATGGGGAAACCCGGCTGGGGTAATACCTAGTCACTCATCACTGAATCCATAGGTGGTGAAGAGGCATACCAGGGGAACTGAAACATCTAAGTACCCTGAGGAAGAGAAAACAATAGTGATTCCGTCAGTAGCGGCGAGCGAACGCGGATTAGCCTAAACCGAAGAGCTTGCTCTTCGGGGTTGTGGGACGTCTCACATGGAGTTACAAAAGCGGAGGTTAGACGAACAGGTCTGGAAAGGCCGGCCAGAGAAGGTAAAAGCCCTGTAATCGAAAGTCTCCGCCCTCCGAGACGGATCCCGAGTAGTGCGGGGCACGTGAAACCCCGTATGAATCCGCCAGGACCATCTGGTAAGGCTAAATACTCCCTAGCGACCGATAGTGAAGCAGTACCGTGAGGGAAAGGTGAAAAGCACCCCGGAAGGGGAGTGAAAGAGAACCTGAAACCGTGTGCTTACAAGAAGTCAGAGCCCTCTATATGGGTGATGGCGTGCCTTTTGTAGAATGAACCGGCGAGTTACGTTTGCAAGCAAGGTTAAGCTGAGAAAGCGGAGCCGCAGCGAAAGCGAGTCTGAATAGGGCGAATTTAGTTTGCAGGCGTAGACCCGAAACCGTGTGATCTACCCCTGTCCAGGGTGAAGGTGCGGTAACACGCACTGGAGGCCCGAACCCACGTACGTTGAAAAGTGCGGGGATGAGGTGGGGGTAGCGGAGAAATTCCAATCGAACTCGGAGATAGCTGGTTCTCCCCGAAATAGCTTTAGGGCTAGCCTCGGTGTGACAGTCGTGGAGGTAGAGCACTGATTGGGTGCGGGGCCCGCAAGGGTTACCAAGCTCAGTCAAACTCCGAATGCCATAGACTGATTCACCGGGAGTCAGACAGTGAGTGCTAAGATCCATTGTCAAAAGGGAAACAGCCCAGACCATCAGCTAAGGTCCCCAAGTGTGTGTTAAGTGGGAAAGGATGTGGAGTTGCACAGACAACCAGGATGTTGGCTTAGAAGCAGCCACCATTTAAAGAGTGCGTAATAGCTCACTGGTCGAGTGACTCTGCGCCGAAAATGTAACGGGGCTAAACACACCACCGAAGCTATGGCTTGAATCGACTTCACTGCTTCTTTGAGGCGGTGATAACCAGGTACATTTTTGCCGAAAGCAACCGATGAATATTGTTCAAAGGTTTCGGCCAAATGCACCTCGGGGTTAAACACAGGACTTCGAAGCAGGAGTGAAGTCGATTCAGGGGTAGGGGAGCGTTGTATGAGGGTTGAAGGTGTACCGGAAGGAGCGCTGGACTTCATACAAGTGAGAATGCCGGTATGAGTAACGAAAAGATCAGTGAGAATCTGATCCGCCGAAAGCCTAAGGGTTCCTGAGGAAGGTTCGTCCGCTCAGGGTAAGTCGGGACCTAAGGCGAGGCCGAAAGGCGTAGTCGAAGGACAACAGGTTGAAATTCCTGTACCACCGTAATCCGCTATGAGCGATGGGGTGACGCAGGAGGGTAGTGACGCGGGGCGATGGAATGCCCCGTCCAAGCAGTGAGGCTGGTGTGCAGGCAAATCCGCACACTATAAGGCTGGGCTGTGATGGGGAGGGAAAATTTACAGTACCGAAGGTCATGATCTCACACTGCCGAGAAAAGCCTCTAGCCAGGAGAAGGTGCCCGTACCGCAAACCGACACAGGTAGGCGAGAAGAGAATTCTAAGGCGCGCGGAAGAACTCTCGTTAAGGAACTCGGCAAAATGACCCCGTAACTTCGGGAGAAGGGGTGCCCCGGTAGGGTTTATAGCCCGAGGGGGCCGCAGTGAAAAGGCCCAAGCGACTGTTTAGCAAAAACACAGGTCTGTGCGAAGCCGCAAGGCGAAGTATACGGGCTGACGCCTGCCCGGTGCTGGAAGGTTAAGGGGAGCGGTTAGGAGTAATCCGAAGCTGTGAACCGAAGCCCCAGTAAACGGCGGCCGTAACTATAACGGTCCTAAGGTAGCGAAATTCCTTGTCAGGTAAATTCTGACCCGCACGAATGGCGTAACGACTTGGGCGCTGTCTCAACGAGAGATCCGGTGAAATTTTAATACCTGTGAAGATGCAGGTTACCCGCGACAAGACGGAAAGACCCCATGGAGCTTTACTGCAGCTTGATATTGGACTTTGATACGATTTGTACAGGATAGGTGGGAGCCTAAGAAGTGGGAGCGCAAGCTTCCATGGAGGCGCCGTTGGGATACCACCCTGATCGTATCGGAGTTCTAACCCGGTACCGTAAGCCGGTACGGGGACCGTGTCAGGCGGGCAGTTTGACTGGGGCGGTCGCCTCCTAAAGAGTAACGGAGGCGCCCCAAGGTTCCCTCAGAATGGTTGGAAATCATTCGCAGAGTGCAAAGGCAAAAGGGAGCTTGACTGCGAGACTGACAAGTCGAGCAGGGACGAAAGTCGGGCTTAGTGATCCGGTGGTACCGCATGGAAGGGCCATCGCTCAACGGATAAAAGCTACCCTGGGGATAACAGGCTTATCTCCCCCAAGAGTCCACATCGACGGGGAGGTTTGGCACCTCGATGTCGGCTCA
Source organism: Paenibacillus sp. FSL P4-0127 (assembly GCF_038007325.1). Classification (NCBI taxonomy): domain Bacteria; kingdom Bacillati; phylum Bacillota; class Bacilli; order Caryophanales; family Paenibacillaceae; genus Paenibacillus; species Paenibacillus sp. FSL P4-0127. Next base: position 730,844 of record NZ_JBBOWY010000001.1, on the reverse strand, counting down.
TCGCATCCTGGGGCTGAAGTAGGTCCCAAGGGTTGGGCTGTTCGCCCATTAAAGCGGTACGCGAGCTGGGTTCAGAACGTCGTGAGACAGTTCGGTCCCTATCTGTCGTGGGCGCAGGAAATTTGAGAGGAGCTGTCCTTAGTACGAGAGGACCGGGATGGACGCACCGCTGGTGTACCAGTTGTTCCGCCAGGAGCACAGCTGGGTAGCTAAGTGCGGACGGGATAAGCGCTGAAAGCATCTAAGCGTGAAGCCCCCCTCAAGATGAGATTTCCCAATTAGTAAGACCCCTTGAAGACGACGAGGTTGATAGGCCTGAGGTGGAAGTGCAGCAATGCATGGAGCTGACAGGTACTAATCGGTCGAGGGCTTATCCAAAACTCTACCCACCAAAGTGACGTGAAGCTTCGAAGCTGAGTCCGAGTACTTTGGCGGGGCCCAAAAATATACCCCAAAAAGTGACGCGAGGCTTCGTAGGTAATTCCGATTACTTTTCGGGGACCCCGGGAACTGAATAGGGGCTAACACGCAAATCAAGTTTCGTATCCAGTTTTCAAGGATTAACCTTGAATCGTTTGGTGGCGATGGCGGAGGGGTTCCACGCGTACCCATCCCGAACACGACCGTTAAGCCCTCCAGCGCCGATGGTACTTGGACCGAAGGGTCCTGGGAGAGTAGGACGCCGCCAAGCATGAAGAAGAGCACCGCCGATCACTCGGCGGTGTTTTTTGCATTGTCGGAATGCACAAGGGTTGCATTTAAATCTGACAAGTTACATTTTCTGGGCACACCCAAATTCAAACGGTTGCCACAAGCGCTATTTGTTCCAATACCGTTGATTTCAAATTGTAACGGTTGCCATAGTGCTTATTTCGCTGAAAACCAGTAATTTTTACTTGGACTCAGGCAAATAACGGCGCTCGCAACCGTTAGAATTTAGAAAAGGCCTTTTTTTCGGCAAATAGCCGCTGCTACAACCGTTAGATTTCGGATAGCTTTTACGGGAAAGCTTGAGCAAAAGTTAATGCAACGCCAGTGGAAATACTCGGGAAATGGGGAGATAAGCTCTTTACTAGAGCTAGAATACGGTCCGTTAGAGTTTGTAACATGCGCGAAAAAGGACAGTTTGTGATAAGAATACCGCACAGTCCGGGAAGAGCACGGCCGAAAACGTCGGCTGTGCTTTTTTGTATGTACGCCCAGCATGGGCGTCATCTATAGGGTGAAAGTCCCGAGCGGGGGCTGGCGAGCGCCTACCGCTAGCCAAGGGCAAGGGTGTCCATCGCGAGGTGGAATCTGAAGGAAGCCGGAGGCAAAAGCACGGGCCAAGGTACACAAACTGGATTTGAGGCAGGATGAACCGGATGAGCTGCCATAACACAGCGAAATCCAAAGCCGCCAAGGATCACTCCTGTAAACTCCAGTGGTCGTGGGCGGAAAGATGACGTTCTTATCTGGGGAGGCCTGCGGGAGAAAAAAAAAATGCGAAGTCACTTCGTAACCGCAACCGAGAGGCTGCGCTGAACCCGCAGGAGTCAGCAGAGGCCATAGTACGCAAGTACGGGACGCCGGAAAGCGGAAGGGCCGAACCGAAAGGAGAGAGGAAACCGATGCGTTCGCGTGAAGAGCAAAGACAGCCGAATATCCCAAAAGGGAGCTGCCAACAAAGAGAAGCGGTGAAGCCGTCAGGGTATGTTGGAGCGCCGAGTTCTTCATCGGCACAAATCGATCCTTCCTCTCACGAGGCAAGTAACGACTTGTTGGAGCGAATGCTCGAAGGGGAGAACCTCAGGCTCGCCTATAAGCGAGTGGTACAAAACGGAGGTGCCCCCGGTGTAGACCGAGTAACGGTAGCGGGGCTACAGGCTTACCTGAACACACGCTGGGAAACGGTGAAAGATGAACTCCTAACGGGAACGTACAGACCGATACCTGTCAGACGGGTGAAAATCCCCAAACCCGGAGGCGGTGTAAGGCTGCTCGGTATCCCGACCGTGATGGACCGCTTCCTCCAACAAGCACTTCTGCAAGTGATGAACCCGATTTTCGATGCCCCCTTCTCTTGGTACAGCTACGGCTTTAGACCGGGGAAGAGAGCACACGATGCCGTGAAGCAAGCCCAGCGATATATCCAAAGCGGTCTGCGATGGGTCGTAGATATGGATTTGGAAAAGTTCTTTGACCGGGTGAACCACGACATTCTCATGGCAAGAGTGGCAAGGAGAGTGACAGACAAGCGAGTCTTGAAGCTGATTCGGGCCTACTTGGAAGCCGGAATGATGGAAGGTGGCATCTGCCAGAAGACGGACGAGGGAACTCCGCAAGGCGGTCCGCTAAGTCCGCTTCTGGCAAACATCTTACTCGATGATTTGGATAAAGAACTGACAAAGAGGGGGCTGCGGTTTGTTCGTTACGCGGACGACTGCAACATCTTTGTAGCGAGCAGGCGAGCAGGTGAACGAGTCATGGAATCGGTCACACGATTTGTGGAAGGAAAGTTGAAACTGAAAGTGAATCGGGACAAAAGTGCAGTGGACAGGCCATGGAACCGGAAGTTTCTTGGCTTTAGTTTCCTGTCGAATAAACAGGCGACGATTCGATTGGCTCCCAAGACAATCTCTCGATTTAAAGAGAAGATCCGGGAGTTGACAAACCGTACCCAATCAGTCTCCATGGAGGAACGTATATCTAGACTGAACCGTTACCTCATGGGATGGATTGGATATTTCCGAATCGCATCGGCGAAGAGCCACTGTGAAAGATTCGACCAGTGGATTCGAAGAAGACTTCGAATGTGCCTATGGAAACAATGGAAGCGGGTACGCACCCGAATTCGTGAACTTCGGGCACTCGGAGTCCCAGAATGGGCCTGCTATGTTATGGCAAACTCCCGCCGGGGTGCATGGGAAATGTCTCGAAACACAAATAACGCCCTTCCGACTTCCTACTGGGAAGTGAAAGGGCTGAAGAGTTTGCTTTCTCGTTACCTGGAGCTTTGTTAACCTTTTGGAACCGCCGTATGCGGACCCGCATGTACGGTGGTGTGAGAGGACGGGGGTTAGTCACCCTCTCCTACTCGATTCTTTTTTACGATTCCGCTTGTCAATCAGTTAAAAAGCCGTAAAGAAAACGTCAATATTCGCGCGTAATCCGGACGAAAGAGAAAAAAACTGTAAGGTGGGATGTAACTTATTCTGCCTAAGCAGTCACTATAATGATAAAGGTGAGCAACAACAGAGAATGAAGAAGCGGCTCTGTAAATACAAAAGTGGTATTTGGCAGGAGGAGAAACCGAGATGAACAAATTGATGCGTTTAGGGGCTGTGGGTGTAGCAACAGGTTTGTTATGTTCCGCAATATTGCTGCCGGTTAGCCCGGGCCAAGCGGCTGCAGACGTCCGGCAAGGGAATTTCAATGCGGCCGTGGTCAAGAGCAAGAGCGCTGTCGGCGATGCCATTAACCTTAAAGTTAATGGGGAGAATACGGGGCTTAAGGGGCTGCTGCTGAACGGAAAAACCTTGGTTCCGGTCGCTTTTTTGCGGGATGCGTTGAAAATTCCCACTAACTATGACTCAAAAACGAAGACCTGGAAGATTGGCCAAGGTTATCGGCAGCTAACAATGATGGTGGCCGGAGGGAGCGTGGAACCCGTCATTAACGGTTTCTATATAGATGGAGAGGTCAAGCTCATTAACGGTAAAATCTACATTCCTTTTCAATGGGTCAAGGATTACCTCGGTTATGATGCGGTCTGGAATAAAGGCGCTAAGCAGTTAAACGTCATCAAGAGCCGAGAGAATAAAATCACGGTGACCACTTCAAGCTATGACAAGGAAAGCAAACGGGTTTCGGTTCATCTCCAATATCCTCAATTGGGCGGCATGGGAGATGCGAAAGCGGAGAAGGCGATCAATACGTTTTTTGAAAAGCAAATGGAAGATCACAAAGGGCACATCGACGAGGTCATGAAGGATCTCGGCGATCAGAATATAACGAATCCGAATAGTTTTGAGAGCTCGTATCTTGTCACCTATAACCAAAATGGCGTGCTCAGCCTTTTGTTCCAATATACGGAGTATACGGGCGGAGCGCATGGTATGAGTTACCGGACCGGATACACTTTCTCGTTGAAAGACGGCAAGCTTTTGGAACTTAAGGACTTGCTGGGCGCGAATAAGGATTATGAAAAGCGGATGAACGCCCGGCTAAGCAAGGAGTTGAAAGCAGACCCCGGTTATATGGGGGGCTTCGAAGGGTTAAAGGACAATCCGGATTTCTATTTGCTGCCGGGCCGCGTGCAAATTTTCTTCCAATTATATGAATACACGCCTTATGCCGCCGGTTTTCCGGAGTTTAGCTTTGCTTGGAACGAATTGCTCCCGAAAGGCAGTAGTCCGTTTGCCTCCTTCAAATAACGCGGAATCCGGTTGAATACGCTCTTGAGAGAACGGCCTAAGGTTATTATGATGCCAATTCCGTCACGCCTATCCCGGTTGTTTTCATGTACAATATGATTGTGTTTTGATTTTTTCCTTATTTTGCACGAATCATATTGCTGGAGGTAACTTGCGGGAATGAAGCCGATTTTGGAGATAGCCGATACGTTTGGGATTGCGGATAAATACTTGGAATTGTACGGCCGTTATAAGGGTAAGCTGGATCTTCGGCTGCTAAGCGATATGCGAGATCGGCCCGACGGGAAATTAGTGCTGGTGACGGCTATGAATCCTACGCCGGCCGGGGAAGGAAAAACACTGACGACGATCGGCCTGGCGCAGGCGCTGAACGCGATCGGCGTGCCGTCGATCGCTGCGCTGCGGGAGCCGTCGCTGGGACCATGCTTTGGCATGAAGGGCGGAGCGACCGGCGGCGGTAAGGCGCAAATTTTACCGTCCGAGGATATTAATTTGCATTTTACCGGCGACCTGCACGCGATCACTTCCGCGAATAACCTGCTCGCGGCGATGATCGACAACCACATTTTTCAAGGGAATGCACTGCAAATCGACCCGGGGCGCATTTTGTGGAAGCGCGCGATGGATATGAACGACCGGAGTCTTCGGCAAATCGTCGTCGGGTTGGGTGACGGGAACGGCCAGGTTCATGAATCCGGCTTTATGATTACTAGCGCTTCGGAGGTTATGGCGGTGCTGTGCCTCAGCGAAGACGCGGACGATTTGAAACGGCGGCTTGGCCGTATGGTTGTGGCCTGCAACATGTCCGGGGAAGCGGTCACCGCGGCGCAGATCGGCGCGGTCGACGCGATGACCGTTTTGCTCAAGGAGGCGATCAAGCCCAATTTGGTGCAAACGGCCGAAGGGTCCCCGGCCATTGTTCACGGAGGCCCGTTCGCCAACATCGCTCACGGCTGCAGCAGTGTGATCGGTACGAAGGCCGCCCTGAAGCTGGCCAAAATCGTGGTTACGGAAGCCGGTTTTGGAGCCGATTTGGGCGCGGAGAAATTTTTCAATATCAAGTGCCGTCAGGCTGGATTAACGCCGGACGCCGCGGTGCTCGTCGTTACCGTAAAAGCGCTCAAATATAACGGCGGGGTCCCCAAAGCGGAGCTGGACAAACCGAATCCCGCGGCGCTGGAAGCCGGTCTAGCCAACATTAGACGGCATTTGGAGAACATCGGGAAATTCGGAGTTCCCGTGATGGTGGCTATAAACCATTATGCCGACGATCCGCAAGATGAAATCCGGCTGGTTACCGAAGCCTGCCGCCGTATGGGGGTTCGGGCGGAGTTGTCCGATGTTTGGGCTAAAGGCAGCGAGGGAGGTTTGGAAATGGCCCGGGCCTTGCAGGATATTTTGCGGGGTGAGCCTTCGCGGTATGCGCCGCTGTATCCGGAAGAGCTTGATATCCGGGCAAAAATTGAAGCCATCGTGAGGGAAATCTACCGCGGCAAAGGCATCAAGCTGTCCGCTAAGGCGGAAGCGAAGATTCGGGAGCTCGAGCGCCTCGGATTTGGCCGCTTGGCGGTGTGCATGGCGAAAACCCCTTATTCCTTCTCGGATCAGGCAACGCTTCTCGGAGCCCCGGACAATTTTACTGTCCAGGTGCGGGACGTAACGCTGTCCGCGGGAGCGGGCTTTATCGTTGCGCATACCGGCAATATCGTGACGATGCCCGGTTTGCCCAAATCTCCGGCGGCGGAACGAATCCGTCTGGATGAGCGGGGGGAAGTGGACGGTTTGTTGTAGGTTCTCTTTTCCGGAACGGGGTTTGAAAACTGGAAATATAACGCACAAAAAAAGTACGGCCGAAGCGGGTCACGCCCCGGACCGTACTTTTTGCTTTTCGTTATGGTGTCAATTTAGGGGCGTGGCGATGATGAGTCCCTTGTTCATAGCTGTATGCCAGCTTAATCAGGGTCCCTTCGTCAAAAGCCCGGCCCAGGAATTCAATGCCGACGGGCAAACCGTTTGGGGTAAACCCGGCTGGAACGGTGATGGCCGGGAAACCGGAGAATGGGCTAAGGCGGTTGTTGTTGCCGGAAGCCTGGCTCTCGCCGATGAACGCGGCCGGTTGCGTCGTCGTCGGGTAAACGATCGCATCCAGGTCGTAATCGGCCATCACTTTTAGAAGGGCATCGCGCGTTAATTTGGTCCGGTTCAGCAAAATATCCTTATATTCCTCCGTTTCCAGCGTTTCCCGAGCCTCGCGGGCTTTCATGGACTGCTCCTGAGCCTTGTCATACTCTCCCGATGCGATAATTTCCGCCAGGCTATGATAAGGTGCGCCGTCTCCCAGCTCCTGAAGGTACTCATTCAATTGAAATTTGAACTCGTATCCGCTTAGGCTGGGGTACTCGTTGATTTCCGCCAGGTTCGGAATGGTGACCGGAATGGCCGCAGCTCCCAGGGCCTTCAGCTCATCGACCGCATGGTAAACGACATCGGAGACGGTCTTTTCCCGATCATTGCCGTTTTGAAACAGTTCGACGGCGACACCGATCCGGGCGCCTTTTAAACCGTCCGTATCCAGAAACGCGGTATAGCTTGCGGGAATATGCCCGACGCTGTACGCGGTTGCCGTATCATCCGGATCATACCCGGCGGTGGCGTCCAGCATGATAGCGGCATCCTCCACCGTGCGGGCCATCGGGCCGCCGACGTCCTGCGTCAAGGCCAGCGGGATGATGCCGTCGCGACTGGACAAACCGACCGTAGGGCGTATGCCCACCAGGCTGTTGAAGCTGGACGGGATGCGAATCGATCCGCCGGTGTCGGTCCCAAGGCCGGCTGCGGCGAAATTGGCCGCGACCGCCGCACCGGTGCCGCCGCTGGAGCCGCCGGGATAATGGTCGGGCGCGTACGGATTTTTCGTTTGCCCGCCAAGGGAGCTGGAGGTCGTGATGCCGAAAGCGAACTCATGCAGGTTGGTTTTGCCCAAAATAATGGCGCCGGCCTCTTTCAATTTGGCGATTTGCTCGGCATCCTTGCCCGGAATGGAATCTTTCAAGCATAGGCAGCCAGCGGTGGTAGGCATGTCAGCCGTATCGAAATTGTCCTTAACCAAAATAGGGATGCCATGAAGCGGTCCGCGCGGCCCTTTCGCGGCCCGTTCCTGATCGAGAGCTTCGGCAATGCTCAAAGCGTCGGGATTTAAGGTCAGAACAGCCTGCAGCGAGACGCCCTGGTCGTCGTATTTGGCGATGCGGTCCAAATACATTTGAACGAGTTGCTTTGAGGTCAGCTTGCCCTGATCTATCGCTAACTGCATATCGGCGATCGTCGCCTCTTCGAGCACAAACGGTTTCAAATGACCCGCGACGCGATCATGCAAAATCGTCAAGTCCTCAGCCGTTAGCGGTTGCCCCGGCATAAACAGGGTTTTGGAATACCCCTCCATTAAGCCGGCTTTGACAACAGCCCCAACCGCCGGTGCATAGGAGGCATCGTCCGCTACATCATCGAAGGTTTCCGCCGCATCTTTCAAATTCAGCCATTGCTGAAGGAAGACGGCGGCGTTGCTGCGCTGCATTTTCGCGCCTTGAGGAACGTCGAGCGTTAGGGCGGATCCCGCTTCGGCGGCGGCCTCCTTCATCGAAAGGTAAAATTGATCTGCCGTGATAAAACCTTGGGTTTTCCCAGCCCTGGCACTACTAGCCGCAGCAGAAGCCGCAGCAGAGGCCGAAGCGGCCTCCGCTGGTGTGCCGCCGGTCCATAGCCCGGTCATCAGAACCCCGGTTAATAGCAGGGAACTGCTTTTTTTCCAATTCCAGCGATGTAGTTTCATCTCTTTATTGCTCTCCTCTCCTGAAATCGTATGTAAAGAATATGGGTACCATCATAAATAGATGTAAGGTATTATGACAAAATCACTTTAACTTCAAATAAGCGCATACATGATTGATTTAATTTATAATGCTTTATAAATCTCCCGAATTCGTGCAATCATTAAATAAAGTGACTAAAAATTTGTGTAAAATAACATAACATTTAAGTCACGCGATTTTCCGCTTCAGTATTGCATTTTGAGCTGTACGGGTTTACTATACTTAGAACCTATCAAAAAGAATGTAACCTTTTTGTTACCGACAACGGCAAGTCAACCGTTATAATTGTAATGATATGTTATTGTCTAGGGCATATAGCCTTCCGAATTCTATATCAGGCATCGACAACATGGGATAACGTTTACAGTATATAGGCAGGGTAAGGAGGAATGGATCATGCGGCGCAGAGGAGTTGCGTATTCCTTATGCTTCATGTGGGGAGTCTTGATGATGATGTTCGTCATCGCGGGCTGTGCGTCTTCCGAGCCTTCGTGGACAAATTACGTAGGGGCGGCTGTGGAAAAAAGCTTCCCGGTTCCCAAAGAAGCCGATCAGACGGATAACGCATTAAATAACTCAAAAATGGACTATGTTCACTACTCGCTGAAGGGGTTAAGCGAAAGCGGCGGCATACCGGATGCTTATGAGAAGGTCATAAAAGAATGGGGCTGGACCGAACAAAAAGAGGAACGCGCCGGTTCAACCCGAGTTTACGAGAAAGGCAAAAAGATTGTGCAGCTGACCATTCACGACGATTCGTTTACGGTGCTTGTCCCAAAACAAGAAGATAAGGCGGTGATTCAAGGTCTGGAAAGCAGTCCTTGATTTGCCGGGCCCGCAGCAACGCGGGGATCGCTTAAATTCGGTACAAGCCAGCCAGCCGGTTGATTCCGAACGGTTCACCAGTATCGGCCTGTTCCTGCAAACCGCAGGCAACAGGCTTATTGTAAAGGTTCAGAAAAATAACGGAAAAAATGGTCCTTATTCTCGTCAAAAAAGGAGTGTGGCGAGAATAGAGGATTTTTTTGTCCCTATTTTAGTAAGATGGGGGTAAAAAAGCCGTGTTTTTCAAGCGTTGCCCCGAATAAGGACAAAAGTTCCGCTATTTTCTTCGAGAGAGTAAAAATCTTAAAAATAGCGACGTAAATTACCATTATATCCGTCAGAAAGTAAAACTTAGGCGGCGCCTCGGCATCCTCCTATCGCAAGAAAAAACAACCGCCAAACGCAGCTATTTTCTCTGAGTACGTACTCACTGCAAGTAATAGGAAATATCGGGACCGGTGATTTTCAGCATGCCGTCTTTACGTTGGCCCCGTACACAGGCAAGGGCGAGCAAACGTGGTGCAATCAGCCAGAAGTGCCAGAAAAACAAGGACAGCACAAAAGAAACCGGGGACCACGGAATGAGGATCGCGATGATACAGCAACCGATCCAGGCGGCATGCAGGTGAACTTTGCGAAATACGGAGTAAGCCACATATTGTTCGGGCATATAGCCGATCCAGGGCAGCAGCCGGGAAAAACGCCAGCGCTTGCGGTAGGAATGGCTTAAGATGATCAGGACGGACCGGGAAATGACGAATTGAATCCATAACGCAATGGGTGCGGCAATCAGAAAGAAGAAAAGGCTGGTCCAGGATAGAAAAATCATCTCTGCGGCAAGCCAAAGAAAAGGAAGCGTAGCGAAGCCATAGATCAAGGCTTTAGGCAACACGACCTTTTTCAGCAACCGGTAATGGTAAAACGTCGCGTTTGTTTCAGGATCAGCGGATATCACCCATCAACCCTCCTAGAAATCACATATAGTACGTGTTCAAAAAGTCGGCTTTTCAGCACCGAAGCCTATGCTTCCGCTGTGCGTTTTTTCAAAACGCTTAAGGTCGGATGAAGCTAGGGACGAAAGTAGCGGAGCTAAACGTTTTCGGAGAAAACGGCTTCGGAAGCATAGAACTACCTCTTTAAAACTCGGACATACCTATATTATTATATCGGAGCAAGCCGCCGATAATTAAAGATGCGGCGTACAAACACAGCCGCGGGCCATGCGGCATAAGATAAAGCAGGTAAGGGACTATGAAAAGGTTTAAAATAATAGAATCTGTGTCATACTGATAGTAAAACAGACAAGGTGGGATTTGGGCATGGATGAGCGGACCGAAAGAACTTGCATTATATGCGGGGAGCCAAAAACCGAAGGCATTCATATCGTATCGGAATTTATATGCGATGCGTGCGAGGCCGAAATGGTGCATACCGATGTGCAGGAGGAAAAATACCATTTCTTTATTCATCAAATGAAGCAAATTTGGGTGCAAAAGAATGCATAATACGCATAAATCGATGAGGTGACAGGGCCTGTTCTTCGGGAGAACGGGTCCTTTTCTATATGCGATATTGCCCATTCGGGGAAAGAAGCGGTAAAATGAAGCAATGATATTTTCAGCAAAGCAGGACCACTGCCGGAAGGATTAAGATAGAGATGCCGGAACAAGCACAAGCCAATCGGGCTCCGTTATATGAAGCTTTGATGCAATATATGAAAAAAAACGATGTTTCCTTTCATGTGCCGGGACATAAAAACGGACAAGCCCTGCGCGGCGAAATGCCCCCGGAGCAGGATCTGCTGTCCCGGGTGATGGAAATCGACGCCACGGAAATTACCGGCACGGATGATCTGCATCATCCGGAGGGAGCGATCCGTGAGGCGCAGCAGCTGGCCGCCGCCCAATTTGGGGCGGAGGAGACGTTTTTTCTTGTCGGCGGCAGCACAGCCGGCAATTTGGCGCTGATCCTGAGCGTGTGCACCGCTCCGGGCGATGTGTTGCTCGTGCAGCGGAACGTGCATAAATCCGTCATCCACGGATTGATGCTGGCGGGCGCGCACGCGGTGTTTTTGGCGCCACGGCTCGATGCGCCGAGCGGCCTGGCGACCATCCCGCCTGCGGAGACGGTGCGTGAAGCCCTGCGCCGGTACCCCGGCGCTAAAGGGCTGCTCGTCACGCACCCGAGCTACTACGGGATGGGCGCATCGCTGCGGCCGCTGGCCGAGCTCTGCCGCGCGCACAGCGTGCCGCTGCTCGTCGACGAGGCGCACGGCGCCCACTACGGCCAGCATCCGGCGCTGCCGGAGAGCGCGCTGGCTCAAGGCGCCGATGGCGTCGTGCAGTCGACGCACAAGATGCTCACCGCGCTCACGATGGGCGCGATGCTGCATGTGCAGGGCGGGCTGATCGACCGCGCGCTGCTGCGCCAGCGGCTGGCGATGCTGCAGAGCTCCAGCCCGTCCTATCCCATCATGGCTTCGCTCGACGTGAGCCGAAGCCTGCTGGCGGCCCAGGGGCCCGCCCTGTTCGCAGGCGGGCTGGCTGCGGCCGCCGCGGCGCGCAGCGGCCTCGATAAACTGCCGCGCTTCGGCTTCGTCAAGCCGCCGGGCGCGAGCGGCGGGGCCGCTGCATATACTATTCAAGACCCGTTTAAGCTTGTAATATACGACACAACAAACAGGTGGAGCGGCTACGAGCTGCAGCAGCGGCTTGAGGCGGAGGGCTGCGTGCCGGAAATGAGCGATGAGCGGTACGTGGTGCTGGCGTTTGGACCGGGGACGACGGAGCGGGACGCCCTGCGGCTGCTTCAGGCGCTGGAGCGCATCGCGGTGGCAGCGGAAGAGTCGGAGGGTGCGTCGGAGAAATCGAAAGAGAAGGCGGCAGAAACGACGGCACAGCCGGCAACGGCGGCGGAGAAAAGGGAAGCGGAGCAGGAAGAGGAACAGGAAGAGGAACAGGAAGCTTCCGGAGGTGATCCAGCTGCGGAACTTTCCACGTGGAACATTTCGCCGGACCCGAAACCGGCAGATCCCGCAATAAGAAATGCTGAAGTCCGGTCCCAAGCCGCTGCCGGTATAGGTGCGCAAGTAACCGGCACGGTTATAGACTTGGAACCTGCCGATTGCGGATCGGGCATAGATGCTGAACAGGCCGACGTTCTTCCCGGCATCTCCGAGCCTGTGGCGTTTTCCTTGGCTCCCCTATCCCAAGGGGAAATTGAAGCGATTCCCGTGGAGGACAGCGCCGGCCGGCAGGCCGCGGAGATGATCATCCCTTATCCTCCGGGCATCCCGCTGCTGTATCCGGGAGAGACGATCACGGAAGAGACGAGAAGTCGTCTGATCCGCCTGCGGCATTCCGGGGCGAAATGCCAGGGGGCGGCCGATCCTTTGCTGCTCACCATCCAAGTCAAGAAGCTAATCAAGAAAGCAGGGAATGAACCACATGAACGGTAAAGAGAGAGGACTATTTATTACGCTGGAAGGCGGTGACGGTTCGGGCAAAACGACGGTAATGGCCGAAGTGGCCCAAGTTCTTGAACAACACGGCGTTTCTTATATGACCACCCGTGAGCCGGGGGGGATAGAAATCGCCGAGAAAATCCGCGACATCATTTTAAACCCGCAGCACACAGCGATGGACGCCCGTACCGAAGCGCTGCTCTACGCGGCGTCGCGGCGCCAGCATTTGGCCGAGAAAGTGGAGCCTGCCTTGGCGCGGGGCGTCAGCGTGCTGTGCGACCGGTTCATCGACAGCAGCCTGGCTTATCAGGGGTATGCGCGGGGACTCGGCATTCAAGAGGTGCTGAACATCAACATGTTTGCGACGCAAGGGCGTTTTCCGGACCTTACCTTTTACCTCGATATCGAACCGGAGGCCGGTTTGGCCCGCATCGCCGCAGGCCAGGGGCGAAAGGTCGACCGTCTGGATATGGAAAGCATCGGGTTCCACCGGAAGGTTCGGGAAGGTTATTTGCGGATTGCCGGGATGTACCCGGAGCGGATTAGGCGGATCGACGCCTCGCAGGGCCAAGCCGAGGTGGCCGCCGACATTCGCAGCCAACTTTCCGCATTTTTAAAGGAAATGAAGGCCTAGCTGTCAAATAATAAGGTGTGGTACATTTTTAGTATAACGAGTTTAATATAACGAGGAGGGACTGCAAATGAAACTGATTGTTGCGATTATCCAGGATAAAGACAGCAACCGGCTGTCCAGCGCGCTCGTCAAGGAAAATTACCGGGCAACCAAGCTGGCCAGTACCGGAGGGTTTCTTCGGGCGGGGAACACGACGTTTATGATCGGTGTCGACGACCACCAGGTGGACGCGGTGCTGAACGTCATCCGCAACAGTTGTAAAGTTCGCGAGCAATTGGTAACCCCGGTAACGCCGATGAGCGGGACCACCGATTCGTATTTGCCGCTCCCCGTGGAAGTGCAGGTCGGCGGAGCCACCGTATTTGTACTGCCGGTAGACCGGTTTGAACATTTCTGAGAAAATACGATTAGATAGAAATACGCGTCACGTTCAGTCAGCTGAGTAATTTCCAAAAGGTAGGCGGTGATCGAAGATGAAAATTGATCCGGGATTCCGGCCGCTCCAAAGCGGCTTGGGGGTGACTGACGGCCCCGCGAAGCCGGTGCAGTCCAAGAGCTTCGCCGATGTCATGCAGCAGCATGGGGAGCGGGCGTCGCAGGAAGAGCTGACCCGGCGGTTTAAGGAAATTCAAATGCAGGGGGATCGGCTGGCACGTTCCATGACGATCCGGGAGCTGAAAGCATACCGGCTTATGGTCAAAAGATTTCTCGAAGATACGGTCCGCCGGGGCGTCCTCATTAAGGATGTCAAAGGATGGGATCGCCGCGGCCGGGGAAAACGTTACAAGCTGCTGGACGAAGTTGACGCCGCTTTGCTTGCCATGGCCGATGAACTGCTGGAAACCGAGCAGGGCAAAATCGAGCTGCTGCAAAAAATCGGCGAAATCCGCGGCATGCTGATCAACTTGTGTTTCTAAAAGTGCGAGTATCAAATGGAGGAAACCACGTGTCATTTCAGGATATCATCGGCCAGGATACCGCCAAGCAGCTGCTGCAGGGCGGCCTGCGGAGAAACGAAATATCGCATGCTTATATTTTTAGCGGACCGCCTGGAAGCGGGCAAATGGAAATGGCCATGGCCTTCGTCCAGGCGTTGTTCTGCACCCGGGGCGGGGACGACGCCTGCGGGGAATGCCTGGAATGCCGCAAGGTGCTGCATGGCAATCACCCGGATCTTTTTACCGTCAAACCCGATGGGGCAACGATCAAAATCGACCAAATCCGCGATTTGCAGCGGATTTTCTCTTACCGTTCGGAGAGCGGCAATCCGAAAGCCTATATTATAGATGAGGCGGAAAAAATGACGGTTCAGGCCGCCAACAGCCTGTTGAAATTTTTGGAGGATCCCCCGTCGCCGGCGGTCGCTATTTTGCTGTCCGACAATGGACGGGCTTTGCTGCCGACGATCCAATCGCGGGCGCAGTGGGTGCCGTTTTTGCCGCTGAACCCGGAGCGGATGCTCCAAATTTTGGCGGATGAGGGATATCCGGCAACTTTGGCCCGAAGCGCCGTTCATCTCGCGGCAGGACTGGGTCCGTGCCGTGAACTTATCCAGCAGAATTGGTTTGCAGAAATTAGAAACGTAGTGTTACAATTAGGGAGGGAGATCGCAGGCCGTGGCGGTTCTCCTTTAATTACAGTGCAGCAAAGCTTGTTCAAGGCCGGTTTAAGCGACCACCTGGACATGTTGTTTAGTCTTTTCCATTTGTGGTTTAAAGATATGATCCACGCGCTCTATCATAAGCATGATCAAGTCGTTTTCATAGATGAGTTGGAGTTTATTTCCAGACATGCCTCTTCGCGCAGTCCGCAGCAGTGGATTGAAGCGATGGCACTGGCTGCGGAAAGCAAAAAGAAACTGCGGCAGCATATGAATGCCCAGCTTTGCGTTGAGCAGTTCCTCATCGCGGTAGACGGGCAGAGGTAGAACGTTTGTTCTGCCCGCACAGGCAGCACTCAGGCACTTTAGAAACTTTCTCCCGTGAAAGAGCAGGGAATGAGAAGGAAAGCTGGTTCGAGCGATGCTTTTTTGGCGTATCACCATTTATGGGGGTTTTATAGGTATACGAGGGGGTTAGTTTTTGTACACTGTAGTGGGCGTCCGTTTTAAAAAAGCGGGCAAAATATATTATTTCGATCCGCTGGACCTTCCCGTTGAGAAGGATCAGAACGTGATTGTCGAAACGGCGCGCGGGATCGAATACGGTAAAGTGGTGGTCGGCAAGAAGCAGGTGGGAGAAACGGATGTTGTCCTTCCGCTGAAGAAGGTCATCCGGATCGCCGACGAAGCCGACGCCCGTGTAGTCGAGGAGAACAAGCTTGCGGCAAAAAACGCTTTTGCCACATGTTTAAATAAAATCAGGGACCATGACCTGAAGATGAAGCTGGTCGATGTAGAATTTACGTTCGACCGCAACAAGATCATTTTTTACTTCACGGCCGAGGGAAGGGTGGATTTTCGCGAATTGGTGAAGGATTTGGCCAGCATCTTCCGCACCCGGATCGAGCTGAGGCAAATCGGCGTCAGAGACGAAGCCAAGATGCTTGGCGGAATCGGTCCTTGCGGACGCGTGCTCTGCTGTTCTTCCTGGCTGGGCGACTTTGAGCCGGTTTCCATTAAAATGGCCAAGGATCAGAGCCTGTCGCTAAACCCAACGAAAATTTCCGGTTTGTGCGGACGGTTAATGTGCTGCCTGAAGTTTGAGCATGATAACTACGAAAGTGTGAAGGAGGAGCTTCCGTCCGTAGGCAAAATGGTCATTACTTCTTTGGGCGACGGGAAGGTGGTCGGAATCAACGCCGGATCGCGCACCGTGCACGTACAGCTGTTCGAAATCGGCAAGGTGAAGGAGCTTCCGCTGGACGACGTTGTCCTTAAATAAGAAAAGGCTTTTTCAAGACTTTAGAGATGACGCTGGGGTGGGAACTTGGAGAACAAGGACATTTTCAACCATATGCAGGCGCTGGAATCACAAATGGGCAAAGTTCACGGCGAATTGGGCAGCCTCATGCTTGAAGTGAAAAAGCTGGTGGAAGAAAACCAGCGGCTCTTGCTGGAGAATGAGCAGCTGCGCAAAATATTGAAGCGGGAAAGCGCGGAAAGCCGCGTGCCGTTAACGCCCGCCGGCAAGGCTGCGGACCCGGTACTGGCCGGTAAAGAAGCGATCGATGTCGTGGGCGAAGGGTATGATAATTTGGCGCGTCTTTATCATGAAGGTTTTCATATTTGCAATGTTTATTATGGACATCTTCGTACGGAAGGCGATTGCTTGTTCTGCTTGTCATTTTTGAATAAATAAAAGAATAATAAACCGTGGGGATCGGCCCTACGGTTTTTTTTCAATGACCGTAAAGAAGGATAAATTCATGCACAACGTACCGATTTATGGCAACGAGCGGGTCGACGATTTGCTCACCCATGATTTGCGCATCATTCAAAGCGACGAGGTGTTCAGCTTCTCGATGGATGCCGTGCTGCTGGCGAGGTTCGCCGCGGTTCCGAAATACGGAAAAGTATTGGACCTCTGCAGCGGCAACGGAGTGATTCCGCTGCTTTTGTCGACACGGACGAAAGCGGCGATCGAAGGCATTGAAATTCAGCCGCGAGTGGCCGATATGGCTCGCCGCAGCGTGGAAATGAACGGTCTTACGGAGCGGATTCTCATCCGCGAAGGGGATCTGCGCGAGCTGGTCAATATCACCGGCCATGGAGTGTATGACGCGATTACGGTGAATCCGCCTTATATGCCGCTGACCGGGGGCGACTTAAAGCTTAATAAGCATCAGGCCATCGCAAGGCATGAAATTCATTGCAGCCTGGAGGATGTGGCCGTCGCGGCGATGCGGCTGGTGCGGCCGGGAGGCAAAGTATCGATGGTGCATAAGCCGCAGCGTTTGGCGGAGATTGTAACGGTACTGCGGCAGCACCGGCTGGAGCCGAAGCTCGTCCGGTTTGTGCATCCGCGGGCTGGGGCCGAGGCCAACATGGTGCTGATCGAGGCGCTACGGGACGGCAAACCCGATGTAAGGATACTTCCGCCGCTGATCGTATATGGAGAGGACGGGCAATATTGCCCGGAAATCATGGACATTTATTATGGACCAAAAGAGGGTAGACCATGAACGTAAACGTGCAAAAAAGCTTTGAAGCCGCACCCGGAGAACGGGCGGATTACGGCAAGCTGTACCTGGTCGGCACGCCGATCGGCAATTTGGAGGACATGACCTTTCGCGCCGTGCGGACGCTTCGTGAAGCGGACATCATTGCGGCCGAAGATACGCGGCAGACGCGAAAGCTGCTGACCCATTTTGAGATATCGCCGGGCAAGCTGCTGAGCTATCACGAGCACAATAAGGCGGCGAGCGGACCTGAACTGATCCGGTATATAATGGAAGGAAAAAATTTGGCGCTGGTCAGCGATGCCGGTCTGCCGGCCATTTCCGACCCCGGGAGCGACCTGGTGAGGCTGGCGCTTAACGCGGGCATTTCCGTCATTCCGATTCCGGGGGCCAACGCGGCGTTGTCCGCGCTGATCGTTTCGGGATTGCCCACGGAGCGGTTTATGTTCTTGGGCTTTTTGCCGCGGGACCCGAAACAGCGGGAGAAGCTGCTGACATCGCTGGAGGATGAGGAAAGCACCATGCTGATGTATGAATCGCCCCACCGGTTAAACAAAACGCTTCAGTCCTTGCTTGAGGTGTTCGGTGACCGGAACATCGTGCTGGCGCGCGAATTGACCAAACGTTATGAGGAGATGGCCAGGGGTTCGTTGAAGGCTTGCCTGGGGTGGCTGGAGGAACATCCGCCGCTCGGAGAATACTGTCTGGTGTTAGAAGGTGCGAATCCGGATCGGGTGAAGGAGAAAAAAGAAGCCTGGTGGAAAAATTTAAAAATAGAGGAACATGTGGCGCATTACGAACAGGAGGAGGGATTGACGCGGAAAGACGCGATGAAAAAAACCGCCGCCGACCGCGGAGTATCTAAACGGGATATTTACAATTCATTGCTCTAGGAGCACATAAACCCGCCAGAATATCCCAAAAAATGTTGTACGGCCAAAAAAAAGGGGCCTTCACTAGGCCGGGTTCAAGCCAAGAGAAGGCGCCAAGGAGATATGAAAAAGGTTAGAATTAACAGTTTCAGTAAATCTATTATATACTATAATTCTTAATTTGTCACAGGGGTAGGAAGTTCAGTGATGCATTCATGGCAAACAATTTTGCCTTTGAAGTAAGTGACGTTCTCGGCATTGCCGCAGAAAATGCAGGCGGGCTCGTATTTCTTCAGCATAATCCGCTCGCCGTCCACATAAATTTCAAGCGCATCCTTCTCGCCGATGCCGAGTGTGCGGCGTAATTCGATCGGGATAACGACACGTCCCAACTCGTCGACTTTTCTTACAATACCTGTTGATTTCATCATAACTGATAAGTGCCCCTCTCGCTATAATTTATTAATGTCATTTTTCGACATTGTTCTATCTTTTCTGCTTTTTATAATACCAACCATTGCCAGAATAGTCAACCTATTTATGGCAGAGTTCAGCATAATTTCTAAAAAAATATCTTACATAGCTTCAAGAACTACTTATTTACCTAGGAAATTCAAGGGATGAGCCAATTCGACATTTTGGAAAACAGAGATTTGACTTAATCCGACAAGATTCGACATAACTTGCTAATATCGGTCAAGTTGCCCCTTTATTTTTCAAAAAACTATTTTGACAAAAAAGGAGTGTTAGCCATGCATCGTCCGCTTTCCGAGGAAAAGGTGTTTAAAGATCCCGTACATAATTATATTCATGTACAGGACGAAGTGATCTGGTCCTTGATTAATACCCCGGAGTTTCAGCGTCTTCGCCGCATCCGTCAGCTGGGAACGTCTTATTTGACGTTTCATGGCGCAGAGCACAGCCGTTTTTCCCATTCCCTGGGTGTCTATGAAATTACGCGCCGGATCATTTCGCAGTTTGAGCGCGGGGGCTACGCCGATTGGCCAAGCGAAGAAAGGATGGTTGCCTTGTGCGCCGCGCTGCTGCATGACCTGGGTCATGGTCCGTTTTCGCATTCGATCGAAGAGGCCTTCCAAATGCATCACGAGGATTGGACCTGTAAAATCCTGCTTGGAGATACCGAGGTTGGGGAAGTGCTGCGCACGGTAGAGCCGGATTTTCCGGACAAGGTCGCAGCGGTGATCCGTAAAGATTACCACAACCCGATCGTCGTTAATCTCGTCACCAGCCCGCTGGATGCCGACCGGATGGATTATTTGCTGCGGGACGCTTATTTTACCGGCGTCAATTACGGTACGATCGACGTGGACCGGATTTTGCGGATGCTGCGCCCTTACAACGGCCGGGTGGTTGTCAAGGAATCGGGCATGCACGCGGTGGAAGACTATTTAATGTCCCGTTATCAAATGTATTGGCAGGTGTATTTTCACCCGGTTACCCGCAGCTCGGATATCATTTTGCGGCAGATTTTGCGGCGGGCCAAGGAATTGTACCGGGGCGGCTATACTTTTTCATTTTTGCCTCACCCGCTTCCTTGTCTGTTTCAGGGGGGGATCGGCGTGCGCGATTATTTACTGCTTGACGAAGCGCTGATGCAGACCGCCTTCATGCAGTGGAAAAGCGAGCCGGATGCTTTGCTAAGCGATCTTTGCGGCCGTTTTTTGGACCGGAAATTGTATAAATATGTAGAACTGGAGACAGGCGAACTGGAAATGGTCGAACAGATCCGCCAGGCGTTTGAACAGGCCGGTCTTCATCCCGAATATGACCTGGAAATTGATTTTCCGACCGATCTGCCGTATGATGTGTTCCGTCCGGACGAAGCCGCCGCGGGGAAGCAGATTTTGCTGCTGGACCGGCAGGAGCGGCTGCGGGAAATTTCCGAAGTGTCGGACATCGTCCGCTCGATCAGCGGGCTGCAGCTTGGCAAATACCATTTGTATTATCCGGATAATAAATTACACGCAGTGCGGGATCAATTGCCGCCGGACATCGCCCAAATATTCGAACAAGCACGTTAGGAGGAACGATACGACCATGTTATTCGACACACATACGCATTTGGACGCCCCGCAGTTCGACGAGGATCGGGAGGAAGTGATTCAGCGCGCGATAGAGCAGGGGGTTACGCGCATGATCAACATCGGCTTTAACCGCGAAACGATTCCGTCGACGATGAAGCTGGCGGAAACGTATGATTTCATTTACGCCGCCGTCGGCTGGCACCCGCAGGATGCGATCACGATGAAGGAAGGCGATTTGGATTGGGTCGCCGAGCTTTGCAAGCACGAAAAAGTGGTGGCTATCGGCGAAATCGGCCTTGATTATTATTGGGACACGTCGCCCAAAGACGTGCAGCACGAGGTGTTCCGTAAGCAGATCGGGTTGGCCCGCAGTCTGGGGATGCCGATCTCCATTCATAACCGCGACGCACATGAGGATGTCGTGCGGATTTTGCGCGAGGAAAAGGCGAATGAAGTCGGAGGGGTGATGCACTCCTTCTCCGGCAGCTGGGAAATTGCTAAATTGTGTCTAAATCTGGGATTTCATTTATCGTTTGGCGGGCCGATTACGTTCAAAAATGCAAAGCAGCCCAAAGAGGTCCTGGCCAAAACGCCGCTGGACCGTTTGCTGATCGAAACCGATTCCCCTTATTTAACTCCCCATCCATTTCGTGGGAAGCGGAACGAGTCGGCCCACGTGCGTTTGGTAGCCGAAATGGCGGCCGAGCTGAAGGGGGTCTCTTTTGAGGAAATCGCCGAAATTACCACCCGAAATGCACTGGAACGATTTGGAATACCAAGCATAACGGAGAAAAACCGCTGAAAAAATGAGGATAAACGAAAGATTAATGCTTTTTAACTCAAAACAGCATGTTTATTACATTTTTTTAACCATTTTTTTAAAAAAACGTGGTTGATTGGTTCTTTACAACATGCATCCAAACAGGATAGAATTTTTTCAGTAATCGCTGCGGCTCATTTTTCAGCTTGACGAGCCGTTCGATAACTTGGTTCCGTGAACCAGTCTCGCTGAGTCTCCGCATGGAGAACGGGGGAACCGGCGCAAACATGGATCGGCTGATGCCGGCCAGGTTTGCAAATGATTCCTTTTCAGGGTCTTAGGGGTGAATTCGAGGTCGTTGCGCCATGAGCGAACGAACTGAGAAAGGGCGGCTCTCTTTCGTCCGAACCCGACAGCTAACCTCGTAAGCGTACCAAGAGAGGTAACTCGTGCAGCCTATTACACCTAGACAATCAGGAAGCCACGAAGGGAGTTCCTCTAACTCTTTCTTTGGGCTTCTTTTGTTTTGAATAAAAGTAATAGGGTCGTCATACTGTTGATAAACAGGAGGTGACAAATGCCGATAAAGACTGGGGCAGGGTGCGAAATGCGCGGCTTTGTTTATATTTGAGTTCAAAAGTCAGGGTGGTCTGCTTCGTGATCAAAAGATGACTTTTGAACAACCTCTAAAGCGCGTTTCGTAAACAAGAACTGTAGTCGCGTCAACCGTATCATGCATCGACCTTACGGCGGGACTATGAAGGAGGACGGAAGAAATGGGCATTTTCCGAAACGGGGAGACCCATGAATCACGCTCATCCAGCATGTCTTACGCATTGCGATGGAAGCATGAGAATTTTCGTCAGATTACGCTTGTCGGCGTACTGAGCATCGCAGTAATCATCATCATCCTGATTGGGGCGTTTGGTCAGGAGCGTAAACAAGTATCTCTGGTCATCGATGGAAAGGTTCGGTCGGTGGAAACGACGGAATCGAAGGTGGCGCACCTGCTGGAGGAACAATCCGTTAAGCTTGCGCCGCAAGACACCGTATCGCGTCCGCTCGAGAGCCTGCTTTCGGACGGAGACCGGATCGTGATCGAACGGGCGGTTCCGGTGAAAGTCATCGTGGATGGAACGGCCAAAGTTGACTTTACGACAAAAAACACCGTAAGAGGCGCCATTTCCGAACTGGGCGTCACCCTGAAGCAGGACGATAAAGTAACGCCCGCTTTGGACAGCAAAATTTCCACTAACATGAACATCAAAATTGTTCGCGTTAATAAACACACCGTCAAGCAAGAAGAAGCCGTACCGTTTACCGTTGTCAAAACGGCCGATGAAAGTTTGCCGAAAGGTGAAACCAAGGTCGTTCAGCAAGGCAGAAAAGGGTTGGTTGTCCACACCGTGGAGAAAACTTACGAGGACGGCAAATTCGTGACGAAGCGATGGCTCGGCAAAGAGGTATCCAAAACCGCGCAGCCGAAGGTCATTGCCGTCGGCACCAAGCAGCCGACCGCGGTGTTGTCCGCCAGCATGACCCGCAGCTCGGACGGGGTCAGCGTCAGCGGATTGACAACAAAAGGCGGAGTCTCATTCAAATATAAAAAAATACTTAAAAACGTCACGCTCACCGCTTATTCCTCCGAGGAGGACGGTATTGGAACGCGCACGGCCTCCGGCACCCGCGTTACCGAGGGGCGAACGATCGCCGTGGACAATGATGTTGTGCCGCTGGGCTGGTGGGTCTATATCGAAGGCATCGGCTTCCGGAAAGCGGAGGATACCGGCGGAGCGATTGAGGGCCACAAGATCGACGTGTATTACGACAGCTTAAAGGCGGCTAATAATTTTGGCCGCAAGAAGGGCCGCACGGTTTACGTGATCGGTCCGACAAAACCGGAATTGAATTAATTGGCCCCGCTATCGCTTTATCCGGGGAACGAGATACTTTGAGCGTGTTCAAAAGGCCTTCTTCGTGATAAAAAGATGACTTTTTGAACAACCTCTATTATGATGATGAATAAGACACTTGGATAAGAAGAGGATACGTTCCTCTTCTTTTTGTTGTAAACGGAAGGGAAGAAGACACATGATCAAAGAGGTCATTGTGGTGGAGGGCCGGGATGACACCGTGGCTGTCAAGCGGGCCGTGGAGGCGGATACGATCGAAACTGGCGGCTCCGCGATCAATGAGACGACGCTGCGGAAAATCGCCCTGGCGCAGGAGCGGCGCGGAGTAATCATTTTTACCGATCCCGACCATGCCGGGGAACGGATCCGTAAGATCATCGCCAACCGGGTGCCCGGCTGCAAGCATGCGTTTCTGCGGGAAGCGGATGCGACGAAGCGGGGCGATATCGGGATCGAAAACGCCTCCCCGGAAGCGATCCGCGAGGCTTTGTCGCGCGTGCGCAGCGAGGCGCCGGGAGTAGAGGGCCAGATCGATTGGGAAGACTTGATGACGGCGGGGCTGATCGTGCATCCGGAGGCGGCGGCCCGGCGCAAGGTGCTGGGGGAACTGCTCGGGATCGGATACTGCAACGGCAAACAGCTGTACAAGCGTTTGACGGTGTTCCGGATCAGCCGCGAGGAGTTTGCGGATGCGCTCGCCAAGTTGGAGAATGAAGGGGTACAGAGGCCATGAGCATAAGGGAAGACGTGTCCACGCCGCGGCGGACGAAGGAGATCATACAGCGGTACGGATTTTCGTTTAAGAAAAGCTTGGGACAGAACTTTTTGATCGATCAGAA
Organism: Paenibacillus sp. FSL P4-0127; assembly: GCF_038007325.1. Lineage (NCBI taxonomy): Bacteria > Bacillati > Bacillota > Bacilli > Caryophanales > Paenibacillaceae > Paenibacillus > Paenibacillus sp. FSL P4-0127. The sequence goes on along the minus strand of NZ_JBBOWY010000001.1, from coordinate 707,090 downwards.
CATCCTTGGCAAAATCGTCGCCGCCGCCGGTCTCGACGCCACTAAAGGGGCGCTCGAAATCGGTCCGGGGATCGGCGCGCTGACAGAGAAGCTGGCGCAGGAAGCGGGCAAGGTCGCGGCCGTGGAAATCGACCAGCGCCTGCTGCCGATCCTGCAGGAGGTGCTGGAGCCGTATCCGCACGTTCGCGTCATTCACGGCGACGTGCTGAAGCTGGACCTTAAGGCGCTGTTTGCCGCCGAATTTTCCGGCGTCAGCGGCGTTAGCGTCGTCGCCAATCTGCCGTATTACGTGACGACGCCGATCCTGATGAAGCTGCTCGAGGAGAAGCTGCCGCTGGAGCATATCGTCGTGATGATCCAGAAGGAAGTGGCGGAGCGCATGGCGGCCTCGCCGGGCGGCAAAGACTACGGCAGCCTCAGCATCGCGGTTCAGTACTACAGCGAGCCGGAGCTGGTCTTTACGGTGCCGCACAGCGTGTTCATTCCGCAGCCGAATGTGGAATCCGCCGTCATCCGCCTGTCGGTACGCAAAGAGCCGCCGGTGGCGGTGGACGATGAGGCGTTTTTCTTCGAGGTGGTGCAGGCCGCCTTCGCCCAGCGGCGCAAGACGATTTCCAACAATCTGAAAAGCCGGTTTTTCCCGGGCGAAGGCCGGGAACGGCTGGAGCGGCTGCTGGAGGCGGCCGAAATCGTCCCGTCGCGCCGCGCCGAAACGCTCGATTTGGCGGAGTTCGCGGGGCTGAGCAACACCTTGCTGCAGGCAGGATTAAAGCGGCCGTAACGGGGCCCGCCGCAGTAACCAATCCCTCCATTTGCCCATACCATGGGATAGAGGTGATTGACTTGACGAATTTGGGAGACTTGGTCGTCCGCAAATCTTACGGCGGGGATGTTACGTTCCGGGTAGCAAGCATCGTGCGGAGCGAAGCGGTCATCAAGGGAACGGAATTCCGGCTGCTGGCGGATGCGCCTTTAAGCGATTTGATCCGTATAGACCGGGACACCCCCGGAGAAACGACGCAGCGCGCGCGCATCAAGGCGACGGAGTCGCTGAAGCGGTTGACCCTGGACCGGAAGCAGCTGGCCGAGCGGAACCGGATGACCATCGGCGGGGAATGGTACCCGATGGGGGAGCCGGCGTATTTTGAAGTGCCGGGCAAAGTGCTTCATCTGGACGGGGATCAAAGATATTTGCAAAAAAGCCTGAGCTTGTACGAAAAGCTGCGGGTGCCCGCACAAGGCTTCTATGTTACGGAGTCGCAGATGGCCAGCGCGCTGTACCGTCTGCTGCCGACGGTCCGCCCGGATATCGTGGTGCTGACCGGTCATGACGGCGTTTTGAAGCATCGGCCTACCGGCGATCTGTACAATTTGACCAGCTATAAAAATTCCAAGCATTTCGTGGAGGCCATTCAGACGGCCAGACAATACGAACGCAATTTCGATTCGTTGACGATCGTGGCCGGCGCCTGCCAGTCGCATTTTGAGGCGTTATTGCAGGCGGGGGCCAATTTCGCCAGTTCCCCGGGCCGCGTGCTGATCCACGCCCTGGACCCGGTGTATATCGCCGCCAAGGCCTCACTGACGTCCATACGCGATACGATTCAAATTACGGATGTCCTGAACCATACGATCAGCGGCACGCAAGGCGTCGGAGGGATCGAAACGCGCGGCAGCTACCGGATCGGCCTGCCCAGGCTGAAGGATTTGTCCACGCTTAAAGTTGTGCCTTCCATGTGAGAGCATGCTAACCGGAAGTTCCAAGTTTTTCCTTGGGGCTTCCGGTTTTTTTATGCAAAAATAGGATATTCCAAACATAATTTTGGCCGTTTTCAGACAATAAGGGCGCTCTGGTCCCTTAGCAAGCCGCAGGGTAAGCCTAGCCCCCGTTTCCATGGCCGCCCGTCTTTGGTACCGATTTTTAGGTTGCGTCAAAAATAAGGACAAAAAATGTCTTTATCTCAGCGATATCGTTTATTCGAGTGAAATAGAGGACATTTATGTGGTTATTTTCCTCCTCCCCTAGGTAATACCAATGTTCTGGGGCATTCATAGGAAAATAAGTACATGAAATGCCGCTAATGAGGATGAACATGCTCCGATCTCCGGACATAAGTACATAAAATGCACTAGCGTTGCATAAAACCTAACGCGAATAATCAAATATTAGTTAAATATGGGTAATTATGATCATTTTTCATGGAAAAAGCATAAAAAATCTCCTATTGTAAAGAGGTAGGTACGTTGTCCATAACTCTCTACAAAAGGAGACCATCCATGGATAACGTTAAAGCTAAAACGGTCATTCGTCAACTGATTTCCTTACTGCCCATCGATGTGCATCAACGTTTACTCTTCGACCATTACACCAAGAAACTTACCACGATGAAAGCGATCATGCTCTTCATCAATGCTCAGTTGAAACAATGGTCATCTTACGGTGAAATGGAAATTGCACTTCGTGCTGAGCCGAAACTTCAGCAGCTTCTACAGTTGGAGAGTATCAGCGGCTCGCAATTATCCCGAAAACTCGATCAGATCCCAACGGAGCTGTTGGAGTGGATGTTTCAGCATCTGGCATCACAAACACAGCAACGTGCTTGCCACCAGGGCCAGAGCGGGAAATTGCACATCATTGATTCTTCCAGCATTCGACTGCCGCTTCAACTTGGAAGTTGGGCCAAGATGTCAAATAAGAGTAGCGGCGTCAAGATGCATCTGCGCCTCGTTGTTACAGCTCCCGACAAGCTATTTCCTGATGCCATGATCCCCAGTTCGCTCAATGTAGGGGATCGTGCGGGGGCCGTTGAACTGGTCGTCCCCTCGGATGCGATTTATGTGATGGATCGCGGTTATGATGATTATGCCCGGATGGATCAATGGGTCCAGGACAACATCCAGTTTGTGATCCGTATGCGAGATCGCGCGCTTGCCACCGTCATTGAGGAGTATCCTGTTCCGGAAGGCTCGAACATCACGCGGGACGCCAAGGTTTGCGTGGGCAGTTCCTTCCGATCCATGGAACATTCCGTTCGTTTGGTGGAGTTTTATGACGAGCAGGAACGGACTTATCGTATTTTTACATCGGTATGGGATAAGACCGCTGAAGAAATCGCGCAGATCTACAAAAATCGCTGGCTCATCGAGTTGTATTTTAAATGGCTGAAGCAACATTTGCGATTGAAGAAGCTGCACAGTCATAAACCACAGGCTATTTGGAACCAATTATTCTTGGCTTTAATTACTGCCTTGCTCGTGGAGCACATCCGGCACAGCACCCAAACGGCAAAAACAAACTGGCAAGTGCTCCGGATTCTCCGCGAGTATTTGTACCGTTCATGGCGATCCTTTCGAACCGAACTGGATCGGAAACCCAGTCGAAGTAGTCCGGGGAGACGTCCGGGGTCAGGTCCCAAAGCGTTATCGGTGCGCACAATGGTTGGGATAATTAAGCCAAGCAAGTTCAAGGAATAATATCCATTATATACATTTAATGGGACATCGCGACCTACGCATTAGGTAACCTTGACTTTTTGGTCTTAAGCTTAAAAAATGACTGTAAAAAAATCCATTTATAGTTTCAATAATCCAAATGTGGGTTTTGCTGAAAATTGATGTTAGTGTTCTTGCAACGCTAGTGCATAAAATGCCGTTATTATATAGGCCGGCGGTCGCTCATTCCGGCAGCTTTATTTGTTCGGGAAGGCCGCGTCAGGTCATGTCGAAAAAAATTCATTGACATTAGTTTTTCCATGCTGATATAATTATTTATTTTGATTTGACAAAGATTCTCCTTTCCTGTATAATGGTTTAAGAAAGAAGGTGGTCACAGGTAATGGCTAAAAATGCGCTGTCGGAAATCAAGCATAGTCTCGACGCCCACGTTGGACAAAAAATTATGCTTCGGGCAAACGGAGGTCGCCGAAAGACCATCGAACGCACCGGAGTATTGGAGGAAACCTATCCTTCGGTCTTTATCGTGAAGCTGGACCAGGAGCATCAGACATTTAAGCGTGTGTCTTACAGTTATGCCGATATACTAACCGAATCCGTTGAGGTCATGATTTGCGACGACAACAACGAGGTGCGGATTTCGTATATTAAACCGTGAACATCATGATGAATTACAAGCAAACGGCTTCCGCCATCGGCGGGGCCGTTTTTTACTGCTGCCGGGCAGGGCGGATGCTTATCAGGCGCTGACGCGAAGCTGCTGTACTCGAAAGGATCAGCCGGCGCGGGGCGGCAGGCTTTTTTTGGGCGGACAGGATTGCCGCTGTCACCGTATGAACGGGTGCGGGCCCACGCATACTAACCATTGTTCCATATCCAGACCCCAAAGGAGGACTGACCATGTCGCGCAGAAGACGAAGCGTAATGTCGGAGGACCTGAAGGTCGAATTAGCCAAGGATCTGGGATTTTACGATACCGTGAAGCAGGAAGGCTGGGGCGGCATCAAAGCGAAGGATGCGGGAAATATGGTAAAGCGGGCGATCCAGCTCGCCGAACAGGCTGCGGCAAAGCAGCAGCAATAGCGGCTAACAAATTTGGCGGACGAAGCTTCCCTGGGGGAGCTTCGTTTTTTTGCCCGGATGAAGTAAGATAGTGTAAGATGAATGTTGATCTTTCGCGCATAGACGGACTGCGGAGTATTTTTTAAAATAAAGGAACGGTAAGGATTGCTGAAGGTAGGTGAGGGCCTTGAAAATTTACGAGAAAGCGCCGGCAAAAATCAACTTGATGCTCGACGTAATACATAAACGTCCGGACGGCTACCACGAAGTCGAGATGATCATGACGATGGTTGATCTCGCCGACCGGTTGGAAATGAGCGCCCTCCCGCGGGATACGATTATTATATCGAGCCAGGCCGGATATATTCCGCTTGATGAGAAGAACCTGGCCTTTCAGGCCGCGAAGCTGATCAAGGAACGGTACAACGTGCGCAGCGGGGTGTATATCCATCTCGACAAGAAGATTCCGGTCGCGGCCGGTCTGGCCGGCGGAAGCAGCGACGCGGCGGCGACGCTGAGGGGACTTAACCGGCTTTGGGGACTGAACATCTCCGAGGAAGAGCTGAAGAAACTCGGGGCGGAGCTGGGGTCGGACGTGCCCTTTTGCGTAACGGGAGGGACGGCGCTGGCCACGGGACGCGGCGAGGTGCTGACGCCTTTGCCGAACCCGCCGCAATGTTGGGTCGTTCTGGCAAAGCTGCCGATTAACGTATCTACGGCCGAGGTGTACGGACGGTATCGCAACGAACGGATCCAAAAGCATCCCTCGGCCGAACGGATGCGGACGGCCCTGGAGAGCCGGTCTTTTCCGGGAGTGTGCCGGGAGCTGGGCAACGTTCTGGAGAGCGTGACGCTGCACATGCATCCCGAGGTCGCCCATTTGAAAGAGACGATGCTGCGCCTGGGCGCTGACGGTGTGCTGATGTCGGGAAGCGGTCCGACGGTGTTCGGGCTCGTCTCCAAAGAAGCGAAAGTGTCCCGGATTTACAACGGGCTGCGCGGGTTTTGCAAAGAGGTTTACGCGGTGCGTCTTCTTACCTGAACGAAAAGCGTTTTGGTTCTTAAGCACGAAGCGGCTCACCCCACATGAAAATGAAGAACAAGCTTGGACAAATCCGTACAAAAATGTTATAGTTTCAATAAAATATTCGGATTTTAGCGAGGGGTACTTCGTGAAAAAATTGAAAAGAAGCGCTCGTTTAGTGGAGATGACCCACTATTTGTTGGCCCGGCCGCATCATCTGATCCCGCTGACGACCTTTGCCCAGCGGTACGGGGCCGCGAAATCGTCCATTAGCGAGGATTTGGGCATTATTAAAGAGGTTTTTGAAGAAGAGGGGATCGGCGACTTGCTAACGCTGGCCGGAGCCGCCGGCGGCGTTAAATATGTTCCGAGAGTGGGCCGCGAGCAGGCGCTTGTCTTTATCCGCGAGCTGTGCGACAAGCTCTCGCAGCCGGATCGCATTTTGCCGGGCGGTTATTTGTATATGTCCGACCTGCTCGGGCAGCCGGGTTTGATGAATGAGGCGGGCAAACTGTTCGCCACCGCCTTCGGCGATCTGGAGATCGACTGCATCATGACCGTGGAAACAAAAGGGATCCCGCTCGCTTACGCTACGGGCGCCGAGCTGAATCTGCCGGTCGTCCTGGTGCGAAGAGACCATCAGGTTACGGAGGGGTCGGCCGTAAGCATCAATTACGTGTCCGGATCGCACAAAAGCCTGCATACGATGACGTTGTCCCGCCGGGCGCTCAAAGAACATTCGCGCGTGCTGATCGTTGACGATTTCATGAAGGCCGGCGGCACCATTCAAGGGATGGTCGACCTGCTGGACGAATTCAACGCGAAGGTTGCGGGGGTCGGCGTGTTGGTGGAATCGGGGGAAGTGGATTCCGAGCAGCGGCTTCTGCGCGATTATGTGTCGCTGGCGACGCTCCGGGCGGTGGATGCCAAAGGCAAGGAAATCTCCGTGGAGCCTGGAAATTATTTTTCCAAATTCGGGTAAGCAGAAACATGTCGATAAAACCGCAAAACTGAAAATTTTGCGACGAAATGTGTCGAAAACCCCGTCATATCAAAAAAAATCGAGAATTTAAGGCATTTTGTTCTTGAAAAAAAAAGGATTTCCGTTTGCTATGTGGAATATTACACCAAGTCTCTGATGGAAAAAGGTGGTGAACACATATGCAAATTACGGATGTAAGACTCCGCCGAGTCAGCTCTGAAGGCAGAATGAAGGCCATAGCATCCATTACCATCGATAACGAGTTTGTCGTTCACGACATCCGCGTCATCGACGGGAACAATGGAATGTTTGTAGCTATGCCGAGCAAGCGCACGCCGGACGGGGAGTTCCGGGATATCGCGCATCCGATTTCCTCCGGTACCCGCGAGAAGATTCAAGCCGCTGTTTTGGCTGAATACGAACGTGCGGCCGACCAGGAGGAAGCTATTGAAGAAGGGGCGTAAGTCGCATTTTTAATTCTTGACCAATTGGGGTTCGAGGAAAAGGGAGCCATGAGTACATGGCTCCCTTTTCTTTTTGCGGTAAATGAGATATATTCAGTAATGAGTTTAAATGAGAGTTCAAAAAAACAGGTTTTCAGCACCGAAGCTTAAGAGAGAAGGAGGCCGGGGCCTTGAAAAAATTAGCGATTGTTCTTGCCGCAGGTCAGGGGAAACGCATGAAGTCCAAGCTTTATAAAGTGCTCCATCCTGTGTGCGGCAAACCGATGGTCGGGCATGTTTTAAGCGCGGTACAGCAAGCCGGCTGCGAACGAACCATCGTCGTTGTCGGCCATGGTGCCGAAGCGGTTAAATCATACCTTGGATCATCGGCGGAGTACGTGCTGCAGGAGCAGCAGCTGGGAACCGGTCATGCGGTGAAGCAGGCTGGTCCGCTGCTCGCCGGAGAGGAAGGTACGACCGTCGTGATTTGCGGCGATACCCCTCTGGTGACCGCGGAGACGCTTGAAGCGCTGGTCGAACTTCATACCCGCAAGGGTGCAGCGGCTACCGTGCTCACGGCCAAAATGGACAATCCTCAAGGGTATGGCCGGGTGATCCGTGGAGAGAACGGTACGGTCGAGCGCATCGTCGAGCAGAAGGACTGCTCGCCGGAAGAGGCAGCGGTACAGGAAATCAACACAGGCACTTATTGTTTTGATAATGCGAAATTGTTTGCCGCTTTGGAGAAAGTGACCAATAACAACGCGCAGCAGGAATATTACCTGACCGATGTCATCGGCATTTTGGTACAAGCCGGCGAAATCGTGGAAGGGTATGCGGCGCAGGACCACCGGGAGTCGATCGGCGTCAATGACCGCGTTGCGCTGGCCGAAGCGGAAGCGGTGATGCGCGAACGGATCGTTCGGCGTCATATGCTGGGCGGCGTCACGGTGATCGATCCGGCGTCGACTTATATCGGGGCCGATGTGGCGATCGGTTCGGATACGGTGATTTATCCGGGAACCGTGCTTGCGGGGCGGACGGTCATCGGCGAGGATTGCGTGATTGGGCCGGCGTCTCAAATCGAGGATAGCGTGATTCATGACGGCGCGAAGGTGAAGCATTCGGTTCTGAGCCAGGCGGAAGTCGGCAAAGAAACGACGGTGGGGCCGTTCGCTTATTTGCGTCCGGGGGCCAAACTTGGCGCCAACGTCAAAGTGGGCGATTTCGTCGAGATCAAGAACGCGACCTTGGACGACGGAGCGAAAGTCTCGCATCTGAGTTATATCGGCGACGCCAAAGTCGGCAAAAACGTAAATATAGGCTGCGGCGCGATTACCGTCAATTACGATGGTTATAATAAATCCATTACGGAGATTGAGGACGAAGCCTTTATCGGCAGCAATGTTAATCTGATCGCGCCGGTGAAGGTCGGGAAAGGCGCTTATGTGGTCGCCGGTTCGACCATTACGCATTCCGTTCCCCAAGGCGATCTGGCCATCGCGAGACAGCGGCAGGAGAACAAGCCGGGTTACGCCGAGAAAATCCGCGGCCGCGCAAAAGCCAAAAAACAAAATAAGCAGGACTCTTAAGCCGTTTTATCATAGGATGTAGTAGCAATTGTCGGAATGAATTTTTCGGAATGAGGATGCAGTGACCATTTCTAATGACGGGGTAGCTGGAAGGCGGGTTCAGCGGTTTGATTCCCTTTCGCTATCTACACAGCACGGAGGGTTTTAATTTTATGACTTATTGTGATTCCAAATTAAAGATATTCACCTGTAACTCCAATCCTAAGCTGGCTCATCAGATCGCGGATTATATCGGAATTCCGATGGGCGATTCGGAAACGACCAGTTTTAGCGACGGCGAAATTCAGGTCAAGCTGTCGGAGAGTGTCCGGGGCTGCCACGTCTATGTCGTACAATCGACGTGTGCTCCCGTCAACGACAATCTGATGGAGCTGCTAGTTATGGTGGATGCCTTGAAAAGAGCTTCGGCCAAAAGCATCAACGTGGTTATCCCGTATTACGGCTATGCCCGCCAAGACCGGAAGGCCCGTTCGCGCGATCCGATCACGGCTAAGCTGGTTGCCAATTTGATCGAGAAGGCCGGCGCTCACCGCGTCATTACGATGGACCTGCACGCCATGCAGATTCAAGGCTTCTTCGATATCCCGGTGGATCATATGCTCGGGGTGCCGATTTTGGCCCAGTATTTCCGGTCCAAACATATCCCGAATCCGGTCGTCGTATCTCCGGACCACGGCGGGGTGGTGCGCGCCCGCAAGCTGGCGGATTTCCTGAACGCCCCGCTGGCGATCATCGATAAACGCCGTCCGGAGCCCAACGTCAGCGAAGTTATGAACATTATCGGGAACATCGAAGGCAAGACGGCGATTCTCGTCGATGATATCATCGACACCGCCGGAACGATCGTGCTTGGCGCGAATGCGCTGAAGGAGGGCGGCGTGGAAGAGGTTTACGCCTGCTGTACGCACCCCGTGTTGTCCGGCCCGGCGATGGAACGGCTGGAGAATTCTCCGTTGAAGGAAGTTATTGTAACCGATACGATTCCGATTACGCATCCCAATCCGACGAGCAAGCTGAAGGTGCTCTCCGTCGCTCCGCTTATGGGTGAAGCGATTATTCGCGTGCACGAAGAGCTGTCGATCAGCAAGCTGTTCGAGATCGAATAAGGAAAAGGCTACTGCACACAGGGGTTGCATCCTCCCGCCGGAGGGTGTAACCCCTATCGGTGTGTTTGCCGGGGGATAGATAAGGCTCGTTTGGGCGTAAAATGGGCGATTTGGGCGAAATCTATTGGATATTTCCAAGTGGGGGCTCAAAATAGCGGCTGATATCCGCCAATCTATTGGAGTTTTTCCAAGTGAGGGTGCCGGGAAGAGCCTTAAGGTGCTGCCAGCTGCCACAAACGTAGGAGGTATATGGAACAAATGAAATGGATCGTAGGTCTCGGAAACCCGGGGAAACAATATGAGAAAACGAGGCACAATATCGGTTTTATGGCCGTGGATGAACTGGCGCGGCGGCACGGGATCGAGATCAAGCAGAGCAAATGCAAGGCTTTGATCGGCGAAGGGGTGCTGCCGGGCGGCAAGGTCGTATTGATCAAGCCGATGACGTTCATGAACCTGTCCGGCGAAGCGGTTCGCGCCTACATGGATTATTACAAAGCGTCCCTGGAAGATATGATCGTCGTATACGACGATCTCGATACCGAGATTGGGCGCAACCGGCTGCGTTATCAAGGCAGTTCGGGCGGCCATAACGGAATTAAATCGATTATCCAGCATACCGGAACACAGGTGTTCAACCGCATACGAATGGGTATCTCCCGCCCGGAGCCCGGTTATGCGGTGGTGGATTATGTGCTTTCCGGGTTTGCCAAAAAAGATCAGCCGCTGCTGCAGCAATCGATCGAAGCGGCGTGCGATGCGCTGGAGTACAGCTTGGACCACACGTTTGAGCAGACTATGGCCAAGTTTAACGTATAAATGCCGGGTTATGGACCAGCGCGGCCGACGGGAAGTCGGCCGGAAGCCTAATCCGCGTTTTGCTGCCGTTCAAGGTCAGGGCTAAAAGGAGCCAGTCTGGGGCATACTGGAGACATAATGAATCTTCAGGAGGCATATAGATGGCTATAAATTACGTCTGCCGGCACTGCCGGACGGTGATTGGTAGAATAGAGGCCCCCCAGGTCACGGAAGCCCAACTAGGCTTTCATTCCTTGACCCCCGAGGAACGGCGAGATATAATAGCGTATGATTCGAACGGCGAAATGACGGTTCGGGTGATCTGCGATTACTGCAGGGAAGCGCTGGAGCAGAACCCGGAGCTGATGCTGCTCGTGAGTCCCTTGCAATGAGCGGGGGCGAAGGCCGATGAAGAATGAACAATTTACCGGTTAAAGCGGTTATAGAGCCTTGGCACGTTTGCTGAGGCTCCTTTTTGGTTCGTGTAAACACATTGTCCTGCCCGGTCAGGTCAATAGATTGAATAAGCAGTAAGAGAGGTGCCACACTTGCTACAAGCGCTAATAGAAGCTTTTTCCCGGGATACCGACTTTGCTTCGATGGTCGCCGGCGTCAACTCCGGTATGAAGGAGCAATTGCTCTCGGGGTTATCCGGTTCGACGAGACAGGTGATGCTGGCCGCGCTGCACCAGGAGGTGAAGCGACCGCTCCTTGTCGTAACCCACAATATGTTCGCCGCCCAAAAAATTTATGAAGATTTACAGGAAGCGCTCTCACCGGACGAAGTGCTGCTTTATCCCGCCAACGAGCTGGTCGCCGCCGAATCGGCCGTATCCAGCCCGGAAACGCTGGCCCAGCGGATCGAGGTGCTGCTGCAATGCTCCCGCGGCTTTCGGGGCGTTGTGGTGGTGCCTTATTCCGGCATCCGCCGGTTTATTCCCACGCCGGAAACAATGGCAGAGGCCGGACTTACGATTACCCTCGGAGGGACGATTCAGCATGGCGACTTCCTGAACAAAATGATCGAGCTTGGCTACGAACGTGTAGAACGGGTTGAATCCCGTGGGGAAATGAGCCTGCGCGGAGGAATCATCGACTTTTACCCGCTGACCTCGGCGATGGCTTACCGGGTGGAATTGTTCGATGACGAAGTCGATTCCATCCGCACCTTCGATCCGTCCGACCAGCGTTCGGTGGACCAGGTCAAGGAAGTGTTCGTTCCCCCTTGCAAGGAATTGATCGCTTCCCCGGACCGGCTGGAGGCGGCGGCTCAAGCCGCGTCCGAACGCCTGGATCGGCAGCTTGAAAAAATGGCCGACCGCCAGGCGAAAAACAAGCTGCAGGAGGAAATCGCCAAGGAGATCGAGCTGCTGCGGGAGCATGTGTATTTTCCGGAAATCTATAAATATATTTCTTTGATCTACCCTGAAAGAAAAACGTTGTATAACTATATGCCGAGCGACACGCTGCTCATCCTGGACGAACCGGCGCGCCTGCTGGAGACGGCCAAGCAGCTGGAGCGCGATGAATCGGAGTGGAATCTGCATTTGCTGCAAAACGGCAAAAGCCTTCCGGAACTGCCGCTGGCGGTGGAGACCGACCATGTGCTGTACCACCGTCCGTTTCAAACGCTGTTTCTGTCCTTGTTCCTGCGCCAGGTTCCGCACTCCCAGCCGCAGAACATTCTCAACTTCGTTAGTCGGACGATGCAGGACTTCCATGGGCAAATGAACGTGTTGAAGGCGGAAATGGAACGCTGGAAAAAAAGCGGCGCCAATGTCATCATGCTGGCTAGCGGCGAGGAACGCATGGACCGGATGCGGCGGGTGCTGCAGGATTACGGGATCGAGGAGCCGACACTGCTGAAGGGCAATCTGCAGTCGGGCTTTGAGCTGCCTTCCGTGCATCTGGTTGTCATCACCGAAGGGGAGATGTTCTCCCAGAAGCAGCGCAAAGTGCGCCGCGTCGCCAGCAAAAGCATGGACAACGCCGAACGGATCAAAAGCTACACCGAGCTGAAGGTCGGCGATTACGTCGTTCACCAAAACCACGGGATCGGCAAATATATGGGGATCGGTACGCTCGAGGTCGGCGGGATCCACAAAGACTACATGCATATCATGTATGCCGGCGGCGACAAGCTGTCCGTTCCGATCGAACAGATCGACATGATTCAGAAATACGTCGGTTCCGAAGACAAAGAGCCAAAGGTCTACAAGCTCGGCGGCAATGAATGGCAGCGGGTGAAAAACAAGGTCCGCTCCTCCGTGCAGGATATCGCCGACGATCTGATCAAGCTGTATGCCGAGCGGCAGGCGGCGCCGGGGTATGGCTTCGAGAAGGACTCGCCGGAGCAGCAGGAGTTCGAAGGAATGTTTCCTTACGAGGAGACGCCGGACCAACTGCGGGCCATCGAAGAAATCAAAAAGGACATGGAAAAAAACCGGCCGATGGACCGCCTGCTCTGCGGCGACGTTGGCTACGGAAAAACGGAGGTGGCGATCCGGGCCGCTTTCAAAGCGGCGATCGAAGGCAAGCAGGTCGCGGTGCTGGTGCCGACCACGATTTTGGCGCAGCAGCATTACGAAACGTTCCGCGAACGGTTTGCCGGTTACCCGATCAATATTCAGACGCTGAGCCGGTTCCGCAGCCGCAAGGAGCAGAACGAGACGATCAAGGGGCTCCGCCAGGGCACGGTGGACATCGTGATCGGGACCCATCGGATATTGTCCCAGGATCTGGTGTTCAAAGATTTGGGCTTGCTGATCGTCGATGAAGAGCAGCGGTTTGGCGTAACGCATAAAGAGAAGCTGAAGAAGCTGAAAACGAATGTGGACGTGCTTACCCTGACGGCGACGCCGATCCCGAGAACGCTGCATATGTCGATGCTTGGCGTACGGGATTTGTCGGTCATCGAAACGCCGCCGGAAAACCGGTTCCCGGTGCAAACCTACGTGGTCGAATACAGCCAGGCGCTGGTGCGCGAAGCGATCGAACGCGAAATGGCCCGGGGCGGGCAAATCTACTACCTGTACAATCGCGTACAGGGAATTCACGAGATGGCGGCGCAGATCTCGGCGCTCGTCCCGGATGCCCGCGTAGGCGTCGGTCACGGGCAGATGTCCGAGCAGGAGCTGGAGAAGACGATTCTCGACTTCCTCGACGGGGAATACGACGTGCTGGTCAGCACCAGCATTATCGAGACCGGCGTCGACATTCCGAACGTCAACACGCTGATTGTGCACGATGCCGACAAAATGGGTCTGTCGCAGCTCTATCAGCTGCGGGGCCGGGTCGGCCGGTCCAACCGGATCGCCTATGCATACTTTACCTACCAGAAAGACAAATCGCTGACCGAAGTGGCCGAAAAGCGCCTGCAGTCGATCAAGGAGTTTACCGAGCTCGGCTCCGGCTTCAAAATCGCCATGCGCGACCTGGCCATCCGCGGCGCGGGCAATTTGCTGGGGGCGGAGCAGCACGGCTTCATCGCCTCCGTCGGCTTTGACCTGTATTCGCAGATGCTGGCCGAAGAAATCCAGAAACGCAAAGTGACCATGCTCGGAGAAGCCGAACCTGCGGAAACGCATTGGAATACGACGATCGATCTCGGCATCGACGCTTATCTGCCCTCGGATTATATTTACGATAGCATGCAAAAAATTGAAATTTACAAGAAAACGGCTTCCGCAACCTCGTTTGAGGACGTGGCGGAGCTGGAGGACGAGCTGCTTGACCGTTTCGGGGAATTGCCGGAAGCGGTGCAGAACCTGCTGTCCGTAGCCAGGGTGAAGTTGTACGGCAAGAAGTACGGCATCGAATCGATCGCATTGCGTGGAGAAGAAGTTACCGTCAAGTTCTACGAAGGCCGGGAACAGACGATCGTACCCGCCAAGCTCGCGGAAGTTGGCAATCTGTTCGGAAGACGTGTACAATTTATTCAAGGGTCCGTGATGCTGATTCGGATCAATATCAAAGGAATGGACGACAAAGCGTTGATGGGCTTGTTGGAGCAATTTCTGAATGCCCTGAAGGATGCGTTCAAAGCGAAAGGGGAACTACAAGATGTTTCAAAGTAAAAGGCGTTCCTGGCAAACGCTGCTGATTGCCCTTGTGGCGGTGCTTGCCTTTACCATCATGGCGGGATGCGGGAAGAAGGATGTTGTCGCCACTTACGAGGGCGGGGAGATCACGGCGAAGGAATTTGATTTGGACCAGCGCATCTTGCTGGCGGTTTCGCCGCAGGCGGCACAACTGCTGCAGATGGACGAATTCCGCGAGTATCTGCTCAAACAGGAAATTGCGTACAAGTATTTGGCGGCGAAAGCCGATGACAAGACGGCGGAAGCCGGGAAGAAAAAGGCGGAGCAGCAGCTCGAAATGATGAAGGCCTCCTACGGCGGCGCCGATGCGTTCAAAAAAATGCTGGACGCCCAGAAAGTGTCCGAGGCGGAAGTCAAAGATTATTTCAACCGCCTTTACATCGCTATGGAAAACGAGGAGAACAAGGTTACGGAAGAAGATATGAAAAAGGAATTCGAAGCGGCGAAGGAAAACTTCACGACGGCTTCGGTCCGCCATATCCTGATCGGGTTTACTGATCCAAACGGCAAGCAACGCTCCGAAGAAGAAACGCTCAAATTAGCCAAAGACGTCAAGGCCAAATTGGACAAGGGCGAGGATTTCGCCACCCTGGCCAAAAAATACTCCGAGGATCCGGGTTCCAAGGACAACGGCGGATTGTATGAAAATGCCAACGTCAGCGGATGGGTTGAGGAGTTTAAGCAGGCTGCCTTGACCCAGCCGATCAACGAAATCGGCGATCCGGTCAAAACAAGCTACGGGTACCATATTATCCGCGTCGAATCGCGTAACGAGAAAAAATACGAGGATTTGACGCAGGATGAAAAAGACCAGCTAAAAATGTCCGTTGCATCCCAAAAAGTGGACGAGTTCATGGCTGGGGATCTCGAGAAGAAGATCATCAAGAAAATTAATCTTCCGAAAACGGAAACCCCGAAGAACAACAGCGGCAACGCGGCGAATAACGGCGCAGGCGCCGGAAGCGGGGCCGGTACCGGTACGAATGCAGGCGCAGGTACGGGCACAAACGCGGGAACCGATGGAGCCGGAAACGCCGGGGCGTCGGGGAACAGCGGCGGCGGGGCCGCCAACAATTCCGGCGCGGGAACCGGCAGCGGCAATGCCGGAAAATAAACGACGATGGCTTGAGGAGGGCAGCTGCTGAGCGGTCGCTGACTTAGCGGTAAAAAAGGGCCTTATTTTCGTCAAAAAGAGGGACATACCAGAAATAAAGGTTTTTTTTACCGCTATTATAGAGGGATGAGGAAAAAAGATGCTTTTTTTCAAGCTGGCTCCCCAAATAAGGGAAAAAAGTTCCGCTATTTAACCCAGAATGGATAAAATCTCAAAATAGCGACATAAATTACCGCTGTTTCCGCTAACAGAAGGTTGCCTCCTTATCCCCCCTTCCCACGCAGCGCATCAAACTAACCGCCGGAGTGAATTTCTCCGACGGTTTTTCTTAACCAGACATTTACGGGGAGGGGGGGCTATTTTTAAAAATGATGGTTCAATATGATGAATAAGGTGCACTTTAGGGATGAATACTAAGGACAGAATCACAGGTACACCAAATCCCTACCCGCCTCAGGCATCGGTCAGCGGCATTTCGCAAGCTTGGATCGCACTTTTGTCTGCGTCCGGCAGATTTTTGCATAAGAGATCGTATATAGAACTGGTTTTTGTTTAGGCTATATCCGAGAAGCAGTAGTTCAAAACTTCTAAGAAAGCGGGGCAACATGTGACATGAAAGCTACTGGTATTGTACGCCGTATTGATGATTTGGGCCGCGTCGTCATCCCTAAGGAAATTCGCCGGACTTTGCGGATTCGTGAAGGAGATCCGCTGGAGATTTTTGTGGACCGCGATGGAGAAGTCATTTTGAAAAAATATTCGCCGATCGGCGAATTGGGCGATTTTGCCAAGGAGTATGCCGAGTCGTTGTACGAAAGCACGGGACATGTTACGCTGATCTCTGACCGGGATACGCTGATTGCGGTGGCGGGGGCGTCGAAAAAGGAATATTTGGACAAGCCGATCAGTACGCTGCTGGAAAACAGCATGGATGGGCGCAAAATCCTAATGGAAACGGAAGCGAGCGAATTCGAAATTACGAAGGACCATCCGGAGAACATTTCGTCTTTCGTCATTGCGCCGATTATTGCCGGAGGCGATCCGATCGGGACCGTCGTTTTGCTAACGAAAGACAGTTCCGTGAAGATGTCGGAGTTGGAGTCGAAAATGGCGGAAACGGCCGCAGGCTTTCTGGCCAAGCAAATGGAGCAGTAAACGAGACTCCTTTCACCTGTGTCATTCTCAAGCTTACACACCCCCGATTTACGCGGCGGCCGGCCGTTCGGAGCGGATGTGTAAGTTTTTTGCGTTAAACCGCCGAAAATTGGCCGCAACCCATGGTTTCGTCATATAATGGAACCTGCAAGCTTTGGCATGTCCATTATCTAAAGGTGCAAAGAAAGGGAAACCATGAAAGAACCTGGCGTTACCCTGGCTTCCAAGCTCCTGAAGGGAGCGGCGATCCTAAGTTTGGCGGCGATTTTGACCAAGCTGCTGGGCACTCTGCAGAAAATACCGCTGCAGAATATCGGAGGCGACGGGGTTTTTGGCATTTACAATACGGTGTATCCTTTTTATACGCTGCTCATTACGCTGACCACATCGGGTTTTCAAGCCGCCGTGTCTAAATTTGTGGCGGAACGCCATGCCGTAGGCAACGTACCGGAACAACGCGAGGTTCTGCGGCTGGCGGCGGCCATGATGATGGTGTTCGGCGCGGCGGGCGCAATCCTGCTGTACTTTGGAGCTCCACTGCTGGCGCGTTTGATCGGCAGCAGCCTGATCGTCCCGGCCTTGCAGGCGGCCGCGCCGGCGCTGCTGTTTTACCCGGTCAGCGCCGCGCTGCGGGGGTATTATCAAGGCCTGCAAAATATGCTGCCGACAGCCGTATCGCAGGTCACCGAACAAGCGGTGCGGGTCACCGTCATGATCGTGCTGCTGCTCTATTTGAGCCGGATGTCGGCGGGCGACCCCGCGCTGGCCGGCGGCGCGCTGGCCGGCTCATCCGCGGGAGCGGCCGCCAGCCTGCTGATCATGCTGCTGTATTGGCGGTTTGCGAAAAGGGGACCCTTGGAATCGTCGCCCGAAGAACCTGCACGGCAACGTAATTTTCCGCCGTCAAAGGGGAGACGGGAGCTTTTTCCGGCGCTCTTGAAATACGCGATTCCGATCAGCCTGGCCGCTTTGGCGGTCCCGTTGATCAGCCTGGTGGACACGTTCTCGCTGCCGCGCCTGCTGAATGTCCATGGGGACGAGATACGCGTTATGGGGCAGGTAGGGATATACAACCGGGGCATCCCGCTCGTTCAGCTCGTGACCATGCTGGCCACTTCTTTGTCGGTGCTGTTTATCCCGGCGATGGCCGAACTGCGGATGAAATCCGACACCGCCGCCATACGCAGGCAAACGCAAACCGCGCTCCGCTGGTTTTGGCTGATCGGGCTGGCGGCGTCCCTGGGGCTGGCGCTGCTCGCGGAGCCGATCAATGTGATGCTCTATGAGGACGCGGCCGGCAGCGCCACGTTTGCCTGGATCGCCTGGACGGCCGCACCCGGCGCGCTGATGGTCGTGACCAGCGCGCTGCTGCAGGGCCTCGGCGCCCAGCGCGCTCCGGCGCTGCACCTGCTCGCGGCGGCGCTGCTCAAGGCGGCGCTGAACGCGCTGCTGGTGCCGCGGCTCGGCATCACCGGCGCGGCCATCGCCGGCATCGCCGCCTATGGCGCGGCCGCCGCGCTGAACGCTGCGCTGCTGCTGCGCCGCGCGGGGCTGCGTCCGCGCCTGCGGGACGCGCTGCTGCGCCCGGCGGCGGCCCTCCTGGCGATGGCCGCCGCCGTGACGGCGCTGCGCCTCGCCGTCGCCGAGCTGCTGCCGCCCGGCCGTACGGCGGCCGCGGCGGAGAGCCTGCTCGGCGTGCTGCTCGGCGCAGCCGTGTTTGCCGCCGCGGTGCTGCGCGCGCGGCTGCTCAGCGCGGCAGAGCTTAGCGCCCTGCCGCGGATCGGCCCGAAGCTGCTGGCGCGGCTTCGGAAGCTGCGTCTGCTGCCGTAGCACGTTCGGCGCAGACGCTCGCTGCCGCGGCTTCGGAAGCTGTGTTTGCCGTAGCACAGGCCGGCATATACGCTCGCCGCCGCGGCGGTGCCGCCCGCCAGAGGCCTAACCGAGGCCTAACCGCGATCATTGCCTCAGGCCATGGTGGCAGCCGTCCAGACCACTGAAGCACGAGCTCCCTGGCCCCCAGGCTTTAACGGACACCAGAGCTCCTAAGCGCCCAATTTTCCGCCTGATTCCGCTCTAACGGACAGGTGAGACGTTAATTAGTCCAAATGGCTGCCAAAACAGCAAATTTTCCCACTAACGTTGCATTAAATCCGGCAAGATACATTTTCTCGCCACCACGTTCTAACGGTTGCCACAGCCGCTATTAGCTCCAATAACGCCGTTTTCATATTCTAACGCTTGCCATAGCGCTTATTTAGCTAAAACCCGGCGATTTGGGCTCAGATTTGAGCAGATAACCGCGCTCACAACCGTTAAAATTTAGAAAGGGTCTTTTTTGGCAAAATAGCGACTAATACAACCGTTGCTATGAACGTTTTTGTCAAGCCCTCCGTGTGAGAGGTGCCTGAGCACGTGGCGCGAGAGCAAAAATGCGAGCGACGGTCGGCACGCTGCTATCCGTGGGTTGGTACCACATGTTATGCCTTCGTCAAGGAGAGCTCTTGCAAGCTAGAAGCGCACGTTCAGTTACTCACCTAGTGCAAACGGTTGACGCAAATTCTCTCCCGGAACCTTCGTTTGCTCCCGGGCCTCGTGCTCAGGCGTGAGCTTGTCAAGCGCTTTTCTTGACAAGCGGTTAGGTTCAAATCAACACTTTTCCTATTCCTCATTGGAAATGAGGAACGCCTCACGGCGAGTGTGGGGGTGCAGGGGGCAACGCTCCCTGCGTCTCCCCAAAGGGGACGGAAGGGGCGTTAGTTAGCCACCGGTTGTTCCACCGTTCGAGCAACAGCCCATATGAACCCGGTTAGCTCCCTGGCCACCGCGCCTACGGCCACATTTTTGTGTTTGTTCTTTCCAAAAATGAGATGACGGTATTTGTAATGCAATCTTTCTTGCGCTTTCCACGACAACAGTTGTATATCGGCCGGCATGCCATCCAAACGCTTGGCGAGATCTCCTTTCACCGCAGGCCGATGACGGTAGCTCCAGGCGGATTCCACCAAGGATCGGCGCAAGCGCCCGTTACCGGCTTTGGTCATACTTCCGCGCCGAGTACTCAGGCCGGTTGAACTCTCACGAGGAACCAACCCTAAATACGCCATGAGTTGGGCCGGGGAGCGGAAGCGAGTAAATGAACCGATCTCAGCAGCTAGAGTGACGGCCGTCAGTAGTCCAATCCCACGCAGGGACTGAAGCACCCGAATCAGAGTTGCCTTGGAGCCGACCGTGGCTTGCTGAACCAAGGCTTTTTCCAAACGCCCCATCCGCTGCTCGATCTCATTTAAGGTATGGAGCATCTCGTCGAAGGCTACTTGCATGGGCTCATAAGGGAATGTCAGTTGCTCCAGCCAGGAACGGTACTTCCGGGTCCAACGACGCTTTATCGTAGCCGGCGGTTCGATTTGATGGCGGAGCAGGAACTTCAATATCCGCTGGCGTGCCCGATGCGCGTCCTCTTTGGCGGCCTCCCGGGCGCGAACCAACTCCCGCAAAGCCTCGTCTTCCCGCTCCGGGACGTAGACAGGAGTCAATTCTCCTGCACGAAACAGACGGGCAAGCTGCTCGGCGTCCCGTCGATCCGTCTTCACGTGATCACCAGGGCGTTTGGGAATAAGCGACGGAGCAATGACAACGCAATGGGCTCCCATGGAGGTGATCCAGCGATAGGTTTCGTAACCTGTCGGACCTGCCTCATAACAAAACGATAGCGTTTCGGCCGGTCCCAGTTCTTTGATCAGCTTGCGCAGCGCCGCCGGAGTGTGAGGAATGCTCCCGTAATAGCGAGGAGTTTCACCGCTTGCATCTGCAATAGCAACCGAAATTTTTTCTTTGGATACATCTAAACCGACGAATTTTGTGGTAGACTGCATAGTATCAGCTCTCCTTTGCTATGTAGCTCTGAAATGGTTTGGTTTTCACTATCCATTTTAACCTACGAGATGTAGCAATATGGAGGGCTGTCTTTTGTTTACGTTCATCATAGCTAGATTTCTGGCGTGATCCTAAATGGAATAGCGGGCAAGGTGTACCGGAGATTTTGTGCAGGCGTTATGCAACGCCAGCGGAATTTTCCGGCAATAGCGTCTCTTGTGTCCGTTAGCTGGGGAATGATGCGAAAATTGCTTCTAGAGGCAATTCAAAAAAGTCATCTTTTGACCATTAAGCGGGTCACGAAGCAGGTTACGAAGCAAATTCGACGTGGAGTCTTGAATTCAGCCGGGTGGGGCGGATGCTTCCGAAGCATGTTTCCTACGGAAACATTTCAGTTGCTCACATACCTTCCAAGAGCCTATCCTTCTGGAGCCGTTTTCTCCAAAAGCGATTAGCTCCGCTACTTCGTCCCTAACTTCATCCGACCTAAAGCGTTTTGAAGAAACGCACATCGTAAGCATAAGCTTCGGTGCTGAAAACTTGACTTTTTGAACACGTATTTTTAGCGTCTTCTCAGTCCGTTAGAGTGCAGCGTTGTCCGCATCGCGGTTTGGCTTGCCCTGCCCGATTTCATATTTTGCTCCGGCAGTGGTATATTAGGTACATGCAGAAACGGACTGAAGCAGAGGGAGGAAGAGAGCATGAGCGCTCGCATTACGGTCGTCGGGCTCGGGTCGGGCGATCCCGACAAGCTGACCTTGGGAAGCCTGAAAAGCCTTCAGGGGGCGGGGGAGCGGTACGTGCGGACGAAAGACCATCCGGTCGTGGCCTGGCTGGAGGAGACGGGGGTCTCGTTCGTTTCGTTCGACGACGTGTACGAAGCGAAGGAGGATTTTCCTTCCGTCTATGAGGAAATTGCCGCACGGCTGCTTAAGCGGGCCGAATACGGCCCGGCAGGCATGGAAATCGTTTATGCCGTGCCCGGCCATCCGATGGTTGCCGAGGCGACGGTCAAGCTGCTGCGGGAGCACTGCCCGCAATCCGGAATCGAGCTGGAGATTGTTGGAGGCGAGAGTTTCCTGGATGAAGCGTTTGTCCGCCTCGGGTTCGACCCGATCGAGGGGTTTGCGCTGCTTGACGCAACCGCCGTTAATGGGGAACGGATCGACCCCCGCCGGCATACGCTGATCGGCCAGGTGTACGACCAGCTTACCGCGTCGGAGGTGAAGCTCGGGCTGATGGAGGTATTCCCCGACGATTATCCCGTCGTTGTCGGACATGCCCTCGGCGTCGCCGGGCAGGAGCAGATCCGGCGTATCCCGCTGTATGAGCTGGACCGCATCGATGGGTACGGCAATCTGTCGCTCGTCTACGTGCCGGCCAGTGAAGACGAGGCCTTGCGCATCCGCAGCTTCGAGCGCCTGCACGAAATCGTGACGATTCTGCGCAGCCCCGGCGGATGCCCGTGGGACCGCGAGCAAACGCATCAGTCGATCCGCAAAAATCTCATCGAAGAAACGTACGAGGTGCTCGAAACGATCGATGACGACGATCCCGACCATATGCGCGAGGAACTGGGCGATCTGCTGCTGCAAATCATGCTCCATTCCCAAATGGAAGAAGAGCTCGGCACCTTTACGGTATACGACGTCATCCGCGAACTGAACGAAAAGCTGCTCTACCGCCATCCTCACGTATTCGGCAATTTGAGCGCGGAGGACGCCGAAGCGGCGCTGAACAACTGGGAAGCGATGAAAGCCGAAGAAAAACGGCGCAAAGGCATCAAGCCCGAGCAGCAATCGGCCCTTAGCGGGGTGCCGCGCGATTTGCCGGCTTTGATGAAGGCTTACAAGCTGCAAAAAAAAGCAGCCAAAGCGGGCTTCGATTGGGAGCAAATCGACGGGGTATGGGACAAGCTGGAGGAAGAGATCGCCGAACTCAAGCAAGCGGTGCAGGACAAGCTTGATCCGGAAGCGCAGGAGCTTGAGCTGGGGGACGTGCTGTTCTCGGTCGTTAACGCGGCCCGCTATATCGGCGCCGATCCCGAGCAGGCCCTGTCACGGACGATCGCCAAATTCACCCGGCGGTTTCATTATGTGGAGGAACGGCTGAGAGCCCAGGGGAAAACGCCGGGCGATAGCTCCTTGTCGGAAATGGATGTACTATGGGAGGAAGCTAAGTCGAAAGAACGGGAATAATGGGATAAAAGGCCTAAAATTCGGTTTTTTCGCGAAAAAATTAAAAAAAAGTTACGGTCCGGGCAGGATTTTAAACGTAAAGCAAGAATACTGTTACAAAGATATCGTAATGGCTTTAAATCAGGCTTTTTGCCTGTAGTGCCAAGGTATCACCTATCTTTTTATTTATTGGGAGGCATTATTAATGAACAAAACAGATCTGATCAACAACATTTCCAGCAAAAGCGGTTTGACGAAAAAAGACGTTGAAGCCGTATTGAACGGTTTTCTCGGCGAAATCACGGATGCTCTTGCTGGCGGAGACAAAGTACAATTGATCGGCTTCGGCACGTTCGAAACCCGCAAACGTTCCGGCCGTACCGGCCGCAACCCGCAAACGGGCAAAACGATTGAAATTCCGGCATCCAATGTTCCGGCATTCAAAGCGGGCAACAAACTTAAAGAAGCTGTAAAATAATGCGTCTTGATAAATTCCTGAAGGTATCACGGTTAATTAAGCGGCGCACGGTTGCAAAAGATGTCTCCGAGCAAGGCAGAGTTCTCATCAACGGACGCGAATCCAAGCCGAGCAGTACGGTGAAGGTGGGCGACGAAATCACGGTACAGTTCGGCCAAAAGCTGGTGACCGTCCGCGTTGAGCGCCTGGCAGAAACGACCCGCAAGGATGAAGCTGCGACCTTGTATACCTTGGTTAAGGAAGAGCCGATCGCGAAGGGTAACGGTCTGGATTGGACCTGATTCGCGGCAGGCCACGAGCATGTCCCGTTTAGGCGGGGCATGTTTTTTTGCATTCTTGCTACCGTTTTTGTCGAGCTCAGGGGGGAATAGCGGTAAAAGGATTACCCGGAAAAACTACCCGGAAATCTAGCTATGATGAACGTAAACAAAAGACAGCCCTCCATATTGCTACATCTCGTAGGTTAAAATGGATAGTGAAAACCAAACCATTTCAGAGCTACATAGCAAAGGAGAGCTGATACTATGCAGTCTACCACAAAATTCGTCGGTTTAGATGTATCCAAAGAAAAAATTTCGGTTGCTATTGCAGATGCAAGCGGTGAAACTCCTCGCTATTACGGGAGCATTCCTCACACTCCGGCGGCGCTGCGCAAGCTGATCAAAGAACTGGGACCGGCCGAAACGCTATCGTTTTGTTATGAGGCAGGTCCGACAGGTTACGAAACCTATCGCTGGATCACCTCCATGGGAGCCCATTGCGTTGTCATTGCTCCGTCGCTTATTCCCAAACGCCCTGGTGATCACGTGAAGACGGATCGACGGGACGCCGAGCAGCTTGCCCGTCTGTTTCGTGCAGGAGAATTGACTCCTGTCTACGTCCCGGAGCGGGAAGACGAGGCTTTGCGGGAGTTGGTTCGCGCCCGGGAGGCCGCCAAAGAGGACGCGCATCGGGCACGCCAGCGGATATTGAAGTTCCTGCTCCGCCATCAAATCGAACCGCCGGCTACGATAAAGCGTCGTTGGACCCGGAAGTACCGTTCCTGGCTGGAGCAACTGACATTCCCTTATGAGCCCATGCAAGTAGCCTTCGACGAGATGCTCCATACCTTAAATGAGATCGAGCAGCGGATGGGGCGTTTGGAAAAAGCCTTGGTTCAGCAAGCCACGGTCGGCTCCAAGGCAACTCTGATTCGGGTGCTTCAGTCCCTGCGTGGGATTGGACTACTGACGGCCGTCACTCTAGCTGCTGAGATCGGTTCATTTACTCGCTTCCGCTCCCCGGCCCAACTCATGGCGTATTTAGGGTTGGTTCCTCGTGAGAGTTCAACCGGCCTGAGTACTCGGCGCGGAAGTATGACCAAAGCCGGTAACGGGCGCTTGCGCCGATCCTTGGTGGAATCCGCCTGGAGCTACCGTCATCGGCCTGCGGTGAAAGGAGATCTCGCCAAGCGTTTGGATGGCATGCCGGCCGATATACAACTGTTGTCGTGGAAAGCGCAAGAAAGATTGCATTACAAATACCGTCATCTCATTTTTGGAAAGAACAAACACAAAAATGTGGCCGTAGGCGCGGTGGCCAGGGAGCTAACCGGGTTCATATGGGCTGTTGCTCGAACGGTGGAACAACCGGTGGCTAACTAACGCCCCTTCCGTCCCCTTTGGGGAGACGCAGGGAGCGTTGCCCCCTGCACCCCCACACTCGCCGTGAGGCGTTCCTCATTTCCAATGAGGAATAGGAAAAGTGTTGATTTGAACCTAACCGCTTGTCAAGAAAAGCGCTTGACAAGCTCACGCCTGAGCACGAGGCCCGGGAGCAAACGAAGGTTCCGGGAGAGAATTTGCGTCAACCGTTTGCACTAGGTGAGTAACTGAACGTGCGCTTCTAGCTTGCAAGAGCTCTCCTTGACGAAGGCATAACATGTGGTACCAACCCACGGATAGCAGCGTGCCGACCGTCGCTCGCATTTTTGCTCTCGCGCCACGTGCTCAGGCACCTCTCACACGGAGGGCTTGACAAAAACGTTCATAGCAACGGTTGTAACAGCGGCTATTTTTCGAAAAAGGTCCTATTCTAAATTTTAACGGTTGTGAGCGCCGTTATTTGCCTGAATCTAAGCAAACTAAGCCGGATTTCAGTGAAATAAGCGCCATGGCAACCGTTACAATTTGAAATCAACGTTCCTGGAACAAATAGCGCTAGTGGCAACCGTTAGAATATTGGTGTGGCTAGAAAATGTATCTTGTCAGATCAGAATTGATGCAGCGCTAATGGTGGGGGAAGGAAAATCCCGGAATACACCCAAAATTATTGCTACTTCGGCAGCGGAGGGGTACGCCTAATGTCCATCCCTTCCCGCACACCACGCGCTAACACGTGCCTAAAGTATAGGTTCGCGCCTACAAAACCGCCGACTCCTCCCAAGCCATCATGACGGAGGGGAACAGCTCGATCGCGCGCGGGAACACGCCGTGGATGTACGCGATCAGTACACCGTAGTTGACGATCGGCACGCCGGCGGCTTTAGCCTCGTCGAGGCGATGCAGCATATCGCGGCGGTTCAGCATGCAGGCGCCGCAGTGAACGATCAGCGCATAGCGGGTCAGGTCCGGCGGGTAACTGTGGCCGGAGAATTGCTCGATATGCAGCTGTTTCCCCGTCATCTGGCGCAGCCAGCGCGGGATTTTGACGGAGCCGATGTCGTCGGACTGCCGATGGTGGGTGCAGGCTTCCGCGATCAGCACGTGATCGCCGTCGCGCAGGTTTTCGATGGCCCGGGCGCCTTTGACCAGCTCGCCCAGATCGCCTTTGTGGCGAGCGAACAAAATGGAAAACGAGGTCAGCGGCACTTCTTTCGGAGTATCGGCGGCCACTTTGAGAAAAACCTGCGAGTCGGTAATGACCATCCGCGGGTTCCCCTTCAATCGCTCCAACGTTGCCCGCAGCTCATGTTCCTTGGTGACGACGGCGCTGGCGTCGCTCTCCAAAATATCGCGGATCGTCTGCTGCTGCGGCAAAATCAGCCGGCCTTTGGGGGCGGCCTTGTCGATCGGCACGACCAGCACAACGACATCGCCGGGGGAGAGCAGATCGCCGACGATCCGGAAACGGTCGTCATCGTGGGGGAGCGCGCCCGTGATCGCTTTTGTAAGCTCGGCCACGCCCGTCCCCGCCGCGGCGCTGAACGGCAGGCAATCCAATCCTAGCCGCGCCTTCACCCGAGCCCGCGCCGTATCGACCTCATCGATGGTGTCGATTTTATTGAGCACCCCGACCACGGGGATGTTTTTCTCCTTTAACTCGGCGAGCAGGCCCGGATAAAAGGCATCGGCTCCCGTAAGCAAGGCCTCCGCCGCGTCGATCACCAGCAAAGCGAGATCGGTGCGCTCCATCAGTTCCCGCGTTTTCTGCCGGCGCAGTCCGCCAAGCAGACCCTCGTCATCAAGCCCGGCGGTATCGATCAATACGACCGGTCCCAGCGGGAGCAGTTCCATCGCTTTATACACCGGATCGGTCGTCGTTCCCCGAACCGGGGACACCACGGAAATATCCTGCCCGGTCAAGGCGTTAACCAAGCTGGATTTCCCGGCATTCGTCCGTCCCAACACCGTAATATGCGTCCGCTCTCCGCGCGGCGTAGCGTTTAAGCTCATCTCGTGTTCCTCCCTGATTTGCCGGGAATGCCCGGCTTGGTTACTTCAAGCGGGTTCAGGATCCGGGCCGCCTGTTCGGCGGTCAGCAGCCCGCGCTCCAGGGCGGCCTGCTCCACGGTTTGGCCTTCCCGGGCGGCCGCACCCGCGATTTCGGCGGCAAGCTCGTACCCCAAATGGGGGACAAGCGCCGTCGCCAACACGGTGGAGCGCTGCAAATGCGCGCGGCACACCGCCTCGTTCACGGCGATCCCGCGCACGCAGCGCCGCTCGAACAGCTCCACGGCCCGCTGCAGAATCTCCAGCGAGTCCAGCAGGGAATCGGCGATCAGCGGGCCAAACGCGTTGAGTTCGAGCTGGCCCCCGGCGGCGGCCATGGTGATCGCCGCATCGTTCGCGATGACGCGCATGGCGGTCAGCCCGGCCATCTCGGCCATGACCGGGTTGACCTTGCCCGGCATAATCGAGGAGCCGGCCTGCACGGCAGGCAGCGTGTATTCGCCGATGCCGCCGGCCGGTCCGGACGCCAAGAGGCGCAAATCGCCGGCGATTTTGAGCAGGGTGACGGCCGCCGCCTTCAGCAGGCCGGACACCTCGACGAAGATGTCCCAATTTTGCGTCGGATCCATCGGATATTCGCTTTGGGCGAGACCCAGCCCCGTCAAATCCCGCAGCATCTCTACCACCTGGCAGCTGTATGCCCGCGGGGCCCCAAGCCCCGTCCCGATGGCGGTGCCGCCGAGCGGAATTTCGCGCAGCCGCTCCTCCGCTTTGTATAACCGCCACCGGTCGCGCGCAGCCGCTTTGGCATAGGCGCCGAACCCTTGCCCGGCCATCATCGGCAGGGCGTCCATCAGCTGCGTGCGGCCCAGCTTCAGCGTGTCCGCGAATTCCTGCTCCTTCTCCTGCAGCGCTTCCTGCAAAGATGCGTAAGCTTCGCTGAGCGGGCGCAGCAGCCGGATCGCGGCGATGCGCAGCGCGGTCGGGTACACATCGTTGGTCGACTGGCAGCAGTTGACGTGATTCAGCGGATGAACCAGCCCGTAGTCGCCTTTTTGCCCGCCAAGCCGTTCGATGGCCAGGTTGGCCACGACCTCGTTGACATTCATGTTGGTGGAGGTGCCCGCCCCGCCCTGCAGCGCGTCAACCGTAAACTGGTCCTGCAGCTCGCCTGCGTTGATTTCGTCGCACGCCCAAAGAATCGCTTCCGCCACTTCCGCCGGAATCAGTCCCAGCTTGCCGTTCACGGCGGCCGCCGCTTTTTTCACCAGCACGAGCGCCGCGATCAGGCGGCGGTTGACCGGCCTTCCGCTAACCGGAAAATTGTCCATGGCCCGCGCCGTATGAATCCCGTAATAAACGTCGGCGGGAATTGTCATTTTGCCTAGGGAATCGGATTCCCGGCGGTTTTTTTCGCCATGTCCGGCCCCGTTTTTGCTACCTTGCTCCATCAGGATTCGCCTCCAAAAGCCGCTTGCGTTTCTTCCGTAATTATCGTAAAAAAACACGCTGCCAAATCCTGTAAAGAAAGTCACTTAACCAGAATGAAAATCACGCGAAGTCTTGCAAGTTATCCGGTTCTAAAGCCGACAATTCGTCCATAAGCTATTGGTAAGAAGGAGGGGTACATGCCATGGTCGAACAATTGAAAGGAAAACACCAGGAGCTGCATTTAATGAATCGCAAGCTGCTGGAAATTTCGGGAGTCCTCAATGTGGAGAGCTTCGACAATGAGGAGTTTCTGCTTCAGACCGAATTAGGGCATTTGGCAATCCGCGGACAAAATTTACATATTAAAAACCTGAACCTCGAGCAAGGGCTTGTCAGCATTGAAGGCCTGGTTAACACCTTGTCGTATTTGGAGCAGGGTTCACATCCGTCCGGTAAGGGATTGCTCGGCAAACTGTTCCGATGAATCTGGAAACGCAGTGGATGACCCTTCTATGGATGTTCGCCTCCGGGGGGATTATGGGGATCGTCTTTGACAGCTATCGCGTCGTCTCGGGACAATTCCGTTTTCCCC
The DNA here is from genome assembly GCF_038007325.1 of Paenibacillus sp. FSL P4-0127. NCBI lineage: Bacteria > Bacillati > Bacillota > Bacilli > Caryophanales > Paenibacillaceae > Paenibacillus > Paenibacillus sp. FSL P4-0127. The sequence continues at coordinate 678,060 of NZ_JBBOWY010000001.1, read as the reverse complement.
GCTGGAGTGTCCATGCCCTTGACCTGGTATATTGGGCGGCAGCCGCCTTGTTTGTATTTCGCGTGTTATACCATAGCAATCATGGGGAACTAAGGTTCTATGTTTTTCTCGGGTTGTTTCTAGGTATTTGGATTTATTTTTTGCTTCTTAGTGTTCTAACGGAACGATTTGTGTTAATGTTAATATGGATAACTAACCAAATTTACCGGTTTATCGTAAGGATTATCCAGCTTTTCATCATTGCTCCGTTCCGCTGGTTGTTCAAAGGAGCCAAGCTTCTGCTCGGTTTTGTCTGGATCGTGCTGCTGTTTCTCGGGCGGATCACGCTGCTGCCGCTATGGAAGCTAATTTCGTGGGTCTTTAGGCCTATATGGAAGCGGCTGCGGATTCCGGAAGGGCTAAGCAAATTTAAGAGTTGGCTGGATATCTGGAAGAATCGTATTGTGCGTTTGTTACGCTGGTTCATCAAAGAGTGATGCTTTAAGGAGGTGTCCCTGATGCGTGCGGTTACGACAAATCCAAAGATGTCAAAAAATCCTCGGAATTCTCAAAAGCCCGGAAGCGTCGGGGCGCGTCGGCGGCTCCGGTTATGGCTCGGTTTTATGATCGTATTCCTTGGCTGGGCGGCGTATACGTATATTTCCCAATCCGAAGAGATCGGCGAGAAGTCGCAGCAGCTTGCCAAGACGCAGGCCTCCGGGAAGCAGACCGAAGAAAGCTTGAACCAGCTTAAATATGAAGTGAACCGTCTGCAAGATCCCGAATATATCGGACAAATTGCCATGAAGAAATACGGGCTGTATAAGCCCGGGGAAATTCCGGTCCGGGTATCGGAATCCGAAGCCGGAAATGACTGATCCCATGCGGGATATACGTCTGTTGACCTTGTTTCAGTCATTCGGTATAATCAAATCACCGCAGTCATGAATTTCGAGGCCTGGCTGTATATTTTTAAGGGAGGATCATTTTATTTTATGGCAATTGAAGTGGGCACCAAGTTAGAGGGAAAAGTGACAGGCATCACGCATTTCGGAGCATTTGTGGATCTGTCAGGAGGTGTCACGGGTCTCGTTCACATCTCGGAGATCGCCGACAATTACGTTAAAGACGTTAACGATCATCTGAAGATTGGCGACACGGTTACCGTGAAGGTAATCAATGTCGATAAGGACGGTAAGATCGGACTTTCCATCAAACAGGCTGTTGACAAACCGGTAGAGGCTAGACCGCCTCGCGCACCGAGAACAGATCGGCCAAGCGGAAGAGACGGAGACCGTCCGGGCGGCGGATTCAACCGGGACCGTGGAGGACGCTCTTTCAAGCCCCCAGCCAACAAATCTTCCTTCGAAGACAAAGTATCTCGTTTCCTTAAGGACAGCGAGGAGCGGATTTCTTCGCTCAAGAAGAACACGGAAGGCAAACGCGGCGGACGCGGTGCCAAACGAATGTAATCCCTAAAGTGACCGAAAACTTCAAACCCACCGCAGGTGATAAGCTCGCCTGCGGTTTTTTGTGCGCTTTTTTGCGGTAAATTATGGCAATTCTGTGGCTTTTGCTGGAGTAAAGGATGTTTTGTCGGCTCTTCGCTTTTCCCGACAGGTTCTTACGCAATTTTACGATGATCACGCTCCTATGGCGGCGGGGGCATGGCAAAGTCCATGCGAACATAGGAACGCTTCGGGGCAATCGCCGTCATGGCGGGCCTGCATTCGCGCCGTTTCGTAAACCCCTCTCAATTTGTCGGAAATTTCTTTGGGCGTTCCTCCGGTATCTGACAAACTTTCCGCTCCCGTGCTCCTATAATGGGACATACCTTACAAATTTGGAAAAGGCGGTGCCGGGATGTTGAACAAGTGGAATGTCACTCTGTTTCCAGGATTGAAAAAGGGAAAGGCATGGAATAAAGAGGCGTTGTGGAACGAAATTTTAAACCTGCCGGTTTTGGGGCGGGCCGCGCGTTTTTTTGCGGCGAGCAAATGGAACGGGCTGCTGATCCTGATGAGTTTCCTGCTTGGGCGGGCGACGATATTGGACGAGCTTGCACCGTTTGCGGTAGCTTTTTTTGCCGTCATGGTATTTATGCGGCGGGACATCGCTATGGTTACGGCGGCGGTGATGGTGGCGGGCGCCATGTTTACGCCGGGCGCGCAGGCGCATGCCGCCCAAATTGCGGTGGAGCTGCTGATCTTCTATTTGCTGCAAAAAGGGCTGGAAGCGTTTGAGCGGGCTGACATTTCCTATGCGCCGATCATGGTGTTTACAAGCACGTTTTTCGTTGGACTGTTCGGCGCGGTCATCGGGCCGTCGCTCACATGGTACGCGCTGACGATGACCGTGATGGACGCGCTGCTCAGCTTTGTGCTCACCTTGGTGTTTATCCAGGCGGTCCCCATCTTTACGTACCGTAAAAAACAATATCACCTGCGGGGTGAGGAAATTTTGTGTCTTGTCATCTTGCTCGCCTCGGTCATGACTGGTACGGTCGGCTGGGAAATTTCCGGGTTGTCCGCCGAGCATGTGCTGTCCCGCTACCTGATTCTGCTGTTTGCTTTCGTGGGCGGCGCTCCGCTGGGCGCGTCGGTCGGCGTCATAACCGGGCTGATTTTAAGCTTGGCCGACACGTCGGCGCTTTATCAAATGAGCTTATTGGCCTTTTCCGGCATGCTCGCCGGCATGATGCGGGAAGGGCGAAAATGGGCCGTCGGCTTCGGCATGCTGCTCGGGTCCTCGATTCTTTCCATTTACATCGCCGGGCCTGCGGACGTGATGTCCTCGACTTGGGAGAGCTGCGCTGCGGTGCTGCTGTTCCTTCTGACTCCGAAAAAAACGGTCAATGTGATCGCCAAATATGTTCCCGGCACGCAAGAGCATGTGAAAACGCAGCATGAATATGCCAAGCGGGTGCGCGACATTACGGCCGAGCGAGTGGCGCAGTTCTCCCAAGTCTTTAAGCAGCTTTCCCGGAGCTTTGGCCAAGTTTCCAGTTCGGGCGAAATCGTAAGGCGCGGCGAGGAAATCGACCATTTCATGAACGCCGTGACGGAAGGGGCCTGCGCCACCTGTTTCCGCCGCGGCACGTGCTGGGACGGCAAATTTTATCAGACTTATAAATTGATGACGGAGATGATGACGGCGATCGAAGAGAAGCCGGACATTTCTCCGGACGAGCTGCCTCCGAAGTGGGGCAAGCTGTGCGTCAAAACCGACCAGGTGCTGGACGTGATGAAGCGGGAATATGAACTCTACCAACATGATATGCACTGGAAACAGCAAATATACGACAGCCGGCAGCTGGTGGCCGAGCAATTGTCCGGGGTGTCCCAGGTAATGGAGGATCTGGCCCGGGAAATCAAGCGCGAAGGACAAGCCATGTACCGGCAAGAGGAACAAATCCGCGAGGCTTTGGAAAAAATGGGCTTGTCGATCCACAACATCGATATCGTCAATTTGGATCACGGCAATGTGGAAATTGAAATCGTCCATGCTTACACGCGCGGGTTTGATGAATGCCGGAAAATCATCGCCCCGCTGCTGTCGGATATTTTGGGTGAGCATATCGCGGTGATGAACGAGACGATGCACGGAGGAAAAGAAGGCCTTGCGACCGTTACGTTCGGGTCGGCCAAAGCGTTTGAAATTACGACCGGGGTCGCCGGCACCGCCAAAGGGGGCGATTTGCTGTCCGGCGACAGCTTCAGCGCCAAGGAGCTGGGCAACGGCACTTACGCGGTGGCCATCAGCGACGGCATGGGCAACGGGGAGCGGGCGCGCTTGGAAAGCAGCACGGCGCTCAGCATTCTCGAGCAGCTGCTGCAGTCGGGCATGGAGGAGACGCTGGCGATCAAATCGGTCAACTCGGTTCTGATGCTGCGTTCGCCGGATGAGGTGTACGCTACGGTCGACATGGCGCTGATCGATCAATATACGGCACGCACAACCTTTATGAAGATCGGATCTTCCCCAAGCTTTATCAAACGCGGAAAGGAGGTGATCCCGGTTTCGGCGAGCAACCTGCCGATCGGGATTATTCAGGACATCGAGGTCGATCTGGTGACGGTGCAACTGTATCCCGGCGATACGCTGATCATGATGACCGACGGCATTTACGATGCGCCGGGCCCGGCCGTGAACAAAGAGCTGTGGATCAAGCGGCTGATCCAGGAAATCAACGCCGACGATCCGCAGGAGATCGCCGATTGCCTGCTCGAATCGGTCATCCGTTATCAGAAAAACGTCATTCACGATGATATGACCGTCGCCGTGGCCACCGTCGATCACTTGCGGCCGCAGTGGTCAACGCTGCATATCCCCGGGATCAGCCGGCTGGAAAGGCCGCGTACGGTCAGTTAGAAGAGGGCTTGAGGTGAGAACCTCAGGTTCTTTTTTTTGCGTGAAAGGTTGTTTTTCTGGTTTGATGTTTTGCCCGAAATTGGGGGGAAGCACGCTATAATGGAGAAAGAAAGGGGCGTGTGGAATTGGATTACCGCGTGGACGTAACATTTGAACCCCGGTACGAGCTATTGAGCAGCCTGCATACGATCATTTGCCGTAAATCGCATAAAAAAATCGACCTTGCCCCGGCCTGGGTCAAGGAAACCTTACAGTGTCTGACGCCCGGGTTCGCCGCCATGCTGAAGGAGATGGAAGTGGACGGCGATTGGAAATTCACTTACCTGCTAACCTGTTTGTGTCCGGCCGGACTGGCGCCGGAAGCCTTCCTCGCTTGGCTGGAGGCCAAGACGCCGGGCGATTTATATGAGCTGACCGCCGGATACACCCAGCAGTTCCCCAAGGATATGGGGCTTTACCGCTCGCGGACGCTCGAGGTGTTGTCCATGTGGAACGAGCAGTATTTCCGCCGGCTGGATCCGGCGGTGCCGGGCGCGCTGCGGGCGGAAGCCGGACGGCGAAAGGAAGAGTTGGCCGCCGCCGAACCGTTGGCGTTTGTCGAGCGGACGACGAACGGGCTGGCGTTCGCGCCGAAGGAGGGGCTGGAGCGGTTGGTGCTGGTGCCGCAGTATCATTTTCAGCCGATGAATGTTATTTATCACTTTGGCAAGGTAACGCTTTGCCATTATGCGGCGCGAATCTACTTCGGCGACGAGACGGATTTTCCGCCGCAAGAATACCGCATGATCCGGGCGCTCGGCGAGCAGAGCCGGCTGAAAATCCTGCGTTACTTGAGCGAGGGCCCGCGGACGTTTACCGAAATCGTCCGCCATTTGCAATTATCGAAGGGCATTACGCACGATCACGTGTCCAAGCTGCGCAGCGGCGGCTTCATCCGGGCCCATTTCGAGGGAGAGACGGTCACCGAATACAGCCTGCGTGCGGAGATGTTGGACGTAATGCACCGGAAGCTGGTCGATTATATTAAGCCGCAAGGTTAATCTCGGGTGATCTCGAATGATCTCGTATGATCAAGCTATCCGGAACATTTATTACGCTAACGGTTGTCATCGCGCTTATTTAGGCGAAACCGCCCCATTACTGCCGGGAAAACGGAAAATAGGCTCGCTGGCAACCGTTACATTTGGAATCCGTTCGTCTTTACCCCAATAGCGTCGATCACAACCGTTGCTATGAACGTTTTTGTCAAGCCCTCCGTGTGAGAGGTGCCTGAGCACGTGGCGCGAGAGCAAAAATGCGAGCGACGGTCGGCACGCTGCTATCCGTGGGTTGGTACCACATGTTATGCCTTCGTCAAGGAGAGCTCTTGCAAGCTAGAAGCGCACGTTCAGTTACTCACCTAGTGCAAACGGTTGACGCAAATTCTCTCCCGGAACCTTCGTTTGCTCCCGGGCCTCGTGCTCAGGCGTGAGCTTGTCAAGCGCTTTTCTTGACAAGCGGTTAGGTTCAAATCAACACTTTTCCTATTCCTCATTGGAAATGAGGAACGCCTCACGGCGAGTGTGGGGGTGCAGGGGGCAACGCTCCCTGCGTCTCCCCAAAGGGGACGGAAGGGGCGTTAGTTAGCCACCGGTTGTTCCACCGTTCGAGCAACAGCCCATATGAACCCGGTTAGCTCCCTGGCCACCGCGCCTACGGCCACATTTTTGTGTTTGTTCTTTCCAAAAATGAGATGACGGTATTTGTAATGCAATCTTTCTTGCGCTTTCCACGACAACAGTTGTATATCGGCCGGCATGCCATCCAAACGCTTGGCGAGATCTCCTTTCACCGCAGGCCGATGACGGTAGCTCCAGGCGGATTCCACCAAGGATCGGCGCAAGCGCCCGTTACCGGCTTTGGTCATACTTCCGCGCCGAGTACTCAGGCCGGTTGAACTCTCACGAGGAACCAACCCTAAATACGCCATGAGTTGGGCCGGGGAGCGGAAGCGAGTAAATGAACCGATCTCAGCAGCTAGAGTGACGGCCGTCAGTAGTCCAATCCCACGCAGGGACTGAAGCACCCGAATCAGAGTTGCCTTGGAGCCGACCGTGGCTTGCTGAACCAAGGCTTTTTCCAAACGCCCCATCCGCTGCTCGATCTCATTTAAGGTATGGAGCATCTCGTCGAAGGCTACTTGCATGGGCTCATAAGGGAATGTCAGTTGCTCCAGCCAGGAACGGTACTTCCGGGTCCAACGACGCTTTATCGTAGCCGGCGGTTCGATTTGATGGCGGAGCAGGAACTTCAATATCCGCTGGCGTGCCCGATGCGCGTCCTCTTTGGCGGCCTCCCGGGCGCGAACCAACTCCCGCAAAGCCTCGTCTTCCCGCTCCGGGACGTAGACAGGAGTCAATTCTCCTGCACGAAACAGACGGGCAAGCTGCTCGGCGTCCCGTCGATCCGTCTTCACGTGATCACCAGGGCGTTTGGGAATAAGCGACGGAGCAATGACAACGCAATGGGCTCCCATGGAGGTGATCCAGCGATAGGTTTCGTAACCTGTCGGACCTGCCTCATAACAAAACGATAGCGTTTCGGCCGGTCCCAGTTCTTTGATCAGCTTGCGCAGCGCCGCCGGGGTGTGAGGAATGCTCCCGTAATAGCGAGGAGTTTCACCGCTTGCATCTGCAATAGCAACCGAAATTTTTTCTTTGGATACATCTAAACCGACGAATTTTGTGGTAGACTGCATAGTATCAGCTCTCCTTTGCTATGTAGCTCTGAAATGGTTTGGTTTTCACTATCCATTTTAACCTACGAGATGTAGCAATATGGAGGGCTGTCTTTTGTTTACGTTCATCATAGCTAGATTTATTCGATGGACCGCCGCTTTCAAAATAGCGGCACTTTATGCACTAGCGTTGCATAAAACCTAACGCGAATAATCAAATATTAGTTAAATATGGGTAATTATGATCATTTTTCATGGAAAAAGCATAAAAAATCTCCTATTGTAAAGAGGTAGGTACGTTGTCCATAACTCTCTACAAAAGGAGACCAACCATGGATAACGTTAAAGCTAAAACGGTCATTCGTCAACTGATTTCCTTACTGCCCATCGATGTGCATCAACGTTTACTCTTCGACCATTACACCAAGAAACTTACCACGATGAAAGCGATCATGCTCTTCATCAATGCTCAGTTGAAACAATGGTCATCTTACGGTGAAATGGAAATTGCACTTCGTGCTGAGCCGAAACTTCAGCAGCTTCTACAGTTGGAGAGTATCAGCGGCTCGCAATTATCCCGAAAACTCGATCAGATCCCAACGGAGCTGTTGGAGTGGATGTTTCAGCATCTGGCATCACAAACACAGCAACGTGCTTGCCACCAGGGCCAGAGCGGGAAATTGCACATCATTGATTCTTCCAGCATTCGACTGCCGCTTCAACTTGGAAGTTGGGCCAAGATGTCAAATAAGAGTAGCGGCGTCAAGATGCATCTGCGCCTCGTTGTTACAGCTCCCGACAAGCTATTTCCTGATGCCATGATCCCCAGTTCGCTCAATGTAGGGGATCGTGCGGGGGCCGTTGAACTGGTCGTCCCCTCGGATGCGATTTATGTGATGGATCGCGGTTATGATGATTATGCCCGGATGGATCAATGGGTCCAGGACAACATCCAGTTTGTGATCCGTATGCGAGATCGCGCGCTTGCCACCGTCATTGAGGAGTATCCTGTTCCGGAAGGCTCGAACATCACGCGGGACGCCAAGGTTTGCGTGGGCAGTTCCTTCCGATCCATGGAACATTCCGTTCGTTTGGTGGAGTTTTATGACGAGCAGGAACGGACTTATCGTATTTTTACATCGGTATGGGATAAGACCGCTGAAGAAATCGCGCAGATCTACAAAAATCGCTGGCTCATCGAGTTGTATTTTAAATGGCTGAAGCAACATTTGCGATTGAAGAAGCTGCACAGTCATAAACCACAGGCTATTTGGAACCAATTATTCTTGGCTTTAATTACTGCCTTGCTCGTGGAGCACATCCGGCACAGCACCCAAACGGCAAAAACAAACTGGCAAGTGCTCCGGATTCTCCGCGAGTATTTGTACCGTTCATGGCGATCCTTTCGAACCGAACTGGATCGGAAACCCAGTCGAAGTAGTCCGGGGAGACGTCCGGGGTCAGGTCCCAAAGCGTTATCGGTGCGCACAATGGTTGGGATAATTAAGCCAAGCAAGTTCAAGGAATAATATCCATTATATACATTTAATGGGACATCGCGACCTACGCATTAGGTAACCTTGGCTTTTTGGTCTTAAGCTTAAAAAATGACTGTAAAAAAATCCATTTATAGTTTCAATAATCCAAATGTGGGTTTTGCTGAAAATTGATGTTAGTGTTCTTGCAACGCTAGTGCACTTTATGCACTTATTATCCGGTGCTCAGCATGTTCATCCCCATTAGAGGCATTTTTAGTACTTATTTTCTCAAGAATGGTCCGGAACGCGGGTATTTCCTGGTTACCCTAAGAATATAACGACATAAATTGCCTCTATTTCTCTCAAATGGACGGATATCACCGAAATAGCGACGTTTTTTGTCCTTATGTTTTTCGCAGTCAGGAAGGAGTCTCTTAGGCTGCCTGGGATTAGCAGGTTTTCGCGGCGTGATCCCTAAAAAGGCCTCTAATGTTCCCAAAGAAGAAGGCCCGGCTCTTGCGTGCAGGCTGATTATGGTCAAACATCACCATGATCGGCCTGTTTTTTTTGTTATGCAGTCATAATTCAAAATTCTCCGAATAAAGAAAAATAAACAAGTTCTCTATTTACAGAACAAAATGTCATTCGTATAATGATAAAAGCATATAGTTGAGTTATCTTATCGGAATTTAAGAGTATAATAAGCCACGATCATTTTACAGGCAAATGGGAGGGAGAAGGATGAACAAGATGAAGAGAACAAGATTAACCGTACTGATGATGTTTTTGCTGACCGGCGCCCTGGTATTGTCGGCCTGCACCGGCAATAACGGGGACAGCACCGCTCAGGAAGGCGGTCCGGTGACGGCGGCCGCCGGGAACGGTCAAAGCACAGCCGCAGCCGGGAACGGCCAAAACGCGGCCGCCGCCAATGACGGCGATGCTGCGCCGGCGGCCGCGCTGCAGTTCACTCCGGCCGGCGATCTGTCCAAATTACCGGCAGTGGCCAAGCAGCGAACCGACACGATCATCGTCGGCCTGACCGATCCGAGCGGGGCGTTTACGCCTTATTTTCACCAAAGCGGCTATGACGGCAATGTGTCGTCGCTGTTGTTTACGCCGCTCGTAACAGTGGACGACAAAGGGCTGCCGGCTCCAGGGCTGGCCGAAAGCTATGACGTTTCCGCAGACCAGCTTACATATACGTTCCATCTGCGCAAGGATTTGAAGTTCAGCGACGGGTCGCCGCTGACGGCGGATGACGTGGCTTTTACCTGGACGCTGCTTCACGATAAAGCTTACGACGGAGACTCGCAAATTCCGGCGCTCCGTATTGAAGGCGGCGAAGCTTACAAAGCAGACAAAGCCGGGAGCATCTCCGGCATCACCGTCATAGATCCGCTGACCGTCTCGGCCAAGCTGGAGCAGCCGAATGCCACGGCGCTGGTGCTCCTGGGCGGCGACGTGTTGTCCAAAGCTTACTACGGCAAGGATTACAAATTCGGCCAGCTCGACTACATTAAGAAGCTGCATGAGAAGCCCCTCGGCAACGGGCCTTACGTGCTGGAGAAATTCATTCCGGGGCAAGAGGTTCGCTATGTCGCCAACGAACATTACTATACCGGGAAGCCGAAAACGGAGCGGTTTATCTATAAAACGTCCGAAGGTGACACCTGGCAGTACCTGGAGACCGGCGAAGTGGATTACGCTTCTTTTAGCGCTACAACGGAAAACATCGATAAGCTGAAAAGTTTGGGTTTCGTCAATATTTTGCCGTACACGCCTAGCACTTATGGTTACCTGCAGCTCAATCTTGAACATGAGTCACTGAAAGACAAGAAGGTTCGGCAGGCGCTAACGTACGGGCTCGACCGCCAAAGCATCTACGTCGACGCAAACCAGGGCGCTGGGCAAGTCGCCAACATTCCGGCTTCGCCGATCTCCTGGGCTTATACCGAAGAAGGCATCAACGATTACGCTTATGACGCGGACAAAGCCAACGAACTGCTGGATGAGGCGGGTTGGACGAAGGGCCAGGACGGTATCCGCGAAAAAGACGGCCAAAAGCTGACGATCCATTTCCTCGGCTCGAAAAACGCCCAGACCGACATTTTTATCGCCGTCGCCGCGGAGAACTTCGCCGCCATCGGCGTCGATTTTCAGCCGGAGGTGTTTGCTGACTTCAACGCGCTCGTCTCTAAAGTGGAAGGTGGAGACTACGATATTGCCTCCTTCTTCACGCCGATGCTGACGGACCCGTCCGAAGGGGTGGTGCAGTTCGTGGACGGGGAGATCAAGGGCTACGATAACCCCAAAGTAAAGGAGCTGTACGACAAGGCGCTGGCCACCAGCGACATCGAGCAGCGCAAGGGGGCATACAAGGAGCTGTTCCAACTGCTCAACGACGAACTGCCGGTGATTTTCACTTCCTACAAAAAGACCGTGTACGCCTATAACGGCCGCATTCAAAATCTGTCCGTCAGTCCGTTTACCGGCCTGTCCTCCAGTCTGCCGAACTGGACGCTGCATTAAGAGCAATGAGCACATATATCGCCAAACGATTGATTTACATGGCGGCGATCCTGCTCGCCGCCTCGCTGCTGATCTTCTGCTTGTACGCGCTGACGCCCGGCGACTTCATCAGCGGCAACATCAAGCTGTCGCCGGAGCGGAAGGCCGAGCTGCGGGAAATTTACGGCTTGAACAGGCCGGTGCTGGAGCGGTACGCCATATGGATGAAAAACGCCTTCCACGGCGACTTCGGCTACTCGCTGGCCCAACAAAAACCGGTGCTGGCGCTGTTCAACGACTACATTTGGAATTCGTTCCTGCTGGCGGCGGTGTCAACGTTCTTGACCTGGTTCATCGCGGTGGTCGTCGGCGTCGTCTCGGCCTACAAACAGTATTCCTGGTTTGATACCTTGGTGCTGGTGCTGATTTTTGCCGCGATGTCGCTGCCGTCGTTTTTCATCGGTCTGTTTCTGATCAAGATCCTCGCCGTTGACTTCAAATGGCTGCCGCCGGGCGGGATGATTACGACGGGCAGCAATGCCACCGGACTGGTTTATGTCAAGGAAGTGATCCATCATATGACACTGCCGGTGATCGTTATGACCGTTTTGGGCGTCGGTTCGCTGACGCGTTATTTCCGTACCAACATGATCGACGTGATCAAGCAGGATTACATCCGCACGGCCCGCGCCAAAGGACTGAAAGAGAGCAAGGTGCTGTACCGCCACGCCCTGCGCAACGCGCTGCTGCCGGCGATCACGCTGGTCGGCTTCGAACTGCCCGCTCTGTTCGGCGGTTCGCTGATTATCGAGAAGATTTTCAACTGGCCGGGCATCGGGCAGCTGTATATGTCCTCTTTTTCGCTTCGGGATTATCCGCTGCTGATGGGCTTTACGATGCTGATCGCGATTTTGACCGTCCTCGGAACGCTGCTGTCGGATATGCTGTACCGCGCCGCCGATCCGCGCGTCCGATTGCATTAGGGGGTGCCGGTGAAAATGACCTTATTCCAAGAAAAAATATCGCACCCGGGCCAAGCGGCCGTGCCTGCTTCCGCGTTCAAGAAGCCGTCGCTGTGGCGGCAGTCGCTGCGCCGGCTGCTTCGCAATAAACTGGCCGTGTCCGGTTTCATCGTCGTCGCCTTCATGTTTATCGCCTGTTTCTTAGGGCCGCTGTTTTCGCCGTACGCCGACAACAAAATCAACATGGCGCTCATGAACAGGCCGCCGAGCTGGCAGCATTGGCTGGGCACCGACAAGCTGGGCCGGGACGTGCTCGTCCGGGTGCTGCAGGCGGGCCGCATTTCGCTGACCGTCGGGTTGGCCTCGATGGTGGTGTCCGTGTTCCTCGGCACGCTGCTCGGAGCCATCGCCGGGTATTACCGCGGCGTCGTCGACCAAATCATCATGCGGCTGGCCGATCTGCTGCTGACGATCCCCGGCCTGCCGCTGCTGTTCATCTCCGGGGCGCTGCTGTCGGAATGGAAGGTGCCGACCGAATACCGCATGTACATCGTCATGCTGATGCTCAGCCTGGTCAACTGGCCGGGGCTGGCGCGGATGATCCGCGGACAGATGCTCAGCCTGCGGGAGCGGGAGTTCATGCAGGCGGCGGTGGTGCTGGGGCTGCGCGACCGGCGCAAGCTGATCCACCACCTGCTGCCGAATCTCATGCCGCTAATCATCGTCATGGCGACGCTGAACATCGGCGGATCGATTTTAAGCGAATCGGTGCTGAGCTTCTTCGGGCTTGGCGTCATGCCGCCAACGCCCACCTGGGGCAATATGATCGACGCCGCCAACAATATGATCGACTTCCAGCAGCATCCCTGGCTGTGGATTCCGCCGGGGTTGTCGATTTTCGCCACCGTCATCGCCATCAATCTGTTCGGCGACGGCCTGCGCGATGTGCTGGACCCCAAATTGAACAGGTAGGTGAACGACAGATGCCGGCTTTGCTGGAGATAGAGCGTTTGAGCGCGCATTTTACGACGGAAGAAGGAAGGATCAAGGCGGTTAACGAGGTGAGCCTGCGGATATTGCCGGGGGAAACCGTCTGCATCGTCGGCGAGTCCGGCTGCGGCAAAAGCGTGACGGCGATGTCGGTCATGGGGCTGCTGCAAGGTGCCGGCGTCGAAATCGGCGGGAGGATTAAATTCGGGGAGACCGATTTGCTGTCCCTCGATAAGCATCATTTGCGAACGATCCGGGGTCATGAGATCGCAATGATCTTCCAGGAGCCGATGTCTTCGCTCAATCCGGTCCTGACGATCGGGGAGCAGATGATCGAGCCGATGGTCCTGCACTTGAAGCTGCCCAAGAAGGTGGCCCGCCGCCGCGCCGTGGAGCTAATCGAGCAGGTTGGCATATCCCGGCCAGAGCAGATCATGAACAATTATCCGCATGAGCTGAGCGGCGGGATGCTGCAGCGGGTCATGATCGCCATGGCGATCTCCTGCGGGCCGAGGCTGCTTATCGCCGATGAGCCGACGACGGCGCTCGACGTGACGATCCAGGCCCAGATCCTCGACATGCTGCGGCGGATTAAGGAAGACTCGAACATGGCGATCCTGCTGATCACCCACGATTTGGGCGTTGTGGCGGAAATGGCCGACTACGTCGTCGTCATGTACGCCGGAAAAATCGTCGAGGAAGGCGAGGTGACCCGGCTGTTCGCGTCGCCCAAGCATCCGTACACGCAAGGGCTGCTGAAGTCCAAGCCGTTTTTGGGACAGCGCCGGGATGAATTGTTCTCGATCCCGGGGCAGGTGCCCAACCTGCTGGAGCTGACGCCATCGTGTTATTTTCACGACCGCTGCGCCGATTGCATGGATGTTTGCCGGACGAAGGAACCGGCGCTAGGGCGGGTCGGAGACGGGCAGAAAGCCGCTTGCTGGCTGTATGAGGAGGGGGAGCGTCATGGCTGAGCCGCTGCTGGAGGTGCGGCATTTGAAAAAGTATTTTCCGGTGAAAACGGGGCTGCTGCAGCGGACGACCGGACAGATCAAGGCGGTGGACGACATCAGCATCACGATCCGGACCGGGGAAACGTTTGGCCTGGTCGGGGAATCGGGCAGCGGCAAAAGCACGGTCGGCCGCAGCATCGTCCGCCTGACGGAGAAAACGGACGGCGAGATCCTGTTCAAAGGCACCGACCTGTACGCCCTGCCTGACGCCGAACTGCGCCGGCTGCGTCCGAAGCTGCAGATGATTTTCCAGGATCCGTACGGCTCGCTGAATCCGCGTATCCGGGTGGGGGACGCGATCGGAGAGGCGCTGCTTGACCACGGGCTGCTCCCCAAGGCGGAAATCCGCGACCGCGTGCTCGAGGTGCTTGCTTCATGCGGCTTGTCCTCCTATCATATCGACCGCTATCCCCACGAATTCTCGGGCGGGCAGCGCCAGCGGATCGGGATCGCCCGGGCGCTGATCCTGAATCCCGAGCTGATGATCGCCGACGAGCCGGTTTCCGCGCTGGACGTGTCGATCCAGGCGCAGATCATCAATCTGTTCCGCAAACTGCAGGAGACCCGGGGCCTTACGTATCTGTTCATTTCCCACGATTTGAGCGTGGTCGAGCATCTCTGCACACAGGTCGGCGTGATGTACCTAGGCGGCCTGGTCGAAACGGCCTCGCGGGACGAATTGTTCCGCCATCCGCTGCACCCTTACACCAAAGCGCTGCTGTCCGCGGTGCCGCTGCCGATCCCGAGGACAAAGCGGGAGCGGATCATCTTGAAAGGGGATATACCGAGCCCGGCCAATCCGCCTTCCGGCTGCAAATTCCATCCGCGCTGCCCGTTTGCCGCCGCCGAATGCAAGGAGCGGGCGCCGAAATTCCGCGACGCCGGCGGGGGACATTTTGTGGCTTGTCACCTGGTCTGATGAAGGGGAGCTTATTCCTCGATAAAGCTGTTATGTCTAAACCAGAACTTAGGGCCATCCGGCTTTGAGTTTATTTATACATTATAGAGTTTATTAAATCACAAGCGGGGAATATAGGGCCGTGCTCCGGTTAGGGAAGAGAGGAGAAGAGAAATCTGGAGACTAAAGGACCCTTAGAAACCTTATCTGCGGAAAAACGGAGGTTTTGAAAATGTACGACACAGTGGACCTTATTTACACCGGCGTTGCATTAAATCTGACAAGCTGCATTTTCTAGCCACATAAATTTTCTAACGGATGCCACAAGCGCTATTTGTTCCAAAAACGTTGATTTCAAACTCTAACGGTTGCCATGGCGCTTATTCCGCTTAATCCCGCTATTTCTCCTTAGATTCAGGCAAATAACGATGCTTACAACCGTTAGAATCAAATATGGCCTGGCGGCCACCGCCATATATGAAAAATATGGGTTGTACACGCACTCACTTTATGAGGTAATAATTATAGGTGGATCATAGGTCGATTACATTTTGGAGAAACACTCCGTGTTAGAATCGGACCAATTGCAACCACGAGAATCGCCGATTGTTACCACGAGTACGAGTATAAAGTGTCATCTTTATACAAGGTTGCATGATCTGCTTAAAACATCCAGAAAGGAGTTGTTCGTTTTGGATGCGATTTTGGAACGATGTGCAGGTATAGATGTCCATCAGGATAATATCGTGGCCTGCCTTCTGTACGGTCCGCTCGACAAGAGACCGTCAAAAGAAATCGAGACATTCGGAACGACCACCAAGGAACTACTTCGTTTAAAAGACTGGCTCGAAGATCAACAATGTACCCATGTGGCCATGGAAAGCACCGGGGTATACTGGAAGCCGGTATGGAACATTCTGGAGGATTCTTGTAAGTTGACCCTCGCCAATCCGGCCCGCATCAAGAATGTTCCAGGCAAAAAAACCGACTATAGCGATGCCGAGTGGATCGCCCGGTTACACCGAAGCGGATTAATCGAGCAAAGTTTTGTCCCGAGCGTAGATATTCGCGACTTGCGTGACCTCACTCGATACCGCCGGAAACTCCTGCAGAATGTGACCCAAGAGAAGAACCGGATTCACAAGATATTGCAAGATGCCAATCTGAAACTCACCACCTTTATGTCAGACGTCTTTGGGGTTTCCGGCCGATTGTTACTTGAATCCATTGTCAACGGTGAAGTGCTTAATGAACGGCAGGTTCGTGACATGGTGAAGTCGTCTCTGAAACGCAAAGTTCCCGAACTTATTGAGGCGCTAAACGGCCGTTTACGCCTTCATCATCGGAAAATGATTCGAAGACATCTGGAGCATATTGCGTATCTAGAACAGGAGATTCAAGAACTGGAAACAGAAATTGAACAACTGACTATGCCTTATCGCTTGGAAATGGAGTTGCTGGACACTATTCCTGGGATCAAACATGATGCAGCGGCGAGCATCGTGGCCGAATTGGGTACAGATATGTCACATTTTCCATCCGATGCTCACCTTTCTTCATGGGCCGGGGTATGCCCAGCCAACCATGAAAGTAACGGTAAAAAAAACGAAAAAAGAACCAACGCGGAAATAAGGGACTAAAATCCGTACTTTGTCAATGCGGTTGGGCCGCCATAAGGGTCAAAGACTCCCGGATATCCGCTTTATATTACAGGCTAGTCAAACGAATGGGTAAACAAAAAGCCATTATAGCGGTTTCACATTTACTCTTACGGATCATCTACGTCGTCCTACGAGATAAAGTGCCTTACGAGGAACTGGGCGCAGACTATTTGGGTAAACGTGAAAAAACCATCGAGTACTGGATTCGAAAAATCAAACAGATGGGCTATGAAGTTGAACTTCATGAACTGAATTCAGTATAAACCCATATTATGGAAAAAAAAGAATCAAACACCCCCCCTTTTTGTTTCGACGCGCTTCCACACTTTAACGCGTTGAGTTATTTTTCGTATAAGAATCGCCGATTGTTACCACGAGTACGAGTATAAAGTGTCATCTTTATACAAGGTTGCATGATCTGCTTAAAACATCCAGAAAGGAGTTGTTCGTTTTGGATGCGATTTTGGAACGATGTGCAGGTATAGATGTCCATCAGGATAATATCGTGGCCTGCCTTCTGTACGGTCCGCTCGACAAGAGACCGTCAAAAGAAATCGAGACATTCGGAACGACCACCAAGGAACTACTTCGTTTAAAAGACTGGCTCGAAGATCAACAATGTACCCATGTGGCCATGGAAAGCACCGGGGTATACTGGAAGCCGGTATGGAACATTCTGGAGGATTCTTGTAAGTTGACCCTCGCCAATCCGGCCCGCATCAAGAATGTTCCAGGCAAAAAAACCGACTATAGCGATGCCGAGTGGATCGCCCGGTTACACCGAAGCGGATTAATCGAGCAAAGTTTTGTCCCGAGCGTAGATATTCGCGACTTGCGTGACCTCACTCGATACCGCCGGAAACTCCTGCAGAATGTGACCCAAGAGAAGAACCGGATTCACAAGATATTGCAAGATGCCAATCTGAAACTCACCACCTTTATGTCAGACGTCTTTGGGGTTTCCGGCCGATTGTTACTTGAATCCATTGTCAACGGTGAAGTGCTTAATGAACGGCAGGTTCGTGACATGGTGAAGTCGTCTCTGAAACGCAAAGTTCCCGAACTTATTGAGGCGCTAAACGGCCGTTTACGCCTTCATCATCGGAAAATGATTCGAAGACATCTGGAGCATATTGCGTATCTAGAACAGGAGATTCAAGAACTGGAAACAGAAATTGAACAACTGACTATGCCTTATCGCTTGGAAATGGAGTTGCTGGACACTATTCCTGGGATCAAACATGATGCAGCGGCGAGCATCGTGGCCGAATTGGGTACAGATATGTCACATTTTCCATCCGATGCTCACCTTTCTTCATGGGCCGGGGTATGCCCAGCCAACCATGAAAGTAACGGTAAAAAAAACGAAAAAAGAACCAACGCGGAAATAAGGGACTAAAATCCGTACTTTGTCAATGCGGTTGGGCCGCCATAAGGGTCAAAGACTCCCGGATATCCGCTTTATATTACAGGCTAGTCAAACGAATGGGTAAACAAAAAGCCATTATAGCGGTTTCACATTTACTCTTACGGATCATCTACGTCGTCCTACGAGATAAAGTGCCTTACGAGGAACTGGGCGCAGACTATTTGGGTAAACGTGAAAAAACCATCGAGTACTGGATTCGAAAAATCAAACAGATGGGCTATGAAGTTGAACTTCATGAACTGAATTCAGTATAAACCCATATTATGGAAAAAAAAGAATCAAACACCCCCCCTTTTTGTTTCGACGCGCTTCCACACTTTAACGCGTTGAGTTATTTTTCGTATAAATTTAGAAAAGGCTTTTTTTCGGCAAATAGCCGCTGCTACAACCGTTAGATTTCGGATAGCTTTCAGGGGAAAGCTTTAGCAAAAGTTAATACAACGCTAGTGCCCTATTTACCTCAAATCGCCCTGGATGAACTGGTTTAGAGCGAAATCTATCTAATCGCTCTGACGTAGAAGTCGGAATCATAAAAAGACGCCGTCCGGCGTTTTTCTTTTTTTGTGAGATGCGGCCATCCCTGTCTCCTCCTTCCGGTTTATACTTCACCCTGTCTGGAAATGCTAGAAAGAGAGACTATCAATCTATATGAGTTGAACTGAACACACGGCTGCCCTGATCCGTACAATTAATAGTTCAACTTATAAAGTATGGAAGGCGGGATAGAATGAAACAGATTATGCTGATTACCGACGGATGTTCCAATGTGGGGGAAAGTCCGGTGATGGCGGCGGCGCTGGCTAAGCAGGAAGGGATCACCGTCAACGTTGTCGGGATTGTCGATTACGGGACGATCGGGGAGCTCGGCAGCGTGGAGATCGCCGAAATCGCCAAGGCCGGCGGGGGCATGAGCCGGATTGTCGGCACGGAAAATTTGGCGCAAACGATGCAGATGATGACGCGAAAAACGGTGGTGCAAACGATCCAGCAGGCGGTCAATAAGGAGATTCGTCAGATTCTTGGCGATCAGACGGTGGGCGATTTGCCGCCGGAGACGCGCTCGCAAGTCGTCGAGGTGATCGACGAGCTCAGCGAGAGCAGCCCGCTGCAGGTCGCTTTGCTGATCGACGCCAGCGCCAGCATGAAGCCGAAGCTGCGCGCGGTGGAAGAGGCGATTCGCGATATGATGCTCAGCCTGGGCGCCAGAAAAGGGGAAAGCCGGCTGGCGGTGTTTCATTTTCCCGGAGCCCACAGCGGGGAAGATGTCGTTCTTGACGTGGATTGGACCGGCGATTTGGGGACGGCGCGGTCGATTTTCCAGCGTCTCGTCATGCGGGGGGCGACGCCAACCGGTCCGGCCATCTTGAAGGTGATGGATTTCATGCGATATGGTACACTGGATGGACATGGAAAGTCTTGGCGCGAGGAGACGGATGGAAGCGATGGCATTCTCGGAGACTACGTCGTTTAAACTGAATCTGCCGCAAGGGACGCGCATCAGCGGCCGTTGGAAGGGCGGCCGTTATGTGGTCCAGCGTTTGCTGGGCAAAGGGGCGAATGGGGTCGTGTACCTGGTGAAGCAGGAGAAAAACGCGAAACTGTACGCCCTTAAGCTTGGTTTTGACACACTGGACATCCAATCGGAAATCAATGTGCTGAAAGCGCTGCAGCGCCAGCGGCGGCGGAGAGGGGCCGCAGAGCGTGATCTCGCTTATCTGGTCGAGGTGGACGACTTCACCTACCGGGGCAGGGAGATTCCGTTCTACGTGATGCGGTATGTGCAGGGGGAACCGCTTAGCGCTTTTCTGGCCCGCCGGGGAGGCCGGTGGCTGGACGTCGCCGGTTACAATTTGCTGCAGCAGCTAAGGCGGCTGCATGGGTCCGGTTGGGTGTTTGGCGATCTGAAACCGGAAAACGTCCTCGTCGCCGCCTACGGCGAGGTGGAACTGATCGATTACGGCGGTGTGACCGCCATCGGCCATAGCGTCAAGCAGTTTACCGAGTGGTATGACCGCGGTTTTTGGGATGCGGGGAGCCGGTCGGCGGATCCCGGATACGACCTGTTTTCATTTGCCGTCGTATGCATCCACCTGCTGGCCGAACGGCCGCTCAAAAAAGCGGCTATCCAGCTGCCGCAAACACGCAGCCGCCAAGATCTGCTGGCTATCATCAACAGTACGCCGCAGCTCGTCCCTTATCGCGGTTGGCTGCAAAAGGCGATCAACGGGGAGTTTGCGGATACACAGGAGGCGTGCCGGCAATGGAAAGAGCTGGTTTCGGCAAATTTCAGCCCCAAGCGAAAGGCGAGGCCGTCCACACCGCGCTGGATTCTGGGCGCGTTTGCCGTGTCGTTGACTTTGCTGGCCTGTGCGCTATATTTAACGCTGCGGTTTTGATGGGAGAAGGGGTTCAAATGAAAGAACGAACGTTGCATCGCCTGGTGGAGTTGGTCCGGCGCACCGGGCGGCAGGAAGAGCTGTGGTCCCGCGGGGACCGGATCGTCGTGGCCGTGTCCGGGGGAGCGGATTCGACGGTTCTTTTACATATAATGAGGAAAATTGCCGCGGACGAGGGGCTGGAGTTGATTTGCGCCCACTTGAACCACGGCCTCCGCGGGGGCGAAGCGGACCGCGATGCGGACTTCGTCCGGGAGCTGGCGCAGCGGCTCGCTATTCCGTTTGAGCTGGGCTATGCCGATGTGCTTTCTTATAAGAAGGAATCGGGTAAAGGCCTGGAACTGGCGGCGCGGGAAAAAAGATACGAGTTCCTGCATCGCGTCGCCGAGCGGTACGGCGCGGCCTCGATTGCTTTGGGCCACCATGCCGACGATCAGGCGGAAACGGTCCTCATGCGTTTGCTGCGGGGGAGCGGTCTTTCGGGGCTGGCGGGGATGCGATTTAAGCGCCGGGAAAAAAATGTGGAACTCATCCGCCCGCTGCTGCGTATATACAAGACGGATTTGCTCCGGGCCTGCGAGGAATCCGGCATCCCATATATGACCGATAGCAGCAACCTGTCTACGGAATACACGCGGAATTCGCTGCGGCTGGATGTGTTGCCTTTTTTGGGGCAATATAATGATCAGTTGGCGGTATCGCTGAACCGGCTGGCCGAGGTGGCCTCGGCGGAGGATGATTTTTTGGCCATGGAGACGTCCAAGGCATATGCCGAAATCGTCCGTGCGGACAAAGGAGGGGCAACGTTCAAAATTGCGCCTTTTGCCTCTTTACATGTCGCTTTACAACGGAGGTTGATTAAACTAATATTAAATTATCTGCCTTTAAGCACGGAAGAAAGCGATTTTATCAAGATTGAAGCGGTTCGTATCGGGGCGGTTCAGGACCGGCCGACGACATGGAGCTTGGATCTTGGCGGCGGCTGGCGGGCCATGCGCGAGTACGGCACGATCCGTTTTGTCTCCGTTGCTGCGGAAAGTCAGATTCCTCACTATACATATTCAGTGGAGCAATTCCCTGCGGAAGTGACGATTCCGGGCGCGGGCCGGACCTTGCGGATCACGCGGCTGCCGGGCGGTACGGAAGCCGCTTTGGCAAAGGCAGCAAGCAACGATGAAGCCATATTTGATGCGGATAAGCTGGTCTGTCCGCTTACAGTGCGTTCCCGTCTCCCGGGAGACGCGATGAAAGTCATGGGACTAAACGGTAGCAAAAAGGTAAAAGATATTTTCATCGACGAGAAAATACCTCCATCCCTTCGCTCCCGCATCCCGGTGGTGACGGATGCCGACGGCCGGATATTATGGATTCCCGGCGTTCGCCGTTCCGCGCATGCCGCGGTGAGCCGGCACACGTCCGAGGCGCTGCATATGGTTTGGAATTAAATCGGCAAACCGGGCGGCTCCTTAAGGTTTAGCGAAAGACCGGCATTCATAGTATAACGTAGGAGGTTTACTTATTTTGCAGAACGATATTCAGGAAATACTAATTACCCGGGAACAGATCGAAGCCAAAGTCAAGGAGCTGGGAAAACAGCTTAGCGCAGAGTATGAGGGACGAAATCCCCTTGTGATTTGTATACTTAAAGGGGCCTTTATTTTCATGGCGGATCTGGTGAAAGAAATTACCGTGCCGATCGAACTCGATTTTATGGCGGTCTCCAGCTACGGCGCTTCGACCCGTTCTTCCGGTGAAGTGAAAATCATCAAGGATTTGGATAACTCCGTCGAAGGGCGGGATATCCTGATCGTGGAGGATATTATCGACAGCGGGCTGACGCTCAGTTATTTGATCGATGTGCTGGAACGGCGGAAAGTGAAGTCCGTGAAAATCGTCACGCTGTTTGACAAACCCGCGCGGCGCACGGTGAAATTGGAAGCCGATTTATCGGGATTTGTTCTGCCGGACGCTTTTGTTGTCGGATACGGTCTGGACTATGCCGAGAAATACCGCAACCTCCCATACATCGGAGTATTGAAGCCGGAAATTTACACCAGTTGATTTCGTCGTCCCGTTTCGGACGAAAGACCACCTCGCCTGATTTTTGAAATGGCGTGTGCGGCTATGGTAAAATAACTTAAGGTTCTGAGAGGAGGTAGGGGATGAGTCGGTTCATCCGGAATTCTGGTTTTTATTTGATACTTTTCTTAGTCGTGGTGGGCATCGTCCAATTCCTCAACGGCGGACAAGAAGCAACCGTCACCCCTAGTTACACGGAATTGCGCCAGCAGCTTAAAGATAACAACGTTGCTGAAATCACCGGTAAATTCGACGGTTACGCTTATCTGGTAACCGGTAAGTATAGAGATATCGTCGGAAACGAAAAGACGAAGAACTTCTCTCTCTATATTCCTTACGACACAAACGTCTTGAAGGAAATCACGGACTTGAGCGAGCAAAACGGCTTTGAGGTAACTTGGAAGAAGATGCCGGGCGAAAGCATCTGGGTCACCTTCCTGACCTCCATCGTGCCGCTTGCCATCATGTTCATTCTGTTCTTCTTCCTGTTCAACCAGGCGCAGGGCGGCGGCGGCAAAGTGATGAACTTTGGCAAGAGCCGGGCCCGTCTCTATAATGAAGAGAAGAAAAAGGTCACGTTCGAGGACGTGGCGGGGGCGGACGAAGAGAAGCAAGAGCTTGTCGAAGTCGTTGAGTTTTTGAAAGACCCGCGGAAATTTTCCGCCGTGGGCGCGCGGATTCCGAAAGGCGTATTGCTGGTAGGCCCTCCGGGTACCGGTAAAACCTTGTTGGCTCGCGCGGTAGCGGGCGAAGCCGGGGTTCCGTTCTTCAGCATTTCCGGTTCCGATTTCGTGGAAATGTTCGTTGGCGTCGGGGCGTCCCGCGTACGCGACTTGTTCGAGAACGCCAAGAAGAATTCCCCATGCATCATCTTTATCGACGAAATCGATGCGGTGGGCCGTCAGCGCGGCGCCGGTCTCGGCGGCGGGCATGACGAACGCGAGCAAACGTTGAACCAGTTGCTCGTCGAAATGGATGGTTTTGCCGGTAATGAAGGCATTATCATTATCGCGGCGACGAACCGCGCCGATATCCTTGACCCGGCGCTCTTGCGCCCGGGACGGTTTGACCGGCAGATTACCGTTGACCGCCCGGATGTGAAGGGCCGCGAAGCGGTGCTGCGGGTACATGCCAAGACGAAACCGCTGACGAAAGACGTCAAGCTGGATGTTATTGCGAAACGAACGACCGGATTTACCGGGGCCGATTTGGAGAACCTGCTGAACGAAGCGGCGCTCCTGGCGGCTCGGCGCAACCGGAAAGATATTTCCATGACGGAAGTGGACGAAGCGATCGACCGCGTTATCGTCGGTACGGAGAAGCGCAGCCGCGTGATCAGCGAGCGCGAGAAGCGGATCGTTGCTTACCACGAAGCAGGGCACACGATCGTCGGCTACTATTTGGAGCATGCCGACATGGTGCACAAGGTTACGATTGTTCCGCGCGGCCGCGCCGGCGGTTACGTGATTATGCTGCCGAAGGAAGACCGGATGCTCGTTACCAAAAACGAGTTGCTGGATAAAGTCACCGGTTTGCTTGGCGGACGCGTATCCGAGGAAATCTACATCGGCGAAATCGGCACTGGCGCTTACAGCGACTTCCAGCAAGCGACCAGCATCGTGCGCAGCATGATCGTCGAATACGGGATGAGCGAGAAGCTCGGCCCGATGCAGTTCGGTACTTCGCAAGGCCAGGTGTTCCTGGGCCGCGATATCGGGCACGAGCAGAACTACAGCGATCAGATCGCTTACGAAATCGATCAGGAAATGCAGCGTTTCATCAATGAATCGTATGACCGATGCAAAAAGCTGCTGATCGAGCATGAACGCGAGGTTCGCCTCGTGGCCGAGACGCTGCTCGAAGTCGAAACGCTGGATTTCGAACAGATCAAGCGTTTGATCGAAACCGGCAGCATTGACGGCGACGGCAGTGCGGAAGGCGGCAGCGGTTCTTCGGAGCCGGGCGAGCCGACCGTCGATAACATCGGCGACGTTCGTGTCCGCATCCAAGGCAAAACCGAGGATCCGGCACCGTCCGGCCCGATCGGGGATATCCCGAACGATGTGCCTAGCGGTACGGCGAACAATCGCACCAACGATCCGGTGGCCGATGCGCCGCAAGGCACTGTTAGCGATACTCCGGGCAAATCGGATCAAGGCGAGGCCGACAAAGGCCCCGACAACAACAACGGCGGCAACACGCCGACCGTGTAAACTTAACATTACAATGCAGCCCCTGGGGAACGGAAGGTTTCCCGGGGGCTTTTTTTAAAAATTAAAATTTTAACGAATCTCCCCTTTAACGGGGAATTTGCCTTGTAAATCGCGGGGATTCGGCGTTATGCTCGGCGCTCTGCCTCATTGACAGCGCCTTTCACCTTGTGTAAATTAGTTGGTAAACACCGTGTGAAATTTGATACGTTCTTGCTGTTTCACGCAGGATTGAGCATAGTAAAACGTCGATAAACCGCGCTATAGTCCAGAGGAAGCGTTAATTACAGGTAATATGGTGCGCGTTGGGGGAGGAAATCGGGTGGAGGCTTTAGCGCTGGAGCGGAAAGCGGAAATGAACCGGGAGCTTAAGGAACGGCTGTTCCAGCTCAAGAAGGAACGAAACGCAATTATACTTGCTCATTATTATCAACGGGACGAAATCCAAGAGGTCGCCGATTTCCGCGGCGATTCCTTTTTGCTGGCCCAAAAGGCGGCTTCAACCGACGCGGAGACGATCGTGTTCTGCGGGGTGCATTTTATGGGCGAAAGCGCGAAGATTTTGGCGCCGGACAAAACGGTGCTGATCCCCGACGAGCGGGCGGGATGCCCGATGGCCGATATGGTGAACGTCGACGGTTTGCGAAAGCTGAAGGCGCAGCACCCGGACGCCAAGGTGGTGACGTACATCAATTCCTCGGCGGAAATCAAGGCGGAGACCGATATCTGCTGTACTTCGTCCAACGCGGTGAAGGTCATCAATTCGATCGATGCCGACGAAATCATCTGGGTGCCGGACAAAAACCTCGGCCACTACGTTCAGCAGCATACCGACAAGAAGCTGATCATCTGGGAAGGTTACTGCAACACGCACGATATGCTGACGGTGAAAGACGTGGTGGAGATGAAGGCCAAATACCCGAACGCTGAGTTTGTCGTCCACCCGGAATGCCGTCCGGAAGTGGTGGCGATGGGCGATTTCGTGGGAAGCACGACGGCGATTTTGGACTACTGCAAAAACTCGTCCGCCAAAGAATTCATCGTGGGCACCGAGGACGGAACCGGGTACCAGTTGCGCAAGGACAGCCCGGACAAAACGTTCCATTTTGCCACCAAGTTTCTCGTTTGTCCGAATATGAAAGTCAATAATCTGAAAAAACTGGTTAAATGTCTGGAAACGATGCAGCCGCAAATTTACGTACCGCCCGTCGTTGCCGACAAAGCGAGGCTTTCTTTAGAGCGCATGCTACAGGTCAAGTAGCATGCGCTACTCTCTTGTTCAAGACAGGTGACGATAGTGATACCACAATATTTGGTTGATTTTGAGCTGGCTAAGCTCCCGGTGGTCGATACGGAGGTGATCGTCATCGGTTCGGGCATCGCCGGACTGTTCACCGCCATCAAGGCAAGTGAAAAATCGCGCGTAATCCTGATTACCAAAAAAGCGCTGCTGGAGAGCAACACGAGATACGCGCAAGGCGGGATTGCGGCGGTTATTTCCGAAGACGATTCTCCTGCCTCCCACCGTGAGGATACGCTGCTGGCCGGTGCGGGGCTGTGCTCCCGGGAAGCGGTAAGCATTTTGGCGAACGAAGGGCCGGACGCCGTCAAAGAGCTGATGGCGCTTGGGACAGCGTTTGATGTCGAGAATGGCCAACTGGCGTTGACAAAAGAAGGGGCGCACAGCCACCGCCGGATTTTGCACGCGGGCGGGGACGCCACCGGTTACGAGGTTGTGCGGGCATTATCGGAGCAAACCGCGGTTCATCCGAACCTCGAAATATGGGATAATCATTACGTGATCGATTTGATTACCGAAAACAACGAATGTCTCGGCGCGCTGGTGCAGCGCCCGGGCGGCGAGAGGATTTTCCTGCGGGGGAACGCCACTATCCTGTGCTCGGGCGGGGCCGGACAGCTTTACCGGTATACGACCAACCCGGAGGTCGCTACGGGGGACGGCGTTGCTATGGCTTACCGCGCGGGAGCGGTCATTCGCGATATGGAATTCATTCAGTTTCACCCGACGGCTCTTTGTTACCCGGGAGCTCCCCGCTTTCTGATCTCCGAAGCGGTGCGGGGAGAAGGGGCGGTGCTGCGGAACATCAAAGGCGAGCGGTTCATGAGCAAATATCACGAGCTGCTGGAGCTGGCCCCGCGGGATATCGTGGCCCGGGCGATCGTCAGCGAAATGGAGGCGGCCGGCGCCAACATCGTCTATCTGGACATTACGCACGAAGATCCGGAAACGGTCAAACGCCGGTTCCCGACGATCTACGAAACCTGCATCGGCTACGGGCTTGACCTGACGGCCGACTGGATTCCGGTTGCGCCTGCTGCGCATTATATGATGGGAGGCGTCCGCACCGGCCATCACGGCGAAACGAGCGTATACCGGCTTTTTGCCTGCGGCGAAGTGTCGTCAACCGGGGTTCACGGCGCAAACCGCCTCGCCAGCAACTCGCTTTCCGAAGCGGTCGTGTTCGGCCGGCGGATTATCGGGCGGATTCGGGAGCTGCCGCCGCTGGACAAAACCGGAGAAGGCATTGCCTATGGGGTGCAGCGTCAGGCTGCCGACGCGCCTTCGATCGCGGAGCGCCGCCTGGAGCTGCAAAAAGTGATGGTCCGCCGCGCGGGACTGCGCCGGACGGCTGCAGGGTTGGCGCAAGGGCTCGCGCAGCTGCAGCGCCAAGAGACGATTTTTACCCAGGCGCTGGATACGCGCGAACAATGGGAATACGCCAATATGCTGACCTGCGCGCTCCTGGTGACGCGCTCGGCGCTGGCCCGCGAGGAAAGCCGGGGCGGCCATTACCGCGAGGATTTTCCGGAGCGCAGCGACGGCAAATGGCGCAAGCATCTTTTGTGGCAGCGGGAAAAAGGAATGTTGGAGGAAGCAAACGATGATGTTTAACGGATATAACGAAGGGTTGATCGATGCGATCCGCGGCTGGCTAAGGGAAGATGTCGGGTCGGGGGACGTGACGACCGCCGTGACGATTCCGCCCGGGCATGAATCCAAAGGGATCATCCATGCCAAACAGGCTGGCGTGATCGCCGGGCTGCCGGTGGCTCGGCTCGTGTTCGAGTTGGTTGATCCGGGCCTTAAATTTACGGCGCATGTCCAAGACGGGCAATTTGTGGCCAAAGGAACCATTTTGGCCGAAGTGGAGGGCGGCACGCACAGCGTTTTGACCGGGGAGCGGCTCGCTTTGAATTTGCTGCAGCGTTTGTCGGGCATCGCGACGCGGACGAAAACGTTCGTCGATGCGCTTGAGGGGCTGCCGGCCCGGCTGGTGGATACGCGGAAAACGACGCCGGGCCACCGGATGCTGGAAAAGTACGCCGTCCGCGTCGGCGGCGGATCGAACCACCGTTTCGGGCTGTACGACGCCGTTATGATCAAGGACAATCACATCAAGGGGGCGGGCGGCATCGCCCAGGCGGTCAGCCGTGCCCGCGCAGCTATTCCGCATACGATGACGATCGAGGTAGAAACGGAAAGTCTGGAGCAGGTGGAAGAAGCGCTGCGGGCCGGAGCGGATATCATCATGCTCGACAATATGCCGCCGGAGCTGATGAAGGAAGCGGTGATGCGGATTAAAGCGCAGGCGCCGCACGTGAAGACGGAAGCTTCGGGCAACGTGTCGCTGGAGACGATCCGCGGCATCGCCGAGAGCGGAGTAGATATCATTTCCGTCGGGCGGTTGACGTATTCTTTTGAGAGCCTGGACATCAGTCTGGACTTGAACGGGAAAAAGGAGGGGTAAGCGAATGTTCCTTGTCGTCGACGTGGGCAATACAAATATCGTACTCGGGATTTATAAGGAACGGGAGCTGCTCCATCATTTCCGGATCGGCACGAACCGGCAGGCGACGGTGGACGAGTACGGTGTGCTGATTTACAACCTGTTTCAAATGTCCCGTATCCAGGTGCAAGACATCGAAGGGGTGATCATTTCTTCGGTGGTGCCGCCTTTAATGCATGTGCTGGAGGCGCTTTGCGAGAAATATTTGCGGCGCAAACCGCTGGTCGTGGGGCCCGGGATCAAAACCGGCCTCAACCTGCGTTACGAAAATCCGCGCGAGGTCGGCGCGGACCGGATTGTCAATGCAGTGGCCGCGATCGAGCAGTACGGGGGGCCGCTCGTCGTCGTCGACTTCGGCACGGCCACGACGTTCGACTGCATCGACGCCCAAGGCAATTATCTGGGCGGCGCGATCGTGCCGGGCATCGGCATTTCGACCGAGGCGCTGTATCAGCGGGCGTCCAAGCTGCCGCGCATCGAGCTGGAGAAGCCGAAAAAAGTGATCGGCCGCAACACGGTCAACGCGATGCAGGCGGGAATTATTTTTGGCTACGCCGGCCAAGTGGACGGCATCGTGGAACGGATCGCGGCGGAGATGGGCGCCAAACCGAAGGTCGTTGCGACCGGCGGTCTGGCCGAATTGATCGCCAGCGAGACGCGCTCGATTGAAGAGGTCAATCCAAGGCTGACCCTGGAGGGGCTGCGGATTATATATGAGCGAAATCAATAAGCCCGTGGTGGGTATACTTAATCGAAAGGGGGCTTTCGTAAAATGGATCAAAATGAGAAACAAGACCGGTTAATCCGCGGCATCGCCTTGGACGGCAAAGTCCGCGCGTTTGCCGTGCGGACGACGCGGCTGGTGGAGGAGCTGCGCCGCCGGCACGATACGTATCCGACGGCGACGGCGGCCTTTGGACGTACGCTAACGGCGGGGGCGATGATGGGCGCCATGCTGAAAGGCGAGGAGAAGCTGACCATTCAGGTCAAGGGCGACGGGCCGATCGGACCGATCGTGGTCGATGCCAACGCCAAGGGGGAAGTTCGCGGCTACGTGAAAAACCCGCACGTGCATTTGCCCAGCAACAGCCAGGGCAAGCTTGATGTACGGGGCGTAGTCGGCACGACCGGCTTTATCAACGTAACGAAGGACTTGGGGCTCAAAGAGCCGTATAGAGGGAGCGTTCCGCTGATTTCCGGCGAGCTCGGCGAGGATTTTACATATTATTTTGCCGTATCGGAGCAAACTCCTTCCGCCGTCGGTCTGGGCGTTCTGGTCGACGTCGACAATTCCGTCATTGTGGCGGGAGGTTTTATCATTCAGCTGCTGCCGGGTTTAACCGACCGGGAAATCGATGCGATCGAGCAGGCCGTTGGCCAGCTTCCGCCGGTGACGACGCTGCTGGATGAAGGGCTGGAGCTGGAGGAGATGCTGCTTCGGCTTGTTCCCGATTTCAAAGTGCTGGAGGAGATGGATATCGTGTTCTCCTGCAGCTGTTCCCGGGAAAGAGTGGAGAGCACGCTGATCAGCTTGGGCAAAAACGAATTGACGGAGCTGCGGGACGAAGGGAAGGATGCCGAGGTCGTCTGCGATTTTTGCAACGAGGTGTATAATTTCACTCCGCAGGATCTTGAGAATCTGATCGCTCAAACGGAGAAATAAACGGTATATCCTGTAATCATACGTTGGAATACTTTGCGGACTGGGTCAAAATGCCCGGGAAGCAAAGTATTTTTTGTGACTTTCTTGACAACACCGGTCGGGATTGTTAAGATAATAGTTATAAAACCAACTTATTTACTCGGAAATAAATGAAAGCGGATGGATCGGCATATCCTATAGTTTCGGATTGGCTTTCATTCGGCACAGTATGACATTGGGCAATATCATGACATCGGGTGGATCGCATCAGGGCATGATCAGGGTTATTTTTTTATCCAAAAGGGAGGATATTGAATATGGCAAAGATCGTAAACAATGTAACGGAACTGATTGGCGATACACCGCTGGTCCGGTTGAACCGGGTCGTTCCGGAAGACAGCGCGGAGATCTATGTGAAGCTGGAATACCAAAACCCGGGCTCCAGCGTTAAGGACCGGATCGCGCTTAGCATTGTGGAGGAAGCGGAAAAGGCAGGAAAGCTGAAGCCGGGCGGTACGATTATTGAAGCGACGAGCGGCAACACCGGGATCGGACTGGCGATGGTGGCCGCCGCTAAAGGATATAAGGCCGTTATCGTAATGCCGGAAACGATGAGCCTTGAACGCCGCAATCTGCTGCGCGCTTATGGCGCCGAGCTGGTGCTCACGCCGGGGGCCGAAGGGATGAACGGGGCGGTGAAGAAAGCCGAGGAGCTGCTGGCGGCCAATCCGGATTATTTCCTGGCGGATCAATTCAGAAATCAGGCGAATGTGAAAATCCACCGCGAAACGACCGGTCCGGAAATCGTCGAAGCGATCGAATCGCTGGACGGCCGTCTGGACGCGTTCGTAGCCGGGATCGGCACGGGCGGGACGATCAGCGGCGCCGGCGAAGTGCTGAAGCAACGCTTCCCCGACATCAAAATTTACGCGGTGGAACCGGCGGCATCCCCGATTTTGTCGGGCGGCAAACCGGGCCCTCACAAAATTCAAGGGCTGGGCGCCAACTTCGTTCCGGAAATTTTGAACCGGGAAATTTATGATGAAATCATTCATGTCGAAAATGAGGAAGCGTTCGAGCAAGCGCGCATCGTGGCGAAGGAGGAAGGCATCCTGTCCGGTATTTCTTCCGGCGCAGCGGTATTCGCCGCGCTGAAAGTGGCCAAACAGCTGGGCAAAGGCAAACGCGTCGTCGCCATCGTTCCAAGCAACGGCGAACGTTATCTCAGCACGCCGCTTTACAACTTTGAAGCGTAAAGCTCCGTCTGGAGCGCATAAGGCCCCGCCGCCGTCCTTGAAGGGATGGGGCGGGGTGTTTTTTTGCCAAAAGAAACTCATCCTAAAAATCGGCGGTTGAAGGCCGGCACCACTGGACCAACTATCCGTCGTCTCAACCCACGCTACCGGTAGCCGTCCTTCAAAAATAGCGGAACTTTAAGGTCTTATTATCCGGATATGAGGCTGTTTATCCCCATTAGCGGAACTTTTTGTACTTATTTTCCCGTGAATGATGGAGATCGGGGATGTTTTCCTGCGATTCGAGAAAATAGCGACATAATTTTCCTTTATTTCTTGTTCAATGGGGGATCTTGCCGGAATAACGACCTTTTTTGTTCTTATGTTTTTCGCTGGAATTAATTTTTTACAAATATATTTAAAATTGCAACGGTTCTTTAGTATACTAGCTACCAATAAACGCAATTTGTTCTGGAGGAATTGGCGGCTGATGATAGAGACGATAACGACATGGGAGCAGTGGCGGGCTTGGGCCGCGGAAGGGACGTGGACGCTGCTGCCGTACGCCGGGAAGGTCAAAGCGGGTGCGGCGCTGTTGCCGGAGGATTGGGCGGAGGCCTGGAAGCGGGCGCATCCGTATTCGTTTGTGCTGGAGAGCGGCAAGGGAGGGCGGTACACGTTTCTCGGACTGGAGCCGGTTTCGGTGATTCGCGGCAAAGGAGAGGAGGCGGTGGTTCTTGATATGGCTTCCGGATCTACAGCATCCGGGCCTACGGCATCAGGATCTGCGGAATCCGGGTTTACGGCATCTGGATCTATAGCATCCGGATATACCTTATCCGGGTCTATGGCTTCGGGAACGGCTGAGTTGAAGCTTCAGGGCAAGCCGCTGGAGCTGCTGCAGGCCTGGATGGCCCCATACCGGTCGCCGGCGCTGCCCGGGCTGCCCAAGTTCTGCGGCGGGGCCGTCGGTTTTCTGGCCTACGATGTTGTCCGTTCATTGGAGCGGCTGCCACAGCTGGCTAAGGATGATTTGGGCCTGGATGATTATGTCTGGATGCGTGTGGAGGAGCTTTGGGTCATCGATCAGGAGTTAGGGGACATATACTGTGTCGTTCATCGTGCGTGTCCGGGAATTGGAAATCTGCCGAGAGAACGGGGGGTGGCGGTAACAGACGGCGAGGCCGGGAGAGCCGGAGATCCTGTAGAACTGGCGGTTCTGTATGAGGAGGCGAAGCGGCAAGCGGTGCAAATGGAGCGGCGTTGGGCGGAGATTGTCCGGCTTGGCGCAGAGGCTGCGGACACGGAGCGGAGGAGCGGTCAGCCGGGCGGCAAACCTGCAGGGGGACAAAGCAATAGTGGACACTCCATAAGCGAAGGACGCGGCAGTGCAACCACCGGCAGCGAAACCACCGGCAGCATAACCACCGGCAGTATAACCCAAGGCAGTGTAACTTCCGTAATCACGCAATCCGGTAAAGCCTGGTTAAGCTGCGTACAACCCGGGAGTGCTCCGTACGGGGGCGCCCAACCGGACAGCAGCATCCGGCCCGTTACCGTGCCGGCCGGTCCGGACCCGCTCGAGGCCGATTTGGGGGCTGCCGGCGCGTCGATGACGCAGGAGTCCTTCGAGGCCGCCGTGATGCGAGTGCAGGATTACATCACGGCGGGCGACGTGTTTCAGGTGAATTTGTCCCTTCGGCACGCGTTCCCCATGCAGGGGACACCAGAGCAGGTGTATGAGCAGCTGCGGCGGTTAAACCCTTCTCCGTACATGGGGTTGCTCCGGTTCCCGGATTTTCAGCTCGTTTCCGCTTCCCCGGAGCTGCTGGTCAAGGTCGAGCAGGGGAAGGCGAGCACCAGGCCGATTGCCGGAACGAGGCGGCGCGGGCGAACGCCGGAAGAGGACCGGAAAATGGAGGAAGAACTGCTCACGAATGAAAAAGAACAGGCCGAGCATATCATGCTCGTCGATCTGCTGCGCAACGATTTGGGGCGCGTCGCCGATTACGGTTCGGTCCGGGCCAGTGAGCTGTTCGCCATCGAACGCTATTCGCATGTGATGCACCTAGTATCCGAGGTAGAGGCGCGGCTTGCGCCCGGCAAGACGGTTTATGACGTGATTGCGGCCGTCTTTCCCGGGGGGACGATCACCGGAGCTCCCAAGGTGCGGACGATGGAGATCATCGAGGAGCTCGAGCCGGTCACCCGCGGTCCTTACACCGGAGCCATGGGATGGATTGACTATAACGGAAATATGGAATTAAATATTATTATACGTACGCTTGTCGTGAAGGACGGCGTAGGTTATATTCAGGCAGGAGCCGGCATCGTAATCGATTCGGTTCCGTATCGCGAGTTTAAGGAATGCCATAATAAAGCCAAAGCGGTCGCTTTGGCGGTTCGCAATAGCGAGAACCGTCCGGGCAAAGCTGGGGACAGGAGATGAGACGAGACATGATATTGGTTATCGACAACTATGATTCTTTTACGTATAACCTAGTACAGTATTTAGGCGAGCTTGGCGAGGAAGTGACTGTCCGCCGCAACGACGAGATCGATCTTGCGGGTATCGAGGTTTTGCAGCCGGATCATATATTGATTTCACCGGGGCCCTGCACGCCCAATGAAGCCGGAATTACGCTCGAGTTGATCGAACGCTTCAAAGGCGTGATCCCGATTTTCGGCGTTTGCCTGGGCCATCAGGCGATCGGCCAGGCTTTCGGCGGGAAGGTGATCCGCGCCGAGCGGCTGATGCATGGGAAGACTTCCCCGATTTATCACCGCGGGGAGTCGGTGTTTGCCGGGCTGCCGTCGCCGTTTACCGCAACCCGTTACCATTCGCTGATCGTCGAACGCGAGAGTCTCCCGGATTGCCTGGAGATTACGGCCGAGACGGAGGAAGGCGAAATCATGGGGCTGCGCCACAAGGAATATGCCGTTGAAGGGGTTCAATTCCACCCGGAATCGATCATTACCGAGCACGGCCATCAGATGCTCCGCAATTTCCTGAGCCGGAAGGCGGAAGCAAAAGCATGAACTACATCGGGGTAAACGGAGTTCCTACCCCAGCCGCCGAAGCCGTGATATCCGTGATGGATCACGGCTTCATGTACGGTATCGGCCTGTTCGAGACGTTCCGGACATACGGCGGCCGGCTTTTTTTGCTGGAGCGGCATTTGGAGCGGCTGCGGGCGGGCTGCGAGGCGCTGGGAATCCGCTTTGACAGCGCCTTCGGAACAGCGGGCCCAGGCCGCTTTCGCGAGCAAATCGCCGAGCTGCTGGAACTGAACGGATTGGCCGAAGGGTACATCCGGGTTACGGTTACGGCCGGGGAAGGGCCGCTGGGGCTGCCTGCCGGCGACTACGGGGAGCCGGCGACAATTATCTATGTCAAGCCGCTTCCCGAACCGCCGGCAATGCTGTACACCGTCGGCAAGCCGCTCTGGCGGCTCGGGACGCGGCGGAACACGCCGGAAGGCGAGGTCCGCTTTAAATCGCTGCATTATATGAACAACGTATTGGCCAGACGCGAGCTTACACGCCTGGAACGGGAGGCGGGAGCTTCTGCTTTTGCGCCGCATAACGACACCCCGGGAGAAGGGCTGCTTTTGACGGCGGAAGGCTGGCTGGCGGAGGGGATCGTCAGCAATTTATTTTTTGTGCAAAATGGGAAATTATATACACCGGATATCGGTACGGGCATTCTGCCGGGAATTACCCGCGCCGTGGTGCTGGAGTTGGCAGCGGAAGGCGGACTTGAACGGGAAGAGGGATTTTACGCGTGGGACAGGCTGCTTGCGGCGGACGAGGTTTTTGTGACCAACTCCATTCAGGAAATCGTCCCCGTGACGGAGCTCGTTAGCCCTGAAATACCCGCGGTGAAGGTCGGGAACGGACGAATCGGGCCGGTCACGCAAAGCCTGCTGGACAAGTATCGACAGAAAGCGAGGGATTTTACATGAAGCCTGCGTTGCATCATCGGAGCTACCGGCTTGGAAGCGCGGAGCTTATATTGGGCGAACGGACGCTGGTGATGGGCATCTTGAACGTGACGCCGGATTCTTTTTCCGATGGAGGCCGTTACAATCGCGTGGACCTGGCTCTGGAGCATGCCCGCCAAATGGTGGAGGACGGGGCGGATTTGATCGACATCGGCGGGGAATCGACCCGTCCGGGGCACGAACCGGTGGATGAGCGGGAAGAGCTTGAACGGGTCATTCCTGTCGTTGAAGCACTGCGCCGCGAACTGCCGCGGGTGCCGCTCTCCATAGACACGTATAAAGCGCGGGTGGCCCGGGAAGCGCTGCAGGCAGGGGCCCATATTATCAACGATGTCTGGGGCTTTAAAGCGGACCAGCAAATGGCCCAGGTGGCGGCGGAATTCGCTTGCCCCGTTATTTTGATGCACAACCGCCACGAGCGGAATTACCGCGATTTGCTGCAGGATGTGGCTGCGGATTTGCGGGAATGCGTGGAGCTTGCCCGTAATGCGGGGATCAGCGATGACAAGATCATTCTCGATCCGGGAATCGGGTTTGCCAAGGATTATACGGAAAATTTGCGCGTGATGCAGGCCCTGGATGAACTGGTCCGCTTGGGGTATCCGCTGCTGCTCGGCACCTCCCGCAAAAGATTTATCCGCACGGCCCTGGATTTGCCGGTGGACCAAGTGGTTCTCGGAACCGCGGCCACCGTGGCGCTGGGCATCGCGCAGGGCTGCCAGATCGTCCGCGTTCACGACGTCAAGGAGATCAAACGGACCGTGCAAATGTGCGACGCGATTGTTTATGCTTGAACCTAACCTTAAACATACCACATACAAGGTGGCTTATTTTCCAGTAAAGGGAGTATAATGAATGGATAAAATGGTGCTGCGGGGCATGGAATACTACGGATATCACGGGGTGTTCGCGGAAGAACGGAAGTTGGGCCAGCGTTTTTACGTCGATCTCGAGCTGGAGCTGGATTTGCGGGAGGCGGGAGCCGGCGACGATCTGTCGAAAACGGTAAATTATGCCGAGGTCCATGAGCTCGTCCAAGGAATTGTCCAGCAAAAAAGCTTCAAATTAATCGAGGCGTTAGCCGAGCATATTGCATCCTCCGTTTTGGACACTTATACTATGGTAGATGCCTTAACGGTAAAGGTAACGAAACCGCATCCTCCGTTTGATATTCATTTTGAAGGCGTGACGGTGGAGTTGTACCGTTCCAGAAAGTGAGAAGCCGTTTATGAACACAACATCTCCCTCTGACGTTTCAGAGGCTTATATTGCTTTGGGGGCTAATCTGGGCGACCGCGAAGCGACTTTGACGCAGGCGATTGCGGAGCTTCAGAAGCATCCCGCGATTGAGGTGCTGCGCTGCTCGAACCTGTACGAGACCGATCCGGTCGGATATTTGGATCAGCCTTGTTTTTTGAACATGGCGCTGGCGCTGAAAACGACGCTGGACCCGGAACAGCTGCTCTCGGAAATGCTGGACATCGAGCTTCGGCTCGGACGGGAGCGCAAAGTCCGGTTTGGTCCACGCACGGTGGATCTTGATTTACTGTGGGTCGAAGGCAGGGAAATGAATACGCCGCTGCTTACTTTGCCGCATCCGCGGATGATGGAAAGGGCGTTTGTGCTGATTCCCCTTGCCGATATCGTCCCAAAAGGGGAATCCTCCGGGCTTTATGAGCGCATGCAGGCGGCCTTGGACACCATAGATGGAAAGGAAGGCGTCCGATTTTGGAAAACCTACACCTGGCACAGCGCATCCGCGCTTTCCGAAAACTGAAAGGCTTGACGCAACAGCAGCTTGCCGAGAAAACCGGCGTATCTCTCGCGGTCCTTGGGGCTGTCGAACGGGGCAACCGCCGGCCGGATGAGCAAATTTTACAAAAAATTGCCGATGCCCTGAACGTTGAGTTGGCTGAGCTGACGGCGGAAGGATAGATTGAAGGGGGTGTTTAAAAAGTCCGCTTTTGATCACGAAGTAAATTCAAGAAGTAATTCGGCATCGAATCTTGAATTCAGCCGGGCCAATCATATGCTTACGAAGTATGTTTCCTACGGAAACATTTCAGGTGCGCACGTGCCCAAAACGTACGCTCTGCTCCTCGGTCCCGGCTTCATCCGACCTAAAGCGTTTTGAAAAAACGCACATCGGAAGCATAAGCTTCGGTGCTGAAAACCGGACTTTTTGAACACGCATTTGAAGTGAACCAGCATTATTATGAATAGGAGGGAACCATCTTGCTGAAGATCGGCGATATTGAAATGAAAAACCAAGTCGTGCTCGCCCCAATGGCGGGTGTGTGCAATCCGGCTTTCCGGCTGATTGCCAAGGAATTTGGAACAGGGCTTGTCTGTGCAGAGATGGTTAGCGATAAGGCGATCATTCACGGCAACAAGCGCACACAGGAAATGCTGTTTGTCGATGAGCGCGAAAAGCCGCTGAGCCTGCAAATTTTTGGCGGCGACCGCGAGTCCCTCGTGGAGGCGGCCAAGGTCGTCGACCAGGATACTGATGCCGATATCATCGATATCAACATGGGCTGTCCGGTGCCAAAAGTGACGAAATGCGATGCGGGTGCGCGCTGGCTGCTGGACCCGAATAAAATTTTTGAGATGGTGTCCGCGGTGGTGGCGGCCGTCAGCAAGCCGGTTACGGTAAAAATGCGGATCGGCTGGGATAGCGACCATATATATGTGATTGACAATGCCAAAGCGGTGGAGGCGGCGGGCGGCAAAGCGGTCAGCGTGCACGGCCGGACTCGGGAGCAGCTGTATACCGGCAAGGCGGACTGGAGCTACATCCGGCAGGTCAAGGAAGCCGTGTCGATCCCTGTCATCGGGAACGGCGACGTGGTCACGCCGGAGGATGCCAAACGCATGCTGGACGAAACCGGCTGCGACGGGGTGATGATCGGACGCGGAGCGCTCGGCAATCCGTGGATGTTGTACCGTACGGTAGAATATCTCAAAACGGGCGTACTGCTTCCGGAGCCGGACGCTCATGAAAAAATCCGGATCGCCATCCTGCATATGGACCGTTTGGCCGCGCTGAAAGGCGAGCATGTGGCCGTTCGCGAAATGCGCAAGCATTTGGCCTGGTATTTGAAAGGGCTCAAAGGTTCGGCCCGCATCAAGGATCTCATCATGGAAGAAACCCGGCGTGATGAAATGGTCCGGATTCTTGAGAATTTTGTCGCCGAATTGTCCGAGGCCGCGTCCCGTGAAGAGGTTTCGGCTTAAACTTATGCTTTCCGGGGCTGAATTGGCGAACAAGTGAAGCGAACGTTTTTAAAACGTTTACATTTGTAAAACCTGGTGTCATTGACATTTGGGAATCGTTCACCTATAATTTCACAATATAAAATTCGCCTCAGGAGTTAACTGCCACAACGTGCAAAATGTGGTGGTCTGACCATTCCATAAGATCGCATAAGATATACTCGGATGATGCTTGCACGCACATGGATGTTGCCAGAACGGAAGAGGCAGGGCGCCTTACGCCAGGTGCAAAAATTATTTCCATGACAGGAGAATCGGTTGAGATGAGTGATAAAGAAGTAATTCTTACCCAAGATGGTCTTAAGAGACTGGAAGAAGAATTGGAAAACCTAAAGTCCGTAAAACGCCGCGAAGTGGCGGAGCGGATCAAGGTTGCGATCGGGTACGGGGATATCAGTGAGAACTCGGAGTACGAAGACGCCAAAAACGAGCAGGCCTTTATCGAAGGGCGTATTATTACCTTGGAGAAAATGCTGCGCAACGCTCGGATCATCAATAATGATGAAATTGACACGGATACGGTCAGCATCGGTTCGATCGTAACGGTAGAGGATCTGGAGTTCGGCGACACGATGGAATATACGATCGTCGGGACGGCGGAATCCGATCCGATGCAAAACAAAATTTCCAACGAAAGCCCTGTAGGCAAAGCGATTCTCGGGAAGAAAAAGGGCGCAATCGTCGACGTCAACGTCCCGGCGGGCGTGATTCAATACAAAATTGTGGATATCAAGAAATAAAGCCGGAATTAGCGACGAAAGAAGCTTCCCCCGCGGAAGCTTCTTTCACTGTTTCCTCTGGCCGTTACCAAATATAAGTTTCTTTTAAGGAGTGGAGCGATAGGCATGAGCGAGGAACTCAACAATCAGGAAACCGTAGAGGTTAGCGAACTGCTGCAGATTCGCCGCGATAAATTGGACGAGCTGCGCGGACTCGGAATCGATCCTTTTGGCAAAAAATACGAACGCACCGCGATGGCCGGAGACATTATCCAGGACTATGACGGGCTTTCCAAGGAAGAGCTGGAGGAAAAGAACGTAGAGGTGTCGGTCGCCGGCCGGATTATGGCAAAACGCGTTATGGGGAAAGCCAGCTTTGCGCATATTCAGGACCTGTCCGGCAAAATTCAGATTTATGTGCGTCAGGACAGCGTACCTGAAGACAAATATGCGGCGTTTAATATTCTCGACCTAGGCGATATCGTCGGGGTAACCGGGGAAGTATTTAAAACCAAAACCGGAGAGACAACGATTAAGGTAAAAAACTTGGAGGTACTGTCCAAATCGCTTTACCCGCTGCCGGATAAGTATCATGGCTTGAAGGACGTCGAGCTGCGTTACCGCCAGCGTTACGTCGATTTGATCGTAAACCCGGAAGTACAGCAAACCTTCATTAAACGTTCGCGGATCATTCAATCGATGCGGCGTTACCTGGATTCGCTCGGCTATCTGGAAGTGGAAACGCCAACCCTTCACAACATTGCCGGCGGAGCCGCAGCCCGGCCGTTTATTACGCATCATAACGCCCTGGATATGCAGCTGTACATGCGGATCGCCATCGAGCTTCATCTAAAGCGGCTTATTGTCGGCGGTTTGGAAAAGGTGTATGAAATCGGCCGCGTATACCGCAATGAAGGGGTTTCGACACGCCACAACCCTGAATTTACAATGATCGAATTGTATGAGGCTTATGCCGACTACAAGGATATTATGGCCCTGACCGAAAATATGATCGCGCATATCGCCCA
The DNA here is from genome assembly GCF_038007325.1 of Paenibacillus sp. FSL P4-0127. Taxonomy (NCBI): domain Bacteria; kingdom Bacillati; phylum Bacillota; class Bacilli; order Caryophanales; family Paenibacillaceae; genus Paenibacillus; species Paenibacillus sp. FSL P4-0127. The sequence goes on along the minus strand of NZ_JBBOWY010000001.1, from coordinate 637,654 downwards.
GGAAGTGTTGGGAACGCAAGTGGTTCACTACCAGGGACATGAGGTCAATTTGGCTCCGCAGTGGCGCCGCGTTTCGATGGTCGATGCGGTTAAGGAGGTTACCGGCGTTGACTTCGGCGTGCAAATGAGCAATGAAGAGGCGCATCGTTTGGCCAAGGAGCATAAAGTTCCGGTCGAGCCGCATATGACGTTTGGTCATATTTTGAATGCGTTCTTTGAGCAATTTGTCGAGGAAACGTTGATCCAGCCTACGTTTGTTTACGGGCATCCGGTGGAAATCTCCCCGCTGGCCAAGAAAAACGAACAGGATCCGCGTTTTACCGACCGTTTTGAATTGTTTATCGTTGCGCGCGAGCATGCCAATGCGTTCACCGAGCTGAACGATCCGATCGACCAGCGTCAGCGCTTTGAGGCTCAATTGCTGGAACGGGAAAAAGGGAACGACGAAGCTCATGAAATGGACGAAGACTTTATTCGTGCATTGGAATACGGAATGCCGCCAACCGGCGGGCTTGGCATCGGGGTGGACCGCCTTGTTATGCTGCTTACCGATTCGGCTTCCATCCGTGACGTGCTGCTGTTCCCGCATATGCGTTCCGAGGTTTAACCGGTTTTTGATTTTAAGTAGATCAGAAGAAGCTTGGCTGGAGCCGAGCTTCTTTTTTTGGAGCGGCGGCGTATGGATATATTTGCATGTATAAAAAAGACCGGAAATAGGTTGCGCCGTTTCGAAAAAGGTGGTATATTATAAATCCGGTCGTTATTCGTAAGCATTATGACAGTCAGCTAAGAAATTGCAGAAAAAAATAATGCTTGCATTATAACGCCGGACGTGATAAGATATAAAAGTTGTCGCCGAGAGATCGGTTGAAGACGACAAAATGTTGATCTTTGAAAACTGAACAACGAGTGAGTATTAAATGAGAATTAAAATTCTCGTCAGTAACTGATTGAGCTAATCGCTCTTTCGAATAAACTTGGATGATTCGTTCATTCAACCTTTATTGGAGAGTTTGATCCTGGCTCAGGACGAACGCTGGCGGCGTGCCTAATACATGCAAGTCGAGCGGACCTGATGGAGTGCTTGCACTCCTGATGGTTAGCGGCGGACGGGTGAGTAACACGTAGGCAACCTGCCCGTAAGACCGGGATAACTACCGGAAACGGTAGCTAATACCGGATAATCAAGCCTCTCGCATGAGAAGCTTGGGAAAGGCGGAGCAATCTGTCACTTACGGATGGGCCTGCGGCGCATTAGCTAGTTGGTGGGGTAACGGCTCACCAAGGCGACGATGCGTAGCCGACCTGAGAGGGTGAACGGCCACACTGGGACTGAGACACGGCCCAGACTCCTACGGGAGGCAGCAGTAGGGAATCTTCCGCAATGGACGAAAGTCTGACGGAGCAACGCCGCGTGAGTGATGAAGGTTTTCGGATCGTAAAGCTCTGTTGCCAGGGAAGAACGTCCTGTAGAGTAACTGCTACAGGAGTGACGGTACCTGAGAAGAAAGCCCCGGCTAACTACGTGCCAGCAGCCGCGGTAATACGTAGGGGGCAAGCGTTGTCCGGAATTATTGGGCGTAAAGCGCGCGCAGGCGGCTGTTTAAGTCTGGTGTATAATCCTGGGGCTCAACTCCGGGTCGCACTGGAAACTGGACGGCTTGAGTGCAGAAGAGGAGAGTGGAATTCCACGTGTAGCGGTGAAATGCGTAGAGATGTGGAGGAACACCAGTGGCGAAGGCGACTCTCTGGGCTGTAACTGACGCTGAGGCGCGAAAGCGTGGGGAGCAAACAGGATTAGATACCCTGGTAGTCCACGCCGTAAACGATGAGTGCTAGGTGTTAGGGGTTTCGATACCCTTGGTGCCGAAGTAAACACATTAAGCACTCCGCCTGGGGAGTACGGCCGCAAGGCTGAAACTCAAAGGAATTGACGGGGACCCGCACAAGCAGTGGAGTATGTGGTTTAATTCGAAGCAACGCGAAGAACCTTACCAGGTCTTGACATCCCTCTGACCGCTGTAGAGATATGGCTTTCCTTCGGGACAGAGGAGACAGGTGGTGCATGGTTGTCGTCAGCTCGTGTCGTGAGATGTTGGGTTAAGTCCCGCAACGAGCGCAACCCTTGACTTTAGTTGCCAGCAAGTAAAGTTGGGCACTCTAGAGTGACTGCCGGTGACAAACCGGAGGAAGGTGGGGATGACGTCAAATCATCATGCCCCTTATGACCTGGGCTACACACGTACTACAATGGCCGGTACAACGGGAAGCGAAGGAGCGATCTGGAGCGAATCCTAGAAAAGCCGGTCTCAGTTCGGATTGCAGGCTGCAACTCGCCTGCATGAAGTCGGAATTGCTAGTAATCGCGGATCAGCATGCCGCGGTGAATACGTTCCCGGGTCTTGTACACACCGCCCGTCACACCACGAGAGTTTACAACACCCGAAGTCGGTGAGGTAACCGCAAGGGGCCAGCCGCCGAAGGTGGGGTAGATGATTGGGGTGAAGTCGTAACAAGGTAGCCGTATCGGAAGGTGCGGCTGGATCACCTCCTTTCTATGGAGTACCTCGTTCCTGTTACGGAACGGTACAAATACAAAATCAGGTCTTAGGCCTGTTACTCACTCGTTGGTCAGTTTTGAGAGTTCAACTCTCAAGCTTATCCTTCCAACACTTGCCGGTTGAACGGTAAGGCAGGAAATGATAAGATATTCTTCCGCCGGTAAAACGGCGAAGAAACTTGATCCTTGAAAACTGGATAACGAAACGAAATTTGCGTTTTAGAACAATCCTTTTAGCTGAACTTGTGTCAACACAAGTGAAGATATTAGTGGTTTGATATTTTCCTTCGGGAAAAATCATGGTTAAGCTACTAAGAGCACACGGAGGATGCCTAGGCGCTAGGAGCCGAAGAAGGACGTGGCGAACAACGAAACTGCCTCGGGGAGCTGTAAGCAAGCATCGATCCGGGGATGTCCGAATGGGGAAACCCGGCTGGGGTAATACCTAGTCACTCATCACTGAATCCATAGGTGGTGAAGAGGCATACCAGGGGAACTGAAACATCTAAGTACCCTGAGGAAGAGAAAACAATAGTGATTCCGTCAGTAGCGGCGAGCGAACGCGGATTAGCCTAAACCGAAGAGCTTGCTCTTCGGGGTTGTGGGACGTCTCACATGGAGTTACAAAGGCGGAGGTTAGACGAACAGGTCTGGAAAGGCCGGCCAGAGAAGGTAAAAGCCCTGTAATCGAAAGTCTCCGCCCTCCGAGACGGATCCCGAGTAGTGCGGGGCACGTGAAACCCCGTATGAATCCGCCAGGACCATCTGGTAAGGCTAAATACTCCCTAGCGACCGATAGTGAAGCAGTACCGTGAGGGAAAGGTGAAAAGCACCCCGGAAGGGGAGTGAAAGAGAACCTGAAACCGTGTGCTTACAAGAAGTCAGAGCCCTCTATATGGGTGATGGCGTGCCTTTTGTAGAATGAACCGGCGAGTTACGTTTGCAAGCAAGGTTAAGCTGAGAAAGCGGAGCCGCAGCGAAAGCGAGTCTGAATAGGGCGAATTTAGTTTGCAGGCGTAGACCCGAAACCGTGTGATCTACCCCTGTCCAGGGTGAAGGTGCGGTAACACGCACTGGAGGCCCGAACCCACGTACGTTGAAAAGTGCGGGGATGAGGTGGGGGTAGCGGAGAAATTCCAATCGAACTCGGAGATAGCTGGTTCTCCCCGAAATAGCTTTAGGGCTAGCCTCGGTGTGACAGTCGTGGAGGTAGAGCACTGATTGGGTGCGGGGCCCGCAAGGGTTACCAAGCTCAGTCAAACTCCGAATGCCATAGACTGATTCACCGGGAGTCAGACAGTGAGTGCTAAGATCCATTGTCAAAAGGGAAACAGCCCAGACCATCAGCTAAGGTCCCCAAGTGTGTGTTAAGTGGGAAAGGATGTGGAGTTGCACAGACAACCAGGATGTTGGCTTAGAAGCAGCCACCATTTAAAGAGTGCGTAATAGCTCACTGGTCGAGTGACTCTGCGCCGAAAATGTAACGGGGCTAAACACACCACCGAAGCTATGGCTTGAATCGACTTCACTGCTTCTTTGAGGCGGTGATAACCAGGTACATTTTTGCCGAAAGCAACCGATGAATATTGTTCAAAGGTTTCGGCCAAATGCACCTCGGGGTTAAACACAGGACTTCGAAGCAGGAGTGAAGTCGATTCAGGGGTAGGGGAGCGTTGTATGAGGGTTGAAGGTGTACCGGAAGGAGCGCTGGACTTCATACAAGTGAGAATGCCGGTATGAGTAACGAAAAGATCAGTGAGAATCTGATCCGCCGAAAGCCTAAGGGTTCCTGAGGAAGGTTCGTCCGCTCAGGGTAAGTCGGGACCTAAGGCGAGGCCGAAAGGCGTAGTCGAAGGACAACAGGTTGAAATTCCTGTACCACCGTAATCCGCTATGAGCGATGGGGTGACGCAGGAGGGTAGTGACGCGGGGCGATGGAATGCCCCGTCCAAGCAGTGAGGCTGGTGTGCAGGCAAATCCGCACACTATAAGGCTGGGCTGTGATGGGGAGGGAAAATTTACAGTACCGAAGGTCATGATCTCACACTGCCGAGAAAAGCCTCTAGCCAGGAGAAGGTGCCCGTACCGCAAACCGACACAGGTAGGCGAGAAGAGAATTCTAAGGCGCGCGGAAGAACTCTCGTTAAGGAACTCGGCAAAATGACCCCGTAACTTCGGGAGAAGGGGTGCCCCGGTAGGGTTTATAGCCCGAGGGGGCCGCAGTGAAAAGGCCCAAGCGACTGTTTAGCAAAAACACAGGTCTGTGCGAAGCCGCAAGGCGAAGTATACGGGCTGACGCCTGCCCGGTGCTGGAAGGTTAAGGGGAGCGGTTAGGAGTAATCCGAAGCTGTGAACCGAAGCCCCAGTAAACGGCGGCCGTAACTATAACGGTCCTAAGGTAGCGAAATTCCTTGTCAGGTAAATTCTGACCCGCACGAATGGCGTAACGACTTGGGCGCTGTCTCAACGAGAGATCCGGTGAAATTTTAATACCTGTGAAGATGCAGGTTACCCGCGACAAGACGGAAAGACCCCATGGAGCTTTACTGCAGCTTGATATTGGACTTTGATACGATTTGTACAGGATAGGTGGGAGCCTAAGAAGTGGGAGCGCAAGCTTCCATGGAGGCGCCGTTGGGATACCACCCTGATCGTATCGGAGTTCTAACCCGGTACCGTAAGCCGGTACGGGGACCGTGTCAGGCGGGCAGTTTGACTGGGGCGGTCGCCTCCTAAAGAGTAACGGAGGCGCCCCAAGGTTCCCTCAGAATGGTTGGAAATCATTCGCAGAGTGCAAAGGCAAAAGGGAGCTTGACTGCGAGACTGACAAGTCGAGCAGGGACGAAAGTCGGGCTTAGTGATCCGGTGGTACCGCATGGAAGGGCCATCGCTCAACGGATAAAAGCTACCCTGGGGATAACAGGCTTATCTCCCCCAAGAGTCCACATCGACGGGGAGGTTTGGCACCTCGATGTCGGCTCATCGCATCCTGGGGCTGAAGTAGGTCCCAAGGGTTGGGCTGTTCGCCCATTAAAGCGGTACGCGAGCTGGGTTCAGAACGTCGTGAGACAGTTCGGTCCCTATCTGTCGTGGGCGCAGGAAATTTGAGAGGAGCTGTCCTTAGTACGAGAGGACCGGGATGGACGCACCGCTGGTGTACCAGTTGTTCCGCCAGGAGCACAGCTGGGTAGCTAAGTGCGGACGGGATAAGCGCTGAAAGCATCTAAGCGTGAAGCCCCCCTCAAGATGAGATTTCCCAATTAGTAAGACCCCTTGAAGACGACGAGGTTGATAGGCCTGAGGTGGAAGTGCAGCAATGCATGGAGCTGACAGGTACTAATCGGTCGAGGGCTTATCCAAAACTCTACCCACCAAAGTGACGTGAAGCTTCGAAGCTGAGTCCGAGTACTTTGGCGGGGCCCGGAAAGGCAAACGCAAATTTGTTTCGTATCCAGTTTTCAAGGATTAACCTTGAATCGTTTGGTGGCGATGGCGGAGGGGTTCCACGCGTACCCATCCCGAACACGACCGTTAAGCCCTCCAGCGCCGATGGTACTTGGACCGAAGGGTCCTGGGAGAGTAGGACGCCGCCAAGCGATGAAGAAGAGCACCGCCGATCACTCGGCGGTGTTTTTTGCATTGTCGGAATGCCGCTGCGGGATGATTCAGTCCGTTAGATTTTATAACATGCGCGAAAAAGGACATTTGCGATAAGAATACCGCACAGCCCCGGAAGAGAGCACGGCTGAATCCGTCGGCTGTGCTTTTATATTTACTGGCCGCTGCTTACGATTTTCGTGCATACCATATCTATACTACGGAAGTACCGCCACTAAATTAGAACGGATATGAAAAATCAGTTAAAATATTTTGCATGAGACCGTATCGATTACCGCTCATATTTCGTTTATAACGGTGAACAGCAAAATCAATAAATATAGATTGGTCAACTGTCGGAAGGTTTTAGGGCGATGTATGGGCAGGAGGTGTTCTAACATGCGTAAAGATGCTGCAGAGCGGGAGGAGCGCAAAACGGCCAGGGCTGCCGGGGTTTCTGAAGGAAACGGGAAAGCCGAGAAAGCCGGAGAAGGGCCCGATTTTCCAGAGTGGATCGACGCTCATCAAAAGGCGTTGCGCAGCTATTGCCGCGCTTTAGCAGGGTCGGCGTGGGAAGGCGATGATCTGGCACAGGATACGTGGCTGAAGATTTGGTCCTCCTTGCGGAATCAAGGGGATCGCATTCGGCTCACACGCGCTTATTTATACAAAGCGGCCAGAAATACCTGGATTGACCGCGGTCGCAAAAAAATGCTCCCGGCACAGCCGATGCTCGTGGAGGAACTGCCACAGCGGCAGTTGGATGAGACCAGCGTTTGGGCGGCGATGGAGACTTTGGTCAGCCAGCTGCCGCCGAATCAACGGACCGCGTTGCTGTTGGTGGATGTTTTGCAGTATACGGCAGCGGAAGCGGCCCAATTGATTCAGTCAACGGAAGGGGCCGTCAAGGCGGCGCTGCATCGGGCCCGTACGAAACTGCGCAACGGTCTGCTTCAATCGCGGGAAGGCGAAGAGCAAGGAAAAGCGCGCGCTTTTTCGGAACGGCAAAACGATGCAGGAGCGCATGAAGCGGTGGTGTATGCCTATTTGGACGCATTTCGCCGTCAGGATGCCTCTGCATTGGCCATGTTGTTCAACGAGCCTCGTCCTGAAAACCTTGTTCCAACCTTAACGTTGCAGTCATATCGCCGTAACGCGGCAGCCCAACCGGGCACGCGGACGGCGAAGCCGGTTAAGAGCCAATGGATGAAGACAGTTGCGGCTTGACCCAATTAAGGAGGTACCTTATGAGCTCGGTAATTCCATATGTCATTGAACAGACGGATCGCGGAGAGCGTTCTTACGACATTTATTCGCGTCTCCTAAAGGACCGGATTATTTTCCTCGGTTCGGAGATTGACGATCAAGTGGCCAACAGCATTACGGCGCAGATGTTGTTTTTGGCGGCTGAGGATCCGGAGAAGGACATCCATTTTTATATCAATAGCCCGGGCGGTTCGACTTCAGCGGGTTTTGCGATTTACGATGCGATGCAGTACGTGAAGCCGGACGTCCAGACCATTTGCGCCGGTTTTGCCGCTTCCTTCGCGGCTATTCTGCTATTGGCCGGAGCCAAAGGAAAACGCTTCGCCTTGCCGAATAGCGAAATCATGATCCACCAGCCGCATGGCGGCGTAAAGGGGCAGGCGAGCGACATTGAGATCAGCGCGCGGCGGATTTTGCGTATCCGCGAGAGATTGAATACCATTGCCGCCGATTGCACAGGCCAGCCTCTGGAGAAGATCGAGAAGGATATGGACCGGGATTATTTTATGACCGCGGAAGAGGCCAAGGCCTACGGGATTATCGACCAGGTGATTTACAGCGAGAACCGCAAACCGTAAGCGGCCGGACATGTGCTGTACCTGACCATGTGCGGACCGGGCCGAACTTAGGCCGAATAAAGAACAAAAGGACGGGAGCCGATAACGGCCCCGTTCTTTTGTTTTGAAGCCGGAAGAATCGGAATCCCCGGTTTAGGGCAGAAATACAGTGGACGGAAGCTGCGTTTTTTGGCCGTGTTCGTGTCCCAAAGACAATTGTTTCCCCACGGGAGCCCTTTGGAGATTTGGCTTTGCTTTTCCTTGACAGCCTATAGGGCCTTTGCTAAGATTGCAATAATATATTTTCGTAAGGGGCTTTCCGGTCTTGATATATAAGGGTGATCCCAAGCACGAGATACCGCTTCAGGCGGTTCTTGTTTTAGGTAAGGGTACACGCAGACGTCTTTAACCGGGCTTACTTAGGAAATCGGCCATCATCAAACAAAATCATTAAAGGAGGATCTTTAAGGTGTGGGAAAGTAAATTTGATAAGGAAGGCTTAACGTTCGACGATGTGCTTTTGGTTCCGCGCAAATCGGAGGTACTGCCTAAAGAGGTCGACGTATCCACTAAGCTGAGCGACAAGGTGAAGCTGAACATTCCGCTGATCAGCGCAGGGATGGACACGGTGACGGAAAGCGCGCTGGCGATTGCGATCGCGCGGGAAGGCGGCATCGGGATCATTCACAAAAATATGCCGATCGAGCAGCAGGCAGAGGAAGTGGATCGGGTTAAACGCTCCGAAAGCGGCGTAATCACCAATCCTTTTTCGCTTACGGCAAACCATCTTGTATCCGATGCAGAAGCGGTTATGGGGAAATTCCGGATTTCCGGGGTGCCGATCGTCGATGATGAGCATAAACTGATCGGGATTTTGACGAACCGGGACTTGCGGTTTGTGCATGATTACAATATCAAAATCAGCGAGGTTATGACCCGCGAAAATCTGGTTACCGCTCCGGTCGGAACAACGCTGCAGGAGGCTGAAGTGATCCTGCAGAAGCATAAGATTGAGAAGCTGCCTTTGGTCGATGAGAACAATGTACTGAAAGGCCTCATTACCATTAAGGATATCGAAAAAGCGATCCAGTTCCCGAACGCGGCCAAAGACGCTCAGGGGCGCCTGCTTGTCGGCGCGGCGGTGGGCATTTCCAAAGATACGTTCGAGCGGACCGATGCGTTGGTCAATGCCGGCGTTGACGTCATTACGGTCGATTCGGCGCACGGCCACCATATCAACATCATCGATGCGGTCAAAGAGCTCCGCAAACGTTATCCGGACCTGACGATCATCGCCGGGAACGTCGCGACCGGAGATGCCACCAGAGCCCTGATTGAAGCGGGGGCATCGGTGGTGAAAGTCGGGATCGGTCCGGGGTCCATCTGTACGACCCGGGTCATCGCCGGCATCGGCGTGCCGCAGATCACGGCCGTATACGATTGCGCAACGGTAGCCCGCGAGTACGGTGTGCCGATCATCGCTGACGGCGGCATCAAATATTCCGGAGAAATCACGAAGGCGATCGCCGCGGGCGCGCATGCCGTGATGCTGGGCAGCTTGTTTGCGGGAACGGAAGAGAGCCCCGGCGATTCGGAAATTTATCAAGGGCGCCGCTATAAGGTGTACAGAGGCATGGGTTCGATGGGCGCGATGAAGCAGGGCAGCAAAGACCGCTACTTCCAGGATGACGACAAGAAGCTTGTTCCGGAAGGCATCGAGGGACGGGTTGCCTACAAAGGTCCGCTGTCCGACACGATCCATCAGCTGATCGGCGGGCTGCGTTCCGGCATGGGCTACTGCGGCACTAAAAATCTGGACGAGCTGCGGAACGATACGCAATTTATCCGAATTACGGGAGCCGGCCTCCGCGAAAGCCACCCGCACGATGTGCAAATCACGAAGGAAGCGCCGAACTACTCGCTATAAATCTATCGGCTCTATCTCCATTCCACAATCTACCAAGGCAAGCCAGGCAATTTCGCCGGGGCTTGTCTTTTTTTGCGATATCCCCTGTGATAGAATAGAAAAAGTAAATGAAAGAGAATATGAGGGGAGCTTTAAGGGCATTGAAACACAAACAATCAAAACGTAAGACAACATCATCCAAACGGCGTTTCCTGCGCAAAAGCGTAGCGTCTGTATTGCTGCTGAACGCACTGTGCTTCTCTTTGGTGCCGGCCATGGCGCTGGCGGAAGGAGAACAAACGGAAGCAACTTCTACCAAACCTGCGGCAGTGCCATCTGCGACCACCTCAATTCCTTCCGTGGAATCCTTAGACCTTAAAGTAAGATCCGCCGTTTTATTGGAGCCCGTATCCGGGCAAGTGCTGCTGAGTGTCAACGGCGATGAGGCGTTGCCGCCGGCCAGCATGACCAAAATGATGACCGAATACATTGTTGCTGACCTCGTGAAGCAGGGTAAATTCAAATGGGACGAAGTGGTAACGGTAAGGAAAAATGCCGCAAACACGATCGGCTCGCGGATTTTCCTGGCTGAGGGGGATCAGCATACGATAGAAGAGCTGTATACCGCCATGGCCATCGCATCGGCGAATGACGCTACGGTGGCGCTTGCCGAGCATGTTGCCGGTTCCGAGCAGGCATTTGTTAAAATGATGAACGACGAAGCCAAACGGATGGGCATGACCCATACCCATTTCGCCAACTCCACCGGTCTTGACATTAAGGACATGCCCAAGGAATTTCAGCCGACCGACGGGAAGGAAACCGCCATGTCCGCCATGGATGCGGCGATCCTGGCCAAGTATATCGTAACCGACCATCCGGATTTCAACCGTTTTACCACCATTCAAAGCAAAAAGTTCCGGGCCCGCGACACCGCACCGATGGTGAACCTGAACTGGATGCTGGAAGCGAACAAGAACATTACAAACTTCAAGCAATATGCTTATGAAGGCCTGGACGGCCTGAAAACCGGCCATACCTCCAAAGCCGGCAACTGCTTTACGGGAACGGCTGTGCGGAACGGCATGCGGTTAATCAGCGTCGTCATGGGCGCAGACGCCAAATCGGAGTCCGCGCGTTTCGTCGAAACCCGCAAAGTGTTGGATTACGGCTTTAATAACTTCGAGACCAAACAGATCGTTCCTCCGAAAGCGACTGTGACTGGTACGGAGACGGTAATCGTAAACAAAGCGAAAAACACGAAAGTACCTGTGGTTACCGATCAAGCCGTCAGCTTTGTAGTGCCGAAAGGGGCGGATACAAACGCCGTTCAAGCGAAAGTGACGCTGGACGATGCCGCCAGCCTGACCGCTCCGCTGAAGCAGGGGACAAAGGTGGGGACGGTTACTTATTCCTTTAAGGCTCCAGGGATGGAGCAAACGTTGGAGAAAACCGTCAACCTGATTACGGCCCAGGACACGGAGAAGGCCGGCTGGTTCACCTTGATGATGCGGGCAATCGGCGATTTTTTCAGCGATCTGTTCAATGGGATCAAGAATCTGTTCTAGACCCGAAATTCCGAGTAAGTGAGTTGTATATTTAAAGGGAATATTGTAAAATATCAAGTTAGATTATTATCGGGGGGTTGGACATGGAAACAGGAACATCGCGTGTCAAGAGAGGCATGGCCGAGATGCAAAAAGGCGGCGTCATCATGGACGTTATGAACGCCGAGCAAGCCAAGATCGCCGAAGCGGCCGGGGCTACCGCCGTCATGGCGCTGGAGCGGGTTCCTTCGGATATACGGGCAGCCGGCGGCGTCGCCCGGATGGCGGACCCGACGATTATCGAAGAAGTAATAAAGGTCGTTTCCATTCCGGTCATGGCGAAAGCCCGGATCGGTCACTACGTAGAAGCGAAAGTTCTTGAATCGCTGGGGGTAGACTACCTGGACGAGAGCGAAGTGTTGACCCCGGCGGACGAAGTGTTTCATATCGATAAACGGGATTTCACCGTACCGTTCGTTTGCGGCGCGAAAGACCTTGGCGAAGCGCTGCGCCGAATCAGTGAAGGCGCGTCTATGATCCGTACGAAGGGTGAACCCGGTACCGGGAATATCGTGGAAGCCGTTCGTCATATGCGTCTGATCAACAGCCAAATCCGTAAAGTCCAAAACATGTCCAAAGACGAACTGTACGCGGAGGCCAAAAACCTGGGCGTATCGTACGACTTGCTCCTGGAGGTTCATGAAAACGGCAGGCTGCCGGTCGTGAACTTCGCCGCCGGCGGCGTGGCGACCCCGGCCGACGCCGCGCTGATGATGCATCTGGGCGCGGACGGGGTGTTCGTCGGTTCGGGTATTTTCAAATCGGACAATCCGGAGAAGTTTGCCCGCGCGATCGTCGAGGCGACGACGCATTACACGGATTATAAGTTGATTGCCGAAGTATCCAAAAACTTGGGCACGCCGATGAAGGGGATTGAGATTTCCAAATTGTCCGCTGCGGAACGGATGTCGGAACGCGGCTGGTAATAGGGTCCGGAAATAGCGAAGGAAGCGGTCCTCACCTACCCCGGCAAATCCGTTTGATGGCCGGGGTGTACATAGTTTTGGCTGCGGAAAGAAAGAAGGATTGCCATGAAGGTAGGAGTGTTGGCGCTGCAGGGCGCCGTAGGGGAGCATATTCGGAGCTTGGAAAGCGCCGGGGCCAGCGGGACGGCCGTGAAGCGGACCGAGCAGCTGAGCGAACTGGACGGACTCATCATTCCGGGGGGCGAAAGCACGACGATCGGCAAACTGATGCGGAAATACGGATTTATAGAAGCGATCCAAGACTTTTCCCGGGAAGGCAAACCTCTGTTTGGCACCTGCGCCGGTCTAATCGTGATGGCCAAGGAAATCGAAGGCGGGGAAGAATCCCACCTCGGTTTAATGGATATCAAGGTATCGCGGAACGCTTTCGGACGCCAGCGGGAGAGCTTTGAGACGGATTTGGAGGTCAAGGGTCTTGATGCTCCGCTGCGGGCCGTATTTATTCGCGCACCGCTGATCACCGCGGCAGGACCGGGCGTTGAAGTATTGTCGACGTACAAGGACGAGATCGTCACGGCCCGTCAGGGGCATTTGCTCGTTTCGTCCTTTCACCCGGAGCTGACCGACGACTTCTCGCTCCATGCTTATTTTGTTGAAATGATCAAGCAGACGAAGCGGCCGTAGACAGGGACCTTGACTCCTTTGATGGGTCGAGGTTTTATCTGTTTGGGATCACAAAAACCGCCGGCCGGCGTTTCCATCTATCCATAGCAGCCTCCCTTCGACGGATGATTCTTGAGGTAGGCAGGCCTGCAAAGGGATGAATCTAGGAGGGACTACTCATGTTGGATGTAAAAATAATGCGAAACGATTATGCACGGGTTGAAGAAGCCTTGAAAAACCGGGGGAAATCGCTGGAGCTCATCTCCGGTTTTCAGCCGCTGGACGAGAAACGCCGGGAGCTGCTTCAGGAGAGCGAATCGCTGAAGAACCGCCGCAATACGGTGTCCGCCGAAGTGGCGCAGCGGAAGAAGAACAAGGAGAATGCCGACGAGTTGATCGCGGAAATGCGCGAGGTCGGGGACCGGATCAAGGAGCTGGACGAGGAGATTCGGACGCTCGAGGCGCAGATCGATGAATTGATGTTGGCGATTCCGAACATTCCGCACGCGAGCGTGCCGGTGGGCGCTTCGGAGGAGGAAAACGTCGAGGTTCGCCGTTGGAGCGAGCCGCGGGCATTTGATTTTGCTCCGAAAGCCCATTGGGACGTGGCGGCCGGGCTCGGCATTCTCGATTTTGAAGCGGCGGCCAAGGTCACCGGATCGCGGTTTGCTTTTTACAAGGGCCTCGGGGCGCGCCTGGAGCGGGCGCTGATCAGCTTCATGATGGATTTGCACAGCAATGAACATGGCTATGAGGAAATGCTGCCGCCGTACATTGTAAACCGCGACAGTTTGTACGGAACGGGGCAGCTTCCGAAGTTCGAAGAGGACCTGTTCAAGCTGCAGGGGACCAGCGATTACTATCTTATCCCTACGGCGGAAGTGCCAGTGACAAACTATCATCGCGATGAGATTCTGAATGCGGAAGACCTTCCGCGCAACTATGTGGCCTACAGTTCCTGTTTCCGTTCGGAGGCAGGCGCTGCGGGCCGGGATACGCGCGGATTGATTCGCCAGCACCAGTTCAACAAAGTGGAAATGATCAAAATCGTGCATCCGGATACGTCCTACGATGAGTTGGAGAAGATGACCGCCAACGCGGAGCGCGTGCTGCAGCTGCTTAAATTACCTTATCGCGTGCTGGCGTTGTGTACGGGCGATCTTGGCTTTACGGCCGCCAAAACGTACGATCTCGAAGTGTGGCTGCCGGAGAGCGGCATGTACCGCGAAATTTCCTCCTGCTCCAATGTCGAGGATTTTCAGGCTCGCCGCGCCAATATCCGGTTCCGCCCGGAGCCGAAGGCCAAACCCGAATTCGTGCATACCCTGAACGGCTCGGGGCTGGCGGTTGGACGCACCGTTGCCGCGATTCTGGAAAACTACCAGCAAGCGGACGGCAGCGTGGAAATCCCGGAAGTGCTGCGGCCTTACATGGGTAACATTGAGAAGATTACCAAGCGTTAACGGCTTGCGAATCGGCAGGCAATGTGGTAGAATCTGATTTGTTACCCAAATCGGATTCACCTTTACGGAGAGGTACCGAAGCGGTCATAACGGGGCGGTCTTGAAAACCGTTAGAGTGCAAGCTCACATGGGTTCGAATCCCATCCTCTCCGCCATACATACCATGCAGTTTGCAAGAGAGCAGCGATGCTCTCTTTTTTGCATAATGCAGAGGGTTTCATCACAAATTAACCCTACATCGATAATGAAGGGAAGGACTTGCGATGACGAAACCGCAAACGTATCAAACTTCGGCCGGCAACGGACCGGAAGACAACCCGCGCCGCGAGCGGAAACAGGGGGGACCGGAGCCGCTGTCCGGGTCCAAGAAAGTAAAGACACAGAACCACGTCAGCCATAACAATCCTGAAGGATAAGTAGGATAAGTCTGACCCGGAAACATCACGACCTCAGCCCAAGGCTGAGGTTTTTTAAACATTATTGGTTCAACCTAATCATCAGTGCTTGACAGTCAAGCCTACAACAGACCGTGGCCTGGAACGAGGCTCGCTATCCGGAGGCTTTGCACGATTATCCCGTTTGACCAGGTGACTTGGCTTCCTGAACTTAGACGTTATCTGCGGAAAACAGAGGTGGCAAAATCTAACGGACTGAGTTGATTTTATTTACCAAGAATCGGCTCGGGTGAACTGGTTTAGAGCAAAATAACGTCAGTTGGGCCCCATTTAGGCTGGGAAAATACCCGGCAGCAACTGGACGGATAAGGTCGCCAGCGGTGAGGTTTTTCAAATTTAAAATTGCATGAAAAGCAAGACATGAAGCATAAAAACATGCAATAATAAAGATAGGGTGTCCGTCCGGTTTCAAGAAATGGATCAATTAGGAGTGGAGATGAAAGAAAAGATATTTTACCGAAAGGATCGTGATGCGATTGAACGCCATAAACCCAAGCAATATGACTTCCTCGGGCTTGCCGCAGCAAATTCGGCAGCATAAACAGAGAACGGTCAAAAGTATACTGTTTCGGACCATGTTCATTGTGATCGGAGCGATTATCGTTTCCGTAGCGCTTGAGCTGTTCCTGGTGCCCAACAAGATCACGGACGGCGGAATTACGGGCATCTCCGTCATGTCTTCATATTTATCGGGTTTCCCGCTGGGTATTTTTCTATTCCTCTTTAACCTCCCCTTTCTCATTGTCGGCTATAAGCAGATCGGCAAAACGTTCGCCATATCCACGCTGATCGGGATCTCCGTCATGTCGGCCGGAACGGCGCTGCTGCATCCCGTTCAAGCATTTGTGAGCGATACTCTGCTGGCATTCGTGTTCGGCGGCATTTTGCTCGGCCTCGGAACCGGGATCGTGATCCGTTTTGGCGGATCCTTGGACGGAACCGAAATCGTCGCTATATTAATCTCCCGCAAAACTCCTTTTTCCGTAGGCGAAGTCATCATGTTTTTCAACTTCTTCATTTTGCTAAGCGCCGGATTTGTATTCGGCTGGGAACGGGCTTTATTCTCATTGCTGGCCTATTATATTGCCTATAAAACGATCGATATCGTCGTGGACGGCTTAAACGAATCGAAATCGGTTTGGATCATCAGCGACCAGATTGACGAAATCGGGGACGCCATTTTGAGCCGCTTGGGCCGGGGCGTGACGTATTTATCGGGCGAAGGCGGATTTTCCGGAGATCCGAAAAAGGTCATCTTTTGCGTGATTACCCGCTTGGAGGAAGCCAAGTTGAAGGAAATCGTAAATCATTACGACGAAAACGCCTTTTTGGCGGTCGGGAATATCCATGACGTGAAGGGCGGACGTTTCAAGAAAAAGGCCATCCATTAATTTGGTAAAAAAACTTCCGATTCGGGTCCAAATGGGATATGATGTGTGAGGAATCGAGAATAAGGTTGGACGGGGAGATTGTATGTTTCAAAAACGGTTTTACGTGTCTATACTGTCTGTACTGCTGGTCATATTGTCGGTAGTTGCCATATTGTCCGGATGCACCGCCACCGCCGAGAAGGAACCGAAGGAAGCGTTAAGCAGGGCGGCTCTGCAGGCGCTCGGCATGGATTCTTTCGTCCTGGAGAACCGCATCAAAATTTCGGGTCTGTCCGTTAACGCGGCATCTTTGAATCCGAATCTCGTTGCGGTCCTCTCGGCGCTTTCCGACGCTGAAATCAACATACGACAGATTTACCGCAAAGACCCACTGCAAACCGAAGGACAACTGGAAATCAAACTGGCCGGTAAAGCGGCCGCAACCATTACCGTTCCGTTCGTGATGACGAAGGAGAAGCTGTATTTGCAAGTTCCAAACGTTCCGTTTTTGCCGATGCCGAAGTCCGTTACGGGGCAATTCGTCGAGCTGGATTGGAAAGAGCTGGCGAAGCAGAGCGGCTATGGGTTCGGCCCGGATCTGCTCGATCCGGAGAAGTCGCAGAAGCTTGGCGCGGATTTGATGACGGCGGTACTTGGGCAGTTTGAGCCGGACAAATATTTTAAAACGATGAAGCCCGAGGAAGCGGAGCTGCCGGAAGGCATCAAAGCAAAACAGGTCGTCCGGTTTGAAGCAACGAACGATACGGATGCGGAGGCGGCCGCAAAAGTTATCCACAATGTGCTGCCGAAAGTCTTCGATCATCTGCAAATTCACCGGTTTACCGTGAATACGGCGATCGATGGGAATAACTTTCCCGTTTATCAGACGCTTATTGCCGACGTGGAGTTCAACGATGCGCAAACGAATGACAACGTAAAAATGGCGCTGCAGTCGACCAGTACCTATAGCCATATCAACGAAAAGCCGGAGTTTGAAATCGGCATCCCGGCCGGGACGATGACGCTGGCTAAGTTTAAGGAAGAGATGCGAAGCTTCGGCTATTGATATTGATGGAATCATATAAACGAAGAAACCTCCAGAACCCCTTATTTATTCACAGGGCTGGAGGTTTTACTTTAGGGACCTTTATTATTTTTGGCGCAACCGGCGAAAAAATGAAGTCAGCAAAGAAGCGCACTCCTCTTGCAGCACTCCGGCGGTAACTTCGGTCCGGTGATTGAAGCGGGGTTCCTGCAGCAGGTTCATCAGCGTTCCCGCGCAGCCGGCCTTTGGATCGGGGGCCCCGTAAACAACGTGGGGAACCCGGCACTGCACGATCGCGCCCGCGCACATCGGGCAAGGCTCTAGCGTGACGTAGAGCCGGCAATCGAGCAGCCTCCAAGCGTCCAAATGTACGCTGGCCTCCCGGATCGCAATAATTTCGGCATGGGCTGTCCCGTCCCGTGAACTTTCCCGCAAGTTGTGGCCGCGGCCGACAATTTCGTCACCCAGCACGATTACCGCTCCGATAGGGACCTCTCCGATCGCTTCCGCTTTTTTCGCTTCGCGAATCGCCTCCTTCATCCAGTGTTCATGCGGATAAGATATCAATAATCCATTCAACTCCTTCTAAGGTGTTCATCCCCAGGTTGTCCAAGGTTTGTCCAACGAACAAGCATTCGTTGTTAACATATTGTGCATAACACTGTGCATAAGCAGGGTATTGTCCCCATTATTATACACATATTATACTTTGGTCCTGTTGATATGTTAATAGGATGTGGATAAGTTGTTGTTTTGTCCACTGTTAATAGCTCGATACAACCAAAGAACCAACTGTTTAGGCATTTTTACTTATTGTAGGGAAACGATCTGGGAATTTCAACGTCTTTGCAAAACTTGTCGTAAAAGGTATGATGAAAGTAGTAATTAACGATTACCATAAAAACCCATACTATGGCTCCAGAAGTGGGGTGAAACTTTGACTATAAAAACGAAACTTGCTTTGATCATCTCATGTTTTGCCATGATTATCTTGTCCTTGAATATCGTGCTAAGCTACTTCTCGACCCGGGACAATCTGCGCAGAGACCGGGAAGCGAACATGATGCTGACGGCTAAGCATATCGCCCTAGCTGTCGAACAAAGTCGCTCGATGTATAACTATGTAAAGATGTCCCTCGGGAACAAAATGAGCAGCGGAATGGTGGACGGGATTCTTTATATGACCAGCCCGGAAAGGATCGTGCGGGAATCTCTTGGCACCAATCAAAGCCTGCTGGAAATCAGCGGCTTTAATCCAGAGCAAATCAATCAGGATCATCTGTTATTCGGAACCTATGAATACAAAAATGACGACATGGTGGAAAGGGCCGTCCGGGAAACGATCAGCCAAAAGAAAAGCCTGTTGTACGACACGGTGATCAATAACAAGCATGTCCTAGTGAGCTACGTTCCGATTCTCCCGAACAAACAGGCGCCTTACGTGATTCGGATCATCTCCAGCTATGAACCGATCGCGAACGCTATTTCGAGGCAGGTGATCGGCCAGTTCACAGTTTCCTTTAGCTTGCTCCTTTTGATGATTTTGGCAAGCTATTGGATGGCGGGGCGATTGATCCAGCCGTTGCGGAATATTCTCGACCAGGTCAATGAGCTGTCCGTCGGGCAGTTTGAAGCCCGGCTGCAGGTCGACCGGAAGGATGAGCTGGGCCTGTTGGCTAACAAAATCAACGCGATGGCCGACAGCTTGGGCAACTACACCAGGGAATTAACGCAGAAAAACGAAGAAAACCGCTCCATGAAAGAATATTTGGAATCGATCATCAGCCAGACCGCCGACGCGATTCATATTACGGATATCGAGGGGCGGGTGCTGCTGGTAAACCCCGCTTTTGAGAGCTTGTATGGGTGGAAGAGCGAAGAGATCATCGGTTCGCACCTTGATTTTATTCCTCCCTTTGAGGAAGAGGACAACAGGTTGGCCTGGCGCCAGGAAGAAGAGGCCTACGGCAAAACGGTCTCCGTCGTAACGGAAACGGTACGACTGCGGAAGGATGGCAGCTGCGTCGAGGTCGGCATCAGCGTATCGCCGATTTATGATCAGGAAGGAAAAATCACGGCGTTTATCAGCATTTCCCGGGACATGACGGAACACAATAAGATGGATGAACTGCTGCGCCGATCGGAAAAGCTGACCACGGTCGGCCAGTTGGCGGCGGGGGTCGCCCATGAAATCCGGAACCCGCTGACGACGCTGCGGGGGTTTCTGCAAATGCAGCAGCAGACCAAAACGATCAATACGATGCATACGGATGTCATGCTGGCCGAGCTGGACCGGATTAATCTGATCGTCAGCGAATTTTTGATCCTGGCGAAGCCGCAAGCCGTGCAATTTCAAACGAAGGATGTCCGTTTTACAGTGGGGGACGTCGTCTCTTTATTGGACAGTGAGGCGCATTTACATAATATCGAATTTGAGGTTCTTTTCTCGCAGCAGCCCGTTTTTGTCCATTGTGAGGAAAATCAGCTTAAACAAGTATTTATCAATGTGCTGAAAAATGCCATGGAAGCCATGCCGAAAGGCGGGAAAATCGCCCTTCAGCTGGAGGCGGGCCAAGGCGGCCAAGCGGTGCTGCGGGTGATTGACGAGGGTGAAGGCATCGCCAAGGAGCGGCTGCACAAGCTGGGTGAACCCTTCTACACGAACAAGGAGAAAGGAACCGGTCTCGGTCTGATGGTAAGCCAGCGGATTATCGAGAGCCATCGCGGAACAATGCTGATCGAAAGTGAGTTGGGCAAGGGGACGGTCGTCACGATTACGCTGCCGCTGGCTTCCGCGGAGGAAGCTGCGGACTCCGGAGAAATGACGGATTTGGCCGATTAGCCGCAGGCAAGGCGGCTTGAATTTACAGAGGCGGGTGGATAAGATAACAACATGAGAATCAACAAATTTATCAGTGAGACAGGATATTGCTCCCGGCGCGAAGCGGACAAGCTGGTGGAGTCGGGGAAAGTGACGATTAACGGCGTCACCGCCGTGCTGGGCAGCCAGGCCGAAGCGGGAGACGATGTGCGAGTCGAGGGAAGGCCGATTGCGCCTAAGCCGACCAAACACGTCTATATCGCGCTGAATAAGCCGGTAGGGATCACGAGTACGACGGAGAGTCATGTTAAAGGCAATATCGTCGATTTCGTCGGACATCCGGAGCGGATCTTCCCGATCGGCCGCCTTGATAAAGACTCTGAAGGGCTGATTTTGCTGACGAACGACGGGGATATCGTCAACAAAATTTTGCGGGCCGAAGGCAAACATGAGAAGGAATATATTGTGACGGTGGACCGTCCGATGACGCCCGGCTTCTTGAAGGCGATGAGCGAAGGCGTGAAGATTTTAGGCCAGATGACCTTGCCCTGTAAAGTGACCCGGGTTTCGGACCGGGTGTTTCGGATTATTTTAACGGAGGGGAAAAACCGGCAAATCCGCAGGATGTGCAGCGCGCTAGGTTATGAGGTGCGCAAGCTGCAGCGGATCCGGATTATGAATATCCACCTGGGCGGGCAAAAGACCGGCACTTGGCGGGACCTGACCGAGCGGGAGAAGCGGGAGCTCGGCGAAGCGCTGAACTATACGCTGACCTAAAAAACGAATCAAGAGCGAACGAAGGCAGACCCTCTGACGTGAGGGTCTGCCTTCGTGGTTTGCGCGTATGCCGCCGCTTAATGCGCCGCAGTAACGCCAAGCTGTTGATTCCTGTCCACATATTTGCGGATGATCGAGACTTCAACCCGGCGGTTTTGGGCTCTTCCTGCTGCCGTATCGTTGCCGGCGACGGGGTGATATTCGCCGTAGCCGATCGCGCTGAATTTCTTCGGATCCAGGTTGGAGTTCAACAGCAGGATCTTCATGAAGTTCAAGGCGCGCTCCGCGCTCAAATCCCAGTTGGACGGGAATTCATAGGTGGAGATCGGGACGTTGTCCGTATGCCCGGAAACGATCACCTCATAGTCCGGAAACTCCTGCAGCATCGTCGAGATCGCTTTGGCGAGCTGACGGGATTCCGGCTTGACCTCGGCTTTACCCGAAGCGAACAACGCTTTGTCGCTAATGGTGATCATTAATTGCGATTGGTTGAGCTTTGTATCGAGATCGTCGGTCAGCCCGTTTTGTTTAATATAATTGTCCAGCTGCCGCTTTAGGGCCTCCAGGCTTTCCTGTTCCTTGCGCATCAGCTCGCTGTTGTTCTTGATCATGGAAGAGGATTCCGGCTGCTTGTCCAGTCCGTTGGACGAATCCTGTTTTTCGGTCATGGACGTTTGGTCCAAAATGCTGACGCTTCCGGTAAGGATACTATTGAACGCCTGGCTCATTTCTTCAAATTTCTTGGCGTCGATCGTACTCATGCCGAACAAGACGATGAACAGCGCCAGCAGCAGCGTCATTAAGTCGGAATAAGGAAGCAGCCAGCTTTCGTCGGCATGCTCCTCGTGATCCTGGTGTTTATTCTTTTTGCTCACCTTCATTTACCCCCTTTTCTAAAATTTCCGCACGTTCGGCAGGGGTTAAGAACACGGCCAGCTTCTGTTGAATGGCGATGGTGGATACGCCGGATTGAATCGACAGCAGTCCCTCCACCATCATTAATTTCACTTCCATCTCTTTTTTGGAGAGACGTTTCAATTTATTGGCGATCGGATGCCACAGCACATAACCGGTAAAAATACCAAATACGGTGGCGATAAAAGCGCCGGAAATCGCGTGGGACAATTTTTCGATATCACTCATATCCGAAAGGGCCGCAATCAGACCGACGACGGCGCCGAGAACGCCTAGGGTCGGCGCATACATCCCAGCCTGGGCAAAGATCTGCGCCCCGACTTTATGCCGTTCTTCGGTAGCCGCAATGTCTTCCGTAAGCACGTCCTGAACGAATTCCTGGTCGTTGCCGTCGATGATCATGCGCATGCCTCCGCGCAGGAAGTCGTCATCGATTTCTTCGACTTTCGCTTCCAAGGCCAGGAGTCCTTCGCGCCGGGTAATCGTGGCCCACTCCGTAAACAACGTAATCAATTCAGCTTTGGTGATCATCTTCGGTTGAGAGACGATCAATTTAAGCAGCTTGGGAAACTTTTTCATATCCGCCATAGGGAAGGCCATGAACAGCGACGCCGCGGTTCCGACGAATATGATGACGAAGGCCGCTGGGTTGGAGACCAAGCTTCCAATAGGCGCACCTTTTAGAAACATCCCTACAATGAGCGCAACGAATCCAAGAATAAGTCCGATAATCGATGAAATTTCCATTGTACACCTCGTCCTTGAGTTAAATTGAATCCTTTCTTTCTTTCCGCATCCTTGCGGAAAAGACGTTACTGCTGCCTAAAAAAAGATTTATCTATTTTATCGACAGTTTTCCCTTTTTTTTTAAGTGGTTTTTTCAGGTATAATAAGATCATAGCCTGAATACCAGGGCTATCAAGGGAGGATATCACGGTGGGAGTAAAGCACGGAAGAGATTATGAATATATTTTGGCCGACCTGACAAAAGCGGTGGGCCGGATTTCCGATAGCTACCTTTTCTTTGATATGGAATCGTCGGAGTGGGCGGGATTGGCGGACGAGGAGCGGGCCGAAGTGCAGGAAGCGCTGGCTGAAGACCTGTTTTTTGCGTTAGGAGCGGAACCCGTTCTTGAGGTGGGGAGCGCGATCGTTATTTATGATCCTGAGGGGCACCGCATCAATTTTCTGATCGGGGACGAAGAGCTTACTTCCGTGGCTTTGATCTAGAGAGATTTGGTTTGGCACGGGATTCCGTGGTAAAATAGTTAGTCAGGAAGCATTACGCATGTTCAGGTTGTATGTGGAATAAAATAGTTGAGGACGGGGCCGGAAGCTTAGGTCCCGATGCGCCAGGGGATGCTTACATAACTAGGAGTTCTTGAAGAGAACGGGGAGGATAAATGATGCCGTTTACACCGCAAGAAGTACAAGCGCATTTGGAAAAGCTGGAAGGCTGGGAACTTGAGGAAGGACGATGGATCTTCCGCAAATATACGTTCTCCAATTTTATGAAAGGCATTGCTTTCGTGGATGAGGTGGCTGCGATTTCGGAAGCGTTTAATCATCATCCGTTTATTACGATCGACTATAAAACCGTGACTCTTCGGCTGACTTCATGGGAAGAAGGCGGAATTACGGCAGTGGATATTAAAGAAGCGCAGCAATATAACGAGGCGTTCGAGAAAATGCGCGCCGCGGATTAGGCTAGGCAAAAAACGCCCGCCGGAAACGCTCAAGTTTCCGGCGGGCGTGCTTTTCATGTGCCGTTATTTTTGCCGTTATTTTTTCTCCGCGAGCCACATCGCGACGTTGGCAATTTCTTCATCCTTGAGCCGATCCTTGAAGGAAGGCATCATTCCGCCTTTGCCTTTGGTGATAATGCCGTAAAGCTGGTCTGCCGTCAGTTCTGCGCCGATCTTTTGCAGATTCGGTCCCGCGCCCCCTTGCAACTGATCGCCGTGGCAGGTGATGCAGTTTGCTTTTACGGTGGCTTCGGCTTGTGCCGCATTCATCGTAATTTCAGGCAATTGCGGTTTGGCTTCCTTGGCGGCCTGCTCCCGGCTCGGCAGGGTGAACATCAATACGATGGCCATAGCGCAAGCCACGAAGAACAATCCGCTCATGATCCACTTTTGCATTCCAATCGCCCCTCCTATGTAAGCTACCTTTTCCATTATAACGGAACATGCCGCTCGATCATAGTCTTTGTGTCAAAAATAGGAACAATTCCGTCGTGATTGCGGTAAAGTTTGTAATAAACTTCATAGCAAGTCCGATCTAATGGATCGGGAGCATTTTTAGGATGAGGGGTGAGACCCTCGATACACCATGCAATAAAAAGGCTTGGAGATGCCGCCAGGGGTCATTTTGTCGTAAAGGTCCGTGATGGTGAAGCCGGCCTTTTGATAAGCGCGAATCGCCCGGGTGTTCCACGTCAGCACTTCCAAATCGATCTCATGGCCCGGTTTCCGCCGCAGCGCCTCCTCGACGATCGCCGTTACAAACCGTTTGCCGAGCCCTTGTCCGCACAATTCCGGCTTCATACCGATACCGAGCCGCGTAACCCTTTCCAACGGGAAATATTGGGCAAATCCGGCGAGTTCTCCGTTCTCGTCCAGCACGGACACGTATTGCTCCGCTCTGATCGCCGGGTTGCCGAATTCGACATCGAGCGCTTTCATTTGTTCCCAAGGAAGCCAGCTGTAAACATCATAGGGAGAATCGTACCGCCAGGTGCAGATTTCTGCGCCGTGGCTCTCTTCCATGGGAACGATGCGAAACTGAACAATCGGTTTATCCATTGGGATCCTCCTTTAAAAACGGCATTCCTATTACCCTCACTCTAACGGGATTTACTTGACTTGTAAAGGTTCTGCCGTCTCTCGGACACCTGTGGATTTATGGAAATCAACAAAAAATCGGTAACCTTTTGGCGTGTCGCTTCGTTATATAGATAGGGATGAAAAAAACCGCAAGCCAATTCCGAAGATAAGCTTACGGCTGACAGGTCATGCGGAGCGAAATTAAGCGCCGGCGGAGGTTCAGGATTCCGCGGCGTATACGGAATAACCGTATTTGCTGAGCACCCGCTTCGCGCCAACGAAGCGGTTCTGGTAATAACTGCTGCTCAATTTGTCGATCCGGATTCCTTTGGATGAAGAGGCATGGGCAAATTCTCCGTCGCCAACGTAGACGCCCACATGCGATACTTTTCCGCCACCCAGGGTGTTAAAGAAGACAAGATCGCCGGCTTGCAGCTTGCTTTTTGATACCGGAGTTCCTACCTTGTATTGGGCCGTGGATACGCGAGGAAGCGTAACGCCCATTTGTTCGAACACATACCGCGTAAACCCGGAGCAATCAAATCCGGCCGTACTGGTGCCGCCGTATTTGTAAGGCGTGCCGTACACGGAATTGACGATGTTGGAGAGCGACGTTTCCTGCTCGTCCGCAAAGGCGCTTCCCGTTCCCAGACTGAAACATAGAGCCAAACTCGTTACCGCTGCTGCTAAAGTCTTTCTCAAGATGTCTAACTCCTTCCAAGGCCTGCGAGGTTAGCTTAAGGATTCGGTTGAAGGCTCCCTATGATCCCTTTGAAGCGGGATCAATTCACCCTGACTGATGTGGTTCCCCCGTTTCCCGGGTGCGGGGAATTCGGCAGTTTCATGTAGTATGCACCCAAAAACGACGTCACAACAAAAATTACAAAGTTGTTACTATTTCTGTTGGTCATTTTACCAAAGTGGGCCAACATTGGCAAGTTTCCCGGCAAAAAGGATGCTTTTGGCCTGTGTGAGGAGCGGAGTGATCTGGGTATTGATTCCTAAGGGGGATCATCCGTAGACAGGAAAAACCCGCAGGAGACGTGGTATCCCAATCATCCCTGCGGGTTTGTCGAATTCGTTATGGATTGCGACTACTGTTCGGCTGTCACAGCTTCAAATTTCTCGGAGCTCATAATGCGCTTAGCTCCAACATACCGCTTCTCGTAGTAACTTTCGCTCAGTTTGCTGATGACAACTCCTTTGGAAGAAGAGGCATGCGCAAATTTGCCGTCGCCGACATAAATACCAACATGAGATATGCCATCGCCGGAAGTGTTGAAGAACACCAGATCGCCTGCGATTAATTCATCCTTGGAAACGCTTGTTCCCATCTCAAATTGGGAGCCCGATTGATGAGGAAGATCGATGCCGAGCTTGTTAAATACATACATCGTAAATCCGGAGCAATCAAAACCGGACGTTGTTGTTCCGCCTGCGGAGTAAGGAGATCCGAGGCCTTCTTCAATGGCGCTGTCCAGTTTGGAATCCGCGAAAACGCTGCCGGTTCCGATCGTGAAAAGCAATGCAAAACTTACTGCTGTTACGGTCAAACGCTTTTTCAAGAATTATGCTCCTTCCAATGCCTACGAGGTTAGCTTAAGGATTCGGTTGAAGGTTCCCTATGATCCCTCGCTTACGAGATCAATTCACCCAAAGTGGTTCCCCCGTTTCCCCGGCGCAGGGAATTCGGCTTTGATTTCTCACCTGATAAGACTTATTCGACGTAACTTGCTATTTTCCTGCCAAAGATGACAAAAATAATTACAAAACTGTTACTGAAATTGTGTTGCTGTTATTTTAACAAAGACAGGGATCATTTGGCAATGGTTAATTCGCGAGACTAAGAGGGGAAAACCTGACACAAGGCCTTCGCAAAGTCGCGGAGGCCTTGTGCCGTAAAGGTTTCAGAGAGATGAAAAAATTTTAACTTTTCTCGGTTTTTGTCTGCCAGAGGCGATATTGCGAGGTGACCTGCCAAATTTTAAAAGCGCTGCGACAGAGAGGATAGGTTTGCTGGAGGATCAGCGCCAGCATTCCGGTCCAGATCCAGGAGACCGTTCCGAACAGCAGGAACACGCCCAGCCCGAATGCGCCCAGTATGCAGGAGATCCCGATGCCCTGAAGAAGGTGCCGGAAGCAGACGAGGAGGGAACCCCAGACGCTTGATTTGAACAAGTACCCAAATTGTACGTAGAGAATGCATTGTCTCACCAGCCAGCCGTATACGAACCAGCCCAGGATGTAGATGAGACCCTTCAGCAGCGGGGCCATCTGTCCTCCGGCCCCCAGCAGATGCGGCCATAAAACAAGGAGCTTGGGAATAACCCAGAAGGCCGGGATAATGATTAAAATAAGTTCAATGGCATAAAACAGGACAACCGGCTTCCAGAATTCTTTCATTCCGCGGAACAACGGCAGTCCGTGTCCACGGCTCTCGGAGGGGACAAGCCCGTATAGAATTCCCGCTTGAATAAGAGGCGTGAGCAGGAGGCGTAGGACCGCCATGCCGATCAGCAATCCTAAATAGAGGCGGACGTCCGGATTGCTCCCCAAATGGATACGCCCTTCCAGCAGGAACAGAATTCGGCTGAGTTGCGTGGGCGGCGGATCCGGATGCCTTTGCAGTAGCGCGGTAACGGCGGTATCGACCAGGCGGTACAAAAACAATCCCCACAGCAGTTGATACAGGAACAAAATGATGACGGAGGGAAACTGGCTTTTCAGCAGGCTCCACCCCTGACGCACATAAGTCATATTTTCACCTCTTAAAAGTTTTGCGAGCGTTGCTTTACTCGATATGCTTCGAGCAAAACTACTTCAGAAGCATAAGCTGAGTTCTGCCGGCGTTTACCATATAAGTGTTCCGAGCAGGGCTTCCAGCAGCTTGGTCACGCTCATATTGGAGCGCGAAAGAAGGGGCTCGGGTACTTCCGTCTTCAAATAATTGTTGATGTGTTTGTTTTCGACCACCAGCGAATAGTCGGGATCGATTTGCACCCAAGCAAGCGGTTCCTTGTATTGCAGTTTAAGCTCGACGCGGCTGTCCTCGCCTCTCCATTGTTTTCGCACCGTATGGCCGTCCTTGAACGTGAACTGCAAGGGTACCTTCGGATAGGTCGCCCCTCTGCGGGAGATGACGACGGTGGATTCGTAAACGGCGGTCCCGTCCTGGAGGAGCGGATTCACCGTGATTTTGTCGACGGAGAAGTCGGCCATTTTGCCATCGTATACATACTGCGAAAAATAGTTTTTCCAGCTGCGCCCGGTGACCTGTTCGACCACCCGCTGGAAATCGGCCGTCGTTGGATGTTTAAAGCGGTACTTGTGGGCGTATACCGTTAAAATGCGCTTCATCGTTTTGCTTCCCACCTGGCGTTCAATATCGAGCAAAATAAGCTTGCCGCGGTAATAGACATTTTTGGTATAGCCGTCGCTGGATCCGTACTTCCAGGCGTTCTGGGTCAGCGGAGCCGGTGAGGAAATCAGGGCGGCCTGGATCGGGAGCGCCGGGGTGATGCCGAACTCCTGCTCCATTAATTTGTCCTCCGCATAGGAAGCGAAGCCTTCATCCAGCCAAGCCTCTTCAAATTCATTGCTAGCGATCATGCCGTAAAAAAACTGGTGCGCGATTTCATGAATGACCGTCCGCTCCAGCTCATCGTAACCGGGAGAATCGCCGCTAGCGCCAAAAGCGGTCACAAGCGTCGGGTATTCCATCCCGCCGGCTCCGTTTCCGTCCGCGGGGGGCACCACGATGGACAGGGTGGAATAAGGATACCGTCCGTACCACCTGCTGAAATTGGACAAAGCCGATTTGGCCGCATAGAAGTAGCGCTCTTTCAAATCCTGATGGGCGGGGTCCAGGTAAAGCTTGATCCGCACGCCCGGCACCTCGGAGGAGGAAAACGGCTCTTCCGCGTAAATGAAATCGGGGGAAGCTGCCCAGGCGAAGTCATGAACATCGTCGGCGTAAAACTGCACCGTTTTCCGTCCGCCTTTGACGGCGGCTTTTTTCGTCTGAAATCCGGTAGCGGCAACGGTATAGGCTTCAGGCACATTAATTCTCACGCTGTATATGCCAAAGTCGGCATAGAATTCGGAATTTCCGTGGTATTGATGGAGATTCCAGCCTTCCGCCGCGCGCCCCCGGGTGCCCGCAGGCTCATACACGCTGATTTTCGGAAACCACTGCCCGGCCATCACGAAATTCCCCGCCGTCCCCATCCGCGCAAAAACCTTCGGCAGCTTGACGGTGAACTTCATCTTCAACGTAAGGCTTTCCCCGCCTTGAACCGCTACGGGCAGACGGACTTTGGCCAAAGTTTTGTCCTTCGCGTTGCCGTCATCCGGCTGCACATACTGCAGCCGGTGGAGCAGGGAAATGCCGTCCGTCGTCCGCAGTTCGGTGATTTCCATGGAGCCCCAGCCGTCCTTAGGCATGATATCTCCGCGCAGCTTGCCGCCCGATTCTTTCATAAACGTGGTGTCCGGTGAGGAGAAGGCGTTAGGGTACAAGTGCAGATAAATTTCGTTGACCGTTTTTTTTCCGGGATGGGTCCATGTCAACGTCTCCGTGCCGATAAGCGTTCCGTCCCGTTCATTAAGCGCAACGTCGATGTGGTATTCGGCGACCCGGTTGCTGAGCACCTCCGCCTTCGGCTGTTGAATGCTTTCGGCCTGCGGTGCGGCCGGGGTTTGTCCGGTTTTTTGGACGACCTTGGGCTTGCCCTTTTCCGGGGCGAACGAAGCCGCATTTTCCGGGCCCGCGTGGAGGGCATACCCAGCCGTTCCGAGAATTAAACACAAAGCAAGGATGGAAATGCCATAGATCTTAGTACGTCGGGTCATACAATGGATACCTCCCGTTGACAAGCATCTACAGCATGTATATGTTTGCTTTTGGCAGATTATTAGCTAAAATTGAATTAATCAATAAGGCCCCAGATTCACGAATAATGGAGGACATTATGGATCAATCACCAAAAACGGGTAAAAAAATTTTCGCCCTGAATATCATCAGCAACGATGAGAAAAGTAAGCATAAAGGTTTTGGCGCAGGCTCCATCGATTTGAACAGCATGTCACCGGTCATCATCGACGGCGATGAAGCGTACATCGATGTCGGGGCGATGCACGCCAAAAGTAAGGTGGAAAAAGGCATCAAATTTTCGATGAACCGGGAGGATGTCCCGAACGGACGGCAGGTTTGGATCGTCTGGGTCGCGGTCGACCGCGGACCGGAAGGGCAATTTTACGGCGGGATGACCGCCTGCGAGATGTGGATCGATACAGAGGCGCGGCGCGGCTGGAAAATCCTTGCCGACCACGTCAATAAAATGGACTACGCCCTGAAGCGGCGGGTCATCCTGGAGGGATTGACGGCGGCGCAAAAAGCGGCGCTTAAAAACCTGTTGATCGATACCAACGCCGAGTGGTGGGAGCGCACGCCGGAAGAGCTGAAGAGCGCATTGAAAGCTTAAAAGTCCGTGAGATGCAGATAAAAAACAGTGAACCCTTGCCGTCCAGCCTGCGGCAAGGGTTCACTATTTTTTTCGGCATATATGGAACCTATACCTCAACTTTCGCAGAGCAAAAATTAGCTTGAGTCCCTGGGTTGAAAGCTTGAGGATAGGGAAGTGGGGGTGGACGGTAGATCAACACTCCCTGTCCGGAGACTTTGCACGATTATCCCGTTTGATCAGGTAGCAGAGAAACAGACAAGCTCGGGAGAAGATATATTTGGTGGAGAAGCAGATAGGTTCGAGATAATTTAGACGGCCTTAGGAGAAGAAATCAGGTTTAGAGGGGTGAAGCAGACCGGACAAGAGATCAAGACAGGAAATCAAGAGAGGAAATCAAGACAGGGGATCAAGGACAAGACGCAAAGGAAACGAAAAGACCGTGATTTTGTTGTAGCCTGAACTCCTTCCATCTGCAGCAACGCCCGCACTGTTCATGGTAACCCCTACCCATTAAATTGATCTTCATCAAGTACCCCTACCGTTCCAGCGTCCTGATCAGGCTGCTGCCCCAAGAGGCTGGTTCGGTTGGCGTGCGATCAGCCGGCGGTAAGGGATCGCCGGAATCGCCACACACATGCGCAGCAGCTTCTGCCGCATTGTTTCTTCCTCTCCTTGCAGGCGCAGCCGACGGCGCCCGGTGTATTCGTTCAGATACGCCTGCAGATGCTTCAGTCCCAAGGCTCCATACGTACTCTTCAGCGATTCCCACGCCTCTCTTACCACTTTCCGCAAGGGCACATACAGCCGAAAGGCCTGAGGGAACGACTGCACCGCCGATGTATGGACATCCACATGCCCGCCAATAAACGCGATTAGATCGTGACGGTTTGCCCTTTTTTCGCCTCCCCGCTTATGCGGTACCAGGCGGATTTTGACCTGCTCCGGCTCGCCCGACTCCGTGACTGTGCATCCCGCTACGACCGCCGAGGCATACGGATGTGAAAGCTGACACCGGGACGGATTACGCCCATACTGATCGCTGTTCACCTTCACGTCTCCGGAAAGCAGCTCCCGGGCATCGAACTCCCCCACGGCATGGCGTATTTTGTGCAGCATTGACCAAGCGGTCTTGTAGGTGACCCGGACCACCTTACTCAGCCGCAGCGCCGAGATGCCTCCCTCAAGCAGGAATAAATCCAGGGCCTCGAACCACTTGAGCAAGGGCAAATGCGTTCCTTCAAAAATCGTGCCGACCAAAGGCGACGTTTGATGCTTGCACTTTCCGCACTCGAATAAGGGGATATGCCGGGAAGTCAGACGGCTGCACCAGGTGTGATCACAGCGCGGGCAGACAAAGCCGCTTGGCCACTTCATCGCGATTAGCGCCTCCATGCAGTCCTGTTCGCTGTTAAAACGGTTGCTGAATGGCTGAAGTTCCGTTCCCGCATTGATCTCCATGTTTGCTCGCCCCCGAATCAAGAATACACGAACATAAGTTCCGTTTATTTCATTATACCAAACACACGTTCCCTTATCAAGCTAAAAATTTCACCTTAACCGCCTCATTTTTTCCTCAGCTTTTTTGTGTTTTTTCTTCTCTTTTTTTGGAACCCTTGACTTGCTCTAGCCCCACCCCTGCTCCCTGTTCCTTAACGAAGGGGATAATCGTGCAAAGGCAGACAGCAGGCAGGGACACCAAGACACGAACGCTTTAGACAGTCCTTTTGGACAGCCCCCTCACCTGGCGTCGATTTGTGACACTCCTCGAGACGGCCACGGTGCAAAAGGTAGATACACTAACCTCGCCGAATCGTGAAGCCTCTACATCGTTGACGTTTCCTCAACGAAGTAGCCCAAAAAGCTGTGAAGACACTGTCCGCCAATGATTCAACGTCACTTAAACCCGGCCAATTTTGCTTAGACAAATAACGCCTCCTCACAACCATTAGAATGGGGAATAGGTCTTTTTTTGTAAAATAGCCGCAGCTACAACTGTTAAATCTCCGGTGGGCACAATTTCGATTTCGAAAATCTTTTATTAATCGGTTTTCTTAGAAAGTACTGGTAAGATCAAACGATTTGCCGCCTTCTGGGCTTAAATTGAAACCCTCTCAATCGAAATGGAGAATGGAGCCGGTCCGCCCGGTGTAGGCCAGCCCGTCATCAGCGTTGAGACCGTTGATTTGAATCCATTGGATGTCGTCCTCTTGGCGAATGATTTTGCGTGTTTCATCGGTTGATCCTCCTACTGAACAAGTAGATACGTAGAATTAAACGGATGAAACACGCCAAAGTTGTGGGATAAAATGGAATCCAGTCCTATTCCTAATTCGTCCAAACAACGGCCTGCTTATCAACGACCGAAACGTACGGGTTATCGCGGAGATAAAATCGCCATGGCTTTTCGGTATATTCCGCGGCGTAAGCGATATTGATCCGCGGCGCCTGCATAACGGCGCCGCCGGGCGCGCCGTCTCCGGCTTCCAGCCACAGCGCCGCCCCGGGCTCGCGGAGCGGCACGCCGTTCAGCGACTTGTCGATGTCCAGGGCACGGCACAGCCTGCCCGGTCCTCCCGACAAGTCGACCGGACGGCGTGCGTTCGTGCCGCGGCGCTGGCGCATCAGCGCTTCATCGGCCGGGGACAGCGGCTCCACGGCGCGGATCAGCACCGCCTGCGGATCGTCCGGCACGCCGGTAACCACGTTTAGGCAGTTGTACATGCCGTAAATCAGGTAAATATAGGCGATGCCACCCTCGCCGAACATCACCTCGGTGCGTGCGGTGCGGCGCCCGCCGAAGGCGTGGCTGCCTTTATCCTCCACGCCTCCGTAGCTCTCGGTTTCCACGATGCGGCAGCGGATGTCGCCGTCCTCCGTCCGGCGGACCAGCGTGTGCCCCAGAAGCAGAGGGCCGGCTTTCAGGGCGGTGAGCCGATAAAACTCCGGAGGCAGCGGGCGGCCGGGGATGATTTTTTTCGCGATTTGGTTCATATCCAAGGGAGTCTCCTTTAAAGAGGTGTTTGAAGTTGCATTTTAAGCTTTGCAGTTACAAACTAAACTCCTTTTTATGGTATAGAACCGGGCGCGTTTCGTCCACACATCATGAGAGTGCCGCCTACCCGCTTCAGTCCATCCACCAGCGTTTCAAATCGTTCCACCAGGAATGGGTTTCCCGCTTCTCCGTCTGAGCCGGTTCCGGGAGCGGCTCCGGCTTTCCTTCCCCGTGCGCTTCGCAGTATTCCGTCGGTTCGGTTCCCTGGATGAACACCTCCAGCTTCTTGTCGGGGCAGTCCGTCGTCGCCAGCTTGCCGGTCTCCGGGTCGATATAGACGCTGACGACACCGTCGGGAATCGGAAAAATTTTCGGCGGCACTTTCTCCAATGCTTTTTCCGTATATTTGGCAAAAATCGGCGCAGCCTTTCGCGATTCCGCGGTGCCGAGCGTTTTGCCCTTGTCGTACCCGACCCAGACGGCGGTGGACAGCTCCGGCGTAAAGCCGACAAGCCAGGCGTCCGTGCCGGTCGTGCCGGTTTTGCCCGCCACCGGGCGCTTGATTTCGCCCGCCACCCGGTTCCCGGTGCCCCCGGTTTCAAATACGCTCTCCATTAGGCTGGTTAGCACGTAAGCCGCCGCCGGATCGACGATTTGCTCGGGCTTGGGCGTTTTGGCCTCGTACAGTACGCGCCCGCTGGAGTCGGTGATTTTCAGCACGGCCACCGGTTTAACGCTCCGGCCCTGATTGCCGATCACCGCAAAAGCGGTGGCCATTTCGAACGGGCTGACCGGGGATGTGCCCAGCGCCAGCGACGGCACCGGCTGCAGCGGGCTGGTGATCCCCATTTTCCGGCCCAGCTCGATCACCTGTTCGGCGCCGACGGTCAAAATCGTGTTGACGGCGTAAATGTTGTCCGAGTGGGCGATCGCCTGGCGCATGTCGATTTCTCCCAAATATTTGTCCCCAAAATTTTTCGGACTGTAGGTTTTGCGGTTGTCGTCATAATGAAACAGCGTGGGCTGGCTGCTGAACTTGCTGGCGCTCGTCATTTTGCCGGAGGCCAGCGCGGACAAGTACATGATCGGCTTAAAGCTGGAACCCGGCTGGCGGGTCGTGGCAAAGACATGGTTGTATTGGCTCTGCTTGTAATTGGCCCCGCCGACGAGCGCCTTGACGTATCCGTTGCGCGGATCGATGGAAATCAGGGCGGCTTCCAGCTCCGGCGTGTTCCCCAGCTCCGAGGCCACGGCCGCCTCCGCCGCCTGCTGGGCGTCCGGATCGAGCGTCGTGTAAATGTTCAGCCCGCCATGCTCCAGCAGCGTTTCATCGAACCCCAGTTCATCCACCACGACGCTGCGGATGTAATCGCGGAAGTAAGGAGCTTTGTCCACGGGATTTTGCTGCTTCGGCGACTGAAAGGCCAGCATCTCGTCATAGGCGCGATCCGCCTCCTCCCGGGAAATGTCCCCGGTAGCGACCATGGCCGAGAGTACGGTGCGCTGCCGGTCTTTGGCGTTTTTCATATGATTAAAAGGCGAATAATACGTGGGCCCCTTGGGCACTCCGGCCAGTATGGCGCTTTCGGCCAGGCTCAGGTCTTTGGCGGGCTTGCCGAAGTACATTCGCGCGGCGGCCTCGATTCCGTATGAGCCGTGGCCGTAGTAAATTTCGTTCAAATACATGCGGAGGATGTCGTCCTTGTCGTATTTCATTTCCAACTGGGCCGTGTATAAAGCCTCTTTAATTTTTCGCG
This sequence comes from Paenibacillus sp. FSL P4-0127, assembly GCF_038007325.1. Classification (NCBI taxonomy): domain Bacteria; kingdom Bacillati; phylum Bacillota; class Bacilli; order Caryophanales; family Paenibacillaceae; genus Paenibacillus; species Paenibacillus sp. FSL P4-0127. The sequence goes on along the minus strand of NZ_JBBOWY010000001.1, from coordinate 602,687 downwards.
ACCAGGTCCGCTCATGGCTGAGAAACAGATTGCGGGCGAGCTGCTGCGTCAACGTGCTGGCCCCTTGAACATTGCCCATCTCCTTTAAATTTACAAGGGCCGCACGGGCCATGCCTTTCAAGTCAAAGCCGAAATGATCGTAAAAATGCCGGTCTTCGGTTGCCAGTGTCGCCTTGATCAGCCAAGGTGAAATCTCCGGGAGATCCACGCTTTCGCGGTTTTTGCCGCCGTCCGAAAAAACGGCGATCGTGTTCCCCTTGCTGTCGATCAACTGCGAGTTCCGGTCGGAATCCGCCAGGGGCAGATCGGCCTGATACAGGTATAGCAGCAGGATGCCAGCGGCGCATAAGCCCAGCAGTCCGGCGCCGAGCGTAAGCTTGAACAGCAGCCGCCAAGCCCGGCGGGGCTTGCGCTGGTGGTATCTGTCACTGCGAGCGAGTTTCTGCACGGAAGGGCTCTCTCCTTTCAAAGCTCTATACTGAACCGTTGCTGCGGTGTTCCCGAACCGTTTCTTTTTAGTATGGGAAAGTTTGGGGGAGATCATTCATCGGAGCCGTTTCAATACGCTAGTCATTGCCAATCGGGCTAATATCCGAGTTGCTTTAAGCGCTTAGGCGGATCGTGTGTTATTATCTTTTTGTTTGGTACAATATAGGAAGTGAGCTTTGCTGCAGCGCGAACTGGAAAACGGCCCCGGCCGAACACTATTCTGGCGGAAAGAAGGTTGGTACGATGGAACTGTGGTTTACGGAGAAGCAGACGCCGGTCTTTGGCATTACGGCGAAAATACGCGAAACGCTGGTCACGGAAAAAACGGAATTTCAGGACCTGGCGATGATCGATACCGAGGAATTCGGGCGGATGCTGGTGCTGGACGGCATGGTGATGACGACGGTCAAAGACGAGTTCGTTTATCATGAAATGATGGCCCATCCGGCGCTCTGCACCCATCCAAACCCGAAGCATGTGCTAGTGGTTGGCGGCGGCGACGGCGGGGTGATCCGCGAAACGATCAAGCATCCGGAAGTGGAAAAGGCGGTGCTGGTGGAGATCGACGGCAAGGTCATCGAATATTCGAAAAAATATTTGCCGGAAATCGCCGGCGCGCTGGACAACCCCCGGGTTGAAGTTCAGGTGGCCGACGGCTACATGCATATTATAGAAAGCAAAAATAAGTACGACGTCATCATGGTTGATTCTACCGAACCGGTGGGACCTGCGGCGCCTTTGTTCGAGCGCGGATTCTACCAAGGCATTTACGAAGCGTTGAAGGACGACGGCATCTTCGTTGCCCAGACGGACAACCCCTGGTTTAAGGCGGATTTGATCCAAAGAGTGAACAAGGACGTCAAGGAGATTTTTCCGATCGTCCGCGTATACGGAGCCAACATTCCCACCTACCCGAGCGGATTATGGACGTTCACAATGGGCAGTAAGGTGCATGACCCTCTGGAAGCGAAAGAGTCGAAAATCCCCGAGCTGGATACCAAATACTACACGCCGCGGATTCACAAGGCCGCGTTTGTGCTGCCGAAATTCGTGGAAGACCTTGTGAAATAGGGACGCCGCATGAGACCGATCTCTTGCCAATCTCGGCAACGTGTTCATTTGCAGCTTTTGTGAAGCAGACAAGGAAAGCATCCGTTCGTCCTGCCTTGGGCGGCGGATGCTTTTTTTGTTGGCGTGGGACTTTTTGAATAGGTCAGGGGTTGGGAAAACATGCCATTCGTACCATGAGCAATGCAACCTGAGTATGATAGTATGAATTATGTCATTATTTGTTGAATTAAGGCGGGATGGCAATCAAATGAACAGAACTCTACGAAACGCAATGGCATACGCGATGATGATATTGGTGGTTCTCGTTGCCGGATGGTTATTTTACGGACTGCCTGGGAATAAATCGCACTCCTCCGACTACGGACAAAGGGGGGATCAGGCGGCGGAAATGCCGGCCGACCCGGCGGATTCCGCGGTGAAGCAGCCGGACGCGGCCGAATCTCCTTATTTGCTGGATCATCTTCCTTTTAAGGAAGAGGATGTCACCGCGGTTACGGCCAAGTCGGACAGCGGCAGCGTGCAGGTTCCCGCGGAGCGGCAGGCGGCGCTGCTGCAATCGCTGCGGCTTACCGATATGCAGGGGGCGGCGGTGAAGGAGAGCCCGGAGGCCGAGCGGAAGCCGGTAGTCTTGCAATTTGCGTTAAAAAATTCAAGCTACGAGCTAACCTATGACCTGGCGCTGAATGCTTTTCAATATGACGGACACGCCTATTACGCCGATGATCAAGTGCTGCTGCTGATGCAGGGGCTTTTCCGCGAAAACGGGCAACTGGCTTCGCTCGATGCGCTGCTGGAGCAGGCGCGAGTAGAGCAGGAACAGGCCGGCGCCGCGGAGCCTCAGGCGCTGGAAGCCACCCGGGCCGAAGTGGACGGGCTGGACTTCGATGGCTGGGAGCGGCGGCTTGCGGAGGAACCGGCGGAGAATGTCCTGTGGGAAAAGCCGTTTTACGATGACAGCGCGGGGCGGGTAAAACAGGCCAGACTGTATAAGGATGGCGTGCTGGCGCTGAACCGGATCATCGTTTTCACGGCGGCGGACCATCAAACCGCGGACGGAGTCAAAGCCGGCATCGGAGAGGACGACGTGATGGACAAGCTGGGGCCCCAGGCGCTTAAGCTGGTAAGCCGCTGGAGTTACAAGGTCGGGGATTATTATCGGTTCCATGTGTACTTCCAGGACCGAAAAGTAAAATACGTCGTGTTAAGCCAGCCTTTGTAAGGCAGGACGAGCCGCTGATGAAGCGGCTTTTTTAGTTGTTAAGAAGGACGGGCGCCAAACGCGGGCATACTGTGCATATTGAATTGCCGGGACGAACTGGATATAGTAGTACAGTAAGAAACGATGTAATATATAGAGTACGGAATGAGGGTTTGATGCGTATGCCGGAGATGCGCCCGGTCAAGCTTGTGTTGACGAGCCGGCAGGGACAAGACGAGACGGTGCAGTCCCTGACAGGAAATGCGATGATTCGGGACGGAGCGGTCTACATCCGTTATAATGAGCCGGTGACGGAGCCGGCCGGCGGGATAACGCGAACGATGGTTAAAATTACCGGGGAAGAACTGAAGATCATGCGGCACGGGGACGTGGAGGCGGAGCAAACGTTCCGCGCCGGACAACGGCTGCCGGGTTTTTACCGCTCCCCATTTACCCGTTTTAACTTGTCTACCGATACCGTAAAAGTGGATTCCCGTCTGAATGGCGTGGCCGGCCTGGTCACCTGGGAATACGATTTGTACGTATATGAGGAGTTATCGGGACATTTTGCAATCAGTTTACATATACAGGAGGAAGTTTGATATGCCACACAATCCGTTGGAACAAATGAACCAGGCGTTAAAGGAAGCGATTCTGGAGGCGATCGCCGCCGCCGGGCTGGCGCAGCCTGAGGAAATCCCGGCCATCGTGCTGGAAGTGCCGAAGGACAAGGCGCACGGCGACTTCGCCACCAATGCGGCTATGCAGCTGACGCGCATCGCGAAGAAAAACCCGCGTCAAATCGCCGAAGAAATTTTGGCCAAGCTGGATTATTCGAAAGCCGGGATCGAAAAGGCGGAAATCGCCGGTCCCGGGTTCATCAATTTTACGCTGGGCAAAGGGTATCTGTACCCGATCCTGCTGGAGGTTTACCGCGCGGGGGAAAACTACGGCCGCATCCAGCAAGGCAATGGGCAAAAGGCCCAGGTCGAATTCGTCAGCGCCAATCCGACGGGCAGCCTGCATTTGGGCCATGCGCGCGGCGCGGCGGTCGGCGACGCGCTTTGCAACTTGCTGGATTTCGCCGGATACGAGGTAACGCGGGAATATTACATCAACGACGCCGGGAACCAGATCGCCAACCTGAGCAAATCGATCGAAGCCAGATACCTGCAGGAGCTTGGACAGGACGCGGAAATGCCGGAAGACGGGTATCACGGCGAAGACATTAAAGGCTTCGCCCGGGAACTGGTGGCGGAACAAGGCGATAAGCTGCTGTCGATGGAGCCGGAGGCGCGTGCGGCTTTTCTGCGCAAATATGGGCTGGAGAAGGAACTGGCGAAAATCAAACGCGACCTTGAACGTTTCCGGGTCCGCTTTGACGTATGGTTCAGCGAAACTTCCCTTTACGAGGACGGGCAGGTGGAAGCTTCGCTCGCCGAACTGCGCGAGAAAGGCCAAACCTACGAGCAAGAAGGGGCAACCTGGCTCAAAACGACGGATTACGGCGACGACAAAGACCGCGTGCTGGTGAAAAACGACGGCACCTACACTTATTTGACCCCGGATATCGCTTATCACCGGAACAAATACGACCGCGGGTTCGACCGCATCATCAACATTTGGGGCGCCGACCACCATGGCTATATTCCGCGCGTCAAGGCGGCGATGCAGGCGATCGGCAAGGATCCGGAGAAGCTGATCGTGCTGATCGCCCAGATGGTCAGCCTGTTCCAGGACGGCGAGAAGGTGAAAATGTCCAAACGGACCGGCAAAGCGGTTACGATGGTGGACCTGATGGACGAAGTGGGCGTCGACCCGATTCGCTATTTCTTTACGATGCGCAGCATGGACTCGCATCTTGATTTCGATATGGATCTGGCCGTTTCGACTTCGAACGAAAATCCGGTCTACTACGTGCAGTATGCGTATGCGCGGATCTGCAGCATTTTCCGCCAGGCCGAAGAACAGGGCATCAGCGTACCGGCGCCGGAAAACGCTGACCTAACCAAGCTGACGGCGGAGCATGAATTCGATCTGCTGCGGAAAATCGGCGAGCTGCCGGAGGAAATCGGCGTCGCGGCCGCCAACTACGCGCCGCACCGGCTGGTGCGCTACGTGTATGACCTGGCTTCGCTGTTCCACAGCTACTACCGGGCGGAGCGCGTCATCACCGACGACGCGGAGCAAACCGCGGCGCGGCTCGTGCTGCTCGGCGGCGTGCGGACGGCGCTCGCCAACGTGCTTGGCTTGATCGGCGTGTCCGCGCCGGAAAAGATGTGATTGTTGCGGCCCGGCCTTGGCTCCCGGGCGAAATGCAAGCCGCCTCTCCACGGTGCTACGGGGGAGGCGGCTTTTTGGTGCGCGGCCGCGCCTGTCCGCTCTGCCGGGCCGGCCATGCCCGTGCCGCTGCACCGGCCTCCCGGCGCCGGGCCTAGCTCCGCCGCCGGGGCTTGGCGCGCAGCAGGCGGGCCGCGCTGACCTCGCCGGCGCCCTTTGCCTTGGCGCTGCTGGCGGAAGGGAGCGGGCGCGCGGTACGGCGCAGGCGGCGCTTGATCTCGCCCGGCTTCAGGTCGGGCTTCAGCGCCAACAGCAGGGCCACGGCTCCGCTGACGTGGGAGGTGGCCATGGAAGTGCCGCTCATCTCGCGGTACCCTCCGCCCAGCCACGAGGACGTTATTTTTTCGCCGGGGGCGTAAATGTCGATGTACGGGCCGTAATTGCTGAAGGAGGCGATGCGGCCGTCCCGCCCGGTAGCCCCGACCGAAATGGTCAGAGGATACCGGGCCGGGTAATCGGCGCTCCGGCCTTTTTTATCGTTTCCGGAGGAGGCCACGACAACGATCCCTGCGTTATGGGCTTTGCGAATGATGTTCTGCAGGGCTTCGCTGTTGCTTTTCATTCCGAAACTCATATTCACAATATGCATCCGGTTGCGGACGCACCAGTCGATCCCCAAAATAATATCGGAAACGTACGCGGATCCGTTATGATCAAACGCTTTAACAGGAAAGATCAGCGAGCGAGGGGCCACGCCCATCATGCCTTGCGATCCGCCCGAAGCGGCGATGGTGCCGGCAATATGCGTGCCGTGGCCGTTGTCGTCGTAAGGAAGGCTAATCCGATTCAGCAAATTGATCCCCCTTGCCAAAGAGTGGCGCAGGTCGGGATGGGCGAAGTCGGCCCCCGTGTCGATCACGCCGATGCGAATCCGGTATCCGGTCGAGACGGACCACGTTTCCGGCGCGCCGATGCGTTTTACTCCCCAGGGAATCCCGGAATTTTGCCCTTTGCCGGAAGGAGCGGGACTATGAACGCTGACTCGGGAATCCTCCTCGACGGAAAGGCCGAATCGGGAGCGGGCCGCTTCCCCTCGCAAGCCAAGGGGACAAATCAGGGCCTGCAGCAGCGGCGAGGTTCGGATTTGCCGCAGCGCCGGATGCTTTCGCTTATGCTGAAACAACTGACGTACGCATTCGGCGTATTCGGCCGGATGCGGGAAGCGGATGATGTAGCGTCCGCTTTTTCCGGAGGTGTCGACATGTTCGTTCAAATAACGCAGAAATCCGGAATAGTCCATATTCAAGTAGCCCCTCCTGACGAAGCGTGTTGCAGTATAGTATGACAATCCTCTCTCCAGCGAGTGGGGAAGAGTCCTGTTTTGCGGGAAATGGGCCTCTGACGGAAGTTAGGCTGCAACATGGCGTGTCAAAGCGGGAATCTGGACATAGGATGAAGGGAAGGCCGTTTTGGCGGCTTTCACCAACCTTGGGAGGGCCGCCAAGCCTTCTTTAGGGGAGGGTACAGTCAAGGGGCGGAGAACCGCGGGTTCTTCGCCTCCTTCCATTTTGCGGCCAAGACGCCTCGGAGGGCGGGCAACATGGCGGATGCGCTTCCGGTCCTGTTTTTAAAACTTGCAATTTAGTGGCAAATAGGTTTTACTAATGTGTGATATGGATATGTTAGTGAAGGAAAACGATCCGCGAGGGACGGTTTCGCCTTTGCTTTATAGTGAACTATTTGCGTGAGAGGAAGTGTCCGTAACGTGAGTACCCCGCTCAATTTGAACATCGACCCGGAGAAGGTTCAGGAAATCCCTATGGTCGACTTGGCCTTTATGATTCTGAAAGCGGCGAACACGCCGTATTACTACCGCGACCTGATGAACGAGGTTGCCAAGCTCCGCGGTATGACCGAGGAACAAATCAACGAAGCGATTGCTCAACTCTATACGGAAATTAATATCGACGGACGGTTTGCTTGCGTAGGCACCAATCTGTGGGGCCTTAAGCGCTGGTACCCGATCGACCGCTCGGAGGATCCGGTGGCCAGCTCCAAACGTCCGCGCATCATTAACGATGACGACGACGATCTGGAAGACGAGGATTTCGTGGAGGAAGAAGACGGATACATCTCCGACGAGGACGAAGACTACGACGCCTTGGACGAGGATGGGGACGACGAATTGTTCCCGGACGACGACGAAGACGATGTGGATGACGTCGAGGACGACACCCTGCTGGATGATGAGGAATTGGAGGACGAGGACGCCCTCGTCGACGAAGAAGACGAAGTGGAAAGCGAAGACGAGTACGACGACAGCGATGACGACGACTTGTAATGGGCTAGGACGTTTTTTTACCCGTTTTCCATGCGATAAAACGCCTTGAATTGTTCAACGCGTTCCCGCGGCGCCTCACTTGACACGGACAGGGGTAACGGGTAAACTATTGCATGGGCTTATGATTCAAACTTATAAAATAACGAATTTTCAAAAAAGTGCCCCGATTAACTCGGGTGTCACTTTTTTGTTTTTTTTATGCGCATTTGGCTATGCCGCCGTTTGTTGGGTTACGCTAATGATCGCTAACGATCCAAAGTTCCCGAATTTCTGGAGTCCAATTTTTTTGAAACATGTACTATCTTTAGGAGGTTTTTAGCTGTGGCAAAATACATTTTCGTGACAGGCGGGGTCGTATCCTCGCTAGGGAAAGGAATTACGGCTGCGTCGCTGGGCAGGCTGCTTAAGAACAGAGGCTTGAAGGTAACGATCCAGAAATTCGATCCTTATATCAACGTCGATCCGGGGACGATGAGCCCCTATCAGCACGGCGAAGTGTTCGTCACCGACGACGGGGCCGAAACGGACCTTGATCTTGGCCATTACGAACGGTTCATCGACATTAATTTATCGAAGAACAGCAACGTAACGACGGGGAAAGTTTACTCTTCGGTCATCGGCAAGGAGCGCCGCGGAGAGTATCTCGGCGGTACGGTGCAGGTGATTCCGCACATTACGAACGAAATCAAAGAGCGCGTGTTCCGCGCCGGGCGCGAAGCGGGTTCCGACGTGGTCATTACGGAAATCGGCGGCACCGTCGGCGATATCGAAAGCTTGCCGTTCCTCGAGGCGATCCGCCAGATCAAAAGCGATATCGGACGCGAGAACGTCATGTATATCCACGTGACGCTGATCCCGTACATTAAAGCGGCCGGCGAAGTGAAGACAAAGCCGACCCAGCACAGCGTCAAGGAGCTGCGGAGCATCGGCATTCAGCCGAACGTGATCGTCTGCCGGACGGAGCATGCCCTGTCGGACGACATCAAGGGGAAGATCGCCCAATTTTGCGATGTCGACCCCAGCGCAGTGGTGGAATGCCGGGATGCGGATACGCTGTATGAAGTACCGCTGAATCTGCGCGACGAAGGGTTGGACGAAATCGTCGTCAACCATCTCAAGCTGACGACGCCGATGCCGGATATGCGCGAGTGGGAAAGCCTTGTCGAGCGGATCAACAAGCTGGAGAAGACGGTGGAGATCGCTATCGTCGGCAAATACGTCGCGCTGCACGACGCTTATTTGAGCGTGGTCGAATCGCTGTCCCACGCCGGATTTGACGCAAATAGCGACGTGAAGATCCGCTGGGTGAACGCGGAAGAGGTGACGGACGCCAACGTGGCCGAACTGCTGCAAGGCGTCGGCGGCATTCTGGTGCCGGGCGGCTTTGGCGACCGGGGGATCGAAGGCAAGATTACGACGATCCGTTACGCCCGGGAAAACAAGATTCCGTTCTTCGGTATTTGCCTCGGCATGCAGGTGGCGGTGATCGAATACGCCCGTGCCTTGGCCGGCCTGCAAGGCGCCAACAGTTCGGAAATCAATCCTTCCACCGAGTATCCGGTCATCGATTTGCTGCCGGAGCAGAAGGATATCGAGGATCTGGGCGGAACGATGCGGCTCGGTTTATATCCTTGCAAGCTTGCGCCGGGTTCCCTGGCCATGCAGTGCTATAACGATGAGCTGGTGTACGAAAGACACCGTCACCGGTATGAGTTCAACAATGCCTACCGCGAAACGCTGGAACGCGTGGGGCTGCGCATTTCCGGCACTTCCCCGGATGGGCGGCTGGTCGAAATTATCGAACTGCCGGATCATCCTTGGTTTTTGGCGGTACAGTTCCATCCGGAGTTTACGTCCCGTCCGAACCGGCCGCAGCCGTTGTTCCGCGAGTTTGTCAAAGCGGCGATTACCCATTTGTCCTAAGCCCTGTTGGGCGTGGCTCCGCGTTTGCCGGTTAGGCGGCACGGCGCGGAAATAGGCCGGGTTGTCCCGCTCTTCCCTCCGGCCCGAGGCACCTGTCTGAAATCCGGCCTGCGAAATTTTAAGTCTCTTTTTTCCAGTAGAGAAGGGATTTCCAAATTAAGGGCGAATATTTAGTATTACCAGGATTACAGGGTTGATTCGGTGGGAGGGTTTTTCCGTGGAAGAGAAGAAAGTGTTAATTGTCGACGATCAGAACGGTATCCGCATTTTATTGATGGAAGTCTTCAGCAGCGAAGGGTATAAAACGTTTCAGGCGGCCAACGGCAAAATGGCTTTGGAAATCGTCCGCAGCGATTCGCCGGATTTGGTGCTTCTCGACATGAAAATCCCGGGAATGGATGGAATTGAAATCCTCAAGCACATCAAAGAGGTCAATCCGGACATCAAAGTCATTATGATGACGGCTTACGGCGAGCTGGACATGATTAAGGAAGCGACCGATCTCGGGGCCCTGATGCATTTTACGAAGCCTTTTGACATTGATGAAATGCGAGTGGCGGTGAACATGCTGCTGAAAGGCGGCGCCGTCATTTAGTTGGTAGTGAACCTCCTTGAGGAGTTCTGGGCGATTTACGCTTGGGGTCCGCGAAGGGAGGTTCTTTTTTTTTCATGCAGGAGGGCATCCGCTTGGGTGGTGCAAGGCCGGATAACGCTCGAGGGACCGGTTGACTCGGGATATGGTTGGTGGCGGTACGGCTGACCAAATGCAAAAGTGCAGGCGATTATTGTCGAAACAGTTCAATATGGCCGGTTCAAATGCAAAGATGCATTTCATTTTCGCCGATTTGATCAAAATTCCCCCCAGGCTCCATTTTCAAATACACTTTTGCATTTTATCGCTCTAAGTATCCGAATTCGGCACATTTCGAATGCACTTTTGCATTTCGTGAGAGTTGGTATATTCTGATTCTCATAGCCGGATTTCCGTTCCCCTATATACATGGGCCTTGCCGCTTCTCCCGGCGAAAGTGCTTGCTCCCGCAACCCGGAAAGCTCCAATAGTAATTTTGACAAGTTGTGGTATAATAAAAAAGTGTGTGAATGTCGGCTAAATAAGATAAAATCCCACATCCTTAGGAGGATTGAAACCAATGCCATTAGTATCGATGACAGACATGTTGAACAAAGCGCTTCAAGGCAAATACGCAGTGGGTCAATACAACATCAACAACCTGGAATGGACCCAAGCGATTCTCGCTGCCGCCGAAGAAGAGAAGTCCCCGGTAATCCTTGGCGTATCCGAGGGTGCAGCCCGCCATATGAGCGGCTTCTACACCGTTGTTAAAATGGTGGAAGGCTTGCTGCATGACATGAAAATTACCGTTCCTGTAGCCATCCATCTTGATCATGGTTCCAGTTTTGATAAATGTAAGGAAGCGATCGACGCCGGATTTACTTCCGTTATGATCGACGGCTCCCACCATCCGATCGACGAAAACATCGCCATGACGAAGAAAGTCGTTGAATACGCTCATGCCAAAGGCGTTTCCGTAGAAGCGGAAGTCGGTACCGTCGGCGGTCAGGAAGACGATGTTTCCGGCGGGATTCAATATGCCGACCTCAACGAATGCATCCGCATCGTAAATGAAACTGGAATCGACACGCTGGCTCCGGCACTTGGCTCCGTGCATGGCCCTTACCATGGCGAACCAAACCTCGGCTTCAAAGAGATGGAAGAAATCCGCGACGCGGTCAAGCTGCCGCTCGTATTGCACGGCGGGACAGGCATTCCTACCCATGACATCCAAAAAGCGATTTCGCTCGGCACTTCCAAAATCAACGTAAATACGGAAAATCAAATCGAGTTCACCAAGGCGGTTCGCGAAGTGCTTGCCGCAAAACCGGACGTATACGATCCGCGTAAGTACATCGTTCCGGGCCGCGACGCCATCAAAGCTACGGTTATCGGAAAAATCCGTGAGTTTGGTTCCAACAACAAAGCCTAAGGGCTTTTGGTAGGCTTGCATACCTTCCTGTACGGGGAGCGTTGTCCGGTGTCATCGGACCGCCCCGGGGAACTGGCTGGTCCAGCTGAATAAGGTGACTTGGAAAGTACACCGCTTGCCGGTGTCTTTCCATTTTCACCGCAAATAACGTGGCTTAGGTTCGTTTGCCGATGCAAATACGTAGGGGGATCCTTGAACTTATGGAGAAATTAATGATCCGTGGCGGACGTCCGCTGCGCGGCAGCGTCTCGATCAGCGGCGCCAAGAACAGTGCGATCGCGTTGATTCCGGCTGCGATTTTGGCGGAATCGGAGGTCGTGCTCGACAATCTGCCGGTTCTGAGCGATGTAGCCGTGTACGCGGAAATTTTGGGAGAGCTCGGAGCCCGAGTTCAGTGGGAAGGCAACCAGATGCGCATCGATCCCGCCGACATCAGATCGATTCCGATGCCCAATGGACCCGTCAAGAAGCTGCGCGCTTCCTACTATATGATGGGAGCCTTGTTAGGACGATTTAAAGAAGCGACGATCGGTTTGCCGGGCGGCTGCAATTTTGAGCCCCGTCCGATCGACCAACATATCAAAGGATTTGAAGCGCTTGGCGCAACCGTGACGAATGAGCACGGATCGATTCATCTGCATGCCAAGGAGCTGCGCGGAGCCAAAATTTATTTGGATGTCAGCAGCGTCGGGGCAACGATCAATATTATGCTGGCGGCTACGCGAGCCAAAGGCGCAACGATTATCGAAAACGCGGCCAAAGAGCCTGAAATTATAGATGTAGCCACCCTGCTGAATTCCATGGGGGCGATTATTAAAGGCGCCGGAACGGAAACGATCCGGATCGAAGGCGTCACGGAGCTTAGAGGCTGCCGTCATTCCATTATTCCCGACCGAATCCAGGCGGGCACCTATATGATCGCGGCGGCCGCCACGCGCGGCGACGTCCTCATCGACGGGGTGATCCCCAAGCATCTTGAGGCGTTGACCGCCAAACTGCTGGAAATGGGCGCTGAGGTCGAAGAGTTGGATGAGAGCATCCGCGTTATCGGCCAATCCGCTTACGGACATGTCGATGTCAAGGCATTAGTCTACCCCGGTTTTCCTACCGATATTCAGTCCCCGATGACAAGTCTGCTAACTCAGGCCAACGGCGTAAGCGTGCTGAGCGACTTTGTTTACAGCAACCGGTTTAAGCACGTCCCGGAGCTGGTGCGTATGGGAGCGAAAATCCGGGTGGAGGGCCGTTCGGCGATTATCGAAGGTTCCAAGCTGAATGCGGCTAAAGTGAAAGCGGCCGATTTGCGCGCCGGTGCGGCGCTCGTAGTGGCCGGTTTAACCGTAGAGGAAGGGATTACCGAAGTATCCGGCGTTGAACTAATCGACCGGGGCTACGACCATCTCGTTCCTAATTTGCGGGCTTTGGGGGCGGACGTTTGGCGAGAGGCGGAATAACTTTTTCGCCCCTTGCATAAGTTCCCAAAGAACGGGAATAATAGGGTCAGAAGTCTATTATTTTATTTTTACTTCATAGATTCCAAAAAAATTGAATAGGTGGTTATTTTATTATGGATCTGCAAATCGCCGATTTGGAAGGGATGAAACTGACCGAGCTGTACAAGCTTGCGAAGCAGTATCAGATTCCTTATTACGGCCAGTTGAAAAAGAAAGAATTGATTTTCGCAATTTTAAGGGCGCAGGCAGAACAGAGCGGGCTGATGTTTATGGAAGGCGTGCTCGAGATTTTGCCGGAAGGGTACGGTTTCCTAAGGCCGATCAATTATTTGCCCAGCACGGAAGACATTTATATTTCCGCTTCCCAAATCCGCAAGTTCGATCTGCGTACGGGGGACCTCGTCTCCGGGAAGTGCCGGGCTCCGAAAGAAAATGAACGGTATTTCGGACTCCTTCAAGTCAACGCCGTCAACGGAGAGGATCCCGCCGCTGCCTCCGAACGGCTGCATTTCCCGGCGCTTACTCCGCTTTATCCGCAGAAGAAGCTCGTGCTGGAAACTTCCCCAACCCACTTATCCACCCGCATCATGGATTTACTTGCCCCGGTCGGACTCGGACAACGCGGTTTGATCGTGGCGCCGCCAAAAGCAGGGAAGACGCTGCTGCTCAAAGAAATCGCCAACAGCATTTCCACCAACAATCCCGATATCGAGTTATTCGTATTGCTGATCGACGAACGTCCGGAAGAAGTGACGGATATGCAGCGTTCGGTAAAAGGCGAAGTCATCGCTTCGACGTTCGACGAGCTTCCGGAGAATCATATCAAGGTGGCGGAGCTGGTACTGCAGCGCGCATTGCGGCTGGTGGAGCACAAGAAGGACGTCGTGATTCTGCTGGACAGCATCACGCGGCTCGCCCGGGCGTACAATCTGGTCGTTCCGCCGTCCGGCCGCACGCTTAGCGGGGGGATTGATCCTGCGGCTTTCCATCGTCCGAAGCGGTTTTTCGGCTCGGCCCGGAATGTGGAGGAGGGCGGCAGTCTGACGATTTTGGCGACCGCGCTGGTCGATACGGGGTCGCGTATGGACGATATCATTTACGAGGAATTTAAAGGCACCGGCAACATGGAGCTGCATTTGGACCGCAAGCTGGCGGAGCGCCGTATTTTTCCGGCCATCGACATCCGCCGTTCGGGAACGCGCCGCGAGGAAGTACTGTTGACCAAGGAAGAGCTCGATACGATCTGGTCGATCCGCAAAAACATGAACGATTCCTACGACTTTGTGGAAGGATTCCTCAAGAAGCTGCGGGATTCGAAGACAAACGCGGAATTTCTGGCTTCCTTCGATACGGCGGGCGGCTCGCCATCCGCAAGCGGAAACGGGGGAGCACGCCGTCCGGTACGGACCGGTTCCGCTTCATCTTCGCCGCGGATGGGTTCGTCGTAGGCGAAAGCCGGTTCGGCGCACGGTTGGGGCGTATAATGTTTAATATTGCCTAGTGAAGAGGAGAACATCATGCATTTAGTTTATGCCGACGCTGAGGGACAGGTTTATGATCATCCGGCGCTGTACGGGCTTGCCCGGAGCGGGGATATGGTCGTGGAAATTTTGGAGGATGAGTTGATCCCGCTGCCGGAGGGCGCTACGCTGGTGGGCCTGCCTTCCACACGGCCGATCGGGATGGATCCGGACACGGGCGAGATGAAACCGCTCCCCGGCGATGTGCAGGCCGTGGGGGCTTTGCTGCCGCAAGGATACACGCGGCTATGTCTTCCCGGTTATATCAAAACCGATAAAGAATACAAGCTGCCCTTGTTCGGTTACTCGGCGGTGGTCTGGAAGGACGGGCAATTTTATGTGACGGCCCGGCAGTCGGACGATCCTGAGAAATGGAATCCGCTCAATTGCGATCCGCTTGAGTTAAAAAATCAGGTGAAGGCTTTTAAAACGCGTTATCCGGAGAATCGGCTGTACGAGCATTTGTCGAACTGTGCGCTCGGCTATGAGTGCCTGACGGCTTCCAATACGTTTTTGAACCGGTGGGAAGGGGCCGTTCCGGTATCTTACTCTTGCAATGCGGGCTGTTTTGGCTGTATTTCCGAGCAGCCGGACGACAGCGGATTTGTGGCGCCGCAGACGCGGATGAATTTTCGCCCGCGCGTGGAAGAGCTGGTCGAAGTGATGCTGGAGCATTTGAAAACGCCGGAATCGATTATCAGTTTCGGCCAAGGCTGCGAAGGCGAGCCTTCCACGCAAGCGAAGCTGATCATCGATGCGATCCGCGAGGTGCGGCGGCAAACCGATATGGGCTACATCAACATCAATACGAACGCGGGGCTCTCCGATCATATCCGCGGCATCGTTGACGCCGGGCTCGATTTGATGCGGGTCAGCACGATCAGCGCGCTGGACGGCCATTACAACGCGTACTACAAACCGCGCGGCTACACGCTTGCCAACGTGGAGAAGTCGCTAAAGTACGCGGCGGAGCAGGGAGTATACACCTCGATCAACTATTTGATTTTTCCCGGCGTCACCGACCGGGAGGAAGAGGTTGAGGCGATGATCGAATTCGCCCGCCGCACCAAGCTGAAGCTGATTCAGCTCCGCAACTTGAACATCGACCCGGAAAGCTATCTGGAGCTGATCCCGAAAGCGCAGAGCGAGATCCTTGGAATGAAACAAGCGATTGAAATTTTTCAGGAAGAATTGCCTGACGTGGTGATCGGCTCGTATACTCATGTGCCTCCGGCCGAGCTGGCCCGTGTCAAAGCCAAGGTGCATGGATAAAACAGGTAATTGCGCTGGCGGTATTAGCCGTGCTATAATGCTTTTATGTGTCATTATAACTCTGGGCACGATCTGAGGCTCAGGGCGGAAAGAGGTGAAAGTGATGAAAGAAGCTATTCAACCCAAATATCACGTGACTACGGTTACTTGCGCTTGCGGCAACACCTTTGAAACGGGTTCCGTTAAACAAGAACTGCGCGTTGAAATTTGCTCCAACTGTCATCCATTCTTCACAGGGAAGCAGAAATTCGTGGATGCCGGCGGACGTGTGGATAAATTCAAAAAGAAATACGGCATCTAAGTTCATACAACTGGAATTTAGAAACTATGACGAGGAACGTCTCTCTCCATCATCTGATGGCGGGGGGCGTTTTTTTATATTTAGTGAAGTATTTTTGTTGGAGTTTCCGCTTTTGAGGAGTAAGAAAACCTGCAGCTTAGTGCGGCATTACTTCGGAGGTTTGCTAGTTTATGGCGGCGGGAAGGGCGGGAAGATTACAACATGCGCCAGGAGGTGCTGATAATTCTTAATAAGGTGGAGGTGCTGTGTGGTGGAGTTTGAAGCTGTACATAAGGAGTGGCTTAAAGCGCATATGAAACTCCGTTCCGGCGAACGCAAAGCACGCTTGGAACGGGGGCACGGGCATGGTGAGGAATGTTTTGGCGTAATGTGTGGTGGCCGCTGCGGAGGAACCTGGACGGCTTGCATCCGGAATATGAAATTATGGATTGGAGGGGCAGATCTTATTTTGCCGATTTTGCATGGCTGACCGAAGCGGTAAAGTGGGTCATCGAAATTAAAGGCTACGGCCCGCATGTTCGCGATATGGACCGAGGCGGTTATTGCCGTGAACTAAATCGGGAGCTTTTCCTGCAGGCGTTAGGGTTTCGAGTGATCTCATTCGCTTACGATGACGTAGAACGGCATCCCGAATTGTGCATCACGCTGCTGCGTATGCTGCTCAGCCGATACGAGGCGACTCGTTTGGCTGGTTTGGGAAAGATAGCCTTAAAATCTACGCTGCTGTTTGCCGCGCAGTTAGGCAAGTCGGTACGGCCAAAGGATGTGGCGGAGCATCTGGGTGTTAGTCATCGGACGGCAGTCCGCTATTTGCAGCAGTTGTGCCAAATGGGCTGGCTGATCCCGCAACTAAGCGGGTCGTCAGGGCGGGTATTGATGTATGAGGTCATACGGAGAGACTGGGATGCATTTGAGTGGTAGATGGTAGATGGTAGGCGTTAGTTCGAGGCAGGTGGTAGAGGGAAGAGTAGTATAAATGAATGAGTGAGTGATGAGCGGTGACGCGGCTGGATAATTCGAAGGGATGGTTTATTTGCTCCAGCTCCAGCTTCGGCCTCGGTTGCAGGCTCAAGTGCAAAAGTGCAGTTGAAATGGCCGAATTCGAGTTATTTTTAGCTATGAAGTGCAAAAGTGCATTTGGAAATGGGGTCTGGAGACAAATTTGATCAAAATGACGGAAATGGCCTGCACTTTTGCATCTCGCAATTTTGAAATAAGGAGATAATGTATGGTAACAGCGGAATTTTGGCACGGCGTGTATAGCTCGGAACAGTGTGGATATCGGAACAAGGTGTTGTGCACCGGAACAGTGTGGACATTGGAACATGTAGGCATCGGAACAAGATGGGCAACTCTAAACAACATTGGCAACTCTAAACAACATTGACACAATTCTAGACAATATTAACAACTCAGAACAACATGGTCGACTTAGCGCGACGTGTTCAACCTGGCACGGCATGGTCCCAGCCGACTGCAGCCGATAGCCTTGCCGCTGCGGACATGCAGCGCAGTCCTAAACCAAAAACAGGCTGGAGAGCAGGGGGAGGCCCCCCTTCACTACAGCCTGTACTTAAGACGTTTGTTTTGTTAGACACGCTGCACCGCTTACTTCTTAAATTCAACGCTTTGTTTGAGGCTTGTCCATTCCTCGCTGCTGATCAGCCCCAGCCGCCATAGGGCGATGCCTTTTAAGTCATAGCGCTTGGCCAAACCGGTCAAGGTTTTGACGGAGTTTTTATTTTCGCTGTTGAGGTTCAGCCCGAGGAGAAGCTTGCTCTTGCTCGTTTCCTTCAGTGCCAGCCGAATCGCTTCATCCACTTTATCCGCCGGTTCCGGGTTGCCGGTAGTTTGCCCTGCGCGATAATCATAAGCCATAATAATGAGTTCGTCGGCGATTTTTCCTAGCTCTTTATAATCATAACCTTGGTAAGACGAGTTCAATGGATGAAGCGCCAGCGAGAGCTTTAAACCGGCCGACTTCGTTTCCGTTGACAGCTGTTTGACGAAGGCGGTAAAAGCTTTGCGGGTGGCCGCTTTGTCGGTTGTCAGCCCCAATCCCTCAAAGTCGAGTATGATGCCTTGAAAAGCTTTATCCTGCGCAGTGCTGACCATATCGGTTATCGCCTGCCGGCGCATCTCCGGATCCTCGACTACTTTGGTCAGTTCCCCTTTGGTATCGCCTGCGTAAACCATCAGGTACGGTATAGTGCGGGAGGCGGCAGCGTCGGCGATCAAACTGTCCGGCGTGGTGTCGCCGGCAGCTTCCGGCATTCTGAAGTCCTTGCCGGAGAGGGTGAAATTACCGGTCTCGTCGATCCGGCTCCAGCCGAACGCAACGGCATCCAGGCTTGGAATCGCCGCAACGTCCGAAAAGGACGATATCGCATAGAAACCCAGCGTGTACATCCTTTCCTGCGGCGAGGTAATAGATACCGTTCGCGTAGATTGATCCCAGTCGACATTCGCTCCAAACTGCTGGCTAAAGAAGCTGAGCGGAATCAGCGTATTGCCATCGACGGAGCGGGGGGCTACCGCCAGCGTCACGGAGGAACCGTTAACCTTGGCTGTTTTATTATCCAACGTCAGCTGTACGCGGATTCCTTCCGGACCCGTGCCTTTGACGGCGGTAATCGTTTTGGCGGCCTGATTCCATGTGACTTGAATTCCTAGAGATTCGGATATTGAACGAAAAGGAACCATGGTCGTGCCATCAACGATGATAGGTTCGCCGGAAAAAGCCAGCGGGTATCCGTCCAGCATAATTTGCACCTTTGCGGCTGCGTTTGCCTGAGGAAGTCCAGCCCCGGTTATGCCTCCGGCCAAAATGGCAGCTGCAAGGAAAAGTTTTCCGATCGGTTTCATTCGTTTCTCCTCTCGTTTTCTAAAACTTTTCTTCCATTCTACTAATATATCAGAATTATACCAGAATAGGAGAGAAGTTGCATGGGCGGATGGCGGTATCGGTCCGTGCGGGCGGTTTGGCAGCGCCGCCAAGTTCTTCCCCTTGGTTGCATTTTATACAGGCATGAGATATACTTATTCTCACCGTGCTAGATGGGGAGGTAGCGGTGCCCTGTAACTCGCAATCCGCTGTAGCGAGGTTGAAGTCCTGTTAGAGGTCTTGCCGATGTGAGGTCCGGTCTTTACGACAGACGTTGACGGACGGGTCCTCCGCAAAGAGTACCTGTGAACCTGGTCAGGTCCGGAAGGAAGCAGCCATAAGCAGCGCCACTCTTGTGCCGGAGGGTTGCCTGTCCCGAGTTATGCCGTAAAGGTGCCGCTCGGATCGCAATGATCAATAACAGGTGCACGGTTTACATAGCGCATAACGAAGACACCTTTTGCCTGCGGGTTGGGGTGTTTTTTTATGTAAAAAATGGTTGATCCCGGTTGATTGCGGATTAGAAGTTTTGCTCGTCCCGGGAGTATAGTATAATAAGGAAACGACAAACGTCGCTTACTGGAAGGAAAGAGGTGCCGCATATGGAGCATGTTGCGCTGTACCGCGCTTGGCGGCCGCAGTCGTTTCAAGACATGGTGGGGCAACAGCATATTATCCGGACGCTGCAAAATGCGATTCGCGAACAGCGGTTGTCTCACGCCTATCTGTTCAGCGGTCCGCGGGGGACGGGTAAAACCAGTGCCGCCAAAATTTTGGCCAAGGCCGTGAACTGCGAAAAAGGGCCGACCGCAGAACCGTGCAACGAATGCGATGCATGCCGGCGAATTACCGCCGGAGCGGTCATGGATGTGCTTGAAATTGACGCCGCTTCCAACCGGGGGGTCGAAGAAATTCGCGATCTGCGCGAGAAAGTGAAATATGCCCCGACGGAAGTGCGGCAGAAGGTTTATATTATCGATGAAGTTCACATGCTGACCACGGAAGCGTTCAATGCGCTCCTCAAAACGTTGGAGGAGCCGCCGCCGCACGTCATGTTCATTTTGGCGACGACCGAACCCCATCGGCTGCCGGCTACGGTTATTTCCCGCTGCCAGCGCTTTGATTTTCGCAGGGTTTCCTTAGAGGAGCAAAGCGAGCGTTTGAAACTGATCTGCGAAAAAGAAGGCATCAACGCCGAAGATGAGGCTATCCAGTATATCGCCCGATTGTCCGACGGGGGGATGCGCGACGCGCTCAGCATTTTGGACCAGATTGCGTCCTTCTCCGGCGGACAGGTTTCCTACCGGCAGGTTCTGGAAATGACCGGGGGAATCGCCTCCCGGCAGTTTGCCGAACTCGCTCAAACGCTGTTGGCCGGCGATGTCGGCGGCATGCTGCAAATGATCGACGGATTTATGCAGGAGGGCAAAAGCGCCGATAAATGCATGGAGAATCTCCTTTACTATTTCCGCGATTTGCTGATGGTGAAGATGGTGCCGCAGGCGGACAAGTTGACGGAGCGCGTGCTGGATCCCCGGGATTTTGCGGAAATCGCGGAATCTTTTTCGAAATCGCAGCTGTTTAAGATCATCGATACGTTAAATCACTATCAAACGGAAATGAAATATGCGGTTCAACCGCAAACGTTGTTCGAGGTGGCGCTCCTGAAAATCTGCACGATTCCTAAGGAGGATGCCGGCGGGACTTCGGCGGGCGCGCGCGGCTCCGCGGCGGACGCTTCGGAGGTCGGCCAGCTGAGACGCCAGCTTTCCGAGCTTGAAGCCAAGCTGGAACGAGCGCTGCAGGGAGGATTGCCGGCGGGAGCCGGAGGAGGCGGCGCATCCGGGGCGGCGGCGGGCAACCGTCCGGCTGCCCGAAGTTCCGCTCCGCGGGTCGCGTCTAAAGCCAAGATCCCGTCCAATTTGGACCGGTATATCGCCGAGCGGCATAGTCCGGCTTTTATGGAGGTTCAGAATAAATGGAATCAGATCCTGCAGGCCGTTAAAGAGGAGAAAGTCACCATCCATGCCTGGTTTATGAACGGCGAACCGGTTTCCGTGCTGGAAGACTCTGTTTTGGTCGCTTTCAAGAACGATATTCACCGCGAAACGACGGAGAAACCCGCTAATAAGCAGCTCATCGAAAACGTGATGGCGCGCCAGCTTGGCAGCTCTTGCCGCCTGGTGACGATGATGCTGAAGGACTGGAACGATGCGATTCAGGGAGCGGCGGAGCCGCCCAAGGAAGCGTTCGAGCTGGAGCCCCCGCCCGAGGATGGCGGAAGCAGCAACAGCAAGGAGCCGTGGGTAGACGAAGCGCTGAATTTGTTTGGCGATGATCTGGTCGTGATCAAGGAATGATTTTGCCGGAGAAGCGCATCGTATTTTATGGTATGTTTACAGTGTTGCAATCCCGAAATTCTGACCAATTAAAGGAGATGTGAATCGCGTGAACAATATGAATCAAATGATGAAACAAGTGAAAAAAATGCAGGAGCAAATGCTGAAGGCGCAAGAGGAACTCGGCAGCAAAACGGTGGAAGGCAGCGCGGGCGGCGGTGTCGTTACGGTCCAAGCGAACGGACATAAAAAAGTGCTGTCCCTGACCATTAAACCGGAAGCGGTCGATCCGGATGACGTTGAAATGCTGCAAGACCTCGTGCTCACCGCAGTTAACGATGCCCTGAACAAAGCGGAGGAGCTTGCCAATCAGGATATGGGCAAGTTTACGGGCGGCATGAAGATTCCCGGCCTGTTCTAATTTTTCAACTGAAGGAGAAAGCCCAAATTGTATTATCCCGAACCGATCGCGAAGCTGATCGACGCTTTTACCCATTTGCCCGGAATCGGCCCCAAAACGGCCGCAAGGCTTGCTTTCCATGTTCTGCACATGAAGGAAGACGATGTGATCGATTTCGCCAAAGCTTTGGTGAGCGTGAAGCGAAATCTTCACTATTGTTCTGTTTGCTGCAACATCACGGACACCGATCCTTGCCGAATCTGCCAGGATAAGACTCGCGATCCGTCCGTCATTTGCGTGGTGCAGGAATCGAAGGATCTGGTGGCGATGGAACGCACAAAGGAGTTCGATGGCTATTACCACGTGCTGCAGGGAGCGATTTCGCCAATGGAAGGCCTGGGTCCGGACGATATCCGGCTAAAAGAGCTGTTAAACCGCTTAAGCGATGAGCGCGTCAAAGAGCTGATTTTGGCGACGAACCCGAATATCGAGGGCGAGGCTACCGCCATGTACATCTCGCGGCTCGTTAAGCCGTTTGATATCCGTGTAACCCGAATCGCTCACGGCTTGCCGGTCGGCGGGGACCTGGAATATGCGGATGAGGTAACGTTGTCCAAGGCGCTGGAAGGCAGACGCGAATTAAATTGATGCCGGCATCATGAACAAAAGGACTTTGTACCCTGAATTTACGTTCGGGGGCAAAGTTCTTTTTTTATTTCGGAATTTCCTCTAACGCTAATCGCGTTCCTGCTGCATGGAGAGTGTGCCGGCAGACATTTTTTATGCCGGTTCGAGGTTCTAAGTTTGTCCGCTTGCCTATAGACATGAAATAAACCGGATTGAGGAGGCGATCGGACTTGAAGCTGTGGGGGATCTGGAATGCGGATCGCGAAGCTGTTTTGCGGATGGACGAGATGATGAAGAACAAGCAGCAGATCTATATGGAAGTGGTCAAGGCGCATAAGGAATGGGAGCGGGCTTATACCGCGTTCCAGGAGGCGATCGGCACGGATGAGGTGGACGTGGCGATCTACACGCTTGAGGCGGCGGAGAGGAGATATCAAATTCAGCTAAGAACGGCAAAACAGGCAAACGTGGATTGGAACGTATTCCGGAACGGATCGTTTTGGACGAATTAGTCTATAATCGGTTCTTATTCTAATGGGGGATGAGTTATGAGGCTTGTATTGACCTGCGTTCTTGTAGCTTCGGCTGGGCTGCTTTTGTACGTTTTGCTTTCGCGAAAACCGGGTTTTGTCTGGTTGACGCGTTTAGGGCTACACATGGTTCTTGCGGCGTTGGGCATTTACGTCATAAATTTTTCGGGTTTGCTGACGGAAGTATACATTCCCTTAAACCCTGTAACCATAAGCACTGTACTTGTCCTAGGTTTGCCGGGCGTCGCATTGCTGGTGGGATTGAAATTAACCATGATCTAACAGTTGACTCCGCTTTGTTTTGTATGGTACATTATTAATCGCTTCTTCACGAGGTCAGGCTGGACAAGGTTGTTGAGCAAATAACTTTTAAAAAAAGTGTTGACTAAAGAATGAAGAGTATGATATATTAAAAAGGTCGCTGCTGAAATGAAATTAGCGACAAAATAAGATGATATTGAGCATGGCGTTATGCCGAATTGAATATCATCGTGAATGGTTTGATCTTTGAAAACTGAACAACGAGTGAGTATTAAATGAGAATTAAAATTCTCGTCAGTAACTGATTGAGCTAATCGCTCTTTCGAATAAACTTGGATGATTCGTTCATCCAACCTTTATTGGAGAGTTTGATCCTGGCTCAGGACGAACGCTGGCGGCGTGCCTAATACATGCAAGTCGAGCGGACCTGATGGAGTGCTTGCACTCCTGATGGTTAGCGGCGGACGGGTGAGTAACACGTAGGCAACCTGCCCGTAAGACCGGGATAACTACCGGAAACGGTAGCTAATACCGGATAATCAAGCCTCTCGCATGAGAAGCTTGGGAAAGGCGGAGCAATCTGTCACTTACGGATGGGCCTGCGGCGCATTAGCTAGTTGGTGGGGTAACGGCTCACCAAGGCGACGATGCGTAGCCGACCTGAGAGGGTGAACGGCCACACTGGGACTGAGACACGGCCCAGACTCCTACGGGAGGCAGCAGTAGGGAATCTTCCGCAATGGACGAAAGTCTGACGGAGCAACGCCGCGTGAGTGATGAAGGTTTTCGGATCGTAAAGCTCTGTTGCCAGGGAAGAACGTCCTGTAGAGTAACTGCTACAGGAGTGACGGTACCTGAGAAGAAAGCCCCGGCTAACTACGTGCCAGCAGCCGCGGTAATACGTAGGGGGCAAGCGTTGTCCGGAATTATTGGGCGTAAAGCGCGCGCAGGCGGCTGTTTAAGTCTGGTGTATAATCCTGGGGCTCAACTCCGGGTCGCACTGGAAACTGGACGGCTTGAGTGCAGAAGAGGAGAGTGGAATTCCACGTGTAGCGGTGAAATGCGTAGAGATGTGGAGGAACACCAGTGGCGAAGGCGACTCTCTGGGCTGTAACTGACGCTGAGGCGCGAAAGCGTGGGGAGCAAACAGGATTAGATACCCTGGTAGTCCACGCCGTAAACGATGAGTGCTAGGTGTTAGGGGTTTCGATACCCTTGGTGCCGAAGTAAACACATTAAGCACTCCGCCTGGGGAGTACGGCCGCAAGGCTGAAACTCAAAGGAATTGACGGGGACCCGCACAAGCAGTGGAGTATGTGGTTTAATTCGAAGCAACGCGAAGAACCTTACCAGGTCTTGACATCCCTCTGACCGCTGTAGAGATATGGCTTTCCTTCGGGACAGAGGAGACAGGTGGTGCATGGTTGTCGTCAGCTCGTGTCGTGAGATGTTGGGTTAAGTCCCGCAACGAGCGCAACCCTTGACTTTAGTTGCCAGCAAGTGAAGTTGGGCACTCTAGAGTGACTGCCGGTGACAAACCGGAGGAAGGTGGGGATGACGTCAAATCATCATGCCCCTTATGACCTGGGCTACACACGTACTACAATGGCCGGTACAACGGGAAGCGAAGTCGTGAGATGGAGCGAATCCTAGAAAAGCCGGTCTCAGTTCGGATTGCAGGCTGCAACTCGCCTGCATGAAGTCGGAATTGCTAGTAATCGCGGATCAGCATGCCGCGGTGAATACGTTCCCGGGTCTTGTACACACCGCCCGTCACACCACGAGAGTTTACAACACCCGAAGTCGGTGAGGTAACCGCAAGGGGCCAGCCGCCGAAGGTGGGGTAGATGATTGGGGTGAAGTCGTAACAAGGTAGCCGTATCGGAAGGTGCGGCTGGATCACCTCCTTTCTATGGAGTACCTCGTTCCTGTTACGGAACGGTACAAATACAAAATCAGGTCTTAGGCCTGTTACTCACTCGTTGGTCAGTTTTGAGAGTTCAAACTCTCATGCGTTTGGTGATGATGGCGGAGGGGTTCCACGCGTACCCATCCCGAACACGACCGTTAAGCCCTCCAGCGCCGATGGTACTTGGACCGAAGGGTCCTGGGAGAGTAGGACGTCGCCAAGCGCAGCCCATTTTTGGGTGCATAAATAAATATTGTTATGGGCCCTTAGCTCAGTTGGTTAGAGCGCACCCCTGATAAGGGTGAGGTCGGTGGTTCGAGTCCACTAGGGCCCACCATAAATCCCATAACATGTGCTGCGTGTTTTTTTTGGTGGAAGTCACCGATGATTCATTCGGAATCGCCTTCACAGCAGGTGTTAATTTTTGGGATAAATATATGGGGCCATAGCTCAGCTGGGAGAGCGCCTGCCTTGCAAGCAGGAGGTCAGGAGTTCGATCCTCCTTGGCTCCACCATAATTTATTATTTCCAACACTTACCGGTTGAACGGTAAGGCAGGAGATGATAAGATATTCTTCCGCCGGTAAAACGGCGAAGAAACTTGATCCTTGAAAACTGGATAACGAAACGAAATTTGCGTTTTAGAACAATCCTTTTAGCTGAACTTGTGTCAAAACAAGTGAAGATATTAGTGGTTTGATATTTTCCTTCGGGAAAAATCATGGTTAAGCTACTAAGAGCACACGGAGGATGCCTAGGCGCTAGGAGCCGAAGAAGGACGTGGCGAACAACGAAACTGCCTCGGGGAGCTGTAAGCAAGCATCGATCCGGGGATGTCCGAATGGGGAAACCCGGCTGGGGTAATACCTAGTCACTCATCACTGAATCCATAGGTGGTGAAGAGGCATACCAGGGGAACTGAAACATCTAAGTACCCTGAGGAAGAGAAAACAATAGTGATTCCGTCAGTAGCGGCGAGCGAACGCGGATTAGCCTAAACCGAAGAGCTTGCTCTTCGGGGTTGTGGGACGTCTCACATGGAGTTACAAAGGCGGAGGTTAGACGAACAGGTCTGGAAAGGCCGGCCAGAGAAGGTAAAAGCCCTGTAATCGAAAGTCTCCGCCCTCCGAGACGGATCCCGAGTAGTGCGGGGCACGTGAAACCCCGTATGAATCCGCCAGGACCATCTGGTAAGGCTAAATACTCCCTAGCGACCGATAGTGAAGCAGTACCGTGAGGGAAAGGTGAAAAGCACCCCGGAAGGGGAGTGAAAGAGAACCTGAAACCGTGTGCTTACAAGAAGTCAGAGCCCTCTATATGGGTGATGGCGTGCCTTTTGTAGAATGAACCGGCGAGTTACGTTTGCAAGCAAGGTTAAGCTGAGAAAGCGGAGCCGCAGCGAAAGCGAGTCTGAATAGGGCGAATTTAGTTTGCAGGCGTAGACCCGAAACCGTGTGATCTACCCCTGTCCAGGGTGAAGGTGCGGTAACACGCACTGGAGGCCCGAACCCACGTACGTTGAAAAGTGCGGGGATGAGGTGGGGGTAGCGGAGAAATTCCAATCGAACTCGGAGATAGCTGGTTCTCCCCGAAATAGCTTTAGGGCTAGCCTCGGTGTGACAGTCGTGGAGGTAGAGCACTGATTGGGTGCGGGGCCCGCAAGGGTTACCAAGCTCAGTCAAACTCCGAATGCCATAGACTGATTCACCGGGAGTCAGACAGTGAGTGCTAAGATCCATTGTCAAAAGGGAAACAGCCCAGACCATCAGCTAAGGTCCCCAAGTGTGTGTTAAGTGGGAAAGGATGTGGAGTTGCACAGACAACCAGGATGTTGGCTTAGAAGCAGCCACCATTTAAAGAGTGCGTAATAGCTCACTGGTCGAGTGACTCTGCGCCGAAAATGTAACGGGGCTAAACACACCACCGAAGCTATGGCTTGAATCGACTTCACTGCTTCTTTGAGGCGGTGATAACCAGGTACATTTTTGCCGAAAGCAACCGATGAATATTGTTCAAAGGTTTCGGCCAAATGCACCTCGGGGTTAAACACAGGACTTCGAAGCAGGAGTGAAGTCGATTCAGGGGTAGGGGAGCGTTGTATGAGGGTTGAAGGTGTACCGGAAGGAGCGCTGGACTTCATACAAGTGAGAATGCCGGTATGAGTAACGAAAAGATCAGTGAGAATCTGATCCGCCGAAAGCCTAAGGGTTCCTGAGGAAGGTTCGTCCGCTCAGGGTAAGTCGGGACCTAAGGCGAGGCCGAAAGGCGTAGTCGAAGGACAACAGGTTGAAATTCCTGTACCACCGTAATCCGCTATGAGCGATGGGGTGACGCAGGAGGGTAGTGACGCGGGGCGATGGAATGCCCCGTCCAAGCAGTGAGGCTGGTGTGTAGGCAAATCCGCACACCGTAAGGCTGGGCTGTGATGGGGAGGGAAAATTTACAGTACCGAAGGTCATGATCTCACACTGCCGAGAAAAGCCTCTAGCCAGGAGAAGGTGCCCGTACCGCAAACCGACACAGGTAGGCGAGAAGAGAATTCTAAGGCGCGCGGAAGAACTCTCGTTAAGGAACTCGGCAAAATGACCCCGTAACTTCGGGAGAAGGGGTGCCCCGGTAGGGTTTATAGCCCGAGGGGGCCGCAGTGAAAAGGCCCAAGCGACTGTTTAGCAAAAACACAGGTCTGTGCGAAGCCGCAAGGCGAAGTATACGGGCTGACGCCTGCCCGGTGCTGGAAGGTTAAGGGGAGCGGTTAGGAGTAATCCGAAGCTGTGAACCGAAGCCCCAGTAAACGGCGGCCGTAACTATAACGGTCCTAAGGTAGCGAAATTCCTTGTCAGGTAAATTCTGACCCGCACGAATGGCGTAACGACTTGGGCGCTGTCTCAACGAGAGATCCGGTGAAATTTTAATACCTGTGAAGATGCAGGTTACCCGCGACAAGACGGAAAGACCCCATGGAGCTTTACTGCAGCTTGATATTGGACTTTGATACGATTTGTACAGGATAGGTGGGAGCCTAAGAAGTGGGAGCGCAAGCTTCCATGGAGGCGCCGTTGGGATACCACCCTGATCGTATCGGAGTTCTAACCCGGTACCGTGATCCGGTACGGGGACCGTGTCAGGCGGGCAGTTTGACTGGGGCGGTCGCCTCCTAAAGAGTAACGGAGGCGCCCCAAGGTTCCCTCAGAATGGTTGGAAATCATTCGCAGAGTGCAAAGGCAAAAGGGAGCTTGACTGCGAGACTGACAAGTCGAGCAGGGACGAAAGTCGGGCTTAGTGATCCGGTGGTACCGCATGGAAGGGCCATCGCTCAACGGATAAAAGCTACCCTGGGGATAACAGGCTTATCTCCCCCAAGAGTCCACATCGACGGGGAGGTTTGGCACCTCGATGTCGGCTCATCGCATCCTGGGGCTGAAGTAGGTCCCAAGGGTTGGGCTGTTCGCCCATTAAAGCGGTACGCGAGCTGGGTTCAGAACGTCGTGAGACAGTTCGGTCCCTATCTGTCGTGGGCGCAGGAAATTTGAGAGGAGCTGTCCTTAGTACGAGAGGACCGGGATGGACGCACCGCTGGTGTACCAGTTGTTCCGCCAGGAGCACAGCTGGGTAGCTAAGTGCGGACGGGATAAGCGCTGAAAGCATCTAAGCGTGAAGCCCCCCTCAAGATGAGATTTCCCAATTAGTAAGACCCCTTGAAGACGACGAGGTTGATAGGCCTGAGGTGGAAGTGCAGCAATGCATGGAGCTGACAGGTACTAATCGGTCGAGGGCTTATCCAAAACTCTACCCACCAAAGTGACGTGAAGCTTCGAAGCTGAGTCCGAGTACTTTGGCGGGGCCCGGAAATATACCCCAAAAAGTGACGCGAGGCTTCGTAGGTAATTCCGATTACTTTTCGGGGACCCCGGGAACTGAATAGGGCTAACACGCAAATCAAGTTTCGTATCCAGTTTTCAAGGATTAACCTTGAATTTATGGCTTGGAGAGATACCCAAGTGGCTATAAGGGGACCCTCTGCTAAGGGGTTAGACTGCGTAAGCGGTGCGAGGGTTCGAATCCCTCTCTCTCCGCCATTTGTACAAGCTTATCATATGGCGGCGTAGCTCAGCTGGCTAGAGCGTACGGTTCATACCCGTGAGGTCGGGGGTTCGATCCCCTCCGCCGCTACCAATAGTTTGATTTGGAGGCTTAGCTCAGCTGGGAGAGCATCTGCCTTACAAGCAGAGGGTCGGGGGTTCGATCCCCTCAGCCTCCACCATGAACTATTTAATCGTTATTTTTAACCGTGCCGGTGTAGCTCAATTGGTAGAGCAACTGACTTGTAATCAGTAGGTTGGGGGTTCAAGTCCTCTCGCCGGCACCATGTGATTCCTTTTTACTGCGGAGCCGTGGTGTAGAGGCCTAACATGCCTGCCTGTCACGCAGGAGATCGCGGGTTCGAATCCCGTCGGCTCCGCCATTACATTCTTGAATATTTCCACAATAAAGTGGGAAAGTTATCAACTTAACCGCTTTATTTTTTTGGCTAATTACGTAAGGCTCGGTAGCTCAGTCGGTAGAGCAGAGGACTGAAAATCCTCGTGTCGGCGGTTCGATTCCGTCCCGAGCCACTTTATGCCCCCTCTTTGGATCGTATTCGGGCAAAAAGGGCAGCATATACTACAGTATGGAGGCTTAGCGAAGTGGCCAAACGCAGCAGACTGTAAATCTGTTCTCTTACGAGTTCGGTGGTTCGAATCCATCAGCCTCCACCAGTTTTTATGAGCCATTAGCTCAGTTGGTAGAGCACCTGACTTTTAATCAGGGTGTCGAAGGTTCGAGTCCTTCATGGCTCATCAAAAGTCGTTGACCTTTGGGTTGGCGGCTTTTTTATATTATTGGGGTTTAATGGGCCCCATTCTGAGCATTAATTGCAAATCATACAACTAACCTTATAGCCATTTGCCCCATCATTCGTTTACTTGCATTTCATGCAAGTAATTCCTCTTTTTTTAGCTTCTTCTTCGAGAAATGGCGGAATTATTGCAGGTTTTACACTTAAACAAGCACTACGGCATCATTTCCGAATAGTAACCGTATATTTTGCAACTATTCCACTCGACCGCAGACCTCAAGAAAGCAGGAGCAGGAAGCAGGTACGCACTGGATTTCTATTCTATTGGATATTTCCAACCAGTGCGTTGCGCCCGTCGCGAGAACCATTCACCTAAACATCGTCAAATTTATAGTTAAAAGCCCGGTTGTGATAAAATAAAATGAACGAACGTTAAATATGGATAGATGGGAAAGGCGCAATATGGAGATTAAAAAGCTGAAGCAGCAGGTGGAGAGTATCATCGGCGCTCCAATTACGGAGTCGACTTGGGATGTTCAAGTCTGGCGCGAGACCGTGCAGGCGAGTAACGCAGGGGAAAACGGGCCTTTACGCAAGGATGGACGGATTGTTTGGCTTTGGAACATGAAGGCGGACGCCGTTCAGGTGATGCTGGCGGACGCGGGACAAGTGACGGAAGCGGAAGCGATGCTGATTCAGTTGTTGTTATCTGTGGCGCGTGATCAGCGGTCTAAAGGCGCCCCTTTAAAACAGGACGACGAATCCCGGAGTATCCAGCTTGGAGAATGGTTGCTTGAGCGTATGGGCCGCCATGAAATCAATTTTTCTGTTCCGAATGAATTTCCGATTAAGTCCCGGTTAAAAGGACAGATGCTCCCCTTTCTGTTAAGTTGGGATCACATAGGTCAGGGAAAGACGGTTTCTTTTGCAAAGCTCCATAAACTGCTGCGCAGTTATTTTGGCGGGGATGTCGTGTTAGTTCCGCTAAAAGAGGAATGGCTGATCCTGCTCGGGGAGGAGCTTTTGACGAACCTGCGCGAGGAAAGCGAAGAGGGGGCCGAGACGGAAAAGGATATGCTCGGAGCGTTATGCCAGGGATTGTACGAACTTATTACGAATGAATGGGTCGGCGGCATTCATATCGCCGTAGGCAACGCGCTGGTTGAGGAAAACGGGCTGACGTCGGCCGCGTTGGCGTTGCACCAGACCATGACCCTGGGACGTATTTTTAATATTACGAAAAAAATTCACCTGCCGTGGGAGCTAAAGCTGGAGCAGCTGGTGTACAGCATTCCGGAAGAAGAGAGGCTGCATTTCATCAAAGAGACCGGGGATCACGCCAAAGTATTCGAAGATGAGGAGACGCTGACCACGCTGGAAACTTTTTTTGAGCTGGACTGCAACGTCAGCGAAACCGCAAAGCGTCTATATATTCACCGGAATACGCTGCTGTACCGGATCGATAAGTTCAAGCAGGAAACGGGATTGGACGTCAGGACGTTTCGCGACGCCGTTTTGGTGAAATTGGAGCTCTTATTGTATAAAGTGACGAAAACCCGGTAGTTTTTTTGTGCAGTTTGTGGATGGATGGGTTGCCCCCTATCGATTAAGATATAAATATAAAATGTATCCGATTACATGAAGTCGATAAGCATCATACCAATTCTTTTAACGGGAGGCAAAAATCCATGGCAGGCGTACGCTTAGAACACATTTTCAAGAAATATCCGGGTGCCGAGAAGGCAACAGTGGCAGACATCAACCTCGACATTAAAGATAAAGAATTCCTCGTGCTGGTTGGACCGTCCGGTTGCGGTAAATCCACGACCCTTCGTATGATCGCCGGGCTTGAAGAAATTACCGACGGCAAACTGTACATCGGCGACCGCGTCGTCAACGACGTAGCTCCGAAAGACCGCGACATCGCGATGGTATTCCAATCTTACGCTTTGTATCCGCACATGAACGTTTATCAAAACATGGCGTTTGGTTTGAAATTGCGTAAAGTGAAGAAAGACGAAATCGACCGCCGTGTTCGCGAAGCGGCAAAAATCCTCGATATCGAGCATTTGCTCGACCGCAAGCCGAAGGCTCTGTCCGGCGGTCAACGTCAACGGGTTGCCTTGGGCCGCGCTATCGTCCGCGATCCTCAAGTGTTCCTGATGGACGAACCGCTTTCCAACTTGGACGCTAAATTGCGCGGTCAAATGCGCGCCGAAATCACGAAGCTGGTTAAACGTCTGGAAACGACTTGCATCTACGTAACACACGACCAGATCGAAGCTATGACGATGGGCGACCGGATCGTTGTTATGCATGACGGCATCATCCAACAAGCCGCTTCTCCGGAAGAACTTTACAACCAGCCGGGCAACATTTTCGTAGCCGGATTTATCGGTTCGCCTACGATGAACTTTGTAAACGGTAATTTGGTGGAAGAAGCCGGTGCCGTTCGATTCAGATCAACTAATCTGGATGTTGTTGTGCCTCAAGGCAAAGCTACCATTCTTAAAGATAAAGGTTATATCGGCAAAGACGTGATCATGGGGATCCGTCCGGAAGATATCCATGAAGAGCCGGTATTCCTGGAAGCTTCTCCGCAAACGGCGTTCACAGCCAACGTGTACCTGACGGAAAACCTGGGCCACGAAATGCAGTTGTACCTGAACGGCGCAGGCAGCGACACTTTGATCGCCCGCGTAGACGGCCGCTCCAATACGCGTGAAGGCGATAACGTGAAGCTGGCCATCGATATGAACAAAATCCATATCTTTGACAAAGAAACGGAACGCAACGTATTTTTCAACTAATTCGTTAGCAATGAAGAAACCGCCCCGAAGGGCGGTTTTTTGCTGTGATGTGAGAAACCCGTTTGCGAAATCGGGGCAAAAATAGCGGGCATCGGATGAAAGAGAATAATCTGAAAATGGTATATTGCTCCGAAGATTGATTTACGTTGCAATTTCCATTACGATGAATACATTGGAAGATCTAAGCGTATGGTGAATTTGTGTTCTTTTACACCGGATAATGGTGCTGGAGACTAGGACAGACTGTTTAGTCTGGATCGCTTGTAGGGGAAAGGAAGAACAACATGGCTAAAAAAGTAAAAGTGTCGGAATTGGTCAACCAATTCGGGCTCGAGGTCGTTTCCGGAGAGCAGGGATTAAAACGGGCGATTACGGTAGATGATCTGTACCGCCCGGGCTTGGAAATGGCCGGCTATTTTGAATACCATCCGCCGGAGCGGGTGCAGATTTTGGGGAAGACGGAATTAGCCTTCTACGAAATGCTTCCGGTAAACGAACGGAAGGAACGGATGGAACGATTGTGCAGCAGCGATGAGACGCCCTGCATTATTGTCACCCGCTCCTGGGAAGTACCGGAGGAGCTTATCCAAATCAGCTCGATTAAGCAAATCCCCGTACTGCGAAGCAGCATGGCGACAACGATCCTGTCAAGCCGGATCACCAGCTTCCTGGAGCGGAAATTGGCCCCCACGGCAACGATTCACGGGGTGCTTGTCGATGTGTACGGGGTGGGCATGCTTATCACCGGCAGCAGCGGCATCGGGAAAAGCGAAACGGCGCTGGAGCTCGTAAAGCGCGGCCACCGCTTGATTGCCGACGATGCCGTGGAAATCCGCCAAACGTCCGACAACCAGCTGCACGGTTCGGCGCCTGAGCTGATCCGGCATCTGCTGGAAATCCGCGGCGTCGGCATCATCAACGTCATGACGTTGTTTGGCGCCGGGGCGATCCGCAACAACAAACGGATACAGCTGGTCGTTAAGCTGGAGGCTTGGCAGCAGGAGAAGCAGTATGACCGGCTGGGGCTTGATGAGGAAACGACGCGCATCATCGACACCGACGTGCCGCTGGCAACGATTCCGGTGCGTCCCGGGCGGAACCTCGCCGTGATCCTTGAGGTGGCCGCGATGAACTTCCGTCTCAAACGGATGGGGTATAACGCGGCGCTGCAATTTACGACGAAGCTCACGGAGACGATTGCGGAAGATATCGACGATTTGGATTAGGAGCGTGAACGATGGGTACCTTGTTATTGGACCCGATAGCTTTTTCTATCGGTGCTTTGAAAGTGCATTGGTATGGCCTGATTCTGGGAAGCGCCGCTTTGGTCGGACTTCTGCTGGCGATCCGCGAAGGGAAACGCTTTGGCATTTCCCAGGAGTTTTTTATGGACTTGCTGCTCCTCGGCGTACCGTCGGCCATTATCGGCGCGAGAATTTATTTTGTCGCGTTTATGTGGGAAGACTATAAGGACAACCTGTGGGATATTTTTAAAATCTGGAACGGCGGCATCGCGATCTACGGCGCCCTGATCGGCGCCATCATCTGCGCGGTCATCTTTGTACGGCGGCGCGGGTACAACTTTTGGCGGATCGCCGACATTTGCGCGCCTTCCCTGATCGTGGGGCAAATGATCGGACGCTGGGGCAACTTCGTCAACCAGGAAGCCTATGGCGGACCGACGACGGAAAGCTTTTTGCGGGACCATTTGCATCTCCCGTCCTTTATCGTCAATCAGATGAACGTGGCCGGGACCTATCATCATCCCACGTTTTTGTATGAATCTTTGTGGAACTTGGCGGGCCTCATTTTGCTGCTGATTTTGCGCAGACAGAAATTTTTGCGGGCCGGGGAGCTGTTTGCCTCCTATTTTATCTGGTATTCCATCGGCCGCTTCTTCATCGAAGCATTGCGTACGGACAGCTTGGCGTTTCAGGGTGCGGCCTGGCTGGCGGCGTTCGTAAACGGATTGTGGACGCCGATGACTTGGCTCGGCTTTGAACAGGGGTATCTTGCCCCTTCTTACGGCAATGTGAGAATTTCGCAGCTGCTTGCTCTGTTTATTGTGGTGGCCGCCGTGGCATTTATGATTATTCGCCGCCGAACCGTACGTGCTTTGCCGCATTACAGCGATCCGATCGTTTCGACCAAAGCGGCTGCAGCGGAAAAATTGTCGGCGATGGAGTCGGCCGAACCGGAGCAAGCCGAGTCTATTTCCGATAAAACGGAGGAACTGCCGGACAGCCCAGAAGAGAAGAAGGAGTAGCTGCTGCATGATTGACACGGTGTTATTTGATCTCGATGGAACGATTATCGATACAAATGAATTGATCATTACGACTTTTTTGCATGTCATTCAGAAAAATCAATTGCGACCTCACACGCGGGAGGAAATCATCCCGTACATGGGGATGACGCTTGAGCACCAGCTGCAAGTCTTCTCGGGCCGGGAAGAGGTTGCGGACCTGGTCGCCGATTACCGGAAATACAACCGGGAGCGTCACGACGAACTGGTCGGGGAGTTTCCTTATGTCAAGGAAGTGCTCGGCAAACTCCATGACCGGGGGATTACGCTTGGCGTGGTGACGACGAAGATCAGGGAAACGGCCATGCTCGCCTTGGAACGGTTCGGGCTGCTGGAGTATATGCAAGCGATTGTGACGGTGGAGGATGTCGAGCATCCGAAGCCTCATCCCGAACCGATTTTGACGGCGCTGGAGCAGCTCAAGGCCAGTCCGGACCGGACATTAATGGTCGGCGACAGCGCAGCCGATCTGCAGTGCGCGCATGCCGCCGGAGTTCTTTCGGCAGGCGTGGCCTGGTCGCTCAAAGGCGTGGAGGAGCTGCAAAAATACGAGCCTGATTTTATCCTGAAAGACATGACCGATTTGTACGGCGTGTTAGGCTGGGAGCCCGTGAATCCGTGAGAAAGGTGAAGCGTTATCCGGTCGAAGGACCAAACGCATTGTGGCAGCTTTACCGGACGGTGAGCCCGTGGAAGGGCGTACGGAATTTTATTTTTATCCAACTTTCGCGTTATTGTCCGGTATTGTCCTTAAAAAACGCGATTTACCGCCGCGTTCTCGGCATGAAGGTCGGAGAGCACACCGCTTTTGGCCTGATGGTGATGGTGGACGTGTTTTTTCCGGAATTGATCACGATTGGCCGGAATTCGGTTATCGGCTATAATACGACCATTCTGGCGCACGAGTATTTGATTAAAGAGTATCGGCTGGGCGAAGTGCAAATTGGCAACGAGGTAATGATCGGGGCCAATTGCACGATTTTGCCTGGCGTAACGATCGGAGACGGCGCGGTGGTCGCCGCCGGGTCGGTTGTACATAAGGATGTGCCCGCGGGCGCTTTTGTCGGCGGCAACCCGCTGCGGGTGCTCGAGCGGAAAAGCCCGGAGGGAGCGGACCCTGAGGGTAAGTAATGCTCAAGGAAATCCATGATCGAAAAAGGCCGCCTCAAGGTCAGATAACCATCTGCCTAGGCGGCTTTTTCGGCTGTTATTTTGGCTCAACCATGAAATATGGCCTCTGCATCCCGGTTCTCCAGCCTTTCGCTAATGGTTGTAATCACGCTTATTTGGCTGAAAAGACGGGAATTCAATTTCTAACGGTTGCAGGTGCGCTTATTGGGGTGAAAAAGGCCCGGATTCATAGAAATAAGGCAAAATAAGCTCTATAGCAACCGTTAAATTTGGTTCCCCCTACATTTTATCGAAATAACGTCGCTGGCAACCGTTACAACGACGGCCCCGTTAAAGGGCGGCACTGTTGGTTATTTTAATTTAAGTTTGAACTCCTTGGGCTGATAATCGCTTGTCCCCCAGCCATCAACTTGCAGGGTGACTTCGTTCCAATCCTCGTAATATAGACTGTCAAATACGATGGCTGAGCTTGCATATTTGCTGGCGCATAAATGCTGAATCTTTGGACTCGCCTGAACCTGATAAATTTTCCAACGTATAGAATACGATCATGGTCTGGTTGTCCGCCAATACCCCGTCCACGGTAACCTTATAACCCCCTCTCTCTTCCACAACCGGGCTCCTTCCCTTTCTTAGCATAGTTCGTGGAGCGCCGAAGCAATCCCGGCCGGGGAATTCAACGCTCTATATAAAGACGCCGCAAGGATATAAACGGTTTTATTTAAAAATTGAAGTGAAGGAAATAGTTTGACAATTTGAAAAGAGGTTTTGAAAACAAAAGGAGATGCGAGTATAGTTAATAAGGCAGTGCATGTAACCTTTTCATGGAAACGAGCGTCTAATTTCATGGGTAAACGTAATTTTTACATAACGATTAGGAGTTGATCTAGTGAACAAAGTGGTCAAGGAGCGATTGCCGCAGCTCGACATATTTCGCGCAATTGCCATTTTTGCAGTCATCCAGGTGCATTCTTCTTCATTTGCGGCTGCGGAGCAAGCGCTGACCTCACCGATTTATTATTTTTATAGTTGGATGAACATCTTTTTTAAGTTTGGCACTCCTACTTTCATATTTTTGAGCAGTTTCGTCCTCTTCTATAATTACTATGACCGGCCAATCAATAAAGAGCTTGTCGGCGGGTTTTACAAGAAACGGCTGCTTAATATTATTCTGCCGTACATTTTGGTTTCTTGTTGTTACTTTCTGGTGGTAGCGATCCAACGTCATGATTTAATCGCCAACTCCAAAATGTATGAATTGCAAAAACTGGTCAAGGGACTGTTAACGGGCACGTCTTACACCCATTTATATTTCGTATTTATCAGCATTCAGTTTTATATTCTGTTCCCGCTTTTGCTTTGGCTGTTTAAATCGTTCCGCAACAGCAAAGTGCTGATCGCGTTGATTTTGCCGGCGGGACTGGCCATTCAGTGGGCTTTCGTGTTCTTGAACAAATACCATCTTCATTTGCCGAATAAGGGAAGTTACGCCCCGACTTATATGGCGTACTACTTTATGGGAGCCGCGGTCGCCATCTGCTTCGACCGAATCAAGGGTTGGCTGCAGACCGACTGGCGCGACATGTCCCCAAAACAGCGGATATTGACGGCCGCAATGTGGATCGGTTGGTTAGCGGTCGCTTTTACCCATATTCAGCTATGGCATACCTACCGTCTAGGACTAAGCAGGCCCAACACATTTTGGTTCGAACTGGCCTGGAACGTGCAGGCCATGTTCTCGGCAATGGTGCTGCTGAGGGCGGCCTTTTTCATTCACCGTAGGGGTTCGGCATTTTGGAAAAAAGCTCTGACCCGGTTGGGCGAACTGTCATTTGCCATCTATTTGTTCCATCCAGCGGTTTTGCTCGTATACCGGGTATTCCGCACGAATAAAAATCTGCCCGGAGATTCTCCGCTCTACTTGCCGTACATCATCGGCGGGTCGTTGTGCGCGTTGTTTATCTCCTGGGTGTTCGTGCAATTTTGTTTTCGCAGGTTGCCTTTTGCCTGGGTGTTTCTGGGGAACGTCCCGGCTTCCTTGCGCAAAAAGAAACTGCCGAAACAGCCTGACGGCGGGCAAACACCGTCGGTTAACGCGAATTTGTAATACGTTTCAAAGACCCGGCCCGGGACGGCCGGGCTTTTCTTTTTGTTCGGGTTCGGGGAATAATAAAAAGAGGGGCATATTGGCTTGTACCGCGTTTCGGCGCATTGACGGTTTCAAAATAAATATGATAAGATAGGCCATATCCTTTAATTTGGTAGTATGGTAGCACTTTAATATATTAAAGTAAATAAAGCAACCAATGAGCGGGTGAGGTGAAGGTTTTGTCTAAACCAAAAGGATTTGAAAAACCGGCGGGCGTCCGGGATTATCTGCCTTTCGCCGTGGATAAGCTGAGGGCGATCGAGCGGCGCGTCCTCGATTGCATGGAGGGCTGGGGATACCGGCAAATCATGACGCCGACGATGGAATATTACGATACGGTGGGCGTAGCCAGTTCAACATCGGATCAGAAGCTGTTTAAACTGTTGAACAACCGGGGGACGACGATGGTCCTCCGTTCGGATATGACCGCCCCGATCGCTCGGGTCGTCGCTTCGCTGCTCAAAGAAGAGCCGCTGCCTTTAAGATTGTCTTATCATGCGAACGTATTTCGGGCGATCGAAGAGGAGGCGGGGAAGGAAGCTGAGTTTTACCAAACCGGCGTGGAGCTTGTCGGCGATGACTCGCCCGATGCGGACGCGGAGGTGGTCGCGCTGGCGGTGGCCTCCTTGCAGGCGGCCGGGGTCAAATCGTTCAAAATCGCGTTAGGGCATGTCGGGTTTCTGAACGGGCTGCTGGAAGAGGCCGTGCCCGGACGCGAAGACATCCGCGATGTGCTCAAAGACGGGCTGCTGCACCGCGATTTCGTCGGCTACCGTGAAACGCTCGCCGGGCTTGCTTTGGAGGAGCGGCAGCGCGCCGAATTGGAAGGGATTTTACGGCTGCGCGGAGGCAAGGAGATTTGCCGCCAGGCGCTGGAGCTGAGCGAAAATCCGACCGCCAAAGCGGCGGTAGAGCATCTTAGCCGGGTTTGGGACGCGTTGGAGGATTTCGGCGTGGCCGAGCATGTGATGATCGATCTGACGATGATCGGGGATTTTTCGTATTATACGGGCATGACGTTTGAAGGATATGCCGCCGAGCTCGGCTTTCCGGTATGCAGCGGCGGGCGGTACGACAATTTGCTGCACCAGTTTGGGCGGCCGGCTCCGGCGACGGGCTTCTCGCTGAAAACGAACCGGATTTTGGACGGCGTCGACGGGATTTCGGCCGAGCGGGAGCTGCCGATCTTGCTGCAATACGATGCACCGAACCGGAAGCGGGCTTTTGCCGAAGCGGAGCGGCTGCGCCGGGAGGGGCGAAGCGTGCTGATGCGGCATGCGGGCGCCGTGAATGAGCTGCTGCCGGGGGGCGGCCAGGCGGCGGGCGCCCGTACGGGGCCGCTTGGACCGTTGTACGGCGAAATCCTCACGATCACGAGCTTTTGACCGGACTTTACTTTGCAAGCAAGGGTACGAAAGGAGGGCTACGGGCTTGGGACAAATTATTAAAGTAGCGATGCCCAAAGGGCGCATTTATAAAAAAGCGGCGGCCCTGTTCCGCGAAGCGGGGATCGATATCCCGCACGACGTCGACGAGACCCGCAAGCTGGTCATTCCGCTGCCGGAGATCGGCATGGAATTTATTTTGGCGAAGCCGGTGGACGTTCCGACATATGTGGAGTACGGGGTGGCCGATATCGGCATCGTCGGCAAAGACGTGCTGATGGAGGAGAACCGGGATGTGTACGAACTGCTTGACCTCGGGATCGCCCGCTGCCGGATGTCGGTGATCGCGCTGCC
This sequence comes from Paenibacillus sp. FSL P4-0127, assembly GCF_038007325.1. Classification (NCBI taxonomy): domain Bacteria; kingdom Bacillati; phylum Bacillota; class Bacilli; order Caryophanales; family Paenibacillaceae; genus Paenibacillus; species Paenibacillus sp. FSL P4-0127. Next base: position 562,911 of record NZ_JBBOWY010000001.1, on the reverse strand, counting down.
CGACTGGAAGCCCGGCATTCAGCAAAGAGTGGCGACGAAGTATCCGAACGTGGCGTCGCAGTTTTTCCGGGAGCAGGGACAGCAGGTGGAGGTTATTAAACTGAACGGCTCGATCGAGCTGGCGCCGCTGATCGGCCTCGCCGACCGCATCGTCGATATGGTGGAAACGGGGCAAACGTTAAAGGAAAACGGGCTGGTCGAGCTTGAACGGATCTTTGACATCACCAGCCGCCTGATCGCCAACCGGGTAAGCTACCGGATGAAAAACGCGGAAATTCAGGCGGTGTGCGACGCGCTGGCCCAAGTGATCGTACGGGATCAGGTAAAGGCGTAAGCAGCGCAGGCTCGAAAGATATCAAGACCAATCTAAGTTGAGCTAAAGAAGGGAACGGGAATTAGTCAAGAAGGGCCAATATTATAGAAGGATGAACGAGGCGGGGGGAATGGCGAATGAAAATAGTGTCGGCGCAGGAGTTTGATTTGCGGCGGGAGGTCGAATACGGATCGCCGGAGCAAAACGAAGCGGTGCGCGCGATCGTCAAAGCGGTCAAAGAGCAGGGCGACGCGGCTTTGCTGGCGTATACGGAAAAGTTCGACGGTATGAAGCTTGAGGCCGCTTCGCTGAGGGTGACCCAGGAGGAGCTGAAGGCGGCGTACGACGCCGTGGAACCGTCGTTCGTTCAGGCAATCGCGGCGGCGGCGGACAACATCCGCCGTTTTCACGTCAGGCAGAAGCGCAATTCGTGGATGGACCTGCAGCCCGACGGAAGCTTGCTGGGCCAGATTATCCGGCCCTTGAAGCGGGTCGGCGTGTACGTTCCCGGCGGGAAAGCTGCGTATCCTTCCTCCGTGCTGATGAACGTCATCCCGGCGCAGGTGGCCGGCGTGCCGGAGATCGTGATGGTGACGCCACCGGCGACGGGCGGCAAAGCGGGCATCGACCCGTACATCCTCGTCGCCGCCGCCGAGGCCGGCGTGCACGAAATTTACCGGGCCGGGGGGGCGCAAGCGATCGCCGCGCTCGCTTACGGCACGGACACGATCGCGCCCGTCGATAAAATCTGCGGGCCGGGCAACATCTACGTCGCGCTGGCCAAACGCGAAGTGTACGGGGCCGTCGATATCGACAGCATCGCCGGCCCGAGCGAAATCGCCGTGCTGGCCGACGACAGCGCCGATCCCGCCTATGTGGCGGCGGATCTGTTGTCCCAGGCCGAACACGATGAAATGGCGTCGGCGATCCTGGTGACGCCGTCGGAGGCGTTTGCGCAGGCGTGCCTAGCGGAGATTCAGCGGCAACTGGCGGAATTGCCGCGGCGGGAGATCGCCAGTGCAGCGGTTGAACGGTATGGGGCGATCATCCTCGTCGATTCGATCGAAGATGGCATTCGTGCGATCAACCGGCTGGCGCCGGAGCATTTTGAGCTGATCGTGGAGAATCCGATGAATTACCTCGGTTTGATCGAAAACGCCGGGGCGATTTTTCTCGGTCCGTACAGCTCGGAGCCGGTCGGTGATTATTACGCCGGTCCGAACCATATCATTCCGACGAACGGGACGGCAAGGTTCTCCTCGCCGGTCGATGTGGACGATTTTATTAAGAAATCGAGTTTGATTTATTACAGCAAAGAAGCGCTCCTTTGGAACGGGGCGACGATTATGGAGCTGGCGCGCCGGGAAGGGCTGGAGGGCCACGCCCGGGCGATTGAAATCCGGCTGAATAAGGAAGGAAAGGCGGGAAACCAAGATGGCGGCAAACAATGAGGCAGGAACGGTACGGAAATCCGGCGTGAGCCGGAAAACGAATGAAACGGACATTCAGTTGGAATTTGCCCTGGACGGCAGCGGCCAGACCCGTTTGGAGACGGATGTGGCGTTTCTGAACCATATGCTGGATTTGTTCACGAAGCATGGCCAATTCGATCTGTCGGTACGGGCTAACGGCGACATTGAAATCGACGACCATCACACGGTCGAGGATATCGGCATTTGCTTGGGACAGGTGATCCGGGAAGCGCTGGGCGACAAAAAAGGAATCAAACGCTATGCCAGCGTTTTTATTCCGATGGACGAAGCGCTTGCCCAGGTCGTGATCGATGTCAGCAACCGTCCGCATTTTGAGTACCGGGCGGAGTATCCGTCGGACCGGGTCGGCAGCTTTGAGGTGCAGCTTGTTCACGAGTTTCTGTGGAAGCTGGCGCTGGAAGCGCGGATTACGCTGCACGTGATTGTCCACTATGGGCAAAATACGCATCATATGATCGAAGCGGTGTTTAAGGCGCTCGGGCGGGCACTTGACGAGGCTACGGCCATCGATCCGCGCGTCAGCGGCGTGCCGTCGACGAAGGGAGTGCTGTAGCGATGCGGATCGCAATCGTCGATTACGGCATGGGCAACCTGCACAGCGTGGGCAAAGCGGTGGAGCGCCTCGGCTACGAGGGGATCGTCACGGGCGACGAGGCGCGAGTTTTGGCAGCGGACGGCGTGCTGCTGCCGGGCGTCGGCGCTTTCGGCGACGCGATGGAGCATCTGCGCGCGTCGGGCCTGGACGCGGTGGTACGGCAGGCTGCTGCGAGCGGCAAACCGCTGCTCGGCATCTGCCTCGGGATGCAGCTGCTCTTCGACGAGAGCGAGGAGCATGGACGGAACGAGGGCCTGGGCTTGCTGCCGGGCAGGGCGGTGCGCTTTGCGGGCGGCGAGGGGTTGAAGGTGCCGCACATGGGCTGGAACCGGCTGGAATTTCTGCAGCCGGAAAACCCGCTGCTCGCCGGGCTGGAGGAGGGGCACGTGTACTTCGTGCACTCCTACCATGTGCTGCCCGAGCGGCGGGAGGACCTGCTGGCCGTCACGGACTACGGCCACCCGGTCACGGCGATCGTCGGCCGCGGCAACGTGTACGGGATGCAGTTCCATCCCGAGAAAAGCGGCCAGCTTGGGATGGCGCTGCTGCGGAACTTTCTGGCGCTCGTGGAGCGCCGTGCCGGCAGCGGGGCGGGCAGCTTGCGGCGGTAGGCCGTGGTGAGGCTGGCGGACCCGGGCCGGGCGGGCGGTGAGCTCGGCGGGCGTCGGGAGCGGAGAGCCGGCGGCCGCACGGCGGTAGTGGGCGGGGAGCGTGCAGCCTGAGGCGGTAGGCCGTGGCGAGGCTGGCAAACCCGGTCCGGGCAAGCCTGCTCGGTGGCAGTAGCGTTGCAGAAGATGATTCTAACGGTTGCCACAACCGCTATTTGTGCCCAAAACGTTGATTTCAAATTGTAACGGTTGCCATGGCGCTTATTTCGCTGAAACCCGGTCATTTTCACTAGATTAAGGGAAATAACAGCGCTCGCAACCGTTAGAGTTTGGAAAAGGTCTTTTTTCGTAAAATAGCGCCTGCTACAACCTGCTACAACCGTTATTTCCGGCGGGCGTGGGTGATAGTCGATAGTATCGGCTCGAAAACCTGAGCTTTGGCGAAATCCGGAAAGTACGTATCAGGGCAACAAGTTGTCCTTCTGTAAGAGTTAATGCAGCGCTAGTGGATCACTGCTGGCTCATTAGCGGTAATTTTTGGCCTTATATGGACTCGATTTCCGGCCTGGCCGTAAATAGCGGTAAAAAATGGTCTTATTTTCACCAGAGCGCTCCCAAAGGCCCCCCAATCGCTCCCGTTTGAGAAAATAACGACAAAAATGTCCGCTATTTCGGGCCAGTCTCGGAAAAGTGCCAATATAGCGCCATAAATTACCTTTATTTTTCAAGGAAATTTATTTGCGGCGGGAGGAGCAGAATCCGATGTCATCATTTACAATATATCCGGCGATCGATATCCGGGGCGGCCAGTGCGTCCGTCTTGTGCAGGGCGATTACGACCGGGAAACTGTGTATAACGCCAATCCGGTGGAGGTGGCCAAATCCTGGGAAGCCCAGGGCGGCGCGTTTATCCATGTGGTCGATTTGGACGGGGCCAAGGCCGGTCATCCCGTCAATGACGAATTGATCGGCGAGATCGCCCGCAGCGTGCAGGTACCCGTGCAGGTAGGCGGCGGGCTGCGCACGCTAGAGGACGTGAAGCGGCTGCTGGCGCTGGGCGTCAGCCGGGTCATTCTCGGCACGGCGGCGATCGAGGACCGGGCCTTTACGGAGGCGGTGCTGGGCACCTACGGGGACAAAGCGGCGATCGGCATCGACGCTCGAAACGGGTTCGTGGCGACGCGCGGCTGGCTGGAAACGTCGGAGGTTCAGGCCGAAGCGCTGGCGAAGGAACTGGCGGGCAAAGGGGCGGAGACGTTTATTTTTACCGATATTTCCCGCGACGGGATGATGCAGGGGCCCAACGTCGAAGCGATTTTATCGCTCGCCAAGGCCTCCGGCAAAACGGTGATCGCCTCCGGCGGCGTTACGGTGCAGGACGATTTGCTCCGTCTGGCCGCACATGCGAACGAGGGCGTAGGCGGCGCGATCGTCGGCAAAGCGCTGTATACCGGCAACTTCGAGCTGGTGCAGGCGATTGCCGCGATTCAAGCTTTGAAGTAGAGTGAGGCCAGGTTCTAGGGCCATCCGATCCAATTTTCCAAGCTGGATCCAAGTTGAAGCAGAAAGGAAGTCGAATCACCATGCTCGCAAAGCGAATTATCCCCTGTCTGGACGTCAAGGACGGCCGGGTCGTCAAGGGCGTCAATTTTGTGAACCTCCGCGATGCCGGAGATCCTGTGGAGCTGGCGGCGCTGTATGACCGCGAGGGAGCGGATGAGCTCGTGTTTTTGGACATTTCCGCCTCGCATGAAGGGCGGGCCACTATGGTCGAGGTCGTAAAGCAAACGGCTGGAGAAATCGCCATTCCGTTTACGGTAGGCGGGGGGATTTCCCAGGTGGATGATATGAAGCGCCTGCTGCGGGCCGGGGCCGACAAGATCGGGATCAACACGGCGGCGGTGCTGAACCCGCAGCTGATCTCGGACGGCGCACGCCGTTTTGGCTCGCAGTGCATTGTGGTGGCCGTGGACGCCAAATTCAACCCCGACTGGGGCGAATGGGAAGTGTACACCCATGGCGGCCGCAAGGCGACCGGAATCCGCGCGCTCGCATGGGTGCGGGAAGCCGAGAAGCTTGGCGCGGGAGAAATTTTGCTGACCAGCATGGATGCCGACGGCACCAAGGACGGATTTGATCTGCCGCTGACCCGGGCGGTTGGCAGGGCGGTGGGCATTCCGGTGATCGCTTCGGGCGGGGCCGGGGACATCGACGATTTTTACGAGGTGTTCACCGAGGGGCAGGCGGACGCGGCGCTAGCGGCGACGATTTTTCACTATAAAGAAATTGCGGTTCCGGATCTGAAAAAAGATCTGAAAGCCAAAGGGGTGGAGATACGATGACGGAAAATCAACCGTTGCAATATACATGTTCGATCGAAGAACTGGAGAAAACGATCAAATGGGACAGCCAGGGGCTCGTTCCGGCGATCGTACAGGATGCGGCCGGCAAAGAGGTGCTGATGCTGGCGTATATGAACCGCGAGTCGCTGCGCAAATCGCTGGAGACGGGGCAAACCTGGTTTTGGAGCCGGTCCCGCGGAGAGCTGTGGAACAAAGGGGCGACTTCGGGCAACACGCAGCGGATTGCCGCGCTTCGCTACGACTGTGATGGCGATACGCTGCTGGTGGAAGTTCATGCGAACGGTCCGGCTTGCCATACCGGTGAAAATACTTGCTTTTACCGTACGGCGGCAACGGCGGACGTAGGTGGAGCAGTGGCGTCAGTAGCAGGAGCGGGGACAGCGGAGGGTGCAACAATGTCAGCGGTGTCCGGGGCAGCTCCTCAGTGGGCAGGCTCCGGGGAAGGCTCTAGCGGGCCCGGTGACAGCCTTGCGTCCCAGGCGAACGGCTTAGACCGTTTCGCGGTGCTCGCCGAGCTGGAGCAGCTGATCGCCGAGCGCTACGAGCAGCGGCCGGAAGGGGCTTACACGACTTATTTGTTCGAGAAAGGGCTCGACAAAATCCTTAAAAAGGTCGGCGAGGAAACGGCCGAGTCGATCATCGCGGCGAAAAACGGCGACAATGACGAGCTGCGGTACGAGGTGAGCGATTTGATTTACCACTTGCTCGTTCTGCTGCGTGAGCGGGGTTTGCCGCTGGACGAAATCATGCGGGAACTGGAGCGGCGCCATGAGCGTCCGCGCCGCGACTAAGCGGGGGGAGGAAGGCCTTAAGATGCTGATCGATTACCATACGCATCATGACCGCTGCGGACACGCCGTCGGCAAGCTGGAGGAATACATCCGGCGGGGGATTGAAATCGGCTTATCCCAGATCGGCGTATCGGATCATATGCCGCTGCTGCATGTCGATCCGGCCGATTATTATCCGGAGATGGCTATGCCGCTGGACGAGCTGCCGCGTTACGTGGAGGAGGCCTTGGCGCTGAAGGAGAAATACCGCGGCCAAATCGAGGTAAAGGTCGGGCTGGAGGCCGATTACATCGAAGGCTGGGAAGAACGTATCGAAAGCATCGTTCGCGGTTATCCTTGGGATTATGTGATCGGTTCGGTGCATTTTCTCGGGGAATGGGATGTTTCGGATTTCCGTCAAGTGCACCATTGGGAAGGCCAGGACGTTTTCGCGGTCTATGAACGGTATTACGATGCTGTAACCAAGGCGGCAAAAACGGGCTTTTACGATATTATGGGCCACTTGGACGTCATCAAGCGCTTTGGATATAAACCGGAACCTGCGCTCCAAGAGGAAAACGTACGGCTGGAACGTCAGGCGCTTACTGCCGTGGCGGAAGCCGGGGTGGCCATGGAGCTGAACGCCTCCGGGCTGTCCAAGCCTTGCGCGGAAATGTTCCCGAGCGAGCGGATATTACAAATGGCGATCGGGCTGGGGATTCCGCTGACGTTGGGCTCGGATGCGCATGATCCGAACAAGCTCGGCGAACATCTGGATACGGCGCGGGCGGCTCTGTACAATCTGGGGGTTCGTGAGCTGGCGGCGTTTGCAGGGCGGCGAAGAACGATGGTGCCGCTTCACCCGTAGGAGGGCTTAATAGAGGTTGTTCAAAAAGTCATCTTTCCATGACAAAGCCGTTCATGAAGTGGATCGGGCGTCGAATCTTGAATTCAGCCGGGTGGGGATATGCTTCCGAAGCATGTTCCCTACGGAAACATTTCAGTTGCTCACGTAGGCTCACTAAGCTTATGCTTCCGAAGCCGTTTTCTCCGAAAACGTTTAGCTCCGCTACTCAGTCCCTAGCTTCATCCGACTAAAGCGTTTTGAAAAAACGCATATCGGAAGCATACGCTTCGGTCCTGAAAACCCGACTTTTTGAACACGGGTTTAAAGCCAACCGGAGCAGGAATTAGGCATGTATGTCGCGAAAATGGAACACTATAGGAATCAGAAGCTCGGGCGCTTCAGCCTAATTTATCGATATTCCGGGAGGATGTTATGGAAGGCAAAATGCGAATTTTCTCCGGTTCGTCCAATCCGAAGCTGGTGGCGGACATTTGCGGGCGGCTCGGCGTGGAGCCTGGGAAAATCAAGCTTTCGCGGTTCAAAAGCGGGGAAATCTACGTCCATTATGAGGAGAGCATCCGCAATTCCGACGTGTTTCTGGTTCAGGCGCTGTCCCACCCGACCAACGAGCTGTTCGTGGAGTTGCTGGTGATGATCGACGCGGCCAAGCGGGCTTCCGCCCGGACGGTTAATGTGATCCTGCCATATTACGGCTACGCCCGCCAGGAGCGCAAGTCGGCGCCCCGGGAGCCGATCTCGGCCAAGCTGGTAGCCGATGTGCTGACGACGGCGGGGGCCAGCCGGGTGGTCACGATCGACCTGCACGCCCCGGCGATCCAGGGCTTTTTCAACATCCCGGTCGATCATCTCACTGCGCTTGATTTGATGACCGAATATTTGAAATCCCGGAATATCCCGCGTCCGGTAATCGTATCGCCCGATGCCGGCCGGGCTTCGATGGCCGAAAAGCTGGCGAATGGGCTTGATTCTCCGTTTGCGATCATGATCAAAAAGCGTCCGGCCCACAACCAGTCGGTGATCACGCACGTGATTGGCGATGTGGCGGGACATACCCCGATCATTATCGAAGATTTGATCGACACCGGGTCGACCATCGTCAACGTCGTGGAAGGGCTGAAGGAGAGGGGGGCGGAGGATGCATACGTGTGCGCCACGCACGGATTGTTTTCCGGCGAGGCGCTGCAAAAGCTGCAGCACGAAAACATCCGCGAGGTCGTGGTGACCGACTCGATCGCGCAGCCGGAGCATCTCCCCCACTTTAAGGTGCTCTCCGTTGCCCCGATGCTGGCGAAGGCCATCCATTTTATTCTGGAGGGCGGGTCTATCGCCGCTTTGTTTAAAGATCGCGGGATTTGATTTGTAATAAGCGTAAAACTGGAACGGCGGACCGTCGGCCTTAAAAATAGCGGCACTTTATGTACTTATTATCGGGAGCCTTGCCATGTTCACCTCATTAGGGGCATTTTTTGCCCTTATATTATTTCGTAAGGAGGACCGCCGGCTTATCGGCGGATTTTCCTGCATCTACCGCATCTACCGCACCTACCAGCTACCACAGCTACCACAGCTACACTACCACTTCTACCGCATAACCGCCTCCACCACTTCTATCGCTTCTTCTGCTTGGCTGCGGCCTGTTCGCGGTTTTCGGCGGCCCGGAATCGGACGATCCGGCCGATGAGTTCCAGCGGCAGCGGTTCGTCCAAGGGGAATTGCACAGACCCTTTGGCATTTTTATACCCGGCCAGCTCGGCTTGAAATTCCTCAATCCCGCTGGGGGTGGGGTAAAAACCGATATGGTTTTTGAAAGCGGCAAAATGCACGAGGTTTTTGCCGGCCAGCGCAAAGGTGGGCATTTGGTAGCTGATTTTCTCGATAGCATCCGGCGCGGCTGCCTGGATCGTGCTGCGAATTTGCTGCAGCTTGCCGCAAACGTCCGCCGGAAACTGGGCGATATATTCATCGATTGTGGCAAATGTCCGCTTGCTTTCTTCCATAAGTCCTCCTTGGGCGCCCTTTCCGGGGTTTTATTTTTTCTTCCTAATCGACCTAACCGCCGTCCATATCACAATCACCAGCAATATGATAAACAGCAGGCTGATGATCGTATTTTCCCAGACAAAAGTCATCGATTATCTCGCCCCCTTATCTTCGGCCGGCTTACTTCACCGCCCGCATAAAATCGTCCAGTTTGTTGCCCTTTACGTAAATGTCCGGCTTAATGTGCGCGTTCATGATATTGTTCTGCTTGACGTTCCAATAGTGGTTTACGACATAGACTATGATGCGGTTTCGCTTGTCTTCAAAAACTACCTGGCCCACGCCTTTGCCGAAGGTGTCGCGGCCGACGACCGTGACGTTGTTCAGGTACGTTTTGAGCCCCAGGGTCAAAAGCTCGGCGGCGCTGGCCGTATTTTCGTCGACGAAAATATAGATCTTCTTGAATCCGGTATGGGACGCGTCGGAATAATAGCTGCTGGTGTAGCCGTCCTGGTAAATGATCGTGCTGGTCACCAGGTCGGGCAGCAGCACGTCCAGCATGGCATTGGCGCTATAGGACAGGCCGCCGCCGTTGCCGCGCAAATCGAGGACCAACGTTTTGTCTTCAGGATTCGGAATCCGGTCCAGGAGCTGAATGAATTGATCATCGGTCGTCTCCGTAAAGCTATCGAAGGCAAAGTAGTACGTATTTCCCTTTTCTTTATAAGTGATATTGTCGTCCCGAGCCGCCGTCATTTGGTCGTACGCGTCTCCATAGATCGCAAAGGTGAACCTGTCGTCCGCCAGCTTGGCGTTGTTAATCGTCCGTCCGATCTGTTCAACGGACAGGCCGGGTTGTTTCAGCTTCTCCAAGGCCTGCTCCAATTGATCGCCGCTCTTCCGGTACAGGTAATTGTCCAGGAAAAATTGGCGGACCCGTCCGCCTAGCGGTTCCTGCTTCTCTTCGAGCGAGCTTTGCACATAAAGGGCCGTCGAGTCTTCGTCGTAGATTTTCAGCGCCCGGTTGCTATACTCCTTGGCCTTCGCATCGTCCTCAAGCAGCAAATAAGCGTAGGCGATCTGCGCCAACGATTCATAATCTTCGGGGTTGAGGTGTACCGCTTGTTCGAAATAGGGGATGGCCTCCTCATAATTTTCCAGCTCAAGCTGGCATTGTCCGATGTACCAAGGAATATCAGGGTGGCTGAACGCCAGATCGGCAAGCTTTTGGCCGAACTCGACGCACCGGTAGTATCTTTTTCCCCAATCCAGCGCTTTGAGCTTGTAAATATAGCCGGTTTCGTCGGCCGGATCCAGCTTGATCGCCCGTTCGAAATACGGGAGCGATTCGAGGTATAATCCTTGATCCAGATAGGCGTTGCCCATGGCATTATGAATTTCCGCCGCGTCCGGGCTCTTCGCGTACACCGCCTCGGCCTGGTCCAGATCCCCCTGGGCGCTGGAAGTCCAAATCAGCCATGTGTATACTTCCGGTTCGTCCGGGAACTTATTGAGCAGCCGGTTAAAATGGTCCGCCGCCGTATCGTAATCGCCGTTATCGTAGTACAGTTCGCCCAGCTTCAGCTGAGCTTCCGGAAGATCGGGGAATTTCTCCCCGGCCTGTTTGTAGAACCGCTCGGTTTCTTCGAACTCCGCGGTTTCTTCCAGCAAATATCCTTTGATCATGTACCCTTCGTAGCTATCCTCATACTTCTTGAAAAAGGAATCGGCAAACTTCACCGCTTTTTCATCCCGGTCCAGCGCCAGAAGGGAGTCGATAACCATTTCCGCCGCGTCGGTATCGGACGGCACGAGCTCCAGATACTTTTTGAATTGCGCCAGCGCTTCCTCGTAGTCGCCTTCCTCGTAGGAAACCAAACCCATGCCGTAAATGGCGCTTTCGCTCCGGCTGTTCAGCGCAACGGCCTGCTTATAGCTGGCCAGCGCCTCCTCGTTCCGGCGCAGACCGTTCAGCGCGTTCCCTTTGTTGACGTACTCCACATCGGTATTGGGGAGAATCAACAAGGATTTCTCGATATAATCAAGCCCTTTGGCATAATCGCCCAATTCGTTGTAAGCCCAGCTTATATTGTTAAAAGGAGAGTCGATCAACTCCGAACGCTCGACCTCCCGCTTCAGATCTTTAAGCTCCGGATCGAGTTTATAGACGTATTCTATGGCTTTGTTCAAAAACGGCAAGGCGTCTTCGTACGCGCCCTCTTCGATCTTCTGGTAGCCCTTTTGGTTATTGTCGGAAATCTGCTTCTCCAAACCGTTAAGCGCGGACGGGCTGTCCTGATCCAGGCATCCCCCCAGAATGCCGCCGCCCGCCAATACGGCAGCCACTACAAAAGCTCTGATTCTGCTTCGCAAAAAATCCCCTCATTCTGCCTCATTCTAAATAATAATTCTGCTAACTAATTCTGCGCTTTTTTCCGATTTTCCTCTTGCCTCCAAAAAACCGTTATTTTCCGCACGGATTTCCCATGGGAGGACAGCTTTACCTATGGTATACTGTGTGTTGGAGAGTTTACGACCACGTACTAAGCTGACGATATGATCTTATAACATAGAATGCATCAATTAAAAACCAGAGGAGGTGCCTTGCTTGCACGAGAAAAAACAACCGTCCGGGGATATGCGCGGGAAAGTGCTGCCGCTCTCGATGGATGCGGGCTTTTTCTTTGAGAGAGCCGTCTCTTCGTTAGACCGCTATCACTACGACAAGGCATTGAAATATTTTCGCAAAGCCGTGGAGTACGAGCCGGAAAACCCGGTGAACCACTGCAATATGGCGGGAATTCTTTCGGAGATGGGAGATTATGAGGCATCCAACGAGGTATTGGCCACCGTGCTTCGGGATATCGATCCGACCATGACGGAATGTTATTTCTACATGGCCAACAATTACGCCAATATGGACTTGTTTGAAGCGGCGGAGGAAGCGCTGGTGACGTATTTGGAGGAGGATGCCAGCGGCTATTTCCTGACCGAAGCGGAAGAGATGATGGATCTGCTCCAATACGAGCTGGATCGTCCGACCAAGCTGAAAAGCATCAAGTCGAGGGAGGGCTTGTACGAGCACGATCAGGCCAGGGCCCTGCTCGAGGAAGGCAAGTTCAACCAGGCGGTGAAGCTGCTGGAGGAACTGGTGCAAGGCCGCCCCGATTTCCTGGCCGCCCGCAACAACCTGGCGCTTGGCTATTATTACCTCGGGCATTTTGACAAGGCGATGGGTATGGTGCATGAGGTGTTGGCGCAGGATCCCGGCAACCTGCACGGGCTGTGCAATTTGGCCGTGTTTTATCAGCATGAGGGGAATCGGGAAGCGATGGAGGAACTGGCGGAACGCTTGAGCAACATCGTGCCGTTTCACCAGGAGCATGTGTTCAAGCTGGCTACGACGATGGGCATGTTGGGCCGGCACGAGGCGGCCTTCGGGCACTTCAAGCGGCTGCTGCAGAACGAAGAGATGCGCCGTGAACCCAGCGTTTCCCACTATGCGGCGGTAGCCGCTTATTACACCGGGCGGTACGCCGAGGCGCGGAGGCTGTGGCAGCACGTGAAAAGGCTCGATCCCGGCTCCTCCGTGGCCGGCTTTTATCTGGCGCAGCTGGATCAAAGCGGCGGCGGGGATGAGGCATCCAAGCCGTTTTCGGTCAATTACCAGTACCTGCTGCCGTTTGAGGAGCAGCTTAAGCGTTGGGAGACATCCGAAGACGGCTTCCCTGCCGATCTCAAGGACAACCCGCTCGTCCGCTCCTCGTTCTTCTGGGCGCTGCGCCACGGGGATGCGAAGACGAAGCTGCAGGTCATTCAGGCGCTGGGCCTGATCGCCGACCAGGAGGTTGAGGAAGCGCTGCAGGCTTTTTTGCTGGAGCCGGAGGAAGATGAGTACTTGAAGGATATGGCTCTTTTTGTGCTGCGTAGTCTGGGCGTGAGCAAAATGCTTCCGGTTCGCTTCGGGGCGGCCACAACGATGGTCGATCCTAGCCGCGTGACGACGAAGCTGCCGGTTTGGGAGCGCGAGTGGCAATCGGTGATCAACCTGGCGATGAGACAGATGCGGCCCAGCTATGATCTCCAGCAGCAGCATGATATGGAGACGCTGTGGGTTGATTTTTTGACCCGGCTCTATCCGGATACGCCGAAAATTACGCACTTGGAAGGCTGGGCGGCGGCGCTGGAGTATTTGACGGCCAAAATGCACCGCCGGCCCGTAACCTATGAGCAGGTGGCGAGCAAATACAATATTTCCGCTTCGACGGCCCGCCGGTATGCTTCGCGGGTCGATGAAGTGTGCGGCGTGAAAGAGAAAATCGAGGCGATTTTTCCATCGGTACGGTAGTTGCGGGGGTAAGTCGGTCCAACTTGGGGAAAACTTGTAATGGCGAATCAATGGCATGAATGGCAAGCATGGCGGATTGATTTTTATTTCTAAGGGAACCAAGGAGGTAGACATGATGCGTAAAACGATGGTGATCGGCACCGGTCCGGCCGGACTGACGGCGGCGATTTATTTGGCGCGGGCCAATTTGAGCCCTATTGTGATTGAAGGGACGCAGCCGGGAGGGCAGTTGACCACGACGACGGAGGTGGAGAACTTCCCCGGCTTTCCGGAGGGTATCATGGGTCCCGAGCTGATGGACAATATGCGCAAGCAGGCGGAACGCTTCGGCGCCGAGTTCCGAAACGGCTGGGTGGAAGGAGTCGATTTCTCGAAACGTCCGTTTAAGGTGAAGCTTGAAGGCGGCGAGGAACTGGAGGCGGAGTCGGTCATTATCTCCACGGGCGCTTCGGCCAAGTATCTGGGCATTCCGGGCGAGCAGGACAACGTCGGGCGCGGCGTAAGCACCTGCGCGACGTGTGACGGATTTTTTTTCCGCGGCAAAAAAATCCTCGTCATAGGCGGCGGCGACTCCGCGATGGAGGAAGCGAATTTCCTGACCCGGTTTGCCACCGAGGTGACGGTGGTGCATCGGCGGGAGGAACTGCGCGCTTCGAAAATCATGCAGGATCGCGCTAAGGGCAACGGGAAGATCAGCTGGGCGCTGAACCGGACGCCGCTTGAAGTGGTCACGGACGAAACCGGGACCGTGAAGGGATTGAAGGTCCGCAACAACGCAACCGGCCAGGAGGAACTGTTGGAGGCGCAAGGGGTGTTTGTAGCGATCGGCCATACGCCGAACACGAAATTCCTGGGCGGGGCGGTCGAAACCGATGATCACGGCTACATACTAGTGAAGCCGGGGACGACGGAGACGAATGTGCCGGGCGTGTTCGCCTGCGGCGACGTGCAGGACATGCGCTATCGCCAGGCGATTACGGCGGCGGGTTCGGGCTGCATGGCCGCGATGGACTGCGAGAAGTTCCTCGAAGGCAGCATGGTGCACGATTGGAGCGGAAACTAAGGGAATTGGAAGCTAAGGAGCGATGAACTAAGAGAAGTGGGATGTAAGAAAACGGAGTTTAAGATAGCGGATTTAAGAAGAGGCGCCGTTAGGGCGCCTTTTTTGGCGTGTATAAACGGGGGAGTGGCTTGAAGGAAGGGCGGCTTGACTGGATCAAATGCAAAAGTGCATCTCATTTGAGGGTATTCGATAAAAAAGGTGTTTTGGCCGAAAATGAACTGCAATTTTGCATTTGACGAACCGTTTTTGGGGCATATGGGCGCATATGAAATGAACTCTTGCATTTCGTGGGGGAGGGGCTTCGCATAATTTCAGATGGTAAGATACACCTTATGCAGTCCGCCGGCCCTTAGACCGGCGGACGCATTGGCGGCCAAGCGCCGTATTGGTGTATCAGTCGGAAATGGTTGCAGTCGAGCGGAACGTTATCTTGCCGTTCTCCGCTGCAAATTCATAAATTTTACCGCGGTATTTGATGCCTTGCACGCGGCAATCGCCCCACGGCGGCAGTTTAGGGGACATTTCCCCGTTCAGCGGCGGATACAGGTTCAAACCGCCGAACAGTACGGCGGCGGCCGGCATGCCGCTCCATCCCTGCAAATCCGAACCTTTTCCGTAGACCGGGTCATAATACTCCACCGGCGTCAACCAGCCGCGCTCCAGACCATAAGTGAACCAGCGTGTCAGCGGATACTCCCAGTCGTCACGGCGATGGCGGAGCTTGGCCCAAGCGTACATCCCGCTAAGGTAAGGCCAATCGCTCCCGTTGTGATAACGAAACGGGTAGGCGGATTTTTCGACCAGATGCTGCGCGTGCGAATATTGCGGGAATACGGTCATTACTCCCCAGTCTCCGAACGGCTGTTCATCGTTGTTGCGGCTTTCCAGCCGCGCGGTCAAAATGTCCAACACCCGGCGCTGATCCGTCTCGGCGCCTATGCCGAACAGCGGAGCCAGCGACTGTTCGATGGAGACGTTGTTTTCCGTCAATCCCTCGCCGCCTACATTCAAATAATTTAGGTACCCGGTTTCGTCGCTCCAAAGATACTGGCGCAGCCCAAGCTCGAGCCGCTCTGTCTTGGCGTCCCACTGCTTGCGATCGTCTCCGTTGGCCGGCCAAGTTTCAACAAATTGCATGATTTCCGCATAACATCGGCGGGCGCGAATGTACAGCAGTACATCGTAGGCAACGATGCCCTGGCGAACCACGTTGTCGCACCAATCGCGGCGGTTGTCCGGTTTGATCATCTGCGGCAGCGCCTCATCGGTGATGCCCTCCAGCTTGCCGAGACAGAGGCTGGCCAGTTCCAGAACGGTCCGCCCGTTTACCTGTTCGCTGAGCAGGCCGGCATCATGCGTCCAGGCCAAATAGTCATGCAGCATCATCACAAAGAAGGAGGGAGAGTCATAGTGGTCCGGCCAAAACTGCTCGTAGGCTTCTTTCAACACATTGTAGATCACTGCGCTCGGGCAGGATCCGTCGGGGCCGATGCCTTGGGCTAGCGTGACGATTTCGTTTCTGACCCATTCCGGCTTAAATGGCAAAAGCGGCAGCACCGTCCAGTAACCGTCCCGGAAATAAGTCCGCGAAGGACTCTGGTAGTTCACCCCGGCATAAAAAGCGGCGAAACGCCCCCCGCTTTCCTTGTACATGGAATGAGACACGTTCAGGCAAGCGGCGACCAATGAATTGAGCGTCCGCTGGCCGCTGGCCGTAAAGCTCTCCCGCAGCCAGGCGCGGTATGACTCTGCCGCCAATTGGGCCGAGTCGGCTCCTTTGGCCAGAACTTCCGCCGCCAGCGGCTGCATACCGCCGGAAAAGGTCAGTGTGAATACGGCCGTCGCCCCGGGCTCGATCTCGTCCTTGAAGTCCAGAATCATACGCGGACCTTCCTGCTCGATATACTCAGCCTTGTGGCTGGAGGCCAAATGAATCCGGTAGTCGTCGCCAAGCTGGGCCTCCCACTGTGTCCGCGCCTCATTCCAAACTTCCTTTATCTCCATCGCCCGGTAGGTTCCGTTTTTGGCGGCCATTGCCGCCATATGGCTTTTGAGCTCCCACAGCATTCCGTGGCGCAGGTAAAGCCTGGCCGCGGCGTTACCTTCGTTTCTGAATGTAAACCGAACATACACCGCGTTGTCTTCGTCATTGCAGAATTGCTGCGCCGAGACGGCCACCCCGTCAAGCTCGGCTGAGGACCGGAAATCGATTTCCATCATTCTCCCCAGGACGCGAACCGTTTTGCGGTGTTTCGCCGGCAGCCTTCGCCCGTTAACTGACCAGGCCGTAAACCAACTGTTCTCGTTCAATATCGACCATTCGCCGGCCACTGAATACTTGGACACGCCGCCGTTGCCGTCAAACTGGGCCAGCAGGCGGCGGTTGGACACATCGTATTGGGTGATGCCGTACCAATAATGTTCCGTAACAATCGCGTGTTGGTCTGAATAAGTTCTAATTGACACTGCAAACATCTCCCATCAAATTTAATCGAAATTACTTGGAAGAACCTTGAGACAGTCCTCCGACGAAATGCTTCTGGAAAAAGAGAAACAAAATAATAATCGGCACGATGGCGATGATGGTGTAAGCGGCCATCGGCCCGATCTCGCCCATTCGTTCTCCCAATGCGCTGCGCAGGCCCACGGGGATCGTCCGCATTCCGTCCGAGGAGGTCAAGGTCAAGGCGATCAGGAATTCGTTCCATGTACGGACGAATACCAGAATCGCTGCGGCGGCCAAGCCGGGCCGAACCAGAGGCAGCAAGATAGTAAAGAAAATCCGCATCCGCGAGCAGCCGTCAATCATTGCCGCTTCTTCAATCTCCTTGGACAATCCTTCAAGGAAATCTTTCATGACGAAAATGACCATCGGAATGCCGGTCGCCGTATAAACGAGGATGATGCCCGCCAGGGAGTCAAGCAGACCGAGGGAATGCATCAGCACGTACAGCGGGATCACCGTCAGCAGAGCGGGAATCATCCGTACGGAGAAGATCGCCATGAAAATCGCGTTGCGGAACGGGAAGCTGAGTCTTCCGAGCGCATACCCTGCCAGGGAACCGACCAGCAGCGACAAAATCAGGGACACGCCGGTCACGATCAGGCTGTTCGTAAAATAAGTCACAATCGGCGAATTGACGGCAGCGCTCATATAGTTGCTCCCGGTTGGATCCTTCGGGAAAAGGGTAGGGGGAAAGCTGTTCCACTCGATCTGCGGCTTGAGGGACAGCATCAGAATCCAGAGCAGCGGAGCCAGCGAGATGATTGCCCAAGTCACGGCAGGTACATAGGTGAGCACGGCCCAAGTGCGGTTTGATCGACGTTTCATTTGTCAGCCCTCCTTCCTTCTCAGCATTCGGTAATACACGACACTCATGAACAAGTTGATCAGGAACATCAGCACGGCAATCGTCGAGCCTTTTTCAAATTGCCCTATCTTGAACGCCGTATTGTACATCTGAATGCCCAGCAGATTGGTCGATTCGAGCGGGCCGCCGGCCGTTAGGGCATACACCAGGTCAAATTCGTTAAAGGTACTGGTGGTAATCCATACCAACGTCACGAGAATCGTCGGCTTCAGCAGCGGCAGCGTAATGTACCAGAGCTGCAGCAGTTTGTTGGCTCCGTCAATCATGGAAGCTTCATAAACGTCATTTTGGATGGATTGCAGTCCGGCAAGCAGCATGATCATCGAAAACGGCATGCCAAACCACACGTTGGCGACGATGACCATATTCATGGCATTCTCCACGCCAAGCCAGGGAATCGGCTCGGAAATGACGCCGACGGACATCAGCATGTAATTAAGCAGACCGGTCCGGTCGGAGATGTAGAACAATTGGAAGATGACGGCGACCACGATCGGCGACAAGATCCATGGAATGACAATCAGGCTGCGCAGAAAACCGTTGATTCGAAACGTCTTTTTCAAACTGAGCGCTAACAGGAGGCCGAGCCCGAACTGAAAGACGACAGACCAGAACGTAAACACGGCAGTTTTCCACAGCGGGAGCCAGAATACGGAGCTTCCTAGAACTTCTGCGTAATTTTTCAGACCGACAAACGTGCGGTCGAATACAAGAAATTTGCTATTGTAAAAGCTGAGGTACACGGCATAAAAAGTCGGGTAAAAAGCGAATACGCCGATAAACGCCAGCACCGGGAGCAGAAAAATGAGCGCTATCGTCCATTCCTTTTCCCATCTCCACTTCTCGGGCTTTAAAGAGGATTGTATATTGGCTTGCCTGTAAGTCCGCTCCTCCATCATGGGTGGCTCCTTTCGCTTCAAAAATAGAAGGGAGGCCCGGTTCCGGATGTCGCCGGACCTCCAAACGCGCCGTTAACGACTATTGGGGAATCTTTTTCTGCGCGTTGTCGAGCGCTTCCTGCGGCGACAGTTGACCGCCAAGGACTTGCTGAACCGCTTCGCGGTACGCCTTGGATATGACTTCGTACTTGTCCGTTTTGGCGCGCGGACGGGCGTAAGGCATAATATCGACAAAGCTTTGAAAGATCGGGTCGGAGGTGAAGACCTCGTCCTGATAAGCGGACAAGCGCATCGGCATGTTGCCGGTGCCGTTTTTGAAGATTTCGATTTCATGCTCCGGCGAGGTTACCTTTTCAATCCATTTCCAGGCCGCATCTTTGTTTTGGGAGTTGTCGAACACTACCCAGGTCCCATAACCTACCGCCGTGGCCGGACTGTCGGCAGATGCGCCGTCAGGCACCGGGATGGCGGCGGAGCCGAGCTTGTTCGTCAAATTGCTCTGCCCGAGGAAATTGGCATCGCTGCGCCATTCCCAGGACCCGACGATCGCCATGGCCGCCTGGCCGCTGATGATGCTGGAGGCTACTTCCTTTTTCGTTTTCATGTAGCTATCGGGAGGTGCTACCTTCTCCTTCGCCACCAGATCGGACATAAACTGCACGGTTTGCACGACCGGAGCGCTGTTCAGTGTCGGCTTGCCGCTATCGTCGACGAAATCCCCGCCCAGAGCCCAGATCCAAGGCAAGGAACGCATGGACGTGTGCTCCGAGTCGCCGCCGTTCAAGGCAAAGCCGTACTGAATTCCTTCCGATTTGCCGGCTTCCATCAGTGCTTTGGCGGCAGTTACAAGGTCGCTCCAGGTTTTCGGCGGCTGTAGTCCCGTCTTTTCCAACAGATCTTTTCGATAAAGCAGCGTTCTTACGTCGCCGTCGCCGGGAATTCCATAAACCTTCCCGTCGAATACGACGGAATCCCACACTTTTTCTGGAAAATCGCTGGACCCGTCCCATTCGTTGGTATATGAGCTTAGATCCGCCAGCATGCCGGTTGCTTGGAATTCGGCCAGCCATTGTCCATCCAGGAAGGCAACGTCCGGCAGGTTGTCTGCAGATACGGCCGCGAGCAACTTGGTGCGGAGCGAATCATTAGTGATCTTTTCGATTTTCAGCTCGACGTCCGGGTTTTCGGCCTTATAATCGGCGATGACCTTGTCCATCGGTCCGCTAATTTCGGCTTTGTATGGGTCCGCCCAATCCCAAATCACAAGCTCTTTCTTGTTATCCCCAGCCGAACTGCCGGGGTTTCCAGAACTGCCGGGATTGGAACCGCATCCCGTTAGGGTCAATGAACCTGCCAAAATGAGACTTGCCAAGGTGATCCATAATCTTCTTTTCATCCTTGATTCCTCCCTAGAATGGATGTTTTCAATCTCTTCACTGCACCAGCCACGGCGCCGATCGCGCCCGCTTCATTGCCCAGCTTGGCCGGAACGATCGTCGCTTCGATCGGCGTAAACCCCCTGACTTTCGAACGAACGGCATCTAAATAGACATTGCCCGCTTCTGCTACACCACCTCCAATCACGACTAAAGCAGGATTTAATATGGAAATGGCATTGGCGATGCCAATAGCCATATGGGTAACCGGCTCTTCCAGAATGCTCCAGGCCACCTCATCTCCTTGCGCCGCTGCTTGGAGAACATGCTTCGCGTCGATACGGGATATATCGCCCTGCACCAGATCGAGGATAGGCGATTTTCGCTCCCGGGCGGTGAAAAATTGCCGTGCCCGCTGGCCGATCGCCGTTCCCGAAGCCGTCTGTTCAAAATGACCGAATCGGATTTCCGGTTTCGCTTGTGTTGCAACGGATTCTGGAGCGGGAGCTTCAATCACAAAATAGCCCAGTTCACCGGCCGAATGCGCGGAGCCTTTGTACAACTCGTCGTTCAACACCAGCGCACCGCCGATTCCAGTGCCGACCGTGACCATGAGAAAGTGTTGAGCACCGGCCGCCGCACCGCGCCATTTTTCCCCCATCGCGGCTACATTGACATCATTGTCCAGATACAACGGGCCCTTAAAAAACTTGCGGATGCTTTCCTTCACATTGGCACGGACCCAAGGGAATGCCGGAGCATTGGTTAGAACCCCTGTCTCCTCGTCCACAACTCCCGGGAAACCGAAGCCCATGCCCGCGATCGCTTCGCTGCCTTGTCCCGTTTCCTTCGCCATCGCTTCGATCTCGCCGATCAGCCTTTGAAAGAAAACATCGGGATCGGCATCCGGCGATGTGGCGATTTTTCGTTTTGACAGCACCTTGCCCGTCAGATCGGACAGGATCAGCAAGGTTTTAGTTCCGCCGACATCAATGCCGGCAATCAGTATTTCCGGGGTGGATTCATTCAGCAACATTATCCCTCGCTTTGTTCGCTAGTAAGTTGTCTTTAATGTATTCCAGGGTATGGGCAACCGCTGTTTGGATCGCTCCTTTCAGCACCGATTTGCTGCGCAGCGCCGTGCATTTCAGTTCGGGCTTATCCTTAAATTCCGCCGCGATGATCTCTTTCAGAAAAGGAAGCATAACCTCGCCGTTCTCTCCGACTGAACCGCCGAGCACGACCAGCCGGGGAGCCAAAACAACGCAAAGGTTATGGATCCCTCTCGCTACGATTCGGCTGTACTCCCCGATGATTTGCAGTGCCGCCGGGTCTTCGCTCCGCGCTGCCGCGAATATATCCGCCGTCTCCATCTGCGCATGCCCCCGCAGTACGGATGGAATATCGTCCCGGCGCAACACGGCTTCGGCGAGCGAGAACAGCCCGGCTTCGGAGATGCGTTCCTCCAGCCTGACATCCGGCTCGATCAGCATCTCGCCGAATTCGCCAGCTGCCCCGCCGAGCCCGCGCAGCAGCTTGCCGTCAATCATCAGGCCGGCGCCGATCCCGGCATCGAGTGACAAATAAGCGAACAAGCTGCTTCCCGCCGCTGCCCCTTCCTTAAATTCCGCGAGCGCTGCCAGGTTCACGTCATTTTCCAAAATAATGCGGCAGGGAAACACCCGAGCCAAGGAAGCCTTGCTGAGATGCTTCTCAAGTCCGCGGAGCTTCGAAACCATAATCGACAGCTCGCCTTGTTCGTCCACCACGGCGGGGACGCCAATCGCCATATGGATCACTTTATTCCAACCGATCCCTTGACCGGACAAGAGCGCCTCGGCCTTAGCCTTCAGTTCTGCCGTCAGTGAAGCTGGTTCATTCGTGTCCCGAATAGCGTACTGGTGCTCCGCCATCGTTTCGCCAAGGAGGTTCGATAGGGCTAAGTGAATGTGATCGGCGGCGATCTCTGCGGCCAGCGCATAATGGCTTGAGCCATTAAATTCGATCAATGTCGGCTTTCTCCCAGGTCCACTCTCGCCGTGGCCCACCTCCCTGATTAAACCGGAAGCGAGAAGGTTGGCGATGGCCGAGGACACTGTAGGCTTGCTGAGCCCGGTAATTCGACTGAGGTCCGCTCTGGAGAGCCGTCCATGCTGAAGAATAAATTCCAAGGCAATCGTTTCGTTCATGCTTCTGATTAATTGCGGATTCCCGATCGTCGCATTTTTCATCGTGTCTAGCTCCATTTCTTTTCACTTTAATTAGTAATATTTACTAACTAATATGGATTTCGATCAGTTAGTAAAGAAACTTTACTTATTGTACAAAAAAATATACTTTTCTCTTGGCCTTTTTTAATTTTAAAAATATTATAGAGGCCAAAATTTCATTATGTCAATATATTTTACATGATAATCTTTAAAACAATAGATTTTCAGAAAATTGGGTGAAAATATGTTAGAAAACATTACATTATTTCTGAAATTTCATCTTTTTTTCAAAAATGAATGCGCATACAAATTAAAGACCTTCCTTCGGGCGTACGGCATGTCTTTCTTGGTCACAATCCTCGGGACAGTGGACGGATTCCTGATGTCTAGCATGCTGGCTTACAGGCGCTATGAAAAGGCAAGGGGTAGCTGCAACGGACCTGAATAACGCTCCAAAACAGGGGGAGTAAAAATTGTAAACGGACCGAACAGACCTTATTTCCTTCAAATTCGCTCTAGTGGCCTCAATTGGAGCCCAATAAAGGCTGCTGAGTCCGTTTCAGCGGGAAATCCCGGGAAATGAGGGATAAGGTTGTTACGGCCCGTTAGCGGTTGACACGTGGATGCAGACGGGGGCCGAAGCCGTCTTTTCGAAAAGCGTGTTGGTGTCTGAGGCCTTTACAAGTAAGAGCGCCGTTAATAGTTGGCCGTTAAACGGCCTTCCGGCGGAAATACAGGATGCCCGCGGCGAGAAAAATCAGGAAGCTGCCCAGCACTGTGATAAGCAGGTTTTCTATGGGCAGATTAAACGCCCCGTAGTCGGCTTCCCCTTTCGGCATCATCGCCAGAATCGGCTGGGCCCACGGATAAAACGGAGCGACTTTGTCCGAGTTGACGATCAGCATGTTCGGAATCGTCAGCGAGACGTTGACGGCGAGCGGGGCGGCAAAGCTGGACCAGGCCAGCGAGACGCCGAGCTGCAGCGCCACCAGCGGCAGGCAGGCGACCAGGCCGCCGATCAGGCTGACGGCGATCATGCTCCACGGAATCGGCCAAGCGAGGCCTTGCACCTGAGAGACGATCAGCAGCATGACCAGAAAGATAAGCTGGGTCGCCGCCAACAAGGAAATCACGACGGTAAATTTGGCCATATAAACGGCCGGGCGTGAAACGGGCAGGACGAGCAGCTGTTTCCAGCCGCCACCGGTATGCTCGTAGCGGCAGATGAACGAAGCGAACAATCCGGCCATGATCGGCAGAAACAGCATAGCGTGCAGCATGGACATCCCGCCGAGGAGCGCCGGCCAGGCGTCGGCCCCGTCCGGCAGGTTCATGAGAAGGCCGATCAGGGTGGATAGCAGGGGGCTGGCGAGCAATACCAGCCAAAGGCGGGAACGCGACATTTTGAGCCGCTCCGCGGCAAGCACGTTCAGAAACGTTTTCATGTCAATCCACATCCTTTCGGTTGAAATGAACGAGTCCGGCCAGCAAAATCACCGCGCCGACGGCGATGCCTAGCGCCACGAACCATTCGCGATGCGGACCAAGATACCCGAACACCGGCCAGTTGAGCGGGAACCACTCGGACAGGTCCAGCGTAAACGGGGATACGAGCGACAGGACCACGCCAAGCGATACGGGCAGCGACGGGTTGCGGTAAGTGAGCGAAAGCCAGAGCTGCAATGCGAGCAAGGGCAGCGCGGCGAACAGCGGGAAAAACCCGATCCGCGCCAAATCCGCCAGAGGTATTCCATTCAGGGCGAAGCCAAAAACAAGGCCGAGGATTATCGTGGCGATCGGCAGCAAAATGCAGGAAACGGACAGCAGCAGCAAACAGAGCAGGAACTTGGCGCCGAATACGGCCGTGCGGGAAATCGGCAAAGCCAGCAGCTGTTTCCAGGAGCTTAGTTGATGCTCGACATTCGCCACCAGGGAACTGACCAGCGTGCAGCCGAGAAACAGGGCGATCGGGACGAACCCGGAAATGTTTTTTAACAGTCCTCCCCAAGGGTCGTCGGCGTACCTCTTCATCAAATAGTCGAAGCGGAGTCCGAAATTCAGCGCCTGCATGGCTACGAGCCCGAGCGGGGCGAGAAAGATCAGGAACCATATGCCTTTGCGGCGGATTTTCAGAAAGTCCGCCGACAATGCGCGCAGCATCATAGGGAGCTCCCCTCCCCGACGATCCGCATGAAGATGTCCTCCAGGGACTTTTTCTTTTGCTCGACCCGGTAGACGGCGTGCCCGTTCTCCACCAGGGCTTTCACCAAACGGGCGACCTGCGCGTCAGCCAGGCCGGGGAACTTGAGCGTACCGTCCTGTAGTTTCCCGACCGTCCCCAAATCGCGGGCGATCCACAGGGCCGCATCGGGCTCGGAGACGACCAGCTCCATATCGTGCGCCGCAGTGAGGCGCAGGTTGTCGATCGTGTCCTGGAACACCATCTGGCCCTGACGGATAATGCCGACCGTATTCGCCATCAGCTCCATTTCCCCGAGCAGGTGGCTGGAGACGAGCACGGTGATGCCGTACTGCTTCGGCATGTTTTTGATCAGCTCGCGGATTTCGTGGATCCCGGTCGGGTCAAGGCCATTCGTCGGCTCGTCCAAAATAAGCAGCTCGGGGCTGCCCAGCAGGGCGGCGGCGATGCCAAGCCGCTGCTTCATGCCGAGCGAGAAGCCCTTGACCGGGCGGCGCGCTTCGCCGCGCAGCGAGACGATGTCGAGCACTTCGTCGATGCGCGATTTCGGCACCTCGAGAATGCGGCGGATCGCTTCCAGATTGTCGATCGCGCTCAAATGCCCGTAATAGGACGGCGATTCCACCAGAGACCCGATCTTGCGCAAAATAGCCAGTTTGTCTTTGCGCAGGTCTTTGCCGAACATGCGGATCGTCCCGGCCGTCGGCTGGATCAGCCCGAGGAGCATCCGGATCGTCGTCGTTTTCCCGGCCCCGTTGGGCCCAAGGAAACCGTAGATGTCGCCTTTGGCGATTTTCAGACTTAAATCGTCCACCGCGGCGCGGCCGCGGTATTTTTTCGTTAAACCTTCCGTTTGAATGATCAGTTCATTCACGATTTATCACCTCGGGAAACATGATACCGCGATGAGTTTAAACGGGAAGGTGGGGCAAGTTTAAGTTTTGTTTAAATGTTGCGGAAGCGGCCGGCCGGGAAAAATGTATACGCGCGTGCCCGCGCTCGAAGACTCCGTCTCCCGCGCCAGGCCCATTTCCCGGAGCAGCAGGTCGACGATCTGCAGGCCGAGACCGGCCCCTCCGGAGGGCGAATCGGCGTTCATGCCGGGGCCGCGGTCGCTGATCGCCAGGGCGATGGCCTCCCCGCGCGGCTGCAAGGAGATGCCGACATAACCGCCGGAGCGGGCGTACCGCACCAGGTTCTGGAACAGGTTATCCAGGACGCGGCGGAAGCCCTGAGCGTCGATGTTCCAATATAAAGGCTGATCCGGCAGCTCGATGTCGGCGGCGATGCCTTCTTTTTCCCAAAGCGGATACCAGGCCGCCGCGCTTTCCCGCACGAGCCGCAGCACGTCGAGTTTTTCCGGCGACATGGCGTACCTGCCCGAAGAAAGCAGGCTGTAAGACAGCAAATGATCCATCAGGCCGGACAGGTCGCCTAGTTTGGCTTCCATCAGAGCCAGCGATTGCCGGCCTTGTTCCGTCAAAGGCTCTTTGCGCAGCGTGTACAGATGCCCCCCCAGCACGGTCAACGGTGTCCGCAAATCGTGGGACAACTGGCTGATCAGGTTTTTGCGCAGCTCCTCTTCTTCGCGCTCCCGCTGGCGGCTGTCCTGAAGCTCGTAGACCATATGGTTGAAGGCCTGCTCGAGCCGCCCGATTTCGTCCGGCCGTCCTTCCTTGACCGGGGACGGCAGCCCGGAGGGCCCGGGGTACGTCATGCCGGCTTCCAGGCGCAGCAGTCTTTTGCGGATATTGCGAAAAAACAAATACGACAGCAGCACGAAACAGGCCAGCATGATTCCGAGGAACGCGCCGTAAAACCGTCCGTCGTTCCGGTCCGAAATGTCCCTGGTCATGAATTTGCGCGGGAGCTCGAACACCATAAATCCCTGGTTCGCCCGCTCGTCCCCGCCAATAAAGGCCACAACGGTAAACGGGTCGGCATTGACCCGCTTTTTCATAAAGGCGATCGCATCTTCCAGCGTCCACTTTGCCGGCACATTTGCTTGCTTGGGGACTTGCAGCCGGGTTGTTCCGGATGAATCCACCCAATACAGCGCGGCGTCCGGATACTGCCCTTTCCATGCTTTGAGCCGGGCGTCGATCGTCTCCGGGCCGGCAGCCCGCAGCGCTGCCGCTTCCTTGTGCCAGGCCGTTTCAATATCAAGCCCGCTGCCGTAATAGGGGCGCGTGGTATCGCCGGTTTGCGGGGGGTACAGCAAAATGTTGACGCCCCAGGAAGCGAAAAAGCTGATCGGAATGAGAACGGGGATAAGAACTAACGCCATCATCAAGATCAGGACGTAACCGGTAAGCAGCGATTTCCGGTATTTTCGGACGGGGCGCAGCTTCATGCTCTCACCCGGTAGCCGATGCCGCGGACCGTCTCGATGACTTCGGGATTGGCCGGGTCGCGTTCCAGCTTCTCGCGCAGGTGGCGGATATGGACCATCAGCGTTTTATCTCCATCGAAATACGGCTCGCCCCAGACAGCTTCGTAAATTTGTTCCTTGGTCATAATCTGCCCGAGATGGCGCAGCAGGTAGGTGAAAATGTGAAACTGCTTGCCGGTAAGAACGATTTCTTCGCCGTTGTCCTCGTTGATGATCCGATTTTCTTTTTCATACACGAGCAGATGTTTGATCTGCAGCGTTTCTTCGGCCGGGCTGCCGCTGCGGCGCAGCAGTACCTCGATCCGGGCGGCCAGCTCGTCCGGGTGGAACGGCTTGGTCAAGTAATCGTCCGCGAACCGCAGCCCCTGCAGCTTGTCGTCGATCGAGGTGCGCGCGGACAACATCAGCACCGGCAGGTTCGGGAACCGTTCTTTGATCCGGCTGCCGACGGTGAAGCCGTCGAGCCCCGGCAGCATGACGTCGAGAATGACGAGCTGGCAGTCCGCGGCTTGCTCCACCGCCCCCTCCCCGTTAGTTAGCCAAGTGACTTTAAAGCCCCGCTCCCGCAGGTTTTGGCTGACCCACTCTCCGATTTCGATATCGTCTTCTATGTATAACAAATTGACATTTGGCATCAAAACCCCTCCTGTCTCTATTGTGGCAAAATCGCTTCAAAAAAGAAACAGCGCGAAATCCCTTGAAGTTTGTGATCGGAATCACAAGACCCGGTATGGCCTCGTGTTACTTTTTAGTTGTGAGAATGTTTATCACTAAAATTTGAAACAGCCAAGCTGATCTAAATAAAAAAAGAGGAGGAACCGGAGATGAGCGAGTTGATCAACAACCGGGAATACGGCGCAAACCGGGGGGATGGCGAGCCGGAGCAGCGCCGCCGCCAGGAACTGCTGAAGCAAATCATTAAAGAGCTGCATCAGGGGAAAAGCGTGGATGAGGTGAAGGCGCGGTTTGAAGAGGCGGTCGGCGACGTGACAGTCGCGGAAATATCGGCGCTGGAGCACGCCTTGATGGAGGAAGAAGGCATTCCGGTGGCGGAGGTGCAGCGCCTTTGCTCGGTGCATACGGCGATTTTCAAGGGCTCGATCGAGGAAATCCACCGTTCGGCGAAGCCGGAGGAGCAGCCCGGGCACCCGGTGCATACCTTCAAGCTGGAAAACCGCGAGGTTGAACGGCTGGTCAATTTCAAGCTGCGGCTCCATCTCGATAAATTCCGCAAGGAGGATAAGGAGGAGCTCGTTTTTAAGCTGCTGGACGATTTAAACCTGCTGTTGGACCTGGACAAACATTACAGCCGCAAGGAAAATCTGCTGTTCCCCTATCTTGAGAAGTACGGGATTTACGGGCCGACCAAGGTGATGTGGGGCGTCGACGACGGCATCCGCGCCATGATCAAGGAAACCAAAGCCAAGCTGGCCAGCGGAAGCGCCGATAAGAACGGGTTCGCCGATGCCGATAAAGAAACGGTTTGCATCGACCTGGAGCGGATCATCACGGAAGTAAATGAGATGATCTTTAAGGAAGAAAATATTTTGCTCCCGATGGCTCTGGAGAAGCTGACCGAAGACGAGTGGGTCAAAATCGCCCGGGAAAGCGATGTGATCGGGTATTGTTTGACGGCGCCCGAGCAGGAATGGGTCCCGGAAAGGGTAACGCTGGAGTCCGGTAACGGCGATGCCGGGGAAGGCGGTCTGGAGGGCGGCGCGTTGGCGGAGCAGGGGCATGGCGTACCGCAAGGGTACGTCAAATTCGACACCGGCATCCTGTCCATGGAGCAGCTGGAAGCGGTGATGAACCATTTGCCGGTTGACCTGACGTTTATCGACGAGAACGACGTGGTCCGGTACTTTTCCCACGGTAAAGAGCGCATCTTCGCCCGGACCAAAGCCGTGATCGGCCGCACCGTGCAGAACTGCCATCCGCCGCAAAGCGTGCATGTGGTCAACCAGCTGCTGGAGGATTTCAAGGCCGGCCGTAAGGACGTCGAGGATTTTTGGATTCCGGTCAAAGACAAGTTCGTCTATATCCGGTATTTTGCGGTGAGAAGCGAGGACGGCCGTTACCTGGGCACGTTGGAGTTTACGCAAAACATCGCCCCGATCCGCGCTTTGGAAGGGCAAAAACGGATTTTGTCCTGACCCGTCTCGGGTAAAGTTTGTTCATAAATAGCTTGACGGTGAAGCCCCTGATGTTCGCGCCTTCGCGAATGCCGGGGCTTTTTGCTTGGAGGGGAGCATGCGGCCTGCGTTTTTGTGGAGGAGCGGCCGGTTCTTGTTAGGGTGAAACATCGGCCTTCAAAAATAGCGACATTTTATGTACTTATTATCCAGAGGCAGGTTTGTCCACCCCCATTAGCGGCATTTTTTGCCCTTATTTTCCTAAGAATGGTCCGGAACGCGGGTATTTCCTTGCGATTCGGGAAAATAGCGGCATAAATTTCCTTTATTTCTCATTGAACGGGGATATTGGCGGAATAACGACATTTTTGGTACTTATATTTTTGGGAGGAGTTTTCTTAGGTGCGTTACTCGGTTTCCATGAGTTATGTCACACCGGAATCCCTTGTCTCGACAGGGGTTTGGCGTTTCTTGCCTTCACTTGACCGAAAGGAAGGGTTCGCTTATAGTTGGTACGTAGGAGTATACTACGGGGCGGCATGCGCGTACCCGTTGTTCTGGCAGCATATTATTTATGATAAAGGTGGCTTGTGAAATGTCTGAAAAAATCTACATTGGTGTCGACCTGGGCGGTACGGCCATAAAAGTCGGCATTTGCAATGAAGAAGGACAGCTCCTTCATACCTATGAAGGCCCGACGGAAACCGAAAAGGGCGCCGATACGATCGTAAACAACATTGAGCGTTATGTCCGGCTGGTCGTGGAGCAGTCTCCGTTCTCCTGGGATCAAGTGGCCGGCGTCGGCGCAGGGGTCGCCGGGTTTACGAACGTCCGCGAAGGCATCATTATTCTGGCGCCGAATGTAGGTTTGAGAGATTTCCATATTCGCGAGATTTTGGAACAGCGATTGGGCAAGCCGATCAAAATAGACAACGACGCCAACGTGGCGGCGCTGGGCGAAGCCTGGGGCGGCGCGGGGAAAGGCGTCGACAACTGCGTCTGCTATACGCTGGGAACCGGCGTCGGCGGCGGCATCATCATCGACGGTAAAATTTATCAAGGCTTCTCCGGCATGGCCGGCGAGCTGGGTCATATGTCGGTCGTTCCCGACCTGGAAGCGATCGGCTGCGGCTGCGGCCAAATGGGCTGCCTGGAGACGGTCTCCTCGGCGACCGGCATCATTCGCATGGCCAAGGACGCCGTAGCCCGCGGCGACCGCACCTCGCTGGCGCAGGTGGAGAACATCATGGCCAAGGACGTGTTTGACGCGGCCAAGGCCGGCGACGAAGCGGCGATCCGCATCGTCAACCGCGCCGCTTTCTATCTGGGCAAATCGCTGGCGGCGGTGGCCGTGGTGCTTAATCCGGAGCTGTTTATCATCGGCGGCGGGGTGTCCAAGGCGGGCGATATTCTGTTTAACGAAATCCGCAGCGTGTTCGCCAAGCTGACGCCGGAGCCGGTGCAGCGGGGCGTGAGAATCGTCCCTGCCACCTTGGGGAACGATGCCGGCATGGTTGGCGCCGCCGGCCTGTTCCTGCGTTCATAAGCGGATTTGGTTGTTAAGCCGATATAGATTTCAGGACTTTAGGATATGGAGAATTTGCGGGAGGGAATAACGATGCCGGATATTGAAACGAGTCCAGTTGCCAACCTGATCATTATTACGGGCATGTCGGGTGCGGGGAAGTCGCTTGCCGTACGGAGTTTGGAGGATCTCGGTTTTTTCTGCGTAGACAATCTGCCTCCGGTACTGATTCCCAAATTCGCCGAATTGATTGAGCAATCCAAAGGGAAAATCGCCAAGGTAGCGCTTGTGATCGACTTGCGCGGGCGGGAATTTTTTACGGCGCTTGAAGAGTCGCTCGGTTACATTAAAAACCACTTCACCATCAAGTGCGAAATCCTGTTTCTGGATGCCACCGATTCGGTTCTCGTCCAAAGATACAAGGAGAGCCGCCGCCGTCACCCGCTGGCGCCGGAAGGCATGCCGCTCGACGGGATCAAGCTGGAGCGCAAGATGCTGCATGAGCTGCGGATGTCGGCCACCCAGGTGATCGATACCAGCAACATGAAGCCGGCCCAGCTGAAGGAGAAGATCATTTCCCGATTCTCCCATTTGGAGAGCAGCAACTTATCCGTCAATATTACTTCGTTTGGATTTAAATACGGCATCCCGATTGACGCCGACCTGGTATTCGACGTTCGCTTTTTGCCCAATCCGCATTACATTGAGCAGCTTCGCCCACACACGGGACGAGACAGCGACGTATATGAATATGTTATGAAGTGGCCGGAGACGCAGCAGTTTTTGAGCAAGCTGCTCGATATGCTGCATTTCCTTATGCCGCAATACCACAAAGAGGGCAAAAGCCAGGTCATCATCGCGATCGGCTGCACCGGCGGCAAACACCGTTCGGTGGCGATCGCCGAATATTTGGGCCGGATGCTCGGAACCAGTGAAACGGAATCGGTTCGCGTGAGCCACCGGGACGAAGGACGGGATCGGCATTAAGAGAGCTCCCACTGGCGTGGACTCAAGTTAAGAGGTGAACCATTAGTGATACATCGGGCCAAGGAAGAAAGGGTTCCGCGGATCGTCGTGATGGGCGGGGGAACCGGTTTATCCGTCATGCTTCGCGGATTGAAAGAGAAACCGCTCGATATCACGGCTATCGTAACCGTAGCCGACGATGGGGGCAGCTCGGGAATTCTTAGAAGCGAACTGCAGATGCCGCCTCCGGGCGACATTCGCAACGTGCTGACGGCGCTGGCCGACGTTGAACCGCTGCTGTCGGATATGCTGAACTACCGGTTTGCGGCCGGTTCGGGACTAGCCGGGCACAGCCTGGGCAATTTGATTCTAGCGGCGATTACGGACATATCCGGCGATTTCGTGACGGCCGTGCGCGAGCTCAGCCGCGTATTCGCCGTCCGCGGGCGCGTGCTGCCTGCCGCCGGCCAGGCCGTCGTGCTGCATGCGGAGATGGAGGACGGTTCGATCGTCACCGGCGAATCGAAAATTCCCGAGGTTCGGGGGAAAATCAAGCGTATTTTTCTGGAGCCGGAGGAAGTGGAGCCGCTGCCTGAGGCGGTCGAAGCGATCCGGGAGGCGGACGCTATTTTGATTGGACCGGGAAGCTTGTACACCAGCATTATTCCGAATCTGCTCGTGCCGAAGCTGGCGGAGGCGGTATTGGAAAACACATCGGCGATCAAAATATTTATATGCAACGTCATGACCCAGCCGGGGGAAACGGACGATTATACGGTGAGCGATCATCTGCAGGCGGTCTACAATCATGTCGGGAAGCACTTATTCGATTATGTCATCGTAAACGACGGGGAGATTCCGGCGCAGGTGCAGGATTTTTACGCCGAGAAAGGGGCTAAACCGGTGCAGGTCGACTGGGACAACGTCACCGGTCAAGGCTATAAGGTCATCGCGGACACGCTGGTGTTGTTCCGCCGGTATTTGCGGCATGATGCCGACAAATTAAGCCATCATATATATCAACTGGTCCAAGACTGGATTTTGCGAAAGAGGTGAGTCCCTTGTCATTTGCGGCGCAAACCAAAAAAGAGCTGACCATGGTCGAAGCCTCCGCTTGCTGCGAGCAGGCCGAGTTATCGGCGCTGATCCGGATGAACGGTTCGGTCCAGGTCTCCAACAAAAAGGTCGTGCTGGACATCTCGACCGAAAACGCCGCGATCGCAAGGCGGATTTATTCTTTGCTCAAGAAGCATTTTCAGATTCACACCGAACTGCTCGTGCGCAAAAAAATGCGTCTCAAGAAAAATAATGTGTACATCGTGCGGATCCCCGGGCGAGTGGAAGAAATTTTGAAGGAACTGAAAATCGTTTCCGAAGGATTTGTTTTCACGCCGGGGATTAATCCGGAGCTCACCCGGAAAAACTGTTGTAAGCGGGCTTATTTGCGCGGCGCGTTTATGGCCGGCGGTTCGGTAAACAACCCGGAAGGCTCCTCCTACCATCTGGAGATCTCCTCGATGTATGAGGAACACTGCAAAGCCCTGGTCGAGCTGGCCAACGAGTTCCATTTGAACGCGCGCTGCATCGAGCGCAAAAAAGGTTTTATCCTGTACATCAAGGAAGGCGAGAAGATCATCGAGCTGCTGAACATCATCGGGGCTCACCAGGCGCTGTTCAAGTTTGAAGATGTGCGGATCATGCGCGACATGCGCAACTCGGTCAACCGTATCGTCAATTGCGAAACGGCGAATCTGAACAAAACGATCGGCGCCGCCGTCCGTCAGATCGACAACATCAAGCTGCTGCAAAAGGAAGTAGGCCTGGAGAATTTGCCGGATAAGCTGCGCGAAGTCGCCGAGATCCGCTTGGCCCATCCCGACATGAATTTGAAAGAAGTGGGCGAGCTGCTGAAGGGAACGGTCAGCAAGTCCGGGGTGAACCACCGGCTGCGCAAAATCGACGAGCTGGCGGAAAAAATTCGCGGGGGCTAAAGCGGTTTTGCTAGTGTGTAGCACGTTGTGTATGATATAATGATATAAATTATAATGACCACGAATTTGTAACTGATGATTGAATTCGTATAGGGGGTAAGTTTTCATGGTTAGAAACCCGGTTACCGTTCGATTGAAAACGGGACTGCACGCTCGGCCGGCTGCGCTTTTCGTTCAGGAAGCGAATAAATATTCTTCGGAAATTTTCGTTGAAAAAGACGATAAAAAAGTGAATGCCAAGAGCATTATGGGGATTATGAGTCTGGCCATCAGCACCGGTACTGAAATTTACATTAGTGCGGAAGGCGCGGATGCAGAACAGGCTGCAAACGCTTTAATCAATTTGGTCAGCAAAGAGGAATTGGAGAACCAGTAATCACCGGATTTTCATCGGAAACAAAAGGATGGTTCCGCTTCGTGAAGTGGATTCATCCTTTTTTTGTTAGCACAAAAAGCAGTGGGCCAATCCATTCGTTTGGAGCTAGCGGCGGCCCTGCATCCCGGATCTTTTATAGTATGTCGCTAACGGTTGTAATCGGGCTTATTTAGCCGAAAAAACGGGATTTCAATTTCTAACGGTTGTAATCACGCTTATTTGGGCAAAAAAGGCTCGAATCCAAAGCAAAAAGGCAAAATAAGCTCTGCTGCAACCGTTAAATTTGTTTTCTCCTACGTTTTGACGAAATAACGGCAATCACAACCGTTGCTATGAACGTTTTTGTCAAGCCCTCCGTGTGAGAGGTGCCTGAGCACGTGGCGCGAGAGCAAAAATGCGAGCGACGGTCGGCACGCTGCTATCCGTGGGTTGGTACCACATGTTATGCCTTCGTCAAGGAGAGCTCTTGCAAGCTAGAAGCGCACGTTCAGTTACTCACCTAGTGCAAACGGTTGACGCAAATTCTCTCCCGGAACCTTCGTTTGCTCCCGGGCCTCGTGCTCAGGCGTGAGCTTGTCAAGCGCTTTTCTTGACAAGCGGTTAGGTTCAAATCAACACTTTTCCTATTCCTCATTGGAAATGAGGAACGCCTCACGGCGAGTGTGGGGGTGCAGGGGGCAACGCTCCCTGCGTCTCCCCAAAGGGGACGGAAGGGGCGTTAGTTAGCCACCGGTTGTTCCACCGTTCGAGCAACAGCCCATATGAACCCGGTTAGCTCCCTGGCCACCGCGCCTACGGCCACATTTTTGTGTTTGTTCTTTCCAAAAATGAGATGACGGTATTTGTAATGCAATCTTTCTTGCGCTTTCCACGACAACAGTTGTATATCGGCCGGCATGCCATCCAAACGCTTGGCGAGATCTCCTTTCACCGCAGGCCGATGACGGTAGCTCCAGGCGGATTCCACCAAGGATCGGCGCAAGCGCCCGTTACCGGCTTTGGTCATACTTCCGCGCCGAGTACTCAGGCCGGTTGAACTCTCACGAGGAACCAACCCTAAATACGCCATGAGTTGGGCCGGGGAGCGGAAGCGAGTAAATGAACCGATCTCAGCAGCTAGAGTGACGGCCGTCAGTAGTCCAATCCCACGCAGGGACTGAAGCACCCGAATCAGAGTTGCCTTGGAGCCGACCGTGGCTTGCTGAACCAAGGCTTTTTCCAAACGCCCCATCCGCTGCTCGATCTCATTTAAGGTATGGAGCATCTCGTCGAAGGCTACTTGCATGGGCTCATAAGGGAATGTCAGTTGCTCCAGCCAGGAACGGTACTTCCGGGTCCAACGACGCTTTATCGTAGCCGGCGGTTCGATTTGATGGCGGAGCAGGAACTTCAATATCCGCTGGCGTGCCCGATGCGCGTCCTCTTTGGCGGCCTCCCGGGCGCGAACCAACTCCCGCAAAGCCTCGTCTTCCCGCTCCGGGACGTAGACAGGAGTCAATTCTCCTGCACGAAACAGACGGGCAAGCTGCTCGGCGTCCCGTCGATCCGTCTTCACGTGATCACCAGGGCGTTTGGGAATAAGCGACGGAGCAATGACAACGCAATGGGCTCCCATGGAGGTGATCCAGCGATAGGTTTCGTAACCTGTCGGACCTGCCTCATAACAAAACGATAGCGTTTCGGCCGGTCCCAGTTCTTTGATCAGCTTGCGCAGCGCCGCCGGGGTGTGAGGAATGCTCCCGTAATAGCGAGGAGTTTCACCGCTTGCATCTGCAATAGCAACCGAAATTTTTTCTTTGGATACATCTAAACCGACGAATTTTGTGGTAGACTGCATAGTATCAGCTCTCCTTTGCTATGTAGCTCTGAAATGGTTTGGTTTTCACTATCCATTTTAACCTACGAGATGTAGCAATATGGAGGGCTGTCTTTTGTTTACGTTCATCATAGCTAGAGTGATGGCCTCGTTTAAAGGAGCTGCGCCTATATCCGCTAAAGTAAGGGTTTTCAAATCAAAGGACCGCCGGAGCGAAATTTATCTGACGGTTATTCTCATTTGCTGCAACATTTGTCCACGGGGTGCGTTTAGTAGTTAAAATCCACCAACATTGGAGGTCATGAGTTATGAAAATGTGGTTAAAGCCTGCCGCGTCCATTTTGATTGCCGGTTCCCTGCTGATGGGAGGAGCATACGTCAACGGTTCATGGGGGGTGGTCGGAACGGCCACTGCCGCCGAGAGCAATTTTCAAACCAACGTAGTCAGCGTTCAAGGAAAAGGCGAGATTACCGTGAAGCCGGATGTGGCTTATTTGTCCATCGGTGTGGTCACCAAAGCGAAAACGGCCCAGGAAGCGCAGAAAACGAACGGCGAGAAAGCGGCCAAGCTGACCAAACTGCTTAAGGAAACTTGGGGCATTAATGAAAAAGATATCAAAACCGGTCAATTCTCGGTCCGCCCCGATTATACGTATAACGATAAAACAGGAGCGGAATCCATCAACGGGTATACGGCCCGTTATTCGCTGGATGTGACCTACCGCAATCTGGATAAGGTGGGAGAACTCTTGGATGCGGCTTCCGCTGCGGGGGCCAATCAAATCGACGATATCCGCTTTGGCGCCGAGAAACCGGAGCAATACGAAGAGCAAGTTATCCAAAAGGCGATGGCCGATGCGGGCCGGAAAGCGGGCATCCTTACCAAAGCGGCCGGCCGCACGTTGGGCCAGGCGGTAAGCATTAGCCTGGAAAACGCCAGCATGCCGAGCATTTCGGTGCAGTACAAGGCGGTTAACGAGGTTGCCATGGACAGCGCGGGAAGCACACCCGTAGAAGCAGGAGAAATCGAGTTGCGGACGACGGTTAACGTGGTTTATGAGATGAAGTAAGGCTGCGATAGCTGGAGCCGCCTCCGTGTGTTTGACGGAGGCGGCTCCGCTTTATGCAAATCTCTTGGTATATGCAGGCTTTAATCTTACTAACGCACAAGCTCCGTCTCTCCGGTCGTCACTTCAATCATGATCCATAAGGCAAGTATAAAACCGTATACAAAGGACGCTTCGGCGAACATGGAATCCGCTTGGGGATTTCTTGGAATGATTAGTTCAGCCGGGTTTTTATTCCCGTCAAAAAGTTCTTCCAAAATGCTTTTCATATACGTCACCCTTTCAGTTTCTTATATTTACAATTCCTTGAAAGGACCGACTGCACATGATAGGATATTTATGCAGTCTGCCTTTTAGGTGATTGCAGGCGGGAAGTGGCGTGGTTCTTTGTCGAGAGTGCGCCGCTTCCTTTTATTTTTTGAGGTCGTCATGGATCTTATGGATACCTTTTTGGATGATTTCTGAACGTGAAGTATTTAATTCTTTTGCGCTGTCATCTAGTTTTTCTAGTGTAATCTTATCTACCCGAACACGCAGCATAGTATCCATAGGATTGTCCGTTTTCGGCCCCGGTTTCTTTTTAGCTACCAACATATCACCTCCAATTCGTAGCTACAAGATAAATACAGATCTGTAGCTACGAGTTGTCAACTTGATTTTAAATATTTATTGGAAAATTTTATGACAAAAAAACAACCGTCCATTCTTTCTTGGTCCATGGTTGAATGGAATAGTTGCAAAATGTACAGTTACTTATCCGGATTGCTGCCACAGCGCCTGATTAAGTGTAAAACCTGCAGTTACTCCGCTATCTTTCGAAGACTGAGGCTAAAAATGAGAAAATAAATGTATGAAATGCAATTAAACGAATGATTCGGGAAATGTCTGAAAGGGCGAAATAAATAGGCCGCAGTGGTTTGCAGCTTTGTCAAGGCTAAGATTTTATTCGTACTCCGTCTGTAGAATTTCAAAAAAGATCGGAACCCATATAGAAAGTCTAAATCACTCTGACCCCGAAGCGGAAGCTTCGTCGGTCACGGTGATTTTTTACTATTTGGGGCTTTTTGTAGGAGTCTGGGTTAATTTACCTAAGGATATTTCCGAAATATAGGGATAGATGGACTAATTTCACAAAATTGATGCTTCGGAAGCAGAAGGAGGAAAAGGGATGTCGTTTATGGATGAGAAGATTACCCAGCTTATCAATGAAGTAGAGCAATCCATGGTTCCCCGCTCGATTATGGAGGGACCGGTAAAAATCGGCAAGCGGTATTATGAATTTACGTTGCAGTCTTATTATGAGGATAAACTTTCCCTCTACCTTCCTGCTGACTTTGAAGAGATGCCCAAGGAATTCCGCTCCATCAAGTATCCGTATGAGCAGCGGCCCGAAATTATAAGAAGCGATGAGGCGGGGGCCGTAAACTTTACGCTGAATCGGGTCGAAATTGACTTCAAGGATGAGATGGTCGAAGAGCTCACAGCGGACATGAAAACGATGATTCAAAAATCGAATCCTTCCCATATTTTCTATAACAGCGGGGTAGAGACCGTTAACGGAAAAACGTTGGGATACTTTGAGTTCAAAAATATGGTGATTGACGGTGCCCTGTTTAATATCATGTATTTCCTGGAATTTGCCGGCAAGATCCTGATGGGAACTTTTTGCTGCCGATATGAGGACTACCCGGATTGGCGAGATATCGCATATCAGGCTATTCGCAGCATTACGGTCAAGGCGGAGGATGAGGGAGTGGCGCAAGTATGAGTGAAACGGTTTATACGTCGGCCCATATCGTGGTGTCCCATTACAAGTTCGAGAGAATTACGGAACTCGTCATCCATAAACCGATGAACGACCATGGGAAGCTGCTCCTCAGCGGCATTATTTCCGAAGACCTGAAGGATAAGTACATAGAACAAGCGGAGGCCAGCGATACCATTCAGGTGGCGGTTCAGGATCAGGACAAACCGATCCCGCTGTTTTACGGGGTCATTACGAATATTTCCGTTCAGGCCACTCGGGGCGTAAGAAGCATTACCATAGAGGCGCATAGTCTCTCAGCCCTGATGGACATTCGCAAGCAGACTCGATCTTTTCAGAACAAAACGTTAACTTATAAAAGTTTATTCCACCGCTTGATCGCAAGCTATCCCGATTCGGACCTCATCGATGAAGCGTCTCAAGGCAAAACCATCGACGACCTGCTGGTTCAATATCAAGAGACCGATTGGGCGTTTTTGCGGAGATTGGCTTCGAATTTTCATGCTCCTCTGGTTCCGGTCAGCTCCCAGCCCGGCGTCAAGCTGTATGTGGGAGTGCCGGGTGGCGATAATCCCCGGAAGCTGGATGAATATAACTACTCCATGAAAAAAGATTTGCAAGATTACAAACTGAAGTCCGAGAACGGTGTTGGGGATATTTCGGAGCAAAACAGCATCAGTTACACGGTAGCCAGCCACAAGCTGTTGGAATTAGGCGATGCCGTAACGTTTCAGGGGCGGACATGGTATGTCGGCCGGGTGGAGACGAAGCTGGAGAACGGTGTGCTGAGCAGTTTATATGATTTAAAAGATGCCAAAGGCTTACGCTGCCGCACGGAATATCCTTATGCGCTTGCGGGAACGTCGTTATTCGGGACGATCCTTGACGTGGCCAAAGATAAAGTGAAAGTGAAGCTGCATATCGATCAGGATCAGCCGGTAAGTGAAGCCATGTGGTTTGCGTATTCCACGGTGTATTCCTCGCCGGACGGGAGCGGCTGGTATTGCATGCCGGAAGTAGGGGATGAAGTGCGGCTTTATTTTCCGGATGAGCAGGAGAAACATGCTTTTGCCGCAAGCTCGGTCGATACGGATTCGGCAAATCCGCAGAAACGAAGCGATCCGGCGGTGAAGAGCATCAGCACCAAATACGGAAAAGAAATTGTATTTAAACCCGGTGCGGTTGAAATTATCGGCGGAGGCCAGCTGTTGATGAGGCTCACCGACGAAGGCGGGATTGAAATTAACAGCGACAAGAAAATTTCGCTAACGGCCATGGAGGATATCGAAATCACCGGCGGCGCCAAGATTCTGATTCAAGGGGAGTCGGGTATTGAATTCATTCAAGGGAACACGTCGCTGAAAGTGGAGGACGAGGTGACGTTTACCGGGGGCCGGGTGAATATCAAATGAGTTCGGTCATGAGCCGTGAAGAGGCGCTGGGTTTGTTTTTGGAGAATCATGTGCTGGATCGTTGGCAGGGAGACTTGGAGACGATTTCAGAGACCTTTATTCAAAATCAAGACTCCATTAAAGCGGGATTCGCCGGCGTCATGGACGCGGTTTGCCGAAAGGGCGCCGGGTTTCAAGATACGGGAGTGAAGGGAGAAATCCAGTTTATCTACCTTTCTTTGCTGCGTACAAGTGTAAAGGAGCATCAGGCTGACTACCGGATCGACCTTTATGATGAACGCTGGTTTTTTGATCCGGTAGAGTGTTCTTTGAACTGGCAGGCCGAGTTCATTTTCGCTCCATTATTTCAAAGAATGCGGGAGCTGGACCAGCTCAAATCAAGCTATGCCCGGAAAGTATCGTCAATGGACATTGAGCGGATTTTGCAAATGGAAGCGGAGCGTTATCATCTGGTCGCTATCGAGTTTATGCGAAGTATGGTTCCGGCCGTTCTCGATTGTGAAGGCTACAAGCTGCTGGCGAAGAAGCCAAATCTTTGCATTTTTGCGGGAGAATATCGGGATCGCAGCGAGGTCATTTACGGGCAGCCGGAAGCAGGACCAGCAGGGATCGCGGAGGAGCCGTGATGGGAGGAGGCAAGCCATGGATTTCTTTGTGATGCAACAGGATGAACGTTATGCTGATGTACCCGTCTTACAACATATTCGGCAAAAAATCGATATCCGCCATATGAATCGTTTGCAAGCCCACCACATCGCGGATACGACCATCTTTCAGGTGAAGGCCACTTCCGAGACCGAGTACCCGGATCTGCTCAGCGATCAGCTCTTTCTGGTGTCAGAGCCATTGAAGAAGCTGATTGCCATGTACGAGCCGGATTGCATGTTCAAGCATATTCCGCTGATGGATCATTTTAATGGCAAGCAGACCCTGTACTTTCTGCCTTTTTTTGAGGAAGTGGAAGCGCTAAGTCCGCGTAGTGAATTTAATGCGGATCGCAGCGTGATCAAGAAGCTGGTGCTTCAAAGCGATAAGGTGGTGAAGAAACGCATTTTCCGTGTACGGGAAAGCGAGAAACCTCTGATCATTGTCCGTTTGGATGTAGCAGAGAGTATCATGCGACGGGATTTGGTCGGGGTCAGCTTGAAGAAGGTTGCCGTAGAGTGAACTAAATACAGGTGTGAAAGGGGCGAGAAATGATGGATAAGTACGAATATGCGGTTCGCGGCGCGAAAATTTTTTGCGAATGCGGTTCGCATGTCCGAAGGTTGAATTTACCGCAAAGTCATGGGGCCTTTGTTAACGACAAGCCGATGATGAATGAAGCGGACTGCGTTCCCGAGGTGAATATTTCGAGCTTCGGGACATGCGACAGTCCGGAGAATCAGAGCGGTGAGACCGTTTATTTGATCTCGATGGAGGGCAAAGAAATCCAGGGAAAGCCCTGTAAATTTGCTCTATTGGACGGCAGTAAATGGGAGAAAACCAAAGAGCAGGCCAAGGTCGATGGGAAACCAGCGTTGACTACGGAGTCGGAATTACACTGCTCATTAGGCGGGGTGATCCGGTTTAACAGCAGCGGCCAACAGGAAAAGGATTAGTTATGCGATCGGGGGCTAGTGGATATGGTAGGGTATGAAAGCCTAAGAGTAGCATCGCCGTACCGGATTAAGATCGTTCAAGATATTCAAATGCAATGGAAGCCCAATGAGCATGGGCGGTTGTTTATCTGCGGTGTTGCCGATGACCAGGATCAGACGAATGCGGTGCTCAAAGCCTCTGCGGATGATCGGATTGAGGTTTTTGCAAGTCAGGAATCGGGGGAGGGCAAAATTTTTAGCGGCCTGATCTCCGCCGTGCAGACCAAGCATCATAACGGGGTTTATGTGGTCGAGGTGGAGGCCGTTTCCGGCACAAGCCAACTGGATGTCCAGAAGCGGCGCAGGTCTTTTCAGGATTCCCGGATGACCTACGGCGAGCTTGTACGAAATGTGTTGAAAGGTTATGCCGGGTCCGATGTGATTCAATTGATCGGCGATAAAGAACCTATCGGCCAACCTATTGTCCAGTATGACGAGACGGATTGGGAGTTTCTGAAACGGATGGCGAGTCATTTTGAGACGGTTTTGTTCAGTGATATTTCCGAAGCCAAACCGCGGCTTTACATCGGGGTGCCCAGCAGGAACAGCCTTCGGCTTCCGGATGATTTGCCGTATACGGCAAGCAAAGATTTGTTCGCCTATCAGGAGGCTATGGCGGCGGGGGCATCCCCGTTGCATTTTACGGATTTTTTTACTTATGAGGTAAGAACGGGGGAGCGTTACTCGATTGGCGATGAGGTTCTTTTTCGCGAGAAACCGCTGGTGATCAGCGAAATAAAAGCCGGGATGGATCAAGGCCAACTGGTCTATACTTACCGGTTATCGAGAAGCGAGGGCATTCGTCAAAACCGGATATGGAATCGTCAACTGGTTGGCGTCTCGCTGAACGGCAAGGTGCTCGATGTCAAAGGGCAGCAGGTCAAGCTGCATCTGGAAATCGATGAAAAGCAGCCGCCGGCCGCGGCGTATTGGTTTCCTTTTGCTCCACCGACGGGGAATGTGATGTATTCGATGCCCCAGAAGGGCACGACGGCCAGTCTTTACTTTCCGGATGATGCCGGAAGTAAGGCGAAAGTCACCGGGTGTGTGCGTACCAATGGAGAGGACTGCAGCAAAACGGGGAATCCGCAAAACCGCTACTTTGGCACCGAACATGGCAGCGAGCTTGAAATGACGCCGACCGCGATCAATATCGTGAGCGGCTCCAAAGAGCCGTTAAAGATTAGCTTTGACGACGCGGCAGGCGTCACCCTGACGAGCCATCGGAAGCTTATGATGAACGCCGGTGAGGAGATTTCGCTATATACGCCCAAACGAGTTGTCTTCCGGACGACCAACATGATTTTGGCCAAAAAATTAAGCAAGCAGAGCGGGTTTACGCTGGAAAGCGAGTACCATGTATTGGGAAGCCAGGTCAAATTGGTTGGAGCTGACCGGACAACCTATTCCAAATATGATGACGATATTCAGACCTATACGCCGCAGAAGCAAGAAAAGAAGGGCTGGGGCCTCTTCGATACAGTTTTGGCCGCCGTGGCCGTTGTCGTGGTCGTCGCTTTGGTGGTCGCCGCTACTGTGGTGACCGGTGGAGTCGCCGGAGCCATATTAATGGGCGCGGCTTGCGGAGCCATTGCGGCCGTGGGTGCAACCGCCATCGGCGACTTGGCCCGCGGCGAACTAAGCAGCGGCGCTACCTACCTCAGGAGTGCGGTAACCGGGGGGATTGTCGGAGCCATAACCGGGGGACTTTTTGGACCTATTGGTGGGGCTACATCTAGTTTGGCTCCGATGACGGCAAGTCAGCTAACGAGTGCATATACAGGCATGCTTGCTACCGGTTTTGCCAGTGGATATACTGACTATGTATTGACGGAATCCATCAATGGACGTCGGCCAACTTTATCGGGGGCATTAAATGCTGGCGCTTATGGCGCTATGTTCTCCGGCGCGTTAGTACTCTTCAAGCCTATTAAGAACGCTGTACAAGGTCTTTTCCAAAAGGGAATTAAGCCTAATACGGCTACATTGAACAGGCCGACTCCTATCGAGGAGTTGGAGGTTAATAATAATCGTAAACCGGATGTGGAGGAAGGGCCGAATAGAGTTGCTGGGGGGCAAGCTAATGTTGTATCACAAGTGAAGTATGGAGAAAGTGATCTATCCCGAAAGATTATTGAGGAAAGGATAGCAAAGGGCGATAAGAGTGCTAAAAACTATGCTATATTTGAATATATTGATAACAACGGGAATTTAACTTCTAAAATAGCCAATAGTGAAGGGAAAGTAGTTGATGGAAAATTCATTGAAGGGCGTCATTCCGAAAGAGTTCTACATGAATATCTTCAAAGCGAAGGAATTGATCCTTCACAAGTTAAAAGAATATATTCAGAAAGAGATTTTTGTAATCTAAAAGGTCATAACTGTTCAAAACTTATTTTTGAAAATTATCCAAACGCTGAGAAGAGCTATACCTATCCTTTTGCTACTAAAGAAGAGGCTGTTCAAAGCAGAAAGCAAATGATAAATGACATAAAGGAGAAATTTAAAGAGCATTTTTTACAACAAAATACGAAAAAGTAGGGTGGTATTGAATGTTGGTATCTAATCAAGTTATCAGAGAATTCTGGGAAGATGAATTTATAAAATATGAGGAAAATAGCCTTCAAAAATTTGGTCTTTCTAACGAAACTATATCATTTCTAACAGATGTAGGTTTACCTAATGAAGAAATATTGAAAAAAAATGGAATAAATCATTATTTCTATGATAGTACAAATTTTGATGAAAAAATTATAAACAATGAAAAGTATATCATTGTTGGGAAGCAAAAAGATATAAGTGACTATTATTGTATTAAATGTGAGACGGATGAGTTTGTTATTCTTGATGGTAGTAATGTAGTATACATTAATTCATCTATTCGTAATTATATTATTTTTGAGCAAATTTGCCGTTCAGAGTTTTATAAAGTAAAAGCGTACGAAGAAGAAGAAATGATGGCAGCAGTTTCTAGAATGAAAGAAAAGTTTGTTTTAATTGAGCCTGAAGCATTAGCGGAGGGCAGTTACTGGGATCAATATTTATTTCCATATGAAATTGG
Organism: Paenibacillus sp. FSL P4-0127; assembly: GCF_038007325.1. Taxonomy (NCBI): domain Bacteria; kingdom Bacillati; phylum Bacillota; class Bacilli; order Caryophanales; family Paenibacillaceae; genus Paenibacillus; species Paenibacillus sp. FSL P4-0127. The sequence continues at coordinate 518,311 of NZ_JBBOWY010000001.1, read as the reverse complement.
CTTCCTGTAGTTTAAAGCATCAAACTTTATGGCGGGGACAATGCATAAATAGTTTGTAAACGAGGAAGAATTCCAGTGCAAAAAGTAAGTTGATTTAGATTACCCAAAAATAAGCTGCAGTAGAGTACAAGTGCTCACTGTAGCTTTCTTTGCTTTATAAATTGGAGGACCGGGTATAGCAGAAAATTGATTAAGTCAATGGAGGATAAATGATGAAGATTTTGTATGAAGACTACATTACCGAAATCAATGAATGTTATGATGATTACAAAAATGAAGATAAACTAAGTACGGTTGAAGCAATTGCAAGAACTTTGTATGACTTTGAGGGCTTAATGTATCGTAGTGAAACTGAGAAAGCCATTATTCTTATTTTTTATGGTCAACTAATTGTTTCCGAACAATCAAGGGTGTTGGTTAATACAAGGGACAATCTATTAGAAAAGTTAAATAGTATAGATTTTATGACAATTAAGCAAGAGCAGAAGCTCACTGTAGAGCAATACGATGAATTACAGTCTAAATTCAATGATGTTATAGAAAAAATCAACAGAATGCCGCTAGATACTTGTCGTTTAGCAAGATGGTATTATGAAGAATTAGTAGAAGAGGTGAATCGATATTTTTTAGATATTAAACGTAATGATATGAATGTAGAACAAATTATAAGAGATATATTTAGTCGGTTTAATCGTGATTGCAATAATACTCTCAGCGAAAAAATGATTGTATATACAACTTTGGGAGAGCTACTCATATCGCATTTTTTTATAATTCCAGAGGAAATTCTTGCAGAAATAAAAAGTTTCAATATTAACGATACAAAAGATCAACTTCTTCAAGTAGAAAAAAAGCAACTAACCGAGCGTATTAATAAGATTTTGGGCAATCAAACTATTATGGATACTAGTAAGAAAAAAACAACAAAGGCTGAACGCCATGTATTGTATAAAGCAGTCAAAGATTTTTGTGAAAAAGGAAATAATGATATTGTCTGTCCTCGTTGTGGTAAAAAACTTGAGTTTCAAGGAAATTTAACTTCATATAGGATATCTTGTGAAGATGGAGAATGTATCAGTTTAACTGCTAGAGGGTTATAAACCTCCTTTTTTATTGGAAGGTGAAGTAGATGAGTAATTTGATCGACATAATAGTACAAAATTGATGAAGAGAATAATATTGTAAACTTGAACAACAAGGAGGAGTTGCTAGAAGAATTAAAATAATAATAGGAGGAGAACGATGGGACTAGATGAAGGGAAAATAATCATTAACAATAAAGAGATATTTCATGGAATGAGTAGCGGAAGTTTTATAAATATATTTTCATCTGAAGTAAATAGCTATGTCAATGGAGATATTGAAAGATATAATTTTAAAAATCCACAAATTATTGATGGATTACAATTGTGGTTGAGAATTGTATTTAAAAAGAAATGTATATCATCTATTGAGTTGAAAAATGCCGACCCCAAACTAAAAAATTCTTATGACAATTGGTCAGAAGATAAAATAGAATTAAAAAGAAAAAGTCATGATGAATGGTTAATGAATCAATTAGGTGAACCAACTGAAAGAAAGCTGGCATGTATAAAATATGATTATACTTGGGGTGAGATATTATCATATTTTGATCCAAAAGGTGGGGATACTGGGATAGCAATAAATTATCATAAACAGGATGCATAAAGTGTCTATATAAGTTGAACCAAAAAACATTTAGTGTGTTTGGTCACTTTCTAAGCAAGGCAACGACGAAGCGAAATTACTTGAGGATATTTCCATGGATCAAAGGCTCATTCCGACTTGACTACAAGTTAGGAATGAGCTTTTTTGAAGAATAAGCCTTTTTACATTTTAGAAAACAAATGATAGTACGGATTTTTTCTTCAAATAATAGCAAAAGGGGCGGTGTCCATGAGTCAAAAGTTAACTTATGAAGAAATAACCGATTTATTTGATGAGACTTTTCAAGAGTATAAAGATAAAAATTTGAGTAATCTTGAGGCATTGGCCAAAACATACGAGGATCTTGAGTTAATCATGAGTAAGGGGGACCTTGAAAAAGCTACGGTATTAATAAGATATTGTGAACTGGTATTAAAGCAACCTTATGTATTTTATAAATCAAAAGACTACTTGTTACAATATTTAAACGAAATAGACTATGACTCTTTAGAACAAGAACTATCGAGTATCCAATATCAAGACTGATTACACGAAAAGTTCAGGTTTTATACAATCTCAACAATAAGCCTGTAACTAATAATGCGAGAGCCATGTGGTACTATGATGAAATGACCAATGAAGTTAATCGTTACTATAGTTCTATTTCTTCAGATAGTGAAACAAAGGATGCAATAGCTAAAGTCGTCCTTGACCGTTTTAAAAGGGATTGTAGAAATACAAAGAGTGAAAAAATTGTGGTTTACACTACGCTTGCTGAACGTTTACTAAATGATAGTTTGACGGAGTCCATTGAATATCAGAATATTAAAAATACTCTAAAGGAATTTAATGTTGATGAGGTAGGCGAACAACTTTCTAATGATGAAAAACAAAAGCTTCAATTGCGAATTAGGAGAGTATTAAATCATCTTTCGGACGATACTCATTAGGAGGCTAGGGCTGATATTTTTGATCCTGCTACTCGGCCAAATCCTGATGTTGACAAATTACTAGGAGATTTAAAAAATGATTACGTGCGAAAAATGGTCTATAAAAGAAGGTTATCTAAGAAATTTCAGTGAGTATTTAAAGCTTTTTAATGTTGAACTTTGCGAGGAAATGATATTTAGCAAGTAAGAAGCTGATAAGAAGGAAATAATTGGTTCACATGTTTTTAAGGATGGTAGTATTTTTGCTGTGTTTTCTTATACTGATGAGATTCAAATAGTTTTACATAATAATATCTACAATCTCAGTAACTCTAAATTTACGATGGATTTTGAAAATCTTAATGATGAAGCTCGTGTATTCAGACTAAGAAATAACGGTAAGGTAGTATACGAGGTAGAATATCAGCGGGAAAAGTAGTTGATTTCGACCCATGGAGTAATGAAGATGATGTTGACTTCTTTGCATGGCTAACAAAAATGCACACTCAAGGAAGGTTCGAGGTTCTTTATAACAGATAAGAAAACCGGGGATTTATTATAAAAGAGTATAAATTGTGAAACAGAAGATACAGATAATATTTGCATGCGTTTTGCGATAGTCGAGCCGCCTCCGTGTGTATGTCGGAGGCGGCTTTATTTTATCAAATCTCTTGGTACGTGCAGGCTTTAATCTTACTAACGCACAAGCTCCGTATCTCCGGTCATTACTTCAATCATGATCCATAAGGCAAGTTTAAAACCGTATACAAAGGACGCTTCGGCGTACATGGAATCCGCTTGGGAGCGTAAGTCCAACAATTCTTCGAGCTCTTGAAAATCGTGTTCAGACAGCTTGTCTTTCCACATAAGTATTGTATCGGATATTTTACGATTTAAAGGACGATACTCTGGATTTCTTGGAATAATTAGTTCAGCCGGGTTAATATTCCCGTCAAAAAGTTCTTCCAAAATGCTTTTCATATACGACATCCTTTCAGTCTCTTATATTTGCAATTCCTTGAAAGGACCGACTGCACATGATAGGATATTTATGCAGTCTGCCTTTTAGGTGATTGCAGGTGGGAAGTGGCGTGGTTCTTTGTCGAGAGTGCGCCGCTTCCTTTTATTTTTTATCGTCCAACTTATGAATAGCTTGCCTAACACCCTCTGAACGCTCAATATTATTGTTTTTGCAGTACTTATCCAGTTTTTCAAGCGTATCGTTGTCCATTCTAATGGTAATTTTGTTAGGCTTTGGATTGTCTGTTGGACGACCCATTTTCTTGTCGGCCAAACACTCACCTCCTACTTTTGCCGGACATAAGTATTGTACATTTATGTCGGACATAAGTCAACGGATAGATTCAGTGTTAAATAACTAATGAAGGAAAGACGATGGAAGACATGGCACTTATGAAAGTGGACCAGCAGCAGAAGGACCAACTCCTCAACAATTATTTGTGAAAAATGGTTCTTGGGAAGAGTTCATTTTTGGGTCGGTAAGAACCAGTCCAGCTATGGATGTACTTACAGGATTATACAAACAATAGGAGGCTACAAATTAATGTTTGAGGAAGTGTGGCATTATAAACCTCGACGACAAAGAAATAGTGTAGTTGATTGATCAAAATTATAACCGGAGTGTTAAAAATGACTGAGTATTTCAGAGATTTCACCTTTTATTCTCTTCATCATTTTGAAAATGCACAAAACATTGGATGGATAAATGAAGCAGATGATTATAGCAAAGGGAATGTATCAAGTGAGTTTATTGAAAACTTGTGGTTGTATGTAAAAAATTCTTTTAACGAAATAAGAAAAGTTCCCATAAAATCAAACTCAACTGCCTTCACTGCATTAGGATCATCTGAAATTCGAGTAATCACTGAAGAAGGTAAACAGAAATTCGCAGCCCCCAGCATGATACTTCATTATGTAATTGATCATAACTATTGCCCTCCAGAAGAATTTATGAGTGCCGTAATTAATGGACCGAAGCCAGGATCGAACGAGTATGAAGCATATGAGAAACGTTACAATATTGATTGTTTATGGGGGGAACCAGACGATATAGTAGTTATCTCTGAAAAACTAAGGAACGGCGTCTTAAATAATGATAGAAAATTAATTTATGATCATTCTGCTTTTTATAACATAATTACAAAGGACGGATCTTTATTAAATGTTGCAATTAAATCAAGAAATGTAGAGTTGGTAACAGAATTAATTTTATTAGGGGCCGATTTGAATAAATTCAGTGGAATTGAATTGAATAATGCAGTTGCTGAATCTGAAAATGAAATTGTTAGACTGTTGTTATCACATAATATTATGATTGATGTGAGCACTCCCAAATTAAATCCGCTTTTTACTGCTATTCGCAAAGGTAATTATGAAGCATCTAAGATGTTGTTGGAATATGGAATAGATGCTAATGTAAAATATACAAATGAATTCATGAAAAATATGGATGCAATTTCTTTGGCAAAACGCTGCAAGCAAGATCGTATTATTGAATTGCTTGAGGGATATATTGATCCATAAGCGTTAAGTAGAAGCTCCATTTAAAGCTTGACAAACATGTTTGATAAATTTTCAAAAGTTCTTTCCCACTTGAACCATGAGTAGGAAAGAGCTTTTTTTGCATGCCCAAAATCAAAGGAGGACGAAACGAATGGCAAAAGAAGTACAGGCAGTATCTAGGAAATGTTATAAACTGAAAAATGGTTCTATTATTACGGAATGAAATAATTGAAGAGAGAGGGGATATATATATGGAACATGGATCTTTAAAGCAATACGAATTTGAGTTTCCGAATGACTATACTCATGAGCTAGTAATGAATATAGGCGACATAATGCAGATTCCCGTTGATTTAACTAAAGACAATATGATGAAACATATACAAGATTATGAATCTGATACAGAGATTATTCGCTTAATAAAGGATCCTAAGGACCCACACAGTTTTATTTTAATTAAATTTAATAAAAAGGACTGGTATTGCGCAATTGTGATAAGATGTCAAGAAAGTATACATCAAAGAGTAAAGCAGGTTTTGATTGACTTGAATGAACAGATTGTAGAAGAGTATGGTGACTCACCATATGAAAAAATTGAAAATGTTATCTCTAATAAAAACACTCTATTAAGTAAATTTCTTGAAAGGTATCCTTTACCTATTTAATTAAAAGAGAACGATACTCAGATATACCGTTAGGGTCGGTGGTATTTACTTTTCATAGTCAAGACTAATATCGATACTTAATTTAGAATTGGTACCTGTAAATAAATAATGAGGAGGCGACCGTATGTTAAGAACACTGGGAATAACCTAAGAGTGACTCAGAAGTCTATATTTTGTGAATCATAACAACGACTAAGCCCCCCTTCTTCCCGATGCGGAGAGGGGGCTTTTTTTTCGTGCATAGGAACACAATCGACGAAAGAGCGGGGACAATCCCATAGTCATCCCCACCATGTTCCTGTACAATGGAATGAAAATAAACAGGACCGGCGGAAGGGGTGTAATGGGGCGTGTTCATCCGCTTGAAACCGCTTAAATCTTGGAGTCTTCGCGCTAAAATTTTGCTGATCTTTCTGCTGCTCATTTCGATTCCGCTTAGTCTGCAGGGCGTGGCGACCTATGTGGATTTTTCCAGCTCTATTGAACGGAGAACCTCTGATTATACCGCGCAATTGGTTGACCAGATCAACCGGAATTTGGACCGGACGCTGATGGAGATGCAGAGATTAACGTTGATGCCTGTATACGATTCGGGGGTATTGTCCATCTTGCGCAAGTATGGGGGAGAGGACAGCCTGCATCAGCAGCCCACGGTGGAGGAGCGCTCTAAAATGCAGCTCTATATCGCCAGCATGACCTTCGACAGGCCGGAAATCGACAGCATCCAGATTTTTGCGGGAAGCGGTTACACTTTCTCGAGCCTGGCGCCAAGTGCGATCGCTGCGTACACGGACGTGGAGGGGCAGCCCTGGTACTCCAGGGTGGAGGAAGCGAGGGGGGCTTGGGTGTTGCTTCCGCCGCATCGGCCCTCTTACTATCTGGACGGCAATCAGAGTTATTTTTCCGTGGCCCGCCTGATCCGTGAGCCCAATACAAACCGGACGCTTGGGTTAGTCAAAATCGATTTGAAGCAAACGCTGTTCAAGCAGCTTGTCGATAATGCCAGGATGGAGGAAAACGGCGGGATCGTGGTGCAAAACAGCCGGGAAGAACTGTTCTACACGGCGCCTGCGGAGAAAGACACGGATACGGCCAAGCTGCTGCCGGATCGCATCCGCGAGCTTTCCGGACGTTCGGATACGGCCAGTCAGCTCCTGCATATGGAGGGGAACGAGTATTTGGTCGTCTCCAACTATTCAAAATATTCCGATATCAATATTGTCAGCTATATTCCGGTGGCGTCCCTGCTTGTGGAGACCAAGGAACTTCGCAATTTTACGCTTTTGGCTGGTATCATTTGCCTCGTTTTGGCCGGGGCCTTCGCCACTTATTTCTCTTATCGTCTAACCCAACCGCTCGGTATGCTGGTCAGGAAAATGCGGCTTGTGGAGCGCGGCGATTTCAAACAGAGCGTGCCGGCGGTGACCGAGGATGAAATCGGCCGGCTCGGCTCCGGCTTTAATCGCATGGTGGAAGAAATCGACCGGCTTGTCCATGAAGTATACGTACTCGGCATGAGGGAAAGGGAGGCGGAGTTGGCTGCCTTGCAAAGCCAGATCCATCCCCATTTTATTTATAATACGCTGGAGTCGATCAGCATGCTTGCCCGGCAGCATGGTAATGAGGACGTCTCGGAAATGACCACGGCTTTGGGCAGGCTGATCCGCAGCGCGGTTGAGCAGGATCAAAGCCTCATCCGGCTTGGCGAGGAGCTTGAGACGGCCGAATCCTATATTCACATCCAAAAAATGCGTCACGGTTCCAGGCTGCGGGCCATGTTTGATATCGAAGAAGGGCTGGACGATTTCCTGGTCCCAAAACTGCTGCTCCAACCGCTGATTGAAAATGCGATCATGCACGGGATCGGAGACCGTGAGCAAGGGGGAACGGTATATGTAACCGCCGCACGCTTTGAGGATGAGGTGCTGCTGACCATCGGAGATGACGGGCGGGGCATGTCGGAGGAGGAGTTGGCAGCTCTGCGGGGTTTATTGGAGGAGGCTGGAGCTGCTGCTGCAAAAATGCCGGCGACGCCGTTACACGGTCATGGAGTGGCGCTTAAAAATATCAAGCAGCGCTTGCTGCTGATTTACGGCAGCGACTGCGATTTCGAAATCGATGGAAGCTTGGGGCAAGGCACGGCTTTTACCATAACACTGCCGTTCGTGACACAAAAGGAGCAGGAGGTCGGCATCGGATGATCAAGCTTATGCTGGTGGAGGACGAGGATATTATCCGTAAAGGAATTCGCGATTTGATCGGCCGCGCGGCCCCCGATTTTGAGGTCGTATGCGAAGCCGCTCACGGGAAGGAGGCACTTGCTTACCTGGAACGCAATGTAGTGGATGCAATCATTACGGATATCCGGATGCGGGAAATGGACGGGCTGCAGATGGTGGAAAAGCTGCGGGCCGCGGGTCATAGGATGCCGATCGTCATTGTCAGCGGCTACGGAGATTTTGTTTATGCGAAAAAGGCGCTGCAATTCGGGATCGCCGATTATCTGTTGAAGCCCATAGACCGTAAGGATTTTGCGGCTGTTTTGGACAAGATTCGGCTAACCTTGAATCCTTCAAATGGAGATGCGGGTGGAGCCGGGCCCGAAAGCGAGCCGGGCGGAGGGCCGTCAAGCAGCGAGGGGCGCAGGATTATCCGCAAGCTGAAGACTTATATCGCCGAACATCCCGACGGCGATTTGCGCCTGCAGACGTTAGCGGGTATGGTGCACCTTAATCCCTCTTATCTTAGCCAGCTTTTTAAGCAAGAGGAAGGCGGGAATTTGTCCGATTATATCGCCGAAACGCGCATCCGGCGCGCCTGCAAACTGCTGGAGACAACGAAACTTAAGGTTTACGACATTGCCCGTTTATCGGGATATCAGAGCCCGAAGCATTTTATGCTAGTGTTTAAACAGCATACCGGAATGACGCCCGGAACCTATCGGGAACAGAAAGGAATGTAAGACTACATAACATTATACGTTATGTAGTCCTTTTTTTTATGGGCAAAAACCAGAAAAACCTAAAAAAATCGTACCTTTTCTGAAGGTTTGGTGATTTTTTATAGGTTCACATGTCAATATAATTAACCTTAGAACTTGAATATGAATATGAACCATGCAGAGGGGGAAGCGGTATATGAAAAAATGGTTGACCGGATTGTTGACATTGACACTTGGGGTGGCGCTGATCGGCTGCGCCGGACAAGAACAGCCGAATAACACGGCTGAAGAGCCCGGAAATGCCGGCGGCGAGAAGGTGCTGCTCAAATTTGCGACTTGGGGAAATCCGGCGCAGCTTGAGCTGTACAAAGGGCTGACCGACACTTTTACGCAGCAGCATCCGAATATTGAGGTGCAAATCGACACGATCCCGTTTGCGGACTACCAGCAAAAAATGTCCGTGCTGGCGGCAGGCCGGGAGCTGCCCGACATTGCCTGGGTATCGGAGCGGATGGTGCCGCAATTTATGGCTAACGACATTCTGGCCGATGTCTCGGATATCGTTCAGGATGAGGCTTTTGACAGCGCTGACATTATCCCTTCGACGCTTGAACTGTTCCGTCAGGACGGCAAGCTGTACGGGTTGCCGTTTTCCACTCCGCCCAGCGTGGTGTTCTATAACGAAGATTTGTTTAAGCAAGCGGGCTTAAGTACGCCAAACGAGCTTGCGGAAAAAGGAGAATGGACGTGGGAAAAGTTCGAAGAAGCCGCAAAAGCGATCAAGACGAGCGCTGCTTCGCCGAACGTTTACGGGGCTAACTTTTTCCGCGACTGGAAGACATGGATTATCCTCGCTTCGTATTCCTGGTCAAACGGAAGCGGGCCGTTTAATCCGGAGATGACGGAATACACCTGGAACGACCAATACGGGGTTGAAACCCTGGAGATGCTGAAGCGCATGATGTTCACGGACGGTTCGCATCCGAAGGCGGGAGAGCAGGTTAATTTCGAGTCCGGGCAAATCGGCATGATTTTCGACAACTACAGCTTTGTGTCCAAGGCCAGAGAGATTCAAAATTTCAAATGGAGCATCGCGCCGATGCCGGCGGGCTCCAAAGGCAGCGTTCCGATGATGGGTCAGGCCGGCTACGTGCTGTTTAAAGACGGAAAACATCCGGAAGAAGCCAAGGAGCTGCTGAAATTCCTGGCCGGCAAAGAGGGCGTGCAGAAAACTTCGGCTTTCTTCGTGCCGCCGCGCCAATCGGTGCTGAACTCGGAGGAGTTCCTGAACGTGGAGGGCAATCCGGACGCCGGGCACATCAAGCAGGCGGTTATCGACGAGATGCCTAAAGCGGTCGTGCAGCCGGGGCATATCCGCTGGCAAAACATCGACACGGAGATTCTGACGGGCTTTGACGCGCTGTTTGCCGGGCGGAGCGAACCGCAGCAAATTCAGGATGAGGTAAAAAGCAAGGTGGATGCCCTGCTGAGCAAATAGAGGCAGTTTTTGAGCATAGGGGGAACGGGCATGAATCGTTTGGATCAAGCATTAAACGGAAAGCCGGGGCTGCAGCTGTTCGTCAGCCTCCCGGCCAACGACATCAAGCTTGCGGAGGCAGCGTTGGCCGCAGGGGCCGACGGTCTGAAGGTGCATATCAACGTGGGGCACCGGGCCAGCGGCAATCGCTTCGGCGCGTTGGAGAGCTACGCCGGCATCTTCAAGGAAATCCGCTCCCGCTTTGACGGGCCTTTCGGGATCGTCCCCGGAGGGGCGGTGGAAGAGGTAAACCCGGAGGAAATCGCCCGACTGCCGGAGCTTGGTATTGATTTTTACTCAATCTACGCCTTTCACCACCCTTCTTTTCTGCTGCGGGTTCCGGGGTTGGCAAAAACGTTTGCGATCGACAGCGGGTTCGACCGGGGTATTGTGGAAGGGGGAAGGGCTTTCGGGGTGAGCGCGCTTGAGGCTTCCATCGTTCCCGGCAATGAATACGGAACCAGGCTGACCCTTGCCGATCTGCTCCATTACCGCTGGCTCGCGGCACACGGCGGATTGCCGGTCATTGTGCCGACCCAGCGTAAAATCGCCCCGGAGGATATTCCGGCTTTGGCCGATAGCGGCGTCAAGGTGCTGCTGGTTGGGGCGGTGGTTACGGGCAATGAAGCGGAAGGAATTCGCCGGGAAGTTGCCGCTTTGCGAAATGCGATCGATCGTCTGTAGAGGGCGCTCATCCTGCGGCTGCTATGCACGAGGCTCCGAAAGACAGGAGGAAAAGCGACATGACGACACTTGAAACGATAAAACCGGCAAGGCCCGGCCGTCCGTTCGGAAGGAAGGAGAGGAAGGCCGGTTCCTTAAACCGGGGGGACAATTTGGCGGGCTGGCTGTTTGTGCTGCCGATGGTGCTGGGGTTCGTCCTGCTGCTGTTTGTCCCGTTAATTATGGCGCTTTATATGAGCTTTACCGATTGGCCGTTGTTGGGCGAGGCTAACTTCATCGGGTTCGAGAACTACCGCGCTGTCGCGGGGGACGCGGAATTTTGGCGGGTGCTGGGCAATACGCTTTACTTTGCCGCCGGGCTTGTTCCGCTGAACATTATTTTGGCCTTGCTGCTTGCGCTTCCGCTATCGAAAAATATTCGCGGGGCGGGCTTTTTCCGGACCTTGATCTTTATTCCGGTTATGACTTCGCTGGTGGTCTGGTCGATTGTCTGGAAATATATGTTTGCCACGGATTCCGGGTTCATTAACCAACTGCTGAGTATGATCGGCATTACCGGACCGGCCTGGCTGTACGATACCCGGCTTGCCATGCCCGTGGTCATTGTGACCAGTCTGCTGAAAAATGTCGGTCTGAACATGGTGCTGTTCATTGCCGCGCTGCAGCAGGTTCCGGCCCAGCTCTACGAGGCCGCCAGGATCGATGGGGCCGGGAGAATGCGGATTTTTTTCCGGATTACCGTGCCGATGATTACGCCGACGATTTTTTTGACCATGATGATGACGATTATCGGTTCGCTGAAGGTGTTCGGACAAATCTATGTGATGACGCAAGGAGGACCGTCCGGCAGCACCAAGGTGCTGGTCTATACGATTTGGGAAAGAGCCTTTAAGCTGTTCGAATTCGGATATGCTTCGGCGCTGGCTTATGTGCTGTTTGTCATCACCCTGCTGCTTACGCTGGTACAATGGCAGATGAGAAAAAGGTGGGTTCTGAATGAAAGCTAGTCTATTCGCCAAAAAAAATAGCGCGGCAGGCGGGAATCTGCTCCATTATGTGCTGCTGCTCGCCGTGTCGGTGGTGATGATGACCCCGTTCGTCTGGATGATCTCCACTTCGCTCAAGCAGCCGGCCGACGTGTTTGTATTTCCGCCGCGGCTGATTCCTTCGCCGGTACGCTGGGCAAATTATGCCGATGTGCTGGAGACGATCCCGTTCCATCTGTTTTACGGCAACAGCGTGTATATCGCCCTTCTGGTCACGGCGGGAACCGTGCTTTTCTCCTCCATGGCCGGATATTCTTTCGCCCGGATTCCTTTCTGGGGGAGAAGCCTGGTGTTTCTGCTGCTGCTCAGCACGATGATGATTCCGAACGAGGTCATCGCCATTCCGATGTTTCTGTTTATGCGGGAGCTGGGATGGATCAATACGCATTTGCCGTTGATTATTTTGCCTGTGTTTGGCGCGGGCGGCGTGTTTGGGGTGTTTGTGATGCGCCAGTTTTTTCTAGGGATTCCGAAGGAGCTGGAGGAGGCGGCGATGATTGACGGCTGCTCGCGGCTGCGGATTTATTCTACGATCATGCTGCCCTTGGCGAAACCCGCGATCGCCACACTGGTCATTTTCACGTTTTTGACGAGCTGGAACGATTTTTTTGATCCGCTGATCTTTATCAACGACCGCAAGCTGATGACCTTGCCGCTGGCGTTATCGCTGTTTACCGACGAGTCGGGGACGTCGTGGCATCTGCTGATGAGCGCTTCGGTCATGGCGACCTTGCCGCTGCTGATCGTGTTCTTTTTCGCGCAGAAGCAGTTTATCGAAGGAGTGTCGATGACGGGGCTGAAGGAATAGCTCGGGGAGGCCGGTTCAGTATACTAAAAACGACTACAGGGAGGCAGAAAGAAATGGATAGCAGGACTCGGATGATGGAAGCGGACGTAGTGGTTACCGGAGCGGGACCGGCGGGGATTGCCGCCGCCATCGCTGCCGGCAGGCAGGGGGCCAGCGTCATCCTGATCGAACGGTACGGGTTCGTCGGCGGGATGTCTACGGCCGCCGGGGTTTATCCTTGGATGACCTTCCACACGCAGCGCGGGGAACGGGTCATCGGCGGCATCGCCCAGGAGATCGTGGAACGCCTGATGGAGCGCGGCGGCTCGCCCGGCCATCTGCGCGATACCGTTGGCTTCGTGCACACGTTGACGCCGTACCATCCAGAGATATATAAGGTGCTGGCCGTTGATATGCTGCGCGAAGCGGGGGTGAAGCTCGTCTCGCATAGTTTTGTCGACGAGGTGGAGCGTGAGGGCGAACATATCCGGTCCGTGACCCTTACCGGAAAATCGGGGCGGATCAAGGTGAGCGGTGCGATGTTCGTCGACGCGTCCGGAGACGCGGACGTCGCTTATCTGGCGGGGGCGCCGACGCTTCAGGGGCGCGAGGGCGACGGGCTGTCGCAGCCGATGACGATGAAGTTCCGAATGCGGGGGGTTGACGTGGAGGCGATTCGGAAGGCGATGCTGGCCGATCCCGAAAATTTTTACCACAAGACACCGTTTGCCGAACTGGAGATGGGAAGTATTCCGCTCACGGGGGTTTCCGGTTTTTATAAGGAATGGAAGGCCGCCGGGGTGCCGATAAATCGCGATCAAGTCCTGTTTTTTATCGGACCGGAGAAGGACGAGGTGCTGATCAACTGCACGCGGGTTCAAGGCTTAAGCGCAACCGATGTCGAGGAACTTACTTTGGCGGAGGAGGAAGGGCGCAAGCAGGTGCTGATGATGGCGGAATTTTTGCAAGCACGCGTGCTGGGGTTCGCCGAGGCCTCCATTTCCTCGGTCGCGCCTCAGATCGGAATCCGAGAGTCGCGCCGGATCGACGGTCTATATCGGTTAACGATGGAGGACGTGGTGGCGGGACGGCATTTTGAAGACGGCATTGCCAAGAGCGGCTATCCGGTCGACCTGCACGATCCGTCAGGCAAAGGGGTTATGGCGGCCACCATCGAAAATGACGGCTCCTACAGCATTCCTTACCGCTGCCTGGTGGCCCGAGGGCCGGTGAATCTGCTCGCAGCGGGACGCTGCATTTCCACCACACACGAAGCGCTGGCGACCACCCGCTTGACGCCCAGCTGCATGGCTACGGGAGAAGCGGCGGGCACGGCGGCGGCTCTGGCCTGCAAAGCGGGGATCGCCGCGGCGGAAGTGGATACATCGCAGCTCCGGGAGATGCTGCAGGCCCAAGGGGCAATTGTGTAAAGGGGACGGGGGCTGGCGCCCCCCTTCTTATACCATAGGCGGCTTCGCGGGAGGCTGGATGCAAAAATCAGGCTGCCCGAGGCCCCGCTGGGACCCCTTCACCAGAAAATAGCGGCGCTTTATGGTCCTATTTTTCGGGTTGGAGCCTGATCATCGCCATTAGCGGCATTTTTTGTCCTTATTTTTCAATGGATAGTGCGAAAAGCGGCTATTTCCCGACGATTCGCAAAAATAACAGCATTAATGTCCTCTATTTCGCTCGAAGTGGGAATTTCGCCGAGATAGCGCCATTTTTTGCTCTTATATTTTTCGCTGAGTATTTCGACAAGCTAAATCAATACGCGAATGAGCTTCCTATTTTCCCCTCTGTGTAAAATCCCTAGAAAAGTGTTGTAACCCGCGCCAAAACAAGGTATAGTGAATATGCAAAAAATGAATCGCTGAACCTGCTAAAGCCATACCAGGATATGGCTTTTTTTTCTTAAGATAAATGCAAGTGTATGCTTCGAAGTTGCCGCGTCTTTTTATCATAAGAAAAACGCCGCTAAACGCGGTTTTACTTCCTGTGGGAGCGCGCCGTGGGGCGTTTTCCCATGACAGAACTACTAAAGGAGTTGATGCATCGATGATTGAACTGGCTGCGGTGGAAAAACACTTTGCGGGTCAGGTTGTCGTGCATCCGCTATCGCTCACCATAAAGGAAGGGGAATTCCTGACCTTGCTGGGCCCGAGCGGCTGCGGCAAGACGACGATTTTGCGCATGATAGCGGGTTTTGAACAGCCGACGTCGGGGAAAATCCTGCTGGATGGGACCGATCTGACGAATCTGCCTCCCAACCGCCGGGATTTGAACCTTGTGTTCCAGCATTATGCTTTGTTCCCGCATATGACGGTTGAGGAGAATATCGCGTTTGGTCTGAAAATGAAAAAAATGCCGGCAAAACAGCAGAAGGAACGCATTCAAGAGGCGGTGGAGATGACCCAGTTGACCGCACTCGTCAAGCGTTACCCGCACCAGCTGTCCGGCGGGCAGCAGCAGCGCGTGGCAATCGCCCGGGCGATCGCCAACAAGCCGCGCGTGTTGCTGCTGGACGAGCCGCTCGGAGCGCTGGATCTGCAGTTGCGCAAAAGCCTGCAGGCCGAGCTGAAGCAGCTGCAGCGCAGCTTGGGCATCACGTTCGTATATGTAACGCACGACCAGGAGGAAGCGATGATGATGTCCGACCGGATCGTCATCATGAACAGCGGCCGGGTGGAGCAAATCGGTACGCCGCGCGAAATTTACGCTTCCCCGGCGACGCTGTTTTCGGCCACTTTTGTTGGCGAGAACAATATTTTTTCGCTGGACGGACGGCTGTTTGCGGTGCGGCCGGAGAAACTCCGGACCGTCTGCGGCAGCGGCATGGCCAGCGCCAAAAGAACCGGCGAAGTGCAGGATGTACTTTATTTGGGGAGCGTTCATAAATTGATCGTCCAGCTGGATAACGAGCCGATGACCGTTTCAATCGTGCTGGACGCGGCGGATGACCATCCGTATCAAGTCGGCGAGCAAATCGGGGTGGATTGGAAGCCGGAGGACGAGGTGATCATCGGGTCATGAAAAAATCGAGCCTGAGCCTGCTCCCGGTTCTACTGTGGCTGAGTTTGTTTCTGGTGGTTCCGATGCTGATCGTCGTAGGCATTTCCTTCATGGGCCGCGACAGTTTGGGCAATGTGGTGCTGGACTTCAAATTCGACGCCTACGCCATGTTTTTCGATCCGCTTTATTTGGGGATTTATTGGGATACGATCGTTTTGTCCGTCCTGACGACCGTCTTCTGCCTGCTGCTCAGTTACCCGTTGGCTTATTATATTGCGAACGCCGGTCCGCGCATGCAAACCTGGGGACTGGTGCTGATTACGGTGCCTTTTTGGATCAATTTCCTGATCCGCACTTACGCCTGGGTGCTGCTGCTTCGTACCCAAGGGGTTGTCAATGAACTGCTGCTGGACTTCGGTTTGATCGCCGAACCGCTGCAGATGCTATATACGCGGGGCGCGGTGCTGCTCGGCATGGTATACACGTTTATTCCGTTTATGGTGTTGCCGATCTACGTTGCCCTGGAGCAGATGGATAAGAAGCTGCTTGAGGCCGCCAGTGATTTGGGCGCTTCGCGTTGGCGGGCGTTTTGGCATATTACGCTGCCGCAGACGAAATCGGGGATTATGACCGGATCGGTGCTGGTTTATGTGTCGACGACCGGCATGTTCGTCGTCACGGACATCCTGGGCGGCGCGAAGTCGGCGATGATCAGCAACATCATTCAAAGTCAGTTCCTCGGGGCGCGCAACTGGCCGTTCGGCTCGGCGCTGTCGGTGATCTTCGTCATCACCTCGCTGATTCTGATCGGACTGTTTAACCGGGCGATGACCTCAAGGTACCAGACCGTGCGGGAGGTGCGCTCATGAAGACGAAAAGCCATCCGCTGCTGGGCATCCATTCCCTGATCATGATGATTTTCATTTATGTGCCGATCGCGTTTATCGTCGCCTATTCGTTCAACAGCTCGAGGCTGGCCGCGGATTGGAGCGGGTTTACGTTCGATTGGTACGTGTCCTTGTTCGACAACCGGCATGTGATGGAGGCGCTTAGCAACAGTTTGACCGTAGCGGTCGTTTCCACGATCGTTTCTACGCTGCTGGGCACTTTGGCCGCGCTGGCCATGCGCAAGGTCGGCAGAAGGACCAAGGCCGGTATGGGCGGGCTGCTGTATATGCCGATTATCGTCCCGGATATTATTATGGGTTTGTCCTTGCTGGTGCTGTTTACTCAGCTTCATATGCCGCTGGGCAAAATAACGATTATGATCGCACACATCACGTTCAGCTTGTCATATGTTTATGTGGTCGTCTCGACCCGGCTGTCCGGTATGAGCAGCCAACTGGAAGAAGCCGCCCAGGATTTGGGCGCCGGGACCTGGCAGACGTTTCGTCACGTGACCCTGCCGCAAATTTTGCCCGGCATTGTCTCCGGGGCGTTGATCGCTTTTACGCTGTCGCTGGACGACTTTATGGTTAGCTTTTTTGTCAGCGGACCAAATTCGACAACGTTGCCGATTTATATCTACGGCCAGGTGAAACGGGGTATTTCCCCGGAAATTAACGCGCTTTGTACGATTTTGATCCTGGTCACGGTAACGCTGATCTTCTTGGCTCAATTTGTGCTGAACCGCGGCAAGGGGCAAAAGAAACAGTCGGTGTTGCCGTTTTAGGAAGCGCTGGACGTGCTGGCTGATGCACTGGACAAAGGGGCTGGCTGGTGCGGACACATCCTGCCCCGGCGAACTTTGGAGGCGAGGGCAAAACACCTCAATTGGAGCGTAATAACGTCTGCGTCTGCGGAGACCGTTAGGGCCAATACTATTAGGCCAGATCTAATCTGACAAGATACATTTTCTAGCTAACACCAATATTCTAACGGTTGCCACAAGCGCTATTTGTTCCAAAAACGTTGATTTCAAATTGTAACGGTTGCCATAGCGTTTATTTCACTTAATTCCGGCTATTTTTGCTTGGATTCAGGCAAATAGCTGCGCTCACAACCGTTAGAGTTTAGAAAAGGTCTTTTTTCGGAAAATAGCCGCTGCTACAACCGTTAGATCCGTTCCGGGAAGCTCTTTCGGGAATCTTGGGCAAAAGTGAATGCAACGCAACAATATCATGATGAAAGAAGAGGAAAGGAGACTGAGAATTGAAAAAAATGAAATGGGCCGGCTTGCTGCTGGCGGTAACGATGATGGTGGGGCTGCTGGCCGGTTGCGGCGGCGGCTCGTCTAAGGAGACGCTGAACATTTACAGCTGGGCGGACAACTTCGATGAGGAAGTGCTGGCGCAATTCGAGAAGGAATACAACGTGAAAATCAATTACGACGTGTTCGCCAACAACGAGGACCTGCTGGCCAAGATCAAAGCCGGCGGGGGCGGTTACGACTTGATACAGCCTTCCGACTACATGGTGGCCACGATGATCAAGCAGGACCTGCTGGCTCCGCTGGACATGGCCAATATTCCGAATTTCGCAAACGTAGCTGACGCTTATAAAAATCCATCATACGACCCCGGGAATAAATACTCGATCGTGTATACTTCCGGCGTAACGGGGATCGCTTACAATAAGAAGTATGTGAAAGAGGAAATCAACAGTTGGGAAGACCTGTGGAAACCCGAATACGCGGGCAAGGTGATCCTGCTGGACGACAACCGCGAAGTCATCGGCATGGCGCTGAAAAAGCTCGGTTACTCCAACAGCTCGACCAATGAAACGGAAATCACCGCGGCTGTCGACGAGTTGAAAAAGCTGCTGCCGAGCGTGCTGGCCTTCGACACCGACAATATCAAGCAAAAGATGATTCAGGAAGAAGGCTGGATTGCGACGGTGTGGTCCGGGGACGCTTCCTATATCGCCAAGGATAATCCGGATGTCGCTTACGTGGTGCCGAAGGAAGGCGGTACGATCTGGTCGGACAACTACGCGATTCCGAAGGATTCCAAGCACAAGGAGCTGGCCGAGAAATTCATCAATTTCATGCTCGATCCGCAAGTCAGCGCGAAAAACTACGAAGCGATCGGCTACAGCGACCCGAACACGAAAGCGGCGGAATTCCATAGCCAGGAATATATGAACGACAAAATGATCAATTTGACCAGCGATGAGCTGTCCCGCACCGAGTGGCTCGGCGATGTGGGTGACAAGCTGCAGGTTTACGACCGCTACTGGACGGAATTGAAGAGCGGCCGCGAGTAACGGTTAACATAGGAACACGTAGGACAGTGTCATGGATTTCCCGAGGCGGGGGACAGGGCACTGTTCTTTTTTTGCGGCGGCAAGCTTAAGCAGGACTTTCACCCGGCCAGGTGATAATGGGGGTATCCTAGCAAAGGGGCGGCTAAATCAAATGAAACCGAACAACATGAGAGTTATGGGCACGCTCTTGACGATTGCAAGTTTGTGCATGAACGGCATGGCTGCCGGAGTTCCGGCACCGCCTACAACTGCGGTTAAGGGGCAGACCATGCGTCCCGCGTCTAAGGCGTCCGGCAAAGCGCACATCACGAATCACACACCCAGTTGCTGCCGCCGGGCGCGAATCCACTTGAATAATCATAATCGAGTTTTGTTCTTGCGTTTCGGGATAAAACGGTTACAATTAAATCAACTAGTAATGTTAACGTTAACATGCATTTGATATTATGGAATCTATCAGGCTGAAAAACGAAGGGAGCACGGAGAAATGGCCAAAACGTTTCTGGGGAAAAATTTTTTGCTGAACAGCGATACGGCGAAGGAGTTGTATCATCAATATGCCAAGGAGCTGCCGATCATCGACTATCACTGCCATCTGAGCCCGCAGGAGATTTACGAGAACAAGAAATTCCGCAACATTACCGAGGCCTGGCTGGGCGGCGACCATTACAAGTGGCGGGTGATGCGCGCCTGCGGCGTTGACGAGGAACTGATCACCGGCGGGGCGGGCGACTACGACAAGTTCCTGGCATGGGCGAAAGTGGTGCCGCAGTTGCTCGGAAATCCGCTGTACCATTGGACGCATCTGGAGCTGCAGCGGTTTTTCGGCATCGACGAGCTGCTGAACGAACGGACGGCGCCGGCGATTTGGGAGCGGGTCAATGCCCTGCTGCAGGGCGAAGGGTTTGGCGCGCGGGATCTGATCAAGAAATCGAAGGTCACCGTCGTATGCACCACCGACGACCCGGCGGATTCGCTGGAATATCATTTCAAAATCAAAGAGCTGGAGGATTTCGACACGAAGGTGCTGCCAAGCTTCCGGCCGGATAAATTTTTGGAGATCAACCGCGATACGTTCAAACCTTGGCTAAGCAAGCTGGAGGCGGCGGGCAAAGCGGTGGACAGTTATGGCGCGCTGCTGGAGGCTCTGCGGGAGCGGATTGAATTTTTCCATCAAGCTGGGGGCCGGGTGTCCGACCATGCGCTGGATACGATGGAATACCAGGAGACGACGCTGCGGGAAGTGGAGGCGATTTTCGACAAGGCGCTCAAGAAAGGCAGCGTCACCCCGGCGGAGGAGCGGAAGTACAAGTCCTACACGATGCGTTTCCTAGGTAGGGAGTACGCCGAGCGTGGCTGGGCGATGCAACTGCACATCCATGCGCTGCGCAACACGAACAGCGCGATGCTCAAACGCCTCGGACCGGACACCGGCTACGACGCGATCAATGACGGTCCCGTCGCCGCCGCGCTGGCCGGCTTGCTGAACGCACTGGAACGTGACGGGGCGCTGCCGAAGACGATTTTGTACTCGCTGAACCCAAACGATTATCCGGCGCTCGCCAGCATTACGGGCTGCTTCCAAGGCGGCGGCGTCCCGGGTAAAATCCAGTTCGGCACCGCCTGGTGGTTCAACGACAACAAGGACGGGATGATCGAGCAAATGAAGACGCTCGCCAATCTCGGCGTGCTGGGGCAGTTCATCGGCATGCTGACCGATTCGCGCAGCTTCCTGTCCTATACGCGGCATGAGTACTTCCGCCGTTTGCTCTGCGATGTACTCGGCGATTGGGTGGAGCGGGGCGAAGCGCCGAAGGATTTCGAGCTGCTCAGCACCATGGTGACCGATATTTGTCACGATAACGCCAAACGGTATTTTGCGTTTCCGGAGTAGAAAATGAAAGGACGGCCGGATGGGCTGTCTACGGTGAATATTTAGGGGAAGGCTGACGGCAGTGCAGCCTTCCCCTTTGTTTTGCTGCGGCACCTAGGCAGGAATGAGGCGGATTTCGTGATACTGCCGGATGGATGATTCAACCAGTATCGATAAAAGGAAGTGGCTATTCAGGCAGTTTTATTTTTGTAAAATAATAAAAGGGAAAATATAGTATAAAATTACCAACATTTATGATATATTTATATATGTTAGAAAACAATTTATAAGGAGTGATTCTATGAAAAAGGTTACAAGTTTAGTTTTGTCAATTGTTTTTTTGCTGACTCTATTTGGGGATACCAGTTTTGCTCAGTCTGCTTCCTTGGATGGGAAAATTATCTATAGGGCCGATGAAATAACCGATATCGATTTGCTTTTTGAAAGAGCCAAAAATGGAGTCACTGATGAAACAGATAATAACTTCAAGGAGCACATGTCAATACTTGGGGCGGTATCGGATAATGATGTGATAAGACACTTTTCTACAACTCAAAAATTATTAGAGGTGAAAAAGAATAATGAGACAATCGAAAACTTTAAAATTGTCTCATTTGTTGTTGTCTCTGAGAATGATGATAGTGGAATTATTCGACCTTTCGGTAGTAAAGATGAGGAGCAATGGGATGGAACATACGGTATAAGAGCTTATTCAACTGTATACTTTACTAGATCTAGAAATGGAAATTTATACACTTACACGCTAGATTCTGTTTCTGGTGGATGGGATAATATTGACAGCCAATACAGATTGTCTGACCGTCATGTTAGATATGGTGTAACAGGAAATAGAGCAGGGGGAGGGGTTGTGGTGAAGCACGCAGATAAATATCCGACTGGCAATAGTTTCTCATACGATGCTACTTCTGCTATGTCCTATCCCGTTGAAAGTAAGGTTGTAATGGGCCTAAATTCCTACATTACAATTAAACGTGGAACTGACTCAACATGGGAACTAGCTCATCAGAATAATCTTGAATATAATAATTAAGCATAAAATGTTTCGTAGATAATTTTTGAAAAAACTCCAATCTTGGGATGATTAAATATCTTCCTAAGATTGGAGTTTCTTTTCTTCATTTATGCTATTTTAAATTAAAGGTTTCCTCAGTATTATCCCATTTTATTGTAATTTTTATTGAATTATTTTTGCTTGATATTGCGCAACCTGAGCAGGTCACTGGTACTTTTATTGTTCCTTTTTGTAGAGAGATTTCTGTTATTTTGGTATTTTTACCATTATTATCTATTAACAACTCATCAACAGTATTATTTTTCATCTTTTTACCTTTAAAGCGGAATTCATAAGTGCCCTGTTCACTACTGGTTTTAGTATTAATTGTCGATTGATAGCTCCCTTTCCAATTGGTACTCTCACCACTAAAGTTAAGAGTTGTACTGCAACTTACCAGCAACATTAAAACTGAAAAAATAAGAAAAGTTTTTTTTATTGTATCTCACTCCTTTCCTTATACCTAATTTTAACTCTCCTACATTAATTATGCAATTCATAAAACCTGCGTAGGAATTATTGGGAAAATATTCAATTCGAGCATTCTCATGCTATCAGGCGGGCCCCAGTCTTTAACGGTTTTTTTATGTTTAGACATCTAGGACAGATTTCAAAAAACTGATTCCTTAATTACGATTTCCACCGGGATCAGCCGGAATTCGTTTACGTCCGCGAGCCCGCGGTTAGTAATGCGAAGCTCCGGAATGACCGGCAGGGCGATCAGCGAAAACGTCATGAACGGCGCGTTCAGCGGGCATCCGAGCTGCTGCCAGGCGGCCCCCAGCTGCTTGACCTGCGCGGCCACCGTTTCCAGCGGCTGCTCGGACATCAGGCCGGCGATCGCCATCGGCACGGCGGCCAGCACCTGCCCGTCCTGCACGGCGATCATGCCGCCGCCCAGCTTGGCCAGCTCGTTCGCGGCGAAGGCCATGTCCTCAGCGTTTGCGCCCATCACGAGCAGGTTGTGGCTGTCATGCGCCACCGTGGAGGCGACGGCGCCCCGCTTCAGCCCAAAGCCGCGGGTAAACGCTAGCGAAATATCGCCGGAGCCGTGATGGCGGTCGATGCAGGCCAGCGTCAGGACGTCCTGCGCCGGGTCCGGCTGAATGAATCCGTCCGCCACTTTCAGGCTGGCGGTTCCTTTTTGCGTGCGCGCGCTGTTTTCGATGACGTCGATGACATGAACTTTCGTCTCGGCCTTCCCGCTTTGGCTGGCGAGCAAGAAATCGCCCGGCTTCAAAGGGCGGGCCAAATGCACTGAATTTCGCGCGCGTTCCGGATACGGATACGCCGGGAAAGGCACGCGCAGCTCTCCGCTATCGTAAACGACGGTCCCGTCCGCAATCACGGTGGACGGCTCCATCCGCTTTAGATCGGAGATCAGCAGCAGGTCGGCGCATTTTCCCGGGGCGATGCCGCCCACATCAGCGTCCACCTTGAAATAACGGGCCGTGTTGATCGTGCTCATCTGAATCGCGGTGACTGGCTCCACGCCTTCCTCAATGGCCCGGCGCACGACATGGTTCATGTGGCCTTTTTCGATCAGCGTCTGCGGGTACACATCGTCGGTGACCAGCATGATATTGGCCGTATCCGCATGGTCTTCGGTCACGACCTTGATCACTTCCTTGACGTCATGCCAGGCGGAGCCCTCGCGGATCATCAAATGCATGCCGAGGCGCAGCTTAAGCAGCCCCTGCTCCCGCGTGACCGTCTCGTGGTCGGAGGTGACGCCGGAGGCGATGTACGCCTGCAGCATGAGCTTGTCATCGCTGGGGAAATGGCCTGTGACCGTTTTTCCCGCTTCCATCGTCGCTCGGATCTCTCCGCTCATTTTCGCATCTCCGTAAACGACACCAGGGAAGTTCATCACTTCGCCCAGCCCCTCTACACCGTCCCAGGTCATGCCTTCGGCGATGTCCTTGGCTTCCAGCGCCGCCCCGGCGTCCTCCAGGTGGTCGGTGGCCGGCACGCAGGACGGGAACGTGGTGAACACCTTGAGCGGCAGTCCCCGGCCTTCCTCATGCATCCAGCGCACGCCTTCGGCGCCAAACACGTTGGCGATTTCGTGCGGATCCATAAAAACGCCGGTCGTCCCTTTAGCCAAAGCGGCCTTGGCAAACTCGGTCACCGACAGCATCGTGCTTTCCACATGCATATGGCCGTCCAGCAACCCCGGGGCGATGTAACGTCCCGCGGCGTCGATCACGGCCGTCTCCTCGCCGATCGTATGCCCGGCGTCCCCAACGTAAGCGATACGTCCTTGGGCCACGGCGACATCCGTATGCGGCAGCAGTTCCCCGGTGTATACATTAACTAAGGTGCCGTTTTTGACGACCAAATCGGCTTTCTTTTTCCCGACGGCCACTTCCGCCAAAACCCGGCTTACCTCGTACAGCTTTTTTCTTGCAGCAGGTTTCATTCCCCGGTTCACTCCTTTACTGTTCGCTAAAATAGCGCCTTAAAACTCTTCAGTTCTTACGCCTAATCATAACAAAAAAGGCCGCCCTTAGAACAGTGGAGACTGTTCAGGGCAGCCCTTGCCTTTAAGAGGTTGTTCAAAAAGTCCGCTTTTGATCACGAAGTGAATCAAGAAGTAGTTCGGCATCGAATCTTGAATTCAGCCGGGCCTTCCGGTGCTCACGTACCCAAAACGTACGCTCCGCTCCTCAGTCCCTAGCTTCATCCAATCTTCTCGGTGCTTAAAACCGAACTTTTTGAACACACATTTTAAGGCTCGGCTTTAAGCTTTCGCCGGATTTACTTTTTCGATGACTTGGTCGACCAGGCCATACTCTTTGGCTTCGAGAGCGCTCATGAAGTAGTCGCGGTCGGTGTCTTTTTCGATCCGTTCCAGCGGTTGGCCGGTGCGCTCCGCGAGAATGTGGTTCAACTTGTCGCGCATCTTCAGGATCCGGCGGGCCCGGATTTCAATGTCCGTTGCCTGGCCTTCCGCGCCGCCGAGCGGCTGGTGGATCATGATCTCGCTGTTCGGCAGGGCGTAGCGTTTGCCGGGAGCGCCGGCGTTCAGCAGGAACGCGCCCATGGAAGCGGCAAGGCCGACGCAGATCGTGGAGACATCCGCTTTGATGAATTGCATCGTATCGTAAATGGCCATGCCTGCGGTAATCGATCCGCCGGGGCTGTTGATGTAGAGGGAGATGTCCTTCGTCGGATCTTCCGCATCCAGAAACAACATTTGAGCGATGATGGAGTTGGCCACGACGTCATTGACTTGCGAGCCCAGGAAAATGATCCGGTCCTTAAGCAGTCTGGAATAAATGTCGTAGGCGCGTTCGCCGCGGTTGCTTTGTTCAACGACCATAGGAATATAACTCACCGATAAAACCTCCTTAAATTTGGATTCGGTTCGATCAATCATCAGAATTGACGGAAACGATCGATAATAACCTCATCATAAACAATTTATTCGCAAAAGTCAAAGATAGTCAAACTCAAGGGATAAAAAAAGCCCGATGTCATTTATGCAGTCATTCAGGCGATGAAACTCAGCGTTCGGTTATTAGGCAGTTAGTTAAGTATGGCGCGCCCGCGAGGAATCGAACCTCGATCTCAGGCTCCGGAGGCCTACGTCATATCCATTGGACCACGGGCGCAAATCACAAATTTAGCGTGCAAAATTGATTATATGGTATCGTCAAAGGAAATGCAAGTGGTATTTATTAGCATGGGCAAAATTCGCAGCAGACTAGCGCTGGCTTATTATGCGCTGAACCATCTCAGCAAAATTATTTGCCCCGAGTACGCTGCGTATTACTTCTGCTTCAAGCAAGGAACGCCGTGCACACGGCCGTTTAAAAATACGGACGGCTCGACTGAACTCCAGATGGCCCTACCCCTACTTATTTACGGTCGCTGAACCGCTTTTGGATAATCACCGCCGTGCCTGATGCGCTCTCGAAATTCAGGTTTATTTAGCTTCTTAATTCAGTAATTAAAGTAAAAGTAAGGGAAGTGTAGCTTTCAATATGCCTAAACTGGCAAGAACAACAAATAGCGCTATAATGGGTGCAAATATTTTGGAATAAAGAAACTTATCTTTTTTCCCATATTCGACCCCCTTAAAATGATATGGAGTATAAAAATTTTATACCCATATCATATAGTCCTTATTTCATTTTATGTATAGTTATAAGCAGGAACAGAAAACGCTTTTTCAAATAGAACTTCAGCCTCATTAATAGAAAGTGCTTGAATTTGCTGAATCTCTCGAGCAGAAGAATTTCGAAATGTGTTAAAGCGCAGGGAAATCCTCTTCTCAATGTCGGCATTATTGAATGTCACCTTGGCTGCTTTTCCTTTTTTGCTCAAGAGTAAGGACCGCGGTATCTACGGCTTCTTGTCCCTTCACTTCCACCTCGGCAAGTGCCTCATCCAAGGTTATTTCATTTTGCAGAAGCTTGTCCAATGCGCCTTGGGCAGCGTCCTGAAAGGCATCGAGGATCTCGGCATCAACTTGGGTATACAGGTCTGCATAATTAGGATTTGCTTTAAGGGAGTAAAGAGGAGACAAATCATGATCTCCAACCGGTTCCACGTACTCGGTTACAGCAGGCAGCCCGTAATTTGGCTGGTTCTTGGCCAATAGTTGGCTGTTTACCGGATCTCCGGCTATAAATTTAACAAGTTTCATCGCTTCGGCTGCATGTTCTGTGCTTGAAGAAACGCCAAAAAAGTCAAATATTTCGTAGAAATTCATATAATCCGGATTCAAAGGGTCCACCGGAGCTGTAACCATTCCCCAGTCGATCAAGGTAGCTCCTTCAAAATGGGAGAACGGCTCGAAATCATATGCAAAAGCATTGGAACTAACGGTCATAGCGGCATTTTCAGTTAAAAACTTGGGGTGTTCCATCGAATCGGCTTCTTCTCCCTGATCATAAACTGCCCCGGCGCGAAAAGCTTTCACCGCGGCGGTCCAGATGGACTTCCATTTATCCGTATTCATCGTGACCTTCATGGTTTTTGGATCGAGATAAGTCAGGTTTTCCGTTTGACCGGCTTTTAAAATAAAGTTCATGGTAACATTGCGATAATAGTTCATTTGTATTCCATAAAGGGATTTTCCTTGATCATCTTCTGTCGGGAACCGTTCGGCTAATGCAAACACCTCTTCCCAGGTCATTCCGTTTTGCGGGTATGGGATATGATAAGCATCAAATAGCTTCTTGTTATAATAAAGCGCCTCGCTATGAAAAGTAGGCGGAAGAGCATAATACTGGCCGTTATCCGACGCAGCTTCCAAAAGCGACGTAACAATCGGAGAAAGGTCGCCGGATTCCGATCCATTGGTGAACGGGGGAGAAATCGGTTTTAAAATCCCCTTTTCAATAGCCGTCTTATACTGCTCCATACCATTGATGTAAATAACATCCGCTTCACGATTCCAACCCGTTTCTTCGGATACCGGATCACTTGGAATCACTTGAACATCGATATTGGGATATCTGTTTTCAAAAGCATAACCAAAATTAACATAAAATTGCTTGGCGGACGGATAAGCAACTTTGAGGACGACAGGCTCCTCCGGCTGACGCGTTTGGCAGCTTGATAATAAGACTGTCATAAGCGCCAAGCCTATAAATGTACGCGTTATTTTATACATGTTCTGATCCCCTTTATTATAAACGGGTGCAGTTTAGGAAAGCTTGTTCCGCCGACTCCCGACCTTCCCGTACTAGAAATTCACTCGCTGGACAGCATGCGATCAACGTAGGCATTGATCAGGTTATACGCCTGCTCGGAAACGGCATTTTCTTCTTTTGAGGGCTGCAGCATGTAGAAGGCTTCGATATTTTTGTCGGCATTCCCTAATGAAATATAATCGGCCAGCGAAGAAAACCCGTATACGGAACGGTATTCCCACTCCGCCACTTTGCCGGACAAGAAAAATCGGATCAACTCCCAGGCCGCCTCAGTTTGCGTCGAGTTGGCGGGAATCGCCCAAAGTCCCCCTAACGAAATATGATGACTGATTTCCGGAGAGCCTGGACTGACCGGCATGGTGGCCAGTTTCCACTTGATATCGGAGCCTTGCTGCTCTACAACTTTAAAATCTTCGTAATTAACCACGGCCATCGCGTAGTTTTCTGTAATAAAGGCGTTTTGGTTTATATCGTTGATGGCGATATTTCCGCGTTTTAACGGTTCCTTCACCAATTTTAAAATTTTGCCCCATGACGGACTATCTAAAGTGAGCCTGTCCGTATGTTCGTCGTATGCCTGAAGGCTTTCGGTTCTCCCTATATCAATCAACCAATCGGCCGCAGACGGATAGGGTAAGGTTAGGCCTTTCGGAAATCGGTTGGCCAACATAATCGTATCCTCCCAGGACATTTGGTTGCCGGGATATTCCACACCGTATTGATCAAACAGTTGTTGGTTGTAAACTATAGCGCTGCTGAAAAAGGAAGGAGGCAGTCCGTACAGTTCGCCGTTGCCGTAATGTTTCGTTAACTCGACGACACCGGGGATCAGCGTATCCAAAGGAAAGGAATCTCGGGCAACATCATCGTCAAGCTTTAGGAGCAATCCGCTTTCAGCGGCTTCCCGAAAATCATCGTCAGACAAATAAAGCAAATCTACTTCGTTGTTTTTCATCCATTCTTGTAATGTCGCTTTTCCTTTGACGAGATCGTTCGTCGGAACGACGGTATAGCGCAAATTTGGATATTCCAGCGCCAATAGAGAGGCATATCTGTCATCGAAATGTTTTTGCGAGAAGTAACCGATATTTAAACTAAAGCTAACCTCTTTATCTTTAAGAGAAGACGTGTTCCCGGCACAACCCGATACAATCGCCAAATTTAAAGCCATGAAAAATAACAGCAATCCGCGCAATTCCCGAACCTCGTTTCCAATAAATTCTATATACTATAACTATTTTATAGTAAATCCGAATGCAATACCTGTAAATTAAAAAAATCCGGCTCATGCGTTGTCTAATTTCATTCTTAGAGTGGTGTTTATTGGACAACCCTACCGACAAAACTAAAACGGGATGGACAAGAAGCATAGCGATAAAACGGTTTCTTTACTTACCGCCGTATAACCATACCAAAGTTTGAGAATTCTACGGACGTTAGGCTTGCAACCACGCTAAAAATTGGTTAAAATAACGGTGGGACTTAAAAAGTTAACCCGGGACATTTTAAGGCCAAGGAGATGGAGAGAAGAAGGAGCTTGCAGGAATGGAGATCATGCGTAACCTTTTGGAAATTCAGAAGCAGCTTCTGCCTGATCTCATGGACATTCTCAAGAAAAGGTACACCATACTTCATCAGATCATGTTATCTGACGTAATTGGCCGCAGAACCTTGGCAACTTCACTGGATATGACGGAGCGTGTGTTGCGGGCCGAAACGGATCTTCTGAAGGCTCAGGGCCTGATTGAAATCGAGAATATCGGCATGAGAATCAGCGATGCGGGCAGGCTTCTGCTTGAGGAATTGGAGCCGGTGGTCAAGGAGTTGTTTGGCCTCGCCAATTTGGAAGAAGCGATCCGTCAGAGCTACGGCCTGCGCAAAGTCGTGGTCGTCCCTGGAGATTGCGACGCTTCGCCGCTGGTAAAGCGGGAACTGGGGCGCGCGGGAGCCAAGGCGCTCTTAAGCTCCATGAGCGAGGGCGACGGGGTTGCCGTTACCGGCGGAACAACGCTGGCGGAGGTTGCGGAGCAATTGAATCCGCCGCATAACGTGACGATGAAGGACAGCTGGTTTGTGCCTGCGCGCGGAGGATTGGGCGAGAGCCTGGAAATTCAGGCGAACACGATCGCATCCGGGATGGCGAAACGAGTGGGGGCAGGTTACCGCCTGCTGCACGTACCTGATTTGCTCGGCAAGGAAGCTTATGAATCGCTTGTCCACGATCCGAACATCGAAGACATCGTCAATATGATCCGGCAAGCGCGAATCGTGGTGCACGGCATCGGCGACGCGATGGAGATGGCGCGGCGGCGCAAGCTGGAGCCGCAGGTGACCGAACAGATCCGGAAGGAAGGCGCGGTCGCGGAATCATTTGGTTATTATTTTAATGAAGACGGCGTCGTCGTCCACAAAATGCGGACTCTGGGCCTTCGCTTGGAAGACATCATGGAGACGGAAACCGTAATCGGGATTGCCGGGGGCAAAAGCAAAGCCAAGGCGATTCACGCCGTGCTGCGCTTTGGCCAAGAGGACATCCTCGTCATTGACGAGGCCGCCGCTTCGGAGATCGTAGCCCAACTCGGGCAGGATGCCAAGCAAGAAATCAAGTGAAGCTAACGATGTTTACTCATGGCGGGCTTTTAGCCTGTCTTGATTAATAAAAAAACCAACACTAGGAGGAACTATTCATGAGTGTAAAAGTAGGTATTAATGGTTTCGGACGTATCGGACGCCTGGCTTTCCGCCGCATTCAAAACGTGGAAGGCATCGAAGTAGTAGCGATCAACGACTTGACGGACGCCAAAATGCTGGCCCACCTGTTGAAATATGATACAACTCAAGGCCGCTTTGACGGCGAAGTAGAGGTTCATGACGGCTACTTCAAAGTGAACGGCAAAGAAGTAAAAGTTATGGCTAACCGCAATCCTGAGGAACTTCCTTGGGGCGAGCTTGGCGTTGACATTGTTCTGGAGTGCACCGGCTTCTTCACGACGAAAGAAAAAGCCGAGCTTCACCTGAAAGGCGGCGCGAAGAAAGTCGTTATCTCCGCTCCGGCTACCGGCGACATGAAAACGGTCGTTTACAACGTTAACCATGAAATCCTGGACGGTTCCGAAACAGTTGTTTCCGGTGCTTCCTGTACGACCAACTGCTTGGCTCCAATGGCTAAAGCGCTGAACGACAAATTCGGCATCGTTGAAGGTTTGATGACGACGATCCACGCTTACACCGGCGACCAAAATACGCTGGACGCTCCGCATGCGAAAGGCGACTTCCGCCGTGCTCGCGCTGCTGCATCCAACATTGTTCCTAACACGACCGGTGCAGCTAAAGCGATCGGTCTGGTTATTCCAGAATTGAAAGGTAAACTGGACGGCGCGGCTCAACGTGTTCCGGTACCGACCGGCTCCCTGACAGAGCTCGTAACTGTTCTTGAAAAAACCGTTACCGTTGATGAAGTTAACGCAGCGATGAAAGCCGCTTCCGATCCGGAAACGTTTGGTTATACCGAGGAAGAACTTGTATCTTCCGATATCGTGGGCATGACATACGGTTCCTTATTTGATGCGACTCAAACAAAAGTGATGACTGTGGGCAACCAACAGCTCGTCAAAACCGTGGCTTGGTACGACAACGAAATGTCCTACACCGCTCAATTGGTCCGTACTTTGGAATTCTTCGCAAAAAAAGTTAAGTAATATCCCGGCCAACCTGATATAAATCCCAAAGAGGAGCAACCTGTCAATAGGACTCCTCTTTGGTCTTGAAGCAAGAACGATATTCACACACACGCATGTTATAAATAAAAAAATAGAGATACAGACTTACGCTTAGGAGAGAAATCAGAATTATAGCCGTGATGCGCGGTTTTCAAAGCTTGGGAGAACCTGCGCACACCTTTAGGAGGAACGTGGAGATGAACAAGAAAAGTGTACGTGATGTGGAAGTAACCGGAAAACGCGTATTTGTCCGCGTCGATTTCAACGTGCCGATGCAAGACGGGAAAATCACCGACGATACCCGGATCCGCGAAACGCTGCCGACGATCAACTATTTGATCGAAAAAGGCGCGAAAATCATTCTCGCCAGCCACTTGGGACGTCCGAAGGGTCAAGTGAATGAATCGATGCGCCTTACCCAGGCTGCAGAACGCTTGTCCGAGCTGCTCGGCAAGCCGGTAGCCAAAGCCGATGAAGCGGTTGGCGACGTGGTTAAAGCAAAAGTAGCTCAATTGAACAACGGTGACGTACTGGTGCTGGAAAACGTCCGTTTCTATCCGGGCGAAGAGAAAAACGATCCGGAACTGGCCAAACAATTCGCGGAGCTTGCCGATCTGTTCGTCAACGACGCGTTTGGCGCGGCTCACCGGGCGCATGCGTCGACCGAAGGCATCGCGCATTACCTGCCAGCCGTATCCGGCCTGCTGATGGAAAAGGAATTGTCCGTTCTCGGCAAAGCATTGTCGAACCCGGACCGTCCTTTTACGGCCATCATCGGCGGATCGAAGGTGAAAGACAAAATTGACGTCATCGACAACCTGCTGAACATCGCGGACAACGTGCTGATCGGCGGCGGTCTGGCCTATACATTCTTCAAGGCGCAAGGCTATGAAATCGGTCAATCCCTGCTGGATGATAGCAAACTGGATGTTGCCCTCGGCTTCATCGAGAAAGCGAAGAAGCTCGGCAAAAAGTTCCTGCTTCCTGTGGACGTTATCGTAGCCGACGATTTCAGCGCTACGGCCAACCATAAACCGGCCGACATCGACAGCATTCCGGCCGATTGGGAAGGCGTGGACATCGGACCGAAAACGCGGGCAATGTATGCCGACATCATTAAAAACTCCAAGCTGGTCGTTTGGAACGGACCGATGGGCGTATTCGAAATCGACATCTTTGCGAACGGAACGAAGGAAGTAGCCGAAGCTTGCGCCGAGACGAAAGGCTACACGATCATCGGCGGCGGCGATTCCGCGGCAGCAGCCGAGAAGTTCAACCTGGCGTCGAAAATGGACCACATCTCTACTGGCGGCGGCGCGTCCCTCGAATTCATGGAAGGCAAGGCGCTTCCGGGCGTTGTAGCATTGAACGACAGTAAAAGACAATGAAATTGTTCAAAAATCGGGTTTTCAGCACCCAGCACCGAGAAGGTTGGATGAAGCTAGGGACGTCAGGAGCGGAGCGTACGTTTTGGGTACGTGAGCACCGGAAGGCCCGGCTGAATTCAAGATTCGATGCCGAATAAACTTCGTGGTTCACTTCGTGATCAAAAGCTGATTTTTGAACTACCTTTAAGAAGTGAAGGAGTTGGCTCCATGAGAACACCTATTATTGCCGGGAACTGGAAGATGTTCAAAACGGTTTCCGAAGCAAAAGCTTTTTTTGAAGAGGTAAAAGGAAAAGCGGAAGTTGCGGGCGTAGAGAGCGTGATTTGCGCTCCGTTCACCAACCTTCCGGCTTTGGTGGAAGCCGCAAAAGGAACGTCGATCAAAATCGGCGCGCAAAACATGCATTTTGAAGACGAAGGGGCCTTCACCGGCGAAATCAGCGGACGTATGCTGAAAGAACTCGGCGTGGACTACGTCATCATCGGGCATTCCGAGCGCCGGGCTTATTTTAGCGAAACCGACGAGATCGTAAACAAAAAAATCCATGCCGCGTTCAAACACGGTTTGACTCCGATCCCTTGCGTCGGTGAAAAACTCGAAGAGCGCGAAGCCGGCAAAACGAAAGACGTCGTAAAGGTGCAAACCGAAGCGGCGCTTCAAGGACTGACTGCGGAGCAAGCAGTGCAGGTCGTCATTGCGTATGAGCCTATTTGGGCCATCGGCACAGGCAAATCGTCCACTTCCGCAGACGCGAACGAAGTTATTTCCTACATCCGCAGTTTGGTTAAAGGATTGTATGGCGATGATGTAGCAAGCAAGATCCGCATCCAATACGGCGGCAGCGTGAAGCCGGAGAACGTGAAGGAATATATGAGCCAAAGCGACATCGACGGCGCGCTCGTCGGCGGTGCCAGCCTGCAGCCGGCTTCTTATGTTCAACTCGTTGAGGGGGCGAAGTAAATGGCTGCTCCAAAACCTGTAGCATTGATCATCATGGACGGTTTCGGACTTCGCGACACGGTGGAAGGCAATGCCGTGGCGCAAGCCCATAAGCCGAACTACGACCGTTATCTGAAGCAGTATCCGAACACGACCCTGACGGCTAGCGGCGAAGCGGTGGGCTTGCCGGAAGGCCAAATGGGGAACTCCGAAGTCGGACACCTGAACATCGGCGCCGGCCGGATCGTGTACCAGGATTTGACCCGGATTTCCAAATCGATTCGCGAAGGCGAATTTTTCCAAAACGAAACGTTGGTGAATGCGGTTCGCAGCGCCAAATCCAAAGGCAAGAAGCTCCATTTGTACGGGCTTCTGTCCGACGGCGGCGTGCACAGCCACATTGACCACTTGTTCGCGATGCTCGAGCTGGCCCAAAAAGAAGATATGCACGAAGTATACGTGCATGCCTTCCTCGATGGCCGCGACGTGGCGCCGGACAGCGCGAAAGGCTTCCTGGAGAAGCTGATCGCCAAGATGAACGAAATCGGCATCGGCAAAATCGCTACGGTGCAAGGCCGTTACTACGCGATGGACCGCGACAAACGCTGGGACCGCGTGGAGAAATCGTACCGGGCCATGGTTTATGCCGAAGGACCGAAATATACGGACCCGATTAAGGCCGTCACCGAGTCCTACGAGAAATCGGTATTTGACGAATTCGTTATGCCGACCGTGATCGTCGACGACAAAGGCGAGCCGGTTGCGCAGGTGGAATCCGGAGACTCCGTCGTCTTCCTGAACTTCCGTCCGGACCGGGCGATTCAGCTCTCCAACGTGTTCACGAACAAGGATTTCCAAGGCTTCGACCGCGGACCGAAATTCCCGACGGACCTGCACTTTGTGTGCCTGACTCTGTTTGCGGAATCGGTTCAGGGCTACGTAGCCTACAAACCGAAGGATCTCGACAACACGTTTGGCGAAGTGCTCGTGCAGCACGGCAAGAAACAGCTGCGCATCGCCGAAACGGAAAAATATCCGCACGTGACGTTTTTCTTCAGCGGCGGACGCGACGTCGAACTTCCGGGGGAAACGCGCATCCTGATCAATTCGCCGAAGGTCGCGACCTATGATCTCAAGCCGGAAATGAGCGCCTATGAAGTCGCCGAGGCTTGCGTGAAAGAGATCGAAGCGGATAAACACGACGCGATCATCTTGAACTTTGCCAACCCGGACATGGTCGGCCACTCCGGCATGCTGGAGCCGACGAAGAAAGCGGTCGAAGTGACCGACGAATGCGTCGGCAAAGTCGTTGACGCCGTTAAGGCGAAAGGCGGAGTCGTCGTGATCATCGCCGACCACGGCAACGCCGACATGGTGTTCGACGAGCAAGGCCGTCCTTACACCGCGCATACGACCTTCCCGGTTCCGTTTATCGTGACCGACGAAAACGTTGTGCTGCGCGACAAGGGCATCCTCGCCGACGTGGCGCCGACGCTGCTTGACCTGATGGGGCTGCCGCAGCCGCCGGAAATGACCGGCAAGTCGATGATCGCCAGCCGCAAGGCATAAGCCAAACTGGTACAACAAACTGTATACTTAAAATATTAAATTAAAATGCGTGTTCAAAAAGTGCGGTTTTCAGCACCGAGATTCGATGCCGAATTACTTCTTGATTCACTTCGTGATCAAAAGCGGACTTTTTGAACTACCACTAAAAAAGGAGACTGTATACCTATGACAATTATTTCCGAAGTATACGCACGCGAAGTCCTTGACTCCCGCGGCAACCCTACGGTTGAAGTTGAAGTTTACCTTGAGTCCGGCGCCATCGGACGCGCTATCGTTCCTTCCGGCGCTTCCACCGGCGCGCACGAAGCCGTTGAGCTTCGCGACGGCGACAAATCCCGTTACCTGGGCAAAGGCGTATTGAAAGCCGTTGAGAACGTCAACGAAATCATCGCCCCTGAAGTAATCGGCATGGACGCGCTTGACCAAATCGGCATCGACAAATTGATGATCACTTTGGACGGTACGCCAAACAAAGGCAAACTCGGCGCCAACGCCATCTTGGCGGTTTCCATGGCCGTTGCCCGCGCGGCCGCTGACGCTCTCGACCTGCCGCTGTACGCATACCTCGGCGGATTCAACGCGAAGCAGCTTCCGGTTCCGATGATGAACATCGTAAACGGCGGCGCGCATGCCGACAACAACGTCGACGTGCAAGAGTTCATGATCCTGCCGGTTGGCGCTCCTTCTTTCAAGGAAGCTCTCCGTACCGGTGCGGAAATTTTCCACAACCTGAAATCCGTGTTGAAGGATAAAGGCTTGAACACCGCGGTTGGCGACGAAGGCGGCTTCGCTCCGAACTTCGCTTCCAACGAAGACGCGCTGTCCTCGATCATGGAAGCTATCACGAAAGCCGGCTACACTCCGGGTAAAGACGTATTCCTGGGCATGGACGTCGCTTCCACCGAGTTCTACAAAGACGGCAAATACCATCTGGAAGGCGAAGGCAAATCCTTCACTTCCGCGGAATTCGTTGACCTGCTCGCTTCCTGGGTAGACAAATACCCGATCATCACGATCGAAGACGGCTGCGCCGAAGACGATTGGGAAGGCTGGAAATTGCTCACGCAAAAACTGGGCAGCAAAATCCAACTCGTCGGCGACGACCTGTTCGTAACCAACACCGAGCGTCTGGAAAAAGGCATCAACGAAGGCATCGGCAACTCGATCCTGATCAAAGTAAACCAAATCGGTACGCTGACCGAAACGTTCGACGCGATCGAAATGGCGAAACGCGCAGGCTACACCGCGGTTGTCTCCCACCGTTCCGGCGAATCCGAAGACAGCACGATCGCCGATATCGCCGTGGCTACGAACGCCGGCCAAATCAAAACCGGTGCGCCTTCCCGTACGGACCGCATCGCCAAGTACAACCAATTGCTCCGCATCGAAGACCAATTGGCCGATTTGGCTCAATACAACGGCTTGAAATCCTTCTACAACCTGAAACGTTAATCGCAGAAGTTGCGAAAAGACCCGCCGAACCGATCGGCGGGTCTTTTTGTTCTCAAGTCTGGATTTCTTCGTGATTCCAACGCAAAGCAAATTTGCGGAGCGGCTTGATGACGATAAGGTCCATCCCCAGAATCGCCACGATGCTCACGAACGTCCAGGCGAACACTTTGGCGGTGTCCAGGTTCACTCGCGCAAAAGCGAGCGAGTAGCCGATCCCGTTGTCGGAGCCGAGCAGCTCTGCCATGATCGTTGTCCGGACGGCGGACCCTGCGGCCAGCGAAACGGCCGTAAAAATCGGCACGGCCAGTCCAGGAATGACGATGTGACGCAGTTTTTTCATAGGACCGATTTGATAAACCTCCGCCATTTGCAAGAGCTGCCGGTCAATCCCGCGCCATCCGTCGGCCGTGTTAAGGTAAATGCTGGGGAAAACCAGCAAGGAGACCACAAATACGGGCACCGTCGCTCCCGTGCCGAACCAGACCATGGCAAGCACCACGAGAATGATCGGCGGGATGCCCATGAGCAGGGATAGGAAGGGACGCATCGCCTCGTAAACGATACTGAAAATTCCCGCCAGCAGCCCAGCGGCAATCCCCGCGGCCGTTCCGCAGAAGAAACCGGCCAACATCCGGCCTCCCGAAGTTAGCAGTTGCCGGGCCAATTCGCCGCTGCGGGCCATTCGCGCAAGCGCCCGCAGCGTTTCCAGGGGTGAAGCGAACAAAATGTCCGGCAGGGATAAAGAAATCCACTGCCAGACGCCGATGATGACGAGCACGGCTAAGCATTTTACCCCAAACGAGCGTTTGCCCGGTTTATTTATCGTAATAGAACGCATCATCCGGCAGCTTGCCTCCTATGATGTCGGGGGAAAGCGAAGACAGCTCGGTGAAGAAAAACTCCAATTCCTCCCTCGCGTCCTTGGCGGAGACGAATTCAAGATTCAGGGCAGGGATCAATGATTCGATGAACGCCGGCTCCAATCCTTCCTGGTACTCGGCGATCATTTTCGCGGCTTTGTCCGGGTGTTGGTTGAGAAAAGTCACCGATTCTTGAAACTGCCGCTGCAGGCTTTCCACCAGTTCCGGCTGATTTTTCACCAGTTCGCCCGACACCAGAATGCCGGCTTGCGGAATTCTGGCCCGTTTTCCGGTTGCTTTCGCCCATTCCTCCTGCAAACTCATGATTTTGGCCGTTCCCTCGATTTTCTGAACGGCCATCGTGGCCAGGTGCTCCGGAATGACCGCATATTTTGCCTTCCCGGCGGCCATCAGGCCGACCAGTTCCTGCGTTCCGGCCACATACTCGATCCGGATGTCCTTCTCCGGGTCAAGGTTGTTTTTGCGAAGCAAATAACGGAAGACGAGGTCCGGCATGTCTCCTTTCAGCGGCACGTGGATCGTCTGTCCGCGTAAAGTTTCCCAGCCTCCTCCCGTTTCATTTTCAGGGCCGACGACATAGAGAATGCCCCAGACCAGCGTGTTCAGCAGCTTGACGTCTATGCCGCGGTTGTACAAATTGCTGCCGACATAGGTAGGCACGGCGGAAATATCGGCTTGCCCGCTGGAAATTCTGGCGCGCAGCTCATCCGGGGTTTTCCAGGGGGTATAAACGACCTCATCCGCGAAGGATGCCAGAGCTTGATTCTCCAAAATGTTGTAAATCGGTGCGGATATGGTAATCCCCAGCGGTCCCTGAACGGTCAGTTGTTGCATTTTCTGGGCTGCCGGTCCGGGCGGTTCCACTGCGGCAGTTCCGGCTGCCGATTGCTGTTGTCCATTTGCGTCTGGTTGCGAAGGAGCAGCGGACGGGCCTGAACAACCCGTGAAAATCATGGTTCCGGCAAGGAAAAGCGCCAGCAATGGATAAATGGCGGTAAACGTTTTTTTCATCAGGACCTCCTAGGATATTGATATCATCTTGTTTTTATACTGCCGGATTTGAGCCTCCGTGCGCTCCAGTCTCGGCACAGGGAAAATTTCTTCGTTTGCAAAAGCACGGTCCGGCGGCGAAAAGATCAGCACTCTATCCGCCAGCCGCGCCGCCTCCTCGGGGTCGTGCGTCACGTACATTACGCCGATCTCCCGTTCGCCGATCAGCCTTGCCATGTCATCCATCAGCTCACGTTTCAAGGCGGCGTCCAGGGCGGAAAACGGTTCATCCATCAAAATCATGTCCGGCTGCAGCGCCAACGCCCGCGCGATGGACACACGCTGCTTCATGCCGCCGGAGAGCTGCCGGGGATAGCGGTTTTCCGCTTGCTGCAGGCCTACTTTCCGCAGCGTGTGGCCAATGATTCGCTCGACGTCCGCTGTGTCAGCGGTTTGCAGCACAAGCCCGATGTTCTCCCCGGCGGTGCGCCACGGAATGAGCCTTGGCTCTTGAAAGATGTAGCCGATATGATCCGTATGCAGCCTAATGGAGCCGCTATCCGGCTGCGCCAGCCCCGCTGCCAGGTTAAGGAGCGTTGTTTTTCCGCAGCCGGAGGGACCGAGCAGGGCGATGACCTCTCCCCGCTGCAGCCGGCAGGAGAAGCCGGTGAAGACAGGCCGGCCGCCATACGTTTTTGCGACATTTGTAAACTCAATCAATGTGGTCATCCGGTGGCCTTTCCGCTAGGCTTTGGTCGAAACGCAGGTGATGTGGCCGTATAAGTCGCTGCTCTCGTCAAACAAGTTTATTAGGCGGAACAGGCGCTGCCGGTCGTCTTCGCTTTGCATCGCATTGGACAGGATGCGGATCATGCCTTCCCAGCCTTCGTCGACAATCAGCCCCTTCAAAGACAACAGGGACATGTTGCCCGTGACGCAAACCACTTCGCCAAAACCCGCTTGTCGAAACAGCTCTTCCCACTTGGCCGCCGTCATGGGCTGCGCGTTAACGTATATCGCTTTGCGCAATTCGTTCAGGCGTTGCTTCACGGTTTCCGTATCCGGTTCTTGCTGCAGCAGCAAATCGTGGGTCGCCAGCCGGCCTCCGGGTTTCAGCACCCGCAAGTACTCCGAGACCGCTTGCTGTTTCTGTTCATAGGTCAGCATGGTGAGCATCGCTTCATTAATAACAACGTCGAACGAGTTGTCGGGGAACGGCAGTGCCATGGCGTTGCCGATGACGAGCCGGACTTGTTCCTCGAGGCCGTGCTGCCTAACGTTTTCCTTTGCTTTATCTAAGCTTGGAGCGTGAAGATCAACCCCCGTCACCCGGCAGCCGTAACGAGAGGCGACTTCGATGGCGGTTGTGCCCATATTTGGCGCTACTTCGAGCACATGCGAATGCTCCGTAATCCGACAGGACGTTAAAATTCGCTCGGTTGCGGTTTTGCCGCCCGGACGAAGCCTGGTTTTACCGAGGGAAGCCAAAAAAAGATGGCCTGGAGACATATGTGGTTTCAATGTAGAAACACCCCTTTTGCGAAAATACAATTGATATTGATAATCATTATCATTAATATAGCGAAGAGGGCACCTTTGACGTGTGAGCTGAGTCACAATCAATGCGTCAGAGAGAAAAGTTTCGAGATGAGTGTTATCGCCAGAGACGAAAAAGGACCCTTGCAGGTAGATCTGCGAAAGGGCCCTTTGTACTCATATTCACATGTATTGCTATGTATATCATGTTGGCCTTCGCGATTCAGGCCTGAAATACTTTGATTTGTTCTTTGAGCTCGTTCATCAGCTGATGCAGCGATCCCGCCGATGTTTCAATGCTTTGCATAATGGCCGCTTGGTCCGAAGCGGAACCGGCTACGGATTGGGCGTTGTCCGCCGAATCTTTAGCGATGGTCAGCATATCCCCGATCGAGGCGGCGATTTCTTCGGTACCCGCAGAAATTTGCTCCGTCGTGGCGGAGACATCCTGGATTTGCGCCGATACCTGGTAAATGGATTGGCGGATTTGGCCAAACGAAACGCCGACTTTCTCCATGCTCGCGATGCCGTCGTTAATCTCGCGGACGCTTGTCTGCACGGAATTGGCAGCCTGGGATGTAGAGCCTTGGATAAATTGGATCAGCTCGGCGATATGGGAAATCGACTCACTGGTCTGTTCGGCCAGTTTTTTCACTTCTCCGGCGACGACGGCAAATCCCCGCCCTTCCTCGCCCGCACGGGCGGCTTCGATCGAAGCGTTCAGCGACAGCAGCGCGGTCTGGTTGGAGATGTCCGAGATGACATCGACAATCTCGCCGATTTCCTTGGAATGCCCGGCCAGCCGATCGATATCCTGCGCTGTTTGGTTGGCGGTGGTTTGAATTTGCGCCATCTGCTTGATCGCCGCCTGGATTTCCTCGTAGCCGCGCTCAACTTCGCTTGAGACGTTTTCGGCCTGCTCGGAAACGCTGCCTGACGCTTCGGCTATTTTTTGCACGCCTTCGGCCATTTCCTCCGTCGCTCTCGCCGACTGTTCGGCCCCGCGGAACTGGGTCTCCGTTCCTCCGGCGACCTCCCGGATCGCGGAAGTGATCTCCGCCGTCGCCTGCGACGATTGCCGGGTTGCGGCCAGCAGCTCGTCCGAAGCGGCGGCCACTTGGCCGATCGTGAGATCGATCTGTTTAACCATGCCGGCAAGCGATTCGATCATCAGGTTGATGTTTTCGCTCATCTCGCCGATCTCGTCCTTCGAGTGGACGGTTACCCGCTCGTTCAACTGCCCGCTTGCGACCTTTTTCATAACTCCAGAAATCGCCAGGATCGGCTTGACGATCAGGCGCGCAAGCAGGAAAGCGATGACTGATACGATCAGGGCCGTAACGACGACGATCGCGATGGATAACGTGCTGGCCCGATTCACTTTGGCGAAAATCTCGCTGGTCGGCACGGTGATAACCATTTTCCACCCGGTGCTCGGAATCGTGCCGAAGTAGGTGATCACTTCTGTTCCCGTCTCGTCTTGATACGTAAGGGAACCGCCCGGTTGGCCGAGAATCGCTGCGGTTGCATTTTTTAAAGCGGGGGTTTCGGCGTAATCGTTGATGTTCTTGCTGAAACGTTCGGCATCCGGGTAACTGAAATAAATCCCGTTGTTCGAGACGACGTAGCCGTAACCCGTATCGGCCATTTTAATGTTGTTGCTAAGCTGGGTCAGCACATCTGGCGTTATCGAAAAAGCGACGGCGCCGATAAACTGCCCTTCCTTATCATGAAGCGGCACGACTGCCGTGATGAAATATTTGCCCAGTGCCTCCAGGTAGTTCATTTCGGAAAAAGCCAATTTGTTTGTTTCTTTTGCTTTCAGAAAATAATCGCTTTTCGACATATCCGCGGTCATCCCGAGGTTGTTGGTGAGCTGGCCGTTTTTGTCGATGAGGCTGTAGCCTTCGGTTTGACTGTCGCTTTGCTCCAGTACGCTTAGAATCGGAAACATTTTCTCCGGATCATAGGACTGGAATTGCGGGTTCTGCTGGATGAGCTGCTCCACCGCCGATGTTTTGGACAAAATCCATTCAT
Organism: Paenibacillus sp. FSL P4-0127; assembly: GCF_038007325.1. Taxonomy (NCBI): domain Bacteria; kingdom Bacillati; phylum Bacillota; class Bacilli; order Caryophanales; family Paenibacillaceae; genus Paenibacillus; species Paenibacillus sp. FSL P4-0127. The sequence continues at coordinate 476,196 of NZ_JBBOWY010000001.1, read as the reverse complement.
CGATCTTGGAGATGTTCATGTCCAGCGTCGTTTGCGCCAATTCTTCGCTGTCTTCTGTGGTCACGCCGCTGAAATAACGGATGAAGAACGAACTGGCGGCGATCAGGGGGATCAGGGAAGTGGCCAGAATAATGATCAGCAATTTCCGCTGAAACGCCCCGGATTTCCCCCGTGTTTTGGTTTGTAGTGCTTTGGTCTTCGACATAATGTCCCTCCCATACGTTTGAACTAGACTTACTTAAATCAATCGTACCACGGTTAAAAGTCGGAATTTGGCACAATTTCAAGAATATTGGGGAATTTTGGCCCAATTCACTGTCGCCTATCATGAGAAAATACATTGACGTGCCGCGAAATTTTGATCACATAAGCATTGTAGAAACATAAACCGCCAAACGGTTGTTATTCCTGTTACTCTATGGTAAAATGATAATGATTTGTTTATATATCAACTATGTAAGTCTTGGAATAGATAAGGATGTTCTCGCTTAGGAGGTGGATTGAATGGAAATTTTGTTGAAGGTTTTGCTCGTGATTTTCTCGATTGCCTTGACTGCAGTCGTATTGTTGCAGAAAGGGAAAAGCGCGGGTCTTTCCGGCGCCATCTCCGGGGGTGCTGAACATCTGTTTGGGAAAACAAAAGCTCGCGGCATGGATCTGGTTCTGGAACGCATTACAGTAGCCTTGGGGGCCGGATTTTTTATCCTGTCGATCATCGTCGCAGTAGTTCTTAGATAATTAACGAATATGCTAGGAGGCCCTTGTTTCCGCTTAGGAAACAAGGGCTTTTTTGCGTTTTAGCGAGGAGTAACGTACGACTTGCGAATTATATATTATTTGTCTATGTTTGGAATAAATAGTATAATAGTACTAAATACAGGGATTGGAGGTAGAAAAATGTACAAGCTGGTGACAACTCTTCAGGAAGAAGCGCTATTTCACACGATTTGGACGGAAGTTTGGATGGAAAAAGGGTTTGGGCTCGAATTTGCAAGCCAAATATTGGGCCGCTGTCTGGTGTATGATGAGGATGGAGTCCCGATCGGCACGGCGGAGATCAAACCGTATGATCCCGCCAAAGATCAGGGCCTAAACCGGCTCGTTGCGTTTGCGGAACACCCGGCGATCCTCGCCGAACCGGAGTACACCGCCGAAGTGGACAAGGTAGCTCTGCTGAAGGAGCACCGCGGTAAAAATCTGAACCGTCTGCTGTCGTCGATCGTGCTGTTTGCCAGAGACCATCATATCCGCCACTATGTGACGCTCCTGGATCCGATTTTGTCCCGGGCTTTGAAAATTTCCTTCCATGTTCCGATGTCCAAGGTGGGGACAAGCTTTTTTTACAAAGGAGCGAACGTGATCCCCGCAATCATTCATGTGGCTGAAATCTACGAAAACAAACCTCGCTTTGATTGGTATTTAGATACGCTTCCATTGTTAACTGCATAATCAGGAAAAGTCAAAGGCTTGCCCCTGGGGGCAAGCCTTTGGTTGTTTATATGAGGGCCTGGGCCTAATTATTGGAAAGCGTAACAATCAACCGGTCGAGATCCTGATAATGCTGTACAATCTCATGGATTTTGTTGTCCTGGGCTTCAAGGCCGGCCAAAATTTCCTCCGCGGCGGCCATATTTTGCTCGGTGCCGCCTGCGACGAGCAAAATTTCTTCCATGATGCTGGCGTAGCGTTCTTTCATATATCGTACCGACCGATCGACCTGATCCGATTGCTGATTTACGATTTCCGCATTGCCGGCAACTTTCGCCACATAGCTTTGCAGTTCTTTCGCTTCTTCTTTTCCGGCATCGATGGCGGTGAAACCGATGGAAATTTGCTCGGCAACGTTGTTGACTTGCTCCATGACGTCCTCAAGAATGTCGTTAATTCGGTTGGTTGATTGCCGGGAATTTTCCGCCAGCTTGCGAATTTCCGCGGACACGACGGCAAATCCCTTGCCGTGCTCCCCGGCGTGGGCCGCCTCAATCGCTGCATTCATGGCGAGCAGATTCGTTTGCGCCGATATCCCGTGAATCGTATCTACGATTTGTCCGATCCGCTCGCTTTGATCGCGAAGCCGCTGCATCTGGGCAACCGTGCCGGCTATCACCTGCTGCAGATGCCCCATATTTTCGGACAAAGCATTCATTCGGACGCCTGCGTCCTCCGTGGAATCCTGCATTTCCGAAGAAAGCTGCTGCAGCCTGGAGGCTATTACGGCTGCCTGTTCTACGGCATCATTCACCTCGTGCACCGATTGCGACGTCGCTTGGAGCCCCTGTGTCTGCTGATCCAGCGTCGCGGTAACCTCGCCGAAGGTAGCGGTGATCTCCTTGGAGATTTTCCCGGTGGTATTGACATTATCGCGCAGTCCGGTGCTGAGGCGGCCGAGCACTTCGAGCGAACTTCTCAAATGAGCGAGCAGCTCATCTCCGCGCTGTTTGGCTTCCTCCGTATCCTTCTGTTTGTGCAAGACTTCCTGCTGCAGCCGTTCGCTGAACCGTGCCGCAAAGGAGAGGGCGACGATGATGAAGATAAGGTATAAGAGCAGGTAGGTCAGCGGTTCGCGAGGGAACATATGATCGTGGTAAAACGGGATACTGTAAAAATAAAGCGTGAGGGCAATCCCGAGTATGCCGGAAAATACAATCGGCTTGTAGTTGGCATAAAGCGTCATCAGCCCGATATTGACATATACAAGCAAATAGGAGCTCATCAGCGGATTCGGGTCATGGTAAATGATCAAAAACGTGAGCAGCGAAATGACGGCGGGGACGATGAACATGACGAAGCGGGTGCCTTTGTTGGCGTAACTCATATAGGTGGCGATCGAGCAGCAGATGCCGCCGACCGCAATCAGGGAGATCAGAACGGTGCTGTCTACCCCGATCATCAGGTCGGTCAGCGCCCCAAAAGCGACCATAATCCAAATGATTTTGACGAATAGTTTGTTTCGTCTCTGCAAAATGAGGTTGCTATCCATGAATTTTTCATCTCCTAATAAATGGTATTACTATATTAATTTCGGAAAATTATGCTATGAAATGAAGAGTTTTGATAAATTTCGACCGTATAACTTGTGTGAACGTCGGCTATTTCTGCAACTAGAGTAAAGAAGTTGGGGGATTCGGCCGCCAACGGATGCAAACCGCTAAATTCGTGTATACTAGGGTATATACCATGTATGAGGCATTTCATGGAATTCATTTGCAAATAACATCCCGGTAAAAGGACAGGCCGGGCCTGAGGTGAAATCATTTGAATTTGATTACAGAACAAGAGCTGCTTGCCTTTATGCGGGAAAAGGCTTATAAACCGATGACGTATCAAGAGCTTGAGGAGCATTTCGGGATTGCCGATGCCGCCGACTTCAAAGAGTTTCTCAAGCTGCTGAACCGTTTGGAACAGGAAGGGCAGATTATTTTGACCCGTACCCACCGGTATGGTGTGCCGGAACGGATGGATTTGGTGCGCGGGCGTTTGCAGGCGCATGCTAAGGGGTTTGCGTTCCTCATCCCCGAGGATAGGGATCATCCGGATGTGTACATTCATGCGAACGACTTGAAAAGCGCGATGAACGGCGACACGGTTCTCGTTCGCGTCAGTTCCAAAAGCGCCGGAGGCGGCAAACTGGAAGGCGAAGTCGTACGCATCGTACACCGGGCGGTCACCGAAGTGGTCGGGGTGTTCCAGAACCATGAATCGTACGGGTTCGTGATTCCGGACGACAAGCGGATTAACCGTGATATTTTCATTACGCAGGAAGGTTTTGGGGGCGCGGTGGATGGCGAAAAAGTCGTCGTTCAGATCGTGGAATATCCGGAAGGCCGGGCCGCGGCCGTCGGCCAGGTGAGCGAAATTCTCGGCCACAAGGACGATCCGGGCGTCGACATCCTGTCGATTATCCGCAAGCACCAGCTTCCGGAGGCTTTTCCGGAGGATGTGCTGGCGGAAGCGCTTGAAGCGCCCGATGTGATCGAAGAAGAGGAGATCGCGCGTCAAGGACGGCGCGACCTGCGGGACAAAGTGATCGTGACGATCGACGGCGAGGACGCCAAGGACCTGGACGATGCCGTTCATGTGGAGCGGCTGCCAAGCGGCAATATCCGGCTGGGTGTGCATATCGCCGATGTCGGTTACTATGTGCGCGAAAACTCCAGGCTGGACCAGGAAGCGTACAACCGCGGCTGCAGTGTGTATTTGGTCGACCGCGTCATTCCGATGCTGCCGCACCGGCTGTCCAACGGGATTTGTTCGCTGAACCCGAAGGTGGACCGGTTCACGCTGTCCTGTGAAATGGAATTTAACGATCAGATGAAAGTGGTGAACCACGATATTTTCACCAGCGTGATCCGCACGAAGGAACGGATGACGTATACGAACGTCCGCAAAATCCTGCAGGAGGAAGATCCGGAGGTGACGGAGCGCTACGCCGACCTGGTCGAGACGTTCCGGTTGATGGAGGAGCTGGCTTTGAAGCTGCGGGCGAACCGGATGCGCCGCGGCGCGGTCGACTTCGACTTCGAGGAATCGAAGGTGATCGTCGACGAAAACGGCAAGCCGGTCGATATCGTGAAGCGCGAGCGCTCGATCGCCGAGCAGATCATCGAGGAATTTATGCTGGCGGCGAACGAGACGGTGGCGGAGCATTTTCACTGGCTGAAGGTGCCGTTTATCTACCGGATTCACGAGGACCCGGACCAGGAGAAGCTGATGAATTTCCTGGCGTTTGTCGCCAACTTCGGCTACACCGTGAAGGGCGGCAAAGGCAACAAGGTGCATCCGCGGGCCCTGCAGACGCTGCTGGAGGACATCCGGGGGACGAAGGAGCAGACGGTCATCAGCACGATGATGCTGCGTTCGATGAAGCAGGCCAAATACGACGCCGAAAGTACAGGGCATTTCGGACTGGCGGCGGAGTTCTACACGCATTTCACGTCGCCGATCCGGCGCTATCCGGACCTGGTCATCCACCGGGTGATCCGGGAGGTGATCGAAGGCGGCGGGGCGTTGAGCGAAGCCCGGCTGGAGTACCTGGCCAGCCGGATGCAGACAATCGCCCAGCAGTCGTCGGAGCGGGAGCGGATTGCGGTCGAGGCGGAACGCGATACGGAGCAGCTGAAGAAAGCGGAGTTTATGCTGGATAAGGTCGGGGAGGAATTCCCGGGCATTATCAGCAGCGTGACCAGCTTCGGGATGTTCATCGAGCTGGACAACACGGTCGAAGGGCTGATCCGGCTCAGCGCGATGACGGACGATTATTATCATTTCCACGAGCAGCATATGGCGCTGATCGGGGAGCGGACGTCGAAGATTTACCGGATCGGCGACGAGGTGAAGATCCGCGTGGCGCGCGTGAATATGGACGACCATACGATCGATTTCGAGATGGTCGATATGAAGCCGCGGCAGCGGGGCGGCGAGCTGTTCGGCGGCGGCGGGTTTGACGGCGGCCGGGGCGGCGGTCGCGCAGGGAAAGGCGGCAAGGCCGGTAAGGGCGGCAAGGTCGGCAAGATCGGCGGGGCCAAGGGCGGCGGAGCCAGAGGCAGTGAAGCTCAAGGCGGCGGCAAGGGAGCCAAGGGCAAGAAAGGCAAGCCCGGCCGGGGCGTCGGCGGCAGCGGTGCCGGCAGTGCCGGCGGCGTGGCGCTTGACGCGGCCGCCGGGGCGGGCGCGGGCGAAGCCGCGGAAGCGGCGGGGACGCCCGCGGCGAGCTTTGGCTTCGGCTCCGGCAAGGGAGGCTATGCCTCCGGGACGGTGGCCGTCGCCCGCGACGCCGGGGGCGGATACCGCGCCGGCGGTGGCGATGGCGGCTCGCGGCGGAAGAAGACGTCCGCGAGCGGGATTTTTGTCGGCGCCCGGGGGGATGGCGCCGGGGAGCCCGCGCCGCGCCGCAAGCGGGGCGGCGGCAAAGGCAACGGCACCGCGGCGTTCGTGCGCAAGAAGAAAAAGTAAACGCAAAAAGGGCGGGCATTTTGGTAAAAATGCCTGCCCTTTTATTCTGCTTCGCTCCGTACGTCAGCATGTGCAGAATGGATCTGTTGTCGATCGCGCCCGTCGTGTGGCGCCTGCCGAACTTTCGCCGTATGTCCTATGCCGTGGGTTAATAAAATTTTGCAGAGACTGCTATGTAAACCCCTACCAAGGCCGATACAAAAAGGGATCCCTCGCCTGTCGATTCCAGGGAAGGATCCGCTGCTCGTTTACGCCACTTTGGATGTGGCTTCACGGATATATTCTTTTGCTTTTGCCTGGTCGAACTGGCCTTCCCAGCGGGAGATAACGACGGAGGCAAGAGAGTTGCCAATGACGTTTACCACTGTGCGGGCCATATCCAGCAAACGGTCGATTCCGGCGATGAAGGCGAGGCCTTCCAGCGGAATGTTGACGGAGCCAAGGGTCGCCAGCAGTACGACAAAGGATACGCCAGGCACGCCCGCGATCCCTTTCGATGTGACGATCAATACCAGCATCAGCGTAATTTGCGAACTGATCGGCATGTGTATGCCATACATCTGGGCGATAAACAGGGCAGCCAGCGCCTGATAGAGCGTGGAGCCGTCCAGATTGAATGAGTAGCCCGTCGGTATGACGAAGGATGTAATGGCTTTTGGACAGCCAAGACGCTCCATTTTCTCCATGATCTTCGGAAGCACCGACTCTGAGCTGGCAGTGGAATAGGCCAGGAGCAGCTCGTCCTTCAAGATCTTGATGATGGAGAAGATTGAAACCCCGCTCATCCGGGCAACGCCGCCGAGTACAACCAAAATGAAGAACAGCATCGTTATGTGTACGAGAATGACCAGCTTCCCCAGCGGAACGAGCGAAGAAAGACCGAATTGGGAGACGGTTACGCCAATCAATGCAAAAACACCAAACGGCGCAAACTTCATGATCGTATTCACGACCCAGAACATGGCGTCCGCCACACCCTGGAAGAAACGAAGTACAGGCTGGCCCTTTTCTCCAGCTGCAGCAACCCCGAGTCCAAACAGGACAGAGAAGAAGATGATTGCCAACATGTCTCCTTTGACAATCGCTTCGAAGACGTTATTCGGCACGATGTTGACAAAGGTATCGACAAAACTGTGGCTTTGCGTCGCTTCTGCCGCCTTCACGTACTGATGGATATCGGTTTTGGTCAAATTCGTCATGTCAACCCCGACACCTGGCTGGAACAGGTTGGCCGCAACAAGGCCGACGATAATCGCAATCGTGGTAATGATTTCAAAATACAATATCGTTTTTCCACCGATCTTCCCCAGCTTTTTGAAGTCTCCCACACCCGCGACCCCAACGATCAACGTGGAGATGACGGTAGGAACGACAATCATTTTAATCAGCCGGATAAAAATGTTGCCAATCGGCTGCAAGTAGCTCGCCACCTCAGGATTGCCGTAAAAGATAGCACCTACCAAAATACCAAGGAATAGACCGATTACAATCTGAATGGCTAACCCGAACCGTTTCATGCTGACACCTCGCAGTCCTTTCTGAAGTTTGTATATATCGGTACACAATCGACAAAAGTTAGTCGAAATTTGTCAAAAATTCATATAGTAGTCAATCCGTTTTTTTCTCAATGTAAAGAAATTCCTTTTCACACTTTTTGCGCAGATCTAGGGCCTTTTAGGAAGATGCTGACCGTTTACAGGGTTGTCCTGTATATTTTTCGCTACGTTATCATAGCACATAACTTTTACAAAATCAGCAATTTTTTGTATTGTTTATTTATCCGAAACTTTGATATGACTGAACTTGTAATCCGCATTTGGGATGCTCTCTCTCCTTGGAAAAGAAATAAACCGGAGCGGTTTCCTTTGGTTTTTGTGCTATCGACTTATTTTGATGTGCCTTGTTTTTTTCATGCGCAGATGGGATAATTTCAGCTTTTTGGAGCGCGGAGTCAACGACCCCGGCGGTGAAGCTGGAAAAGACGATTTCACAGATGGATCCGGCCAGATTGCCGCTGCAGAAGCTGGAGCAATCGCTGGTCCATTTGCGGGAAACGGCGGAGCAGACGCGGACCCGGAGGAGCTGAAGCTCGCCGGCTCGCTCATGGCCGGGGCCCGGCGGATTTACGTGTACGCCCCGGGGCCCGCGGTGGCTTTGGGGGACCTGCTGTTTTACCGCTTGTCCCGGTTCGGCATGTCGGTGCGGATGATGGCGGCCAGCGGGCATGAGCTGTTGGAGTCGCTGGCACATGTGCAGCGGGAGGACGTGGTGCTGCTGTTTAATTTCACCCGGCTGCTCCCCGAAACCGAGGTGATCCTGGATTGCGTACAGCGGGTGGGCTGCTCAGCCGTGATGATCACGGATCGCGAGAAGTTCCGGTACGGGGCCCAGGTGGAGGCGGCTTTTTACGTCAGCCGGGGCGAAATGGGAGAATTCCACTCCATGGTCACGCCGCTGTTGTTGATCGAACAGATGATTTTGAGCATCGGCTGTTTAATAAGGAAAAAGTGCTGTCCAAGCTTGAATATCTGGGCGAGCTGCGGGCGAGATATGCCGGCAAGCTGCCGCGGGGGAAGGCGTGAAGGGGAAGTTATGAGCGTAGAAGGCGGCGAAAAATAAAAAAGCACTCACCCTGCCGGATGAATGCATTTGTTGTGTTAAGATTGAAAGCCCCTGATTCCCATCAGCGGGCCGCTTTTGTTTTCGTGTGAATTTCGTTAAGGACTTCGGCGGTTGAACTGACTTGACCGAATTCGTAAGCGATAACGGTCAGCGTTACGCGCTGGATTTCCTCGGCGGAAATATCCCCCCAGCCCATGTCCGGGTAATCCATAGGCGCGTTCGCGTCGCTCAGAAAGATCACTTTATATTCCCGGTGCGCGCCGTCTCTGACGGTCGTTTCGCAGCACACGTTGGTCACGGTGCCGCAGATGATGATCGTGTTAATATCTTTTGCCCGCAGGACCGTATCCAAATCGGTATCGTGAAAACCGCTGTAAAACAGCTTGTCGACGATAATATCCTGGGCGAGCGGGGTTAATTCTTCAATAATTTCCACGCCGGGGGTGCCGCGTTTCAGGATCTCGTTCACATTCGGATACATATCTTTCATTCTTCCGGTGTCGCTGCCGTCGCCCCGGACGATATGGCGCAGGTAGATCACGGGCATGCCCGCTGTTCTGGCCGCGCCGGTGAGATGGCGGATGTTGTCGACGATCCCTGCGGTCCGCGGCACATACAGCGCTCCGTCCGGTTTGCAGAACACGTTTTGCATATCCACTACGATAACGGCCGTTCTCGCGGGATCAATCTCCCATTTTACTTTGTTTTTCAAGCTCATATAGAAACACTCTCCTTATAAGTCGGAATGAATATGCCGCGTCAGGCGGCCTCTGTAGGAATGGAGTCCTGTGAACCGCCCCCCGACGCCCGCCGTTCGAGCGCAGGACGAATCCATACATTAACCACCGTGTTTAAAACGATCAGCATAACTACACCTACCAGCATCGGCTGGGTGACGACGCTCTGGATAGCCAGCGGCAAGCCGGCCGTGAGCTCGGCGGGCAAGTACATCGTCCCCAGCGAGATAATAAAGGAGGAGCCGGCGACGGCGAGATTCAGTTCATCCCACTTGACCTTGCTGACCATTTGAATCCCGCTGATGGCGATAATGCCGAACAAAATCGTGGAGGCCGCGGATAAAACGGCGCTGGGCAGGGAGGCGATAAACAAGCCGACTTTGGGAATGAGGCCTAAAATCACGGCCATGATACCGGCGGTCATGGTGACATAGCGGCTGCCGATGCCCGAGACGCGGACGATGCCGATGTTTTCCGGGTAAGAGGTCGTGCCCAGCCCGCCAAAGACAGCGCCCAGGGTACAGCCGAGAAATTCACCGAACAAACCGCGGTTAACCCGGGTGCTGTCGAGCTCTTGGTTCCCCCATTTGGTCAGCAGGGTATACATGCCTACCGCCTCCGCGGAAGCCTGCAGGAAAGCCAGCAGCATGAGAATAACGACAGGGACGGAAACGCCGAAGCCAAACGGGAAAACTTCCGGCAAACGGAACCAGCCGGCCGTGGCTACCGCCGAGAAATCGACGCTGCCGAACACTGCGAAAAACAAGGTTCCGGCAATAATCCCCCACAGGAGCGCGCCCCGGCGCAGGATCGTGTTGCCGCCAAAAATCATAAGGGCGAGCACGCAGACGACCGTGACGATGGAAGCGGCGAAATTGACGCCTATATTCGCGCTGCCGAACCAATTTTTAAGGCCGATATCGGCGAGCTGCGCACCGATGATGATCAGCAGCGTGCCATAAACGATCGGCGGGGCGATGAATTTGTTGATATGGCCGATTAGGCCGAATTTGCGGATCGGAAGGGCCAGAAGCATAAAAATGACGCCCGCCACCGCCATCGATCCGAAGGCCGTTCCCAATCCGACGCTGGCGCTTGCGGAAAGCACGGCCACGAAAAACGCGGCGGTCGGCCCTTGCACGACGGGGAGCCGCAGCATTTTTCCCGATTGCAGAATCGTCACGAGCCCGGTCGTCAAGAAACAAGCTTGAATCAAATAACCGATCGTTTGGAACTCCAGATGCAAAGCCTGGCCGATTAATACCGGGAAAAGAAAAATGCCCGTAAGCGCCAGCAGATGCTGAAAACCGTAGGTCAGGTTGGCGCCGGTGGAGAGCTTGTCCTCGATGCCGACGTGCAAAGTTTCGTTATTCTCGTGCTCATGATTCATAGCTGTTCACCCCTAAATTATATTTTCGAGCAGAGCATTCAACATATCATCGGATGTTTACAGTTAAAGAAGAGATCATCAGATGTTTAGAAATGGTAAACTTGAGAGCAAGGGAACACGTGAGCGATGGACCGCGTCGAGATTTTGGATGGCGGATTTTCTGGCTTCATCGCTATTTCCCGCTTCAATGGCGGCATAAACCGCATCATGGTAAACCGTGTTATCTTCGTACTGCCGTGTGTCCAGAAGCAATTGGCTGAGCATTTCCTTCAAGCTTTCGGCCACGACCTTATACATTTCCAGCAGCACTTCATTTTTGCCGGCCTGGGCTACCGCGATGTGAAAGGAAATATCCGCTTCAACGTATTCCGCGTACCGGCCCTTCTCCAAAGCTTCGTTCCGTTGATCCAGAAAAGAGCGCATCGCTTCAAGATCCGCATTCGTCCTTCTTAAGGCGGCCAGCCCGGTTACTTCGATTTCGAGAATCCTGCGCGCCTCAAGTATATGAGCGTAGTTCTTCGGAGTTTGGGTTTGGCTTACCGCGGCAAGTCCTGCGGAAGAGGCGCGAATATAGGTTCCGTCTCCTTGGCGCACTTCCAGCAGACCGGCATGCGTCAGCACCTTGACCGCCTCCCTGACGGTGGATCTTCCTACCGCGAGCAGCTTCATCAATTCGGGTTCCGGCGGCAGTTTGTCCCCGCTTTTGTAACGGCCTGACCGGATGAGCGTTTGCATTTGATCCAACACTTCATCGACCAATTTTCGCCGGGGTATGGCTTTGAATTCGGTGTAAGTAATGATGTGCCACCTCCTATTATGTTATATAATATCACACGAAATGAAATTTTTACTGCTCATTTTCATTTGTTGGTTCACATTATATGCGGAAAAATGTCGAAACACAAGAACTTTTTTGTATTTATGTCATATAACCTAACATAATATCCTTGACATGAACTCTAAAACGGGCGTATTCTTAATTACGATCCCACGATCAAACATCTGATGATCTACTCATTTTCATTATTTTTGAAAAATAGGAGCACCTATGAAAACTAAAATGGATAACCCGCCATGGGTTCACAACAATTACCCGCTGATCCGGTGGCTGTTATTTGGGGCCGCCTTGCTCATCCTGTCTTCCTTATATGTTACGGTCCCCCTTCTTCCCGTGTTTGCCGGTGCATTTCACGTCGGGACAAGTGAATCGGCTTTGGCGGGGAGCGCTTTTTCCTTGTTTTTTGCCGCCGGGTGTCTGGTCTATGGCCCTTTATCGAACCGGCTTGGCCGAAAAAGGGTAATCGTTGCGGGGCTTGGCGTTCTGGTTCTGGCCACCGCGTGTCTGGGGTTTGCGGGGAGCTTTGGAGGATTGATCGCGTTGCGATGTTTGCAGGGGGCGGCGGCCGCGACATTTTCGCCCGTGGCCTTAACTTATGCGGGAGAAGTTTTTCCCGTGGAGCAAAGAGTGACGGCTATAGGATTTATTAGCTCGGGCTTTTTAATGGCGGGGATCTTTGGGCAGGTCTGGGCGAGCTCGCTTGCCGCGCTGCTGGAATGGCCTTGGGTGTTTAGGCTGCTGGCGGCAGGTTATGCTGCGCTATTATGCCTTGTGATCGTGTGGCTGCCGCCGGTTCCGGCGGAACAGGCGCGGCAGGGCCGGGTTGGGCAGGATCGCCGCTGGTACGCGGTGCTGTCAAATCGAAATCTTTTGTTATGTTATGGCATTACCGTGACGATTCTGCTCTGCTTTGTGGGCATGTACAGCGCGATGGGCGCCTTGCTCGGCCAACCGCCGTATTCGCTGAGCGAGATGGAGGTTCTGGGCGTGCGCTCGCTGGGCATGATCGGGATGTTTCTTTCCTTCTTTGCCGGGCGAATATGCCGAAAATGGGGCATGCTGCCTGTGCTCCGCACCGGACTCGTTTGCTCGATCGCGGCATTGGTGATGATGTCTTTTGTTCAGTCGGCGGTAGTTTATGCCGTAATGAGCATCCTGTTTGTGGCCGGCATTGCCGTGATCGTGCCTGCGCTGATTTCGCTGATCGGGGAAATCGGGAGCGGGAACAGAGGGGTTGCGACATCCTTGTATACTTTTGTTTTATTCGCTGGAGCGAGTGCGGGTCCGATTCTTACGGCCAATTTGTTGGGGATGAATCACGCTTCTTTACCTTTTCAAGTGTTTGCCGGCCTTCTTTCGCTCGCCTTGTTGTGTTCGGCATTGATTCGCAAGGGACAGGGGATACAGGAGAGAAAGGATCACTCCTAGTCCTCATAAACTACGCTGCCGATAAAGCGCACGGAATACTGGCTGTTTTGGACAACCGGAACCGTTCCGTCGTAGCTATAATCGTACAATAATATGACGGCGTTCATGCCCTCGAGCTCCGGCGGTTCCGGCCAGCCTGATGCTTCAAATTGGGAGATTAATTGGTCGTCATACGAGCAGCCTTCCAGCCAGTTCGCATAATTGCTTTGATCCGTCTCTACCAGGAAAGCCTCGCGGAAGTCTTCGTCAAAAGACTCCATTCTGAAATCCCGGCAAATTTGCGGATCGCGCTGCTTGGCTTCATCGGAATAATCAAACCGAAGATACTCGTCCAGGGCTTCCTCCGAAGCGAATCGGCCGATCCAAAGCGATACTTGGTCCGGGTATGGACCGGAAGCGGGACGAAGTTCCTTGTCGTCTGCGTTATGGGGCATCTCGGGCTTAACCTCCATATTGTTCATATGTTTTCTTCATCATAACCTGGAACGCCGCAAGATGAAAACGGGTTGGCGCATTCTTGCTTTTAACCGCTGGAGTTGATACAATAAATGTCTGGTAAACACTGCCCCGCGGGGCTTCAGAAGGAGGATGAACATGGGCAAGAAAAATGATGGCAAGGTACTGGCGCAAAACAAAAAAGCTTCCCATGATTATTTCATCGAAGATACCTATGAAGCGGGCATGGTCCTCACCGGGACGGAAATCAAGTCGGTTCGTAACGGCCGGGTGAATATCGGGGACGCGTTTGCAACGATCCGAAACGGCGAGATCCATATTCACAACATGCACATCAGCCCGTTCGAGCAGGGCAACCGGTTTAATCCGACCGATCCGACACGGACGCGCAAGCTGCTGATGCACAAAGCGCAAATCAGCAAGCTGCTCGGCTTGTCCAAGCAGGAAGGCTATACGATCGTGCCGCTGAAGATATACATCCGCAACGGCTACGCCAAGCTGCTCCTGGGCCTGGGCAAAGGGAAGAAGCAATACGACAAGCGCGATTCCGCCGCCAAACGCGACGCCCAGCGCGATATCCAACGCGCGTTGCGGGAGAAGCAGAAAGTGGCTCGTTAGTAACCTTATAAATGATGATAACCTCAGATTTAACCATGGATTTATGGTTAGTCTGAGGTTTTTTGGTTATATCCAGAAATCTAACGGTTGTATTAGTCGTTATTTTGCCCAAAAAGCCCCTTTCTAAATTTTAACGGTTGTGAGCGCTGTTATCTGCTCTAATTCGAGCCCAAATAGCCGGGTTTTAGCTAAATAAGCGCTATGGCAACCGTTGGAAATTGAAAACGGCGATATTGGAGCGAATAGCGGCTGCGGCGACCGTTAGAACCTGATGGGGAGAAAATGTATCTTGTCGGATTAAATGTAACGCTAGTGCCGTTTGGCTGGGAAATAACCGGGAAATGGGCGGATATGGTCGCTGGTGTTCGTTAGAGAAGCGTCCACTGATCGGAAAGAGCCGAAGTCCTCGGTGCTTCGGCCACTTGCCTTTGCCCCGGAACAGTTTTAATACCCATGCAAACGGAACAATGATCAAAAATCAGAATTTCTTGAGAAGGACCGCTATGATGGAGCAATCCTGCTTTTTTGGCCACGGCCAGGCCCGCGCCGCCAAGAATGAGGCCGGTTAACCCTGCGGAAGGCTTTTTGCCGGTAGCCGGGTCATAATCGTTGTACGTTTGTCCTGCATTGACAGTCAATACCGGCAGGGTTTCCGCTTCCATGACTTTACGGTCGGCGTTCAAATTTGCCGGATCGGACACGAGAATGCTGTTTAGCAGAACGGGCTACCCAAGAATCTCGTGGCTTTAGCCATGAGAGGTTCAATATATCCTGTCCCTGGTGATCCTGGAGCAGCAACGCCTACAAGTCCCTCCGTTTGTTTTTTACTCCTTTATATCGGGTGTATTTCCAAAATTATCAGCATAATGCACCTCTGTTTATGATGGGGGGATGGAGCTTGCTTTCCTTACGGTGAATTGGTACAATAAAATTCCCTAACTTAGTTGAGTTTCCAGCAACCCACAAGTCATTTAGTGCTCAAAATGTGCTATACTAAGTTCGTAACATAAAATGTAGTTCGTATCACAACAGTGTGATTACAGTACTCCATGCTCAGCCGTTTAATTCAAAATTCGGGGGCGTTTTTTGGATTCGACGGGGGTAGATCGAGCATGGGTAGCGGGTAGTGGGGAGCGTCCGCTTTATCAACGCTAACGCCAAATTTAAACGGCAAAGCTAAACAACCAACTCTGGCTCTGGCCGCCTAATAACGGCCTCCAGGCTTCTACCCTGCATCGCCCATGTGCCGGGATAGAAGCTCAACCTATAGTGGGATACGCTGTCTAGTCTCCGCCTGCGGCTAGCTGAAGAAGACAAACAGGCTGACCCGAAGAGAATCCGGTGACGGGGAGTCTCTAGGGTGACATCAAAACTGTCACTACACCCGTAGAAGCCTATGTGGCGTTGCCTTCGGACAGGGGTTCGACTCCCCTCGCCTCCATAATTAGCATGAGAAAAAGCGACCGTGATTGGTCGCTTTTTTGCATCCTCATATAAATTACGCAATGAAGATTACTCATGGTTCAGGTAGTGACTTATAAATTTGGGACGAGAGAAAGGCAAAATATTGAAAAAAATGAAACTCAGGAACCAAAAAACTCGTAATATGTGGTAATATGTAGAAAAGGGGGAGTAGATTTTGAGAAAGACTAGTTTGGGAGTATTACTTTTGGCACTGTTATTACTGGTTACTGCATGTGGAGGTGCTGCGTCTACATCATCAGGAACGCAGAATGCCAATACTTCCGTAAAGGATCAAGGCACTGCAGAGAACGTAAATAATGAGCAAAAAGGTGAGGCTGATACAGCAGAACCGGCTAAGGAGCCTGAAAAGCCGGAAGAGGTTGCTTACAAAGTAGGGGACAAGTTCAAATTGAGCAATTGGGAAGTTGTGCTGGACTCCTTTGAGTTCAATCAAAAAGTCAGTGATGAATACTTTTCTTCTAGTGCGGATGAGGGCAATAAGTTTTTAATTTTAAATTATACGGTTTCCAATGAAGGAACGGAAGCAGACAACTTTACGTCAATGATTGGCGGAGTTGAGATGAAGGCGATATTTAAGGACAAATATGAATATAAATATACGATCACGATGATAGATAAAGACCTTAGCAATGAAAGTATTAAGCCATTATCTTCAAAAACCGGATTTGTTGTAATGGAAGTTCCTGACGAAGTAGCTAAATCAAAAGATGGTTTGATTTTAAAGCTGGCAAAAGATAAGGACAAGGCCACTATTAATTTAAGATAGCCGAAGTTGCTACTATGAAAGAAACCGCAAGCGTAAGGGATTTCTCCCCGGGGCTTGCGGTTTTTTTGGAGTTAACCATCGCTTCAAAGGAACTTGCCTCCCTCTTTCGTTCGCTAGTGAAGAAGCCTATACAGAGAATATCCCCCAGCCCTAGCCTAAAGTCCAGGTTCAAACACCCCCCTAAGACGGTTATGCCGGGTAAATAAGGCAGTTATAATGGATTTATAACTCAGAGCGTGACTTATGAAGCCAAAGGAGTGTTTGAATTGAAGGCAGTAGAAGCGACGACAATGGCGCGGGCGGGTAAGGTGAATTGGGTGCTTTTTAATCCTAAAACCTATGCAACGATCCTCTATTTATTGCTCTCGCTCCCGTTAGGGATAATCTATTTGACACTAGCGATCACGGGGCTTGCCTTATCCATTGGTTTGACTCCGATATTTATCGGGATACCGCTGTTTTTTGGAGTGGCTAAGCTGTTAAATGGGATTGTAAATTTTGAACAAGGCCTAATTCGACATATTTTAGGTTTACCGGTCCCTCCTGTTTCGGTTCCAAACCAACTACAGCCTGAAGTTGGGCAGAATTGGTTGAAGCGAATGGTGAAGGGGTTTGACGGTGGACAATTCATTAGAAATCTGATGCTCGTATTACTTAGATTTATAACAGGCATTGTTTTCTTCGTTGTGATGGTGACGGCAATTGCACTAGGACTCGGATTTATTGCGCTTCCCGTTGTGCATATCATTTTGATGAATGAGATGCAGCTGGATATTCTAGAGAATAACTTGTTCCGTTATTTTCATGTCGATTGGACTTATAGTCAGCAATATCTGCTATACGTAGGCGTTGGTCTTGTACTATTTTGGATCGCGCTTCGCGTTGTGAATGGGCTCATGCAAATTCAGCGTAGAATCATGTATGTGGACGAGTCCTATCAGCCGCCGTCAATGCCAGTTGAAGCACAATTCCATGCACCCGTTCAGTCCGATTATGATGGGTACCAAGGAAATCAGCCGGCGCAAGAGAAGATGTGGCTCGCATAAAAGAGAGCTTTAGGAGCTAGTAATAAGACTCGGCAGTTATAGGTTTCTCCATTTTGGAAAAACGGCAAAACAAAAGAATTCTGTCACGATGACAGAACTCTTTTTTCTATGTACGCCCAGCATGGGCGTCATCTATAGGGTGAAAGTCCCGAGCGGGGGCTGGCGAGCGCCTACCGCTAGCCAAGGGCAAGGGTGTCCATCGCGAGGTGGAATCTGAAGGAAGCCGGAGGCAAAAGCACGGGCCAAGGTACACAAACTGGATTTGAGGCAGGATGAACCGGATGAGCTGCCATAACACAGCGAAATCCAAAGCCGCCAAGGATCACTCCTGTAAACTCCAGTGGTCGTGGGCGGAAAGATGACGTTCTTATCTGGGGAGGCCTGCGGGAGAAAAAAAAAATGCGAAGTCACTTCGTAACCGCAACCGAGAGGCTGCGCTGAACCCGCAGGAGTCAGCAGAGGCCATAGTACGCAAGTACGGGACGCCGGAAAGCGGAAGGGCCGAACCGAAAGGAGAGAGGAAACCGATGCGTTCGCGTGAAGAGCAAAGACAGCCGAATATCCCAAAAGGGAGCTGCCAACAAAGAGAAGCGGTGAAGCCGTCAGGGTATGTTGGAGCGCCGAGTTCTTCATCGGCACAAATCGATCCTTCCTCTCACGAGGCAAGTAACGACTTGTTGGAGCGAATGCTCGAAGGGGAGAACCTCAGGCTCGCCTATAAGCGAGTGGTACAAAACGGAGGTGCCCCCGGTGTAGACCGAGTAACGGTAGCGGGGCTACAGGCTTACCTGAACACACGCTGGGAAACGGTGAAAGATGAACTCCTAACGGGAACGTACAGACCGATACCTGTCAGACGGGTGAAAATCCCCAAACCCGGAGGCGGTGTAAGGCTGCTCGGTATCCCGACCGTGATGGACCGCTTCCTCCAACAAGCACTTCTGCAAGTGATGAACCCGATTTTCGATGCCCCCTTCTCTTGGTACAGCTACGGCTTTAGACCGGGGAAGAGAGCACACGATGCCGTGAAGCAAGCCCAGCGATATATCCAAAGCGGTCTGCGATGGGTCGTAGATATGGATTTGGAAAAGTTCTTTGACCGGGTGAACCACGACATTCTCATGGCAAGAGTGGCAAGGAGAGTGACAGACAAGCGAGTCTTGAAGCTGATTCGGGCCTACTTGGAAGCCGGAATGATGGAAGGTGGCATCTGCCAGAAGACGGACGAGGGAACTCCGCAAGGCGGTCCGCTAAGTCCGCTTCTGGCAAACATCTTACTCGATGATTTGGATAAAGAACTGACAAAGAGGGGGCTGCGGTTTGTTCGTTACGCGGACGACTGCAACATCTTTGTAGCGAGCAGGCGAGCAGGTGAACGAGTCATGGAATCGGTCACACGATTTGTGGAAGGAAAGTTGAAACTGAAAGTGAATCGGGACAAAAGTGCAGTGGACAGGCCATGGAACCGGAAGTTTCTTGGCTTTAGTTTCCTGTCGAATAAACAGGCGACGATTCGATTGGCTCCCAAGACAATCTCTCGATTTAAAGAGAAGATCCGGGAGTTGACAAACCGTACCCAATCAGTCTCCATGGAGGAACGTATATCTAGACTGAACCGTTACCTCATGGGATGGATTGGATATTTCCGAATCGCATCGGCGAAGAGCCACTGTGAAAGATTCGACCAGTGGATTCGAAGAAGACTTCGAATGTGCCTATGGAAACAATGGAAGCGGGTACGCACCCGAATTCGTGAACTTCGGGCACTCGGAGTCCCAGAATGGGCCTGCTATGTTATGGCAAACTCCCGCCGGGGTGCATGGGAAATGTCTCGAAACACAAATAACGCCCTTCCGACTTCCTACTGGGAAGTGAAAGGGCTGAAGAGTTTGCTTTCTCGTTACCTGGAGCTTTGTTAACCTTTTGGAACCGCCGTATGCGGACCCGCATGTACGGTGGTGTGAGAGGACGGGGGTTAGTCACCCTCTCCTACTCGATTACACACGATGCAGCCGTGCCGCCGTATTCACTGAATTGGTATAAATCATGGTTAACAATCTCAATATGGATGGATGTGAACTTGGATATCCTACTTGCTTGCGGTAAGTGACGGTTATTTTTGATGTGGTATAATCGTATGTAGTTCCGAAAGTGTGTGATGGCATTATTGACTAATCTATCGCATTTAAGCTACATCATGTCAATACTTCGCGAGAAAGCGCGGGAGCTAGATTTGAAGCCATAGGCGGGGCAAAGGTCCGAAGCAGCCGCTTCGTTTCTCGAAGTCCGGTGATCCGAAAGTTGAGCGGCACTACGCCACCCATTATGTGGCGAACAAGCACAAAATACCGCCGCAGTTGCCGGCGGCTCTAGGGAACCTGCAGCAAAATAACGATTTAAGATGAGAAAGGGAAATGTTTATGTTCCATCCTGAACAAGTAAAGAGTTATATCCTGCATCCGGAGCATATTGTAAGCAATACCGCTCTTCGATATTTTGAAGACAGCTTTCTATATGAAAATGATACTGCTTTAATGCCGCTATTGTTAGAAAAACTGAAGCAATCTAAGCAGGCCAAAATTCATTTGTTCCGAGGATATAAGTTCCCGCAAACCGAAGAGACGATCCGCGAGCTGCTGGCCTTGTGTCAGTCACCGGCATACGATAATAATACGAAATTCCACTTGAAGAATATGTTGTATCATAGCGATCCCCAGTTGTTGGACCCCTTTGTGGAGTTCATCGAGAAAGATCCGGTTTGGAAAAAACGGGTGCAGCAAAAGCGCAATCTTTCGATTATGGACGATCAGGAACTAGTAAGTGCCTTCCAATTGTTTATTGAGCAATCCGCCGATAAATATATAAATGAGCTCGATACAACGTATGGTGACGAAATCGTGAATGAGCTGTCTCGTCGAAAGTGTATCGACCCCGATACCGTACTGCAGAAGCTGGATGCTTATAATCCGGATGACTTAAGTTATGGTTATGAAACCTCCTATTTTGCTCAGCTGGCGGGTGCAATGAAGCTGGAAGCGGCCATTCCTTTGCTGTGCGGCTTATTGGGAGCGAAGGATGAATGGCTTCCAGAAAAGGCCATAGAGGCGCTTGTTCATATCGGGACAACCTCGGTTGTGACGACGCTGGCCGACCGGTATTTTGCTGCTAACGGAGAATATTTCCGGTTGTATGCTTCCGATGTGTTCGGTAGAATCAAGCTGCCCGCCTCGGAAGAGGCATTGCTAACGCTGCTGCCGGAAGAACAGAATCTTACCTTTGCGACCAGGTTGGCGGATGGTCTATGCGAGCTAGGATCAAGCAAGGGCCTTCCGTTGGTCCAGGCGATGGTGGAAGAAGGTTACGACCGGGGACTAATGAGCCTTACGGAGTCGATTTATGGTTACTGCGTAATCTCAAACACGCCGCATCCTTTATTACCGCAATGGAAGAAGGAGCTTGATATGGAAGAAGCGCGGCAGGCCAGGCATGAGCAGGAACTGGAGCAAATGTTCGCCATCCCCGGACTCCAAGGTGGTCTAAACACACCTTATTCTAACCCGAATAAAGTAGGACGCAACGATCCTTGTCCTTGCGGAAGCGGGAAGAAATACAAGAAATGCTGCGGCGCGTAGGCGGATACAAATAGAACCTATGGAGATGCGAATTGGAGGGAACATCCAAGTAAAATAGTTCCCTGTGGCGAATTATGGCTTTGCTAAGCCACGGTTCGTTCACTTTCATATGCAGTAACAGAAAAGCGACCTTAACAGGTCGCTATTTTCTGTCTAGCGTGCCCAGACGCACGCATCTTCTAGCCGGTGAAAGTCCGGTCGCGGGAAGAGCCAAGTCCCCGCGTAGCTTGGATACTTGCGTATGGCGAAATCTGTGCGTAAAAGCGTATCGACGAAAGTACCTGTCTGTGACAGGGCGAGCAACATACCAGGCCGTAACATAAAGTGAATCCTGCCGCGTCGTCAAAAAGGCCTCGCAAGAGGGAAGAGAGGGAGCCGAGTCTCGTGAACATGGACGAAGGCCAAGGAAGCTGTTTTAAACTTGGAGCGACAGCGAAGAGCCCTCCGGCGTATGGGGATCGGCATGGTATGAAAGAAGACGCAGTGAACTGGGGAGACCCTCCCCTGCACGAAGAAGTTTTTTTTTTTCGTAAGAGGATGCTCTATAAACCAAAAGGTGAAGTGAGCTATTCGCAGGAAGGGAGTCCGAGGGGCTCGTAGTACTGAAGAACCGCAGGACAACATAACCTGCGGGAGGGAAGGAGCCCTGCTTTGTTCAAGTTTCTTAAGGAGGTACGAGTCAGTGAATGCCAAGCGGCTAACAACACCAAAGGAAAACGTTCAACAACTCCAAGAGAAACTAGGTCATGCGGCCAAGGAAAGCAAGAAGCGCAGATTCCATGCGCTGTACGACAAGGTCTACAGAATGGACTTTCTGTGGGAAGCATGGAGAAGAGTTAGGGCTAACAAAGGGTCAGCGGGAGTGGACGGCGAAACGCTGTCGGACATCGTGAAGCAGGGAGAACATCATTTCCTGCAAGAATGCCACCGCATCCTCAAGGAAGGCAACTACCATCCACAGCCTGTTCGACGGCACTACATCCCGAAGAAAGATGGGAAGCAAAGGCCGCTCGGCATACCCACTGTCCGAGACCGCGTCATACAGATGGCAACGAAGTTGGTCATAGAACCGATCTTTGAAACGGACTTTCAGGAATCCTCATTTGGGTTCCGACCGAAGAAAAGCGCGAAGCAAGCGCTCGACCGAATCCGGAAGGCATGCAACCGCAAAGGCAATTGGGTGGTCGACGTCGACATCCAAGGCTACTTCGACAATATTAATCAAGAGAAGCTCATGAAGCTGGTGGAAATGCGAGTCAGCGACAGACGCATCTTGAAGCTAATACGGAAGTGGTTAAACGCGGGAGTAATGGAAGAAGGAAAGGTAAGACGCTCAGATTTAGGAACGCCGCAAGGCGGGGTCATTTCTCCGCTGTTAGCGAACATCTACCTAAACTACTTTGACATTCTGTGGGAACGACATGGCGGTGGTGGGATTGGAGAACTTACGCGTTATGCAGATGACTTCGTAGTTGTGTGCAAAACGAGGAAGGAGGCAGAGCGAGCCCACCAGCTGATCCGCGCGATCATGGAACGGCTCGAACTCACATTGCATCCGACCAAAACACGCATTGTCGGTCTATGGACAGGAGAAGAAGGCTTCGACTTTCTAGGTATGCACCATCGTAAAACGAAGGCTGAAACCTCCAAAGGGCGTGTGTACTACACCACGCAGCAATGGTTGACCCGGAAAGCGGAAGAACGGATCCGGGAAGTCGTTAAGAAACGATTGGCTCCACCGAACATGAGACATAAGTCATTATTAGAACATGTGAACTGGCTGAATCCCAAGATTCAGGGATGGAGGAATTACTACTGTACGGCTTACAGTCAGCGAAAGATGGCAAAAATGGATTGGTACATTTTGCAAATGTTTGCAAGATGGTACGCCAAGAAACGCCAACGCAGACGATGGATGAGTTCGTTCCGCGAGATTAAAATCTTGACCAGTCAATTTGAACTCAAAACGCTCTTGTAATCTGCATGCACATGGATGACGAACATCGGAAAGCCGTATGAGGGAAAACCTCACGTACGGTTTGATGAGGAGGGGCAGAATTTATCTGCCCTTTACTCTAGAAAACATGTAAATGACACAATTCTTCTTAGATCGACTCCAGTAAACACCCATGTTCGACCGGTCCATCTAAAACCTGCAACGGATGTACGCCCTACAAAGGTTGGGAAGAACCAGAACGCGTTCCCATTTCTCAGCCATACAAATGTGTTGCGGAATAAACAACCGGCAATAGCTCCGGGGTCGATGGCGAACGCTGCAGCCGCGGGTTGCGGTGGTATGAATTGTGGAGGAGGGGAGGAGGGTGGCCGCTGTGTTCCTTGGGGTCCAAAAGGCGGTGTAAATGCCATAAGATTTCACTCCTTAAATTAGAAGGTTAGGCTTGACCAGGCCTATAATAATGAAATGGCGAGTAAGTTGAACAGCACCAGGGGTAAAACGAAATCATTGTAGTAACCCGGAACAAAACCTCGACTAGTCACATGGCTTGGTAGTCTTAAGTATAAAATTCCCTTTTCGCAGTGGATAAGTATTCCTTCAAAAACATCGCCATCTACGGTCTCCACTCGAACAAGTGTATTAACATGGTTGTTACATATATTTGCTATATGATCTTGAATGGATTTTAAGTTATGCCTAGTAGTTGGATCCATTCGATACAGTGTGTGTTCTTGTTTCCTCTGCTGTTGCAAGTTCATGGTCGCGACCTCCATTTCAGATTCATTCATTTTCTCCATCGTATGCAGATGCCTATAGGGAAGTGATTACCCGTTATAGCTATAAGCTATAACTAGTTATGACTTTTGAGTGTTACGTAGGAACCCCCCTTCCATGCTACAATCAAAGCATTACGATTTAACATGAGACAGATCGGGGAGGTTTTTTGAATGAGCAGTAAATTCCAAATCGTAGGCAGCTTGTTGCGACCGTCTGAACTATTAAAATATAAAACGCAAATAGAACATCGTGATGATATCAGCTATCCATTTTATCAAGATTTTGAGGGCTATGAGCAGTGTGAAACGGAGGCAATTCAGGCTGTAGTCGAAAAAGAAATCGAGCATGATTTGTCAATTATTACCGATGGTGAATATTCCAAATCCATGTGGCACCTGGATTTCGTTTGGGGATTTCAAGGAATTAAGCGCTATATTGCGGATCATGGATATTTTTTCCGTGACGTTGATGGAAGTTCGAAATATGAGACGCGAAAAGATATTGGTTTGCGCATTACAGGCGAATTGAGCGGAAAGAACCATCATTTCATTGGAATATTCAAAAAACTCCAAGCTCTTGCTGGCGACCGTGAAACGAAGCTGTGCGTACCTTCTCCATCACATATTTTTGGTGAGTTGTCATGGTCGGACAACATTGGCGGCAAAGATGCGGTTTATAAAAATAGACATGAGCTTAAAAACGGCCTCGTCAAGGCATATAAGGAATTTGTTGAGGAATTTGCTGCTGCTGGCGGGAAAATTTTGCAATTTGACGATTGCTTATGGGAACTGTTTGCGGATGACAACCCGAATTCTCCGTATACCGGTGAAAATATTAATCAAGAGGAAGTACAAGCTCTTGCTGCTGAATTTATTGACATTAACAATACATTGATTGATTTTGGTCATCGTTTAGGTTTGAAAATGTGGACGCACAATTGCCGTGGCAACTATGATTCCCGTAATATGGGGGGCGGCTCCTATGTGAAAATTGCTAATCTGTTCTTGAAGCAGCTTAAATATGACCGTTTCTTCCTTGAATGGGATGATGAACGTGCAGGATCACTTGAGGCGCTTGAAGTCTTCAAGGATAAGCCGGAAACAGAAATTGTACTTGGCTTGTTGTCATCTAAAACGAATACGCTTGACGATGAGGAGCGTGTATTCAGATTGCTTGATGAGGCATCGAGCATTATTGACAAGGATAGATTGTTGCTATCCCATCAATGCGGATTTGCCTCTTGTGACGGGGGTAATGAATTAACCGAGGCTGAGCAATGGGCGAAAATTAATCAAGGACAAAGAATAGCCCGGCAATATTGGAGCAAATAATGTTTGTCGCTCGAAGTGAAGATTTTCGGGTGACATCAAAACTGTCACTGCACCTGTAGAAGTCTGTGTGGCGTTGTCATCGGACAGGGGTTCGACTCCCCGCGGAAAGTTGAACCCTTGTCCATACAAAACCACAATGGTTAATTTTGTATATCGATACTATTCTCGCGGCTCTTTCCGTCAGGCGGCGGCTGGGATATCGCAGTTTAAAGTATAATGGAAAACGAAGCGGGCAAGATATGAAAGAAAAGTTGTAAACGAACTTCAGATGTGTTATAGTTAATTCATTGAAATTTCAACCTGAAGTCACATATTATAGAGGGTTAGGATTTTAATGGGCTTAACCTTGTATAATATGTGATTTTTTTTGGAAATTTTAAAGGATATCAAAAATGAACATGTGGAGGTAATGAATCATGGAAACAGGAACAGTAAAATGGTTTAATGCGGAAAAAGGCTTTGGTTTCATCGAGGTTGAAGGCGGCAGCGACGTATTCGTGCACTTCAGCGCGATTGTTGGCGACGGCTTTAAATCGTTGGACGAAGGACAACGCGTTGAATTTAACGTGGTACAAGGCAATCGCGGCCCGCAGGCCGAAAATGTTGTTAAACTGTAAGTAAGACTGCTATTGCAAAGCCCCAAACCTCGTGGGGCTTTTTTTTCGCACATTATTCCTGGAGAGAAAGAAGGATGCCGCTTGTACTATTCACGGAAAAAACTAACGGGTGATCTTCCAGAAGAAATGACAATAATATGGTCATGCACCAATGAAAAGTGTAACGGATGGATGAGGGATAACTTCGTTTTTTTGGCTCAGCCAGTGTGTGCCCAGTGCAATTCCTTCATGGAGAAAGGCGAGAAGATGCTGCCAATCTTAGCGAATACAAGCCCTAATCAGACGAAAAACTAGATAGAGCGAGGATCAGTCTTGTATTCTTATTCCAATATTGCCCAATTGCTCCCCCTGCTGCATTCGCTGAAAGGCGCGAAAGGTGTCCTGTAAAGGATACACACTATCAATGATAGGGCGTATCGAGTGAAGTTCCATAAATTGAAGCATAGCCATAAACTCTTCGCTGCTGCCCATTGAGGTGCCGATGATACTGATTTGGGGGTAAAATATGGATCGTACCGCTAATTCCACTCGGTCGCCTGAGCTTGCGCCAAACGTGACGATACGGCCATTCGGCTTAATGATATCAAAGTAATGTTGGAACGTAGCCGGCCCGATACTGTCCAGGATGAGATCCACTTGTTCTCCTTTCATACTGTCCTTCCAATCACTATGGCTGTCAAAGGCAAGATCTGCCCCATATGCAAGAGCGGCTTGCCTTTTTGTTTGACTGCGTGATGTGACACTGACGCGTGCACCCGCCGCTGAAGCCATAAGCATAGCATAGGTTGCCACACCGCCACCAATCCCTGGAATAAGGATATGTTCGCCTCGCTGTAAGCGGCCTCTCGTGAACAAAGCCCGATAGGCCGTCAAGGCAGACAAGGGCAACACTCCAGCTTCTTCCCAAGACAAGTAAGCTGGTTTGCTGACGGCATTTTGTTCGGGGATGATGATAGACTCGGCGAGTGTGCCACTCGAAGGACCGCCTACTATAGCCGGAACGGCCGGGACATTGTGGGTGAATTCCCATCCGATACACGGATTAATGATTACATTGGAACCTACTGTAAGGTTCGTTACGCCTTCACCTACCGCTTCAATTCTTCCCGCGCCGTCCGAACCCATAATCAGGGGTGCATCCTCATTTGTTCGATCCTCCATGAGAAATAAGTCCCGATGATTCAACCCTGCTGTTTTCAACTTTACTTTTACTTCACCGAAGCCTGGCTGTTTATCAATCACATTTTCATATCTCAAGCCCTTTAAGCCGTTCATCCCAGCATGTACGATTGCTTTCATCCTAAATCCTCCAGTCATTCGTATTTTGATGAATCTCTATATTTTGAATTGTACAGAGCGGGAATCATACAGTAAAATGAACAAAATCGAATGTGAGTATCAAAACTGATCATACCAAGCAGGTGATATGGAAATGGAAAGCGGAGACTTGAGAATATTTCAAGCTGTAGCTCGAGAGGGGAGCATAACCAAGGCGGCGCAAATGTTGAACTACGTACAGTCTAATGTGACGAATCGTATTCAGTACCTCGAGGCTCAACTGAGAATCCCTCTTTTTCGGCGATCCAATCGAGGGATGACGCTAACTCCGGCTGGCGAAAATTTATTGGGATATGCGGATAAAATACTGACTCTGCTGGACGAAGCTGTGAAAACTACACAATACTCCGACCATCCTGCAGGGCCTCTTCGGATAGGTTCTATTGAGACGACTGCGGCCATTCATCTGACCCCCCTATTGGCCGAATATCGATTACAATACCCGGATGTGAATTTATCGCTCACTACGGGTGTTACACATGCTCTCGTGCAAAAAGTGTTGAATTACGAGCTTGATGGGGCGTTTGTTTATGGTCCGGTTGACGATCCGGATATAGAACATGCCGCGGCTTTCGAAGAGGAGTTGGTGCTGATCTCGGAGCCGGGAAAAAGCGACATGCACGAGTTGCTTGCGAAGCCGATGTTGTTTTTCGATGTTGGTTGTACGCATCGGGCAAAAGCAGAGAGCTTTCTGAGAGGGACTGGCCTGACCGCATATCAGATTATGGAGTTTGGAACATTAGCAGTTATTCTGGATGGGGTTTCCGCTGGGCTCGGCGTGTCTATGTTGCCGCGATCGTCGATTGCTAAAGCGG
Organism: Paenibacillus sp. FSL P4-0127; assembly: GCF_038007325.1. Classification (NCBI taxonomy): domain Bacteria; kingdom Bacillati; phylum Bacillota; class Bacilli; order Caryophanales; family Paenibacillaceae; genus Paenibacillus; species Paenibacillus sp. FSL P4-0127. The sequence continues at coordinate 448,394 of NZ_JBBOWY010000001.1, read as the reverse complement.
AAGAGGCAGGCAAAGTCGCTTTCCACAGTTTACCTGAAGAGTACCGAAATTTGGAGGTATGGTTTGTGTATAGACAAGGCTCAATATACTCTAGTGCGTTGTCAAGATTAATACAACTTATTGAAACGAAGCAATAATAGTTAACCCACAACGATCAATAGCGGCTAGTGTACCAATTGAGAATGCAGCTATCGCAGAGTCTCCTCTGTGATGGCTGCTTTTTCTATTTCCGACTGAGCCGCCAGCAGCTTCCGCTTTGCGCTGCACTAGAATGTCACAGAATGAATCGCATCGTCGTTATATTTTCGAGTGTGATTAACAAAGGAGGCTAAGATCCATGGCGAAAGCGAGCTGCGCCTTTACCACATCTCGATTTGGCGCGAATCAACGCTGTTTAGCCCACGCGAACGGGCTGCGCTGGCATGGACCGAGGTTCTGACCAAACTGCCGGAGCATGGCGTACCTGATGACATCTATAACCACGTTCGCGAGCAGTTGTCCGAGAAAGAAATTTCAGATCTTACCTTCTCGATCATGGCGATCAATGCCTGGAACCGTATTAACGTCGCCTTTAAGAACGTACCGGGTTCTGCTGACGCCGCATTTGGTTTGACTAAAGCCGGCCTGAGCTAAGCAGTAAGAGCAAAGGTGATTTCTGCCAACATCGATGTTAAAAGCAGAAGCACAAAGAACCCTCCGAAGGTTCTTTGTGCTTCGTTTTATTCTCCAGCGTGCTTCAGCTTGTCCGGGTTTCTAACAATATAAATGCTGCGGATTTGATTCTTCTCCACATGAAAAATCCCGACGGTTTGAATCCCTTCGTCAGATCGAACAATAAATGCAGGCTGTCCGTTCATCCGAATAACCTCGATATGAACGCCATCGATCGTTGGTGCTTGCCGGAATGGACCGAGCAGGAACTGGGCAACAAGTTCTCTTGTAGAGATAGGTTCGACAACGGCCGGGACTTTGCCTCCTCCATCGGCGACAAGGACAACTTCTTGATCCAGGATGGATAAGATTTGATTGAGGTTGCCTTGTTTGAGAGCGTTCAGGAAATCATGGACGAGCTCGGGAGTAACTCCTTCCGAATGAACGAGTTGTTCAGCTGTAATTCCCATTTTTGCGTTGGCCCGACTGAACAGTTTACGACAGTTCACTTCGCTCTTTTCCACCAGTTCGGCAATTTCAGGATAGTCAATACAGGGTGTTTTTGTGACATTCCCTAGGCTTTTATTATGCTTACCTCAAATGATCCAGCAGACTTAAGCGGTTGGTGGCAAATTTTTACGCATAGGGATTTTTAACCAATTATAACCAGGAAATATTTCGGAGCACATGCTACAATCTAGGATGTTAAAAGGAGGCGGATATTGACGAATACTGACGAATTAGTTTGAATTAATCGATTAGACAGGGGAGGTGAATTAAAGAATTTGCCGGCTATTTAATAACGGTTCAATGGTGTACGCATCAAATCAAACTTGGGAGGATTGTAAATGAAGAACAGGGTTACAAAAGCATGGAGTATGGTTTTATTTTTTTCTCTGGCAATTTCTTTAATAACAGGAGGACTGCAAAATACTAAAACTTATGCTGCCGGTCTTTCGATCATCGGCGGTGGAGGCTGGAATGAAACGGCGCATGTAGAATGGTCTCCTGTTAGCAATGCGGAAGGATATAATGTATACGTTAAACCTGAAAGTGCATCGGATTCTTCCTATCAGCAAATTGATAATGAACTGATCCGAAAATACCCTTCTTTTTGGAGAGCGGATGCCTTAGGTCTTGCAGCCGGAGATTATGTCATGAAAGTTGAAGCAAGACTAACAGACGGTTCAACGGTGAGTGCAGTTTCAGATAAGCTGTCCGTAGCGTCGCATGACAGATCCGGGTTTGCTTTCTCATCAGACTCGCTATATGGCACAGGCTCAGGTGCTTATAATGATGATGGAACACTTAAGGATGGTGCCCAGGTTTTGTATGTCACATCCGAGACTGCACAAACCGTGACCCTTGATGTGCAAATCAATAGCTCGGGGCGCGTTCAAACAGGTGTTGGCATAGGCGAGATTTTGCAATTAAGACAAAAAGGTTATGATACTACACCTCTTGCCATCCGGTTTATTGGAAAAATTACGGCTGATGACATGAAAGGCCAACTTAATAGCAGCGGCTATCTGCAAGTCAAAGGCAAAAAAAATTATTCGGAAATGAATATGACGGTTGAAGGGATTGGAGACGATGCCTATGCTTACGGATGGGGAATCCTGCTTAGATATACCGGAAATGTGGAAGTGAGAAACCTGGGGCTGATGTTGTTCCCTGACGATGGTATTTCGTTGGATACGGGGAATGCCAATGTTTGGGTGCATAACAATGATCTATTCTATGGAACTGCAGGAGGAGATGCTGACCAAGCCAAGGGCGATGGTTCCACGGACCTTAAAAAGGGATCGACAAATATTACGATCTCTTATAATCACTACTGGGATTCAGGAAAAGCGGCTCTGGTCGGCTTGAGTGAATCGGCTGAATTTTTTGCCACCTTCCATCATAACTGGTTTGATCATTCGGACTCCCGTCATCCGCGGATTAGAGTGGCATCCGTTCATATCTATAATAACTTCTATGATGGAGTCTCGAAATATGGCGTCGGTGTTACTACGGGAGCTTCAGCCTTTGTGGAATCCAATTATTTTAGACATACTAAATATCCAATGATGAGTTCCTTGCAAGGTACGGATGCTTTAGGGGAAGGTACGTTTTCAGGCGAAACCGGAGGTGTGATCAAGGCCTACAACAATATGATTGTTGATGCGGCCAGTCTGATTTATGCAAACTCCAACAACGGGACAGCTGCGGCAAATGAAAAATCATTTGATGCGTATTTAGCTTCGTCAAGAAATGAAACCGTACCAAGCACATACAAAGCATTAAAAGGAGGAACGGCTTATAATAACTTTGATACAAGCGTCGATACGGGCGTAAATGCTGCAGACATTGATAACGCAAGCGATGTTGAACAAATGGTTACTGCCAAAGCGGGACGCCTGAATAACGGAGACTTTGCATGGAAATTTGATAATTCCGTGGATGACAAGTCGTATGCAATCAATTCAGCTCTAATGGCTAAAATAAGAAGCTACACAACTCAACTTGTATCTGTGGGCGGAAATTCAATCCCGCAAGAACCTGCACCAGGACCCGCACCAGAGCCAACACCGGAACCTACACCGGAACCCACGCCAACACCAGAACCTGCACCGGAGCCTACACCAACACCAGAGCCAACACCGGAACCCACACCAACACCAGAACCTACACCAGAGCCGACACCGACACCCATTCCGGACCCGACAACCGGAGAACAAGTTCATAACTTTACCGTAGCCGGAACCGCCAGCGACTTCTTTGATATTGAAGGGAATCTTTCGGCAAGCAAGGGAACTGTGGAGTATAACGGTCTGACTCTAACGCAATGTTTAAAAATCGAGACCGCGACCCGTATCGGTTTCACCACAACGGAAGATTCAACATTAACACTAGTGTTTAATTCAGAAGACGGAAAGAAGATCAAGATCGATGGAACCAGCTATCCAATAACTGATGGTATTGTCAGTGTACCGCTTACTCCTGGCGCACATACTATTACAAAAGATAATCCTGTAAATCTTTATTATATGGAACTGAAATAGATGATCTGATGTTTTATGTGACCAGTTGCCGGAATTAAAGCGGCGACTGGTTTATTTTTATATTATAGAATTTTATAAAATTTCGGACATGGTAGATCGCAAGAAAAACTAGCTCTAAATGAGGTTTGTAATCTATCGAAGATCAACACATGTTGCCCGGACGCTTTGCATGATTATCCCTTTTGATCAGAACGGAGAGAAATGGACAAGAGCTCTCCTCACTGAGGTCCCCTGGGGCCCCTGAAAGAGAGGGATAATCGTGCAAAGGTAACATGAGGGACACCAAGGTACGCACCCTACAAGGGGGCAGTTCGGGTTGGATTGGCGAAAATAAACTGCAGAATCACGTCTATATCTTGATCTGATGAAAAAGTAGAAAGGCACTCGTAGATCAGTAACAATCCTGGATTTTCCCGTCCTATTACATATTCTTTTAGGTTATCGGCAATAAATGACTTACTTCGACATGAAGTTAAGATTATTATGTATACAAATCTAGTTTTTGCCAACAATATAAAAATTATGGATGGAAGGGGTGATAAGCATCCTAAACCGATGTCATTCTATTCATATTTGAAAGCGCTTAACAAATTATGAAGGGAGAATATTTTATGTTGCATCTGATTCGAAATGTGTGGGGCAAGCTGGGCACCCTGACTATCATATTTATGCTTCTTGCAGCCAGTATAAGCAGTGGAAGTGCATTTGCTGCAGCCAGTTCATCGACCACCTCAAACACAACGCGGGTCTCCGTGCACGATCCATCCATTTACTACGATTCATCAACGAACAAATATTACGTTTTCGGTTCCCATTTGGCTCAGGCCAGCAGTACGGATCTAAGAAATTGGTCTTATGTTGGAACCCAGGGCTATGCCAATCGGAGTTTGTATGCACCGTCTACCTTTGAGGGCTATTATTATATTAAAAATAAAAACAGCGGATTATATCTTGATGTAGCTGATGGGTCGGCGGCCGACGGAACGAATATTCGGCAATGGTCTTATAATGGCTCTGATGCGCAGAAGTTCAGAATCGTGCATCACAGCAACGGAGATTATTACATTCTGACGGCCAACTCTTCCTATAAGAGCAGCATTGATGTCAACGGCGGATCCCCCGCCGATGGCACCAACATTGAGCAATGGGCATACTGGGGCGGTCCCATGCAATTGTTCCGGATTCAGCAGAATGAGGATGGAACGGTCGCTTTCCTGACCAAAGCATCGGGGTACACGTCTGCGTTGGATGTCGCTGATGGGAGCACGTCTGCAGGCGCCAACGTCCAGCAGTGGAATTACTGGGGCGGAGACATGCAAAAATGGAAACTGATCAAAGCGGGCGGCACGGGGAATGTATCCAGAAGCTCGGGCGCGGCACTGCTCTCTGCGCTGGCACCCTCTTTCGCATGGGCGGGTTATAATGATCAGGATAGCTCGGGCGGCCACGCGGTATGGGCGCCGGATGTGATTTATAACCCATCCTATGTATGGGCGGATGGTTCCAAGGGCGCTTATATGTTGTATTACAGTACATCATCGACCTACATTCGTTCCGCCATTGGATTTGGTGTGTCCAAGTCCATAACAGGTCCGTACGAATATGTAGATACCATTATTTATTCCGGATTTACCCGTGCCAGCAACCCCATTACCACCACGTCGCCGCTCGGGACAAAAACCGTGAATACGTGGTATCAAAATACCAACATCCCCGATCTGATCGACAACGGTACCCTATCGGGAGTCCGAAGCGGCTGGTTCACTAGCAGCGGCGGCTATAACAATTCACTGTTCCCGAACGCCATCGATCCTTCCCTGATTTACGATGCTTCAGGCCGACTATGGATGAGTTACGGGTCCTGGTCCGGCGGTATTTATATGCTTCAGCTTAATCCCGAAACGGGTAAGCCTTATTATCCCGGAGCGGACAGCGGCAATACGGACCGTTACTTCGGCAAACGCATCGCAGGGGGATACGGAAAATCGGGGGAGGCCCCTTATATTGTCTATGACAAAGCCGCAGGTTATTACTACCTGTATGTAACGTACGGCGGTTTGGCGAATGCGGGCGGTTATCACATCCGGTTATACCGGTCCACCGCGATTGACGGACCGTATACGGATGCCGCCGGCAATCAAGCCGTGTATGCTTCCGCTTCAATTAATCAAGCCAATTACGGCATTAAACTGTTCGGAAATTACCAACTCTCGGGAATCCCGTTAGGTTACAAATCGGGAGGGCATAATTCGGCACTGATTGATACGGACGGCTTGCGCTACCTGATTTACCATACCCGCTTCAATAACGGAACCGAAGGGCATGAGGTTCGGGTGCATCAGCAATTCATGAATGCGGATAAGTGGCCTGTCACCGCGGTATACGAATTCCTGGGAAGCAGCATTTCTTCTACGGGATACAGCATGAATGATATGACGGGGACCTATCAATTCGTCAAAATGGGGCTTGACGCTTCGACATCCGGTGTGGGGATGCTGCCTACCCAAAGCGTGACTTTGAATGCAAACGGCACCATTACGGGGAATGTGACCGGCACTTGGTCTTCTACTGCCGGGACTTATTATTGCACCATGGTCATTAATGGAGTAACTTATAAAGGCGTGTTCTTCAAGCAAAGAAATGAGCTTTCCAGCCACAATGAAGTAATGACCTTCTCATTGGTCGGCAGCAATAACGAATCGATTTGGGGCTCAAAATAGAAAAACCGTTAGGTTATTATAAGATATTATAAGAAATCCATGTTGACGCTTTCAAAATCCTGATATATAATGCAATTAATCGAATACACCCATTAGACATGTGACTGGTAAAGCAGGCAGGATCTAAAATGACAAATCTTTTATTTGTCGTTTTAGGTCCTTTTTTATTTGCAGAAAAGCCTGTCCCCTTTCACAAATTTGCAAAAGGAAGGAGCATTGGACATGGATTACAAACAGACCGCCGCGGAAGTTCTGAAATATGTGGGCGGCAAGGAAAACATCGCCCATTTTGAACACTGCTCGACAAGACTGCGTTTTTCCTTGATCGACAACGCTAAAGCCGATGTCAAACGGCTCGAAAGCATTCCCGGCGTGATCGCCGTAAAAATGACCGGCCAGTGCCAGGTCGTGATTGGGAATGAAGTGGTTGAAGTTTATGATGCGGTCAATCAGTTGTTGGGGGGGTCGCCGAATCCTGACTCGGAATCCGCTGAGGCATCCGCCGCTAAACCGAAAGAAAAGAGAAAACTCGGCAGCGTTATTTTGGATTTTATCGTCGGTGTGTTTCAGCCGCTGATTCCGGCGATTGCCGGGGCCGGGATGTTAAAGTCGTTGTTGCTGCTGCTCGGATTAATGAATGTTTTGGATCCGGACGGCCACACTTATAAAATCTTGGTGCAAATTGGCGACGCGGCGCTGTACTTTCTTCCATTACTAGTGGCCGTTACCACCGCCAACAAACTGAAAGTAAATACTTTGGTGGCCCTGGCTGCCGTCGGCGCTTTGCTGCTGCCGAACATGACGGCCATGCTCGGGGAAGGCGCCCAGTTGTTCGGCCTTCAGATCAAAAGCATCGCCTACGCCTATCAGGTCTTTCCGGCGATTCTGACCGTATTGCTCTACGCCCAAATGGAGAAATGGTTCACGCGAATTACGCCGAAAGTGATCCGGATCTTTTTTGTCCCGATGATGTCGCTGCTCATTACCGTTCCGGTGTCGTTGCTCGTTTTGGGCCCGCTCGGTTATACGCTCGGCGAAGGTTTCTCAGCTATCATCTTAACCTTGTTCGATAAGGTGGGGTGGATTGCCGTCGCGCTCTTGGCCGCCGTTTTGCCGCTGATGGTGTCCGTCGGCATGCACAAAGCGCTCATTCCTTACGCTCTTTCCGCGATGGGAAGCACCGGTAAGGAATTGCTCTATATGCCTGCTTCGCTGGCCCACAATATCGCCGAAAGCGGGGCCTGCTTCGCCGTTGCGGTGCGGACCAAGGATAAGGCGTTAAGAGCCACGGCCATCTCCGCAGGAATTTCCGCATTGTTCGGCATCACGGAACCGGCCTTGTACGGGGTCACCCTGCAAAATAAAAAAGTGCTCGGCAGCGTCATGTTCAGTTCGCTGATCGGCGGGGCGTTTACCGGCATTGTCGGCTTGCAGGCTTATGTGCTGGTCGGACCCGGATTAGCCAGTTTATCGATGTTTATCTCGGAAGATTTGCCGCGGAATATCATCAATGCCGTCATCGCGCTTGTTATTTCCTTTGTGGTTGCCTTCGTTTCGGCCTTTATTCTCGGCAAGGACCATAAGGCCAAAGCGGAAGAGCGCCAAGCGGTTAACCAGCTTACCATGGCAAAAGAGTTCAAAAGCCCGGTGATCGGGGACATGATTCCTTTGTCCGAGGTGAAGGATGAGGTCTTTTCCAGCAAAGCGATGGGTGAGGGGGTTGCGGTCATTCCTGCGAAAGGTGAATTGTACGCGCCCGTGGATGGCAAAATTGAAGTCATTTACAGCAGGAACCATGCGATGGCCATGCGTACGGCGAACGGCATCGAGCTGTTGTTCCATGTAGGGATCGATACCGTCCGCTTGCGGGGCAAATATTTTGAGCCTCAGGTGCAGGCTGGAGATGAAGTGAAAGCCGGCGATTTATTGCTGAAGTTCGACCTTGAGAAGATTATTGAAGAAGGCTACGATCCGGTAACCATCGCCATTGTGACCAATAAGGACAAATACGCGGTCGAGGTTGCGGATTTAAAACAGGTGAACCGTCAGGATACATTGATGGTTGTAACCGCTTTAGAAAATTAAACCAAGGGAGAGAATAGACATGAGCAAAGGATTTCCGAAGAACTTTTTATGGGGAGGCGCCATTGCCGCCAATCAGGCGGAAGGCGCTTGGAACGTGGATGGGAAAGGTCCGTCCGTAGCTGACATAGCCATGTACAGACCCCATTTAAATGTCGAGGATTACGAAGCGCACCAGGTCGTTACCACCGAAATGATCGAACGGGCGATGCAGGATCCGGACGTCAAAAAATATCCGAAACGCAGAGGGATCGATTTTTATCATCGGTATAAGGAGGATTTGGCCCTGTTTGCCGAAATGGGCTTCAAGGCGCTGCGCGTTTCGATCGCCTGGAGCCGGATTTTTCCGACCGGTGAAGAGAGCGAGCCCAATGAATTGGGGCTGAAGTTTTATGACGGTTTGTTCACCGAAATGAAACGGCTCGGCATCGAACCGATCGTCACGCTTTCCCACTATGAAATGCCCCTTGCTTTAAGCGTCAAATACAACGGCTGGGTGGAAAGAAAGGTCATTGATTATTTCGTGAAATTCAGCAATGTCTGCTTCTCGCGTTATAAGGACCTGGTGAAATATTGGCTGACCTTCAACGAAATCGACAGCATCATCCGCCATCCTTTCACGACCGCGGGCATTGTCCCGGAGCGTTGTCCGGAGGGCAAGGTGGAGGAAACCATTTATCAGGCGCTGCATCACCAGTTTGTTGCCTCGGCGCTGGTGACGGCGGATTGCCACCGCATCATTCCGGGCAGCCAGGTAGGCTGCATGCTGACGATGCTGACGACCTATCCGAATACTTGCCACCCCAAAGATGTGGAAATTACGCTGATGAGGAATCTGCACACTTATTTTTACGCGGATGTGCAGGTATTTGGAGAATACCCGCCCCTGATCGAAACCATGCTCGAGCAGAAAAATATTCATCTGCAAATGGAACCGGGGGATAAGGAGATTTTGCGGAAGCACACGGTCGATTTTGTTTCGTTCAGCTACTATATGTCATTAACCGAGTCCGCCAAAGAAGGACTTGAGCGGACGTCCGGCAATACGATCACAGGGGTGAAAAATCCTTATTTGCCCGTAACGGATTGGGGATGGCAGATCGACCCGGTGGGCCTGAAAATTTCCTTGATCGAGTTGTACGACCGCTACAGAAAACCGCTGCTCATTGTGGAAAACGGCATGGGCGCCGTGGACCGGGTGGAAAGCGACGGTTCTATCCACGATGACTACCGGATCAATTATTTTAGGGAACACTTTAAACAAATGAAGGAAGCGGTGGAAGCCGGCGTTGACCTGTTTGGTTACACAAGCTGGGGACCGATTGATATCATCAGCGCTTCCACGTCCCAGATGTCCAAAAGATACGGCTTTATTTACGTCGATCAGGATGACGAAGGAAACGGCACGTTGCAGCGCAGACGCAAGGATTCTTTTTACTGGTATAAAAAAGTGATTGAAAGCAATGGCGAAGATTTGGATTAGTTCCCCATCTTTCGATTAGGGAGGTGACCCGTGTGATCAAAATCAAAAAAGTGTTGAATTCCAGCGTAGTTTTGGTGGAGGATGAGCAGAACAAGGAGTACATTATGTTTGGCAAAGGCATCGGCTACGGTCAAAAAGCGGGCAATACCGTCGAGGAGCACCAAGCCGACCAAATCTTCATGCCCATCGAAAATGTCAAAGTCAAAGAGTATCTTGGCGTATTGGACGCCATTCCTCCGGTATACGTGGAACTGACCGGGCAGATTGTGGCTTACGCGGAAAAGAAGCTGCAAACCAAGCTCAACACGGGGATCTATTTTACCCTTATGGACCATTTGCATTTTGCGGTGGAACGGTTGTCTAAAAATATCGCGATTGCCAACAAAGTGTTTTGGGAGATTAAAAATTACTATGCCGAGGAATTTGCGATCGGCCTGTTCTCCTTAGAGCTGATCAAAGAAAAGCTGCACGTCGATATGCCCAAGGAGGAAGCGGCCAACATCGCTTTTCATTTGATCAATGCCCAAAGCGGGGAGAAGGAATCCAAGGACGGCATGAAGATGGCCAAAATGATCGGCAGCATCGTCAACCTGGTGAGATATTCGATGAATATTGATATGGATACGGAAAACGTTCATTATACCCGTTTTGTAACCCATGTGAAGTTTTTTGTGGAGCGGTTTTACACGGATAAGATGCTGGAGAATACGGACAACATCCTGTTTGAGCAAATCGCCAGCCTGTATCCGCAGGCGATGGACGGGGCGTTCAAGATCAAAGAATATATTCACCAGGTGTACGGAAAAACCATTCCAAACGAGGAGCTCACCTATCTGGCCGTGCATATTCACAGGCTGATCTCCTATAACCAGTTGGCTTAAATTAGACGGAGGAACTTTAACATTGAAAGCGGGCAATATCATTATTTCGTTCATTGGGTGTTTTATTATGGGGTTAGGCGTAAACGCAGGATATGTTCCCGCTCACTTATTCAGTACAGGATTCCCGGGAATCGGGATTCTCACGCTCTATACTTTAAATTGGAGTCCGGGGATCGTCGTGTTTGCTCTTAATATTCCTTTGCTATTGCTGGCTTGGAGACGGATTGGCCGCTCTTTCGTGATCCAGACCGTGCTTGTTGCAGGGGCTTTGTCCGCCTTCCTTGACCTGCTCGATCCGATCCGAAATTGGGTCCACCCTCCTCTATGGTTAGGCATTCTGATTGGCGGGGCATGCTTGGGATTAGGGTCGGGAATCGTTTTTAGCCAAGGGTTGACCAGCGGTGGGGTTGGCCTGTTAGGGCGATTAATTCAGCTTCATTTTCCTAATCTTAAGATGGGCACGATTCATATTGCCTTTGATTTTGTTGTACTTATACTTGGCGCTATCATCATGGATATCAAGACGGCATTTTTCACATTTCTGGCATCCCTCATTATGGGACGTACGATGGACTTTACAAAATCAAAACTATTCGGAGCCCGTCGTGGGGCCGGGCTAACGGACTGAAAAAACTTATTGGAAATCTAACGGTTGTAGCAGCGGCTATTTGCCGTAAAAAGGCCTTTTCTAAATTTTAACGGTTGTGAGCGCCGTTATTTGCCTGAATCTTGGCCAAAATAGCAGGATTTCAGTGAAATAAGCGTCATAGCAACCGTTACAATTTGAAATCAACGTTCTTGGAACAAATAGCGCTTGTGGCAACCATTAGAATATTTGTGTGGCTAGAAAATGTTCCCGGTCCCTTGGCGAGCCCCGGATTGAAGTCCCCCGTTTCCATCATGGCCTGCCGTCAAGCGCCGATTTTTAGATTGAGCCCGAAAATAGTGGGTGAAAAGTTAGAAACAAGCCTGGTCCGCATGGGGACTGGGCTTTTTCATATTGGATCAACTGGAAATCCGGAAAATATCCATGAATATCATTGGAAATTTTTCTGGAATATTGCTAATGGGTAAGGTGAAATTTACCGATTTACATAATAATTGGGGGTTACTTGAGGAAGTTCATGAAAAATAAATGGCTTGCATATGGCGGAATTACTATAGTTACCGTAATTCTATTACTTATCACTTATTTAATTTTTATACGAATACACTATCAAAAGTTGTTAGAACAATCGCGGCACGAAGCCGATAAAAAACCAAAAGACGGAGTAACTCCTGAGGTCGAAGGAAAAGCAGCTTGTGTTTTATTTTAATAAAGTGAATGAACTCATTTTGGCAAATCAAGAACTTAAAACGAAAAAGGGGCTGTTTCAATCGCCGCGATCAAACGGCAGGTAATGGATAGGATCATAACTGTGTGATGAATGTCACGGCAAATAGACATTTAAATTTTAAATAATAATCCTATCGGCTAAGCCATGAATGACAATTGTAGGGGGCATGAGATCGTGACAATCCATCGTGGACCCGTGGAGCAGGATTATGTGATTGAACGTGTTCGAGAACTGTTTCAGTGCAGGGTTTTATGGAGTGAAGGGCGCCCATGTCTGGAGTATGACAGCAAGGAAGAGTTGGGCAAAATCTCTGAATACGTAAAAGCTAATTTTAATACAGAGCTTCTGGATGTATTTTTTACAGCCGTTGAAAGCCTGCCAGTAGACTAAAACAACTCGGATGTTTATAAGCGACCTTAATCGGTCGCTTTTTTTGCTTACTTGTATTATACGGACCAACTTTTATGCGAAAATTGTGGAAATTATATGAAAAAGAACTATTACGTATCACAATTTAACATAAATCGCCGATAGAATCTATATATAGATGAAAGAGTAATAAAATGTAAAAATCGAGGACAGGACGGACCGAAAGCGCTGCCTTTCTTCGTATAAGTAAGTAACCTGTAGAATTATGTCCGGCTTCAGAGAAAGGTGGTGACATGGCTAGAAGTTGTATTCGATGATGCAGAACATCAAGGGAGGGAAAATTAGTGGATTGGAGTAAGGTGACGCTGTACCAAAACGATAAGCTCGTTTGGGGTCAGGAGCCTTAAAGCCTGACGAAGCGGGGCCTGTAGGGGTGTCGCTCTTTTCAAATTGAAGGGAGGAAAACGGGATGAAGGTAAGAAATAGTAACAGTAATATTTTGTTCAAACGTTCCAAATGGCTGCCTGCCGTTATGGCATGCGCGGTTACATTAAGTGTTGCACTGCCGGCTCAAACTACAGTACACGCTCAAACGGCAAAAACCGTTTCCATCCAAGTCGATACGTCGAAGGATCGGAATCCTATCAGTCCTTATATATACGGTACGAATCAGGATTTGGCGGGGGATGAAAATCTGGCGGCCAGACGGCTTGGCGGCAATCGGCTGACCGGCTACAACTGGGAAAACAATATGTCCAACGCGGGAAGCGATTGGCAGCAATCCAGCGATAACTATTTATGCACCAATGGCGGTCTGACGGATGCCGAATGCGGCGAGCCCGGAGCGGTGGTAACTTCGTTTCATGATCAATCGCTGCAGCTTGGCGCCTATTCTTTAGTCACGCTGCCGCTGGCCGGATATGTGGCCAAGGATGGAAAAGGAAGCGTGCAGGAAAGCGAAAAGGCCCCTTCCGCTCGGTGGGATCAGGTCGTAAACGCCAAGAATGCGCCGTTTGAGCTGCAGCCCGACCTGAGCGACAATCGGGTTTATGTGGATGAGTTCGTTAACTTTTTGGTGGATAAGTATGGCGATTCCTCAACAAAGACGGGTGTAAAAGGATATTCGCTGGACAATGAGCCGGCTCTCTGGTCGCATACGCATCCGCGCATTCATGGTGAACCGGTCGGAGCGAAAGAGTTGGTGGATCGGGCGGTAAGTCTATCCAAAGCCGTCAAAGCGGTTGACCCCGGGGCGGAAATTTTTGGCCCGGTTCTTTACGGTTTTGCGGCCTATATGAATCTTCAATCCGCACCTGACTGGAACTCCGTAAAAGGCAGCTACAGCTGGTTCGTGGACTATTACCTGGATCAAATGCGCCTTAGTTCGGAAGCCGAGGGCAAAAGATTGCTGGATGTTTTTGATGTGCACTGGTATCCCGAAGCAATGGGCGGAGGCATCCGAATTACGAGTGAGGTTGGCAACGACGAAACGAAGAAAGCCAGAATGCAGGCGCCTCGTACTTTATGGGATCCGACCTACAAGGAAGATAGCTGGATCGCTCAATGGAACAGCGACTACTTGCCTTTGCTGCCTCGATTGAAGCAGTCGATAGACAAGTATTACCCGGGAACCAAGCTGTCATTGACCGAGTATAGCTACGGCGGCGAAAACGATATTTCCGGCGGGATCGCTATGGCCGACGTGCTGGGCATCTTTGGCAAAAACGGCGTTTACATGGCAGACTACTGGAAGTTAAAGGATGGTGCCAACAACTACGTTAGCGCCGCTTATAAGCTTTACCGCAATTATGACGGAAATCGCTCTACTTTCGGCGATATCAGCGTTAAAGCGCAGACGTCGGATATTGAAAATAGTTCGGTGCATGCTTCCGTAACGGATGAAACCGATAATGAACTGCACCTCGTAGTCATGAATAAAAGCATGGACAGCGCTCTCAACGCCGAATTCAATCTTTCCGGCGGGACGACTTATGGTTCCGGTAAAGTTTGGGGCTTCGACCAAACCAGCTCGCAAATTAAAGAAGCGGCACCGATCACGCAAATTTCCGGCAACCGCTTTACCTATACGGTACCGCCTTTGACGGCTTATCACATCGTGTTGACTGCCGGCAGTGATAATCCCGAGCCGCCTAAGGAGGCTCCCGGAAGCTTTACGCTGAAAGCTGAAGCGGGCGACGGGAAAGTCGCTTTGTCCTGGGATACTTCCAGCAGAGCTGTGGGTTACAGCGTACAGCGGGCAACAGCTGCTGATGGTCCGTTCACTACTGTAGCATTCAATTTGGCCGCAACATCTTATACGGATACCAGTGTAACGAACGGTACTTCTTACTATTACAAAGTCACCGCAAGCAACAGCGCGGGAACGACCGATTCCAATGTCGTGAGTGCGGTTCCGCAGGTGCCTAAAGACGGCCCGGTCCGCTATGAAGCCGAAGACGGCACGCTGAGCGGGGGAACCACGGTGTCATCCAGCGGGTCCGGTTTCTCCGGCACCGGTTACGTAACGAATTTCCACAATCCAGGAGATTCGCTGACGATGACGATCCAGGCTCCAGAGGCAGGTTTGTACGATCTTACCATCGGCTACCGTTCTCCTTATGATGACAAACGCACGAATTTCTCCTTAAACGGCAAAGCGTCCGGCGAGCTGGTGCTTTGGACATCGGGTGATTTTACCGAAACTTCCGGAGGGAAGGTTCTGCTCAATAAAGGGGCGAATACGATCGGTTTCGAAACGGGCTGGGGCTGGTACGATATCGATTACGTCAAGCTGAAGCCTGCTGCCGACCGTCCGCCGCATGCAGTGACCAAAACGCTCACCAATCCGAAGGCGACGGTAGAAGCGAGAGCATTGATGAACTACCTGGTAGATCAATACGGCGAGAATATCCTTTCCGGTCAAGAGGATATAGCCGAAATTGATTGGCTGCAAGCCAATGTAGGCAAAAAACCGGCGATCGCGGCGCTCGACCTGATCGACTATTCACCAAGCAGAGCGGAACGTGGCGCCAGCTCCACCGAGATTGAAAAAGCGATTGAGTGGGATAAGCAAGGGGGCATTGTTTCCTTTGCATGGCACTGGAACGCGCCGAAAGATTTGATCGATGAGCCGGGAAAAGAATGGTGGAGAGGGTTCTATACCGATTCGACCACATTCGATGTGGAATATGCGATGAACCATCCGGAGTCCGAAGATTATAAATTGCTTGTTCGCGACATCGATGTGATTGCGGAACAGTTGAAGAAGCTGCAGGATGCGAAAGTGCCTGTCCTGTTCCGTCCTTTGCACGAAGCGGAAGGCAAGTGGTTCTGGTGGGGCGCTAAAGGTCCTGAACCCGCCAAACAATTGTATATTTTGATGTACGACCGTTTGACGAATGTGCACAAATTGAACAATCTGATCTGGGTCTGGAATTCCGTTTCTCCCGCTTGGTATCCGGGGGACGAGTATGTGGATATTTTGAGTTATGACTCTTACCCGCAAGCTGGCGACTACAGTCCGCAAATTGCCAAATACGAAGACCTTGTAACCTTGGGCAAAGACAAAAAGCTGGTTGCCATGAGCGAAAACGGCGCTATTCCGGATCCTGATCTGATGAAGGCGTATCAAGCCCATTGGAGCTGGTTCGCTACATGGTATGGGGATTTCCTGCGAGACGGTAAACACAATAGTCTTGAGCATCTGCAAAAAGTGTACAATCATCCGAATGTCATTACAATGGACAAGCTCCCGCCCAACTTAAAAACGTACGGCATTTCCGATCAACCGTCCGTACCGGGCAGCTTTACGCTGAGCGCGGCGGGCGAAAAGGGGAAAGTTACGCTGAACTGGACAGCATCGGCGAATGCGGCAAGCTATGAAGTGAAGCGTTCGGCGGCTGCGGACGGCACGTTCGCGACAGTAACCGATGCAGTATACGATACCAGCTACACGGATACGGACGTAACGGCAGGCACGACGTACTACTATCAAGTCGTAGCGAAGAACGATGCGGGCCAAACGGTTTCGAATACGGCCAATGCCACGCCGAAAGCGGATGACCAGCAGCCGGGGGCGGGACTGGTGCTCCAGTATCGTACACCGGATACAAATGTGAACGACAATCACTTTAAGCCGCATTTCCAAATTTTAAACAAAGGCACGTCCGCTGTACCGCTCAGCGAGTTGACCATTCGCTACTACTACACAATCGACGGCGACCGTACGCAGGTATTCAACTGCGACTACGCGGCGCTGGGCTGCTTGAACCTGAACGGCAAGCTGGTCAAAATGGATGAAGCCGTACCCGGCGCCGATTATTATTTGGAAGTCAGCTTCAACTCGGATGCAGGCGTGTTGGCGCCTGGAGGCAGCACGGGCGAAATTCAAACCCGCATTAATAAAACGGACTGGTCGAACTACAACGAAAGTGACGATTACTCGTATAAGGGCACGCAAACTTCATATGCCGATCATACGAAAGTGACGTTGTATCATAATGGCGTGCTTGTTTGGGGAACCGAACCGGCAGCCAATTAAGACAAGCGTCCGATATAAGGCACATGTGAATCAACCGCTGATTTGCCAAGAGAAATTATAAAGTGGAAAGTGATTGCCAGATGAACAAATTATCCGAAGAATGTTTGCCGCAGATTCGCGGTGGCGATGAGCAGGCAAGGTCGGCTCTGATTGGTCAATATCGGCCCTTTATTTTGAAGGTTGTTAAACACGTCTGCAAACGTCAAGTTGGATGGAATGATGATGAGGCAAGCATAGGTTTGATCGCTTTTAATGAAGCTGTCGACCGATACCGTACGGAGTATGGCAAAACATTTAATAATTTCGCTTTTCTTATGATTCGCAGACGATTGATCGATGATTTCCGGAAAAAAATTAAAATTTCCCAGAACGAAGCCGATTGGAAGGAAATGCTGTACATTGCCGATAGTGTGGGTTCGCTGGATGCCTTTGAAAGGCAGGAGCGAGCTGCGGCGCTGGCTGAGGAATTGCTCAGCTACGACGAAAAGCTCCAGGAATTCGGTATCTGTCTCCGGGAACTGGAAGAGATCGTGCCAAGCCACCGGGATACCCGGCAAATGTTGGTGCGGATCGCCCGCCATTTTTGCAGCAACCGGGAATGGCTGAACGATCTTTTGCACAAAAAGAAGCTTCCCTTGAAGGCCATGACCAAAGAGATCAATGTCAGCAAAAAAACGCTGGAACGTAATCGGAAATATCTGATATCGCTAATTCTGATTTTCGGCTGCGAGGATTTTACAAGAATCCGCGAAAGCATCTCTTTTACAAGGATGGAGGAAAATACGCGGCACGTAGAGCAGTTGTAGCGGCAATAAAGAAGGCGGGCATTTTGATGAAGAGTTACCGACAGTAAAGGGTCGGTAACTCTTTGTTTTGTTTACGGAAGAACCACAAGCGCCATCGGCTGAGCGGGTTCTTGGCGGCCTTGGATATATTGTTCTTCGCCCATATCGTTTCTTCTGGACGATGGCACAGGAATTTCTGGGTGTATGGCATAGAGTAACCATGAGAATGTGAACAGAAGGGGAAGGAGGTTTTCCATGAAGATACCGGTCAAAGGGGTTGTGATTTCATCCACAGATTCGGATGGAAGCCATTCGCATAAGCTGTATATTACATCGTGGGGAGGAAGACCGGTTCACTCGCACGAATTTAAGGGGATCACTTCGTTTGATGTAGGGCATCGTCATGCCTACGCGGGACTGACGGCCCCGGCCCCGAGCGGGGTACAGCATACCCACCGTTACCATACGGTTACGTCATTCGACGACGGGCATTCCCACGTGATTGCAGGTGTCACCGGCCCGGCCATTCCCGTTCCCGGCGGCGGCCATATCCATCATTTTGAAGGGGTGACGACGGTCAACGGAGCTACGCCGCATACCCATTATTATCGCGGGAATACGGGGAACGAAGTTGTCGGCGATTAAAAGGCCTGCTGGAATCATTAAATAAGCAGTAACGCGCGCTTTGCAAAGAAAAAGAGGAACGCCTACTCCTTAAGGAGCGGTACGTTCCTCTTTACTTTTTTTGGACTTCCGCAATCCTTTGATCTCCTATTTTTCCCCGTCCCACTCAGCGTAAAACTGCTCCAGATATTCCAGCATAAACTGATGCCTTTGTTCGGCCAAGGCCCTCCCATACGCGGTGTTCATCAAATCCTTCAGTTTCAACAGCTTTTCGTAAAAGTGATTGATCGCGGTATCCTGCCCATTTCTATATTCGCTTTCGGTCATGGTTTCTCTGGGCTTCACCTCGGGATCGTACATCACTCTCCCCTTGGCCCCGGAATAGGTGAAAACGCGCGCGATGCCGATCGCCCCGATCGCATCCAACCGGTCCGCGTCCTGCACCACTTGGCCTTCCAGGGTTTTCATGGGCGATGAATTCCCTCCCTTAAAAGACATCGTCGAAATGATCTCCATCACGTGCCCGGTATCTTGGGGATCGACACCATGCTCGTCTAACCAAGTTCTTACTCTTCGAAGACCGTGCTCTTCACTCGGATTCAGTTTGGCATCGGCCAGATCGTGGAGAAGCGCGGCCAGCTGGCAAATGTACAGGTCGGCGCCCTCCTGCAAAGCGATAGTCCTGGCTAGCCGGGTAACCCTCTGAATATGCCCCCAGTCATGACCGGTGCTTTCATTTTCCAGTTCGTTTCTTACATCGGTTTCGGCCTGGGCGATGATCAGTTCCTTGTTATTTTGCTTCATTATACTCCATATACTCCTTTTTTAAATGGCAAACGGAGAGAAAATTCCGGTCCCGATAGTTTTCAGTTTAAGTATACAGTAAACCTGGGGGAGCCGCAGGATGGCACGGCAGTTTCTGATTTTAATTTAGATGTTGAAGATCCGTTTGCCGTAGCGTTGCAGATTACGAGCGCTTGGCAAAAATACATCCGATAAAACGCCGGTGATTTCGAGGCAGTGGCCGTGGGGGTGCGAATGAACTTACGGTGACGGTAGTTTTCGGCTTTTAAGAGCCGAGACAGCATGGGGAGCATAGCTCAACCTTATAGTCCTTGCTTACCAGTCAAGTCGAAAGCCGATCGTGGCCAAGAAACGCGGAAGGGTGTTGAAAGCTTGAGGATAGGGAAGTGGGGCGGGACGACAGATCAACACTTGCTGTACGGAGACTTTACACGATTATCCCGTTTGATCAGGTAGCAGAGAGAAAGACAAGCTCGAGAGAAAAAATATTTGGTGGGAAAGCAGATAGGCTAGAGATAATTTAGACGGGCTTAGGAGAAGGAATCAGGTTTAGGGGAGGTGAAACAGACCGGTCAAGAGATCAAGACAGGAGATCAAGGACCCATTTAAGTTGATCTGCATCAAACTCCCCCTACCGTTCAAGCATCACGATCAGGCTGCAGCCGCAAGGGACTGGTTCGGTTGGCGCGCGATCAGCCGGCGGTAAGGGATCGCCGGAATCGCCACACACATGCGCAGTAACTTCTGCCGCATCGTTTCTTCCGCTCCGGGCCGTCCTTCTTGCAGGCGCAGCCGGCGGCGTACGGTGTACTCGTTCAGGTACGCCTGCAGATGCTTCAGTCCCAAGGCTCCATACGTACTCTTCAGCGATTCCCACGCCTCTCTCACCACTTTCCGCAAGGGCGCATACAGCCGAAAGGCCTGAGGGAACGACTGTACCGCCGATGTACGGACATCCACATGCCCGTTGATGAACGCAGCGAGTTCGTGACGGTTTGCCCTTTTTTCACCTCCCCGCTTATGCGGCACCAGGCGGATTTTGACCTGCTCCGGCTCGCCCGACTCCGTGACCGTGCAGCCGGCTACGACCGCCGAGGCATACGGATGCGAAAGCTGACACCGGGACGGATTACGTCCATACTGATCGCTGTTCACCTTCACGTCTCCGGAGAGCAGTTCCCGGGCATCGAACTCCCCCACGGCATGACGTATTTTGTGCAGCATCGACCAGGCGGTCTTGTAGGTGACCCGGATCACCTGGCGCAGCCGCAGCGCCGAGATGCCGCCCTCCAGCAGGAATAAATCCAGGGCCTCGAACCACTTGAGCAAGGGCAGATGCGTTCCTTCAAAAATCGTGCCGACCAAAGGCGATGTTTGATGCTTGCACTTTCCGCACTCGAACAAAGGGATATGCCGGGAGGTCAGGCGGCTGCACCGGGTGTGAGCGCAGCGCGGGCAGACGAAGCCGTTTGGCCACTTCATCGCGATCAGCGCTTCCATGCAGTCCTGCTCGCTGTTAAAACGGCTGCTGAATGATTGAAGTTCCGTTCCCGCATTGATCTCCATGTTTACTCGCCCCCAAATTAACAATATACGAACATTAGTTCCATTTATTTCATTATACCAAACACACGTTCTCTAATCAAGCCGAAAATCTCACCTGAACAGCCTCATTTTTTCCCCGCTCTTTTTCTTCTCTCTTTTTTGGAACCCTTGCTCTAGCCCCCATCCCCTGCTCCATGAACGAAAGGGATAATCGTGCAAAGGCAATCAGCAGGCAGGGACACCAAGACACGAACGCTTTAGACAGCCCTTTTGGACAGCCCCCTCACCTGGCGTCGATTTGTGACACTCCTCGAGACGGCCGCGGTGCAAAAGGTAGATACACTAACCTCGCCGAATCGTGACGCGTCTAAGTCGTTGACGCTTCCTCACCGAAGTAGCCCAAAAACCCGGGAAGACACTTGTCCGCCTCAGATTTAGCGTCAACTCCGGCAATGGATTGCTGCTTTACCCAGCTACATCAAAGCTTGTCTGCGCCGATTTTTTGCTGCGAAAGTTGAGTTATAACTCAACTTTCGGTGCGGCCAGAACCCAAATTGGCTAAAACGCTGATGGTGTACAGAAGGAGTAGGAATAAAATCTTGGCCTGGACAAAACAGCGAACCACCGCTTCCTATTTTATTTCCTTGGTCGGATAGTGGGCAAAAGCGCATTTGACCGGCTTGGCGCTATGGGGCACCAGATCCGTTATTTGGGGAAAAATGGAGGTTTGCAAAATGCAACGGACACATGTGGCTCTATTTTCCCCGAATCGGCCCGGTTGAGCTAATTTAGAGCAAAATAACGTAAAATGAGTCCGTTGCTATGAAGCAGCGTCAAACGGATG
The DNA here is from genome assembly GCF_038007325.1 of Paenibacillus sp. FSL P4-0127. NCBI lineage: Bacteria > Bacillati > Bacillota > Bacilli > Caryophanales > Paenibacillaceae > Paenibacillus > Paenibacillus sp. FSL P4-0127. The sequence goes on along the minus strand of NZ_JBBOWY010000001.1, from coordinate 426,682 downwards.
GACGTAAACTACGGATTAGAAAGGGCCGAAGCGGGTTTGTACGGCAAAGGAACGCACCAACGGCGAGGTTTTTCTTTCTCAGAGAAACACTTCTTTTGGATGTAAATGGAATCGGTATGCTATGAATGGAATGCTGATGGCATAATGCGACAGAGAACGACGGATTTACGCCAATTTAACAATAAAATTTGTGTCAAAACATAGGTTTCTCTGTTGAAAATAGTTTATAATCTAGTAATAAGGCACTATCTGGAAGGGGGTGAAAAGCGTGTCAATTTCTCTTGTTAAAGGCCAGAAAGTTGACTTGACCAAAAACAATGCAGGATTGTCCAAAATCATCGTAGGCTTGGGCTGGGATCCGGCGGAAACCGAAACCCGCGGATTTTTCGGGAGAAAAAAGAAAGGGACAGCCAATATCGACTGCGATGCTTCGGCGCTTTTGTTAAACTCCGGCGGAAAGCTGGATAAGAAAGAAAATATAGTATGTTTTTATAATTTGAAGAGCCCGTGCGGTTCCGTGCAACATACGGGCGATAATTTAACGGGCGAAGGGGATGGCGACGATGAGCAGATCATCGTTGACCTTGGCAAAGTCCCCGCTAATGTCGAAAGAATCCTGATGGTAGTTAACATCTATCAATGCGAAGCCCGCGGCCAGGATTTCGGGATGATCAAATCCGCGTTCATCCGGGTCGTTAATCCGGTAAACAACCAGGAATTGATCCGGTTTAATTTGACGGACAGCTACGCAGGGATGACGGCGCTGCTCGTAGGCGAAATCTATCGTCATGATGGCGAGTGGAAATTCAACGCTCTCGGCGAGGGGGCGCATGCCGCACATATTAATGATTTGGCAAGCCGTTATATTTAATGACTATTATTTAACAAGGGAGTTGCTAATCTATGTCTATCAGTTTGGAAAAAGGCCAAAAAATCGATCTTACGAAAACAAATCCCGGGCTCACTAAGGTCATCGTGGGGCTCGGTTGGGATACAAACAAATATGACGGCGGACAGGATTTTGACTTGGACGCTTCGGCATTCTGCCTGAACGCTTCCGGCAAAGCGGCGAGCGAGAAGGATTTCATTTTCTACAATAACACGCAAAACAGCAATGGCTCTGTTGTACATACCGGTGACAACCGTACTGGTGAAGGGGAAGGGGACGACGAGCAGCTGAAGGTGGATCTGGCGGCCGTGCCTGCGGAAGTCGAAAAAATCTCTTTCTGTATCACCATTTATGACGCGGCGGCGCGCAGTCAGAACTTCGGACAGGTTTCCAACGCCTTTGTGCGGATTGTTAACGAAGCTACGAACGAAGAACTGATCCGTTACGATCTCGGCGAGGATTTCTCCGTTGAAACGGCGATCGTTGTCGGCGAATTATACCGCAATAACGGCGAATGGAAGTTTAACGCGGTAGGCAGCGGCTATAAGGACGGCTTGGCCGGACTTGTGCGCGACTTTGGCCTTTCCTAATACACCCCTGGAATACTCTACCGGCCGTCTTAAGACAGGCGGCCCTTTTTCTTACCATAAACGAAGGAGCGATCAAGATGGCGGTTAATCTATCCAAGGGTCAAAAGGTTGACCTGACGAAATCGAATCCGGGTTTGGCGAAAATCATTGTCGGTCTTGGCTGGGATACGAACAAGTACGACGGCGGCAAAGAATTCGATCTGGACGCCTCCGCTTTCTGCCTCAATGAAACGGGCAAAGTCAATTCGGATGCCGACTTTATGTTCTATAACAACCCTGCCAACGGCAACAACTCTATCGTACTCTCGGGCGACAACCGGACGGGCGAAGGTGCGGGCGACGACGAAACGATTAAGATCGACCTGGCTAACGTACCTGCCGATATCAGCAAAATTGCCTTCTGCATTACGATTCACGAAGCTCAAGAAAGAAATCAGAACTTCGGCCAAGTCGCAAACTCTTATGTGCGTGTTGTGAATGAAGCTACCGGCGAGGAACTGATCCGTTACGACCTCGGTGAAGATTATTCCGTAGAAACCGCCGTGGTGGTAGGCGAACTGTACCGTCATGGCGGCGAATGGAAGTTCAGTGCGGTCGGCAGCGGCTTCAAAGACGGTCTGGCCGGACTTTGCAGAGATTTTGGAATCAACGTTTAACCGATCAAGGGAGGGAACGGAATGACCATCAGCCTGTCAAAAGGCCAGCGTATTGATTTGACGAAAACGAACCCAGGACTAAAAAAAGCGCTCATCGGTTTAGGATGGGATATCAATAAATACAGCTCCGGACAAGATTATGACCTGGACGCCTCCGCGTTTCTGCTTCATGCGGACGGCAAGGCAAAGGGGATCGAGGATTTTGTGTTCTACAACAATCCCAAAACTCCAAACGGCTCTGTCATACATACCGGAGATAACCGGACAGGAGAGGGCGAGGGGGATGATGAACAGATTATCATCGATTTCTCACTGATCCCTCCGCATATTCATCGTGTCGGTATTTCCGTAACCATCCATGACGCAGTGGCGCGCAATCAAAATTTTGGACATATTTCCAACGCTTTCGTTCGGGTTGTAGACGCGGAGACCGATCGAGAGATCGCCCGTTACGATCTTGGCGAAGACTTCTCTCTGGAAACCGCGGTTGTGGTTTGCGAGCTGTATCGTCACGGAGAAGAGTGGAAGTTCCAGGCCATAGGCTCCGGCTTCAACGGGGGCCTTGCGGCTTTATGCAGAAACTACGGTTTGGATGCACAATAACAGCTTCCTTTATCTTCATATATGAAAGGTTGGTAAATTCGTGACGATCTCCTTGATTAAAGGCCAAAAGGCAGACCTGACGAAAAATAACCCGAATCTGAATAATATCATCGTGGGGATGGGCTGGCGTAATGCCAACAGTTCCTTAGAGGTGGACTTTTCAGCTTTTTTATTGGCGCAGAACGCGAAAGTAACGAAAGATGAAGATTTGATCTTCTACGGGAATCCCACCGGCCCCAATCAGTCGATCTCCGTGCTGTCGAATAACAAGCAAGCCTATTCCGGAGTGGCCGATCAAGCGCAGTTAGCCGTGTCGCTTAGGAACGTGCCGCTGCACTACGATCGAATTTCTTTTGCACTAACCATCTACGACGGGGAAAAAAGAGGACAAAACTTCTCCCAGCTTGATGATACCTACATTCGTATCGTCGATCCGGCGAACGGACTCGAAATTATCCGTTATAACATCGGAAAATCCTTCACCGTGGAAACGGCAATCATCGTGGGAGAATTGTACAGATACAACGGCGAGTGGAAATTTAACGCCATAGGCTCCGGCTATTCGGGAGGATTGGCCGCTCTGTGCGGCAGCTTCGGCATTGAGGTGAAAGAATCGCCCTCAGCCCAGCCGTCGCCTGCGCCAACGCCGTCGCCTGCGCCAACGCCGTCGCCTGCGCCAACGCCAGCGCCGGCACCGGCAACACCGCCTCCCGCTCCGGCGCCCGGACCGTCTCCGTCTCCGGCCAAGCCGCTTTCTTTGTCTAAAATTGAGCTGAAGAAACGCGGCGACGTCATCAACCTGGAGAAGAAATCGGGAGATCTCGGCGAAATCCTGGTTAACTTGAACTGGAACCAAAGGAAGCAAAAAGGGTTCTTCGGGAGCAAAGGCGTCGATCTCGACCTGGGTTGTTTATTTGAGTTGAAAGATGGGAGAAAAAGCGTAATTCAAGCGCTTGGCGAAAGCTTCGGCTCCCTCAATCGTCTCCCGTACATCGCTCTCGACGGGGATGATCGAACCGGCAACGTCGCAACCGGCGAAAACCTGAGAATCAACGGCCGCTACGTCTCTGAGATCGAAAAAGTGCTGGTTTTCGCTTACATTTACGAAGGCGTAACCAATTGGTCGGAAGCCGACGGTGTCGTAACGATCAAGCAGCAGGACGGGCCCGACATTGTCGTGCGCTTGGACGAGCATAACAACCGCAAAGGCATGTGCGCCATCGCCATGATCCGCAATGTGAACAACCAGACCTTCAGCATTGAAAGAATCGTCGAATATTTCTCGGGTCATTTGGAACTCGACCGCGCCTTTAATTGGGGACTGCGATGGACGGAAGGCTCTAAATAATATTTTGGGGGAATTTTAGGTAATGTCCGAATTCATCAATAGTTTTATAGACAATTTTATGTCATTTTTTGACTGGAACAACTTGGCTTCTCTATTGTCCGATCCGGTAACCTGGGGCATTATCGCTTCCCTGGTTCTCCTTGAGGGCCTGCTGTCCGCCGACAATGCGCTTGTTCTGGCAGTCCTTGTTAAGCACTTGCCCAAAGAGCAGCAAAGAAAGGCCTTGTTCTATGGTATTATCGGGGCCTACATTTTCCGCTTTCTGGCGATTGGCGTAGGTACGTTCCTCGTCAAAATTACATGGGTTAAAATCTTGGGCGGTTTGTACCTCTTATGGATCGCCTTCAGCAATCTGTTCGATTTGGAAGTGAAGTGGATTCGCGCGGGCAAAGTGCCGGTTATTCCTTACATCGGCAAGAAAAACGACGAAGAGGATGAAATCGAAGGCAAAGCTTACGGATTCTGGCGTACGGTTCTTACCGTAGAGTTAATGGACATTGCCTTCAGCGTGGATTCCGTAATTGCCGCGTTTGGCGTAAGCGATCAGGTATGGGTTCTCTTCCTCGGCGGTATTCTCGGCGTGCTTATGATGCGGGGAGTGGCGCAGGTATTCCTGAAACTTATCGACCGGTTCCCTGAGCTTGAACGGGCGGCATTCATTCTGATCATTATTATCGGCGCCAAAATGCTGGCCGCCGTGTTCGGATTCCATATGAGCCACTTTATGTTCTTTGGTCTTTTGATCGCCGTATTGGCGGGTACGATCATCATCAGTTCCATTCGCAAGAAATCGAAATCGGAAGAATCGAAACCTCAGTCCATGTAAACACACAAGATGAATCCCTTATCGAATTAGGGCCGTATAACATATATCCCTCCTTAAATTATAGGGGGGGATATTTTTTACTCATGCGAAAATTCATAGATTTGAATCTATTTCCCGATAGTAGATGATTTGGTTACTGAAGGAGGGGAACGGAATGCACTACTTCAGCTATTTAAAAAGCGAGCAGGACGCCGAGATTTTTTATCTGAAACCCCAGCCGTTTACGAATAAATCAAGCCGGGAGGTCCTAGCCCACGCCGTTGGGGCCGCTCTTTATATGCCCGCCATACGACCGAGGATAGCGGATGAACTGGTTTCCGGGAAAATCCGCGGACTGGTCACGGCGATTATCGACCTGGAAGACGCGGTAGGCGATGCTCAGGTCGAAGCGGCCGAGAAAAATCTTTGCCAGCAATTGAACCGCATCTTCCAATTAAAGCAGCAAGAGCAAATCACGGACGAAGAGATTCCTTTAATTTTCGTCCGGGTTCGTACTCCGGCACAAATGAAGCGAATTATCGCCCTGCTGGAGAATTCCATCGAAGTGATCTCGGGATTTGCCCTGCCCAAGTTTTCTTTGGAGAACGGACAGCAGTTTCTTGAATTGATCGAGGAATACAACCGTACCAAACGTTCGCAGGCCCCCATGCTTTATGGGATGCCGATTCTGGAAACCGCCGATGTCATTTACCGGGAGTCGCGCTTGGATACGCTGCTGGGGATTCGGCGTCTGCTTGACGGCCATAAAGACCACGTTTTGAACGTTCGGATTGGCGCGACCGATTTCTCAAGCCTGTTTGGCCTGCGGAGAAATCCGGATATGACGATTTACGATATCGGCGTGATCCGCGACTGTATCGCCGATATCATCAACGTCTTTGGACGGGCTGCAAACCCGTATGTGATTTCGGGGCCGGTGTGGGAGTATTTTAAGAGCAATCGCGTGCTTAAGCCGCTGCTCAGGCAGACTCCTTTTGAGGAGGCGGCCGGCAGGCACGGACGGCTCCTGCGCATGGACTATATCAACGGTTATGTCGACGGGCTGATCCGGGAAACGGAACTGGACAAAGAGAACGGAATCCTGGGAAAAACCATCATTCATCCTTCCCATATTCATCCGGTCCAGTCCATGTATGTAGTGACCCATGAAGAGTACATGGATGCAACGTCTATTGTTGCGAACAGCAACGGCATCGCGGGCGTGCTTAAGAGCCAATACGAAAACAAAATGAATGAAATCAAGCCGCATTTAACTTGGGCGAAACGCATTATTTTACGATCTCAAATCTATGGGGTGTTACGTGAAAACCAAAGCTATACTTCACTGCTCGTCGGAACCAAAGACATTGAACAGGCGCTTATATAAGATTTTGGAAGATTTGGAAGTCGAGATCGAAATTCTGGACAATCCGTTTCAGCTGCCGCTGGAAGCTCTGTTTCAGATGGCGGCGCGGATCAATAAGAAACGAAGCTTTCTGTTTGTCAGCAAAGTGCTGGGCAAACACATTCCGGTGGTGCCCGAAGTTTCGCTGCTTAGCGGGGCGGCATTGGCTTACCTGTACCAGAAACACTGCGGTGGAGAAATCATCGGCGACATAGCGGAAATTGTGCGGGGGATCGTGAATCCGCAGGAAGCGGCGGCCATCTATAGACGGGTCAAAGCGAATTTACTGCCGATCCCGGAGCCCGCTTTGTTTATCGGGTTTGCGGAAACCGCAACCGCGCTGGGGCACAGCATGTACGATGCCTTTACCGGCCCGGCCAAATATATTCACACGACCCGGGACGCCCTGGTCGAATCGGGGCCGGCGCTGACCTTTGAAGAAGAGCATTCTCACGCCACCGCGCATCGTTGCTACCCGTCCGAGGTTGATTTTTTCCGCGGGGACGAGCCAGTAGTTCTTGTGGATGACGAAATAACGACAGGCAAAACCGCTATCAACATCATCAGAGACCTTCACCAAAAGCATCCGCGAAGCCGTTATGTCTTAGCCAGTCTGTTGGATTGGAGGTCGGACGAGGATATCGCCCGCTTTAAGGAAACGGAAGCCGAGCTTAAGGTCACGATCGACTGTCTATCGCTGGTCCGGGGGCAGATCAAAGTCGGAGGCACTGCGCCAGGCCTGGAGCGCCGCGGCGAAAGCGCGATGTCCAAGCCTTCCAAGGAGCCGCAAATCTACCATTACGAGGCCGGGCGATTTTTCAGTCATGTTCCGTTCTCGTCGGTGAATTCCGCGGGGGAAGTAAACACTAAACCTTACCTTGCGTTTACGGGCCGCTTTGGCCTCAAGGGTACGGACAATGAAAAGCTGGATCAAATGATCTCCCAAACGGCGGCGTTATTAAAAAGCAAAAGAGCGGGCGGCAAAACGCTGTGCATGGGAACGGGAGAGTTTATGTACATACCCATGAGGATCGCCGCGGAGATGGGGGCCGGCGTTTATTACCAATCAAGCACGCGAAGCCCAATCCATCCGTTCAACGGGGCCTCTTACGGTATTAAAAACGCGTATTCTTTTGATTGCCCCGATGACGCGGAGATCGGTTATTTCTTCTATAACATTAGCGAAGGACAGTACGATGAAATCTTCGTATTTGTCGAGCGTTCGCATCAAGCCGGCCTGGAATCATACGCAAATGCTTTGAAATCAACAGGGGTGCCTGCACTCCATTTTGTACACTTTAACTAGAATGGGAGGCGTTAGACATGACTCTTTTTAATAAAACCGTTGCCTCGCCCGTTCCGCTCGGAAGCTATAGCCGGGAAGACGTCGTTTTCTTGCTGAAGGATCTTAGCGCGATCGCGTTGGAGAAAGGAACCGAAGATCGTGAGGGGGCGATCCAGTCGGGAACGCATTATTCGGAAATGCTGCCTGTGGAATATCAGCCTTCCCCCGAGTACATTCAGCTGTTTCACGATACATTAACCACGACCGCGCGCAAAGTAGCATTGGCCGTTGCCGTAACGTCCGAGCTGATCGTCAAGAAGAGAGGGTTTAACACGGTCCTGGCTTCGCTGGCCAGGGCGGGCACCCCCATCGGCATTCTCATCAAGCGTTATATTAAAATGCTGTACAATCAAGAGCTGCCTCATTACAGTATTTCGATCATCCGGGGCCGCGGGATAGACGAAAATGCCGTGCTTTACATGCTGCAAAATCACCCGGGGCTGGACATCCAGTTCGTGGACGGGTGGACGGGAAAAGGGGCCATTCGCAAAGAGCTTATTGCGGCTTGCGAGAGCTTTCGTTTGAAATACGGAGTCGCTTTAAGCGATGATCTCGCCGTCTTGGCAGACCCGGGCTGCTGCTCCAGTACCTTCGGCACCCGCGAGGATTTCCTGATCCCCAGCGCCTGCTTGAATTCCACGGTGTCCGGGCTGATGAGCAGAACGGTGCTGAGGCAGGATCTTATCGGGCCAGACGATTTCCACGGAGCCAAATTTTATAGAGAATGGCTGCCTAATGATTTATCGAATTATTTTGTCGATCAGATCTCTTCCCGCTTCGATGAAGTGTCGGAAGAAGCGCGCGGCCAAGCGGCGGCGATTCTGTCCGAAAATGCCGGCCGGTTGGAGACCTGGAAAGGGATGAGCGATATCCGGAGAATCCAGCTTGACTTCGGTATTGACGACGTTAATCTGGTCAAACCGGGGGTGGGGGAAACCACGCGTGTGCTGCTGCGCAGAATTCCCTGGAAAATTCTCGTGGACCGGTTGGATAATCCGAGCCTGCAGCATATTTTGCTGCTCGCGGGGGAACGGGGCGTTCCGGTGGAAACTTACGATGATCTCACTTATTCCTGCTGCGGCATTATTAAACCTCTGAAGGCGGGTGAATAAGCGTGATTTTTGCCAGCGATCTGGATCGGACCCTGATCTACTCCCAAAGGGCACTGGGACTGCCGCAAGACCCGGCGCAGCATCTCCCGGTTGAACTGTACAACGGCGAATACATCTCGTATATGTCGAAAAAGACATCGTCCCTGTTGCGGGAGTTGCAGCAATTCGCCGCCTTTGTCCCGGTCACTACGCGTACCGTTGAACAATACAAGCGGATATTTCATATCGCCTCCCATATGAAACCTAAATACGCAATCACGAGCAATGGGGGAAACATCCTGATCGACGGCGAGCCCGATCCCGCTTGGGCGCTTAGGATTCGGCGGCTCCAGGACGACTATTTGAACCATGACGAGCTGCTGCGGCGTTTTCGCGAGATCGCTTCCCCCGATTGGGTTCTGCGGGAATATTTGGCGGATGGCTTGTTTTATACCGTCATTATTGACCGGGAGAAAATCCCTGCGGAATGGGTCCGCTCGTTCGGCAAAGAGATCGTATCTTTGGGCTGGAGCCTTTCCATCCAAGGGAGAAAGCTGTATTTAATCCCCGCGGAAATCAATAAAGGCAGCGCCATGTTATATGTGAAAGAAAGGTTATCCTCGGCGTTTGCGGCGGCTTCGGGCGACTCCCTGCTGGATGAAAGTCTGCTGAAGGCCGCGGATTACGCTCTGGCCCCGGCTCATGGGGAGCTTTATGCCGCGTACGCAGGGTCGGGGAACTACCATTTTACTCAAGAATCGGGAATAGCGGCTTCGGAGGAAATTTTGCAATCGGTTCTTGAAGTATTTCGAAAGAAGGAATCTACCCGTGAATATATGGTTTAATCGGACATTCTCCGCCGCAAGCCATTATGTTGAAATGATCCGCCACAATCCGGACAGCAAACCGTTCCGAATATTCGCTACGCACCCCTCCCGCCACTCCATCATGCTTCAGGCGGCCGACGATGCCGAACTGGAACCGGACGTGCCCGTTCACGAGTATGCGGCTTACTGTTTGGATTTCTGCGAAAGACATAAAATTGACATTTTCATTCCCCATTATCGCCTGGCCGAAGTTGCCAAACATAGGGATGACTTTGATAGAATAGGGACAAAGGTCATGCTGGCCGGCTCCGCCGAAATGTTGTCCATCGTGGATGACAAGGGGCGGCTGTTCGAGTTTTTAAGCGGCGTGCCTGGTCTTCAACTTCCCGATTATGAGGTCGTAACCACATTGGAACAATTTGAAAAGGCATACAAGCGGCTTAAGGACAAAGGCTGCAAGGTTTGCCTTAAGCCGGTCTCCGGAGAGGGGGGAGCCGGGTTCAGAATCGTCACGGACGAGCTTGCCACGCTTCAAAGTTTATATGAGTGGGCCGGGGCTGCCATTCATATAGAAGAAGCGGTCAGGCTGCTGGGGAGCGAACCCGGCTTTCCGCCTCTGATGGTCATGGAGTATTTGGAGGGCAGCGAATACAGCGTGGATTGCCTGGGATCTGCGGAAGGGATCGTTGCCGCCGTACCCAGGAAGAAGGTGGAGGGCCGGCTGCGCCTGCTGGAACAAAACGAAACGTTAATACGTATGGCCCACGAGATTCACCGCGTGTTGCCGCTTCAGTACAATTTCAACATTCAATTTATCTATCAAGGGGATGTGCCCAAGCTGCTGGAAATTAACCCGCGCACCTCGGGAGGGTTATATACGACTTGCTTATCGGGGATTAACTTCCCTTATCTGGCCGTTAAATTGCTGCTGGGAGAAGATTTTGAGACACCGTCTCCTGAATTCGGCATTTACGCCACCCATCTTGAGAAAGAATACGTCATCAAGCGCTTGTTCTAAAGTTCACCAAGAATTGACACGATATGAGCCCAAGACTTAAGATACAGTTATTATCAGGTAGGGAAGGAGGAACCGGTTCATGACTCGTTATAAACTTGCGGGCGGAATTTCGCTGCTTGGATTCATTGCATCTCTGTTTACGGCCCAGTTTTTACCGGAGCTTGTGAATTTGCTGATCCCCACACTGTTCTCTCTCGCCGCTATCGCTTTACTAAGCCGGTTATCAAGACCAAAGACGCAAGGGCCGGAAACCCAGCTCAACGAGCAGGTGAATCATAACGGAGCATCCGGAGCATCCGGCACATCAAGCACATCCGGAACGCCCGGCGCGCCGGGTTCAGCTCAGGAGCAGGCTCGTTCGGCTGCGGAGAATGCTCCGGAGATCGAGAAAGACGCTTTCTGGGGACCGATTATCGAGTACATTCAAGTCACGGAAGAGATGGTTATTTCGGAAGGACAGAAGAACAACCTCGACGATGAAATTGTCGAAAAGACGCTCAGTTTGCTGGCCAGAGTCAATCGGCTGATTCCGCAGCTCAAGACGCTGCATGACGGGAATATCAATCACAATATTCAAAGGCTTATTTTCAAAGATTTAAATGGAGTGATCAATCCGTTCTTGAACTTAAGCGGGGAGGCCAAACGCCAGAACAGAAGGCTCCTGCTTAACGGGATCAAGGATATCAACACCAAGCTGTCATCTTATGTAGAAACGATTGAACATAGAGACCTTATCGAACTGCAAACCCGGGTGGATCTGATTCAGCAGCGGTACCGGTCCAACTAATAAGAGGAGGGGCATTTCTCATGTCTACAGTAGAAAGGGTTCAATTAAAAGAGGCCGATCTTGCGAAAGTGGAACAGGAAGCGAACCAACTGATCCAGAAGGTGGCCACCACCGATTCGATGGAGCTCGAAACGCTCATGGACAACATCGGCCGGATGGGGCAAAAAACGATGGAGCAGGCCAGCCAATCCCTGGGGATGCTGCAGCGGCCCATCAATGAGCTGATGTCGGGGCAACGGTCCGAAGTTTCCAACAACATTCTCAAGCTCCGGTCGGAAATCGACTCGCTCAGCAAGAGCAAGCAGGTTGGCTTTTTTGATAAACTGCTTAAGAAAACGCCGCTGAAAAACTACATATATAAATATCAATCGGTTAAGACCAATGTGGATGCCATCGTCCAGTCCTTGAGAAACGGGAAAGAGACGCTGGAAGAGAATATCGTATACATGAAAAATCTGAAACGCTCGTCGCTGGAGTCGGTATATAACCTGCAAATGCGGATCGCGATGGGCCATAAACTGAAAGAGCTGTTCGAGCGGGAAATCGCCAAACCGGAAAACGAAAACCGCAAAACCCACCTGGAGCGGGGGCTGCGGAAAGTGGTCACGCGGATTCAATCGTTTGAAGAAATGGTGATGCTCTATCAGCAGGCGATCGCCGGTACGGATATTATTAACGATAATAATGACAAGCTGATTGATTCCGTGGAAGCCACGATCGACAAGACGCAGCATCTCCTTTCCGTATCCGCCATGATTACGATGGCGCTGCAGGACCAGCTGGATACGATCGAGGCCGTGAATTCGGCGAACTCGACGCTGCAGACGATGTTCGAGGAGAACTCCCGCATGCTGAAGGAAACCACGCAGAAAACCAACGATCTGCTCGGAAAACCTGGTCTGCAGATGGAATCGATCGACCGGGCCATGACGGATCTCTTTACCGCCATCGACTTGTACGAGCAATCGAACCGTACGATCATTCAGACGGCTACAGAGCAAACGAAACACTTAAGCGACATCAACAGCAAGCTGCATAACCGTCTCGGGTTAATGCCCGGAAACAACGCCGGCGGCGAGTTGAAAACGAACGACCCGCTGAACACCAGCTTATTGGATTAATATCATTGATAGTACAAGGGATGTGTCCTTTCCGCGGATGCGTCCCTTTTTTCCCTCTTTTCATAGCATTTCATGTCATATCCGAACGCTGAAGTTCATATGTATGGAAGAAAAAATAGAGGGGCTTAAATATGATAGGAGCATGGATTTGCGGTATTCTTGTGGCAACCTTGATCGTTGCGGCCAGCTTTAATAAAGCCGATGATATTCATAAGCTGGAACCGCCGCGGTTGAGGAAAAGATGACTGCACCCGCCGGGTTTTGGTATGATATCCATATCAGTGCATTCTGGGTGTAGGGGTGTGTTATTGCGTGGAGGATTTCAGCTTTTCCCAACAATCTCCAACGGCTTATACTATTAGGTACGTATATGGAGGGGAACCATTTAACTTCGACCTGTTCATGAAAGAAGGGGCTTGGATTCTGCATCCTTTTGAAGGAATCCTGATCGCCAACCGGGAGATGTGCTACCTGGTGATGTGCGAATTGTTCAAGCATAAACCGTTCCAGGTGATGCTCGCCAAGCAGCAAATTCCGTTTTCGGATATTCGAAGCTCTATCGATCTTCAGAATATTAATGACCCCATATCGATCATCAATGACCGGGATCCCGCGCCGGACTATCATAGAGATGAGATTACGGCCTTCGTGGAGGAAAATACGGTCGAAGACGTGATCGACATCGAATGCAATCATCTTCGCGAACGCATCGATTTCTACGGCGCGATCCTGGAAAGAATGTTTATGAGCGGGCTTGGGCCGGGGGATCAGGAATTTGATACCATAAAGAATATTGTGAGTACATATCAAAACGCGGAGTCGCGGATTTCGGATTTGCTGGGCCCGCGGTTCAATAACGAGGACAGAAGACGGTGGTAATGGGAGCCAGCTTATTAGCTGGCTTTTTGATTTTGTCGAGAAATCGTAAAGATTCGTATGGCAAAATATAAAGATTAAGGATGCGGAAAAAGGAGGGAGACCGCTTGAGAGATTCCCATGAGACGTCGCTGCATTTTATCGGGCGAAAAGTCAATAAAGATATATTTAGCGAAGCCGGTGCGCTATTGCTGTCCGAATCGATGGTCATTACGCAGGAGCATCTCGCGACGCTGGAAAACCGGGGCATTATTTTGACCGAAGATGATCTGGCCGCGGAGATTTTCGCTCTGGAAGACTTGTCTTCCCCCCAGGCGAAGATCGTTGATGACGCGGTGCAGTACGTAAATGAGATATTTAATGAAGTGCGGGAAACGAAGAAAGTACCTCTGGCGGAAATTCGAAAAAGCGTGATTCCCGCGATTCACGAGATGACGCAAGCTACCCAACTGATCCGTTTATTCGCCGCTTTGCAAGCGAAAGATGATTATACGTACCGCCATAATATCGCGGTCGGGACCATGTCCAATCTGCTCGGCGGCTGGATGGGGCTCGATCATCGGGATCTGCTGCAATTAACCGCCGCGGCATTTCTGCATGATATCGGCAAAACGCTGATCCCCGACGAGATTTTAAATAAACCGGGGGCTTTGACGGCGGAAGAATTCGCCATCATGAAAAATCACACGGTGTTCGGTTATGAAATCCTGAAGGACACGGTTGGCGTCAATCACAGGCAGGCTTTGGTAGCGCTTCAGCACCATGAACGCATGGACGGCAGCGGTTATCCGCTGGGCATCACCGCGGAAAAAATCGACCTCTTCAGCCGGATTGTGGCGGTGGTGGACATTTTTCACGCCATGACGTCCAAGCGGGTATACCGCGACCCGGCACCTTTTAATGAAGTGTTGGATCAGATGGAAAAGGACGCCTTCGGCCCCCTGGACCCCTCCATTACAAAGATGTTTGTGGAGAAGATGATGCACTCCCTCATCGGCAGCCCCGTGGTGCTGACGGACGACCGCAAGGGCATTGTCGTCATGCTTAATCCTCACGACCTGACGCATCCTTTAATCCGGACGGAAGACGGCTACGTCGATTTGAGCAAGGATTTATCGGTACATATCAAGCGGATTTTTTAGGGGATTGTACCCTCCACACAAAAAATGTACGCATTTACAAACACGGTGAAAGCGATTGCTAATATAGGCATTCGAGACGTAGAGTGTAGATAAGTTCATTTTTTGGTGGAGGTTTAGCGATGAAAACAAAGGTCCGATCAGCTTCTAAGGGATGGGAGTTTTTTCAGGGGCTGGGGAAAACATTTATGCTGCCTGTTGCGCTTCTCGCCTTTATGGGATTATTGCTTGGCATCGGCAGTTCGTTTACCAGTCCGACAACGATCGAAAATCTTCCTTTTTTGGATCATCAGCTCATACAAGTGAGTCTCCGGTTTATTTCTACCCTCGGCGGATTTGCCTTTACGTATTTACCCTTACTGTTTGCGATGGCGATCCCGCTTGGTTTGGCCCGATATGAGAAAGGGGTAGCGGCGTTTTCCGGTCTGATCGGCTATATTGTGATGCAATTATCGATCAATTTCTATTTGGTGGAAACGGATCAATTGGCGAATCCGGAGGTCATGAGGCAGGCAGGCCAGGGCATGGTTCTGGGGATTCAAAGTCTCGAGATGGGGGTGCTCGGAGGAATTGTTGCGGGATTGATCGTTTATTTTCTCCATCAACGCTTCCATAATATTAAACTCCCGCAGGCCTTCGCCTTTTTTGGAGGACCCAGATTTGTCCCGATCATTACGGCGATAACTTTATCGATGGTTGGTCTGATCATTCCGATGATTTGGCCTTTCTTTACCATGATCATCAACGGCATTGGTTCCATGATTCAAGGAGCGGGCGTGTTTGGCCCATTTCTGTTTGGAGCAGGGGAAAGATTGCTGCTGCCGTTTGGACTTCATCATATTCTGGTGGCGATGATTCGGTTTACGGAAGCGGGCGGGACGGCCGTTGTCAATGGGGAAACCGTTTCGGGGGCGCTGAATATTTTCTATGCGGAGCTTAAAAGCGGCTCACCGATTACGGCTTCCGCGACCGCTTTTCTTTCGCAGGGGAAAATGCCGACCTTTATGTTTGGTCTGCCGGCTGTTGCTTTAGCCATTTATCATACGGCGAAACCGGAAAATCGCCAAAAGATCAAAGGCTTGCTTATTTCCGGGGTCATTGCCACTTTTGTGACCGGGATAACAGAACCTATCGAGTTCTTGTTTTTATTCCTGGCCCCTGTTCTTTACGGGATTCATGTCGTCCTTACCGGACTTGGATTTATGGTGATGGCCCTGCTTGGCGCGGAAATCGGCAATACCGACGGCGGCATCCTGGATTTTCTCGTATTTGGAGTCCTGCAAGGAACCGATACGAAATGGTATTTGGTGCTGATCGTAGGGTTGATTTGGTTTGCGGTCTATTATTTTGTATTCCGCTTTGCAATTACTAAATTTAATTTGAAAACACCGGGTAGAGAAGATAACGACGATACTGAAACGGTAATCGCGGGGTCCTCTGAAGATCGCGGGAAAGCTGCCTCCAATAGTCAAGCGGCGCAATTATTAAGCGCCTTAGGCGGCCCGGCGAATATTCAATCGTTGGATAATTGCATTACCCGACTAAGATTAGTCGTGGATGACATGGAAAAATTAGATGAACCGGCGCTAAAAAAGCATGGAGCATTGGGGGTTGTCAAATTGGATGCCCATAATCTTCAGGTGATCATCGGAGCGCAAGTCAACCATGTGCGGGTAGAGATCGGCAAACTGATGGAATCGCAAGGATATAAAATCAGCGGATGAGTAAAGAGGGATAACATGCGGAGTCATTTTGATCAAAGGGTTAACCGGATGGGGACCTATTGTACTCAATGGGATTTTATTCAAGATCGATTCGGGGTGAACGATTTATTGCCCTTCTCCATTTCCGACATGGATTTTCAAAGCCCGCCTGAAATTTTGGAAGCCCTTAAGGAACGTACCAATCATGGGGTATTTGGATATACGAGGTGGAACCATACGGACTATAAATCTTCCATTACCTACTGGTACGAGACGCGTTTTGGCGCCAACATCGAAATGGATTGGATTGTGTATAGTCCAAGCGTGATTTATTCGATCGCAAGGCTCATTGAAATTTTAACCTCGGAAGCGGATCATATTGTCATGCAGACCCCGGCGTACGATGCGTTTTTTCCGTTAATTCGTGAAATGAAGCGAAAGCTTGTGAGCAATCCGCTGCTTCTTAAAGAAGGAAGCTACGAAATCGATTTTACCGACTTGGAGCACAAGCTGTCCGACCCGAAGGCGAAAGTATTCTTACTGTGCAATCCGCATAATCCTACGGGACGGCTTTGGACCAAACCGGAGTTAACAAGAATCGTGGATTTATGCAAGCGGTATGGGGTTAAAGTGATTTCGGACGATATTCATATGGACATCACCTACCATCAGCGGACTTATCTTCCAATGACCAGTGTGGCCAACGATGCGGAACATATCTTCATCTGCTCATCGGCAAGTAAAACCTTCAACACTCCTGGTTTGGGCGGCTCTTATGCGATTATTGCTAATGAAGATATAAGAGAACGATTTTTGCGGTTATTAAAGGGGCGGGATGGGGTATCCAGCGCGAATATTTTTGGGGAGATTGCCGTTATCGAGGGGTATCGGCGCTCCGGCTATTGGGTTGATGAGCTTTGTTCCTATCTGTATAATAATATGAAAATAATCAAGGAATATATCGCTACGGAGCTGCCAATCCTGCAGTTTACGATCCCGGAATCTACTTATTTGGCATGGATCGACTGCACAGGGGTGCTTAAGACGCAAAAAGAGCTGCAACATGCGCTTGTGCATACAGGTAAAGTGGGGATTATGCCCGGTGATGTGTATGGAGAGGACAGAGGTGTCTTTCTGCGAATGAATGTTGGATGTCCGCAATCCAAGCTTCTGGAAGGTTTGGAACGTCTGAAAAGTTCTGTTCTATACATGAAAAGGTGATGAACATGCAGACCCTTATGAAGAGGTTAGTCCAGCAACGGGAAAATTTAAGCCAGCTTGAAAGGCAAGTGTTAGACCATTTTATTCGTTACCCGGAACGGTTAGTGTCCTTGAAATTGGAAGAGGCGGCCAAAGAAATGTTTGTTTCCACCGCAACGATCAGCCGGACCTGTAAAAGGCTGGGTTTCCAAGGATTTCAGGATTTTAAGCTACAGCTTCACCTCTACCTGCGCGATGAGGATCCCGCGAAAAACGAAGGACTCTCCGCCTCTTTATCCGCTTATGTCAAACGCTATGAAAAGGACATTCAAGAGGTTTTACATCATCTCGATGAAAATAAATTGAAGCAGGCCGCCTCCATGCTCGCCGAAGCAAGACAAGTCGAGTGGTTCGGAGTCGGCCATTCCTATTCCGTTTGCTGGGACGCCTCCAAAAAGCTGCTGATGTTAGGGAAAAGCAACATGGCCCGAATGGATTGGGACGATTTACGATGTGCCGCGCAAAACTTAAGCAAGGACGACCTGGCCATTTTTGTTTCCTACAGCGGAGAGACCCTTAACATTTTAGAATATGCGCATATCGTCAAACATCAAGGCACGCCGATTCTTTCCCTGGTCGGAACCAAATCCAACCGCCTGACCGAACTCTCCGACCTTGTCTTCTACACCCCCATCGAACACTGCTACTTCAACGGTGTCGACATGTGCTCGCGAGCGCCTTTTCAAATTTATTTGGATCTGTTGGTGTTGGAGTATGGGAACCATTCGCTCAAGGATAGGCTTTGGCGCTGAAAGCCGAGTTTATCGTTTCTCATGGGAAGAAGGACGGCCAGATGGGGGCAACTGCAAAAGTGCATTTCATTTTTCGTAAATTACCATTTTAGAGCGACTGAAGTGCAAAAGTGCATCTCATTTGAGGCTATCCGATAAAAAAGCAGTTTTTGACCGGAAATGAACTGCACTTTTACATTTGAACCACCGGTTTAGAGGGGGTTCGACAAAAGTCGCATGCACTTTTGCATTTCGTGGGATTTTTCTCATCGTTGTGGGGTTTCTTTACAATATTGTTTAATCACTTGCACAAGTTCCTGAAATTCATAATGATGGTTCACCATGTCAACGGTAAATTCCTCAGCCGCGTTCTGGTCCATGATAAAGGCATAGCCGTTCAGCCGCAAAAAGATCGCTAAAGCGGCAAAAGCGGTCCGTTTGTTTGCATTTTGAAAGGGATGATTTTGTCCCAGGGATTGAAACAGCGCTGCGGCTTTCTCAAATAAAGAAGGGGATGCCTCATCGTCAAAAGCAGAGAATTGCGGCCGAAATACCGCAGACTCCAACATGCCCCCATCCTTAACTCCGACATCTTCCCCGGGACTATATCTCTGTATCATGGCGACATTAATGGCAATAGCCACTTGGACAGACAGGTATCGCACGGTCATAACGATCCTTCAGGCCTTTCAAGGTTTCATCGTATTCCTCCATCACACCCGAGAGTGCTTCGAGAAATTCGCTGCTTATTCCCGCAGGCAAGGTCTTCAACTGTTACAACAATTATACAAGCATATCTGGATATGACAAACAGCCGCGTCATTAAGTCTTAGTCCAGCTTATCTTAGCCATGAAACAGAAGAATTTAAGTGTTTTTTTGTACTTGCTGCAAAATAAAAATACACCCTCGCAAACATTAAGTGCGTGAGTGTATTTATGATTAAGCAGATCATTGTTCCCTCAAGGGAATAATATAGTGATGTGGCGGCCGAGTTAGTCCGTGTGTGCGACGGCGCGGATTTCGACCAGTTGCTCAGGGGATGCCAGGTAGGTCACGCCGATGAGGCTGCCGGCTGGCCGGTGTTGCCCCATGTATTCCTTGAACAGCCGGATGACGGGCTCGAAATGCTCTTCCGCCTTGGTCAGATAGAGCTCTACATAAGCGAGGTTCGACTTCGTGACCCCAAATCCCGCCAACACGCGATCGAGATTGTCCAACGTCTGCCGGGTCTGCGCCTCGATATCGCCCACGCCAACGAACGCGCCCTCCGTATCGTGGGAAAATTGCCCTGAAATGTAGATGGTGCCGTTGACACTGTAACCCTGGGAGATGCCGTGATCCCAAAGATCGTGGTTGTAGGTTTTGACATTAGCCATTTTTTTCTCTCCTTTACTTCAAAGTAAGGCCAGTATAAAATGAACGCAAACAAAAAAATAGTACGCACTTTATTGATAGGTACTACCAGAAAGGATAGTGCAAATATGAGTGTGGCCGACTACAAAGAGAAAGGTAATATTCAAGAGACCCCTTTTGGCTATACCTTGTCCGTGATCGGCGGCAAATGGAAAATGCTGATTATTTACCTCCTTGCAGAAAACCAAACGGTTCGCTTTAATGATCTGAAAAGACGGATAGGAGCCATTACTTATAAAACATTGAGTGCCCAACTCAAAGAATTGGAAGCGGACGGTATGGTGAACCGCAAAGAGTATCCCCAAGTTCCCCCTAAAGTCGAATACAGTCTCACAGAGAAAGCGAAGACTCTGTTACCCGTTTTGGAACAGTTATGTGAGTGGGGGGTAAAGAACCGAAATAATTGAATGGAATAAGAAAAAAACGGGCGGCTTGCAGGGATTCTCCTCTGCAACGCCCGTTCTTTATTTTGGTATAAATTTTGCCAAAATTCCTTTTCTAAGTGAATTGGATAGCGAATTAAAGCGTAAAAGTCATATTGACTTTATAGCTATAAGTGGAATACGATGATCTGGTTGTGAGGATAGAATTGCTGGAGAGAGGATCAGAGTAGTTATGAAAAAGAGAATGGCGGATATCGCTACTATAATTGTGGGTGCCTTTTTATTTGCGTTGGCCGTCAATTTGTTTGTCATCCCGAATGAGTTTGGCGAGGGGGGCGTTACAGGGGTCACCATTATTTTGTACTACTTGTTTCAGTGGTCGCCTTCCATCGTCAATATCGTGATCAATGGCCTGCTGCTGATTGTCGGCTACAAATTTCTGGATCGGCAAACAACGGTGTATACGGTGATTGCGATCGCTTTTAACTCGCTGTTTCTGCATTTGACGGAAAGCTGGAGGATCAATTCGCATGAGCTGACCATTAATGCGGTCTTCGCCGGCGTGCTGGTGGGGGTCGGAATCGGCCTGATCGTGCGGGCCGGGGGAACGACGGCGGGAACGGTGATTTTAGCCCGGATCGCCAATAAATATCTCGACTGGAATATCAGCTATGCGCTGTTGTTTTTCGATTTGATCGTGGCCTTTTCCTCCTATTTTATCATCGGGGCGGAGAAGCTGATGCTGACCATCGTCAGTTTGTATGTGGGGACGAAGGTGATGGACTTCCTGATTGAGGGGCTGAATCCCAAAAAGGCCGTTACGATCATCTCGGAGAAGCAAAACGACATCGCCGAAATGGTCATTACCCAAATGGACCGCGGCGTTACGGTGCTGTCCGGCCATGGCTACTATACAAAAAATCCGAAGGAAGTCCTGTACATCGTCATCAGCAAGCAAGAGGTATCCACACTTAAAAAGATTGTCAAATCCATCGACAAAGCCGCGTTTCTCACCATCCACGATGTGCGGGATGTGTTTGGCGAGGGGTTTTTGGATATTTCGAAGTGAGGGCAGCACTTTATAATTTGTCCGTCGAGTTAACGAATTACCCGTAATCCTTTTATTCGAAACTGCATTTCCGATTAAAGGATTACGGGTTAAGTGAGTTCTAGAAGCGAGGGGATTTACTCATTTGCGGTTGATTCGACGATTTGTATGACCTCGCGATCGGGGCCATAAATAAAGATAAACCGAGTGCCATTAAAGCCCGTACGGATCATTGACTTCTCAATGACGATGTCTTGCTGCTTCAAGTGGCTGATCGTTTCCGGTAAATCGCGGGTCAGGAAGGCAAGATGATGCGAATCGCGACCTTCCGGGGGCTCCTCTTGATCCGTTTGAATCAATTCGATCTTGGGTGTTCCCCCCTCTTTATGCTCCAACATGGAGATTTGCCTGTGATTGAAGTAGACGCGTTCGATATCCTCGAATCCAAACTTTCTATAAAAATGAATAGACGCTAGCAGATTTGAGACCTTTATGGCAATGTGATCTATGCATTCGATCATACTTTTTCTCCTTTGGTTAACGTCGTGGATAATCCCGAAGTCTGCTGTTTGCGCATACCGACCAGCCAGTAAAGACCGCAGAGAAACGAGATGGAACCGATCAATACTCCCGTGAACGGGATGCCCATATTGACGAACAACAGGCTGGAGGTCACGTAAGACAGCTGCATGAAACCGCTGTATGTGGATCCGTGCAGGGCGAATACGCGGCCTCGGACATCCGGCGGCGTATTCATCTGCATCAGAGATGTATCGAGCGGGATGATGATTCCGGAACTGACCCGCATGCAAAGCAGCATTAAGGCTGCCCAATAAATATTGGCCGATAACGCGATTCCGGCAAAAAAGACCGCTTGCGTGACATAAGCGATGCCATAAGCGAGGTTCATTCTTGTAATACGGTGTTTAATGTAGGATTTGACCAGTAGTGAGCCTGTAATCACTCCTAGGCCGTCGACGGCATAGAGTAAGCCAATCCCGAATCCCTCTAACCCGATTAATGAATCGCCGATTAGTGGAATAAGAATATAATATCCGCCGCCGGCAAGTCCCCAACTGATACCGATAATGATAATCATGCGGGCGACGGTATTTTGCTTGACCTCCTTGAACCCTTCGGATAGCGAGCGGAAATAACTGAAGGATTTACGCGCTGACTGGGTGCTGGATGTGGAAGTCAGTTTGGAGACACAGAGTGCAGACCATAGATAGGAAGCAGAGTTAATGGCAAAACAGAGCACAGGGCTGACTAAAGCTGATACGATACCGCCTAGTATGGTACTGATTACACTTACAAAGCCGGAAGTCGTAGAACTGATGGCGTTAGCTTCCGCGAGTTCTTCCTGTTTGACAATGTGCGGCAAGTAAGCTTGCGAGGCAGGATTGAACATAACCCCGCTCAACCCTAGAAGAAAGGCGCCTGCATAGAGGAAGAAACTCTGATCCGCAGCAATGGCGGCAATGAAGCTTAAAGCAAACAGCGCCCGTAACAGATCGGTTGCGATCATAATCTTCTTTTTGGGAAGATGATCGACAAGCGGGCTGATCAAGGGGCCCAGAATAAACCCGGGAAATGACCGGCAGAGCAGTACAAGCCCCATGCCGGCCGCCGAGTTGGTGAGCGCCAGGGTGGTCTGCGCAAGCGCGACTTGGTTGAACCAGTCGCCTATCGTGCTTCCGGTCTGCGCAAGCCATAAGTTTCTAAAGCTGCGGTTGTCTCTAAGCAGACTTTTTTTTCTAGGCATAGCAAGCCTCCTCTAGATTTGTGATTAAGCTTTCGAATATTCTTAAGCCGCTGCCGTACAGGTTCGGGTCATCAACATCGATATCGATGGTCCGCAGTAAGTCAACTGCAGGCGCAGCGTTTCCCGCTTTCAACATACGTGTATACTTTTCTGCGTAACGAGCGCCTTGCTCATGAATGTTCTGGACGATTTGAAGGGCAATCAGATAACCGACGGGATATTTGAACATATAAAAATTTTTATAGAGATGCGAGGCTCTGATCCACTCCGAGCCTTGCAGATCTTCAACCAGCAATCCGTCGCCATAATAAGAACGAGTGAGCGATTTGTAGGTTTCGCACAACAAGGAAGCGTTCAGCGGCTGCTCCGCGTCCAATGTGCTGTAGATGAAGTGCTCGAATTCGGCGAGCAGCGATTGTCTGAATACCGTACTCCTAAACATTTCTATATAGTAGCTCAAATAATACAAGCGGCTTGAGCTGTCCTCAGCATGCTCAAGGAGGTGACGGATGAGCAGACATTCGTTCACATTTGACACAATCTCGGACAGGAAAACCGGGCAGTCGGCGTAAATGTATGGCTGGTGCCGGTTCGTGAACATATAGTGGACGGCATGGCCCAACTCGTGAACAAGGCCAAAAAGGCTGTCTGTGTTGTTATTGTAATTCAACAATATATAGGGATAAACATCATAAACATTCCAGGTGTAGGCTCCGTCCGTTTTACGGGAATCCGGATAGAAGTCGATGCAATTGACGCCGATAAGGTAGGCAAGATAATCGTAATATTCCTCGCCTAAAGGTGCAAGGGAACTTTCGATAAGCGCCAGTCCCTCCTGTACCCCGACAACCGGTTCGCTCTGCGCGGGTAAAGGTGCAAGCAAGTCGTAGGAACCCAGCTGTGTTACGCCCAGAAGCTTCTTCCGCAAATTTATGTAATGGTGAAGGGTATTGAGATGCAGGTGAACGGCGTTTATTAAATATCCGTAAATCTCTGGATGTATTTCCTCCTCGAAGAGAGCGGCTGCAAAGGAAGATTCGTGCCGGCGAAATCCGGCATTTAGACTTAGCTGCAGAGCATAGGTTTTCAGCAGACTGGCAAATGTTTCGCGCTTTTGATGCAAGGCGGACATAACCCCATAATAAGCTTGTTTCCTGACATTGCGGTCCGGATGCTCCATTAGCAAGGGGTAATTATTGTCTAGAAGTACTATATTTTCTCCCGAGGCATCGGTGATATCAGGATAGACGGTCTCCTGTTCCCTTAATATCCTATACGTTTGATACACATGTCCCGTAATCTGATGCAACTGGGCTAGGATATCCTCCTGATCTGCATCCAGCATATGAGGCCCGAAGCGTTTAAATTCTTGCAGCAGCCGGCGGTAGTTTGCTAAGGAATCAGCGGATGTTTTTGTTAATAAGGATTCGTCCAAGCTTCGCAGTTCATCGGCTAAAAAAGCGATATCGCTTAGAATGCGACGGCTGGCGTGACTCGCCATATCACACATTTGCCGGGCCTCCTCATCCTGATAATCGAGATCGAGCCTGAGCTTCGGATAAATATACAGTTTATCCAGCAGCATAAAAATACGGCTCTGCAGCTGCAGTGCTGATTCGAGCGCTGCAACGGTCAATGTAGAGATACCCCGGAAGTGAAGTAATTTCTGGGCAAGCTGCTTTACTTCCGCCAAGTCTTCCGACCACGCGCCCCGGTTTTTATAAAGCGGTGAGAGGTCCCAATGATAGACGATGGGAGAAAGGGTGGCTTGTTTCATACGGTGCATCTCCTCGATTCCAAAGTGATTTTGCGGCCTGTAGGCTGTTCCGTTTGTATAACGTTGTTGGCATAGACCACGGTGCCGTTAAGGAAGACCATCTGAACCTCTCCTCGTAAAGATTGTCCCGTATATATACTCCATTTGCACTTGGAAAAAGCTTTCTCATCGGTCATCACGAAGGTTGCGAAGGGTTCCAACACGGTCAGATCGGCATCGAATCCCTGGGCTAGTCTGCCTTTGCCTGGAATGTGAAATAGCTCGGCCGGACGCTGAGACAGATACTTCGCAATCAGGGCGGCAGCTTGCTCAGGATTAAGACCTCTATCTATGAAACCGGAAAAAATAACAGATACCATCTCTTGAACGCCAGGCATGCCTGCAGGGGGAGAAGAACTGTTCTTCTCAGTTCTTGTGTGAGGCGCATGGTCTGAACCGATGGTATCGATATATCCGGTTATGAGATGTTCCCACAGGCAGGCTGCATCCCGTCTAGTCCTTAGTGGTGGAGACAGCTTAAAATCCCATCCTTTGCGGAGCAGATCTTCATTCGTAAAGACAAGGTGGGGCGGAATGACTTCGCAGGTGACCGGAATCCCTTTCGATTTGGCCGCTATAATTAGCGAAGCTTCTTCCTCAGTGGAAGTATGGACGATATGAATCTGGCATCCTGTCTGCCGACTGATACCGATCATCATCTCCACAGCACGAATCGCGGCATCCCGCCTGCGGTCTTCCTCATATCCGCTGGGAGCCATGGATGCTGTCCGCTTGAGCAAGGGCTCATACTCTGCATGCACGGTCATCAACATGCCTTTAGCCGCCAGAATACCGGCCGCTTCTAATAAATAGTTGTAATCGTAAACCGTGTGTTCCGCCGTTTCATGCCCTGCCATAAAAACTTTAACCGAAGCGACGTCACCGGCCTGCAAGCACTTAATCTCTTCTAGGTTGCGCCTGGTTAGTAGGAAATGGTGACCATAATGCACGTAAGAAAGTTTTTGAACGGTTTGTTCTTTCTCCTGCAATGCGGCACGGGTACTGATCTCGGGTTTTGTATTGGGCATATCCAGAACAGTTGTTACCCCGCCGGCCAGCGCTGCCATGGAGCCATGCCGATAGTCTTCCTTATGATCGAGCCCGGGCGTGCGGAAGTGGACATGCGAATCAATCAAACCCGGCAGCACGAAGCGCCGTTGCATATCTATAAACGCAGTTTCTGCGGTTCCGTCGGGTTTCTGAGTTCCTACGTAAGCAATGGTTCCGTTCCTTATGCCGATGTAGGCTTCGGGCAGCGGCTCGGGCACAAAGGCTGTGCAATTAAATAAAACAAGGTCGCAGGCGATTGTCATTCTGCATCTCCTCCAGTAAAATTTGGGCAATATATTCCTTAGCAATCTCGGTGGTCGGACCCATAAGACCGATGGCTTTGGCGTCTCTGCATAATCGCTCAAGCGCATGTCCCTTGGTGTACGCCCGGGCACCGGCCAAGTGAAGCAGTTTATCGGCTGCTTCCACGCAGACTTGTGCGGCAAGCGTCTTGGCCTGCATGGCTTGAAAAGCGGACTGAGCTTTCCTGTCATCAGCCGATCTAGCGGCAAGGTAGGTAAGTGCTTCCAGCGCATCGACAGAGGTGGCGATATCGCTTACGGTCATGCGTGTATTTTGATAGCCCCACAGTTGAGGCCTTTCTTGAATTTCCGTCAAGAAGGCGCCTAAAGCTGCACGTGCGACGCCCAAACCGATAATGCCTGGATGAATCGCATTTTTTTTGTTTTGTTCCATAATCCGGTGCCCATCGCCAACAGCGCTCAAGATGCGATCATGGGGAAGCGACAATTCCGCGCATATGATTTCCCGGGTCGATGAACCGCGAATCCCCATTCCGTTCCACGATTGCCCGAACGATACGTTGAGGTCTTCTTTCTCGACCAGGACAAATGAAGTTTGCGGCCCGTCCTCGCCTTCGAATTTAACCAGAACTGAATAGACATCAGCTTCTCCGGCACTGGTGCAAAATGCCTTGCTTCCGTTAATGAGCAGGCGGGACCCTTGTAAACGGGCGGTTGTGCTCAGGTTGTTCTTGCCGGCACCTGCCTGCAGTTCGCTCCAAGACGAAGCCCCGAGGTAACCATCGGCGAGCCGCGGGAAGTACTTTGCCTGGTGTTCAGCGTTCCCAAAGTCTTCTAGCCTCCGCACGAACTGGCCGTGGAAGAAGAAGACGGCGGCAGTTGAACTGCACGCCCGCGCGATCTGCTCGACCGCATATGTGAACTCGGTAATGCTGCCGCCCAGACCTCCGTACGGTTCGGGGACGAGCAGTCCCAATAAACCGCCGCGTTTTAGCGCTGCGAGCGCTTGTACTGGGAACCTCGCATGTTCATCGACTGCGGCGGCTTCCGGCCGGATGTCTTCCTCTATGATCTGTGCCAACTGTTCTTTAAACCACGACCTTTTTATCGAGTTCAACGGTTATACCTCCAATATATTCAACGTTTTGTTCCATTACTACGGCTGTCTCGCCAAACTCGGGGACAAGAATGCCGTCCGGCAGGTATAGTGCGAGCCTTCGGGTATCCGGGAAAGCCAGCCGGATCAGTGTGTCGGGCGTGAAAAGAGCGGCGGCGAAATTCAACAGTCCGGTTAGAGCAAAAGAGGGGTGCCAGTCATCCACCGATATCATTCGCAGGGCGGCGCTTTCGTCCGATAAACGGGCAAACGCCGCGATTTTCGGGAAAACCGAGCCTTTGGCAATGCCCAGCCTGGGCTGAATACTTGCCCTTAACCGCGCTAGGGACAAGAGCTCGACCTCATCCCACTCTTTCAGGGCTTTAGGTGAAATGGACTCGGCTTTTACCCAGATGTACGGATTCCCTGCATCGACGATGGAGGCTTCAATAGCATGGCTTTCCGATGATACAAGGCATCGTGCTTCCCCAAGCGGTAACACCTGGCGGGGCTTAGGACCGCATGCGTATAGCTCGGCCCAAAGCGAGTACTCCCGCTTCGTCCGTGCCTGCAGCTCCTTGATGCGGATAGCGAAGTCAGAGTGGGAAGAGCGCATTTCGCTCACCGTGTTGTCAGGATGAAGCTGGTATAGATACACATAAGCAGCCATAAGCGCATTGCCGCAGTTTCCGCCGGCATCGAAAGTGCCCGAGCCGGGGATATACTGATAGAACTGCAAGCTTTGACGATTACGGAACAAGCTGCCGATCGTGACGACCTTGGTTGTAGGAAAGCCTAATTTAAGCGTGATTAAGTATATATTCTGCAACAACTCGGTAACTTTCCCCGAATCCCGGGGCAGATCCTGGTCGATAACCGCAATGTTGGATTTACCGCTTCGTAGAAGCGCGACTTGTACGTTCATTGACTTCACTCCTCAGTTTTGCTTTAAGTAAGCATCCATCACCAGTAATGACCAGATTTTATGACTATGATCGGCCTGCGCGGCGTGATGTTGATCGATTAAGCAGGCTACATAGGTCCGGTCGACAAATGCGTGAACGGGGGAGGCGCTGTATAGCAGCGTCTCTTTACTCCATTCCTGCAGTTCGGTACGAAGCCAATGGGAGATAGGGAAAGTGAAGGGCTGCTTTTTGCGTTCTAAGAGCCAGGCAGGCAGTCTGCCACGAAAGGCCTCCTTTAGCTTTACCTTCTCGGTTTGCTGATTCCGAAGCTCATGGGCGCTTAATCGCAGCGCGTAATTAGTAACGGTTGGCCTAAGAAAGGGGACGCGGGCTTCGACGCCCCAAGCCATAGACAGCTTGTCAACTCGATTCAGATGGTACGCTGGGAGGCGGTATTGTCTCTCCCATGCCATGCAGGACTGAAGACTATGGATTTGCGGGAAGGATTGCTCGGATGCCAGACGCTCAAAAGCGTCGCGATAAGCTTCCGTGAAGTCTTGCCGCAGTTCCTCAAGACGGAATAAGAACAACTCGTTTCCGTAGGCGTCAAGATTGGAGGAGCTTTCCGCATCCCAGACGGCAAAACGCTGGTACCCTCCAAAAAATTCATCCGAGCCATCGCCGGTCAGCACAACAGAAACCGATTCTTTGACTTGCCGCAGCAGCAGGAAATAAGGGACGGTAATAGGATCCTGATTAGGCTCGTCCAGATGCCATACAATTTCATCAAGGTTCGCGGGAACATCTGCCGGCCCGACGCAAACCTGACAGTAATCCATACCAAGCTCCTTGCATAATTTCGCGGCAAAATACGTTTCATCTGCCTCCAGCCGACCGGGATACCCGACGCCGAAGATAGGAGCATTCGGTAGTTCATTTGCGATTACAGCGGCTACAATGCTGGAGTCCAGGCCGCCGCTTAGCAAGCAGCCGACGCGTTTGTCCGACATGGTGGTGGTCTTGATCGCAGTCTCCAACAATTCCGTAAGATCGCCTCCGTCTGAATGACCGATTGGTATGCTGCCGCGATCAGCAACAAGCCTGTTGTCCTCCCATACAAGGGTCTGGCCGGGCATCATTTTTTGGATGCCTGTATAGGGTGTACACGGGGCAGGAATGAATTTATATTTTAAATAACTCAGCATGGAGACGGGGTCGATGGGGGGGCGAGCGCCGCCAATGCTGAACAGGGCTTTCAATTCAGAAGCAAAGATAAGACGTTTTTCTTTTTGTGTATAATAAAGAGGCTTGATTCCTGCTTGATCGACGGTAAGAATGAATCGTTTGCATGTCGTATCCCAGAGGGCAATCGCAAACATGCCGTCCAGCCGGGACATGAAATCGGTACTGTACTCTTCATACAGATGGGGGATGATTTCGCCATCGCAAGCGGAGTACAGTTTATGCCCTTTGTTTGCCAGCATCTTTCGAAGGGCAGGGGCATTGTATATTTCACCGTTATAGATGACTACAACGGTCCGGTTTTCATTATAAAAAGGCTGTGATCCGTTGGAGATGTCCACAAGGCTTAATCTTCTGCTGCCTAATGCTATACGCTCATCCAGGTACAGGCCTTCGGCGTTGGGGCCTCGATGAAACAAGCTCCCCGTCATTCGGTGCAATTGGGAGACGCTTGTATATGGGTCATCTTGTTCAAGGATGGTGAATCCCGCTATACCGCACATGGAAAAACGCCCTTTCTTATATAATTGTAAAAAGAGGAATTATGGACTAAAGACCACAATTCCCCTTTGGAAAGAAAATGAATTACTTCGTGTTCTTGGTGGATTTGTCTTTATCCACTGGGGCGGATGTCGTACGAACGATCACTTTTTTCATTGTTTTCACCTCCTTTCAAGGTATCATCGGCATCGTCCAATCCCAGAATGCCTTCCTGGAACAGATATTCGATGCTGTCTGCCCAGTTTGCCCGGGTTTCTTTATTCGGCGCGTGGAGAAGAATCGTATTGAAACTGAGGCCTTCCTTTAGCAGATTCAGTAGGGTCTCGTCGTCAACTTCCAAAATGACGCACGAAAGAGCATTCCTGTAGCTTTTCTGGAAGAACAAGAGACAATCTTGAGCCGGGAAGGCTTCCACATCGTCTCGTGATTCCACGGTCTCAAGAAAACGGACAAGGTCATAGCGGAATTTACGGACCGCATACGGCTCCCGCAAGTAAAGCCTCTGGTTCCGTGGCAGAATCAAAGGACCGGCAGCACGTGGGGATTGCTTGGACGAATATGTCATATCCGCCGCGAGCCTGGAATATTCCATCAGCTCAAGCAGGATATCCGGCAGGCTGCGCTTACGTATATACGCGGCTGCAAAAGCCGATAGCCGCTCAGCTTCCGATTTCCTGGAGAGCGACCCTTGCGGATACTGAACTGCGAACTCATAGACAAATTCCTCGTATTCATCCAACAGGCGGAGAATGCGGAAGAACTCCTGAAACTCGCTCTCCCGGCGGTCAATCCGGTCCTTTAGCATTTTCTCGGCAGTCACCTGTAAGATGGAGTAATCGATTTGCTCGGCTAGTTCACGTTCGGAAGAAGTGAGTTCGAACTGGGCATAATAGGCTTCTTTGTTCTGAGTGAACTGGTTTCGGAGCGTAATATCGCGTACATAAGCAACCATAAACCGCTGTAAATTAATAATCGCCATATTTCCTCCTCATTGAAAAAATAGTTGTTTGACCCATTGAATTTTTTCCTTAAGTTCATCTGCTTCCGGAAAATGCTCAAGCCCGTCTTCCAATTCCCAAATGAAAGCTTTGGGCCGTACTTTTTTTGTCTTGGCCAAGTATTCAATGAGTTCCATGTGGAGCTGCTGATCTGCTCTCAGATCCTGATGTTCTTCTTCTTGATATTTCTTATCGCTGCCGACCGTACAATGAATTTCCACAACTTTGTCCAAATCCAGACTGTCAATAAAGGCATAGTGGTCAAGCGGATAGTAACGCTGACACGAGTTGGTGATATTCTGAATGCTTAGCAGCAGACCGGCGTCAGATTCGCTGAGAATTCGGTTAATATATTGCGGATAGGTCATTGTACCGATGGGATTGTAATGCATAACAGTGTTTTCAAGAACGAGCGGCTTGCCGACGAGCCGGGAAGTTTCATGCAGCCGCGTTAGGAAGATTTGCAGCGACTCCTCTGTCAAGATAGGTGGAAGCAGCGCACTGGATGGATTTCCGGGCACCTCAGTGAAGCAGATGTGATCCCCGTACCAGGGAGAATCAAGTATGTTCAAAAAGCGGTTGACTCTACTTATACTGGCCGTATCCACGGGGGCATCCGTACCAAGCGAAAGAGCGATAGTATGCAGAATAATCGGCTTATTAAGCTGCGCTTTCAAAATTCGAAGTTCTTCGGGTTCTTCGATAAATTGTCCCATGACTACTTCGTAGGCATCCACATCATCGTCAATCTGCTTAACGTATTCTTCATACCGATGCGAGTTATGAATCAACACGCCTACACCGATTTCATTAAACATTTAGAGCTCCTCCTTACGATCAGGAAATAGGCTTTTGGGAAAACTTAGTGTTGAAATGGAAGGTCTTGGGTACCAAGTATATATGCAAGATGATAAATAAGGGGCAGCACCGACAATAAATTATTTTTCTGCACTCATATAACCTCCTCGTGGGAATTGAGCTAGGAAGTAATAAGCTTGTGCATAGGGCTGTAAAAGAAATGGATGGTTATCTGGTATTTGCAAAAAGCTTGCGCTTTCTCTTAGTTGATAATATCCTATATTTAAAAATTGTGAATTTAAGAAATTTAGTAATTTTTTTCTAAAAAGTCCGGGTTATATCAATTATTCTTAAACAAATAACCATCAATATAAAAATAGTTATATTTTATAGATTCTCAGAGTTGAGTACATTAAAAAAAATGCTAGCTTGATTGCTGCAAGATTTTAATTCATATGACCAGTGAGCGACTGGAAGGAGTTGAATGCAATGGAGGAGAACCTTGGGGCATTAATTCGTGAGCTTCGAATATCTTTGCGGATGTCCCAGCATGCATTGGCTGAAGGTATATGCACACAGGCTTTCATCAGCAAAGTCGAGACGGGAATGGTAATCCCTTCGCTGGAGATTGCATTTAAAATTGGCCAGAAACTCAATATTCCGCTCGATTATATATTGGAGAAGCTTCAGTATCCGAGTTTTGATCATTATCAGGAGCTAAACTATCAGATTAACCGGCTGCTTCGCGAGCGTAATTATGAGGAGATTTATGAACTTGTCAAGGCCGAGAAGAAGAACCGTCAAATGGCCCGGAATATCCCGTTCAAACAATTGCTCCTTTGGCTCGACGGGATTTGCCACTATTACATATTAAAGGACTATGAGGCAAGCATTGCACTTTTCGAACAGGCGCTGGACCTGACCGCCAATCCTTACACTCATTCCGAACGGGAAATCGAGATCATTAACAGTATGGGTATCATTTATTGCGAGCACGGCAATTACGATGATGCCTTGGCTATGTTGATGAAAGCAACAGAATATGTAAATAAACGGATAGTGTTGAAGGAGAAGACGTTAAAAATAAAAGTCCTGTACAATACCGCCAAGGTATTGGCCAAACTGGAACGTTATGAAGAATCCAACTGCTTGTGCGATCAGGCCGTACAGTTATGCCGGGATTATGAAATATCTTATTTATTAGGAGAGCTTTACTACCAGTTAGGTTATAACCATGAGCACTTGAAAGAATGGAGCGCGACCCTGGATTACTTCGATAGGAGCGCCCGGATATTTGAGCTTCAGCAAAATGAGCTTTTTCTCGAACAAGCGGTCAAACGATTGAAAAATATTCAGTCCTTAAATAGCGGGGGATAGGGAGGAAAAGTACGGGCGGGGGAATGACGGAGGAAACGGAAGTCCTGTACATCGTCATCAGCAAGCAAGAGGTATCCACGCTTAAAAAGATTGTCAAATCCATCGACAAAGCCGCGTTTCTCACCATCCACGATGTGCGGGATGTGTTTGGCGAGGGGTTTTTGGATATTTCGAAGTGAGCCAATATAGCATCCTGGGCTAATGCGCGGCTTGTAAAAGCTCCAGGCGCTCTGGACATATGATGATGTACACCGCGAGCTGATCGTGAAAGCCGCATAGATAGCAGGAGGCATCCCCCAAGCCATTTGTCGTTATATTCCATGGGTGATTCAAGCCTTTATCGTTATGTGAGGACACTTTCCATTACTTTTATATCGCCTTGTGGCGAATATAACTTAGGCTCGGACATAACGGCTTTAGCAGTACCTGCATGCTGAGCGCCACTTTCTTAAAAAGTTTCGTGCTGAATTTGCGGCCTTCCGCACTAATTTCTATAGTGTCTGCGGGTGGTGAGGCGGCCGGTGCTCTATTTTCCTCCTTCGCCTCCGCAGCCTTTTGACGGCGCACTTTCTCCAGAGATGCTTCCTGTTCCGCTTTGGCTTGCTTTTTGGCCTCTGCTTGTGCTTGCTTTTAAAGCTTCACCCGCCTCTGGGCTGGATTCGGCAGCTCTATTCATGGAATCCATAGCATAGCCTAAAGCCCCGTCATTATGATTCGTTTTATAAAGATTGCCGCCCAGATCAAGGCTTCCGGCCGGTAAGCGGCGCCAGCCGTCGGCTGTTTGAGCTTGTTATTTCGTACCGGGAGGAATTCATCGTGAAGGAACGCAATGCTGGCGAGCTGCGCCATCCGGCGCACAAAGAGGGTTATGCAGCCCGGGAGAAGCCGGCGCATCGCCCCTGGCTGGCGATGGGGCTGTCCATTCTGTTCGCCGGATTAGGGCAGTTGTACAACCGCAGTTATATCAAAGGGATCATTCTAATTATTTTAGAGCTTGCGTTTATCATCACCTTCGCGGATTTTATTGGACTAGGTCTGTGGGGGATGGTCACGCTGGGGACGATTCCCAAAGTGGATCATTCGATTTTTTTACTGGTGTACGGGCTTTTGTCGCTTATTTTGCTGGCGATAGCCGCCATGATCTACATTGTCAACATCAGGGATGCCAAAAAAGAGGCCGAGCTCATCGCCGGCGGCTGGCAGCGGCCGAAGCGGCATCTCCCATGATGCCTATGAAGCGGCCGATGTGGACGGCGGGACGCGCTGGCAGAAATTCCGCTATATTACGCTGCCGCATGTGCTGTTTGCCACCGCGCCGTTGCTCATAATTCAATATACGGCCAACTTTAACAATTTTAATATCATTTATTTGTTCAATGGCGGCGGCCCCGCGGTTCGCGGGCAGACGGCCGGCGGGACGGATATTTTGATTTCCTGGGTGTATCAGCTTACCTTTAAGACAAACAACTACAATATGGCGGCGACCATTTCCTTGATAATCGGAGTCATTGTGATCGCTTTCGCCTTTTTTCAATTCAGACGGACCAAATCGTTCAAAGAGGAGCGTGATCATTAAATGGTCTTTGCCGTAAACCAGCTTATCATTAATAACGCTTATATAGTATGCCCCTACTTTCACCCCCGCTTGTAATAAACATAGGAAAAGGGCTTGTTCAGGTCGTTTTTTATTGCGACATCGAGGATTTCAATGTGTTCTTTTTCACTTAGCTGTTTAATATGAAGATCGGAAATTTTACTATAAGAGTCTTTTTGAGAGAGGTGAATCAGGGCCGAAAGGAGAAAAGCAGAGGGAGGGCCAATCCTTGAAGGAACCATTTGTTTTTCAGCATCGGCGTCAAACAAATCTCCCCATTCATTACAGTTCTAAGTACGGTTAAATTATACTATTACAACTGGAGAAGTGTATAGCTAAGCGACTGGCTTGTTGGGATTGCTTTTTATTATAATGAAGCCGTATATTGGTGAATTATGACAAATCTTGCGGTAAAATAGAACTAGGTTGTATGCTGATCGTAATATTTCCATCCCCTTCTTGACACAAAGCGGGAGATTCTTGGCAAGAGTGATCGGTGAAAGCCGGGGGAAATGTCGTTTTGCGAAAGATGCAGCCGAATTTCTGATAATGAAGAGGAAGCAACGAAGATCTATAACCACAAATCTTATTACTGGCCCGTTTCTTGCGCGGCGATTTAGATGAGTACCCGCCATTTTTATGGCAGTAGGTGAGTCGGGATGCTTGTACTCATTACTTATGATGTTCAAACAACAGGCGTGGGAGGGGCCGCGCGGCTCCGGAAAGTGGCTAAGGCATGTCAGAACTACGTGCAGCGGGTGCAGAATTCCGTGTTTGAGTGCATTGTGAATGCAGCCCAGTTCACTGCTCTGAAATTGGAGTTAACCCAGTTAATTGATGAAGAAAAAGATAGCTTGCGATTTTATCGGTTGGGCAATAACTACAAAACCAAAGTAGAGCATATTGGGGCCAAGCCATCGATAGATTTAGAGGAGCCGCTTATCTTCTAGCGGTGCGAACCCAAGCGCACATAAAATCCCTGGGAGGTTCGCACCCCGCGTCATTAAAGGATTTGTAGAGATTTTGGTTAAAATTAATGGAAAAATTTCGTGCTCGCAAAATGGGTTCGCACTTTTGGGCTTACGAGGCCTTGTGCCACAAGGATTCGCATGGCCCGCTGTCGCACTCCATGTGAGTGCGTGGATTGAAATCGGCGTATTGGGATTGGTACTATCCTCGCGGCCCGTCGCACTCCATGTGAGTGCGTGGATTGAAATGCGAAGCAATGCGGGTTGGGGAAAAGGAACGCCAGGAGTCGCACTCCATGTGAGTGCGTGGATTGAAATGCTCACCAGCTCTTGGCCGCGCTAATGGCGCTCCTGGTCGCACTCCATGTGAGTACGTGGATTGAAATCCCAATGTTCGATGCGATTAACGCCATGCCCGGTCACATCTCTTTGTAAGTGCGTAGATTGCAGGGAAATAATGGACTACACTTTCATACTATTGACTAACCGTTCATAATAAATGCTCTGATTCTGAAAGTCTCGCAACTTTTTAGGGTTCATAGCAAAGCGCTTTAGGTAGAGATGATAATCATGGCGTTAAACGTCAAGATGGCTTTCCACGTAATTTGTACGACTTCCCACACGTCGCCGAAGACGACGACCCCGGTCAGCAGAGCCGGCACCGCGCCGCTGTAGGCAGACCGGCCAATGTTCAGCCCTTTGGGCTGCCAAATCACGAAGTCAACGTCATGATAAAAATAACCTATGTCGCAACGATGTCAAAACTCATAGTTCCTCTCCATTATTACAACCGGAGAAGTGTATAGCTAAGCGAGTTGCTTGTTGGGATTGCTACTTAATTGTAATAAGGCTTTTTACCCGTATATTGGTGAATTATGACAAATCTTGCGGTAAAATAGAACTAGGTTGTATATGATCATACGCGAGGAGATGTGCTTGTGTATATTGCCCATGTACGAGAACTCGATAAAGAAATTCAAACGATAAAAACGCACTTGCTTGGAGTACAACGGCTGGCGGAACAGTTCGGGGAAAAGCTGGGCCTGAAACATGTCGCTGGGTTAGCCGGGCTGCTTCACGATCTGGGGAAGTATAGCGAAAAGTTCCAACAATATATAGACATCGTTGCCTTCCACCCTGAATTGCCACAGCCGAAGCGCGGTGAGGTTGATCATTCTACAGCTGGAGGCAGGCTGCTATTTTCATTACTTCACCATAAAGAAAGTACCTTCTGCGAAAAGCTTCTGGCTGAAATCGTCGGTAACGCCATCATCTCTCATCACTCCAACCTCCAAGACTATCTCTCACCTGAGATCAAATCCGATTACTTAAGACGAGTACAAGATACGAATCTTCCTGAATACGAATTGGCTGTTGAACGTTTTTTTCAGGACATGATGTCCAAGGAAGAGCTTATCAATTATATTCATGTTGCCGTGGATGAATTGGAACAATTTATTAATCGCACGCCTACACAAAGTTTTTTTGTTACAAAATATATTTTCAGCTGTTTAATTGATGCGGATCGGACCGACACGCGTAGTTTTGAAGAAAAGGTTGAGGCTGGAGAGCCCACACAGCATCTTCTTTTGTTTGACGCCTACTATCGTCGTTTAATGGATCATCTGGCCGCTTTAAAGGAAAGAAGTGATGCAAGCGAACCGATCAACGTGCTGAGAGCCCGAATGTCGGAACAGTGCGATGTGTTCGCTGCCGAGCGCCCGTCCGGCATTTATACGTTATCCATCCCCACAGGTGGAGGCAAGACACTTGCCAGTCTTCGCTATGCGCTCAGGCATGCCGGCAAGTACAATAAACAGCGGATCATTTATGTCGTTCCGTATACAACAATCATCGAGCAAAATGCGGATGAGGTCAGGAAGATATTGAAGGATAGCGAACATATTTTGGAACATCACTCCAATATTATTGAGGACGATCCGAATGGCAGGGGAGATGATGACGAAGCAGATGACGGGATTATTACGGACAAAGAGAAGCTTAAGCTCGCTCGCGACAATTGGGATAGCCCGATCATTTTTACTACCCTTGTCCAATTCCTCAATGTTTTTTATGCCAAAGGCAACCGCAATACCC
Organism: Paenibacillus sp. FSL P4-0127; assembly: GCF_038007325.1. NCBI lineage: Bacteria > Bacillati > Bacillota > Bacilli > Caryophanales > Paenibacillaceae > Paenibacillus > Paenibacillus sp. FSL P4-0127. Next base: position 389,173 of record NZ_JBBOWY010000001.1, on the reverse strand, counting down.
GTCGTATGCATAATTTGAGTCATTCAGTGATCGTTTTTGATGAAGTACAGAAGGTTCCCATTCATTGTATTGCCCTGTTTAACGAGGCGTTGAATTTCTTGAAACAAGATGCTCATTGCAGCATTCTTCTCTGCACGGCCACCCAACCTACACTGGAGGAGGTGAAGCATAGTCTTTGGAAGGACCGGGATGGGGAGATTGTGCCGAATCTTTCTGAAGTTGCGAAAGCTTTTAAACGGGTCGAGCTTATTGACCAAACGGAAGATCCTATGACGAATGAGACGTTGGCCGGTTGGGTGAAGTCGGAAATCAACGGGTGGGGCAGCACACTTATCATTCTCAATACAAAAAGGGTGGTTAAGGATTTATATGAAAAGCTGAAGGATTTCCCTGTGCCTGTCTACCATCTAAGTACATCCATGTGTGCGGCACACCGAAAAGAGCAGCTTGAGGAAATCCGAGGTATGCTGGATCAGCAAGACCCCTTTATCTGCGTAACCACACAATTAATAGAAGCTGGGGTCGATGTCAGCTTTAAATGTGTCATTCGCTCTCTCGCTGGATTGGACTCGATTGCCCAGGCAGCCGGACGATGCAACCGGCACGGAGAAGATGAATCGCGGAATGTGTATATTATTAATCATGCGGAGGAAGCCGTTTCGAAGCTGAAGGAGATAAAGGTCGGGAAAGATATGTCCAGCCACGTACTAGCCAGGTTTAAGAAGAAAGCTGATAAATATGAAGGAAACCTGCTTTTACCAAAGGCGATGAGTGAATATTTCCGCTATTACTACAATAGAATGGAGGTTAATTTAAACTATTACGTTAAGAAATTAGATAAAGAAATGACCAAGCTCCTGATGTCTCTCTCACAGGAGAATGATTATGTGACTCACTATCAAAAGAAACATGGGACAAGCTTTCCTTTGTTGTTAAATGGGAGCTACAAAACGGCAGCGGAGCATTTTCAGGTCATTGATCAAAAAACGACTTCCGTCCTCGTGCCTTATGGAAGAGGTAAAGAACTCATTGCTCAATTGAATAGTGGAGCATGGCTTGAAGATATAAGCAAGTTTTTGAAACAAGCCCAGCAATATACGGTGAACCTGTACTCGCAAGAGCTGGAGCATTTAAGACGGGATAACGCCATTGTAGTGCACTTGGACGGCATGATTTATGAGTTGAAAGAGAATTGGTACAGCGATGAGTATGGGGTGGATTTGAAGGGGGAGGGCGGAATGGATGATTTAATAATTTAAAAACCTGTCTTCACTCAAGACAGGTTTCCAACTGTTCCTCTAAATATTTCAATCCACGCTTTTTGAAAGCGAATGATGAAATTATACCAGAAATCGGTTTTAATTTCATTATTCGAAATATATAATTCATTTAAAGAAAAAGTTGAAATAAAAAATCATTGACGCCTTCGAAAAATAGATGTAATCTGTGAGTGGGATAATCTTCCTATGAAAATACTCCCAAAGGAGGTGATCCAAACCATGAGAAACGAAGTCCAGTTCGAAGTTTTCGGCGACTACGCTTTATTCACCGACCCTTTAACCAAAATAGGCGGTGAGAAGCTGTCCTACAGTGTTCCAACCTACCAAGCGATCAAGGGAATCCTGGAATCCATCTACTGGAAGCCGACCATCATGTATATCATTGACGAACTGCGTGTAATGAAGCCGATCCAGATGGAATCAAAAGGTGTGCGCCCGATTGAATATGGGGGCGGGAACACGCTGGCTAATTATACGTATCTGAAGGATGTCCATTACCAAGTGAGGGCCCATTTTGTCTTTAACGAACACCGGCCTGATCTCGCCTTTGACCGCAATGAAGGGAAGCATTACAGCATCCTTCAACGTTCGTTGAAAGCGGGAGGACGCAGAGATATTTTCCTCGGTACTAGAGAGTGTCAGGGGTATGTCCAGCCTTGTGAATTTGGCACTGGACCGGGTTTTTACGATACAGAAGAAAGAACGCAGTATTTAGGAACGATGGTTCACGGGTTCAACTATCCGGATGAAACCGGAAAGAATGAGCTTTCTGTAAGGCTGTGGCCCGTTGAGATGAATAAAGGGTATATCCAGTTTCCGAAGCCGGAAGAGTGCACGATTGTTCGTTCGGTTAGAGAGATGGAGCCCAAATCGTTCAATTCGGATAACATCGAGTCTGCGGAACAACTGCTCCGTAATTTAGGAGGTGAATGAGATGAGTTGGCTGCTCCACCTATATGAAACGTATGAGGCTAATCTGGATCAAGTCGGGAAAACGGTGAAAAAACGTAGTGACCGGGAGTACACGCTGCTGCCGGTTTCTCACACGACCCAGAATGCACATATTGAAGTGACGATCGATGAAGATGGTGACTTTCTTGAGGCCAGAGTGTTGGAGAAGGAAAGCACCTTAATCCCCTGTACAGAAGAATCAGCGAGTCGGTCAGGCTCCAAGGTTGCTCCATACCCGTTACATGACAAGTTAAGTTATGTCGCTGGCGACTTCGTCAAGTATGGCGGACAGATTAAAAATCCGGATGAGGTTCCTTTTGATAAGTACATCCGCAATTTGGAGGAATGGGCCAATTCGCCATATGCCACTGAGAAATTGAAATGTATTTATACGTATTTGCGCAAGGGGCGGTTAATAGAGGACTTGGTTGCCGCAAAAATAATCAAGCTTGACGAGAATGGTCGGTTGATAGAGAAATGGGATGATAAATACAAGGCAAAGCTCGGGGAAAAGCCGCCTATTTTCTCAAGCGGGGCTGCAGAGACATCCAGCGCTTTTATCAGATTTAATGTGTTCACCCCTGATTCACCGGAGGATGTTTGGAAAGACAAAGCGATGTTTGATTCGTTTATTGCCTTTTACAATCAGAAGCTGGGGGAACAGGATGTTTGTTTCGTTACCGGAGAAACACGTCCAAGTACGGAACGGCATGCGAACAAAATTCGTCATGCGGCAGACAAAGCAAAGTTAATTTCTGCGAATGACAATTCCGGCTTCACCTTTCGCGGACGCTTCAAAACGAGCAGGGAAGCGGTATCGATCAGTTATGAGGTGTCACAGAAAGCGCACAATGCTTTGAAATGGTTGATTCACCGTCAAGGGAAAACGATTGATGAACGCGTTTTTCTAGTGTGGGGCAACGATAATAATCCTGTTCCAAATACCGACGAAGACATCGTTGATATGGAGCGACATTTAGGCCGGGAGATGGAAAGGGAACCGGATACGGACAAGCCTTATGCCGACCAGGTAAAACGAGCGATTGACGGGTTCCGGAATGATCTTACATATCAAGCAGAGGTGAATATTCTCGTTCTGGACTCGGCAACGACGGGCCGGATGGCGGTGCTTTACTATCGGCATCTGAATAAAGAGCTGTATTTGAACCGTCTGGAAGAGTGGCATAAGTCTTGTGCCTGGGAGCATCGGTACCGCAGGGACGAAGAGAAGTTTGTTTCATTTTATGGGGCGCCGGCGACCAAAGATATTGCTTTTGCTGCTTACGGCCCAAGAGCGAGCGAAAAGATCGTCAAAGGTTTAATGGAGCGGATTATCCCTTGCATTGTCGATAAACGTACAGTTCCCCGAGACATTGTTAGGAGTGCCTTTCACCGGGCTTCGAATCCGGTTTCGATGGAACGGTGGGAATGGGAGAAGACGCTAAGCATTGCATGCGCATTGATCCGAAAAATGCTGCTGGAACAAAAGGAGGAATGGAATGTGCCGCTAAACACCGAATCCAGGGATCGGAGTTATCTGTTTGGCCGCTTGCTGGCTGTGGCGGATGTGCTGGAACGAGGAGCACTTGGCAAAGACGAGACGAGGTCTACCAACGCGATTCGTTATATGAACTCTTTTGCCCAGAATCCTAGCCGAACTTGGAAAACAATTCAAGCCAGCCTGCAGCCTTATCAGGCCAAGCTGGGAACGAAAGCTACCTATTTATCCAAGATGATTGATGAAATCGCCGATCAATTTAAGGATGTCGAGTTTAATAATGCTCCTTTAACAGAGCAATATCTGCTTGGATTCTATAGTCAGCGCCGTGAACTTTATAAGAAAAAAGAGGAGGATACAAACGAATGAGCACGCTTGGTCATAAAATCGATTTTGCTGTTATTTTATCTGTAACAAAAGCCAATCCGAACGGGGACCCGCTAAACGGCAATCGACCTCGTCAAAATTATGACGGCCACGGAGAAATCTCCGATGTTGCCATCAAACGCAAAATTCGCAACCGCTTGCTGGATATGGGAGAAAAGGTTTTTGTCCAGTCGGACGACAGAAAAGCGGATGAATTCAAAAGTTTGCGTGAACGTGCGGATGCCCATCCGGACCTCGCGAAGATGCTGAAAGCAAAAAATGCATCGGCTGATGAATTTGCCAAACTTGCTTGTCAGGAATGGATTGATGTGCGCAGCTTTGGGCAAGTATTTGCTTTTAAAGGTTCCGAGCTGTCTGTAGGCGTCCGTGGTCCTGTGTCTATCCATACTGCAACAAGCATTGATCCAATCGATATTGTCAGCACGCAGATTACCAAAAGTGTAAACTCCGTAACGGGGGACAAGCGCAGCTCCGATACGATGGGCATGAAGCATCGTGTGGATTTCGGCGTGTATGTGTTTAAGGGCAGCATTAATACACAACTTGCGGAGAAGACAGGCTTCACGGAAGAAGATGCGGAGAAAATTAAGCAGGCGTTGATCACACTGTTTGAAAATGACAGTTCCTCTGCTCGTCCCGACGGCAGTATGGAAGTCCACAAAGTGTATTGGTGGAATCATTCTTCCAAGTTGGGGCAATATTCGTCGGCCAAAGTGCACCGGTCTTTAAAAGTATACTCTACAACTCCTGAACCAAAAAGATTTGAAGATTATACGATTGAACTAGAGGAACTCGATGGCTTGAATGTCGAGGTTATTGATGGCCGTTAATGACGAGGACCGCTATTTGATGCTGTCAGGGCTCCAGCATTTCCAATTTTGCAAACGTCAGTGGGCCCTGATTCATATCGAACAGCAGTGGGAAGAAAATGTCAGAACCATCGAAGGCCAGCATTTGCACCAAAAAGCGGATCAACCGTTTATCAAGGAGAAGCGCAGAGACAAGTTGATTGTTCGTGCGATGCCGATTCAGTCCAAGGAACTGCAGCTAAGCGGAATCTGTGATGTGGTTGAATTTATCCAGGACTCGGATGGAGTAGAATTGGCGGGAGTAGAAGGCACCTATAAGGTCTACCCGGTTGAGTATAAGCGGGGGAAGCCGAAAAAAGGCGATGAAGACGTCATTCAGCTAGCAGCTCAAGCGATGTGCCTGGAAGAGATGATGCTGTGCCGCGTCGACACAGGGTACATATTCTACAACGAAATCAAGCATCGCATCGAAGTTCCGATTAGTGACATGCTGCGAGATCAAGTGAGACAAATGGCCGCAGAAATGCATCATTATTACGATAAACGTCATACGCCGAAGGTAAAGACGGGGCCGTTTTGCAAAAACTGCTCCTTGCAGCACATCTGTGTGCCCAATCTGCTGCAGAAACGCTCTGTCCAAAGCTACATCGAGGGGAGGCTGAGTGAATGAGAAAGCTGTTAAATACGTTATATGTTACTCAGCCTGATACTTACTTGGCGCTTGATGGCGACAATGTGTTACTGCTCAAAGATGATGAGAAGCTTGGTCGCTTGCCGCTTCATAATCTGGAGTCGATCGTGAGCTTTGGATACACGGGGGCTAGTCCAGCGTTAATGGGTTATTGTGCTGATCGTAATATTTCCATCACCTTCTTGACACAAAGCGGGAGATTTTTGGCAAGAGTAATCGGTGAGAGCCGGGGAAATGTCATTTTGCGAAAGACGCAGTACCGGATTTCTGATAATGAAGAGGAAGCAACGAAGATCGCACGAAACTTCATTACAGGCAAAGTCTATAACCATAAGTGGATCCTGGAGCGTATGACGCGAGACTATCCGCTGCGAGTTGATGTTGAACAATTTAAATCCGTCTCGAGCCAGCTGTCGGATATTTTGCGCGAAGTCCGCAACAGTAATAACCTGGAAAGTTTAAGGGGTTGGGAAGGCCAAGCGGCGGCCCACTATAACCGTGTGTTTGATCAAATGATACTTCAGCAGAAGGAAAACTTCTCTTTCCAAGGAAGATCCAGGAGACCCCCTAAGGACAACGTGAATGCCATGCTGTCGTTTGCTTACACTCTCTTGGCTAATGATACGGCTGCGGCTCTGGAGACCGTGGGCCTCGATGCTTACGTCGGCTTTATGCACCAAGACCGTCCTGGTCGTGCGTCCCTGGCTTTGGATCTAATGGAAGAGCTGCGAGGAATTTATGCAGACCGATTTGTGCTTTCGCTGATCAATCGAAAAGAAGTGACATCGAGCGATTTTGTTACCAAAGAAAACGGGGCTGTGCTAATGACGGACGAGGTCCGCAAAATGTTTCTGAAGGCATGGCAAACCAAAAAGCAGGAAAGCATCACACACCCGTATCTCGGTGAGAAAATCCCTTGGGGGCTGGTTCCGTATGTTCAATCGCTATTATTGGCCCGTTTCTTGCGCGGTGATCTAGATGAGTATCCGCCATTTTTATGGAAGTAGGTGAGTTCGGATGCTTGTGCTCATTACATATGATGTTCAAACGTCAGGGGCGGGAGGTGCTGCAAGGCTGCGTAAAGTGTCCAAGGCATGTCAGAACTACGGGCAGCGGGTGCAGAATTCCGTGTTTGAGTGCATTGTGGATGCAGCCCAGTTCACTGCTCTGAAATTGGAGTTAACCCAGTTAATTGATGAAGAAAAAGATAGCTTGCGATTTTATCGGTTGGGCAATAACTACAAAACCAAAGTAGAGCATATTGGGGCCAAACCATCGATAGATTTAGAGGAGCCGCTTATCTTCTAGCGGTGCGAACCCCAAGCGCACATAAAATCCCTGGGAGGTTCGCACCCCGCGTCATTAAAGGGTTTGTTAGGACTTGGGTTGAAATAAACGGTAAAATTTCGCACTCACAAAGTAGGTTCGCACTTCTGAGTATGTGAGGCCTTGTGGCTCAAGGCTTCACAAGGCCCGCTGTCGCACTCTACGTGAGTGCGTGGATTGAAATTTGCTCGGCGCATTTGCGATCTTCGCGCACTAGGTCGCACTCTACGTGAGTGCGTGGATTGAAATTTGACAGCCTAGAACTTACACATGCGGAACGAAAGGGTCGCACTCTACGTGAGTGCGTGGATTGAAATTTGGGGGCCATATTGTATGTACCTGGATCTGCCGTCGCACTCTACGTAAGTGCGTGGATTGAAATCAGAAAAAGCTTCATGTGCTCGCGTCAGTATCCAGTGGTCGCACTCTATGTAAGTGCGTGGATTGAAAGTTATGCGACGCTTACGGCGGAATACCCGGACATAGTCGCACCAGCAAAATGAGCTTTTTCTCGAATAAGCGGTCAAACGATTGAGAAATATTCAGTCCTTAAATAGCCGGGGATAGAGAGGAAAAGTACGGGCGGGGGAATGACGGAGGAAACGGAGGTCCTATACATCGTTATCAGCAAACAAGAGGTGTCCACGCTTAATAAGATTGTCAAATCCATCGACAAATCCGCCTTTATCACCATTCACGACGTGCGGGATGTGTTTGGCGAGGGGTTTTTGGATATTTCGAAGTGAGTGACAAAAAACCGTAACCTTATTTGGTTGTGGTTTTTTGTTTTTCTCAATAAGTAAGTTGGCAAGACGCTGATAGCACTGTGTGCTCAAGTTCGACCTGGTATAATTTGTTTATGGAGCAACAAGGAGATGGTTACTATTAAGAGTTTTGTGAAAATCAATATAATGAGTTTTGGATACGCGGTAATGTTATCTTTCCCTATACAACTGCTAGCAAATATCTACCGGATCGGCAGAGTACTCAGTTGGGACCTGTCCTTAGTTAACCAAGTTGTTTATTCTCTCATTTTCATCATGTTTATTTTATTTACGATTGTATTCGTTATTTTGACCAGAAAATACTTTGCTGAAAATAGTACAAAACTAAGGTTCATTTCGATGGTTCTGTGGTTTCCGTATTTTGTATTGATAAATTTCGCATTTAGTTCTTTGGTTCCTATAGTGGATCGCGGGGAGCTCCCAACTCCCGTTGTCGGGCTGTTGAGCCTTGGTGCTATGATCATCCACCCGATTTATATATTTGTAATAAATTTACTTGCGCCACTTAAATTAGATAATGAAAAATCGAGTTAAGGACGATAAAAAATGCAATTAGAATCGGAACCCGTTATGGTACTACGGATCGGATATTTATTAAAACAACTTCAAATACTTATATTTTGTTTACCACAAATGGCGAGACACTTATGAATAGGATTAAAGGGTATCTGTAAAATTCGAATGTAGCTCATCTCCAAAAAAAGATGTAGGATACCCCGACCTGCCAAATAACTACACACATTAGGGGGCAGTCCCAAACGGTCATAAATTTGACCTTAGGGACTGCCCCGTTTATTATACGATTCACCTGTTGAACGATAGCTAAAACAAGTCCTATGGAGCAGTATGCACTGTATCCGTTCCTTTTTGAAAGCGGTTGTAAAAAACTAGCTTAGTATCTCTTTATAAAGTAGGGAGTGATCTCTTCAAAAGGGGGCTTATATGAAGAAGGCTGATTATGTAAATGACAATCGTCGTTTTGTAAGGTATATGGTTTAGGAAATTTGTTGTAAAAGGCTATAGCTAAGGTGAGCCATCCATTAACGGGAGGTGAAGAAATATGGCTGAGTTTGATTTTACCGCCTTTATTGCTAATTTAGGGTTCCCTATTGCAATTACCTCGTATTTATTAATTCGTTTTGAAAAGAAAATTTCTGATTTAAGCGAGGCTATTAATGGCTTGAAGAATGAAATACAAAAAAACGCAAAGGGGTGATTTTATGATGGCCGAATTGTTATTAAAAGCACAACAAGATCAAGATCAGGAGGCAACATTACAGATTTTAAATTGTTTTACCCCAAAGATAAAGGCTTCATTGCAACAAGTGCCGGCCGATCAACGAGAAGACCTGAAACAAGAACTCTATGTAAAAATGTTAGAGGTCATACAAAATTTTGATCTTAGTGAACTGAAATAAAATTTAAGATTGGTTGTAAAATCAGATGCTCACTCTTCTTTATATAGTGTGAAACGCCCCGGGGATTTCAAAAATATATTTTATAGGAGGTTGTTTTAAATGGCCAGAGAATATGCTTCTGAAGTTACTGTTAGTTTGTCACAGATTAGAGATATTGTAAGAGCGCAACGATTAGTTATCGATAAGGGCATTATTAAGCCTAGCAATAATGACCTGATGAGCGGATTAGGTGCAGTGGCTACTATTCTAGGACTGATCTTTGTTCAGAGCACTCCAGTAGGTGTTGTCGCGGGTGTTGTCGGCGTGTTATCACTTATGGCCCCTTCAGAAGAAGAAGCGTTCAAAGGTCTGCTTGAAGCGGGGTATAGCGAATTAGCTAATCTTGAATATTTTTTGGTAGATAACCCGAAATATGACCTGATCAGAGTCAAGCTCCCTTTCCTTGAATATACTGTGGATGGAGAGCGGATAAGATTTGTTACTGGTAAAGGTGTGGTAACCGCACTTCATATCAAAGGCGGAAATTGGATCCCTATGTAAAGATAAATTACTCCAAGGTAAATAAGAAAAAAATTGGGCCGCTATCAATGATAGCGGCCGTCTATTTTTGAAATAAAGTTTGAATCGTTTCAACATTATAATCACTAATTATTTTATACGAACCTAGCTCCTTTTTCTTAGCATCGTATATTTCCATATAATCTTCTTCATAAAGGTTTATTTTAAATCTATTATCTTGATTTGTTCTTATTGATAATTGATATGTTCTGTAAGGATTTACATCAACTGAGCTAACTTTTCTTAATTTTATTGTAGAGAAATCACTAATTATTTTACCGATGTTATCATCTTCCACTTTAATTTCTTCCTCTACATTTGATGATTCTCTAGAAAATTTAAGAATATCAATTGAAGCTATCTCGGAAACTTTAATATGATTTAAAACAAGGTCGTTAAATGAAGTGTTTTGAGGAATGGAATTAAAAAACCACATAATGCCTACAGCAAAAAGCACTACAATAAGTAATAGGGTATACTTTGTATATTTTTTCTTCAACATAAATTATTAGTAGCCCCCCTAATTATTAATATTTCCTCACACCATTGACTGTCTATAACCTTGGACATGACAGGGCAACATATTCAGACCCCTGGAACTGCCCTTTGGCAAAGGGAACCTGCCCACCCTTTAGTAATCCTTTAATGGTGAGAAGCCATCAGATGCATCCAGTGGCTTCTCGAACCCCTTGAGGGAGTCTGTTTATGTATGATTCCAGAAATAACTTTCAATGGGCCCCTAACCACGGAGTTGAGAGCCTGCGTTTTATAGATCCGCACCTCGTACTATACAGAAAAAATACCCTAATTGCAAGGAAAAATAGTTATTATTCCTTTCTTTTCAAACTTATGGTTGAAAATCCGATTCTGGGTTTTCTCATTCGCTGACCGTAATTAGGGACTGAAACCTTCAGTGACACCACGTCTTCGGGCGATTTCCACTACCCAGAGTTCTCCAGCAATTCGGAGGCCTCCAGACTTAGCGAAATCGCCAGATTCTTCGGATTGTGAAATTGCCCGCAGCCCCGTTCCTCCCGAAAAGCAAGCCGGCATCTTGATCAGTTCTTCATTCATGTTCGTGCTCCTATCATTCCGTTGAGTTGCACTCAACCCACGCAAAAAAGAAAAGGTCACCCCTTGATACGGAGCCCGTCTCTTGTTGTTTCTTGATTCCGCTTCTAATTTATATAATTGTTTTCGGAGTGATTGGTGGTAAAATATAGGAAAGATGGTTCATTTTCGTTAATTTGGTTGTAAAAATTTTGTGTGGTAACTCTTTATAGAGTAGGAAGTGATTTTGTCAAAGGGGGGGCTTATATGGAAAAGAATGTTCATGTAAGTGTTAATCGTCGTTTTATTAAGTATATAGCCAACCTTATTTACTACAACTCTATTAATTATGACAAAAAAAGGCGGATGATGACTAATAGATTTCCTTTGATACTAGATAATAATGAAAGTCTAGAGTCATCATTACTTACAATTTATGATGCTGAGCGTGTATCACCAAATTTAAAAGATCACATCACGGATGATTTGCTTTTTCAAGCTTATGAATCTTTATCGGAACTACAACAACGGATTTTATCTTTAGCATACGTACAAAAGTTAAGCGATAAAGAAATAGCACAGATTCTGGGGGGATCCCAACAGAACATTTCAAAGCATCGCTTAAAGGCTTTAGCTAAGTTGCGCCGTCAATTAACGGAAGTGAAGAAATATGGCTAGATATCTAATTTAAGCGAGGCGACTAATGGCTTGAAGAATAAATGCAAAAAAAACGCGAAGGGGTGATTTAAATGATGGCCGAATTGTTATTAAAAGCACAACAAGGCCATGATCAGGAGGCAACGATACAAATCTTGGAGTGTTTTACCCCAAAGTTAAAAGCATCACTTCAACAAGTACCAACCGATCAAAGAGAAGACCTAAAACAAGAGCTCTATGTAAAAATGATAGAGGTCATACAAAGCTTTGATATTAGTGAACTGAAATAAAATTTAAGAGTGGTTGTAAAAGCAGACCTTATTTGTCGGCATAAAGCTCAAACTTTAATTGAATCATCGTCATAAAGGTAAAGGTGAGGGTGTAAAGAGTGAGGAAACTGTTAATTGCAGGTATCGGTATCTTTTTATTATTCGTTGTGTCCGGCTGCGCTTTGCCTGAGAAAAAAGTAAATGAAGAATCGGTTGCAAGAACGAATATGAATCAGGTGCAAATACTGCCTTATGGAGAAGAGTCTGAGGAGCCTTACATTATTTACGATGACGGAAGCAAAGAAATGTTGAATCAAGGATATATTGGACTGTTTATAAATGGTTCGATTATTAAGAATGCAAATGTTACAACGGTCAATGATCGTATGTTTGTTCCATTGGCGGTTATCGCCGAACATTTAGGAGCCCAACTGGAGTGGAACGACAAAGAGGGAACAGCTACTCTCGAAGATGAAGAGAATAAGGTGGAGGTCGTTGTTGGCAATAAGAGCGTGAAATTAAACGGGCAAGAGGTACAGCTAGATGCGGCTCCCGAACGACTGCACAAGGATCTCTTTGTTCCCATCAGTTTTGTAACCCAAGTATTGAAGGGGAATGTTCATTATTATGACGGAACCGACGCTGATGCATTACGCATCGTGGAAAGAATGCCGCATGTAATGATCAGCCGGTATCCCGAGAATGCGGCAAAGTTGTCGCAAGAAGAAGCAGTGAATAAAGCAAGAGAGCAACTGATCGCTGCATTTGAGAAAAGATACGGGACCTATACTCCCCTTGAAGAAAATGTGAAAGTTGAACAAGATGATGATGAATCTAGGCTTCAGAAGACCATCGCCAATTTGACGGTTAAAATGGAAAATGATCGCTACTATGTGCTGCCGGTCGTGTATGATTTTTGGGTGGATAAATATACCGGGGATGTGTACACCTATTATAATGGTTTAATCATGGATATAAGTGAATTTGATCCGAATGATAAAAATGCACTGGCTTTTCCAGGATAAGCGTGAGACCGAGTTTATGGTTGTCATCCCGAATGAGTAAATGGCTTGCTGCTTAGAGGTCTGCTCGGCATTTGCCGGTCCAAGACCGTATATCATTTGATGACAAGGTCTTGGACCAACACGATACCGGCCACTTTGTCGTCCTTTATGGAAAACTGGAGCATATATTTGTTGTCCGTTGATTTTTGGATTAAAATTCCTTCATCTAATGGCGAGGCTTCAATAGCGGGGTAGGCTTTTTTCACTTCGTCCACCGTGCTGCCTATTCCAATGTTTCTGGGTGTGACCCCCGTGAAGGGACTTGACGCGTGAATCCCCCAGACATCTCCTCCTCCATCGATCTCGACGCCTTTATCTTTATAGATCCATTCGGGATCTCCGATGCCATGCGCTATCGTCTCTTTGGAAGGCTCCCCCAACAATTCCCGGACCTCGTCCATTGTCTGTCCAATGGCCAATTGGCCAAGCTTCATATCTTGCTCGGTCAATTCGTTTCCCGGTGCTTCGCTTTGGGGATTGTTCGCCGCGCTTCCAGTCGTTTCCTGACCGGCAGGGTTTGGATTGGAACACGCCGCCAACAGGACCAGGCAAAAAGCAAAAGACAAACCAATAAGCGATATCCGACGCATTATAGCATTTCTCCTTTCAAAAGCGATCCGATACTATTCTTCATAAGTTTCAAATTTCATTTTATCTACAATAAACTCGTTCTTCACATTATCGAATTTATATGTGATTTGAAAGTTGCATACGTACATAGGGACTCCGGTCGCCACAATACCCCCAGGAATTCTCAAAAATATTTTTTGATTCTCTAATGAATACGTTACTACACCACCGAAAAAAAGGTGATTTTGAACTTCCATATCTGGATCTGGTAAAGCATGAGTGAATTCATAATCTTCTTCGTTTGCTTTAACTTTAATCGTTACATTTCCTTCATCATTTTTAGTAATATGCGATTCAATGTAATCAGCAACGATTTCTTCGTCATTTGGAACTTTTATTTCTGATAAATTCTCACTGTTCAGCACATGTATTTCATCAATACTTGTCTCAGTGCCTCTTCCTAAATTCGTAATTATGACTGCTTCCGGTTTACTATCACCCGTTACATCAGTATAAAAAACTCGTGGTTCTTCAGCAATATCCCAGTTAAACTCTTTCTTCACACCATTGACTTCCACAGACACAATTTCTGTCGTACCGTATTTATTGACCTTAATAGGCGATATTTTAACCTCATTATTCTCGGAAGACCAGTTTTTATTTTCCTGCCCTGACTCGGTAGTATCCTGAGTGGTCTCTTGTTTGGGCTGCGTTGTTACCTGATTACTTGGAGACTCACTCAGCCCTTGCTTAGCATTTCCACTGTGATCCAAACTACATCCTGAAAGCAAAACAACACTTAATAACATCATTACACCAATTTCTTTTTTCAATTCTTTGGACTCCTTTCACCTTGCCTAACAGAAATTATATCTGAGAAACTAAGAAGAATATTCACATAGTGATAACAAAATTCGACAAAGAAGTTAAAATAATGTTAACTCGATTCAGCAAGTCGTGCCCAGCAAAAAGGGCGCATATTATTAAGCCTTCCGCAAAACGGAAAGCGGCGGCTCATCCGAACCGCCGTTTGGCTATTTTCGCTCAATTTGCGTATAACAATTCAGACGTAGGGGGGGCAAATTTTTTTATAAAAAAGACTGCATTTCATCGACATGTTGACTTCCTTGACCATCCCTTGGTTTTTCGGCAGCGCCTTTTTTATCTTTTTGATGGTGCAGTTTTCCGCGGTCTGCCCCTGATCTGGATGAAGCCGCCGCAATCGGGGACTATAGGAAAAACAAAACCGCCTATTCGCGGCAGATTGGGGGAAAAGGGATAAACCAGTTGAGAACTTACTCAAATATCAATTCTTTTTTCTCATTGTATATTTGAATAGATGATCTTCCGTCCGATGCCTCATCATAGTCACCAGAAACGATATAGTTCCTTCTTGAGCCATCCATGTTGAATCGATGCCATTTTGTTTGATTAAATGTTGCATAAATGTAGCGGCCTTCTTTGAGAAGGTGATCGTCATTGATTTGAATCATGAGATAAGGATATCCCGTTCGAATTCCAAAAACTTGGACAGGTTTGCTATTATCCTCGTTAAGCATTAAGTCCATACTGTACTCTAGCTTTTTATTAATTACTCTTACGATACAAGCCCCTATTTTGTAACCCCTCTTGTAAAAAACATAAGCAAAGGGCTGATCAAGGCCGTTATTTATTTTTACATCAAGTATTTCAATATGCTCCTTTTCCTGTAGTTGTTCAATATGGAGGTCAGAGATCTGACTATAAGATTCCCTTTGCGATAGGTAAATGAGAGTAGAAAGTGATAGGAGAAGGAGCAATACGAATCCTCTAAGATACCAATTATATTTAACCATTTCAGTAAATCATCCTCGTATTTATTATTAACGCCCCCCCAATATATTCCAATTATACGCTTGTGTAGAGTGTTGTTAAAGGAGGGATTAATGAACTAAGAACGAGAGACTACTAAAAAGAGAAAACCATAGGAGGAACATGTTGGATAGTGTAGAAATAAGTAGGACATAGTGACTATTTTTTTTGAATTCAAATTTACTACATGGAGGGGGGATAAATATGGGTTTTTATTTTAGAAAGTCCATATCATTTGGAGGGTTGAGGATCAATTTTTCCAAGTCAGGGATTGGAGCTTCCGTTGGAACTAAAGGCTTTCGTTTTGGTATAAGTCCCCGCGGCAATTATGTTCGCATTGGTGCAAACGGGCTTTATTATAAAACCATGATCGGAAAAAGAAGAAATGCGAATAATACGGTACTTCATGAACAGAATATGCAGACTAGTCAACCTCCCGATGTTGTTATGCATGAAATTGAAAGTAACGATGCGTTAGATATTTTCGATTCAAATTCGCAAGAACTGCTATATGAAATAAACAAAAAATATAAATTATTCCCTTTATGGACAATAGGAGTTGCAATAACAGTTTTATTAAGTTCAACTTCATTTATGATTATAGGCTTGCTGTCTATTGCTGCATTGTATCTGTTAGATAAATATAGAAAGACGACAATTATTGTGTATGACATTGATGAAGCTGCAGAATCAAAAATTCAAGCATTTTATAATACTTTCAATGAGATAATCAGTGCCAAGCGAAAATGGCATGTTTCGGCCTCGGGGCACGTTCGGGATCGGAAATATCATGCCGGTGCATCGACGCTGATTCATCGAAGTCATATTTCAATCAACTATTCGCTTCCCAAATACATAAAGACCAACGTTAAGGTTCCCTGTATACCGGTTGGAAAACAAAAACTGTACTTTTTTCCCGATAAAATCCTAGTCGTACAGCGGAGAAAGGTTGGAGCAGTTAGTTACGGAAGCCTGATATTGGAATGTTCCAATACCCGATTTATTGAAGATGGCATAGTCCCCAGAGACACAACCATCGTTGATAAAACCTGGAGATATGTGAATAAAAGTGGTGGGCCGGATCGAAGATTTAAGAACAATAAGCAACTGCCTGTAGTCCTTTATTCAAAACTACATTTTCGGAGTGATACGGGGCTTAATGAATTAATTCAAGTTTCACGCCCCGATGTGGGGAACGGTTTAAAAGAATATTTGAATCATTCGGATTTCTTTTATGCGAAAGAGAGAGACGGGATTGAGGAGCAATCGGTTGTTTTATGAAGATATATGGGCCAATATATCGGCTCTATATACTTCATAATGCTAATATAATCAAGTAAGTTCTAAATCAAGGGAGTCATCCGGAAATGTCCAGGGTAGAGAAATTTAAGAAAAAGAGTTTATTCAAATACATCTTCAAAGCAGCGAAAGAAAATAATAATGAGTCAAAGGAAGAGGCATTACCCTCTGAGGAGAAATTAAATTATAGATATTCTATTATTAAGGCTGCGCCGCTTACGACGCCGCTCGACGCGCCGGAACCGTCGGGTCATGCCGAAATCGTAAATGTGTTTACGGATATTACGAAACTGGTGCTGTACGACAGAACAACGGCTGAAGAAGCAGCCGCTTCGTTCCGAACGAAAGCGAGTGAGATTTTGGCCCGCAGCTCCCAATAACGTCCCCAATCATGGGGAAAAAGCGAATACGAGTTCCCGAAGATTTCGCTATTGTCCTTGAAAGAGCTGGCCACGGACCAAATCAAAGGGTAAATCATCAGGATACCCAGGATGGTCATTATAAAGTGAAATGATAGCATACCAGCGTTTTGCGGCCCTACTCATGGTCTTCCCCCCTTTGATTCGTAATGAACCCAAGTGGATCCGCTGGGTGCGTCTTTCCAAAATCACGCTGCCAATGCTTACGCCCGTTGTCCTGTTTAATCTGATCCTGCAAGTCATAAACGGCTTTCGGGCCTTTACGGAAAACTTCATCATAAACAAGGCGGACCCCTGGATCTGGATGAAGCCGCCGATATCGACGGTTACGGCAAAATGGGGATTTTTTTCCGCATTGTGTTGCCGCTCGTCACGCCGGCCATTATTACTTCGACGATTTTCTCGTTTTACTGGATCTGGCAGGATTTCTTTTAGCCTTCAATTTTTATCAGTTCGACTCGCATGTTTACGGTTCGCTGGCATTAAATTTATACTTGGACCCCAATTCATTCAGCAATTACGGCGGATTGTTCGCCATGTCCGTTATTTCCCTGATTCCGGTCGTGGCCGTCTTCCTCGTCTTTCAACGATACCTGGTTGAGGGCGTGGCGACGACCGGTTTGAAAGGATAGGCGGATCTGATTTGCATATGCAAAAGCGTACAAAGATTCGGCTGACATTCTATATAAGTTGAAACCCGGCTGCCCCTATCCCGCTTAATCAATAGTTCAACTTAAATAGGCAGAGGAGGAGGTAACATGCATTATATTGACGGAAATACGGTTTATCTTGAGCCGGAAACGGTATCCAGTCCGGTTCGTTACGCTTTGGAGATGATCTACCGCGATCATGAAAAAGTATTCGGGCTTAAGCCTTCGTCCGAACGGGCGGATAACTCGCGGCAGTCGAGCTTGCACCACGGCGAAACGGACGGTCGAATCGCTTGCATCTGCGTTCGATACGCGGCAAACGAGGTGGAGTGCCCGGACCGGCCGGAGGCTTATGCGGTCATGCTGGGACAAGACCGGTTCCTGCATATCGTGGGCCGGGACGACCTGGGATTAGTGTACGGCCTGCTTCATTACAGCCGGGTTTTCCTGGGGGTGGATCCGCTCTGGTTCTGGGCGGAACTTTCGCCAGCCAAAAGGGATCGGATCGAAATCGCCGATGTCCCGTATGTTTCTGTCCCCTCGGCAGTGGCTTATCGCGGCTGGTTTGTAAACGATGAGGTCTGCCTGATTGGATGGAAAACGGAATATCCGCCTACGGCGGAAGTGTGGCAGCCGGTATTCGAAGCGCTGCTGAGGCTGGGGGGAAATATGGTGGTCCCCGGTACGGACCTGCCGCGAAACGGTATCCATCATCGTTTGGCCCTGGATATGGGGCTGTATGTTACGCATCATCATGCCGAACCGCTGGGGGCGGAAATGTTTCTGCGGGCTTTTCCGGGCAAGACGGCCAGCTATAAAGAACATCCGGCGCTGTTCGAACGGTTGTGGATGGAGGCCATTGAGCGACAGAAGGGCGAGCGGGTCGTCTGGGTGCTGAGCTTTCGCGGGCAGGGCGACCGGCCTTTCTGGGAGAACGATCCCGAATTCGATACGCCCGCCAAACGCGGCGAGCTCATTTCTGCGGTGATTGAGAAACAGTACAACATGGTTAAGGCCAGGGTGGAGCAGCCCGTTTGCTGCATGGCCCTGTATGGGGAATTGGCCGAGCTGTACAAAGAAGGGTATATCCGTCTGCCGGAAGAGATCATTTAGATCTGGGCCGATAATGGTTACGGGAAAATGGTTTCGCGCCGGCAAGGCAACTTGAATTTGCGGATTCCGGCACTTCCGGGTCCCCGTGAGGGCGGAAAGCACGGGCTTTATTATCATGTTACGTTTCATGATTTGCAGGCCTCCAACCATCTCACGATGTTTCCTTCGCCTGTAGAGCTCATCAAGCAGAAGCTGACCAAGGCATTCAAGGCGGGAGCAAAGGATTATCTGCTGGTTAACAGCGGCAATATCCTGCCCCATCTCAACGCGCTTGATTTCACGGCGGAGATGTGGCGGAACGAGGATGCGGATGCGCAGCGGCATTTGACTGGGTTTATCAAGCGGATGTACGGCGAAGAACGACCGGACATCATAAGGTTGTACGAAGATTATGCCGCCTGCACCATTCCCTACGGCGCCCATGAGGACGAAAGAGCTGGGGAGGAATTCTATCATCATCCCACAAGACAGATGATCGGGCATTGGCTGCAGGGACAAACCTGCACCCATGAACGGCTGATTTGGGCTACGGGAGATGTAAGCTTCGCAGATCAGGTTCGCTGGTTTCGAAGCCGCGCAGAACAGGCCATCCCGGGCTGGGAAGCGCTGCAGCAGCGGGGACGCGCGGTGGCGCAAAGACTGTCGGATGAGAATAGCCGCAGACTATATATCCAAATGCTGGTGCAAATCGAGCTTCACCTGACAGGCTGCCGCGGGCTGGCTTCCATCTGCAATGCATACGCGGACTATTGCTCCTGGGCTTATCCGCAGGCGTTCGTCCATGCCGCGCGTGCGGTACGGCATTATAGCCGGGGGCTGGAAGCCTTGCGCGCAGCCGAGTCCGGACAATGGGAACACTTCTACCGCGCCGACTGGCTGACCAATATCAGCAACACCATTTATCATACCTCCACGCTGCGCTCGTTCCTTCGGATGCATGGGGATAGCCCGGATCTGTTTCTTTGGTACAAAGAGTACCTAATGCCAGAAACGGAGAAACATATTTATCTGGAAAATACGCACCGCAACCCGCTACCTGATGACAGGCTTGCCGAATTGTTGGAGGAGAGACTGATTGAGCTGGGGGTATTGGATTCGGGGCGGTTGGTGTAGCTTCTTGGGCGATGTGAATGGAGGTTCAGCATTATTGAGGGAAACTCAAAAAATCGGTTGTACATAAAGATTCGAAACTTGGTTATTCTTCTTGATGATCGACTAAAGCCTGCTGATGAAGCGGGCTTTTTCATTGTTGGATTTTTCACAACACTGGAGATATATAATTTATGATCTATATGTTATAATAAGGGGGGTAAGAGAGTATACTTATAAACATGGAGGCAGCTTTGTATAATATATTATTTTACGAGGACGAGAATGGTAATAAGCCAGTTGAGGACTTCATTGATGAGCTTGATGCTGCCGCGCTCAATAATAAGAATGCAAGAGTTCAATTGGAACAGATAATCTACTGTTTGAATCGATTAGAAGAGAGCGGAACACGAGCTGGTGAGAGGTTTACTAAGAGGATTTCAGGGGATATATGGGAGCTACGCCCAGGTCATAATCGTATTCTCTTTTTTGGATGGAAGGGAAATCATTTGGTTCTTCTACACTACTTCACTAAAACAACGCAAAAGACACCTCCAAAGGAAATTGCGGTTGCTAAAAGACGAATGGACAGTTGGCTATTGAGAAAAGGGAGGAGCGATTGATGATGAAAAACTGGAGTGAAAAAAAGAAGGAGTTACAGTCTATAGATCCAATACGGATGAATGAGCTTGAAGCGGTTGCACAACTCGTGAATGCTATTCATCAAAGACGAATTGAACTCGGATGGACACAAAAGGAACTGGCCGATAAAGTAGGGCTCCATCAGGAGTCTATTGCTCGTATTGAAAATGGCGGATCTATTCCCCGCTTAGATACCGTATTTAAATTAGCCATGGCTCTGGGGATGAAGCTAAGCTTGCATGGAGCGGAGGAGGCCGCAACTGTAAGTATAGGCTAATAGGTAATGTTTTTCATACGTTCAACTCAATATCTTAACAAGCAGCCCGGAACAGTCTGGGCTTTTCGCTTTTATTTTCCGGAGGAGATATGAACAGTATTGAACATAAGCTTCAGCTGGCCTTGTTGGAAATTGAACGATTAAAACAAGAAAACGAAAACCTGAGAAAAGAATTATCCAAGTACCAGACGACCTCGTCAATTGCTGAAACTGTGGATGATGGAACTAAGGATGCCGTGCTCGATGACAACACGATTAACTCGGTTCACAATTATTCATCACCGTCTGAGAAGATCGGACTGTTTCGCAGTTTATTTAAAGGACGGGAAGATGTTTACCCTATACGCTGGGAAAACAAAGCGGGGAGATCGGGGTATTCTCCTGCTTGCGGAAACGAGTGGACAGCGGTTTGCAAGAAGCCGCAGGTGAAATGCTCGGAATGTCAGCATCAAGATTTTTTGCCTGTGACCGACGAAGTGGTTAGTCAACATTTAGATTCGAGAGTTAATCGAACCATTGGGGTCTACCCCATGCTCCTAGACGAGACATGTTGGTTTCTGGCCATGGATTTCGATAAGCAAAAATGGCAGGAAGATGCTCTGGCTGTTATGGTGGTGTGCAGGGAACATGGCATCCCCGCGGCTTTAGAACGTTCTCGTTCGGGAGAGGGAGGGCATATTTGGATCTTTTTTGAAGAAAATATAGACGCCAGTCTGGCCAGAAAGCTTGGATGTGCTATTCTAACGTTAACTATGGGCCGGAGATATGAGGTAGGCTTAGATTCCTATGACCGTCTTTTTCCAAACCAGGACACCCTTCCAAGAGGAGGATTTGGGAATTTAATTGCGCTTCCCTTACAGGGGGCTCCTAGAAAGAAGGGTAATAGCGTTTTTGTCGATGATCATTTTCGGCCTTATGAGGATCAATGGAAGTTCTTGGCTCAACTAAAGAAAATGGATCGGCAACAAGTTATGGATTTCGTCCAAACGGCTGCACGCAATGGAACTATTCTAAACGTTGGATACGTGGACACGGATGCGAAAGAAGAGAATCCTTGGGAACAGCGGCAAAGCTTCCAGGCCGATGAACGGATTAATGGGCCTTTGCCTGCAACTGTTAAGGTTGTTTTATCCGATATGATCTATATCGAGAAAAATGGCCTGCCGCCAGCCATGGTCAACAGAATCTTTCGCTTGGCCACTTTTCAAAATCCCGACTTTTACAAGACCCAGGCGATGAGGCTGTCTACTTTTGGTAAGCCGCGTGTGATTAGCTGTGCGGAGGATTTTCCAAAACACGTTGCGCTTCCGAGAGGGTGTATGCAGGAAGTTCTGGAGCTTCTGCGTCAACACTCCATTGAACCGATGATCACGGATGAGCGAGTTGCGGGAAGCTCTACTGATTTCGAATTCAATGGAACCCTGACGATGCTGCAAGATGCGGCAGCAAGATCGATTTTGGCTCATGAAACAGGAATTCTTTCAGCGACAACGGCTTTTGGCAAAACCGTCGTGGCTGCGTCGATCATAGCCAGGAGAAAAATAAACACTTTGGTGCTTGTTCATCGTCGTGAATTAATGGACCAATGGAAAGAACGGCTAAGCACTTTTTTGAATATCGATCCCAAACAGATTGGCATGGTTGGCGGCGGTAAAGAAAAGCGGGCCGGCCTGATTGATATTGCGGTTATTCAAAGCTTGAATAAAAAGGGAATAGTTAAAGAATATATCAGCGAATACGGGCAAATTATCGTTGACGAGTGCCACCATGTATCGGCTTTTAGCTTCGAGCAGGTGCTAAAAAGGGCGAAAGCAAAGTATGTATTCGGGTTGACTGCAACACCCATTCGACAAGATGGACATCATCCCATTGTTACTATGCAATGTGGTCCGGTTCGTTTTCGGGTAGATGCAAAGTCACAGGCAGCCTCCCGCGGAATGGAACATAAAGTCATCCCTAGATACACAACTTTCCGGTTAACAGAACAGCTATCAAATCCCGGCATACAGGATATCTATCAGATGCTGGTCACTGACGAAGCGAGGAACGAAATGATCTTTGACGATCTGCTGAAATGTCTAGACGAAGGCAGATCACCAATTCTGCTAACTGAACGTACGAGCCATGTAGAATATTTTCAAGATCGGCTTGAGAAGTTCGCCAAGAATGTCATTGTACTGCGCGGAGGAATGGGGAAGAAGCAGCGTGAGGCTCTGCGGCAGAAAATCGCCAGTGTGCAAGATCATGAAGAACGGGTGCTGATCGCGACAGGAAAACTCATTGGCGAAGGATTTGATGATGCACGGCTGGACACCTTATTTTTAGTGCACCCCATTTCATGGAAGGGAACGCTACAGCAATACGCAGGCCGCCTTCATCGCTCACACTCAAATAAAACGGAAGTCCGGATATACGATTATGTAGATCTGCAGGTTCCGATTTTAATGAGTATGTTCAAAAAAAGAGTTAAGGGGTACAAGGCGATGGGGTATACGGGGGTTGAGCTTCTTTAGGTGATCTGCAAGGTTAGCGGCAATAGAACGAGCGGCGTGTAGGAATTCCCTCTAGCATCGCTCGTTTTTGATTTGGTCGATGATCCTTGCACAAAGCCCTTTTTCAAGTGAATTGGATAGCGAATTAAAGTGTAAAGGTCATACTGACTTTATAGTTGGGAATCGGCCTGATCGTACGGGCCGGGGGAACGACGGTAGGAACCGTGATTTTAGCCCGGATCGCCAATAAATATCTCGATTGGAATATTAGCTATGCGATGTTGTTTTTCGATCTGATCGTGGCCTTTTCCTCCTATTTTATTATCGTTGCGGAAAAGCTGATGCTGACCATCGTCATTTTGTATGTGGGGACGAAGGTGATGGACTTCATGATTGAGGGGCTGAATCCCAAAAAGGCCGTTACGATTATCTCGGAGAAGCAAAACGACATCGCCGAAATGGTCATTACCCAAATGGACCGTGGCATCACGGTGCTGTCGGGCCATGTCTACTATACAAAAAATCTGAAGGAAGTCCTGTACATCGTCATCAGCAAGCAAGAGGTATCCACACTTAAAAAGATTGTCAAATCCATCGACAAATACGTTTCTCACCATCCACGACGTGCGGGATGTGTTTGGCGAGGGTTTTTGGATATTTCGAAGTGAAAGGATCGGCTTGCTGTTTTCCAACCGCTACAGTTAACAAACCACAACCGAATAAGGTTGTCTTGGTTAGCGCCATAACGAATTTCGCCAATTTGTTTATCGCTTTATTTAAACCATCGTCACTTGCTTTTACCATCAAAGTCATTGATATTATAGAGGTCGT
Organism: Paenibacillus sp. FSL P4-0127; assembly: GCF_038007325.1. NCBI lineage: Bacteria > Bacillati > Bacillota > Bacilli > Caryophanales > Paenibacillaceae > Paenibacillus > Paenibacillus sp. FSL P4-0127. The sequence goes on along the minus strand of NZ_JBBOWY010000001.1, from coordinate 365,197 downwards.
CAAGATGGAAACCGCTCCACATATCGTTACTTGGAGATGTTGTATCATTTATTTTAATTATTCTCATGAGTGATGGCTTCTACTTTCTTGTCTTTTCAGTAGAAGCAAGTCATTGTTAAACTTAATTGATTTTGCTATATTATCAAAATCACCATAAATACTTTCTAGGTTTACACCTAAGAAATTTAGCTCCTTCAGTATATTGTCATAATTTTCAACCTTAATGGTGATATCTGGAATAATGGACTGGTAATTCAAAATACCATATTTATATACATCTTCTACATCATACAAATAGGGTTGGTAAATAAACAGTCCCTTTTGGCTTGCTATCCTATCGAACAACTCTGGGGGTTGATAGGTAAAATATATATCCAGTCTTATATCGATCCTCTCTTTTATATTAATAAAGATTTGTAAGAGATTTATCAATAATGCCGTGTATATTTTTGCACCTATAGATTCATTGCAATGGTAACCATATTCCCAATCTTCTAAGTAATAATAATCATTGTGAGTGATAGTTTCATCTTCAATCTCATTTAATACATAAATATATAGTTCATTTAGGGCTTTTGTTGCATCATTTTTAATTTTATCTTTAAAATCAAGAAGACTATAGCATTCTCCCGAGATTTCCTCCGAATCAAGTTCATCATCTTCATCTGTATCTAAGCTAGAGTCACCATAAATATCTAAACGATTATTTTCATAGCAATCGATAAGATTGTTGATCCAATGTATAGATTTTCCTTTGTTCTCAAGAAATAATTGTTCAATTTTCATAAGTATTTCTTTTTGGACATCTACATTCTCCACAAGAACTTCAATAAAATTCTGATTGTTATATTTTACAAGTAAATCTGTAATATCAATCAACCTATTTTTATCAATTAAATATATTTCAGCATAAGCATCTGTTTCATTTTTATCAGGTTGTTTTTTTCCGTTACATGCAAAAAATAAAGCGACTAACGGTGATCTTGTGAAATCAACTACATTAGTAGGCAATCCATGATGTTGGCAAAAAGCTAAAAAATGCTGTCGTTCGTCTAAAGAAAGTTTTCTTATCACTTTGTTGTAATACTCTTTCTTCATACCCTCAATATCATAAAAAGTGTCTGTAAACCACCCTCCTTTATACGGTCTAAAACCGCTTGCTTGTATGCCTCCATAAGCTTCATTTTGCCCACGGAATATAAAATGATAATAGTCATTTTCTCTAATGAGTTCTAAGTATTGTGAAACAGTAGATATTGTGTGTTCTTCCATGGTTTCGAGCCTCTCTACAAAAGAATAAATTTAATAAAATTATATCGTAATAATGGGAGTTAACAATGCCTGAGTTCCTTGATTGGGAAGATGAGAACACTTGTTACGTTTTTTCATCGTTAAAATAGTCACTATCACTATATTAGGAACCCATCGACTACAATTATACCGTTGAATGAAGCGGGCTTCTCATTTACCAAGCCGTGATCTACGTTTAGGCCAATGATGGTAACGGAAGCAGAATTACAGACTAGGTCCATGATGTTTGTAAAGCTACTTGAGATTACGGTCTGTTTGTTAGCCGTAGTCAAGAACAGAAACACTAAGTTCAATCTTTTCTTTTTTAGTTGAACCATCACTGGAAGGCCAAGAAAGGTTAATAAAGGTGAGTTTCTTGAAATTCTCAGAATTTATTTTATTAAAAATATAAAAATCCGAAGTTGGCTTTGAATGCTCTAAAGTAATCTTATCTAGGTTCGGCAGCTCGTATGCTATCTTTACGGTATTACTAGAATTTGTTTTTCTAATAACGCCGCTATACCATAATGTATTATCTCTATAAAATACGCTGACATTAACACTCCAATTCTCTGACTTACCCGAAAAAGTCATAAGTTCGTTGGGTTTTGTTATTTGTATAGAGGCATCCTTACTTACCTCAAGAAGGGTTCTCGAGGTTGTTGAGATGTATAGGTATTTGTTATCCTCAGCGACTAATTTTCCATCTACTAAGGTGTTTTTAATTCGTATGTCCTCACTTGTTGTCAAACCAATTACAGATAAGGTTGAACCGAGATAATTTCCAGTTGAAAATATAATATAGCAAAGCAATGGGACAGCTACTACAACAGACAGAGAGGCTAAGAATAATACAAAGAACCAGAATTCACTAAAGGAAAAAGTGTGCTTAGAACGATTCTGTTTCCTATTTCGTTTCTTTTTTTGTTGTTTTTTTCAATTAATTTTATTACTAGGGCGTTTAGTGATACAACTATCAATAAATATATTGTTAATGACAACTTGAGTCCAAGTTGCCTTGTCATAAATATTGGAAACAAAGATGAGATAACTATCACTAACCCTATTGCTTTATAGTGTTTAGATAAGATAGTGATAAGAAAAGAAGCTGATATTATCAATACAGCGGTCAGAACAGGGAGAAGCCAGACTAGAAGAAACTTAATAATGACCGAAAATTCAAAGGCAAAATTCGCACTGAATAGAATTATTAATAAACTGACGGTGGGAGCAAAGAAAAAATAGAGTAACCCAAAAATTAGGAATGCTTTACCTAAACCTTTTAATTTATAAATAGAAATAAAAAAGGTAACTATTCCTGAGAAAATAAATCCTGCGATATAGCACGAGGACCGATTAATAGGTACACTTCTCATTACAACATCTAGAAATGAATGATCCGTTCCACCGAAAAAATAGCCATAGAGTAATAGATACCCAATAAAGTAGAAAATGGGAATAGAACCTATTAGTCCTAATGCAGCTTTTAATAAATATACAAACATATTTCCCATCAAAAATTGCAGCCACTCTTTAAATTTTAGATTTTTAATTATTGAATATGACTTTAAATGAAGAAGAAGTTGGTTCTCTTTTAAACCGATGAACTTGGCAAGTTCATTCGTATTATTATTGTGATTTTTTAGTTCTAGTTCTAAAAAATCTTTATAAGCAATACCAAACTTACTGACGAAATTTGTTTCGAATTCCTCGGTAATTTCGCCTGCATAAATTTCAAGAAAGAGATTCTTGTTAAATGTTGAGTTTCCCACTAATATAACCCCTTAATTACAAGTATGTATAAGTAATTCCAGATAATTTTACCATCCAAAGTAATTTTTTTGTATGATAATTGGCTCCTTGTGAAGTTTAGTATCATACGTTTTAATATTTAAAAAAGGGAAAGATCATTGCAATGATAATAGATTGATAAGACCTAAGGTTAAGAAAAATCTGAATGGAAAATTCATTTATCATATAATGTAAATAAACATAATATTACCTGGGGGATCGGAAATGTCATTACCCGCTGAAGTAGCAACTATTTTTCGCATAAAACAAAAGTCATACAAAATGGTACTCGTTCTATCGATGATTGAAATTTGGGATGAAACCAACCAAAGAATTCTTTCAATAGACTATGTTGCAGAACGATTTTTGAAATACTACAGGGATAGGGAAGCAAATAGTTTACTGGTAGATAATCCACCAAAAAGCATAGCGTCCAGTTGGGAAGAAGTTAGCACAGGTCAGGCAAAAGCAATTCTAGAGACCCCAATTGATGCCCTTCGAACTATCCTTATTAAGGACAATAAGAATGTGCTAACTTTCACCGATGCCATATGGCAAGGTGGGGAGGAAGTACTTGTTGAACTTCAAAGATATGCAAATCAGGAGCTAGAGGCGTATTACGCACAACTTCAGTCGAGCCACTTTTCCCTGAAGGAATCGCTTAGTCATATATTACATACATATACAGCGGCCAAACAAGAGGCATTCGCGAATCATCCCTTAGGGAAATTGTTCAGAAAGACGATACCCGAAGAAATTCGGGCGCTGTCGTTTATCCCGAATCATATTCGCGTTCAAGGATCTGTTGGGCAAGGAAAATGGGCTACGGTTCCGTGGATTGCCTTAATGGATAAACGTGTTACCGAATCAACACAACATGGCGAATATCTGGTTTATCTTTTTGCGGAAGATATGAGTGCAGTATATTTAACTTTTAATCAAGGTGTTACTGACCCTATTCGTGATTATGGAAGAAGGCAAGGTTACGCCTATTTAAAAGATAAAGCCAATCGAATAAGAGAACAGTTGCCTTTAGCGGGGTTTAAAAAGGACGAGCATATTGAACTGACCATAAGTAGATTGGGACATGACTATCAAGTATCCACCGTTGCCTACATCCGTTACGATAGTGACAACATCCCAGAAGACGAACAGCTTGTAGCTGATTTAAAACGGCTGATGGAAAATTACCAAGAATATGTTCATAGTCAACTCCAGATGACAACTAATGAAGAGGAGCATGAAATTGAATTTGAGGAGTTGGAGTTAGTGGACACATTGTCCGTAACAGAGCGGCTATCACAGATAAGAGCGTTTATTCAGAATAGAGGGTTCTCATACCCAGACCGACTAATAGAGAACTTTTATCTTTCGATGAAGACGAAGCCTTTTGTTATCCTCGCAGGAATATCGGGTACTGGAAAAACGAAGTTGGTCGAACTATTTGCTGAAGCGGTAGGGGCCAACAAGGACAATGGACAGTATACTCTTATTTCGGTGAGACCGGATTGGAGCGATCCTTCAGATTTATTAGGGTTCAGGGATTTGTCAGGCACTTTTAGGCCTGGCCCATTAGCTGAGGTGCTTTGTGAAGCATCGAAGACGAAAAACCGATCCAAACCTTATTTCGTCTGTTTTGACGAGATGAATTTAGCTCGGGTAGAGCACTATTTTAGCGATTTGCTTAGTGTATTGGAGACTAAAAAATGGCAGAACGGGAAGATTATAACCAGTCCATTAATTCCCAAAGCTTCTCTATTCTCCACAGAGGATCAACTAAAGTATGGGGATTTATCTTTACCCGATAATGTGTACTTGATCGGTACAGTGAATATGGACGAAACAACTTACCCTTTTAGTAAAAAGGTACTTGATCGGGCTAATACGATTGAATTTAATTACATTAATTTATTGGAGCTTCCAAATGAAGTGGATTACGAACAGATGTCGCCTGTGGCGGCTCCGAATTCCTTTTTAAGAAGCGAATTTCTACAGCTGATTGATGCGATTAAAGAAAACAGGGAGTTAATTACGGACATTACGGAAAGATTGGTACAAATTAATGCTATTTTAGACGGCGCACATGCTAATGTGGGGTTTCGAATTCGTGACACCGTTTGCTTCTATATGATTTACAATAGCCGTGATCATCTAATGACTAACGATGAAGCGTTTGACCTTCAATTCCTTCAGAAAATACTACCTCGCATTCAAGGCAGCAGTGCAGCAATTAGACGGGTTCTGTTAGAGCTGTTGAAGGTGTGTTTAGATAGGCCTCTTGCCATAAACGAACTTATGGATGACTTATCCTCATTATTTACTGATTCGGAACTATTTAATGGGGCGGTCCAATCCCAAGCAAAATATCCTCAAAGTGCACGAAAGATTATGTTTATGTTACGGAGGTTAGAAGAGGATGGATTTACCTCATACTGGTTATCGTAATGAAACTGTAGAACTTCTGCGGATAGAAACGAATCTATTTAATTTATATATTCAAGGCAAGCCGTTTCATCCGACGGTAGAGGTATTACAGTTACACCGGGATGAGGATGGTTCTATGGTAGATGCCCATTTCCGTGTAGATAAATCCTCCTCAAATTTAGAGATCAGCTCTATACTAGTCTTTTCGCCGGAGGAAAACGGTTTACAGGAATGGAAACAGGGCCAAACATGTGCCCCTCTTTTCTTTGAAACACAGGCTTATGAAATCGTGGTTGAGAAAAAACAAGCAGACCCTATTCAGTTCTACCATGAGAACAGATATCTAAGGGAAGCTGTAAAGCCCCTTGGGGCTAGGATTTTATCCGGAGTTCTAAACTTCCAAAATGAGGTGGGGTTTACGGAATTAGAGCTTCGTTTAAATGGACGATCGATATTACAATTGCAGTTAGAAATTTTTCCGTCAAAAATGGATTACAAACGGGATTATGAAGCAATACTGCGCGATATTAATAAACAAATTTATAATCTGTCATTTGATTTTTTGCGCAAGACTTATCATTTGACGGGGCTACAGGATACTACGCAGCAAAGCATGACGGAATTTTTTGCGATATTAAAATATTTGTTTCAACAACTTGTTCAGGCAGTGGAGCGGATCAAAAAAGCCCCCAATATGAAAATGAATATAGTAAATCAAAAAACAACCACCAGTAGGGCAAAGCATGTTGGGAAAGGTAATTTAACATATCTTTCAAAACATCCTGAACTGTTTGTTAAAGACGCTAAGCATGGGTTCATTAATATTCAAGGCCAAAAAATGTACCCAACACACGTGTTGGAATCAAAGCGATATCTGGACTTTGATACTGGGGAGAACCGCTTTGTCCGGTGGGTTTTAATGAGGGTTGTGGGAAAATTACAGATTCTTCGTACTCGTTTAAAGGCTGCAGAGCGTACTTCGGATCCGCAACTGTTAAAAAGCTTAGATCTAATGGATGCACAATTGCAACGATTACTAAGGTACGACTTTCTTGCAGTTGGGGATATGACGAATATGTCAGTCACTCTTGTCTTACAGATGGCTCCTGGATACCGAGAGGTATATCGTTGCTATCTAATGCTTATGAAAGGGCTGTCGATTCAAGGCGATCTACTGCGCATGTCTCTAAAGGATTTAGCCCAACTTTATGAGTACTGGTGTTTCCTAAAAATCCACGATTTATTAAGTCGTAAATATGAACTAATCAAACAAGACATTATCAAAGTGAATCGTTCTGGGATTTTTGTCAAACTGGATAAAACTCAAAAATCGAAAATAGTATACCGGAATCCACGGGATGGTGAAGTATTTACACTATACTACAACTCACTACCCAGCGGAGAACGGACACCTACGGTGGGGCAGAAGCCGGATAATGTACTAACGTTGAAGAAAAACGATTCAGCTGTTGAATATAGATATATTTTTGATGCCAAATATCGCTTGAATCCCGCTTACGATGGAACTCCTTATCAAAAGACGTATACCATTCCTGGACCCGAGGAATCAGATATTAATACGATGCACAGGTATCGGGACGCAATTGTCTATGGGGAGGGAAAACAGGAATTAGAACGTAGTATGTTTGGTGCATATGTTCTTTTCCCTTATCCTAATGAAAAGCAATTCCGTGAACATAAATTCTATAAAAGTATTGAGTTAGTTAACGTTGGGGCATTTCCATTTCTCCCTAATTCCACAAGCCTTATGGAGAAGTTTCTGGATGAAATCATTATGGATAGTCCGGAGAAAGCGTATGAGAGATCTACACGTCCCCGTGGAACGAAAACTTATTATCAGAACAAATTGACCGGCAAAAACGTAATGGTAGGTGCCTTAAGACAAGCTTCACAATTGGAAGTCGCCTTAAAACATGGCTTTTATCATACTCCGTTAAAAAATATTTCCGACCATCAGTTATTAACGCAGATAGAATATGTGGCCATGTACCAATCCATTAACAATTTTGGAAGATCCGGAGAGAACGGAATCCATTGGTATGGGAAAGTTAAAGAGTGGAAAGTATTACGCCGCAAAGAAATAACTGAGCGTCCCGCGAGACCTGGGTCTGGTGAGGAGTTATATGTTAAGTTTTCAGTGGAAAAGTGGCTGCGAAAGGAACCTCCAATTGTTCCGGGCGGTAACGGAATAAGGACTCTGTTGTTTACTACTAAGTACATTTTTGACCGTGCAAGGGAAATAGCAGAACTACGGCTAGAGACGGAAGAGGACATAATTAAATGGCGTGAACAACGAAGAAGAGGAGCGGTCACGGTAAAGCTTAATCATGACCAGGTAGATTTAGCTAGCGCCGTTGTGGATATAGAATTACGGGAGGGTGAGAGGGCCACTAGATCAGATTAATTCTCGTAATAACTCGACTTTTGTAGCGTTTTATGGCGGCCGGTTGTTTGTTTTTTCATGAAATAGTTCTCTTATGTTAAAAACACTGTCGCGCCCACACGAGTATGTGGAGTGAAAGGGATCTCCGGGCCTCACTCAAGCAGCCCGGTTTGAGTCACACCCACGTAGGTGCGTGGAGTGGAAGGTCATCTACACCATTGCCGCCATTGCTACCGTCACATCGCACCCATGAAGGGTGCGGCCTGCATCAATGGCGTGTTCAATTCCTCTGCCGGCAATTTTAATCCACGCACCCATGCAGGGTGCGACATTGCCTTATGGTTTTTCATCACCCGTTTTAGAAAATTTCAATCCACGCACCCATGCAGGGTGCGACCGCGAAAATACCGCAATCAATCCATTTTAGGTATAAATGTGCAGCACTTTCGGTTTCATTCATCGTAAAAAGTCAAAGGTTTACTCTTGACTTTTTGTCATAATAAAATAATCCGTGATTATTCGACAAATTCTGAGGTGCGAAGGACCCGGGGATTTCATGTGAGCTTCACATTCGCACCTGAATTTCTGTGCCAAGCCACCCTGATTTAAAAATACTTGATTACTTTCCAGTTGCCAAGCCTTTATTTTCCTTGTAGCTATTACGATCGTCTCCCCCTCTTAGTAGTTTCATAATAAATTGATTTTTATTTTTTTGAATTATTGGTAGGACATTGTCAGTTGTTGGCGAAAGAGATAATATGCCTTTAGTCCCTGTTTTAGGGATCGTTTTAGATATTAAGTCTAGTCTAGGAGGCGCTAATGGTTTATATCGCCCATATTCGTCAGTCAGACGGAAAAATTCAAACCGTCGAAGAGCATGCACGTGAGGTGAAAGAGCTTAGTGAGCAGTATGGCGCTAAGATAGGTGTTGCCCATCTGGCCGGATTGGCGGGACTCCTGCATGATATGGGAAAGTATACTGCAGAATTTAAAAATTATATTCAAGAAGCAGTAGCCAACCCGGAGGCTCCGCCCCGAAAAGGCTCGGTCGACCACTCCACGGCCGGCGGCCGCCTGGTCTATGAACGTTATCATCGAATGGCGTCAAGCGCGATCGATAAATTTGCCGGAGAATGGATTGCCAACTGCGTAATATCGCATCACCAGGGACTTAGGGATTTTGTGGAACCCAACGCCTCTTCTCCGTTTCTGGAGCGGGTTGAGAAGAAAGCATTGAATGAGTACGAACAGGCGAAGCAGAAATTTTTTGAGGCTGTGCCGGAAAAAGAGATAGATGCTTTTTTTGAAGGTGCCAAGAAAGAACTGGCCGGATATTTATCCAAAATTGAAGAGCATAAGCTTCCATCGATTGCCGCCTCGCTCTTGTTGAAGTACATATTCAGCTGCTTGATTGACGCGGACCGGACGAATACTCGTAGGTTTGATGAGAATGAGGAGCCGGAGAAGTCCCTGAACAGACAAGCTTTTTTTGACCGGAGCTATAATTCCTTGTTAGGAAAGCTTCACGAGCTTGAGCAGGGTACGGATTCGCATCATCCGATCAATCGACTAAGACGAGAGATGTCACAGCGGTGCGATGAGATGATGCTTACCGCAGCATCAAAGATCGCGTAGACGCCAACGCCGAAGTGTCCGAGTTCGCCAAGGGCAAGAAGCAGAATAACGAGATGTACGCTGAGGCGGCATGTAAAGCCGGGATGGATGTTCGAAGCTTTGGACAAGTGTTCGCCTTTAGCGGAACGGATGTGTCGGTCGGCATTCGCGGTCCGGTATCTATCCATACGGCAGTCAGCGTAGATCCCATCGATATTACCAGCATGCAGATCACAAAGAGCGTGAATGCGGTCACGCAGAAAGACCCGAACAAGAAAAGCTCGGATACGATGGGCATGAAGCATAGAGTGGATTTTGGCGTCTATGTGTTCTACGGAAGCATCAATACGCAGCTAGCCGAGAAGACGGGCTTTACGAGGGAGGATGCAGAGAAGATTCGTGAAGCGCTGCGGACGCTGTTTGAAAATGACACCTCCTCCGCCCGTCCGGACGGCAGCATGGAAGTTCACCAATTGTATTGGTGGGAGCATTCTTCCAAGCTCGGGCAATATTCCTCGGCCAAGGTGCATCGTTCCCTGAAGGTGCAGCGGAAGGAAGGCTTAGGCGATGCCAAGTCTTTTGATGATTACGAGTGCACGGTTGAGCCGCTTGAAGGCTTGAGTGTTCAAGAATATGCCGGACTATAACGAAGACGACTACTTGATGCTTTCGGGCATTCAGCATTTCCGTTTTTGCAAACGACAGTGGGCCTTGATCCATATTGAGCAGCAGTGGGAAGAAAATGTGAAGACGGTGGAAGGTACTTACCTGCATAGGAAAGCCGATCAGCCGATGATTCGGGAGAAGAGAGGGGAGAGGCTTGTCGTTCGGGCCCTCCCCGTTCAATCCCGGGAGCTTGGTGTAACCGGAATTTGCGATGTGGTTGAGTTCATGCTCGATCCGTCTGGCGTTCCGATTGCCGGGGAAGAAGGGCTATACTTGCCTGTTCCGGTAGAATACAAGCGGGGGCGACCGAAGCGTAACGATTCCGACCATTCTCAGCTTGTCGCACAAATACTGTGCCTGGAGGAAATGCTGTGCTGTGAAATCCCAAAAGGATACTTGTTTTACGAGGAGATCAAACGTCGGGAAGAGATCATCGTGACGGATGAAGACCGAGAACGGGTGAGAGAAGCGTTTCGGGAGATGCGAATGTATTTCGAAAGAAACCATACGCCCAAGGCCAAAACAGGGCCGCACTGTCAAAGCTGCTCCTTAAATCAGATCTGTCTGCCAGAAATGCTCAGTAAGAAGTCCGTATCACGATTTATCGAAAGCAGGTTGAATGAGTGAAAAAGCTGCTGAATACCTTGTTTATAACACTGCCGGACACCTATTTGTCGACCCAGTTCCGCCGTTTGAAATATGAGCTTGAAGAAATCATCGATAAGAACCAGGACAGCTTACGGTTCTATAATTTGGGTGACAATTATAAAAAGAAAATCGAGCACATCGGAGCCAAATCGACGTACGACATGGAAAGCCCGCTGATTCTTTAATGGTGCGAATGTGAAGCTCACATGATTTCCCCGGGTCCTTCGCACCTCAGAATTTGTCGAAAAATGGTTGATTTTAGAAGTGAGGCGAAAAGTCAAGACCGGATCATTTCATTTTTGATATGGATTTAACCAGCAAAGTTGTGAATTCATACCGAGATGTGATTGATCAGGTGCTTTTTTGCGGTCGCACCCTATGTGGGTGCGTGGATTGAAATATCAATCAATCTAATTTCAGTCATTTGTTATCCGTCGCACCCTATGTGGGTGCGTGGATTGAAATTTCGGCAGCCTGTGCATTTGAAAAGGGCAGTATAGTAGCACCCTATGTGGGTGCGTGGATTGAAATAGAACTGGGACAGCATAACCGGATATATCAATGGGTCGCACCCCTCGCGGGTGCGTGGATTGAAATAATTTTGCGAGAGTACATTTGCCCGCTACCCGAGTCGCATCCCTCGCGGGTGTGTGGATTGAAATTATTTCGCCGGAAGGTTCTTATTATGTTGAGTATTGTCGCACCCCTTGCGGGTGCGTGGATTGAAATCCAGAAAGGGATCGGGGCAGGCGGTAATTTTGTCGCACCCTACGCGGGTGCGTGGGTTGAAATCCCATCGTCACCCGCATGCGCTTTTTGAACTCTGACGTCGCACTCCTTGCGGGTGTGTGGATTGAAATATGTTTACGGAACCGGTACGGGCTACGGAAAAGGCGGTCGCACCCTACATGGGTGTGTGGATTGAAATGCCCGATGGTCGCTTGAAAAGGCGTTGTACGAGGTCGCCCCCCCACGGGGGGCGTAATGAAAATAAAGGGGCACCTAGCCCCTTCCTTTCCACAAGTATCTATTGTTGCACTATGTTTCAATCCACGCTCTTCATAAAGAAAAGCGACCTAAGCAGCTTAGTTTGGCTCAAAGTAAGTTAAGTACTATTGACAGGAAAAGAGTGGTAAGACTATGATAAGACGAAGGAAAGCATTACAAGTTAAATGTTGAACTATGAATATGAATTTTGAAATTCCTCAGTGCTTTTAGCATCCTCCACATCTCAGACTCCACCAACGCAGTTATCATAACATGCCCTAGGAGGCTTGTATACTAATAATGAATTACGCCCATTCCAAACGTGACCCCCTCACCAAAGAACTGTTGCCCAAGTCAGAGTGGCATCCGCTTGATTGGCATCACCAAGATACCGCAGATATGGCGGCCAAATTTGCCGGCTATTTCGGTTGTTCCAGCTTTGGACGAATACTTGGCCAGAACCACGACTACGGTAAAGCAAGCTTGGATTTCCAGATGAGATTGAATGGCGCAACTGAACCTGTCGATCACAAGACAGCGGGGACACTGCTGGTTCATCGGCATTATCCTTTTCCCTACGGGTTAATGATGGCCTATGCTGTTTATGGGCATCATGGCGGTCTACCCAATCATATTTCTACTGGAACCCGGACGGGGCTTGAGCAGGTATTGAAACAGGATTTCCAGATTATCGGCGGTGCCCCTCCAATTCTTCCAGAGCTTGAGGTATCTTCAGTTCCGATGAAAGGCAATAACTCGGGTATGGGGATCTCTCTATGGATTCGAATGTTGTATTCCGCGTTAATTGATGCGGATTATCTTGATGCCGAACGTTACTTCCAACCGTTGAAAACCGAACTCCGCAACAATCTTCCTTCCCTCTCGGAACTGCATGCTCAATTTCATCATAAACTGCAAGAGTTGCTGCACAAGCCTCAAAACAGTAACGTTCTGCAAGCAAGACATTATGTACTTGAAAGCTGCTTACTGGCCGGAACTGGATCAACAGGCCTGTATACTTTGACGGCTCCTACAGGGAGCGGTAAAACCTGGGCTTCGCTGGCTTTTGCTCTGAAGCACGCTGAACAACATTCGGAGATGCGTCGTATTATCGTAGCTTTGCCGTTCACGTCTTTAATTGAACAAACAGCTGGACTTTTCCGGGAAGTATTCGGAGAAGAAGCTGTGCTGGAACATCATAGCAATGTGAGTTATCGACCGGACTCCGAAAGTGAATTCAGTCCGAAACAGCTTGCCAGTGAGAACTGGGAAGCAAGTTTGATTGTGACTACACATGTACAACTGTTTGAAAGTTTATTTTCAGCGAAACCTTCCAAGGCTCGCAAGCTGCATCGTCTGGCCGGCAGCATTATTATATTGGACGAGGCTCAAGCGCTTCCTGCCGATTTTCTGGAGCCTTCACTCGCCGCATTGAAATGTCTCTGTGATAACTATGGAGTAACGGTACTATTTTGTACCGCGACACAGCTTGCCTTCCAACCTAAATGGCTTGGCGGGGTCGCACCAACTGAAATTATCGGAGATCCTACAAGTCTATACCGTAAGCTTAAACGGGTAACGGTTTCGACGATTGGTAAGAAAACAAATGTGGAGCTGGTTGAACGTTTGAATTCTCATCAGCGCGCACTGTGTATCGTGAACTCAAGGAAACAAGCAAGTGATTTATACAAACAGTTTCCAGATAAAGAGGGCGTTTTCCATCTCAGTGGGCTCATGTGTGCACAACACCGGTCACAGATTCTGCAAGCGATCTCGGACAGATTGAAGATGAAGAAAACACGCTGTATTGTGGTCTCAACCAGTTTAATTGAAGCAGGAGTCGATCTCGATTTCCCCGTTGTCTATCGGGAGATTGCGGGAGTGGATTCCATCGCACAGGCAGCCGGACGGGGAAATCGGGAAGGAGAATTGGAGCTAGGACATGTATTTATATTTGAGTCTGCCGATTATCCACTTCGTGATGGCTGGTTTAAGACACGGGCTCAAATTACGCAAGCGGTACTTAATTTATATCCTGATCCCTTAGAGCCTGAAGCGATCCGCTACTATTTTCAATTGGCCCACGGAATGGACAGAAATTTGGATGTCCACCATATACTTGGTGATCTGAATGCCGGAGCCTCACAATGCTCTTTCCAATTCCGTGAAATTTCTGAGAAGTATAAATTCATCGAGACAGAGATGGTTCCGGTCGTGATTCCCTATGACCTAATAGCCATCGAGCATTTGAATGAAATCAAGAATTCTCTTCATCCCGTTAGATTCAGCCGCGAGCTTCAGAGGTACACGGTTTCGGTGTACCCAAATCAATTTGAACGTCTGCGTCAAGCGAGCAGAATTGGCACGCTTCATGAAACGATTCATTACCTGACTTCAGTGAAAGGAGGGATAGATGAAGAAATCCAGGATTTCTACAGCAAGAAGACAGGATTGATCATTTAGCAGGGAGAGGAGAAATAGCGAATGGGGTATGGAATAACCCTACAGGTAAGCGGTGATTATGCGCTGTTCACACGTCCTGAAATGAAGGCGGAGCGAGTTAGCTATGACGTGATAACACCTTCAGCTGCTCGTGGGATTTTGGAAGCTATTTTATGGAAACCTGCGATTAAATGGGTGGTCGACAGGATCACAGTATTGAACAGGATTGAATTTGAGTCCATACGCAGGAACGAGTTGAGTTCCAAAATTCCCCCGCGAAATGTAGCTATGGCTATGGCCGGTGCAGCTGTCGATTTGCATCAATATACAACTCCCGATCGGCAGCAACGCGCGTCGCTTCTTTTGAGGAATGTCGATTATTTGATCGACGCTCATTTTGTTATGGTTCCTGAGAAAGCGGGAGAGTCGGATACACCGGAAAAATTCTATAATATGTTTCTGCGGCGAGCGCGCGGAGGACAGTGTTTTCACAATCCTTATTTGGGCTGTCGCGAGTTTGCGGCAAACTTCAAACTGATTGAACACGAGGAAGTGCGCCCGGACAGCTATTATGTCGAAGAAGCGGAGATGGACCTAGGCTGGATGTTATGGGACATTAAATATGGAGAAGCGTTACTGAAGAAGAAATCCGTATATACCTATGAACCGAAATTTTTTCGGGCCTGTATGCGATATGGTGTTATTGAAATTCCAGATGAGGTGCGCCAATGATATTGCAAGCATTATGCGAGTATTATGATCGAATGGTGCGAGAGAATCCAACGGAGATCGCCGAGCCGGGTTATGCGGTGACTCCGGTATCGAAGTGTATTGTGATTGACCAAGAAGGCAATTTGATGCAGGTTATAGACCGAATGGAGGAGCGTGAAATCACCGTAAAGAAGGGAAAAAAAGAAATTAAACTTTTTCCACAGCGAGTTATCACGCCACAACAGCCGAAACGAAGCGGCAGCCGGCCGCAACCTGCTTTTCTATGCGAGAATGCCAATTTTATTTTTGGGATATATAGCGATCCGACAGGAGCGAAGTATCGTTTTGAAGCTAGCGGAGCTTTGCACGAGGAGATTCTAGGTCATGTGGATGACGACGGAGCAAGAGCAGTTGTTGCATTTTTTCGTAAACGCAAGCCTGGCTCAATCGATTACGGTACAGTGGATACATCAGGTCTAAATAATGGCGGAAATCTAGTATTTATGCTTTTGGGAGAAAGTAATTATATCCATCATCGGCCCAAGATTAAGGAGGCATGGGACGCCTATAGATTAAGCAAACAAGAAGATGCTTCATTCGGACAGTGTCTGGTAACCGGAGAAACAGGGCCGATTGCCCGTATTCATGGTAATTTGGATGGTTTCGGGCAGGACAAGCCGACATTAGTAGGTTTTAACCAAGACAGCTTCGTGTCTTACCGCAAGGAAAAGGGGGAGAATGCCCCTGTATCGGAAATTGCAGCTTTTAAATATGTAACGGCGCTTAATATGTTGATTGGAGATCGAAGTCATAGCCGTAATGTTCATGGAGAGAAAATGTTATTCTGGGCAGAAAAATCGCTACCGGTGGAGGAGAATGCAGTTGCGATCCTTATGGGAGGCGGAATATCGGAGCAGGAAATCCTGAGAGATGAAGTTACCAGCCGCAGATTAGCGTCAGTGATAGAGCATTTGTATAAAGGAACCCGACCCGAAAAATTGGACCTGGCTGTGAACACCCGAATGTTTGTTTTGAGCATCTCGGCGAATAAAACGCGCGTTGTCATCCGTCACTTTTACGTGGATACCGTCGGCAGAATAATTGAACGTCTTCAGCAGCACCATGCGGATATCTATGTGGAAGGGCCGGAATGGGAGCCAGAACATCCTTCCTTATCTAAAATTTTGATTGAGACAGCGGTTCGCCGGGAAAGCAAGAATGTACCCGCTCCATATTCGGCTTCCCTAACGCGCAGTATTGTTAGCAACACCCCATATCCGAACAGCCTGTTTATGGCGATGCTTGGGCGCATTCGGGCAGAAGCGGGGGCAGATGCTCAGGCGGCGATCAATCGGACCAGAATTGGTGTTATAAAAGGTTGTTTGAACAGGTCGGCCAGGAAATCAGGCGAAAAGGAGTGGATCGGAGTGAACCTAAAGGATACACAAGAATCGCAATCGCATACTCTGGCTTATACGTTAGGGCGTGTTTTTGCCATTCTGAATCAAGCACAGTATGAGGCATTATCCAAGGTCAATGCTTCAATTGTAGACAAATATTTAAACGCGGCTCTGGCAAGTCCTCGGCAGGTTTTTCCTTCATTACTTGCCAATGCGCAAAATCATTTTAACAAACTCGCCAAAGCAAAAAGGTATTATACACATCAATTGCTGCGTGAAGTGATGCTTGGAATTCCACCGACAGCCTTTCCACACACGCTCAATGCCGAAGGGCAAGGACAGTTCATGGTTGGGTTTTATCACCAGCAGCAAGCCTTTTTCAAACGGAGAGACAAGGGGACAGAAGAACCTCCATTAGATGATGTCGAGCAGGAGAAACCAGAGCAACAAATTAAAGTGTAAAGTGGTAACTAAAATCTAAATGATCTTAAAGAGGAGGCAACAATATGAGTGAACTGTTGAAAAATAGGTACGAATTTGTACTATATTACGATGTGGAGAATGGTAATCCAAACGGTGATCCCGATGCAGGTAACATGCCTCGCATTGATCCGCAGACTGGACATGGTATCGTCACTGATGTTAGCTTGAAGCGCAAAGTACGTAACTATATACAGTATGCCCGTGAAGGAGAGGAAGGATTTGATATTTACATCAGCGAGGGCGCTGTTCTAAATAATAAGCAGAAAGAGGCTTATGAAGCAACGGGGCTTACTACGAAAGATAACAAGGACGATAAAATGACAGCTCAGGCGTATATGTGCCAAAGATTTTTTGACATTCGAACGTTTGGAGCGGTGATGGACACTGGGGATTTTAAATGTGGACAAGTTCGCGGGCCCGTGCAGTTGTGCTTTTCAAAAAGTGAAGACCCTATTCTTCCGCAAGAGGTTACAATTACGCGTATGGCTTCTACGACGGAGAAAGAGAAGGCTTCGGAAAATCGGACCATGGGGAGAAAATATGTTGTCCCTTATGCATTATACAGAGTAGAAGGGTTTATTTCGGCTAAATTTGCACAGAAAACAGGATTCACGGAAGACGATCTCAATATTTTTTTTGAAGCATTGAAATTGATGTTTGATCATGACCATTCGGCATCGAGAGGTAAGATGTCTGCGCGCAAACTGTTTGTCTTCAAGCATGAAACCGAACTGGGTAATGCTCCTGCAGCTGTGCTTTTTGATCTGATTAAAGCCCGATTGCTGGATGAAAGTGTACCCCCAAGAGAATTCAAACATTATGATGTAACTGTAGATAAGGGGAATGTACCTTCCGGGGTTGAATTAATTGAAATGTTGTAGCCTTCTGTAAGGCTTAGCTTTATCGCTTCCGAAGGGAGCGTTAATAGTATGGATGGCCAGAGGGAGTATTGGCTTAATGGCCTCTTTTATTTTTTTGATTTGATTGTGCAGTAAAAAATACTTCTACATTAGAGGAGCATACTGATCGACTGGTTTTTTGATCAATGCGATGGCGATCAAAGGAATAGATCTGTTAAGGCTAAAGAGTGAAAATTCCATGTTCAAATGTTTTCTTGATTCCATTTAGTTCGTCGTTTGAAATTTGAGCTGGAAGAACGGATTAACGAGAAGACGGAGAGTTAGCGTTTTATAATCTAGGGGACAAGCATAAAACCGAAGTGGGACATAATGGTGTAGAATGATCTTATGATGTGGAATTCTATTAATCCTTTAGCCATAAATAGAGGCGAAAATATGAGGTGTAAATGTGGTGCGAACCCCAAGCTCCCATAAAATCCCCAGGGCTTTCGCACCTCAGATTTTGTCGAAAACAAGCGGGATTCATAAGATATAGACAATGTCAAGTATGAACCTATACTTTTTTTATGTAAATCACTACGTAAAAAGATAAGATATATGCTTTAACTAGATTAATTTTGCTTTTTCCGCCGTCGCACTCTACACGAGTGCGTGGATTGAAATCTGGCTATTGCATATGTAGAACCAAAAAGGCCCTCGTCGCACTCTACACGAGTGCGTGGATTGAAATACATCAGACACAAACTACCTTTTGAACTAGAAGAAAGTCGCACTCTACACGAGTGCGTGGATTGAAATCGGTCTAAGAAGTGGACGGGACGCGGCAAATCGATGTCGCACTCTACACGAGTGCGTGGATTGAAATTTGATCATTTGCTCAGTTGATTTAATGTCATCTTGTCGCACTCTACGCGAGTGCGTGGATTGAAATGCACGTGAAAATTGGATAGGGGTTAAATTCTCCGGTCGCACTCTACGCGAGTTCGTGAATTGAAATCAATCCCGCAGCCTCAGCGATCGCTCGTACTGGGGCGTCGCACTCTACGCAAGTGCGTGGATTGAAATCTCATAAGTAAGGTCCTGCATGGCTGCCATCATGGCAAGTCGCACTCTAGGCGAGTGCGTGGATTGAAATTTGATCTAGTAGAACAACGAATTTTGGTTGGTTTAAAGTCGCACTCTACGTGAGTGCGTGGTTTGAATTTCCATATTGAAAGAATTGCGGAGGCGCTCAATATGTCGTACCTCACATGGATGCGTGATTGAATGGCACTACCAAGAGACTCAATTTCTCGAATAGCTTGAAAAATACTTGATCTTTACGCCTACACGTACCACATCCCCACCTCAAATCTGTTAGTCTACAAATAAAAAAGGAGGTCTGACACATGACCCTACTAGAATCCCTATACTACGGCCACCTGGCTCCCGAGGGGCAGGTGGTGCCCAGAGATCCCGAATATCGCCAGATGTGCGGGGAAATGTCCGAGGCGATGGAAGCTTGGAAAGAGAAACTGTCTGGTGAAGAGTTTACTGAACTGGAGGCGCTGATTGATTTGCAGCAGGAGATTCAGGGATTGGAGTTGACGGCGACGTTTACGTATGGGTTTAAGCTGGGGGTGGCGCTGATGATTGAGGTTCACTCCGGGTACGGGGCAGAGGGGCAACTGCTAAGTCAACGGGCGGATGAAGGATGAAGCGAATGTATAAGAATAGCCTGTATAAGCATAGCCAGTCCCTATCCTACATGGGCCGCTCCCTATCCAACATGGAATAGAGCACGCGGCCACCCTGCTGAACTCTAATATACCCGGAAGGCATAATAGCCCGCCGGGTATTTTATAGGGTATTTTCCTGCTTACTCTGGCTTATCTGCGCGATGTTTGCTTCTTTTTCTTTCCATCCGATGTCTGCCCCTTTTTCCTTTCCGTTCTTTTCGTCTCCTTGACCCGATCCCCCATCCCTACGATTAACAGCACCGATACAATCACCATAATGAGCAATGTGATTACGCAAGCAGCCACATTATAATCGGAGCCGCCCTCGGCTTGATAATGAATCAAGCCTAGACCTGCGGTAATGGGGTAAAGATCGCCCAGGCCGTGTCCGCCGGCGAAGATTCCTATAAATCCGTAGAAAAAGGCGAAGCCGACGTCGGCCATAAAGCCGTTTGAGTTGCGGCTGGTTAACACGATGATGGGCAGGACGGCCAGGTAAATGCATAAATTCATCACCATCATTTGCATCAAGGATTTGACCATCACTGCCGCGCTGCCTGCTTGGAAGCCGCTGATTAGCACGACGACGAGCGAAAGTACAAAGGTCACCACGGCCAAAAATAGGGCGAGCAGTCCGGCGGTGATGAGCTTTCCGACCAACAGACGCCGGAAGGAGAGCGGAATGGTGAGGATGTTTTTTAGCGTGTCTTCCGTGTATTCACGGCTGATCATATATCCGGCGATTAAGGTAATCGTAGCGGGGAACAGCAAGCTGAAATTGTTCCAGATCACGGTATTGGAGAAGTTCTCCAAGTTGCGTGCTGCGCCGTCTTCCGCCGTGGCCATGAATCGGGTTAAGAGGACAACCAGCAGCGACGCGGCAAAGCCAACCCAAACGATCGAATACCGTTTTAATTTGATGATTTCGGTTTTTAAAATGTTCACCATGGTCCCCACCTTAATCCTCCCGCTTATTGTAGATTCGCACAATGGCCATATAAGAAATGGAAGCGATGATCGCAATAATGACAACGACCTGCGATAATGGCAAAATTTTCGGTGCAATGATCGCGTAGAACGAATCGGCCGGCGAGGTGAAAAGGCCCAATAACCAGCGGTATATAATCGGCGTCGGCAAAATACTCGTCAGCAATTTCATCATGGGTGTATCATATTGAAGGCCCACAAAGGCCATGGAAAAGTTAAGAATGGTGTAGAAAAAGGCCAAGATAATCGAAAAAATATAGCTGCGGTTAAAATAGACAATCGCGATGACCACCGGCAAGGTTCCGGCCGTGAGCAGAATGCCGTCGGCCGCACTAATGCAGAGCTTCGCAAACACACCCTGAATATTCCCGACAAAGGCTCCGCCAAGCATGGAAGCGGCCACCGAGGCCAGCGAGAAAATCAGCCCAAGGATAAACAACACAATGATCTTTGCCGTAACCATCCGTGTGGCCGAAACCGGAATCGTCCGGAGGTTTTTCAGCGTGTCATTGTCGCGCTCCATAAAAAACAGCATGGAAGCCACGATCCCTAAAATGCTGGGCAGCAGCAGCGCCTGTCCATAACTCATGATCATTCCGAACAGTTTATCGTAGACATTCAGGCGCCCAACACTTCCGTTCATCGCCAGCATCGTAAAAGGGATGGGAAAAAGAAACGCGGCAACAATCACCAATAGAATGAATTTTTTACGCTTCAGCTTGGTGAATTCGCATCTAACGAGTTTAAGCAATCCCCACGCCTCCTGTGATCTTTTTGAAATAATCCTCGAGCGTATCTTCACAGGTGTGCGCTTCCGAGACGTCGATTCCGTTTTCGATAAACAGGCGGGTAATCGCCGAAACGGGCAATTCCATGTCATGCAAGCGCAGGCTTTTCTGGTCTTCAACATAGAAGTTGAACATGTTCAAGTGCTTCTCCAACAGGCGCGCCGCCCTGGCCGTATCCGAAACGATAAAGTGAACATACTTGCTGTTTTTCTTTTCCAGTTCCTTGAGACTTAGCTCCTCCAAAAGAACGCCGTGGTCAATAATGCCGATGTCATCGGCCAGCAGAGCGATTTCGGATAAAATATGGCTGGAAATCAAAATGGTTTTCCCTCTTTCCGTGCAAAGCGCGCGAATAAAACTTCTGACCTCGGCAATGCCGATCGGATCCAGCCCGTTAATCGGTTCGTCGAGAATCAGCAGTTCGGGATCATGCATGACCGCCAAGGCAATGGCCAGGCGCTGTTTCATTCCGAGCGAATATTGCGCGAACAACTTCTTGTCCTTATACGGAAGACCAACTAATTCCAGGGTATCTTTGACGGCATTTCGCTGCGGGACGCCGCGCAGATCGGCAAAGAGCTTGAGGTTTTCCGTTCCGGTCAAATTCGGATAAAAACCCGGGGATTCAATCAAACTACCGATGCGGGGCAGAATTTTTTGGGCCTCGGTCCGCATATCTTTGCCGAAAATTCGCACTTCGCCGGAAGTAGGCAGCGTCAGGTTGAGCAGCATTTTCATGGTGGTCGTTTTGCCCGCGCCGTTCCGCCCCAGCAGGCCGTAAATGCGTCCTTGGCGGACATGGATATTCAAATGGGCGACGCTTTTCTGCTCCCCAAATTGTTTCGTAAGATTGTTGGTTTCAATGATATAATCGCTCATCCCCTGCATCCTCCTTTGTTTGACAAGGCCATGTTAGCACGCCAACCTTGCATCAACCTTGCGCGAACCTTGCATCAACCTTGAAAAGACCCCCATGAAAGCAAAAAATCCCGCCTGTTAGCCGGGATTCTCACTGACGAGTGGAAACTGAACTTGAAACACGGTTCGCTTAAGCGGCGAGCTTTCCACGTTAATGGTACCGCGCATCTTTTCGGTAAGCTGCTGCACGATCGATAACCCTAAGCCGCTGTCTTTTTTCGATCGGCCTTTATCGCATTTATATAATCGTTGAAAAATATGCGGCAAATCCTCGTTGGAAATCCCGATGCCATTATCCATAACCGAGATAACGATACGGTGATCCTCTATTGAAACGCCGACTGCAATCGCTGTAGCCTGGCTATGTGCAAGGACGTTCTGAATCAGATTGTTCAGGATCCGCGAATAGGCATTGGTATCGAGGTGCGCTGCGAGCTTTTTTTCAGGGATGTCAATGTCAAAGGAAAGGGATCGCGTTTCGAAAATAGGTATCCAGTCCTTCAAAATCATTCGGGTTAATTCGCAGATGTCGACGGTCCGGATGGCGAAGGTTTCCTCGTCGGAGTTTAATTTGGACCATTCAAACAGTTTATCTACATAATCCTTCAAGTCATGCGCTTTTCGGCGGGCGGTTTCCAGGTACTCCTCCCGTTCGCGGCCTTCAACAATGTGCTTATGTACGGCATCCAGATACCCGATCAAGGTGGTTAGCGGGGTGCGGACATCATGCGAAAAGCTCGTCATCAACTGCTTATTGGTTTCCGCGGTCTTGTTTAAGGCGATGATCTGTTCTTGAAAATGCAGGACGATATCGTTCATTTTGTAACTGATCGCAGCGGTCATATCATGGGGATCGGCAAGAATCCGGTGATTCGCATTGCCTTGTACTATATCGTCCAGTATTTCGGATATCTCACGAAGCCTTTGGCGGACGTGCAGCAGTCTTCTAAACAGCGCAAAGGCCAGCACGGCAGCCCCTAAAGCGATAAATAACAGCACGATCCATGCAGGTGCTATATCCATCCTTTCCAAGCTCACACCTCCCGATTGAAACGATAGCCGACTCCTTTTACCGTTTGCAGGTAAGTTGGATGGCTTGAATCCTGTTCTATTTTTTTACGAAGCCGGCTGATGATCGCCATAATGTTGCTGTCGTCGTAAGCATAAGGTTCCTTCCAAACTTCCTCATAAATTTGCTGTTTCGTTAAAATCTTCCCCTGATTCCTGGCGCAATAATAGAGAATGTCAAACTCTTTGCCGACCAATTCAACCGGTTCTCCGTTAACGGATACCGATCTGGTTTCATAATCCATGCTTAAGCCTTTAAAAGATAATACCTGATGGTCGGCGGCGTGGTTCAACATCGTATATCGGCGAATTAAAGAAACCACGCGAGCGGTGAATTCTTCGATATCAAAAGGTTTGGTCAAATAATCGTCCGCTCCGGAACGCAGTCCGCGGACTTTATCGCCGCTTTCCGTCCGGGAGGTCAGCATTAAAACAGGCACACGGCTGATTTCCCGAATGGCTTCCAAAGTGGCAAAACCATCCATCCCCGGCATCATGACATCCAGTACGATTAATTGAAATTCACTTTGGGAAAGGGCGGTTAACCCGCTTGGGCCGGATGAACAAAGCACCGCGTCGATCTTTTCCTTGCTTACGCATTTTTTAAGCAGTTGGCCTAATTCCAGATCATCATCGATGATCAAGATCTTATGATTCATGCGTTTCTCCCTCCAATTGATTAAAAAAGAGCGCCTCGGCACGATGGGGTTACGCACGAGGTCATCGCCTCAAAAAGCCCATCCGGGAGGTCGCTCTACAGTTTAAAGCTCAGAACGAGCAAAATCAACTCATTCGATATTTCCAATAAAGCAATTTTTCGTCTTTGTGATCGATTTCGAATCCTAACTACAATAATAAATTTTTTGAGCCGGTATTGTATTGTCATGCCCCGAAAATTACCCAATCTACACTCGTTTGTATTGTATACTATTCATAGAATAACAGTAATTTGTCGGGGGTGAACGAAGTTGCGTTGGAAAGAGGTTCGTGAACAATTTCCTGATGAGTGGGTGGTCTGTGAGGCGTTGAAGTCATTTTCAAAGGAAGGTTACTGGTACATTGAAGAAGTGGTTGTCATTGATCGCTTTGATGATTCTACGGTGGCCATGAAGCGCTATTATGAGTTGCACCGGGAACAGCCGCATCGGGAGTATGGCTTTTTTCATACCTCCCGGGATCAGCTGAAGCTTCGTGAAAAGTGGGCGGGAATACGAGGTCCCAGATGAAGATCAATGTGTACTATGGATTGCCTTTCGTGGAAGTTGAACTGCAAATACGGGATTCAACGGTCGCCCATTCCCCGACCGGGAAGCGGGGGACCGAAATTTTTCCATAAATCCGGGTAAAGTACTGCTCCTGCCAACGCCGTTCCCACCATAAGGCTCAGGCGTTTTTTGTTTCACCCGAAGCGTCATAACAAATAAATCATGCATGGATTTCTTTCAGATTGCTCTTTAGTTGCTTAACCCCCTTGTGTGAGAAATACCGGGCGACGGTTATCAATCTGATAAACGAAGATCAATATACCGGGTCAAGCCATTAGCGCGCCTTTTCACGATGATGGGCAGGACGGCCAGATAAATACATGATTTCATCACCATCATTTGGATCAAGGATTTGACCATTACTGCCGCGCTGCCTGCTTGGAAGCCGCTGATCAGCACGATGATGAGCGAAAGTACAAAGGTAACCACAGCCAAAAATAGGGCGAGCAGTCCGGCGGTGATGAGTTTTCCGACCAACAGCTCCCGGAAGGATAGCGGAATGGTGAGGATATTTTTGAGCGTGTCTTCCGTGTATTCACGACTGATCATATATCCGGGATTAAGGTGATTGAAGCGGGGAACAGCAGGCTGAAATTGTTCCAGAGTTTCGCAAACACGCCATGAATATTTCCGGCAAGAGCTCCGCCAAGCATGGAAGCGGCCACGGAGGCCAGCGAGAAAATCAGCCCAAGGATAAACAACACAAGGATCTTCGCCGTAACCATCCGTGTGGCCGAAACCGGAATCGTCCGCAGATTTTTAAGTGTATCGTTATCGCGCTCCATAAAAAACAGCATGGAAGCCACGATCCCTAAAATGCTGGGCAATAGCAGCGCCTGTCCATAACTCACGATCATTCCGAATCTTTTTGAAATAATCCTCGAGTGTATCTTCACAGGTGTGCGCTTCCGAGACGTCAATTCCGTTTTCGATAAACAGGCGGGTAATCGCCGAAACAGGCAATTCCATGTCATGCAAGTGCGCTTTGGCCGAACCGAATCGTTTAGACATCGTCGAGCTCCTGCGCGATGGTCCTCTCACCGTGGGTGAAATCGCTAACCGGCTGGGGCTGCGTCAGCCCCAGGCCTCGAAGCATTTGAAGATACTTAGCGATAGCGGAATTTTGGAGACGAAGGCCGATGGGAACCGCCGGATCTACAGGCTTCGGCCCGAACCTTTTCAAGCGATGGATGCCTGGGTGAAGTCTTTTCGGCAGGTCATGGAGGACCGATTCGATCGACTGGAAGACTACTTGCGGGAATTGCAAAACGAAGAACAATCCTAAAATTCGTTCAATGATAAAGGAATTTATTTTTTACGCGAGGCATGAGAAGGAAGCCGATCAAACAATTAAAAAAATCAGTAAGAACCTGCGCAAAGCTTTAAGAGAGGAGTATAAGGCGTTTACTGAACGGAAGGCAAAAATTGAAGGATATCTGAAGGGAGTAAAAGATCATGGGAACGAATAAATTCGTTTTGTGCTTCGATGATTGCGAGCTTTGAATATACCTCCAAAGACTTGCGGCTTTCGTGGCCGGAGTACGTTGTATGAGAGCGTCGTCGATGCCCTTCTTTTTCAGCCAGGTCAGCAGGAAGTGGCGTAGCTTGTGTGGCGAAAGGTCTTGTGCAAGGCCGGCTTCTTCCGAATATTTGGACAAGATTTTTCGCATTCCCCGATCCGTATATTTTTTCTTCCATGACGATTCAAACAAATAAACCGCATGTTTTTTCTTCATCGCATCAGCATGCATGGCCAATAGCTCTTTGAATGATTGCGGGAACGGAACAATTCGTTCTTTTTTGCCCTTTCCATTATTGATGCGTATTTTTGGCAGTAGTGAAAATCAATTTCCGAAAGTCGTACATTGGCCAGTTCGCTTACCCGGATACCGGTATACATGAGCGTCTTGACGATCATCATTTCCTGAAAATTTTTCGACCTCCAGACCACCTCGTAATACCGCTTGAGTTCTTCCTCAGTCGGCACGTAGGTCAGCTTTTTGGATGCCTTTGGAACCTCGATTTCAAGCTCCGTTCGCAAGTGCTGGAACAAACTTTTGCCAGCAGGGTGTTGAAAAAAACTTGATATCATTCCCTCTATCTTCGAACTTTTTTACCTTCTCTAACCTTAATGAAAAATATGCTGTTTTATTATCTAAGCTTTTAAAGCGTCAATGACAATACTTACTTGCTGCATTTTCAGAAGACGAACGGGAAAGGGAATCGTAATCTTTAAGTCCCTTTAATACTATCTTCAGATGGATAACATTCGTTTCCATCTTTTCTGTAGTAGCGCGTGGTTATGTTACCGAAACGAATACCGTCGGAAACTCCTACAATAAGGTCAGTCCGTTTTTCTGAAAATTTTTTTAATTGAAGAAAATATTTTTACTATTATTTTATCAAAGAAGTCACTTAGATATTTTTTGACTAGAAAACCTACCAAAGCAAAGAGTAGTGAAATAACTATTATTAACACAAATAGTTTTAGTCCTGTTTCTATAGATTCCATTTAGATACAGCGCCTCCTTTTTATTTATAATTATATACATAACATCCACTTTTAAGCCAGTACCAGGCTGTCGTGTTGGAGGCGACGGAGTATTATCATCGTGGCTTGGTGACGTATTTGAAGCGAGAGGAGTATAGTCATTACATTGTTAATCCGCTGCAATCCAAACGTCTATCACAATTTTTTCACAATAAAAAACTAAAAATATACTGGAAAATATGTATATAGTGTGGTAATGTGGTAAAAAAAGGAGGTAATAGAATGGTAAGAAAAAAAGTTACTAGTTTATGTGCCGCTCTATGTCTATCTATCGCTCTAATTTTACCGGTTGGTGCACCGGCGAGCGCAAGCGGAGCACTATCACCGGACACAATTGTAACTGAAGAGAATGTAAACCAAGTTATTGAATATCTAGGATTAGATCCTAGAAATCTAGAAAAAGCTGATGCTTTTTCAGATGATTCCGTTACTGTTACTGTCGGGGAATTGCAACAAGCCCTTAATCAATTAAAACAAGCTCCCAAAGAAGTTACATCAACAGAAAACCTTGAAGTTACACCAACAGAAAACCTTAATGAAATAGCTCCGTCTGATTTTTGTTCTGGATTAAAAATGTTATATTATACAACTAATCTTGGTGGATCGTTTGAATTATCTTATGAAGTAGCTGCAAATTACTCATGGAATAAATTTACTTCTGTAAATAATGCGACCGTTGAAGTAATAGATAACGATCAAAATCCATTAACAACTTTCACAATAGCTAGTAAAGATGTTGGAGCTAAAGTTACTAGTGACGGCGAAAAAGTTGAATTGAAAGCTAAGGTTGAAGTAGATTCGTGGATATCAATTGGAAACATGGGACTTATTAAGGTAACGACAACAACAGTTAGAACAACAAAGGAATGGAATACTATACAAGCAGGAATTCCAGGTTGCATTTAGTAGAATATCTAGCCTTTCTTTGAATCATGTCTTCATCTTAGATCTCATATTTTTTTGTAACCCTCAGCGAGCAGCGCTAATACCGTTGCTCGACTTTTATTTTTGGAGACAGAGGTAAAATGGTTGTTTTGTTGTATGGGACACTTAGATATTTTTAGACTATATAAACCGCAACTAAGATCAAAAACCTGACAAGTAGACGATCGATCGTTTCCATTGGATTCTTATTGATTCGCTTCATAAATTGAGACACATGAAGTTTAATTTTATAGAACTTTTCAAAAAAGAAGTTGTTAACTACATCGGCTTTGAGACATAACCATAGCCCTTCGACCGGATCGAGGTTTGGGCTGTAAGGCGGTAAAAAGACCACCTGCAGACGAGCATGTTTACCGTACGTCGGCACTTTGCTTGTTTGCCACGCGGAAACCAGTTGTATTGTAGTGCCTGATAGGAACGAATCATCTATTCATCTTCAAAAAGAAAGACCGAGCTTTTGATCGTTCTGCCAATAACCGCTGATGGTTTGACGAACACGACCGAGTGGATCGTCGATTTCAGTAAACGAGAGTCCTTCCTGGGGATGCTGCAGGGCATCACCGAAACGTGGGATCGTTTGGAAGAGCACTTGAGTGAAGTGAAATAAGAAGATACAAGAAACAGCCGCACGGACTGGAGAGCCGGCGGCTGTTTCGTTGGGGAGCTTTGGCTTTACCCGGTTTGCCCGTTAGCGGTGGAATGGGGGCAAGGGGCAATCGGGGCGGTCCCTTAACCCTCCCTATGTGAGAAATAACATGGAGCTACACGGAAATGAAAGCGCATAATATTAAATGTAAGCGAATTTGTTTCGGCAATTTTCGCGAATTTTTTTCACTTATATTGTGAAAATTTGCACAAATGCAGAAGAGGAGCAGATAACATGAGACATCCAAGTTGCAGGTATGTAAGAACGGGATTTTTGGCGGCACTGGTATTTATTTTGATCATGGGAGTGATCGGATGCAGCAGCAGTAATAAGGAAGCGACGTCTGATGCGGCGGATACCCAAGGACTTTACACGCCGGGGACATATACGGGGGAAGCGCAAGGCCTACATAGCGTTATTAAAGTGGAGGTGACGGTTGATGCCAACACCATTCAGTCGGTGAAGGTGCTGGAGCAGAAGGACACGGAGGGGGTAAGTGATGCCGTATTTGAGACCATTCCCCAGAAGGTGGTCGAGGGACAGAGCCTGAAGGTCGATATCGTATCGGGGGCATCCGTATCCAGCAACGGCTTGATTGACGCGATCGCGGCCGCTTTGGCCAAGGCCGGGGCCGACATCGACGCATTGAAGAGCAAAGAACCGCTGAAGGCGGCCGCCAAAGAAGCGATTACCAAGGAAACCGAAGTCGTGGTTGTCGGCGGGGGCGGAGCGGGTCTGGCCGCTGCGGTATCGGCCGCTGAGAACGGGGCAAAGGTGATTTTGATCGAAAAATCGCCTGCGCTTGGCGGGAACACGATTCGTTCGGGAGGCGAGTTCAATTCCTATGACCCGGCTAGACAGCCGAAAGTGGCCATGACGAAAGCGCTGAGCAATGAGTTGAAAGAGATTCTGACCTACGATGAAAAAGAATTCGGCGATTATGCCGATACGCTCAAGACGCTCAAGGGACAGATCAAGGAATACTTCGCCAAAGGGGACACCACCAAGCTGTTTGATTCGCCTGAACTGCATATGATTCACACCTATATCGGCGGGAAGCGAACCGATCTTGACGGGAAAGAAATCTCCGGCAAGTTTGAACTGGTCAAGACGCTGGCGACCAACAGCTACGGCACGATCCAATGGCTGGAGAGCCACGGAGCTAAGTTCCAGGATGGGATCGGTACCGTTCTTGGCGCCTTGTGGCCCAGAACCCACCATAATACCGAACCGCTGGGAACCGGGTATATTAACGCGATGGAAAAAAGCGCAAAAGAGCTTGGCGCAGAAATTATGCTGAACACGAAAGCCACCAAGCTGATCGTTGAGAATGGCAGAATTGTGGGCGTGACCGCCGAGCAGTCTGACGGCACTCCGGTCACCTTGAAGGCTTCCAAGGGTGTGGTCATGGCCACCGGCGGTTTCGGAGCCAACCCTGAAATGGTCGTTGAATACAATAACTATTGGCCTGCTCTGGATGCAAACATCAAAACAACCAACACGACGAATGCTACCGGCGACGGGATTGTGATGGGTAAGGAAGTCGGGGCGAATCTGTGGGGCATGGGCTTTATCCAACTGATGCCGAGCGGTCAACCGGGAACGGGCGCTTTGTCCGGCGGCGTATGGGGCAGCGCGGAAACGCAAATTTTCGTCAACAAGGAAGGCAAGCGGTATGTGAACGAGTACGCCGAAAGAGACGTTTTGGCCGCCGCTGCCCTGGAGCAGACGGATCAGACCTTCTACATCATCAGCGATATGACCTCACTGGGCAATCCGGATCTGAACGGGAAAAATGTATGGGGCGACAATTATCAGGATCTGATTGCGAACAAAAATATATTCATGGCGGATACCCTGGAGGAACTGGCCGAGCAAATGGGCGTACCGGCCGATGTCTTTGTGGCGGAAATGAAGAAATACAACACTTACGTCGAAAATCAGCTTGATCCTGAGTTCGGCAAGAAAAATTTTGGCGCAAAACTCGAAACACCGCCTTTCTTTGCTGCGCCAAGAACCCCATCCGTGCATCATACGATGGGCGGTCTGGAAATTAACGAAAAGGCCCAGGTGTTGAATACCGAAGGCAAGCCGATTGACGGCTTGTTCGCGGCCGGTGAGGTTGCGGGCGGAGTTCATGCGGGTAACCGGCTTGGCGGCAACGCCATCACGGACATTTTCACGTTTGGACGGATTGCCGGAGCCAGCGCGGCCGGTAAATAATCAATATTAAACAGCAAAGGCTCCTGCCTCTCTCCGCCGTCAAGGCGGTAGGGACGCAGGGGTTTTTGCTTTTTCTTTGATTATTGCCGGAATGCTTCATGCTACCGACACTGACATGAAAAAAGCTGGGCAGATCAGGATTATCCTAAATCCACTCAGCTATAGTGTGTAAAGTAAGAGGGTTACATCGGTTGATCTAAAGGATCATGTAGTACATAGATTGGAAAATATCGAGGCGTCATGGTAAAACTAATTAATTGACCGTTTTTCTCTTTGTACGTAACAAAATACTCTCCAAAATGTGCATCATACTCTACTCTTTCGAATTTTAAATCTTGGTTGTGATATTTCACCTTAACATATACTGATGAAGAAGCTTTTGCGACACTTTCTTTGACAAAGTTATTTTGAGACAGTAGTAAAATCAAAATTATGATAAATAGCACTATAAGCCATACTTTTTTTATTTTCATTTTTCACCTCACGCAATTATATATCTCACCCCTTCAACTATTGTATATTTTACCCTTATAGTCCAAATTATTCAAATAAAATACTAACCACGAAACATTATGCTCGCGGTTAGTATTTTTCAAACAATATTAGTCAATGCAGAAAAACTCTACTTGTGCATATGCTTCTATTGCATCAAGGAGGGGATATGCCTGTCTTTCATTAGAATGGCCTGCGAGTTTAAAATCTTCATTGTTCGTATCATACGCAGAAACTATCATAATATGCGTAGGCATTGTTAACACGCCAGAAACACCTTTCGAGAAGACTACTACATCACCTTTGTAAATATGTTTATAATAAATAGTTTCATGATTCGATACATAGTAATCATGGGAGAAGGCATAGACTGTTGATCTAGATCTCCAATAGTCATAGAATGCTTGTACGCTAATAAATGGGCTTGGATCTGCTAAATCCCAGCTGTAATCCAACTCTTCAGCACTCGTTGGAACCAAATATTTTGAATTTTTTTTGTATACATACCAGTCACCTTTAAAGGGTAAGCCTCCACCAACATGCATTGCTTGAGATACAAAGTTGGTACAATCACTTCCCCATCCACCAGTAAAAGCGGGGTAATCTGTACTGTATTTATTGTAATTTTTATAGGCCCATTCTCCGGCGGCAGCTCTGTCATAGCTCGCAAAAGGAGATATTTTAGCAGAATCGTAATTTTTCTTGTTTTCATGATATAGTTCTATTGATGCTTTATCTCCAACATTTACAGCATATCTTTCCATGTATCCTAAGAGAAGATCTTTTTCACTTTCATCCACTTTGAAAAAGTTATCAACGATGATATGCAAAACTTCAATTATTCGGTCCCTGTTTAATGAAGTTGCCTTCTTTATCATTTCATCATTTTCTGTCAATTTAGCAAGCAATTCCCCAACTTTGATATCCTCTTTGTAAATTATGTTTAGAGCCTCTAATGCAATTTTCTCTTCTTCTTCCGGATTTCCCAAATAATTCTCATTTGGGTCTGCTTCTTGTTCAATTAGATACTGCTCAATGTATGGATTATTTTCAGCGGCATAAACTGCCTGTGTTACACTAGTTTCTAAAATAGAATCTAGTTTTTCCTTAGTACTAGCTGAATCCTGCTGTAAAACCTGTTCATCTAGAGGGATACTTATACTCTCGGCAGCATTGACAGGGGTGATAGATAGAACGACTACTGAACAAAGCAGTGTTACAATACTTTTTTTTCACCTTGCCATTTTAATCCTCTCCTTCTAAAAAAATGATTTTACACTATAATTCTACGCTTATTGGAATTTAATATCAATATTTCCCAGTATATTAGTATGGACTTTTTGTGAAAACTATAACAATGTATTGTTTGTATTTTCCGATTGTACCGTTAATACACCAACCACAGCCTAAGTACTAGACAGAAAAAGTTTTAGCCTAAAAATGGAGACTCTTGCTTAAAGAAGATCATAAAGTGTTTGAGTAAACGTTTCGTTATACTTGTCATCACCATTTTGGACGGACTCCCTATATCAATCTTTGCGTTTGATATCTTACGTTTCTTAAACGTCCAATCATAGCAAATAAATAATACATGGATTGCTCTCTTGAATAACCCGATCATTATTGACTTTCCCCTTAGGGGAAGGTGCATAGTTGAATAGGAAGGAGGTGCCCCCTTGCTATCCATCGGCGAATTCTCAAAAATCTGCGAAGTGTCCACCAAAACGCTGCGCTATTATGCGGAAATTGGATTGCTTACACCGGAGGAGATTAATCCCGAAAACGGGTACAGGTATTATTCCATCGGGCAGCTCACAACCATGCTGTTGATCAACCGGTTGAAGTCGTATCATTTTTCGCTGGAAGAAATTAAAGCGCTTCTGGAATCGGACGCGGATCAATCCGAAGAGGTGCTTCGTTCGGCGCTTCACCGCAAACGAAGGGAGGTCCAGGAGAAGCTGAAAGCATTGGAGTATACGATGGGCCAAATGAGCCGGGATATTTCGAATTTGGAGCAGGGTGTGCCGATCATGTCGTACCTGGATCAGATCGAGGTGCAGCTTGTGGAAACCCGGCCGCTGAATATCCTTTCGCTGCGCCGGATGTTGAGCCGTGACGACTATGCTCTGGGATATGGGGCGTATTTTGGCCGGTTATATGAAAAAATTGCCACGGAAAAACTCACCATGCTGGGCACGCCGCTGACGATTTATCACAGTCCGGAATACGATCCGGCGGGCAATGATACGGAGTTTGCCATTCCGATTGCGGAGGCGGTAAAAGGAACGCGGGATTTGCCCGGAGGCCTTTGCGCGAAGTCTGTGTTGAAGGGTTCATATTCGGAATTGACCTCGGTTTATGCCAAGCTGCGGGAATGGATCGAACATGAAGGTTATGCCTTGGTGAACTCGCCTTATGAAATCTATGTAACCGACCCCAATCAAATCAGTGCTGACGAGGAACTGGTTACCGAGGTGTATTTTCCTGTTAAGAAAAAATAGCGGCAGGAGGAATCGATCATGCCAAGAAACTACTGGCCAACCACGCAGTGGCAAGCCGCAGACCCGGCCACCATGGGAATGGACGCGGCCAAGCTTGCGGAGCTTGAACCTGCAATAAAATCCGAATACAGCAATATCAACGGCGTCGTGGTTGTGAGAAACGGGTATATCGCTTATGAAAAATACTTTAACGGCTATGGCCCGGAGGATGCCCACCATGTGGCTTCGGTAACGAAAAGCATCCTATCTGCCCTCATCGGGATTACCATTGATGCGGGTTATATTCGGAGTGTGGATCAGAAGGTGCTGGGCTTTTTCCCTGAATATGCTCCGGGTGCGGCGGATGGACAGAAACGGGAAATCACGCTGCGGCATTTGCTCACGATGACGGCTCCTTATCCGTTTGCGGACTGGCAAGAACCGCTGGACCAGCTGTGTATGCAGCCCGATTGGGTGAAATATACGCTGGATATGCTCGGCCAGGGAGGAAGTATCGGAGCCTTCAAATATTCCACGGCAGGGGCGCACCTGCTTTCGGCTATCCTTACCCGCAGCACGGGCCAAAGCGCCCGTGAGTTTGCGAACGAACGCTTGTTTAAACCGCTCGGCATGCAGGAAATCCCGGACTATAAAATGAAGGCATTTGGGTTTGACGACTTGTTCGGGAAAAATGTGAAAGGCTGGGTTCATGATCCCCACGGGAACTCCACCGGAGGATGGGGGCTTACCTTGACTCCCCGGGATATGGCGCGTTTTGGCCTCCTATATTTGAACCGGGGCATGTGGGACCATCGTCAGGTCGTTCCGGCGGCGTGGGTTGCCGCATCCACAGCGACGAACCCCAACCATTACGGTTATCTTTGGTGGTTGCGCGAAGAAGATGGGGTTTCCGCCTACATGGCGCTGGGGGATGGCGGCCATGTCATTTGCTGTATTCCGGAAAAAGATCTGGTCGTCGCCATAGCCTCGGAATTCGTCATGAACCCTCGCGATCGGTGGGAGCTGATTAAGGAGCATATTATCCCGGCTATAGTAGACTAAACTTATTAACACCATGACTGCGGCACAGTTGGCGGCGCTTTCAGGAACGCTTCAGGATGTGCCGTTTTTTGGTGAAGTAGAACTTAGCCGGCAATTGGAACAATAACCAACCGTCGGACTTCAAAAATAGCGGCATTTTATGCACTAGCGTTGCATAAAACCTAACGCGAATAATCAAATATTAGTTAAATATGGGTAATTATGATCATTTTTCATGGAAAAAGCATAAAAAATCTCCTATTGTAAAGAGGTAGGTACGTTGTCCATAACTCTCTACAAAAGGAGACCAACCATGGATAACGTTAAAGCTAAAACGGTCATTCGTCAACTGATTTCCTTACTGCCCATCGATGTGCATCAACGTTTACTCTTCGACCATTACACCAAGAAACTTACCACGATGAAAGCGATCATGCTCTTCATCAATGCTCAGTTGAAACAATGGTCATCTTACGGTGAAATGGAAATTGCACTTCGTGCTGAGCCGAAACTTCAGCAGCTTCTACAGTTGGAGAGTATCAGCGGCTCGCAATTATCCCGAAAACTCGATCAGATCCCAACGGAGCTGTTGGAGTGGATGTTTCAGCATCTGGCATCACAAACACAGCAACGTGCTTGCCACCAGGGCCAGAGCGGGAAATTGCACATCATTGATTCTTCCAGCATTCGACTGCCGCTTCAACTTGGAAGTTGGGCCAAGATGTCAAATAAGAGTAGCGGCGTCAAGATGCATCTGCGCCTCGTTGTTACAGCTCCCGACAAGCTATTTCCTGATGCCATGATCCCCAGTTCGCTCAATGTAGGGGATCGTGCGGGGGCCGTTGAACTGGTCGTCCCCTCGGATGCGATTTATGTGATGGATCGCGGTTATGATGATTATGCCCGGATGGATCAATGGGTCCAGGACAACATCCAGTTTGTGATCCGTATGCGAGATCGCGCGCTTGCCACCGTCATTGAGGAGTATCCTGTTCCGGAAGGCTCGAACATCACGCGGGACGCCAAGGTTTGCGTGGGCAGTTCCTTCCGATCCATGGAACATTCCGTTCGTTTGGTGGAGTTTTATGACGAGCAGGAACGGACTTATCGTATTTTTACATCGGTATGGGATAAGACCGCTGAAGAAATCGCGCAGATCTACAAAAATCGCTGGCTCATCGAGTTGTATTTTAAATGGCTGAAGCAACATTTGCGATTGAAGAAGCTGCACAGTCATAAACCACAGGCTATTTGGAACCAGTTATTCTTGGCTTTAATTACTGCCTTGCTCGTGGAGCACATCCGGCACAGCACCCAAACGGCAAAAACAAACTGGCAAGTGCTCCGGATTCTCCGCGAGTATTTGTACCGTTCATGGCGATCCTTTCGAACCGAACTGGATCGGAAACCCAGTCGAAGTAGTCCGGGGAGACGTCCGGGGTCAGGTCCCAAAGCGTTATCGGTGCGCACAATGGTTGGGATAATTAAGCCAAGCAAATTCAAGTAATAATATCCATTATATACATTTAATGGGACATCGCGACCTA
Organism: Paenibacillus sp. FSL P4-0127; assembly: GCF_038007325.1. Taxonomy (NCBI): domain Bacteria; kingdom Bacillati; phylum Bacillota; class Bacilli; order Caryophanales; family Paenibacillaceae; genus Paenibacillus; species Paenibacillus sp. FSL P4-0127. The sequence continues at coordinate 328,808 of NZ_JBBOWY010000001.1, read as the reverse complement.
CGCATTAGGTAACCTTGGCTTTTTGGTCTTAAGCTTAAAAAATGACTGTAAAAAAATCCATTTATAGTTTCAATAATCCAAATGTGGGTTTTGCTGAAAATTGATGTTAGTGTTCTTGCAACGCTAGTGCATTTTATGTACTTATTATCCGAGGACAAGCCTGTTCATCCCCATTAGCGACACTTTTTGCTCTTATTTTCCTATACATGGTCTTAAATACAGATATTTCCTTGCGATTCGAGAAAATAGCGACATAAAATGCCCCTATTTTTCTCAAATGGACAGAATCGCCGGAATAGCGACGTTTTATGTTCTTATTTTTCTCTGGAGTTTCTCAGACAGTCTGGTTTTTGCAGGTTTTCTCGGCGTAATCCCATAGAGCCATGAGCTGTTGGGGTTATTATATCTATTTTTTGAGGACACTAACATTTGAAACACGTTGGTGTCCTTTTTCGTATTTAATTCTCTTTTTTAATTGATATGTTACTCAATATATGCTAATCTATAATTAAGTAACATATCCGGAGGGGTCCTTTGTGCAGTATGTGCATCCGATTCGAGACATGGAAACCATTCAAGCGATGAAAGAGGAGCTGAGAAAGCACTCGGTCAGGGACTTATTGCTTTTTGTCCTGGGAATTAACACGGGGATTAGTCTTTTCGAATTGCTTAACCTTACTGTGCAGGATGTTTGGGACGGTCAGGGTGCAAAGGAATTTCTCTATATTAAGGATGAAAGAACCGGAGAAGAACAGGCCTACTACTTGAACAGCAAGATCGGGGAGATATTAACCGAATATTTGTCCGGCGGCGATTGGAAAGCGGAGGATTATTTATTCCGGTCCAAAAAGGACGGCCGTCCGATCACCCGCCAGCAGGCCTACCGTATTATCAACCACTCGGCAAGGGAGGTAGGAATAGCGGAGAAAATTGGGACGCATACGCTGCGCAAAACCTTTGGTTATCACGCGTATCATAAGGGCATTGCCATTTCCATCGTAAAGTCGATCTTGCATCATCAATCGACGGCGGAAACGCTGAAGTATTTAGGCATTGATAAGAACGAGAAACAGCCGATTAAGGTGGACGTGAATTTATAAAAGGCCTGTTCCGAAATGAAAAACCTCTCCACATGGAACATGCGGAGAGGAGCTATATAAGTTGAACTAAAGAATAGAGCGGGAATAGGTAAGAGGGGAAATGATTCTGAAGAAACTAAAAGCTTTCTGTAAGAAAGCTGCTTCGGAAGCATATGCTTGGTCGCCTTTGTGAGCGGATTTTTACCTTGTTTGAATTTAGTTCAATCCTAGAAATCCGCGAACAACAGCGATCGTAAGAACATTTCACCCGGATGCCCTTATCCGTTACAATCATTTGTTCAACTTAATATATTTGATCATAGCCGGCATCGGGCCATTTTATCCTTATTCGTCAGCGTCGTCCAAATCGAGCGCTGGATTCATATCCACGTTTTTAAATTCGGTGACGATCCCGTCATGGACCGGGACCTGCAGCGTTTCAGCGTCCTTCATAAAACGGAAAATGCCATTATCGAAATCCGTATCGATTTCTTTGAAGAAGATGCCTTCATATTCGGTATTTTTCTCGTGACAGAAGCTTAGTTTATACTGTTCCCCATCTTTAATCAAATAAGCGCGGATTCCATGCTGGTACATTCCTTCCCCGTCGCGGATATAACGGGAGACCGAAATGATATGCAGGTCAACAAAAGGGATCTCACGCACCAACGAATTAATAATCGATCCCTTCGTAATTTGTTCCCATCGGCTTTGCGCCGTCTGACCCAGAATAATCTGTGTGACATTTTTTGCTCTGGCCACTTCCGCTATGACCTTGGAGACAGGACGGCTTTCATTGTCCTTCATAATAAACTGAGCCGACGGATTGGAGTTGGTCCATTCTTTCCATTGTTCAATGTAAAAAGTCTTCTCGGCGTCCAATTCATCAAACGGCTTGGAGTCAATGGTCAATATATAAAGCGGGGCCTTCATCATATTGGCGATTTTACAACCGCGTTTGATTAGTCTTTCGCCGTTCGGTCCATAATAAACGCAGACTAAAATGCATTCATTATTTACGTTGTCCATGTTAAGCATTTCACCTCAAGGTTAAATAGTAGAGCCGGGCTAAACTATGTAAGACTATAATGGATGTCGCGGAAAGAGTCAAATCGTTGAAGACCGCAAGATTCGTATATGAGGAGGGGTGCGTTTGGCTACATTCTTTATCTTCATGTTTCTTCCGTTGATCAGTGCACTTGCGGTTCCCTTTCTGTATAAGTATTTGAATCGTCAAGTGCATACGGGCTGGTTCGTTCTGCTCGTGCCTCTAACTATCTTTATCTATTTATTACAATATATACCCCATGTTGCCGCCGGGGAAACCTACAAATACACATTGTCCTGGATCCCGTCCTTCAACATCAATATTACCTCGTATGTGGATGGGCTTGGTTTATTGTTTGGCCTGCTCATTTCCGGTGTCGGTACCTTAGTCATTATTTATTCTATTTTTTATATGTCCAAAATCCGTGAGGCGCTCCATAACTTCTACGTTTATTTGCTTATGTTTATGGGGGCCATGCTGGGATTGGTATTCTCTGATCACCTATTAGTCCTGTATGGATTTTGGGAATTGACAAGTGTCTCTTCCTTCTTATTGATTTCCTATTGGTACGAGCGCCAGAGCTCCCGTCAAGGCGCTTTAAAGTCGTTATTGATTACCGTCCTTGGCGGCTTCGGCATGCTGGCCGGATTTATTATGCTGATCATCATCGGAGATACCTACAGCATTCGGGAACTCATGGCGAATGTGAACATGATCCAAGGCCATGCCTTGTTTATTCCCGCCATGTTATGTATTTTGCTGGGAGCCTTTACGAAATCGGCGCAATTCCCGTTTGGCATTTGGCTCCCGGATGCGATGGAGGCGCCAACTCCGGTGAGCAGTTACCTCCACTCCGCCACGATGGTCAAAGCCGGCATTTATTTGGTGGCCCGGATGACTCCGATTTTTGGCGGCAGTGCCGTGTGGTTTTGGTTAGTAGCCGGAATCGGCATCATTACGCTGCTTTACGGTTCTTTGACGGCGCTAAAACAGACTGATCTCAAGGCGCTGTTGGCTTACTCGACCATCAGCCAATTGGGAATGATCATGAGCCTGCTTGGGGTCGGTTCTTTAGCGGTCTATTTTGGACCCGGCGAGAGCGGTACCGTCTTTACGGTGGCCACATTTGCCGCCTTATTCCATCTGTTTAATCACTCCACCTTTAAAGGAAGCTTGTTTATGGTCGTCGGCATTATTGACCACGAGACAGGCAGACGGGATATCCGCTATTTGGGCGGGTTGATGCAGGTGATGCCGATTACGTTTACGATCGCTTTGATCGGCGCCTTTTCGATGGCGGGGCTGCCGCCGTTTAACGGTTTTTTGAGCAAGGAAATGTTCTTTGGGGCCGTGACGGAAGTATCCCATGCCGGTATTTTCGGTCTGGGCCACATCGGCATGGCGTTCCCGATCATCGCTTGGGTGGCCAGCATTTTTACTTTCGTCTACTGCATGATTTTCGTATTCAAGACGTTTGGCGGAAGATTCCGCTCGGAAAAGCTGACGCGAGAAGTGCATGAGGCCCCGCTGGGTATGCTGATTTCACCCATTGTTTTAGGTTTGCTGGTGATCCTCATTTTCTTCTTCCCGAATGTTTTGGGGAAATATATTCTTGCCCCCGCCCTAACCGCGGTTCTGCCGATGATGTCCGTTTCCGCCTACGATCTGAAAATCAGCGCGTGGCATGGACTGAACATGGAATTGCTCATGACGATTGGGGTCGTGGTCGTCGGCATCTTGCTGTTCAAAACCGCGAAGCGGTGGATCAAGGCGGTGCGAAATTATCCGCAGCGGCTGACGCTGAATCATTTATACAATCAAACCTTACGAGGCACGGAAAGGCTTTCGGCCGCGCTGACTAACCGCTATATGACAGGTTCGCTGCGGCATTATCTGATCTACATTTTTGCCTTTTTTGCCATTTTGCTAATGGGCTCGCTGCTGCTGTTCTACGGCATCCGGTTCGATTTCGCCAATAACGCTAGTGTTAGTGTTTTTGATGCCGGGCTGGTGATCGGGATGATCATCGCTGCGTTAACCGTGCTGTTAACCAGCCATCGGATCGTGGCGATCGTGGCCTTGGGCGCGTTAGGTTATATGGTTTCCATGTTTTTTGTCATCTTCCGGGCGCCCGATCTGGCCTTGACGCAAATGGTGGTGGAGACCGTGACCACGGTGCTGTTCTTGCTGTGCTTCTATCATCTGCCGAAGCTTGCGAAGGACATCGAACGCATTCCTTTCAAATTAACGAATCTGCTCATCTCGGCGGCTGTCGGGCTAACGGTGACGGTTTTGGCGTTATCCGCAAACGGTCATAAATTGTTCGAGTCTATTACCTCATTTTTCGAAAATGCCTATGAACTGGCAGGGGCCAAAAATATCGTCAACGCGATCTTAGTGGATTTCCGCGGCTTCGATACGATGCTGGAAATATCCGTATTAACCATTGCCGGATTAGGGGTATATATCCTGATCCATCAGCGTTCCAAAAGAGCCGATGCTTCCGAAGCGAGTTTGCTTGAAGCCGATTCAAGAAGCAGCGCTCACCAAACATTTAGGAGGGGGCAAGATGAAACCGAATAATGTGATCCTGAAAAGTGTAACCCGGGTAGCGGTGGTCATCATTTTTACCTTTTCGATCTATCTGTTTCTGAATGGTCATCATCAGCCGGGCGGCGGATTCATCGGGGGGCTGAGCACGGCGGCGGCGATTGTTCTGCTGTATCTTTCTTTTGGCATCGAGAAGGTGCGGGAAAATATCCGCATCGATTTCAAGAAGCTCGCGGCCATCGGCGTGTTGATTGCTGTCGGAACGGGGATGGCGGGAGCCATATTTGGCAAACCGTTTCTATTCCAGATCTTCGGCCATGTCGACCTGCCGATTTTCGGGGATACCGAGCTTGCTTCCGCGATGATTTTCGATACGGGAGTTGCCTTGGCTGTGATAGGTACCGCGGTCGTTATTATTTTGGGCATAAGCGAGGACCGCTAATATGGAGACACTAATCGTTATCCTGGTCGGCATTTTGGTATCCATCGGAACCTATTTGATTTTATCGCGGCGGCTGCTGCGGATTGTGCTGGGGTCATCGATTATTGGCCATGCCGTGAATTTATTGCTGATTACTTCCGGCGGTCTAAAAACCGGGGCGCCTCCCCTTCTGCATGAGAAAACAACAGCAGGTTTCACGGATGCGATTCCCCAAGCCTTGATTTTAACGGCGATCGTCATTAATTTTGCGGTCACCGCGCTAGTATTAGTTTTATGTTACCGCGCCTATCAAAACTACGGGACGGATGACATGGAACGATTAAGGGGAAATGAGGATGAATAACTTATTAATTACGCCGGTGGTCATACCTCTGCTCACGGGAATGGTGCTCATTATTTTTCAGAAAAATATTCAGCTTCAAAAGGTTCTTAGTCTGGCTGCATTGCTGGCTACGGGGGTCGTCTCCGTCCTATTGATAAATCAGATCAGAAATGACGGGATTCAAACCCTGCAGCTGGGCGGTTGGGAAGCGCCGTATGGCATCAGCTTCGTTGGCGACATGTTCAGCGCTTTGCTGCTGCTCGCTACCTCGGTGGTCTCGGCAGGCTGTCTGCTCTACGCCTTTCCGTCGATTGGCCGAAGACAGGAGAAGCTTTATTTTTATCCGCTGGTTTTGTTTTTGGTCACGGGGGTCAATGGCTCGTTTTTAACGGGCGACTTGTTTAATTTATATGTCTTTTTTGAAGTGTTTCTGTTTGCTTCTTATGTCATGATCAGCTTGGGCGGCACCAAAAGGCAGCTGCGCGAGTCGCTCAAATATATTTTTACGAACATCATTTCATCCGCCTTTTTCCTAATGGGCGTTGCCTATTTATACTCGATCACGGGCACATTGAACCTCGCCCACATCTCGATCCGGATCGCTGAGGTCGGCCAGGATGGACTTATTACAACGGTTGCGTTTCTGTTCCTGATTGTCTTCGCTTTAAAGGCGGGGCTGCTGCTTTATTTCTGGCTGCCGGGCTCCTACAGTGTGCCGCCGACGGCCATCGCGGCTATCTTTGCGGCCCTGCTCACCAAGGTGGGGATCTATGCGATTTTTCGGATGTTTACGCTGATCTTTTATCATGAGCCGCAGATCACCCATCTGTTTATAGGGATACTCGCTGCCGCCACGATGGTTCTGGGCGGACTCGGAGCGATTGGTTATTGGGATTTGCGCAAAATATTAACCTACAATGTGGTCCTAAGTGTCGGGTTTATTATGCTCGGGCTCGTCTCATTCACACACACCGGCATGATGGGTTCCATCTATTATTTGATTCACGATATGGTGATCAAGGCGCTCGTCTTTTTGATCGGCGGCACGATTATTCATCTGACCGGAACAAGTAATCTAAAAGATTCCGGTGGGGTGATCCGCCTTCATCCCCAGCTCGGCTGGATGTTCTTTATCGCCGCGCTGTCCATGGTCGGCATTCCGCCGTTAAGCGGCTTTCTTGGCAAAGTGTTCATTACGCAAGGCGCCTTTGCGTCCGGTTATTTCTGGCTGGGGGCGGTCGGGCTGCTGGCCAGCTTGTGCATTCTATATTCCATGATCAAAATGTTCATGAACGCTTTTTGGGGCGACCGGCTCTTAAGTGAAGAGGAGGAGAAGGGGACGGCGAAGGGCTTGCTGTTGCCGATTGCTCTGTTGACTATCGCCAGTCTTGCCCTGGGAATCGGCGCCGAAGGGCTTGCAGGTTATGTGGCTCAAGCTGCCGAGGAATTGCTGAATCCAAATCTGTATATTGATGCCGTGTTTGAATAAAGGGGGGAGACAGCCATGCCCGTTCAGGTGCTTCTCAACATATTTATCGCTTGCTTATGGATGTTTCTGCAGGATGAAGTGAGCGTATTGAACTTTATCAGCGGTTACTTTGTCGGACTGTTTATTTTACTGTGCATGCGCCGGTTCTTTAAAAGCTCGTTTTATGTGTTTACGCTGGCTGCGATCGGCAAACTGCTTGTTCTGTTTATCAATGAGCTGATTATTTCTTCGATGATGGTCGTGAAGCATGTTCTTCGTCCCAAACTCGATGTGAAGCCGGGAATTTTTAAGGTGGAGACGGATTTGGAGGGGGATTTGGAGATTACGCTCCTTTCCTTGCTGATTTGCCTCACGCCAGGCTCGGTCGTGATGGAGCTGAGCTCCGATTCCAAGGTGCTGTACATTCACGGGCTGAATATGCCGGAGTCCAAAGAGGCCGTCTTAAAGTCAAAATCCGTGTTTGAAAAAGCGATAAAGGATGTGACGAGAAAATGATCTTCGAGACGATGATGGTCATCGCCCTATGTATCTTAATGCTGGCGATCCTGGCCAATTTATATCGGGTGGTGAAGGGACCGTCCGGTGCGGATCGCGTTCAAGCGTTGGATACTATTGGGATTAATCTCATTGCCAGTATCGGCGTGTTCTCCGTATTAATGCACACCCATGCCTTTTTTGATCTTATTTTGCTAATCGGGATTCTGTCGTTTATCGGCACCGTTGCTTTTGCCCGGTTTATAGAAAGAGGTGTTGTTATTGAGCGGAAGCGGTGAAGTCGTCGGAGCGGTTCTTATTCTATTCGGGGCGGTGGTCAGCTTGATCAGCGCGATTGGCATTGTTCGCTTGCCCGATGTGTATACCAGGTCTCATGCTGCATCTAAAAGTTCTACCCTTGGCGTGCTGTGCGCGCTCGTCGGCACCTTGCTGTATTTCATTATTACCGACGGCTACTTCAGCATCCGCCTCATCTTGGGAATCTTCTTTGTATTCTTGACCGCCCCGGTGGCTGCCCATGTGCTCTGCCGGTCCGCCTACCGCAACCAGGTGCCTTTGGCGGAGGGGACAACCGAAGATGAATTGCAGGACTATTATATGGAGAATGAGAAGCATGACGCGGCAAACAAAGCCAACCTTATCGAGAAGGACACGAAGCTTCAGGTTACGGAGTAAACCGGCGTTTCCTTGGAGAAGAGGGAACAATCGACTATTGTTGAATGCAAGATTGCCGATCAAGACGTTTTGCCATGGAGCGTACAGTCGATCGACTTTTTCAGCGGCGGCGCTAACGGACCTGAGGAACGCTATTTGTTCCAAAACAGGAGAGCAAAAATGGTCACGGACCGAGATGACCTTATTTCTGCCCAAGTAGCCTCAATAACCTCATTTGGAGCCAGATAGCGACTGTTGAGTCCATTAGCGCGGGAAATATCCGGGAAATGGACGATTAAGGTCATTCAGTTCCGTTGCTAGGGGTTGCGGCAAGCTAGATTCGGTTAAGGTTTGCTGCCGAGTTTATCGTTTTTCCTGGGAAGAAGGACGGCCCGTTGGGATCAACTGCAAAAGTGCATTCTATTTTTCCGCAAATCACCACTTTAGAGCGATTGAAATGCAAAAGTGCATCTCATTTAGGGCTATGCGATCAAAAAGTAACTTTTGACCCGAGATGAACTGCACTTTTTGCATTTGAGCAGCCCGTTTCGGGGACTTTCGACGGAATTCGCCTGCACTTTTTGCATTTCGTGGGATTTCCGGATTTCCCTCTCGCAGAGCGATTCTAGAATCGTAAATCGCTATACACTTTGTAGTCGGGTTGACTGACGATACGTTCCGGTTCGCTGGAACCACATGCCGTTATGCTCCCATGCGAGAGCCGCTCCCAACATAACACCGGCAAGTGTTTTAAACAATGATTTTCCTGCCGCCACGACCGGAAACGCTCCCTTCAAGTGCTTATACGTGAAGCTTCCATCGATATGACCACTCTAGCCGCGATTACATCCTAACTGACGGTTGTATCCGTAAAAAGTTCCAATTGATGCTGGTCAAAAATTTTTTAAATATTCCTTTACAGGAATATTCCCTATAGTGTATATTTGAATCACCGGAAGAAAACCTGGGCGATAAAGGAGTGAGGCGATATCAAGTAAGTATCCCTTAATGAGGTGAACGGGATGTCAAGGAAAAACAATCCGGGCATGGACAGGACGATGATGATAAGCGTGTTGGCCGAACCGAATCGTTTGGCGATCGCCGAACTGTTGCGCGAAGGTCCCCTGACCGTGGGCGAAATCGCCGGCCGGCTGGGACTTCGTCAGCCCCAAACCTCGAAGCATTTGAAGATACTTAGCGAAGGCGGAATATTGGAAATGAAAGCCGAAGGCAATCGCCGGATCTGCAAGCTCCGGCCCGAGCCCTTCCAAGAGCTGGATGTTTGGGTGAACTCTTTCCGGCGCGTGATGGAGGATAAGTTCGACAATCTGGATAACTATTTGAGGGAATGGCAAAATAGGGAAAAATCATAAAGATCGCTGAGGAGGATGTTACAATGGCAAATCAGGCAATGGTTTCGAGAGTAGAGCATGATAAGGTGTTGGTGCTGGAGCGCGTCTTCAACGCGCCGCGTGAGCTGGTGTTTTCGATGTTTAAAGAGGCCGAGCATCTGAAGCACTGGTGGGGACCTAGAGGGTGGGAGGTTACGGTGTGCAACATCGATTTCCGGCCGGGCGGCGTTTGGCACTACTGCATGAAGTGTATGGATCGGAATCAAGGTGAATTTTACGGCATGGAATCCTGGGGCAAAGGCGTATATAAGGAAATCGACGAGCCAGATCGCTTCGTCTACACCGATTACTTCTCGGATGCCGAAGGCAATGTGAACGAGGAGCTGCCGGCAACCGTGGTCGCGATGGAATTCATCGATCTTGGCGGCCGCACGAAACTGGTCAGCCGCAGCGAATACGTATCGGCGGAAGCCCTCAAAACCGTTATGGACATGGGCATGCTGCAGGGTATCACCGAAACCTGGGACCGTCTGGAAGAGCGCTTGAACGAAGTGAAATAAGGAGCAGGGGAACAAACAGCCGCCAGGCCCAAGAGCCGGCGGTTGTTTTTTTGCGTTTGGGGGATAAATCTCGGGAAGAAACTAAGGTCTTCTTCTATTCGCATAATATTTTACAATTCGATTCTTCATGATAATGAACAACATTTCAGGAATCAGCACAGCAAAGATAAATGAAATAATGATAAAAGGCAATGAAGAGATAAATATGGCAGCACTCTGGCTTTCGCTTGTGTTCTTCATGATGATCCACCAAATGGGTACTGCGACCGCCCAGGCTACAATAGTTCCCGCAAATAAATAACTCAATTTACTCCATAATAAGCAAAAGAGGATAGTAACAACGATAGGCAACGTCCAGGAATGCAGCAATTCCCCAAAACTTAGCAGGCAGAATACGGCAATAGGATAGATACATGTCACTGCAAATTGAAATTTTTTATCATAAAGGTTCATATAATTCACTCCTCTATTACAATTATATCTTTTAATCCTATTTATCCGGGTACAAGAAGAGTTTGGCTTTGACCATTAGTTGCAAATCATACAACCAACTTTCCATCCATTTACCTCATCATGCGTTTAACTGCATTTCGTACAACTTGTTCTCCGGCCCTTTGCCTTTTCTTCCAAAAATAGCGGATCAATTGCGGGTTTTGCACTTAATCAAGCGTTGTGGCAGCATTTCCGGATAAGTAACTGTACAATTTGCAACTATTCCATTCACATTGCCGTGTGGGCGTGGAACCTACTGCTTGCGGGGGACACTACTGGCTATTTTTATGGGGACCGCCCCTTTTAATAGAGTAGCGTTTACTAGTGATTTTGCAGGAATGCGCCGAACTTTGTCGAATTCAATTCCTGACAAAAAGGAGGTCATGGCATGAAATTGGATAACAGGAAGGGCCTGTTTGCCGCTCGTATTCGCGGGAGGAGCGTGATCGCGGGCGCGGGGGCTCTTTTGTTATTGCTGACGGGATGGTTTGGAGGAGGGGCTTTTGGCGCGGCACCGCACGCGTACGCGGCGGATAGCGGGAAATCGGGGTATACGAGCGACCAATTGGAAGCTGTGGATTTTCTCAATGAAGTGCGTGCCAAGATAGGGGTTCAGCCGGTAACGCTCAATCGGGAGATTACGCAAGCGGCGGAAGCCCACGCCAAATACTATAATGCGAATAAGGAGGGTCATCCCGGCTTAGACCCTCACTCGGAGAAGGAAGGGAACGAAGGTTTTACCGGAGCCTCCGTGAAGGAAAGAATTCGGGCCGCAGGGTGGAGTTCCGGGAGTAATGGAGCCGCTTATGGCGAGGTTATGCATTTTAAGCAAAACAGCAGCTCCTCCGCGATCCAGGGCTGGCTCGATTCGGCCTACCACCGGGATATTGTTTTAAGCCCGCGCTATAGTGAAATCGGCATCGGTTTGGTGGACGGAACGGCCGTGGTTGACATGGCGGGAAAGGGATTCGCTTCCGCGATTTCCGGCGGCATATCCTTTTACCCCTATGACGGGCAGACCGAAGTGCCGGTGGGGTTCTATGGCAATGAAATTCCGAACCCGCTCGATCAGTTTGGCGCGGAGTACTCGGGTTACATCGTATCCGCGACCGCGGCAACGAAGATCACTTCTTATGAAGCCGCGATCAAGGATGAGAACGGAGAAGAAGTCGCTTATTTTGATGAACTGTATTCGGAAAAAACTTTGTTTTTGTTCCCCAAGAAGGTTTTAAAAGGGAATCATACATATACGGTAACTTTGAACTACCGGACCGAGGCATCCTCGGGGAATCAAACCAAAACCTGGTCTTTTACGACCGGAAAAGGGTCCGCCTTGATCGCTCTCAAGCCGGAGTTCCGCGAAATCACGCTGAATGAAGGCGGTCCGTACCGATCAAGCTTCCAAGCTGTACTCGATGACGGGAGATCGGAGGCGGTAGAGAGCGGCATCACATTCGTGAGCAGCGATCCCAAGGGCCTGCAAATTTCTGCGGATGGCGTCTTGACCGGGCTTAAAGCCGGCGATTATAAGATAAAGGCAACCCTGGACGGAAATACCACACAGCTTAAAGTAAAAGTTTATCCGAAATGGAAAACCAAAACGTACAGCGCAGCCGCGGCGAATTTACCTTCCGACATCTCCGGCCACCCTTTGCAGGCCAGCCTGGAATGGGGGCTAAAGGGCGGCATGATATCCCCGGCGAAAGACGGGCTGCTTCATCCCGATGAGACGGTCAGCGAAGCGGAATTTTGGACGATGCTGCTTAAATCGTACAGCGTGAATATTGATGCGTACCAGTCGGCCAAAGCCACCCATTGGGCCGATGGCGCCTACGCGATCGCAAAAAGCCGCAATTACCCGCTCGCCGGCATCGCGAACGCGGCCGCCCGCAGCAATCCGGTCACCCGGAGGCAGGTTGCCGAGATCGTCGCGGCGGCGGATGGCGTAAACGCGAAAGGTTCCAACGCGATCACGTATGTTTTGGCTAAAGACTACGTTCAAGGCGTTACGGAATTGTCCATATCGGGCTTTGAAAGCTCTAAGCAGCTGACGCGGGGCGAAGCCCTGCAAATTTTGCAGCATTTACGGCAGACACTGGGCGAACTTCGCGGGCGTCCGGTGAATGAAACACCGCCGTCTTCGCTGCCCAAGCTGCCGCAGAGAAAATTGTACGCGAAGCCTGCCCAACTGGAAGACCGGAGCTTGTACGCCGAGTTTCGCGAGGACCGCAAGCTGATTGTAGAAGGCAAATTCAAGGAATTTGCCGGGCAAAGCATGGTGCTCAAGGTTCAGGAGAAACAAGGCAGCATCTCCAAGCATATTGAAGATGTAAATGTCACCTTCGACAATGAAGGCAAGTTTCATGTCGAGGCCGGACCCTATACGCCGGATGCGCTAAATCTGTACTTATACGCGCCTGAAATCACCTATTTTATATCAGTGCAGTATAACACATTCGTCGACAACCATTACAGTGAGTAGGTAAGAAGACAAACCGTGCTCCGCTTAAAAGCATGCTTAGGTTTCGGCCGGCTGACAAAAATGTGTTTGATCGGCTTGGCTCTGATGAATAATTGCAAATCGTACAACTAACTTTCTATCAATCTGCCAAAGCATTCGATATAATTGCATTTCATGCACTAGCGTTGCATAAAACCTAACGCGAATAATCAAATATTAGTTAAATATGGGTAATTATGATCATTTTTCATGGAAAAAGCATAAAAAATCTCCTATTGTAAAGAGGTAGGTACGTTGTCCATAACTCTCTACAAAAGGAGACCAACCATGGATAACGTTAAAGCTAAAACGGTCATTCGTCAACTGATTTCCTTACTGCCCATCGATGTGCATCAACGTTTACTCTTCGACCATTACACCAAGAAACTTACCACGATGAAAGCGATCATGCTCTTCATCAATGCTCAGTTGAAACAATGGTCATCTTACGGTGAAATGGAAATTGCACTTCGTGCTGAGCCGAAACTTCAGCAGCTTCTACAGTTGGAGAGTATCAGCGGCTCGCAATTATCCCGAAAACTCGATCAGATCCCAACGGAGCTGTTGGAGTGGATGTTTCAGCATCTGGCATCACAAACACAGCAACGTGCTTGCCACCAGGGCCAGAGCGGGAAATTGCACATCATTGATTCTTCCAGCATTCGACTGCCGCTTCAACTTGGAAGTTGGGCCAAGATGTCAAATAAGAGTAGCGGCGTCAAGATGCATCTGCGCCTCGTTGTTACAGCTCCCGACAAGCTATTTCCTGATGCCATGATCCCCAGTTCGCTCAATGTAGGGGATCGTGCGGGGGCCGTTGAACTGGTCGTCCCCTCGGATGCGATTTATGTGATGGATCGCGGTTATGATGATTATGCCCGGATGGATCAATGGGTCCAGGACAACATCCAGTTTGTGATCCGTATGCGAGATCGCGCGCTTGCCACCGTCATTGAGGAGTATCCTGTTCCGGAAGGCTCGAACATCACGCGGGACGCCAAGGTTTGCGTGGGCAGTTCCTTCCGATCCATGGAACATTCCGTTCGTTTGGTGGAGTTTTATGACGAGCAGGAACGGACTTATCGTATTTTTACATCGGTATGGGATAAGACCGCTGAAGAAATCGCGCAGATCTACAAAAATCGCTGGCTCATCGAGTTGTATTTTAAATGGCTGAAGCAACATTTGCGATTGAAGAAGCTGCACAGTCATAAACCACAGGCTATTTGGAACCAGTTATTCTTGGCTTTAATTACTGCCTTGCTCGTGGAGCACATCCGGCACAGCACCCAAACGGCAAAAACAAACTGGCAAGTGCTCCGGATTCTCCGCGAGTATTTGTACCGTTCATGGCGATCCTTTCGAACCGAACTGGATCGGAAACCCAGTCGAAGTAGTCCGGGGAGACGTCCGGGGTCAGGTCCCAAAGCGTTATCGGTGCGCACAATGGTTGGGATAATTAAGCCAAGCAAATTCAAGTAATAATATCCATTATATACATTTAATGGGACATCGCGACCTACGCATTAGGTAACCTTGACTTTTTGGTCTTAAGCTTAAAAAATGACTGTAAAAAAATCCATTTATAGTTTCAATAATCCAAATGTGGGTTTTGCTGAAAATTGATGTTAGTGTTCTTGCAACGCTAGTGCATTTCATGCAATTATATCCCCGTCTCTTTGCCTTTCTTTCGAAAGAAGGTAGATTAATTGCATGATTTGCACTTAAACAAGCGCCGTGGCAGATTCCCGGATAAGTAACTGTATTTTTTGCAACTATTCAATTAGACGATAGAAAAAACTTTCCGCTCTGGTTCAGCGTCAAATCCGTAAAGGATTTGCGAAAGTTGAGTTTCTTATATTTAAAAAAGAGGACTCCAAGCTTACGGAAGCGTTGGGGCCCTCTTTTTTTATTGTGGCGGACTGCTTAGACGACATCCAAAATAACCGCCGATTTGTCGTCCGACACTTTATGGCGGGGATGCCGCTCGCAGGAGGGGTCCAGCGCTTCCTGGGCGCATAGATCGTTTATGTACGGTCCGATGCCCAACGCGTCCAAACGATCAGCCAATTTCCGCCATTTCTCCGGGTCCGGGGAGTTCTCGATGAAATGATACATGCCGTCCGACACCAGGTAAATTTTCAGGACCCCCGCCAGCGAAATACGACCGGATTCCATAAAAGACTCCAGCGCGGGATCTCCGTTCATGACCGAATATCCTTCCAGGGTGTTGGCTTTTTGGCGGTTGCGCTCGGAGTACGGACGCAGCATTTGGCTGATTTCCGCCTTGGTCCAAGTCCCCGCTTCTTCAAGCTCCCGCTTGGCGTGTAAAGTCTCGAGATCCAGTCCGGCGACTTGATTCCGGGTGACGGTGCGGACGCTTCCATCCCGGTAGCGGACGAGAATCATGCAGTCGCCGCTTTGCACAAATTCAAAATAGCCGCTATGGACCTTCACCACGGCAAAGACGGCCCCCCATCTCGCCGCGGCGTTTGCAGTCTCAACCCCGGCCTCCCGCATCCGCTCAAGCAGCAGGGAATTGGCCCGCAGCACCGTTTCCCTGAGGTCCGCACGCGGATCGGCGGCAAGCAGCTCCGCCGCCAGCAGCCTGGAAGCAATGTAACCGCCGCTTTGCTCCGATTCACCGCGATAGGCGTCGATGGCGGATACACCGTCAATGACACCGTAAACACGCCCGCTAGGATGGATCACCAGCGCGTCTTCATTGGGAATCGCCGGATTTCCCGGGCGCGTTTCAGCCTGCATAAACGGATAATTCAAGGTTTGACAGACTTTTTTCCATCTTTCCCGCTGCACTTCATCCCGGGCTTCCGGCTGAAAGCCCAGCTTAAAATAAGTGACGATCGCCGGCAGGAGGAAGTCGTCCGTTTCAAGAACCGCCTGCCGCCGGCCCTCTGCTCTCATCTGCCGCAGCGCCGCCAGGCTCACCGCATAGCCCAGCCCCATCCCGGCATAATCGGGGTCCACGGCAACCATATGCAGATAACCGCTGTCCGTTCCCCAGCCCGGTTCATGCCAGGCGCAGGCTGTTGCAACCGGTGCGGCCCCGGCGCAAATAAACAGCACCCGCTCGGGCTTAAAGCAAGCATGTCCGGCAATCTCCCGCCCAAAGTTTCTTTCCCAGCCGAATGCCCGGCGAATGATCGACTCCCATGCCGCGTCGTCTCCCGCCTCGTAGCTTCTTAAGTGAAATCCGGACGGCAGCTGGCTTTCCGCCATGTCCGGCAGATCGGACAAATCGCTCCTGCGCATCACCAACTGCGGCAATGTTCTTTCTTCCGTTGGATTCATCAGGGATTCCCCCTTTTTGCCTCAATATTCCACGTTGTACCATATTCTTTATAGCAAGATTGTTGCGTTCGAAGCAATAATTTTCCGGCATCCTATAGACCCGCCTCTTGTCATTTTGGAATTTCTATTTGCCGGCGTAGCGGATTTTTTCATTCAAACCTTGACAAAAACGAAGGTCGGCTGATAATCTATATATGAGCATATGCTCATATATTAAATTTACATAGCTGGAGCGGGTTTCGCCATAACTGCCAGAGATCGTTCCAGTTTTTAACCAAGCTAGACCTGGACAGGAGGTTTTTGAAATGAGTAATAAACACGTTCACAATCACGAACACGGCGAACATGAGCATGAGCACGATCACGACCACAGCCACGGCCACGATCACCACGGCCATGGCCACCACGGTCACCATCATCATTTTGATCCGAGCGGCAATAAAAAGGGCCTGACCATCGCCTTAATCATCACCGTCGGCATTATGTTTTTGGAATTTTTCGGCGGGCTGGTCACGGGCAGTCTCGCGCTTTTGTCGGACAGCGGACATATGCTGAACGATGCCAGCTCGCTCGTTCTAAGCCTGGTTGCCGTCTGGTTTGCGGCCAAACCGGCTTCGCCCAACAAAACGTACGGCTTCTACCGCTTCGAAATCCTGGCGGCGCTTTTTAACGGAATCACCTTGTTTGTCGTGGCCGGGTTTATCCTCTGGGAAGCTTATGAGCGGCTTTTGGAGCCCCGCACGGTGGCCAGCGGCTCGATGATGCTGATCGCCTGCATCGGTCTGCTCGCGAATATACTCAGCGCATGGTCGCTCATGAGAAAAGGCGACGTGAAAAACAACATCAACCTGCGCAGCGCGTACCTCCATATTCTCGGCGATGCCTTGGGTTCAGTGGGCGCGATCGTGGCCGGTTTGATCATGATGATCTTCGGCTGGTATATCGCGGACCCGATCATCAGCGTGCTCGTTGCCCTCCTGATTCTGAAAGGCGCTTGGGGCGTGATCAAACATACCGTTCATATTCTCATGGAGGGAACTCCGGTCACCGTGAACCAGGCGGAGGTCAAAGAGACGCTGGAGCGCATTGAAGGCGTAGTGGACGTGCATGACCTGCACATTTGGACGATCACTTCCGGCTTGGATTCGCTGAGCTGCCATATTTTGATCAAGGACAATCAGGACAATCAACGCATTCTCCAGCAAGCGATCCGCTTGATCCAGGAGAAATTCAAAATCCAGCACACCACCATTCAGATCGAAACGCCGGAGATTCATCATGAAGTCATGAAAGTGTAGGGAAGGGACAGCGATGACAACAACGAAAACGGACGTGCTCATCATCGGGGCAAGCCAGGCGGGATTGGCCGCAGGGTACTATTTGAAGAAAAAGAATGCGGATTTTCGGATCATCGGCCAGGAAAAAAGAATCGGGGACGTATGGAGGAACCGCTACGACTCCCTGGTTCTTTTTACTCCGAGATCGCACAGTTCTTTGCCGGGGCTTCCGCTCACGGGCGATCCAAACGGGTATGCGGCCAAAGATGAAATCGCGGACTATCTGGGGCGGTATGCAGCCCACTTTGACTTGCCTGTTCAATTGGACACGGAGGTCCTCTCTCTTGCTAAAGAGCAGGGGAAATTTAAGATTCAAACCCGCACAGGGGGATATTTGGCGAGCAACGTCATTGTAGCTGCCGGACCTTTTCATAAGCCGTTTGTTCCTGGATTCCGGGAGGCGCTGGCGAGCGATGTCCACCAAGTCCATACGTCGCAATATTTGAATCCTTTATCCTTGAAAGAGGGGGCGGTTTTGGTTGTCGGCGCGGGAAATTCGGGCGCGCAAATAGCGGCGGAGCTGGCCGGGGAACGGGAAGTTTATCTTTCCGCGGGACATAAGATGAAGTTCCTCCCGCTCCGGCTTTTCGGGAAAAGCATCTTCTGGTGGGGAGACAAGCTTGGCGTGATGAAAGCCAGTGTCGACGGCAAGGCGGGCCGATTCTTGAGCCGTCAAGGCGACCCGATCTTCGGGTATGAATTAAAAGCGCTGATCAGACAGGGCAAAATCAAGCTTAAACCGAAGACCGAAAGCGCGCATGGTCATGAATTTACGTTTCAGGACCGCAGCAAGCTCACCGTCCAAAACGTCATATGGGCCACCGGCTTCAGGCCGGATTACGGCTGGATTCGAATTCCGCGCGTGCTGGACGATCAGGGAAAACCGCTCCATCATCGCGGCGTTTCGCCTGTCCAAGGTCTGTACTTCCTGGGGCTGCCGTGGCAGTATCGCCGAGGTTCGGCGCTGATCGGCGGGGTCGGCCGGGACGCGGAATACATTTCCGAGCTTTGCCGCTGATGGGGCACCTCTATCTGATCTGACAAGATACACTTTCTAGCCACACAAATTTTCTAACGGTTGCCACAAGCGCTATTTGTCCCAAGAACGTTGATTTCAAATTGTAACGGTTGCCCTGGCGCTTATTTCCCTGAAAACCGGCAATTTTGCTTAAAATCAGGCCAATAACGGCGATCACAACCGTTAGAATTTCGAAAAGGGCTTTTTTCGCAAAATAGCCGCTGATACAACCGTTAGAGTTCCGGGTACCAGCTTTGAGCAGCAGTTGCGTGGTAACAGCTACATGGTAGTAGTTCCGGGTACCAGTTCCGTGGTGGCAGTTCCGAGCAGCAGTTGCGTGGTAACAGTTACATGGTAACAGTTACATGGTAGCAGTTCCAAGCAGTAGTTCTGGGATAGCATGTTGCGGGGCTTCTTGAATAAAAGTGAATGCGACACTAGTGATATAGAATGCAAAACTGCATTTGATTTTTCTTAAAATGACGGTTTTGGGCGATTCAAATGCAAAAGTGCATCTCTTTAGGGGCTATCCGATTAAAAAGAGGCTCATAGACTGCACTTTTGCATTTGACGAGCCGTTTTCGGGGCATTCGTGCGAAAATCGCCTGCACTTTTGCATTTCATGGGCTTTGCTCATAGCCTAACATAGACTAGCATAGCATAACCTCCTGTCCGTGACGGAGCCAGCCGCCGGAGAATAGCCGCCGCTCCGCCCGGTGCCCTCGAAGTGAGCCGCCGCTCCGCCCAGTGCCCCGTAGCGAGCCGCGGCCCCGCCCAGTGTCTCCAAAGTGAGCCGCCGTCCGGCCCATTTCCGGCAACGAAAGGGGTTGCCAAATGACGAAGGTCAACGTTACGATAAGATCGACGTACTTCAAGAAGCCGGACCGCGGCTGGCGGCGGTTTTTTCGCGAAATCCTATCTTAGAACAGATGGCGGCCGCCATCCATGGGGACATTGAAAGGGAAGGTGAACCGGCCTTGGGCAAAAACAAAGCCAATCTGCTGACAAAGCTGTTGATTTCCTATTTGCTGGTGCTGCTGTTTCCGATCCTGATTATTTTGCTCTATTATTACCCCTATTCGGCGAAAGCGGTCAAGGACAAGGAAATGGATTGGAACGCCCATATCACCGAGCAGTTCATGACCTCGATGGACACGTTCACGCGGTACGTATACAACCTGCCGTTCGAGCTCATGCAGAACCGGGAATTCCGGCTGTATCAGGCAGGGGAGAGCGATTACCAGCGGGTGCTGATTGCGAATGAAATGAAAAAATACAACGCGACCGATGCTTTCATTTACAATACGCTGCTGTATGTGAGGAACATCGGTGTTTTTTTCTCCAAAAGTGGAAGCGCATACAGTATGGGCGATATGGCTACGCCCGGAGTCGGCTTTTATTATGAGAACTGGCAGCACGCTTACTTGAAGGAGACCTTGAATACGCTGAACTCCCCCATGGTTCGGCCCGTGGAGGAGGTCGTCATCCCCGGCAACAACCGGGTCCGGGTGCTGACCTTTCTGCAGCCGCTGCCTGCGGGCGGGGCGAATTCCCCCGGCGTCGTTATGATCATGGTCCGGGAGGATACGATCCTGCGCATGATGCGGTCGGTTTCGGAAGCGTATAACGGGGATATTTTTATTTTTGATGAGCGGGGGCGGCCGCTGGTAGCCTCGAATGCCTCGTTGTACCAAGCTTCCGGCGATTTGGCGGCGCTGGTGGAACGGATGGGCCAGGCGGACGAAGCGAAGGAGACGAACGGAGCGAAGAAGACGAACAGTGCAAAGGAGACGGACGGAGCGAAGGGGACGACTGGTGCGGACGGTGCGAAGGGTGCGAACGGGGCAAACGGGCCGATTTCCGGCATTCACCGGGTGGGCGGAGTCTCCTATATTGTTTCGCAAACGGTATCCGATAAAAACGGCTGGAAATACGTCAGCCTGCTCCCGGTATCCGACTCTCTGCAGGGCATCCGCACGGTTCAACGGAATACGATCCTTCTGGTTGGAGTTATCCTGCTGCTGGAAGTGATCGTGATTTACGCGTCGATCCGCAAAAACTACCATCCGATCAAACGGCTGGTCGACTTTGCCGCCGCGCTTTTCGAACCGCAGGAGCAGCGCCCGATGAACGAGATCGATACGATCCGCTATACGTTAAGCGGACTTTTTGCGACCAACAGCCGGCTGGATGAGGAAGTGAAGGAAACCCTGCCGATCAAACGGGACCGCGTCTTGCTGGAGTTGGTGAACGGGCATTTCTTTACGTGGGAGTCGATTGAGCGGGAGGCGGCGAAAACGGGGATCGATCTGACCGGCCCGCGCCTGACGGTGGCCGTGCTTTCCTGCGAAACCGAAGACGCAGAGACGGATTGGGTTCTCGGATTTTGCAAACGCAAGGAGGAGGAGCTTCCTAAAGAAGGGGCGCGCGGCTATTTTTTCAAAAGCACGTATCATCATGAACTGGTGTTTGTCTGTTCCCATGCGGAAGGTTTTGCGGTCAAGGAGGCGCTGGCCAGGCTTCAGGAGGAACTGCAGGCGGAAGCAGGCTGGAAGACGATCGTCGGCATCGGCGAGCCCGGGGAAGTCGGAAGCCCCGGAGACCCCGGAGACCCCGGAGACCCCAAATCCGCGCACATGTCCTACTTGCAGGCGCTGCGCACAGTGGAGCAGCTGCGGCTCCGGGGCACCTGCTCCATCTTAAGCTTCGGTGAAATCGAGGTGCCCTCGTCCGGCGCGGTTTCATATTTTGCCGAGCTGCTGCAGTCGCTGGAATGGGCCATCCTGAAAAACGAAGCCGCCCAAGTGGAGTCCCTGATCGAGCGGATCATCGGATACCTGGGCAGCGACGGGTTGGCCCCGCATATGGTGCGCAGCGTGTATCTGAACACGGCCAGCGTTGTTTTTAACGGGCTGCAGCGGTTCCGCCAGGACGATCAAAGCCTGCTGCGGCTGACGGACGCCGCGTTCAGGCCCCGCTATACGCTGGAGCAGATGTCCGGAATTCTCCGGGACAGCGGCGCCAAGCTGTGCGAGATGATCCGGGAGACGCTGCCCAAAGCCCGACCGGCGGCGCGGGAGGAGATTCTCGCGGTGATCGAAGCGAAGGGCATGGACCCCAACTGCTCGCTGCAGCTCATGGCCGATCATTTCGGCATGTCGGTCTCGAATTTCAGCCACCACTTCAAGAAGGAGATGGGGCAGAATTTCAAGGAATACCTCGACCGGCTGCGGATTCAGAAGTCAACCCAGTTGCTGCGCGAAAGTGGCGACACGCTGGAAGCGATCGCCGCTCAAACGGGGTACACCAATACTTCGAGTTTTATCCGCTCCTTCAAAAAAATCGTCGGGACGACTCCGGGCCAGTACCGCCAGACCTACAAGGGCTGAGCCCCGAACCGCTGCGGCTGGAAGTAGTCAGATGAGTGCTGGAAATCGATTCCAAAACTATCCAGCTGCCGAGCCTTGGGGGCTTTAAAGATACGGAGGAGGGGGACGACGCGCAGGTATAGGGGAGGAGAGGAGGGGGGCTGCAAGCTAAGGGATTGCAAGCTAAGTGGCCGAAAGCTAAGGGACTCCAAAGGCTCTATTTGCGGAAAAACGGAGGGTTCTCGGGGTAGAACCAAAGAGGGAATGGGTATGGGGCGGAACCCCCATACCCATCCATTCCGCGTATCCAACGTATAGGTTTGCACGACAAAGGACTTCGCCGGCGGAGAGGTTTTGTGTTTCTTACTTTTTCTTCTTAGAAGCCAGCCACTCCATTAATGTCGTATTCTTTCCGTTGATTACCTTGGAGACATCGTTGTTATACACATAAATCCAGGACCAGTGACCATTGTATTCATAAGGTGTCCCATCGCTTTTTTTGTACAAACCGGAGGTGTCCGATACATTGTTGAATAAAGACATATGGA
The DNA here is from genome assembly GCF_038007325.1 of Paenibacillus sp. FSL P4-0127. Taxonomy (NCBI): domain Bacteria; kingdom Bacillati; phylum Bacillota; class Bacilli; order Caryophanales; family Paenibacillaceae; genus Paenibacillus; species Paenibacillus sp. FSL P4-0127. The sequence goes on along the minus strand of NZ_JBBOWY010000001.1, from coordinate 306,242 downwards.
CATCTTTTGCCCCGGCGTTCACCAAGCGGCTATACGTTGAAACCGTGTAGTCGATGGGGGGAACGACGGTATCCGTCTTGGCGGCGATAAACCAGATCGGCAAATCCTTCATCTCTTTGATTTGTTTGTCGGTAATCAGACTGTCTTTTAAGGCTTCGCACGCCACAAACGCCGCCGCAAAATAGTCTTTATAATCGCGGATCATCAACATGGTCATATAACCGCCGTTGGAATCTCCGCCAATGTAAATCCGCTTGGGATCAATATCCTTGTTTTTGGCAACATAGTCGCGAATCAAGGACATCAAGGCTTTTTCATATTTGGAGGTTCCGTCCCCAAAGCCGTTAAAACCATCCATCCAGTAGGTTGGTGTCTGCGGAGCTAACACATATGCCCCGCCAAAATAGGATTGAATGTCCTTGGAAGCAAAATTCACCGCTTTGTTTCCGGTGATGGCAATCGTCGGGTCGGTGCCCCCTTCGCCCATGCCGTGCAGCCAAATCACCAGCGGATTTTTCTTTTTGTCTTTTGCCGGCGTATAGTCCGCATACGTTAACGTAACTCCTTCATAAGCGGCTTTCCCCGTGTTAAACTCATCCACCAGCTCTCTGATTTCTCCTGCGGAGTTGTCGATAACCAGGCCGGAAATCACCCCGGATTCGGTGGTAATATCCTTTTGCTGGGTAACGGTGTATTTGTTGTCATTCCATACGCCTACATCCACATAATTCATGGCAGGGCTTAATTTTATTTCCGGACCGATCTCCATTTCCAGGACCGCATATCTTCCGGTTTCTTTGGCGGGATTGCCGTTTTGATCCGCCACATAGGCCTTGGTTACCTTCCGGTCGCCTTCCGCAATCAAAGGATCGTCCAACCGGCTGTCGCTTCTTTTTACATGTACCGTAAATGTCTCCTTGGTTACTGCGTTTTTAGGTATTGGTTGCCCCAGATCAACAATGAGTTTTGTAATTTGCGCGCCAAAATCCTCGACCTCTACAACCGTCCGATAAGAGGGGGCGGCAGCGCTTGTTTCCTTGGCCCACGCCCCCGAGCTGAAGGCAAGGGTTGTCGTGACGGCCAGCGCCAGCAATGCCGTTGTTTTGGCCGCTTTTCTGAAGCTTGTTATCATCATGATACCTCCCACACTGATAATTAAAACGCTTACATATTATTCTAATGATTCATTTCATCTCCTGCCTGTCATTTATTAACCAATTTGGGGTCATTTACTGACGTCTTACTTCGCGTGTGTTTTGTTCTCTTTTCGATATTGATGCGGTGTGGTTTGAAAAACCTGCCTAAACACTCGGGTAAAAGATTTCTCATTCGGAAACCCGTGATGAAGCGCAATTTGGATGACAGGCTGATCCGTGCTCATCAAATCACGAAATGCTCGCTCCAAACGGATGGCATTAATGTATTGAAACAAGGTCACCCCCGTATGCTTGACAAAAAAACGGGCCAAATACTCGGAGGATAATCCGAGAACCTCGGCAATTGCATTTAGAGACAAGTTCTGGTCATAGTTGGCTTTAATATAACCCATGATTAACGACAGCCGCTCCGAATATTTGCGAGAATCTATAACCGGAACAAACGCATTGGTTTTTTTAAAATACTTGAATAAAACATATAGAAGCTTGTAGGATAAGGCAGTTAAATGAATAGGGGCAAAAAGGTCTTGATCCCGGTTCAGGTACGCCGCCACTAAGTCGTTCAGCAATTCGCGCAGCTCGGCAAAATGCCGCAAACGCTGTTCATTCGCTTCCCAAATAGATATACAATCAAATGAAATCAAGCCATTGCCGGGATCATTTTCTTTGATAAATTCATAAGGAATCAGCACCGTAACCGCTTTTCTCTCCTCTCCCTCCGCTTTGCTCAAGGAAAAGGAATGAATGGCATTGGAATTGATCAGCACAATGTCCCCCGCTTGGGAGCGATAATTAGCGCCATCAACATAAATATGGTCAATCATACCCGACAACACATAGGAGATCTCTACGCTATCGTGCCAATGAGCCGAAATGTTTGCCGGTTCATTCGAAGAATGGACGATGATTTTTAACGGAAATGATGTATCCGTCTGCACCAGTTCGTATTTATATTCCATAAGTTCCCCCCTAGTTCGTCGATGGGCCGGACACAAAAAAACCTAAGAAAAATAATATGTCGATGCCAACATATCATTTTCTTAGGTTTTGCCTGTCGATCAGTAACAACCCTAAGTAAGATTAAATCGAGTATAAAACAGTTGGAATATCATGTCAACGCTTTCATTGAGGGCGGAACAAGCGGGGCCGAAGATATTTCTATTCACTGCTCTGCAGTTTTTGAAAATCTGCAAATCAGGCCACTTGAAGATTAGAAGGGCTTTTTTTACCTGTTTCATGGACTCGAGTGTATAAAATCGTAAAGAGAAAGAGCCGACACTCCAATGTCGGCTTAGTAATAAAATAGTTATCATATTTCACTTACTTAAGGAAGTATAAAGTTATGGGGGCCCGAAGCTTTTACTCGGCCTTATAAATATTATATTTTTTGGAACTATTTCCAAGATAAATCTACGCTTGCGTCATCGTTTGATCCTGCCTTAGGAGTAAATGTTACACTAAGTGGCCCCCAAGCTACTGATACAGAATAATTTCCCCAGGTGTTATTTTTGGCTTGTATATATTTAGCAACTACTCTATTAACTGCACTGGAACTTTTCTTTTTCATAGTTAATTTAACTGTGCCCTTATATTTTGAGAACCAAGTTGAAGCAAAATCGCCTGAAAAATCCCACGAAGCTCCATATAATGAGTAACCTGAAGGATTACCACTATTGCCCACTCCAGAGCTGGTTACACTACTCCATCTAGAGCCATTAGCATATGTTTCCCATCTTTGTATAGCTCCTGCGTATCTCCCGGATTGGATTTCCCAACCTTCTGGGACAGCAATAGCTATACTATCCTTTTGAATACCCGTTGGACTGTCCGCAGGGGGATTTTTCCACTCAAAAGAAGCATAAATTTCATCCATGGCTACTCCATTAATACTTACAGAAAAATGTTGGATTCCAAGGGTTAAATCCGCAGATGAAATACTATACGGTGATACACGTGAATCAGTACTTAAAAGTTCAAGTTCTCCTGTTGTAGCATTCACCCTATACGCACTTTGAGATGAACCTTTGTACTTTAGATCCTCACCGGATTCTGTAACAATTAGTGATTTTTGATTAAAATCTAAAGAATTCAACACATCCTGAGGCATACCTGAATCTAATAGAATCTGATTTAACTCGGCTTCTGAATACTTACTATCTTCAGCAAAAGTCAACCCAGAGAAAGCTAAAGAACAAACCAACATAACAACTAGTGTTTTAAACGTTTTTTTCATTCTTCACCTCCATCTTCTATTTTATTTATAATAAGACAGAAAGGAGCTTGATGTTATGTATAAAAAGAGGGTACCTTTTCTGTTTATTATCGCATTAATAATATTTTTAACAGGCTGCTCTACTTCTAAAAGTAGTGTTACTTCATACATCAAAATCTTAGAAAAAGAGTCATCCAAGAATAATTACTGGATTATTGCTGTTAATCCATACGATTCACGATCCAAGGAAATCTCTATTCTAATTAAAGATAAAAACACTTGGAATTTACTTTTGCTTAATAAAATTTACTTCGCCACTTATGAATCTATTTATTCTAATTCTACAAAATTTAACCTTAAAGAGATTGATTATCCAGATGAATAAATTATATCATAATTTACAATTATTTTCCATAATTGTTATTGTCTAAATTGTTAACAATGACGAAAGTGACTGAGTTCCTAATGGCTGCTCGAACGGATCAGGCCATCGAGTACCAAAAAAGCTGATTCTCGAACCGCAGATAACCGTAAGATGACGGGCACCTGCGGTTTTTGCTTTGTTCGAAGACACAGTTTTTGAAAATCCACAAAATTTGAATTCCGCATATAAAGACGGAAAGATGATCCCCAATCCGCTATAAAATTAAGCGTTTTCAAAAATTGAATACCGCGCCAAAACTGCCCGTTTACGCCGGCCTAAGCCTCCCTTTAAAGTCAATAGTACCTGGTTCGGCCAGGCAAAGCTGCGGCAGCGGTCCGCAGGATGGCGCCAGCATTGACGGTGTCCAAATCAAACGTATGGAGGTATGGAAATGCGCAAAAAGGTAACCGTTTTCACGTCGCTCGTCTTGATCACAGCCATACTGCTGACAGGGTGCGGTTCAGGGGGGAACAGCGGGGAAACCGCGAATGCGCCGGGGGCCGGAGAACCGTCGGGAGAAAAGGTAAAGCTGACGGCGATTATGACGAAGCATCCGCTGACCAAGCCGCTGGCGGAAATGGAGTGGCTGCAGCAGGCGGAGGAGGCCGCCGGCGTGGACATCGAGTGGCAGGAGATCACCTCCGATTGGGGGCAGAAAAAAGGCACGATGCTGGCGAGCGGGGATATCCCGGATTTGTTTATCGGGCCTAACGTCATCACGGATGCGGACTTCGCCCAGTTCCAGGGATTGTTCCAGGACCTGTCGGCGATGCTCGATCAAGCCCCGAACGTACAGGCTATGTTCACCGACAAACCGGAGACGAAGCTGATCGCCACTCAGCCGGACGGCAAAATTTACGGCCTCCCGAAATATCAGCGGTTCTGGCCGGCGGCCTCGGCCCGGCAGTACATTAACAAGCAATGGCTGGATGAGCTTGGCCTTGACATGCCGACGACCTGGGATGAGCTGTACGACGTGCTTATGGCGTTTAAGGAGAAGGACGCTAACGGCAACGGCGACCCGAACGATGAAATCCCGATGGACTGGCCGGGCGGCATCGGCGGCTATTTTAACCCGGCGGTACTGATGGGCAGTATGGGCGTCACCTTATCGGACGGGAACGCGGAAGGCTATTTCGTCGAAGACGGCCAAGTGAAGAACTTCCTGATCGACGAGCGCTACAAAACGATGGTCGCTTTTCTCGGCAAGCTGTACAAGGCCGGGGTGATCAATAAGGAAGTGTTTACCCACGACTATACGAAATTTCAATCGACCGCCCGCGGGGAAGGCGATACGGCAAAGGTCGGCTTCACCTGGGGCTGGGTGGCGTCGGACCGGTTCGGGGAGCAACTCGCTCCGCAATATGCGTCCATGCCGCCGCTGAAGGTGTCCGCCGATTATACGGGCAAGCTGGCCTGGACCTATGATTATTATAACTTGAACTATGGCGTGAACCATATCGTCATGTCGGCGAAGAGCAAAAACAAAGAGGCGGCCATGCGCTTCATCGACGAGCTGTACGACCCGAAGGTGGGCATGCAGGTGCTGTTCGGCTCGCTTGGCCCCAACATTAAGGACAACGGGGACGGCTCCTACAGCGTACTTCCGCCGGCGGACCCGAAAATGGACCCGGGCACGTGGAAATGGACGTCGACGATGGCGGACCACGGTGCTTTTTATATCTCCGACGACCTTCAGCTCACGCTGGGCAAAGACATGCAGGAAGTAATCGGACAATCCAAACCTTTGGAGGAAGCGCTGCAGGCGGACCTGGCGAACGATATTTTTCCGGCGATGTTTATTAAGTACTCCACCATGGACAACAACACGCTTAGCCTGAACAACACGAACATTATGAACCTGGCCAATTCCAGCTTTGCCAAGTGGGTCACCAAGGGCGGCGTCGAGGCGGAATGGGACGCTTACGTCAAAGAGGCCGAAAAGGCCGGGATCACGAGAAACCTGGAAATCATGCAAAAATACTATGACGAATACAAAAGCAAGCAGTAAGGAGGCGGGAGACACATGCAGGCTCGCAAGGGACTTCAGGCCATCGTACGCGACTATCAATTGTGGATTATGATCCTGCCGGCGATCATCGTGATTCTGATTTTCAACTATATTCCGATGTACGGGATTCAGCTCGCTTTCCGCGATTACGACTTCAGCAAAGGGCTGACCGGGGGCACGTGGCGGGGGCTGGCGTATTTTCAGCAGTTCATCGACAGCTATCTGTTCACCGACCTCATGCGGAACACGTTTTTGATCAGCCTGGCGAGCATTGTGCTCGGCTTTCCGGCGCCGATTGTGCTGGCGTTAATTCTTAATCAGATCCGGCGCAAAAAAATGAAGCAGCTGATGCAAACGACGGTGTATCTGCCGCATTTTATCTCGGTCATCGTGCTGGTCGGCATGCTCAACGTGCTGCTGTCCCCGGAAACCGGGGTCGTCGGCCATTTGCTGAAATCGCTGGGGCTTGGGCACATCAATCTGCTGGCTTCCACCTCCACCTTTATTCCGGTGTATGTGCTTTCGGATATTTGGCAGCACTGCGGCTGGAACAGCATCATTTATCTGGCCGCTTTGTCGACGGTGGACCCCCAGCTTTACGACGCCGCCAAAATCGACGGCGCCAGCCGCTGGCAGACGATCCGGTACGTCGATTTCCCGGCGCTCGTGCCGACGATCATCATTTTGTTCATTCTCAGCATGGGGAACATCCTCAGCACGGGGTTCGAGAAAATTTTCCTGATGCAAAATTCGCTCAATCTTCCGGTTTCCGAAGTCATTGCCACCTATGTGTACAAAATCGGGATCGTCTCCAATCAGTTCAGCTTGGCCTCGGCAATCGGTTTGTTTAATACGGTCATCAACTTCGTGTTCCTGTATGCCATGAACGCCATCTCGAAAAAAGCGTCGCAAACGAGCCTATTCTAAATAGCTTACGGAAGGAGGGAACGGACATGGGGCAAACCGGAACGCGAATGGGGAAAAAGGAGCTTGTGCCTGGAGCTGCCGCCACGCGGCTGGACGGCAAGGAGCTGGCGTTTAAAGCAGCTTTGGCGCTGGTGTGTGCAGTCATTTTTCTGCTGATCGTTTATCCGCTGTATTTTATCGTGATCGCTTCGTTCAGCGACTCCACGCTCGTTTCCACGGGGAAGGTGCTGTTTTATCCGAAAAACGTCAGCTTGTTCGGGTATCAAGAGATTTTCAAGGACGCGCGGATCTGGACCGGTTACCGCAACACGGTGTTTTACACCTTGTTTGGCACCCTGGTCAACCTAGTGTTTACGCTGCCGGCCGCTTACGTGCTGTCCCGGCGGGAATTTCGTCCGAGACGGGGGATCATGTTCCTGTTTGTGGTGACGATGTTTTTTAACGGGGGACTGATTCCGACTTACCTGCTGATGAAGGACCTGCACTTGACCAATACGATCTGGGTGTTTATCCTTCCGTTTTGCGTCAACGTGTTCTATCTGATCATCGCCCGCACATTTTTTGAAACGTCGCTGCCGCAGGAGCTGCACGAGGCGGCGGTGATGGACGGCTGCTCGCATTTCACCTTCTTCGTGAAGGTGGCATTGCCGCTGTCGAAGGCACTGGTCTCCGTGATCGGCCTCTACTATCTGGTCGGGCACTGGAACGACTTTTTCACCGCGCTGATCTACATTCGTGACAACGACCTGCAGCCGCTGCAGATCGTGCTGCGCGACATCCTGCTGTCCAACCAGGTGTTTGCCAGCGGGGCCGGCACCGGCGGCGACGCCGGCGGTTACGCCCAGCGTTATGCCGACCAGATCAAATACGGCGTCATCATCGTGTCCACCCTGCCGATCCTGATCATCTATCCGTTTATCCAGAAATATTTCGAGAAAGGCGTGATGATCGGATCGATCAAGGGGTGAAGGTGTAGAAAAACTACCGCTATTCTATAGAACAACCTTGAAATCGGCGCGTGATAATCGGCTGTTGGAACAACTACAGCTAGAACTGCCGGTCGGCAGGCAGTCAGCAGGCAGTCGGCAGGCCCAGCGGCATCGACGTCAGCAAGCCGCCAGTAGGCCCAGCGGCAGCGCCTCCAGTAAGCCGCCAGTAGACCCGTCGGCAGCGCCTCCAGCAAGCTGCCAGCAGGCCCATGGCAGGCCGCCAGCCTACAAAGTAGCGGCACTTTATGTACTTATTTTCCGGATCCAGAGATGTTCATCTCCATTAGCGACATTTTATGTACTTATTTCTCTATGAATGGTCTGGAACGCGGAGATTTCCTTGCGGCGGGGGGAAATAACGACATAAATTGCTTCTATTTCTCTCAAATGAACGGATATCGCTGGAATAACGGCATTTTTTTCCTTTATTTTAACGAGTTTGCTACCAGTGATCGATCTGTCCGGAACATTTCTCAGCTAACGGTTGCCACTGCGCTTATTTTGCCGAAAAAGCAGAGGCTTCATATCTAACGGTTGTGATCGCGCTTATTTGGGCGGAACAGCCCCTTTCCCGACAAAAAAAGGCAAATAAGCTCACCGGCAACCGTTACATTTTGCAGAACCCCGTTTTTGCCCAATTAGCGGCGCTGACAACCGTTAGATTTTCCCGTTCCTCCTATCGTCGCCTCTTCCAAGTAGCGGATCGGTTTTGCGCTATACAAACTTCCGGCCGTACTAGCCGGTCCGTCAAGGTTTCCGGCAATTTGCTTTGCGTCTGGGCGGCGGCGACAACGCCAATTTGCTGATTAAGTTACTTTTGCGATGATTGGCGGTTCCGCCCGCCCCCCCTTCACAACATCAGCCACACAACCACCGGTGCCAGCACGGAGCCGCATACGGCGCTTAGGGTCAGGGCCACCGTGCTAGTTGACACGACGACCGGGCCGAATTCCGCGGCTTTGCTCGTTCCGAGCGCATGGGAAGCGGCGCCGAAGCCGATCCCCCGCCCGATGTCGCTGGTGATTCCGAAGCATTTGAAGATGATGGGCCCTAGCACAACACCGGTAATTCCGGCAATCATCACAAAAGCGGAGGTAATCGGCGCATTGCCCCCCAAGCTTGCGGAGATTTCCATCGCTACCGGTGTTGTAATCGATTTGGGCAGAAGCGAGATAAGCAGTTCCCGGGGATACCCCAGCCATAAAGCAAACCAGATTCCGCTGATCATCCCGGCGGCAATGCCGACGACCGCGCCGGCGAGCACCGCCTTCCATTCTTTAAGCAGTGCGTCAAGCTGCTTGTACATCGGATAGGCGAGCGCCACTACGGCGGGGCCGAGGCAGTACTGCAGCCACTGTCCGCCCCTCATGAACGTTTCATAGGAAGTTCCCGTCCACATCAATAAGGCGATCACAAGCGCCGAACAGGTCAAAGTCGGGACGAGGATAGCCCATTTCAGCCGGCGATACAGAGCGCTCATCAGCAGGAACAGCAGGACAATTCCCAAGGCTACGCTTGCTTCGAGAAAGATTTCGCGCATGAAGCCGCCTCCTTGTTCTTCGCTGTGAGCCTGCCCGCCATCTGTGCAACCGCTCCGGCCAGGATCATGGTCAGCAGCGTGCTGAGCACGACAATCGCAATCAGCCATTGTCCGCCTCTGGTGAACACGTGAAAATAATCCATGACACCGACCGTCGCCGGCACCAGGAATAAGGGAATGTATTTTTGCATAAAAGTGGCTCCATGTTCCAGCCATCCGGCGGGAACGATCCGCAGCTTCAGTGCCAGAAACAGCAGTACAAGTCCGAATATACTTCCGGGAATCGGGGCCTTGCTGAGCGTCTGAAGCAGCACTCCCGCACCGTAAAATGCAGTGAGTACGGCAATTTGCAAGAAGAAGTGAATGATTTTCATAGTGTTGTGAAGAGGTAAACTCTCTATCGTTGCGCCTCCTTGAAGTCTAAAAATGCGTGTTCAAAAAGTCAGGTTTTCAGCACCGAGAAGGTTGAATGAAGCTAGGGACTGAGGAGCGGAGCGTACGTTTTGGGTACGTGAGCACCGGAAGGCCCGGCTGAATTCAAGATTCGATGTCGAATCCACTTCATGACCTGCTTCGTGATCAAAAGATGACTTTTTGAACAACCCCTAAAATGTAAGGCTATCTTATCCCAATCTATGACGATCTTACAAGAGGCGAAAAAGAGAACAAAAAAGAAAGCGTTGACATAAAAAAAGTTCTATGCTACCTTGATGATGCAACAACTTAACCGAATACGGGATTGTTACTGGTGATGCAGGCAAGACCTAAATTGTAGAGCTTGGGATACGTACGTGTATTCCTGGAACTCTTACGATTTAGGTCTTTTTGTGTTTTCCGGGGAACTCCTAAAGACAACAATGAATGTTAAGGGGGATGAACGATGGGCAAGTTTACAGAGCTCTCCGACCGCATCGTGGAGCATGTGGGCGGGGAGAAGAACGTTACTGAGCTGTATCATTGCATGACGCGGCTGCGTTTCAAGCTGAAGGATTTCGGCAAGGCGGACAAGCAGCAGTTGGAGCGGCTGGATGGAGTCATTACGGTGGTTCAAGGGAACGGACAGCTTCAGGTCGTGATTGGAAATGATGTGAATACCGTTTACAAAGAGATTATCGCGAACCATGACATCAAGCCGGCGGGAGAAGCCAAAGAGGATGTCAAAAGCGAAAAAACAGGCAACCTCATCACCCGCTTCTTCAACACGATGTCCGGCATCATGACACCGATCGTACCCGCCTTGGCCGGCGCGGGAATGCTGAAAGCGGTGCTTGTCATTCTCAGCACGACCTTGGGGATCTTGGCGCAGGACAGCAGCACTTACAAAATTTTGGCCGCCGCCGGCAACAGTGTGTTTTATTTCCTGCCTTTGCTGCTGGCGATTTCCACGGCCCGCTACTTCGGGGCAAACATGTTTGTGTCCCTGACCATAATGGGCGCATTGCTGGAGCCGAATTTTACCGGACTTATGGAGAACATCGGGGATGTCACCCGCTTCCTCAACATTCCGGTGGTATTGATGTCCTACACCGGCACGTTGATTCCGGCCATGCTGACGATCTGGGTCTACTCCCATATGGAACGGTATCTGAAAAAAATCATCCCGGCCAACATCCAAATGTTTGCCGTACCGTTAGTGTCGCTGCTCATCATGGTGCCATTGGCCGCCGCTGCGATCGGGCCTGTAGGCGTCTATCTGGGGAATGGCATTGCTTCCGGTATTAACTATCTGAGCAGCTCCAGCGGACTGGTCATGGGCGCCCTGATCGGAGGCGGCTGGACGCTCCTTGTGATGTTCGGCCTGCATTGGGGAATTGTCCCGGCCATGCTGAACAATCTCAGCCTCCACGGCTTCGATACGATCAAGCCGCCGTCCGCTGCAGCCACCTTCGCTTCTTCCGGTGCAGCGTTGGGAGTATTCCTCAAGGCCAAGGACAAGAAGCTGAAGGCGTACGCCCTGTCGGCGCTGATGCCGTCGATCCTGGCCGGGGTAACGGAACCGATCGTTTACGGAATCTCCGTCAAGCTCAAGCGGCCTTTGATCGCGCAAATCATCGGCGGCGTCATCGGCGGAGCGATCATCGGCGCGTTCCATACGACCGTATTGGCCTATGTTTTCCCGGCGGTGACCACGCTGCCCGCCTTTGCGACGGATACCTTCGTGTATTTCCTGATCGGCATTACGGTTTCTTTTGTCATTACGGCGGTGCTGACTTACATTTTGGGCTTTGAAGAGCAGATTGATGAAGACAAGTCCAAGAGCCCGGCGGCGGCTGGAGAAAGCAAAAATAGCCCAAGCCCGGCGGTGCAGGCGGCAGCAGGCGATGTGTCCGGCGTATCCGCACCGGTCAGCGGCCAAATCATCCCGCTTCAGGAGGTGTCCGATCAGGTCTTCTCGTCCGGAGCGATGGGAGACGGGGTAGCCATCCTCCCCCAGGAAGGCAAAATTTACGCCCCGGTATCCGGCACCATCACCTTGATCGCCAAGAGTAAGCATGCGATCGGCATCACGGCGGAAGATGGCTTTGAGCTGCTGATCCATGTAGGGTTAAACACCGTGAAATTAAAAGGAGCGCCATTCGAGGTAAAAGTCGCCGAAAATCAGCAGGTCCGCGAAGGCGATTTGCTGCTGGAATTCGATCCTGAAGCGATCCGGGAAGCGGGCTTGGAATTGACCACGCCGATCATTATCACGAATATGAACACATTTAATACCGTCGAGGTTACCGCCAAGCGGCAAGTGCTGTACCGCGAGCCGCTGCTGGAGCTTCGTTAAGATGCTTCTGGTGCATGTTTCCTGCGGAAATATTTTAATTGCTCATGTACTCCGGCAAGCTAACGGACATCAGAAACGCTATTGACCCGCTTTTGGACAGTTTCCAATTCTAACGGACCGAGGAGACCTTATTTCGGTCAAAAGCGACGAAATGGCCGCCATGAGAGCCCGATAAGGTCTCTGGAGTCCGTTACAGCGGGAAATAGCCGGAAAATGGGCAAATAAGGTCATTATGGTCCGTTACGTTCTGTCGCTCTACGGACAAATTTACTCTAAGGAGGTTCAACATATGGAACATCGCAGCAAAGCGCCGTTTCCTTCCGGCTTTTTATGGGGCTCGGCATCGGCGGCTTACCAGGTTGAAGGAGCCTGGGATGCCGACGGCAAAGGGCCTTCCGTATGGGATGTTTTTACGAAACAGGAAGGGACCACGTTCAAGGGCTCGAACGGTGATGTCGCCGTCGATCACTATCATCGCTACAAGGAAGATATTGCGCTGATGGCCGAGCAGGGCTTAAAAGCGTACCGCTTCTCCGTCGCCTGGAGCCGTATTTATCCGGCGGGACGGGGGGAAGCCAACGAACGGGGGCTGGCTTTTTACGACGGCCTGATTAATGAACTGATTGCGCACGGGATTGAGCCGGTTCTGACCTTGTATCATTGGGACCTGCCCCAGGCGCTGATGGATGAATACGGCGGCTGGGAATCGCGGCGGATGATCGAGGATTTTAACAACTATGCCGTCACTCTTTTCAAGCGCTACGGGGACCGGGTGAAGTACTGGGTGTCGCTCAATGAACAAAATTATTTTGTCAGCTACGGATATGAGACCGGGCTGCATCCTCCGGGTGTGCGGGACCGTAAACGCATGTACGAAGTGAATCATATTGCCAATCTGGCGAATGCCACCGTGATTCGTTCGTTCCGTGAGATCGTGCCGGGCGGGCTGATCGGCCCCAGCTTTGCTTACAAGCCTTACTATCCGGTTAATTCCGATCCGGCGAACATTTTGGCTTACGAAAACAGCGAGGAACTGAACAATTACTTCTGGATGGACATCTACGCGTGGGGACGCTACCCGGCCGCCGCCTGGGCGTACCTGGAGGATAATGGACTCGCTCCGACGATTCACGATGGCGACTTCGAGCTGCTGGCCTCGGCCAAGCCCGATTTCATGGGCGTCAATTATTATCGGACCACGACGGTCGAGCAGTACGGACTTCAGCAGCGGTTGGAGCTTGGGCACAAAAATACGACCGGGGCAAAAGGTTCCACCAAGCCTACCGGCATCCCGGGCATGTACAAAACCACCGCCAATCCCTACGTGGAGACCACCAATTGGGACTGGGATATCGATCCCCAGGGGCTGCGGGTAGGTTTGCGTAGAATCACGAGCCGCTATCGGCTGCCGGTTTTTATTACCGAAAACGGCCTTGGTGAATTCGACAAACTGGAACCGGGAGATATCATTCATGACGATTACCGCATCGATTATCTCCGCCGCCATATTTCCGCGATTCAGGATGCGATTACGGACGGAGTGGAGGTTATCGGCTACTGCTCCTGGTCATTCACGGACCTGCTGAGCTGGCTGAACGGGTATCAGAAGCGTTACGGCTTTGTATACGTGGACCGGGACGAGACGGATGCCAAGGAGCTGCGCCGCATTAAGAAGAAAAGCTTCGATTGGTACAAACAGGTCATCGCAAGCCATGGTGAACAGCTGTAGGTGAACCTTACCACTCAAACTGAAACGGAGGAAAATATATGATCTCGACAACATCGTTTCCGGAACATTTTCTGTGGGGCGGCGCCATCGCCGCCAATCAGGCCGAAGGCGCCTGGAATGAGGACGGGAGAGGGCCCTCGATCAACGATGCGTTAAGACATGGGATCGTCAACGGCGTATTGGATGATGCGATTGATCCGAATGCCTATTATCCAAGCCATGAGGCGATCGACTTCTATCATCGCTATAAGGAGGACGTGGCTCTGTTCGCGGAAATGGGCTTCAAGTGCCTGCGCACCTCGATTGCCTGGTCGCGGATTTTCCCCAATGGGGATGAACAGCAGCCTAACGAAGCGGGTCTGCAATTCTACGACAACCTGTTCGACGAACTGCTCCAGCATGGCATCGAGCCGGTCATTACGATTTCCCACTTTGAGACTCCGCTCCATCTGGTGCGGGAATACGGCGGCTGGACGGACCGGAAGCTCGTGGCTTTTTTTACGCGGTATTGCGAAGTCATCTTCAAGCGCTACAAAAACAAGGTCAAGTATTGGATGGGCTTCAACGAAATCAATCATATGCATACGATTCCGCTGGCGGCGGGGGCGATCGAGCTGCGCAACCCGGAGCGGAAGCTGCAGGATATTTATCAGGCGAGCCACCATCTGTTCGTAGCCAGCGCCGCCGCCACCAAGCTGCTGCGCGAGATCATCCCCGGCGCCCGCATGGGCTGCATGCTCTCCTTGAGCATCATCTATCCGAACTCCTGTCATCCGGATGATGTGTTCGAGACTTATGAGCTGAGACGCCGCTCGCTTTTCTACTCGGACGTGCTGCTGCACGGGGAATATCCACGATATGCGGAGAGGATTTTCAGAGAGCATGGCATTGAGCTCGCCATCGAACCGGGCGATTTGGAGCTGATTAGGGCCTATCCGGCCGACTATATCGGATTCAGCTACTACCGCAGCACGACCCATAAGGCGGGGATGCCTATCCTGGGCAACACCGGCGGGATTATGGGCCTGGACAACCCCTATCTCACCAAAACCTCGTGGGGCTGGCCCATTGATCCCAAGGGGCTGCGGTATGTGTGCAATGAAATCTACGACCGCTACCGGAAGCCGATTTTCATCGTGGAGAACGGGTTCGGGGACAAGGATGAAATCGGTGCGGACGGCACGATCGCCGATGACAGCCGCATGCAATATTTGAATCAGCATCTGCTCGAACTCCATCAGGCGATCCAGGACGGATGCGAGATCATGGGCTACACCTGGTGGGGGCCGATCGATATCGTCAGCGCGGGCACCGGCGAGATGAACAAGCGGTACGGCTTCATCCATGTGGATAAAGACAATGAAGGCCGGGGCACATTACGGAGAATGAAGAAGAAGAGTTTTGACTGGTATCGGCAAATCATTGCTACGAACGGAGAAATCCTCCTAAAGGCAAAGGATGATTCGGATGCGAATAGAGCGAGTACTGAACAATAATGTGATCATCGTCATGAACGAAAATCGCAAGGAATCGGTCATTATGGGGAAGGGAATCGCCTTCCAGAAGAAGGCCGGCGACCAGGTCGACAAGGACAAGATCGAAAAGATGTTCACTTTGGACAACAAGGGATTGTCCGAGAAGCTCCAGACCCTACTGGCCGAGATTCCGATGGAGCATATGGAAGCATCCGAGAAGATCATCCAATATGCCAAGCTGCACCTGGGCAAAATCCTGCATGACAGCATTTACGTTACGCTTACGGACCACATCAGTTTTGCCATCAAGCGCGCCTTCAAGGGCATGGACATTAAAAATCCGCTCTTGTGGGAGGTCAAGCGTTTTTATAAGGAAGAGTTCGAGGTCGGACTTGAGGCGCTGAAAATGTTGCGCCAGGATCTCGGCGTCGTGCTCCCCGAGGATGAAGCGGCGCAAATCGCTCTCCATCTGGTGAATGCCGAGCTTAATGAGAACATGGGCAATATGGTCGATATCACCAAAGTGATGCATGATGTTCTGAGCATCGTCCGCAAGCATTTCGGCATCGAATACGACGAGGAGTCATTGGCTTATTTCCGCTTCATTACGCATCTGAAATTTTTTGCCCAGCGGCTGATCAACGGGACCGACATCACCAGTACGGACAACGCCCTGTTTGGGATGGTCAAGGAACAGTACAGGGAGGCCTTCGCCTGCGTGGAGCGAATCAAGGTCTACATCCGCAAAACCTATCATCGTGAGCTGACGAATGAAGAGATGCTGTATTTGACCATTCATATCGAGCGGGTTGTAAGCTAGGATCAGAAAGTCTAAAAGGACCGTCAGGGTGATCTTCCCTGGCGGTTTTTCTAATTTATAGTAGAGGGCGATGCGCAGGTAAAGAGGGGAGGAGAAGAGGACCTGGAGGGGGCTAAGGGACACCAGAGCCGTTATTTGAGGAAAAACGGAGGATTGCAAAATGTAACGGACACAGACGACCTTATTTACCTCAAATCGGCCTGGATGAACGGGTTTAGAGCGAAATTAGGGTCATGTGTGTCCGTTAGGCTGGGAAATACCCGGGAAATGGGCGGATAAGGTCGCTGGTGTCCGTTAGAGTAGGGTCCAAAGTTTAGGAAGAGCCTCCAATCGCTCCATAGTAGAAGTCAGAGCCATTAAAGAACACCGTCAGGCGTTTTTCTTGAACTTCTCCGATTCTGCTCTGTCTGGGGGTGCGCCGTTGAATAGTTGTAAAAGATACAGTTACTCATCGGAAAACGGGGTGAGGCGCTTTTTAAATGTAAATCATGCAATTAAATCTGCCCTATTCATAGGGCTGGTGCAAATGCTGGGGTGTAGTTGCAGGAAATGCAATTAAAACGTGTTAACCCGCTGTTTTGTTGAAATCTAGTTGTACGTTTTGCAACTATTCATTCGTCAGTGCCCATTTCCGCCATGTCTACGATTTTAATAAACTTAAACAACTCTTTTAATCCAGCGCAAACAGTCCCTACCTATACTCTAATTGGGTTGAAACCAACAGAAATACATATTAAACCCACAATAATCCACAGGGAGTGCGAAGAAAACATGAAATCATGGTTAAAGAAGCGACTGGCGTTTGGCCTTGTTCTGTCCTTGTTTGTTTTGATGCTTGCAGCTTGTGAAGCCGGCGGCGGTAAAGAGGGAAGCTCAAACACAAGCGGAAATGCCGCCGCCAATGCAGGTGCCAATGCTGGCGCCGGAGCTCCGGCCGAGGAAATCTCATTGGCTGATCTGGAGAAGAAGGCGAAGGAAGAAGGCTCCGTCGTCAGCGTCGGTATGCCGGATTCATGGGCGAACTGGAAAGATACGTGGGCAGACTTGCTAACCAAGTATTCACTGCAGCATACGGACACGGATATGTCGAGCGCCGATGAAATCAACAAATTCGAGGCCGAGAAGGACAAGCCGACCGCGGATATCGGTGACGTGGGCATCGCCTTTGGGCCGGTAGCAGTGGATAAAGGGGTAACTCAACCCTACAAAACCTCGTATTGGGATGAGATTCCGGATTGGGCCAAGGATAAGGACGGGCACTGGGTCGTAGGCTATACGGGATCGATCGCGATCTTCACCAACACGGATTTGGTGAAGCAGGCGCCGCAAAGCTGGGAAGATCTGAAGAACGGCGACTATAAAATCATCGTTGGCGACGTCACGAAAGCGGCGCAAGCGCAAATGGCCGTGTTGGCGGCCGCAATGGCTTACGGCGGCGATGAAACGAACATCGAGCCGGGGATCGCTTATTTTGAAGATCTGGCCAAAAAGGGACGCCTGTCCAATGCCGAGGCTTCGCTGGCCAACATCGAGAAGGGCGAAGTGCAAGTGACCCTGTTCTGGGACTTCAACGCGCTGAACTATAGAGATCAACTGGGCGGCGTGGATAAGTTCAACGTCGCCATTCCCAAGGAAGGCAGCGTCGTCAGCGGTTACGCCACGATCATCAACAAATACGCGCCGCATCCGAATGCCGCCAAACTGGCACGCGAGTATATTTTGAGCGATGAAGGTCAAATCAACCTGGCAAAAGGGTACGCCAGACCGATCCGCGAAAGCGTTCAGCTGCCCGAGGATGTGGCGGCCAAGCTGCTGCCTGCCGAAGCCTATGCCAACGTTAAGCCGGTCAGCGATTACAAGGCTTGGGAAGAAACGGCGAAGCAGCTTCCTCAGCTGTGGCAGGAGCGCGTGCTTGTGCACATGAACTAATCCGAGTTCAAACGATTGAAGTCCTAGGTGGAGCGCCATCGTCCTGTACGAATGGCGCCCCTTATAGAATTTGTAAGTTTGTGGGGTTATTCAAGTAGGGGAGGGAGAGGCGTGAAGCGTAAAAATCGCTGGTTTTTGCTCGGACTGGTTCCTTTTGCCGTGATGATCGCCCTGTTCCAACTGGTCCCCATCCTGTCGATGCTGACGGGAAGCATTAGCCAAGGGGACGGCTCAGGTATTACGTTCGATTATTATGCCAGAATTCTGCAAAGCGATTATTATCTCAAAGCGATCAAGAACAGTCTGCTGATTTCGGTGTTTTCCAGCGTGATCGGGGTTGCCGTGGGGCTGATTTGCGCTTATTCCGTGACGCGATTCGCGCCCAAGATGCGGGATCGTTTGATCATGTTGTCCAATATGACCTCGAATTTTGCCGGCGTTCCGCTGGCCTTCGCTTATATTATTCTGCTGGGCAGCAACGGGGTATTTACCTTGCTCTTTAAGCAGTGGGGCTGGAGCGTGTTCGACGGTTTTAATTTATACAGCTGGTCGGGACTTGTGCTGGTTTATGTTTATTTTCAGGTCCCCCTTGCTTTATTGCTGCTGTACCCTTCCTTTTACGGGATTCGCGAGCAGTGGAAGGAGGCGGCGGCGCTCCTCGGCGCCAGTACGTGGCAGTTTTGGCGGACGATCGGCATCCCGGTGCTTATACCGGCCGTATTCGGGACGCTGGGGATTTTGTTCGCCAACAGCATGGGGGCGTACGCGACGGCTTATGCCCTGGTCGGAAGCAATTTCAATTTGCTCGCCGTGCGGATCGGCAACCTGGTCTCGGGCGACGTAGTGAACGAACCGCAGCTGGGTAATGCGCTCGCGGTGATTATGGCGTTATCGACTCTGCTGGCGGTCTTTTTGAATCATAAGATGACCCAGCGCTCAAACCGGTTTCAATCCGGCTTCGTTACGCCAAAAGCCCGCAGCTCGCGGAAATGGCCCAAGCTGAAATCCTCGGCCTTGAAGGAGGAATTGTGATGGAGGCTCCAAGCAGGAAAGCCGGTTGGGGGCATCGTTCGCTCATGCTGTTGCTGATGGTCTACTTGCTCCTTCCTTTGCTGGCCACGCTGATTTATGCGTTCGCCAAGGAATGGCAGGCCACTATCCTGCCGGAGAGCTGGACGCTGGAATGGTTCGGCGAGATGTTTCAGGATACGCGATTTCTGGATGCGCTGTGGAAATCTTTCTATTTATGCCTGATCAGCGTGGCGCTCAGCCTTGCGGTTATGCTGCCGGCCGTGTTTATCATTACGGTTTATTTGCCGCGGCTGGAAAGCTTCATGAAAGGGATCGTCGTACTCCCTTACGCTGTGCCCGGCGTCGTCGCCGCCGTAGGACTGATTCGCGCTTATTCCTCCGGTCCGCTTAACATTTCCGGCACCGCCTATATTTTGATCGGCGCGTATTTCATCGTCATTTTGCCGTATATGTATCAGGGCATCCGCAACAGCCTGCTGACCGTTTCGGCGGTGGAACTGCTGAATGCGGCGGAGATGCTGGGCGCCAGCCGGATCAAGGCTTTTGTCGGCGTAATTTTGCCGAATATCTGGCCCGGGGTGATGACCTCGACTTTATTGTCCTTCTCTGTCCTGTTTGGCGAATTCGTCGTAACGAACATGCTGGTGGGGGGACATATTCAGACCATTCAGGTGTATTTGTCCCGCAGGATGAATGAAAGCGGGCATTTGGCCAGCGCGATCGCGATTTCCTACTTTCTGTTTATTCTGGCGCTGTCCATGGTTCTGATGAAGCTCGGCAACAAAGTGAACAGGGGGATCTCGGAATGAAACCTTATTTGAAGCTGGCAGGCATCCGCAAGCAATTCGGAGATATGACGGTGCTGAACCAGGTGAATTTGGATATCCGCGAGGGGGAGCTTGTCACCCTGCTGGGGCCTTCCGGCTGTGGAAAAAGCACGCTGCTGCGCTGCATCGCCGGTCTGACAGAGCTAAATGACGGGCAGATTTGGCTGGACGATAAGGATATCGTCAACTTGCCCCCGCGCAGCCGGGAGATCGGCATGGTGTTTCAATCTTATGCCCTGTTTCCCAACATGACGGTTAGTGAAAATATCGGGTACGGGATGAAAATGCGAGGAGCCTCCAAGGAGGCCAGACGCCAAAGAGCCGAGGAATTGCTGGAACTCATCGATATGGCGGACAAACGGGATGCGTATCCCCAGCATCTGTCGGGAGGGCAGCAGCAGCGCGTGGCGCTCGCCCGTTCCCTGGCCGTACAGCCCAAGGTTCTGCTCTTGGATGAACCGCTGAGCGCACTCGACGCAAAAATCCGCAAAAACCTGCGCACCGAAATCCGCGAGATCCAGAAAAAATTCAACATAACCACGATCTTTGTGACCCATGATCAGGAAGAGGCCTTAACCCTATCCGATCGGGTATGTTTGATGAATAAAGGAAGCATCGTGCAGCAGGGTACGCCGGAGGAACTGTATTCCACGCCGAAAACGGAGTTTGTCGCCCGGTTCATGGGCAGCTACAATGTGCTGTCCCGCGCCGAGGTGTTGCGGCTGTTCGGGACCGTCGATAGTGAGGCGGAGAGCTTTGCCATTCGGCCGGAATCGCTGGTCCTGGCAAGCAAAGACCGGGCGGACGAACAAGCAGATGCGGGCAAACAGATCGTGGAGGGGACCGTTCATTCGGCGTCTATTTTGGGCAACGTGATCCGTTATGCCATCGATGCCGCAGGCATCAGGCTGACGGTCGACGCGCTGAATGACGGCCGTTCTCCGCGGCTCGGCGACAATAGCCCGGTAAACCTGGCTTTGGACCATTCGCAGCTGCTGCAACTTGAGAAGGAAGGGGCTTAAGGATTTGTCGATTTCATCCGAGGAACGCAAACGCGTGATCATGGAGCAATTGAAGCAAGAGGGTCAGGTGAAGGTGCCGGAATTATCGCAGTTGTTTACCGTTTCGGAGGAAACCGTTCGCCGTGATCTGATTTTATTGGAAAAAGAAGGTCTGGCCAAAAGAGTCTACGGCGGCGCGTTGCTCCCCAAACTGACGAGCTTCGAGCCCCCTTATCTGCAGCGCCAGAAGGTGAAGGCGGAGGAAAAAGAACGGATCGGCCGCGCGGCCGCCGAGTTGATCGAATCCGGCGACACGATCGCGATCGACATCGGCACGACGACGCTGGAGCTGGCCAAAGCCATTGCCGGGCGGGAACGGTTGACGATTCTGACGAACTCGCTGGCCGTGGCCTATCATTTAATGGAGTCGCTCACTAGCGGGAGGTTTTCCGGAAAAATTTTCGTAATCGGCGGGGAACTAAACCCGGAGCAGCAGTCGATGTCGGGAACGATCGGCGAAAGCGTCATGTCGCAATTCCGGGTCGACAAGGCTTTTATCTCTATCGGGGGGATTTCCTTGGAACGGGGCATCAGTGATTACGATATCAACGAAACGGGGATGTCACGGCGAATGATCGAGGCGGCTTACCGGACGATTGTATTGGCCGATGAATCCAAGCTGGATAAAGAAGCTTTTGTGGAGATTGCCCCGCTGGACAAAGTTCACGCGATCGTTAGCGACGCGGCTGTGCCGAAGGAATGGGTGCAGACGCTCCGGAGCAATCATATCCAGTGGATCGAAGCAAAATGAAGGGGGAGAACAGGATGAACGGCACGGAAGCTAAGCTCGTTGTCGTTGTTTTGGACGGATTAAGATATGATGCCGCCCGCAAGTATTTGGGTTACATAGAGCATTTGGTGGAGCAAGGGGAGGCCGCCTGTTATCAGGTTCAATCGCAGCTGCCCAGCCTGTCGCGTCCGCTCTATGAAGTGTTGCTGACCGGTACCCCGGCCGCGAAAAACGGCATCACGGCGAATCATATCGCCCGGCTAAGCCATGAGCGGAGCGTGTTTCAGCTCGCGGTGGGGGCGGGCTTAAGGACGGCGGCTGCTGCGTATCATTGGGTTAGCGAGTTGTATAACAGCGCTCCGTTCAATCCTGTTACGGACCGTCATCAGCATGATGAGAGCAAACCGGTCCAACACGGTATTTTTTATTACGAGGATCACTATCCGGACAGCCATCTGTTTAGCGATGCCGAGCATTTGCGTTTGGCGCATGATCCGCATTTTTTATATATCCACTCGATGAACATCGACGATATGGGCCACAAGCACGGCGGGGAAAGCAAGCAATATGAAGGCGCCGTGCGTGCGGTTGACGGGATGCTGGCCACGTTGGTTCCGCTATGGAAATCGCAGGGATATCAGGTCATCGTCACGTCGGACCATGGGATGAATGCGATGGGACAGCATGGGGGAACGGAGCCGGAGGAACGGAATGTCCCGCTTTATGTTTTTGGCGAGCTGCCGATCCCTGCTTCCATGCTTGATGACGCGCGGGGGTTATCGCAGTTGCTACTGGCCCCGTTAATGTGCCATTATTTGGGGATTAAGCCTTCCGAGGCCATGGTGAAATGGGATTAGACAAGGGGGATATGGCGGGTGAAGGTTGATTTGCATTTTCATTTGGAGGAAGGCCCGTATTCGTTACGCTGGTTATCGCGCACTTTGCAAGGGTTGTCTTCGACGGAACCGAAGCCGGATCGGGCGCTGGGCCATCATGCGCTTCCGTATGCGGAGGAAATGGCGCAGCTGTTGTCTCGCAGAATGCGGCAGGGATGCTACAGTGAGGAATGGCTGGACCGCTATTTAACCACGGGGCGTGAGCGGGGCATTCAAGAGTTTGGAGTCGTGGATCATTTATACCGTTTTCGGGAATGCCGGCCTTACTATGAAAAACACATGCTGCTGGATGACAGCCCTGTCGGAAAGCTGCAGCATACGTGGCTTGATCAGGTTTGCGTCGCGTCGCTTGCGGATTTCGTGGAATTTGTCACGGAAGCGAAGAAAACAAGGCCGGATCTGGCGCTTGGCATTGAGGCGGATTTCTTCCCCGGCGGCGAAGCGGAGCTTGGCGCATTGCTGGCGCAGTACGATTGGGATTACGTCATTGGATCGGTACATTTCCTGGATGGCTGGGGCTTTGACAATCCCGAGGCAAAGGCTGGATTTGACGGGAGAGATCCCGTGCAAACTTATGCGGCCTATTACGAATTGTTAAGACAAGCCTGTGAGTCGGGTTTATTTCATATTATCGCCCACCCGGACAACCTGAAGGTCTTCGGCTTCCGCCCGGCCAACGAGAAGGAACTGCTGCCGTATTACCGGCAAATTGCCGAGATCATGGTGCAGAGCGGGGTCATTACCGAGATTAATACCGGCCTGGCTTACCGGTATCCCATTGCGGAAAGCTGCCCCAGCCCCTTGTTTCTGTCCGTGTTGGCCGAATATCAGGTTCCGCTGACGTTATCCTCGGACGCCCACTTTCCGGACGACATTGGAACGTTACTGGATAGCGCTTTGGCCGACGCGGTAGAGCTGGGGTATACCGAGCTGGCGGTGTTTAGAAAAGGGAAGCGGCGGATGGTGCCGATTTTCGAGAAAGACGCAAGGATGGAGTAATTGAGAGGGAGCAGTATTACGTTTTAAACGGTTTTATGATGTCCGGGAGGCTTTCGGCCTTCCGGGCTTTTTTTTGAGATACTAAAATTTATAAATTTTCCGGCGGGGTAGAGGATGATGTGCAGGTAGAAAGGGGGAGGAGAAGAGGAACCTGGAGGCTAAGGGACACCAGAGGCGTTATCTGCGGAAAAACGGAGGTTTGCAAAATGTAACGGACACAGACGACCTTATTTACCTCAAATCGGCCTGGATGAACGGGTTTAGAGCGAAATAGGGTCATGTGTGTCCGTTAGGCTGGGAAATACCCGGGAAATAGGCGGATAAGGTCGCTGGTGTCCGTTAGAGCGGCGTCCATAGATATTGGAAAGAGCCGAAGTACTCGGTGCTTCGGCTCATGAAAGAAGGGGAAAATGAACAAGTGTAACTGATTGGCCCAAGTAAACGTTTTTTTGCTAGTAAATGAATTTCCGAAAGGTGTGATGGCGCATGGAGTCCCAAGGGGAGAGAAAACTGCATGCTGGACTGGGTGAAACGGGAAGCGCAGGCAGGATCCTGCTTGGCGTATTTTACTTGATGTTTACGGTTTACACCGTATTCATGCTCAAAATCATATTGTTCAAAACCATCCCTTTGTCGGCGATGCTTCGGGGCAATTTTTTACCATTTAGAAGCTTGAATGTGATTCCTTTTCGAACGATTATGGAATATTTCACGAGTGACGCCATTGAATTCGACAGGGTGCTCGCGAATATCGGCGGAAACATCGCCATTTTTATTCCGTTGGGGATGTTCGCGGCTTTTATGGCAGGGCGGAAACCTTTGCGGCTTCAGGTCCTCTGGCTGCTGGCTATCTCTTTTTCGTTGGAAGTCATTCAGTATATCCTGGCCTTGGGCAGCAGCGATATCGATGATATTTTGCTTAATGTGACAGGAGGGATCATCGGTATAGGTCTTGTTGTGCAACTGCGTAAGATGACACGCTCCGGAAACGCGCTGCTGAGGGCTATGGCAGGCGCTTATTTGCTTATGGGAATTTGCGGATTCGCGGCCGTCGCTTGGGGCGATCCGGGGTTATTGCCGTTTACCGATTCGGAGGTTGAGTACGTTGATGAGAATGCGGAAATCCTGGCGGGACGGGATGAGGCTAAGGCAGATCTGTTCGGGAAACTGGCGGGCGTGGGAACGGAAGGGATCACGGTAAGCCCGAACTCTAAGGTTATGCTCACGGCTGCGCCGGCGGAAGCGGAAAAGGAAGAAGAAGTGGAAGTGGGGGATGCCCATATTCAAGTGGATGCCTCGACGAAAATTTTCATCAGACATATTCGCTCCGATGGAAATCAGGTCATTAACCGGTATGAAGAAGGGAAATGGGCGGAGCTGAAAGCGACTTTGGGGAAATCCGGGGATACCGATCCTGCGATCAAAGTATGGCTCTCTGGCGGGAATGAGGCGCGGGCAGAGGCGCTGCTTATTAGTTTCATAGAATAGTATTAAGCGTGGGGCCAAGGAAGAATAGGTGCTAGACGAATTGCATAAAACGAGCTCTCATGGGCTGATTAGATCGATCCTTCGCATATTCCTCTCAGTTTTGGATGGAAAAACGCCAGCGTGACTGAATCAAGTGCAAAAGTGCAGTTGAAGTAGGCTGAATTCGGGCTATGAGAGCGATGAGATGCAAATGTGCATTTGAAAATGGAGGTTAGCAGCGAATTTGATCAAAATGGCGAAAATAGCCTGCACTTTTGCATTTGAACCGCCTGTTTCGGGGGATTTCGACGAAATTCGCCTGTACTTTTGCAGTTCGTTGGAATTGGCATATCCCCTGTTCGTTAGTCGGCGATTTAATACTTTAACAAAACGCTGCTTCCCGGCGCAAATCAGGATAAATCCCGCGAGGGAGGCGTCTTTTTTTGTTTTGGACATTTTTTCCCGTTGACCACTTTGAAACCAATGGCCCGCTTTTCATGTATTATAGTACATATAGATCGAGCGAAGGAGGAACAGGGCATGGGAATCTTGGCGAGGTTTCGGGATGTGATGCGGGCAAATATCGGCAGTTTGCTGGAACGGGCGGAGGACCCGGAGAAAACGATGGATGAATACATGCGCCAAATGAATCGCGATTTGGGACAGGTGAAGGCGGAGACGGCTTCGGTGCAGGCGGAAGAGAGCCGGGCGAAGCGGGCGCTTGACGAATGCGGCGCGGAGGTCCGGAAGCTGCAGCGGTATGCGGAAAAGGCCGCAGAGTCGGGCGACGAGGAGCGGGCGCTTAAGTTTCTGGAGCAAAAAGCGCAGCAGGCGGAGCGGCTCGGCGAATTGCAAGCCGCTTATGAGCAATCCGCCGCCAACGCCGCCCAAATGAAGCAGATGCAGGATAAGCTGGCCGCCGATCTAAGCGAGCTGGAAGCGCGGCGCACCGCGCTAAAAGCCAAACTCGCGGAAGCGGGGCGGCTGCAACAGACCCATGCGGGCGCATCCGCCGGCGGGGTGGAAGCCGCATTTCGCGCGGCGGAAGAGCAGGCCGACCGCGCCTTGAATGAAGCGGAGGCTCTTGCCGAGCTGCGGGACGGCGCGCGGAAAGACGATCTGGATGAACTTATCGCGCAGTTGGAGAAAGGAAAAGACGCCAATGCCGGTGATTGAATACAAATGTCCGAACTGCGGCAGCGGCATGACGTTTGACAGCGAGACCGGGACGCTGGCCTGTCCGAGCTGCGGCAGAAAGGACGAGATCGAGCAAATCCCCGATCCGCTGAAGCAGCAGGTGTTCACGGAAGATGAGGTGAGGGAGTACCACTGCGAAAGCTGTGGTGCCGTGATCGTCACCGAGCCGGAGACCAGCGCGACGACCTGCAGCTTCTGCGGCTCCGCCGTGGTGCTGAGCGATCGCCTGACGGGCAAACTGGCTCCGGCGCAGGTGATTCCTTTTACGATCAGCAAGGAAGAAGCGATGGCCGCATTTAAGAAATGGTGCGGAAAAGGACTGCTCACGCCGAGAGGCTTCATGACCGCGGACCGCATCCAGGGCATTACGGGGATCTACGTGCCGTTCTGGTTGTATGATTTACATAACCGGATCGAGGTCCAAGGCCACGGGACGAAGGTGAGAAGCTACACGCGCGGCGAATATCAATATACGGAAACGGACCATTTCGAGATTTACCGGAAAATCCGCCTTGATTATGTCCGGCTGCCGATCGACGCTTCGGCGAAAATGAACGATGAGCTGATGGATAAGCTGGAGCCTTTTCCTTACGAACAGCTCAAAGCCTTCAAGACGCCTTATCTTGCCGGATACATTGCCGAAAAATACAGCTACACCGATGCGGAGCTCACCCCCCGTGCCCAAGAGAAAACGCGGCCTTATATCGACTCTTATATATCTTCAACGGTTTCCGGGTATGCCACGGTAAGCTATACGGACAAACAAATCGATACGACGGTAAAACGGGCGGATTACGTGCTGCTGCCGGTCTGGATGGTGTATTACGACTATAACCGGAAGCAGTACACTTTCGCTATGAACGGCCAGACAGGCAAGGTGGTCGGCAAGCCGCCGATCAGCAAAGCAAAGGTGGCGGCGTGGTTTGCCGGGATTTTCGGAATCTCCTTCCTGTCGTTAAAAATCGTGGCATGGATGATGGGAGGCGGATTCCTATGAAAAAGCGCTTTTGGCTTATAACGGTCTGCTTGCTGACCGCCTTCTGCCTCATGGTGCCTGCACCGGCCATAAGGGCCGCAGCGGCAGCGGAGCCTAAAACTTTAATTTATGACGACGCCCATCTGCTGAGCCAAGCCGATTACGATGAGCTGAACACCATGGCCAACGAATACGGGGCCGAACGCGAGACCGATATTATGATCATCACGACCGATAATCCGGAAAATGAGGACGTCGTCAAAATGACCGAGGATTTTTACGACGAACAGGCACCGGGTTACGATAAGCCTTTCGGCAATGCCGTTATCCTAACGCTGGACATGCGAAATCGCG
Source organism: Paenibacillus sp. FSL P4-0127 (assembly GCF_038007325.1). Classification (NCBI taxonomy): domain Bacteria; kingdom Bacillati; phylum Bacillota; class Bacilli; order Caryophanales; family Paenibacillaceae; genus Paenibacillus; species Paenibacillus sp. FSL P4-0127. The sequence goes on along the minus strand of NZ_JBBOWY010000001.1, from coordinate 278,717 downwards.
ACATTTATTTGGCCGGATTTTATAAAGCCGAGCAATACCTCGATGATGCGAGGTTGGATAAGATTAGGAACAAAATCACGCCCGATTTGACGGAAGGCGATTATCGCCAGGCCTTCGAGCAATATATAAAAACGGCAAACCGGTACATGGGATACGAGCCTGGCGTCAACCCGGACAATATTTTGTTCAACCTCTGGTTCCAATTGGGCGGAGCTTTGGCGATCGGCGGCATTGCTGTCGGCATCATGGCTTACCGCTCCGGCGGACGGGTGACGGTGAGCGGCAGAACCTATGAGGACGCCGGAACTTCAGGCGTTCTGCAGCGGCAGGACCGGTTCATCCGCACGACGGTCACGAAACGGAAAATCCAGAAGAGCAGCAGTTCCAGCGGCGGAGGCGGAGGCGGACGGACCGGCGGCGGGCATTCGCACAGCGGCAGCCGGGGATCATTTTAACGAAAGGGACGAGGGACAACGATGGGATTCTTTAGAAACCAATTTGCGAACGTAGTGGAATGGGAAGAGTTCAGAGACGACATGATTTTCTGGAAGTGGAGCAACCGCGAGATCAAAAAAGGAAGCAAACTGATCATCCGCTCCGGCCAGGACGCTATTTTCATCAACAACGGCAAGATCGAAGGGATCTTTAAGGATGAAGGGGAATTTAATATCGAATCGGATATCGTTCCTTTTTTGTCGACGTTAAAAGGGTTTAAGTTCGGCTTCAACAGCGGCATGCGGGTCGAGGTGCTTTTCGTCAATACGAAGGAATTCACCGTGAAATGGGGAACGCAAAATCCGGTTCTCATTCCGACGCCTCAGCTGCCGGGCGGCATGCCGATTCGCGCCAACGGCACGTTCAACTTCAAGGTAAATGACTACGTGACGCTGATCGACAAGATTGCCGGGATCAAGCCAAGCTATCTTGTGGAGGATGTGAAGCTGCGGATTACGTCCGTGCTGGACCAACTGCTGATGAAGTGGATTAGCCAGGAAGGCAAGGATATGTTTAATCTGCAGGCCAACGCCGCCGACATCGCCAGAGGCATCCGCGAGGACCTGGATATGCAGGTGCTGGACGACGGGTTTACGATAACGGGCTTTCAAGTGATGAGCTTCAATTATCCAAAAGAAATCCAGGATATGATCACCAAAACGGCGTCGCATGAAATGATCGGAAATCTCTCCAAATACCAGCAGATCAGCCTGACGGACGGCATCGCTTCCGGCAAGGTGCAGGGCGGCGGGGCCGCCGCGGACATGGCGAGCATGATGATGGGGATGAACCTGGCGAACGAAATGCTGAAAAATATGAACCAAAACCAGAGCCAAAGTCAGAACCAGAATCAGCATCAGAACCAAACGGGGAATCCGAGTTCAAAGCCGGCAGCCGGGAATCATGGGGAAACCGCGGCGCCGTCTGCGGCCGGAAAGGGTTCGGAACCGGCAGCTCCATCCGCCCCGCCCGCGCCGCCGGCATCATCCGATGCGCAGCCCGCACCATCCGGGCCATCCGCCCCGTCCGTGCCGGAAGGCGGCAAACGCCCCAACTTCTGCCCAAACTGCGGCACGAAAAACGAAGGCGCGAACTTTTGTCCGAACTGCGGGCAGAAGCTTGCTTGATACAGGGTTTGGCGCGCTGGGGACGGGCGTTGCTGCTATAACCTGCCTGCCTCCGCGCGTCAACGGCTTGGTGCCATGTGCGCCAGGCCTCTTTTTGTGGGTCGTTCGCCGGATAGCGGCAAAAAAGGCCGCTATCCTTGCCGCTTCAGGCAATCCGGCCGAAATAGAGACATTTTATGGCGTTATTGTCCCGCGAAGGCGGCAAAAAGTCCGGTTTCCCGGGCGATGCCGGGGAATAGGGACATCAATGTCCGCTATTTCTCGGGCAAAGGGCCGAAACGGCAAAATAGCGGCAAAAATTGCCGCTAAGGCCCTTGCCGCTAAGGTCGGACCCCCTTTTTACAATTCGTCCGCCAACCCCAACAGAGCGATTCCGATCATCACGAGGACGATCACGCCGTACTGCAGCTTGCCGAGCCGCTCTTTGAGGAAGATCCGCGACAGAATCACGGAAAAAATGCTGTAAGAAGCGATCAGCGGCGCCGAGATGATGGCGTTGCCGGACATGGCGAACACGTAGAAGAACTGGCCGGTCGTTTCGAAGATGGCGGCGTACCCTTTGACGCGCTCGCGGAAAAGATTAAACCGCTGCTTCTTCACAAAAACAAGATAAACGCAGGCGATCGCGGCGCAAATGAAAAAGGTAAACTCATAGGCGAGCAGGGCGGCGTCTTCGCCGATCAGCTTGAGCTCGTCCAGATAAATCCCGTCGGCAAAGGTGCCGAGACCGTCGAGGATACAATAAAGAATCGGGAACGTAATCGCCATCACGCCGATTTGGTATTTGACATCGACCTTCGCGAAGCTGGCCTGGAGGGCTTGGCGTTCCGCCCTTTTTTCCAATACGGCCAGGCTAACCACGCCGCAGGTAATGATCGCTACGCCCATCACTTCAAAGACGCCGAGGTCATGGGGGAAAAACAGGTACAGCAAAATGGCCGTGACCGCGCCGGAAGAGTTTTGCACCGGCGAGGAAATCGACAGCTCAATGTATCTGAGGCCAAAATAGCCGATCGCCATCGACAGGATATACAGCGCGGACACCGGCAAATACCGGATCATGTCGGCGGGATCGAACCGCAGCCCTTTGATCAGCAGGTAAGCTGTGCCGTGAATTCCCATTACCAGGCCGACCATGATGACGATTTTAATATGGCTGAACCGGTCATGGCTGTCGCTGCCTTTTTTATAGAACAGATCCGCGCCGCCCCAAGCGAACGCAGTGAGTAAAGCAAACATAAACCACATGCTGAAAATCTCCTTTCATTTAGCCTTATGATTATAAAGGCTCCGTTACCGGATATGTCAAGGACAAAGCTAACTACGGTCTCAGCGGCTGATAACGGAAGTTGTCCCGGTTGAACCCGGCGTGGAAGACTTAAAATGATTGATTTTTAATCATATATTTGTTTATTTATTGTAAATTTTGCCGATTTATTGATAAATTTTTGGTTATGCGTTATATTTTTTGAGAGATGACTTATTGAAGGAACGGAGTAGAATCGGATGAGGGAGAGACGTTTGCAGGAACTGGAGGAGCATATTCATGCTCTGGGAACGACATCGCTGGATGAATTGTGCGAACATTTCAATGTGTCGAAGAATACGATCCGCCGGGACATTCAGGTTTTGCTGGAGAAGGGAACCATCCAAAAAGTATACGGAGGCGTAACTTCGCTGTCCCAGGAACTGATCCCTTTTGAAAGCAGAGATATTACCAATCAAGCGGTGAAACGGGCCATCGCGAAGAGAGCGGCGCAATTCGTGGAAAGCAATGAGCTGATTTTCATCGATTCCGGAACCACGACCCGGAGTATCGTCGAATATTTGCCGCGTACGGGCAAACTGACGATTATGACCACCAGCCTGGATGTCATTAACGCCGCTTCCCACTTGGAGAATGTATCCCTGCTCGTTCTGGGGAATATCTATAAGCGGGATACGAAGTCTTTTGTCGGCAGCGATGAACTGTTCCTGCTGGACAAATACAATATCAACAAGGCGTTTATGGCCGCGACCGGGGTTTCCGTTGCCAGCGGCTTGACAAACTCCGACGTGATGGAATACGAGATCAAGAAGCGGGTGGCCGAGAAGGCGAAGCAGGTTTACCTGCTGGCCGACGCTTCCAAATTCGGCCGTTCCACGCTGCTGACCTATTCGCCGCTGGACAAGCTGGACGCGATCATCACCTCGCAGGGGATTCCGGAGGAATACGAAAAGTACTGCGCCGACAAAGGCATTTCCGTCTATTTTGCGGAGGAAACGTAAAGAAAGCTAAGTAGAAGCCCCCTCAACACGCCGTTGAGGGGGTTTGTTCATAATAAGAACTGCAATTCTGAGGGAACCTTGTGGTTTTATGCCAACTGTATGAATCTTTACAGAGTCCGGCCCGTAGTAACGGTTATAGTGGATATTAATCCGTTGCTGAACAATCATCTGAAGGAGGGCTATGCGATGAGAGGAAAAATCATAAGCATCAGCGGGCTCGACGGGGCCGGAAAAAGCACGCAGCTTACGCTCTTGCAGGAAAAGCTGGAACGGAACGGGATGAAATGCGCCAGTCTGCAGTTTGAAGCGGAGGATTATGGAGAACGGGCCCGGCAAAAAGTGGAAGAACTCAAGCCGTTCGACGCGGTTTTTACCAGACTGTGCATCGATTGGAGCAACCGCTTTCCGTTAATGCATGATTTTGTATATACGGAAACGCTGCAAAATGCCGGAAACGCCCTGGCCGTCACGTCCGTGTTTGCCGGCGGGTGCCTGCAGGTCTACCACGAATGTCTGAAGCCGCTGATAGAGGCAGGCGTTCATTTGGTCGTGGACAGATACTGGTACGACGATATCGTGTACAGAAGTTTCTGGGTCGATGAGGCTGTCGTTCGTATGCTGTACCGCTCGATTCCGGCGCCGGACCTGGCCGTTTTTTTAAATACGCCCCCGGATGTGAGTTATGAAAGAAACCGGCAGCGCATCGACGGACGGAGCCCCTTGATGGGAAATCTGCAAAATGTCCGCGCCGTTGCGGAAACGTTCCGGGAGCTGGCCCAAAAGGAAAACATGCGTGTGGTCGACGGGGCGCTGGAGCTTGAGGAGAAGCACGCGCTTATCTACCGTGAAGTCGCCTCTCTACTGCAAATAGAACCTGTCACTTGAAAATATATTTCGCCGGGGCTTTATGATAAAGTAGGGGTAATAGAATTGTTCCGATATGAAAGCGCTGTCTAAACCGAAAAAAGGAGAGTGTTGGATGAGAGGGTACAACTTATGGAGGCCGATCTTTTTGATTCTGATCGCGCTGCTGACGAACAGCCTTGTGACCAACCTTTGCATGTTGCTGGGGATGACCAAGGATTGGGCGAGCAACCTCGGCTTCATCGCCATGATGATTGCGGCCATCATTACATTTACGCGATTTACGAAAAATCGGCGGAAGTAATCCGGAAAAGGTAGGCGCGAGACCGGGAAAAACCTTGGCTCGCGCTTAAGTTTTTTTACGAAGACAACTCTCCCGGAATATCCTCATCCTTCGCCGGATCGAGATCGAGGGCCTCGTATCTCTCTAGCGCCTTAGAGGAGGCCTCCAGCATTCTGCGCTTTAAATAGCCGCCTTCGATGACCCGGACGCGCTTTCCGAGGAAGCGGATTTTGGAGAGCAGGTATTCGGCTTCATCGCCCAAAAAGCATACCCGGATGCGGTACGTGCCGCGGTTTTCGTCATAGTCGACGGTCTTCTCGAAACACGAGAAGGCGTAGAGGATGCGGGACAGCTCCATATGATACTCCCGGCCGACTTCGATCAACGCCTCCGTCTTCCGCGCCTCCAGCGTCCGCTTGATTCCGGCGTGCGCCCGTTCCAAAGCGGAAGGCGCGGCCGGTTCGGCCGCGACGGCGATGATTTTGGCCAGCCGGGTGCTCATCAGCGCATGATGCCGCAGATTGTACCAGAGCAAATACCATTCCCGCTTGACCATGGAATACTCCAATTTGTAAGGCACGCCGGAATGGTCTTCGTGAACCCGCCCGCCTTTTACCTTATAAGTGACGCGAATGCCGTTTCCGTCCGCGATACTGCGGCGTAAAGGGCGCAGCAGCGGGTGATACACCTGCTTCTCCACGCTTTTAGCCTTTTCGATCAGGTGGCCGGAGGTCTCTATCGCCGGATCCTTTTCCAGGAGCGAAAGCAATTTGTCCCTGGTTTCCGCCGTAAAGGCTTCGCCCGCCGCGGGATGATCCAGCATCTTTTTCAGCCAGGCCCGTTCGTGCGCGGTGATCATAAACGTGCCGGCATCGTCCAGCCGGGAGATGATCTGATAGTTGAAAATTTTCTCAAACGGATTCATAGTACGCCCGGATCTCCTTCCATTCGGCAATCATTTCCCGGCGAAAATAACGCGGCTCCAGCACCTCGCAGCTCGAACCGAAGCTCCGCAGCCAAGGTTTGATTTCGGTCGTTCCGTTCACCGTGATTTCGTAAATGAAGGCTTCCTCGTCTTCGGACACGATCCGCCCCCACTGCCCCTGCAGCAGCACGCGTTCTTTGACAAAATTCGGTTCGGACGGCCCCGGGTTAAAAAACCTTGCCCGCACGGTCACCGGTGCGCCCGTATCGATCAGCCAGCTGCACCTCATTTTCTCCTCCAGCTCGGCTGTCTTCTCTTCGAATAAAGCCTCGGGCACTGCGTCCGCTTCCTCGATTTGCGTCATGCCTTCCATGCGGTATTTGCGGATGCCCTCCCTGCCGTTCCCCAGCAGGTACCAGCGCCCGTACTGATGGTCGTAAACGACCTTTAAAGGCAGCGTTTGCTCGGCCTTGCCCGCCGTTTCCCGCTCGAACAAGGGATTTGTATTTTGCGAGGCGTAGCTCTTGTCGGCTTTGGGCGAAAAGTACAGAAAGCGCACCTTCCGGCGGTGCCGGATGGCCTCCAGCAGCGTGAACAAATGCGCTTCGTCCAGAATCCGCGAATAATAGTGGTACTTGTATAAAAAAGGCTCGATCGCTTGCGGCTCGGCCTGCCCCCGCAGCAAGTGCTTCTTCAGTCCGTCCCGGAGCAGGTAGCCTTGGACGGAGGGAACCTGCGTACTTGCCATCACGTCGACGAAATCGTACAGATCGTAGAGTTCCTCCTCCGACAGTTCCCTAACAAGATCGTTGTCCATCCGGTAACGGTAGGGGCGGGAGGCCGATTCCTTCTTGATGACGCCGACCTCCTCCAAATACTTCAGGTCCGACCGGATCGTTTTTTCGTCGGGGAGCGGAACGTTTGGAGGGAGGCTGCCGCAGCAGATGTCCATCAGCTCCATCGCCGTCAGCGCCTGCTCGTTCAGCGCGGCAAGGAGCAGCGAGATCCTTTGCGATTCCGATTCCTTCAGCGATTTGGCGCGGAACAGGAAAAGCAGCATCGGATCGGTTGACTCATAATAGTTGAAGCGGATCGCCTCCGCCAGTTCCTTCCCCTGCTCCTCCGGCAAATGCTGATGCATGGTGCTGACGATCTCCTTCAGCCGGCGGATCGTCTTGTCGAACGTATGCACGGAGATGCCGAGACGCTTCGCGAACTGCTGCCTGCTGTAAGCTCCGCTGGTCAGCACAAGCATGCGCAGAAACTGGATTTCCTTATCAAAGCTTTCCTTGGCCATTGCTGTTCCATCCCCCCGTTTCCTAAAAGATGCTTTTTCCTAATTGTAGCAGGGGATGGGAAAGGGGGAAAGGAGCTGATCGGCCGGGATAAGGCAGGGGGGCCTTTTTCAGCGGAGCCGCTGGCGAAATATCTGTATTAGTGTTGCTGGCTGACCCCGCTTAATAAACTCCCTCATGTCCCCGACTTATGCCCCATTTCATGATCCCATCTCACTCTCCCATCTCACTCTCCCAACTCACTCCCCCATCTCATACTCCCCTCTCATGCCCCACCTAACGCTCGCCCTCAAAATAGCGGCATTTTATGGTCTTATTTTCCCGAGTTAAACCTGTACGTGACCATTAGCGACATTTTTTGTACTTATTTTCCAATGAACGTTATGAAAAGCACCATTTCCCCTACGGTTCGAGAAAATAGCGACATAAATTACCTCTATTTCACTCAAAAGGGGTGATACCGCCCCAATAGCGACATTTTTTTCCCTTATCTACGGTACCGACGGCATCGTCGTTGACATCCATTGGGCAATTTTTTCTTTGTCGTAATACTTTCGCCATGTTCGCGGGCCGTAAAATGAGCGAAGATAGGTTCACAAGGTCATCGCTGCAGGGCGAAGGCCGGTAGGTTAAAGATCGCCGAGGCGCCTGGACGGGATACTTCGCCTGTTAAGCGACTGGTCGTTGGTTCGAATCCAACTTCCGCCGGTTGGCGGAATAGCTCAGGGGTAGAGCAGTTTATGTGCCTGTCCGCCTTATTCTTCGAGCGAGCTTTAACCAAACGGGCAAAAATAAACGCGAGGCGCCAGAAAGGGTTACTTCGACTACTTTAGGGAATTAGTATCCGATTGTGTCAAGCGGCACAAGGCAACCTTTTCGAAAAGCAGTTTCCCTCGCGTGCGTTTTGCCAAAACCGCATAACACCGGTGAGGCGCCGGAATGGGTTACTTCGCCTCCAAAGCGACCATTGGAAAACTCGGGCATTACGGCAGGTTCGACTCCTGCGCCGACCTATTCCACCCATTCCTCGCCGGTGTGCTGCTAGACTAAAAAGTAGACATGGAGAACCGAGAATCGGGTAAAATGAATCTATCCAAATTCGAGGTGCTACCATGACGAAAAAATACGATAAAGAATTTAAACTGCAAACGATTCAGATGATCCAGGAAGAAGGGAAAGCGGTGGCGCAGGTCGCCCGCGAACTGGGGATCAGCGACAACACCCTGTATCGTTGGATGGCGGAATACAAGAAAGACGGCGCACAGGCCTTTCCAGGCAGTGGGCAACTGAAAGCCGACGATAAAGCAATGAGAGATCTTCAGAAACGCCTTCGTGATCTGGAAGAGGAGAACGACATCTTAAAAAAGGCGATGCACTACTTCGCCAAAGACCGGCGCTGATCTATGCCTTCATCCACGATCATCGCTTCAAGTGCCGAGTCTCGAAGATGTGCGAAGCCTTTGAAGTATCCCGAAGCGGCTATTACAAATGGACCCAGCGAAAAGCCAGCAAACGTGAAAAGCGACGTCGCAAGCTGGAGCGGCGGATCCGTCGTATCTTTCTAGAATCCCGTCGATTATATGGAAGCCCCAAAGTAGCAAAAGAACTGCACAAGCAGGGCATACGAGTGTCCGAGAAAACAGTCGCTCGGATCATGAAGGAGCTGGGTTTACGTTCTCGCACGGTGAAGAAATACAAGGCCACAACCAACTCGAAGCACAACCTGCCTGTCCAAGAGAACGTGTTGAACCGCGAGTTTAATCCGTCCGCTCCAAACAAGGCCTGGGTGGCTGATATTACGTATATCCCGACCGATGAGGGTTGGCTATACCTGGCAAGCATCATGGACCTGTACAGTCGTAAAATCGTTGGATTTCACATGGATGAGCGAATGACGAAAGAACTCGTGTTAACGGCGCTGGACCGCGCCCACAGCCAGCAGCGACCGTGCGAAGAGGTTCTGCATCATTCGGATCGCGGCAGCCAGTACGCTTCTCATGACTACCAGGCGCGGCTGCGCACCTACAAGATGAAAGGCAGTATGAGCCGCAAAGGGAACTGCTACGATAATGCGTGTATTGAATCGTTCCACAGTGTGCTTAAGAAAGAACTTGTCTACTTGGAGAAGTTCAAAACACGCAAGCAAGCCAAGAAACGCATTTTTGAATATATTACCTGCTTCTACAATGGAAAACGAATCCATTCCGCGATTGGGTATTCTACGCCCAATGAGTGCGAACGTATGTACCGATCTGCCGCATAATTTTCTCGATTCTTTGTGTCTACTCTATTGACAGAGGTACAGTGTTATCTATTTTGATTTGCCGTTTTCCTATGAAAACGGGCAGGAGGTTATAACCATGAGTTTCGCGCAAAAATTGTTCGGTTCCATGCGACCGACGACACGCAACAAAGACCATTACCCGGCTTATACGCGGTCTGCCGAAGAGCAATACCTGCAGATCCTGCTGACCAATACAATGAGCAACACGTTTTATGCCGACCAAAACGAACTGCTGAATGATGCGGAGCAGATGCATCACGAGATGGCGGCGGCTAACCCGACCTTTATGGCAAAAGCGATCGTGTATGCGCGCACCGCAGGCCTAATGCGATTGCAGCCGCTGTTTGGCCTGGCCGTGTTGTCCGCCTATCGTCCGGACCTGTTCGCGGAGATATTCCTTCGGGTGGTGCGCATCCCGTCCGACCTGTCCGACTTCTTGACAATCCTGAAGGGACAGGGCCGGGGCGAAGGCGGCCGCGCCGTCAAGCGCCAGGTGAACCGCTTCCTTACCGGAGTGAGCGAATATTGGGCGGTGAAGTACAACGGCCGCGGCCGGGGCTACAGCCTGGGCGACGTGATCGCCACCGCCCATCCGAAGCCGGCGGACCTGAAGCAGCAGGCGCTGTTCCGTTACCTCCGCGGGCTGGAAGCCAACCTTGGGCTGCTGCCGCAGGTGGAAGCACTGGAGCATTTGAAGCGGGCCGAAGGCGAAAGCGAGCAGATCGCCTGGATCGAACGCGGCAAGCTGCCGTACGAAACGGTGACCGGCGCGATCAAGCCGTCGAAGGCCGTCTGGGAGGCGCTGCTGTACCAGCTGCCGACCTTCGCGCTGCTCCGCCATTTGAACACGCTAGACCGGGCGGGCGTGCTGGATGAGCAGCGGCACCTAGATTACGTGATCGCGCGGCTGACCAACGAGGAGGCGCTGCGCAAAGCGCGCATCCTGCCGTTTCGCTTCGCTACGGCGTTCCGCCAAATCGAGCATCCGGAGCTGCGCGAGGCGTTGCGGGACGCGGCCGATCTGACCTTCGGCAATCTGCCGGAGCTGGGCGACAACACCGCGATCTTTTTGGATATCTCCGGTTCGATGCAAGGACAGTATTTGGAGATCGGCGCGGTTTTTGCCTTGGCGCTGTATAAGAAGACGCAGGGGAACTCGCTGTTCTGGCTGTTCAACCACGAGGTTCACGACGCGAAACCTTCGAAGCGCGACAGTATTCTCGGGCAAGCCGAGCACATCCGCGCTAGCGGCGGGACGGATACCGGTGCGCCGGTCCGCAAGCTGCTGCAGGAGCGTAAGCGCGTGGATCAGATCATCATCATCACGGACGAACAGCAGAACAGCGGCAGTCCTTTTTATCAGGTACTGGCTCAGTACCGGGCCAAGGTGAACCCGGAAGTGAAGGCGTTTATCGTCGACATCGCCCCGTACCGCCATGCCATGGTCCCGCAGACGGACCGCAACACGTTCTACATTTACGGCTGGAGCGACACGGTGTTGTCCTATATCGCCCAATCCGTGCAGGGATATGCCTCCATGACGGAGCAGGTCGCAACACTGGATTTGGACGCTTTGAGCAAACATAATAAATAGGTGACCGTACCTATAGAACGGCCATGGATCATGGAGTCCATGGCCATACATATCAGTAATAGCAAGTAGAGTGACCTCCCATGACCAACCCATACGACTTCCATCCAACGATTCTAAACGAGCTGCATAACATTGAGCGGGAAGAAGGGGTGCGTATCCTCTACGCCTGCGAATCGGGCAGCCGGGCCTGGGGTTTTCCTTCGCGGGACAGCGATTATGATGTTCGCTTCCTCTATATCCGGCCGGCCGATTGGTATTTGTCGATCTACGAAGGCCGGGACGTAATCGAGCGGCCGATCAGCGATCGGCTGGATATCAACGGATGGGATTTAAAAAAGGCGCTGGTTCTGTTTCATAAATCGAACCCGCCGTTGCTGGAATGGCTGCATTCACCGATACAATATATGGAGCAATATTCCGCCGCCGAACAAATTCGCCGGATTTCCCCGTTAACCTTTTCGCCAAAATCCTGTATGTATCACTATCTCCAAATGGCAAAGGGGAACTTCCGGGGTTACCTGCAAGGGGAACGGGTGAAGCTCAAAAAATACTTCTACGTCCTGCGGCCGGTGTTGGCCTGCGGCTGGATCGAGAAATACGATACGATGCCGCCGGTGGAGTTTGAGGACTTGGTTCAGGACCTGGTCCCCGCGAATAGCGAGTTAATGGACACGATCCAACACCTGCTGGCCCGCAAGAAGTCCGGGGATGAGCTTGATATGGAGCCGAAGCTGCAGCCGATCCACACGTATTTGGAAGAGCGCCTGGCTTATTTCGAGCAAGCGGCCGCCAAGTTGCAGGCCCGGCAAGCCCAGCCCGACGTTGAACAACTGAACGGCATATTCCGCTCCACCCTGCATGAGGTCTGGGGGTAGCCGCAATTTACTGAAGTCAGGAGGGATTCCCATGGCGATCATCCAGGTGAGATCCACGAATCCGCAATTTTCTTTTTTGATCAAAAAAATCCGCACTCCGGGATGCTGCTCCGCTCCATCCGCAAAGGCATGGCGTACGGCTGGTATACCGGCGAGCACACCTTTAACGTGTACTTTAAAGATGCCGACAACGACATTTCATATAAGCAGCACGAACAGGAGAACTTCGAGTATTTGAACGTATCGCGGTACAACACCCCGCTGTTTCCGCTGAACGCAATCGGCGAGTTTTTTTCCGCCCCGTTAAAAGCGCAGGATACACGGGATACGGAAGGCTATGAGCATACTTTTTTCATCAATATGATTCATATCGAGCGGGTCCGGTACATCGAATTTTTTGCCAAGCATCTGAAGGAATTTACCTTTGACATCACCCATCAGGCCGATAAGAGTTACTCGCTCATCGTGAAGACGGAGAAAAGCCTGTACCTGCTGCTGCACACCGTCAGCGTATTGTGCTTGTTCCTGTCCATGTTCGGCAATGAGTATATCGATATCTCGGACAGTATTCTCGATAAGTACATCAAAAGCTTGAATGTGATCGATGCGCCGTTTTACATCCGCAGTTTGTTCGTACGGAACTTTCTTTCTTCCAGGGACCGCTTCAACAGGTACAAGGCGGAGCTGGAGAAGACGGACCGTTACGACATCCAGTTCGCCTACGGCGGCACGGCGCTGCAGCGGCGGAACTATATCGGAAACGCGCTGTCCTTCGACAAGTCGATTTTGGACGTGGGTTGCGGAGAAGGGTTCTATGCGATTCCTTTTGCCGGAAAAATCGAGGGAACTTACTATGCGGTCGATATCAACGAGGAACTGCTGGAGCAGGTCAAACGCAAGGCCGCGCGAAAAGAGCTGGATAACCTCGTCACGTTCGCCTCGATCGATCACTTCCTGGAAAGCTACAATGGGGAGCAGGTCGATGTCATCCTCACCGAAGTGATTGAGCATATGAGCCGGGACGAGGCGGGGCGGCTGATCCGGCAAATCTGCGCCAAAGTCGACTTTGAGCGTTTCATCATCACGACGCCGAACGCGGATTTCAACCGGTTTTACGAGCTGAGCGAATTCCGGCATGACGATCATAAATGGGAGATGGGGGAGGACTCGTTCCGGCAGTGGATCGGCGAGGTGCTGCGGGACACGGAGCTGCATTTCGAATTCGTGGCTGTCGGGGACGGGGTCGACAATATCAAGACGACGCAGGGCGTCATTCTTAAGAAAAAGGGGGCCTAAAGCGATGGAAATCCAAACGAAGGTCCATACGATTTTTATGCTGGTCGGTTCGACCGAATGCGGTAAAACCACCTTTGCCAAGGAGGTGCTGGTTCCGGGATTGCGTTTCGAGGACGGACGCGGGAATATCAAGGCTAACGTGCAGTATCTGTCCTCCGACGGGATTCGCCAGGAGCTCCTTGGATACGAATACGATAAATACGATCAAGTGATGCTGGAGGCGAGCGAGCAGGCTTTTCGCCTGCTGTTTGAAAGACTGAAGCTGGCCACCTCTTTTCCGATCAACGCGGAGTTTGTAGTGGTCGATACGACCGGTTTGTCCGAGGATTTCCGGGCAAAGGTGAAAGACATCGCCGTTCAGAACAATTACAACCTGGAGGTGATCGTCTTCGATTATCGCCGGCGGGAGGACTATTATGCCTCGGAGCGCTCCAAGAAGCTGATCACCAACCACATCAACCGGCTGAAAAAAGACGTTCTCGGCTCGCTGGCCCGCGAAGGCTACGGCAAAGTTCACAAGGTCCGTGCTAAAGATTTCTACCTTCCGGTTGAAGGAACAGCGAATCCGGAGTACCGCGTCGTGATCGAGAACCTTGACGATTACTTGAGCACCGTACTCCCGCAGGATCAGCAATATATCATCATCGGCGATGTGCACGAATGCGTGGACGATCTGCAGGGGCTGCTGCGCGATCACGGGTACCGTCTGGAGGACGGCAAGCTGGTGGCGGCGGAGAAGCTGCGGCATACGAAGCTTATTCTAGCGGGCGACTGGATCGACAAGGGCAAGCAAACGGAGGAAATCATCCGGTTTCTGTACGAGAACCGGGAGCATTTTTACTTTGTGCTGGGGAACCACGAGAACTTCGTCGACAAGTATTTTAAAGGCGAAATCAGCGGCGTCGATCAGGAGCTGCTGCAGACGTATTTCGATTCGGTTCAGGCGCTGCGGCAGGATGCGGAGCTGTTGGAGCGATTCCGGGAGCTGGTGTCGATGGCGCAGCCGTTTTACCGGTATGTGGGGACCAGGGGATCATCCTTCTATGTTACTCATGCGCCGTGCCGGAACAAGTATATCGGCAAGCTGGACACGAACTCCGCCCGGCATCAGCGGAACTTCCGGATTGACCGGGAGGCGCCGCTGGAAGGGCAGTTGGCTTTTTTGCAGGAGGAAGCGGTGAAGAACCACCCTTACCATATATTCGGGCATGTGGCGGCCAAACAGTCTTTTCGCATCCGCAACAAAATCCATATCGACACCGGCAGTGTGCATGGCAACCTGCTGACTTCCGTCAGCATCTCGTACAAGCCGTTTTTGAAGTCGCGGAAGTCGGGGCGGGCGGCTATATTCGAGGAGCTTCCGACGCTGTTTAAAGAGGAGCGGAAGGTGTCCGTCGGGGAGCTGGGGGAAGAAGAACTGCGCCGGCTGCATTACTGCTCGCGGCACAAAATCAACTTCATCTCCGGTACGATGTCCCCGGCGGACAAGGACGAAGCGGCAGACGAGCTCGAGTCCCTGGCGCGCGGGCTGGATTATTTCAAGGAACGCGGCGTGGGGCAGGTCGTCCTGCAGCCGAAATATATGGGTTCGCGGTGCAATGTTTATTTGTATAAAGACCCGGAGCAATGTTTTGCCGTCAGCCGGAACGGCTACAAGGTGAATCGGGCGGACCTTTCGGCCATTTATGCTAAGCTGCTGGATAAATTCGGCGGGTATATGGAAGAGCAGGGGATCGCCATGCTGATCTTGGACGGTGAGCTTTTACCGTGGAAGGCGCTAGGCGAAGGGCTGATCGAGCGGCAGTTTAAGCCAATCGAGAAGGCCTTGGAAACGGAGCTTGCGTTCCTGGCGCAAACCGGGTTTGAACAGGCTTTTGCCAAGCTGAACGCGGAGTATGAGGCGAGCGGTTTTGAACGGGATCAGTTCCATATGGCGAAATCCGATCTTAGCGAGAAGTACGGGGCGAGTGTATACCAGAACTACAAGCCCATGCATGATATCCGCGAATCCCATGTTCCGCTGGCGGATCATTTGGAGGCTTACGCGACTTACAAGCGGCAGCTGGAGCTTTATGCGGAGGACGGGGCGATGGAGTATAAGCCGTTCGCCGTGCTGAAAATCGTCTATGAAGACGGCCGGGAGCAAGCACCGGAATGGAAGACGTCCGAGATGTACGGCTTTCTTTCCGAGGACGAGGCGCTTTCGCTCGATCTGTCCGAACCGGATTGCCTGGCGCAGGCGGAGCGGTACTTCGCCAAGCTGACGCTGGAGCAGCATATGGAGGGAGTCGTCATCAAGCCCGAGGTATGGAACGGCAGGACCGTGCCTTATATGAAGGTGCGCAATCCCGAGTACCTGTCCATCATCTACGGGTATGACTACAAGTTCCCACAAATACCGCAAGCTGCTGAAGCAAAAGAACGTCAACCAGAAGCTGCGCACTTCGCTAAGCGAGTACCGGCTCGGGATGCAACTGCTCGGTGTATCTTTCGCCGACATAACCCCGGACCATGCCGCGTATAAGGAAATTGCCGCCAATCTGCTGTTTGAGGTGGCGCAGGAGCGGGAGATCGATCCGCGGTTGTAACATGACAAAAGAGTGCCCGAGCCCGACAGGTTGGTTGCGGCTCAAGGCACTCTTTTTCGGCTGCATCTATTCGACCTGTCGCTGTTTCAGCAAATCCCGGATTTCCGTCAGCAGCAGCTCTTCTTTGGACGGCGCCGGCGGCGCTTCGGGCTTCGGCTCTTCTTTGCGTTTCAGTTTATTGATGCCTTTAACAAACAGGAAAATCGAGAAGGAGACGATAAAGAAGTCGATGATGGTCTGAAGGAATGCACCGTATTTCAGGATTGTGTCGCCATATTGGAATTGCAGTCCTTTAAGGTCAATGCCGCCCATCAAAAGGCCGATCACGGGCATCAGCATGTCTTCTACCAGAGAGGTGACGATTTTCCCGAAAGCGGCGCCGACAATGACCCCGATGGCCAGATCCAGTACGTTGCCCTTTAGGGCGAAGGCTTTGAATTCTTTCCACATGGTTACCAAACCCCCCTTTTCCGCATATTACAGGCAGTATACCATGAGGGGGCGAGCGGTTGTCCAGCACAAGACACTTTGCAGCCCGGATACATTCGCGATTTCCCGCCAAAAAGCTCAGGTTTCGAGCGGGTATTGCGCCAGCCCGCCGGAAATCTAACGGTTGCACCAGCCGCTATTTTACGAAAAAAGCCCTTTTCATGCCTTAGGCATTTCGTTGAAGAAAGCGACATCCTGAATCGGCAATCTTACCGTCGGGTGTCCGGGCTTCGCCGCCTTACCGATGGCGATAAGCATAACAGGAGCGTATCTCTCCGGAATATCGAACGCTTCTACAAATTTAGCCTGGTCATAGCCGCCCATCGGGACCGTATCATAGCCTTTAGCGCGGGCGACAAGCATAAGCTGCATGGATACCAAACCACCGTCAATAGATACGGATCGGCGAATAGTCTCCTTAGGCATGCTCGCGAACATCCCTTGATAACGTTCCACGAACGATTTAGCCGTCTCTGCAGGCATGTAACCCGCATCGACCGCCATTCCGTAAATTTTCTCGGCCAATTTATAACATTCCAAATCTCCGAGTACCGCAATGACAGCCGAAGCCTCAATCACTTGCTGCTGATTGAAGGCGATCGGAAGCAGTTTTTGCTTCAGCTCTTGCGAATCGATTACGAGAAAACGCCACGGCTGCAGATTGGCGCCTGAAGGAGCCAGCGTAGCTTGCTGCAAGATTTCGTTCATTTCCTCCCGCGGAATCTTTACCTCGGGATCATAGCTGCGGACGGACCGCCGATCCTGAATAACGTTGAAAAACTGCTGCTGCTCCACCGTTTGGGACGATTGTGAAACGGACATGCTTCTCTCCTCCTTATAAATACTGTGCTCAATTTAGGCACAGTATTTTTTGAAATAAAATGCAGTCGAATTATCAACTGCAACTTAACTGAGTACAGTATATAACGTTCCGGCTCACATTGCAATCCGGTAATTATTCTTGCATCAAATCGGCTAACGTATGCTGCTTGAGCAGTTCGACAGCCTGCTTTTGCACTTCTCCCATAATCGCTTCGAGCTTTTGTTGGCCCGAGGTGCATTCCTCTTGAACCTCTTGTTCGCAGCAATCCGATTTTACAGCTAAAAATATATCCGCCAGTGTAATTTGATCCGGACGGCGCTTCAGATAGTAGCCCCCATTCCGCCCTTCTCTCGCTTCGACAATACCGGTGTGCGTGAGCTGCGCCAATACCCTGCGGAGGAATGTGGCATGCGATTGGACGTTGCTGGCAATGGCCGCGCTGGAAAGCGGTCCCTCGCATTTGGCAAGCAAGATCAGGGCATGTACGGCAATGCCGAAACGCGGCGGACCGATCTGGACGCTCCGGTTAGATATCATAAAAATCCCTCCTGTTTACAGTGTATCGCAATCTCACAAAATATTTCTACATCACAGCACTAACTTCTATCTCCGAAGGTCCCACGTTTCGTTTGCGTATTTGTCCCGCGATTAGCGGCTTGACGAGATGTTTCGTCACAAAAAGTGAAAGAAGCAATCTCTTCGGCCCTTGCAAAGCAGGGAGATTGCTTCTTTTGGACTATATTGAGCTATCGCATACGCCCAGTTGATGAGTTTTATTATACCCGCTATGTAGATTCGTTTCAAAATATTTCTTAGCTTACGCAGGTTCATGCCATTATGCTTTGATTTTCACTTAGCGTACGTTTTACGCGATTATCTTGGTGTCACCTGCCTGACTTCCTCGTGGGAATGTTGTGTTAAACCAAACTTTCCTGACCAAACCGTCCTGGAAAGGTTATAATGCAATAAATGGAAACGGCTAGAAAGTGAAGTGATAACGATGTTAAATCCGGCAACGGAAAAAAGCTTAAGCAAGCTGATGAGCAAAATGCTGCGCCATACCCCCGAGGATTTCAGGCTTGTCCTCGATCCCGCGGACGGTTCATGTCCGGTGGATTCCCTTCTGAAAGCCATCAGGGCACAGGCGAAGTGGTCATGGGTAAGCCGCGAAGATATCGAACAGGTGGTCCGCAACTCGGATAAGCAGCGTTTTGTGATCGAGGACGACCGGATTAGAGCAAGATACGGCCATAGTCATGACCGGGTAACTTACACCCCGGGTGAGCCTCCTGCTGTGCTGTACCATGGAACCAACAAGAATGCCCTCCCGTCTATACTGAAAGAAGGGCTTCATCCGATGAGCCGGCAGTACGTGCATTTGTCGGAAGGGACCCATTTCGCCACGCTTGCGGGCAGCCGCAGAGGTGAGCTGGTTATTCTTAAAATAGACACACGAGGCGCGGAGCGGCTTGGAGTTACATTTTATTTTGCCGGCAATGAAGTATGGCTGGCCGACCGGGTGCCGCCGGAATGCTGCAGCATTTGAAATCTACGGGAACAGGGGGAAAAATGAGAAGCGGGGAACGAACCAGGCTGGATTCTTTTCAACTTAGAATCATGCATGCTTCCGGCATTCGGGGGACGCTGATCGTCTTTTTGTTTTTGGTCTATCTTTGCGCCTTCCCGACTCTTGCCCCGCCCATGTTGACATGGGAATTTTACATCGCGGCGGCCATAACCGCAGTACTGACGGTTTGGGGCTTATGGATCGGCGCCAATCCTTACCGCTGCGAGCTGCAGTTCGTCCTGTACGCCGGTGTGCTTGGGCTGGGGATGGCGGTTGCAAGCCATATGAGCATGTATAAAATCATGTACTCGATCGTGCACCTGCACGGATCGTGGTTCATCTGGCTGGCGGGGAGCGGAAATGTGCTGCTTATCGGCTTTATGGCGTTTTATTACGATAAGGCGTTTCATGACGGGACCTACTATCGGCTGGAACAGGGCTCTAAAAGTCCCAAAGGGTCTAAAGAACCTAAGGATTCCAGCAGCTAAGAGTCCGAAAGCCATCATGGGGCGCGATATTTTCGCGGCTTAGGGTATATGGCGTACAACTTGTCCGCAGCCCTCTTGGGTGACGCGGGCCGGAACGCCGCGGGCGTGTTGGTATTTTCGGGATTCGCGCTGCTGGGGTCGTTTATGGGCGTCATTTTTTTGCATAAATATTTTTTTATCCGCCAAAGACTGGATCGAATGCTTGAAATATACCCTTTGCTTGCTGAACCGCCCCAAACGGGAAAGAATCGCGGAAGCGGGGCGGGAAAAACGGGGGAGTTAATAATATCCGGCTTAAGGCGGACGAGGAGGAATCAAACAGTGAATCCAACAATAAATCCAACAATGAATCAACCTATGAGCACGATCGATATTGGCGTGAATTTAATGCACCGCTCGTTTCAGCGCGACCGGGAGCAGGTGGTGGAGCGGGCGGCCGCCAGGGGCGTCTCGCCTTTGATCATTACCGGGACGAGCCTGCGAAGCAGTGCAGAGGCGGCGCGTTATGCCGGAGACTTTCCGGGGAAGCTGTACGCTACGGCGGGCGTTCATCCGCATGATGCCAAGGGCTGCAACGAAGAGACGATAGACAAGCTTAGGGAATTGGCGCAGCTTCCCCAGGTGGTCGCTATTGGGGAGTGCGGGCTCGATTACAACCGGGATTTCTCCCCGCGCGACGTGCAGCGCAAATGGTTTGCCGAGCAGATCCGCTTGGCGCTCGACCTGAACCTGCCGCTGTTCCTGCATGAGCGGGAAGCCTCCGGCGATTTCACCTCGATCTTGAAGGAGCATGGGGTAAAAAGAGCGGTGGTCCACTGCTTTACGGGAACTGAAGCGGAGCTTAAAACGTACCTGGCGATGGGTTTCCATATCGGGATCACCGGCTGGATTTGCGATGAGCGGAGAGGACGCCATTTGCTGGATCTCGTCCCCATCATTCCGCCGGACCGGCTGATGATCGAGACGGATGCGCCGTTCCTGACCCCGCGGGATATGAAGGACAAGCCGGCGGACCGGCGGAACGAGCCCGCCTTTCTGCCGCATATTGTGGAGACGATCGCCCGCTGCACGGGCAGAACCGCGGCGGAAATCGCCGAGATGACCACGCAAACCGCGCGGGAATTTTTCGGTATATGAAAAAAAGCAGAAGCGCCGGGCTTCCCAATCCGGCGCTTTCTTGCATTATTTTCTTTTGTAGTGCTTCTCCCAGTCGTTGACGGCGTCCGCTCGGGGAAGCGAACGGCTCTGCAGCCACCGGCAATTTTCCCATTCATGTATCGCTTCTTGTTGGGGCTTATAGAATTTGTAATCGCAAATATCCCAGGAACAGTACAGTTTGCGGTACCATCCGCCGTTTTGCATATCGCCTGTAAACCGTCGCACCGCTTTACCGGCTTGGCGTTTGGACCAGCGTGTCCCGGGCGTGGTATGATCTGTCCATACCGGTGATTTTTTCACACTTCTGCTCATTTGGGCTCTCTAACCTCCTAACGGGAAGCTAGAGACCGTCCAATGTCTTCATGTGTCACCTCATTTGAGAATTTATGCTTTCATTGGATTGACGTTTGCGATCGCGAAAAGTTTCAGACTAAACTCGGACAAAACGGGGGAGTTGCCGTGAACGAAGAAGTTTTATACAGCAAAATCAAAGGCGGGTTGTACGGCGTGGCCGTGGGCGATGCGCTCGGCGGAACGACGGAGTTTATGAGTCAACGGGAGATCAAGGCGCAGCACGGTTATTTGCGGGAGATCATCGGCGGCGGGGTGTGGCGGCTTGCGCCGGGGGAAGTGACCGACGATACGATGATGACGCTTTGTGTGGCCGAAGGCATTCTGGAAAATCCGGCCGAGCCGATGGAGCCCATCGGGCGGCTGTTCCTGGAATGGTACAATTCGAGGCCGAAGGACATCGGCAATATTATCCGCCACGTCTTCGAAAGTTACGAGGGCAACTGGTTTGAGGCCGCTTTTTACGCACACGCTGATCTGGGGCAAAGCGCCGGGAACGGTTCCCTGATGCGCTGTCTGCCCGCAGCTTTGGCTTACGGGGACAGCGCCGACATGGAGCGGGTGACGCTCATGCAGTCGAAGATGACGCACTACGATCCGCGCTGCGGCGAGGCCTGCCTGATCTATAACCGGATTGCCGCCCGCCTGCTCCGCGGTGAAGATTTAAGGTCCGCCATCTTCGCCGAAACGGCCGGGACGGAATATGAAGGACTTTTTGAAACGGCCCCCGACTGCGAGCCGAGCGGTTTTGTCGTGCATACGTTCCGGTGGGTTCTCCATATTTTGCTGCATAGCGCGGACTTTAGCGAAGTAGTGCAGCGGGCGGCCAATTTGGGCGGGGATTCCGATACGATTGGCGCCATCGCCGGGGGACTGGCCGGGATCCACTACGGCTACGAAGCGATTCCGGCCCGATACGCCGAGTCGATCCTGATTAACGATAGACTGGACCGGGCCATCTCCGGGTTATGGTCCCTGCGGACGTCCGCTTCCGAACGCGGCAAGGAGAAATAAGAAAACGACGCCTGCGGATATGAAGGTTTTCTCAGGGGCTCGGACCATTAGTTGCAAAACATACAACTAGATTTCAACGAAGAAGCGGGTTCATATGCTTTAATTGTATTTCCTGCAACTAACATCCCAATATCTGCACCAGTTTTTTGAATCGCGCGGATTTAGTTGCAGGATTCGCAATTAAACAAGCGCCCCGCTCCATTTTCCGATCAATAAATGTATCTTTTGCAACTATTCAGCACCACACTCCTAGGCCCGAAGCAGGATCCCACATTTCCATGAAAAAAGCAGGGGGCCTTCCCCCTGCCTTGAGCAACCGCTGTTAATATTGGATCTTCAGGCTGTCGCCTTCGACATACACGCCTTCGGAGCGGGTTATCGGCAGCTTCTGCTCCGCCGTAAAGCCGATCGTTTCTCCGTCCCTAAGCGTGACGTCCCGGTCGATCACATACCCGGCGATGTCGATCAGGAAATCGCGCAGCTCGGCGGGCGAGGCCTGGCTGTCCAGCACTTCGATCTCATCCTTGCCGAACGATGCCAGCCCGTTCGTGTAACCGCTGACTCCCGCTTCGCTTCCGACCAATCCGAAGTGGATCAAATTAAGCAAAGGAACGATGTCCTCCGACTTCATCACTTCCGCCAACTCCACATAGAACTCCGGCTGAAAAACGGTCCCGGACATGTAGATGCCAACCGCGTTCGGCAGCTTCAAGCAGCTTGCCGCCAGTTTGGCGTACATTTTGCCGCTATCGAGCGAGGAGCCGGAGCGGGGAAATGTAGCCACGATGATTTGGGCCACATGCGTTTTGGTCACCTCCACCGCCTCGCGCCACAGATAGTTGCCTTGGGCATGAAACTCGGCTTCTCCGTCCGGCACGGGAGCGTCGACAAAGCTGACGGCCAAGGTGCAGCCCTCCGCTTCAAAAACCAGGATGCTTTCCTTTTCTTCTCCGGGGTGTTCTTGTTCATCCTCGTCCCGTGAGTAGGCGATATTCCAATCCTGCAGCAGGTTGGCCTTAATCAACTCCAGGTCGCATTCATGGGTATTGAGCAGCACGAACCCGTTAAAAATCCCGGAGGATTTCCCGTCTTCTTCATTGCCGGCAGAGCCATCCGCCTGAGTCTGAGTCTGAGCCTGCGCTTCCGCGGCCTCCAGTTCCGCCGCCCGCTTCATCCAGTACTCGCGGATCATTTCGACCATGGCGATCGCTTCCTGCTCGGCCGTGGCCGGATCATAGGGCTGCATTTCACTGAAAATATGGCCGCAATGCTCGGTGTCGGACGGATCTTCATAACCTCCGCATACGCCCAGGAGCCACTTGCCGAGCAAGTTCTTTTTGTACTTGAACATGTAGTAGTGCATGCCGTGCAAATCAAATTCCCCGGCGATTTCGATTTTTCCGGGTTCCCGGCCAAGTTCGTTTTCATGTGCCAGCCAACCCACCATTGATGCCATGGCCGCCTGCTGTTGGGATGTCATTAATTCCTCTCCTTCGTGAGTGAAAATACTCTTTAAAGGTATATTCTACCAACGTTAGAGAGGCAGTTCAATGCTCCCTCAGACCTCCATTAGAACTATGGAATTTCATGGGAGCGTATAGTATCCTAACTTTGGCAATCAACCGCTTTAAAAGTGGATCAATGTTCGAAATTATACATGGACATTTCCCCAAGAAGGTGTAACCGATTGCAGAACGCATGGATTGAAAAGGGAGGAAACGCAAGTTGTTCAAAAAAACGATCGTGATCATGAGTTTGCTATTGGGTTGTATAAGCGGCGGCCTGTCGGCGGCAGCGCAAACCTCGGCAGCGCAAACCCTGGCTGCGCAAATCCCGGCTGCGGAAGAGGGGGGCTTAATCGTAACGGAAACGGGCAGCGATAATACGGCGGAAGAGACCGGCGGAACAACGGGCCAAGCAGCGGATGGCCGCCCCGAATCGGAGCTGAGCGATGCCATCGTTTTATCGGTCGATAGCTCCAAGGCTTACGTCAAGGGCCAAATGACCCGAATCGATGGAATGAATTCCGGGGTCGCCCCTTTTGTGGAGAAAGGAAGTGCTTTAGTCCCATTACGCTTTTTGGCGGATCAGGTGGGGGCGAAAATGTCGTTTAACGCAAAGACAGGGGACATCACGATTACGGCTGGCGGCCAGACGGCCAAAACGCGTATCGGTGAACGGGCGCTCTACATCAATGACCGGAAGATCGTCATGAGCGCTCCGGGCCAAGCGGTGAACGGCACGACTTATTTGCCGCTGCGGAACGCGGTCGAAGATCTTTTTCAGAAGAAGCTGTTTTTTAAAGACGGGATCATTGTGATCAGCGACAGTGAACAAAGCATTTCCGGCGATGTGCTGGCATCTCTAAAGAAAAGTTTGCAGCCCAAAGCCATCTATGCCGGTAAATTAATGATGTACTATATGTACAGCGACGGGACGGTCGAGAAAGTCGATATTGACACCCGCCCTTCCTCGGAGATCCGGTCGCAGGAAATGAATCGGGTGGAATATACGGATGGCCGCTTTTTTTACATAAAGGATTTTTTGGGGACGGTGGATAATGATTATTTTTACCGAACCGATCTCAACGGGAATCTGATAACTTTCCATTTTCCCCAGAGTGAGCAGTTGGGTCTCGTGATGGGCCAGGACGGGGATCTCTATTTCAATCGGCCGAACGGCGACATCGTGAAGATCGGCTATGACGATGATACGGGCGCACGCCATGTGATCGGCAAGGGCTATTTAATGAAAGACAACGCCTATATCAAAAACGATGTTATTTGGTTCACCGACGGCGAAGCCAATTATGCCATTTACAAGCTGCAGAACGGAAAAAAAACGAAACTGTCCAAGGCGAATTGCTTCATCCGCTATGTTTACAATAATTGGATTTATTATGGCTATTACGAAAACAAACGCTGGACGTTGTACCGCATGGGGATGGACGGAAGCCATCAAAAGAAACTGTCCGGAGATGCCGATGTAAACGATTCAATGATCTTCAACAACAAAATCTATTATCTGGACAACCGCGCTAAAATGCTGCGCGAAATGAACCTCGACGGATCCGGCAAAAGGGCTGTCGCCAAACTGAACGATCCCGGGATGCAGATTTTCGACATGGTCGGGGGAACGCTTTATTACACCGAAGAAAATCAGTTGAAGTGGACGCAATCCTTATGGAAGGTCGACGTTTTGACAGGCGCGAAAAAACGGCTGGCCACCGAGGAACTCGATTTTGATTCCGGCTGGCTGCGGATCAGAAACGTCAAAGCGTTGGGGGATTACGTATATTACACGTTCGCAGACGGGGTGTATGCCGTTAAGAAGAACGGGGGCGCTCCGAACAAGCTTGGGAGTTTGCCAAATGCCGGCAGGGATGCCGTCAGCATTAAGGAACAATGAATATTTTCGTCAAAGGACACCGGCTCACGCCGAGTGTCCTTTTGTACGTAATCCCGTTAGAATAATCAGTGCGTAGGCCCAAAGCAGCCAAGCTGCCAACAACGGCATGCTGCTGTCGCTTATCCCCGGGAAAACGAAGCGATGGAAGGGGAGCGATACTACGTCAAGCAGCATCCCGGGCAAGGCCGTGCACGCGGCGGGGACCAAGCGCTCCAGCGGTGAAAGGCGAACCATGGAATACAATGGCGCCATACATCCCCAAATCAAAGGGATCGCGGCAATGAAACAAATCCCCGTAATAAGCGGCTTCTCCACATCGATCAACAAGCCTCCGAAGAAGTGAAAAACAAGGGTGGCCGCGAGCCAGAGGAGGAATCCCCACAGCAGGAAAACCTTGTTCCCCGTCCTGGTTGTTGTTCCGGTTTTCATTTGCTCACTCCTTTAGAAATAAAATGGAACATGGCCTGAAGCGCATCAAATGCTTTTTCTTTAGGAAAATCCTCGTCCAGCAAAGCTTGCACGGCCAGCCCGTCAATGATCGCGTTCATCAGCATGCCCCATTGGTCCATCGAGATTTGTTCCACGGGAGAGCTTCCCCAGCGGTCCTCAAGAATTCCGGCGAGGTGTTTGTTTTCTTCGCGGATCATTTCGCCCAACCGCCGGCGGTTGGGCTCCAGATGCAGACTGGCCGCCAGCGAAGCGAAAAACAACCGGTGATAGGTGGAGTCGTACCCGCACCTTTCCTTGGCCGATTGCAGCGCCTCTTCCACGCTGGCATGGCTCTGCCGCAGAGACTCCCAGGAGGAATCGCATAGGCTCTGCACCAGCTCGATCATTAACTGTTCCTTCGTCCGGAAATGATAAAAGACGGTTCCCTGGCTCACCTTCGCCTGGTCGGCGACCGCCTTCAGCGTCGTTTTTTCAATCCCTTTTTGTACGACGCATTCCTGGGCGGCCCGCAAAAGCTCCTCACGGGTCACAACATTGGGTTTTGCCATAGGTTTATTTCCCTCCTTCACAGTAAGTTGGTCAAATAACTAACTCTTCGTTGTAAGTATTATCCTACATGCCGGTTTTTGGTTTGTCAATTGCAGGTAATCATAACAGTTGCAAAGACAAGGGAGCAACCCGACCTAAGGGATGGCCTCTTTTGTATAATAGAAAAATAAGCTTGTAATTAACAGCGGAGGGAAGCGGATGAATGAAGCGATATTGGTTATAGAAGATGAAGTGAAAATTGCGCGCCTGCTTGAAATCGAACTGGAGTCCGAAGGCTACCGCGTAGGCAAGGCAAATAACGGAACCGAAGGCTTGGAAGCTTACCGTCGCGGCCATTGGGATCTGATCCTGCTCGACATTATGCTCCCGGAGATAAGCGGCATTGAAGTTCTCCGCCGCATACGTCAGTCGGACGAGCGGATCCCGGTCATTTTGCTTACGGCCAAGAGCTCGGTCGAAGACAAAGTTTCCGGCCTCGATCTTGGGGCCAACGATTACGTGACCAAGCCGTTCCGGATCGAGGAGCTGCTGGCCCGAATCCGCGCCGCTTTGCGTTTGCGCAATACGGTGGGCTTGGCTCCTCAGGTCGAAGTTTCGTCCGAAGAAGCGTGGCTCGGCGCCGCCGGTTTAAGGCTGAACGAGCAAACCCGGGAAGTCCTCCGCGACGGCGATCCGGTGGAATTGACGCCGCGCGAATACGACCTGCTGGTGTTTCTGCTCAAGCATAAGCGGCAGGTGCTGAGCCGGGAGCAGATTTTACAAGCGGTCTGGGGATACGATCATTACGGCGATACCAATATCGTTGATGTATATATCCGGTATGTCCGCAAAAAGATCGACCGCGGCCGGGCGCAGGAACTGATCCACACGGTCCGCGGGGTCGGATATGTCCTGAAGGAGCAGCCATGAAGCTGAGAAGCAAAATTTATTTATATACCTCCGCTCTGTTCGCCGTGCTGCTGATCGTGGTAAATTTGTCGGTGTATATTTTGTTCGAGCGTATGTCGGTCGGCCATGAAATCAAGCGGGTCGAAGCGGAAGCGGAGGCGATCGTCAAAGGCGTGCGGCAGTCGGCGGGCTTGATTCCGCCGGACGATCTCCTGCGGGCGTACGCTCCGCTGAACGGAATGCTGAGGATCGTAAAGAGCGACGGCACAAGCACGCCTCCGGTAACCACCTCCTCCGAGCAGCAACTGAGCAAGCTCAAGTATGCCTTCGAGGAGGAGCGGAAGACACGGCGCATAGACGTCGGACGGACCGGTTATGTTTGGGTTTCGGTCCCGGTAATCTGGCCCGACGGTGAAGTCGTCAACGTTCAGGTCATGGAATCGATTGCCGACACGGAGGGCCGTCTTGCGGTGCTGCGCACGGTGCTCGTCGCGGTAACCCTCATCGCGTTGATCCCTGCTTTGGTGTCCAGCCGGATTTTGGCGAACCGGATGATGACGCCGGTCTCCTCGATGATCGGAACGATGAAGGAGATTATGCGCAGCGGCCGGTTCAAGCGGCTGAGCCAGAGCGGTTCGTCCAGAGACGAGCTGAAGGAGATGGAAGAGACATTTAACGGGATGATCGACATGCTTGAAGCCAACTTTGAGCGCCAGGAGCGCTTCGTTTCCGACGCTTCCCATGAGCTGAAGACGCCGCTGACGATCATCGAGAGCTATGCGAGCCTGCTGCGGCGGCGCGGCCGGGAGCGCCCGGAAATCTTTGACGAGGCGGTCGAAGCCATCTTGTCCGAATCGCTCCGCATGCGCGAAATGACGGAACAGCTGCTGATGCTGGCCAGGGGACCCGAGCACTGGCAATTGAAAGTGGAGCGCGTTGATCTGGCCGGGGCGGCGGAAGAATCGGTCCGTGCTTTTCGCAATGCCTATAAGCGGGATGTATCATTATTCGCCGAAGGACCTATTTGGCAAAATACGGATGCGGGCATGCTAAGGCAGCTGTTGTTCATTTTGCTCGACAATGCGCGTAAATACAGTGAAACCGGCATTGCCGTGCGCGTTGGGGCGGATGAGCGTGAGGGGTGGATCACGGTGGAGGACCGGGGGGTCGGAATCCCCCGGGAGGAGCTGAACAAAGTATTCGACCGCTTCTATCGGCTGGACCCGGCAAGAACGAGGCGGTCCGGAGAGGGCGGTTTTGGACTGGGGCTGGCGCTGGCCAAGGAGATCGCCGGGGCCCTCGGAGTGCGGATTAAGCTGGACAGCCAAGTAGGGCAAGGGACAACCGCCTCCGTGATTTTTCGCAAGGAGCAGGCCGGTGAATAGTTCTCATGGAATTCTCATTTTCACCGGATATACTGGGGGGAGCGGCAATGATGAAAGGTGATGGGAGATGAAGCTGCGGTTTGGGCTGAGATTTTGGATGGCGGGGATCGTTGTGCTTGCGGCTGCTGCCGTACTGCTCATGGTCTGGCAGCCCTGGAAGAGCGGTGAACCGGCGTTGACCGCGCAGGATGCCGAACAAGCCGTGCTGGAGCAATATCCCGGCAAAATCGAACAATCCGTTCTTGAGGACGGTCAATATAAACTGCGGCTCCGCTCTGAATCAGGATTGTATCAGGTTGCCGTCGACGCCGGTTCAGGCAAGGTGAATTCGATCGAGCGGATCGAAGCGGCAGCGGATACGGAGCGGAAAACGCTGCTGAGCCGGGAGCAGGTTAAAGCGGATTTGCAATCGCGCATCGACGGGGAAATCGCCAAGCTGGAGCTTGTTGAACTGGAGGGCAAGCAGGCTTATCAGGCGGTAATTGTCCAGCAGAACGGCACCAGCCGGGAAATGACGCTTGACCCTTATACGGGGGAAACGCTGGTTTCCCGCACGATTTCTTCTCCAGGGCGGAAAGAGGGCACAAAAAGCCGGCTGCTGACGGAAGACGAAGCCGCAAAGCTTGCCCTTGCCGAGATTCCTGGAGAAGTCGACGATGTAGAGCTGCGCGGTGCGGACGGCAGCACGCCTTATTATTTGGTGGAGATCGACCTGGCGGACGGCCGGGAGGCGACGGTGGAGGTCCAGGCGATCTCCGGGGCGATCCGGACGGTAACCTGGGATGATGATGAAACCGATTCAGATGATTGATGGACGCAAAGCTTCACTTCATTTTCTCAGCAAATTCTAATGTTTCTCTTTCCGGCTTCTCATTTGAGAAGGGTAATCTAATTGGGCAGGCACAAAGCGAAAGCGAAATATTAGAAGGAGGCATTTTTATGATGATGAAGCGAAAAATGTGGGTTGGTGCCATGTCCGCGGCGCTGCTGCTGGGGGCGACCACGGCGCTTGCCAGCGCGGGGGCGGCGGGCCAAAGCACAGGAAATACCGGAACCGGGGCAACCGCAAAAACGGCGGCTCAGTCGGGAAAAAGTTCCTACATCACGATTGAGCAGGCGAAAGCCGCGGCATTAAAAGCCGAGGCCGGGCGTGTCGAGGATGTGGAATTGAAGCGCAAATCGGGCAAAGTATTCTACGATATCGAAATCGAGCAGGCCTACGGTGATGTGGACGTACATGTTGACGCCGTAACGGGGAAAGTATTGGCGGTCAAGGATAGAGAACATGACGACGATGATGATGACCGTGACGACCGTGACAACCGTGACAACCGTGACTATATTGCGGGATCGAATAAAGGGCTGCCTGCCGGGGCGAAAATCACCTCCGATCAAGCTTCCGAAATCGCGGTCAAGCAAGTAAACGGGGCTACGGTCACCAAAGTTGAGCTTGATTACGACGACGGGCGGTACGTTTACGAAGTCGAGCTGAAGACCGAACTAGGCGAAGCCGATGTGGACATCGATGCCGTTACGGGCAAAGTGTATTCCGTGGACGAGGATTTTAAGGATTGGGATTAATCGTTTTTAGTCAGTGATTTGTGCCGTAAGGGCAGCGCGTCAGCAATGGATGCCGCTGCTCTTTTTTTCGCCCGCATATTCAATGTTCCGTTTATTTTATCTGCAATAATGCCATGGAAATTTCAAAACGAATCGGTTACGGTATAAATAATTGGATTAAAAAACAAGTGGGGAGAGAAGGCATTGAGTTCAAAAGTGGGAGTACCTTTGGAAGGGTTTGCGGAATTCAGCAGGAAGGTGGCCGCTGAAGGCGCGGTGCTGCTGAAAAATGAAGGACAAGCGCTGCCGCTGCGAAGCGGCGAAAGCGTTTCGATTTTCGGGAGAATTCAAGTGAACTATTACCGCAGCGGCACGGGTTCGGGCGGCAGCGTCAACGTGGCCTACACGACCCATCTATTGGACGGCCTGCGGAGCAAAAAGCAAATTCGGGTGAATGAAGAGCTGGCGTCCGTTTATGAAAAGTGGATCGCGCAAAACCCGTTCGACAACGGCGGAGGCGGCTGGGCCGCGGAACCTTGGCACCAGAAGGAAATGCCGCTCACCGATGAGCTGGTGGCCGCGGCGAGAGCCAAGTCGGACAAGGCGATCGTGGTGATCGGGCGCACCGCCGGCGAAGACCAGGACAACGCTGACGCGCCCGGCAGCTACCGGTTGACGGACGATGAAATTGCGATGCTGCGGCGGGTTACGGCTCATTTTGAACAGACGATCGTCGTCCTGAACGTCTCCAATATCATCGACATGAGCTGGCTCGACGATGAAGCGTACGCGCACCCGATCCCTTGCGTCATTTACGCCTGGCACGGCGGGATGGAAGGCGGCAACGCCATCGCCGACGTGCTGGCCGGGGACGTCCATCCGGGCGGCAAATTGACCGATACGATCGCCTATTCGATCGAGGACTACCCGTCTACCCGCAACTACGGCAACGAATTCAAAAACCTGTACCAGGAGGATATTTATGTGGGGTACCGGTATTTTGAGACGTTTTGCCCGGATAAGGTGCGGTTTGAATTCGGCTATGGATTGACTTATACGGAGTTCGGCATCAAGCCGGAAGAGGCGAAGCGGGTCGTCAAAAATGGCGGGGAGCAGCTTGAAATCGGCGTGACCGTGCAAAATATCGGCGTAACCTATCCCGGCAAAGAGGTGGTTCAGGTTTATGTTGAAGCGCCCCAAGGCCAGCTGGGCAAACCGGCCAGAGCGCTCGTGGCTTTCGCCAAAACGCAGGAGCTGAAGCCGGGGGAATCGCAGCGGCTGACCATAAGCTTCCCGGTGAATGCCCTGGCTTCCTACGACGACGGCGGCTATACCGGTCACCGTTCCGCTTACGTGCTTGAAGCCGGGATGTACTATTTTCATGTAGGGAACAGCGTCAAAAATACGGTTAGGATCGGCGTGGACGGACAAAACGGGTACGAGGTGCCGGAGCTGCGGGTTGTGGAGCAGCTGGAAGAAGCGCTGGCGCCGACGGAAGATTTCACCCGCATGAAGCCGGGGGCCCGCAAGGAAGACGGATCTTACGAAATCACCTACGTGGAGGTGCCGAAACGAACCGTATCCTTAGCGAACCGGATTGAACAAAGGCTTCCCGAAACGATCGAGCAAACGGGGGACCGCGGCTATAAACTGAAGGACGTGCATGACGGCAAAATCAGCCTGGAAACCTTCGTGGCCCAGCTTGGCGACGAGGACCTGGCCGCGATCGTCCGCGGCGAAGGGATGAGCAGCCCGCTGGTGACCCCGGGTACGGCTTCGGCGTTTGGGGGAGTGAGCGACAGCCTGTTCCGCTTCGGCATCCCGATCGGATGTACGGCGGACGGCCCGTCCGGGATCCGCATGGATACCGGGGAAAAGGCGACCCAGGTGGCGATCGGCACCCTGCTTGCGGCGACCTGGGATCCTGAGCTGGTCGAAGAGCTGTATGTGCTGGAAGGCAAGGAGCTGCTGAGAAACAACATCGACACGCTGCTCGGACCGGGCCTCAATATCCGGCGCAGCCCGCTGAACGGGCGGAATTTCGAGTATTTTTCCGAAGACCCGCTGCTCACCGGAATCTTTGCAACGGCTTGTACCGCCGGCATTAAGAAAGGCGGCTCCCATGCGACGCTCAAGCATTTCGCCTGCAACAACCAGGAGCAGTACCGCAGCAAGGTCGATGCGGTCGTTTCCGAACGCGCGCTCCGGGAGGTGTATCTCAAAGGCTTCGAAATGGCGGTGAAGCGGGGCGGGGCCAGCTCGGTCATGACCGCGTACAATCCGCTGAACGGGCATTGGGCGGCGTCGAATTACGACCTGAACACGACGATTCTTCGCGGAGAATGGGGCTTTACGGGAATCGTGATGACGGACTGGTGGGCGATGATGAACGATGTGGCGAACGGCGGTCCGGCGGATAAGAAATATACGAATTTTATGGTGCGGGCGCAAAACGATCTGTACATGGTCGTCAGCAACTACGGCGCGGAGGTCAACGCCATGGACGACAACACCATCGAATCGCTGGGGAACGGGTCATTGACGCGAGGGGAACTGCAGCGCTGCGCCATGAATATTTGCCGGTTCCTGATGAACGCGCCGGTATTTTCGCGGAAACAGGAGATCGTGGAAACCGTTCATAACTTCAAGGCGAATCCGGCGCTGGTTTCGGAGCGGATTCCGGAGCAGGTTCAGGATCTGTCCGTGAACCCGCAGGTTGAACCGGCTGCTCACGGATCGACCTTCATCAAGGTGGACCGCGCCGGCCAATACCGGATCATCGTCAACTTAATGTACGCGGACACCAATTTGGCCCAAAGCGCCTGCAACCTTATGCTGGGCGGTCAACTCGTAACGACGGTGCAAACGAACGGAACGGACGGCAATTGGATTCGGCAAAAGCTGGTGAAGATCGGGCTGGAAGCGGGAATTTACGAGCTGAAGCTGGAATTCACCAAGCCGGGGCTGCAGATCGGATGGATCGAGTTTAAGCAAGTGTAATTTACGGAGCGACACGGCCGTTTCCTGTTATGCAGCGGGGAACGGCCGTGTTGTTTCCTTAACATAAAACAAGACACCGCAAAGGGTGCCTTGATGGCCGCCGCCCGTTCTACATAAACATGCCGCCGGACGGCTGCTGAGTTCCCTGGGGAACCGTACCGTAGGCGTGCACGAACGTATCGGTCGTATTTTCCTGAAGCGTAGGCACCTGGTAGTACCCTTTTTGGTTGGCGTATTGGAAACATTCGTAAGCCATGTCCGCGCATCTATTGGCGCTGGTTTGCACAAAATGACGCAGCGAAGGGTTGGCCATTTCAAGCGCGGCTTTCATTTTTAAGGCGGCCGACTGCTTATGGCAGTTTAAGAGAGCCAGGGCTACGTCCGCATCGTCGAGTTGATCCGTGCTTTGAGCCGGCGTTTGCGTTTCCGGTTGACGCAGTCCATACATCGGTTGATACGAAGAGCTTGCATAGTTCGGCATGGTTTCATGGGTCCCCATTGTTCCCCCCGCAGTCGGCATGGTCCCGCCGGAAGTAGCCATCGCTCCGCTGGCGTGCGCCACCGTTTTTTGGCCGCGGGCCGGTACGGCTTGAGATGCCCCCGTTTGCTGCGCCAGCTGTACAAGTTGATTGTAATCCATGGTACAGGCTTGCATTTGATGATTCATCATCATTTGCAGCTGCTGGTCTTTTACGTAAGGGCGGTAAAGCATCATCGCATTCAATCCGGAGATTTCGTTGCTTAAAATCTCGTGGACTTCCATAACTTCATGTGCGCCAAGCTTATTCATCGTTTCAATTCCCTCCAAGCAAAATTTGTCATTCCCCCCTTAATTGTGCTCCGGGATGTTTTTAAGTATGCATACAAGCTCCTTGATTTCTCTTGTTTGCCAGTGCTGCATAATTTCAGGGAATTTTGGGAATTTTGTTAATAAAAACGATTTTGACAAGGAGTTGCCGTTCATGAAAACATTGAATATTATTGCGCTGGCTCTGCTGATTATCGGCGGGATCAACTGGCTGTTGGTGGGACTGTTCCAATACGATCTGGTGGCGGGCATTTTCGGCGGGCAAAATTCCGCTTTGTCCCGGATCATTTACGTTATCGTTGGAATTTGCGCGTTGTATTCGCTGAAATTTTTTAATGATGTGAGCGAGGATCGAGTTTCCAGATAATCGTTCGCCATGGAGCAGTATGTGAAAAAAATCCCCTTCGGTCGGGTGGCCAATAAGTCCGTGCGGCAAAGGCAGACCCGGAAGGGGATATTTTTTTGAAGAGGTGTCCCGTTGTATAGTTGTAAAATGCAAATCTTACAATTACCGTTTGCGGCGCTTTATGCTATGACGCTTCACGCTGTGGCGCTTTACAGGCTTGGGGACAGGCTGGATGTACGGGGCCAGACCCGCGGCGATCGCCCGATGCCCGCGGTCGTTTGGATGTATGGGCAGCGATCCGCTTAACACATCCTGAAGTCTCCCCGTTTTATAACCGGCAATGAACTCCGCTTGCCTGCCTTCGAACCACTGATGCGCAGGCGCGACCCTGGCCCCGTGCCGAACTGCGGTTTCTTTAATGACCCGGTTCAGCCGCCCGATCCACTCCTCCGCGGCGGGGCTGTTCGGAAACGGGTTGTACTGCGTGCAGCATACCAGGTTTGCCTGGCTTAGATTGCGAATCTGAAGCAAAATTCCGTTCAGATTTGCCCGATAAGAGCTCAAAAGCCGTTCGTCCGGCTGCAGCTTTCCGGTCAATAGCGAAGAAATCGCCGTGCTGGCCAGGTCTACCCCGCCGATCCATACGGATACGACATCGGACATACTGATCATGGACGAATCCCGCCATAAGACGGCGTCCAGCAGCTCATGGCTGCTCCAACCCGGCCGGGCCAGCACAAATCCGCTGACCTTGCGGGAGTTCGCGGCATTCAGCGACGATACGACAAGCTGGGGATAGGCTTTGGCCGGAGAGGTGGCATTTTCTCCGAACGTAATCGAATCCCCGAGCGCGGTATAAATCATTTTTGTGTCACCCACCCGACGTTAGTATTACCGTATCATATGGCAATCGCCTAGCGGGTGTGCGGGCATTTCGGTGCGCAGCGCCATTATTATCGGCCGTGAGCCGGCCTTGGCAGCCAAAAGTACCGGCTTTGAGCTTCGGCATGTGCCTGGCGTTCACCGGCCGTGCGCCAGATCGGCTGCCGTGAGCCGGCTTAAGCCGTCACGCCCGGTTCGCCCCGGGAGTGGCGGATGAGCTCGGCGTAATAGCCGCTTTGCGCCAGGAGCTGTTCATGCGTCCCCTGCTCCGCGATGCGTCCGCTTTGGATGACGATGATGCGGTCGGCATGCTGGACGGTGGACAGGCGGTGGGCGATCACCAGGGTGGTCCGTCCCTCGGAAACGACGTGCAGCGCGTTTTGGATCAGCAGCTCCGTTTGAGAATCGAGGTTGGCGGTCGCTTCGTCCAGGATCAGGATCTTCGGCTTAAACGTAAGGATGCGGGCAAAAGAAATCAACTGCCGCTCCCCGGCGGACAGCCCGCTGCCCCGGTTGGACAGCAGCGTATCGTATCCGTCTTTGAGCCGCTTGATCATCGGATGGGCGCCGACCCGCTGGCACGCCTCGATCACCTCTTCGCGGCTGATCTCTTGCCGGAACAGGCGGACGTTGTCGACGATGGTACCGGAGAACAGGAACGGGTCCTGCTGGACCAGTCCGACCATGCGGTGCAGGGACTCTAACGGCAGGCGCCGGATGTCGATGCCGTCGATCTCGACGCTTCCCTCGCTTACATCATAGAAGCGGGTCAACAGGTTGACCAGCGAGCTTTTGCCCGCGCCGGTCGTGCCGACGATGCCGATGAACTCCCCCTCGCGGATATGTAATTCCAGGCCGTGCAGCACTTCCTGGCCTGCGGTGTACGAAAACCGGATGCGGTTGAAATCGATCCGGCCGCGAACGGAGGCGAGGTCGGCGGGCACGGCATCCTCCGGCTCCGGATCACGCACCTCCGGCTCGACCGAGAAGATGCGCCACAGCCGGTCCATCGATACCATCGTCGATTGCAGCGTGTTCCACTGCTGCGTGATGGCGTTGATCGGCTGGAAAAACTGGCGGATATAGCTGATGAACGCGTAAAGCACGCCGAATTCGATGCGCTGTCCCAGCACCGCGATCCCGCCGATCCACACGACAAAGGCGACGGACAGGTTGCCCAAAATATCGAAGGAACGGTTGAACAGCACCGAAGCCCGCACCTCCTGCAGGTTGGCCTGCAGGTAGACGGTGTTCCGCTGCGTAAACCGCGACGCCTGCTCCTTCTCCTGATGAAAGGACTGAATCAGGCTCATGCCGGTCAAATTTTCCGCAGTGAAGGCGATCAGCCGGGACAACAGGGCGCGGGCCCGCTGGTAGCAGGTGCGCAAATATTTGCGGAAGGCCAGGGAAATGGCCGTAATAATCGGAAACAGGATCATGCAGTACAAGGCGAGGCGGGCGTCCAGGGCGAACATGAAGACGACGATCAAAATGAGCGACAACCCGTCGCGTACGAGGCTTAACAGCACTTGGGTGAAAAACTGGTTAATCGTCTCCGTATCGCTGGACTCATTGGTGACAAGCCCTCCCGCGGAGCTGCGGTCGAAGAAGGACATAGACTGTCCGGTGATGTGGCGGAACAAATCCTTGCGCAAGCGGGCAACGATGCTCTGGCCGGCGCGCTGCAGCATATTGGCCTGGAAATAAGAAAATATGCCGCTGATAGCCTCCAACAGCAAATACGTGATTGCAAGCGTTAACAGGATACCAGCTCCGTGTGCTCCGAACAACACCTTTTCGTCGATGGCGTATTTGATCAGCACCGGCTGCAGGAGGTCGGCGGCGATCGCCAGGAACGCAAAGGCGAACACGCCAAGGAACGCCTTGCGGTGAGGTTTGGCGTAAGCGAAAAGGGCGGCGAACGCCTTGCGCCGGTTTTCCGGGGATAGCTCGTATTTTTTCGGACTTTGTTCCATGGTTTTAGCCGGCATCGCTTTCCCCTCCTTCCTGAATGGCGTGCAGCGCGGCGTATAACCCGCCGGCATTCAGCAATTGGTCGTGCGTGCCCTGCTCGGCGATCCGGCCATCCTCAAGCACGAGGATATGGTCGGCGTGTTTAACGGCGCTGATGCGATGGGCGATGATCACCGTCGTTTTGCCTTCGCGCGCCAAGCGCAGATTGGTCAGGATTTTCGTCTCGGTTACGGCGTCCACCGCGCTGACGCTGTCGTCCAGCAGCAGGATCGGGGCGTCCTTGATCAGCCCCCGCGCCAGGCTGGTGCGCTGGCGTTGTCCGCCCGACAAGGTCAGCCCGCGTTCCCCCAGCTTAGTTTCGAACTTGTCGGGGAAGGCGGCGATGTTGTCGTACAGGTCGGCGAGCTTTGACGCTTCCACGACTTTTTTCAGCTCTGAATCCCGGTCGAAAAAGGCGATGTTGTCGCGGATCGTCGTGCTGAACAGGAAGCCGTCCTGCGGTACGTAGGCGATCTCCGAGCGCAGGCTCTCCAGCGACAAGTCGAGGACGTCGTCGCCGCCGATCAACACCGTGCCCCGCGGCGGATCGTAAATCCGCAGCAGCAGCTTGACGAGCGTCGTTTTGCCGCTGCCCGTCCGGCCGACGATGCCTAAGGTCTGGCCCGGCTTCAAGCGGAGACGGATGTCCGTAAGCGACGGTCTGGCCGCTTCGGGATACGAAAAGGTTAAATTCCGGATTTCGATGCTCAGCGGCCGGTCTTCGAGCTGCAGCGCACTTTCGGCTTCGCGGATGTCCGGCTTCACGGCAAGCAGTCGGTTCAACCGGTCCAGCGAAGCCCTGGAGCGCTGCATCGCATTGATGACGTTGCCGATCAAGCGCAGCGGATTCATGATCATGCGCAAATACAGCGTCAGCGCCACGAAATTGCCAAGCGACAGTTCCCCGCGCGTCACCAGCATGCCGCCGTAGGCGATGGCGATGGCCATCGCCATCGCGCCGGTGAACGGCAGCAGCACCTGAAACAACGAGGTGATGCGGACCAGAGACAGCTGATTGCCTAAGATCCGGTCGACGGTTTCGCCGAACCGGCGGTAGGCGGTGTCTTCGGCGGCGAAGCTTTTGGTCACTTTGACGCCCTCAAACTGCTCTTCCGCCGACTCGGTCATGGCCGCCAGCGACTCCTGCACCTTCCGCGAGCGGTCGCGAATCAACGGGCCGATGCGGACGACCAGGAACGGGATGGCGATGAGCGGCAAAATGCTGACCACGATCAAAAGCGCCGGAATATCGCTCACCGCCATCATCACGATGACGGAAATCAGCAAAACCGACGCATTGGTCATTTGATTTAATCCGTTAGCGATCGACTCTCGCACGCCGGTGACGTCATTCATCACGTAGCTCAGCAGCTTGCCGATGCCGTTTTTGGAAAAGAAGGATTCGCTTAAGCGGGTAAAGTGCCCGAACAACTGCTGGCGGGCGCGGAATTCGAAGATGCGGCCGAGGCGATGGTTAATGTATTGGCCGATTCCGAAGCAGCCTCCGTAAACGAGCGCGATCAAGGCGAGAATCGAGGCGTGGTAAACGACGCCGTTTCTCGTCAGATTGCCGGTTTGCAGGTTATCGGTAAACTCTCCCAGCACTTTCGGGAAATACGAATACGTGATGTTGGCAACCGCCAGGAACCCGACGGCCGTCAGGTAAAACAGCAAATGCGATTTGATGTGATCAAGCAGCAAAGTTTTTCCCCGCACGAAACATCCCGTCCTCTCCCCATTATTAATGCCATTTTATCATATGGCAAAATGTCCCGGCCATAAAGCCGGCGCCTCCCGCAAAAAGAAGAGGCGGCCCGGGTTTACCGGGCGCCTCCGGATAAATATTTTTCGGTCAGGATCGCCAGCATTTGGATGCCGACTTCGTTATGCCCGCCTTCGGGGATGATGAGGTCGGCGTATTTTTTGGACGGCTCGATGAAGGCTTCATGCATCGGCTTTACAGTGGCGAGGTACTGCTGGTGGATGGAATGGATCGAGCGGCCGCGTTCCTCGATATCCCGCAACACGCGGCGGAGGATGCGGACGTCGGAATCGGTGTCCACGAACACTTTAATGTCGAGCAGGCCCCGCAGCTTCTCGTCATACAGCACGAACAGTCCCTCGACGATAACGATATTGTTGGGCTGCAGCATGATCGTTCTGTCGGACCGGGTATGGATCGTGAAATCGTACACCGGCGCGTAAGCGGCTTGTCCGTTTTTCAGAAGGGTGAGATGCTCCACAAGCAGTTCATTGTCGAAGGCGAAAGGGTGGTCGTAGTTGGTCTTTTCCCGTTCGGACATCGTCAGATGGGTTTGATCTTTATAGTAATTATCCTGCGAGATGAATGTCACTTTATCCGTATCAAGCTGCTCTATAACCGAGCGGGCCACCGTGGTTTTACCGGAGCCGGTTCCGCCGGCGATACCTATAATCAGCATGGTGATTGAAATACCCTCCTAAATAAATTCCCGTTAACACATTCAAGTATTGTAGCATAGCGCCGGTTTTTTTTCATCTTGATGCTGGCAAATGGCGCGCTTTTAAATCATGGCAAAATTGTGGCGTGATTCATTCAATTTCATGTGCGTACTCATAATTATGGATGGAACAGGTTTACAATAATGGGGTAGGGTCCATTTTGAATATATCCTGAATAAGAGGTGCTGCCGATGTGGCATACAAAATCCCGGGAAGCCGTGCTGCGGGAGCTGCAGGCCGACCCGGCGCCGGGCTTGACAAGCGCGGAAGCCAAAGCCCGGTTAAGCAAGTACGGACCGAACAAGCTGAAGGGCAAACCGAAAAAAAGCATGTTGTCTCTCTTTTTGGCCCAGCTCAAAGATATGCTCATTTACGTTTTACTGGGTGCTGCCGTAGTGACCTTGTTTGTCGGGGAATACATGGATGCAGTGATCATCCTGGCCGTCGTGCTCCTGAACGCGGTCATCGGCGTGATCCAGGAGCAAAAGGCGGAGAAAGCAATCGAAGCGCTGCAGCGGATGACGACGCCCAAATCGCTCGTCCGCCGCGACGGCGAGGTGAAGGAAATCGACTCCGGGGAGGTTGTGCCCGGGGACATCGTCATCCTCGATGCCGGGCGCTACATTCCGGCTGATCTGCGCCTGCTGGCGAGCGCCAACCTGCAGATCGAGGAATCGGCTTTGACCGGGGAATCCGTGCCGGCGGATAAAAACGCCGACGACATCCACGAGGACCCGAAGATGCCGGTCGGCGATCTGACCAATATGGCGTTCATGTCGACGCTGGTCACCTACGGGCGCGGCGAAGGAGTTGTCGTGTCGACGGCCATGGACACGGAGATGGGTAAAATCGCCAAAATTCTCGACGAAGACACCCGGGAGTTCACGCCCTTGCAAAAAAAGCTGGAAGAGCTCGGCAAAAT
Source organism: Paenibacillus sp. FSL P4-0127 (assembly GCF_038007325.1). Lineage (NCBI taxonomy): Bacteria > Bacillati > Bacillota > Bacilli > Caryophanales > Paenibacillaceae > Paenibacillus > Paenibacillus sp. FSL P4-0127. Next base: position 238,241 of record NZ_JBBOWY010000001.1, on the reverse strand, counting down.
ACTCGGTTACATCGCCATCGGCATCTGCGTGCTGATTTTCGTGATCGGGCTGATCCAAGGACGCGACCTGTTCGAATTGTTTCTTACCGCGATCAGCCTGGCGGTGGCGGCGATTCCGGAAGGGCTTCCGGCCATCGTGGCGATCGTGCTTGCGCTTGGCGTTACCCGCATGTCGCGGATTAACGCGATCGTAAAGAAACTGCCTGCGGTCGAAACGTTAGGTTCCGTGAACATCATCTGCTCGGACAAAACGGGAACGCTGACGCAAAATAAAATGACGGTGGTCGAGTATTTTACCGCCGCCCCCTTAAATGAAGAACCGCCTTTGGAGATGATCAAAACCTTCGTCCTCTGCTCTGACGCTACCTACGAGAACGGCCAGGGAACCGGCGATCCCACGGAAATCGCCCTGGTTGCCTACGGCGAACAGTATAATATTCAGAAGCGTTCGCTGGAAGCGGAATATAAAAGGGTAAACGAAAAGCCCTTCGATTCCGACCGCAAGCTGATGTCCACCTTAAATCAGACCCGGGAGGGCTACCGCGTCCATACGAAAGGGGCGATCGACCAGCTCCTGCGGATTTCGGTTTCGGCCGTCGTCAAGGGGGAAGTGGTGCCGCTGACCGAGGAACTGAAAGGCCAATACTTGCAGGCGGCCGAAAAAATGTCGGACGACGCGCTAAGGGTGCTTGGCGCAGCCTATAAGGACACCGACCGCCCACTGCCGCCGGAGGAAATGGAACAGGATTTGACGATCCTCGGCTTTGTGGGAATGATCGATCCGCCGCGCACCGAGGTAAAGGACTCGATAAGGGAGGCGAAAATGGCCGGGATTACGCCGGTGATGATCACGGGCGATCACCGAAATACCGCGGTCGCCAGCGCCAAGGAGTTGGAGATCGCCAGTTCCCTGGAGCAGAGCATGACGGGCGCGGATATTGACGAGATGACGGACGAAGCATTTGCCCGGCAAATCCCCAATATCCGCGTGTTCGCCCGCGTGTCCCCCGAGCACAAGGTCAAGATCGTCAAAGCGTATAAGGCCCAGGGAAATATCGTCTCGATGACGGGGGACGGGGTGAATGACGCGCCGTCCTTGAAAACCGCCGATATCGGGGTGGCCATGGGCATTACCGGTACCGACGTATCGAAGGGCGCCGCCGATATGATCCTGACCGACGATAACTTTACGACGATCGTCCATGCGATCCGGCAAGGCCGGAATATTTATGCCAACATCCGCAAAACGGTGACGTTTTTATTGGCCTGCAACTTTGGGGAAGTCGTAGCGATTTTGGCGTCGATCGTCTTTTTCTGGCCTTTGCCACTGTTGGCCACTCAGCTTCTCTGGATCAATCTGGTGACGGACACGCTGCCGGCGATCGCGCTCGGGGTTGATCCGGGCGAAGAAGATGTGATGAAACGCAAGCCGCGGGATCCGAAGGAGGGCTTCTTCGCCGGCGGCGCCGCGGTACGGGCCGTGATCGGCGGCCTGCTGATCGGGGCGCTGACGCTGGTTGCTTTTTACGTGGGCCTACGCGAATACGGCTATGGACTAAGGTCTGAAAATATTCCCGCAGACGCGATGACCTATGCGCGGACGATGGCGTTTGTCGTTTTGGCGGCTTCGCAGCTGTTTTACTCTTTTTCGAAACGCAGCGCCACGAAGTCGATTTTTACCGTTGGCCTGTTCTCCAACAAGCTGTTGGTCGGGGCGGTCCTCGCGGGTTTGTTTTTACAGTTCGTTTCCATCACGGTTCCGTTTTTGGCCGCGGCCTTCAAAGTGCAGAATCTGAGTTTTGCGGATTGGGCCATCGTCATTGGGCTGGCGCTTATCCCGCTGCTGCTGAGCGAGGTGATCAAAGTATTCACGCGCATGGTGAAACCTAAGGAAGCTTAGCCCTTAATAATAGAACAAATTCCGAAAACGTGCATAACCCCTCAATTGGAGAAGTGTTTTTCCAAGGAGGGGTTTTTATTTGCGGCACGGTGTCTCCGGTTGGGCATAAAGAACTATATGTTTTGCAGATTCCTCTCTCATTCCAGATTCCTACTTCCGATATATAAATAAGGCACGGGATACAGGAAAAGGGAATCGGATTGGACAAGAGATCAGAGTACGTGGGACGGGCTAACGGACCGAAATAACCTTATTTCGTCGAATTGCATTAAGGCCCATTTTAACGGTTGCCACAGCCGCTATTTGCTCCAATAACGCCTTTTTCAAATTCTAACGGTTGCCATGGCGCCTATTTAGCTAAAAATCGGCTATTTGGGCTCAGATTAGAGCAGATAACAACGCTCACAACCGTTAAAATTTCGAAAGGGTCTTTTTTCGCAAAATAGCGACGGATACAACCGTTAGACTTACTTTGTCTCTAACCTTGGTATTTGGGTTCATAATTGTGCGTTACAAATATGTATATAAATCAATTAAGGATGCTCCTCTCTACCCACAAGGTTTTTCAGCTGCTAGAAACGGAACTGTGAAGAATAAGGTCAACAATACAGAATTACTTAAGGAACTACGAGCTATAGAATTCGGTACTTGGCACAAAATTTACAAGGATGGAATGAATGCAAATGGTAAAAAAATCTCAATCCACTACTTCCAAAGCCAATTAGGTCAAGTTTATAATGTCAAGGTGAAAAACGGGTGGAGTAACTCGTCAAGTCAAATGCCCAAATAAAGGAGTGGTACATTGAATTTACAAATTCAATTGAAGCATTCAGATGAGATTCAAAAATTTTTATGTATATTAAATCTTGGTATGCTTGATTCCTTACTTGAAGGGGCATTAACATTTGAAGATGCATATGCATATGCATATGCATATGCATATCTATACCGTCCTTATGTGGCACAACTTCTAAAACAAAATGATGCGAACAAGGAAATAATTGAAATGTTTGAAGAATGCTGAATGTTGGAAGATATACGAGACATAGCTCCCGAAAAGCTAAAAGATGCACTTAAGGTGAAAAAGAAAGAAACATTAGATTTACTTAAATCCATGTCTAGTACACAAAAGCCGATGTATTGGCTCAATAAATTTGACGAATGATTTAAAGACCTTGAGGGCAACCTATTCCCGGTGGTTTTTTTTCTCGCGCCTGTTTGCGGGCGGTAAGCAACGTGCTAATTCCGGTCAGAACCCCGACCAGCCTCGACACCCCGTCCAACAGTTTCAAGCACAATTCAAGAATGGACACGGCCCCACCCCCCTTCGGGTTAGCTCCACCGCGTCCACCCACCGATGCACCTCGTCCACATTTATTCCAAATTCTCGAAAATGATAGAAGCTAATTCAGAAGGCCGATACTCTTGTACTCCTGGGTCCGTCGCTATGTGTGTCTGTATACATAAACGGGTTAAGCCGGCGAGTTATCTCGATTTAATCGTTGCAGTAGTTGCAAAATGTACAATTATTTATCCGGAAATACTCCATAGCACTTGATTAAGTGCAAATCCTACAATTACTCCGCTCTTTTTTGAGGAAGGGGAAAGAAACGGGAATGTAATTGTATGAAATGCAATTAAAACGAGTGATTGGGCAGTTGGGTATGAAGTTAGTTGTGCAAAATACAATTAATCGTCGTAGTAGGTAAAGCTGATCAAGCGCATTTTTGCCAGTAAGTCGAACAGGTTTTTTATTACGATTGAGCGTTTATTTTTATCGGCTATAAATATAATTTTTTCAACAATCCCTTGTTCTAAGCGCAATGTGGGTATGGTGACATCACTTTGATGTCAATGTGATCGTATAAAAAATTTATTCACGTTGATATAATATGGGCATCACTTGGGGATGGAGTGTGATGGTCCATGGAAACGATAAGAAGCTATTTGAATGAGCTGATAGAGCTGCGGACTGATGAAATTGGGAATGGCGTGTCGATCCAAGATGAGTATCGTGGTAAATCGAAGAGATTGCAATTGTTATTCAATGAAATGCTTCAATGTTTGCCTAAGGACAAGCAATCCAAGTTGTATCAATACGAGGAACTGCAAAATGAAAGAATTTCAAAGGTTTATTCGATCATGTATAGACAGGGACTAATGGATGGGATACATATAACCGCTTTGATAGATGAGGGGAGAAAGTTTGATAACGAGTTATCACAAAAATGCGACTTTAGTCATGAGTAAGAAAACTCCGGTTCAAAAAAAGCAGGCCGTCCATAGGTCCGGCCTGCTTTGCGGCGTTATTCCAGGTTTAGTGTTATTCGAGGTCTACGCGCTATTCCAAGTTTGCGTGCCTGCCGTACATCTCGCTGCCCGTGATTCCTTTGCGTTCCATGCATTTTAGAATGACCGCGTCATAAAAAATCAACAGCGTTTGTTCGAACAAGGAGGCCATGGGCTGAATCGTATTGTAACGGCTTTGCTCCTTATCCTTCGGAGAACCCGGCAGGCGTACGATCACGTCTGCTAGTTTCCCGATGGCGGATTCGGGGGAGATGGTGACGAGCGCTACCCCGGCATCCAGCGTTTTCGCTTTTTGCGCCATGCTGACCAGCGCTTTCGTCTCTCCGGAGCCGGAACCGATGACGAGCACGTCGTCCTTGCCGATGCTGGGGGTCACCGTTTCACCGACGACGTAAGCGTCAAGGCCCATTTGCATCAGCCGCATGGCAAACGATTTCGCCATAAACCCGGAACGGCCCGCCCCGGCCACAAACACTTTATCGGCCTGGAGCAGCCGGTCTACCAACCGATCGGCTTCGGCTTCCTGAATAAAAGAGACGGAATGCTGCAGCTCTTCGATAATTTTTGCGGCGTATTGCACCGTATCCATCCGCGCGTTACCCTTGAGCGACCAATCTTTGCATTTCTGCGGCTACGGCCTTTTTGTCGGCCTGTCCGGTAATTCCTCCGCCAACGATGACAAGATCGGGATTGGCCTTGACTACGTCGGGCAGGGTGTCCAGCTTGATTCCGCCGGCCACCGCCGTTTTGGAATTTTTCACGACGTTCTTGATGATCCGCAATTGCTCAAACGGACTTTGGCCTTCCGCCTGCAAATCGTAACCGGTATGAACGCAGATGTAGTCTACGCCCAATGCGTCGATTTCCCGGGCCCGGGTTTCGATATCTTTTACATTGATCATATCCACCAATATTTTCGTATTATGTTTTTTGGCCTCTTCCACAGCGCCCCGAATCGTAGCGTCGTCCGTCGCCCCCAGAACGGTTACGATATCCGCGCCGGCTTCCGCGGCTTTCATGACTTCGTATGCGCCGGCATCCATCACTTTCAAATCGGCCAGCACTTTTAATGACGGGAACTGTTGCTTAATTTCTTTGACCGCGCGGAGACCTTCGTTGATAACCACAGGGGTTCCGATTTCCACGATATCGATATGCTCCTGCACCTCGGCCACGATTTGTTTGGCTTCAGGGATGTTGACAAGATCAAGCGCCAACTGCAATTCCATTATTATCACTCCCGATGATTTAGAATGTGGTGAACGTAAGCCCATCATAACCGCGAACTGCAAACGATGTAAGTACGCACTTTAAAAACATATAGTTACTTGAAAATGACTATATGTACTTGATTAGCACCTATTGCCCTAAAGTATACTGTGCTCCCCTTTTTGTGGTAGGATGGGATTGGAGGTGAGATAACGTGGGAAGATTTGATGAAAGAACGTTTAACTGCGAAAAAGAGCTGACCCTGCATATCATTGGCGGGAAGTGGAAAATGCTCATCATGTGGCATCTTGGCAAGGAGGGGACCAAACGGTTCAACGAGCTCCGTTCCCTCATTCCCGGAATTACCCAGCGCATGCTCGTCAATCAGTTGCGGGAGCTGGAGGAGGATCTCATCGTCCATCGCGAGGTGTATCCCGTGGTTCCGCCCAAAGTGGAGTATACGCTCACCGAACACGGCCAAAGCCTGATGCCGATCTTGGAGTCCATGTATGAATGGGGCATGAATTATAAAATCAATGTATTGAAAAATCAGGAGGTTATTGCGGAGTAAGCGCGATCCCTGCGCCAAAATTTAATAAACTATTCCGGGCCGTCCCGAAAGCAGTTTGTTTTATGCGAAGCTGCCTTTGGGGCGGCTTTTATTTTTTAGGGACATTCCAATATATTTCATTTTGCATAAATATTCGCATTTTTAAGTCTTAGGACTTAGCTAATTTCTCCAGAACTAGCGCAAAGGCACCAATAAATCAAGACTTCCAGCCCTCACCGGAGGTATTTTTTGCCGTGTATAATTTTGGTAGCCCAGGTAGCTGGAATATGTTGGTATTATAGTCATGCCCCTTAGGATGCAAGAAATAAATTTAACGCGGTTAAACACGTATTTTAAGCTTTAGGAGGGTTTAGCAAAATGAAATTCAGCAATATGAAAAAAACGATAGGGGTATTGGCATGTTTTATTTCTGCGCTGGCATGGGTGCCGGGCGCGGCTTCGGCAGCGGTAGAATTGCCGCTTCGCGTGGAATATCAGGGGAAGCCTCTCGACTTTCCGGATGCGAAGCCGTTTATGGATAAGGCGCAGCGGGTGCAGGTCCCGGTCCGTTTTGTCAGCGAAGCGTTAGGGGCCGATGTAAAGTGGGCTCCGGAGAGCAAAACGGTGACGATCCGGCTGAAAAACAACGAAATTACTTTGGTGATCGGCCAGACGCTGTATAACGTTAACGGGGAAGCAAAACAGATGGACACGTCTGCGCGCCGGATCAATGGCCGAACGTTCGTGCCGATCCGCTTTGTCAGCGAAGGGCTGGGCGCCTATACCAAGTGGGACGGCGCGGTGCGTACGGCGTACATCAGCGATACCGCGTTTGATCCGAAGCAAGAGAAGGAGCCGGGCGGCAACAAGGTCGTGGAAGAAAACATGCACGGCTTTATCGTGAAGCATAATACGGGATCTCAACTTTTTATAGATAAGGGAACAAATGAGCCGGAAACTCCTGTATTGTCATTATTAATATCGTTCCCGGAGATGAGGGGGGCCGATTATAAAATGCAGGTCAAGGAAGTAGAAGAAATTCTCTTGCAGAAGGTGGATAAAAAAACCGTTGAAGCCATTATGCAGCACATTCAAAAGAAAACCAATTGGAGAGAAGAACTTGAGGGTAAGGTGTTCAAAGACAGCAATTACGTCATTTCGGTCGGGTCGAATACCTCCGATCCGATTGCGGTACAAGTCTACGAAACCAAGAATTATATAGTTGAATAAAAAGCGGGTATCGAATATGAAAAACAGCGTGAAATGGTTTGGTTTGATATTAGTTTTAATACTTCTGACGGCAACGTTTCCCTTTCCGCCTGCCCAAGCTGCGGATAACCCGGAAGCGGCGGAGAATACGCGGCCGACGACGGTCGAGGAAGCGATTCAAAGAATTAATCGGGATATGAAGGAGTACTATGGCCTCGACAATTACTTTCCCGAGAGTATACCTAAGGACGGGCAGACGCTCAAGCTACGGAAGGATTTGATCGAAAAAAGATTGAATCCGCCGCCGGTACAGACTAAAAGAGAAGCGCGAAAAAACAACACGTTTCAAATGGTTTACGGCTCGAACCATGGAGACGAATTGGTCCATAAAGGCAGACTGGTCGTCCGGTACAGCGGGTTTAGCGTAAACGGGCAATCCGTTTCTTCCGACGATTTTCCTTGGGATGCTGGTTGGAGCGGGACCCAAATTCAGGATTATAATTTAATTCCTGAACCTTGGAATAAAACGAGGGTTACGGAAAAGTATGGGATTCGGCCAAATCGCTTTGACAAATACAAAGACCCTGCCAACAAATATCTTAGCGACGGAACTTTTGAACAACTGATCATTCAAGGACTAAATACGGAGTACGCGGGGATACCCTACTCCGAATTTATGTACGACAATCAAGACTCTGATTATGCAAAAGTTGATGTATATAAAGAGGGCGCCAAACCGAGTAAGGGCGGCAACTGGATCGATTATGTCCATGTCTTGCAGCCCCCGACCATGTTTTCTTGGGGGTTTGGTACCGTCTATATGGACAACAGCAATATCGGCGTGACGTATTTGGACATCCCGATCGCCCCTTACGCTTTGTTGGAGTCCGATTTGTCGGCATCGTTTGAAAAATTGCCGCATGAAGCGGCTAAGGGCGAACAAGTCCAGGTGGCGGTAAGGGTGAATTCTACCTTCGCCGATCCGGTAACGACCAACTATTCGTGGACTTTGACGCAGAAAAACGGAACAAAGCTGACCGCACAGGACGACAACCTGTCGTTTTCCGGTCATGCCAATCAGGAATCCGGCGCTTTCGAAATCAAGAATCGAACGGGTGTTGTTCTTTACGCCACCTTTACGATGCCGGACAGCGACGTCCGCATTCAGTTTAAGGTCAATGAAGACGGGAAAATGCCCAAAGAAACGATCCTGGGCAACAATGTGCTCGATTCCAACCCGCTGGCAATAAAACTATTGAAGCCGACACCGCTGAATTACGACGTGCTGTCCACCAAGGTGAAGTTTCCATTAAACAATGGGAATCCGATTGCCGCCGCCTTGACGCTGCCGCGGCCGGACGCTTACTGGGTTAGTAATGCGACGGGTGAACTTAAGGTGAACAACGATACGAAGGATTTATTTCGCGATTTTGAAGTCGAAGGTAATCCATTGGTCGACGAACCGAGTGCATGGATTTCGCGAAATCCGATTGTTCACGCCACCATTAAACGCGAGGATTTCGGGGACGATCCGGTAAACCGCAAGTGGTCGCCTCACAGCAATCCTAAAGTGCCGATCCGCAGAAGCGGGACGGTGTCCTATGAAGGTTCCGTCAAAAGGGACTATGAATATAAGGTTGAAGTCTGCAGTAATGGCGTATGCCGTACCGAGGTCAGAAGGGAAACGGCCCACGCCGACTTCGATTCCGGGGAGGACAGGGAAGTCTACGACGTCTACGTCTACAACGGGACTAAAGAACTTGGAAAACATACGTACAAGAACGAGATCGAGAACAATACTTCGGACTCCAAAACCAAAAAGATGTTCTGGGAAAACGAACCCTATGAGTATGACGTCATCCGCTGGATGAAGCACCTCGACGAGAACGGTCAACCGTACGACTGGACGGCCGTCCCCGGCCGGTTCCGGCGCACGTTCACCCAGCAGGCCAGCGGGGACATCGCCTGGAAAAGCGAAAGCACGATGGCGCAGGAATACCAGAAGGCCCGGGAAGCGGCCGGCAATAAAACGAACAGAAAATCGCTGTACGACAAGGCGGTATTCGCCACCGACCGGCAGCTGCAAAAATATGCGTATCCGATCAAATCCGGGTACTATTTCAACCCGGCTGGAAAGTACACGTTTACGGTTAAAACCGTCATGTACAAACAGTCGGATAACGATACGCAGGATCACAAGGACCTGGTCAAAGCGTTGATCGATTCGTTCCGTTACGAAACGAACTTGATTTATATCAACAGCAAGAAGGACGCGGTCAATATCGCAAACGAGCCATTGGCCTCCAAGGGCGGAGGGTTCAGAGCGGAAGCCGGAATTCTGACGGCCGAGCAGCCCAAAGGCGTGGATGGCAAAGTGCTGCTGAACGTGCTGGACCGGGAAGACGACGAGTCGCGTTATAGAAAAGTGGTTGAGCCAATCTATTACTCCCAGGATCAGGACGAAAGCAAAACGCATCAATACTGGAAACGGGTGCTCGAAGGTTACAAAGAGTCGAATACGCAAGGCAGCAAGGACAACTACCAGTATCGGGAGTACGTTGCTGACAAACAACCAAAGATGTACGAAATTACCGAAACAACGACCGTCACGATCGAAATCAACCCGGACAATATCCCGGTCTATACTCACGCCAACATGCAAAACGGCAAGTATTACGTCAAAGCTTGGATCGACGACGCGCCGCTCTCCGGAGGCGGCCATACCTACAAAAAGCTCGGCACTTTGCAGGGCGTCGATGTGCTCGATAACATCGAGGTCACGGTCGTAGGGTCCATGTTTGACGATTTGAACGACTGACGGAAATGGGACAAAGGAAGGGAGGCCGGCATGTCCGCCCGCGGCTTTCCTTTAATGCCTTCAGACTCTTTTTTATAGGAAGAAAGTCCATAAAAAGGCTGAGGGGACCATATTAGGTATTGTATGTAAACCATGCTGTTGCTAAAATAGCGACAAACAAGGGAGGAAAATATTACTAATCTATGGTAATTCTCATCGTTTCCGGCGGATTTTATCGAATCGTGTCGGGCTATTTGCCGGACAGGCTTGAAGCTGTCCAGGCCGATGCGCTGACACTGCAGGATTTGCCCGGCTATCTTCAGGAGAACAACCCGGCAGTGGATGGCGTGCTGTTGACCGACGAGGCGTTTTCAGGGAGTCAGGAACCGGATCTGGGCCATTTTAACGCGGCCTTGAACTGGTTCAGCGACCGCCGGGGGGCGGAGGTCCCGGTCTTTTTACTCACCAGAAACCCGCTCAGGTCCCAGCAACTGGAGCCGCTCCTGCAGAAGTACGCCGGCCTGCGGATCGTCGTTTGCGACGAACCGCGAATCCCGCTCGGCCTGATCCGTTCCGTGCTGGGTGAGCTGGCCGCGGGGCGACACGGACGGTCCCCCAAACCACAGCGCGCTCCCGTGGACACGCCTGTGGAGGAGGCGAAGCCGGAGAAGAAAAGATCCTTCTTCAGCCGCTTCCGCGCCAAAGCCGAAAAAGACGAAGCGCAGCCCGAGGCCACCGATCCTCTGACGAAACGGATGGCGGGGATCAGCCGGGGCATGAGCCGGGTTGTGGCCGTTACCGGACACCGCGGCAGCGGGCTGACCAGCACCGTGGTGAATCTGGCGCATGAAGCCAGCAAACGCGGGCTGAGCACGATGATCATCGACATGGACGCGGAGTACCGGAGCATGAACATGTACTTCGGCAGGTTCCATGAACAAAGCAATAAATACGACGAAATGAGCGCCTCCCTGATCCGCACGCTCGCCCGGCCCCAGGATTACATGACGACGGCCTGCAGCATCAAGGACAATTTGTGGCTGACTGCGCTCGGCTACTCGTTCCAGGACCATAGGCTGATGGGCCAGTTCTACACCAGCGACAAGCTGGTGGGCCTGCTTTCTTTGCTAAGGACGAAGTTTAACCTGGTCTTGCTTGATATGCCGCTTGACTTGTTCCGGGAGTTCCGGGAAACGATGATTCACATCGATATTTTTGGATTGTGCGTCCCGAACAACCTGCACGCGGTGCTCAGCACGATCCGCAACGTCGAGGTCGTGCTGGACGCGGAGAAGGCGGCCTACCTCAACGCCAAGTCGAAGGTGATCGTGACCAAATACAACGACCGCTCGCGGTTCCAGGACGCTTTGTTTGCGCCGGAGCGGGTGGGCGAAGTGCTGGCCGGCGGACTTAGCGAGTGTTTTCGTTACGAAATGAACCTCGCGGGACATGTCCCGTACAATAACGGCTTCGACTCCCAGATCGAGACGGAGATCGCCTTGACGAATCTCGCGCCGGAGTATGAGCAAGCTTTCGGCCATATGCTTCTAAGACTGATGGAAGGTGCGTAACACTCGATGGATTTAACGACGATCAAAAGCGTTTCGCCGAACCGCAAAATTTTCAAAAAAATCATGGCCCTGGCCGTCAGCGTTACCGTGATCATCGTCTCGTTCATCGTGCTCAACAACGCCAACGAGGCGGCCAAGGACACGGTGGAAATCCTTCGCGTCGATCACGACGGCGGCATTCCGGCCGATCAGGTGATCACCGAGAAGATGGTCCGCAAATACGCCCTCATCCGCAAGGAATATACCGAGGATATGGTACTGGCGGCGGATCTGGAGGCGGTGGCGGGCAAATACGCGGAGTATTACTTGCGGGACGGCGGCATTTTGTATAAAGACCAGCTGCGGGAAGAAAAACCGCTCAAAAACGAATGGCTGTACCAGCTCGATGAGAAGCACGAAGTGTTGACCCTGCCCTACAACTTCCTGGAAGCCGGCGGCGACATCCTGATGCCGGGGGACACCGTCAGAATCCGCGTCTCCTATGAGAAGGAGGAAAGCACATCCTCCGGCAATCCCAATTTTGGGGGAACGAGCACGGCGATCAAGACGGAGGTATTATTCGATCAAATCACGGTGAAGGATATGCTCAATGCGAACAGCCACTCGATTTATGAAGTGTATAAAGAGGTGCTCAAGCTAAGCGAGGACAAACGGCAGGAAGTGATGAAAAGCGAGGACTTCATGAAAAGCATCCAGCCGCGGGCGCTTTTGCTAGAGGGCTCCAAGGAGCAGATCGACAACTTTGCCAAATATAACGGCTATGACGGGAAGAAATACCTCATCACGATCCTAAGCCGCAAAAACAGCGACGTGATCCTGGATCAGCTGCCGACGCTGCAAAATGAGGTGGAGTCATGGATCAAAGAGAAGAACTAAAGCTTGACCGGATTTTGCAAAAAATTTCGCCGAAGGACTACCTTGGCGGGGCGGAGCTCCAGGAGAGCAAGCTCATCTACAGCGTCATCGGCTTCATTCCGGCCTGCGATCTCGCCGACAACGCGATCCTGATCAGCAATTTGGGGTATTTGCTGGCGCAGAAGGGGCTGAATACGTGCATCGTCGACTTAAAGGCTTTTCAGCCGAACCTGTTTCATTACCTGGACGTGGAGCCGCCCAAGCAGGGGAGAGGATTGCTGCGGGTCTTAAAAAGCGACAAGATCGATTTTCGCGAGGAAATGACAAGCACGAAATATGAGCGGCTGTATCTGCTGGCGCCCAGTCCCCATGATCTGATCGAGGAGTATCTCGATTTCGAATTCGAGCATTTGGAGCGGGTGATCGGCACCTTGAAAGGGATGTTCGACATTATTCTGCTCGACATCCCGAACAATCCGCCGCTCGAGCTGTGCCTTGGAGCGATGAAAAGCTCGCATATCGGCTTTTTCACCGCGTCCGAACGGGTTGAGGCCTTGAGCAACATGGTCAGGCTGCTCGATTTCGCGGCTTCGGTCGGGATCAGCACCGCCAAATTCACAAGTGTCATCCTGATGAACATGCAGGATCTCAAATACGATTACAAGGGCCTGCGCGAATACGGCTTTAACATCGCCGCGGCGATGCCGCTGGTGAAAGCCGCTTATGCCGCGTCCCTCGAAGGCAAGCTGTACGTCAGGGACAGCGCCCTGGTGAACAAGTATTTCATGAAGGAATTGAAGCGGCTCGCGGATATTCTGGGCAAGCAGTAAGGGGGTGGAAGGATGCTTACGCGCGCCAAAGTCAGCGAAATGCAGCAAAAAGTGTCGCAGCAGAGCGGCGGCAAAAAAGAAGATTTGGAAGAATTGAAAAACAAATATACGACCATTCAATTCGAAGAGGCGCTGGAGCTTTGCCAGAAATACATCACGAAGGTCGCCACCCACGCCTTCCGGCGGGAAACCGACCCGGCCCGCAAGCGGGAAATGACCAAAGCCTTCATCAACGAGTTCGTCGATTCGCAAAAGCCGGTCGTGGAAGGGTATTACGAGCTTGCCGCGCTGAAGCACGCGCTGACCGACGAGATCACCCATTACGGCCCGATCACGAAGGCGATGGAAGATCCGGCGATCGACGAGATCCGCATCAACGGACCGGAGCAGATTTTTGTCGAAACCGGCGGAAAAACGCTGCCCTGGGAGCCGCACTTTATCGACCGCGAGCATCTGGAGCGGATCATTTCCAAGCTGCTTGGCGTCTCCAAGGTCCGGCTGACTCCGAAGGTGCCGATGGTCAACGCCCGGACGATCGAAGGGTACCGGGTGAATGCCACCCATGCGGACATTTCGCCGTACGACATGCCGGCTGTGGTGATCCGGAAATTCAGCAAGAAGAGCATCACCCCGGAAACGATGATCAAAAACGAGTCGTTTTCGGTCAATATGTTCAAGCTGCTGTCCCTGCTGCCGAAGGCCGATTTGTCCTGGATTACCGTCGGCCCAACGGGGAGCGGGAAGACGACCCTGAACGAGATTCTGGTCAAGGAGATCAACCCGCTGTCGCGGATCATTACGATCGAAAATCCTTCCGAAATGCGCCTGCTGCGCCGGGAAGGCGGCGGCGAGCACGGCCGGGTCATCAACGACGTGCTGCAGTACGAATCCGTTCCCGACGAGGACGATGCCAGCCCGGCGACGATGGAGAACCTGCTGATCAATGCGATGCGCCAGTCGCCGCACTGGATCGGCCCGGGCGAGCTGCGGACGCCGGGGGAATTCGCCACCGCGCTGCGGGCGGCGCAGACGGGGCACTTCTTCTTCACGACGCTGCACGCGGAAGGGGACCGGGAAGCGATTTACCGCTTCCTGACCGCCTACCTGATGGCCTCCAACGAGCCGGCGGAGCTGGCTTTGCGGAACATCTGCAGCGCGGTCAAGTTTATTATTTTTCAGGAAAAGCTGGCCGACGGCACCCGGAAGGTGACCTCGATCTCGGAGGTGCTGGGTTCCGAAGGGCTGGAGCCGATCGTGAACCCGATCTACAAATTTATTTCCGAGGACGTGCTGGAAGAAGAGGGCACGCACCGGGTGCTGAAAATCGTCGGCAAGCACAAGCGCGTGGGACAGCTGTCGGAAAAGGTGCAGCAGACGATGATCAAAGCCGGGATCAAGCGCAGCCGTTTCGCGTTTTTGACCCGGCCGCCGGAAGACGACGAAATAGAGGAGTATGCGCCCAATGGATACGATTTCAGCCATTAGCCTGCTGCTGGGCATCGCCGCTTTCATCGTATTCAACGCCGTGTTTGAGGTGCGTTTTTTTGAAGGCACGGGGCGTTTTTTCCTCGGGATGCTGGATACGCTGGCGGAATACCTCGGCAGGTACAACACCAAACGTTATGTGGAGCGGATCAAAAAAGAGCGGATCGTGAAGCGGAAGGAGAACATCTACGCCAAATACAACCGGCTGGTGGAAGGGCTTATTCTCGACTTCAACTTGCCGCTGACGCTCGAAAGCTTCACCTCCCTTTTGTGCATCGCGTTTGCCGTCATGGTGCTGGTGATCATTCTTTTTATGGAGAACGTCACCTTGTCGGTCGTGATTACGATCGCCATATTCGTTGGCCTGCTCACGTATTTCACCATGCAGTCGAAGGCGATCAAGGCGGAGAAGCTGGAGAGCATCATGGATGCCGAGGACATCATCTGCCCGCTCGCCCGGGAAGGGGTGCTGGTGGCGATCAAAAAAGTGATGGAAAGCGACGAATACATCCGCCCGAGCATCCGTCCTTATTTTCAGCAGTTTATCGACAACTGTGAAAACAACGGCTATTCCTTTAAGCAGGCGATCACCGTGCTGAACCGGCAGCTTGGTCCGAAATTCGACAACTTCACGAAAAAAGCCATCGTGTTCGAATACAACGAGCGCAAAGGGATGGCCGACATCTTCCTCGACATCGTGGACGAAAACGCGGTGCTGCGGGAAATCAACGCGCGTAAAGACCGGATTTTCCGCAAGATGAACCGCGATTTTCTGCTGAAAACCGCGATTATCGTGTTGTTTTTCATATATGCCTTGTCCGTCAAAGACTTTCGCGAATTTATGCTCTACGCCAGCTACGGAAAGGTCATCAATACGGTGATGATCAGCATCATCTGCCTCAGCTTTGCCCGGACGCAGACTTTGCAGGGGGATCTGGGGATTGGCGGTGAGCTGAAATGACGCTTTTGGCGAAGCTGGCCGCGCTGGTGTCGATCATTTACCTGGTCAAGGTGTTCGCTTACCCGATTTTCAAGCCGGTGCAGGCCAAGCAGAAGAAGCGCAACCGCAAGTATTTGAAGGAGCGCAAACACGCCCGGTTCCGGGAGAAGCTGCGGACATGGAAGAAAAACGCCGCGGTAAAATACGTCAGGCCCCTGCTTGGCGGCGCGGAGCGGCTGCGGTTTAAAAAAATGCTGGACAGGCTCGATCTGACGATGACCCCGGAGGAACTGCGGCTCGAGCAGATTTTGTATACCGGCGGCGCGGTGCTGGTGACCGCGGTCGTCCTGAGCGCCAACCGGCTGCTCGGCTGCGTGGCGGCGATCTTTATCATTTTGGGCTGGCTGTACCCGGTGTCGGAGATGGAGAAAAAAATCGAGCGCAAAAACCGCAACATCGCCCGCGATTTCCCGGGGTTTTACAGCATGGTGTACTACCAGTATTCGAAGTCGATCAACATCTATTTGGCCGACGTGATCCGCGATTACCTGCCGAACGCCAACGCCGACATGGCCGAGGAGCTTGGGGTGATGCTGGACAATATCGAATACGGCGAGGAATTCGCGCTGAAGCAGCTAAAGCGGCGGGTGCCGATTCACTATATCATCAAGTTTTGCGATTTGATGGAAACCCGGCTAAAGGGGTATGACAACATTTCGCAGATGGTGTATCTCAAAAACGAAATCGACAGCTTCCGGATTCGTTTTTTGGAGGAGGAGCTGGAGCGGCGGGAGCGGACCAACGGCCGGATTCAGTTCGTGCTGATCGGGATTCTCGCGCTGTATATCGGCATCTACTATCTATTTACGATCATGGATTCCATTCAAATGTTTCAATAAACATCTAAAAATAAGGAGTTAAGGGGAGGTTGTCACGATGAAACAGGTGGAAAAACAAGCGAGTCCAAAGAAAGGAATCCGTGCGTTTTGGGAGGATGAGACCGGGGACATTGGGGTCAAGCAGATTGCCGTAACGGTGGGGGTTATTGTTATTATTGGCTTAATTATTGGGGCTGTAAATGACAACCTTGCAACCTGGATCGACGAAGTATGGAAATATTTTATGAAAATAATTCAAGATCTTACAGATTCCGCTGCGTAATCCAAAACCCGGACAGACAGGAGAACTGACATGCGAGCTTTTGCCAAGTCGATCCTCGTATCCATACTGGTTACCGTCTGCATCCTGCTGTTCACGAACCTGATCTACTTTTTTCCCTGGTACATGACGCTGGTGATCGAGACGTTTAACGTGTCCCAGGTGGCGGCGAGCGACAATTATTTGAAGCAAACGTACTATGACGATGCGCTGGAGCGGCTGCGAGAGCGTCCGATTTACAGGCTGAAAGCCGAGGATGTTGAGATTCTCGCAGTGAACGCGGACGGCGACGACGCCATCGGCTACGACGATGCGTCCTATTACGAGGACCTGACGGAATACGAAAAACCTTACCGCCAGCGGGGAAAGCCGGTCAAAGTGACGATCGAGGCGGTGTATCCGCTCAGCATCGAGCTTTGGGGCAAAAAATACGAGCGGGAAATTCCGGTTTCGTTTTCGCTGACGGCGACGGGGCTGAAGCATTACAAGGACCTGGAATATTACGAATACCTCGATCAGTGGGGCGATGAGCCATGAAAAACATAGCGATCGGCGTGCTCGTCGTGATCCTCGCTTCGGTTTTGCTCGAACCGCTGGTGGAGCTGCTCAATTTGGGCCGGGAAAACATCATCCTTGGCACGGCGCTGTCCAACTCGGCCCGGTCCGCCAGGGACCGCAGCCTGGAATACGAATTCCAGCGGAATTTGGATGCGAAGGTGAACGAGGATAAATTTGCGGAGTATTTCTCCGATGCGTTTGAAGCGGCGATGAACGTCACCCATACGAACCCGGGGGAAAGCAACACGGAACTGGAGTTTAGATCCAACGACGGCAAGTACAACGATTTTACCGTTAAGCTCGATTTCGACGAGAAGACCGACCCGGAGCGCGAGCAAGTCGTGACCAAGGTCACGCTGGAGGCCGTTTCCGATTATAAATTCAAGACCAAATACTTGAAGCTGGCGGCGGCGGCCGGGGAGGATGTCGATTACCAGCTCAAGGAGGAACGGGTCCTGGTGCTGACGATCACAAACTGACGAGGAGGAAGGGCTTCGGATGGATGAAATAATGCTGGTGACCTTTCAGGCGCCTCATCTCCGCAAGGAGCTGTGGGTTCCGCCGTTTGTCACTACGGCGGAGCTGCTGGAGATGCTGGCGGAAGCGTACGGCTTGGCGGTTTCGCCGGGGCATCGTTTGCAGGCCGAGCCGCTCGGGCGTATTCTGGACCCGGTCCGGACGCTGGAGGAGGAAGGCGTGGCGGCCGGGGCGCTGCTGACGCTGGTGTAGAAAGGGGGAGTATCGATGGGCGATCATTTTGGCGGCAGCGGGCTTGTGCTCGCGGCGGGCGGCAAGCTGCTGCTGACGGACATTTGCCATTACTCCGGCACGTTTTGGCTCGATCCCGCAAGCGGGGAAACAAGGCTGCTGGACGGTGTTTTCTGGTTTATGAACCCGGCCGATGACGGTATATACGCAAGCGACCAGCAGCGCGGCCATCGGCTCTGCCGGATCGATCCCCGGACGGGGGCCGTGGAGCCGGTGTCGCAGGCTCCCTGCGGCGGGCTGATCCGTCAGGGAGACTGGCTTTACTATATCAACGAAGAGGACCGGAAGCTGTACCGCCTCCGGATGGACGGCCGGGAAGAGAGCAGGATTGCCGATGAGGCGGTTGAGGCTTTTGCGGTGCAGGGGGACGAAATTTATTACGCGACGGGTTTGGGGATTCGGACCTGCCGCGCCGACGGCAGCGAGCGGGAGATCGTGTCCGACGCGGCCGCCGCCGGGCTGTTTCTGCTTGGGGAGAAGCTGGTTTACGCCGACAAGAAAAACCGGCGCCTGCTGACCGTGTTCGACCTGCGTACGGGGAGTGCGCGGGCGTATGACGATCTTGTTCCCGGCAGCTTGTGCACGGATGGGCGTTACCTGTACTGCAGCAACCGGATGCATGCCGATACGATCTACCGTATCGATTTGGAATTGGGGAGCAAAATCCGCATTTGCGGGGACAGCGCGGATCATCTGCACGTGATCGGCGGGGAAATGTATTTCAGCAGCCGCTTCGAATGGCACAAGATGTCTTTGTCGGGCGGACAAGCTGCCAAAGTCATAACGAATTCGCGAGGCCAATATGATGAATGAAAACCATTTGTTTAACCGCCAGCCCCGGTTCCTGCCGGAAATGCCGGGCGGGGAGCTGGAGATTCCGGGGCCGCCGCACGCCTATGAGAAGCCGGAAATTTCCTGGTTTACGCTGCTGGCGCCGCCGGCCGTCATGCTGGTGATCACGGGGCTGCTGGCGCTCACATCGCAATCGATGTTTATGATGCTGTCGATCGCCATGACGGTCATGACGCTGATCGTGTCGCTCACGAGCGCCACGGCGCAGATCCGCAAATACAAAAACAAGAAGAAGGAACGGGAGAAAAAATACCTGCAGTTCATTGCCGACTGCCGGAGCGAGCTGACGCTGGCCCGCGAGCAGCAGATCAAGGCGATGAACGAGCTGAACCCGGAGCCGGCCGCCTGCCTGGAGCGCATTCAACAGCTCGACCGCCGGCTGTGGGAACGGACGCCGTCGTATCCGGATTTTCTGTCCCTGCGCCTCGGCGTAGGCAGCGTGCCGGCGGCGCGGCGGATCCAGTACACGAAGCAGGCGATTATTCTGGAGAGCGATCCGCTCCTGATGGAGCCGCAGCGGTTGGCGCTGGAGTTTGAACGCGTGCCCGACGTGCCGGTTTCCGTCAATCTGATGAAGGCGGAAATATGCGGTATCGCCGGCGAAGAAGAGTTGGCTTTGGACTTGGTGACCAAGCTGGTGCTGCAGCTGGTGACTCATCACGGATATGACGACGTGCGGGTTGTCGTGCTCGCCTCCGAAGAGACGCTGGACCGCTGGAGCTGGCTTAAGCCTTTGCCGCACGTCTGGTCCGGCGGCTTCGATTCGCGGTACCTGCTGTGCGGGCCGGCGATCGCGCACCAGGTGCTTGGCGAGCTGTACCAAGTCCTCAAGGATCGCGAGCTGAAAACGGTAGGCGGGGCGATGCTTCCACATTACGTATTTATCGTTCAGGATCCCGGCTTGCTTGAAAACGAACCGATCCATAAGTATTTATACAACAAATGCGCTTCATTGGGCGTGTCGTCGGTGTTTATCGCCCAGGGTTCGGCGTACCTGCCGATGAACTGCCGCCAGGTCGTGCTGCTGCAGGGCAAAACCGGGGAGCTGGCGGACCGGGAAACCGGGGAGAAATCCACGTTCCTTCCCGACAAGGCCGACTTTGCCCAGCTGGACCAGGCGGCCCGGAAGCTGGCGCCGCTGCGCATCAAAAACACGGCCGCCCAGTTTTCGCTGCCCGTCTCGCTGACGCTGCTCGAGCTGCTTGGCGCGAGAGCGGCGGGGGAAGTCGACGTGGCCTCGCGCTGGATTCGCAACAAGCCGTTTAAGGGGATGAGCGTGCCGATCGGCGTCAAAGCCGGGGGAAACCCGTTTTACCTGGACATGCACGAAACCGGACACGGCCCGCACGGGCTTGTCGCCGGCACGACCGGCTCGGGGAAAAGCGAACTTTTGCAAAGCATCATCATTTCGCTGGCGCTGAACTATCATCCGCATGACGTCGTGTTCGTGCTGATCGACTATAAAGGCGGCGGGATGGCCGACGTTTTCAAAGGGATGCCCCATCTCGTCGGGACGATCACCAACCTCGGCGGGAACGAGACGACGCGGGCGCTGCTGTCGATCAAAAGCGAATTGATGCGCAGGCAGCGCGTGTTCTCGGAATATGGGGTCAACAACATCGACCGGTATCAGAAGCTGTACTACAGCCGGAGCCGCTCCGAGCAGGCGAGCATGCCGGCGATACCGCACCTGATCATGATCGCCGACGAGTTCGCCGAGCTGAAGCAGGATCAGCCCGATTTCATGAAGGAGCTGGTCAGTGCGGCCCGGGTCGGCCGAAGCCTTGGCGTGCATCTGATTTTGGCCACGCAAAAACCGGCCGGCGTTGTCGACGATCAGATCTGGAGCAACTCCAAGTTCAAGATTTGTCTCAAGGTGCAGGACGAGACGGACAGCAAAGACGTGATCAAGCGCCCGGACGCGGCGATGATCAAGGAGCCGGGCCGGGCGTATATCCAGGTCGGGCACGACGAAATTTTCGAGCTGTTCCAGTCGGCCTACTCCGGCGCGGATTATGACCCGGAGGGCGAATTGCTCAAACGGGAAAACCGGGCCAAGCGCATTTACGAAGTATCGCTGCATGGCCGGGCGGAGCAGATTTATCCGCGCGAAGAAGAGAAAATCGCCAAAAAGGAAATGCCGACCCAACTGAAGGCGATGGTCGATCATATCATCGCGGTGTCCGGCGCGAACGGGATCGAGCCGCTCAAAGGGCCGTGGCTGCCGCCGCTGCCGGATACCGTCTACCTGGACGATATTTACGGTCCTGAGGAAGGCTTCCGGACGGACCTCGGCCGCTGGGCCCCGAGCGGCGACCTGCTCAGCGTGCCGATCGGCCTGCTGGACGATCCGCGGGGCCAACGCCAGGAGGCGCTGCACATCGATTTTGCCCAGGACGGCAATCTGTTTGTGTACGGCGCTCCCGGTACGGGAAAAACGTATCTGCTGAAAACGCTGTGCCTGTCCCTGGCGCATAAATATTCGCCGGAGGACGTCCATCTCTACGTGATGGATTTCGGCGGCTCTTCGTTCCGGGCGCTGGAGCAGCTTCCGCATTGCGGCGGCGTGATGACGCTGGAGCAGGAATCGCTTATCCAGCAATTCATGCTGTTTGTGTTCCGGACCATCGAGGAGCGGAAGAAGCTGTTCGAGGACACCCGGAGCGACGGGTTCAACGATTACCGCCTAAACGCCGCGGGCATCCGCGAAAGAGGCGGCCAGGGAGGCGGCGGGGCAGGTATCGGCGGAACGAATATCGCTGGGGCGGTTGCTACAAGCAGGACAGGCTCCGGCGGATCGAATATCGCCGGAGCGGTTGCTGCCGGGACAAGTGCCACCGGCTCAAGTTCCGCCAGTTCAAGTTCCACCGGCTCCCCCGCTTCGCTGCCGGCGATCGTGCTCGTCATCGACAACTATTTCGCCTTGTCGGAAACGTATGAGTCGGTCGACGAGAAGATGGTGATGCTGGCCCGGGAAGGGGCAAAATACGGCATTTACATGGCCGTTTCCGCCACCAATGCTTCGCTTGTCCGCTACAAATTCGCCGTCAATTTCAAAATGGCGGTGACGCTGCAGCTGACGGACAAGGGGGAATACGACGGCATCGTCGGCCGCACCGAAGGGCTCGAACCGGCCAAGCTGGCCGGCCGCGCGCTGGTGCGGGGGAAGCCGCCGCTGGAGTTCCAGACCGCCGTGCCGGAGTACAAAGCGGCCGATCTGGAGCAGACGCTGGAGCGCTACGCCGCCCTTGTCCGCAGCGGGACGGTCCGCCCGGCAACGCCGATCCCGGTCATGCCGGCCCGCATCGACATGGCCGAAATCAACCGTGGCGCCGGCGGCAGCCGGATCGCCATCGGCCTTGGCGACCAGGATCTCCAGCCGGTGCTCGTCGATCTGACGGCGACGCCGGTGCTGATGATCGCCGGGGATCCGCTGAGCGGCAAAAGCACGCAGCTAGTCTCCTGGATCCGCGCGCTCGCCGCGAACCTGGGCGAGGAAGGGCTCGCCGTATACGCGCTGGATTCCGGCGCGATGGGGCTGTACTCGGTCATGAACGAACCGTATGTGACCGATCTGGCGCAGATCGAAGACATGTATTCGTTCGTGGACGGCGTCAAGGAAGAGCTTGACGCGCGCCGCTCCAAGCTGCTGGAGACGCGAAGAGCCGGGGGGGATCCTGAGACGCTGGTCCGCTCCTGGAAGCAGCTCGTGTTCGTCTTCGACAAGCTCAGCGAGCTGACGGAGGGCGACCAATATTCGCTGAAGGAGCTGCTGGAGCGGATCGTGAAGCAGGAACGCGGCCTGAAAGCCGCCGTCCTGGCCGCCGACTTGACCGGCGAGCTGGCGAACAACTGGGACGGTCTGGGCAAAGCGATCCGCGAAGAGCAGTGCGGACTGCTGCTCGGCAGCTTGAAGGAGCAAAGCCTGTTTAACGCCAGACTCCCATACGGCGCCCAGGAGAAGGAGTTCGAGCCGGGAGACGGTTATTTTATCGTGAAGAACAAATTTACCGGCCTGCGTACCGGTGTTTACGAGAGCAAGCCGGAGCTTGTGCTTGAAAGGAGGTGAGATAATAAATGGCAAATTTGACGTTTAGCCCCGAACAGGCGCGCAGCGTATCCAAGTCCATCCTGAACAAAGGGAATAATGCCCGCGATCTGATCAACCAGCTCGACCGGGAGATCAAATCGGTGGAAGGCTGGTGGCAAGGGGACTCCGCAAAAGCTTTTGTGGATGAATTCAACCAACTCAAACCAAGTCTGGATAAGCTGGTGGAATGCGTAACGAACATCAGCAACAACCTGAACAAAATCGCTGATATTAAGGAACAAAGCGAAAGAGACATTGCGAGCGCACTACGTAAATAATCGAAGCAGGCGTGAAGAGCAGCATGATAACCAAGCTGTTCTTCACGCCTTTTTACCTATGATGGATCAAAAGAGCAGCATGATAACCAAGCTGTTCTTCACGCCTTTTTACCTATGATGGATCAAAAGAGCAGCATGATAACCAAGCTGTTCTTCACGCCTTTTTACCTATGATGGATCAATTAAGGGGGGGGAGTTATATGATTTCACCGGGGGAAATCAGCAGCGCGGCCAGAAAAGTGCACACCGAGGCGATGGATCTGAAAAATGCGGAGCGCAGGTTTTCGAGCACGCTTGGCGGCATCGATACTTGGTGGAAGGGGCAGGCCGGCAAAGCTTTTGCCGAGGATTACAACCAGCAGGCCAAACGGGCGATGGAGCGCCTGTACAGCGAGATGGAAAACATGAAATCCGGCCTTGACCGTTTGGCGTCCGAGGTACGGAGCGCCGATGAGCAGAGACGGAGAAAAGAACTGCTGGAGCGGCAGCGGAAAGCGCTGAAATAGAGCCGCCGGTGGATTATGGGCTTTATAGTGTTTTTTTTCTACGACAGCACAATTAACTAACAAAATAATTCATCCCATTCTAACTCAAGTGCAGTAAGGTATGCTTTTGGATCGCGATTAAAACGTCTACGCTGTACCTGTTCGTTCAATCGAGAGCGCCATGCTAATTGGTATTTTGAGTAGGCGGCATAGCCGACGGAACGAAGACGGTATTCAATATACTCTTCGCGTAATGCATCCTGAATCAATACGATAAATTCGCCATTTCGTTGGATATAGGTGTTCCAGTTCCGAAGTCCTGTGATACGACGATGATTCGCCTTCGTCTGTCGAAAAAACTGCTCTAGATCATTGTTCGTCCGGGGGAGGTGGTACTCATTGTAACAAGTAAACAGACCGTTCCAAAAACCATTAGTATAGCGGAGAATGTTTCCCACCATAGGAATGTCATCGGGCTTCGTGTAGGTTTATTTCATCCATTCTAGCAGTGCAATCATTTCCCATCGAACTGTCTCACTGGTTTTGTCCGTGCCCGGTTTCAGTAGGTTCGTAATGTGTTCTAGCGGCTTGCGCCATCGAGCCACGCCCTCATAAACAGGAATTACCTGTTTCTTTTTACTAAAAATTCCAATTACACCTTCAAGGAGCCAGGCCCCCTTTTTTACGCAAGCATCAAGCCAACGCGGCTTGAATGGCTTGCGCGCGTTCATAGATCAACATACCGTGCAACTTCAGCGGAGGGGATCAACGTCTTCTAGCAGCAAGGCGCGAACGGCTGAAATGTATTTCCTGGCGATTTGAGCTTCGGCCATTTCCGTTGCCGCTTGTTCCTTTTCGGATTTGCTCATGGCGGAGTTTTCGGTTTCCCTGGCGGGATTCTCTATACGTTCAATTTTACGCTCAACATCTCGAATTCCACGCATGCTCTTTTTCAGTTCTGTCTTAAGCTTTCGGTCTGCATCCACTACCGGTTTGGCAATATCCTTCAAGTAATGATACTGACAATACTGGTACGGAACATCGGGGAGCAGACCTTCGAAGGCCAGGCGGATCGAATGCTGACCGTCGCTGACGATCCCTACAATAGGAAGGCCAAGTTCAATCACTGGCTGGATGATGGATTGCAATTCCACCGCTGCGCCACTCTTCATATCGGCTAAAAGGACTTGGGACCGCTCATACAGATTCTGTGCATGACGTTCGCTCGTTGGGATTCCGCGTTCGTTTAGAGCGTCCGCCAGTTCTTTCACCGTCAAATGATGCTTAAATCGCAGTTCGCCGACCAGGGCCAACACATCGTAGCCATAGGACGAGTGCTTCATGCTAAGCATTTCTGCTTCAGCTGATTTATAAGAGACGCCCGGATGTGAGCATGCGAGATTCTTGCAAGCATACGCCATGCTCAAGGCGTCAATGACACCATTCAGCGTAGAAATTTTTTTATGCCAACCCGTATGGGATCGCTGCAGTTTCTTTTCACAATGTGGACAGTGTGTCATTTCGGTTCGGAATTAAATCCGAGGGGCAGCGCCCAACCGATTTTTGGGAAGCATGAGGGCCAACTCCTTTTAAAAAGCCATCCCCTTATACTTCGACAAAAAACAGGAAAATTCTGTTAGTTAATCTTGCTGCCGTAGTTTTTTTCAAGCGCATAAGTTGAATAAGGAGAAAATAACCCGCTCTTTGGACACCGTGCTAGCTGATGTCGGCATTGAGCTGGAGCGTAGCTGCGGCTGCGTGACCATTGAGCTGGAGCATATAGCAACGCCCGAGGTGAAGGAATACATCGGCGAGGTCAGCGAAAGGCTGGCAGGACAGGCCGTGGATCTGTCCTTTGGCGTATATCGCAGCGTGGAAACGATTTTACTGGGCGTAAGATTTATATCGCATGAGGCTGCCGCTTATCCTGTCACCGCGTGGATGAAAGAGTTCAGCAGGCGGATTGGAGAATTGCTTGACTTGGAGCTTGTCCGCATTTCCGAAACGATCGAACAGGAGCTTCAGCGTTATATAGAGAAGAAATTTAATTTCCCGGAAGTCACGGTGGAATTTTAGGATATATTTGGGTGATATTGGACGAAATATACGGAAGAGGAAAGGTGGAGCAGGTTATTGAAGGCGTTATGGAAGCTGGCGGGGTTCATCATGCTGGCGATCATCATATCTATCTGTGGGAGTGAGTGGGGGTATGGACAAGAGGTGCGGCCGGAGGAAATCAAAATCAAGATGATGGCTTATTTGAAAGAGAAGTACGGGGAAGAATTCGTTCCGTTATCCTTAAACGGGAAAGATTGGGTATACAGCTATGACCGCTTGTGCGCTTGTCCGAAGTGCTGTAACCGACAACCGCTTTCGAGGTATAACCCGGCAGGATGACGGCTCTTACGAGATGCATGACGGTTATTTTAGAAAATACATCAAACCCCAATACGAAGCGGTTATGCCGGAGTTTGCGTGGAAGATTTACGGCGAGTTCAAGTTGTACACCGATTTTGGCGAGGCGTACTGCCGGACCGGTTGAACAAAAACACGAAGATTAAGGAGATTTACAATAAGGATGAGAACTTTTGCTCGGATACCGTCCTTTTTATCAAGGAAGACTCGGCCAAAGGAATTGGTCTGGATGAAAGCATGCAGAAAATTGCAGAAAAGATGGTCCAAAAGAAACTGGTCGGCAATATTGAATTTTATGTTGTGGCGGACGACAAATTCGAAGCGATTAGGAAAATAATGGTGCACAAGTATCATTGATTCAAGACTTACAGACCTATGGGGGTATATGTATTAATAGTATAATTTCGGTATATACCTTGGTTTTACATTGGTTGTTTTGATTTAAAATGCTAGTTTATAACAGGAGGAGTAAGAAATGAGGAAAATAAAGAGATTGAAGAGACCAGTTTCACTACTAACAATTATTTTTATGTTATTTAGCATCATTATGACCCCACAAAAGCAAGTCTATGCACTGGAATTCGATAGTGATTACATAGAAGCAATAAGGACTTTAGGGGGGGTTTTTGATAACGCCTCGCTTAGTTATTCAAAAATTTTAGAATTGCCTGATGGTTATTCTTTTAGAATAGCGGCAGACATAATGGATGGGAAAGAGCCTGATGATATCTTAGAAAATGCAGTAAAAGACATCGCTATAACTAAAGCCAACAGTTACATCGATTTAGCTTTAGATGTAGTGAACCACTATAGTGATGATTCCTATTTTGTAATTAAAGCATTTGATAAAAATAACAATGTAGTTGAAAGTAGCCCTATCCCTTCAAAAGTAAAACCTAAAGAAACTAAAGGTTATAAAAAAAGTTATTCTACCAAAGCTTCAGAAATCATTGATCATTTTGAAGTTGTAAGGGTATCGGATTATGCAAATTTACAAGGTGTAGTCCTTTTTTCCTCGAGTAGCTGGAAAAACAGCGATGGCACACTTTCTGTAGCCGGAACAGTTGTGAACTATGGAGATAGTCAAGCTGCGGGGATCGTAGCTACCGGATACGATGCAAACAATAAGCCAATTGAAACCAGGACCATCAGTAGACTCGTAAGTAGTGGTTACGGCGATTCATTTAGCGTTAAGTTAGATGCAGGATCCCAGATAACAAGGGTAGAGGTAAAAGCAGTTGGAAATGCTTTGGATATTAACTTGTTATCCAGTGGAGACAGGGAGGAAGCCGGGAAAGTTATTGTAACGGGTTCAATAGAGAATGGAACGGGAAAACATCAGGCTGCAGGTATTGTAGCTACCGGATACGATGCAAATAATAAGCCAATTGAAACCAAGACCGTCAGCAGACTAGTAAGTAGTAGTTACAGCGATTCATTTAGCGTTAAGTTAGATGCAGGATCCCAAATAACCAGGGTAGAGGTAAAGGCAACGGGAAGTGCCTCGGATATTGAACTGTTATCCAGTGGAGACAGGGAGGAAGCCGGGAAAGTTATTGTAACGGGTTCAATAGAGAATGGAACGGGAGAACATCAGGCTGCAGGTATTGTAGCTACCGGATACGATGCAAACAATAAGCCAATTGAAACCAAGACCATCAGCAGACTCGTAAGTAGTGGTTACAGCGATTCATTTAGCGTTAAGTTAGATGCAGGATCCCAAATAACCAGGGTAGAGGTAAAGGCAACGGGAAGTGCCTCGGATATTGAACTGTTATCCAGTGGAGACAGGGAGGAAGCCGGGAAAGTTATTGTAACGGGTTCAATAGAGAATGGAACGGGAAAACATCAGGCTGCAGGTATTGTAGCTACCGGATACGATGCAAATAATAAGCCAATTGAAACCAAGACCGTCAGCAGACTCGTAAGTAGTGGTTACAGCGATTCATTTAGCGTTAAGTTAGATGCAGGATCCCAAATAACCAGGGTAGAGGTAAAGGCAACGGGAAGTGCCTCGGATATTGAACTGTTATCCAGTGGAGACAGGGAGGAAGCCGGGAAAGTTATTGTAACGGGTTCAATAGAGAATGGAACGGCAGAACATCAGGCCGCAGGTATCGTAGCTACCGGATATGATGCAAACAATAAGCCAATTGAAACCAAGACCATCAGCAGACTCGTAAGTAGTGGTTACAGTGATTCATTTAGCGTTGAGTTAGATGCAGGGCCCCAAATATCCAGAGTAGAAGTAAAGGAGACTGGAAGAGCTACAGATGTGGAGCTTTTGTCATCGGCTTATAGAACTATTGATAATACAGTAGTTGCAACTGCAGTTGTAGAAAATGGAACAAACTCATCAAAAACTGTTACAGTGACGTTTACCGGTTATGATGTTAAAGGTAATACTGTTGAGGTTAAGGAAGATAAAAGTTCTATATCTAAAGGTTATACAGGAGAGTTTAATGCCTCATTTAGTTCAGCAGCACAAATTAAACGTATCGGTATAAAAATTTCTCCTGATAGTAGCCAGTTAAAAGTCCACTTTTTGGATGTTGGGCAAGCTGATGCTATTTTAGTGAAAAATAATACCGGTACAATTGTTGTAGATTCAGGAGGCCAAAGTACATCGAGCGAAGTTGTTGGATATTTAAATCAACAAGGTGTATCAAAAATTGATTATTTAATATTAACGCACCCTCATGAAGATCATATTGGTGGTGCCATTGATATAATTAATAATTTTGAAGTTAATAACATAATTATGCCATACGTACCATCAGTTACGACAGCCGTTTATAAAAATTTAATTTCAGAGATTGCATTAAAAAACATCAATCTAGTAACACCAATACCGGGTATGAGTTGTAGTATTGGTCAAGTGACTTGTACTATTGTTGCACCTAATGGTCAGGAGTATTCAAAGTTTAACGATTATAGCATTGTTACAAAAATAGCTTACAACAATACGTCATTTTTATTAACGGGTGATGCTGGATCAACAAGTGAAGCTGAGATGTTAAGTGAAGGATTCGATCTAACCTCAGATATATTGAAGGTTGGGCATCATGGAAGTAAAACTTCTACATCCGATGAGTTCCTTGAGGCGGTGCAGCCTCAATATGCAATCATCACATGTTCCGACAATTCAACTACTCTTCCATCACAGGAGGTAATTGATAAATTAAATAGTGATAATATACAAATATATAGAACTGATGAATCTGGAACAATTGTAGTAACATCAGATGGCCAAAGCATTAGGTTTAGTACTCAGTACTAGAGGTACAGAGAAAGTACCGAAGGAGGCGAAAAACGTGTTAATCATCGACCGATTTGAAGGCGATGACGATGAATATGCCATCGTCGAAAAAAGCGAGTCCGACAAAGTCATTGAAATGATCGAGATCAGACGGGAGCTTTTGCCGAAAGATGCGGCTGAAGGTCATGTACTTAGAGAAGTTGATGGAAAATACGAAGTCGATTACGAGGAAACGCAAAACCGAATAAAAATGCTTGGTGAAATAAGTAAAGGACTATGGAAAAAACCGGACCCGTCGATGTTTTCCTTTAATCCATCTATTTATAAAAAGAAGTCTGACTCGTAAACTAACATAAAAATAAGCGGTTAATATCCTGCACCCGCAGGTATTAACCGCTTATTTATTTGTGCAATCAAGCCGATCCCGAAGGCAACTGCGTGTCAACCATGCGTTGCGCTTTCGCGGCTTTGCGGGTTTTCAGGTAATGCGCCAACGTGAAGTACAGCAGGCTGCCGGTCAAGCTTGCGGCCAGGAATACAGCCAGGCGGTCCAGGCTGGACCACATGAAGGCGTAGTCGCCGCTGGAGATAACGGCCCGGAAAGCTCTGACCGAATACGTCATCGGCAAATACGGGTGGATTTGCTGGAAGAACTCCGGCGTCAGCTCGATCGGGAACGTCCCGGCCGATGCGGACAGCTGCAGCACCAGCATGATGACGATCATAAACCGCCCGACATTGCCGAACAGGCTGGACAGAAACTGGATGATGGCGTAAAAGGTGATGCTTGAGAACAAGGCCACCGTAAAAAATACCGGCACGCTTGTAACCTCCAGTTTGAGACCATACAGCACAAAAGCTACGAGAATGATCGTTTGCAGCAGGCTTTCCGCCAGCATGAACGCGAATTTGCCAAGGAACCAGACCGGGCCGTTCGGCGGAACGATCGTCGTCTTTTTGAGCGGGTAAAACAACGAGAACATCAACGCGCCGACAAACAGGCCAAGCGCCAGGAAGTAAGGGGCCATCCCTTCTCCGTAATATTCCACGTCATGGTTGCTGACCTGGCTGCTTTCCACGGGCTGGGCGAACATGTTGTACGTCTGGTCGGTCGGGTCCAGGGTCGCTTTTTCCGCGCCTTTGCGCAGCTCGTCTTTCAGCAGCTGTTCGCCGTCGAGCAATTGCTGCTGCCCGTCCAGCAGCTGGTCAAACGCGTCGTTCAGCGTGCCCTGGGCATCCGTGGCGATGCCTTTGACTTCGTCCAGCTTGTCATGGGACAGCTCGGAAACCTTGCCCTTGGCCTCATCGAACTTCTCGTCCGCGGCTTCGTGCAAGCGCTGCTGCAGCTCCGGCAGCAACGCTTGATACTTGTCTTCCGCGACCTGGTGCAAGCGGTTCGTTACTTCCGGCAGCAGCGCGTTAAACTTATCTTCGGCCGTCTCATGGAGCTTCTCCCGCAGCTTCGGCTGCAGCTCGTCGAATTTTTCATCCGCCTTGGCATGGAGCTCGCTTTGTACCTTCGGCTCCAACTCATCCAACTTGGTGTCCGCGGCCGAATGGATGCGGCTGACGATCTGCGGCAGCAGCTCGGCGTATTTGTCGTCGATGAGGTTGTTCATCTTTTGCTCCAGCTGCGGCAGCAGTTCATCGAATTTATCGTCGACGACGCTGTGGATTTTATTCGTGATTTGCGGCAGTTTTTCGTCAAACCGCTTGCCGATGATCTGGTTGACGCGATCGTTCAGCTTCTGCTTCAGACCGGGCAGCTGCGAATCCATCCAATCGACGATTTGCTGCTTCGCTTTCTCCAGTTCGGCCAGCCGGGCCCGGATTTGCTCCTGCTTGTCGGCCGGCAATTGATCGATCACCGGCTCCAGTTCTTTCAGCACCCGGGCAAACGTATCGTCGAGCTGTTTCGCTTTTGCCTTGGCGTCCGACACGATTTGATCGATCTGCTGATTGATTTCATCGTCCACGCTGGCGATAATATACGTCTTGACGGCGTTACTGTATTCGTCGATCGCCTTGTCGATTTCCGAATGAATCCGGCTGCGGGTTTTACCGCTGTACTCGTCGATCAGCCCATTCGCTTCGCTGTGCAGCTTGCCGCGGATTTGCTCCGAATATTCGTCCACCGCCGAATCGATCTCCTTGTGCATCCGCGCGCGGACATCGCCGCCGTATTCGGCAAAGGCCTTGTCGATTTGCTCGTGCAGCACGCTGCGCACCGATTCGGCGTTGTTTTGGACCGCGGCGTCGATTTCGTCATGCATGCGCTGCTTCACGGTACCGGCATTGTCCGCGATCGCCTTGTTCACTTCCTCGTGCAGGCGCGTATCGATCGGGTCCTTGTTTGCGGCGATTTCCTTGTCGATCTCTTCGTTGATCCGCTCGTGCAGCTTGTCGCCGTATTCGTCGATGACCGAATCGAGCCGCTGATCGGCGGAGCCCATCGCCGCGTCGATTTTGCCGTTTACTTGCTTTTTAAACTCGGAAATGCCGTCGCCGAGCTGCTTCAGGCCCGATTCCAACTTGCCCGCGCCGTCGCTGGCGTCGCGCAGTCCGTCGGACACCTGGGTCAAGGCTTCGAACATTTCCTCCGTGAACGTTTCGGTCACTTCCGCCGAAACTTCCTTCTGGATTTTTTCCACGACTTTATCGGAAATCGAAGCGGACAAAAAATTGTAGGCGCTGTTTTCCTTGTACACCAGCTCCATTTTCTGCGGTTTCGGGTCAAGGATCGTGGTCGCGGCCTGCGACGTGTCCGGCGGAATTTCAATCAGCAGGTAATAGTCGTAGTTTTTTAGGCCCTGCTCGGCTTTTTCCTTGGAAACAAACTGAAAATCCACGCTGTCGTTATGCTGCAAATTGTCGACCAAACGGTTCCCGATATCAATCGTTTTGCCCTGAAATTTAACGGGCTTATCCAAATTGACGACGGCGACCGGAAGATTGGATACTCTGCCGTACGGGTCCCAGTTGGCGATCAGGTAAACGCCGCTATACAGCAGCGGAATCAGCAGCAAACCGAGAACGGGCACGATGACCTCCCGGTTTTTGACGGTATTCAAGGTTTCCGTCTTCAGGTAGCCGCCCTGGCGGGCGAGAAATTGCCGGCTTCGCTGAAGGGCAAGGCGGGTTTTAACGCCGCAATAGCGGAGGGCGCGCCCGATTCCCCGGCCTGCGTTTGCCGCCAAGCTCGCCATCGAAGCCTGGAACCGGCGCAAACTATCGATGCTTTTTTTCCACCACGTTATGAGGCTTCGATATTTTTTCATCAGGCATACTTCCTTTATCGAAAAATGACTAAATGACTAAAATGTTCATTTTGTATTATACGCCGGACTTTCATCTTTTTCAAGAAAGTTTTCAAGAAATGCCGCCTGGCCGCCCGAAGACACGAAAAAACAAGGCATCCTGCCGGAGGAAGCCTTGTTATGCGAAAATAACGCGATCAAAACCTAAAGCGCGGCGAGCGTCAACAGACTGAGCAGCAGCGAGGCGGTCAGCATGGCGAAGAGCGGGCGAAGCGCCTTGGCGCGCAGCTGCCGCAGGTCGACGTTCAAGCCGAGACCGGCCATAGCCATCGCCAGCAAAAACGTCGTCAGCGAGGATACCCCGTTTATTACCGCTTGCGGAATGAGAATATATTTGCCGATGAGGAAGCTTCCGAGACAACTCATGGCGATAAAACCGAGGAGAAACCATGGGAATGCGATTTTGGCGTCCGTCCCCGTTTTGCCGGTCCGTTTCATCCAGACCATCAGCAGAAGGCTGAGCGGGATCAGCAGAAGAACGCGCCCCAGCTTGGCCAGCAGGGCGACCGCGAGCGCGTCCGGTCCGGCCGGTTCCGCAGCCAGCGCGACGTGGGCGAGTTCATGCAGGCTGGCGCCGCTCCATATCCCGTAATCTACCCCGCTCAGCGGGAGAAACGGGCGAATAACCGTGTAAGCGACGGCGAACAACGTGCCGACCAATGCGATGATCCCGGCGCCGATGGCGGTGTCCTCCTCTTTGGATTGAAGAATCGGGGAAACGGCGGCGATGGCCGCGGCCCCGCAAACGCCGGTCCCGATGCCAAGCAGCAGGGAGAGGGAGGGGTCCCCTTTCAGCCATTTGGCCAGCAGCATCGTCGCCAGGATCGAGAAAACGATAACCGCGGCGTCGCGGAGCAGCAAGCCCGGCCCTTGCTGCAGCACGACGCCGATGTTCAGCTTCAAGCCGAACAAAATGATCGCGAGCCGCAGCAGTTGTTGCGAGGAGAAACGAATTCCTGCGCGCAGTTTCTCCGGGTATCCCCAGAGTTGCCGGTAGAGGACGGCGAGCAGGATGGAGCAGGCCAACTGACCGGCCCGGTCCAACCCGGGCAGGCAGGCCAAACCGTAGCCAAGCAAGGCGATGATCAACGTAAAGGCGATGCCGCTTCCCCAAGCGCCCGCCCGCGTGCGAACCGCAAATGCAAAAGCGGCTTTGCCGGTTTGGGCGAATCCCCGGGGGGGGCGGCGCAATCCACGGGATTTTGCCGCCGCGCGGCGGCCGCTGTCTGTTCGAATAGTCACAAAATCACCTCCGTCTGGTTTGCGTAACCAGCATAAATCGGTTTTAATAATAAGTAAAATTACTCATTTTAATTATTATAATAAGTAAATATTTATTGTAGGTTCATAGGGAGGGAATGCGCTTATGGATTTGTCCTTAAAAGTGTTCATAACGGTGGCCGAAAAACAAAACTTTACGCGCGCCGCCGAAGCGCTGCATATGACGCAGCCGGCTGTCAGCCAGCATATCGGGGCGCTGGAGCGGCAGCTTGGGACCAAGCTGCTGGAGCGAAGCAATAAATTCGTCCGGCTGAACAAGGCGGGGGAGATCGTCTACCACCATGCGCGGGAAATTTCCGGGCTGTACGGCCGGATGCAGTATTTGATCGATGATTTGAAGCATACCGCGTACGGGAATCTGTCGATCGGTGCAAGCTATACGTATGGAGAATACGTGCTGCCGCATGTGGTGGCGGAGATGATGAAGCTGTACCCTGGAATCCGGCCGGCGATCACCATCGGAAATTCCAGGGAGATCGAAGCGAAGGTGGGCGGACATGAGCTGGATATCGGCATTATCGAAGGCGAGTTTCGCGACGCGCAATTCCGCATTGAGCCGATCGCCGATGACGCCATGGTGATCGTGATCCCGGCGGGGCACAAGGCTGCGGGGCGCGTCGGCTTGAAATTTTCCGATTTGCGGGAGGAGACGTGGATTATCCGGGAACCTGGTTCGGGCACGCGCGAGGCGACGGACAAAATGTTTGTCGAACAGGGGTTTTATCCGGAGCGGCTGATGGAGTTCGGCAGCACGCAAATCATCAAGGAATCGGTCGAGGCGGGGCTGGGCATCAGCTTCCTGTCCCGGGCCGCGGTGCGCAAGGAAATTGCCCTCGGAACGCTGCGGGAGCCGGATGTCGAAGGTTTTCCGTTTATCCGCAAATTTTCCTTGATCACGCGTACGGCGCCATTTTACACCAAAGCGATGGAAGTGTTTATGGAGCTTCTGCGTAGGTCCCCCTCCATTTAGACAAAATAAAACGGGCAATGGTATAATGGCACTTTATTTAGCCGGGAGGTGTCTAATCTATGAACTTTTGGGAGGGGTTTGCGGATAATATCGGCAAGATCAGGTGGGCGGATATCGGGATCGCCGTCTTGATCATCGCGTTTTTTGCGCTGTTCAACAAAGTGCTGGTGAAGTATATCTTTGCCTTGCTGAACCGACGATTCGGAGCATCCGACAAGGGGGAACTGTGGAAGCAGGTGCTTGAGCGGCCGTTCAGGTCGTTTTTCGTGCTAGCGGGCGTTTATTTGGGCGTCAAATATTTGCTGCCGCGCAGCTGGGAGCTGGCCATCGGCCTTGACCCGCTGTTCCGCAGCGCCGTCATTGCTCTAGCAGGCTGGGCTTTGTATATTTTATCGGCCCAATCGTCCGTGCTGCTTGAAGGAATCGGCAAAAAAATCCGGCTGGACGATTCCAGCATGCTGATTCCGTTCCTGTCCAAGGTGCTGCGGTTTGTCGTTATCGTCTTGACGATCGCGTTAATCGGTTCGGAATGGGGCTTCAGCATCAACGGCCTGGTGGCCGGCATGGGGCTGGGGAGCCTTGCCGTCGCCCTGGCGGCCAAGGATACGCTCGGCAATATTTTCGGCGGCATCGTGATCATTTTGGAAAAGCCTTTCGCCAAAGGGGATTGGATTCTAACGCCCGCCGCCGAAGGGGTGGTGGAAGACATTACTTTCCGCAGCACCAAAATCCGCACTTTCGCGGATGCTTTGATTACGGTGCCGAACGCCGCGCTGGCCGATCAGCCGATCACCAACTGGAGCAGGATGGGCAAGCGCCGGGTCAGCTTTACGCTCGGCGTGGCGCTGGATTCGGACCGCGCGCGGCTGGCTGCGGCCATTTCCCGGATCGAGCGGCTGCTGAGGGACAACGAGCAAATCGACCCCGGCACGATTCACGTCAAGTTCACCGATTTTAACGAGAGCAGTTTGGGCATTTTTATATATTATTTTACGAAGTCCACGGTTTGGGCGGAATATTTGTCGGCCCGGCAGGGAATAAATTTGGCCTTGCTGCAGGTGCTGGAAGAGGAAGGCATTAAGCTGGCGTATCCTTCGCACCGGGTGTTTCTGGAAGGGGCGCTGGCGGATGGCGGAGGGGAAGTTTCCAGGGCATACCGGCCGTACGAGTAAACAAGATCTGAAGGTTAAAGGACTCCGGAGCCGGTATTTACCTCAAATCGGCCTGGATGAACTGGTCTGGAGCGTAATAGGAAGAGGGAATGGGTATGGGGGTCCACCCCATATCCATCCCTCCAATCGCTCTTACGTAAGTCAGAGTCAGAAAGGACGCCGTCAGGCGTTCTTCTTGCGCTCCAAAGCGAATACTGAATCCGAGAGTTGACACCCGGCGGCGGAATAAGGTTTACTGACAGGAAAGAAACCGTTTACGGGGGCGAGGATGCCATGTCCTTGATCAAGCGAAGTTTATTTACCAAAATTTTATTGGGCCTGCTGACTGCCACCATTGTGCCTTTTTTGATTTCCAGCTACATGTCCTACCAGATTATCGGGCGTTCGGTGCAGGATCAACTCGTTCAGCTGAACCAAAAATCGATGGCGATCACGATGTCGAGCGTTCATAAATACATCCATGACATCATGCTGCTCACGTTGTCCTACTACGGCGACCCCGAACTGATGCGCCTGCTGACCAAAAAGGAGATGCAGACTCCGGCGGAGGCCGTGTACATCAATCAAAAAATGCAGCGACTCTACGGCAGCTATACGGAAATCCGCTCGGTGACCTACAAGAGCGCGCTGACCAACCGTCAGTTTAACGTAAAATCGGGGCTGAACGAGCGGCAGCTCATTCCCGATTTTGTCCACCGCCGGCTCCCCGCGGAAGGGCAACGCTATAACGAGGAGTACGCGGTTATTGAAGTAAACGGGGAGAAGCGGCTGCAGATCAACAAGCTGTTTGCGGACATCTCCAGCCGCGAAACGCTGGGTTTGACTTCGGTTACGGTGCGGAATATAGAATTAAAGGAACTGGTCGAACCGTTGTCGACGTCCGAGCAAGGGGATGTATACATTCTTTTGCAAAACGATTTGCAGCTGTTGTATTCGACTGCTTCCGCGGCCGGCGATAGCGAATGGATTCAGGAATTGCGCGGAAAAATCGCCGCTGTGGACGGGGATGCCAGAGGCTTGATCCATGACCCCAAGGGAAAGGGAATATACATTTACTACACGGACGTTTCCTACGGGTTGCCCATTACGCTGGTGAAATTCATCCCGAGCTCCGTCATAGAGCAGGCGGGCAGGCAGGCGCTGAACCGATCGCTGGCCCTGCAGGTGGCCGTGACCGGTTTTGTCGCCATCATGGCGGGAGTCATCTCGTATGTGATTTTGCTGCGGATCAAACGCATCCTGGGCCAGATCAAAAAAATCCAGATGGGCAATTTCAACATTCAAGGCGGTTCGCAAGCGACCGACGAGCTTGGCCTTCTGGAGGACCGTCTTCAGGACATGGCCGCGG
The DNA here is from genome assembly GCF_038007325.1 of Paenibacillus sp. FSL P4-0127. Classification (NCBI taxonomy): domain Bacteria; kingdom Bacillati; phylum Bacillota; class Bacilli; order Caryophanales; family Paenibacillaceae; genus Paenibacillus; species Paenibacillus sp. FSL P4-0127. Next base: position 200,634 of record NZ_JBBOWY010000001.1, on the reverse strand, counting down.
AACTGGACGCGCTTTGGAACCAGCAGTACCGCTACAAGCTGGAGGTCGCGGACGCCCGGCTGAAAATGCTTCAGGCGCAGATCAACCCGCATTTCCTGTACAATACGCTGCAATCGATCGGCACGCTGGCGATCAAGAAAAACGCGCACGAGGTGAGCGACAAGCTGGCCGAGCTGGGAGCGATGTTCCGCTACAATATGGATATCGATCATGAAGAGGTTCTTTTGCAAGACGAGCTGGAGCACTTGAACCATTACATTTCGCTGCAGGTAGGAAGGTTTAAGCATAAACTGGATTACTCGCAAAGCTGCCCGGACGAGGCGTTGTTCCTGCGGGTGCCGAAAATGGTGCTGCAGCCCCTGGTCGAAAACAGCATCGTGCACGGCATTGAAAAAGGGAACGGTACAGGGACCATCCGTGTGGAAATCGAGCTGAACGACCGGTTGATCATCCGCGTGATCGATAACGGGCGCGGCTTCGCCCCGGACATGATCGGCGACATCCGCCGTGCGTATACGGATTCTTCCGCCAAGCTCGAATCGCGGGTCGGCATCGGTTTGGTTAATGTATTAAAGCGGCTGCAGTTGTACTATGGACCAGGATTTGCCTGGGACATCGAAAGCGAGCCTTATGCGCAGACGACCGTTACTTTGTCCATTCCCTATCAACCGGAGAAGGAGCGTGAGCCGCATGAAAGTACTGATCGTGGATGATGAGGAGCATGTCAGGGAAGGCGTTGAATTGGCCATCGACTGGCCGAGCTATCAAATGACCGCAATTTTGCAGGCCGAGGACGGCGTGGAGGCGCTTGAAATCGTGCGCCGCGAGGCGCCGGAACTGATCGTGTGCGATATGAGCATGCCGCGTATGGATGGACCGACCTTTCTGGAAAAATTGCGGGCGGAAGGATGGGACTCCAAGGTGATCGTTCTGAGCGGGTACCAGGAATTTCGTTATGCCAAAGCGACCCTGCTGGCGCAGGGAGTCGATTATTTGCTGAAGCCATTCAAGATCGACGACTTGAACAAGGCCGTTTCCAAGGCGGTCGGGGAGATTCTGGAAAGCCGGGAAAACCGGAGCGAGGAGCTGCGCAGGAACCTTCAGGTTCATGAAGCCAACACCCTGCTCCAGGAGCAGAGGATGGCCACGTATTTGCAAGCGGAATCCGTCAATCATGCGGGCGTCCGCCAAGTGCTGCAGGAGGCGGGCTTTCCCGTTAAGGACTTTTATCTGCTGCTCTTTTTGCCGAGGAACCTGACGGAGATCGTCGACCGCAGCTTTATGGGGGACGAAGCGTTGTTTATGTTCTCCGTACGCAACATCATCAAGGACGTTCTGCGGCCATTGGGCCGGTATTATTTTTTTCGGATCGATTCGTTTTTCTGCATTCTGACCGAGGGGGAAGCTCCCGCCGCGGATGTGGAACATTACAGAGCCAAGCTGGAGAAGTCGTGGCTGTCCGCGATCAAGCTGGACGTCTTCTCCGGGTTTGTGCGGAAAAAGTACGACAGCGCTGAAATTTTGTCCGCCATCAAAGAGGCCAGAACGGAAATTCTTCAGGCCAATGTTTTGGATGGCAGAGGGGGTGCGGGCAAGCCAGGCCATGCCGTTACGTTTATCGACCGGGAAATTCTTCTGCTGGAGGCTTTAAGAAAACGCGACAAGGAGCACATGGCCGAATTGATCGGTTCTTTTGTGCGGGAGCTCCGGCAGCTCGGGTATTTGTCGTTAAAGGACCTGCAGCATTACACGATGGAAATGAATTTGCTGATCGCCCGCATTTCCCGCCAGCTCCATCAGGAGCATCAGACGGAAACGCTGTCGCTTTGGATCGGCGATTTGGAGGAATGGGGGCAGGAACTGACGCATATTTTCTGGCTGATGATCGAGTCGGAAGGGGAAGGGTTGGCTTCGCTCCAAAGCATCCATGCGATTCAGCACTACATCTCGTCCAATATCGGGGCCGACATCAGCCTGTCTTCGTTGGCGGAACGTTTTCATTTCAGTCCCCAATATATCGCCAAGAAATTTAAGGAAACTTATGGAACCACGGTGATGAACTATTTGACCGGGCTAAGAATGGAAAAAGCCAAGTCCCTGCTCAGCCATTCGGACCAAACCGTGCTTGAGGTGTCCCGGATGCTGGGGTACGAGGACGATAATTATTTCGGCAAAGTGTTCCGAAAGTTTACCGGCGAGTCGCCGACGCAGTACCGCAAGCATCATAAGGCCCCCCGGCCGCGGATGGACGGCTAAAGTGCATAACCTGCCGCCGCGAATGGAATAACAAAGGAAGGAAGAAGCTGCCGCAGCCTCTCCTTTCCTTTTTTGTTTAGTTTCAAATTTTACTCCAAAAGGCGATGATATCCCCTGTATTGCCCAGGTTCATAACCAATATAATGGACGTGTAAGGGGTTTCATCACTACAACGACATCATAATCGGGGGGACAGGAATGAAAAAAACGAAAAAAGCGCTTGGTTTGATCGCGACGATGGCGTTAGTTGTTGCTTTGACAGCTTGCGGAGGCAACGCAAAAAACAATGCGGGCAATGCCGCGAATAATGCCGGCGGTGCCGGAGGCGGCAATCAACCGGAAAAACAAGCGAAGATTTCGCTGTTCCAAAACAAGGTCGAAATCGCCGAAGCCCTGGAGGGGTTGGCGGAAAAATATAAGCAGGAAACCGGCAACGAAGTCGACGTTTGGGGCTCTGCCGGCGATGCTTACATGACTCAGCTCCAAGCCAAGCTGGCGGCGAAGGAAGGCCCGACGATCTTTAGCGTAGGCGCCGGCGCGGAAGCGGAAAAATTCAAGTCCTATTACTACGATATGAGCAATGAAGAGTATGTCAAAAATATCGCGCCGAACATGGCCCTGGAAGTCGACGGCAAAGTGGTCGGCGTGCCGACGGGCGTAGAAGGCTTCGGTCTCGTATACAACAAGAGCCTGGTCGATCTGGGCAAAGTAACCGACTTCGACTCTTTCAAGACCACGATGGAAGGCCTGAAGGCCAAAGGTGTTAACGGGCTGAGCCTTTCCCAGGAAGCGTACTTCCTGATCGGACATATCATCAATACTCCGTTCGCCCTCCAGGAAGATCCGAAAGCGTTCGTCGAGAAGCTGAACAAAGGCGAAGTGAAACTGGCCGACACCAAGGAATTCCAAGAGTTCGCCAAGTTTATGGAAGTGATTCGGGCCAACTCCACAAACCCGATGGAAGTAACGTATGACACGCAAATGGGGGATTTCGCCACCGGAAAAACGGCGATGGTTCACCAAGGCAACTGGAGTTACTCGATGCTCGCGGACTACGGCGATCTGGACATCGGCATGATGCCGTTGCCGATTGCCGGCAACAAGAAGCTGTCCGTGGACATTCCGGGCGGCTGGGTCATTAACAAGGAAGCGGGCGAAGCGGAAATCAAAGCGGCCAACGCTTTCCTGAACTGGATGTTTACGAGCGAAACGGGCAAAAATACGATCGTGAACGAGTTCAAATTTATCCCGGCGATGACCAACATCGAAGCGACGGGCCTCGATCCGATGTCGCAAGCGGTATTTGAAGCTACGAAGAGCGGTGAAACGATTCCTTGGGCTTTTAACTACTTCCCGCAAGGGATCATCGTGAACGACCTGGCTCCGGCGACGGCCGAGTTCTTCCTGAATCCGGATATGACCGGCCAGCAGTTCCTGCAAAACCTGGATAAAGCTTGGGCCAATGCGGCAAAGTAACATTTAGCTGACGTTTAGGAAATCATCACACTAAAGCCTAACTCTGCTTCGATGGCGTTAGGCTTTAGTTTTTTACAGCAAATTCCCGAAATGGGGTGGACCTATGCGCAGTAACAAAGATAAGCTCTGGTACGCGTTGTTTACCATGCCGTTATTCATCATCTTTACGACAGTCGTGATCATACCGTTTATCATTGGGGTGTACTACTCGTTTATTAGCTGGAACGGGATTCCGGCCGATCCGAAAGTGTTCGTGGGCTTCGACAACTATATCCGTATTTTTCATGATGAGCGGTTTTATTCTTCGGCTTGGCATACGATCAAATTCACGATTTTGGCGCTGATCTCCGTCAACGTCTTTGGGCTCTTGTTCTCCTTGCTGGTGACCAGCGGGCTTCGCACGAGCAACCTGGCGCGGACGCTGTTTTTTATGCCGAACCTGATCGGCGGGCTGATTTTGGGCTACATTTGGAAGTTTATTTTTACTGATATTTTTAAGTTTCTCGGGAACAACACGGGGCTTGATCATCTCTTTTTCAACTGGCTGATCAATCCGGAATTCGCGCTGTATGCGATGGTGATTGTGTTTACGTGGCAAATGGCCGGTTATACGATGATCATCTATATCGCGGGGATTCAGGGGATTTCGGACGAAACGCTTGAGGCGGCGAAGGTCGACGGCGCGAATATGTGGCAGCGTCTGACCAAAATCGTGTTTCCGCTGCTTATGCCGTCGTTTACGATCTGCTTCTTTATGACGCTCTCCGGCGCGTTTAAGATCTATGACGTAAACCTGTCTTTGACGAACGGCGGTCCCGTGAACTCCACGGAAATGTTCGCCATGAACATTTTTAACGAAATCTTCGGGTACGGCCGGTATGGCGTCGGCCAAGCGAAGGCGATCGTGTTCTTCCTCGTCGTGGCTGTTGTGACGCTGACACAGGTCATCATTACGAAAAAGAAAGAGGTGCAAATGTAATGAAGCGTGCCGGCAAATGGATTCCTTCCGTCTTACTGCTCATTCTTGCACTTGTTTTCTTGTCCCCGATCTATATCATGCTCGTCAACTCCTTCAAAAACCGGGCGGAGCTGTATACCAACGCGCTGGCGCTCCCGCAAAGCCTCAACTTTGAGTATTACGCGAGCGCGATCGACAAGATGAACTTCTTCCGGGTGCTCGGCAATTCGCTGCTGGTCACTATTTTGACGGTGATTTTTGTGGTGATTTTGTCGTCGATGACCGCCTGGATGCTGGTGCGGCGCGACACGAAAATCAGCAAATGGATGTTTATGGCTTATGTCGCGACGATGCTGATCCCCTTCCAAACGCTGATGATGCCGCTGATGCAGGTTATGGACTGGATTCGCACCTACCTGCATCTCCCGATGCTGAATACGCACGGCGGCTTGATATACATGAACATCGGCTTCCACGCCAGTATGGCGGTGTTTTTGTACCACGGGTTCATCAAATCGATTCCGATCGCGCTGGAGGAAGCCGCGACTCTGGATGGCTGCACGAAATTCGGCGTGTTTTGGCGGATCGTGTTCCCGATGCTGAAGACGATCACCATTACCGTAGCCATTCTGGACGTTATCGCGACGTGGAACGACTATCTGCTGCCGTCGCTGACGCTGTCGGATAAAGCGCTGCGCACGATCCCGCTGTCGACGTTCTACTTCTTCGGAGAGTTCACGATCGTGTGGAACCAGGCCATGGCCGGCCTGACGCTGACCATCATCCCTGTCGTCATTTTCTACGCGTTTGCCCAAAAGTACATCATCAAGGGCATTGCGGCGGGGGCGGTGAAGTAACTAGAGGTAGTAAAGTAACAGGCATTTGGCACAATAAAGCGTTCAACCGGTGTTATGCGTACCCGCCTGCGATAAAGTAGCCGGTCGGCCGATGCATGTCAAAGTAGTAAAGTAATCGGCGGTTAAAGACAAATATCCCCTTCGTTTCCGTTGATCAGTTGAGTTCAAGTGCAAAAGTGCATATGTTTTGAATTGAATTGTAAAATTATGTAATATACAAAGGTGGTGAACTGCACTTTTGCAGTTGAGCTGCCTGTTTCGAGAAGTTTCGACGAAATTCGCCTGCACTTTTGCATTGCGTGATTTGCTTCTGCCCCAGAGGCTTTATTTCCGCCCAACCTGGGGAAAATTGCCGTATAAGATATAAGAAGCCTGAAAGCGGCGATGGTGTCAACAGAAGCTGCGGCAGCAGCCATAAAGGCGGCTGCCCATCCTTTTGCGGACGGAGCCGCAACCCGCTACACGGCCGAGTTACGGCCGTTTTTTTGTTTGCGGATACTGTTGACGAGAAGCGGCAGTTTGATAATCCCAATCGCTAGCAGCGCAATCGACGCGTAATACATGAAGTGGCCCAAGCCCGCGAGAAATACGAAAATGACAGGCCACGGCACGAGGACCTTGGGCAGCACGAACAGGATTGCCAGCGGGATGAACGCATGGATGAATGTAATCGACAGCACCTGGATGGCGATGCGCAGCTTAGTCGGCTTAAAGCGGGTTTTCCACCGGAAAAGGCCGCGAACGGACAAAACCAGATACAGCAGGACGGCCAGCGCAACGGCATCGACGATCAGGAAATCCTTCCGATAGCTATCCATTCCGGCAGTGATGGGCTGCTCACCGTGAAGAATACGGTCGATTCCCGCCGTGATTTGATCGTAAGCGTCGATATGGAAGAAATCCATCGAGTTGGCCAGAAAAATGATGCCGTAGTCGCCGTCGATGATCATTTTGGAATATGTATTTTCCGTCGAGCCGTCGTGATAAACCCAATTGCGGTTCTTGTCGACGCTCCAGCCCATGCCGTAATATTGGCTGCCCCACATTTGGACCGCCGGGGCATGCATGAGCGCGGCGCTCCGCTCGGATACGACGGACGTATTTCCGAATCGCCCTTGGTTGATTTGAGGGATCAGGTATTTGGACATGTCCTCGGCGCTGGAGACCAAATATCCCGAAGGAACCGTACCTTCGTGGTTGATCATTTTCTTCGGCAGCATGAGTCCGAACACCGGCTGATAGCCCGCAGCCAGCTCCTGTGCGGAGTTCGGCGAGGCATAGCTGTGCGTCATGCCCAGCGGCGCGTAAATATTTTGCTTGATATAGTCCCCGTAAGACATCCCCGAAACGGCTTCGATAATGCCGCCCAAAATATCGTAATTCAGATTCGAATATTGGTACGCCGTGCCAACGGGTTCGGTGAGCTCCACCTGCTTGAGATTGCGGATATGCTGCTCGATCGGCAGGCCGCCTTGCGTCAGCGACACCTGGCCGTCATAGGTGGATATCCCGCTTGTCTGGTGAAGCAAATGCTTAACGCGGATTTGCGCGGACGCGGCTTCGTCGGCAACCCGGAACCAGGGCAAATACTGGCGGACCGGAGCCTCGAGATCGATTTTCCCGGCATCGGCCAATTGCATGACGGCCAGGGCGGTGAACGATTTGCTGACCGATCCGATGACAAACGGGGTTTGCGCCGTCACCGGCGTGCGGTCGGGCCCGGAAATGCCGTAGCCGTTTTGAAAAAGCACCTGGTCCCCCTTGACGATTGCCAGGGAAGCGCCGGGAATTTGCAGCTTCTTCATCGAATCCTGCATGAAAGCATCGATTTGCTCCTTGTCGATTTCATCGCTTTCGGCCCCCGCCTTCAGCGGGATGGCGCATACGATGAGAGCCGCGGCCATGGTTAGCAGCAAGGTTTTTAGAAACGATGCGGCGGCCTTCTTTTTATATGAAACGGAATTCATATGGTTACTCCTCCTAATTATTGGTACGGGACTTATTGTACCTGCGGAAACCGGTGCTTTGCGCCGGCAAATGGTCGGATTCGAGGCTGGGCTTGGGTCTGGGGAAGCTGCCCAACTCCGGCAAGGGGCGGTTCGATTACGTTGGCGTTTGGAGCTATAATAGCTTTAGCTTGGCAAGCGGGCGAGAAACGTGAAAAAAGACCGCGAGGGGAGATGGAACGTTTGAACGATCTTGAACATCATTCGGAGCCCAAACCGGGACCGGAACCGGAACGGAAGACACTGAAGGAGGTCTTTGACCGGGCTGAATACCCGCTTACTGGCCACGGCAGAAGAGAAGTCGACGTGCTGAAGGCGGCGCTCGCCGGAGTGGACGGCGGAGTGGAAAGCGATATGTACGGCGCGGGTAAAGTGATCGAGGATTTTGAAGCAAAGATGGCCGGCGTTTTGGGGAAGGAAGCGGCGGTGTTTTTTCCCAGCGGGACGATGGCCCAGCAAATCGCTTTAAGAATTTGGTGCGACCGGCGGGGTGTGGCCCGGGTGGCCTACCATCCGCTTTGCCATCTGGAGATCCACGAAAAAGACGGGCTCAAGGAGCTGCACCAAATCGAGCCGATTTTGTTGGCGGACCCAAACCGGCTAATCGGCCTGGCCGACGTCATGAATTTGCCGGACGATATCGCCTGCCTGCTGCTGGAGCTGCCGCAGCGCGAGATCGGCGGGCAGCTGCCGGAGTTCGCCGAGCTTGAAGCGATTTCGGCGTACTGCCGGGAGCAGGGGATCAAGCTGCATCTGGACGGGGCCCGGCTGTTCGAGACCCTGCCCTACTATCGGAAATCCGCCGCAGAGGTTTGCGGTCTGTTCGACAGTGTGTATATTTCCTTCTACAAAGGGATCGGCGGCGTTGCCGGAGCGATCCTGGCGGGGCAGCCGGAGTTAGCGCAGGAGTCCAAGGTATGGAAAAGACGCCACGGCGGCGATTTGATCAGCCTTTATCCATATATCCTCAGCGCGGATTATTATTACGAGCAAAGAATCGGGAAAATGGAGCTCTATTACGAGCAAGCGCGGGAACTGGCCGGAATGTATAACCGCTGCCGCGGCATCACGACCCTGCCGGAAATCCCGGTATCCAACATGTTCCACGTCCATGCCGGGCTGTCCAGCCGACGGATGGAGGAAGTGCTGGTCGAAATTTGCGGGGAGACCGGAGTCGGTTTTTCTCATTATGTAAAGGAACGGACGGCGGGAGGAAGCTATTTTGAAGTCAGCATCGGCGACCGTTACGATGCGGTTCCCGGGGATAAGCTTTTGCAAGCCTTTGAATTGCTGGATGAGAAGTTGAAAGGAGAGACGGAGATTTGAAAAACAAAGTGATTTTTCTTACGACGGACAGTATAGGCAGCGGTGAACGGGAGCTTGGCGCGCAGTTGCTGGAAACCTTCGCGACGCTGCTGAAGCAGCGGGAGCAGCTGCCGGCCGCGGTTTTTTGCGTAAACCGGGGCGTGCTGGCTTTGACGGAGCAATCGTTCGCTTCGCTGCATCTGAAGGAGCTGGAGGCGCGCGGCGTGCCCGTGCTGGCCTGCGGCACCTGCGTCGACTATTACGGGATTCGGGATCGGCTGGCAGCCGGCGAGGTGTCCAGCATGGGGCGTTTCCTGGAACTGGCGGAACAATACGAGGTGATCACGATCGCTTAAGGCCCATCATCCGCGACCCGGATTCGTGCGGTCTCGTTTATTGGAAGGACAAAAAAAGCATACTATACCTTACTGGAAGAAGAATGTGAAATTCGAAGGAGGGTTAGCATGCTGCGGACTAAAATCATTTGTACGCTTGGCCCGGCTAGCGATGCCGCCGGGGTGCTGCAGGACATGATTCGGGCGGGAATGACGGTGGGCCGGCTGAACATGGCGCACGGAGAATTGGAGGAACACGCGCGGCGGATCGCCCAGGTGCGCGCGGCGGCGCGAGAGTTAAACACGTTTGTCCCCATCATGATGGATATTAAGGGGCCGGAGGTCCGGATCGGCAAATTGCGCGAGGCGTTCGCAGAGCTAAAGGCCGGCGAGGAACTGGTTTTGACGACGGAGCAGATCGCCGGGGATGCCGCGCGGATTTCGGTCAATTATCCCGATATGCCCAAGGTGGTGCGGGAGGGCGGCCGGATTCTGATCGACGACGGGCTGGTGGAGCTGCGCGTCCTGTCCGCAGCAGGCTCGGAGATCCGCTGCCGCATCGTCAGCGGCGGTAAGCTCAAGCCGAACAAGGGCGTGAACCTGCCCGGCATCAAAACGACGCTGCCCGGGGTGACGGAACGGGACATCCGGCACATTCATTTTGGACTGGAGCAAGGCGTGGAAATGATCGCCGTTTCGTTTGTGCGGAAAGGGGATGATATCCGCGAAGTGCGGCGGATTTTGCAGGAGCAGAATGCCGGCCACGTGCAGATCGTTTCCAAGATCGAAAATGAAGAAGGGATTGCCGACCTCGACAACATTATCGAGGCGTCGGACGGGATCATGGTCGCCCGCGGGGATATGGGCGTGGAGGTGCCGGTCGAGGAAGTGCCGGTGAGGCAAAAGGAGATCATCGATAAGTGCAATCTGGCGGGGAAGCCGGTGATCGTGGCTACGCATATGCTTGAGTCGATGCAGGTGAACCCGCGGCCGACGAGGGCCGAAGTGAGCGACGTGTACAACGCGGTGATGCAGGGGGCCGACGTCGTAATGCTGTCCGGGGAGTCGGCGGCCGGCAAATACCCGGTGGAGTCCGTACGCACGATGGCGGCGGTGGCCCGCAGGGCGGAGTCGATGATTGACTACGGCGAGCAATTCAACCGCAGAAGAAGGCTGCATGCCACCAACATCACGGAGGTAATCAGCCAAGGTGCGGTCAGCGCTTCCCTGGAGCTGGACGCCAAAGTGATCCTCACCTCCACCGAAAGCGGCTTTACCGCCCAGATGGTGTCCAAATACCGGCCAAAGGCCCCGATCGTGGCGATCGCGCATCATCCGCATGTGCTGGTCAAGTTATGCCTTTTGTCCGGGGTCTTCCCTTATTTGGGAGGGCCGGTGACCACCACCGACGAGATGTTTGATTCGGCGATTCAAAGCGCGGTGAAGTCCGGGTATGCACAGGAAGGGGACATAGTCGTGCTGTCCGCGGGTTTGCCTCTTGGGCAGGCGGGAACCACCAACTTAATCCAAATCCGGCAGATTTAAGAGGAACGGAACCGGTTTGCCACTTAGAAGGGGCTAGCCGCTCGCTTCTCTGACATAACGTGACGTAGCGGACATATCGTACGTAGCTGATGTAGCGGAATATTGGACATAGCGGATATAGCGGACGTAGCGGACATGGTGAACATAGTGGACGTAGCGGATTTAGCGGATATTGCACATAGTGAACATAGCGGACATAACGGATATAGTGAACACAGTGGACGTAGCGGATATAGCGGACGTAGTGGATACAGCAGACATAGCACATAGCGCGTTGCGGCACTAGCGTGGCATTTTTACTCAAGGTTTCTTTAAAAGCGTTGGTTTCGAACCGTACTATCGCCGCCGAAAATCTAACGGTTGTAGCAGCGGCTATTTTCCGAAAAAAGACCTTCTCTAAATTCTAACGGTTGTGATCGCCGTTATTTGCCTGAATCTAAGCAAAATTAGCCGGTTTCCAGTGAAATAAGCTCCATGGCAACCGTTACAATTTGAAATCAACGTTTTTGGAACAAATAGCGCTTGTGGCAACCGTTAGAATAGTTGTGTGACCAGAAAATGTAACTTGTCGGATAAGACTTGATGCACCACAAGTGACATAACGGCCAAAAATGTCCCTATATTTGAGATTTCCGGAAAGCTCGCCGAAATAACGGATTTTTGTGTCGCTATTTTCCATTGGACTGGCGCAAATGGGGGGGATCGGCGTAATGGCCGAGGCATAGCGACATAAATTGCCGCTATTTGGCGAGCCAAATGTCCAACCCGGAGAATAGGGACACATATTGCTCCTATTCCCAATCGTTCTCCGATCCTGCAAAAAAAGGCACTCTCCGGACAGCTAGCTGTATCGGGAGTGCCTTTTGCTCATTATTGAATCTCATCCAGAAGCTCGTAGGCCGATTGCTTGGTTTTTACGTTCAACAAGCGCTCTCTAAAGCTGTCGTCCATCAGCTTTCGGGACAGCATCTGCAAAATTTTTAGATGCTCGTTGCCTTTATTTTCGGCAGGGACGGCGATCATAAAGATCAGCTTCGCCGGCGTTCCGTCCGCGCTGTCCCAGTCGACGCCTTCCGGCTTCATCCCGAATACGACCCGCGGCTTGAGAACGGCGGATGATTTCCCGTGGGGAACGGCGATATTCATTCCGATTGCGGTGGAGCTTTCCCGCTCGCGGTTTAGAATTGCTAGTTTAAACTCCTCCCGCGAGGTTAGCGCGCCTGCCGTTTCCAATTTGCCGATCATTTCATCGATGACGCCGTCCCGCGTCGATGCGGTCAATGAAGTCTCGATCAGGTTCAAATCAAGGATGTCCGTCAGCTTGCTGACTGCACGTTGTTCCGGTGGTCTATCGGCTCCGGTTCCAGCCTTGGCTTCACGGCTGGTTATGACGGGCAAGTCCAGCTGCTGCGGCTCCTGCTTCTGCTCGCTCCGCTGCTCGTGCTGCCATTCCAGATGCCGTTCCAACTGCTGCTCGTGCGGCTGCTTCTGCGGCTCTTCCAACCGCCGTTTCAGCCGCTGCTCGTGCGGCTGCTCCTTCGGCTCTTCCAACCGCCGTTCCAGCCGCTGCTCCTGCGGCTCCTCTAACTGCCGTTCCAGCCGCTGTTCCAGCCGCCGCTCCTGTGCCCGTCCCCTCAGCTCCGCGGCCGGCGCGGCCTCTTCATAAGCTTCGGAACCGCCGGCCAACTGAGGGGCAACCTGGTCCTTTTTAAGCAGCTTGATCATCAGCGCGGTCACAATCGCGCCGATAATCACGGCGACGAAAAACATCAGCACGTTATCGACCGCACCCAATACCGCCACGATTGGCCCGCCGTGAGCTACCCGGTCGCCGACGTTCCCGAGCATGGCGATCACGGAACCGGCCATGGAGCCGACCATAATGCTCGGAATGACGCGCAGCGGGTCCTGCGAAGCGAACGGAATCGCGCCTTCGGTGATGCCGAACAAGCCCATCGTAAAGGCCGCTTTTCCGGATTCGCGCTCGGCGTCATGGAATTTCCGCTTGAACATAAACGTGGCCAGGCCGAGACCGATCGGCGGAATGCAAATCGCCACGGCGATCGGGCCCATAACGTGATAGTTCCCCTCGGCGATCATCGCGGAGCCGAACATAAAGGCAACCTTGTTGACGGGGCCGCCCATATCAAAGGAGATCATGGCGCCCAGAATAAGTGCGAGCAGAATGGAGCTGGTCCCCTGCATGCTGGCGAGCCAGGCGGTCATCCAAGCGAATACCTGGGCGATCGGGCCGCCCAGCAGATAGATAAAGGCCAGGCCGACGATCAGCGAGGAAAGCACCGGGATGATGATGATCGGCATGATCGGGACGATCGGTTTCGGCACTTTCCATTTCTTGATCCACAAGGCCACGTAACCGGCGAGGAAGCCGGCGATAATTCCGCCGATAAACCCGGCGCCGGCTTCGCTGCCGTAGAAGCTGCCGTTGGCGGCGATGTAGCCGCCGATCAGACCCGGCGCCAATCCGGGCCGGTCGGCGATGCTAAAGGAGATGAACCCGGCTAGAATCGGCACCATAAACGTAAAGGACGCGGCCCCCAGCTTCTCGATCGTTTTCCAGAACGAATCCTCGGGAATTTGCAGGCCGCCCGGCGTCGGTACGCCGCCGATCGACAGCGCGATGGCGATCAGCAAACCGCCGACGACGATGAACGGGATCATGTAAGAAACGCCGCTCATCAAATGCCGGTAAAACTGGTTTTGCTGTTTGCCCGGCGCGGCCTTGGCGGGACGATCGTCCGCCTCGTTGCTCCCCCGGTACACGGCAGCTTCGCCGCGGAGCATTTTTTGGATCAGTTCTTCCGGGGTGCGGATTCCTTCCTGTACGCCCGCCACCAGCAGTTTTTTGCCGATGAACCGGCTTTTGTCCACGTACTTGTCCGCCGCGATGATGATCCCGTCCGCCTGGCGGATTTCCTCCTCCGTAAACTGGTTTTCCACCCCGATCGAGCCCTGGGTTTCCACTTTCATGTCAATGCCTAATTTGTCCGCGGCTTTCTGCAAGTTTTCCGCCGCCATATACGTATGGGCAATCCCGTTTGGGCATGAGGTGATGGCCAACAATTTCATGGTTTTGGTCCCCCCTGTATCGAATAGTAATCGCTTACAACCTCATCTTAGCGCAGAAAAAGGGCGGAAAAGATTTTAATTCTTACCGCAGGTTCCGGAAAAACAGATTTTTTCTATATAAGCTGAACTATTGATTGTACGTAATGGGGCAGCCGTGAGAAACGTTCTTACGATCGCTGTTGTTCGCAGATTTCTTAATTAACTTAATTCAGATGCTGTAGAAATCCGCTCCCGAGGGCGACCAAGCCTATGCTTCCGAAGCAGCTTTCTTACAGAAAGCTGTTAGTTTCTTCAGAATCATTTCGCCTAGGTTCAATTTCTAAAATGGACATTTCTTTTAGAATGTTGAACCCTCTTGCCTAACTCTTACATTTCATTAGTTCAACTTATATGGGCTGCCCTACCTACAGGCATCCCAGCAGTTCCTCGGGGGTGTCCGCCCGGATTATACGCTCGACCGCGGACGGCTGTTCGCTGAGCAGCGACAGGCGCTGGAACAGCTTCTTCATGCTGTCCTGATCCCGATGGTCCAGGGCGAGCATAAATACGACGGACACTTTCTCCTGGTCCCAATCCAGCGGTTCTTTTAAGGTGGCTACGGCGATTTGCGAACTTCGGATCAGCTTGGGATCGCCATGGGGAATGGCAATGCCGCCGCCGATCGTTGTCGCCGAGACGCGTTCCCGGAGCAAAGCCTGGTGGGCATAATCCTGCTCCACAAAACCTTGCTCATGCAGCCGGTTCGCGAGATATTCGATGATTTCAAAGCGGTGGCCAAAGCAGGCCAGCGGGAAAACAAGGGAAGGCCGGGTAAACTGCCGCAGGATGGAGCCCGAATCGGAAGGATCGCTTTCCTCGTTCATCCGGCCGATGAACCCTTCGAGCTTCCGGATATCCCTCGAATCGAGCAGCGGCGATACAACGATATGCGGTGGTTTGACGTTCTCCAGCGGCGTCGTGGACACGATAAAATCGACGGTCTCCCGGGCGAGATAAGCGGGCAAATCGACCTTGCGGACGGAATCCAGCACCTTCAGCTCCGGGAATTTCCGCTCCAGCTTGGTACGCAAAATATGCGACACGCCGATCCCCATATGGCAAACCGTGATAATCTGCTTCGGCTTCGCCGCGGGTTGGCTTAATCGTTCCACCGCGGCCTGAAAATGCAAGGTCAGATACGCCGCTTCCTCTTCGGGAATCGCAAACGGGAGATCGTCACCCATGCGGCGGGTGGCGTCGATGACCATGTCAAACATATACGGATACATCTTCTTGATATCCGGAAGCATCGGGTTGGTTACGATCAGTCCATAGCTTAGGCGGTTTACCGCCGAATGCAGGTGAATGCGCAGCCCTTCCATCAGAATCGGGTCCCGGGCAAAATCGACCAGGGTCAGCGCGGACATTCTCCGCACGAGCGATTCCGCCAAGCCGGAGACATGGTCCCGCTGATCGGAAGCACCGGTTGGGCCGCTTTCGGGGATGCCCGCTTCGATCCGCGTCTGGGAGCGGATTTTTCCGCCGAGGATATGGGCGGTTAAATAGGCCACCTCATCTTCAGGGAAGCGGACGGCGAAAACCCGCTCCAGCCTCCGGGCGAATGCTTCCGTCCAGGGGAATTCCCGCTTTTCCCGAATGAGCGACCTTTCCTGCTCCGAAAAAGAGATCGGCTGCTTCAGCTTCGTTCTCCGCACCATCAGCAGCGTATGCACGAGCAGATTGTCCATAGCTTCGTCCGTGAAAGAAAGCCCGGCCTCCGTTTCCAGCCGCTTCAACTCGCGGGTAACGAGCTCGATTTCGTGGGGCGCAAACCTGTTCTTGATGAAATGGTTTCCGGCTTGGCCCGTCAGTTGGGACAGTTTGGACAAAGCGGCCCGTATATTCCGCTCCTCGCCTTCGGCGGTGACGCCGACCCTTTGTTTGGAGACGATGGCGAGGTTGTATTTTTTGAACCATGGCTGAAGCCGCTCCAGATCTTTTTTGATGGCGGCCTTGTTTACGAAATGCTGGGCCGCGAGCTCCCGTATCGTTGTGGGCCGGCTTTCCATCAGCAGCCGGTAGGCGATCGCCGCGAACCGCTTGGCGTCCGTTTTATATTCCTGATCCGAAGCCGACCAGACGAGCGTGGCCAAGAGCTCCTCTTTTTCCCGTTCCCCGATCGCGAGCGATACGCCAATCCCGGGTTTACGCAGCAGCTCGGCCGTGGTGTGCTCCGCCAAATACCGTTCGATCTCATCGAAATCGTTGCGGATCGTTTTCTCCGAACAGTTCAGCTCTGCCGCTATATCCTGAACCCGAACATGGGAGCGGTTTTCTTTTAAAAGCATGTGAAGAATTCCTTTTTGCCGATCGTTCATGCCGTCCTTCAACATCCTTCGAATAAAATGGCTTTAGACTGTAAAATTGCTCAAATCGCTCTATATTATAGCATTGCCTGGGGGCCGATATTCAATCGAATCATCACCAAAACGCTTCTTTGCACGTACAATAACCTAACCAACCCCAAAATAATGAACACGGAGGGGAAAAAATGATTGTTTTACCGCCCGGAGACAGAATCCGGTTAGGCCAGGTGGCGCTCCCCGAGCTGGGGCGATCCATCGTGCAAGCCAAGGAAGCCAGCCCGGTCACTTACGCGTACGTATCGCTGGAGGCGCTCTTGTTCGAGCTTGACCTTCGCAGCCGCATCGTGGAGTCGGCGCGGGCGCTGTATGCCAGCGGGGTGAAGTTTGCCACGTACACCAATTCCCGCTGCAACGAAGCGTATTGGCTTCGCACCGCGGAAGGGGGGTTCCGGCTGCGAAGCGGGGTGGCTTCCGCCGATGCCATCCGTGATATTTTTGTCAACGGTTCGCTCTACGCTTTTGAATGTTCCATGGCGATGGTTCTCGTTGTGTACAGAGCGGTGTCGGAACAAATCCCGCGTTCTGCGTTCAACACTTACTTTAACAACCTGTACTTGTATGATTGGCAATATGACAGCGATCTCGGGTTTATCAAGGGAAGCCGGATGCTTGGAGCTTACCCGGGGGACATTTTCTATTTCAAAAATCCCGATCACAATCCGGCTACCCCGGAGTGGCAGGGCGAAAACGGCATCATGCTGGGACCGGACCAATTCTACGGCCATGGCGTAGGCATTCGTTCTTCGGCCGGAATCATCGAAGCGCTGAACCGCAGAAGAAGGCCGGGCAGCACAGTCTCGGCGTATATGCTTGACGATGTGGTCTATCCGAACTTCGAGCATATCCGCAGCCTGAGCGGCGTATTCGCGAGAATCGGCAGCTGCGTGTACCGCAAGAATGCCGTTTAATTAAGAAGGAGGCGCCAACGCGCCTCCCCCCGGTTTATTCCCGCAAAAATGCGAAAACCACTGGATCGCACCATCCAGTGGCCGTGACTTCGATTTCGCAATCAATAAAAGAACGGGAAGAAAAATCTTCTCAGTCCGAAAAACGGGAAAGGCCGGCGTATAAAGCGGCGGAATCTCCGGGGGTATCCGTAAAAGGGATAGCCATAGAAGGGGTAACCTCCGAAGCCGCCATAAGGGAAACCTCCGTACCCAAAAGTGCCGAACGGATAACCTCCAAAAGCGCGATCGTCGCCGTCCGTTTCGCCGATCGGAACGAGCAAATACACGTGATCGTCGTCGATGCCGTCAATGATTCCTTCGTAGACTCTGCCGTCGGTGCCTTCGAGGTGCATGAAATGATGATGATATTTCCTGCACATTTCCTTCATATGTCTTTTGTGGCCGTGCTCTGCCGGCTCATAATACGCGGGGCTGACCTGGCTGATGGGCGCGGTCGGGTTGGCCCCGTAAGACGAATAAACATTAGGATTGGGTTGCATAAGCTCAATTCCTCCTTTTTTTCATGATGCAGTATATTCGCGTATATGGGCATTTGTGCAGTGCGGAAAAGCACAGGGCCAAAGAATCATGACCGGCTTGCCACTTTTTGGTTACGAAACGGCGCACCGTGTGCTAAGATGAGGGTGAGTTAATCGCCGGAAAAATCGACAACCAAGCGAACTGAAAGCGGATTCAAATTTTAAATTTAATATGATTCGAATAGGAGGCGCTGTTGATATCATGAAAATAATCGTTACGGGAGCGGGCCGGGGGCTAGGCCAAGAAATCCTCAAGGAAGCGGTGGGACGAGGTCATGAGGTGGCCGCGGGCCTCCGGTCGCTGGATACGGACTTGGATCCGCTAAAAGAGCTGCAGGTCACGGCGTCAGGACGTCTGACGCTTTTGGAGCTGGATGTGGATGAGGAAGAGTCGGTGCTTAAAGCCCGAGAGGCGATGGTGGTCAAGTGGGGAAGTCAAGTTACATAGGGAGGGGTCTCCACTTTGCGCGGAAACAGAGGGGGCGGGAGCCTCCTTTTTTTGGTGGGTATAGCCTTTTTGGGGATATAGCCTTGATCGGCCGGGGACTGACTGTTAATTGTAAATCATACAACTAACTGGATATCAATCGCCCCAATCCTTCGTTAGCTGCATTTCATGCAGTTAATTCCCGTATATTTCGCCATTCCTTCGAAAGATAGCAGTTTAATTGCAGATTTTGCACTTATCGAGCGCTATAGGAGCATCGCCGGAGAAGCAATTGTATATTTTGCAACTATTCCATTCAATGCGTAGACTATGAGGAGCGCAGGAGCGGGAAGCGGGCGCTTCCCGCTGACGCGATGGCTTTGCAGCAACTGCCGGATCGGGTCTATGGAGTCGCCGCGAAAGCTGCTAGAACTAAATATTTTAAAAATTATTTATTAAAATTGTGATATATGTGATTTAAATCACATATATTGTGAAAAAAATCACTTATGATAAAGACATCAAAGATGATCATCCTTAAAAAAACAAAACCAACCGAACAAACCAACTTAAGGAGTGGTAAATATGTTTAACAACTTCCTGAGAACCAATAAAATCGCCATGTGGCTGCTGACCGTCATCCGGGTTTACCTCGGGTACCAATGGATTGAAGCCGGGTATCATAAAATTACCGGCGGCTTCGACGCCGCGGGCTTCCTCACCGGCGCGATCGCGAACAGCACGGGCGATCATCCCGCCGTCCAAGGCTGGTGGGCCACTTTCCTGGAACATTTCGCCCTGCCTAACGTAGGCCTCTTCAACGTACTTGTTCCTTACGGCGAGTTCCTGGTCGGCCTGGGGCTGATCCTCGGCACCTTCACCACCTTCGCCGCCCTGATGGGCCTGGTGATGAACGCGGCGTTCCTCTTCAGCGGAACGGTAAGCACGAACGCGCAAATGCTGCTGCTTGAAGTGCTGGTGGTCGTAGCCGCCGCCAACGCCGGCAAAATCGGTCTCGACTACTACGTGCTCCCTTACCTGCGCAGACTGTTCCGCAAACCCGGAGCAGCCGGAACGGAGCTTCCGAATCCGGAACAACCGCACAATATGAAACGCACGGCTTAACCGCAACCGTTCAGGATATGAACGCGAGCGCCGAGGGCAAGAACCCCCGGGCTCGCGGTTTTTAATTGGCGTCAATCAGCGTTATTTCCCAATCCCTATTTTTATTTTGCAAGAATGAATAATGAGCAGTGCCTCTTTCAATGGTATCATCATGCTTCTTTCTTAAAAATGCAATAGCCACATTAATCCGTCCGATATCTTTGATTTTTTCAATTAATGTAACTTCGTGAAAGTTGTACTCCACTCCAGGTTGATAGTTATCAATATTATTAAACCATGCCAGGTTTTGCTCTTTAATACTCCTCATTTGTGTTCTCCAAAAACTGTGTTTCATCATGAATTACGATGGCTTCCAAATTTTTGCCGATCATGCCAATGATCGCATCGGTGAAAAAGCCCTTCTCATACTGTGATAAATCAACATTTACACCTTCCTTAAAGTCGGAAAGCGTCGGGGGTTCTAGATCCTGATCTTTAGTAATAACTATATATTCAGATTCGGAGTTTTCCTCCGTACCTTTACTCTCGTTTGAATAATTTTTCGCCTGCTCCGTTCCATTAATATTACCTTGATGACTAACATAACAACCTGATAATAAACTTAAACTAATCGTAAAAAGCCATATTTTCAATAATTTTGCCATGAATCAAACTCTCCCATTTTCGAATTATGTTATTGTCTTTGTTATCTTCCAAAAGCAGCTCCGGGAAATACGGTATAACGATCAAAATATTGCGTTGATTTGGGCACGATAGTCACTGATTTAATTTTGCTTTGATCAAAAGCAAATTTCCACTTTTCAACTTTTACAGCATAATCATCTTCGGCTGTTACGCGTTGTACAATCCGAACCGTTAAACTTGTTCTGTTTGAGAAACCGGTCTCATGTCTACGATACTTTCCATATTGTATATTCCTGCCGGAAACTCTTGGTAAATATCGGTTTTGAAATTACTTGTAACGAGCGAATTCGCTTCATCATGATCTCTCTCGTCATACGCCATTATCCACCTAAAAATTGGTAAAGAATACGAGACCTGGCGACAGCAGATTAAATACCTTTTTGGAAGTAATTCATACCTTTTTCCTCCTTACGATCCTACGGTAGGTCCGCTGAAAATGGTTTATGAATTATCGGGTCTTCATACGGCTCGTGACCACTATTATTCTTTCTCTAAAGACAAGGAAGGAAAAAGTCTCGATGATTCAGGTATGCTAGCTGAGTATGGTATTCTAGATAACCCCGTTAAGAAAACGATTAATGAGCGTGCATATACATTAAACGATAATTTGTTTGTGTATCATGAAGGGGATATTGTTGTTTATCAGTCCATCGATACACAAAAAGAAAATAAGGGACTGCCGGAAACAATCGTTAGTCTATTGAAAGAAAAGGGGAGCGGTTCCGGCCAAATTAATATTGCGAATCTTGAAGGTAGAACCCGGCTAGAAGTTTATATGATGATTGATGAATATCATGTGAAAATCATCTTTTATATTCATAATATTGAGGAATTAGATAATTATTTTAACGATTGATTTAAATTAAATGCCGTTCTTTCTTTGGCTCTGAGGTGGCTGTCTATAGCGTTCGTGTCTTGGTATTCCTGCATGCTGCTTTGCACGATTATTCCTTTTGTTCAGGGGGGTAGAGGGCGGGGGCAAATCACGGTCCTTTCATTTTTCCCGGTGTCTTGCCCCATTCCTACCGTCAGGTCTGCTTCACTTCTCCTAAACCCCCTTCTCAGTAAACCTGAATAACGATCCCGAGCATGTCTGCTTTTCCCAAACCTATTTTCTTCTCCTGAATTTATCTTCCTCTCTGCTTTCGGATCAAACGGGATAATCGTGCAAAGCGACCGGACAGCGGATATTGATCTGCCGATATTTCTTGCCACGATCGGTTGCCGGCTTTACGGTCAAGCACTGTTATTAGGTTGAAACAAGAATAGGCCTTCTTGATAAGCTATTGTATTTCCTTAATTTTTTTCAAATCCCCACTGCATAGAACTTCAAGATGATCAAAAATTTTACGCGCAGACCAATCCCACCACTTAATGGTAAGGAGGGATATCTTTCACAACGACAGAATTGGCTGCAATGATTGCTCCATCGCCAATATGCACACCGGGCATTACGGTGACATTTTGACCGATCCACACATCGTTTCCGATTACGGTGTCACCTTTAAGAGGTAAGTCTGCCAGTGTTGGAGTCGATTTCTCCCAGCCATGGCCCATGATGTTAAATGGATAGGTAGTGACACTGCGCATTCTGTGATTTGCGCCATTCATTACAGATTCAATTCCTTTTGCTATGGCTCAAAATCTTCCGATAATCAGTTTATCTCCAATAAATTCATAGTGCTGTGTGACATGATCTTCAAACTTTTCGGCACCGGTTATGTCGTCATAATAGGTGTAATCACCGACAATAATAGTTGGGCGTGTTACAACGTTTTTAATATAGCACATGCTTTTAATTGCCTCATTTGGGTAGATTGCATTAGGATCAGGTCCATATTGCATATAAAAATTCCTCCTTCGTGTTGTATAAATAACAAGAATACAGCTATTACTACACTTTCCCTTTATATTTCGGTCAATTTGATCAAATTACACTATCTCACAATTTTCCAAAAAAGAGGTATAATGTGACTTAAATTACATTTATGGCCGGGCTTATTCGATAAAATTTAGGAAAAACTTGAGTATTGGGGGAATTAATAATGACTCAACAAAAGGCGGGTAAGCAGCCGAAAGTTTCAAACCGCACCTATTTGCTTTTAATCGTTCTCTTGAGCCTGGCGATCATTGCCCTTGCCGTGATTTTTCTCAGAGATTCGACAGCTTCCGCGGATCTTAACGGGTTGCCCAATTACACAGAAATCAAGGGTAAATTTGTCGCAGAAGGGCTGAAATACGAGAAGCAGCCGCATTTGGGCAGTCCGGACGCCAAGGTGAAGGTCATGGAATTTGCCGATTTCAAATGTCCTGCCTGCAAAACATGGGAAGAAGAGAATATGGAACGTTTCCAAAAAGAATTTATCGATACGGGCAAAGTCGAGCTGTTCTTTACAAACTTTCCTTTCATAGATCGGGATTCGATCATGGCTGCCAGCGCGGGAGAAGCGATCTTTGCGCAAAGCAACGAAAAGTTTTGGGAGTTTAAGCGCGAGCTTTACGCGAACCAAGGAAAAGAATCGGAAATTTGGGCTACCCCCGAATTTTTGCTCGATTTCGTCAAAAACCATATTGACGGCATCGATTACGAACGTTTTGCCAAAGACTTGAAAGAGTGGACCTACATGCTGCCGGTCAAGGAAGATTTTAAGACCGCGGGCTTCTATGGCGTCAACGGAACGCCGCAGTTTATGGTGGACGGTGAACTGCTGGACAGTTCTTCTTATGAAGATTTGGCGGCGGCGATCGAAGCGAAACTGGCTTCGGAAAATGGTCAATAAGAATCGAATGAAAGTTTTGGGGCCGGCAAGGCCCCTTTTTCTTATTTTATTCCGTAATTTTCAAGATCCCGAGTCCTATTTTTCGACAACATTCTCTTTTTTTCGTCACAACCCCTCGCAAAAATGTAATACTCTTCCGAAATAAGATATAGGAACAACAAACATGATAGGGAGGGCAACAAACACATGAAAAAAAGCTGGATCATCACACTCTCCTGTATTTTGGCGGTAAGCTTGTCGGCGGGAAACGCTTTGGCCAAGCCGGGGCAAGCAGGCCGCGCGAGCGGGACGGACAAGAAAGCGGAGGCGGGTTCTCAGGTCAAATCAGGCGGGGGACAAGGAAACCAAAAAGCCGACAATGCAAGCGATGACAAGGGGGCAAATCAAGCCAAGGAATCCAATCAAGCCAAGGATCAAGCCAAGGAAACGGTGAATTCGGACAAGCCGCATGGCAATGACGGCAAAGACGGAGACAAGGGAAATAGCAATAGCAATAGTAATAGCGCCTCCAAGGCAAACAAGGAGACTAAAGGACAGCAAGGGGTTAAGGAAAAGGAAAATAAACCGGAAACAGTCACTTCGGAAACGTATGGTCCAGGCCACAATGGTTACAAAGGGTTGCTTAAAGCGGTCGAAAACGTGAAGGACAAGCCGGCGGGTGCGGTGCTGGCCGATCTTTTGCTCACCAAATACGACGCTCAGCTGACGGATGAAATGAAGACAGAACTGGAAGGGATCAAGGAGGCGGCGCAGGCTTTGACCAAAGCGGCGGATATGCTGGAGCAGGACGGCAGCGTGACCGATGCGGTTTACGTCCAGAAAGAAGCGGTATTGGCCGACATAACCAACCTTGAATCTTACAAAAAGCTCGGCAAGTTGTATGACAAGTTGGGCAAAAAGGGCGTTAAGCTGTATGTGAACGGGGAAGAGCCCGCGACGGAGGTAGCGCCGATTGTAAAAGATGGCAGCACGTTGGTACCGTTCCGCGCCATTTCCGAAGCTTTGCAGGCGGAAGTAACCTATGATCCGTCGGATAAGTCGATTACCGTAACCAAGGACGGAGTTACCTTGAAACTGATCATCAACAGCAAAACCGCGTACAAGAACGGCGTGAAGCAAACGCTTGACGCGCCGGCTACCGTAATCGGCGGGAGCACCGTCGTGCCGGTTCGTTTCATTGGCGAGGCGTTTGAAGCCACGGTGAAATGGGAGCAGGAAACACAGTCCGTGATTATTTACAATGAAGTGAATGAGACAAGCGAAGAATAACAAGATCAAAGCGACCCTTCGGGGTCGCTTTTGTCGTTTATTTCTCCACGGCTCGCTTTACGATTTTCACCAGCTCGTTGCTGTAGGTCTCCAAGTCCGTTTCTTTGTTATGGGCTGAAGTAAGCATGTATTCGCTGATCGCCCCTTGAATCATCTTGCACATGACGCCCGTATGGAAATCTCCGAATACGCCTTGGAACTGGCCCTCCTCCAGGATCGTCTTCAGTTCGCGGGCAAGCGGCTCTTCCTCTTCATCCTCGTCGTTTAACTTATAGTAAGGAATATTGTCAGGGGTCCGAGCATTAAAGACGATCTCGATCAGAGCGGTATTATGGGCGGGATGGGTTCCCTGATAGGCCAAGCTGGCGTTGATAAAAGCTTCCAGCTTTTCTTCCGGCGTGTTTGCCGGGCGCACCCTGTCCAGGACATAGGCGGTCGATAATTCTACCAGCTTCGTCAACAGATGATTCATCAAATCGTTCTTATCCGCAAAATGGTAGGAAATGAGCGCTGTGCTGATCCCCGCGCGTTTGGCGATTTGGGCCAGGCTCGCGTGAACATAGCCGATTTCGTCCAACGTCCGGATTGCAGCCTCAATGATCTGCTCGCGTCTTGCTTCCGCAATGAAAGATTGTTTTGTTTCCGGTTTGTGATTATCGTTCATATGATTACTCCAACTATTCTTCGTTTTTAGGGGCTTTTTTGCTTAATGCCCCGAGCAATGCCAAGGCCAAGATGATCCCGGGAACGGCGATCGACTTCGGGTCGCTGATGATCTTTTCAAAAAAGGGCAGCGTTTTTCCTTGGAAGGCGCCAATAACCGCTCTAATGATCACAATGATCAAATTTGACGCCAGCATGACGGGAACCAGCATTAAACCGGTTTGAAATACGGACCATCCGGCACGCTTTCCCATGATAAACAAAAGGGCCGCCGATAAGCAGAAAACGCCGATAAGCAGCATAAAGGCAATACGAATCCAGCCATACCAAGGAACTCCGGTGCCGGCCATCCAGTCCTGGTAACTATACCAAGTATACCAAAATGCCCCTGCGCCTAGAAGAGCGCTTAGAAAAGCCAGCGTTTTGCCGAGCCAATCGGGCGAATCAGGGGCCAATTTCTCCTTTCTGTCTTGATGCATGATGACTCCTCCTTCAGCAAACTGATTGAATGATCAAATTTTTATTTGATTGATTAATCAGATTATAGCGTGCGGAATTTTTGCCGTCAATCCGGGTCATGATATAAATACATACAATTCGGGGAATGAACAAGGGGATGTATAAAGGTCGAAGAAGGTCAAATGGACAGGCTGGTCTGCAGCTCCCTTAAAAATTGGCCTAAAATGCTCCGCAATCGGGTTTTTTGGCCGGAGATCGCTTTTGTCATTCTCTGACCGCAAGCATATAATGAGGGTGTAAGGTCAAATAAGGTCAAAGAAAGGGGAATAAATGATGTTTGATTTGATTCCTTTTGGAAGACACAGAGAAGATGCGTTGAGTCAATGGATGAAGTCTTTTAACGATGCGTTTAACGACGATTTCTTCATGCCGCTGAAAAGCCAGGCAATGTCCTTCAGAACGGATATTCGCGAGACGGAGAACGCTTATCTGGTGGAAGCCGAGCTTCCGGGATTTCAAAAAAATGAAATCGAAATCGACTACGTGAGCCCTTACTTGACGATCAAAGCGGTGCGCAAGGAAGACAACAACGTGGAAGATTCCAAGCAGCAAATCGTCCGGAAGGAACGCCGCTACGGTGAATACGTGCGCAGATTCTACGTTCAGGACATCGACGAAGAAGGCATTCGCGCGTCTCTGAAAGACGGCGTGTTGAAACTGGAAGTGCCGAAACGCGGGCAAACGAAATCGAAACGCATTCAAATTGAGGACTGAGTTAAAGGACTAGGTTAAGAGGTCCAAGTTAAGAGGACTAGGTTAAGAGACTGGTTTAAGAAGACAGAGTTAAATATAGGGGCTGGACAGGAGGTTCCTGGCGCAGCCCTTTTTGCGTTTGGCAATTCTAACGGGGTTTTGATTGGAAATATCCGACTTGATCTGGAAATTATGCGGGAAATACTACTGCAGGCTGACTGGATATTTCCAATAGATTTGACTTGGCAGGCGTAAAACGGGCGATTGGACACTGGCGTTGCATTAACTTTTGCTCAAGCTTTCCCGTGAAAGCTATCCGAAATCTAACGGTTGTAGCAGCGGCTATTTGCCTGAATCCAAGCAAAAATTACCGGTTTTCAGTGAAATAAGCACCATGGCAACCGTTACAATTTGAAATCAACGGTATTGGAACAAATAGCGCTTGTGGCAACCGTTAGAGCATTGGTGTGCTCAGAAAATGTATCTTGCCAGATTTAAATGCAACGCTAGTGGCGATTGGAGCGGATTCTGTTGGATATTTTCCAATGAGAGTTCAAAAATGGCGTTTGGTTTCCGTCAATCTATTGGATTTTTTCCAATTGTTCCGTTTCGGGAACCTCCGGGTCATTCACAGGTTCAACCCGTTCCATGCGCACGGCGCAAATTTTGAATTCCGGCATCCGGCTGATGGGGTGCAGGGCATCGTTGGTCAGCCGGTTGACCGCCAGCTCCCCGCCCCAATGAAACGGGACAAACACGGTTTTGGGGTGGATGCCGGGGGCCAGCCTGGCGGTCAACTCCAATGAGCCTCGGCGGGTCGTCAGCCGGACGCGTTCGCCTTGGCGCAGGCGAAGCTGCTCGGCCAGGGCGGGGTGCAGCTCCGCCACCGGCTCCGGCGCCTTCTTCGCCAGCGCCTCCGTGCGGCGGGTTTGCGCGCCGCTCAGGTAGTGGCCCGCCAGCCGGCCGGTCGTCAGCAGATACGGGTAGTCCGGATCTGCGCTCTCCGCCGGCGGCCGGGGCGTGATCCCGTGCAGGCGGGCGCGGCCCCCTGCGCGGGGGAAGACGCCGCCCGCGAACAGCCGCGGCGTCCCGGGGTGGCCCCCGCCGCGAAGCGCAGCGGCTGCGGGCACCGCTCCGGGCTCGGCGCCGATGGCGGCTTCGAGCCCGTTCCCGTTCGCGGCCTCGGCAGCGGCTCCGGCTCTGAGCCGGGCTTTGTCGCCGAAGGCGGATCCGGCGCAGTGGCTGCCCTCGCCCTCGGCAGCGGGCCCGGCGCAGTGGCTGCCCCCGCCCTCGGCAGCGGGCCCGGCGCAGTGGCTGCCCCCGCCCTCGGCAGCGGGCCCGGCGCAGTGGCTGCCCTCGCCCTCGGCAGCGGGCCCGGCGCAGTGGCCGCCCCCGCCTTCGGCAGCAGCCCCACCGCCCGCCGTCTCTGACGCGCCGCCGGCTCTGCGCTCCTCGGGCTGGCCCGCTGGCTTCGCCGCCTCCTCTTCCCCGGCTGCCGGGCACGGCCAGAACAGCCCCTGCGCTTCCTTCAGCCGCGAATAGCTCATGCCGCTGTAATCGGCTATGCCCCCGGCGGAAGCGCGGCAGAGCTCATCGAACACGTCCGAAACCGACGTGTACCGGAAATACCGCCCCCGGCCCAGCCGCTCGGCCAGGGCGCAGAGGAACCGGTAATCCGGCAGACTGTCCCCTGCCGGAGCAAAAGCCTGGGGCCGGTGAAACACCCGGCCCTCCAGATTGGTCAGCGTGCCTTCCGCTTCCAGGAAGGACGTGCCCGGCAGCAGCCAATCCGCGTAAGCCGCGGTCTCCGTTTCGAACAGGTCGACGACGACGAGCAGTTCGAGCTTGCCCAGCGCCTCGGCGACCCGGGCGTTATTGGGGCTGGAGACGACCGGATTGGAGCCGAGGATGATCATCGCCTTGATGCCGCCGTCCAAAATTTTGCCGAACAGCTCATAGGCGGAGACCCCTTTGCCGGGCAGTTCGGCCGGATCGATCCCCCAGACGCGGGCCACATGCTCCCGGGCCCCCGGATCTTCGATTGACCGGTAGCCCGGAAGCTGGTCGGCCTTCAGGCCGTGCTCGCGGCCGCCCTGCCCGTTGGCCTGCCCGGTCACGGAACCGAACCCGCTGCCCGGCTTGCCGATGTGCCCTGCGAGCAGGCACAGGTTAATGTACTGCAGCGTATGCTCGACCCCGTTGACCTGCTGCTCCAGCCCCCGCGCCGTCAGGACGATCCCGGTTTCCGCGGCGGCAAATCCCCGGGCCACGGCACGGATCGTCTCTTCGGCCACCCCGGTCAACGCGGCCACCCGCTCCGGCGGAAAAGGCCGCACGGCTTCGCGCACCTCCTCCAGCCCTTCCGTGCGGGCCGACACAAATTCCGCGTCGTATAGGTTCTCCTCAAGCAGAACGTGCAGCATGCCGCCGACGAGCAGCGAGTCATGGCCCGGCTGCAGCGTGATGTGGATGTCGGCGATTTTGGAGGTCAGCGTTTGGCGCGGATCGATCGTCACGAGCACGGCGCCCTGCTTCTTCGCCGCAAGCAAATACGGCATCATGGTCGGCTGGCACTCCGCGATGTTGGTCCCGGCCAGGATGATATATTTGGCCTTGGGGATATCGTCCAGCGGAAAATTCAGCCCCCGGTCGATGCCGAAAGCTCTTTGCTGCGCGGCGGCGGCCGAGGACATGCAGTAGCGGCCGTTGTAGTCCACGTACCGCGTGCGGAGCGCCACACGGGCGAATTTGCCGAGCAGATAGCAAACCTCATTCGTCAGCGATCCGCCGCCGAAGACGGCAACGCTGTCCGGGCCGTGCTGCTCCTGCAGGCGGAGAATCCGGGAGGCGATGTCGTCGAGCGCTTCCGTCCAGGATGCGGGCCGCCACGCCGGGGACGGTCCCGCCGCGCCAGGCGTAGTTCGCCGCCGCGCAGCACCAGCAGACCTTCCAGCCGCGCCAAATGCGCCCCCTGGCAAGAACCTGCCGCCATCCCCGCTTTCCTCCTGTCTACGGTGCGGAACTAGAATCCGCCCGGGATGCGCTGCGTGAGTAATGGAGTGCAGGCCCTTTTGGCACAACTTCCCGGTAGCCACGGGGAAATCGGGACTTGGCTTCGCCTCGTACCCGAGCGCATCGGCCGCCTTGCCCGCCGGATGCAGGTCGATGCCGCATTGCATGCTGCAGAAGCAGCAGTGCGTGCGGAGGCGCCCGTCAGGATTGGCGGCCGTAGGTATAAGCGTCATATGCCCCGCTCCTTTCGAGGAAGGTTCGTTTCCACTGGCCTTGGATCAGCAGCACTGTGACGATGCAGACGATGGCGATGCTGCTTAAAATCAGGAAGCCGGGGGTATACGAGCCCGTGTATTCCTTTAAAATCCCGAGGATATTCGGTAAAAAATACCCGCCGAGCCCTCCGGCCGCGCCGACGATCCCGGTAATGACGCCGATTTCCTGTTGAAAGCGCTGGGGGACGAGCTGGAATACCGAGCCGTTGCCCATGCCCAGGCACATCATGCAAATAAACAGCAGCACCGTGACCACCGGCAGCGGCGGCAGCGAGGAGATCAGCGCCATCATGGCGGCGACGCCGCCATACAGCGTGAGCAGCATGCGAATGCCGCCCACCCGGTCGGCCAGCCAGCCGCCGACGGGCCGGAAAAAGCTGCCGGCGATCACGCAGAGCGTCGTAAAGTCGGCGGCTCTGACGGCGCTCAGCCCATATTCGGTGTTGAAAAAAATCGTCAAATAGTTGGACATGCCCACAAAGCCGCCGAAGGTGACCATATACAGCATGCAGAACAGCCAGGTGTCCCGTTGGCCGAGCACAGCCGCGTAATCCTTCAGCCGCTTGGGCTCGGGTTGGCTTGGGCTGTCTTTGGCCAGCAGCGAGAAAACGATAAACACGACGGCGATCGGAATCAGCGCCAATCCGAACACGACCTCCCAACTGCCGTAATGCTGGGCGATCCGGTTGGCGAACAGCGTGGAGAACACCGTGCCGCTGTTGCCCGCTCCGGCGATCCCCATCGCCAGGCCCTGATACTGCGGCGGGTACCAGCGGCTGGCGAGCGGCAGCGCGGCGGAGAAGGAGGCGCCGGCCACGCCGAGCAGCAGGGCGACGACGTAAAGCTCGCCGAGCGAGCTGACGAACTGCCAGCCATAAATGAGCGGGATCATGGTGACGATCATGCCGATCTGGCCGGTCCGTTTCGGACCGATGCGATCGGCCAGCACGCCGAGCACCAACCGCAGCGCGGAGCCGCCGAGCACCGGCAGGGCGACCAAGTTGGCCTTTTGCGAGGCGCTCATCGGGTAATCCTGCATCATAATGACCGCCAGAGGTCCGATCAGCACCCAAATCATAAAGCTGACGTCAAAGTAAAGAAATGCGCTCAGCAGCGAGGGCTTATGCCCGCTTTTCCAAAATCCGCTTCGTTCCATCCCACCAAACTCCTCTCCGTGTTCGTGCCCTTCAAGGGCATTTCTTTTTTTGAAATTGCATCCTGCAAAAAAACAGAAAGAGCCGCAGGAGCAATCGTTAGCGATTGCCCGTGCGGCTCCGTTGCCACCGGCCGGCACAGCGTTGTGCAAGGACCGGAATATAAGCGTCACGACGTTGTGAACGTAGTTAAATTATATGAGGCAGAAAAATATTATGTCAATATAAATCACAAAAAACATTCATAATTTTTACAGAAAAATACTTTTATACATAAATATAAGTAAAATTTTCGGAGGTATTTAATGTATTTACAAAATATATATCATATTTACGTTATATATAATGACACAAACCTGCGTTGACTTACTCGGCTTCCCACAAGTATCGCGCTTAATTTTCGCATCGTTTAAGATATCCGGCAAAAACTCATGTTTGTAGGCAGGCATTGCAAGCCGGAAATTCCATGGATACAGCGGCCGCTATTTAACGGAATAAGCATGGCGTTGCATTAACTTTTGCTCAAGAATTTTTAAAAAGCGTTGGCTTTCGAATCGATACTGTCCGCCCGCCGGAGGTCTAACGGTTGCAGCAGCGGTTATTTGCCTGAATCTAAGCAAAATTAGCCGGTTTTCAGTGCAATAAGCTCCATGGCAACCGTTACAATTTGAAATCAACTGTATGGGAACAAATGGCGCTTGTGGCAACCGTTAGAATATTGGGGTGCCCAGAAAAGGTATCTTGCCAGATTTAAATGCAGCGCTAGTACGAACAGGCCTCGTTCTAAACTTTAAATATTGGGAGCGCCGTTTCAATTTGAAAGCGGTGTTTTGAGCGAAAATAACCTTCGTTATTCTAGCTCCATTGCCGCCATTAACCCGTGGCGGCCGCTAAAACGAAAGAGAATATGCATTTTACCATTGTTAATACACATACTTGCGCTGCGCCCAGTAACTGAACAGAAACAGCGAACCTTCGGTCAGCAGCTTCGCCCCGATCAAAGGGATGCGGGCCAGGTCGTGATATACGTGCATCAGGCCCATATTCAGCAGCAATACGATCAGAACCAGCGAAAAATACCGCGGTAAAGAGGCGTTCAGCTTGGCCGCTCGGCCGTGGCCGCGGGCAAACACGAACCTGCGGTTCATCGCAAAGTTGGCGGTGCAGCTGCAAATTCTCGCCCCCGCGACTGAAAGCGCGAGGTTTTTGCTGAACGCTTGAAGCAGGAACAGCAGCGCGAAGTCGATGCCCGCCGACAGGATGGACGAGGCGCTGAACAGCAGAATCGGCAGGTAAATCCGCGCGGAATCGGCCAAGGGACGGAAATGGGAGGACTTGTTGTCGTCCAGATAAACCGTGTCGATAAACACTTCCGCCAGAGTGCAGCCTTTTCGTTTGGCTCCGAGCAAAAGGTTCATTTCATATTCAAAACGTTCCCCCGGAACCGAGCACAACCATTCCAGCATGCCGGAGGAATAGCCGCGAAGCCCGGTTTGGGTGTCGTAAATTTTCGTCCCGGTCGTAAAAGCGAAGACAAATCGCGTCACCGCGTTGCCGAACCGGCTGCGCAGTGGCACCTTGCCGGTAAAGCGGCGGCTTCCGAGCACAAGGCTGCAGCCCTGCTCCCGCACCGCGGCGGCGACCCGGCCGATATCGGCGGGCAGATGCTGGCCGTCGCTGTCGGCGCAGACCACGGGGCCGCGCTCCCCGGCATCGAGCAAATAGCGGAAGCCTGTTTTCAGGGCCCGGCCTTTTCCGCGATTGACCTCATGCCGCAGCACAATGCATCCCGCCGCCCGGGCCGCGTCAAAAATCGGGCGGTACGCCTCGCCGCTGCCGTCATCGACGATCACGATCCGGGTATCCGGCATTTTTTTCAACTGTCCGATCAAATTCAACAGACGCTCGTCCGGTTCATAGGCGGGGATCAGAATCGTCGTCATCTCAGTTCACCTCTTTCACGTAGAGGATATCGCTGACGCCGCGCTCCCGCCCTTTGCCCTGGGGATTGTTGACCACCCGGCCCATAAAATACATGGTAGACGAGCCGCCTCCGTCCAGATTGTAAGCTTCGGTGCAGCCTAAATCTTGAAACACCCGGGCGAACTCCGTCAACGTCATGCCGCGGCTGTAGCCTTCCTTGCGCCCGTCGACGACGACAAACACGTAATGGTTTGGCGCGATCAGGCCGATGCCGGTGCGGGGATTGGCGCCTTGAATCGAGCGGTTGCCGAAATTGGTATCGATTTTCACGTTGTCCAAATCGGTGTTCACTTTCCCGTCCTCGATCAGCGCCGGCCCGAACGATAACGTTTGGACCGCCCCCTGCTCCAACAATGCCGACGAAGAAACCTTTGTTTCATCGTAAGATTTCATCGTCCCGTCGTGGAATAACGCCAGCCCCGTTCTTGCCGGCTCATCCCGGTACAACGTTCCGTTACGGATAATCACCCCGTCGCCCCGGAATCCGTAATAATCGCCATTGACGGCAAAAATCGCGCCGTTGTTGGAGGCGATCTCCGAGGTGTTCTCCGTAATATTGCGCCCGAAGCTGTTGTCGGCGAAGGCGGACAGCAGACTGCCAGGGTCCTTCACCTGCACGTCGGCCACATAGTACGTAATTTTGTCCGTTCCGGAACCGGTTTGCACTTGATCGATATGGATTTGGAGATCATTGCTCGTATAATTCCACTCATCGGATTGAGCGCCGGCCTCCGAAGATGTGGTGTTCTCCTGCGGGTTCGATCCGCTCGGCGGCGCGCCTTCCCCGGACACCACCTTCTCCACATGTTTAATTAAATAACGGTCCGCCAGCCCGTACAGCGTTCCTCCGACGATCAGCAGCGGAACGATCACGGCGATGATCCGCTTTTTTTTCGATTTCCGGCGGCCGGTTTCTTGTTGTAGGCTCATCTTGTTCACCCTCCCAGCAACTACATGATAAGCGGGCAAACTGAAACGCAACTGAGCGTCAGTTGAAGGTTTGGTGAAAAGGGGGGCAAAAAAAGAAGCCGGCTTGACGGCCGGCTTATCGACGAAAGTGGTGCTTCAGGCCTGCTTCGTCTGTTTTTTCTTGAACAGGCGGCGCAGCCCATGAATGGTCAACAACAGAAGGGGGAGCAGCAGCCCGACGGTTAAAATGTACGGCGGCCAGGTACGGGCGTCCCAGGCTTGTCTGAAAGGGACGTTGGGGTAAACGACGAACGACATGACGATCAAGAGCATCCCCAGCGGCCAAACGAGCGGCCGGTAATCCTTCAAATTGAAAATTTGGGCAAGGGATACCGTAATGGAACTCATGTAAAGCGTAATCCGGAAATACAGCGAAAAAAACCACATGACGGCCACGATGGTTTCAACCCGCTGCAAAAAGTGGCCGATGTCGATCTTTTGGGCCAGTACATAGCTTGGGAACAAGCTTTTTGACGTAATTTCCACCCCAAGGACGAGAATGGACAGGATAATGACGATCACCAGCATCAAACTGCCGACCAAGCTGCCCAGAACGATGCCTTTGCCGAATTGGGCAGGCCGGTTCACAGAGGCCGGAAGGATTAAGAGCAGCGAAATATGCGGCAAAAAAGCGACGCTGATAAAAGTAAGCACAGCCTGCCAGATCGGGGGGAAGCCGTTTTCCAGGACGGGTTGCAACTGACGCGGGTCTATATTGAAGGAGACCAGCAGGACCAATAGAAGATAAAGAAGGACGAACCAGGGAAACAGCAGCTCCGCAGAACGGGCTACTACTTCGATTCCCAGGCGGACACCCATGAGAATCACGGTTCCGAACAGGATGATGATGGCTTCGATCGGGGTTTCCGGCATCATTTGTGTCGTCATAAAATCGCCCAAATCGTTTAGTACCGCGGCAGGGGCACCCAGAAACAACGAGCTTATGAAGAGCAGGGAAACGGTTTTTCCGACCCATTTTCCCAACAAGGTTTCCAGGATCTCAATCAGGTTTTTTTGCGGATACAGGTTGACAAGCTTGCACATGAACCAGACGGTCAGAAGACCCACTCCGATTCCGATCAGACCGGCGATCCAGGCGTCCTGTCTGGCTGACTGGACCATGCCGGAAGGGGTGATTAAAATAGCGCTGCCTACCGTAAAAAAGATTGTGATAATCGTCAACTGGCGTACGGAGATCTGAACTTCGTTCAACAGATATTCACCTCGGATACTTTCTTAAACGAGCGATTCATTTTTGCTCATGAAATTAAGCCTATTGCGGACAAAAGCTCGCTAAACGGTTCGAATACGACCGTCAGTACGAGCAGCGGACTGGGAAAATGGCGCAATATCAGCGCCGGAATAGATATCCCTACGGCTACTACGAGCAGAATGCAGAAGGCCCACAGGTCTTTTTTTTGCTGTTGTTTCTAAAGTGCCGGCAACTCGAACCAGACGATGATGCCGGCAATGATCAGAATGCCTGTACTCCATAACATGGCCTGTCTACTCCTCCATTTGCTCCGTGACCGGGTTCGCTATCATTCCAATGCGGCGAATGATAAAATCCGTTTTGATGTTTACCGGCAGACTGGTAAAGTACTCCTCATTCCAATTTTCTTTAAGCGTTTTCCAAGCCCGAGGGTCGGCGCGGCGAACGGCTTCGCCAAATCCAAAAATGTCGGTTTTGAACTCGGTTTGCGCTTTTTCTATGGTTGTTTCCATAAATTCGATAAGTTTTTCCTCGATTTTTTTCTCCAGATCGGGTACCGCGCGCGGATCGGTCAGATTCAGATTTTTGGAACCGGAGGCGCCGACATTGCCCTCTGCTGTGAACTGAATTTCGATCTGCGGCCTCCCGTCGACCACCTTGCCCTTCACTGTCGTTTTGCTGCGGAGGAATTCAATGATCACCATGCCGTTATCCGGGGAGCGGACGAACATGACCGTGCTTTTCATGCCGCCGTGGATACTGTGATATCCTCTGCTTTCCCGTTCGCTCAACCAGCCGATAAGCTTGTCCTTATTGAATGCGGCCAGACCGGAAAATTTCAGTTGGGTCGGCGTGTAGATACTGGAGATATTCTTTTTGCTCTCTCCGATTTTCGGGTCTCCGGTGATTTCCAATGCGGTTAATACGGGACTTTGCCCTGTGCTGGACAGGTTGTCGATCAACTCGTCAAGCGTGACCGCAAGGCTGGGGGACCAGTTGACCTCCGAGGTTTCCAGCGACGAGAACAGCTTGTTGGCCGGAACGGGTTCGAGCGGGGTCATGATCTTGAGCATTTCTTGAGCGCTTGCCCCCTTGGCGACAACCAAGTAGAAATTGGGGCGGAATTCATGATCCCGAAACATAAAATCGAGGCTTTGCCCAATACCCTGCCGGGCCAGCGACTCGCCGACCAGAACTATGCGAAGATGGGAGAAATAAATCTTTCTCGGGCTGATTTGCGTCAGTCTCCGCGCCGCTTCGAAAACGGAATCCCCTTCGGCGGTATACAACGTGGCGGGGGCGCCGCCGCTCGCCCCCTTTTGCGCGGTGACCTGTCCAGGATCCACCACCTGTACGGTAAGACGGTAGCGGCCTCCTTCCATATCCACGCCGGCCGCGGCGGCGATGCCGAGTTCGTTGAGCTCTCTGCGATTCCAGCAGCCGGTAATCAGCAGGACGATGGAAAGCAGCAGGATCAGAGAAGCCATGTTTTTTCTCATGGATAAGTCTCCTTTGCATGCGCTGCGGGATTTGCTTGTTGCGGTAGCGCGTTATTCCCGCGATTTTTTCGGCGGGGTGCTGTTCCGGCGCGTAATATTGCTCTGGTTGATGAGACGGACCCGGGAGCCCAGCATCCAGTGGGGAAGCCGGATGATCGAATCCTTGTTATCCGCCGGGATGAGCGGAGCGAACGGGGCCATGTACGGAATTCCGAAAGAACGAAGGCTGCACAGATGTAAAACCAGAACGATAACCCCCGCGATGATGCCGAACAAGCCGAAGGACGCGGCCAGCGCCATATAAGGAAACCGCAGCAGGCGAAAGGCGATTGACATATTATAGGACGGCAGAATGAAGCTGGAGATCGCCGTAAATGACACGACAATGACCATCGCTGCCGACACGATGCCCGCTTGAACGGCGGCTTGTCCGATGACCAGTGTGCCGACGATGGAGATCGCCGCGCCTATATTTCTGGGCATGCGAATGCTGGCTTCGCGCAAAATCTCGAAGGTCAACTCCATCAGCAGCGCTTCGATAAAGGCCGGAAAAGGGACCTGTTCCCGCTGCGCGGCCAGGCTGATCAGCAGTTGCGTCGGCAGCAACTCTTGATGAAAGGTCGTGAAGGCGACGTACATGGATGGTCCGAACAAGGAAACGAGGATCCCAAGGTAACGAAGCAGCCTGACAAAGCTGCTGATATCCGCGCGCTGGTAATAATCCTCCGGGGCTTGGAGAAAGGAAGAAAACAATGTTGGGATAATCAGCGCAATCGGCGTTCCGTCCACCAAAATAGCTACCCTGCCCTCCGCTAACGCGGCCGCGATCACGTCCGGCCGCTCGGAATTGAAAATGGTCGGGAACGGGCTGAACGTTTCGTCCTGAATGGATTCCTCGATATATCCGCTTTCGAAAATACTGCCCACATCGATCCGATTCAGGCGGTCGCGTACCTCTTGCACCAACTTGTCGTTGGCGATGCCTTTCATGTACATGATGGCCACGTCAGTCCGGGTGAGCCGGCCGATTTGCATGGTCTCCAGCCATAGATTCGGGTCTTTGATTTTTCGCCGGATCAGCGCCGTGTTGGTGCGCAGCGATTCGACGAAGCTCTCCCGGGGGCCGCGGACGACGTTTTCGGCGGACGGCTCGGTGACCGCCCGATCTTTCCAGCCGGGAGTGCTGCAAACAATGCCCTGTTTATGGCCGTCGATCAGGATGATTGTGTCTCCGGACAGCAGCGCCTGGTATAAGGCGTCAAAATCGCTGACGTCCTTGATGTCCCCGATTGTCAGCGCATAATTTTTCAAGGCCTGTATGGCATCGGAAGGAAGGGCGATTTTACGGTCGGCGCGGTCAAACAATTTGATATCCAGCATGACGGACTTCATGATGAAATCGGTGATGATATTCTGATCGGCTAATCCGTCGGTATATAGAATGGCTATGGATTGATTCCCTTCATAACCGACCGGCAGGTTGCGGATAATGATATCCGTACTATTGCCGAGCGTCTCTCGGATGGCCTGTAAATTTGTCTCCAGCTCTTCGAATAAAGCGGTAGGCTCAGGCTCGGACTCAGCCGAAGCCGAAACCCGGTCGCCGGAGTCCGTGTTTTTCTTGAATAAACGGGCGGACTTATTATGGAATTTTCTGCGGTAACGCATCGCTGTTCTCCCTCTCAAGGGTGTTTTTAGCCTCATTATTGCCGAAGGAAGGGTTATCCAAACGGGAGGTGCGGCACGCTTGGGATGAAATAATTTAAATGCCGGTTATCGGCCGAGCCGCTTGATTTCTCGCCTTTGCATATCGCCGAATGGACGGGATTATATTAGAATAGAGCTATCCGACACCTCCGGCAGAATGTTTCCGGGGGTGTTTTTTCACGGTTTTCGAGTTTCAAGCTAAGACAATGGAGGGGATTTTTATGGAACAAAGCGGGAAATTCGCCTGGACCTGGCGCGTGAAGGAGGAACATTTGAACGCCTATGTGGAAATGCATTTGAACCCGTGGCCGGAGGTGCTGGAGGAGCATAGCAAGGCGGGCATCCGCAATTATTCGATTTTTCAGCAGGGGAACCAGTTTTTCTATTGCTTTGAGTGTGACGACGTGGACGCGGCGTTCGACTATATTGCCCAAAGCGAGGCGTGCCAGCGCTGGAACGCGATTACGTCGGGGATGGTCGAAGGCTCGTTTGATTTCAACGAACCGAACCCGATCGTTCCGATGCGGGAAGTTTTTTATTTGAAGTAATTTGAAGTAATAGGTACCGCGGTTAATCTGCCTTCCGCCGACATTGGATATATCCAATAGAACTTGTTTGTTGTCCGGAAAACCGGCGGTCTGATTGGATATATCCAATAGATTTGATTTTTTTGCTTGGCAAAAGAACGTTTTGTCTGAGATCTATTGGATTTTTCCGATTGGAGGCCCGCTTTTAGGATGGTTTCGGTAAATCTATTGGATATTTCCAATGTGGGGCTGAAGTAAGAGGGAGGGCCGTTGAACCAACTGCAAAAGTACATTTGGAGCTCCCGCAAATTTCTTTCTTTGAGCTCATGAAATGCAAAAATGCATCTGTTTTGCGACCATTTGATAAAAAAGTATCTATTGACCGGAAATGAACTGCAGATTTGCATTTGGCGAGCTGTTTTCGGGAGGTTTTGACAAAAATCGCCTGCACTTTTGCATTTCGTCGCGGGAGTTGATTCCCCTGAAGTCCGTCCCCTGGAGTCTAAGCCCCGGGTTCCATGCCCCGGAGTCCGTCCCCTGGAGTCTAAGCCCCGGGTTCCA
Source organism: Paenibacillus sp. FSL P4-0127 (assembly GCF_038007325.1). Taxonomy (NCBI): domain Bacteria; kingdom Bacillati; phylum Bacillota; class Bacilli; order Caryophanales; family Paenibacillaceae; genus Paenibacillus; species Paenibacillus sp. FSL P4-0127. The sequence goes on along the minus strand of NZ_JBBOWY010000001.1, from coordinate 161,855 downwards.
TGCCCCGGAGTCCGTCCCCTGGAGTCTAAGCCCTGGGTTCCATTACCCGGTGTCCATGCCCAGAGTCCGTACCCGGAGTCCGTGCCGGGAGTCCATGCCGGGAGTCCATGCCGGGAGTCCATGCCGGGAGTCCATGCCCCGGAGTCCATACCGGGAGTCCATGCCCGGAGCCCATACCCGGAGTGCATGCCCCGGAGTCCATCCGCCAGAATTTATGCCCCAGATTTCATTCCCTCTGAAATCTCATAACAATCTCATGAAACAAAGCGACCCCTTTTTCGATATCCTCGGGTTCCATATGGCCGTAACCAAACAGCAGCTTGTCCGCATGTTTCCCTTTATGGATACAGTGGTACTCTACCGGCGTGACGCGGACTCCATGGTTGATACAGTTCTTGGCGAAGGCCTCGTCGAACTCCATTCCCGGGAACTGGACGGCCAGATGCAGTCCGGAAGCATCGCCCCAAGCATGCCAAATATCCCCGAAATGAGCCTTCAGCGATGCAAGAAGAGTCTGGCGGCGCTCTCCGTATTGTTTTGTCGCCGTACGAATATGCCGGTCGAACTTCCGGCGGTGCAGAAACTCGGCCAAAACCGCCTGCTCAAACGGAGGGTTTTGCACATCCGAATGGGTGCGCAGCTGCCGCCAGCGCTGGTGCAGTTTGCCCGGCAGAATGACATAGCCGATCCGCAGCGCCGGGACGAGCACTTTGCTGAACGTGCCGATATGGATCACCCGCTCGGGATCCATGGCGTACAACGGGGCTACCGGGTCGCCGTAATACCGGAATTCGCTGTCGTAATCATCCTCGACGATGTAGCAGTTTTTTTCCCTGGCATACCTGATCAAGGCGGTGCGGCGGCTTGCCGGCAAAACCCCCCCCAGCGGGAACTGGTGCGAGGGCGTTACATATACCGCACAGTTGGGCTGACCCTGCAGATATTCGGTCTGAACCCCCAGCTTGTCGACCGGGATTGGATTGACGGCATATCCCTTGTTCAACAAGATCTGCAGCATCCCCCGGTTGCAGGGGTCTTCCATGCAGATCGGCTTTCCTTCCTCGTACAGCAGGTCGGTGACCAAATTCAGCGCATGCGTGGCGCCCGCCGTAATAAAAATATCCTCCGGAGCCGCGTATAGGCCTTTGCTGCGGAGCAGATGCGCGGCGATTTCTTCGCGCAGCCTCGGCAGCCCTTGCGGTCCCGTGTATCCAAGGAGATCGTACGGCATTTCCTGCAGCGTCCGTTTCGACAGCTGCTGCCAAAGATACCGGGGAAACAGCCGCAAATCCGGATGGCCTGTCCGGAAGTCGGCCAAAAGCGGCACCGGAGCAGGCCGTACCTCTCTCGACGATTCCGCCGGCGGAGTCAGCGGTTCGAGAACCAGCCCGCCGGCAACCCGCGCAACCGAACCGGGGCGGTTTAGAATGAAACCTTCGACCGCCAACATGTCATAAGCCTCCACTACAGTATTGCGGGATATTTTCAGCTGCTGGGCCAGTCCCCGGGTGGAGGGCAGCGCTTCTCCCGCTTTGATCGCGCCGTTCAAAATCCGCTCGCTCAGCGCCATATAAAGCTGCCTTTTCAAAGGCATTTCACCGTCTTTTTGCAACTCGATTCCCCACATAGAACCTCCAACTGGACCGCTTATTTTTGCGCCGAACCGGTTCTTTACGGGATGCCGGCCGCTTTTTTAAGATAAGACTACTTCCGATTGTATCATGATTTCCGGTTTGTACCATCGCTCAAAACTTCATAAGGATGTGATCCGTTGGAACGGTTAAAGGGAATGGCATGTTTGGCCGGAGCGTTTTCGCTGGCCGGCACTTCCGTGATTGCGGCCCGTTTTTTTTGCGGCCAGCTTGGAATTTTCACGATTACCGGGGTCAGTTTATTGCTGGCGCTGTGCCTGATGCTTCCGCTCGGCTGGAAAGAGCTGAAGGATACTTGCCGCCGCTTGCGGCTTAGAGACGGGGGCTTGTTATTCCTGCAGGCGCTGTTCGGTATTTTTTTGTTCCGCCTGTTTTTGCTGACCGGTCTTGAAAAGACGAGCTCCGGAGAGGCGGGGATCCTGACGGGGGCAACGCCTGCCGTTACCGTTCTGCTCGCTGCGTTCGTGTTGAGGGAACCGGTCGGCCGGCGCGCGCGGCTGGGTATCGTTAGCGCCATCGGCGGCGTTGTTTTGATTCAGTTGTTTTCGGCGGGGAAACTCGGGGCCATGAGTTTGGATCATCTCGCCGGCAACGTCTTGGTGCTTTTGGCGGCGATCAGCGAATCCTCGTTCAACATTTTGTCGCGCGGATTTGCGCTGAAATCCGAAGGCTCGCAGGGAGCGGCCATTCCGCCCATTCCCCAAACCATGCTTGTTACCGCCATGGCCATGTTCCTATGCCTTATCCCGGCCGCTTTTGAACACCCGCTTTCTTCGCTGCGCACGATCGGATGGCAGGAATGGCTGGCTTTGGTCTGGAACGGTCCGTTTGTGACGGCGCTGGCTTTCCTGTTATGGTTTGCCGGCATCCAAAGATGCCCGGCCGCGACGGCGGCCGCTTTCTCGGGACTCATGCCGTTTACCGCTTTGCTGTTGTCCGTTCTCGTTCTGGGCGAATCGTCGTATTGGCTGCAGTGGGTCGGAGGACTTTTGGTCATCCTGGGGATTATCCTGATTGCGGGAAAATCCCAGCCTGAACCGAAAAAGGAGCAGGCGGAAAACTCATGGAGCGAGCTGCCTAATCGGATTTAATTGAACAGCTGATCATGTCGGCAGTCCTTCCCGAGCCCGGGAGGGACTGTTTCCCGTTTTGACCGATCCGCAAAGTTAATCAAAAAATTCACTGTGATGGAATTAAATTGGTGTAAAGTGTATTTAACGGAAAAAATTCAGCTACAGATTTGGAAGGGTGAAGCATAAGGATGTTCCGCATGAAATTGAAATTTTTACTTCAGAACAAGCAAACGAGGCTGATTCTGCTGCTTACGGTTTTTGTGCCGGTCTGCATCACCTCGATCGGGCTCTATTCCTATTCCCAGTATAGGAGCGGACTGGACACGAAACTAAACGCCCCGAATGTGGAATTGCTGCAAATCAACCTGGACGTGACCAACCGGGCGTTCCGCGAAGCGGATAACGAGGCGGTGGACATTTCCTTCGATCAGGGGGTTTTGGCGTATATCTTTGGGCAGGCCGGCGGGCGTGAACCATCGGTGCAGGAACTGCGCGCTTATTTGCACGGCCGCCTTAAAGAGCCGGATATTCATTCGATTCACCTCGTCAAGTTCCGGGGGCGGACGGTAATATCCACCCAGTTTGAAGGGAACCCGGCGTGGTCGAATGCCCCCGATTCGGAGTGGTCCGGTTGGATTCAGGAAATCCGGGATAAACCGCTGCTGATCAAAAGAAGGGTCTACGGCGGCGGCGGGGAGGAGGAGGGCGCGAATCCCCAGCGTCTCGCCGGGCAGACGGAGGTCCTGTCCCTGGTGCGGCCGATTGCGCGCGGCGGCGAAGCCGGCGGGGCGGTGATCGTCAATCTGGACTATGACAGCCTTTTTTCCAAAACCTACACCCATTTGTCGGATTTTCAATTCGTGTTCAATCTCGATGACGAGCTGATTTATCCCAAACTGAATCTTCCCTTTACTCCGGAGGAAATGAGAGAGGTTATCGCGGATCTGGACGTCCGGCCGTTTGGTTACGTCAAGGTGCACGGGCAGGATTATATGGCGAATCAGGCCTTCTCCGACGCGACCGGCTGGCGGCTGGTGTCCCTGGTCCCTCTGGAGGAGCTGCTGAAAAGCGTCACGCTGACGCGCAACATGCTCCTGCTGTTCTCCCTCATTTCCGCCGGGGTCGGCTGCGCGGCCATGTACTACTACAATTATGCCGCATTCCGGCCGTTGAAGCGGATCAACGCCCTGCTTCAGGCCGGGCAGGAATCGCCGGGCCGCGGCAGCTTGTACGAACTGGAACATGTTCTCGACCGGTGGGTGGGCGATTTCCGCATCAAATCGCTGGTTGCCGAGCAAAGCTTGCCGGAGCTTCGCACGAAGCTGATCGGGGAAGTGTTGAACCGGGCGATCGGCTCAAGGGAGATGCAGGCCAAATGGGGGCGTTATTTTCAGGATTGGAAGGCCGCTCCGCTCGCCATGCTGATTATATCCATCGACCGTTACCAGCGGTTTGCCGCCGAATATCGGGAAGAGGACCGCATGCTGCTGAAATACGCGATGGACAACATTGTCCGCGAGAAGCTGGAGCCGTTTTGGCGCTATGTGACGATGCCGTCGCATCACGAGGACATGGCGATGTTGCTTCAGCCAAAAGGGAAGGCGCCGGAGGCCTGTTCGTACAAGGACGCGGCCGATCAGCTGATTCAAGCTATTCGCGAATTTTTGCACTTGTCGGTATCGATCGGGATCGGGGGAGAGGTGTCCCATCTCCCGGAAATCAACCGTTCCTATGCGGAAGCGAAGGAGGCGCTGTCCTACCGTCTGTACGCAGGGTATGGCCAGGCCAGGGATTATCGGGAATGCAGCGTCCGAAGAGACGGCGTCCCGTCAGCCATCCGTGAAGGCTGGAAGACGGAAATGGCCGAAACGCTGCAAACGTCCGGAGAAGGACAAAGCAAACAGCTGATGCATCGTTGGATGCAGGACATAGGCGGCAGGAGAATCCATCCGGAAAGCGCCTATAAATTCATTGACCGGCTTATGGCGGAAATGCTGAGCATGGCGGAGGCGCGCGGCCTGCCCGTCCCGGCCGAGGCGGACGATTATACGTGGTCGAAGCTGACCACCATGGAATTGGCCGAGGCGGAAACGTTGCTATGCCTTCTGGCCGGTACGCTGGCCCGGGAGTTTGCATGCCGGAAGCAGACGAAGGAATTTATTTTGGCACGGAAGATGATTGAATTTATGGAGCAAAATTATCAGGCGAATATCGGGCTGCAAGAGATTGCCGACCATGTAAACATGGGGATTTCCTCGGTAAGCGCCATATTCAAAACGGAGACAGGCAGCACGATTTACGATTATTTGACAAGCCTAAGGATGGACAAGGCCTGCGAGCTATTGCGGGATACGCCGCTAAAGGTGGCCGATATCGCATTGCGCGTCGGATATCAGAACGAAAACAGTTTTATCCGGGCTTTTCGCAAAAACAAATCCATGACGCCGGGAAAATACCGGGAAACCAACAAATTTTCCGGCGGATATGCAGATCCGGCAAATGCGCGCAAATTCGGAATATTTGAAGATTCGTAAGGAGATTAACCGATTGTCCCGCCGCGGCTCTTTCGACTACACTGCCATTGAGAAATAAATCACGTACTAGGTGCGCTCACGTACTTAGGTGCTGATTTGGCTGCTTTGCAATCGGAGGTGACCGCCGCAGGGGAACAACACTAGCTGAACTAGCGGAAAAGAGGAATGGCATGAACGGAAAAAACGGAACAGCGACCGGTTCACGACGGCCGGCGATGGGAGCGTACATGATCGGAATAGCGGTAGTATTGAGCATCATGCTGGCGTACGTCCTGTCTGACCGCCCGAAATCGGCAAACCTGCCGGCGGATTTCCCGCAGAAACCCGTTACTTTGATCGTACCTTACGCCGCCGGAGGCGGTACGGATCTTACCGCAAGGGCACTCGCGCAAGCGGCCGAAAAGCATCTTGGTCAACCGATTGTCGTGGTCAATCGCACGGGCGGCGGCGGGGCTATCGGTTTGACGGAGGGAGCGCAAGCCAAACCGGACGGCTATACGGTAACTTTTCTTGTCGCCGAGCTAACGACCCTTCCGCATCTGGGGCTGCTTCCGGTGACGTACGAAGACTTCATTCCCATCGCGCAAACGAACCGCGATCCCGCCGCGATTACCGTCAGAGCGGATGCTCCCTGGCGAAGTGTCCGCGAATTTCTCGATGATGCGCATGCCCATCCCGGTGAAGTGAAAATGGGGAACGCCGGCACGGGAAGCGTCTGGCATTTGGCTGCCGCCATGCTGGAGAAAGAAGCGGGCGTAAAGTTCACGCATATTCCTTACGAAGGAGCGGGCCCCGCCATATCGGCGCTGCTTAGCGGTTTCGTCGACGCGGTGCCGGTGAGCCCGGCCGAAGTCAAAAGCTATGTTGAGCAGGGAAAACTGCGTACTTTGGCCATCATCGGAGATGAGGAGGCGGCAGCCCTCCCGGGAGTTCCGACGCTGGCGGAAGAAACCGGACTGCATGTGGAGTTCGCGGGAACATGGCGCGGTTTGGCCGTACCGAAAGGAACTCCCGGACCGGTCAGAGATTCGCTGACCAAAGCTTTCATTGAAGGAACCAGGGAGCCTGAATTTGTCGGTGAGATGAGCTCCATGGGGCTTGGTCTGCTGGTCCGGGACGGCAAAGAATTTAGCCGGCATTTGAAAAAAAGCCATGATTTGTACGCGGCGCTGATTCCGGAGCTGGGACTGGGCCGCAAGTGAAATGAAAGCGCATTCTATTGTGCGCGAAAGGTGGAATTGACATGAAAATCAAAAAGACTCTGGAACGGATTCCCGGCGGCATGATGTTGATCCCGCTGCTGTTGGGAGCGGTTGTACACACATTTTTCCCTGGGGCCGGAGACTATTTCGGTTCATTTACAAACGGGCTTATGACGGGGACCATCCCTATTTTGGCCGTATGGTTTTTCTGTATGGGGGCGGCCATCGATATCAGAGCGACGGGGACGGTGCTGAGAAAATCCGGTACGCTGGTGCTGACCAAAATCATTGTAGCCTGGGTCGTGGCCCTCGCCGCTTCGCAATTTTTGCCGGCCGGGGGGATTCAAAGCGGATTTTTTGCGGGCTTGTCCACGCTTGCGCTGATCGCCGCGATGGATATGACCAACGGCGGTTTGTACGCTTCGATTATGCAGCAGTACGGAACCAGGGAAGAAGCGGGCGCTTTTGTGCTGATGTCCCTGGAATCGGGGCCTTTGGTCACCATGATGATTTTGGGCGCCACAGGTTTGGCCGCATTCGAACCGCAGGTGTTCGTCGGCGCGGTGCTTCCGTTTTTGATCGGTTTCCTGCTGGGCAATCTGGATCATGATCTTCGCGAATTTTTCGGAAAAGCTACCCATACGATGATCCCTTTCTTTGGTTTTGCTTTGGGCTGTTCGATTGATTTAGGGGTTATTGTGCAAACGGGGCTTCTGGGCGTACTGCTTGCCGTTTCCGTCATCATCATCACGGGGATTCCGTTGATCCTGGCCGACAAATATGTGGGCGGAGGGAACGGTACGGCCGGACTTGCCGCATCCAGCACGGCGGGCGCCGCCGTGGCCAATCCGATGATCGTCGCCAATATGAAACCGGAATTTATGCCGGCGGCCCAATCGGCCACCGCTTTAGTCGCCGCTTGCGTTGTCGTGACCTCCATTCTGGTGCCTATTCTGACCGCCTATTGGTCGCAGTATATGAAGAAGAAGGCGGGGGCGGCTTTATCCGATGGGACGCCGCCTCAGGTCAAGGTCTAAATGAAGCCGGGAACGGCCGGTAAGCGGTATAAAGTCCGGCAGAGAAAGGGTAACCAGGAAATCTATGCTTGACAGCGGGCTGCTGGTCTGGCGAACCATCGGCTCGGCTGGGGTTCAAAATAGCGGCCCTTTATTCTAGCCCTATTTTGGCGCTTGACGGCCAGCCAAATGGAACGACAAACGATAAGGCGTCGGCGTGTTTAATAGCGGTATTTTATGTACTTATTATCCGGGGCCAAGCATGTTCATCCCCATTAGGAGCACTTTTTGTTCCTATTTTTCTATGAATGGCCCAAAACTCGTAAATTTCCAATGATTCCCGGAATTAACGACATAATTTGCCTCTATTTCTCTCGAACGGGCGGATATCTCTGGAATAGCGACATTTTTTGCTCTTATGTTTTTTGCTGCAGTTTCTCCGGCAGCCTGGCTTTTGCAGGTTTTTCTGATTGTTTTGAGTCAAGCACCGCTTTATGGTTTCGAGTCAGAAAAGGCCTTGATTTGACATATTTAATGTTTGCCCGCAATCTAACCAATAAGTAGAATTTATAAAAAGTAATCATCCCAATCTTAGAGTCCAGCTATCTTAGCGGATACGATGAAATTATAAAATTTTGGTATTTTTTTATATTCTGCAGTAGGTGACGGTATGTAATATTTGGCAACATCTCCTAATATGTTCATGGGGTGAGAGCTATGAGCAATTCGGAGAGAATGAAACTCCGTATAGAGATGGAGAGAAAGGAATTAAATCGCTTGGCCCAGCGGTACGGGCTGCGGCACAAACGGGTCATTCATCAGTCGGTCCTGTTGGACGGACTGCTCAATAAGTACAACAACGTCAATTTAACAGATGTACGAAGAAAGCAGCCGATTGCTTAGTCGGCTGCTTTGTCCTTTGGTCAATTTTTTAGCTTTTGAATTTCTTCGATGGGCACCTCTATCGTTTCAGCGACTTCCTCCACGGAGAAGCCTTTTGAAATCAGCTTGCGCGCGATGGAATGCCTTCCCGAGATATCGTTAAAATTTGGCGGAAAGAGACTTAAATATGCTTGTTCAGGAATTCTTTAACTTCCGTACTTCCTCAATCGGCAATTTGATAGTTTCGGCTACTTCCTCCAAAGAAAATCCTTTGGCAATGAGCCTGAGAGCAATGTTCTGCCGTTCGGTTTGAACTCCTTCCTCCCGCCCTTTTTCATACCCCAGGCGCATCCAGGCCGGCATAAGTTCCATAATAGCTTCCCTCTCTTCCGGATATTGATTGGTTAATTCATAGAGCATCGCTTCGTCCTGTTTCGGATCAGGCACGAAGTATAAGTCGGCAAAGGACATAATGAGCTTTATTCTTGCGCTGTCTAACCTTTTTCTTAGTTGTAAAATCATCCGTAAATACGCCAAGCGCATTTCTCTTTCTTCCCCTCTATTGTACCCCATTTTAGCCAGTAAGGCAGCAGCAACGGGGTTGTTGGAATCGACAAATTTTCGCCAGTGATGATTCTGCAATTCCACTTTCAGAAATTGAAAATGCAGGATTTCCTGACCGGGGATATCCATGCTAAGAGAGTTTCGCTCATCATGCATACTATCGCCGGTAAATACGGCAATCGGAATGATCAGCTTATGTTCTTTCCGGTGGCGTTCGAACAATCGGCTGAAGTAGATAAACATTCTCTCGTGGAAATCCGGCTGTTTATACGATTGCGGCTCAAGATGAATAAGGATGAAAGCATCTGTTGTTATGTACTTTGTTTCCAGCAGCAAGTCGAGCGTTCGCGCTTCTTCACCGACCAAGTCAACGAGTTGCTCCTGCATAAGAAAGCGGGTCTGGCGGTGATCCAGCAGTTTGTCGAGCTCGGGGAAGAACAGCGCAATAAACTCGGCGAAAAAAGTTTGCAGCAGCTTTTTAAAGGCTTCATCGTGCGGGATGTGGTCTTTGCGATAATCCGGTGCGAACGGTTTTTCACGTACTTCTTGCGCATGGGCGTTCATGAAATCACTCTTCCTTTCTATACGAGGTGAGATAACCGAAAACACAAAAAAGCACACCGCGAACGCCTAATAAGCGCATCGCGAGTGTGCTTCACTCGTCTTGTATCCTCTATCATTAGTGTAAACCCGAATAGGGGTTTTGGCAATCGTCCCCTCTTGATTATGCCGTTTTTACAGGCTCTGCGATGTAGGGCGGACAATCAGTTCGTTGATCATCACGTTCGCCGGTTGCTGAATGGCAAATAACACCGTCTTGGCAATATCGTTCGGGTCAAGCTGCTGCCATTCTTTGCTTCCTAATTTCTCTAGTTCCGGATAAATCGAATTGTCGGTAATAGTGCCGTACAGCTCGGTTTCAACGGCGCCGGGGGAGATGAGGGTTGTCCGAATATTTTGATGCGCTGCCAGCTCGGTCCGCATGCCCTCCGTTAACACCCGTACCGCATGTTTGGTGGCACTGTAGACGGAACTGGAAGGGAAGGTCAGATGTCCTGCAATAGACGAGAAATTAATAATATGTCCCTCGTTGCGTTCCTCCATATGCTTGTATACGGCCGCCATCCCATACATGACGCCCTTAATGTTTACATCGATCATCCGCTCCCATTCGTCAACCTTTAAATTCCGGAAAAAAGAAAGCGGCATGATCCCCGCGTTGTTTATCATGATGTCGATTTGTCCGAAGGTTTTAATCGTTTCGTCGGCCAATGCTTCAACGTCCGCGCGCGAGGTGACGTCCGTCACCTTGTAACCGGCTTCGCCTCCGGCGTCCCGGATTTCTGTCTGCAATTGCTTCAACCGTTCTTCCCGGCGAGCAGCCAGCATGACCTTGATCCCGTGCTGGGCGAGGAGCTTGGCTGTAGCCGCCCCCATTCCGCTGCTGGCGCCTGTGATGATCGCTACTTTTACATTCATGAGGTGTTTCCTCCCTGGATAAGATTTAACCAGACTTTGCTGGCCCAGAGTTTATATTAATAAGTGGAGTTAACTATAAGTCAAGTGTCGATATGCAGCGCATTTCTTTGCTAACGGTTGGCATAGCGCTTATTCGGCCGAAAAAACGAAGGTTTCTTTTATAACGGTTGCATGCACGCTTATTTGGGTGAAACAGTCCGTTTGCTTGCGCTCACAACCGTTAGAATTTAAAGGAAAAATAATCCAAATAACCTTATACTAAACTCTAACTATGGATTCCAAAAAAATCGTGCCCCCGCAAGGGGACACGCTTGGTTTCCTGTCACAAAGAGCCTGCGGCTGCTTCAGGGCAGCTTAAGAAATGCTCCCTTTTCCTGCAAGTCGTACAACGCCAGCTTGTAGTTGATTTGCTCCAAATATCTATACGTTTCCGCAAGATCCTTTTCTACTTTTTTCTTATGCTCGAGCATCATTTGTTTGCGTTTTTTGAGCGTGCTCTCGCCTTCCCGGTACAAATCCACATATTCTTTAATTTTGGCAAGCGGCATGCCCGTCGACCGCAGCGCCAAAATAAAATTCAACCATTCAAGACTTTCTTCGTCGTACAGCCGATTGCCGCTCGGATCGCGCTTAACGCCCGGCAGTATACCTTCCCGTTCATAGTAACGAAGCGTATAGGGCGAAATACCGCTCTCCGCCGAAACCTCCTTAATCGTAGACATGATCTTCCCTCCAAAAAAAGAGTTGACTCCAATATTTTGAGGATCATCCTAACACACTGCCGCCTACAAAATCAATCACCAGAGCATTGCTTGACAACCGCATAATCGGCGGGTTACTTTAGAGTTAAAAAAATTACCAATAAGTAAATTGGAGGGGGATATTCAGATGAAAGGACGTTGCTTATGGCTAACGATAGCGGCGATGTTCACGCTGTCTTTAACCGCATGTTCTTCAGGAAGCAATGGAGAAACCGCTGCAGCGAACGCCGACTCGGCAGTCGTTGAGGTTGTAAAGGTGAAACAAGAACCTTTAAACACGGTCTATGACTTGTCAGGCACGCTGCAATCCGCAGATTCGGCGACCGTTACGTTCCAAGCATCCGGAGAAATCAAACAGACGTTGGTGGAGGTTGGCGACAAAGTCAAACAAGGAGATGTCCTGGCCGTGCTGGATGACGCGCAGGCGCGGATTGGGGTGGAACAGGCCAAAAGCGGCGCAGCCCAGGCCAAGGGCCAAGTCAGCGCCGCCGCGGCGGGGCTTGCTCAGGCCGAAGCGCAAATCCAAAGCGCCGAGGCTAATTTGTCCGCAGTGAGGAAGGGAGCGTCCGAGGAGCAGCTAGCCCAAGTCCAAAATCAGGTGAAGCAAGCGGAAGATGCTTATAACAAAGCAAAAACCGATGCCGAGCGTTACCAAAATTTATATGGGCAAGGGTTAATTTCGCTTAATGATTACGAGCAAGCGCAACTTCAGCTCAAAAATGCGACGAACACACTGGACAGCGCAAAGCAGCAACTGAAGGAGTTGACCGACGGCGCGACGGCTGAGCAGCTAAAAACCGCCAAAGCCACGCTTGAACAAGCCCAGTCCGGCAAGCAATCGGCCTTGGCCGCCAAAACGCAAGCCGAGGCGGGGTATCAAAACGCGCTGGCCAGCCAGGAACAGGCCGAGCTGGCCCTGTCCAAAACGAAATTGACGGCTACCGTATCCGGTACAATACTGGAAAAAATGGCTGTGTCCGGCCAGGCCGCCGCTGCGGGAAACCCGGCTTTTGTCATCGGGTCGACCGCCGAACTGCAAGTGCTGCTCCCGGTTCCGGACAGCGAAATTTCCGCTTGGAAGAAAGGGCAGAAGGTTGATGTGGCGTTGGGGAACGAAACCCGGACCGGAACCGTAACCCGCGTTTATCCGCAAACCAATGCGGGGACGGGCACGATTTCCGTGGAAGTGAGCGTTCTTAACCCGAACAAAGATTGGTTCCCGGGACAGGTTGTGAAGGCGGGGCTTCAAATTTCCGATCAAAAGGGGATCCTCGTCCCGGCTGAAGCCGTGATCAGCAAGGGCCAGGAGCCGTACGTGTTCCGTGACGTGGGCGGAAAAGCGGTGAAAACGACCGTCGAACTGGGGGATGAAATCATTGAAAACCGCTTCCGGATTTTGTCCGGTTTGCAGGAGGGAGATGTCGTCGTGACCGCCGGAGCCGAAGGGTTGTTTGACGGGGATTCCATTGTAACGGCGGAGGACACGGCCAATGATTAATTTTCTGGTCAGAAAACGCAAAATCACCCTGTTGTTTTTCATTATGCTTATTTTAGTCGGCGTGTACAGCTTTACGGGGCTGGCCCGTCAGGATATGCCGGATGCAGTGGTGAAGACCGCGCTGGTGACGACGGTTTACCCGGGGGCGACCCCGGAGAAGGTGGAGCAATCCGTCACCAAGGTGCTGGAACAGGCGATCAAAAAGGTGGATAGCGTAGAGAACATCATCTCGACTTCGGGAAGCGGGTATTCCAGCATTACGGTGGAGGCCTACGCGGACGCAGACGTCGAAGCGGCCTGGGACGAGCTGCGCAAGAATGTCCAGGACGCCGCTGCCGATTTGCCGGACGACGTAAATCAGCCGGTCGTCAATGATAACCTGGCCTCCGCTTTTGTCGGCTCCTATGTGATTTACGCTGATAACCGGGAGGACCTGTACACGCTGAACGATACGATGATCGAATGGCGCGACCAGATCCAGACGGTAAAAGGCGTGGCCGGCGTGGAAATCCAAGGGATTCCCGACCGGGAAGTCGCCGTGCAGATCGATACGCAGAAATTGCAGCAATACGGAATTCCGTGGGGAATGGTCGTTCAAGCCGTACAAAAGATGAACGAGCGCGTACCGCTGGGCGACCTGAGTTACGATAGCCGCAATTATCAGCTGATGGTCAAAAGCCTGGATGACGTTAAGAAACTGAATGACGTTTTGATCACGAGAACGCGAGACGGGTTCCCGGTTTATTTAAAAGACGTCGGCGAAGCCAAGCTGGGGTACAGCGATCCGGAATATTTGCCTTATTATAACGGGAAGCCCGCCATTCTGGTCAACGTCAACGCGCAGACGGGCTCGGACGTGCCTTCGATGGATAAGCTCATTACGGCGAAGCTTGGCGATTTGGCCGCAGGCCTGCCGAAAAACGTGATGTTTAAGACGGCATTTGCCCAACTGGAAATCGTGGACAAAATGTTTAATGATTTGACCCGGGAGATGCTGATTGCGATCGTCGCCGTAATTATCGTTTGTATGCTCGGCCTGAATCTGCTGACGGCGGCTTTTGTAGCCTTGGCCATTCCGGTCTCGATCGCGCTGGGGCTAATCGCCTTGCCGCTGGCCGGGGTAACCTTGAATGAAATCACGATCGTCGGTCTGATTATCGTTCTGGGGATTCTGGTGGATGACGCCGTGGTCGTCAACGATAACATCGAGCGGCGGCTCAGCGAACTCGGAGAAAGCCCGTCCGACGCTTCCGTAAAAGGAGCGAAGGAGGTTGCCATTTCGATTCTGACGGCCACGTTGTCGACCATCTTTGCCTTTATGCCGCTGCTGTTCCTTACGGGCGACGTCGGCTCCTTCATCAAGCCGATTCCGATCGTGATTTCCTGCTCCATGTTGGCGTCCATGGCGATGTCGCTGACGATCATCCCGATTTTCCGCGAATGGCATGAGAAGCGCAGAGTCCAGCGTCAAGCGAAAAAAGGCGAGGGAAAGCCGCCCGGTTTGCTTGGTAAACAAATTCATACCGCAACGCAGTGGTATTCTGGTAAAATGATTCCAAAGGTGCTGAAGCGGCCTCTGCTTACCGCGCTGACCGGACTGTTGATCGGCACGGCTTCGTTTGGTTTTGCGCTGCTGACGCCGATCGACCTGTTTCCGCAGGCGGAAGATCCGAACGTGAACATCAATGTGGAAATGCCGGTCGGAACGTCGTTCCAGGAAACGGATCGCGTGCTGTCAAGTATCGCCGAGTGGGTGCTGAAGCAGCCGGAAGCGGAGACGGTCAGCTACGGCGTTGGCGGAAAGGCACCGCAATTATTTTCGGACATCACGAACATGGTAAGCTCTTCGCCGACGGTCGGCCAAATCGCGGTTGCCGGCAAAGAGGGGGAATATAACTGGGAAAAGACGGTGCAATCCTGGCAGGAGAAATTGAAGAAACAGCACCCTGGGGCCACCATCACGACGAACATTCCGCGGCTTGGGACTCCGGTTGGAGCGGCCGTATCCGTGCGGATTTCGGGCGAGGATTTGGCTGAACTCCAGACCCTGTCCCAGCAGGTGAAGGAGAAAATTGCCCGGGTGGACGGCACCTCGGGAATCAAAGACAATTTTGGAAACCAAAGCTATACGCTGGAGTTTGCCGTTAACGAAGAGGCTATGAAACAGCATCAGGTGGATTACCAGACCTTGACCCAAACGCTGAGGCTGATGGGCGACGGCCTCGATATCGGCGATTTTGACACGGGGAAACAAATCATCGATGTCAATTTGTATATGAAAAACAAGAACGGCAACCCTAGCGATCTATTCCAACAAATTAACGTAACCAATGACCAAGGCGTGCAGGTGCCGTTGTCGCAGCTCGCGGAATTAAAGCCGTCGTTCTCCATCCAGAAAATTCAGCACTACAACCTGGTGCGTACCGTTACGGTGGAGGCTGATGCGACAGGCGGCAAAACCGCAACGGAGCTTAATGCGGAAATTAGCGCTCTGCTCGGCGACATGCATTTTCCGGAGGGCTACACTTGGACGCTTGGCGGCGAAACGTCCGATCAGGCCGAGATTTTCGCGGATTTGGGCAGCTTGTTCATTATCGTCATCTTCTTGATTCTGCTGCTGATTACGGTGCAGTTCTACTCGCTGTCGGCGCCGGTCATCATTATGACGACGGTATATCTGGCTGCGGCGGGCGGAGTCATCGGCATCTTTATTTCCGGCTCGTCGATCGGCTTCATGAGCATCATGGGGATTATCTCCCTGGCGGGGATCGTCGTGCGTAACGGGATCGTACTCATCGAATTTATCGAGGATGCGCGCCGCGAAGGCGTAGAGCTTAAGGAAGCGATCATCGGAGCGACCTCGGCGCGTTTCCGGCCGATCCTGCTGACCTCGCTGACCGCCATCATCGGTTTGTTGCCGCTGGCCCTTACGGGAAGCATCCTGTTCCGGCCGATGGCCTATACGATTATTTTCGGGCTGATGTTTTCGACGTTGCTCACTTTGATCGTCGTTCCGTCTTTGTATATGGTGGTAGCCTTGTATAAAGAAAAACGCCAGAAGCGGAAAGCAAAACGGGATGCCGGACCGGGGGAACCTTCGGGCCATCTTCCGGAAGGTCCGAATAACCCGCTGACCATGTAAGCAGTCCGCTCGTTTAGCGGGCAGGTCTTTTACGGAGTGCGTTTTTTCGCAGATCAATCCCTGAAGAAAGGATCATACGGTGTGAGTAAGAAAACAGCGATCATTGACGCGGCGTTTCAACTCTTTCAGGAGAAAGGGTTTGTTTTAACGACGATCGATGAAATTGCCAAGGCAAGCGGAATGACCAAGCCGTCGTTTTACAAGTATTTTCCCAGTAAAGAGGATCTGCTGCTGGAAGTGCTTGAGATTTTTACCGAGGAGCTGGAGGAACAGGTCCAGCGGCTCTATCGCAAAGTGGATTTATCGAAAAGCGACCGGATCATTGAGTTATGCCTGATTTATCTGGAAGATATTTTTAAATATCACACTTATCTCGACTTTTTTCTGGATCCATCGCAACATTTTTTTGAAAATGAACACATCCAAAACGCAGTGATGACGGTTGAACGTAAAGTATTTACATGGTTGCAGGACAGTATTGTCGATCTGTACGGCGAGCAAATGGACGGATTTGCCGTGGACGTGTCATTTATCGCGGTCAGCATCATGTTTGTGTACACCCGGGTGTGCGGTCCGAATCTGTCCCATGACCAAAACCGTAAGTTAGCGGTTTATATTGAATACTTGGTCGGTGTAGTGGTCGAAGGGCTGAAGTTCAAAAAACCGGATATGCCGCTGTTGTTTGAGACACCTTCCTGGATCATGAACTGCTGGCCGGAGGACGTTACGCCGGTGATGAGATCGCGTCAGCTTCAGCAGGTGTATCGCAGAATGGAGTCGATCATCCAAGATCACGCATCCCTGAGCGATTCCGAAAAGCAAGATTACCTTCAGGCCATTGCCCAAATCAAAACAGAGTCAAAGGACTCCTTAAACCAAAACATCGTCATCAAAGCGCTGCTGTATTACCTTGAGCAGCTTGACGAGCTGCGTGACGAATGCGGGCAGTTAAGGCGGATTTTTGAACCGGAGACATCTCCGCCACAAAATTGAATCTTTACAGCGTTGCCGCCCGGATCTTGGATCCGGGCTTTTTGGCCTTGTAGAATTTATAAAAGTTTGGGCATGGTACAGGGCGATGCGCAGGTAGAGAGGCGGGAGAAGAGGAATCAGGGGGCTAAGGGACACCAGAGCCGTTATTTGATGAAAAACGGAGGATTGCAAAATGTAACGGACACAGAAGCCCTTATTTACCCCATCGGCCTGGATGAACAGGTTTAAAGCGAAATAGGGCCGCCTGTGTCCGTTAGCCTTGGAAATACCCGGGAAATGGGCGGATAAGGTCGCTGGTGTCCGTTAGAGCAGCGTCCAAAGTTTAGGAAGAGCCACCAATCGCTCCAAAGTAGAAGTCAGAGCCATTAAAGGACGCCGTCAGGCGGTTTTCTTAATTTTATGGAATGTGTAAAATTTACATAGTGTAATGAGGAGTTTGCAATGGTAAGTCATAGTGCAATAAACCCTTATATTATATGGGTTTACGAGATTTTCAAAGAATATAATGAAAAAATATAAATAAAAATAGCTTGATAGAAACGCTTTCATTTGCTATGATAACGCTATAAAAAGCCAGGAATGATGTAAAATTTACATATTATTATCATTTTGTATGGTAGATTTTCCGTCTTGCTCGCTTTTTGAATCCTATGAAAGAGGTGGTAAGGATAAGACGGATCGTCATAGACACGGATATCGGCGACGATATCGACGACGCGCTGGCGATTGTGTTGGCTCTGAATTCCCCGGAACTGGACTTGGCCGGATTAACGACGGTGTACAGAAACACCGGCCTGCGTACGAAGTTGGCCCTGCAATTGCTCAAAGCTTACGGGAGATTGGACATTCCTGTGGCGACCGGTATCGGCAGCCCGTTAATCAACAAGACGGATACCGCCAGCATTCCGTGCCAGTGGGCGGAGGAATACAAGGACATCGATCACAACTGCGAGCAGCATGCGGCGGATTTTCTGATCGATCAGGTGCGGCGCGACCCGGACTTGACGATTGTCGCCATCGGCCCGCTGACCAACGTGGCCTGCGCGGTGATGAAAGCTCCCGAGGTGATGCGGGGCGCCAACATTGTGATGATGGGCGGGATGCACTCGGCTTTTTACCCGGAGTGGAACATCGTGTGTGATCCGGAAGCGGCGAGAATCGTCTTTGATGCGGGGCTGAAGCTGACGATGATCGGCCTCGACGTCACCCTGCAGTGTCGGTTAACCCAGGCCGATGTGGATCGGATCAAGCGCGCGGGGAGAATGGAAACCGATTTTTTGTCGCGCCTGATAACGATGTGGATGGATTCGTCGAAACATCTCCCTATCCTGCATGATCCATTGACGGTTGCTTATCTTAGTCATCCGGATTTGTTGGACCTTGCGCCAAAAAAGATTTCCATAGAGTGCAAGGGGGAGTTTACAAGGGGGATGACGATCGAACACAGAGACGTATTCTTCGAGAGGCCGATGGAGACCAATGTGCTGGCTGCCGTAGAGGTAAAAAGCGAAGCTTTCATTCAACTGTTTTTGCAAAGATTGCTTAAATGAACAGGGGGGGCTCTATATGAAAACAAAGAAAATATTGGGGATTTCGATGCTGGCTCTGATGCTTGTCGTGGCGGGTTGCGGAGGCAAGTCGTCCGGCGGAGGCGCAAGTGAAGGCGCAAACGCAAAACAAGGTTCGGGGGAGCAGGTGACGCTGGAAATCTTCAACCAGAAGTCCGAAGTCAAGGACTATCTGAACCAGATCATCGCCAATTTCGAGGCGGAGAACCCGAACATTAAAGTCAATCAGGTGCAGGTTCCGGATTCGCGAAAAGTGTTGTACAACCGGCTGGCCAGCAGCGATGCGCCCGATATCATGTCCATATTTCCGAATGAATCCGATTTCAAAACGCAAGCCGAGTCCGATTACTTTATGGATTTGACCGGCAGCGATGTGCTTGCGAACATCAATCCGCAATTTTTGGACGGCGTCAAAGTGAACGGCAAAGACTACAGCGCGCCGCTTACAGTAAACGCTTACGGCATTTTTTACAATGCCGGTAAATTTGCCGAGCTCGGCTTGAAGGTACCGGCAACCTGGGCGGAACTGGAACAAACTGCGGCTGCGATTAAGGAGAAGGGCGCTATCCCGTTTGCCACCAGCTTTAAGGCGGCCTGGTCCGCGGGCCATCTCACCGAAGCGCTGCTGACCAATGCCGTGGGCTATGAAGCGGCCAACGGATTTTTCCAGGACGCTTCGGTCAAGGCGGCAGATGATCCCGGCGTTCAGAAGCTAATAGCGCAAATGGATTTTATTCGCGACAACAGCCAGCCTGACGCTGCAGGGGCGGATTATCCGGATGCCGTAAATCTGTTTGCCACGGGACAAGCGCTCATGCTTCCGCAAGGCATTTGGGCTGTCCCGGTGATCGAACAAGCCGGCATGGAAGATGCATACAAGATGTTCCCTATTCCGAATGAAGGCGGTAACGGGGCTGTCGTAGGCGGCATCGATTACGCGCTGGCGATCTCCGCTTCCACGGAACACCCGGAAGAAGCCAAAAAGTTCGTGAAGTTTATGGCCGATCAGCAGACGGCGCAATATTTGGCGGACAATGAGAAGTCCCCTTCCACCATCACGGGCGTCAAAGCGGACGCTCCGCAAACGGAGGATGTCACAAAGCTGATTACGGAGGACGGGCGTTATTATCCATGGCTTCACTTTAACTGGAAGGCGGGCCTCGATTCCAGCTGGGGCACAGAAACCTCCGCGTATCTGATCATGAAAGACAAGGACGCCTTGCTCAAGTGGATCAACCAGGAGTTTGGCAAGTAAGATAAAGGCGGACTGGAGAGGATGAATGCATCATTCTCTCCGGTTTCCACATTTATTTTTGAAAAGAGGGGGATTGTGATGAAAACATTCAACAGATATGCCCATTACTTGTTTACACTGCCGGCGCTTCTGTTGTACGCCGTTTTCTTCCTTTACCCGATGGTGAACGGATTTTTGTACAGTCTGAGCGATTGGGACGGGCTGAGCAAGACGAGTCATTTCATTGGGGTGGACAACTATGTGCGGCTGGTTCAGGATGACCGGATTCTGAGCAGCCTAGGCTTTACCTTTAAATATGCACTGGGCCTGATCGTCCTGACCGTGGTGCTTGCCGTAGTGATCGCTTTGCTGCTCAATCGCGTTCGCCGCTTCCAATCGTTTTACCGGACGACGTATTTTTTTCCGGCCGTACTCAGCATGATTACCGTCGGCTTGATTTTCAACCAGTTGTTCTCCCAGGCCCTTCCGGCTTTTGGCAAAGCCGTCGGCTCGGACATGCTATCGCGGAATTTGCTGTCCAATCCGGATTTGGCCTTCTTCGGCTTGTTGTTCGTCAGCCTGTGGCAAGGCTTGGCCATTCCGACGCTGCTGTTCCTGGCGGCTCTGCAGAGCGTGCCCAAGGATTTGCTCGAAGCGGCCAGCCTTGATGGCGCCACCCCTTGGCAGCGGTTCCGCTCCGTCGTCATTCCATTTCTGATCCCAACCTTAAATATCGTCGTGATCCTCTCGGCCAAAAGCGGGCTCACCGCTTTTGATTACATTATGGCGATGACGGGAGGGGGACCAGGCAGAACAACGGAGAGCGTAGGATTGCTCGTCTATAATTTTGCCTTTCAGGAATTTAAATTCAGTTACGCGAGTTCGCTGGCAATTGTCTTGTTTGTTATCATTGCCATCGTATCGATCGTACAAATCCGCTCCATGAGCAGACTGGAGGTGAATGCATGATGAATGGCAGCAGTGAAAAGCGATTGTCCGCGGTCAGCTATATTTTGTTGTCCGCCGGCTTGGTTGTCATTTTTCTGCCCCTCTATTTGACGGTGATCACGGCATTCAAAACAAGCAAGGAAAGCGCCAGAAACTTTTTTGCTTTCCCATCGGAGCTGTATTTGGGCAATTTCCAGGAAGTGCTGTTTAACAATAATTTCTTTCAATTTTTCTCCAACTCCGTTTTGATTACGCTGGTTTCTATCTTGTTGATCCTGCTGGTTGTGCCGCTTACGGCCTACGCCATCAGCCGCAATATGAACAAATGGTATTTCAAAACATTGTACATTCTGTTTATTATGGGAATTATCATTCCTTTCCAGGTGATCATGCTGCCCGTGACCCGACTGATGACGGAGCTTGACCTGCTGAACCGTTTCGGGCTGATTTTGCTTTACGTGACTTACGCGCTAACGCAAGGCGTATTCTTATATGTTGGCTACATTCGTACGACGATTCCGAAAGAATTGGAAGAGGCGGCGGAGGTGGACGGCTGCTCCAAATTCAGAACGTACCGTTCGGTCATTTTTCCGCTGCTGGCTCCTTTGACCGCCACGGTGATTATCGTCAATTCCTTTTGGATCTGGAACGACTTCCTGCTGCCGCTGCTGATTTTGAACAAATCGGAAACGTTTTGGACGCTTCCGTTATTCCAATATAACTTCAAATCGCAATATTCGTTTAATTACAATCTGGCCTTTGCATCGTTCGTCATGACGGTGATCCCAATCATGCTGGTGTACGTCTTTTTCCAAAAGCAAATTATCGCCGGTTTAACGGGCGGGGCTGTTAAAAGCTAATAACGGGGTGATACGGATGGCATTTCCTAAAGACTACATGGAAAAATTGTATGGAGGCTGGTTAGGCAAGGTGATCGGCGTGGTGCATGGCGCCAATATCGAGGGCTGGTCTTACGAGCGGATCGGGCAAACCTTCGGGGAAATTACGGACTATCCCTATTTATTCAAGCATTTTGCGGCGGATGATGATATCAATGGTCCGGTATTTTTTATGCGGGCGTTGGCCGACTTTGATCCGAACCGGCTAACGGAGCGGGAAATGGCCCATACGCTGCGTAACTACGCGGGGGAAGGGCACGGCTTCTTCTGGTGGGGAGGCTACGGCGTTTCGACCGAGCATACGGCTTACCTGAATTTGAAAAACGGCGTTCCCGCTCCGCTGTCCGGTTCCATTGAGCAGAACGGCAAAACGGCGGCCGAGCAGATCGGCGGGCAGATTTTTTCGGACTGCTGGGGGCTGGTATGCCCGGGTGATCCGTTCAAAGCGGCGGAGCTTGCGGGGATGATGTCGAGCGTGACGCACGGCGGGGACGGCATCCGCGGCGGGCGTTTTATTGCCGCCTGCATCGCATCAGCGTTTGTGAAGGGTAAGGTGGAGGAGATCCTTGCCGACGGATTATCCGTCATTGAGGAAACCAGCGATTACGCGCGAATGGCGCAGGATGTCATGGCCTTCCACCTTGAGCATCCGGAGGACTGGCGTGAAGCGTTTGCTTATGTTCAGGAAAAATACGGGTACCAGCATTATGAAGGGGTCTGCCATATTATTCCTAACGCGGCCGTAATCGTGTTATCCTTATTGTACGGACAGGGCGACTTCAGCCGGACGATCAATATCTGCAATATGTGCGGGTGGGATACGGACTGCAATGTGGGGAATGTGGGAACGATTCTTGGCGTTCTGAACGGCCCCGGCGGAATCGAGGCGAAGTGGAAAGACCCGATCAACGATTTCGTCTGCTGCTCCGGCATTTTGGGCAGCTTGAATTTGCAGACGATCCCGCAAATCACCGCCGATACGGCCAAGTTGGCCAGCAAGTTAAACGGGGGGCCGATCCCGGAATGGGAGGAGATTTTGCGGGACGACAGCGTCCATTATCTGCATTTTGAACTGCCTGGCTCCACGCATGCACTGGAATGGAAATACCGCGGGAATGAGCGGATTCTGCTCGCCAATACGGACCGCGAGGCTTACAAAGGACGGCGATCCTTGCAGCTTACGGCGCCTTCGGTGTTTACCGGAACGACTTTCGACGTGTTTTTCCTGACGTACGGCTCGCCGAGCGATTTCGACGACAGCCGCTACGATCCGGACATCTCACCGACCGTATATCCCGGACAGACCGTGGAAGCGTGGCTCAAGCTCGATGAGACGGTAGGCACCGGACTCCATGTGCGCTTGTTTGCGGAGGACGTTTTCACCGGACGTCGCCTGTACAGTGCCCCGCTCATTTTGAATGGGGAATGGCAGCGGATCGGCTACCAAATTCCGTATGCCGAGAACGCGGTGATTGGCAAGGTCGGTATGGAGTACACAGTGAGCGGAGATTCCAGCCTGCGGGAGAAGTCTTTTTCCTTGAAATGGTTCCTGGACGAGTTCAAAGTGTATGGGTCTGCGGATTATGCCGTCGATTTTGCCTCCCAGCGCATGGAGAAATGGAACGCTCTGCACCAGACGGTGTCGCAGATGACTTACCTGCGGGGGATATGGAGATTGGAGGAAGGCCGGCTGGCCGGCGGCCACGGATTCGAACCGGCCGAATGCTATACGGGTTCGCATTTGTGGGACGATTACCGGTTCCGGGTCAAGCTGAAACCGCTCAAAGGCGAGCAGCATTCCATCCTGTTCCGCGTGCAGGGAGCGATGCGGGGGTACGTTGTCGGACTGGCACCAGGGCAAACGATTGCTTTGTACAAAAACTTCGAAGGCTACCGAACGCTGCAATCCCAAGCGTTCCCTTGGAAGCATGGATTGGAATATGAACTGGAAGTCAGCGTGCGGGGCTCCCTGATCGAGGTTTCGGTCGACGGAAGCCCGGCGATTCAGTATCGCGATGAAGACGCGCCTTATTTGCGCGGCGCCATCGGCTTCGGCAATGACGGAGGAAGCCGTACGGCCTATTCATCCTATCAAGTAAAGCCTTTACTGTAAATTTGCTGTAAATATATATAGAAACTATGTGGTGGTGTTGAAACTTGGCGACGATCAAAGATGTGGCGGAACTGGCGGGAGTATCGATTGCAACGGTATCCCGCATGATTAATCAAAATGGATATGTCAGCAAGCAGGCGGAACAGCGGATAATGGATGCTATGGAGCGGCTCGAGTACGAGCCGCTGATATTCCGCCGGTTGGCGGATCGCAGCATGCCTACGATTGCTCTAATTTTGCCTGATATTACAAACCCGTTTTTTTCCGAACTGGCCCGGGCCGTGGAGGATATTTGCCAGCAGCGGGGTTACACCGTGTTCTTCTGCAATTCCGACAACCGTGACTTTAAGGAAAAAAGCTATCTGGAGGCGCTGCGCAAGCGGCGCATCGACGGGATCATCTATGCCTCCAATTATCTGACGCAGGAGGAACTGAACAAGCTTCGCCGGGACAATATTCCCGTGGTAGTGCTGGACCGTTCGTCCGATACGGAAAAATGCACGTTAATCCGCTGCAACAACTACGAGGGAGCTCAGCTTGCCGTAAAGCATCTGCTTGACATAGGCTGCAAAAAGATCGCCCACATCTATGGTCCACAGGAAATCGTCACCGCCCAGGAACGGTTAAACGGTTACGAAGACTATGTTAAATCTTTTTCTTGGTACACCCCTTCATTAATGGCGCCCGGCCACTTTCAACTGGAGGGCGGGATGCAGGCGGTCGAAACGCTGCTGCTGCGGCATCCCGACATTGACGGCATTTTTGCCGGCAACGATTTTATGGCAATCGGCGCGCTTAAGGCGCTTCACCGGAAGGGTGTGAAGGTGCCGGAGGACATCGCCGTATGTGGATTCGACGGCATTAAGCTGGCCGAAATGATCGAACCCGAGCTGACGACCGTCGCTCAGCCCATTTACGAAATGGGGGAAAAGGCGGCGCGCACGCTGGTACAACAGATTGAAGCCCGGGATACGAAATTCGACGCCGAGGTCATCGAGATCAACGTGTCATTAAACATCAGGGATTCAACGCGAAGGGATAGTGAGTAGCAATGACAGGCACGCAAAATCCAAATATTGTCGTGATCGGCAGTATGAATATGGATATTGTCATAGAGACCCCGGTTCTTCCCGAAAAAGGAGAGACGATCATGGGCGCCGGGGTCAAGCTTCTGCCCGGAGGAAAAGGGGCGAATCAGGCCGTGGCGGCTTCCCGGCTCGGCATGGAAACTTCTTTTATAGGTGCGGTGGGAAAAGATCGCTTTGGCGAGCAGATGCTGCAGGAATTAAAACAGTATTCCATTGTTCAGGCGCTGAACGTGATGCCGGAGGAGAAGACGGGGATCGCCTCGATCTGGGTCCACGACCGGGACAATCGGATTGTGGTCATCCCTGGGGCGAACGGAAAAATCACCTGGTCCGATATCGAACAGCGCAAGTCGCATATCGACCGGGCGGATGTTGTCCTGCTGCAACTGGAGATTCCGCTGGACACGGTGGTGGCAAGTATTAAATATGCGCATGGTAGGGGGAAGAAAATCATCCTGAATCCGGCTCCGGCCCAGCCATTGCCGGAAGAAATTTACCCGATGCTGCATTTGTTAACGCCAAACCGCCAGGAACTGTCCATTTTGGCGGGCATGCCGGAGATTTTGAAAGCAACCGATTTCTCTGCGCTTTATGCCGCCATGCGGAGGATGATTGATAAAGGGCTTCCCTCCATTATGGTTACGCTTGGGGCGGACGGCGTGGTGCACATGAATGCGTCCGGCCATACGTTCCATATTCCCGGCAGAAAGATGGAAGTCTCGGAC
This sequence comes from Paenibacillus sp. FSL P4-0127, assembly GCF_038007325.1. NCBI lineage: Bacteria > Bacillati > Bacillota > Bacilli > Caryophanales > Paenibacillaceae > Paenibacillus > Paenibacillus sp. FSL P4-0127. The sequence goes on along the minus strand of NZ_JBBOWY010000001.1, from coordinate 136,484 downwards.
ACGACGGGAGCCGGGGATTGCTTTAACGCGGCGCTTGCGGTGTCCATCGCCAAAGGCTTGGGGCTAAAGGAGGCGGCCGAATACGCCGTCGCCGCCTCGGCGCTGGCGGTCACCAAATTCGGGGCCCAAAACGGGATGCCCGAAGCTTCGGAGGTTGACCAGTTCCTCGCAAACGCGTTCTGAATATTGGATAAAGATGTTATGGGGGGAACCAAAAATGCGAAAAGTATGGTGGAAAGAAGCGGTCGCGTATCAAATTTATCCGCGGAGCTTCATGGATTCGAACGGCGATGGCGTCGGCGACATTCCCGGCATCATCTCCAAGCTGGATTATTTGCAAGAGCTGGGGATTGATGTTATCTGGATTTGTCCGATCTATAAATCGCCCAATGACGATAACGGTTATGATATTAGCGATTATCAGGACATTATGGACGAATTCGGCACGATGGAGGATTTTGACCGGCTGTTGTCCGGTATCCATGAGCGTGGGATGAAAGTTATTATGGACCTGGTGCTGAACCATACCTCGGACGAGCATCCGTGGTTTATCGAATCCCGTTCTTCCCGCAACAACCCGAAGCGCGACTATTATATTTGGCGGGACGGCAAGGACGGGGGCGAGCCGAACAACTGGGAATCGATGTTTAACGGTTCGGCCTGGGAATACGACGAGACGACCGGACAATATTTCCTGCATCTGTATTCCCGGAGACAGCCGGATCTGAACATGGAAAATCCCCAAGTCCGGCAGGAACTGGTCAACATGATCCGCTGGTGGCTGGACAAGGGTATCGATGGGTTCAGGGTCGACGCGATCACGCACATTAAGAAGCTGCCGGGGCTGCCGGACATGCCCAACCCGCACAAGCTGCGGTATGTGGATGCTATGGACGGGCACCGCAATGTGGAAGGAATCCATGATTTCCTGCAGCTATTCAAGCGCGAAGCTTTTGCCGACTACGATATTATGACGGTGGGGGGAAGCTAGCGGCGCGCCGATTTCCGAAGCCGACCGCTGGATCGGCGAAGAGAACGGGGCTTTCAACATGATCTTCCAGTTTGAACACGCCAATCTCGATTTCGGTCCGGAAGGCCGCTGGGATTTCGGGCCTTGGGAGATGGCGAAGCTGAAGAGAATCATGGGGAAGTGGCAGACGGGGCTGGAGGGCATCGGATGGAACGCGCTCTACCTGGAAAATCACGATCAGCCGCGTTCCGTCTCCCGTTTTGGCGATCCCGAGAACTACCCGAAGGAATCCGCCAAGATGCTGGCGACCTTTTTTATGCTGATGCAAGGCACGCCGTTTATTTATCAAGGACAGGAAATCGGCATGACCAACGTCGTGTTTAAGGAACTGACCGATTACCGCGATGTGGAAATCTACAACTTCTACCGTGAGCGCTTGATGGACGGCAAAGACGTCGAGGAAACGATGCGCAGGATCGCTTTCCGGGCCCGCGACAACGCCCGCACGCCGATGCAATGGGATGATTCGCTGTTTGGCGGGTTTACAACCGGCGTGCCTTGGATCAACATTAACCCCAATTACCACGAAATCAACGTAAAACGGCAGCTTCAGGAAGCGGATTCAGTCCTGAATTATTACAAAGCACTGATTTGCCTGCGTAAGGAAAACGAAGCGCTGATCTACGGAAGATACGACGGCTGGCTGGACGAGCACCCGGAAATTTTCGTCTATTCGCGCACATTTGAAGGACGGGCGTTCCTGATCGTGTTGAACTTCTACGGCAATGCTCCGGAATTTACCGTTCCGCCGGAGTTTGCAGGTTTTAAACGGGAGGTTGTACTGTCCAATTACCCGGACCGTCCGGACCGAAAGCAGAGCAGGTTCACGATGCATCCTTATGAAGCGGTTGTGTTTCGGCTGGAGCGATAGTTAAACTAGCTTCCATTTAGGAGGGATTGCGAGTGATGGAGAAGATGATGAAGGCTGCCGTGCTGGATGCGCCGTTTAAGCTGGAGGTGCGGGAGATTCACGTTCCCAAGCCGGGACCGGATGAAGCTTTGATCAAGGTGTACTGTATCGGGATTTGCGGCTCGGACGTGCATTATTACGAGCATGGGCGGATCGGCCGCTATGAAGTGAAGCAGCCGCTGGTCTTGGGTCACGAGTTGGCCGGCGTGGTGGTGGAGACGGGCGAGCGGGTGACCAATGTTCGCGTGGGCGACCGGGTCGCCGTTGAGCCGGGCGTCACTTGCGGGAAATGCGCGTATTGCAAAAGCGGGCGCTACAATCTTTGCCCGGAGGTGGCGTTTATGGCCACCCCGCCGGTGGACGGGGCCTGGGCCGAATACGCGACCGTCCGCAGCGATTTTTTGTTTCCGCTGCCGGCGGAGATGTCCTTCGAGGAAGGGGCGCTGCTCGAGCCTTTGTCGGTCGGGTTCCATGCCGTAAAGCGGGGGCGGATTCAGCCATACGACCGGGTGCTGGTCCTCGGGCTAGGCCCCATCGGGCTGCTGGCGCTGGAGGCGGCTAAAATGTTCGGCGCCTCTCAGGTTTTCGGCAGCGACGTGGTGGAGTTTCGCCGTAAGCTGGCTTTGGATATGGGAGCTCAGGAGGCGTTTGATCCGTCTGCCCCGGGGGGCTTGGAGGAGCGGCTGGCGCCCTTGACCGGGGGAGAAGGCTTCGATCTGATCATCGAGACCTCCGGGAATCCCGGCGCCATCGCCGACACCATCCGGTTCGCGAAGCGCGGGGGGAGGATCGTCCTGATCGGCTTGCCGGCCAAAGATGCCGTGCCCGTCGATATCGGGGCGTTGATCGACGCCGAGCTTGATGTGTCCGGCGTTTTCCGCTACGCCAATACGTACCCGGCCGCTATCGAGATTTTAAGCCGTGCCAAGCAGGATATCCGCAAAATCATTACGCACAAATTCCCGCTGAGCGACATCAAAAACGCGGTTGAACTGGCAAGGACGAACAAAGAAACCAGCGTCAAGGTGATGATTTACCCCAGCGGCGGGGAGCTTGGGGAGAACTAATATCAGTTATATGGGCATACCACAGTAGAGAGAAGACCTCTTTGCTGTGGTGTTTTTTGTCTGTTGAAAGGGGGCTCGGCCCACTGGAAATCGCCGGTTTGCAGCCGGCTGCTGCACGATGAAGACGATCCCGCCGTTGGCTGCAGGAATGACAAAGCTGCCGGCCGTCAGCCTCTGGAACGACGATAGCGGCCCGTCGCCGGCTGTGCCGTTAAAAATAGCGGAAATTTATGTTCTTATTATCCGGAGCCAGGCATGTGGATCCAACTTAGCGGTACTTTTTGTCCTTATTTTCCTAAGAATGCACTAGAACGCATGCATTTCCTTGCGACCGGGGAAAATAGCGACATAAATTTCCTCTATTTCTCTCATATGGACGGATGTCGCCGGAATAACGACATTTTTTGTCCTTATGTTTTCATTAACAGGTGGATGCGAAAATTCTAACGGTTGTGAGCGATTGTGAGCGCCGCTAATTGGGCAAAAACGGGGATCTGCAAGATGTAAGGTTGCGGTCGAGCTTATTCCCCGTGTTTTCTTAGGGAAAAGGGCTGCTTCGCCCAAATAAGCCCGAGCACAACCGTTAGCGCGACAATGTACATTACCGGATCGTTTCTACCTCGACCACGGGAACCGATATTTGATTGGCTCCAGCAAGGCTTTGCAGCAGTCCATTCGACGCTCCTTCACCCGTTCCTGCAGCCTGCCCCTCAATCCGCCCGGCACCCTTTCCGTCAACTTGTTCTGCAGCCTGTCTTGCAATCTGCCCATCAGCCTGCCCATCAACAGGCCCGTCATGCTGCTCTTCAGCTTGGCTCTCAATCTGTCCGTTGCCTGATCCTTCACTCTCCCTATTAACCTGATCCTCAACTTGCTCCTCAATCTGTCCTTTATCCTGTCCGCCTGTTGGTCCGCCGGTCGCCCCATTCAGCACTGCTGCGATTTGTCCTATTAACTGCTCATCCACAGTTTGTTCGGCGTACTGCTTAAAGCGTCCCGTGACGGTGACATTAACCGCTTCGGCGGAAGGAGGGATATCTCCACTTAACAGGATTAAGCTATTGCTGCCCATACATAGCGCTTCTCCCGCTCCGGAACGGATGACGGTGCAGGTGAAGCGGACCAGCGAGTTGGGATACTGGCTGACGCTGTCGGCGGAAATATCCAGGATATCCTGCTTGACGCCTGCGAACTGATAAATGCCGCCGGAACGGGCGAATATCGCCGTTTGTCCTTCCCCTTCGCCAACCGGATTAACCACCAGAAGCGTTCCATCCGGCTGGACGGTCAGGCTGTCTCCCTCTATGGAGTAGAGGAGCGCAATGCTGCTCTCGCGCACTTCAAATGCGGCATAACGGGCGTTCCTCGCCTCGGATGCCGCTTCGATGACGATAACGGGAATGGTATCCGTACTTAAGTCCGGATCGACCGCAATAGTGCGGATCTGCTCCTGCGGAGCGAGGTCCTGATTGGACAAAATCTGCACGCTTTCCTCCGCGTTCATGCGGCCAAAATATAGTTTATTGTTTTGGTCTGTCGCCGCTACATAAAGCTTCGCTCCAAACCGGTCGCGTCCGCTCACGATATGCGCATAGCCGCTTCCACCCGCCGGGGAAGGAAGCATCCGGGCCGGTTCAGCCAAAGTCCAGGCCAATTCGGCCGCCCTGATTTCCGCCTGCGTATCCTGATAGTGGCCGATGGCCGTGTAAAGATCGATCGCCTCCTGGTAATCGCCGTTTGCCGCGTTTTTTCCAGCACGCAGCATCAACTCTTCCATTCGGCTTTTAGCTAAAGAGAGTACCTTAGACTCCGGATAGGCAGAGCTAGCGAATGTTGTGAATTGCCGAGCGTGCATGGCGAAAGCGGCGTAGTCGTCATTGTCCCAGTCATTTTTCAGCAGCGCTTCAATCAAGCTGTCCGCTTCGGAAATGATCCAGGGGGCTTCCAGGTTATTGGACTTGTATTCCGCAAGCATGGCGGTAGCATCGCTCAGCATGGGTTCGACGAGACCTTCGGCGGCCATCCGCGTCAGCTTGGTTTCGTCGTACCTCCGGAAGGCTGTAATTAGTTCATCAAGCCATTCCTGCTCCGTACCGAACAAGCCCCCGGGAATGCGCAGCAGATTCCGCCTAAAAGATTCATCCTCATAACTCGAAGCGGTCAGATTTTGGTCCATTTGCTCCAGAAACATCGTTTTAAAACTTCTGAAATAACCGGTGAAGTTTTGCGGGAAGCGGTAATGCTCGGACAACTGACGGTAATAGTCGCTATAAGGCTCTTCCGGCGTCAAATAACGGCTTTGCGCCTGCTGAAGCTTGGTGTAAGCGTCCATAAGCAGTTCAAAATCACGCTTGCTATCCGCGCGGGAAGCTTGTTCGGAAATATTCGCCAAGTCTTCCTTCATGGAGGAAATGGGGGCGAGCTCCTCCAGCCGTGAGGATATAAGTTCCTCCTTGTAGCGTATGCTCCTGTTAATCCGCGCCTTCCGGTACCAGTCCTCGGCTTCTATAAGCTGCTTCCCGTGGTATAAACGTTCCGCCGTTTGAATGGCGGCAAGCTTCTGGGATATCCCGATGCCTTTGTGGACCAGCAAAGGCATCGTCAATAGACATAACAGCATGAGCAGATAATGCAGGGTGAACCATCTTCTAACCGTCATAGGCGGCAGACCTCGGCTTTATTTGTTGAAAGTCGGCATCCCACTGGTATTTCTCCTTATGAATTCGGGCGGTTTCGGCCATAAGCTCTCCCCAATCCAGATCGGGCGAATCGGCGATCATCCGAAATAACCGGAGGAAACGGTCCTTGGGAAGCTTGCGGGCATATCGGGCAATGAAGTCCGAATAGGCTAGAACGTAGCGTTTCAACCTAACGGCTGCTCCGGCCACGCCCGCCAGGATGTCTTCCCCGCGCTCCATATCCAGGATTTGCCGCTCATACTTGATAACATATTGAAAAGCTTTGTCTTTAATGAGCTCGCGCTTAATTTTGGCAAGCTCGCCAATATACGCGGCCAGATCGGAATCGAAATCTTCCAGCAGGAGCGGCGTAAGCTCCAGATCCATATCTTTCCTCAGCACAAATGACTGCAACAGGATCAGCTGCAGCTTGCGGATGTGGTCGTTTTGCACGATCCTGGCGACTTCCCGCATCATCTCATAGGAGCGCCCTTCATCCTCTTGGGCAACAGCGGTCTCAAGGTTACGTACAAGGCCTGCGGCGATTGTATCGCGATCGCGGTGGAACAGCTCGTTCAGCTTGATTGAAATGCGGCTGTGGAGCGTTTTACGGTGAACAAAATAGAGCAGCCCAAGAAGCATAATCCCCGCTGCGGCTGATATGGCCATAAGCTGAAGGGTCTGGCTGAACAGAATAGCGAGCAGCGTGAGAAACAAACCCAGCAGCAGATCATTGTGCTGGGCGCGCCGCGCTGCTTGACGCGCTTTTTCCGTCACCGGAATAAGACCGGTTTTGCCGCAGGCGGTGCATTTCTCCTCATTTAGCGCGGTATAGCTTTGGCAATATTTGCAGCATCTTAACTTTTCGTAGGCATATTTCGTTTTTAATGGAGGGTGCAGAATAACCGTTTTTTTCTTGTTCATGGCTCTCTCTCTTCACTGTTAATTAATTGGAGAAGTCTTCTATCGAGCTCCGGCGGTGCAACAATTCGGTTTCTGCGAGAGTAATATATACAGGACTTAATGATGGCAAACAAAAACAACAGGACGAGGCATCCGTATGTAACCATATCCCATTTCCTTTCGTAATTAATGTGAGGATGACGACGTAAGACGGATTTTAGCGAATAATGGCGGTGCGATCTGGTTTTTTCGTAACCTTTTCTTAAGGTTTATCTATTATCATTAGTATAGTATATAACTGGAACTGCTTCTATTTTCATTTTGCGAGGCCGTTCAGAAAGTCATCTTTTGACCATGCATTTATATCTAAAAATAAAGGGGCAATATTATGCAGCATCGATATAAACAATCCGCACGTATATTAACGGTTTTGATGGTCATTTGGTTACTGGCGTCCTTTGCCGGCGTCGCTATGGCCGGCGCTGCGGCGGCCGCGCAAGGAGCCGCGGCTCAGCAGACTTCGTCGATCGATGCCGTGCTCGTTGTCGATATAAGCAACTCGATGAATACGAGCGACACGAATAAAGTCGGAAATGAAGCGATGAAGATGTTCATCGACATGCTGTCCGCGAGAGGCGACAAAGTGGGGATTGTGGCTTATACGGACAAGGTCCAGCGGGAAAAGGCGCTGCTGAAGATTCAGTCTCCGGAGGATAAGCAGGATTTAAAGAACTTTATTGACGGACTGGACAGAGGCCCCTACACCGATATCGCGGTGGGCGTTCGGGAGGCGGTGAAGGTGCTGCAAAACGGGGCCGAACCGGGGCACGAGCCGATGATCGTGCTGCTGGCCGACGGCAACAACGATTTCAACAAAAACTCGGGACGGACGCAAAGCGAATCCGACCGGGAGCTTGGCGAGGCCGTTGATCAAGCGAAGGCCGCGGGCATTCCGATCTATACGATCGGGCTGAATGCGGACGGCAAGCTGAACAAGGCGCCGCTTGAGGATTTGGCCGATCAGACGGGGGCAAAATCGTTCTCGACCAGCTCGGCGGACGATCTCCCGCAAATCCTTAGTGAAATCTTCGCCAGTCATTTGAAGCTCAAAATCGTACCGATCCAGAGCATGACAGGCACCGGCAGCTTCCAGGAAGTGACGGTGAACGTGCCGAACGCCAATGTGCTCGAAGCGAATATTTCCATTATGTCGTCCAAACCGGTTGAAGCCGAGCTGGTGAACCCCTCCGGCGACAAAGTGGCGGTGCCTTCGGACGACGTGATTTTGTCCAAGTCGAAGAGCTATTCCCTCATTAAGCTGTTGACTCCCGCCGAGGGGGATTGGAAGCTCAGAGTGAAGGGCGCGGCCAAGGACAAAATCGACATCAATCTCGTCTTTAACTACGATCTCAAGCTGGAGATGGACAAGATCGCCGCGAAGAGCTACAAGCCGGGCGATAAGGTGGACATCGGAGCGTATCTGACGAGCAACGGGCAGAAGCTGCAAAATGACGAGCTGTACACGAACATGAACGCGGTGCTCATCGTGAAGGACCTGGATAGCGGCAAAACGGAAGAATTGAAGCTGAACAACACGGGCGAGCGATTTGAAGGAACGTTTCGTTTTGCCGAAGCCCACGATTATGAATTAAAGGTCCGCGCCGAGGAAAAAAGCTTCTACCGGGAAACCGATCCGGTGACGCTGAGCGCCAAAGATAACGCCGGCGGAGCGGCGGCTACGCCGGCCGGTCCCCCGGCAGGGAGCGCAGAGAAGCCGTTCCCTTGGCTGATCGTTGCCGGTTCGGCGGCGGCTCTAGCCGTGCTCGCCGCGGCCGCCTACTTTATCGCCGGCAAGGTCAAGCAGGCGAATCGCGGCTTCGTGGGCCAGATCGTCATCGAAATTCGCGACGAGAACACGAGCGAGAAATCCTTCCCGCAATATAAGAAGCTTACCGCGTTCAAGGGCAAGTTTAATCTCCATCAGCTGCTGCAGCTGGCGCCCGAACTGAAGGAAACGGAGAAAGTCGTGTTCACCCCGGCCAAGGGAGACCGCATTACCCTGCGCAACGCTTCGGCCGCGCGCCTCGAGAAATCCGGACGGGCCGTGGATGCCGCCGCCGGGCTCGAGCTCAAAAGCGGGGATCGCGTGTCCTTGTCGCTGCAACAAATCGACAAAACGATTTTCATCGAGTATCTGGTGTGACTGCTTAATCAATATAAGTTGAACTAAAGAAAGGGGGGTGTAAGGCAAGAGTGTGAAATGATTCTGAAGAAACGGCAGTGGTCGCCTTTGTGAGCGGATTTCTACCTTGTATGAATCTACTTAATTATAGAAATCCGGGAACAACAGCGATCGTAAGAACATTTCACACGGCTGCCCTTATCCGTACAATCAATAATTCAACTTATCGACCCTATTCTAGGAGGAAAACAAATGAAGCCGATCGTTAGAGAGCATATTCAGCAACTGGACGTTTCGCTTGGCGGAGGGATCGTCAGCGACAAAATTCGAGTGGATCCGATTGACAATCCGATCCTCATTATCGGCCTTGGCGGAACCGGGATCGACGCCCTGCTGCGCCTGAAGTATCAAATCAACCGCCGGTTCAAGCTGCCGGAAGACCCGCTGTCCAAGAAAAAACGCGATAAACCGGACAATGTGGAATTTCTCGCGTTTGAGACCAATGAGCAGGACCGCAGCAAACGGTACAAAGGCATCGGCCTCGATCCGATCAATGAATTCGTGCTGTTGTCCAACCCGGAAATCGGCGGCCTGCTGCAAAACCGCAGCATTTTGGAGCCGTATATTACGGATTGGTTGTCGCCCGAGCTTAGCATCACCGACGGCATGAACGGCGCGGCCGGTGTCCGTCAGGCCGGACGGCTGCTGCTGTTCACGAAGATTAACCAGGTCGTGCAGGCGATCGACAAGAAAATCAAAACCTTGTCCGTTGGCACCAACAAGAAGCTGATGGTGTTTCTGCTTACCGGCTTGTCCGGCGGGACGGGCAGCGGCTGCTTCCTGGATATCGCATATATCGTGCGGGGGATCATCGAACGCGATCACGGCTCCGCCGGGGTTGACCGTGTGAACACCCTGGGGTATTTGTTTACGCCGGATATCAATCTGTCAAACAAAAGCCTTAGCGAGCACACGCGCGAATATATCAAGAAAAACGGCTATGCCGCGCTGAAAGAGCTCGATTACTGGATGAACGTCGATCATCGCGGCGAAAGATTCAAGCAGCAGTACGGCAATATTTTGAACGTCAACTCTCCGCTGCCTCCGTTCAACCTGTGCCATTTGATCTCGGCGACCAATACGGAGGGCAAGCTGCTGGAAAACGCCTATGACTACTGTATGAACGTAACCGCCGAGAACATTACGAACTTTATGGCCAATGAAGAAAAGCAGTCCGGCGAGGAATTCGCCATCCATGACTATATCAGCAATATCCGCACGAATATTGCGCAAATGAACAAGGTCTATCCGGCCAACTATGAATACAACATTATCGGGGCCTCCTCGGCGGTACTGCCGATTGAAGAGATGACGACCTATTTGGCCTACCGTCTGTTTGACAAGATGGAGAAAATGTTCCATCAGGCTCCGACCCAGGAGGAAGTGGAGAAGTTTGCCCGCAAGCTGGGCGTCGATCTGGACAGCATCGTCAAAACCTTCGAAGCCCGCGTGCCCGAGCCGCTTCCGGGTTACGAAAACAGCGAGCGGCTGAGCTATGCCAACGTCGTGAAGTCCCAGGTCGTGAACCTGGATACGGAGCTGGAGCAATCCTTCCTGGCCCGGGCCAGAGAAGAGTACATCAAGGCGAAAAAGCAGCTTCCGGGCGAGCTTCTGGAGCAGTTCAGCGACCAGATTCGCCGGCTGTTCCTGCATCCGGAGCAGGGGCCGTTTTATGTCTCCAGGCTGATTCATACGGAAAAAGGCTTCTGCCTGCTGAAGATGCTGCTCTCCTATATCGAGACGCTGCGCGAGAATCTGCTAAGGATTCCCCGCGAGATTGAAGCGGCGCAGGATCATGCCCAGGAGAAGCTGGGCGACGCCAAAAGCGCGTTTGTATCCAAGGAGAAGAAGAAAAACGCCTATATTGAAGCGAAAATCAATGAATACTGGCTCCACGCGGATGTGGAGCGCACCGAGCAAATGATCGAATTTTACGAGGACCTGTACGACCTGCTGAACCGGGAAAACAACCGCATTTACAGCGTATTCACGGAAATCTTGAACGCGCTCAGCTCGATTTTCTCCAAGAACGGGGACATTTTGACGAGCGGAGAAGAGCAGGTGGACCATAAAGGCAACAAAACCTACTATTGGAACATCGTCAGCGTGCCCGATATTTCCAAAGTGGTCAGCGGCATTATGGAACAAAAGGATGTCGACGATCTCATTCGCGACTTCGCGGCGGAATTGCTGGACAATTCGAACCAGTGGGTCAAAGAGCAGGAAATCGATATCGTCAGCTCCATTTCCGACTTCCTTTCGGAAAAATTCGGCGATCTCATTACGAAATCGATGGAGGATTTCCTGATCATCAAATACGGACAGGATGAACCGATCGAAAAATTCGTCGAGCGCCATATCGCCAGCAAGCTGGATGAAGAGGCCGTGCCGGTGTTCCATTTGTCGAACAGCACGGGCAACCTGCATTTCCCTTCCTGGGGGTTTGTATCCGTTCCGGTCAAGGCGCCGAGCATTCTGAAGGGGATTCGCAATTACCAGAACAATGCGATCGGCAAGTCCCATTTCACGGTGAAGGAAAGCGAAGTGAAGAACCGCATTTTCTGGTTGAACACGCGCAACGGCGTGCCGCTTTTTGTCTACACGCCGCTTAAGGTTTACGAGGAAAGCTACGAACGGACGATTCTCGATAAAGAAGGCATCGGCCGCCACCTGGTGCAGACGGAAAAGAACAACTGGACCTACCTGCCGTCGCCGATTCCTGAGAAGTCCTGGGGCGAAACTTACGTCAACCCGCGGGTGAAAACCTATAATGGCCGCGTGCGTGAAGAGTTTGCCAAAGCGTTGGCGTTAAAGGTTATTGTGGAAAAGGACGCCGATCAAAACACGAGCAGCCGTTATTCGGTCGTGTTCACGAAGCCGTTCTCCCTGCAGGATAAGCTGGCGGCGTACGATATGCGCCTTGAGGCCGCAAAGCCGAATTTGGGCGAAGTGAAGCGGGCGGCCGTCGAACTTAAGCGGCTGCTTGCGGAGGGACTTCCGCAGGAGAGCGTCAAGGATATCTTCGGCAGCATCAACGAAGAGATGGCCAAGGAGAATTTGATCCGTTCGCCGCAGCTGACGGCCGCCGTACGGCAGGAAATCGCCAAGTACGATGAAATCGCGGCGATGGCGGCGAAGCTGGACGCGGTGCTGGAGCAGCATCAGGATGAGGAGAAGTGGCTCGAGCAGTTCATTGAGGCGCTGTATACCGGCACGGTGACGAAGAAAGGCGCGCTGTATGTGTACGATCGCGATCCGGAAGAAGAGGCCTGGGAGCCTTTTGCCAACCTGATGAAAAGCCAGAATTATGTGGAATATGAAGTGTTTGTCCATTTCAGAGGCCTGGATGAGAAGAGCCACAGCACGCTGATGCGCAAGGCGTCGCGCCGTGCCGCGGAGCTGACGGCGTCCGAAAATATCGAGCCGCTGCTGCAAACGCTCGATGAGCTGGCCGCACGATTCCTGGAGGGGCGGGACTCGCTGGAATATGAAAGAGCGGCGCTGGCGAACGGTGACGAAATGTATCAGTTCTACAAGCAGGTTGCCGCGAAGCTGAACGACATCCGCAGAAGGCTGAAATAATGGTCAGACGGAAGCTTACGCAGTTCGCCGCCGAGTATGACCGGTCCGAAGAGCGGCTGACCGGGGGCGATGACCAGAGCAGCATTCATTATCCCGCCGTGTTTCTGTTTATCGGAGACAAAAGCCGTGAGGCCATCCAGCCGATCATGCGGATGAACGAGAAGAAATGGGAAAACAGCGAGGGATTGATTTATCTATACGCAGGCTCCGCGGGCGAGCCTGCTGACGCTCGTCTGCTGGAGTATCATTTTCCGGTGGCGGCGCAAGAAGAGGCGAACCCGCAAACGCTCCGTCCCGGCCTATACCGGCGGTTCTATGCGGATGCGCAGGGCTTGCCGGAGCTTAACCGTGTTTTACGGCAGGCCAGCGGAGCTCTGGCGGAGTACGGAAGGCTGTACCCGGCCTTTGACCGGGTGCGCCTCTCGATCGTAACGCGGGTCGACGATCCGTTTAATGTACTGGTTCCGGAAATATCGCTGCTCGCGGAAGCGATATTCCGCCAGTCGTTCAAGGCGGTGCAAATGGATTTGTACGCCTTGATCAACGAGCGCGAAGGGGCCGAAGCTTTTGGATACAGCAGCTCGCTTGGCGTCGCATTTTTGCGCGAGCTGAACCTGATGCAGCAGCCTGATTTCGCATTGACCGCCCCGCTTCACGTTACCGAGGACGGGCTGGCGATTCCGGTTTCGCATCCGCCTTCGCCATTGTTTGATCTCGTCTATATTTTATCGGATCGCGACGAACGGGGAATTGCCTCAAACCAGGGAATGCAAGGCTGCTATGAGGCGATATCCCATATTAGTTTGCTTAAGAACAGGCAGTACAAGGAGCAGATGTTCCACGCAAACAATGCGGCTTACAACAATACTTCCTTCAAAAACAATATTATGACCGAATCCGGACGGCAGGGTTTTGTTTCGGCCGGATTGTCCAAGGTGAAGCGTCCTAACCAGTCGATTGCGCTGGCCGTTCTGTATCATTTTTACAGGGGGTTGCTCACGAGGATGAAGCAGGAGCCCGCGTTATCGGCGGCGGAGAAGCTGGCCTTTTTCGGAGTGGACGCAGCAGCCTTGGATCGCGCCTCCCTGCAGTTGACGCCTTCGGAGGAACGCTTAAACGAAATGCATGGTTTGATGACGAACGATATTAGCTACGCGGCAATCCGCAAGCTGCCTTTGAAGGAAGCCGAGGAAGCCTTGTTCGGCGGCGGCGGGGAAGCCTTTTTCCGCAGCAACTTTCAAGAGGAGGCGGCGCGCCGTCTGCAGGAATTCCGGGCCGCTGAATGGCTGGACGCGGCGATCAAGCAGTCGCTTTCGCAGCATCCCGATGTGGAGATCTATTCCTTGGCGGCCTGGACCGCGGATGAGGCGTCCGATGGCTCTTCGGGCATTATGGATCAGCTTAGGAACGGCCGCAGGGAAACGGAGATGCTGCTGGCATCGGCTAAAGCCGAGCTGGAGCAATTCCGTCAGGGCCGGGTGGAGGAGCAGAGCTTTCCGCGCCTGCCGATGATGGACCGGCATAATTTACGCAGCTTGATCCGTTATTTGTTTGACCAGGTTTATTCCAGAAGGAGGGAAATCCTGCTGCTGGAAACGAAACTGACGCTCATCGCCAAGTTCGAAGAAGCAATTCGGCAATTGCATGACCGGTACCGCGCCGTGATCAATCAGCTTGAAGCGATGGAGCAATTGCTTTTCGACACGGCACTCGTCAGCACCCAGACCGCGGACGATTATATCGGCCAGAATATTATGGAGTACTACGAGCGAGTCACCGCCGAAATTATGGAGCAATGGGAAAGCAAACGGGGAAAGCAGGCGTTTTTTGCGGACAGTATGATGGGGGATTCCCGCCGCTTGCTTGAGCGTGGGATCGAGGGGTTGGCGGACCGGCTCATCGGAGTATGCCGCACCGCGATTTTAACGTCGCCGATGTTTTCGCGCGCGTTCGAGGAGGAACTGCTGCAGCGCGCCAATGTGACGGTAGAATACGGCAACAGGTCCGTGCTTACCAAGGAAGAGCTGTTCAAGAAGCTGTACCGCATTTTGGAGGATAATGCCGCGATCCAACTTCGCCTGTACGATTACACCCAGGAGCACCGCTATGAGGAAAAATATGTGTTCGGCGATTTTACGAGCGAGTTTGTGCAGCATATTTTTCAGGCGGATGAGTCGTCGAGGGTTTACAAGCTTGGTTGTGTGCACGAGAAGCGCAGCAGCGGCGTAGAGAAGCTGAATCTGATGGGGGGCTTCCACCTCGAAGATCTGATGTATTACGTAAACGGGAAAGTGTACTATGAAACTTATGTCAAAAACGGGTACGAGTTTCACGGAATCGACCAATCCAGGCTGCCAGAGCTCTGTTGACCTGCCCGCCCCCAAAATTATGATGAGACAGGTTTTGAGCACCGAGAAGGTTGGATGAAGCTAGGGACTGAGTAGCGGAGCGTAGGTGGGGCTACGTGAGCAACGGAAGGCCCGGCTGAATTCAAGATTCGACGCCCGATCCGCTTCTTGACTTGACTTCGTGATCGGAAGATGACTTTTTGAACTACCGTTTCAATAAAGGTTCAAAAAGACAGGTTTTGAGCACCGAGAAGGTTGGATGAAGCTAGGGACTGAGTAGCGGAGCGTAGGTGGGACTACGTGAGCAACGGAAGGCCCGGCTGAATTCAAGATTCGACGCCCGATCCGCTTCTTGACTTGACTTCGTGATCGGAAGATGACTTTTTGAACTACCTCTTAAAGGAAGGAAGTGCAAGAATGCAGCGTAAAATAAACTGGCTCCTGGTGCTGTTCAGTCTCATCGGCGGAGCGGTTGGGGCCGTGGCCGGCGAACTGCTGCTTGGCGAGCTATTGGGCAGGCTGCCCGGATTTGTCGTGGTGGGGCTCTATTTTGGCATCCTGGCCTTGTCCGTCGGCTTATTCTGCCTGATTGCCGAAATGATCTCCCCGCGATTGAGCGGGGCGTCCTGGAGGCAGCGGTATGTCGGTACTTCGTGGAAACTGCTCGTTCCGGTAACCTTGGTCATGCTCCTGCTCGCGGGAGCGCTTTTTGAGTTTTTGTATGAGCTGAATGTAGGACGGGCGCGAACGGTGAAAGATATCGTCCTGATAATTGATAATTCCGGGAGCATGCAGGAGACCGATCCGGATGACCGCCGTTATGAAGCGGCGAAGTCCCTGGTTGGGCAAATGGATAGCGGCAAGCAGGTTGCCGTTATCAGTTTCGATGACCGGCCCGTGCTCATTCAGCCTTTCATCCGGGTCCGTGATCAGAGTGCAAAAAACGAAGTCAACGCTGCGATCGATGCGCTTGAACCGACGAATGCGGGAACGGATATCGGCGAGGCGCTGCAAGCGGCGATGGAACAGATCAAGGGGCAATCCGGCTCCAGAGGCGCAATGGCGATTCTGCTGTCGGACGGGGTCAGCTCCGTTAATCTGCCGCAAGTGCTTGCCGATTACCAGGATCGCGGCGTAGCCGTAAATACGATCGGTCTTGGCCTCAGCGCGCCGGGAGGCAACATTGAAGGGGCGGCGCTGCTTCAGGAAATCGCCGCTCAAACCGGCGGGCAATATTATGATGTGGCCGATGCGTCTAACCTGACCTTTGTGTTCCAGAAAATATACGACAACAACCGGGATGAACGCACTTTAGTGACGGAGCGTACCGGAACGATGGAAAATAGCCCGTATTACATGATTCTGCGAATCGTGTTTGTTCTCGGACTGGGCGCGCTGCTTGGCCTCGCGCTCGGCATGATGTTCGATAACCGGCATTTGGCCAAAAGCTTTACGATAGGCGGAGCTGTGTCCGGGCTGCTTGCGGGCGTCCTGCTGGAGCAAGGCCTCGGCGGATGGCAACCGGGAGACGCGCTGATCCGGCTGCTTGCCTGCCTCGTGCTGGCCGCCGTGATGACGATGTTCACGCTTGCCGTACCGGTCCCGGCGGACGGTGTCCGGTCTGCTATGCGCCGTAGAGGAGCTGCTGTTCAGAACGGCGCGGCCGGATATCAGGAGCCTGCCCGAAACCGGCGCAATAGCGGATTTTAAAGGGCAAAGGGGGCATTGCGATGCGATTCGTCGAGGCGGAGGAAGGCTTGCCGCTCATCACGCAGCTTAGTTACAAGATCGATGAGGATCGCTGTAAGCTGCAGTGGCAGTGGCCTGAAGGAATACAGGCGGTTTATATCGACAAGCGGTCCGCAGAGCGGGAGCGGCAGGGGGAGTGCCGCAATCCCCCTTCTGCCGCCGGATTGAAGCTCTACACCCGTGAAGAGTATAAGGCGGCGGGAGGTTATGCGGACCGGATCGACACGATTGGACTCGTCGCCTATACGGTTTATGCCTGCATCATGGATGACGGGGACAAACGTTTGGTCTATCAGCCTGACGGGCGGAACACCGTGGAGTTCAGTACGGGGCGGGCCAAAATCCGCTATTCCGTCTCTCATAAGAGCGGTCTGCTGCGAAAATATAAAACGGTGCAGATCTCGGTGCTCGCGGAAGTGGAGATTCCGAAAGAGGCGCTTTGTTATGTGAAAAAGCAGGGCAGTTATCCGGTAAGTATCGATGACGGGACCGTATATCCTTTTCTCAGGGATTTCCCGCCGGGCAGAAGCACCTTGCCTCCGATCGAGGTAGGGAAAAACGATTACGTAAGGCTGTTTTTTACCGACGGCCCTAAGTACGGGAGATTGTACGAACTGATTCCGGAATAATTGCGCTACTATAATAAGTTGAACTAAAGTAGGGAACGAGTAAGGCAAGAGTGGGAAATGATTCTGAAGAAACTAAAAGCTTTCTGGAAGAAAGCTGCATCGGAAGCATACGCTTGGTCGCCTTTGTGAGCGGATTTCTACCTTGTTTGTATTTATTGAATCAAAAAAATCCGCGAACAACAGCGATCGTAAGAACATTTCACACGGCTGCCCTACCGCATCCAATCCATAGTTCAACTTATATTGAGAGGAGGAACACGATGGGTCTGTTTGATTTGTTTAAAAAGAAATCCCCGGCCGAAGAGCGGCCGTTGTTTTACGATATTGTCTGCCCCTATTGCTTCAGTAAATTCGGACCGGATGAAGTTGTATTCAGGGCGACGCATTACCGTGAAGACGATGAGGACTACGCGCTTGGCGAGGACGAAGCGCTGAATAAATACAGGGAGCGATTCGGTCTCGATACCGTCTATGAAATTGAGGCGATTTTGCGCCCCCAGGACGTTCCGGAAGAGCATCTGATCTATTCGGATCATGTCCTGACCGGACTAAACGACCGCTATGGGGAAGTGACCCGGCGCAGATTATGCCCGCACTGTCATAACGAGCTGCCGGTAACGGCGGGCAAAGTGCCCAGCAATATTATTTCCATCATCGGAGCTTCCCAGGTGGGAAAATCCGTTTATATGACTTCATTGATTCATACGCTGCAGAATACGACGGCCGATCATTTTGACGCGGCTTGTATGCCGCTTAACGCCGAAATCAGCCGCAAATTCCGGACCATCTATGAAGAGCCGCTGTTTGAGCGCGGTGAACTCTTGCCATCGACCCAGAAAGAGAAAATGCAGGAGCCTTTCATTTTTCAATTTGTGTTCAAGGATGAGTCGAAGCCGCCGCTCACGCTCGTTTTCTTTGATGTAGCGGGCGAAGGCATGGTGGATCAGGACTATCTTGGCTTGCAGGGACAGCATATCAAAAACTCTTCAGGACTATTGTTCATGGTCGATCCGCTGCAAATCCGCTCCATCCGCGAGAAAATCCGCATCAACGCCGGAGACAAACCGGGCGAGTGGGTGTCGCAATATGATGAACCGCGCGATGTGGTACTGACGATGTTCGGGGATTTTATCGCTTATGAGGATAAGGGGAAAACGGACATCCCGACCGCGGTTGTGCTGACGAAAAGCGATATGCTGCACGCCTTGAAGGATGAAGAAGGAGAGTACATCAAGTCGAACAGCAATATTTTTAACCATGTGGTGCATCGTAAATATTTTAATGTGACCGAATTTGAAAATATCGACGGCGAAATCCGCCGTTTTATTGAGAAAGTGGATCGGCCCTTTAAAGGTACGATGGACGTTTACTTCAAAAACACGGGATATTTTGCGGTATCCGCGCTCGGCAGCAATCCGGTCGACCAGAAGCTGCAAAACGTCGTGCAGCCGATTCGCGTGGACGAACCGTTCATTTGGCTGCTGTACAAATTGAACTACATCGAGGGGAGAGAATGATCGTGAAGCAAGCATCTCCCGCAATGATTCAGCAGCAAATCTATACAAGGGAGCGGAGCGGGTTATTTCGCGGAACGGAAGGTTTTGATACGGTTGCGGCCTCGGACGGGCTGGACTCCGTGTTTATCAAGAAGCAGCTCCATCCATTCTGCGTATACGACGCTCCCGCGGAACTGGCTTCCCGGGGCGAGAAGGAGGCTGCCGGCTATCCGCCGGCGATCCATTTATTCCATACCGATGGCGGAGATACGGTGCTGGGACGGAGCATTTATCAGCCGGTGGATTTTACCGGCCTGCGCAGCGCGTTCCTTACTCATAACTACGTGATTCCGGCGGCGCGGCGGGATGAGATCGTCATCGACTACAGCCGTTATTTTGAAGCGGATTATGCCGAAAAATATTTCCAGGAAATCGGCCGGGTGCTGCCGGAGCTTGAGCATCTCCCGCAGCGGAAGCGGAACCCGCTGCTCCGGCAAAGCGGTCCATCCGGTTTGCCGGCGGGCGAATTGCTGGATGAACTGAAATTGGACGAGAAAAGCTTTAAACAGCTGCTGTTTGCCGTTATGACCGCGGTTGGCGAAGGCAGAAAAAAAGTATATGTTGCGCTGGATGTTCCGGCGGAGCAGATTACGCAATACGCCGCGGCGCTGCTTAAAGTGTTGTTCGCCTGTCTGCCGTTCGAGCAACGCCGGCGCTTTGGATTCCTTACTTACGCCAAGGAGCCGCAGAGCCGCAAACATATTCACCTGCAATTCGTGGAGCGCGGAAGCTTGCGGCCGGGTGACCGGGAAATCGAAAAGGAATATGTGTTCGATCTCGCTGCCGGACGGCTGCCGCAGGATGAGGTGGATGACGGCAGGCAGCCTTATCTCGAATTTGTATGGCGCGCGGTGGGTGAGCTTGAAAGCTTGGAGGATTTCCATCGCTTCGCGGATGATATGCTTGCAGCCAAGGAGCCGCAGAGCCGGGGGGTGTTGTCCGCTTACCACGAGCTGTGCGTGTTTTACCAGGTGGAAAAAGGCCGCTGGGATTTATACGAAAATCATAAATTAACGGTGCTGCGGGGGCTGCTCGGTTATTTGGAGCCCGCGGACGCCCCGGACTCAAGCTTGCGGCTGAACGATATATTTCTCGCCGCCTTCGACCGGGAGTTTGACCGGATAAAACAGCGGAATATCCCCGAGCTGGCGGTCGTGGAATGCTTCAGGGATTATTACCGGCTGGATGGCCGGAATTACGGTCCCAAGCTGGTCAATTATTTGATTCATGCGATTAACAACGCGCTGACGGAAGGACAGACGGAGCTTGCCTATGGCTTGTACGCCTTGGCCGAGAGCCAGCCCGAGCTGAGCAAAGCCTTTTTTGGCACGGTCCTGAAGCTTGACGGGCTGTCCGACAGATTGTTTGAGCCTTACATCCGCAACAAACTGGCGGAAGCGCAGGGGCCCAAGGAAGTTCTGAACATCGTGCATAGCTGGGCGGTCGCCCAGCCGGATTTGCTGCGGAACGCTTCTTTTCAGGAATATGCCGTTGAGAGTTTAACGGACAAGCTTCGCAAGCAGCAGCGCTTGCTGTCCGCCGTACACATGGTGCTGGAAAATATCCGCAAATGGGAACGAACGCCTCTATCTGACAGCGGAATGACGATGGCCGATTCGCAGTTGGCGGAGCTTCTTTCGCTGGCCGCCAAAAACCTGCTGCTGAATGACCTGGAAGTGGACAAGCTGACCCAGGACCAAGTGGTGTCCGCCGCCTTTTTAGGCAGAGCGGATGCTTTTGCCGGTTTGCAGCTTGAGGGCCGGCAGCGCAATCATGCCGATATGCTGCAGACGCTGTACGAATGGTTTACCCGGCGTGAGTCTATGGAGGATATTTTTCAAGCTTTGTCCGCAAGTGACATGAAGCAGGTACAGCAGTTGGGACGCGAGTGGCTGCAGTCAGGCATCGAGCTGGTGCAGTTTGGAAAAATCGTGCTGGCGTTTTATCAAGACGCCGATTCCGGGTTTGCCGATTATGATGAGGTGCTGGAGTATCTCCATCAGCATGCCAAGGATAAGGAAACGATTTACGAGTTCATGCTGTGGTCGCAGGGCCATCCGTATTTCGCCGGGTCCAAGGGCCTGGTTCCAGCCTACGCCGCGGCGCTGTTAAGGTATTTTGACAAGTATGACAGAAGCGCATTTAAAAGTAAGGAGTACCGGACCCTTTATTTCGAGAAAGCGGGAGCGCCGCTGGCGAAGGTGTTTGCTGAGGCGCGTCTGGCGCTCTCCTCGCCGCTGAAGCGGTTTTTGGCCCAAAACGGAAAAAAAGTCGGAGCGACCATAATCGTTCTGGCCTCCGGTCTGGTTGTGACCGCCGGTATTTTGTTCGTGATGCAGCAGCAAGGGATGCTGGGGCCCAAAACGCCTGTTGAAGCAAACCAGCCGCCTGCTCAGGCAGAGAAACCGGAGGCGCTTGTCTACGCAGACAACGTTGCAGGTGCCGATGCTACGGAAACGACTTCGCTTGTATTTCTGTTCCCCGGGGCGGAGCAGTGTACTGCCTTTGTTCCGTCAGCCTTGACGATCGAGTCTTCGGGAGGCTCCGCTCAGCAATTTACGAATTTGAAATACGAAAGCAATTGTACCGCTGAAAGTTCCGGTGCCGGTGATTTGGGGACGGCGGGGACGACCGGACCGAGCGGCGCGGCCGGCGGAGCAGGAACCGACGATGCGAAAAGTGATGATGCGGCTGCAGGGGGAAATGAGGGAGATACCGCTAAAGATACGAAGGAAAATGTGAAGGAAAATGGGAAAGAAAATGTGCAGGGAAATGCCGAGGGAAATACGAAGGAAAGTAAGGAAAGTGTAAAGAAAACGGCAGAGAACCAGGACTCTGGACAATCCGCAGATAAGAAAGACGATTCAACCGGCGGAACCAATGCAGCGGACGCGACCAAAGCAACGAATACAACGGGTGCAGGCAATGGAACCGAGGGAACCAAAGGAACCGATGCAGCCGACGCGGCCGATGCAACCAAAACGAATGACAAAACCAATACGAATGACAAAGCCAATACAAGCGATAAAACCAGTAAAACTGATAAAACTGCTGCAACCGGCGCAACCAATAAAACTAATAACACCGAGACCGATCCGGCCGGCAAAACCAATAAAGCCGGAACAGATTCAGCCGGTGCATCCGGCACCGGTCAGCTTAACGATGCTTCCAATCCCAAGTCCGCTAAGTCAATCGGGGCCGGGGGCGAAGGAATGAAGGAGTCGGCGTACCCGTATCGTGTTGCGGTTTCATTAGGCATGAAGCTGGATGTCCCGGCAGGTAGCCTGATCAAGTTGGGCGATCAACAGTTTACGGTCATCTCTCGCGAAGAGGCCCAGTCAATGATGAGTCCGGTAGAATCTCCAGTAGAATCTCCGAAACAATAATCGTATGCGGCGGGTGCGCTTAAGAAGTGTGGCCGGATAGCCAAGTTGACGATAGTGATGGGGGGGGGCGTGACCAAATCAATTGCAAAAGTGCAGTTGATTTTCCGCCAAAGGCCCTTAAAGCGCAAGTGAAATGCAAAATGCAGTTGTTTTGTGTGGAATTGGAAGGATATGCTACTATGGCTGGGGGTGAACTGCACTTTCGGCTTTTGCAGTTGAGTCGCTCGTTTCGAGTCATTTCGACGGAAGTCGCCTGCACTTTTGCATTTCGCCGCCTTTCGCAGGCCTCGATCCATCGTACTCCCCATGCCAGACGGGGAGTAGGAAAAGTCCTCGCCGCAGGCCAGGGCAATAGCGGTAAAAAAGGGCGATATAATCGGCAATGTAGGGAGCCCAGATAAAATAGAGGGTTTTTTTGCCGCTATTTTTGGTGGAAGGGGGCCCAGTGCCCCCTTTTTCCATCTTGGCCCCCAAATAGGAACAAAAAGTTCCGCTATTTGACGAGAGTGGGACAATATGATCAAAATAACGACTTAAATTACCGCTATTTGGATGTAAACTAGTCAAAGTAGACACGCAGTAACAGCCATTTCCCAGCAAGGAGTGGGGGAGAGGTAATTTTTACAAAAAGCGAGCAGGCCCCCGTCCGGATTTCCGAGATGGGGGCCTGCTCGTTTTGCAGTAGCCTGACCGATCGTATCAATTCGTCTTCGACTTATTGTAAATGTCGAATGCGACGGCGAGAAGCAGGACGAGCCCTTTGATGCCTTGCTGCCAGTCGACGCCGAGCCCGATGAGCGACATGCCGTTGTTCATCACGCCCATGACGAGCCCGCCGATGATCGCGCCGACTACGGTGCCGATACCGCCAGAAGCGGAGGCGCCGCCGATAAAGCAGGCCGCGATGGCGTCCAGCTCAAAGTTCGTGCCGGCCTTCGGCGTGGCCGAGTTGAGCCGGGCGGCGAAGATGAGGCCGGAGAGCGCGGCCAGCGCGCCCATGTTGACGAACACCCAGAACGTCACTTTTTTCGTCTTGACCCCCGACAGCGTGGCGGCCTTCTCATTGCCGCCAAGCGCGTAGATGTGCCGTCCGGCGACCATGCGGTTCATTACGAAGGAGTAGATGACGATCAGGAAGAACAGGATGATCAGAATGTTCGGAATGCCGTTATAGGTGGCCAGCACCAGCGTAAACAGATTGATCACCGCCACCAGCACGGCGATTTGCAGTACAAACGTCCACATCGGCGGCACTTCAAACTGATACTTTATCTGCGTCCGGCGCTCCTTCCATTCCTGCCAGATGTACAAAATGGACAGCAGGATGCCGAGCACGACCGTTAATACGTGCAGCCCGCCGCCGCCGAACCAGTCGGGGATAAACCCGGAGCTGATGCGTTGGAACGATTTCGGAAACGGTGCGATCGACTGCCCGCCCAGCACAATCATCGTCAGGCCGCGGAACAGCAGCATGCCGGCCAGCGTCACGATAAACGCCGGGATTTTGACGTAAGCGACCCAGAAGCCCTGCCAGGCTCCGATCAGCGCCCCCATGATCAGCGCAAGGATCACCGCCAGAAACGTGGGCACCTGCCAGTTGACCATCATGATCGCCGCCAGCGCGCCGATAAAGGCCGCGACCGAACCAACGGACAAATCGATGTGTCCGGTGATGATGACGAGCACCATGCCGATCGCCAGCACGAGAATGTAGCTGTTTTGCAAAATCAGGTTCGTGATATTCAGCGGCTTCAACAGAATCCCGTCGGTCAAAATTTGAAACAACACCGTAATGAACACCAGTGCGATGATCATCCCGTACTGGCGGATATTTTTGCGGAAAAGTTCGCTAACTGCTTGCATCTGCCTACCCCCTGCCTCGAGTCATCGATTTCATCAACACTTCCTGCGTCGCATCCTTGCGAGCGACCTCCCCGGTGATTCGCCCTTCGCTCATGCAATAGATGCGGTCGCACATGCCGAGAATTTCCGGCAGCTCCGAAGAAATGAACAATATCCCTTTGCCCTCGTCCGCGAGCTGATTGACGATCGAGTAGATTTCGTATTTGGCCCCAACATCGATGCCGCGCGTCGGCTCGTCGAGAATGAGAATTTCCGGCTGCGCGTAAATCCATTTGCTGAGCACGACCTTTTGCTGGTTGCCGCCGCTGAGGTTGACCGTTTTTTGCAAAATGCTTGGCGTCTTGATATTGAGCTTCTTCCGGTACTCCTCCGCGACAAGCACTTCCTCCTGCTCGTGAATGACGCTGCGGCGGGACAGCCTGCCGAGACTGGTGAGTGAAATGTTCCGCTTGATATCGTCGATCAGAATCAGTCCGTACTGCTTGCGGTCCTCGGTGACATAAGCGACCCCGTGCGCAATGGCCTGGCTGATGGAGTCGAACCGGACCTCTTTTCCGTGCAGGAACAGCCGGCCCTTAATATGTCTGCCGTAAGAACGCCCGAAGATGCTCATCGCCAGCTCCGTTCGGCCCGCGCCCATCAAACCGGCGATCCCGACGATTTCGCCGCGGCGGATCGTCAGGTTGATATCGTCCAGCACTTTTCGCTCCTCCTGCTGCGGATGGTAGGCTTCCCAGCCGCGAACCTCGAAGATTACTTCGCCGATACGGGGTTCGCGTTCAGGGTATCGATGGGTCAAATCGCGTCCGACCATGCCTTTGATAATCATGTCCTCGGTCACCTGATCCGCCTTCATATCGAGCGTTTGGACCGTTTTGCCGTCCCGCAAAATCGTGATCGAATCGGCCACCTTGCTGATTTCGTTTAATTTGTGCGAGATGATGATCGAGGTGATGCCTTGTTTTTTCAGCTCCAGGATGAGCGCCAACAGGTTTTCGCTGTCGCTTTCGTTGAGCGCCGCCGTCGGTTCGTCCAGGATGAGCAGCTTGACCTGCTTGGCCAGCGCTTTGGCGATCTCCACCAGCTGCTGCTTGCCGACGCCGAGATCGAGCACCCGGGTGGCCGGCGATTCGTCCAGCCCGACGGTTTCGAGCAGCTTCCGCGTTTTGATCGTCGTTTCGTTCCAGTCGATAAGCCCGCGCTTTTTTTGTTCGTTGCCGAGAAAAATATTTTCCGCGATCGACAGATACGGGATCAGCGCCAGCTCCTGATGGATAATGACGATGCCGAGCTGTTCGCTTTGCTTGATATCTTTAAACTCGCAAATCCGGCCGTTAAACAAAATGTCCCCCTCATAGGTGCCATGCGGATAAACGCCGCTTAACACTTTCATCAGGGTGGATTTTCCGGCACCGTTTTCCCCGCAAAGCGCGTGGATTTCACCTTCCGCTACCTGCAAATTGACGTCGCTGAGCGCCCTGACGCCGGGAAACGTTTTGGTGATGCCCCTCATTTCCAATATAAGTTTTCGCAAGTGCCGCCACCTGCCTTTCTGCCGCGTTGATGTAGAACGGCGGCGGCCGGGAAAGCCGTCCGCCGCGGGAGCCGGTTTGCCGCTGTACCGGCTTGCTGTAATGCCATTTCCGTCAGTCCGCGTATCTCCGGCCGCGGGGCTACAAGCCAAGCTCCTCTTTGGTGTAATAACCGGTCTCGACCAGCGTTTTCTCCACGTTGTCCTTATCCACGGAGACCGGCTCCAGCAAATAGGAAGGGACAACCTTCACGCCGTTATCGTATGTTTCCGTATCGTTCACTTCGGCCTCCGTGCCTTCGAGGATGCTTTGCGCCATGGCGACCGCTTTTTTGGCGAGCTCGCGCGTGTCTTTAAATACGGTTTGCGTTTGTTCGCCCGCCAAAATCGATTTGATCGAAGCGAGCTCGGCGTCCTGGCCGGTCACGATCGGCAGCGGCTTGTCGCCGGTGCCGTATCCCACGCCTTTGAGCGAGGAGAGGATGCCGATGCTGATGCCGTCGTACGGGGACAGTACGGCATCGACGTTTTCCGTCGAATAATGGGCGCTTAGCAAATTGTCCATCCGCGCCTGAGCGGTGGCGCCGTCCCAGCGCAGCGTGGCGATTTGCTCCATTTTCGTCTGTCCGCTGCGCACGACCAGTTTGCCCGAGTCGATATATGGCTGCAGCACCGACATGGCGCCGTCATAGAAGAAATAAGCGTTGTTGTCGTCCGGCGAACCGCCGAACAGCTCGATGTTGAACGGGCCTTTGCCGTCCTTGAGGCCCAGCTTCTCTTCAATGTAGGCGGCCTGCTGCACGCCGACCTTGAAGTTGTCGAAGGTGGCGTAATAGTCGACGTATTCGCTGTTCATGATCAAGCGGTCGTAGGCGATGACCTGAATGCCTTGATCATGGGCTTTTTGCAGCACATCGGTCAGCGAGCCGCCGTCGATCGCCGCGATCACCAAAATTTTCACGCCTTTTGTGATCATATTTTCAATTTGCGACACCTGATTTTCGATGACGTCTTCCCCGTATTGCAGATCCGCAGCGTAACCAAGCGCTTCGAATTCCTTCGCCATATTCTGGCCGTCACCCACCCAACGCTCCGACGATTTCGTCGGCATGGAGAGGCCAACCGTGCCTTTGTTGGCGCCGGGGTTTCCGCCACCGCCGTTGCCGCCGTTGCCGGTACTGCTTCCGGCCTCGTTGCCGCCGCCGGCTCCGTTGCCGCCAGTTGCTCCGTTGCCGCCGGCCCCGCCGTTTCCGCATGCCGCCAGCGTCAGAACTACGACCAGCGCCAACAGGATTGTCGTAAATTTCTTCATGACCCAACCTCCCGATTGAAAATTCGATATAAGCTGAACCAAAGAATTGTACTGGAGTAGGCAAGAACAGTTCATCCGGTTGCCTCCAACCGCACAATCATAAGTTCGGCTTATATGGTTTGAATGCGTTTGCAAGGTGAGTATAGCAAGGGACAGGGGAGGGCGTATTTACAATGAATCTACTCTTTTTATAAAAATCCAACTAAAGTTTTGGCACAGCTTTGAAATCGGTGTGCCGGGGGAAGGACGCCGCCGAAGGTGATGTAGCGTAAAGGACACTAGGGACTCTATTGCCGCAGAAACAGGAGATCACAAAATGTAACGGGAAATCAGCAAATAAAGTCATTTGAGTCCGTTAGCGTAGAATACACGCGGTATACACCCGGACAAAAAAGGGAAGAAACCGAAAGAAGAAGAAACCGGGGGTCACTCGGTTCCTTCTTCTTTGAGGTTGAACGCGCCTTTGCGGTACTGGAGCGGGGAAATGCCGGTGGCCCGCTTGAACGCCGTGCTGAAGTAATGCTGCGTTTCATAGCCGGCCTGTTCGGCGATTTCCGCGATCGTCAGCTCCGTCGCGTTCAGCAGCTGAGCCGCCCGGCGGATGCGGATTTGCGTCAAATAGCTGTTGAACGAGGCGCCTAGTTCCTGCTTGATCACCCGGCTTAAATACACGGGGGAGGTTTGGAGCGCCCCGGCCATCTTTTCCAGCGTCAGCCGGCGGTCGGAGAAGTGCTCCAGCATGTACTGTTTGGCCCGGCGCACCAAAGGCGAGACGGGGGTCTCCTTCATCACCGCGGCTTTGCCGCTGCGGTAAACGGCGGGCAGGTCCGTCACCCCGCCGCAGCCGCCGCCTTCGGCCAGATGAACGTCGACGGCGATTTTCAGGTTGGTGCGCACCGCGGTTTCAATGCGGTGGAAATCCGCTTCCGCCTCCAGGCTCCACAGCAGTACGACGATGAGTCCGAACGGGTCGCGGAACATCGCCTTGGGGGAGGAGGAGAGCAATTCGGAAGCGATATTTTCGATCGCAAACAGGTACAGCTGGCGTTCGGACTCCTTCATGGCCGCCGGCGCCCCAGCCGGCTCGCGCAGACGGATCACGCCGAGCCAGTCCGGGCAGGCGGCCGGCAGCTTCAGAAACTGCAGCTGCTCCAAAATCTCGGCTTCCGTCATGCTGCCGTCCATCCATTCCTGGCAAAATCGTTCCCGCAGCAGCGGATAGCTGCGGGAAATTTGCCGGGAGGCGGCCTGCCAGTGGAGCTGCCGGGCCGCCTCCTCCTCAAGCTCCGTCCGGACCTGCAGCAGCACCTTTTCGAGCTGTGCCGGGTTGGCCGGCTTGAGAATATAATCTTTGACCTGAAGGCGGATCGCTTTTTGCGCGTAGGCGAATTCGTCATGGCCGGTAATAATGACGATTTTGCAGCCCGGGAGCTGCTCACGGACGCGCTTCATCAGCTCAATGCCGTCCATGATCGGCATGTTGAGGTCCACGAGCAGAATGTGAACGCTGTGCCGGACGGCCAGCTCCAGCGCTTCTTCACCGTCTTCGGCTTCCGCGGCAACCGCTAACCGCAACTGATCCCAATTGATGCTGTCCCGGATGCCCTCCCGAATAATCATCTCATCGTCGGCAATCAGCACTTTCCAGCGGAAGGCGGGGGACAGGCTGTTTTCGTTCATGTTTTTTTCCATACGATCACTCATGGTTTACCCTCTCCCAACGTACGTTGTTATCCCGGATCAGCGGGTGCGTCACCGTTACGACCGTTCCCCGTCCTAATTCGCTTTGGATGGCGATTCCGTATTTGGCGCCAAACGTCAAAGCGATCCGCGCCTGCACGTTCAGCATGCCGTACCCTTTGCCGTCCGCGGAATCGGGGGAGGGTTCTGGCTTCTGCCCGGGCAACTCGGCCGCGGCTGACCCCGCAGACTGCAGCTGCCTTTGCAGCTGAGCTAACTGATCAGGGGGAATGCCTTTACCGTCGTCACGGATCGTGATCGCAAGCGCGCCGCCGTCTTCGGCTGCCTCGATCACGATATGACCGGGCCCCCGGCGCTCCTTGATTCCGTGATAAATCGCGTTTTCCACGATCGGCTGCAGGATCAGCTTCAAGACGTAAACGCCTTGAAGTTCCGGGGCGATATGCAGGGTATAGTCCAGCTTGTTTTGGTACCGGACATGCTGGATTTGCAAATAGCTGCGGACATGCTCGAGTTCGTCGCTCAGCGGAATGATGTCGTTGCCTTTGCTGAGCCCGATCCGAAACAGCTTGGACAGCGATTCCGCCATCTCGGCGATATCGTCCGCGCTTTTGCGGCGAGCCATCCAATGGATCGTATCAAGCGTGTTGTACAGGAAATGCGGCTTGATATGAGCCTGCAGGCTGCGCAGCTCGGCTTCGCGTTTTTGCCGCTCCTGCAGCTCGGTCAGCGAAATCAGCCGGTTGATTTGCAGCAGCATGGCGTTGAACTTGCGGCCCAAATGGCCGATCTCGTCGGTGCGGTCGCTCCAGTGGCGGATCGTCAGGTCGCCGGACTGCGCTTTCTGCATGAAGGACGTGAGCTGGGCGATCGGCCTGGAGATCGAGTGGGCCAAATAAAAGGAAGCGGTCATGCCCAGCAGGCAGACGACAAACACGAAGCTGACGACGTAAAAGCGGATTTCCCGCATTTCCGCGGCCGACTCCTTCATCGTAAAAACGCCGACCGTCGTCCAGCCGGTGAAGGGGGAGACGCGGTAAATGAACTGCAGGTCGCGTCCGCCGGCCCGCGCCGAATACGTTCCCGAGCCCTCCAGGTTCATCCGGTCCAGCGGGATGTTGTCGGTGTAAGGCTCTGGCGGGGCGTATATCGGTTGTCCTTCCTGATCGAGCACCGTCAAATATCCGGTTTTGCCCAACCTGATGTCCTGCGCGGTTTCGGCGATCACGCGGAGCTTCAAATCGATCAGCACAACGCCTTTGACCTGCTGGGTGTCGGGGTCGAGAATTGCCCTGACGGCCGAAACGACCTCGCTGTCCTTGTAGCTCACGTGCGTCGTTACATTGCGCTGATGCGGGTGGCCGATCACCTTGAAGATGCCTTTGCTCCGCACCGCCTCCTTGTACCAGTCTTCCTCGGTCAACTTTTCCGGAGTTCTGGCGTACATTTCGTTGCTGATGTAGTCACCCTGGCTGTTGACGACCAGAATGCCGGCCACTTCAGAGTACAATGTCGTAAAGCCCTGCAGAAATTTGCGGATTTCGTAATGGTCCGTACCCGCCGCCTCACCCCGATCGGCAAGTTTGCTCGAACCCGAACCTGTACCCGAAACGCTCCCCGTCTTCGCAAGTGCCCCGGCTCTATCGCTTTCCCCGGCCGCCGGGGTCTTACCCCGCCCCACGGCTCCATCGTCACCCCACGCTTCCGCGAAGGCCATGCCCTGTAACTTGGCTCCATCGCCCTCCACTCCCGCCAAGGCATCAACCCGCGTACCGTCCCCGGCCCTCGCTTCGGATTGCCCCTCAAGAAACCGCAGCACCTCCGGGTTAAACGAGATAAAGTAAGTCATGTTTTGCAAATTTTCCACGTAGGTTTCCAGCGATTTGTTCACTTTGCCGATCAGTTGCAGCGTATTGTCGGTAATTTGGCGCTCGATGATGCGATCGACCGTCCAGTTGGTCAGCAAGCCCAGGCCGAGGGAAGGAAGGATGCTGATCAGCAAAAAATGCACGATCAATTTGTAGCGGATCGGCAAGTTGTTCAGGGTGAAACGGCGCAACTCCCAGCTTTTCCCGTAACGTTTATTTGGCATAGTAATCGTCCACATTCTGCTGCGTCACGACGGTGATGCCGGTGTCCGCCTGCTTGGGAATCCGCGGAGCCCCGGGATTGGAGGAGCCGCCCAACCCATGCTTCAGCGAAAACAAAAACTGCAGGGACCAATACCCCATGTTCCAGGTGCCCTGGGCCATGGTCGCGGCGATATCCCCGCTTTTGACAAGGTCGAGCGTGCCTTTGTCGGTGTCGAAGCTGATGATCCGGGGGCCGCTGCCCGCGTTAGACCCGCCTCCGGCCGCCCGCACCGCTTCGGCCACGCCGATGCCGCCATTCGCCTCCGTGGCAAAAATGCCGCCGACACCGGGATGCGCCCGCAAAATTTCCTCCGCGGCCTGCCGGGAAGCGAGCTGATCGCCTTTTCCGTTTTTGACGTCGACGATCCGAATCCTGGGAAATTCCGCGGCAATCGTATCGGCGAACCCGTTCGTGCGCTCCTGATGATTTTGCTGATTCGGCGTGGTGACGACGGCGACTTCCCCTTGGCCCCCCGTCAGCTCGGCCATTTTGCGGGCGGCTTCGACCCCTGCCGCGTAATTGTCGGTGCCGAGGAAGGAATACGCTTTGCTCCCCGGCGCGTCGGAGTCGAACAATACGACCGGGATGCCGGCGTCGACCGCTTTGTTGATCGTGGCCGTCAGCAAGGAGGGATGGATGGCGGAGATGGCGATGCCGGCCGGTTTTTTGGCGATGACCTGCTCCAATACGGTGATTTGCTCATGGACGTCGCGCTGGGTGGAGCCGCGGTATTCTACCGATACGTTTAAGGCCTGGGCCGCGTCCTCAAAGCCTTTCAGCCCGCTTTTCCAGTAATCGATGCCCATTTGAAACGTTACCATGACGTATTTTTCGCCGATTTCCCCGCGCAGGCCGCCCGTTCTCCACTGCTCGTTCATGCGGCTCTGCTGCGCCCGGAAATCCAGCACGTAAAGCGCAAAGCAGGCGATCAGCAGCAAATAGACGATCCAAATCTTTTTCATATGAAACCCCTTTCAAAAGATAGGTCCGAAAAAGGAGATGAACTTCGACAACATCATACTATGTTTCGCCGGAAAATATCATTATGTTTTTGCGACGCTGTTAAGCTGCCGGGTTAGTTCAGTCACAATATTGTTATTTTAAATCGTGGTAAGCTAAATTTAAGTTTCTGAGCCCGGGGGAAGAATAGAAGGAAGTCAAGTCTTAAAAGGCGGGGATGGTTAAGTATGTTAAGGGTGATGGACGAAAAGATCAAACACCTGTTTCCGGGTTATTTTTCAATGGCGATGGCCACCGGGGCTTTGTCCATTGCGGTGCATTTGCTGGGGGCTCCGTTTGTATCCGGGCTGCTGCTGCATTTGAACACCTGCATCTATGTCATGTTGTGGGTCCTGACGCTGATCCGGCTCATTAAATATTTTCCCCGGGTCAGCAAAGATCTGACCAGCCACAGTCAAGGGCCGGGCTTTTTTACCTGCACGGCGGCCACCTGCGTGTACGGCAGTCAATGGGCGATCGTGGCGCATAACGGCAACATTTCCACAGGGCTTTGGATCTTCGGCATCTTGCTTTGGGCTGTTATTATGTATACTTTTTTTACGGCCGTGACCGTGAGAAAAGAGAAGCCCACGCTGGGCGAAGGCATTAACGGAGCCTGGCTGATCGCCGCCGTCGCCACCCAATCCGTTTCCGTTCTCGGCACGTTAATTTCCCCGCACATGGCGGAAGGACGGGAGATCGTCCTGTTTTTTGCGCTGTGCATGTATTTGCTCGGCTGTATGCTGTACCTGAACATCATCACATTAATATTTTACCGGTTTACTTTTGTCGACCTGAAATATTCGGCGCTTACTCCGCCTTATTGGATCAACATGGGAGCGGTGGCGATCACGACGCTTGCCGGCTCCACCCTGATGCTGCATGCGGCGGATTGGCCGTTTCTGACCGAACTGCTTCCTTTCTTGCGCGGGTTTACTTTGTTTTTCTGGATTACGGGAACATGGTGGATTCCGCTGTTGTTTATTTTGATGGTGTGGCGTCATGTTTACCACCGTTATCCGCTGAATTACGATCCGCAATTTTGGGGGATGGTGTTCCCGCTGGCGATGTATACGACCAGTACTTACCAGTTGTCGCAGGCCTTAGAACTGCCCTTTTTGGTCATGATTCCGCGGATCATGGGGGTTATCGCGATCATCGCCTGGTTAGCCGTGATGGCCGGCTTTATTTACCACCAATTTCGCTCGTTTCAAGCCCGGAGATGAGAAGACGGGAGGCAAGCGGAACCTTGTTGTTTCCTGATCGTCCCGCCGGTTTTAGCCGAGCTTTATAAGATGGGCGGGACCTGCAATAATGGAAGTACATAACAATATTCACTGGCTAGGGAGAGCTTTTCCTGCCGGAAAACGCCTTTGAGTTCGGAGGGGGAACGTCTATGACCAAATTGTTTTTGGGGTGCACATCGCTGTTGGCGGGAGTCATCGTTATTTGCACGGGGTTTATCGTCTCGGCTTTGGAGGACCTCAGACCCGGAAGCGGGAATTTCAGTTACAGCCTTTTTGACCTGAATTTATGGTGGGTCATTATACCATTGGTTTTGTTGGCCGCAGGAGGGGGGCTTGTCTACTCCTATCAAAAAGATGTCAACTACGAGCAAGCGCAATAAGCTTGTTATTCCGTAAAATAGCGGACAGCCTGCGCTTCGGTCCGGTATTGCACTGAAACGGGCGGAACCGCAGGCTGTGATACGACCTTATCTTACTGCGATATCCTTTTGTACTCGTTGGGCGTCACCCCGACCATGCGCTTGAACAGCTTGTTGAAATAGGCCGGATCGGGATAGCCGACCTCGCAGCCGATTTCGTGGATTTTCAGCTTGCTTGATTTGCGCAGCAGCAGCTTCGCTTTTTTGATTCTTACCTCGATCAGGTAATCGGTGATCGTCATGCCGGTTTCATGTTTGAACAGCTTGCTCAGGTAGCTGGGCGTCAAATAGACCATACGAGCGAGCTGGCTTAGTTCGGCCGGCTGGTTGTAATGCTCGGCGATCCAGCGCTTGACGGTTTCGACCGATTTCCCCGCCTGCGCCAGGCGACCGGCCCGGACCTGTTGTAAAGCGCCGGTCAATTCGTCCACAAATTTTTGCCGGATTTCATCAAAGCTAAGGCAGGACAACAGCTCGGCTTCCAGCTGTTTGGCTTTGGCGCGGGGCCATATTTTGCCCCATTCGTGCAGCTCGGCGGAGATGGTGTCCAGCACGAGACGGCACAGTAAAATGACCGATTCAAGCGGAGTCCGATCTTTCCTTACCTGCTCCAACATTCGCTCCAAACAGGCGGCCGCCCGAGGAACGTTTAAAATTTGCAGCTGCTCGACCCATTCATCGCGGCAGGCGGCAAACCGTTCGCCGATATCCGGACTGCCGTTGTTAGGTCCGGCGCTGCCGCCGGCCTTACGGTAATTCCACGTCTGGTTTCCGTAAATGCCGAGCTCGCAGGCGCTTTTCGCTTCCGCGTAAGCTCTGCCCAGCATGGCAGGATCGCCATATACGAAGCTGGAGCCGGCAAGCGTGCGGCGGGGCTTGCATATCGCTTCCAAAACCGCGGTCAATTGGCGGAGTTCTTCCTGGTCCGGCTGCTGATAAAAATAACAGATCCAAGCGAGAACCGGTTCGCCGGTGTCAACCAGATCCCAAAAGCGAACGGGGAGGCG
Organism: Paenibacillus sp. FSL P4-0127; assembly: GCF_038007325.1. Taxonomy (NCBI): domain Bacteria; kingdom Bacillati; phylum Bacillota; class Bacilli; order Caryophanales; family Paenibacillaceae; genus Paenibacillus; species Paenibacillus sp. FSL P4-0127. Next base: position 102,192 of record NZ_JBBOWY010000001.1, on the reverse strand, counting down.
TAGGGTTTGCTCAAGCCTGGCGCGCAAGGCTTCCGGATGCCAGCCCTTGATCGCATATACGGCAAAATAAGGCTCCGGCAGAGAAAGCTCCGGCAGCTTTGCGCCGGGTCCAACAAGGCCGGCCCCTCCTGCGAAGCTTTTGAAATGAGAGAGCAACAATCCCGAACGGATTTGCCGCTCCTTGCCGCGGGCCGCCGACTTCTCCTCATCAAGCGCGTAAAGCAGGGCAAACAGCTGCTTCTTGTCGATCGGCTTGAGCAGATAGTCCACCGCGGAACACCGGATGGCCTGCCGGGCATATTCGAAATCCTTAAACCCGCTCATGATGATGCAGCGGATTTCCGGCTTGATGGCCTTTACCTGTTTGCTCAGCTCCAGTCCGTCCACCACGGGCATACGGATATCGGTGACGATGACGTCAAGGTCGGCTTCCCCGAGATAATCGAGGACGTCCTGCCCATTGGAGAACAAACCGTCGACGACGAAACGGCCGCTCTCCTTGCCGATCATCTTACCCAGCCCTTCCCGAATCGAAGCCTCGTCGTCCACGATCGCGATTCGCAGCATAGGATTTCCCCCTTTGAATCATTCCGTTTACTCCGGATCAAACCTAGTAGCTCCATCCTTGATAACGCCAGCTTTCCATTTCTGCAGGTCAGGCGTGCTGAAATGCCAAATAAGGTCTGTGGTGTCCGTTAGGGCCGGAAAGTACGGCATTACGGCCGGAAAGTACGGCATTGCGGTCAGCGCCTCGGCAATATGGCTTTACGTCCCGACATTTCGACTTGGTCGAAGCCGTGGTCAGGCCTCCAAGCCAGCCGTGGCCATCCTTTAACTTGCTCATCCAACTCCCCCCGCGCCGTTACGGAGCAAGCCGGCGATTCTCACCGTGACCGTCGTGCCTTCGCCCGCCCGGCTGCTGACGGTCAACCGGGAGCCTGCGCCGTAATGAAGCCGGATCCGCTCTTGGACATTGCGCAGCCCGATTCCGAATTTGTCCGTTCTGCCGTCCGTCAGGCTATGGTTCAGGGAGGCGAGGCGTTCTTCGGTCATCCCGACGCCGTCGTCACGCACCGTGAAGATGGCGTCGCCAAGTTCATTCCACGCCCGGATCGTAATGGTGCCGGACCCCTCTCTTTTTTCCAGACCGTGAAACACCGCGTTTTCCACAATCGGCTGAAAAACCAGTTTAACGATCGGCAGCGGATAAAAAAACTCCGGAATCTCCACACGGAAGCTGAATTTGTCCGGGAAGCGGATTTGCAGCAGCAGCAGGTAGTTCCGCACATGGTCGATTTCCTGGGCCACCGTCACCTGCTCGTCGGCGCTCCGGGTAATGCTGTAGCGAAGCAGCAGGCCCAGCAGATAGGTCAGCTCGGCGACCCGGTCATCATCGTTCAGCTCGGCGAGCATGCGGATCGCTTCCAGCGTGTTGTAGATAAAATGCGGGTTGATCTGATTTTGCAGCGCCAGCATATCGGCTTTTTGCTTGCTCTTTTCCGTTTCGGCCACCTCATGGAGCAGGTCCTTCACGCGGGCGATCATCCGGTTGAACTGGCTGCCCAGAAGGCCGATTTCGTCATTGTATTTGACGTTGACCCGAACGTCGAGCTTGCCGCGCTGCACCTGCTTCATTAGCTGCACCGTCCGTTTCAGCGGCTTCGTGAGCGCGTAGGAGATAACCATGGCCACAAGCAGGGCGAAAAAAATAACGGACAACGTCGTGATTATCAGTTTATCGCGGTTTTGCTTCATCGGCGCTAGCAGTTCGGTCAAAGGAATGTAGACCAGCGTTTTCCAGCCGGTTTGCGCGGACGAAGTGTAGACGCAAATGTAAGGCCGGCCGCCGATAGCCAGCCGGAAACTGCCCCGCGCGCCTGCGGCCGGCGCCAGCAGAGGGCTGCCGCTTAAATCCTCGCCCAGCTTGCCGGGATCGGCGCTGTACACGACCTTTCCGTATTCGTCCACGATCAGGGCGTCGCCGTGGGTCACGGCATTCAGCGGCTCGATGATCCCGTCGAACAGCTTCGCGTCGACATCGATCGCGATCAGACCGATATCGCGCAAGGAGCTGACCGAACGGATAGGGCGGACGACGGTGAACACCTGGCGGCTCTCCGTTTCGTTCACGCGGATCGCATGTGTGCCGGCGAGGGCGGGAGACGAACCGGACTTACGCGCCAATGCCTTCCACTCGCTGAGCCGCGTTTCCGGGTACAGTACGTTGATGCCCGGCTTCCGGTTGTAATAAACCATATCGTAACGGTCCACCAGGTAGGCGGACAAAATCTCATCCTTGGTATTGTTCAAATACATCAGAAAAATATCGATGGAGGTGCTCTTGTCCCAATCCGTTCCCCGCTGGTCCAAATATTTTTGCACCTCTTTGTTGTACAAGGGCAGGCTTGTGTACCGCTTCAAATCGGCGATATAACGGTCCGCTTTGTCCATCGCGTTGTCCGTCATCAGACGGGCGGCCTCGGTCGTGCTGCTTTGCACCAGTCTGAAGCTGGAACGGTACGAAGTGTAGCTGAAATAGGTGACCGGCAGCGAAATGAGAAAGACGAAGACGATCACCAGCTTTTTTTGCATGGATAAGTTGGCGAATAACAACCAGGCTTTTCGGAACAAGGCTCGCAAGATCATACCTCATTTTACCGCACCGCTGGTAACGCCTTCAAAGATATATTTTTGCAGGAAAAAATACAGCACCACGGTAGGCAGCAGAATCAGCAGGATCGCCGCGCAAATCAGGTTCCAGTCGGCCACGTTGACGCCCTGGAAGCGCATCAGCACCGTCGTCACCACGCCCAGGCTTTGCTTCGGCATGTAAAGGTACGGCGTGTACATATCGTTGTAAATGCTGATTGTCTTCAAAATGATCAGCGTGGCCGTCGCCGGCGTCAGCAGCGGAAAAATGATCGAACGGTAAATCCGGAACAGGGAGGCGCCTTCGGCCATGGCGCTTTCGTCGAGGTCGACGGGAATGTTGCGGATAAACTGCAAATATAAAATGATCTGGATCACGTCCGCGCCGACGTACAGGATGATCGGAGCTCCCAGCGTATTGTACAGGCCCAGCGATTTGATGATGCCGAAGGTAGCGACCTGGGTCGTAATGCCGGGAATGACGGTCGCGAACAGATACAGGCCGAAAACCGCTTTTTTCAGCTTAAAAGAAAACCGCCCCAGCACGTAAGCCACCATCGTTCCGAATAGGATATTGAAGACCAGGGACACGCAAATAATGACCAGCGTATTACCGAACCCGCTCAATAGGCCGCCCCGTTCAAACACGATCTTGAAATTTTCAAAATTGAAAAAGCTTTGCGGCAGCGCCATCGTGCTGGCGGTATTAAATTCATTGCTTGATTTGAAGGAGTTGACGATGACGACGTACGGAGGGAACAGCACGACAAAAACCCCGATCAGCAAGGTCAGGTATTTCAGCGCATCCGGGAAAGTGAATTTGCGTCCGCTCATTTGCCGTTTCCTCCTCTGCTAAGCACAAACTGTTGAAGCCCCACGACGATGATCACGAACATCAGCAAAATAATGCTCATCGCCGAAGCAAGCCCGTAATGGTTGTAAGCAAAAGCAGTCTCCATTACCCGCTGCACGTATGTTTGGCTCGCGCCGGCCGGCCCTCCTTTGGTCAGGACGAACGGAAGATCGAACACCTCCAGCGCGCCGGTGACGGTCAGGAACAGGTTCAACTGGATGACCGGCTTCATGTTCGGCAGCGTAATCCGCCAAAACGTTTGCATGGCCCCGGCGCCGTCGATTTTGGCCGCTTCGTACATGTCGCGGGGGATCGCCTGCAAAGCGGCGATGTAAATCACCATGTTATAGCCCATGAACCGCCACAGCCCGGTCGAAGCGAGCGAATAGTTGACCAGGCCGGCCGTGCCGAGCCAGCTCGTTTCGCCGAGTTTGGCCAGCCCGATGCTTTGCAGGAACAGGTTCAGCGAACCCTGGGTCGTATCGAAAACATAGCCGAACATAAAAGCGACGGCCACGGCGTTCATAATGTAAGGCAGGAACAGCAGCAGCCGGAAAAAGTTCCGGCCGCGCAGCCTGCTGTTCAAAATCACGGCGAAGTAAATCGCGATGATATTTTGGATGATGCCCATAACAAAATAGGCGAAGTTATGGGCGAATACGCCGAATATGTCCGGGTTGGTAAACACTTCCCGGTAATTGGCCAGCCCGACCCACGGCTTCTCCGGGCTGTACCCGTCCCAATCGGTGAAGCTGAACATGACCAGCTTCAGCGCGGGATAGTAGGTAAACAGCAGGAGCAAAGCGAGCGGGACGAGTAAAAACGAGACGATAATGATATTTTTCTGCGCTTTATAAGACAGCGTTCCAAACATGCCGTTCCCCTTCTTTCTTAGTAGCCCAGCTCCTGCTTCGCTTTGGCCCAGGCTTTGTTCCATTTGTCGAGCACGGCCTGCGGGTCTTTGGCCAAGACGAATTCCTGGGCGATTGCCGGCAGATCGATTTGCGCCTTGTTGCGGATTTCGACTACCTTCGGATCATCGGGCGTGCCTTCCTGCAGCTCCACGCCGCTCGCCTGGAACTCGGCCAATTGGGACAACTTGGATTCGCGGCCTTCCAACGGAGAGATAAAGCCGGCGAAATCCTCGTAACCGGAATCCTCGAGCATCCATTTCAGGAAAGCCTTCGTCGCCTCCAGGTTTTTGCTGTCTTTGTTGACGGCGTAGAAGAAATCGGGGCTAAGCGCGGCTCTGCTCGCGCCCGAGTCATCGAACGGCAGCGGGAAAAACCCGATGTTGTCGGACTCCGCGCCGACGCCGATCACCTGGTTGATCACCCAGTTGCCCAGGAAGTACATCGCCATTTTGCCGTTCGCCAGGTCTTTTTTGGATTGCTCCCAGTTGGTGGAGTTGATGTCTTTTTCCAGGTAGCCTTTGTCGGCCAGCTCCTTGATGAGGGACATCGCTTTGCCGTACCCGTTATCCATCGTGAACGGAGCGTCCGTATTGATCACTTCGTTGGGGAAGTTGCTGTTGTTTTCAATCACCCTCGGCAAATCGAATACCCAGTTGTTCAGCGGCCATTTGTCCTTGAAGTTGGAGGCCAGCGGAATGACGCCGGTTTGCTTCAGCTTTTCGCAGGCGGCCAGGAATTCGTCCCAGGTTTTCGGGATTTCCGTAATGCCGGCGTCGGCGAACGCCTTTTTGTTGTAAACGATCCCGGACGTGGAGTTGCCCGTCGAAATGCCGTACAGCTTGCCGTCGTAAGATTTGAAATCCTTGAACGTAATTTCCGCGCTCAGTCCCAAATCGTCCAGCGGCGCGAAATATTTCGGCAAATCGGAGTTCGGAATGTCCGGGACGAACATCAGGTCCGGCAGCTCGCCGCTGGCCATGCGGACTTTGGCCTGCTGGTTGTAGTCCGTCTGGCTGGCTTCGAATTCAATTTCGATGTTCGGATACTTCTTGTGGAACCGTTTGACGTATTCGTCGTATTCCTTGCCGATCATGTCGGTGCGGTTGGTCAGAAAGGTCACCTTGCCGCTAAGCTGTCCGCTTGTGCCGCCCGATTTGTTATCTGCGGCGGTGGTTCCGTTATCCGGCGGCGGAGCTGTGTTCCCGCCGCCGTTCGCGCTCCCTCCGCCGCCGCACCCGGCCAGTACGGTTGCGAATGTAAAGATCAGCATGAAAGTCATCAGGAGTTGTTTTTTCAATGTGATCGCCCCTTTTACAAAGATATGTTAGCGCTTACAGATTGATTGTATCGCTTTGTTATAATAATGAAAATGTATTGTGTTATTATTTATTGTCTTTGTTTTGCTTGTTTTCGGCGGAGGAGTGGATGACAATAGATTATTTATATGATAGTTTCGGAATAAACATGGCGGTTATGTTGCTAACAAATAATATAACAAAAAATAACGATTATCGACTATAATAGGGTTCATAACTTACAACTTGAGGAGGGCTTATGAACAACCAACGATATGTGCTCGGCGATTGGCAATTCAAGGCGTTCGATGAAGCGGAGTGGCTGCCGGCGCGGGTTCCGGGAACGGTGCATACGGACCTGCGGCTGAACGGGCTGATTCCCGACCCGTTTTATGGCACGAATGAGCATGAGCTGCAGTGGATCGACAAGAAGGATTGGGAATATCAAACTTCGTTTGAACTGCATGAAGGGTGGGCGAAGCTGCCGCGAATCGAAATCGTGTTTGAAGGGTTGGACACGTATGCGGACGTTTCGGTGAACGGCCGGCATGTTTTGTCGGCCGACAATATGTTCCGCTCCTGGCGGGCGGACATTAAAGCGCTGCTCAGCGAAGGAACGAATACGGTCACGGTGCGCTTCCGTTCCCCGATCGCCGAAGATTTGCCGAAGCTGGAGCGGCTAGGTTACGATTTGCCGGCTTCGAACGACCAAGCGGAGCTGGGCGGGCTTGGGGACCGCAGAGTCAGCGTATTTGCCCGCAAAGCTCCTTACCATTACGGCTGGGATTGGGGACCGCGGCTGGTGACGTGCGGCATTTGGCGGGAAGCCCGGATCGAAGCGTGGGGCGGTCCGGTCATCCGCGATGTGTTCATCCGCCAGGACCGCGTTGCGCCGGAGGCTGCCGAATTGGCGGCGGTTGTGGAGGTGGAAGCGGCCGCCGCGTGGGAAGGCCGACTGCGCGTCTCCGCCGGGGAAGCGGTATGGGAGCGGCAGGTTGCTCTGAAGCCGGGACTGCAGGAGGTGGAGCTGCCGCTGACCTTGGCGCAGCCGAAGCTGTGGTGGTGCCGGGGCTTGGGGGAGCCGGCGATGTATACGTTTAAGGCGGAGTTGATCGGCGCGAATGGTACGCTGGAAGCCGACGCGGCGGTGCGAACGGGCTTGCGCGAAATCAAGCTGGTCCGCGAGCAGGACGAGGCGGGAGCTTCCTTCCGCTTTGAACTGAACGGCGTCTCCGTGTTCGCCAAAGGCGCCAACCATATTCCGAACGATAGCTTCGTGACGGAGGTGACGGCGGAGCGCTACCGGCATGAGATCGCTTCGGCCGCCGCAAGCGGCATGAACATGCTGCGCGTCTGGGGCGGCGGGATTTACGAGCAGGATGTTTTTTACGAATTGTGCGACGAATACGGGCTTTTGGTGTGGCAGGACTTTATGTTTGCTTGCAGTATGTACCCGGGAGACGCGGAGTTCCTGGAAAATGTCGCCCGGGAAGCGGAGCATAATATCAAACGGTTGCGCAATCATCCGTGCATCGCTTTGTGGTGCGGCAACAACGAGATCGATTCGGCCTGGTCGCATTATGCGGAAAATGCCGGCTGGGGCTGGAAGGAAACCTATGCGGCCGATGTTCGCGAGCGGATTTGGGCCGATTATGAGGCCGTATTCCACGATATTTTGCCGCGGGCGGTGGAACGGCTGGCGGGCGGGATCGCTTACTGGCCGTCCTCGCCGCTGCGCGATCTGACGGGCGACGCGGACCAGCACGCCTATAAGGTGTCCGGCGAAGGCGATATCCATTATTGGGGCGTGTGGCACGCGGTCGAGCCGTTCGCCAATTACAACACCCGGATCGGCCGGTTTATGAGCGAATACGGTTTTCAATCGTTCCCCGAGCTGGATTCGGTACTGAAATACGCGCCGGAAAGCGCGCTGGAGCTGGAATCGGACATTATGCTGGCGCATCAGAAAAACGGCCGGGGCAATCAGCTCATCAAGGAATACATGGACATCTATTTGCCGGTGCCGCGGGATTTCAAGGCGTTCCTGTACATGAGCCAGGTGCTGCAGGCGGAGGCGATCCGCACGGCGATCGAGGCGCACCGCCGGAACAAGCCTTATTGCATGGGCACGCTGTATTGGCAGATGAACGACTGCTGGCCGGTCGCCTCCTGGGCGGGCATGGATTATTACGGCCGCTGGAAAGCGCTGCAGTATGCGGTGCGCCGCAGCTTCGGAGACGTGATGCTGTCGGTGTACGAACCGGAAGACGGCAAAATTGCCGTTAGCATCGTTTCCGACAAACGGGAAAACGTTTCGGGAAAGCTGCGCCTAACGCTTTACGATGTGGGCGGCGGAGTGCTTAAAGAAACGGTACAGGAGGTTAATATTGCGGCGGATTCCGCCAAGGAGGCGGTCTCTTTCGCAAGGGAAGCTTGGCTGGAAAACCGCGACCCGCGGCAGGTTGTCCTGCTCGCCAGCCTGGAACTGGACGGGGCACCTGCGGACAGCAAGCCGTTTTACTTTGTTTCCGGCAAAGACCTTATTTTGCCAGCGGCGCAAATCGAGGTGCGGGAAACGCCGGGCAGCGGCGGCGGCAAGTATACGCTTGTGAGCGGCGTACTGGCGCGTCAGGTTTGGATCCAAGCCGAACGGGAAGGCATCTTCTCCGACAATTACTTTGATATGATGCCTGGCGTGCCGGTGACCGTGGAGTTCCACCGGCGCGGCGCGGCCGCGGATGATGAGGCGTTTGTTCCGGGAGCTCCGGGGGAAATCCGGATCCGGTCCATGGCCGATTTTGTATAGGTACGGCTATCTTACAATTTATAGAAGTTCGACTCTCGATTTTACCGTGCTATAATAAACAGATAGAAAACCGTGCTTTTGTAAAACGGGAATAAAATCGAGGTAAAAAGATGCGAAACATATTTTCATCCAGTCGCTACAAAATCGTTGAAACGTTCGTGCTGATCGGCGTGAAATTGCTGTTGCTGCGGTACTTTTTTTACGGCGGCTTCCATCCGGCGGGACTGCCCGGCGAGCTGCTGTCGGTGCTGGCCCTCCTCTGCCTGGTGGAGCTGGTGACGCCGGCCAAAGGCAAATGGTGGACATTCTTCGGATTTAATTTTGTCCTGTCGTTCATTCTGTTTGCCGCCACGGTGTACTTCGCCTACTTCGGGACAGTGCCGACTTATAAGGTGCTTAGCGGACTGGGCCAGGTGCCCGAGGTGAAAGCGAGCATCGGCGCTTTGCTTCGGCCGGGGCAGTTTCTGTATTTTGCCGATCTGGCGGTGTTGCTCCTGATCAAAATCATCGGGCTTGTCCGCCGCGGCGGGGCATTCCGTTCAGGGCGGCCGCAGGGAACTTTAAGTTTCGGCACCCGGACTTCGCGGGGAGGGCTGAACTTCCGCACCGACCGTCCGCGAGCAGGGCTGGTTTGGAAGGTGGGAGTCGCCTTTATCCTGATCGCCAGCCTGCTGCTGTCCGGGCTCTACATCCGCGCGGGCAAAGGGATCGATAACGAGCTGGTGCGGGCCGAAAGCGTCGGCTTCCTCAATTTCCAGGTGGACGCGGCCATCCGCGACCAGGAAGAGGAACGGATGATCGCGGCAGGAAATTTGCAGGAGACGATCGCCAAGATCCGGCAGCTGCAAAGCACGTACCCTTACCGGGCGGATACGGGAGAAGCGGGGGGATCGGCTGGCGCTGGCGCTATGGGTGCTTCGGATAAAGCGGGAACCCCGGCTACCGGCGGAACGGGCGTTGCGGGAACCCCAACTGCGGAAACTACGGACGCAAAAAGTCCGGAGGCTACGGGCAATACTGGCGCTACAGGCACTGCAAACACTTCGGCCGTTGCAGCTTCTTCGAAAGCGGCTCCCGACTTTTTCGGATCGGCTCAGGGGATGAACCTGATCGTCGTGCAGATGGAGTCGTTCCAGAACTTCCCGATCAACCTGACCCTGAACGGGCAGGAGGTCACGCCGGTGCTGAACAAGCTGGCCAAGGAAGGGTTCTACTTCCCGCACGTATTCCAGCAGATCGGGCCGGGCAATACCTCGGACGCCGAGTTCATGTCCAACACGTCGATTTATCCGACGGCCGCGGCCGCGATGTCGACGAGCTTCGGCGACCGCCAGCTGCCGAGTCTGCCGCGGCTCTTGCAGGGGCACGGGTACGTGGCGAATACGTTCCATATCAATAATGTGACGTTTTGGGACCGCAACAAGCTGTACCCGGCGCTCCATTTTGACAAGTATTATGACAAGCCGTACTATACGAACGATCATTTTAACGACTTCGGGGCCTCCGACGAGGAGATGTACCGGGTGGGCGTAGAGAAGCTGGCGGAAATCAAGGCGCAGTCCAAGCCGTTTTACGCTCAGTTTGTGACGACGTCGAGCCATTCTCCGTTTGTCGTGCCGCAGGACCGCCGGCATATCCAGCTGCCCGCCGACATGGAGGGGACGATGCTGGGCAATTACATCCAGGCCGTCAACTATACCGATTACGCGATCGGGACATTGATCGACCGTTTGAAGCAAGCCGGCTTATGGGACAATACGATGCTGGTGTTTTACGGGGATCATTTCGGTTTACAGCCGAATGACGTCAGCGCCGGGGAGATCCGCGAAAAGCTCGGCATCGCTTATGACGAGCGGATCAGCCGCTTCAACATTCCGCTGATCGTCCATGTACCCGGAGCGAAGAGCGGGCAGGTCGTGGAGCGTACCGGCGGCCAGGTCGACATTCTGCCGACGATCGCAAACCTGCTCGGCGTTTCGCTGGCGGACGAAGGTTTTACCGCATTGGGCCAGGATCTGCTCAACATCGACCGGAACGTGATCGGCATGCGCTATTATTTGCCGACCGGATCGTTTTTCAACGATGAGGTGATGTTCGTGCCGGGTCAAGGCTTCGACGACGGCACGGCCGTGTCGCTGAAGACGCTGCAGCCGGTGACGGATATCTCACCTTACCGCGGCGACTACGATTATGTCACGGAGCTGATGAAGCTCTCGGACGAATACGTGAAGCTGCTTCCCAAGCGGGGGCAGTGAGACGCAAACAGCCCTGAGGCATATGCCTCAGGGCTTTCCTGTAAAAGCTGACCGGAAATCTAACGGTTGTAGCAGCGGCTATTTTCCGAAAAAAGCCCCTTTCGAAATTCTAACGGTTGTGAACGCCGTTATTTGCCTGAATCAAGGCATAAATAGCCGGATTTCAGTGAAATAAGCGCTATGGCAACCGTTAGATTTTGAAATCAACGTTTTTGGAACAAATAACGCTTGTGGCATCCGTTAGAAAATTTGTATGGATAGAGAATGTATCTTTGTCAGATCAGATTTGATGCAACGCTAGTGCCTAACCGCTTAATTTTGACGAAATGCCGAAATAAGGTTGGTTACTTCGGTCCGTTAGCCCGCCCCGGGTACTTCGAATCGTTTTGTCCAACAACTGTCCAGCCCCTGTGCAACACCTGTGTAATACTCGTGCAATACTCGTGCAATACCCGTCTAGCCCCGATTCCGGTTTTTGACCCCCAAAATAAGCGCAAAAAAGGGCGTTATTTCCTGCGGTTTTGAGGTTTTGCACACAATAATGGAAAATTATTCCTTTATTTGCGTGGCGGGTAAGGCCATTTGCCGGTTATTCGCTCCGATAGAGAAAATAAGAATAAAAAATTCCACTATTGCCGTCAGCGCGCACCCAATTGCCGAAATAGGAGCAAAAAGTTCCTCTATTTTCCTCGAATGAGTTTAGACAGGGGGGAGCTTTAGACGATGGATTTAAACGGTGCGCCGCCCCGCCAAAGTGACGGTTAAGTCAATATCCTGTACTTGCTGTGCACGCTGCCCGAGATGAGCTCGGGGAGTTCCCGGAGCTGCTGTTCGTACGCTTCCTGCGTCAGGCTCCCCTGCTCCAGCCGCTGCCGCAGCTGCTCCTGCATTTCCTTGACTTGCAGGGCGATGACGCTGTCTGCGTCCTGGCCATGGGCTTCGGCGATATCGGCCAGCGACCGGCCTTCAAGCAGGGAATCGTAGATCTCCTTGTCCGAAGAGACGCCAAGCACATCGTTCAACTCACTCTGGGGGCTCAGCGTTGCGGTGCTAAGACTGGACGCCTTGGAGGCTTGAGCCGCAAAGGCGATGCTGGCCAGGTAACCGGACAAGCTTGGGGTGATGGTAATGACAACGGCCATGGTGCCGACGATGACGACTTTTTTCAGTTTCATATGAGAGATCCTCTCCGATCGGGTAGTTGGATTGCTGTTTGAATTTGTCATAACTATTATTATTACGAATAAGCCCTTCAAGAAGTTTCAGCTGCTTTTCCGGATTCAGGGTGGTGTTGGTGCAAGAGTAGTCGGTATAATGGGTTTCATGAGCTGTCCGGACAGAGGCCAAACGGCAGGGGGAAGCGGATTTATTTTCAAAGCAGGAGGGAATGGTGCGGTTATGACGGAACAAATGACGGAACAAATGATGGTCCGGTCGATCAATGTGGGAAAACCGGTGCAGGTGGAGCATCACGGCAAGGAAATCGCGACAGGGATATACAAAACCCCGGTTTCCGGTCCGCTGTATCTGTCGGCGATGAATTTTGCGGGGGACGGTCAGGCCGATCTCGTTCATCATGGCGGTACGGATAAAGCCGTTTGCGTTTATCCATTCGAAAGATACGCGTATTGGGAGCGGGAGCTAGGGAAGACGCTGGCTTTCGGCGCTTTTGGCGAAAATTTAACGACGGAGGGGATGCTGGAGGACGATATTTGCATCGGAGATATGTTCCGGCTGGGCGAGGCGGTCGTGCAGGTCAGCCAGCCGAGACAGCCATGCTTCAAATTGGGCGTCAAACATGGAATGCCCGAGCTCCCCTTGCAAGTCCAGCAGACCGGTTATACCGGCTACTACTTTCGGGTGGTACAGGAGGGACAGGTCGTTCCCGGCGATTCGCTAATATTGACCGAAAGGCATCCTGCGGGCGTGACGCTGTCTTTTGCCAATCGGATCATGTTTTTGGACAAAGAAAATGCCGATGGTCTGAAGCGCATTTTGGAGGTGGACGCACTATCGGCCAGCTGGCGCGAGACGTTGACCGTCCGGCTTCAGCGGGCAGAAGCCTAGTGAACGGACGGAGCGGAAAAATACATATGCCGATTTAACCCGCCGAGGAAGATCCGCTTTCCCTTTTTTGAAAAGGGAGGGCGGATCTTTTGCTTCATCTAATGCCGGTGAAACCGAACCATACCGCCAAAATTTTTTTTTGGCAAAAACCCAAAAACGGAAACTTTTTTCCGTTCCGGTTCGTCTTTGATTAGTGAGGAATGATTTTCCATATGATGATTAGGAGTTTGGAGGATGAGTTCGTGAAAAAAATCTGGACTGGAATTTTTGCTGCGATAATAGCGGTTCCGCTGCTGCAACCGCCGCCTGCTCAGGCGGCCAAACCGATCTCCGTCTATATTGACGGCAGCCGGCTGGCGACAAAGCAGGCGCCGATTGCCATTAAAGGCCGGGTAATGCTGCCAATGCGTGCTATTTTCGAAGCGCTGGGCGCATCGATCAATTGGAACCAGAAATCGCAAACGGTAACGGCGAAAAAGAACGGAAAGACGATCAAGCTCAAAATCAAAGCGAAAACGGCGACCATCGGCAACAAAACCGTAAAACTTGATGTTCCGGCGCAAAACTTAAGGGGCACAACGATGGTTCCCGTACGTTTCGTCACCGAGGCGCTGGGTGAAAAAGTGGGTTATACCAACAAAACGAAAATCGTCACAATCACCACGTCGGGCTCCCGCGGAAGTGGCGGCAACGGTGGCAATAGTGGCAACGGTGGTAACGTCGGAGGCGGCGGCAACGTGACCTTGCCGAGCCCGGTAGCCAACGTTTCAGCGCGTGACATCGGGGACAACGGGGACGGCCGCGACTTGGAAGTCCGTTTCTCCAAAGCCTACAACGAATCGAATATAGACCATTACCGTGTTCTGATCGTTAAATCGGCCAATTCGTCTCAATTCGGTCTGGCTGCGGCGCGAAACGTAACTTCAGGAAACTATACGACCCTGTATCCTAACGGTTCGGATCAGGTGCTCACGCTTACGTCCAACTCGCGGGATGTGGACGGTGATTATATCCGGGAAGACCAATCTTATGTCGCGATCGTATTGTCGGTAGGAAAAACGAGCGGCCAAATTGCCATGTCGAGCACTTCACAGGTCGTTACGCTGCAGCGTGACTCGTCGGTAGCGGCGCCTACGAATGTCAGAGTCTCCGATATCGGCGATTACGGTGACGGCCGCGATCTGCGCGTCGAGTTTACCCGGGCGCAAAATGAGAGCGACATTGCGAACTACCGTGTGTTCGTCGTGAAGACTGCGGACGCGAACAAATTTGACCTAAGCAAGGCAAACAACGTGTCAAATTCTTATTCAACGGTCGTATACAAGTCCGGGAGCAGCCAAACGCTTAGCGTGGATCTTACTTCGTCTTCCCGCGACACGTCCGGGGATTATATCAAAAACGGAACAGCGTACACCGTATTTGTGATGTCGGTCAGCAACAATACGGGCGTTAAAGCCAACAGGCTGTCGGCGGCATCTTCTTCAATCAGGCTGGATAGCGGCTCCTTGAATTACCCCGTAGTCACCGATGTGGAGGACGTGAACGATTATGGGGACGGCCGGGATTTGCAAGTGAGCTTTTCAAAAGTGAACGATGAGGCCAAAATCGGCTCTTACCGGATTTTTGTCGTGAAAAGCAAAAACTACAGCGACTTTACCCTGTCGAAGGCGAATAACGTATCGAGCTCCAATTATACCCAGGTCAGCAAAACGGGGTACAACATTAACGATTACCGCTTGTCCTCCAGCGCCAGGGACGTCGACGGAGATTATATCCGCAATGATGTAAATTACCGGGTGTTCGTCATGGCGGTAGGAAACGGGTCAAACGCCAACGTCCTGTCCTCGGCATCAAGCTCGATAACGCTGGTTAACGGCTACAGCGGAGGCAATAACGGCAGCGGCAAAAACGGTAAGGTTGATATCGTTTCGAATCTGACGGTCAGTGACGTGGACAATTATGGGGATGGCCGCGATCTGCGGGTAGAGTTCTCCCGGGCTTCGGATGAGTCGTACATCGACCAATACCGGATTATGGTCGTCAAATCGTCGAATGCGAGCAGCTTTACTTTGTCCAAGGCGAATGATGTTTCCAGCAATAACTATACGCGCGTCTACAAGGGCGGAAAAACGTTGTCGCAGGTGCTGAGCTCAAGCGCCCGTGACGTCAACGGAGATCTGATTAAACAGGATGTAAGTTACAAGGTGTTTGTCCTGTCGGTAGGCAAAAGCGGTTACTCCAACGCGCTGTCCTATGCATCCAGCGAGATTACGCTGAAGAATGACAAAAGAGCGGGGACCGTTTCGAATCTGAAGGTCAGCGATGTGGCGGATAACGGCAACGGCAGTGACCTGCGCGTCGAGTTCACCCGGGCTTCGGATGAATCGTACATCGACCAATACCGGATTATGGTTGTCAAATCGTCGAAGGCGGGCAGCTTTACTTTGTCCGATGCGAATAACGTTTCCAGCAATAACTATACGCGTGTCAACAAAGGCGGAACTACACTGACGGAAGTACTAAGCGCAAGCGCCCGTGACGTTGACGGGGATCTGATTAAAGAAGGCGTAAGCTACAAGGTGTTTGTCCTGTCGGTAGGCAAAGGCAGCTCGGGAACGAACGCGCTGTCGAGTGCATCGAGCGACATTACGCTGACGAAGCAAGTTACCATTGGGGCCGTTTCGAACCTGACGGTAAGCGACGTGGGCAATAATGGCAACGGCAGTGACCTGCGCGTCGAGTTTACCCGGGCCTCGGATGAGTCGTACGTCGATCACTACCGGATTATGGTCGTCAAATCATCGAAGGCGGGCAGCTTTACTTTGTCCAATGCGAATAACGTTTCCAGCAATAACTATACGCTTGTCAACAAAGGCGGAAATACGTTAACCAAAGTGTTGGATTCGAATGCTCGTGACGTTGACGGGGATCTGATTAAAGAAGACGTAAGTTATAAGGTATTCGTCCTGACGGCAGGCGGCGGCAATTACTCAGGCACAAACGCGCTGTCCGCAGCATCCGGAGAGATCACGTTACCTAAGAAAGCCAATATTGAGGCTGTTTCGGACCTGAAGGTCAGCGATGTGGGAGATAAGGGGAACGGCAGTGACCTGCAGGTATCGTTTACCCGGGCCTCGGATGAGTCATACGTCGATCATTACCGGATTATGGTCGTCAAATCATCGAAGGCGGGCAGCTTTACTTTGTCCAAAGCGAATGACGTTTCCAGCAATAACTATACGCGTGTTATCAAAAGCGGAAATACACTGACGGAAGAACTGAGCGCAAGCGCCCATGACGTTGACGGGGATCTGATTAAAGAAGGCGTAAGCTATAATGTGTTCGTCCTGACGGTAGGCAGCGGCAATTACTCGGGCCCGAACGCCTTGTCTTCGCCATCCAGCGCGATTACTTTGAAGACTGAAGTTAAAGTCATAGAGGCCGTGACCGGATTGCATTTCGACATCATCGGGAATAAGGGCACAGTTAACGATATCTCCGTTGGATTCAATAAGTTGAACGACGAAAGCAAAGTGGAGGAGTACCGAATTATGGTCGTGCCGGCAGCCAAAGCCGCAAGCTTTAAAGTGGCGGATGCCAACGACGTAACGCTTACGGACAATTACACCCAGGTAAAACCGAACGGGTCCAATGTCCAGCTCACACTGCAGAAAGACAAAGACGCATCCGGCGATCCAATCAAAGCAGGGACGAATTATCGGTTGTTCGTGCTCACGGTAACGAAAGCGGGCTCCGGATACGAAAATGCTTTGTCCGCCGCGTCAAATCAATTTACTTTACCAGCGAATTCGGAGGAGGTAACGGTTCCGAAAGTAAGCCAGGCGTCGGTACAAGCCGATGGTTCCGAGATATCGGTGAGCTTCACTGCGCCGCAAGGCGATGAATATATCGCTTCCTACGTTATTTTCGCCGTTCCATCCGGCGGTTCCATCGATCTTGCGTCGGCTAAGGCGTCTATGGATAAAGGCACTAAGGTACTCAAAGCAGGACCGTTTACCAACATTAAGCTTACTCAGGATTTCGCAGGTCAAGCGATTAACAGTCAGTCGGCCTACAGCATCTATTTTTTGTCGGTACCCGATATGACAAATGCGAAGCAATATAATTTATCCGCATCTTTTGCCTATCCGAAGGTCCAGGCAGCCCAGCCTGCAAGAACGGCGAAGCCGACCAAGCAAGCGAAGTGATGCCGTGCCAGGCAGGATAATAATCAAGACCAAAGAGCGGCCCAATATTTTGGGCCGCTCTTCGTGCGTTGGATTAAACTTACGGAATTTGCGGCAACCGTTTGACATTCTTTTCAAATTTTATGTACCCTAGTAAGAAAAACACCTATCGCTATACCTTCAAAGAAGACAGACCGCGTTCAGCGATAGTTTGCGATTGTATTTTAAGGACACGCAGGGAAAAGAAACGGGAGCCGCATGATGGGGAATTTGTACGAATATGTTCGGGCGGAAGGAACGCTCGACGACAGCAAAATACGGAGAAGAGAGCCGCTTTACCGGGGGATGAACGGCAGGTTTGTGGAGCGCTTTTATCCGGCGAAGGGGCAAAGCTGCATTTTTAAGCCGTTAACGAACGGCGAGTCGATCGATCGTGAAATTTGGGTGTATAGACATGTGCTGCCCTTTTTCCCGCCGATTTATCCGCAGATGCTGGCGACCTCCGGGGAGGGCAAGGGAGCGGCCGGCTGGGCGATTTTTGAGGATCTCGGCGCCCTGGGACACGCGTATCGATTGGAGAATGCTTTGAAGGTTGCACAGCGGATGGCGTGGTGGCATAGCCTTCCGGCGGCCGAATGGAGCGGTTTGTCCATGCAGGGGCCCAAGCCCGGCATCGAGACCATCGCCGCCGAGCTTTTGGACCGGCAAAACGAGGCCGCCGCAGTTTTAAGCGAGCTTGGGCTTGGCCAGCCGGCGGGAATATTCGCCGCGGCCCGCGCGGCTCGCGCGGGGGAGCGGTTTGGCGGACCGCGGGTGTTGTCGCACGGCGATCTCCACCAAGGGAATTACGCCGTCACGGACGAGGGGCGGCTGTATATTTTGGATTGGGAACACGCCCACCTGAGCTCTCCGTTTTGGGATCTCTTTCACCTGATCGATATGTCGCATCCGATGTTTGCCAAGCGTATGACCGCTTCCGACCGGGAGCGGATTCTTGGCGAGTACCTGGGACAAGCCCGGCTTTACGGGGCCGAGTGGGAGCGGGGGGCGTTCGTCCGCGAATACGGGAGCTTTGCCGCGCTTTTCGCCCTTTGGATGCTGCTGCTGATTCAAAGCGATCTTAAGCGGGCGGAATGCGTTTGGCCCCGGGAACGGCTGCTGGCGCAGCAGGAAGAAACGGCGGCCAATTTGGCCGGCTGCATGGTTCTTATGGGCAGTTAGCGCAAGCTTGGATAGATGGAAGTTTGCAAGCATCACAACACAAGGTAATTGACACAGAAAATAAGGCGGGATCATATGAAAAAAGTCGGTTTGGTCATGCGGAAAATCCAGTTTACGGAAGCGCAGGGGCCTCGCGTGTTTGCGGAACGGCTGCGCAACATCGCGGCGGAGCTTGGCGTCGAGATCGTGTTTATTTCTCCGGAGCGCCATGTCAGCGGACATGACTGGATTCCGGGTTACGAGCATGAAAAAGGGGATTTGGTCAACTATGACATCGTGCTGGACCAAATTTACGCAGAGGGGATCGAGCACGTGATCTATACGGTCTCCGGGTTTACGTTTCTCAAAATGTTCATCAAAAACAGCGTGCTGTTCCCGCACAGCTTTCCCGATCCGGCGCTGACCGGCTACGAAATGATGAAGCCGTTTTACGGGATCGTGGACAAGGCGGTCGTGCAGACGGAGTTTTTGTGGCGGCAGCTTCGTGACGTGTTCGGGGTGACGGACGTCGACGTGATCCCGATCGGCTTTGACGAGACGCTGGCGCGGAAGCATTTTGATCCGGCGGCCATCGTGGACAACCGGGTGCTTTGGATCGGCCGGGACGAGGAGAACCGGCGCCCGGATCTGGTGCTGGAGTATGCGCGGCAGAACCCGGACAAAGATGTCGTCATGGTTTTCGGCGGGGCGCGTTACCGGGAGAGTGTGAAAAAATACGACATCCCCGGCAACGTAACCCTGAGGTTCGCTTTGTCCCAGGATGAGATTTTCGCCTTGATGAATTCAGCCAAGGTGTATTGGAGCTGCTCGAAATTCGATACCTTTGCCATGCCGCTGACGGAAGCGCTGGCGATGGGGAAAATCGTCGTCAAACCCGAACATCCCTGCTACGACCATATCAGCTCCCGCCACGCCTTTGCGGGCAACGAGCAAAACTGGTTCGAGCTGGTCAATATGGCGGCGGCCGCGCCGCAGAGATTCTCCGCCGACAACCGCGAGTACGCCTTTGCGAAGTTTTCGGCCACGGTGATGAAGCGGGGCTACCGGGACTTTTTTGCGGGGTGGTTGAAATGAGCGGACGGATGGCACATAGCGCCCTGGGTCACCGGCTTGAGGAGTTGGCTGCGAGCGGCTGGCCGCCGCGCGAATCGCGGCGTCTAGGCTCCTGGCAGCTTCGAGCCAATGGCGGCGTAACGAGGCGGGCCAACAGCGTGCTTGCCGCAGGCCCGTTCCCGGAAGGGGATTGGCTGGAGGAGGCGGAGCGTTTCTATCGCGACCGGGGGCTGCCGCCTTGCTTTCATGTGAGCGATTTTTCGCCTCCGGAGTTGGATAGTCTGCTCGCGGCTGCGGACTATGAAGAGGCGATGCACTGCCTGATGCTGGCGGCTTCCTGCCGGGAAATCATAAACCGCGCCGCAGACTTGGGGCTTGTTTGCTCCGCTATGGCCGCGGCGGAAGGGACAGAGGAATTCCGTTTCCCTGGAACCGGGGTCATCCTTGCGCCGGAGGTGAGCGAGCCGTGGTTGGACGATTTTTTACGGATGGAAGGGTTTCCCGAATCACGGCGTGAAGGCTACAGGTCGATCTTTGCCGCTATGCCTTCCCCTAAAGCGTTTGTTGCGATCGTAGATCAAGGGGAGCCCATAGCGGTGGCCACGGCGGTGGTCGAGGCCGGCTGGGCCGGAATCAGCAATGTTATCGTCGATCCGCGCCACCGCCGCAAGAGAGCGGCCGCCCGGATGCTGCTTGCCCTCGCGGCCTGGTCGGCCGAAGCGGGGGCGGAAGGCATGTATCTCCAGGTGCTTGAGAAGAACGCCCCGGCGCTGGAGCTCTACGGGAAACTTGGTTTTGCCGCCGTGTCGGGATATCATTACCGGATTGGCAAATAGCGGGAAAAGGGAGAGTTCGATCGTGCGATCTTTTGGCCGCTCATTGCGAGCATCCGCTTGGGGGCTGCAAGCAGGAATGTTCGGGTGGGCGGACGAATACATTTTCAGGAAGAGCAGACTTGATCTAAGGGTATCCTTGGAACGGCAACCGTGATTTCCACTCACAATGTAAGCGCTTCGACAAAATCCACTGACGAAACGGAGGCTTTGCGATGACATTGGCCGAGCAGTTGGGATATGAACCGGGAGCGAAGCTGCTGATCGTTAACGCCGATGACTTCGGCATGTGCCATGCCGAAAACGCGGCTATCATGCAGCTGCTTGAGGAAGGGGCCGTATCCTCGGCCACCGTGATGATTCCTTGCGGCTGGGCCAAGGAGGCGGCGGCCTGGAGCGCCGCGCGTCCCGAACACGATGTCGGCGTGCATTTGACGTTTACCAGCGAATGGAGCGGCTATAAATGGGGACCGGTCACGAGGAACGGCGATGTCAGCACGCTTGTGACGGAGGAGGGGTATTTTCCCGCCGATATCGCCGCGTTTGAACGGCAGGCCGCACGCCATCACGTGCGCCTGGAGATGGTCAACCAGGTTGAAACGGCGCTGGCGCTGGGGCTTGCGCCAACCCACCTCGACAACCATATGGGCAGTTTGTACGGCCTTGCGACCGGACATCATTTCCTTGATGCAGCGTTTGAGGTTTGCGCCCGCTATGAGCTGCCGTTCCGCATGCCTCGCGCGCTGCTCGATCTCGGCAAGCTGCCGGCGGAAGCCGCCGCAATGGCCCGGCAAGCCGCCGAGCTCGCCGACCGGATGGGCGTCGTGATCCTCGACCATTTGATCGGCCTTCCCTTCGGCAAGCAGCCGGGGGAAACGTACGAAAGCTATAAACGGGACATGATCCGTGTGTTGCGGTCCCTGCAGCCCGGCGTTTCCGAGTTGATTATTCATCCGGCTTTGGCGTCGGAGGAATTGAAGGCTATTCACGGGGAATGGGAGAAGCGGCAGTGGGATTTTGACTTGTTTCGCGATCCTGAGGTGCGGGAAACTATCCGTTCGGAAGGGATCGTCATGATCCGGTGGCGGGATTTGCGGAAGCTGCAGCAACGACGTTAGGGCGGGTGAACGGCCCGGAACGGTTGAAGCGCATTAACCCAACGGGGAGGGGAACGGATGAAGCGATCCAACGCCAGGGCATCCGGACCGGAGCTGCGGATAGTGGCCTACAGCTCGGGCAATCTGGCCGTGAATCTGCTGTCGCAAGCGTTTGCGGCCTATCTGGTCTATTATTATGTGGATGTGCTTGGCGCGCGCCCGGCGTGGATCAGCCTGGCCATGGTGGCGCATGGCGCCCTGAACGCGGTGCTGAACCCGCTCCTCGGCCATATGTCCGACCGGACGCGGACGCGCTTCGGGAGGCGCATCCCTTATATCGCGTTCGGGCTGCTTCCGCTGGCCGCGGTTTTCGCCGCCCTTTGGATCCCCCCGGCGGCGGGCGACGCCGTTCTTCCTTATTTCGTCGCGACCGTCTTTTTGTACGATGCGCTGTTCGTAACGGTTGTGCTGAATTATTCCGCCTTGTTCCCGGAAATGTTCCCAACGATGGAGGAGCGCGCCTATGTTTCGTCATGGCGGCAGATGCTTGGCATCGTCGGCATGATCATCGGCGTCGCGCTCCCGCCGCTGGTGTACTCGCAAATCGGCTTCGGGGCCATGGGCGCGGTGTTTGCCGCGGTCGCCGCCGCCTTTTTGGCTATGTCGCTTTGGGGAAGCCGGGAGACGAATCCCGGCTCCCTCCAGGCGTCGTTCCGCCTGCCGGCGGCCATTCGCCATACGCTCACCAACCGCGCTTTTATGCTGTACGTCCTCGGCAGCTTTCTCGTCCAGTTTACGTTTGCGCTGCTGCCCGCCGGGATTCCGTTTTTTACGAAGTATGTCCTGGAACGGGAAGAAAGCTTCAATACCGTGCTGCTCGGCGCCATATTCCTAACGGCCGTCCCGTCCGTATTCGCGTGGGGGCGGATCACGGCAAAATCGGGGCCGCGGCGGGGAATTATGGCGGCGGCCGGCTGCTATTTGATCGCTCTGCTCCCGTTTAGTCTCGTAACGGGAAACGTTAGCGTTATCGTTGCCGCCGCCGTCGGGTTCGGCCTGGCCGGGCTGCTGGTGCTGCTGGACGTGATGCTGTCCGAGGTGATCGATGAGGATGAGCGAAGGACGGGGGCCCGCCGAGAAGGAATGTATTTTGGAATGAACGGGTTTATCGTTCGCTGGGGGGTGTCCCTGCAGGCCGGATGCTTGGGCTTGATATTGGAGATGAGCGGTTACGCCGCGCATCAAGCGACGCAGCCCGGTTCCGTGATTTCCGGCATCCGCTGGATGATGAGCGGCATTCCCGCCGCCTCCATGCTGCTGGCCCTCTGCCTGTTTTACTTCTATCCAATCGGGAAAAGCCGGACCAAGCGACGCTGATCATAGACTCTACGCGGACTCTAACCGAAAGACGCTGACCGTTCCCCGTTCTCATCCAAATACGCCGAAGTATAAAAAAACGGCAAGGCCGAGAGGAACTTTATTCCGCCCGCCTTGCCGTTATCTTTTAAATCTAAGCCGAATCCATGTGATCCAGCGGCTTTATTTTTCGCTCCTTCAACAATTTTTCCATATCGGAAACGTTTAAAGGGCGGCTGTAATAAAACCCCTGAATTTGGTCGCAGCCATGCTTTTGCAGAAAATCGAATTGTTCCTTCGTTTCCACCCCTTCGGCCAAAACCGTCATGCCCAGCGACTTCCCCAATTGAATGATCGAGAGCAGCAGCAGGCTGTCCCGTTCGGAGAAAGGGGTTTCCTGGATGAACGCCCGATCGATTTTCAGTACCTGCAGCGGCAGGGACTTCAAATAGTTGATGGAGGAATAACCTGTGCCGAAATCGTCGACGGAGAGGGAAATTCCCCGCTCCTGCAAGGCGACCAGCGTTTCTCTGATGATCACCGGATTGTTCAGCAGCGACTCCGTGACCTCCAGCTCCAGATACTGCGGCGCCAGCCCCGTTTCCTTCAGCACGTTCTCGACGGTGCGCAAAAACTGGGGATGCCTGAATTGGACAGCGGATACATTTACGGAGATCGGCAGCTTCGGAAAGCCGTTGTCCTGCCATTGCTTGTTGGCCCGGCAGGCCTCGCGCAGCACCCATTCTCCCAACTCGACGATAAACCCGGTATCTTCGGCGATCGGAATAAACGTATTCGGCGGGATATAGCCCTGAACCGGGTCATTCCAGCGGATCAACGCTTCGTAACCGGTAAGGTTCACGGTGGCGGAGTCCACCTTGGGCTGGAAATGCAGTTCAAACTGCCCTTCCGCGAGCGCCCGGGCCATTTTTTGCTCTAAAGAAACACGTTCCAGCAGCTTGTCCATTAAGTAGTAGTCAAAATAGTGCGGTCCGTTAAGCGCTTCCTCCTTAGCTTCCTTAAGAGCAAGCTCGGCATGCTTTAACAATTGGGTAACATCGGGACCGTCGTCCGGGAAAAGGCTGATGCCCATGCCGAAACCGATTTGAATCTCTTCCCCGGCCAAAACGTAAGGCTCATGCAGCGCATCGCTCAGACCGAGCGCTAAAGTATGTATAAACAAAGGATCGGATATGTCGGAAACAAGCACGATAAATTCGTCGGCAAAGCTGCGGCACATCAACGTTTCTTCGGCGAAGGAGCTCCGCAGCCGGTCGGCGACCTGCCGGAGCAGTTCGTTTCCCGTGCTTTCCCCGTAGCTTTCATTGATATACCGGAACCGGTTCAGGTTGACGTGAAACACGGCCGCGGTTTTCTTCTCGGCTTCCGCCTTGAGGAGTTCAGCGTGCATCAATTCCCGGAAGCGGCTCATATTCAACAAATGGGTGATAGGATCCAAATTCGAGAGTTGGCGGATCTGCTCCGTAGAGGCTCTTCGTTCTTCTATCTCCTGGGTGACGTCTAACTGAAGCCCAATAAAATAGAGGGGTTGCCCATCCGAATCGAAAATGGGGCTAATGGTAAATTGGTTCCAAAAGGTGCTGCCGTCTTTCTTGTAGTTTTTGATCGTGACGGTTGACGATCGGCCGCTTAAGATCGCTTGGCGTATAACCTCCAACTGCTCTTTGTTCGTTTCCGCACCCTGAAGAAACCGGGGATTCCGCAGCAAAACTTCCTCGCGGGAATAACCGGTGATTTCCTCGAAGCCCCGATTTACGTATACGAGAGGGTTGTCCTGCAAACGAGGATCGGTAATCGCAAGCCCCACACCCATCAAATCGATGGCGCGCAGCAGCGCCGAGGCGTCGATGATTGACTCAAAACTGGATTGAAAGGCTAGCTGGTCGTCCACTTTTAAAAGCCTCCTCGAAATGAACCGCAAATGGTGTTAACAAGAACTCTGACGATGTCCGGCATACGGGAGAATATCCGTAACAAAACTTATATACTCATCATACATGCGTCATAAGGAGGAAAGCAATGGATTTCTTTAGTTACGGAAGTTCAGTCCATAAGCAGCTTTAGCAGCTGCGTCCGGTTGCTGGCCCCGACTTTTTGGAAAATCGAGCGCATATGTTTTTTGATCGTAACCTCGCTCAAAAACAACCTGGAAGCGATATCCCGATTGGTCAATCCTTCGGCGGCCAGCGCCGCAACCTCCTTCTCCCGGCGGGTTAAATCGGTGCGGGCGTAAATGACCTCCTCGGGCTTCGCTTTGGGGAGGTGCTCCAGGGAAGATCCCGGAGAAAGGAGGAGGTCTGCGGCAGACGGTTCCCCTAGTCCGGCCTCCGGTTCCCCGCCGTTTTCCCGGCCGCCGTATAAAGCCGTCAGCGCCAGCGGGTGTCCGTCGGTCTGTTTCCAGAGCCGGAAGATCAGTTCCTGGTCGGTGATGCCGCATCCGCGCAAATACGCAACAACGCTGCAGTAGTCCAAATTCCCCAAGGGCATCCGGTAAATGCTGCGTTTCCAGACCATGGAGTTCAGCCAATGCTCGGATAGCGGATTCCTCCCGGAGATGACGGTAAGACAGCCGGCTTTAATCTGCGGAAAAAAGAAATCGCGCAACCAGTCGTCCAGATCCTCTAGCAGTTCGTACGAATCGAGAAAGAGAATGGTCGGACCCGTTTCCGCTCTCCGCTGAATGGCTTCGATGGCGGCTCTGACGACAAAAGCGGGATCGGAAGAGGGAGGAAGCGTACCCAGAAGCCCGAGCTGCTTCAGTATTTGCCGGCAGAAATCAGCGGGCTTTGCCTTAAAACGGGCGGCATCCAGGGCAACGGTAGCGGCGCCTTGCCGGATGGCCTGTTTTTGGAATTCCTCGGCCAGGGCGCTTTTGCCGACCCCGGCGGCCCCATAGATGCTTATGATCCGTTCCATTTTCAAGTAGTGGCTCAAATAAACGGAAAAAGTCTCCAACTCCCATTCCCTGCCAAGCAAACGGGAGCCCCGCGCTGTGTCCGCCCTCTCATGCATTTGCATACTCATGGCTATTCACCCTCAAATTTCGTAGATATTTTCCATTTATCTTTAAGGATATCGTTGAATTATGTAAAGGAATAGTGACTTTTTGTATAGTCTTGTCGAAAAAGCGGGCTCTGAAAGTATACTTTGGGGTAATGTTCTCGGCTGTTATGACCATGATAAATTTGAATCTGTCGAATAGGAAGCTTCTGTGGTCTGGACTGCATTTAGCGAAACCTGAAGGGAGGCTGGATTTCGCCGCTTGCTGGCCGGCTTAGCTTGTTTAATAAAGAGGTGTTGCCATGAAACAGGTTCATATCGCCATGCTTGAGCCGGGGGACGTTTTGGCCGAGCCGATTTTGAATCAACGCGGAATCGTCATGTTGGGCCCGGGAACGGCGCTGACCGAAGTCCATATCAACCGTTTAAAAAAACTGGGGATCAAAGACGCGTGTATCGTCAATAAAGAGCCGCAGGAGAAAGGGCCTACAGCCAAAGCCGAGCTCCAATCTGCGCCAGCCGCCGAAGGCTCGCACACTCCCGTGCCTGTTCAGGAAATCAGAGATAAGTGGGAAAAGCGCCGGGAAATGAGGCAGGCCTTGATCCGGCTGGCCGACGCGGAGCTGGGGATCGGCCGGCCGTCGAGCCCGCAGATGGAGGAGCCGTTTCGCCGGATGTTCCGCAACACTTTATATGAGATTACGCGCCATGACGGGGTGGTTGACGGTTTGCTCCGCCTGGAGAGAGCCGACCCTTACTTGCTGGAGCATTCTTTTCACGTCACGGCGTATGCGGCTATTCTCGGTTTGGCAAATGGCTATGCCGGCGCCGAAATGCTCGAGCTATGCGTCGGATCGCTGCTGTTCGACATCGGGATGACGGAGCTGCCGGCCCATACTTTTAGCAGCACCGGCAGTCTGACCGGAGCCGAGCGGGCCGCGGTCAGGCTGCATCCGGAGGCAGGCCACCGCATCATCAGCCGGATGGAAGGGGTCTCCCCGCGCTCGGCATTATGCGCGCTGCAGCATCACGAACGGTTTAACGGCACGGGGTATCCCTCGCGGCTTAAACACGGGGAGATCGATGAATACGCGGAAATCGTGGCGATCGCCGATACGTACCACGCGCTGATCTCCCGCAGAAATTACCGGCTGGCTTATACGCCCGGAGAAGCGGTCGAATACTTGCTGGCCGCCGGAGACCGGTATTTCAGCCTCGATCTGATTCAAACCTACTTAAAGCATATCAGCATTTATCCTCTCTCCAGCGTAGTCAGGCTGAGCAGCGGCCAGTTGGGGGTCGTAACCTCCCTGGAAACGAGTCTGGTGCACCGGCCCGTGGTCAAAATTATCCGCGAAGCCGACGGCAGCCTCGTAAGCCCCCCCTACGAAGTGGATTTAATGCGCAAAACCGATCTGGTGATTTCCGGCTTGGTGGAAGAGACTGCGGGTGAGACCATCAAGGCGTAGCGGAGGATCATCAAAGCAAGAAGCCCCTTGATCAAAGGGGCTTCTTGCTTTGATGGGCCAATTCCTCTTTATACCTACCTTCGTTGATCAGTTCCAGCAGTGGGCCGTTTTTCACTAGGAAGAAGGGCGGTCCGATGAGATCAACTGCAAAAATGCATTTTGTTTTCCGTGAATTTGCGTTTTAGAGCGGTTGAAATGCAAAAATACATCTCTTTCAGGGCTATCTGATAAAAAAGTAGCTTTTGACCCGAAATGAAATGCACTTTCACATTTTACATCTGAACCACCTGTTTCGAGGAATTTCGACGAAAACCGCCTGCACTTTCGGCTTTTGCATTTCGTGGGATTTCCCCTCAGCGCGGTGTCGCGCTGCATGACGGCGGTCGACCACTCCTTATATCGCAACGTCGCAGGTCTCCGCCTGCATCATTTCCAGCTTCCGGATGATTTCCTTTTGCCATTGCTTGTCGCCTAGTTTAATGGCGAGATTCAGCAAATCGAGGTAATCGTCGGTGCACAGCGCTGTTTTTCTCCGAGCGGATAATCTCATCGCGGCCTTCAGCTCCTCCATTTATTATCTAATAATGATAATCATTATCATATGTCCTGATATCATTATGCATATTTGCCGGCCGGTTGTAAATACGCTATCGGCTGGGAACAATTCCCCGGAGCGTTAGGTAGTTAAGATTTTGTTTTGACCGGCACCGGACAAAATATTAAGATATATAAAAATTGAAGGAAATCGACTGGAGGCGCTATGGAGACCGAATCGTTATTAAAAGTGGAAGAGCTGGCACTCAAGAAGTACAAAATTTTTCGCCAAAGTCAAATCCGTTATATCGCCAGGGCGATGCTGGCCAGCATGTTTATCGGCTTTGGCGTTATCGTTGCCTTCAAAAGCGGCAACTATTTCTATCTTGAGCATTCTCCGCTTACATACCCGATGGCGGCCATTACGTTCGGCGCGGCCATCATTCTGATCGCTTACGGCGGAGGGGATCTGTTTACCGGGAATACGTTTTATTATACCTTTGCCGCGTTAAGGAAGAAGCTGAAATGGTCGGATGTCGGCCGGCTTTGGGGGCTTAGCTATATCGGGAATATCATGGGAGCCGCCGCTTTTGCTTTGCTGATTTATTTGACGGGCCTGTTTACCGATCCCTCGGTCAACAGCTTTCTGCTGAGCGTTGTGGAGCATAAAATGGCCACGCCTACCCTTGAGCTGTTTTTTCGCGCGATCTTGTGCAATTGGCTTGTTTGCCTGGCCTTCTTCATCCCGATGTCGCTGCAGGGCGACGGCGCCAAGATGTTCGCCATGATGCTGTTTGTTTTCTGTTTTTTCATCTCCGGATACGAGCACAGCATCGCGAATATGTGCACGTTCGCCATCGCGCTGGTGCTGAACCATCCGGGGACGATTTCTTTTGCCGGCGTGGTTCACAATTTAATCCCGGTGACGATAGGCAATTTGATCGGCGGGGTGATGTTGATGGGCTTTATGTATTACTTCGCGAACAAGCCTTATTTGGATGCCCAGGAGGCAGGCGATCTTCCGCAAGACAAACATTGATTTCGTTGCCTAGAAAATATTTCGTTCGAAGCGTAATATGAGGTTGCAGGTGCGGGGGAGGCGTGAAACCGCGGAGCAGCCGCAGCATTTGAGGCGGGCGAAGGGCAACGAGATTCAAGGTTATTAGGCTCCGGAGGATGATGGATCCTCCGGATTGTATTAAACCTGCGCTAGGATTCCGCCGGTTCGATATGCGGGTCCGCCAAAAAAGCGGTGATCGGCATGGATGCGGCGCCCAAAGCGGTCGAGCGGATGCCGAGATTGGCGAAGGCGACATGCGATTTTTTGCGATGATAGGAAAGGCTGCGGTTTTCCAGCGTTTCGAGCATCGCGTCCTGCAGCAGATCGCCGGCCAGCGACAGCCGGTTGCCGATGACGATCAGCTCAGGGTTCAGGATGTTGACAAGGTTGGCCAAACCGACGCCAAGCTGGGCTCCGGTTTCGTCCAGGAGGCGGATCGCTTCAGGGGCGCCCTCGCGGGCCAGCCGGACGATCTGCTCCAGGTCGGGAACCGCGCGGCCCCACAGCTTGCCGGCCCGGTCCAGCAGCGCTTTTTCGGAGGCCAAGGTCTCCCAGCAGCCCCGGTTGCCGCAGCGGCAGAGGGGCCCGTCTTCGGCCACGGTCATATGGCCGACCTCGCCGGAGAAATTCGAGGTGCCGCGGTACAGCTCCCCGCCTACGATGATCCCCGAGCCGATGCCGATCCCGATGCTCAAGTAGATCAGGTTGAGGGCGTCCCGGCCGGCCCCGTACAGTTTCTCCCCGATCGCGCCGGCGTTCGCCTCGTTATCGATATGGATGTTGCCGCCGAATTCGGCGGCGAAGGGGCCGAGCAAGTCGACCTGGTTCCAGCCCAGATTGGGGGAGGACACGACGCGGCTATTCTCGTCGACGAGCCCGGGAACTCCGATGCCGATCCCGACGATGCCGTAGGCGGAATCGGGCAGTTTTTTGGCCAGCTGGCGGATCGCTTTGCGGATTTGCTCCAGCACGCTGTCCGGGGAAGAGTCGGCCAGGGCGGCGGTTTTCTCCTGCAGGACGTTGCCCTCCAAATCGACGAGCACGGCCAGCAGATCGTTTACGCGAATATCAATGCCGATCGCGTATCCGGCGCTGCGGTTGAACAGCAGCAGGGTCGGCTTGCGGCCGCCGCTCGATTCGCCGGGGCCGATTTCGGCGACGAGCCGGCTGTCGATCAGCTCGGACACGAGGGACGACACCGTCGCCTTGTTGAGTCCGATCGCGGCGGAAATATCCGCCCGGGACAAGGGCTGGCGCTGCCGGATCGTGTCGAGGACGATCGTTTTGTTCATTTTTTTGATCAGCTGCTGGTCGCCTGTTATTTTCATCTTTTTCCTCCACAGTCACGTTGCGTATATTCCGTATACCTTATTTACGTACTTTATACGCATCATACACAACAGTCCCCCGAAAAATCAACAAAAAACAACAACTTAGTTTATTGGCTAGACAAACTAAGTTGAACGTGATACGATCTAGTTGTGCAGGGCATGCTGCCTGGAAACGGCGAGCATGCTCCTTATAAACCAATGGATGTAAAGGCTTACTTAAAAACCAAACCGGTTGGGAGGACTTTATTGTGAGTTATTTTAAAAACGTGAACAAAATCCAGTATGAAGGCGCAGAATCAACGAATCCGCTGGCGTTCAAACATTATAACGAAAACGAAGTCGTGCTTGGCAAATCGATGAAAGACCATCTGCGTTTCGCGGTGGCTTATTGGCACACGCTGACGATGAACGGCAGCGACCCGTTTGGTCAAGGCAACATGATCCGTCCGTGGGAAACCGTAAGCGGACTGGACCTCGCCAAGGTGCGCGTGGAAGTCAACTTCGAGTTTCTTGAAAAGCTCGGTGCACCGTACTTCTGCTTCCATGACGTGGACATTGCGCCGGAAGGCGAAACGCTGAAGGAATCGAACGAAAACCTCGACGTGATCGTCGCAAAAATCAAGGAAGGCATGAAAGCGACCGGCGTGAAGCTGTTGTGGAACACGGCCAACATGTTCTCCAACCCGCGTTACGTTCACGGCGCGGCAACGACCTCCAATGCCGACGTGTTTGCTTACGCTGCGGCGCAAGTGAAGAAAGGCCTGGAAACGGCGCTTGAGCTGGGCGCGGAAAACTACGTGTTCTGGGGCGGACGTGAAGGTTACGAGTCTCTGCTGAACACGGATATGGGCTTGGAGCTCGATAACCTGGCGAGATTTTTCAACATGGCGGTTGATTACGCCAAAGAAATCGGCTTTAAAGGCCAATTCCTGATTGAGCCGAAGCCGAAAGAGCCAACCAAACACCAATACGATTTCGACGCGGCCACGACGATTGCATTCCTGCAAAAATACGGCCTGCAGGATCATTTCAAACTGAACCTGGAAGCGAACCATGCGACGCTGGCCGGCCATACGTTTGAGCACGAGCTGCGCGTAGCCCGCATCAACAACATGCTCGGGTCGATCGACGCCAACCAGGGCGATCCGCTGCTGGGCTGGGATACGGACGAATTCCCGACCGATCTCTACGCCGTTACGCTGGCGATGTACGAAATTTTGCAAAACGGGGGACTGGGCTCCGGCGGCGTGAACTTTGACGCCAAAGTAAGACGCGGATCTTTTGAGCCGGAAGACTTGTTCTATGCGCATATCGCCGGTATGGACAGTTTCGCCAAAGGATTGAAGGTGGCCGGCAAGCTGATCGAGGACAAATTCTTCGACAAGCTGATCGAAGAGCGTTACGCCAGCTTCAAAACCGGCATCGGCGCCGATATCGTATCCGGCAAAGCCAACTTCAAAACGCTGGAAGCTTACGCGCTGCAAAACAGCAAAATCGTCAACAAATCCAACCATCTTGAACTGATCAAAGCCCGCCTGAACGAATATATTTTCAGCGCGAAGTAATCAGGTTGTCCGGACACCTGTCCGCCTTATATGTATGAAAAGGGACGCATGCCGTCCCTTTTTGTGGTCGTACGCCCCTGCCTGCCGGGGAAATATGAAAGGAGAATCGTACGGATGAAATATGTGATCGGCATCGATCTTGGCACGAGTTCGGTCAAAACGCTGCTCGTCGGCCAAGACGGCGAAATCAAGGGAGAAGCCTCCGCGGCTTACCCGCTCATTCAGGAGCGTCCCGGGTACAGCGAGCAAAATCCCGAGGAATGGGTAAATGGCACGATCGATTGCTTGAAACGGCTGCTTGAGGAGAGCGGCGTTTCCGCGGCGGACATCGAGGGCGTGTCGTTCTCGGGCCAAATGCACGGACTGGTGCTGCTGGATGAGCAAAACAACGTGCTGTGCAACGCGATTTTGTGGAACGATACGCGCACGACCAAGCAATGCCGGGAAATCGAGGCGAAGCTGGGCGATCGGCTGCTAGAAATTACGCGCAATGCGGCACTGGAAGGATTTACGCTGCCGAAGGTTTTATGGGTGCAGGAGCATGAACCGGAATTGTTCGCCAAAGCGGCGCGTTTCGTGCTGCCGAAGGATTATTTGCGGTACCGGATGACCGGCAAAGTGCAGATGGAAATCTCCGACGCCGCCGGAACGCTGATGCTGAACGTGCCGGAAGGAAAGTGGAGCGATGAAATCGCCGCCGCGTTTGGCCTTCCGGAAGGCTTTTGCCCGCCGCTCGTCGGCAGCACCGAGGAGACGGGGACGCTGCTGCCTGAGTTTGCGGCGCAGACCGGCCTGTCTTCGGCGACGAAGGTGTTCGGCGGCGGCGCGGACAACGCCTGCGGCGCGGTTGGCGCGGGGATCGTCCGCAAGGGCGACGCGCTGTGCAGCGTGGGGACCTCCGGCGTTGTCCTGACTTACGAAGAGGACAAAAACAAAGACTTCGGCGGCAAGGTGCATTTCTTTAACCATGCCCATCCGGGGGCGTTTTACGCGATGGGCGTGACGCTGGGCGCGGGGTACTCCCTGAGCTGGTTCAAGGAGTCGCTGGCGCCGGAGCTGAGCTTCGACGAACTGCTGAAGCCGGTGGGCGGCATCGCTCCGGGCTCGGAGGGGCTGCTGTTCACCCCTTACCTGGTGGGGGAACGTACGCCGCATGCGGACAGCGTCATTCGCGCCAGCTTCATCGGCTTGTCCGGCACGCACCGCCGCGAGCATCTGGCCCGCGCCGTTATGGAGGGGATCACGTTCTCCCTGCAGGAGTCGTTTGACCTGATCCGCCAAGCCGGTATCGCGGTTGAGCGCGTCATTTCCATCGGCGGCGGCGCGAAAAATCCGGTCTGGCTGCAGATGCAGGCCGATATCTTCGGCAAGCCGGTCGTCGCGCTGAAGAACGAGCAGGGCCCGGCGATGGGCGCAGCGATGATGGCCGCCGTCGGCAGCGGCTGGTTCGCCAGCCTGAAGGAATGCGCCGACGCGTTTATCGGCTACGCCGCCACGTACGAGCCGATCCCGGCCAACGTGGAAAAGTACGCCCGGCTCTTTAAGCTGTACCAGCAAGTTTACGCGGCCACCCGGTCGCTGAATGAAGGGCTGCAGGAATTCCGGGGGTAAAGTGCATATGTGTTTTTACCTCCCGTCTGCTTGCAGCGGCGCCTGTTCCTTCGGGAACGGGCTTTTTTTTTCAACCTTGTAAAATTTCGGGTGTGGTAGGGGGGGCGATGCGCAGGTAGAGGGGGAGAGAAGAGGATCTGGGGAGCTAAGGGACACCAGTGCCGTTATTTTCGGAAAAACGGAGGTTTGCAAATTGTAACGGAAACAGATGACCTTATTTACCTCAAATCGGCGTGGATGAACGGGTTTAGAGCGAAATAGGGTCATGTGGGTCCGTTAGGCTGGGAAATACTCGGGAAATGGGTGGATAAGGCCGCTGGTAGTCCGTTAGAGCAACGTCCAATGTTTAGGAAGAGCCTCCAATCGCTCCAAAGTAGAAGTCAGCGCCATTAAAGGACGCCGTCAGCACTGGCGTTGTATAAACTCAAACTCTTCACAAGACAACTTGTTGCCTTGATACATTTCAGGTTTTCCGCAAAGGCTTAGGTGTCTAAATAAAATTGAGCTTGCAGAAGGAAATCATAGCAACGGTTGTAGCAGCGGCTATTTTACGAAAAAGCCCTGTTCAAAATTTTAACGGTTGGGGGAAGCGTTATTTGCCTGAATCTAAGCAAAATGAGCCGGGTTTCAGTGAAATAAGCGCTATGGCAACCGTTACAATTTGAAATCAACGTTTTTTGAGCGAATAGCGGTGGTGGCAACCGTTAGATTAGTTGTGGCTAGAGGTGTATCTTGTGGATCTTGTCGGAATTAGTGCAACGCTAGTGCGCCGTCAGGCGTTTTTCTGATCGTGGGTAAGCCGGACGCCGGTTTCCGCAGCCTGACGGACTGTTCAGATTGGAAATATCCAATAGAACAGACATCCAGTGACAGACACAGCGGTTTAATTGGATATTTCCAATAGATCAAGCTTGGCAGGGCGCAGAATGGGCCATTTGGGCGAAATCTATTGGATTTTTCCAATGAGAGTTCACAATGGAGTTCGAGGTTCGGTAATCTATTGGATATTTCCAATGAGAGGTAAAAGGACGACTGGGTAGCGGGGAGCTCATCAGGTGTGTGGTGCGTGAAAATCACGCCAAGATGTACTTTAAATTTCAGCCTCGGCCTCGCGCCCCTCGGCCTGCTCACGGCAGCCCCGCGTCCGCCGATGGCAGCCTAGAGCCGCCAAGGCCAAGCTCTCCCAGGCCAAGCTCCTCCCGGGCCAGGCCCGCTCCCAGGTTATGCAAATCACATGCTCCGTTCGGCATGATATAATTGACCTATGCGGGAGGAGGGGCGTCATGATGATCCGCAGCATTTACCGCAATTATTTCAAAAACAATTTGTTCATGAAAATCATTCTGGTTTTTTCGGTCATTACGATCGTTACGATCATTACGTTCTCCTACCTGATGTTCAAATTCATGTCGGAGTCCGCAG
The DNA here is from genome assembly GCF_038007325.1 of Paenibacillus sp. FSL P4-0127. Taxonomy (NCBI): domain Bacteria; kingdom Bacillati; phylum Bacillota; class Bacilli; order Caryophanales; family Paenibacillaceae; genus Paenibacillus; species Paenibacillus sp. FSL P4-0127. The sequence continues at coordinate 67,593 of NZ_JBBOWY010000001.1, read as the reverse complement.
TGCAAAGACAGCTGGATATTCAGAAACGGGCGATTGAAAGCGTAAGCAATTATATCGGCGGGAAATACAATTCGGTGCAGGCGATGGTGCGGGACATATACCGGGATAGCGAGCTCGCCTCCAATACGTCTTATTTCCTGGAGCACCCGTATCAGGATTACGTACGGTACCGGTTGGATCGTTTTTATACGGAGAACAGTTCTTTGACGGATACGGTGCTGTATTTCCGCAATCAGGTGGAGGATAATCCGGATATCCGCAGCCTGATGCTGTACAGTGCGGATCAGCAGCACTTGTATGCCTTTGGCAACGACAAGCAGTTCAAAATCATCTCCACCAACGCCGCCCGCTCGTACGTTCCGGATGTCATGTATCAGCAGGACAGCTCAAACGTAGCGGCGGCCAACATTTGGGTGCGCAAAGCGGTGGGCTTGCCGGCTGATCCGCCGATGTATTCCGTTCGCGTGCCGGTCAACAATAACCAGTCGCTGCGGAATATCGGGCAACTGGTCGTTTATTTCGATACGGACAAGATTTGGAACAGCATGGCTTTTTACAAACAAGACTTGAAAGGCTCCATTCTGGTCATCTCCGCCAACGGGGACGTGCTGTTCGATTCCTCCGGCATATACTACGGCCGGAAGTATCCGTACAATGAGCAATTGAACTCGATTTACGACAGCGGCGTGTTGGGCGGGAAGACGATCGTCACCAAGCTGACGCAAAGCCAGGGCGGATTTACGGTGCTGAGCGCCGTGCCGAAACAGGAACTCGCCGATACGTACGTTGGGCTAAGAAATACGATTCTCACCATCAGCATCATCTGCATCTTTTTTGCGATTATGATTCCTTCGCTGTTCATCAGCAATTTCGCCAAACGGATGTACGGGATCATCCGGTTTACCCGCAAGGTGCGCGGCGGGGATTTGGCGGCGCGGATCGCCGATCCGCGGGAGGACGAGCTGGGGCAAATCTCCCGCAGCTTCAACGAGATGCTGGATGAGCTGAATCAATACATCGAAAGGGTGTACAAGGCCGAAATCAAGCAGCAGCAGACCGAACTGGTGGCGCTTCAGGCCAGGATCAACCCGCACTTCCTGTACAACACGCTGGAAGTGATCCGCATGCGGGCCGTCTCCCAGGGGGCGAGGGACGTCGGCGAGATGATCTACAGCTTGTCCGTGCTGTTCAAAAGCCTGGTGCAGCAGAAAAAAATCTACACCCTGAAAGACGAACTGGAGGCCTGCCGGCTTTACTTGGAGCTGTTCAGAATCCGCTATAAAGATAGATTCAATTACAAGCTCGTAGCCGATCCCGCCCTATTCGGCAAATCGGCGATGAAGCTTTCGCTGCAGCCGATCATTGAAAATTACATCGTCCACGGCATCAGAACCGACCGGGACGATAACCGCTTGACGGTCAGAGTTCAGGATGAGGTCGATATTATCACAGCCGTGATTCAAGATAACGGGAAAGGCATTGAGCAAAGCAGGCTGGCCGAAATCCGCGAAGCGCTGGAGAGCAAGGAAGAGCCTGGGGAAATGTTCGGGCTGCGCAGCGTTCACAGCCGGCTAAGGTTCTTGTACGGGCCTGCATACGGGATTGAAATCGAAAGCCGGCCTGGAGAAGGGACGACGATTGTAGTACGTTATCCAAATCGGGAAGGATCGGATGCAGAAAATGTATAAAGTGTTTATTGTCGATGACGAGCCTTTTATTATAGAAGGGCTGTACGATATTTTGGATTGGCCGGCGTTCGGCCTGGAGATTGTCGGGCACGCGGAAAACGGGCGGCAGGCGCTGGACGCGCTGCAAACCACCCCCGCCGACGTGCTGATCACCGACATTTCGATGCCGGTGATGAACGGCTTGACCTTGATTTCCGAGGCGCGCAAGCGGCATAAGGATCTCAAGGCGATCATTCTGAGCGGCTTCAATGAGTTCGATTACCTGAAGGAAGGCATGCGGCTGGGCATCGAAAACTATTTGCTGAAGCCGATCAACGTGGAGGAGCTGGAATCCACGCTGCGCAATACGGTGGAAAAACTGGAAAGCCAGCGGTCCGAGGAATTGTACGACGCTTACGACGTGCAGATTCTCAAAGACAACACGTTATACCGCTGGCTGAACGGGCAGATCGCGGCCAGGGAATTTGCCGAGCGGGCCGAACTGCTGAGCCTTTCGTTAAACGGCCCTTTTATGGCCGTGGCTGTGCTGCGAACGGGCGGCAGCCAAAATGAAACCTTCGAGGAAACGGCCAAGTTTTTGAAAGCTAAGAATGATATTATGCCTTTTCGCGACGTTGACGGCGATATCGTGCTGATCGGCATGCTGGGGACCGAAGCCGAAGGGAAGCGGGATTTTCTCGCCAAGCTGCGAGAGCTCAAGGAAGCGCTTGCCGCCCGGAATATACCGGTGCAAATCGGCGTCGGCGGAGTCTGCCCATTGCGGCCGGAGGGTCCGCCGCCGTGTGAAGAAGGCGCCGCAAGCTATAAAGAGGCCAAACGGGCGCTGGAGTATTTTATGATCTATCCGGATCGCCCGCTCATGGAGTACAAGTCGCTGGAGCTTGATAAGGGCGGCGAAGGCGGCGTAATATCCCTGCCTTGGGACGAGTATGCCAAGCTTATTTTGGCCCGGGACGCGGAAGGATTAAAGCAGCGGATCCAAACCGACTTCGCGGAGCTGCAGCAAACGCCGGGCATCCGCCCGGAGGACCTGCACAACGCTGCGCTCGAACTGGTAGTCAGATTTAAAATGGAGCTTAAAGAGATCAAGCATACCGACGAGACGGACATCTTCCGCAAAGGGTTGGACCGGGTGCAGGGCAGCGCCGCGTTCTCCGAGCTGGTGGGACATCTCCAGGGCGTGGCGGAGGAAACGGTCGGTTCGCTGCTGCAGGATGCCAAAAATCCGGTGGTGAGCCAGGTGCTGGAGTACATCCATGGCCATTATGCCGACGAGCTTTCCTTGAAAACGCTGGGGGCGCAATACCATATCCACCCTGTTTATTTAGGCCAGCTGTTTCATAAGGAGACGGGGGGTTCTTTTGCGGAATATATCAATAAATACCGGATCGAAAAAGCAAAGCAGCAGCTCAAAAACACCAATCTGAAGGTGCATGAAATCGCCCGCAATGTGGGATATTGGGAAATCGGCTATTTTTACAAACAATTTCGGAAATATGTCGGCATATCGCCCACTGATTTCAAAGCCCTTCATTAGCATGCGATGCAACGGGAAAAATACCCGGGGTAAAGAAAAGGAACTAACTCCTTATGTAAGGGATTCCATTCTTTATCCCGGGGTATTTTTTTGCGGCCGATCTTTTCTTTAATTTGTACCCTGATTTATTAAATTTAGCTTCTTTTTGAAATGGCTTTCATTCGGTAAGGTTGTATTAGATAGATTACAGAAATTCATTCGAAAGGGAGGATCCAGCATGAGCAACAGCAAAAAGAGCTTTTCCTTCGCACTGGCGATGCTAACGGCTCTGGTGTTTGTGTTAAGCGCTTGCGGAGGAGGCAAAAACAGCGCCGAGGGCGGCGCGCCGGCAGCCGGCGGGGACTCGGGCAAAACCGTAAACCTCATTTGGTACACGATCGGCACTCCGCAAAAAGACGTGGACAAAGTTATGGAAGAAGTCAGCAAGTACACGAAGGAAAAAATCAATGCCACGGTTACGATGAAAATGGTCGACTGGGGCGACTACTCGCAAAAGATGCAGGTTAACGTCGCTTCCGGGGAGCCGATGGACATTTTGTTCACCGCTTCCGGCTCCGGTAGCTTTGATTATGTGCAAAACGCCAGAAAAGGCGCGTTCCTGGAGCTCGACGATCTGCTTGAGCAATACGGAAAAGACCTGAAAAACACGATCAATCCGGCGTTCCTGGAAGGCTCCAAGGTCGACGGCCACAACTACGGCATTCCGGCCAACAAAGAGCTTCCACAGCTGGAGGCATGGTTCTTTAATAAGAGCCTTCTTGACAAATACAATTTGGATATCGAAGGTGTCCGGTCTTTGGATAGTCTGGAACCGCTCTTGAAAACGATCAAGGAAAAAGAGCCGGGCGTAACGCCGTTTGCGATGGATAAAAAATATATTCCTTACGTTCCATATGATTACATTATTCAAGACCTGCCGATGGCGGTAAAACTGGACACCACCGACTATAAAATCGTCAACATTTTGGAAACTCCGGAAATGCAGGAAGCCCTGAAAACGATGCACAAATATTATAAAGCGGGTTATGTGGCCCCCGAAGCGGCAACGACCGGATCCATCGAGGATTTGAAAAAGTCCGGCAACTGGCTGTTATTCCGGCAACAAACCCAGCCGCTCGCAGACAATATGTTGTCCGCAAGTTTTGGATATCCGGTCGTATCTACGCCGGCGAGCGACGCCATTGTTACGAATACTTCGGTTCAAGGTTCGATCATGGCCATTTCCGCCAACTCCGAGTATCCGGAGAAAGCGATGGAATTCTTGAACCTGCTGAATACCGATCCGGTACTGCGCAACATGATCGACTCCGGGATCGAGGGCGTGCACTACAAGAAAGTCGACGACAAACATATGGAAAACCTGGACGAATCGAAAAACTACGACATGCCGTCTTATTCCTTGGGCAACAACATGCTGCTCTATTTGAACCCGAACGATCCCGACGACAAATGGGAGCAATTCAAGCAGTTTAACGCTTCCGGCGTCAATTCGCCTACCTTAAGCTTCAACTTCGACAGCACAAAAGTGGCTACCGAAATGGCTGCTGTTCAAAATGTGAGAGAGCAATTCTGGTCCTCGCTGATGACCGGGACCGTCGATCCGGAAGAATATCTTCCGAAAGCGATTCAAAAATTCAAAGAAGCCGGTCTTGACAAGGTTATGGCCGAAGCCCAAGCCCAGCTCGACACCTGGAAAGCTGAGAACAACAAGTAACATTTAGGAAAACTGAACATTTGAGGATCGGGCGGGTGAACGTTGCGCCCGATCTTTTTTCATGATGAAGACAGGAGGGGAACACAAAGATGGCCGCATTTTTCAAAAATGTACTCAAAAACAAAGTCATGTTATTTATGGTGTTGCCGGGGGCCATTTGGTTTTTCTTTTTCTCATACCTCCCCCTGGTTGGCACCGTGGCCGCCTTCAAGCAGTACCGTTTCAGCCGTGAAGGGTTTTGGGCCAGCCTGGCCAAAAGCGAATGGGTCGGCTGGGACAACTTCAAGTTCCTGTTCATGACGGACGACGCTTTTACCATAACGCGCAACACGCTGCTGTACAATCTTGCTTTTATTTTTATCGGATTGGTGCTGTCCGTGGCGATGGCGATCATCCTCTCCGAGCTGGCCGGCAAAGTGATGGCCAAAGTGTATCAAACCGGAATGTTTCTGCCGTATTTCCTGTCCTGGGTTATCGTCGGCTACTTTGCGTTCAGCTTCCTGAGCATGGACCGGGGGATGCTCAATCAAATCCTCGGCTGGTTCGGCGCCGAACCGATCAATTGGTATTCGGAAGCGAAGTATTGGCCGTATATATTGGTGTTCGTCAATTTGTGGAAAATGGTCGGCTACAACAGCGTCGTGTACCTGGCTTCCATTATGGGCATCGATAAATCGCTGTACGAAGCGGCCATGATCGACGGGGCGAGCAAATGGCAGCAGGTCCGCAACATCACGATCCCGCTGCTTTCTCCGATCATCATTATTATGACGCTGCTCGCGGTCGGCAAGATCTTTTACGCGGACTTCGGTTTGTTCTATCAGGTGCCGAGGGATTCCGGGACGCTCTACGCCGTGACCAACGTCATCGACACTTACGTGTACCGCGGTTTGAAAACGACCGGGGAAATCGGCATGAGTACGGCGGCGGGGCTGTATCAATCGGTCGTCGGTTTTATGCTCGTCCTTGTTTCCAACTTCATTGTGCGCAAAATCGACAAAGACAGCGCCCTATTCTAAATCAAGCTGAAAGGAGTGTCAGGTTATGGCGGAGGTTGTTAGAAAACACAAGGATTTTCATCATGTCTCGCGCGGATGGAACGCGGTTTTGCACCTGATTGCGGGCCTATTTTCTTTCATGTGCGTATTTCCGTTTTTGTTCGTCGTCATTATTTCATTTACCGATGAAAAAACGCTGGCCACGGACGGGTACCGGTTGTTTCCGGCCAAATGGAGCCTGGAGGCTTACCGTTTCGTGTTCGAAAGCGGGGACTCGCTGCTCCGCTCTTACGGGGTGACGATTTTGATTACCGTGGCGGGCACGATCCTCAGCTTGGTGCTGATCGCGCTGTACGCTTACGCGATTTCGCGGAAAAGCTTCCGCTACCGGCGGTTTTTCTCCGTGTTTGCAATCGTGACCATGCTGTTTAACGGCGGGATGATTCCGACTTATATGGTCGTGTCCCAACTCATGGGCTTGAAGGATACGCTTTGGGCGTTGATTTTGCCGCTGGCGATGAACGCTTTCTACATCATGATTCTTCGTACGTTTTACAGCACCAGCGTGCCTGAAGCGGTCATCGAATCGGCGCGGATCGACGGGGCGGGCGATTTCTATATTTTCCTGCGCATCGTATTGCCGCTGTCGCTGCCGGGCCTGGCCACGATTGGCCTATTCAGCACCTTGGGCTACTGGAACGACTGGTTTAACGCCCTGCTGTACATCGACAATCCGAACCTTGTGCCGCTGCAATCGATGCTGATGCGGATCGAATCGAGCATCCAGTTCATTCAGCAAAACTCGCAAAACAGCTCGCTGAGCTTGCAGGCGCTGTCGTCGATTCCGCAGGACACGGCGCGCATGGCGATGGTCGTGCTGGCGACGCTGCCGATTATTTTCGCCTATCCGTTTTTCCAACGCTACTTTGTGCAGGGGCTTACGGTAGGGGCCGTTAAAGAATAAGAGAGGCCAGGAACCGGCTCGACCTAGAAATCGGTGCTTGATAGCCGGCTAGAGCTAGAGCTAGAGCTAGAAGCTAGAATGGCTGCCGGAACGACTGACCATCGGACATCAAAATAGCGACACTTTATGTGCTTATTATCCGGAGCCTAGCGTGCTCAGGTCCATTAGCGACATTTTATGTACTTATTTTCCTATGAATGGGCCAGAACGCAGTTATTTTCTTGCGATGGAGGAAAATAGCGGCATAAATGTCCCCTATTTCTCTCGAATGGACTGATACTGCCGATATAACGACATTTTTTGTTCTTAACACGCATTTAAAATTAAGCGAGGTGGAGATGTTGCTTTACAAGGACAGCACGAAACCGATTCCGGAACGGGTCGAACATCTGCTTGGGCTGATGACCGTGGAAGAGAAGGTCGGGCAGTTGGTTCAGCCGTTCGGCTGGCAAACCTACGAGCATGTGAACGGCGAGATCCGGCTGAAGGAGTCGTTTAAGGAGCAGGTGAAAAACGGCGGGGTTGGCTCGTTGTACGGCGTGCTGCGGGCCGACCCGTGGACGGGCGTCACGCTCGAAACCGGCCTGTCGCCGCGTGAAGGCGCGGAGGCCGTGAACGCGCTCCAGCGTTACGCGATCGAGCACTCGCGGCTCGGCATCCCGATCCTGATCGGGGAAGAATGCTCGCATGGTCATATGGCGATCGGCGCGACCGTGTTCCCGGTGCCGCTGTCGCTCGGCAGCACCTGGAACGTGGACCTGTACCGGGAGATGTGCCGGGCGGTGGCCCGGGAGACGCGCAGCCAAGGTGGCGCGGTGACGTACTCGCCGGTCCTTGACGTCGTGCGCGATCCGCGCTGGGGCCGGACCGAGGAATGCTTCGGCGAAGACGCTTATTTGATCGGCGAGATGGCCGTGGCTGCGGTGGAAGGGCTGCAGGGCGAAAGCCTGGACGGCGCCGACAGTGTGGCCGCGACGATCAAGCATTTCGTCGGCTACGGCAGCTCCGAGGGCGGCCGCAACGCGGGCCCGGTGCACATGGGGCGGCGCGAGCTGCTGGAGGTGGATATGCTGCCGTTCCGCAAGGCGGTGCAGGCGGGAGCGGCATCGATCATGCCGGCCTACAACGAAATCGACGGCGTGCCTTGCACGACCAATAAGGAACTGCTGGACGGCGTGCTGCGCGGCGAGTGGGGGGTTGACGGCATGGTCATCACCGACTGCGGCGCGATCGACATGCTGGCTTCCGGCCACGATGTGGCCGCGGACGGCCGGGACGCGGCCGTTCAGGCGATTCGCGCGGGCATCGATATGGAAATGTCCGGCGAAATGTTCGGCAAGCACCTGCTGGAAGCGGTGCGTTCCGGCGAGTTGGAGGAAACGGTGCTCGATGGGGCGGTCCGCCGCGTGCTGACGCTGAAATTCCGGCTGGGCTTGTTCGAGAACCCTTACGGCGACCCGGACCGGGCGGAGCGGGTAATCGGCAGCGCGGAGCATGCGGCGCTGGCGCGGAAGCTGGCGGGCGAAGGCATCGTGCTGTTGAAGAACAGCGGCGTGCTGCCGCTCTCCACGGACGCCGGGAAAATCGCCGTGATCGGCCCCAACGCCGATGTGGGCTACAACCAGCTCGGCGACTACACCTCGCCGCAGCCGCGGTCCAAGGTGACCACCGTGCTCGGCGGCATCCGCGGCAAGCTGGCGGCTGCGCCGGAGCGGGTGTTGTATGCCCCGGGGTGCCGGATTAAAGGCGATTCCCGGGAAGGCTTCGAAACCGCCTTGTCCTGCGCGGAGCAGGCGGATACGGTCGTCATGGTCGTCGGCGGCTCCAGCGCGCGCGATTTCGGTGAAGGCAGCATCGACTTGAAAACAGGGGCTTCAAAGGTCACCGGGAACTCCTGGAGCGATATGGACTGCGGGGAAGGCATCGACCGCATGTCGCTGGCATTGTCCGGGGTTCAGCTCGAGCTGATTCAGGAAATCCACAAATTGGGTAAACCGCTGGTAGTGGTTTACATTAACGGGCGTCCGCTCGCCGAGCCGTGGGTCGACGAGCATGCCGACGCCATTTTGGAGGCGTGGTATCCGGGGCAGGAGGGCGGACACGCCGTGGCCGACATTTTGTTCGGCGATGTGAACCCGTCCGGACGCCTGACGATCTCGATTCCGAAGCATGTCGGGCAGCTTCCGGTGTATTACAACGGCAAACGTTCACGGGGCAAAAGATACCTTGAGGACGATTCGCAGCCGCGCTATCCGTTTGGATACGGGTTAAGCTACACGGAATTCAGTTACGCAGGGTTGACCGTTCAGCCGGAGGCGATTTCGCCGGATGAAACGGTCAAAGTAACGGTGGATGTCACGAATACCGGTGATCGCGCCGGTGCAGAGGTCGTGCAGCTGTACATCACCGACGTGGCCAGCACTGTAACGAGACCGGCGAAGGAGTTGAAAGGATTCCGCAAGGTGTGGCTTGCTCCGGGGGAAACCCGGAGGGTCGAGTTTACGCTCGGCGCGGAGGAGCTGCAATATATCGGCCCCGGCTACAAACCGGTCGTCGAACCTGGAGAATTCCATGTCCATGTAGGCAAAAACGTAAACGATACGCTGAGCGCCAAGTTTTTTGTGCGGGAGGGTTAATGAAAAATGGAACGGATCAGACGTTTTATTCGGGAGCTGTCGGACGCGGCGTGGCTGGAGCAAATCGAGCTGCGCAATTGGAAGATCACGAAGTCGGCATATTTGGTTCCCGGAAAGTACACCGAGGAAGCCGGCTACCCGGAAGGTCAAGGGCTTGAGCGGTTTCCGAGCACGCAGGGAACGACGTATTTTTTTAGGAACGAGTTAACGATCCCGGACCGCTGGCAGGGCGGCCATGTCGGCCTCGTATTTGCTTCCGGGGGCGAAGGGCTGCTGAGAATCGGGGGAAAGTCGTATCAAGGACTCGACCGGAACCATACTTTTGTGACTTTGCCCCGGGAGCGGGGGAATCGTCCGCTTCAGCTTGAAATCGAACTGTTTGATCCGATTCCGGAGCCGGTCGATCCGTTGAACCGGCAGGCGGTCATTCAGCCGCCGATTTCTTCGATTCAGAGCAAGCTGGTGTTGGTCAACCGTCCGGTGCAGAGTCTGATGTACACGGCGACCGTGATCCGCGATTCCGCCGTGCTGCTGCCGGAGCAGGATATGCGGCGCTCGCGGCTGATCGAGGCGCTGCAGGCTGCGATGGACGAGTTTGTGGCGCTTGATCCTGATGCGATTCAAGATGGCGAAGGGATCGCCGAAATCGAGCGGCGGCTGGCTGAGCGGGTCAAGGCGATCGGCGGCAACGCCGAAGGCCTGATCCATATGATCGGCCAGTCGCATATCGATATCGCCTGGCTGTGGCCGGCGCGCGAGACGGTGCGGAAAACGAGCCGCACGTTCGCGACGGTCGACGCTTTAATGCGCGAATACCCGCAGTACCGGTACGCGCAAAGCCAGCCGCAGCTGTTCGCTTATTTGAAGGACAACGACCCCGAGTTGTACGAGCGTGTCAAAGGGAGAATCAAGGAAGGGCGTTGGGAACTGGTCGGCGGCATGTGGGTCGAGCCCGACCTCAACCTGCCGAGCGGCGAGTCGCTGATGCGGCAAATGCTGTACGGGCAGCGCTTCTACCTGGAGGAGTTCGGCCAAACCTCGGACATCGAATGGCTGCCGGACACGTTTGGCTATTGCGCTTCCTTGCCGCAAATTTTGCGGCATGGCGGCATCCGCTATTTTATGACGACGAAGCTTGGCTGGAACGACACGAACGTGTTCCCGTACGACCTGTTCCATTGGGTCGGCATCGACGGCACGCCGATGTTGTCTTACCTGAACCACGGCGTTAACGAAAATACGCTGCCAAAAGACGTGCACGACCATTGGCAGTCTTACCGGCAAAAAGCTGTGCATCCCGAGCAGATGCTGCTGTACGGGCACGGCGACGGCGGGGGCGGCGTAACCCGCGAAATGCTGGAGTACATCGGCCGTTCCGGGCTGATGATCGGCCAGCCGGCCAGTGAATACAGCACGGCGGCGGCGTTTTTTGCCGGGATTGAAGTGGCGGGGCCGCAGTTGCCGTCGTGGCACGGAGACTTGTACCTGGAGCTGCACCGCGGAACGTACACGACCCATGGCCGCAACAAGCGGAACAACCGGAAAGCGGAAATTTTGTACCGCGAAGCGGAAGTGTGGAACACGCTGGGGGCTTCGTCGCTGCCGGCGGAACGTCAGCGCGAGGTGCAAAGCACGCTGCATGACGGCTGGAAGCTGATTTTGCTGAACCAGTTCCACGACATCATCCCGGGTTCGGCGATTACGGAAGCTTACGAAACGTCGGAAAAAGAATATACGGAAATTTTCGCAAAAGGGGATTCCGGATTGCGGCATGGCCTGACGGCGCTGGCCGGGCAGATCGCCACGGCGGGCGAAGGCAAGCCCTACATCGTGTTTAACAGCCTCGGCTGGTCCCGCGACGCGGTGATCGAGGTTTCCGGGCACGGCTTCGGCCGCTCCGTCGCCGCCTATGACGAAAACGGCGCGCGGCTTGCGCTCGACTTGCTGCCGGGAACGGGCGGAAATGCCGAGGCGGCTTGGGTGCGCGTACCGGAGGTTCCGGCGTTCGGTTACAAGACGATCTGGCTGAGAAGCGAAGCGGGTTCGATGGCAGCGGCGTCAGTTGGAGGAGCGGCAGACGGAGGGGCGGATAAGGCGGATATCCTTGCTGCCGTCGGCCAGATCCTGCAGGAGAAGGGCCTTGCCGCCAAGGAACGGATGTTCACTGACCGTTGGGAAACGGAGCACTACCGCTTAACGTTTAATGAGTGCGGCGAAATCGTTAGCCTTTGGGACAAAGCGGCGGACCATGAAATCGTGAAACCGGGCGAAGCGGCTAACCGGTTCCACTTCTTCCATGACCGCCCGACGCTGTGGGACGCCTGGGATATCGACAGCCGCTACGAACAGCAGCCGGCCGGGCAAACGAAATTGCTGGAAAGCCGGCTCGCCGCCCGCGGTAAGATCAAGGATGTGCTGCAATTCCGCTGGCGTATCGGCCAGTCGGAAATCACGCAGGACCTGATCCTGTATCATCATGACCGGCGGATCGATTTCCGGACGAAGGTGAATTGGAACGAAGCTCACAAGCTGCTGAAGGTCGGTTTCCCGATCGATGTGGTGACCGACAAAGCGACCTACGAGATTCCGTTCGGCGCGCTTGAGCGCGTCACGCACCGCAATACAAGCTGGGAGCAGGCGCAGTATGAAGTGTGCGGTCACCGTTTTGTGGACGTATCGGAACGGGGGTACGGCGTGAGCCTGTTGAACGACTGCAAATACGGCTACGACGTTCAGGGCAGCACCATCCGCCTGTCCCTGCTGCGCGCGCCGAAATGGCCGGACGTCACGGCGGACCTGGGCGAACACGAATTCACGTATTCGCTGTACCCGCACCTCGGCGATTGGCAGACGGCTCATACGGTGCGCGCCGCGGCCGAACTGAACCACATCCCGGCGGCCCTTGCCGTAGAGGCGCATCCGGGAACGCTGCCGCCCGCTCAATCGCTGATCGGCTTTACCGGCGAGCACGTCGTGCTCGATACGGTGAAACCGGCCGAGGACGGAAGCGGCGTTATCCTGCGGTTCTACGAATCCGCCGGCGGACGCGAACGCGTGGAGCTGAGATGGAACCAGCTGTACAGCAAGGTATACGTATCGAATGCGCTCGAACAGGAGCTTGATCTGCTGGCGGCCGAAGCGGGCCCGATCCGGCTCGATTTTGCCCCGTACGAGATCAAGACGATTAAAGTAATGGATCCTATTTCGTGCAATTAATAATTCAACTCATGAAGAAACCAGACCATTAAAGGAGCGAGACTGCTCATGGAACAATTTAGACTCCCGAAAATCCCGATGCCGAAGCTGGAGCTGCCGCAGGCCGTTCAGGATGTGCTGGCCGAAGCCGAGGTGAAGCTCGCGTTTCGTCCGAAGCTTTTGCAGCTGTTCAAAAACTGCTTCCCGAACACCCTGGAAACGACGACCAAGCTGATGGACGACGGCACGACCTTCGTCATCACCGGGGACATTCCGGCCTCCTGGCTGCGCGATTCGGTGGAACAGGTCATCCACTACGTGCCGCTGGCCAAAAACGATCCCGAGTTGCAGCGCATCATCGGCGGATTGATCAAGCGCCATATCCAATACGTCCATATCGACCCGTATGCCAACGCTTTTAATGAAACGGCGAACGATTGGCACTGGAACACGACGGACGAAACGGAGATGTCGCCTTGGGTGTGGGAGCGGAAATTCGAAATCGACTCCCTCTGCTTCGTCGTCCGGCTCGCTTATGCGTACTGGAAAGAGACCGAGCTGACCGATATTTTCGACGCCGGCTTCAAAGCGGCGATGCGGAAAATTTACGAGCTGTTCAAAACCGAGCAGCGCCATTTTGAGCAGTCGCCGTACCGGTTCACCCGCAACAACGGCATTCCGGCCGATTCCTTGCGGAACGGCGGTCTGGGCATGCCGGTCAATTACACCGGGATGATCTGGTCGGGCTTCCGCTCGAGCGACGACTCCTGCGATTTCCATTACAATATCCCGGGCAACATGTTCGCCGTCGTCGCGCTACGCCAGATGCAGGAATTCGCCGAATGGGTTTTCCGCGACATGGATTTCCTGGCTGAGCTCAAGGAGCTGGAATTCGAAGTCGATCACGGGATTAAGTTGTACGGCATCTACCGCCACCCGGAATTCGGCCCGATTTACGCTTATGAAACCGACGGCTTCGGCAATTACTGCCTGATGGACGACGCCGGCACGCCGGGCCTGATGTCCATTCCGTATCTCGGTTATGTCGGCGCGGACGATCCGGTTTATCAAAATACGCGGCGTTTTGCCCTGAGCAAGGAAAATCCGTTCTACTTCGAAGGCAAAGCGGCAAAAGGCATCGGCAGCCCGCATACGCCGAAGGATTACATTTGGCATATGGCTTTGTCGATGCAGGGCCTGACGGCGCGGACGAAGGAAGAAAAGCTGGAGATGATCGCGATGCTGGAAGCGACGGACGCCGGCACAGGCTACATGCACGAAGGCTTCCACGCCGACGATCCGAACACGTTCACGCGCAAATGGTTCGCCTGGTCGAACAGCCTGTTCTCGCAGCTCGTGTACCGGGCCATGCAGGAAGGCATTTTGTAGGGGGTTGTCCGATGGGCTTGTCCGATGGGCATGTCAGTAGGGCATGGTCAGTAGGGCGTGTCGGTAGGACATATTTGTAGGGCGATCTGACAAGATACATTTTCTAGCCACACAAATTTTCTAACGGTTGCCACAAGCGCTATTTGTTCCAAAAACGTTGATTTCAAATTGTAACGGTTGCCATGGCGCTTATTTCACTTAAATCGGGCTATTTTTGCTTAGATTCAGGCAAATAACGGCACTCACAACCGTTAGAATTTAGAAAAGGTTTTTTTTGGAAAATAGCCGCTGCTACAACCGTTAGATTTCCGGCGGGCGACAGTATCGATTCGAAAGCCTAAGCTTTTAAGGAAATCTGAGCAAAAATTAATGCAACGCTAGTGCCGAAAACCCGGCGCTGGGGCCCGTTAGGATGAGACGCAAGCCGGCGGACCGGACTCGATCGGACTCGATAAGGCTTGATCAGACTCGATCGGACTCGATCAGACCGGAACTGGCATCATATCTGATAAATAACCTTTTATACAAGAAGGAGACATGACGACGATGAGCAAAATTATTGGCGAAGCCCTGAAAAACATCCCTTGGCAAGACAAACCGGCCGGCCTGAACGCCCCGGTTTGGCGTTACTCGCAGAACCCGATTATCGAACGCCACGCGATCCCGAGTTCCAACAGCGTGTTCAACTCGGCCGTTGTGCCTTTTGAAGGCGGATTTGCCGGCGTGTTCCGCTGCGATTCCCGTTCGGTGAGCATGGACATTTTTGCCGGATTCAGCGACGACGGGATCAACTGGAAAATCAACCACGATCCGATTCAGTTCGAAGGGGACGAGGAAGTGACCAAGCGGGAATACCGCTACGATCCGCGCGTCTGCAAAATCGGCGACCGCTATTACATCACCTGGTGCAACGGCTACCACGGCCCGACAATCGGCATCGCGTATACGACCGATTTCAAAACGTTCCACCAGCTGGAAAACGCCTTTTTGCCGTATAACCGCAACGGCGTGCTGTTCCCGCGCAAGATCGGCGAACGTTACGCCATGCTCAGCCGCCCGAGCGATACCGGGCACACGCCGTTCGGCGATATTTTTTACAGCGAAAGCCCGGACCTCACGTTCTGGGGCAAACACCGCTATGTGATGGGGACGATTAACGGCGACGCGTCCGCATGGCAGTCCAAAAAAATCGGCCCGGGGCCGGTTCCGATCGAAACGGACAAAGGCTGGCTGCTGATCTACCACGGCGTTATCAATACGTGCAACGGATTCGTTTACCGCATGGGCTGCGCCCTGCTGGACATCGACAAGCCCTGGATCGTTAAAGCGCGGTCGCGCAATTACATCCTCGGCCCGGAAACGCTGTACGAATGCGTGGGCGACGTGCCGAACGTGACGTTCCCGTGCGCGGCTTTGACCGACGCCGAAACCGGCCGGATCGCCATTTACTACGGCTGCGCCGACACGGTGACCGGCCTGGCGTTCACAACCGTGGACGAACTGCTGAGTTACATGGAAGAATATCCTTTAGAAACGGAAGCTTGAACGTACCGAACCGCCGAATAACTGCAAATGTTAGTCTGTTAAACAAATAAAGGGAAAAAATGTCGCTAATATGGAAACATCACCCACTAGAGTGCAATAGAGGAATTTTAGGTCGCTATTTTTTCGAATCGCAGGGCTATGGCCGCATTTTGAGCCGTTCGTTGGAAAATAAGAACAAAAAATTCCGCTAATGGTGATAAATCAAGCTCAAATTCGAAAATAAGACCATAATTTTCCGCTATTTTAATGAGGGGGTAACGGAATGAAGAAGAAAAGAACGGCGCATATCATTTCCCATACGCACTGGGACCGGGAATGGTATCTGCCTTACGAGAAGCACCATGTCCGGCTCGTTCAGCTGGTGGACGCGCTGCTCGACAAGCTGGACGGCGATACGGCGTTTAAAAGCTTTTACCTCGACGGGCAAACGATTATTTTGGAGGATTACCTGCAGGTACGCCCCGAAAACAAGGAGCGGCTGGAGAAGTATATCCGCAAAGGGCGCATTTTGATCGGGCCGTGGTACATTTTGCAGGACGCTTTTTTGACGAGCGGGGAAGCGAATATCCGCAACATGCAGATCGGCCATCAGGACGCGAAAAAATACGGCGCACCGGCGAAAATCGGCTATTTCCCCGACACGTTCGGGCTCGTCGGCCAAACGCCGCAGCTGATGCGGCAATCCGGCATCGACAACGCCTTTTTCGGCCGCGGCGTGAAGCCGACCGGCTTCAACAACACCGTTTCCGACGGCGGGTATGAGTCCTCCTTCTCCGAGCTGATTTGGGAAGGGCCGGACGGCTCGAAAGTGCTGGGCATTTTGTTCGCCAACTGGTACTCCAACGGCAACGAGGTGCCGGTGGACGAAGCGGAAGCGAAGGCGTTCTGGGACCGCAAGCTGGCGGACGCGGAAAAATACGCGGCGACGGATGAACTGCTGTTCATGAACGGCTGCGACCACCAGCCGCTGCAGCTTGATTTGCCGGAGGCGATCCGCACGGCCGAGAAGCTGTACCCGGACACGAAGTTCGTGCATTCGACCCTGCCGGACTACCTGCAGGCGCTGGAGGGGGCGCTGGGCGGCCGCGAGCTGTCCACCGTCAAAGGCGAGCTGCGCAGTCAGCGCACCGATGGCTGGGGTACGCTGGTTAACACCGCTTCTTCGCGCGTGTATTTGAAGCAGATGAACCAGGAAGGCCAGACCTTGCTGGAAAAAGTCGCCGAGCCGCTCGCTGCGGTGGCGAAGATGCTGGGCAAAAACTACCCGCATCATCTGTTCACCTATGCTTGGAAAACGCTGATGCAAAACCATCCGCATGACAGCATCTGCGGCTGCAGCGTGGACGAGGTGCACCGCGAGATGGTCACCCGCTTCGCCAAAAGCCGCCACGTTGCCGAGGCGATCATCGACGACAGCAAGCGGGCCGTCGCCGAGGCGGTGAACACGTCGATCTTCGCCGGGTACGGCAAGGATCCGCTGCCGCTGGTCGTCATGAACACGACCGGTTGGAACCGCACCGGCACGGTGACCGTGGAGCTGGACGCCGCCCGCCTGTATCTGCGCGAGGAGCTCGGCCTTGAGGAAACCGCCCGCCGCATGAAGGCGGTCGACTTGTCCGGCCGCGAGCTGGTGGACGAGGCGGGGAACGCCGTGCCTTGCACGGTGGAAGACCTCGGCTTGCTGTTCGGCTACGACCTGCCGGACGACAAGTTCCGGCAGCCGTACATGTGCCGCCGGGTGAAGCTGACGTTCCAGGCGGAGCAGGTACCGGCGCTGGGGCACCGCGCGTACGCCTGGGTGCGCCCCCAAACGGCCGCCGCGGCAGCACCGGCCTCGCTGTTTACCGGCGGCCTGGTCATGGAAAACGCCGGGCTGAAAGTGGAGATCGCCGGCGACGGTTCGTTTGCGCTGACCGATAAAGCGACCGGCCAAATCTACCGCGACCTCGGCATCTATGAGGATACCGGCGATATCGGCAACGAATACATGTACAAGCAGCCGGAAGGCGAACAGCCGCTGACCACCAAAGGTCTGCCGGCGCAGATCCGCGTGCTGGAGGATACGCCGTACCGGGCCGCAGTGGAAGTGTGCCACGCATGGGAGATCCCGGCTTCCGCCGACGACAAGCTGGACGAGGAGATGCGCGAGCTGGTGTATTATCCGCAGCGCAAGGCGCAGCGCAGCGGCAAGCTGACGACGCTGAAGCTGCGCACGGTCATTTCGCTTGAAGCCGGCAGCAGAGGTGTAGAGATCGAAACGACGATCGACAACACGGCGAAAGACCACCGCATTCGGGTGCTGTTCCCTACGGACCTGGAAGCTTCCGTGCATCGCGCCGATTCGATGTTTGAAATCGCGGAGCGCGGCAACGTTCCGGCGCCGGAGTGGGAAAATCCGAGCAATACCCAGCATCAGCAAGCTTTTGTGGACGTAAGCGGGGAGAAGGCCGGTTTAACGGTCGCCAATCTCGGACTGAACGAATACGAAGTGCTGCTTGATGGCCGGAACACAATCGCGGTCACGCTTCTGCGCTGCGTAGGCGAGCTTGGCGACTGGGGCTTGTTTCCGACGCCGGAAGCCCAGTGTCTCGGTACCCATACGATGCGTATGGAGCTGATCCCGCATACAGGCGACGGCATCGTTTCCGGCGCATTTGCGGAGGCGTACCAGTTCCAGGTGCCTTGGACCGTGTGCCAAACCGGCATACATGAAGGAACGCTCGCTCCAAGCTCAGCGCCGTTCCGCTGGGAAAGCAAAGAGCTGGCCTTTTCTTCGCTGAAAATAAACGAAGAAACCGGCGACCTGATGTTCCGCTGGTACAATATGAGCCGGCAGCCGGGAGAGCTGACATTTTGCGCGGATTTCGAACATGAGCATTTTTACAAAACGACGATTCTGGAAGAGGAGGGAACTCCGCTGAGCAAAGACGCCGTCGGTTGTCTGTCCCTGATGACCGGACCCTGCGAAATCGTCACGATCGGGATTCGGTGCTGACGCTGCCGGACGAAGGTTTTTAGCGGACAAACAATACGGGCTACGGTCCCATCGGTCAGGCGCCGAATTGGGACGTAGCCTCTTTTTTCTCCAAGCTATACCCTTACCGAAATCGCCGGCGATACATTTATGTCTGCGGATACTGTGAAGGCCGTACCGTCGGATGTGTATATTTTGGGCTCAACTGCGGGTTGGCTCTTGATCTCAACAGCATCCGGATTTTGTTGCGCGCCGGCCGGATCGTTGCCATTGAGTGCTAACTGCCCTTCTTTGCTGATCTCTACCGTATCGGCAGGTTGGTTTGCATACTCTTGCTGCGCCTTTATTTTCGCTTCCATATCCTTTTGCAGTTTTGCTTCCTGCTCGGCCTTTTCTTGCTTTTTTGCTTGTTCCTGTGCCTTTTCCAATTCCTCCGCCGCAGTATCGCTTTCGCTTCTGGCCGAGTTGAGAGCGTTGCCGGCAACGCCTAAAGCCCTTCCCATTTTTTCCGTATCGGGATTAATTTTCGCCGCTTCCTTATTGTAAACCGCCATAGGCGCATTGGACGCATGCATATAGTTGGAAGCTCCTATCAATCCGCTGATCACTCCCGGCGTAAGTATATTCATCGATTTCACCCCCTTTCTGCCTAATGATTGTGGTGCTGCCATCATATTTATCGCCTATGAGAGGTGAACAATTAATACAATTGTATTAAAAACATTGACTATTTTATTAACATTTCTGCGCTTAAGAGATAGCCGCGTTCATAACTGCCGCGCTTATTATCATACGATCCGGCCCGCTTCATATTGCCCGCTTTGGATATGGGCGTTAGTCAGATCATCCGGGAGGCAATTTGCATTTTTACATGAATATGGGAATAAATTTACGTTATTCTAATATACGTCCTCTATACTGAAAAATGTAAAATATACGAATTTCATGGGATGGAGGATGGTTCATGCTTGGACAAGGTTTGAAAAGGGTGGCAAGTTTGTTAATCGCCTCGGCGCTCGTTTTGACGGTTTCGACGGGTGGAAGCGGTACCGCCGCAGCGCAGGAGACGGGGGCGGCTATCAAAAATGTCATTATTCTTATTCCGGACGGGATGGCGAATGACGCTACGGCGTTGTCCAGATGGTATAAAGGCAGCAGTCTGACGCTGGATCAAATGGCAAGCGGTCTCGTACGTACCCATTCGGCCGACGCGGCGATTGCGGATTCGGCTCCGGCGGGAACCGCTTTTGCGACCGGGCATAAATCGCATACAGGTTATGTTGGCGTGCTGCCGGACAAAGCGACGATGCCGGGACAAGCCAAAATCCAACCGGGGGACGAGAAAAAACCGGTGGCTTCGGTGCTCGAGGCGGCGAAGCTGTCCGGCAAAGCCACGGGGATTATCGCAACGTCTGAAATTATGCACGCCACTCCGGCGGACTTTTCCGCCCATTATCCGGACCGTAAAAATTATGACGCGCTAAGCATGCAGCAGGTATATAACGGAATGGACGTTGTGCTGGGCGGGGGCGCCGAATATCTGAGCCCCCAAGGCCGCAAAGACGGGGCCGACCTGATTGCATCCATCAAAGCTCTCGGTTACGATTATGTAACGACTCCGGCCGCGCTGAAGGCTTCCAAATCAAACAAGATATGGGGAGCTTTTGCGCCTGCCGGGTTGGCCTACGACATGGACCGCGATCCTTCCACGGAGCCGAGTCTGGCCGAGATGACCGCCAAAGCGATTGAAGTTCTGTCCAAAGACGAGGACGGTTTCTTCCTCATGGTGGAAGGCAGCAAAGTCGACTGGGCCGCCCACGCCAACGATCCGATCGGAGTCATTAGCGATGTACTGGCTTTTGACGAGGCGGTCAAAGTTGCGCTCGATTTCGCCAAAGACGACGGGCAGACCGCGATTGTGGCCGTAACCGACCATGGCAACGGCGGATTGACGATCGGCAACGCGTCGACAACCGGAAGCTATGACAAGGAACCGCTGTCCACGTTCATCGGCCCGCTCAAAAAAGCGAAGCTGACCGGCGAAGGACTGGAAGCCAAGCTGAACGCGAAGCGGACCAACATCAAAGAAGTGATGGCCCGATATTTCGGCATTGCCGACCTGACGGCGGAAGAAATTAAAGCCATAAAAGAGGCCGAAGCCGGCAGCCTGAATTATACGGTAGGTCCGATGATCAGCAAGCGGTCGGGGATCGGCTGGACGACGGGCGGACATACGGGCGGCGATGTGGTTCTGTACACCTACGCGCCGAACGGCGACCGTCCGACGGGCGTGATCGACAACACCGGCGTGGCCAAATACATGGCGCGCGTGATGGGGCTTGATTTGGACGCAGCGACGGACAGATTGTTTGTTAAAGCCAAGCCGGCCTTCACGGCCAAGGGCGCAACTTACACACTGGATGACAAAAACGGCAAGATCATCGTTACTAAAGGCGGCGACAAGCTGGAACTGCCGCTGCACCAAAGTATCGCTGTCCTGAACGGCAAGAAAACGCAACTGGAAGGTGTGGTCGTGTACAACGGGGTTGAAGCTTTTGTGCCGCAGCAGGCGCTGGACCTGATTCCGTAATCGCCCCGGCGTTAACCGTTTCACAGCTTTGGACAGGCTCAACCGCCCCAAGCCGGACTTAGTCGTCACGGACATCACGGTTGACAGTAATTTTATATTCGTTTAATATCTAATCTGTTGCGAAAAAAATCATACTTTCTCGTATAACCCCGTAATCGGCCAATGCCGACAGGGCGGGGGTTTCTACAGGGAGCCTTTACTTCCTAACTACGATGACAAGGAATTCAGAACTTCTTCCTTATCGCGTGGTTAGGATTTTTTGCGTTGTTCATAAATCGATACAATTTGGTGCAGGAGGATCGGGTTTTTATGAAGTATTGGATTTCCGTTTTAGCAGGAGCCATGAGTTACGGTGTGTTATCGACCATTGTCGTGTTGGCTTACGGCGAAGGTTTTAAACTAGGGGAAGTGGTAGGAGCGCAGCTATTGATCGGTTTAATTTTATCCTGGTTGATGGCCTTGTACACGAAACGCAAGGCGTTGCGTAAAAAGCGGAGGCAACCGGAGACTTTTTCCGCCGTCATTGCGGATAAAGGGTTAACGTGGAAGCAAAGATTGCTGCTTATGTTGGCGGGGGCCCCAACAGTTGTTACGGGATTGCTTTACTATCATTCCCTTCAGTATATCCCCGCTTCGCTGGCGATTATTTTATTGTTTCAATTCACGTGGATCAGCGCACTGATCCAAGCGGTAAGCAAGCGGCGGCGTCCCGGAAAGATGATGGTGGCGACCCTGTTCGTGTTGTTTGTGGGTACTTTGCTGGCGGCCGGCCTAAACGCGCAAGGTTCGGCAAACATCGAGCGAACCGGCATTATTTTCGGTTTATTTTCGGCAGTGAGCTATTCCATGTTTCTTCTGTTCAGCGGAAAAGCGGTTCCTTCCGTTCATCCGGCATACCGGAGCGCTTGGATGGTTACCGGCGGATTTATTTTACTTATCGTGTTATTCCCGCCTTATTTCTTGTTTAACGGGTTGCTGTTCGGACCGCTGCTAATGTACGGATTTCTGTTAGGCTTATTTGGAGCGTTTATTCCGCCGCTGCTCTTCGCCATCGGAATACCTCATATCGGAGAGGCGATGGGAGGGATTTTGGGCGCTGCCGAATTGCCGGTTGCCGTAATGCTTTCTTCGATAGTGCTTCATGAAAACGTCAGCCCGGTACAATGGTGCGGTGTTATACTGATTCTAATTGGAGTGGTTCTTCCCGAAATGCACAAGATAGGAAAAAGGACAAACGCTCTTATGACCAGGTGATGTGGCGGCTGTGGGCCGAATTTCTGAAGTCCGGAGCCGCCATCCCGGCGGCCATGTACCGCCCAAAAAACGAGGTATACTAAAGTATACCTCGTCCGTATAAACGCAAGTTCCAATGAAGTTTGCGCTTTAATCCGCCGAACACGGACCAAGCGGGCGGCTACACTTCCTCCCAAATTCGCCGCACATTCTCGAAGGCGATTTTGGTTCCTTTGCGGCACTCCTCCATGCCTTCGTATTCGATGGACAGGAAGCCGTCATAGCCGGAGCGCTTGACGATGCGGAGAATCTCCCGCAGATCGAGGTCGCCCTGGCCGGCGATCGCGCCGCGCAAATACCCGCCGCCCGCGCTGCGGAACCAGCCTTCTCCAGGGTTGCGGTCCGCCGGACGGATGTAGAAGTCTTTGACGTGAACCATCGATGCGTAGGCGATGTTTTTCTTCACCGCGATCACGGGCTGTTCGTCCACGCACACAAAGTTGCCGACGTCCAGCGTCGTCTTGTAATTCGGCCGGCCGACCGCGTGGAGCACCGCCTGTACCCGGTCGCTGGCCTGAACGTAATAGCCGTGGTTCTCCAGGCTGGTCGTAATGCCGTACTGCGCAGCGTAATCGGCGATCCGCCGGCAGGCTTCGGCGATGCGCGGAAGATCCTCCTGAAAGCGTATGATCGAGGTGTCCTGCCGGGAAGCGACGTCATGGCGCATCAGCTTGACGCCGAGGGCATGGGCAATGTCGACTTCCCGCATGACCCGGCGGATTTCCGACTCGTAAGCTTCTTCCGTGTCCGTAATGAAGTTGGCGCCGATGGCATAGTTGGAAACGGCGATTCCCGCTTTGGCGGCCCGCTCGCGGATTTGCCCGATGAGTTCGGGGGTTTGCTTCAAATCGAAACCCAGCGGCACGATTTCGACATGCTCCCCGCCGATGCCGGCGATCCAGTCGATCGCCTCCAGAATAGTCATGCCGTCCATCTGCATGGCCTGATAAAGACTATAAGAGCTTATTCCGAGTTTCATGTTTTACAGCGCGTCTCCTTCCATCCTAAGATCGTTCCGGCTTAAGGCCGCTGTGCGCGGCTCGGCTCTTGCGGCTCACGGCTCTTGCTGCTCTTGCGAATCACATCCGCTTTGCCCTCGGGTCATCCCCGGAAAGACCGGATGAACTCGACCGCTTTTCTGATGTCTTCCTCCGGCTTGTCGCCGACTTCCCGCTCGATCGTCAGATAGCCGGTGTAGCCGATCTCCTGCAGGGCGGCAAAATAAGCCGGGAAATCCACCCGGCCTTCGCCCAGCGGAACCTCCGCAAACCCGGCGCCGCCGGAGGAAGCCATGTCGGCGATCTTTTCGTGATCCATCGCCTCGTAGCCGAGGAAGCCGTATACGTCCCGGGGATCGACCGGGCGCAGGCGCACCCCGTCCTTTACGTGCGTATGCACGATATAGTCCCGCAGCGTCTTGACGCCCTGCACCGGATCGTCGCCCGTCACCATGACCATATTGGCCGGGTCGAAATTGACGGAAACGCCGTTTGTGCTCAGCGTGTCCAGGAAGCTTTTCAAATGAGCGGCCGGTTCCGGCCCCGTTTCGATGGCAAAATAGGCGTTCAAGCTTTTGGCGTAGACGCCTAGCTCCTCGCAGGCCTGCTGCATAGCAGCGTAGATCGGGCTGCTTAGGTCCTCCGGCACGATGCCGATATGGGTCGTCACGATGTTCGTGCCGAGCTCAACGGCCAAATCGAGTATGCGCTTCGACTTTTCGATTTTGGCCGGATTGGCGGCGGCGTCCTGGAATCCGTGGCCGCCCAGATCGCCGCAGAGGGCGGATATTTCCAGGCCCAGCCCTTCGATATAGCTTCGCAGCTCTTTGCGTTTGGCCGCGGTCAGCGCGGCCGGGTCCATTTCGCCGGACACGGCGTAGATTTGCACGCCTTCGGCGCCCAGTTCCTTCGCTTTTTTCAGGCCTTCCGTGACGCCCAGGCCCAAACTGTCGACGATGATACCGATCTTATTGTTCAGCTTCATATACCAGCGCCCTCCTAAAACCGGATTTCTCGGCCTTCCTCGGCCGATTGGTAAATCGCGTTTAATATTTTGATGATCTCCACACCGTCCTCCACCGGGCTGATCGGCGGCACGCCGTCCAGACAGCTGTCCACAAAATGGTTGATTTCGTTCTGGAAGCTGCCTTGGAAATCGAATGCGGGCGTGCTGATTTGCGGATCGATATTGATGATCGTATTATGGCGTTCCGTAACGATCGACAGCTCCGGTTCAATCTCGGCGCCGCCTTTTTCTCCGTAAATGTTGACCAGGGCGGAATTCTGCTTGGCATGCAGCGAAAAGCTGACGTCCACCAGCAGGGAGGCCCCGTTTTCGAAGCGGATCAGCGCATTGGCCATATCCTCCACCGTGTTGAGGGATGCGTCGTAGTCCGCTGCTTGGTAAAACGCGTAATTCTCGATGTTGGAGCGGTTGCCGAGCTTGTAATAGGTGTTGCCGCTAACCGACTTCACTTTGGGCCGGCCCATCAGATACCAGCACAGGTCGATCACGTGCACGCCGATATCGATCAGCGGGCCGCCGCCGGAGCGGGCTTTGTCGGCAAACCAGCCGCCGGGATTGCCGAGGCGCCGGACCAGGCTCGCTTTGGCAAAATAGATCTCCCCGATGTCCCCGGCAGCGATGAATTTTTTGAGCACGGCGATGTTCGAGGCATAACGCCGCACGTAGCCGACCTGCAGCAGCCTGCCGGTCCGCTCCACCGCTGCCTGTACCTGGAGCGCTTCGTCTACGGTAATGCAGAGCGGCTTCTCGCAAAGGACGTTTTTGCCCGCTTCGAGGGCGGCGATGCTGATTTCGGCGTGGCTGTTGTTCCAGGTGCAGATGCTGACCGCCTGTACATCGGGGTTCGCGAGCAGGTCGCGATAGTCAGTGTACACATGAGGAATGTTGTACTTCCGCGCCATGGCCCGGGCTCTGCTTTCATTGAGGTCGCAGATGGCCCACAGCGCGGCTTTCGGGTTGGCCTGATAGGCCAGCAGGTGGGATTCCGAGATCGATCCGGCGCCGATCAGTCCGATTTTGAGTTCGCTCATATTCCGCACTTCGCTCCCTTTCGTCAGCGGTGCGAATTTGCTACAATGAAGCAAAATTCGCCGCGAGTTTGTTTTATTTGTTCAGGCACCCTTAATTTAGCACAGGAATTCCAAAGGGAGAATGTGCAGGATGACAAAATATCTGGATTATATGATCAGTCCGCATCCGATCCGCGTGTTCAACCCGGTCGTCGACGCCAGCAAGCGGAAAATCCGCTCGCTGACGGTGGTCAACGCCGGCCATTTACCCGGCAGAACGATGCGGCGCGTTCAGGCGAAGTTCAGCTATTGGGCTTTTGTGGTGATTACCGGCGGGGGCGGGTATTACCAGGTTGACGGCGGGGAGAAGCAGGAGGTTCCCGCGGGCTCCTGGTTTTGCCTGTTCCCCGGTGCCGAGTTCAACTATGGCCCTCATGCGGACGGGTATTGGGACGAGTATTATTTTACCGTCGAGGGGGAGCGGGTTGGAGAATGGCTGGGCAGCTGGCTGCAGCATCCGGCGCAGGTCCAAAAGGCGGCGATCGACGATTCGGCGGTAAACCGGATGGAAATGATGTTCATGCTTCTGGAGAGCGGCGTACCGAGCAATCTGGACCGCGCCTCGCTGCTGCTCGAAGCGTTCCTGTACGAGCTGGTCGCCCAGGCCGACCAGGCCGAAACGGGCAACCGGGGGCGGTTCGTGCTCAAGGTGATCGAGGACATCTCCGGGTCGCTGTACGCCCGCCGGGAGCCGGAGGA
Source organism: Paenibacillus sp. FSL P4-0127 (assembly GCF_038007325.1). NCBI lineage: Bacteria > Bacillati > Bacillota > Bacilli > Caryophanales > Paenibacillaceae > Paenibacillus > Paenibacillus sp. FSL P4-0127. Next base: position 41,276 of record NZ_JBBOWY010000001.1, on the reverse strand, counting down.
ACTGGCGGCCAGACATCATATTTCCGTGTCGACGCTGCGCAGGATCGTCCACGAATACACGGGGTATCCGTTAAATGAATTCATACACCGGCTGAAGGTGGCCGAAGCGAAAAACATTTTGCTCAATACGGAAATGAGCATCAAGGAAATCGGGGAAGCGCTCGGCTATCGCGATATGTTTTATTTTTCCCGGGTGTTCAAAAGAATTACCGGCCATTCCCCCAGCGGCTACCGGAACCGGGGCGGGCAGTGAAACCGCGGCTCCGCATGATCATCGTGTGCGATCAGGCCGCCTGAGGAGCACCATATCACAAGAATAGCGGCACTTTATGTACTAGCGTTGCAAGAACACTAACATCAATTTTCAGCAAAACCCACATTTGGATTATTGAAACTATAAATGGATTTTTTTACAGTCATTTTTTAAGCTTAAGACCAAAAAGTCAAGGTTACCTAATGCGTAGGTCGCGATGTCCCATTAAATGTATATAATGGATATTATTCCTTGAACTTGCTTGGCTTAATTATCCCAACCATTGTGCGCACCGATAACGCTTTGGGACCTGACCCCGGACGTCTCCCCGGACTACTTCGACTGGGTTTCCGATCCAGTTCGGTTCGAAAGGATCGCCATGAACGGTACAAATACTCGCGGAGAATCCGGAGCACTTGCCAGTTTGTTTTTGCCGTTTGGGTGCTGTGCCGGATGTGCTCCACGAGCAAGGCAGTAATTAAAGCCAAGAATAACTGGTTCCAAATAGCCTGTGGTTTATGACTGTGCAGCTTCTTCAATCGCAAATGTTGCTTCAGCCATTTAAAATACAACTCGATGAGCCAGCGATTTTTGTAGATCTGCGCGATTTCTTCAGCGGTCTTATCCCATACCGATGTAAAAATACGATAAGTCCGTTCCTGCTCGTCATAAAACTCCACCAAACGAACGGAATGTTCCATGGATCGGAAGGAACTGCCCACGCAAACCTTGGCGTCCCGCGTGATGTTCGAGCCTTCCGGAACAGGATACTCCTCAATGACGGTGGCAAGCGCGCGATCTCGCATACGGATCACAAACTGGATGTTGTCCTGGACCCATTGATCCATCCGGGCATAATCATCATAACCGCGATCCATCACATAAATCGCATCCGAGGGGACGACCAGTTCAACGGCCCCCGCACGATCCCCTACATTGAGCGAACTGGGGATCATGGCATCAGGAAATAGCTTGTCGGGAGCTGTAACAACGAGGCGCAGATGCATCTTGACGCCGCTACTCTTATTTGACATCTTGGCCCAACTTCCAAGTTGAAGCGGCAGTCGAATGCTGGAAGAATCAATGATGTGCAATTTCCCGCTCTGGCCCTGGTGGCAAGCACGTTGCTGTGTTTGTGATGCCAGATGCTGAAACATCCACTCCAACAGCTCCGTTGGGATCTGATCGAGTTTTCGGGATAATTGCGAGCCGCTGATACTCTCCAACTGTAGAAGCTGCTGAAGTTTCGGCTCAGCACGAAGTGCAATTTCCATTTCACCGTAAGATGACCATTGTTTCAACTGAGCATTGATGAAGAGCATGATCGCTTTCATCGTGGTAAGTTTCTTGGTGTAATGGTCGAAGAGTAAACGTTGATGCACATCGATGGGCAGTAAGGAAATCAGTTGACGAATGACCGTTTTAGCTTTAACGTTATCCATGGATGGTCTCCTTTTGTAGAGAGTTATGGACAACGTACCTACCTCTTTACAATAGGAGATTTTTTATGCTTTTTCCATGAAAAATGATCATAATTACCCATATTTAACTAATATTTGATTATTCGCGTTAGGTTTTATGCAACGCTAGTGCACTTTATGTACTTATTATTCGGATACGGGCCTGCTTGTCCCCATTAGCGGCATTTTTTGTGCTTATTTTCCTATGAATCGTACAAAAGGCGGCCTTCACTCTGCGGTTCGAGAAAATAGCGGCATAAATTGCCTTTATTTTAATTAAAGTGGGTAATCTCGCCGGGATAACGCCATTTTTTGTCCTTATGTTCTTGCTTGAGCTCTGAAAGTTCAGCATGGTCCAGTATGGTCCAGCGTCACCAGTATGGCCCAGCGTGATCCAGTATGATTCAGCGTGATCCAGTATGGTCCAGCATGATCCAGCATGGCCCAGCACGCTCCAGCGTGCTGGTTCAGCGGCTCACCCGGGTTTTGCGCTCAGCTGTATTGATCCAGCAGTTCGGTCAATTTGCGCTTGATCGCCGCGATAAGCTCCGGCGGCCGGATGACGGTCGCTTCCCGCCCCAAGCCGATGAAAAAGGCGGCCATAAAAGGAATTTCCCCCGGCGGAATTTGCCCCCGCAGCAGGCCCGTGCCATCCTCGCGAAGTTCAAGCCGGAAGTGGCGCAGCATCTCGCCCTCGCAGGCCTCGATCCCCAGCGGAGTCAGCTCGATGGTGCAATCCGCGTACATCGGCTTTCTCCCGATGAACGATTCCCAATTGCCGAGATGGACCTGCCGCAGATCAAGCGGCTTCAGCGCGGCGTCCGCTTCCTCGATGACGGCCGAGCCGATGCGGTCGCAGCGGAACAAGCGGAAATCTTTGCGCTCGAAGCAATACGCCGGGCAATACCATAAACCGCGGCTGGCGTAGATCCCGATCGGCTGAATGTGCCGGGTGCTCGTTGCGCCGGAACGCGAGGCGTAGCCGATGCGGAGCACTTTTTGGCGGACGGCGCCGTCCAGCAGAACCGCCAAATAAGGAAAAGCCGACTGCCTTTCCGGCGTCACGAAGTCGACCCGGTTTTTCATCTGATCGATGCGGTCCCGGACGTCTCCGGGCATATAATGATAAAACTTGCTGAGCGCGGAGGATGCTTCCGTTTCAAACGGGAGAAAGCGGTAATGGCGCAAGGCATGGCTGGCGAAAAAGATGGACACCGCCTCCTCTTCGGTAAAAGCGATGGGGGGCAGCACTCTTTCGTTCAGCACCTGGTAGCCGCCATGCGGTCCGACCTCGGAGTACAGCGGTACGCCCAGTTCGCTCAGCTCCTGCAGGTCCCTGAGGATCGTGCGCGGAGAAACGCCGAATTCCCGGGCCAATTCCTTCACGGTGAATTTTCGCTTGCGGTTGACGGTCATCATCAATTCCATCAGACGTTTCGATTTGGACATGGGGGAGCGCTCCGTTTCTTTTATTGGGCATAAAAAATCAAAAAAACGCCGGTATGCGTTTCTTATTTATGACAATACTTGTCACTATTATCGGCTACAATAAGAATCGAATCAAGCGGAAACGGAGATCGCCTCTTTCGCTTTTCGGGTTCCGCCAATTTGATCCTTAAGGAGTGTGTTTACATGATTCTGTTGACAACCCCCCTGATTGCCCTGAATGGACAAGCCGAAGAAGCGATTGCTTTTTATGAGCAGGCGCTGCAGGCCAAGGTGGCGTTTAAGCAAACCTTCGGCGAAATGCCCGAACCCCAGCAGCCGATGACTGACGAAGTGAAGAAGCGCATCGCGCATTCCATATTAAAGCTGGGGGAAACGGAGCTTTATGTGTGCGATATTTTTCCGGGCGAGCCGCATCAACCGGGCAGCCAGGTTACGGTGTGCCTCACGTCGAGTACGGCGGATTATACGCAGCAGCTTTACGAGGCCCTAAAAGAGGGCGGACGCGTCGATTTGCCGCTGCAGTCCATTTATTTCAGCCCGGCTTACGCTGTAGTTACCGACAAGTTCGGAGTAACTTTCCACCTGTTCACCAATCGCCCGGCTTAAAGGACGGGTTATCCCCGCTGCCGGATTGCCGAAAGGAGCGGCCCGTTCGCATGCAGATGCGAGCAGGGCCGCTTTTTGTGGTAAGATACGTCTATCGACGGTGTTTTCTCGAAAGCTTGGCCGCATTGGCGGCAGTTTTTTCGCGGCAATTCGCGGTATTAGATTGTTGTTTAACCTGCTGAAAATTTAATCCCCTAAAGGAGAGGCGGCTTATGGCGATTCGCGAAATTACGGAACAGGAGTGGCTCGACCGCGCGGAACCAGCCTCCGGCAAGGAGGCGTTGTTTTTCTTCACGGCGCTGTGCGGAACCTGCAAACTGGCGGAAAAAATGCTGGATATCGCTTTGGCGGCCGGTCCGAGCATCCCGGTATCCAAGCTGAATATTAACTATAGTCCGCGGCTTCGCGATCAATGGGAAATTTCCAGCGTTCCCTGCCTGATCGTCCTGCGGGACGGCCAGCCGGTACAAAAGGAGTATGCGATGCGGTCGGTCGTCGATTTGCGGGAGCGGCTGAAGGTTTAGGAAGCCCCCGGACTTCAGCTATAAAGCGGCCGGGCTTTTTGGTAAGATGGAAAGGAGAAAGGAAGAAATCGGTAAAGGCGGTGTCGGTACTTATGGAACTGCGGGAAGCGATGGATTTGACCGGGCGGATTCGCCGCAATATCGGCGAGGTGGTCGTCGGCAAGGAGGAGGTGGTCGATCTGCTGCTTGCTGCGCTGCTCGGGGACGGTCATGTGCTCTTGGAGGACGTGCCCGGCACAGGCAAAACGCTGCTTGCGAAAGCGCTTGCTAAATCGCTCGGCGGCGGGTTCAAGCGAGTCCAGTTTACGCCGGACCTGCTGCCTTCGGATCTGAGCGGCATTCATTTTTTCAATCAGAAAACGGGGGAGTTCGAGTTTCGCCCGGGTCCGGTGTTTACGCACGTGCTGCTGGCGGACGAGATCAACCGGGCGACGCCGCGCACGCAATCCAGCTTGCTGGAATGCATGGAGGAGCGCCAGGTGACGATCGACGGCGTCACGCACGAGCTGGCGTCTCCGTTTTTTGTCATGGCCACGCAAAACCCGATCGACCAGCAGGGGACCTTTCCCCTGCCGGAGGCGCAGCTGGACCGGTTCCTGATGCGGATTGCCATGGGATACCCGTCGCACGGCGAAGGGGTCGCCATCCTGCAGCGGTTTAAGGAGCGCCAGCCGCTGGCGGAAATCGGGGCGGCCGCCTCGGCCGAAGAGGTGGCGGCGGCCCAGCGGTATACGCGGACCATCCGCGTCCAGGACGATCTGCTCGGCTACATCGTGGCCGTTGCCGAAGCGACCCGGAAGCATCCGGAGGTGAAGCTGGGGGCCAGCCCGCGGGCGAGCGCGGCGCTGCTGCGCGCTTCCCAGGGCCTGGCGCTGATTCGGGGCCGGGATTACGTCACCCCCGACGACATCAAAGCGGCGGCCGTGCCGGTGCTGGCCCATCGGCTGGTGCTGCGGCAAGGCCTTCGGAGCGCGCAGGAGCAAGGCAGCGAAGTCGTCCGCCAGGCGCTGCAGCAGGTGGAGGTGCCGGCCGAGCCGCTGTTGACCGGGCTCCCGCCGACTGAGCCTCCGCTGACCGAGCCGCTGCTGACGGTCCGGGGAACGCGGGAGGATTGAACCCATGCAGCTGCCTTGGCTTATTATAAGCGCGGTTCTCCTTATCGGGCTGGTTGCCGCGGTATACCGCCGGCGCGCGCTGAAGGGGATCCGGTATGAGCGGTATTTTTCCAAACGGGCCGCATTTGAAGGCGATGAAGTCGAAATGATCGAGGTCATCGCCAACGCCAAGCTGCTGCCGCTGCCTTGGCTTCGCCTGGAATCGAGCATTCCCGCCGGGCTTGCGTTCGGAAAGCAGAGCAACCTGGCGATTCATGCCGGGGAAATCTATCAGAACCACAGCAGTCTATTTCACCTTCGTCCGTACCGGCAAATCACAAGGCGCCATAAGGTCGGGTGCGCCCACAGGGGGCTTTACCGGCTGGAATCGGCCACGATGACGACGGGCGATCCGCTGGGACTAAACTCGGAGGTCAAACGCTTCCCGCTGGATCTGGAGCTGCTCGTCTATCCGCGGGCGGTTCCGCTGGAGGAGCTGCCGCTGCCGAACCACAGCTGGCTGGGGGAAGTCACCGTCCGGCGCTGGATCGTGGAGGACCCGTTTCTGACCGCAGGGATCCGCGCCTATCGTCCCGGCGATCCGCTGAGCCAGATCAACTGGAAAGCGACGGCCCGGACCGGGGAGCTGCAGGTGCACAAGCGGGATTACACCGCCGACCACCGGCTGGTGATCTGCCTTAATGCGGAGGTTAGCGATTCGATGTGGAAAACGGTGACCGCGCCGGAGCGGATCGAGCTGGGGATTCGTTATGCCGCATCGGTGGCGGAGCATGCCCTGCGCAATGGGCTGAGCGCGGGCTTTATATGCAATGCTCGGCTGACGGACGGCCCGGCGGAGCCGGTCCGCATTGAGCCGCAGGCGGCAACCGATCAACTGGAGCTGTTGCTGGAAACGATGGCGCGGCTGGTGCTGGACCGAACGGTTTCGATGGTTCGGCTGCTCGAACTGGAGCTTGAGGCGGGGGCGGCCGATACCGATTATTTGATCATTTCCTGCCACTGGGGCGAGAAGCTCGCGGAAACGGCGGAGCTGCTGCGGCGCGGCGGCAACGGCGTGGAATGGATGGAAATTCCCGATTGGGCCGATCAAGGTTCGGGAGAAGCGGGCGAATTTGATGAATGGATGAGCTTCATCAGCTCATAACGGCAGCTTGGGCGAAAACATAAGGACAAAAAATGTCGCTATTTCGGCGATATCACCCCTTTTGAGTGCAATAGAGACATTTTATGCCGCTATTTTCTCGAATCGCTGCCGAAATGCCTGCGTTCATGACGAATCATAGGAAATAAGGACAAAAAATGCCGCTAACGGGGATGAACAGGCCTGGCTACGGATAATAAGTACATAAAGCGCCGCTATTTTAACGGTCTGGTGTCTGAATCTAGACGAATTAACAGCAGGGTATCTGGATCTAGACGATTAACAGCCTAGTGTCTGGGACTGGCGATTAATGGCCTGTTGTCTGAATCTAGACGACGGTCGACGGTCGACTTTGCATCATCGTTCCAGTAGCCGGCCGGACGTCAAGTGCCGATTCCGAGGTTGAGGTGAAAAAATACCGCTATTTTAGAAACTATCTCCTGCCCCTCCCCCTGACAAAGGACAGCCAGTTCCGGCCGGCCCGCAAAATTTCCTTATATCCCGGAGGTCTGACGAGGTAATACGGGGTGATCACGCCGCCCCAGTTCGCTTTGGAACTGGCGACCGAAGGGATGTTGGCCCCGGCGAAATCGAACGTTTTCAGCCCGTTGTCCGATAAATCGCCCAGCTCAAAGCTTTGCAGCAGCTGCACGACGCCTTGATTCAAATGCTCCGTCTTGCTGGCGGCGATCCAGCCGAACGCTTTTTGATCGTCAAGGCAAATCGTGATGCTGGCGCTGACCGGCTCCCCGGAGGGCGCATAACAAACATACGCGCGAAAGGCCTCCGGCCCGAGCAGGCTCCGGGCCAGCCGCAAATCCTCCAGGCCCAGCCGGTGGGTGAAGCCTTGGCGGGCTTCCGTTCCGGCGAGGCATTGGTGCACCTCCGCCATATCTTCGGTTCTGGCCGCCCGGTAGCCGGCCGCGCCGGCCTTGCGCACCTTCGCCCGGACGTCCGCGCTGGCGCGATCCAAGCTATAAGGCAGCTCCATTACATACGTGTATTTGATATCCGCGATAAATCCGCTCCACAAAAAAGGGCGGATGTCCGTAATGTCCGTAGGAAAAACGAAGCTGGCGCTGCTGGGCGATTTCAGCATATCCGCCGCCACCGCTTCCGCCACCTCCCGCCACTGCCGGTCGATTTTGAACGGCTTGTCCGTCGGCGTGGAATGAAACACAAACGGATGATAGGGGTTCAGCGGCGGGAGATACAGCTTGCCTTTTGCGTTATAGAAAAACAACCCTTCCCCCCGGGCCGGGGAATTGGGCGCCTCGAACTCGGCAAGACGCGCCCGGCAGCCCCATTTTCGCTCGTTGAACTCAGCCCACTGCATCAGCAGCTCGCGGCGGTTTAACTCCATGATACAAAGCCTCCTTCGACTTGTTCCCTTTACCAGTTCTAACGTATGATCTTGTCCCCGCGAATATGAGCAAGGGCGGATCGGGCTTTTTGCCGGTATCCCTTCTTTGCTCCCGGCCATTTAATATATTGTGAGAAAAAATATACCTTCTATCATTAGCTCAACTTATATCATTAGCTCAACTTCTATCATAGGGGATTCGGCAGCATAGTTTTTTCGTCGAAGGAGGGATTACCGTGATACAAGTTACAAAATGGGGCGCCCGGGGCGACGGAGCGGCCGACGATACCGCCGCGATCCAGCAAGCGCTGAACCAAGCGGCCAAAACCGGGGAGACCGTATATTTTCCCAGCGGCGTTTACAAGGTGAATCCGGCCAAAGCGCTGATGGTCGGGGGAAATACGCTCATCAAAGGCGACGGCCGTTCCTCCGTCATCAAGGCGGCGCCGGACAGCTTCGGCTGGGAGCTGATGCGAATCGCCGGCAAGGAGGTGAACGTCAGCGGGATCGTGCTGGACGGCAACGAGCGCGTAAACCGCGTTCTCGCCATCGGCGGGGGCAGCTCGCGGGTGACGGTCCGCGATACGCTCGTGACGGGCGCAACCCACGACACCGACCGGCGGAGCGAATATTACGCCGGAGTCGTGGCCGGCATCGTCGTCTACGGAAATACGGAGTCGATCACGATTGATAATACGGAGGTTGCGAACGTTGCCGCCCGCAATTTGGTGGGAAGCAGCCTGGTGGCCCGGGGCATTTTCGTCACCACGACCTGGGGGAGCAAAGAACTGGCCGCGAAAAAAGTATCCGTCACGAACTGCTACATCCATCATATCAGCCCGGCCGATGACGGCGACGGGATATACTACGAGGACCCGGCGATGGAAAACAACCGGGGAACGGATGTCGACAGCGTCATTGCCGGGAACCGGTTTGACTATTGCGCCAAGCGGGCGATCAAAATTTTTGCCCAAGGCATCACCGTTAAAGGCAACGACATTCATAATCCTTATTTAAACGACAATTACTTTAGGGGTACGGAAAAAGGAAAGCGCGCGCCGGACATGTACGCGGCGATCAGCGTTTACGGCGGCGGCAACACGGTGGAAGGCAACCGGATTTACGGAAACGGCAGCTATTATGCCGCGATCGAAGTCGGGGCCGGAGCCGAAGTGGCGGACATCGTGATCCAAAACAACAACATCGCCATGGGGGAACGCAGCAACGTCAAGGGTACGACCGCCATCCGGCTCGGCAGTATCCGCGATTTCCGGGTTTTGTCCAATACGATCAACAACGGGGAACGGGGAATTTGGACCTGGCAAAACGCCGACCAAGGGCTGATCAAGGATAACGTCATCCGCGTGCGGCGGGGGGGAGGCATCGACCTCACGACGTATCTCCGCAGCTACGTGCAAAAAAACATCACCTTGGCAAATAATAGAATTTCCGCCTCCTCCTACACCATCAAGACGTCGTCCGCGACCAATTCCGGCGTCGTCATCAAATAAATCCGGTTGACAAAACCACTTAAGGAGCGCCCCCCGGGCGTTCTTTTTTTGCATTTGACTACTAAAACGGCGGCGCCCTGAATATAACACAATATAGCAAAACGTTATGCGGACGATAGGATGCGGATTATTCCAACAAAGGAATGGTAGGTATGGAGACTAAACGGGGGATTTTGGTGGTATCGCTGGATTTCGAACTGTATTGGGGCGTCCGGGATCTTTGCAGCATTGATGAGTATGCGGATAAATGGGGCGGCGAACGCGAAAGAATTGCCGAAATACTAGATTTATTCCGCGATCGCGGCATTCATGCCACTTGGGCGACCGTGGGGCTGCTCTTTTTTGCCGGCAAGGAAGAGATGCTTCAGGGGCTGCCCGCGCTTAAGCCGGCATACTCGGATCCCCGTTTGTCCCCTTACGGGCATATCGCGGGCGGCGGCGTCGGACAAGGGGAGGACGATGATCCCCATCATTTTGCGCTGTCGCTGATCGAGCGGATTCGCTCCACCCCCGGCCAAAGAATCGGTTCCCACACGTTTTCGCATTATTATTCATTGGAAAAAGGACAAACCGAACGGCAATTTTACAGCGACCTGCAGGCCGCGGCGGACGTTGCCGCTAAACGGGGAATCCCCCTCGAAAGCCTGGTGCTGCCCCGCAATCAGATCCGCCGCAAATACGTCGGCCGGCTTGCGGAGCTTGGCATCAAGACGTATCGCGGCAACCCGCAGCACCGGCTGTACCGGGACGGATATTCCGTTTCCGATCCCCCGCTGAAGCGAGCGCTTAGGCTGGCGGACAGCTATTTCAACCTGACCGGCCACCATACCTATCCGGCGGAGTCGCTCGCCCCCAAGGCGCCTTTGAGCTTGCCGGCCAGCTTTTTCTTCCGCTCGCCGCCGCGTTGGCTCGGCTGGCTGGAGCCGCTGAGGCTGTACCGGATGCGGCGCAGCATGACGCACGCGGCGAAACACGGGCAGGTGTACCACCTGTGGTTTCATCCCTACAACGCCGCGGAGGAGGCGGGCATGCGGGCGCTGAAACGGCTGGCGAACCATTTTCGCCGGCTTGCCGAACGCTACGGCATGATCAGCCTGAACATGGAGGAGCTTGCCGAGGCTGTGCTTGCCGGCCGGCCGGCAGCGGAGCAGGGAGGAAGGCCGGCGGAAGGAGCGGGGGCCGAGGCTGATGCTTTCCCGGCGCGTGCGGAAGAAACGGTGTCCGCTTGCCGGACTTCCCCCGGGCCAAGTTATTCCGCAAATGAGGTGAAGCTTCATGGACATTGAGTTTTTGGGCAGAGCGGTCAAACGCCATTGTATCGCTTTTGCGGCCGTAATCGCGCTATGCATCGGCGCGGCCGTGCTGGCGAACGAGCTTGTAAGCCCGGCTTACCGGGCCGACGTCAGCCTGGTGGCCAATATCGTATCCAAGCCGGATTCCAGTACATATAACGAATTTTTGGCCAGCCAAATGCTGACGAAAACATACGAGGATACGATCCAAAGCCGGTATATCGCCTCCGAGGTCAAAAACAAGGTTTCCGCGCCGCAATCCGCCACCGAACTGCTGAAGAAAGTCAGGGTGCGGACCGATCCGGGAACGCTGGTCATCTTGCTGTCTTACACCGGGAGCGACCCCAAAGAAGCGGTAGCTATCGCCAACGCTTTTGCGGAAACGTTCGTGGCGAGATCCAAGGAAATCATCGCGGACGCCAACGTCTCGATTTTGGATTCGGCGAGCATGGAGGAGGCGGCGATCCCGGTCAGCCCGCGCAAAATGCTCAATATCGCGCTGGCGGCCTTCGCCGGTTTGTTTGCGGCGTTAAGCCTGGCGTTGGCTCTGGAAAAAAGGGACGAGCGAAAAAAGGCGCGGCGCTATTTGCCGGAAGATTACCCGGGCACCCTGAGAGACATTGGTCCGGATGGAAGAAATTATAGAGGAGGGGCGATACGATGAATTTTGCGATCGCGGGATGCGGACATATCGCGGGCAAACATATCGAGGCGATCGAGAATACGGAGGGAGCCCGGCTGGTTGCCGTATGCGACCCGAATCCGGGGCGGCTGGCGGAGATGCGGATGCGGCTGCCGGACGCGGCCTGCTATGCCGAGCTCGGCACGCTGCTGGAACGGGAGCCGGACGTGGACGCGGTGTGCGTCTGCGCGCCGAGCGGGCTGCACGCGCAGCTGGCGCTGAAAGCCGCGGCCGCCGGCAAGCATCTGGTGCTGGAGAAGCCGGTGACGCTTGATCTGGAGGAAGCGGAGCGGCTGCGGCAGGCCGTGCGCGCCGCCGGGGTACGGGCGGCGGTCGTGCACCCGAACCGGTTCAGGCCGGCGATCCGGCATTTAAAAAACGCGCTGGCGCAAAACCGGTTCGGCAAGCTGAGCCACGTAAACGTCACGGTCCGCTGGAACCGCAGCCAGGCGTATTACGATCAGGCCGCCTGGCGGGGAACCAAAGCGATGGACGGCGGCGTGCTGATGAATCAGGCGATCCATGGCCTCGATTTGCTGCAGTGGCTGTTCGGCCCGGTGGCCGAAGTCAAATCGCTCGTCGCCACGCGCGTCAGGCGGATCGAAGCGGAGGACGTGGCGATCGCCGCGATCCGGCTGGAGAGCGGGGCGCTTGGCGTGATCGAAGCGGCCACGACGGTGTACGGGCACAACCTGGAGGAGACGATCGCCGTCTTCGGCGAAACCGGCTATGCCGTCATCGGCGGACGAACGGCCAACTGGATCCGCCATTGGGCGTGCGCGGGCATGTCGGAAGAGGAGACGGCGGCGCTGATCCGCGAGGTGGAGCAGGACCCGTACGGCATTCCGGGGCATCAGTGCATCATCGCCGACCTGGTAGGCGCGGTAGCCGAAGGCCGCGAGCCGGCGGTCACGCTGGAGGACGGCATCCGCGCCGTCGAGCTGGCGCTGCAGATGACCGGGGGCGGCCGCGGCGGAGATTTCCGTCTGGTTCCCGAAGGCGCGGGAAAGGGGGAAGTTTGAATGCGAACGGAAGTCTTGAGAGCCGGGTCTTCCCGTTATGGCCGCATGGAGCTGCTGCGCAAGCTGGAGGACAAAACGGCGGTCATCGGCGTGATCGGCCTCGGTTACGTCGGGCTGCCGCTGGCCGTGGAAAAAGCGAAGGCCGGCTACCGCGTCATCGGCTTTGACGTGCAAGCCCGGAAAATCGACATGTTAAACAGCGGGCATAACTACATCGGCGACGTAGTCGATGAGGATTTGCGGGAAATGGTGAGGGACGGACGGCTTAGCGCGACGGCGGACTATTCCTTTTTGAAAGGCGTGGACGCGGTCGCCGTCTGCGTGCCGACCCCGCTCGATATTTACCGGCAGCCGGACACGAGCTACGTGGAGAACTCGGCCCGCGAGATCGCCAAATTCCTGCATCCGGGGATGCTCGTCGTCCTAGAAAGCACGACCTATCCCGGCACGACGGATGAACTGGTCAGGCCGATTCTCGAAGCGACGGGGCTGCGCTGCGGCAGCGATTTTTTTCTGGCTTATTCGCCGGAACGAGTGGATCCCGGAAACAAAACGTTTAATACGAAAAACACGCCCAAGGTGGTCGGCGGCGTAACTCCGGCCTGCTCGGAGGTGGCGGAAACGCTGTACCGGCAGGTGCTCAACGGGGACGTTCATGTCGTGTCCAGCCCGGCGGTGGCGGAAATGGAGAAAATTTACGAAAACACGTTCCGCCATATCAACATCGCGCTGGCCAACGAAATGGCCGTCCTTTGCAGCCGCATGGGGATCAACGTATGGGAAGTCATCGACGCGGCGAAATCCAAGCCCTACGGGTTTATGGCTTTTTATCCGGGACCGGGGCTCGGCGGACACTGCATCCCGATCGATCCGTTTTATTTGACCTGGAAAGCGCGGGAATACGGCTACCATACGCGGCTTATCGAACTGGCCGGCGAAATCAACAACGCAATGCCGGAATTCGTCGTGCAGAAAATCGCCGAGATCCTGAACCGGGACGGCAAGCCGCTGCGCGGCTCGACCGTATATTTGCTGGGCGTGGCTTACAAAAAAGACATCGACGATTACCGGGAGTCGCCGGTGTTGACCATGATCGGCCTGCTGGAGGAACGGGGCGCGAACGTGCGGGTCAGCGACACGCATATCCCCGAATTCCACTGGCGCGGGAAGCGTTACGTGTGCGAGGAAGTGACGGAGCGGCGGGTCGGCGAGGCGGACATTGCGGTGATCACGACCGATCACTCCGGATTTGACTACGACCTGATCGGCAGAGCCAGCCGTATTTTGCTCGACACCCGTAACGGTATGCGGGGCCGGCGGAAGCCGGACAATTATTATTTGCTCTGATTTTAAAAATTTAAGTTGAGGAGTCAGTGGAATGGGAAACGGATATGTGCATTCAACCGCGGTAGTCGATCCCGGCGCGCAAATCGGGGAGGGGACGAAAATATGGCATTTCACGCATGTGTCGGCCACGTCCGTGATCGGAAAGCGCTGCAGCCTCGGGCAAAACGTGTATGTCGCCGACCGCGTGACGATCGGGGACGGGGTGAAAATCCAAAACAATGTTTCCGTTTACGAAGGAGTCATTTTGGAGGATGAAGTGTTTTGCGGGCCGAGTATGGTGTTCACCAACGTGCTGACCCCGCGTGCGGCTTTTCCGCGCAACCGCAGCACCGATTACCAGGTAACCCGGGTCGGGCGGGGCGTTTCGATCGGCGCGAACGCGACCGTCGTCTGCGGGGTGGCGATCGGGGAATGGGCTTTGGTGGGCGCGGGGGCCGTCGTCACCCGGGACGTCGCGCCGCATGCGCTGGTCGCCGGGGTGCCCGCGCGGCAAATCGGCTGGGTCTGCCGCTGCGGGCAAACGCTTGGCTTTAAGGCGGGGCTTGCGGCCTGCGGGGACTGCGGCAGGGAATACCGGCTGGAGCAGGATCGCATCGCCATGTTGAAGGAGGCGAATCCGGCATGAATCAGGCGCAGGGCTTAAACGGTTACGGGACAGGTGATGGCGATCAAACCGCCGATCCCATTCCCGTGTTGGATCTGAAGCGGGAGGTCGCCGAGCTGAAGCCGCGGCTGCTGGAAGCGATTGAGGCCGTATTGGACGAAGCGGCGTTTATTATGGGGAACCAGGTGAAGCAACTGGAGCGGGAAGCCGCCGATTACCTGGGCGTACGGCACGCGATCGCCCTGAATTCCGGCACGGACGCGCTCGTCATCGCCCTGCTGGCGGCCGGAATCGGCCCCGGCGACGAAGTGATCACGACGCCGTTCACGTTTTTTGCCACCGCGGAGGCGATCAGCCGAGTGCAGGCGGTTCCGGTGTTTGCCGACGTCGATCCCGCGACGTTCAACCTGAACCCGGACAGCCTGGAGGCGGCCATCACGCCGCGGACAAAAGCGCTCCTCCCGGTGCATTTGTTCGGCCGTCCGGCGGAGATGGGCCGGATTATGGACATCGCACGGGCGCATGGGCTGATCGTCATCGAGGACGCCGCTCAGGCGTTCGGCGCGGAAACGGGCGGACGCAAGGCGGGAACGATCGGGCACGCGGGCTGCTATTCCTTTTTTCCTTCCAAAAATCTCGGCGCCTACGGCGACGGCGGCATGCTGGCGACGGACGATCCGGCGCTGGCCGAGACGGCGGCGATGCTGCGGACGCACGGCTCGAAGCGGAAGTACTACAACGAGCGGATCGGCTTCAATTCCCGGCTCGACGAGCTGCAGGCGGCCATATTGCGGGTGAAGCTCCCGCACGTCGACGCCTGGAACGAGCAGCGCCGACTTGCCGCGGACCGCTACGGGGAACTGCTGCATGGGCTGGATGGGCTTATTTTGCCGGAGAAATGCGAGGGCGGTGTCAAGCACGTATATCATCAATACACGATCAGGGTGCTGAACGGGAAAAGAGACGAGCTTAAGGCCGCCCTGGCCGCCGCGGGGATCAGCACGATCGCGTATTATCCGCTGCCGGTCCACAAGCTTCCCGTTTATATGGCCGATAACGGGGGGACGCCGCTGCCGATGGCCGAACAGCTGTCGCAGGAGGTGCTGTCGCTGCCGATCGGGCCGCACCTCGGAGAGGATGCGCAGCGTTACATCGCCGGGCATATCGAGCGTTTCATGAAATCAAGTAAGGATTGAGAAGCGAAACATGTTCAAAAAGTTACCCTTCGCGCGGCAAATTTACGGCCTGCGGGAGCTGTTTCATGTCCGCCATGCCGTCAGTTTGTTCCGCAAGCTGGCCGGCGACGGCTTTTTGCGCAACGTGTTCGTGCTGGCCAGCGGAACGATCGTCAGCCAGGTCATCATTCTGGCGACGCTGCCGATTTTAACCCGGCTTTATTCGCCTTCGGAATACGGGACGTATTCGATGTACCTGTCGATCATCGGCATTCTGCTCATGGTCATTTCCTTTTCGTACGAAAACGCCATTACCTTGCCGGAGGACGACCGCACGGCCTCGAGCGTGCTAAGCCTGTCGCTTAGGATTTGCATCGGCGTCAGCATCGCCAGCGGCATCGGCATTCACATTTTGGAGGGGCCGCTGGCGGCTTGGATGCATGAATCCTACGTTGCCCATTATTACCTGCTGTTTATCGTCAGCCTGTTTGGCGCCGGTTTTTATCAAATTTTGAATTATTGGTCCATCCGCAAAAAATATTTCCGCGAGCTGGCGCGAACGAAATACACGCAAAGCATCGCCCAGGTATCTTCGCAGATCGGGCTCAGCCTGTTTCAACTGGGCCCGCTTGGCCTTATCGTCGGCGACATTATCGGCCGCTTCGGTGGCCTCGTTCCGCAGTGGAAGCTGTGGCGGCGCGATGTGAAGCGGCAGCAAATCGTCTCGGGCTGGGCCGATCTGCGGGACAGCGCGTACCGGTACCGGAGGTTTCCGCTGCTGTCGATGTCGTCCAACGTGTTGAACAGCATCGTGCTGTACATACCGGCGATTTTGCTGGCCTCGTTGTACGGGACTCAAGTGGCCGGGTGGTTTGCGCTGTGCCAGCGCATTCTCGGGTCGCCGATGACGCTGATTATGACTTCTGTCCGCAATGTGTATTTGTCGGAATCATTGGACTATATGATCAATGATCCGAGCCGGCTTTACCCCTTGTTTCGCAAAACGGTCCGCAATGTTTTCCTTGTCGGTCTGCTGATTATTCTGGCGCTCGTTGGCGTCGGCCCTTTTCTGTTTCCGTTTCTGTTCGGCGGCGAATGGGCCGAGTCCGGCAGCTATATCCGCATCTTGTCGGTCATGTATTTGAGCCAGTTCGTCGCCAATTCGGTCGGCTCGACGATCGACGTGATGGAGCGGCAGGACCTTCACCTGTACCGGGAAATCATCCGTACGTTTCTGATTCTCGGTTCCCTGACGTTCGCCTGGTTCACCCATCAGACGGCGGAAACGGCGATCTGGCTGTTCAGCGGCGCTTCGACGCTTGGCTATGTGCTGCATCTGATGCTCTCCTGGCATTCGGTGCGGAAATACAAGGCGCAGGGCGAAGCGGGGAGCGAACCAATACAGAGCAAGGAGCGAGGATAAGGGAATGTTGACGGTATACTCTCCCCTGTCACGCCTGCCGGAAAGAGAATACATCTACCGCGTGGTTTTGGGGGAATTTCTGGGACTTGAATACAACGTGGTTTACGGGGACGGCAAACAGATCGAACTGGTCATGATTGAAGCTACGGCGGCTTCGGATATTTCGAAAACTTCGAAAACATCGGAAACTTCGGATATTTCGGGTGCCTCGGGTGCCTCGGGGGCCTCGGGGGCCTCGAATGCCTCGAATGCCTCGGATGCCTCGGGGGCCGCAGGTTCGGGCCGCTCTTCGGACACGCGCACTGTAACGCCGGTGTCCGCCAAAAGGCTGCGGATGCCGGACGTGCTGCTGCAAACCCCCGATGCGCTCTGGCTAAAGGAGGCTTCCCTGCCGCGCCTTCCGTTGGACCGGTTTCGGCCGCCGGGCAGCGGCGAGGCGGAACCGCCGCTCCCGGTTATTTACGGGCGGAAAGGCGGGAAGGGCGAATATGTCGAGGCGGACGTAGAGGGATTTTACCTGGGGATCGATGTGTTCGGCAGCAGCCTGTTTATGCTGACGCGCTACGAGGAGCTGGTCATCCGCGAGCGCGACCCGATCGACCGGTTTCCGGCCACGGCGTCGCTCGCCTACCGCGAGTCCTTCCTGGACCGGCCGATCGTCAACGAATACGTGGAGGTGCTGTGGCGGTTCATGAAGCGGCTGTGGCCCGGTCTGACCCGAAAAGTGAGAACGCCGGCGGTCCGCATAACCCATGACGTCGATTTTCCCTTTTACATCTATGGCCGCAGCCGGCTGCGCGTGTTTCGGGATATCGTCATGGATGTGCTTCGGCGGCGGGATCTCGAATCCGGCCGGAAGAAGGCCAGAATGCTGTACCGGGGGCGGGAGAGCCTGGCCGGAGATCCGTACAACACCTTCTCCTGGCTGATGGACCAGAGCGAACGGGCCGGAATCCGCAGCGCTTTTTATTTCATCACCGAGAAGACCAAACCGGGCATTGACGGCAATTATGCGATCGAGGATCCGAGGATTCAGCAGCTGCTGCGCGAAATTCACGCCCGGGGCCATGAAATCGGCCTGCATCCGAGCTACAACACCTACTTGAACCCGGCCCGCATCCGCCAGCAATTTCAAAAGCTGGTGGAAATCGCCCGGGCCAACGGCATCAGGCAGGACCGCTGGGGTGGAAGACAGCATTATTTGCGCTGGCAGGCCCCGGATACGTGGCAGTTTTGGGAGGACGCGGGACTGCAGTATGACAGCACGCTCAGCTATGCCGACCGGGCGGGCTTTCGCTGCGGCGTCTGTTACGAATTCCCGGTGTTTAATCTGAAAACCCGGAAGGCGCTGGCCTTGCGGGAACGCCCCCTGATCGTCATGGATCAGACGATTTTGCATCCGGAGTACATGGGGCTGGACCATGAGCAGGCTTATGATGCAATCCGCGGCTATTATCGGGAATGTATGAAATACAGCGGGGACTTTACGATGCTGTGGCATAACAGCCAGCTGCTGAAAACTTCGGAGCGCGCCGTTTACAGCAAATGCCTGGAGCTCATCGCCGCTTCACCGTAATCGTTAGGAGGAAGCCGTTTTGAAAATTGCCTATTTGATCCACTGGAACGAAGGACCGGACAGCGGGGTGTACAAAAAAGTGACCGGCCAGGCGCTCGCTTGGGCATCGCTGGGCCACGAGCCGGCGCTGTTTCTGTTCACCAGCCGGCATGGCGAAAGCTGGGAGGAAGCGGCAGGCGGCGGAATCCCGGTCATCGTGGAAACGTATCGGGGAAAGCCCGGCAGGTTGGCGCGTTTTCGGGCCTTGCTTGCAGACTTGCGCGCCTGGGGGCCCGATGTCGTTTACCATCGCTTCGATCTGTATTACCCTTCGCTCCCCCGGCTGCTTCGGGAATTTCCTTCGGTGCTTGAAATCAACACCAACGATGTGTCCGAACTGGCGCTGGAGCGCGGCCCGGGCCGGCTGCGTTATTACTACCACCGGCTGACGCGCCGCTTCGTGCTCGGGGCCGCCGGCGGGTTCGTGTTCGTCAGCGGCGAGCTGGCGGAAGCCCCGTGCTTCCGCCGTTACGCGAAGGACAAGGCGGTCATCGGCAATGGGATCGACCTGGCGCGGTACGCGTTGGCACGGGAGGGCGGCGAAGTGCGGCCCGTTGAAGCGCAAGCCGCTGAAGTGCAGGTTGCTGAAGCGCAGGCCGTTGGGGCGCAGGCCGCTGGAGCGTGCAACCCGTCCAGCCGGGAGGTTGGCCAAGCGGCGAGCCCCGCAGAAGACGGAAGTGAAGCTGAACCTATGGCCGAAGACGCATGTTTTACCGATTCGTGCGCATCTTCGGCCGGCCCGCACGCGCCAGCGGCTGGCCCGCACTCGGCGGCTTCCCTAGCCGGAGCCGAAGACGCCGTCCGCTTCGTGTTTCTCGGGTCGGCCGGGCAGGCTTGGCACGGGGTGGACCATATCGCCGAGCTGGCCGCGGCCAAACCGCATTGGCGATTTGACATCGTCGGCGTGGAGCGCGGGGAGCTGGCGCTGCCGATTCCGCCCAATATGACGTTCCACGGCCGGCTGCTGCAGCGCGGCTACCAGCCGCTGCTCGACCGGGCCGACATCGCGATCGGCACGCTGGCGCTGTACCGCAAAGGGATGGAGGAAGCGTCCCCGCTGAAGGTCCGGGAATACCTGGCCAACGGGCTTCCGGTCATTACGGCGTACCGGGAGACCGATTTTCCCGATCCGGTTCCGTTTGTCCTGCAGCTGCCGAACAGGCCGGGAAATGTGCTGGAAAACCTCCCGGCGATCGAGCGGTTTGCGCGGAGCTGGAAAGGACGCAGGGTGGAGCCGAACGGCATCGGGCATTTGGACACCGCCGTCAAGGAGGCGGCCCGGGTCGGATATATGGAACGGATCAGGGAACGGAAAAGAGGGAGTTAAGGGATGCCGGTGCTGACCTTGTTTTGGCTGGCGCTGCTTGGCGGGGCTGCAGCCGTGTTCTTTTTGCAGTGCCTGCTGGTTCTGAAAATGAAAGTGGATGCCGCGTACCTGTTTGCTTTCTGCATCTACTTCGACCTGTTCGGCTACTTTTACAAGCTCTTGGCGCCGGGGCAAGCGCTCGTGCTGCTGATCGCGCTTCCGCTTTTGCCGGTGCTCGCCGCCCTGTTTCATAGGCCTACTTCAGCGCGAGATATTTTCCGGGACCCCGGGGTTTGGCTTTGGGCGATTTTTTTCGTTTACGCGCTGGTCTCGCTGGCCTGGGCGCCATCCGATTCGGCGGGCCTGACGAAAGAAATCGTGTTGTTTGCCCACGGCGTGATCCCGGCGGCATACATTTACATTGTTTATAAAAAATACGGCAAGTTCTCCTGGACCGCCGTCGCCTGGGTTGGGTTGGCGTTTGCCGCCGCCCATCTGCTGCTGGGCGAATACTCGGGGGAATATCCCGGCAGGCTGACGCTGCCCGGCGGCAACCCGATCTTCCACGCGCGGGCTTCGCTGATGACGGCAACCGTTTGTTTGTGGGCGAAGCCGATACCGCTGCCGCTCCGGTTGACGGCGCTGGCGGCGGCGCTCGTTTCGGCCTTTGCCACGCAGTCGCGCGGTCCGGTGGTCGTATTCGCGGCGGCCAACGCCGTCATGTTCGCCGTGTGGCTGATCCGGAAATACCGCAATAAACGGTTCGGGCTGTCCCGGCTGCTGGTGCCGCTGCTGCTCCTGCTTCCCCTGGCCGGCGCGGCCTTGTCCGCTTACGGACCGCAGCTTGCGCAGTGGATCGGCGGCAGCCGGTTTATGGTGCTTTTCGACGTCAATCAGCTCTTTGGCGACGATAATTACATCGGGCGGCTGGAGCTGCAGGCGAAGGCGCTGGAAAAGTTTGCGGCATCGCCCTTTTTCGGGGCCGGACTGGGGAGTGTGACGCAACCGCTGGCCCGGGATTTTCCGCACAATATCGTGCTGGAAATCGCCGCCGAAGGGGGAATCGCCGGGCTGACGTTATGGACCTTCGCCGTTTTATTCGCATTGGGGGCGGCCGTCGGACGGTCGCCGCTGCTTGCCGTCCTGCTGCTGCAGACGGCCGGGTACGCGCTCGTGAGCGGGGACTTCGGATTCAACTACGAATACGTCGTGATCGCGTTTACCGCCCTGTCGCTTATGCCGCAAAGACAACCGAAAGGAGCCGTTAGTACGCTATGAAAATCCTGTTTCTTATCACCGGGTTTGACTATGCCGGCGCGGAAAGCCAGGTCGTCCTGCTGTGCCGGGATTTGCGGGCCAGAGGCTGCGAAGTCAGGCTCGTCACGATGATTCCGCCGGTCGCGTACCTTGACGAATTGCGCGGGCTTGGCGTGGACGTGCGCTCGCTGAACATGAAGAAAGGCGTCCCCGATCCCCGCGCCATTTTCCGCCTGGCGAGGATCATCCGGGAAATGCGGCCGGACGTCGTCCACAGCCATCTGGTCCACGCCAACCTGCTGGCCCGGGCCACCCGCTTGTTCGTGCGGATTCCGTTCTTGATTTGCTCCGCCCACAATATAAATGAGGGGGGAAGATGGCGGGAATTGCTGTACCGGCTCAGCGACCCGCTCGGCGATTTGCTGACGAACGTCAGCCGGGAAGCGGTCGAACAATATATTAAACGGAAAATCGCGCCCCGCCGCAAAATCGTTCTGATGGAAAACGGGATCGATCTTAGCCGGTTTGCACAGGATGAGCGGGAGTGCGCGCGGATACGCGCCGAGATGGACATCTGCGGCTCGCCGAAGCCGTTCGTTTGGCTGGCCGCCGGGCGTTTTGTCCCGGAGAAAGATTACCCGGCCATGCTGCTCGCCTTCGCGAAGGTGCTGCAGGCTTATCCGCACAGCCGCCTGTGGATCGCCGGAATCGGCCCGGAGCGGCCGCGCGCCGGACAATTGGCCGTGAAGCTGGGGATCGAAGACCGGGTGCGGTTTCTCGGCATTCGCACCGACATCCCCGCACTGATGAACGCGGCCGACGGTTACGTGCTTTCCTCCAAATGGGAAGGATTGCCCATCGTGCTGCTGGAGGCCGCCGCCAGCGGTCTGCCGATCGTCGCCACCCGCGTCGGCGGAAACGCGGAGGCCGTACAGGACGGTGTGAGCGGCTATATCGTTGAACCGGAGGCTCCCGATGAGCTCGCCGGAGCGATGGAGCGCATCATGGCCCTGGCCCCGGAAGACCGGGAGGAGATGGGCGAGCGCGGCCGGATCCATGTGGCGGAGCATTACGAGATCGGGCGCGTCGCGGCGAAATGGGCGGAGCTTTACGGCCAAGCCGCAGGGCGGAGCCTGGCGCCCGCGGAAGCGGCGCTCGGAAGCGGGGTGGGGGAAGGATGAGCGGCAAAGCGGCTTATGTCGCGACCGTTTACGCCCACTTGGCCGCGTTCCACCTGCCGTTTATGCGGGATTTGGAAAGCCGCGGCTTTGAGGTGCACGCCTATGCGGCTCCCGATCACTGCCGCGACGAATTGCTTGGGGCGGGCTTTGTCTGCCGCGATCTTCCGTTCAGCCGCCGGCCGCTTACGTCCGGCAACTTCAAGGCGCTGCTTGAACTCGCGAAATGGATGCGGCGTGAGCGGTACGAGTTGGTCCACGTCCATACCCCGAACGCCGGCGTCATCTGCCGGCTGGCGGCGGCTTGGGCCGGCGGCGGCAAGGTTCTGTACACCGCGCACGGGTTCCACTTTTACAGCGGCGCGCCGTGGCGGAATTGGCTGCTTTATTATCCGCTGGAGCGCTTGATGGCTCGTTTTACGGACGTGCTGATTACGATCAACCGGGAGGATTACGAACGCGCCGCCCGTTTTCCGGTTCGCGGAAAGGCTGCGTATTTGCCGGGCGTCGGCGTCGATCTTGGGGAGTTTGCCCCGGCCTCCGCCGCCGAGGCGGCGCGGCTGCGCCGGGAGCTGGGCCTTGCGCCGGGAGACTTTGCGATTCTTTGCATCGCCGAGCTGAACGGCAACAAAAACCAGCGGCAGCTGCTGGAGGCTTTGCGGGAGCTGCGCGGGCGGGCGGTTCCCGCCGTCCTGCTGCTGGCGGGAACCGGCGGCCGGGAGCGCCATTACCGGCAGCTTGCGGAGGATCTCGGACTGCGGGAAGCGGTTCGTTTCCTCGGTTACCGCAAGGATATTCCGCAGCTGCTTCAGGCCGCCGACGTGCTGGTGCTTTCGTCCCGCCGGGAAGGGCTGCCGCGCGCGCTGCTCGAAGGCCTGGCGGCAGGCAAACCGCTGGTGGCCACGGACGTGCGGGGCAGCCGGGATTTGGCCGTCCCGGGGCACAACGGCTATCTCGTTCCGGTAGGGGACGCCCGGGCCGCCGCGGAGGCCTTGGCCGAGCTGTATGAGCATCCCGGGCTGCGGCGGCGGATGGGCGCAGCCAGCCGGATACTGGCCGCGGAGTACGATCTGGATAGGGTGCGCCGGGAACTGGCCGGAATTTATGCTGAAGCGGAAGGAAAAGGGAATGGGAAAGGGAATGTCCGCGTCCCCGCACGGCATGATGCGCAGCCGCTGCGGACCGGCGCCGGGGAAAAGGAGGGGAGCCTTTGATTAAACTGTATCGGAGCAGGGGAATGAAGGTGGTGTTATGGCTGCTGGACGGCCTGATGGTTTATGCCGGCTGTTTGCTTGCCGAGCGGCTGCTGGTACTGGCGGGCAGAGCCTTCCCGCTTGTTGCGGTCCAGGAGGCCTTTTTCCGCAATGCCCCGTGGCTTGTGCTGTTTACGATCGTGACATACTATTTTTTTAATTTGTATGATTTGGCCGGGCGGCGCAAACCATCGCAGTTTTTGTTCAATCTCGTATTGGCCCAGCTGTTTATCGCGGCCGAACTGATCGTTTTCGGGTATGGGACGCGGTCGTTTTTTTTGCCGCCGTGGCTGCTGTTTGTGACTTTTTTTGTACAATTGCTGCTGTCGTTTGGTCTGAGGCTGCTGTTGTTTTTTGTACAGAGTCAGGGCATCGGCCGCAAACGGACGTTGGTCGTCATCGGCCCCGGCTCGCCTTCGGACTTGACCACGCTGCACAAAATCATGCTCAAAGGCAAACCTTGGTTCCACATTGAACGGATCATCCAAAGTGCCGAGGCGGGGGAGAGGCTGCCGGAGCACGTCTGGACGGGCATCGAAGCGCTGATCGTCGGCCCCGGTCTGCCTTCCCCGGCGAAAGCGGAATGGGTCCGACTGGCCGGGCGGAGAAATGTGGAGGTCGTCATGATTCCGGACTTTTATGAGCTGTATTTGGCCGACGCCGAGCCGCAGCAAATCGACGATCTGCTTGTCTATTCGCTGATGCCGCCGCATCTTTCGCTGCCGGAGCGGCTCGTCAAGCGCCTGTTCGACCTGCTGGTCTCCGGGCTGCTGCTGCTGGCGGCCTCCCCCGTCATGCTGTTCATGTTTGCGGCGATTCCGCTGACATCCAAAGGCAAAGCGCTGTACGTGCAGGAGCGCGTCGGGCTTGCGGAAAAGCCTTTCCCGCTCTATAAATTCCGCAGCATGGTGGAAGACGCCGAGGGGATGACCGGCCCCGTGCTGGCGGGGCGGGACGATCCCCGGATCACGCGGCTGGGCCGGTTCATGCGGTCTACCCGCATCGACGAGCTGCCGCAGCTGTTCAACGTGCTGCTTGGGCAGATGAGCCTGGTTGGCCCCCGGCCGGAGCGGGCGTTTTTCATCAACCGGTTCAAGGAGGAGCTGCCCCACTATACATACCGCATGATGGTCAAACCCGGGCTGACCGGTTACGCCCAGGTGATGGCCGGCTATGCGTCCACGCCGTCCGACAAGCTTCGCTACGATCTGATGTACATCAAACGATACTCGCTGCTGCTCGATATCCAGATTTTGTTCCAGACGATCCGGGTCATTCTTCAGCGCGAGCAGGCAAAGGGGGTGGAGCATCCGGCGCCGTCGCCCGCTCCGTTGCCGGTGGCGCCGCCGCCTATGGCTTCGTCCTCATCGTTTGAGGGAACTTCATAGACCGCCGCCGCGGCCCCCGCCATCGAGGACCCCGCATCGTCCTCCCATACCAGAGAGGAGAAGGTTTGCGGCCGGCTAAAGAAAAACAACCGCTAAACGCACTTCAGCTTTATTGCGCCAGCGATCGGCGCTTTTTTGTTGTTGAGACTAGCCTACCGGCATGGCCATTGGATATATCCAATAGAATTGGAAATCCAATGGTAAATACGACCGCCTGATTGGATTTTTCCAATCAAACTTCCGCTCTCCGCCTGAAATCGGGTCATTTGTCCTGGAATTTCACGTATGAATAGCCTGACTAACCTGGAAATCGGCGCTTGGCGGTTGGCTCCTGGAACGGCGAAGAGGACCAACCATCGGCTGCAAAATAGCGGCACTTTATGTACTTATTATCCGGAGCCAAGCCTGTTCATTCCCAATAGCGGCAATTTGTGTACTTATTTTCCAGGTATGGTCCGAAACGCGGGCATTTCCTTGCGACGGGGGGAAATAACGACATAAAATGCCTCTATTGCACTCAAACAGACGGATATCGCCGGAATAGCAACACTTTTTGCCCTTATGTTCTAAGTTTCTCGCTGGAGTTTCTCGGGCAGTCCGGATTTTTGCAGGTTGAGTTTGAGTCGCTTTCTCCTCTTTTTCCGGCAGAGGCTTGGTTGGCTGCGCATTTAAAAAAAGCCGCAGCAAACTCCCCAGGCGGTGTTTCTCGTACGCGATCTCTCTCTTGATGTTTCTGAAATGATGCTTTATGCTGGGGGAGATATTGAACTTAATTGAAGAGGTGATCGCGCATGGCTTTTCAGGCGAAGAGTACATTTATTAACCTGCCGGTAAAAGATTTGCAGAAAACGATGGATTTCTTCGGAAAAATCGGATTTGAGTTCAACTTGCAATTTACGGACGACAAGGCTACCTGCATGATCATCAACGACACCACCTACGCCATGCTGCTCGTGGAGCCTTATTTCCAAACATTCATCAAAAAAGAGCTTGCCGATGCGGCGAAAACCTGCGAAGTGCTTGTTTCCCTGGCCGCCGACAGCCGCGAACACGTGGACGAAATCGTCAATAAAGCCTTTGCCGCCGGGGCAGTCCCGTCGAGTGATCCGCAGGATCACGGCTTTATGTACCAGTGGGGTTTTCAGGACATAAACGGGCATATATGGGAAGTTTTCCATATGGCCGATCCTTCGTCCAACCAAGCGTAACCGGCGTAGGCGTAAACGAGATTAAGCATTGTTCATCTTTTGAGATAAAACGGTATTAAAAAGTTGGGCGGCCGACGGGAAAGTCGGCCGCTTTTTCGTTCGTTCCGCCTTTTCGCCCAAGCCGCCAGCTATTCCGGGGGTTCCGCGACATTATCGTCTGCGATGCTATTGTCCGCAATTTTTCCCGTTCCCTTGCGCTTTTCCGCTTCCGCCTCCGGGGACAGGCGGATTCCCTTTTCCACCTGGCTGATCGTGTTCCCTGTGATGCGGAAGCGGCGGACCTCGCCCAGGCGGATTCCGCTCGTATTTTGCCGGAAAGCCGCGGTGCCGCCGGAAATTTTGTTGTTTTCGATGACGAGATCATGCAGCGGCCCGGCATCGGCTTCAATCGCCGCGTAGTAGCTGCCCGTTCCGCCGATCGAATTGCCCGACACGGTCACATAGCTGGCATAAACGGAAATGGCCGAATACATATCCTGCGGAAGCGGATCGTCCGGCGGAAACAAGTAGCGGTTATCGCCGGAAAAAGAATTGGTTATACGGTTGCGGGTGACGGTTACCCCCGGTGCGGAGATTTTTATCCCCCGTTTGGCGGCGTGGTGGATGAGGTTGCCTTCGATGACGGAGCGGGATAATGGCGATTCGGCGGGCGGCTTGTCAAAAAATATTCCATCCGCGTCCTCCCGCGGCGTAATATGCGAAATGACGTTGCCGGTGATGTTGACGAACCGGGCAAACGGCTTGCCGGGTTCGCTCCAGACCATGATCCCGCGCGCCACCGGAGGATGGTGGGCCGCTGCGATGCCGGTAATCGTGCAGCCTCGGATTGTGATCTGTTCGGTGCCGCCATAAATCATCAGGCCGGAAACAACGGAGTTGAAAAGCGGGCTTTGCGGATCGTCCGAAGGGCCGAAATGCCGAATGACGCTGCCGGTGATCCGTACGTCGGACGAGCCGGTATGGATGCCGATGCCGCGGTTGAGGCGGTAACCGCCGTCGATAACCAGACCTTCCAGGCGGATGTCCCGGCCGGCAATATTGATGGCTTCGAAGCCGTGTCCGGCATCGGGCGCGGCGGCGAATTTCAGCACCGGACTCCCCTGTCCGCGTACGGACACATGGTTGCCGAGCGGCAGCGGTTGATCCGGCCGCAGCAGGTAGGTTCCCGCCGGAACGATCACTTCGGCGCCGCGTCTTGAGTCAGCGGCCAAACGCAGCGTTTGCCGAAACGCCTCGGTATCGTCGGCGATACCGTCTCCTTTGGCTCCGGCATCCTTGACGTTCAATACGGCCGTAGGCGCAGTGAACGTTGCTTGCAGGCGGCAGATCGCCGGCGCCAGGCAAACGGCCAGGCCAAGCAGCGCCAACACGGCCAATTTCGTATTCCATCGCGGCCGTTTGCTTCGGCGGCTGAACCGGCCCGGCTTGCCCCCGTTCCCGAAAGGCATCGCTTAATCCCCCAAAACTTCGCCGGACATTTGCTCCCAGGCCGCCATATCCGGCATCCAATAATACAGATCGGTCTTCACAAGCGGATCGTAGGCTTTGCCGCTGTTGCCCGGAAACTGAGTATAGCCGATGTCGGCGGCTTCGATATTTTTGGCCATCCAGGCGAGGCTGATCATATCGCTTTTGGTGAGATTCGTGTCGAGAAAGTCCTTCAGCGCCTGGTTGGCCAAGTCGGGCAGCCGGGACAGGTTGTCGGGGACGAGCAGCTTTTGCGCGATCGCTTTGAGCACCAGCGCCTGGTTTTGCTGGCGGGCGTTGTCCCCGTCCGGCAGCGATTTGCGCTCCCGGACGAAGCGAAGCGCCGTTTGGCCGTCCCAATGCTGGTTGCCGGCGGGCAGCGTCAAATGGTGATAGGTCAGCCGGACGGGGGAATCGAGCTCAATGTCGATGCCGCCGATCGTGTCGACGAAATGCTCGAACCCTGCAAAATCGGTTTTGACGTAATAGTTGATGGAGCATCCGCAAAGATTGCTAACCGCTTGGATCGCCGCTTCGGTGCCGGCGTGAGCGCTTTTGCCGCGCGCTTCCGCCATCGCGTGGGCGTGGTTGATTTTGGTCAGGCCGATGCCCGGCAGGCGGACCCGGGTGTCCCTGGGAATCGACAACAGATGGACGGAACCGTTTTTCGGATTGACGTGAACCAGCATTAGCACATCGGTCCGGGAGGCTTCTGCGGCTCGCGCATCCGTCGCCAGCAGCAGGATGTTGAAGCTGCCGGCCGCTTTTTTAACGGCCCCTTCGTTTTGGGCGTTTCCTTCGTTGCCGCCAAGGCCGCCGGCTTCCGGGCGGCCATCTGTGCCGGAAAGGCCGGCGTTTGGATTTACGCCTTCGTTCGCTTTCGCTTCCGGGACGGACGAAGGCGAAGCCAACACCGGGATATCGGCGCTGCGAAAATGCCGGGACGGCTCGAATTTCAAGTACAGCCATAGCGTGCTTCCGCACAGGACAAGCACCAGCATCAATATCGATATGACCAGTTTTTTGGGTATTTTCATAGTTCCTCTCCATCTCCGGAATAGGTATATTTGCGGGCTTCTTTGCTAGCTTCATAGCAGTATATTTGCCATTGGCGCCTTCTATTCTATGGGTGCGGGAAAAAGGCGGGGAAAACTGCGCCGCACGAGTTTGCGAGCCGGGCTGCGATCGCCGGCCTGCGATTATCCGGCACCGCGGAGTATATTCCGGAAATTGCTGACATATGGTGTTTGAGACAGTGAAATCTGGCGGAAAACCGTGGAATGGGAGAGTCGGAACAATGAAAGTGTTAGTAACTGGGGGAGCGGGATTTATTGGGCGGCATACGGTAGAACTTCTTGTGGCGCAAGGAGACCAAGTGGTGGTGGTCGACCGGGCCGCGGCGGTCAGGAACCTGGGCAGGGACAAGTCGGTGACCGTGTATCAGCTGGATATCGTGTCGGAGGAGCTGGAGCATGTTTTTGCCTTAGAACGGCCGGACTCCGTCATTCACCTCGCGGCGCAGATCAGCGTCCAACGCTCCTTGCAAAAACCGCTGGACGATGCGGAAACGAACATTATGGGGACGATCCGGCTCCTTCAGCTGTGCGCGCGTTACGAGGTGCGGAAAATCATCTACGCTTCATC
Organism: Paenibacillus sp. FSL P4-0127; assembly: GCF_038007325.1. NCBI lineage: Bacteria > Bacillati > Bacillota > Bacilli > Caryophanales > Paenibacillaceae > Paenibacillus > Paenibacillus sp. FSL P4-0127. The sequence goes on along the minus strand of NZ_JBBOWY010000001.1, from coordinate 11,993 downwards.
CGCCGCGGTTTACGGCAATCCGCGGGAGGTTCCCGTCAAGGAAACGCATGCGACGGAGCCGTTGTCCTGTTACGGCGTCTCCAAGCTGGTCGCGGAAATGTACATCCAGTCTTTTGCCGGGCGGTACAATTTGGATTATTCCATTCTCCGGTATGCCAACGTCTACGGAATACGCGAAACCCGGACCGGGGAGGACGGGGTGCTCACGGCGTTCGTGGAACGCATGATAGCGGGGCTGCCGCTCGAAGTGTACGGGGACGGCAGCCAGACGCGCGACTTTATTTATGTAAAGGATGTGGCGGCGGCCAACGCGGCGGCGCTGCGCACCGGGTCCCGGCAGGTCATGAACATCAGCAGCGGCACCGGGATTTCCCTCCTGGAAGCCGTCGACGTTCTCAGGGAGCTGAGCGGGAGAAACGTATCGCCGCAGCACCGCCCCCCGCAATCGGGCGATATCGAGCATAGCGTGCTGGATAACGGCAAAGCCCGCGACGTGTTGTGGTGGCAGCCGGCTTACTCGTTTTATGCCGGGCTGCAGGAAATGGTGGAGTTCGAAGCGGAAGCGCGCAAAAACCCGCTGCTCGTTCAACGCGTCGGCACCGCCGCCGAGGATGGCGCCGAGTATACCGAAACTTCGGTTGGCTGACTGTTGGGAAAGACGTCTTTTTGCTAGCTTGGTTGTTTAATCGTTCATATGCTGAGAGCTGACCCGCCGTTTTGAGTGGAAATATCCAATAGAATTAAAATTTGCCGGTAAATATAGCCGCTTGATTGGATATTTCCAATGAGATCTCAAGATGGCGCGCACTTTCCGTCAACCTAATTGGAATTTTCCAATGGACCTTACCTTGGCCGTCCGGCTCGGCGGCGATGTAAGCATGAAATGGATATCGGCGCCAAGGCAACAAAGCGACAAAGCGGCCGTTCTCCGGAATAGCAACCGGGGAGGCCGCCTTTCTATGTGATGAGTGACGATGCACGGACAGAAATGGCGCCGGATCCGCCACGGTTATGGTATGATGATTTTATCGGTGAATGAGTTGATATACATGTTCTGAAGAGCCGGTTCCAGTTATAAAATAATGGAGGTTATTGGCGTGAAACCAGATGCAAGCCAGGGGAAAGCGATTGGCGCGAAACCCAATGGTTCCGCTTACATATACAGCTCGTTAAAGCTTTGGCTGTCCTGCCAAGTCGAACTGGGCCTGCTGCTCCCGGTTTGGCTCGCCGCTCAGGCCTATTTGCTGGGGCCGGGGGAGGCGGTTTGGCTGGGAGTGCTGCCGCTGGCATCGCTAGGGGGCGTGCTGCTGCGCAACCGGCTGCGCAGGGTGTGGCAGCGGTGGGCCGCCGCCTTGCTGCTGGGAGCGGTGCTTGCCCTGGCAGCGGTTTGGGCAGGCGCCGGCGCCTGGGCAGAGGCTTGGAGCGGGACGTGGACCGGCGCGGTCGCCAACGCGGATGCTGGTGCTACTACTAATGTCAATGCCATTGTTGGCACTGGTACCGGCGCGGCTGCGGCCGCGGGTTCCATCGCTGGCCCGGCCAAGCCCATGGCCCTCGCGCTTGCGATGGTGCGCGCCGGCTTCTGGTTTGCCGCCGGCGCGTTCAGCTGCCTCCAGGGGCTTACGGCCGCTTTGCGGATCGGCAATTTCCGCCTGTACTGGTCCGGCATCGCCTTATACTTTGTCGCCGGCATCGTCTTCCCGCGTATTCCCGGGCTCGAAGGAACGGTCCCGCTGCTCACCTGGTCGGGGGCGGCCTGCTTGGCGCTGGCCTTGTTCGTTACGAACGACAGCCTCCTGCGCTACAGCTTTCTGTCCGGCGATCCAGCGGAGCGGCTTCCCGGCGGCTTGAAACGCCATAACCGCCTGTTCATCGGCGTTATCGTCATCGTCGCCCTGGCGCTGGCGGCCGGGGCGGGCGGGTGGCTCGGCCGCCAGCTGTGGGGCATGGTGAAAACGTTTGTCCAATGGCTGGCCCGCCCGGGGAAGCAGGAGCCGCCGCCGGAACAAGCGGTGGAGCTGCCGCCCATGCAGCCGATGCAGCCGGCGGCGGAGGCGCACGAGCCGGGAATCTGGTCGCGGCTCTTGGACATCGCTTTTTATTCCATCGGCATCCTTGCCCTTGCGGCAGCCCTTGGTTTCGGCTTGTATTGGCTTTACCGGAACGCGGGCGGAGTATGGCGCCGGGCGATCGACCGCCTGCTGGATTTGCTGCGCCGGGAGAAGGCCGTGGAGGAAAACGCCGCCTACCGCGACGAGGAAGTCCGTATTTTCACATGGGAAGCTGCGCTCAAAAAGTGGAAAAAAGCGGGGACGGCCCTGCTCCGTCCCGGAAAAGCCGAACGCTGGGAAGAGCTGCGGGACAATCGGGAGAGAGTCCGCTATTTGTACCGCCGTATGCTGCAGGCGGAGCGTAAAGGCGGGTATCGGATCAAACCGCATCTTACGCCCTATGAAACGGCCTTGGATATTAGGCGGGAACGCGCCGTAAAAACGGGACGCGGCAAGGCGGCGGGCAAGGTGAAGGAGAAAGCGGAAAAGCCGGGCTACGCCAGCAAGCTGGCCGCGGCCGCGGCGGAGGCGGAGGCCGCCAAGGCCGCAAGGGAGGCCGTATTCGCCAAACCCGCGGCTGCCGGCGAGGGCGCAAAGCCTGCCGGGCCTAAATTGTTTGCAGCCCGCGCGGCCGATGGGCCGGGACCGGCGCCGCTGGCGGCAGCCGGCGTCAAGGAGCTGCAAAATACGGGGGCGGGCCTCCTTGTCCGCTTGTACTATAAAGTCCGTTACGGCGATGAAATGCCCCGGGATGATGAAGTGGCCGAAGTCCGGCGGCAGCTCCCGTGAGTCTAAGCTTCAAAGCCTTCCTCCCGAAGAAACCGAAAAGGCTGCCGCAAGTTTTGGTTAACCTGCGGACAGCCTTTTTTATCCTAAAGCGATCCGGCTCCCGATTATCCGGCTATCTGGCCTCTACCGCGGCCCTTTTTACGATTTCCAGCTTGCGGAACCGGTGCGGTTCTTTTTCCAGCAGCTTAAAGGTCAAATCCTCGTGCTCCAGCGTTTCGCCGACGTCCATGCCGGGGTTCATCCCGAACAGCCAGCCGCCGATCGTATCGACTTCCTCGGTGCTGAGATCGGTGAGCAGCAGCTCGTTAATCTGGTTAACCGTTACCGTTCCCTGGGCGATGACATGGGTGTCGCTGAGCTGCACGACCGGCTCTTCTTCCTCTTTATCGAATTCGTCGCGGATTTCCCCGACGATTTCCTCGAGAATGTCCTCAATCGTTACCAGTCCGGCCGTACCCCCGTATTCGTCGATCAGTATGGCGATGTGAGTACCTTCCTGCTGCATTTTTTTGAGCAGCTCGTTGACCGGCATCACTTCCGAGACGGCCATGACCGGCTGCAGGATCGAAGCGATATCCAGATTCGGGTTGCTCTCGTGGGCGAGGAAAAACTGTTTCGTATTGATGATCCCGATGACGTTGTCTTTGCTTCCTTCGACGACAGGGAATCGGGTGTATTGCTGCTCTTTGATAATTTCGAGATTTTCCTGCCGCGACTTGTCTGTATATAAGCACACCATGTCGGTGCGGGGGACCATAATTTCTTTGGCCAGCAAGTTGTCGAAGGCAAAAATCCGGCTTACGTAGCCGTATTCGCTTTGATTGATTTTGCCGCTTTCAAAGCTTTCATTAATGATGATTTGCAGCTCTTCCTCGGAGTGGGCCTCTTCATGCTCGGAAGCCGGCTTGATGCCGAACAAGCGCACGAGCTGGTTCGCCGATCCGTTCAAGGCCCAAATAAACGGGCGCATGATTTTGGTAAACAGGATCAACGGTTTGGCCGTAAGCAAGGCGATTTCCTCGGATTTGCGGATGGCCATCGTTTTTGGCGCCAGTTCACCCACAACGACGTGCAAATAAGTGATAACTACAAAAGCGATGATAAAAGATAGCGCACTGCTTAGTGTATCAGGTACATGGAGGCTGTGGAACAGCGGATGCAGTATCTTCTCCACCGTAGGCTCCCCGAGCCACCCGAGTCCGAGCGCGGTGATCGTAATCCCCAATTGGCAGGCGGATAGATAGCCGTCCAGATGGGTCGTTACCGTTTTGACCGCGAGCGCGTTTTTGCGTCCCTCGGCGATCAATTGATCCACCCTGCTGCCCCGAACACGAACAATCGCAAACTCTACCGCCACGAAAAATGCCGTTAAAGCGATAAGGATTACGACCAATACCAAATTCAACACCAAAAGCCTGTCACTGTCCATTCTTTGCATCTACTCCTTATGATTTAAAATAAAATAAATTACTTTACTATTATACAATATGATCCGGAAGCAATGCTAATCAGCATTGTTTAGATATAAAGAGGGATTTTCGAGAAATGTTCGTGTTTTGCAAAATTTATGACGGCATTAAAAATAAAAAACATCACAAATACTTCGAAAACCGAATAATAAAAAGGAATTTCCCTTGACTTATACGTTTGTTTCTCATATACTCGGATTGTTGCTGGAAACCGAATATGTTAATATTTTGATTTCGTATATCCCCGGTAATACGGATCGGGGGTCTCTACAAGGAACCCTAAATTCCTGGCTACGAATAGGAGCTTTCGCATACCTATTGGATAGCCGGGATTTTTTGTTTTTTCCGGGTTTGTTCGCCCGTTGACTATTATTCCTATCAGGAGGAAGCAGATGAGTAAATACGATGCAATTGTGGTTGGGGCCGGGCCGGCGGGGATTTTTGCCTGTTATGAACTGACGCGGAAGGCGCCTCACTGGAAGGTGCTTCTGGTGGATAAGGGGCACGATATTTACCGCCGCCGCTGTCCGATTTTGGAGGAGAAAATTACGCTTTGCCCGCCTCCGGCCGGAAAAAAAGAGTACGCCGGCTGCCTGCCGGCCTGTTCGATTACGGCCGGGTTTGGCGGAGCGGGAGCGTACAGCGACGGAAAGTTCAACATTACGACCGAATTCGGCGGCTGGCTGAGCGATTATATCGCTCCTTCCCAAGTGCTGGAGCTGATCAAATACGTCGATGCGGTCAATTTGGAGCACGGCGCCGCGACGAACATCACCGACCCGCTGACCGAAGCGGTGCGCGGAATCGAGCAGCGCGGATACGCCGCGGGGCTGAAGCTGCTGCGGGCGCAGGTCCGCCATTTGGGGACGGAACAAAACCTCGAAATTCTGAAATCGATCTACGAGTATTTGAACACCCGGATCGACATGATGTTCAAGGCGGAGGTGGAGGACCTGATCACGGTTAAATCCGACGGGGGCCATCAAGTTTGCGGAATTCAGCTTAAATCGGGGGAGACGCACGAGGCCGATCTGGTCATGGTCGCTCCCGGACGGGACGGCTCCGCCTGGTTGACGGACATTTTGAAGAAACGCCGCTTGAAAATGACCAACAACCAGGTGGATGTCGGGGTGCGCGTGGAAACGTCGGACGTGGTCATGCTCGAGATTAACGAGCATCTGTACGAAGGGAAATTCATTTACAACACTTCGGTCGGCACGCGGGTGCGCACGTTTTGCAGCAATCCGTCCGGGCATGTGGTCGTCGAAAACCACAGCGGGGTTATGGCCGCCAACGGCCATTCGTTTAAAGACCCTGCGCTCGGTTCGCAAAACACGAACTTTGCCCTGCTCGTTTCGCACAAGTTTACCGAACCGTTCGATAAGCCCAACGAATATGCGCGGGAGATTTGCCAGCGGGCCAACGACCTGTCCAATGGCGGAGTCATCGTGCAAAAATACGGCGACATTCTCCGGGGCCGCCGCTCTACCGCCGGCCGCATTGCCGAAGGTTTTCTCGAGCCGACGCTCAAAGAGGCCGTGCCTGGCGACCTTGGCCTCGTGCTGCCGTACAATACGATGAAAAGCCTGATCGAAATGGTCGAAGCGCTCGATAAAGTAACGCCGGGGATCGCCTCCGAGCATACGCTGTTTTACGGCGTGGAAGCGAAGTTTTATTCCGCCCGCCCGAAGCTGACCGAGTCGCTGGAAACGGAAATCGGCGGCTTATTCTGCGGCGGCGACGGAGCGGGCATCACCCGCGGGCTGGCTCAGGCCGGCGCGGCGGGCGTCTGGATCGCGCGCGGCATGCTGAAAAAGGCGGGGGTTTAGAAACGCGGCTTTCGGGCTTCTTCGCTAAACGAAATGCAATAGGGCTGTCCTGAAGGCCATATGTATGGTCTTTGGGACAGCCCTTTTTCGGCGCGGCGCGGGTTAAGTGCCGTCGCCGCTGACGCGCCGCAATGCGGTCTAACGGACCGAGGGGACCTTATCTCCTCCAAACCGTAGAAAATCTCCCGCCAAGAAGCCGATTAGCGGCATTGGAGTCCGTTACAGCGGGAAATATCCGGGAAATGAGCGAATAACGTCTTTCCGGTCCGTTACGTTAAGTGAACCGGAACCAACATACTGCCGTTATGCCCCTCGATCACACCGTCAAGGATACCGGCTTTCCTGAACTTCGGAGTCGATCACTTGCTGGATTTGCTGATACGTATGCAGGAAGGAGAACAGCCCGTAAACCACCGCCAGCAAAAAAGGCAGCAGGGCCAAGGCAATCGGGATGTAAAGGCTTGTCTCACCCGCTTGTGCGATTTTTGTCTCCCGGGTTTCCCGGTCGTTTGGGTACCTGTAGCCCAAAGCCTTTATTTTGCGCCGGGCATGATGCAGATAGATGGAATTGGCCGCCACGGCAAAGGATATTTTTAAGGCAAGCTGCAAGGTTAACATCGTGATGACCAGGCTGAAAGAGACCTGATAACCCGGAAATACAAGAGAGCCGACGATGTTGATAATAAGCGAGCATACGATCAGATAGATCAGCCAGTACAAATACATCCCCCGATACAGCAGCCAAAAGCCGCCGAACAGAAAAGCGGGCCAATTCCAGCGGTGGTCTTGGCGCCATTTTTGAAAATATGCGCCCGCGCGTTTGCCTATGAACAGTTCAAGCTCCTCGGCAGGAACTCCGAATTCTGACGGAGGTTGGCTTTCTCCGGCCTTCCCTGGGGTCTTGCCTGGCTCGGCAGGGGGGAGGGGAACAGCGGGCTCATTTTGCCGAGGTTTGGCCGGTGCTCCGCATCCCGCGCAAAATTTGTCCTCTTTTTCCAAAAGTTTTCCACAGTTTGAACAATACATATGTACCTCCGTCCGCATCTCTTGATGAAAGTAGTTTTCATGAAAAGTCATGAAATAGTTCCAAAGAACTAACTTGCTTATATATCGGACTGTCGGAATATCTATTTAATAGCCGCCGCAAAACTCTATAAATAAGACAATAAGCCTATATATTAGTAAAAAATACAATTTTACAATACTTTAACAAAACGTAAACAGTCTGTTTTTGATCCATCTCTATGATGAGGAGGTAGTTCATCTTAAATTTGAGGAGGAGTCGATCCATGATGAGGAGGCGTTGGAGCAAGAAACTGCTTGGCCTGATATTGGCCGGCGCTTTGGGCATAACGGGAGTACCGGGTTTGGCCGCGGAAGCGGCGGAGCCGGCAAATGCAGCGGAACAAGAGTACATCACAGCGGAGGCGGCCGCGGGCAACGAAGCCGTCACGGAGCCAACGACTTCCATGACAACGGAGAAAGGCGAATCTGCAGCTGCAGGGATCAGCGTAGCCGAAGCTATCGCCAAAGGAAACAGCGGCGAATCCGTTACGGTAACCGGTTATATCGTCGGACATGCCGCCGGGTCGCAGACCGCCGATTTCGAAGCGCCGTTCGGCAATGATTATAACTTTTTGATCGCGGATACGGCCGGAGAGCGGGATAAAGCCAAACTCGTCGATGTGCAGATTCCGTCCGGACCGAGAGCCGAATTCGGCCTGCAAAGCAACCCGGATATCATCGGCAAGCAGGTTTCGGTGTCCGGCATGCTGGCCGCGTACAACAATTTTCCCGGATTAAAAAGCGTGACGGCGCTTGAGTTTGCCGCAGCGCAGCCGGGCGAACCAGGCGAACCGGAAAAACCGGGGGAACCGGGCGAGAACCCCGGAGAGCCGGAAAACCCGGGCGGAAACCCTGGTGAGAATCCAGGAGAAAATCCTGGCGAAAATCCGGGAGACCCGGGCCAACCTCCGGGAGATCCGGGACAAATCCCAGAATTGCCGGACGGCACCGGCAAAAAAGTGCTGTTTGACAATACGCACGCCCAAACCGCCGGCGCGGCCGATTGGGTGATCGACGGCGCGTTTTCCGATTTCGCCGACGGGCTGCGCGGGGCGGGCTTCACGGTCGAGGCGCTGGAGCGGCCGATCCCGTATACGTTCGGTGAAACAGCGATCACGTACGACGCGCTTCGTGACTACGATGTCTTCGTCATTCCCGAAGCGAATGTGCCTTTTAAAGCCGCGGAGCAAGAGGCGCTGGTGGAGTATGTCGAGGACGGCGGAGCGGTATTTTTCATATCCGACCATTATAATGCCGACCGCAACAAAAACCGCTGGGACGCCTCCGAAGTGTTCAACGGCTTCCGCCGCGGAGCATATGAGAATCCGGCTAAAGGCATGAGCGCGGAAGAAGCAGCCTCTCCGGCGATGCAGGGGGTAACGAGCTCCGATTGGCTGGCGGACAATTTCGGCGTGCGGTTCCGCTATAACGCCCTTGGGGACGTTAATGCGAACGACGTCGTCAGCCCGTCGCAGTCGTTTGGCATCACGAAAGGCGTTGGGGCCGTGGCCATGCATGCCGGCTCTACGCTGGCGGTTTTGAATCCGCAACAAGCAAAAGGCCTAGTTTACGTTCCTGAAGGCGTTCCGGCCTGGGGGAACGCGGTAGACGAAGGCGTCTACAACGGCGGGGGCAGAGATGAAGGAGCGTATGCGGCGGTGTCCAAGCTTGGGCTCGGCAAAGCGGCCTTTATCGGCGATTCTTCGCCCGTGGAGGATGCAACTCCAAAATATGTAAGAGAAGAAAACGGCCAGAAGAAAACGACGTACGACGGCTTCAAGGAAGTCGACGACGGGCTGTTCCTGGTGCAAATTGTGAAGTGGCTGGCCAACGACGAAAGCTACACTTCCTTCGCCGAGGTGCCGGGGCTTGAGCTGGATGAACCGACCCAGTTGAAGCCGTCCGAGGAGCCGGCCGCCACCACCGAGCCGCAGCCGGAGCCTTGGGCCCAACCGGCCCCCGGCTATAAATGGTACGACCCGGCGACGTTCAAGCCGGGCTCCTACGGCTCGGCACAAGCGCCCGCCGCGGAGCCTAAGTACGCGTTCGTGCACCAGGCGCAACTGCCAAGCGCGCAGGAGTTCCAGATCCGCTTGACAGCCGACGGCCTAACGCCTGGCCAGACGGTATCGGACCTTAAAGTCGGCATTTACCTGGCCGGCGGAGAACAGATCGCCCGCTTCAAAAACGCTGACGGCACCTGGTCCGACTACAATTACAGCCCGGCGTTTTCACTGACGGGGGATGCCCGGGGGCACGCGGCAAAGGACTTGGCCGTCCAGCTCAAGCCGGGCGTGACGGCCGCGAGCGCCAACCTGCGGCTCAAGCAGGGGAGCGGCAACGCGCTGACGAAGACGGTGGCGATCGCCGACGTCGCTGCCGAGCCGCTGCCGGGCGACCATCCGCAGGTGCCGGAATTGGCCACGATCGCCGCGGCCCGTTCGGCGGCCGACGGCACGGTCGTTACCGTGGAGGGCGTGATTACGTCCGAGCCGGGGCTGTTTGGCGGACAAGGGTTTTACCTCCAGGACGATACGGCCGGCGTTTACGTGTTCCAAACGGCCTCCGGCTACCATGCGGGCGATCTGATTCGCATCAGCGCCACCCGGACCTTGTACAACGGGGAGGTTGAGCTGGAAAATCCGCTCACGATCGAAAAGAAAGGGACCGCTCCGCTTCCGCAGCCGATCGAGCAGGAGGCGGTCACGGACGGCAATCAGGGACAGTTCATCACGTTAACCGATGTGGCGGTTCAAGACATGGCCGCGGCTTCTCCGGCCGGTTCGTTTGAATTTAACGCCGTCAAAGGCGGCGGCGCTGCGACGCGCGTCCGTTTCGATGGCCGAACCGGCGTGGACATGGCGGCATTCAGCGCGCTTTTCCCGGCGGGTTCCAAGGTGGACATCACCGGCGTCGCTTCGGTTTTTCGCGGGACGTACCAGCTGAAGCCGCTCTCTCTGGATCACGTTGTGCTTAGCGGTGCGGAAGAAGATACGCTGGCTCCGGTGACCCAGGCGAACGCTTCGGGTGCCGCGGGGCAGGAGCTGTACAATCCGGAGGACGTTACGGTCTACTTATCGGCACAGGACGAAGGCGGGAGCGGTTTGGAACGGACCGAATACCGGATCAACGGCGGGGAGTGGCTCGCCTATGCCTCACCGATTCTGCTGACCGAGGACGGCAAATACGTGATCGAATACCGGTCGTGGGATCGGGCCGGGAATAGCGAAACGGCAAAAACGCTATACATTAATATCGACCACGGATCGCCGGTGATTCATTTTTCCGGGGAACGGCAGTTTTTGCAAATCGAAACCGAGCTTCCGATTCAAGTTGACGTCGAGGACGCCGTCAGCGGTGTGAAAAATACGGTGTATCAATTGGACGGCCGCCAAATCGCCAGTTTGCACGAAATTACGCCGCTTTCTTTGGCGGCGGGCAAACATAAACTGGTCGTCAGCGCGACGGATGCGGCCGGGCTCCATTCTGCGGGGCAATTCGACTTTACGGTTACGATCGACATCGCCCATCTGGACGAGCTGGTTGATGCCGGAGAAGCGGCAGGCTACGTGAAGAAGGGAATCGCCCAAAGCCTGGACGCCAAGATCAGCTCCCTGCAAAAGGCGAAAACAGACCGTGAGCGCAAGCGAAAAATCAATGTATTGAAGCAGACGATCAACGCGCAAGGCGGAAAAGGCATCAACTCCAGCTTTGCCAAGCTGATGCTGGGCGATTTGGAGTATATCGTCAAACAAGCGGGATAAAACAGCTGCCGAAAGTGACGGAGAGAAGAACCGGTCCTCAAAGGACCGGTTTTTTTTGAAAATTTATAACTTCAAAATTCGCAGCAAAACATCGGCAGACAAGCCTTGATGTAGCTGGGTAAAGCAGTAATCCATTGCCGGAGTTGACGCCGAATCAAAGGCGGACAGTGTCCTCCCGGCTTTCTAGGCTGCTTCGTTGAGGAAGCGTCAACGATGTAGCAGCGTCACGATCCGGTGGGGCCAGTGTATTTGCCTTTTGCACCGTGGCCGTTTCGAGCAGTGTCACATCGATGCTAGGTGAGGGGGTTGTCTAAAGGGCTCGTGATCTTGGTGGCCCTGCCTGTTGCTTGCCTTTGCACGATTATTCCTTTCGTTCAGGAGCAGGGAGCAGGGGGGGAGAGGGCTAGAGCAAAGGTTCCAAAAAAGAGAGAAGAAAAAACAAAAAAGATGAGGAAAAAATGAGGCGTTTCAGGTGAGATTTTCGGCTTGATAAGGGAACACATGTTTGTTATAATGAAATAAATGGAACTTATGTTCGTAAATTATTGATTCGGGGGCGAGTAAACATGGAGATCAATGCGGGAACGGAACTTCAATCATTCAGCAGCCGTTTTAACAGCGAGCAGGACTGCATGGAGGCGCTGATCGCGATGAAGTGGCCAAACGGCTTCGTCTGCCCGCGCTGCACTTACACCCGGTGCAGCCGCCTGACCTCCCGGCATATCCCCTTATTCGAGTGCGGAAAGTGCAAGCATCAAACATCGCCTTTGGTCGGCACGATTTTTGAAGGAACGCATCTCCCCCTGGTGAAGTGGTTCCAGGCGCTGGAGTTGTTCCTACTCCCTGATGGGATCTCGGCGCTGCGGCTGCGCCAGGTGATCCGGGTCGCCTACAAGACCGCCTGGTCGATGCTGCACAAAATACGCCATGCCGTGGGAGAGTTCGATGCCCGGGAGCTGCTCTCCGGAGACGTGAAGGTGAACAGCGATCAGTATGGGCGTAATCCGTCCCGGTGTCAGCTTTCGC